>NZ_SNWR01000002.1 GCF_004362215.1 Paractinoplanes brasiliensis | reverse complement strand
GTTCTGGTTCTGGAGCGGCTGTCCGATGCCCGCCGGAAGGGTCATCGGGTGTTGGTGGTTCGGGGTACGGCGGTCAATCAGGACGGTGCTTCGAACGAGATATGACGGCTCCGAAATGGTCCGTCGCAGCAGCGGGTGATTCGTCAGGCGCTGGCGAATGCGGGTCTGGACCCGGTCGATGTCGATGCGGTGGAGGCGCACGGTACGGGCACCAGGCTGGGGTGACCCGATTGAGGCGCAGGCGTTGTTGGCGACGTACGGTCAGGGGCGTCTGAGGATCGGCCGTTGTGGTTGGGTGCGATCAAGTCGAACATCGGTCACACGCAGGCGGCGGCCGGTGTCGCCGGGGTCATCAAGATGGTGCTCGCGATGCGCCGGGGTGTGCTGCCGAGGACGTTGCATGCGGAGACCCCGTCGTCGCACGTGGACTGGTCGGCCGGCGCGATCGAGCTGCTGACCTCGTCGCGGCCGTGGGACGTGGACGGTCGTCCGCGCAGGGCGGGCGTCTCGGCGTTCGGCATCAGCGGCACCAACGCGCACGTGATCCTGGAAGAGGCCGAGCCGGTCACCGCGCCGGTGGTCGCCAACGTGCCGCCGCTGCCGGTGACGCCGTGGCTGGTGTCCGCCCGCAGCGACCAGGCACTGGCCGAGCAGGTGGCCCGGGTGCGGGAGTTCGAGGCGGCGGATCCGGTGGCGGTGGGCCGGGCGCTGGCGTTCGGCCGGGCCCAGCTGCCGCACCGGACGGTTCTGCTGGGCTCCGAGTCCGTGACCGGCGTGGCGAGTACCGACACCCGGGTGGCGTTCCTGTTCTCCGGTCAGGGCAGCCAGCGCCCGGGAATGGGTCTCGGGCTCTACGAAGCTTTCCCGGCGTACGCGACAGCGTTCGACGAGGTGTGCGCGGCGCTGGACATGCCGTTGCGTGAGGTGGTCGTCGGTGACTCTCTGGACGAGACCTCGAATACGCAGCCGGCGTTGTTCGCGGTGCAGGTCGCGGTCTACCGGCTCCTGGAATCCTGGGGCATCACTCCGGCGGCGTTGGGCGGTCACTCGATCGGCTTGATCGCGGCGGCCCACGTTGCGGGTGTGCTGGACCTGGCGGACGCGGCGCGGCTGGTCAAGACCCGCGGCCGGTTGATGCAGCAACTCCCGGCCGGTGGGGCGATGGTGGCCCTGGACGCCTCCCAAGCCGAAGCAGAGGCGTTGATCGCCGGGCACACCGATCGGGTTGGTGTGGCGGCGGTGAACGGGCCGAAGTCCACCGTCATCTCCGGCGACGAGGCCGTTGTCGAACAGTTGGCGGCTCGGTGGCCGGGCCGTTCGCGGCGGTTGAAGGTGAGCCACGCGTTCCACTCGCCGCTGATGGAGCCGATGCTCGCCGAGTTCGCCGCTGTCTTGTCCGAGTTGACCTGGCACGCCCCGCAGTTGCCGGTGGTCGGCGGTGAGGTCGACAACCCCGAGTTCTGGGTGCGGCATGCGCGTGAGGCGGTGCCGTTCCACGACATGGTGACCGAGCTCGAGGGTCACCTGTTTGTGGAGATCGGCCCGGACGCGACGTTGTCGGCGATGGCGGCTGACGCCGGGACCTGGCTTCCGGTGCTGCGCCGGGACCGGGACGAGTCGCTGGCGGTGCTGACTGCGGTGTCCGGGATCCACGCCCACGGCGGCACAGTGGACTGGGCCGCGCTGCTGGGTGACGGCCCGGCGCCGGTGCTGGACCTTCCCACGTACGCCTTCCAGCGCGAGCGTTACTGGCCCCGGGTGCGCAACCTGGCCGTACGCGGCGACGACGGGTTCGACGCCCAGTTCTGGCAGGCGGTGCAGCAGGGTGACGGCGCGGCGCTGGCGGGCACTTTGGGGGTCGATGAGCAGGGCGTGACCGCTTTGCTTCCGGCGTTGGCGCGGTGGCGGCAGGGCCGTAAGGATCGGGCGTTGCTGGATGGCTGGCGTTATGAGGTGGTCTGGTCTCGTATCTCGGTTCCGGCTGCTCGTTTGGAGGGCACGTGGCTGGTTCGCGGTGAGGACGTGGATGGTCGTGTGCGGCGGATGCTGGTGGAGGCGGGCGCCTCGGTTGAGGGTGACGACCCGGTCGGTGTGGTGGTGGTGCCGGGTGAGGATCCGATCGGTGAGCTGATCGCGCTGCTTCAGGAGCCTGGTACGGCCCGGGTGTGGGTGTTGAGCCGGGATGCTGCGGTGTGGGGTTTTGGCCGGGTGGCGGCTTTGGAGTATCCGCAGCGGTGGGGTGGTCTGGTCGAGGTTCCGGATGGTCCGCTCGGCGGCGCGGTGGCGGCGGTGCTGGCCGGTGGTGGTGGTGAGGATCAGGTTTCGGTACGTCCGGATGGTGTGTTCGCCCGGCGTCTGGTGCGCGTGCCCGCGATGGCCGCGGCTCAGGTTTGGCAGCCGCGTGGGGCGGTGTTGATCACTGGTGGTACGGGTGGTCTGGGTGGTCATGTGGCGCGGTGGGTGGCCGCCAACGGTGCCGGTCACGTGATTCTGACGTCGCGGCGGGGCGTCACGTCGGGTTCGCTGGTGGCGGAGCTGGCGGAATCCGGCGCGCGGGTGTCCGTGCTGGCCTGTGATGTGACCGATCGGCGGGCCCTGGCCTCGATCGGCCCGGTCGACGCCCTGGTCCACGCGGCCGGTGCCGGACAGGCTGCCCCGATCGCCGGCACCACGCCCGAGGTGATCTCGGCCGTGTGGGACGGCAAGGTCGAGGGTTTGCGGGCTCTGCACGAGGTGCTGGTCGAGGGCGGGCACCCGTTGGACAAGGTGGTGCTGTTCTCGTCGATCTCGGCGGTCTGGGGCAGCGGCGGTCAGGCCGTGTACGCGGCGGCCAACGCCTACCTGGACGGCTATGCCGCCACTCATCCCAACACCACCAGTGTGGCCTGGGGCCCGTGGGCCGGCGACGGGATGGCCGACGCCGAGACGATCGCCGAACTGGGTCGGCGTGGCGTACGGGCGATGGACCCGCGCCTCGCGATCGAGGCACTTGCCGGGGCGGTGGGCCAGGGTGTGAGCTCGGTGTGCGTGGCGGACGTGGACTGGGCGCGGTTTGCTCCGGTGTTCACGGTGGCCCGGCCGAGTGCTTTGCTGTCGGGTCTGCCGGAGGTGCAGGACGCCCTTGTCGTGGTCGATGGACCCGTTGGGGAGCTTTCCGGGTTGGCGGTTCGGGTGCGGCAGGCTGCCGTCGGTGATCGGGCGGCGATGGTGCTGGCCGTGGTTCGTGGGCAGGCGGCGGCTGTTCTTGGGCATGCTGACGCTGCTGCGGTGGAGGCTGGTACGGCGTTCCGGGAGATGGGGTTCGATTCGCTGACCGCGGTCGAGCTGCGTAACCGGTTGGCTGCCGAGACCGGTCTGACCCTGCCGGCGACCCTGGTGTTCGACTATCCGACGCCGGTGGCGCTGGCCGAGTTCCTGCTCGGTGAGCTGACCGGTGTGGCGACCCAGGCGGCCTCGGCCGTGGCGACCGTCGGGATGACCGACGAACCGATCGCCATCGTGGGCATGAGTTGTCAGTTCCCGGGTGGTGTTTCGTCGCCTGCGCAGTTGTGGGAGTTCCTGGCGGCCGGTGGTGATGGGATCGGTGCTTTCCCGGCCGATCGGGGTTGGGATCTGTCGGTGTTGCCGGATGGTTTGAGGGTGCCGGATCAGGGTGGGTTCCTGGCTGGTGCGGTGAGTTTTGATGCCGGGTTCTTCGGGATCAGTCCGCGTGAGGCCCTCGCCATGGACCCGCAGCAGCGGCTTCTGTTGGAGTCCGCGTGGCAGGCTCTGGAGGATGCCGGGGTGGATCCGGTCGGGTTGCGGGGTTCGGACACCGGCGTGTACGTGGGCACCAACGGCCAGGACTACCCGGTGCTCCTCGGGCTGGCCGGTTCCGACGGCGAAGGCTTCCTCAGTACGGGCAACGCGGCGAGTGTGATGTCCGGCCGGCTCGCGTACACGCTGGGTCTGGAAGGTCCGGCGGTCTCGGTTGACACCGCCTGTTCGTCGTCGCTGGTCGCCTTGCACATGGCCGGGCAGGCATTGCGGTCCGGTGAGTGTTCGCTGGCCCTTGCTGGTGGTGTCACGGTGATGGCCACGCCGGGCACGTTTGTGGAGTTCGCCCGCCAGGACGGCCTGGCTGCTGACGGCCGGTGCAAGGCGTTCGGTGACGGCGCGGACGGCACCGGTTGGAGTGAAGGTGTCGGCATCCTGGTTCTCGAGCGCCTCTCCGACGCCCGCCGCAACGGTCACGAGGTGCTCGCGGTGGTCCGGGGCACGGCGGTCAACCAGGACGGCGCCTCCAACGGCATGACCGCCCCCAACGGCCCGTCCCAGCAGCGGGTCATCCGCCAAGCCCTCGCCAACGCCGGGCTGACCACCGCTGACATCGACGCGGTGGAGGCACACGGCACCGGCACGAGGCTGGGTGACCCGATCGAGGCGCAGGCGTTGCTGGCGACGTACGGCCAGGGCCGGCCCGAGGACCGGCCGCTGTGGCTGGGTGCCATCAAGTCGAACATCGGTCACACGCAGGCGGCGGCCGGTGTCGCGGGCATCATCAAGATGGTGCTCGCGATGCGCAACGGTGTGCTGCCCAGGACGTTGCATGCGGAGACTCCGTCGTCGCACGTGGACTGGTCGGCGGGTGCCGTGCAACTGCTTGCAGAGTCGCGGCCGTGGGAGGCGGCCGAGCGTCCCCGCCGGGCCGGTGTGTCGTCGTTCGGGATCAGCGGTACCAACGCCCACGTCATCCTCGAGGAGGCGCCGGCTGCCCCGGTGACCGAGGATCCGGTCGGGCCGCCGGTGGTGCCGTGGATGCTGTCGGCGCGTAGTGAACGGGCCCTCGAAGAGCAGGTGACCCGGCTGCGGGAGTTCGCCGCCGGGCGGCCGGATCTGGATCCGGTCCGGGTGGCGCGGGCGCTCGCGTTCGGCCGGGCGCACTTGCCGCATCGCGCGGTGCTGCTGGGTTCGGACATGGTGACCGGGGTGGCGGGTGCCGATTCCCGGGTGGCGTTGATGTTCTCGGGCCAGGGCAGTCAGCGCCCGGGGATGGGTGAAGGGCTTTACGAGGCGTTCCCGGTGTACGCGGCGGCGTTCGACGAGGTGTGTGCGGCACTGGATATGCCGTTGCGTGAGGTGATCGTCGGCGATTCGCTGGATCAGACGTCGTTTACGCAGCCGGCGTTGTTCGCGGTGCAGGTGGCTCTCTATCGGCTGTACGAGTCGTGGGGTGTGACGCCGGCGGCACTCGGCGGTCACTCGATCGGCTTGATCGCGGCGGCCCACGTTGCGGGTGTGCTGGACCTGGCCGACGCGGCGCGGCTGGTCAAGACCCGCGGCCGGTTGATGCAGGACCTCCCCGCCAGTGGGGCGATGGTGGCCCTGGACGCCTCGCAGGCCGAGGCGGAAGCGCTGATTGCCGGGCACACCGATCGGGTTGGTGTGGCGGCGGTGAACGGGCCGAAGTCAACGGTCATCTCGGGCGACGAGGTGCTGGTGGAGGAGCTGGCCGCGCGGTGGCCGGGTCGTTCGCGGCGGCTCAGTGTCAGCCACGCGTTCCACTCGCCGTTGATGGAGCCGATGCTCGCCGACTTCGCAGCGGTCCTGTCGGAGCTGACGTGGCACGCGCCTGAGCTGCCGGTGGTTGGCGGGGAGGTGGACCGGCCGGAGTTCTGGGTGCGGCATGCTCGTGAGGCGGTGCCGTTCCACGACATGGTGACGGAACTCGAAGGCCACGTGTTCATCGAGATCGGGCCGGACGCGACGCTGTCGGCGATGGCGGCCGATGCGGGGGTCTGGCTCCCGGCGTTGCGCCGGGATCGCGACGAGGCGCAAACGGCGGTGGTGGCCCTCGGCGGCGTGTGGGCACACGGCGGCCCGGTCGACTGGACCGCGCTCCTGGGAACCGGCCCCGCTCAACGGCTGGACCTCCCGACCTACGCCTTCCAGCGCGAACGGTATTGGCCGCGCATCCGGGAGTTCACCCCCGCGGTGAACTCGGTCGACGCCCAGTTCTGGCAGGCGGTGCAGCAGGGCGACGGCGCGGCGCTGGCGGGCACTTTGGGGGTCGATGAGCAGGGCGTGACCGCTTTGCTGCCGGCGTTGGCGCGGTGGCGGCAGGGCCGCAAGGACCGCGAAGTCCTGGACGGCTGGCGTTATCAGGTCACGTGGTCGCCGATCACTGTTCCGGCTGCTCGTTTGGAGGGCACGTGGCTGGTTCGCGGTGAGGACGTGGATGGTCGTGTGCGGCGGATGCTGGTCGAGGCGGGCGCCTCTGTTGAGGGTGACGACCCGGTCGGTGTGGTGGTGGTGCCCGGTGAGGACCCGATCGGTGAGCTGATCGCCCTGCTTCAAGAGCCTGGTACGGCCAAGGTGTGGGTGTTGAGCCGGGATGCTGCGGTGTGGGGTTTTGGCCGGGTGGCGGCTTTGGAGTATCCGCAGCGGTGGGGTGGTCTGGTCGAGGTTCCGGACGGCCCGCTCAGCAGCGCGGTGGCGGCGGTGCTGGCCGGTGGTGGTGAGGATCAGGTTTCGGTACGTCCTGAGGGTGTGTTCGCCCGGCGTCTGGTGCACGCCCCGGCGAGCGCGTCGCAACAAGTGTGGCAGCCGCGTGGGACGGTGTTGATCACTGGTGGTACGGGTGGTCTGGGTGGTCATGTGGCGCGCTGGGTTACGGCGGAGCATGTCGTGTTGACGTCGCGGCGTGGGGTGACTTCCGGCGCGTTGGTGGCGGAGTTGGCCGAGTCGGGCAAGCGGGTGACGGTGCTGGCGTGTGATGTCGCCGATCGTCAGGCTTTGAAGGCTGCCCTGGCTCCGCTCGGCCCGATCAACGCTGTCGTGCACGCGGCCGGAGTCTCGCAGGTCACGTCGATCGCGGAGACCACGCCCGAGGTGATCTCGGCCGTGTGGGACGGCAAGGTCGAGGGTTTGCGGGCTCTGCACGAGGTGCTGGTCGAGGGCGGGCATCCGTTGGATGCGGTGGTGTTGTTCTCGTCGATCTCGGCGGTGTGGGGTAGTGCGGGTCAGGGTGTGTATGCGGCGGCCAATGCCTATCTGGATGGTTATGCCGCTGTGCATCCGAACACGGTCAGTGTGGCTTGGGGTCCGTGGGCCGGTGACGGGATGGCTGACGCGGAGACGGTGTCCGAGTTGCGTCGTCGTGGCGTACGGGCTTTGGATTCGCGTCTTGCTCTGCAAGCGCTGGCCGACGCGGTGGGTCGGGGTGTGAGTTCGGTGTGCATCGCCGACGTGGACTGGGCGCGGTTTGCTCCGGTGTTCACGGTGGCCCGGCCGAGTGCTTTGCTGTCGGGTCTGCCGGAGGTGCAGGACGCCCTTGTCGTGGTCGATGGACCCGTTGGGGAGCTTTCCGGGTTGGCGGTTCGGGTGCGGCAGGCTGCCGTCGGTGATCGGGCGGCGATGGTGCTGGCCGTGGTTCGTGGGCAGGCGGCGGCTGTTCTTGGGCATGCTGACGCTGCTGCGGTGGAGGCTGGTACGGCGTTCCGGGAGATGGGGTTCGATTCGCTGACCGCGGTCGAGCTGCGTAACCGGTTGGCTGCCGAGACCGGTCTGACCCTGCCGGCGACCCTGGTGTTCGACTACCCGACGCCGGTGGCGCTGGCCGAGTTCCTGCTCGGTGAGCTGACCGGCGTGGCGACCCAGGCGGCCTCGGCCGTGGCGACCGTCGGGATGACCGACGAACCGATCGCCATCGTGGGCATGAGCTGCCGATTCCCCGGCGCGGACGGCCCGCGGGCCCTGTGGGAACTGCTCGCGGCAGGCGGTGACGGGATCGGCGCGTTCCCCGCGGATCGGGGTTGGGACCTGTCGTTCCTGCCGGACGGGCTCAGCATCCCCGACCAGGGCGGCTTCCTGGCCGACGTGGCCGGGTTCGACGCCGCGTTCTTCGGGATCAGTCCGCGTGAGGCCCTCGCGATGGATCCGCAGCAGCGGCTTCTGTTGGAGTCGGCGTGGCAGGCTCTGGAGGATGCCGGGGTGGATCCGGTGGGGTTGCGGGGTTCGGACACCGGTGTGTATGTGGGCACCAACGGTCAGGACTATCCGGTGCTCCTCGGGTTGGCCGGTTCCGATGGCGAGGGTTTCCTCAGTACGGGTAACGCGGCGAGTGTGATGTCGGGCCGGCTTGCGTACACGCTGGGGTTGGAAGGTCCGGCGGTCTCGGTTGACACCGCCTGTTCGTCGTCGCTGGTTGCCCTGCACATGGCGGGGCAGGCGCTGCGGTCCGGTGAGTGTTCGCTGGCTCTTGCTGGTGGTGTGACGGTGATGGCCACGCCGGGCACGTTTGTGGAGTTCGCCCGCCAGGACGGTCTGGCCACCGACGGCCGGTGTAAGGCGTTCGGTGATGGTGCGGACGGTACTGGTTGGGGCGAGGGCGTTGGTGTTCTGGTTCTGGAGCGGCTGTCCGATGCCCGCCGGAAGGGTCATCGGGTGTTGGCGGTGGTTCGGGGTACGGCGGTCAATCAGGACGGTGCTTCGAACGGTATGACGGCTCCGAATGGTCCGTCGCAGCAGCGGGTGATTCGTCAGGCGCTGGCGAATGCGGGTCTGGACCCGGTCGATGTCGATGCGGTGGAGGCGCACGGTACGGGCACGAGGCTGGGTGATCCGATCGAGGCGCAGGCGTTGTTGGCGACCTATGGTCAGGGGCGGTCTGAGGGTCGGCCGTTGTGGTTGGGTGCGATCAAGTCGAACATCGGTCATACGCAGGCGGCTGCGGGTGTTGCGGGGATCATCAAGATGGTCTTGGCGATGCGAAACGGTGTGCTGCCGAGGACGTTGCATGCGGAGACTCCGTCGTCGCATGTGGACTGGTCGGCGGGTGCCGTGCGGCTGCTCTCGCAATCGCGGCCGTGGGAGGCGGCCGAACGTCCCCGGCGGGCGGGTGTGTCGTCGTTCGGGATCAGTGGCACCAACGCGCACGTGATCCTGGAAGAGGCCGAGCCGTCGCCCGTTTCGGAAGGCCCGGCGCTTCCGGTGGTGCCGTGGCTGGTGTCCGCCCGCAGCGAGAGCGCCTTGCGGGAGCAGGCGTTGCGGCTGCGGCGATTCGTCGAGGAGCGGCCCGGTCTGGACCTTGCGCAGGTCGGCCGGGCGCTGCTGAACGGCCGGGCCCGGTTGCCGCACCGCGCGGTGGTGCTGGGCTCCGATCGTGACACGCTGCTCGACGGCTTGGCCGATCTGGACCGTTCGCCGGCGGCGGTGACCGGTGTCGCGGGTGCGGGCGCGCGGGTGGCGTTGATGTTCTCCGGTCAGGGCAGTCAGCGCCGGGGGATGGGTCTCGGCCTTTACGAGGCGTTTCCCGCGTACGCGGCGGCGTTCGACGAGGTGTCAGCCGCGCTGGACCTGCCCTTGCATGAGGTGATCGACGGCGAGGAACTGGACCGTACGGAGTTCACCCAGCCGGCCCTGTTCGCGGTGCAGGTGGCCTTGTTCCGGCTGTACGAGTCGTGGGGTGTGACGCCGGCGGCCCTCGGTGGTCACTCGATCGGTTTGATCGCGGCGGCCCACGTGGCCGGGGTGCTGGATCTGGCGGATGCGGCCCGGTTGGTCAAAGCGCGCGGCCGTCTGATGCAGCAGCTCCCGACCGGTGGGGCGATGGTGGCCCTGGACGCCTCCCAGGCCGAGGCGGAGGCGTTGATCGCTGGTTACACCGATCGGGTTGGTGTGGCGGCGGTGAACGGCCCGTCCTCCACGGTGATCTCGGGTGACGAGGCTGTGGTTGAGGAGTTGGCGGCGCGGTGGCCGGGCAGGTCGCGTCGGTTGAAGGTGAGCCATGCGTTCCATTCGCCGTTGATGGAGCCGATGCTCGCTGATTTCGCCGCTGTCTTGTCCGAGTTGACCTGGCACGCGCCTGAGTTGCCGGTGGTTGGCGGGGAGGTGGACCGGCCGGAGTTCTGGGTGCGGCATGCTCGTGAGGCGGTGCCGTTCCACGACATGGTGACCGAGCTCGAAGGGCACCTGTTTGTGGAGATCGGCCCGGACGCGACGCTGTCGGCGATGGCGGCCGATGCCGGGACCTGGCTTCCGGTGCTGCGCCGCGACCGCGACGAGCCGCTGACGGCGCTGGCCGCCGCGGCCGGGATCCACGCGCACGGCGGCTCGATGGACTGGACCGCACTGCTCGGCGCCGAACCGGCGACGGCCGAACTGCCGACGTACCCCTTCCAGCACGAGCGGTACTGGCCTCGCCTGACCGGCGCCTGGGCCGGTGACGCCGGAGCGTTCGGCCAGAACGCCGCCAACCATCCCCTGGTCGGTGCCGCGGTCTGGCTGGCCGACGGCGACGGCATGCTGCTGACCGGCCGGCTGTCGCTGGCCGCCCAGCCCTGGCTGGCCGATCACGTCGTGCTCGGCTCGGTGCTGCTGCCTGGCACGGCGTTCGTCGAAATGGTGATGTGGGCCGCCGACCAGGTCGGATGTGCCGTGATCGACGAGCTCACCCTGCAGATGCCGCTGGTGGTCCCGGCCCAGGGCGGCATCCAGGTGCAGGTGTGGGCCGGGGACGCCGACGAGAGCGGCCGCCGCCCGGTGAACGTCTACTCCCGCCCGGAGCAGGGCGAAGGCCCCTGGACGCGGCACGCCACCGGTGTGCTCAGCCCGGAGTCCACGGCCAGCGAGGTGGAACCACCGGCCTGGCCGCCGGCCGGCGCGGAACCGGTCGACGTGGAGGGCGCGTACGAGAACCTGGAACGGGCCGGCTACGGCTACGGCCCGCTGTTCCAGGGCCTGCGAGCGGTGTGGCGTTCCGAGTCGGCGGTGTACGCCGAGGTGGCCCTGCCCGACCCGGGTGACGCCGACCGGTTCGGCCTGCACCCGGCCCTGCTGGACGCCGCCACCCACGCGATCGGGGTGGGCGGGTTGCTCGACGGCGGCCGGGCGCTTTTGCCGTTCGGCTGGAACGGGGTACGGCTGCACGCCGGCGGCGCGAGCACCCTGCGGGTGCGGCTGAGCCGCCACGAGGAGACGGCCGACGCGGTCCGGGTGGCCACGTTCGACGCCGCCGGGCAGCCGGTCCTGACGGCGGAGTCGTTGCTGCTGCGGGCGCCGGCCGCCCCGGTTGAGGCGCCCGACGCCGCCCGGTCGCTGTTCGTGGTGGAGCTGTTCCCGCTGCCGCAAGCCGACGTGTCCGACCCCGTGGGGCGGGCGGAAGACGGTGGTCTTGCCGGCGTGGTGGTGTGGAGCCCGGCTGCGCCGGACGTCGAGGTGGCGCTGCGTCGTGTGCAGGACTGGTTGGCTGATCCGGCGTCGGCGGACAAGCGTCTGATGGTGCTGACCCGGGGCGCCTCGGACGGCATGGATCTGGGTGCGGCCGCGGTGTGGGGTCTGGTGCGGTCGGCGCAGTCCGAGCACCCCGACCGGTTCGTGCTCGTCGACACGGATGACCCGGATCAGCCCTCGGACGAGATTCTGCGGCAGATCGTGGCTTCCGGGGAGCCGGAAGTGGTGCTGGCCGACGGCGTCCCGTATGTCCGCCGGTTGGTACGCGCCGCCCGCGGCAGCCTGGCCGTCGGCGCGGGGCAGCGGATGGGCATGTCGGCGCCGGGTGCGCTCGACAACCTGACCACGCTGGCGTACCCGCGTGCCACGGCTCCGCTGGCAGCCGGTGAGGTGCGGGTGGCGGTGCACGCCCAAGGGTTGAACTTCCGGGACGTGCTGATCGGGCTGGGCATGTACCCGGACCCGGCAGCCATGATGGGTGGCGAGCTGGCCGGCGTGGTGCTGGAGACCGCGCCCGACGTGACCGCTCTGCGCCCGGGGGATCGCGTGTTCGGCCAGGGCGCCGGCCTGGGACCGGTGGTCGTCACCGACGCCCGGCTGGTCACCCGGATGCCGGGGGAGTGGTCGATGACGGATGCGGCGGCCGTGCCGGTGGTGTTCCTGACCGCCTTCTACGCGCTGCGCGATCTCGCCGATGTGCGGCCCGGCCGGCGGATCCTCATCCACGCCGGTGCGGGCGGGGTCGGGATGGCGGCGATCCAGCTCGCCCAGGCGTGGGGTCTTGAGGTGTACGCCACCGCGAGCCCCGCCAAGCAGGAGGTCCTGTACGGCCTCGGCATCCCGCCGGAGCGGGTGGCCTCGTCGCGGGATCTCGAGTTCCGGGAGAAGTTCGCCGGCGGGGTCGACGTGGTGCTCAACGCGCTGACCGGGCCGTTCGTGGACGCCTCGCTGGAACTGCTGGCACCCGGTGGCATCTTCCTGGAAATGGGCAAGGCCGACATCCGCGATCCGCACGCGATGCCGGACGTCACGTACCGCGCGTTCGACCTGATGGAGGCTGGTCCCGACCGGCTGACCGGGATGCTGGCCGAGCTGGTCGGGATGTTCGCGGCCGGAGGGCTGCAGCTGCCGCCGGTCACCGTGTTCGAGGCGGCGCGGGCGGTCGAGGCACTGCGTTACCTGCAGGCGGCCCGGCACGTCGGCAAGGTTGTGCTGCGTTACCCGGCTCCGGACCCGGACGGCACGGTGCTCATCACCGGTGGCACCGGCGCGCTGGGTTCGATGCTGGCCCGGCACCTGGGCGGTGACCTGCTGCTGCTCTCGCGCCGTGGCGTGCACGCGGAAGGCGCGGCCCGGCTGGCGGCGGACTTGGCGGAAGCCGGTTCGCGGGTACGCATCACCGCCTGCGACGCGGCCGACCGGGTGGCCCTGGCGGCGGTGATCGCCGACCGGAAGCTGACCGGGGTGGTGCACACGGCAGGTGTGCTCGACGACGCCACGGTGGAGTCGCTGACCCCGGAACGCCTCGCGACCGTCCTGCGGGCCAAGGCCGACGCCGCCTGGAATCTGCACGGGCTCACGCGCGACGCCGACCTGGCGCTGTTCGTGCTGTACTCGTCGGCGTCGGCCACGTTCGGCGCGGCCGGTCAGGGCAACTACGCGGCGGCCAACGCGTACCTCGACGCCCTGGCCCAGCGGCGGCAGTCGCTCGGCCTGCCGGGTCAGTCGCTGGCCTGGGGTCTGTGGGCCGAACGTTCGGCGATGACAGGGACCCTCGGTGACAACGACCTGGCCCGGATGAACCGCGGCGGCGTCCAGGCCCTCTCCCGCGAGCAGGGCATGGCGCTGTTCGACGCGGCGCTCGCCGACGGTCGCCCGGTGCTGGTGCCGATGCGGCTCGACGTGGCCGGGCTGCGGCGGTCAGGTGTGGTGGCGCCGCTGCTGCGGGCCCTGGCCGGCACCTCACGCCGGGTGGCGGCCGGTGCCGACCTGTCCGGGCGGCTCGCCGCCTCGCTGGCCGGGCTCGGCGCGGCCGAGCAGGAAGGCCTGGTGCTGGAGCTGGTGCGTGCCCAGGCCGCGGTGGTGCTGGGGCACAGCGGCAGCCAGGCGGTGGACGCCGACGCGGTGTTCCGGGATCTCGGCTTCGACTCGCTGACCGCGGTCGAGCTGCGTAACCGGCTGGCGGGCGTGAGCGGTCTGCGGCTGCCGGCCACCCTCGTTTTCGACTACCCGACGCCGCGCGCGCTGGCCGGTTACCTGCTGGCCGAGGTCGCCGGGGCCGACGTGCAGGTCGCCTCGGTGAAGGCCACCGTGTCGGCCACCGACGAGCCGATCGCGATCGTGGGCATGAGCTGCCGCTTCCCGGGCGGCGTGGACTCGCCGCAGCAGTTGTGGCAGATGCTGGCGTCCGGCGGTGACGGGATCGGCGCGTTCCCGGCCGACCGCGGCTGGGACCTCGGCGCCCTGGCCGAGGGTGCCAGCAGCACCGCCCGTGGCGGGTTCCTGACCGACGTGGCGGGTTTCGATGCCGCGTTCTTCGGGATCAGCCCGCGTGAGGCGCTGGCCATGGATCCGCAGCAGCGGCTGCTGCTGGAAACGACGTGGCAGGCGCTGGAGGACGCGGGTGTCGACCCGAGCGGTCTGCGTGGCACCGACACCGGCGTCTACGTCGGCGTTTCCAGCTCCGGGTACGGCCTGGGCGCGGACGTCGGCGAGGGCCACCTGCTGACCGGGTCGACGACCAGCGTGGCGTCCGGCCGGGTGGCGTACACCCTGGGGTTGGAAGGCCCGGCGGTCTCGGTCGACACCGCGTGCTCGTCCTCGCTGGTCGCCTTGCATCTCGCGAGCCAGGCGCTGCGCTCCGGCGAGTGCGGGCTGGCCCTGGCCGGCGGCGTGACCGTGATGGCCACGCCGGGCATCTTCACCGAGTTCTCCCGCCAGGGCGGCCTGTCCCCGGACGGCCGGTGCCGGGCGTTCGCGGACGAGGCGAACGGCACCGGTTGGAGTGAGGGCGTCGGCATCATCGTGTTGGAACGGCTGTCCGACGCTCGCCGTAACGGCCACCGGGTGCTGGCCGTGGTCCGGGGCACGGCGGTCAACCAGGACGGCGCGTCGAACGGCTTGAGCGCCCCCAACGGCCCGTCGCAGCAGCGAGTGATCCGGCAGGCCCTGGCGAACGCCGGGCTGAGCGCCGCTGACATCGACGCTGTGGAGGCGCACGGCACCGGCACCACGCTGGGTGATCCGATCGAGGCGCAGGCTCTGCTGGCGACGTACGGTCAGGACCGTCCCGAGGATCGGCCGTTGTGGCTCGGCTCGATCAAGTCGAACATCGGTCACACCCAGTCGGCCGCCGGTGTCGCGGGCATCATCAAGATGGTTCTGGCGATGCGGCATGGCGTGCTGCCGAAGACGCTGCATGTCGACGCGCCGTCGTCGCACGTGGACTGGGCGTCCGGCGATGTCGAGCTGTTGACCGAGGCCCGCCCGTGGGAGGCGGACGGCCGTAAGCGCCGGGCTGGTGTGTCGTCGTTCGGTATCAGTGGCACCAACGCGCACGTGATCCTGGAAGAGGCGGACGCCGCGCCGGTCACCACGAGCGCGACGCCGCAGGTGGTTCCCTGGGTGCTGTCGGCGCGCAGCGAGCAGGCCCTGCGGGAGCAAGCGGCCCGGCTGCGGCGGTTCGTGGCCGAGGAACCGGAGCTGGACCTCGCCCGGGTCGGCCGGGTGCTGCTGAACGGCCGGGCCCGGCTGCCACACCGCGCGGTGGTCCTCGGCGCCGACCGCGGCCAGCTGCTCGCCTCGCTGGCCGACGTCGACGCGGTTCGCGGACCGGCCAAGACGGGTGGCGCCGGAGCCGTGTTCGTGTTCCCGGGCCAGGGTGCGCAATGGACCGGAATGGGGCTCGGCCTGTGGGAGTCGGATCCGGTTTTCGCGGCGGCGATGGAGCGTTGCGAACAGGCGTTGGCGCCGTTCGTGGACTGGTCGCTGCGGGAGGTGCTCGCCGACCGGGCGACGCTGCGCCGGGTGGACGTGGTGCAGCCGGCGTTGTGGGCGGTGATGGTGTCGCTGGCGGAGTTGTGGCGGCATTGGGGTGTCGAGCCGGCGGCGGTGATCGGCCATTCGCAGGGTGAGATCGCGGCGGCGGTGGTGGCCGGTGGGTTGTCGCTGGTTGACGGCGCGCGGGTGGTGGCGTTGCGCAGTCAGGCGATTGCCGCGATCGCGGGTGGTGGCGGGATGGTGTCGGTGCCCGAGCCGCCGGCCGAGGTCGAGCCGCTGCTGGCGCGTTTCGGCCTTGCGGTGGCGGCGGTCAACGGCCCGTCCCAGGTGGTGGTGGCCGGTCCGGCGGACGCCTGCGAGGAGTTCCTGGAAGTCCATCCCGAACTGAACGCGCGGCGGATCCTGGTCGACTACGCCTCCCACTCGGCCGAGGTCGAGCCGGTGCGCGACCAGCTCGCCGCCGACCTGGCCGGGCTGACGCCGGTCGCGGGCGGGGTGCCGTTCTATTCGACGGTCCACGCGGAGCCGATCGAGACCAGCGTGCTGGACGGCGACTACTGGTACACCAACTTGCGGCAGACCGTGCGTTTCGCCGACACCGTGCAGGCGTTGATCGCGGCCGGTCACCGGACCTTTGTCGAGATGAGCCCGCATCCGGTGCTGACGATGGCGGTCGAGCAGGCGGGCGACGGCCTGGTGGTGACCGGCAGCCTGCGCCGCGACGAGGACACCCTGGCCCGGTTCCTGCGGGCGGCGGCCACCCTGCACACGGCCGGCGTCGAGGTCGACTGGACGCGTGCGCTGGGTGAGCGCCCGGCCGTCCCGCTCAGCCTGCCCACCTACCCGTTCCAGCACGAGCGGTTCTGGCCGCGGGTGGCGGCGGTGTCCGGGGCGGGAGCCGAGCTCTGGCAGGCGATCCAGCGCCAGGACGTGGACTCGCTCGCGGCGGCGCTCGACCTGCCGGAGCCGGACCGGGACTCGCTGCAGCAGCTGATGCCGGCGTTGTCGCGGTGGGCCCGGCAGCAACACGGCGGGTCGCCGCTGGCGCAGTGGTGGTACCGGCTGGACTGGACGGCGCTGCGCGGTGAGCCGGCCGCCCGGCTGCACGGCACCTGGCTGGTGATCGCCCCGGCCGGGTACACGGGCCGGGAACCCGAGATCCTGGCCGCGCACGGCGCCGAGGTCCGGCTGGTCGAGGTTGACCAGGCCACGGCCGTACGGCGCGACGAGCTGGCCGGCCTGCTGCGGGCCGCCGCGGGTGACGAGCCGGTCCGGGCCGTGGTGTCGCTGCTCGCACTGGACGAACCGGCCGGCCCGGCCGGCCCGCTCGTCAGTGCCGGCGCGGCCGCCACGCTCGTGCTGACCCAGGCGCTCGGCGACGCGGGCATCGAGGCCCGGCTGTGGCTGCTGACCCGGGGCGCGGTCGGCGCCGGCGGTGGCGTGCCGGACCGTCCGTTGCAGGCAATGGTGTGGGGCCTCGGCCGGGTGACCGCGCTCGAGTGTCCGGACCGGTTCGGCGGCGTCGTCGACCTGCCGGAACACTGGGACACCCGGTCCGAACGGGCCTGGTGCGCGGTGCTGGCCGGCTGGGACGGCGAGGACCAGGTGGCGATCCGCGAGGACGGCGTTTACGCGGCCCGGCTGGCTCGGCACGAACCGGCGCCGGTCCCGGCCGCCGAGCGCTGGCGGCCGTCCGGCACGGTCCTGGTCACCGGAGGTACCGGCGCCCTCGGCGCCCACCTGGTGCGGTGGCTGACCGCCCTCGGCGCCGCGCACATCGTGGTCACCAGCCGGCGCGGGATCGCCGCGCCGGGGGTCGCCCAGCTGCTGGCCGCGGTGGACGGCGGCCCGGCCCGGGTCGAGGTGATCGCGTGCGACGCGGCCGACGGCCCGGCACTGGCCGGGCTGGTGGACCGGCTGGCCGTCCGCGGCACGCCGGTCCGCACAGTGGTGCACGCCGCGGCCCTGATCGAGCTGAACTCCCTGGACCGCCTGGATCCGGCCGCCCTGGCCGACGTCCTGCGGGCCAAGGTGGTGGGCGCCTGGGAGCTGGGCCGGGTGCTGAACCCCGCCGAGCTGGACGCGATGGTGCTGTTCTCGTCGATCGCCGGGCTGTGGGGCAGTGGCCTGCACGGCGCCTACGCTGCCGCCAACGCGTTCCTCGACGCGTACGCCCAAACGGCTCATTCCCAGGGTTTCCCGGTCGTCTGCGTGGACTGGGGCATCTGGGCCGCGGAGACCGTGAACACCGCGCCTGCGGCCGACCGGGTCGAGGTCACCCCGGAGACCGTGATGGGGCAGGGCCTGCGGTTCATGGACCCGGGCACCGCGCTGGAAGGTCTCCGCCAGGCGCTGGACCTGCGGCTGCCGAACATCGCGATCGCCGACATGGACTGGGAACGGTTCGCGCCGGTCTTCACCGCCCGCCGCCCGAGCCCGCTGATCGGTCACCTTCCCCAGGTACGCGAGATCCTGGGCAGCCAGGACACCGCCGACGGGGACAGCGGGCTCGCCCAGCGGGTGGCCCAGGCCGCCCCGGCCGACCGTGACCGGCTGCTGATCGACCTGGTCGCCCAGCATGCGGGCGTCGTCCTCGGGTACGCGGACGGGCAGACGATCGCGGCCGGCACGGCGTTCCGGGAGATCGGGTTCGACTCGATCACCGCCGTCGAGCTGCGCAACCGCCTGGTCACCGCTACCGGGCTGGCGCTGCCGGCCACGTTGGTGTTCGACCACCCGACCCCGCAGGCCCTGGCCGCGCACCTGCTGACCGAGCTGACCGGCGCCAAGGCCGAGCCGGCCCCGGTCGTCGCCACCGCCGCGGCCACCGACGAACCGGTCGCGATCGTCGGCCTCAGCTGCCGGCTGCCGGGCGGGGTGGAGAGCCCCGACCAGCTGTGGCAGTTGCTTACCGACGGCGGCGACGCGATCAGCGGACTGCCCACGGACCGCGGCTGGGACCTGAGCGCGTTCCCGCCCGAGGTGGTCGCCACCGGGCAGGGCGGGTTCCTGGCCGACGCGGCCGGGTTCGACGCCGCGTTCTTCGGGATCAGCCCGCGCGAGGCGCTGGCCATGGACCCGCAGCAGCGGCTGCTGCTGGAAACGGTCTGGCAGGGCCTGGAGGACGCCGGCATCGACCCGGCCGGGCTGCGCGGTTCCAGCACCGGCGTCTACATCGGCAACACCGGCCAGGACTACTCGACGCTGCTCGCGATGGCCGCCGACGACAACGCCGGCCACGCGGTCACCGGCAACGCGGCAAGCGTGCTGTCCGGCCGGGTCGCGTACGCGCTGGGTCTGGAAGGTCCGGCCGTCTCGGTCGACACCGCGTGCTCGTCGTCGCTGGTCGCGCTGCACATGGCGGGCCAGGCGCTGCGGTCCGGGGAGTGCTCGCTGGCGGTGGCCGGCGGCGTCACCGTGATGGCCACCCCGGCCACCCTGGTCGGCTTCGTCCAGCAGCAGGCGGTGGCCTCCGACGGCCGGTGCAAGGCGTTCTCGGACGCGGCCGACGGGATGGGCATGGCCGAGGGGGTGAGCATTCTGGTGCTGGAACGGCTGTCCGACGCCCGCCGCAACGGCCACCAGGTGCTGGCGGTGATCCGGGGGAGCGCGGTCAACCAGGACGGCGCCTCCAACGGCCTCAGCGCCCCGAACGGCCCCTCGCAGCAGCGGGTCATCCGGCAGGCGCTGGCCAACTCCCGCCTGACCGCCGCCGACGTCGACGTGGTGGAGGCGCACGGCACCGGCACCAGACTCGGCGACCCGATCGAGGCCCAGGCCCTGCTGGCGACGTACGGCCAGAACCGCCCCGCCGACCGGCCGCTGTGGCTCGGCTCGGTCAAGTCGAACATCGGCCACACCCAGGGTGCGGCCGGCGCCGCCGGGGTGATCAAGATGGTCCTGGCGATGCGGCACGGCCTGCTGCCGAGGACGCTGCACGTGGACGCGCCCTCCTCGCACGTGGACTGGTCGGCCGGCGCGATCGAGCTGCTGACCGCGCCGCGGCCCTGGGCGGCGGACGGAAGGCCCCGCCGGGCGGGCGTGTCCTCGTTCGGCATCAGCGGCACGAACGCCCACCTGATCCTCGAGGAGGCCGAACCGGTCGCCGAGCCGGCAGCCGCGCCCCCGCTCGCGATGGTGCCGTGGGTGTTGTCCGCGCGCAGCGAGCAGGCGCTGCGGGAACAGGCGGGCAAGCTCCGGCGGTACGTGACGGCCGGCCCCGAGCTCGACGCGGCCCGGATCGCGCGGGCCCTGACCGGCACCCGCACCACCGGCCTGTCACACCGCGCGGTGGTCGTCGGCGCCGACCGGGACGAGCTCGCCGAGGCCCTGGCCGCCCTGCAGGACACCGGCGTGGTGCACTCCACCGCCCGTACAGCGATGGTCTTCACCGGCCAGGGCAGCCAGTACCTGGACATGGGCCGGCGCCTGTACGCGGCCTACCCGGTCTACGCCGAGGCGTTCGACGAGGTCGCCGCCGAGCTCGACCGGCACCTGCGGCGCCCGCTGCGCGACGTCATCACCGACGAGGACCTCGACCGCACCGAGTACACCCAGCCGGCGCTGTTCGCGGTCCAGGTCGCGCTGTACCGGCTGCTGCGTTCGTGGGGCGTCACCCCGGACCGGCTGGCCGGGCACTCGGTCGGCCTGCTGGCGGCCGCCCACGTGGCGGGCGTGCTCGACCTGCCGGACGCGGCCCGGGTGGTCGCCGTCCGCGGCCGGCTGATGTCGGAGCTGTCGGAACCGGGCGCGATGGCCGCCCTGGACGCCTCGCCGGCTCAGGCGCGGGAACTGATCGCCGGCCACACCGACCGGGTCGGTATAGCCGCCGTGAACGGGCCGTCGTCCACGGTCATCTCGGGCGACGAGGGCTTGGTCGAAGAGCTGGCCGCGCGGTGGCCGGGCCGATCCCGGCGGTTGCGGGTGAGCCACGCTTTCCACTCGCCGTTGATGGAGCCCATGCTGGCCTCGTTCGCTGCCGTCCTGGCCGGTGTCGCGTGGCACGAGCCGCGGATCCCGGTGGTCGGCGGCGCGGTGAGCGACCCGGAGTTCTGGGTCCGGCACGCCCGCGAGGCCGTGCCGTTCCACGACGCGGTGACCGAGCTGCGCAACGACGGCATCAGCGTGTTCGTCGAGGTCGGGCCGGGTGGCTCGCTGACCGCGATGGCCGAGCCGGACGCCGGGACCTGGTTGCCGGTGATGCGCCGCGACCGCGACGAGGCCCGGACCGTGCTGACCGCGCTGGCCGGGGTGCACACCCACGGCGGCGCCGTCGACTGGGCGGCCGTGACCGGGACCGGCGGGCCGCGCCTGACCGGGCTGCCGACCTACCCGTTCCAGCACCAGCGGTACTGGCCGACGGCCGACGCCCACCGGTTCACCCCGGCCCGCGCGGCCGGCGACTGGCGGGTCCAGGAGGCCTGGCGGCCGCTGACCGGCGCCCCGGCGGTCGACGTGACCGGGTCCTGGCTGCTGGTGGCCCCGGCCGGCGCCGCCGCGGAGGTCACGGATGGCCTGGCGGGTCACGGAGCCCGGGTCACTCACATCGCCGCGGACCCGGTTGCCGGCCGCGAGGCGCTGGCCGACCGGATCCGGGCAGCCGTCACCGAACCGCCGCGCGGTGTCATCTGGCTGCCGCCCGCCGCCGACCCGGTGGCGTCGCTGCTGGTGACCGCCCAGGCGCTCGGGGACGCCGGGGTCGAGGCGCCGTTGTGGGTTGTCACCCGGGGTGCCGCCGGAACCGGCCCGGCCGACCCGGTCACGGACCCGGACGCCGCCGCCGTGTGGGGCCTGGGCCGGGTGATCGGCCTCGAACACCCGCGGCGCTGGGGTGGCCTGATCGACCTCCCGCCGACCGGCCGCGTCCGGCCCGAGACGTGGTGTGCGGTGCTCACCGGGTGGGACGGGGAGGACCAGGTCGCCGTACGCCCGAACGGTGTCCACGGCCGCCGCCTGACCCCCGGAGGCCCGCTGAACGGCAGCCCGTGGACGCCGCGCGGCACCGTGCTGATCACCGGCGGCACCGGCGGCCTCGGCGCCCACGTGGCCCGCTGGGCGGCGGCCGGCGGCGCCGAGCACCTGGTGCTCGTGTCCCGCTCCGGGCTCGGCGCCCTGGACCCCGGCCTGCGCGACGAACTGGCCGCCACCGGGGTCGAGGTCACCGTGGCCGCCTGCGACGTGGCCGACCGGGACCAGCTGGCTGCCCTGGTCGAGCGGATCGGCGCCGACCGGATCCGGGCCGTCGTGCACACCGCCGGGCTCGGCCAGGCCACCGCCGTCGCGGACACCACCCTCGACGAGGCGGCCCAGATCATGGCGCCCAAGGTGGACGCCACCCGGCACCTCGCCGAGCTGCTGGATCCGTCCCGGCTCGACGCGTTTCTGGTGTTTTCCTCGATCGCGGCGGTGTGGGGTAGTGGAATGCAAGGGGTTTACGCCGCCGCGAACGCTTACCTGGACGCCTTCGCCCGGATCCAGCGCGCCGCCGGACGGCCGGTGACCAGCGTGGCGTGGGGGCTCTGGGACGGTCCGGGGATGGGCGCCGGGGAGGCCGGGGCGCAGCTGCGCCGCCGGGGCATCGCGCCGATGGCGCCGGCCGCTGCGGTCCCGATGCTGGCAGCGGTGGCCGGCGACGCCGTGCCCTCGGTTGCGGTGGCCAACATGGACTGGGCTCGGTTCGCCCCGGTCTTCACCGCGGCCCGGCCCAGCCCGCTGCTGAGCGAACTACCCGCCGTACGGGACGCGCTGACCACCCCGGTGGCGGCGGAGACCGCCCCGGCCGAGCCCGCCCTGCGGAGCCGGGTGGCCGGCATGAACGACGCCGACCGCGAGCGGACGATCCTGGAGGCCGTCCAGGAGCAGGCGGCCGCCGTCCTGGGCCACGCCGACCCGTCCGGCATCGAACCCGACCAGGCGTTCCGGGACCTCGGTTTCGACTCGCTGACCGCGGTCGAGTTCCGTAACCGGCTGGCCGCCGCCACCGGGCTCACCCTGGCCGCCACGGTGGTCTTCGACTACCCGACGCCGCGGGTGCTCACCGAGCACCTGCGCGGCCTGCTCACCTCCGGCCCGGCCGAGGAACTGCCCCTGCTGGCGGCGCTGGACCGGCTCGAGACGCGGCTGACCGCCCTCGACGCCGACAGCGAGCTGCGCACCACATTGACCGCACGGCTCCAGCTCCTGGCGGCCGGCCTCGACGAGGCGGCCCGTAAGGCCAAGTCCGCCACCACGGTGACCGAGAAGCTCAGCGATGCGAGCCGGGACGAGGTCCTCGACTTCATCAACAACGAGCTCGGCCTGTCGTGACCGGCTACTACGACCTCCCACTCCGTTCGAACAGGGGAAATTGACGTGGCGGATGATGACAAGCTTCTCGAGTATCTGCGGCGGCTCGCGGCGGATCTGCACGAGACGCGCCAGCGACTCCGCCAGGCCGAGGCGGGCGAGCAGGAGCCGGTCGCCATCATCGGCATGGGCCTGCGGCTGCCGGGTGGGATCGACACCCCCGAGGACTACTGGCGTCTGCTGTCAGCGGGTGACGACGCCGTCACGCCGTTCCCCTCCGACCGCGGCTGGCAGATGGACGGGCTGCTCGACGACGGTCCCGGCTTCGCCCAGGTGGGCGGATTCCTGGCCGGGGCCGGCGACTTCGACCCGGCGTTCTTCGGCATCAGCCCCCGCGAGGCCCTGGCCATGGACCCCCAGCAGCGGTTGCTGCTGGAGACGTCGTGGGAGACCATCGAGCGGGCCGGCATCGACCCGGCGTCGCTGAGCGGCGGCGACACCGGCGTCTTCATGGGCACCAACAGCCAGGACTACGGGACGCTGCTGGCCCTGTCGGCGCAGAGCGGCGAAGGCCACGCGCTCACCGGCAACGCGGCGAGCGTCATCTCCGGCCGGATCGCCTACACTTTCGGGTTCGAGGGGCCCGCCGTCTCGGTCGACACCGCCTGCTCCTCGTCGCTGGTGGCCCTGCACCTGGCCGCCCACGCGCTGCGCAAGGGCGAGTGCGAGCTGGCCCTGGCCGGCGGTGTCACGGTGATGTCCACCCCCGGCACGTTCGTCGAGTTCGCGAAGCAGGGCGGCCTGGCCGCCGACGGCCGGTGCAAGTCGTTCGCGGACGCCGCCGACGGCACCGGCTGGGGCGAGGGCGCCGCCGTCCTGCTGCTCACCCGGTTGTCCACCGCCGAGCGGCTCGGCCGGCCCGTCCTGGCCGTGCTGCGGGGCAGCGCGGTCAACCAGGACGGCGCCTCCAACGGCCTCACCGCCCCCAACGGTCCGTCCCAGCAGCGGGTCATCCGCCAGGCCTTGGACAACGCCCGGCTGACCAGCGTGCAGATCGACGCCGTGGAGGGCCACGGCACCGGCACCCGGCTCGGTGACCCGATCGAGGCGCAGGCACTGCTCGCCACGTACGGCCAGGACCGCCCGACCGGCCGCCCCCTGTGGCTCGGCTCGGTGAAGTCGAACATCGGCCACACCCAGTCCGCGTCCGGCGTGGCCGGCGTGATCAAGATGATCCTGGCGATGCGGCACGGTGTCCTGCCCCGGACCCTGCACGTGGACGCCGAGACCTCGCACGTGGACTGGGGAGCGGGTGCCGTCCGGCTGCTGACCGAGGCCCGGCCGTGGGAGTCGGACGGGCCGCGCCGGGCCGGTGTGTCGTCGTTCGGGATGAGCGGCACCAACGCGCACGTGATCATCGAGGAGGCGGCGCCGGCCGTCGAAGCGGCCGTTGTCCCGGCGCCCAATGACGTGGCGCTGCCCCCGCTGCTGCTCTCGGCGCGCAGCGAAGGGGCGCTGGCCGACCAGGTGGCCCGGCTGCGGCAGTTCCTGGCCGACCGGCCCGAGCTCGACCCGGTGCTGGTGGCGCGGGCGCTGCAGGCGACCCGGACGCCGAACCTGCCGTACCGCGCGGTGCTGCTCGGCGCCGGCGGTCCGCAGGTGACCGGGGTGGCGACTGCCGATCCCCGGGTGGCGTTGATGTTCTCGGGCCAGGGCAGTCAGCGTCCGGGAATGGGTCTCGGTCTTTACGAGGCGTTCCCGGCGTACGCGGTGGCGTTCGACGAGGTGTGTGCGGCGTTGGACATGCCGTTGCGGGAGGTGATCTCGGAGGCGTCGCAGTTGGATCAGACGTCGTTCACTCAGCCGGCGTTGTTCGCGGTGCAGGTGGCCTTGTTCCGGCTGTACGAGTCGTGGGGTGTGACGCCGGCGGTGTTGGGTGGTCATTCGATCGGTCTGATCGCGGCGGCTCACGTGGCCGGCGTTCTGGATCTGGCCGACGCGGCGCGGCTGGTGAAGGCGCGCGGCCGTCTGATGCAGGACCTGCCCGCGGGTGGGGCGATGGTGGCCCTGGACGCGTCGCGGGCCGAGGCGGAGGCGTTGATCGCTGGTTACACCGATCGGGTTGGTGTGGCGGCGGTGAACGGGCCGAAGTCCACGGTGATCTCCGGTGACGAGGCCGTTGTCGAGGAGTTGGCGGCGCGGTGGCCGGGTCGTTCGCGGCGGTTGAAGGTGAGCCATGCGTTCCATTCGCCGTTGATGGAGCCGATGCTCGCCGAGTTCGCCGTGGTCCTGTCGGAGCTGACCTGGAACCCGCCGCAGATCCCGGTGGTCGGCGGCGAGGTGGACCAGCCGGAGTTCTGGGTGCGGCATGCGCGTGAGGCGGTGCCGTTCCACGACATGGTCACCGAGTTGAGCGGTCACCTGTTTGTCGAGATCGGCCCCGACGGAACCCTGTCGGCGATGGCTTCCGACGCCGGGACCTGGCTGCCGGTGCTGCGCCGCGACCGTGACGAACCCGAGGCCGCGCTGGCCGCCCTCGCCGGGGTGCACGCCCACGGCGGCGGGGTGGACTGGACGGCGCTGCTCGGGGACGCCCCGGCCCAGCCTCTGCCCGGCTTGCCGACCTACCCCTTCCAGCACGAACGGTTCTGGCCCCGGGTGTCCGGTGTCTGGGCGGGTGACCCCGGCGCGCTGGGCCTCAGCACCGCCGATCACCCCCTGGTCGGCGCCGCGGTCGGCCTGGCCGACGGCGACGGCATGCTGCTGACCGGCCGGTTGTCGCTGGCCGCCCAGCCCTGGCTCGCCGACCACGTCATCCTCGGCTCGGCGCTGCTGGCCGGCACGGCGTTCGTCGACGTCGCGATGTGGGCCGCCGACCAGGTCGGGTGCACCACGGTCGACGAGCTGATGCTGCAGACCCCGCTGGTCATCCCGCCCCAGGGCGGCGTGCAGCTGCAGGTGTGGGTGGGCGACGCCGACGACACCGGCCGCCGCCCGGTCAACGTCTACTCCCGCCCCGAGAACGGCGACGGCCCGTGGACCCGGCACGCCACCGGAGTGCTGAGCCCGGAGACCGCTGTCACGCCGCTCCCGGCCCTCACCTGGCCACCGGCCGGCGCCGAGCCGGTCAGCCTGGACGGTGCGTACGAGCGACTCGCCGCCGGCGGCTACCACTACGGCCCGGCGTTCCAGGGCCTCCAAGGCGTCTGGCGGTCCGAGTCGGCGGTGTACGCCGAAGTGGCGGCGCCCGGCCTCGAGGACGCCGACCGGTTCGGCCTGCACCCGGCGTTGCTGGACGCCGCCATCCAGGCGATCGGCGTCGGCGGCCTGCTCGACGGCGGCCGCACAGTGCTGCCGTTCGCGTGGAACGGCGTCCGCCTGCACGCCGGCGCGGCGGCCACCCTGCGGGTGCGGCTGAGCAGGCACGACACCGCCGACGCGGTGCGGGTGGAGGCGTACGACGTGGCCGGGCAGCCGGTCCTGACCGCCGAGTCGCTGCTGCTGCGCGAACTGACGGCCGGTCCCGTGGCGGAGAACGCCGACGCGGCCCGGTCGTTGTTCGTGGTGGAGCTGTTCCCGCTGCCGGGAGCCGCCGGCCCCGTGCGGGGGGCGGGTTCCCTCGGGGTGACGGTGTGGAGCCCGGCTGCGCCGGAGGTCGAGGCGGCGTTGCGCCGTGTGCAGGAATGGCTGGCTGACCCGGGGTCGGCGGACAAGCGTCTGGTGGTGCTGACCCGGGGCGCCTCGGACGGCACCGATTTGGGTGCTGCGGCGGTGTGGGGTTTGGTGCGGTCGGCGCAGTCCGAGCATCCCGATCGGTTCGTGCTTGTCGACACCGATCGGCCGGATCAGCCGTCGGAGGAGTTGCTGCGGCAGATCGTGGCGTCCGGCGAGCCGGAGGTCGTACTGCGGGACGACGTCGCGCACGTACGCCGTCTGGTCCGGGCCACCCGCGGCGGGTTGTCGCCGGTCGCCGGGCAACGCCTCGACGTGTCCACCCCCGGCACCCTCGACAACCTCACCGCGCTCTCGTACCCGCAGGCCACTGGGCCGTTGGCGGCCGGGCAGGTGCGGGTTGCCGTGCACGCGCAGGGGGTGAACTTCCGGGACGTGCTGATCGGCCTCGGGATGTACCCGGGCAACGCCGTGATGGGCGTCGAACTGGCCGGCGTGGTGCTCGAGGCCGCTCCGGACGTGACCGGTCTGCGCGCCGGGGACCGGGTGTTCGGCCTCGGGGTCGGCCTGGCGCCGGTGGTGGTCACCGACGCGCGGCTGCTGGCCCCGGTTCCGGACGGCTGGTCGTTCACCGAGGCGGCCTCGGTGCCGATCGTCTTCCTCACCGCGTACTACGGCCTGCGGGTGCTCGCCGGTGCCCACGGCGGCCAGCGTGTCCTGGTGCACGCCGGTGCGGGCGGGGTCGGCATGGCGGCGATCCAGCTCGCCCAGGCGTGGGGTCTCGAGGTGTACGCCACCGCGAGCCCCGCCAAGTGGGAGGTCCTGCACGGCCTCGGCATCCCGCCGTCACATGTGGCGTCCTCGCGCGACCTGGACTTCCGGGAGAAGTTCGCCGGCGGGGTCGACGTGGTGCTCAACGCGCTGACCGGGCCGTTCGTGGACGCCTCGCTGGAACTGCTGACCCCCGGCGGGCACTTCCTCGAGATGGGCAAGTCCGACCTGCGCGACCCCGAGCAGCTGGGTGACCTGCACTACCAGGCGTTCGACCTGCTGGACGCCGGCCCCGACCGGCTCGGCGCGATGCTCGCCGAGCTGATGGCGATGTTCGCCGGGGGAGAGCTGAAGCCCCTGCCGGTGACCACTTTCGACGCTTCCCAGGCGGTTTCCGCGCTGCGTCACCTGCAGGCCGCCCGGCACGTCGGCAAGGTGGTCCTGCGTTACCCGGCGCTCGACCCGGCCGGCACTGTCCTGATCACCGGGGGGACCGGCGCGCTCGGCTCGATGCTGGCCCGCCACCTGGCCACCAGCCGCCGTCTGGGCGGGATCCTGGCGCTGTCCCGGCAGGGCGCGCACGCGCCCGGGGCGGCCCGGCTCGCCGCCGATCTGGCCGAAGCGGGCGTACGGGCCGAGGTCGTGGCCTGCGATGCCGCCGAACGGGCGGCCTTGGCCGGGGTGATCACCGGCCGAAGACTGACCGGGGTGGTGCACACCGCCGGCGTGCTGGACGACGCCATGACCGAGTCACTGACCCCGGACCGGCTCTCCACCGTCCTGCGGGCCAAGGCCGATGCCGCCTGGAACCTGCACGAGCTGACCCTCGACCTGCCGCTCGCGTGGTTCGTGCTCTACTCCTCGGCGGCCGCCACCCTCGGCGCACCTGGACAGGGCAACTACGCGGCGGCCAACGCGTACCTCGACGCCCTGGCCCAGCACCGCCAGTCGCTCGGTCTGCCCGGCCAGGCGCTGGCCTGGGGTCTGTGGGCCGAACGCTCGGCGATGACCGGGACCCTGGGCGGCACGGACCTGGCCCGGATCGGCCGGGGCGGCATCGGGGCGCTCTCCCGCGAGCAGGGCATGGCGCTGTTCGACGCGGCGGTCGGCGACGGCCGCCCGGCGCTGGTGCCGATCCGGCTCGACGTGGCCGGGCTGCGGCGGGCGGGTGGCGCCGGAGTGCCGCCGCTGCTGCGGTCCCTGGCCGGGCGGTCCCGGCGTTCGGCGGCCGCCGCCGGGCAGGCCGGCGAGCTGGCGGCCGCGCTGGCCGAGCTGTCGCCGGAGGAACGCGACCGGTCGGTCCTGGAGCTGGTGCGTGCGCAGGCGGCCGTGGTGCTGGGCCACAGCGGCAGCCAGGCGGTGGACGCCGACGCGGTGTTCCGGGACCTCGGCTTCGACTCGCTGACCGCGGTCGAGCTGCGTAACCGGCTGGCGGGCGTGAGCGGTCTGCGGCTGCCGGCCACCCTCGTTTTCGACTACCCGACCCCGCGGGTGCTGGCCGACTTCCTGCTGGCCGAGGTGACCGGGGCCGCCGCCGAGGTCGCCTCGGTGAAGGCCACCGTGTCGGCCACCGACGAGCCGATCGCGATCGTGGGCATGAGCTGCCGCTTCCCGGGCGGCGTGGACTCCCCGCAACAGCTGTGGCAGCTGCTCGCCGAGGGCGGCGAGGGCATCGGCCGATTCCCCACCGATCGCGGCTGGGATCTGGCCACTTTGGCGGACGGCGCCAGCAGCACCGCCCGCGGCGGGTTCCTGACCGACGTAGCGGGTTTCGATGCCGCGTTCTTCGGGATCAGCCCCCGTGAGGCGCTGGCCATGGACCCCCAGCAGCGGCTGCTGCTGGAAACGACCTGGCAGGCGCTCGAGGACGCGGGTGTCGACCCGAGCGGCCTGCGCGGCACCGACACCGGCGTCTACGTCGGCGTGGCGTCCTCCGGGTACGGCATCGGTTCCGACGTCGGCGAGGGCCACGCGCTGACCGGCTCGACCACCAGCGTGGCGTCCGGCCGGGTGGCGTACACCCTGGGGTTGGAAGGCCCGGCGGTCTCGGTCGACACCGCGTGCTCGTCCTCGCTGGTCGCCTTGCATCTCGCGAGCCAGGCGCTGCGCTCCGGCGAGTGCGGGCTGGCCCTGGCCGGCGGCGTGACCGTGATGGCCACGCCGGGCATCTTCACCGAGTTCTCCCGGCAACGCGGCCTCGCGCCCGACGGCCGGTGCAAAGCGTTCGCCGACGCGGCCGACGGCACCGGCTGGAGCGAGGGCGTCGGCATCCTGGTGCTCGAGCGACTCTCGGAGGCTCGTCGTAACGGCCACCGGGTGCTGGCGGTGGTGCGCGGCAGCGCGGTCAACCAGGACGGCGCGTCGAACGGCTTGAGCGCCCCCAACGGCCCGTCGCAGCAGCGGGTCATCCGCCAGGCGCTCGCCAACTCGGGCCTGACCGCCGCTGACATCGACGCGGTCGAGGCGCACGGCACCGGCACCACGCTGGGTGACCCGATCGAGGCGCAGGCTCTGCTGGCGACGTACGGCCAGGACCGTCCCGAGGACCGGCCGTTGTGGCTCGGCTCGATCAAGTCGAACATCGGCCACACCCAGTCGGCCGCCGGTGTCGCCGGCATCATCAAGGTCATCCTGGCCATGCGGCACGGCGTGCTGCCGAAGACGCTGCATGTCGACGCGCCGTCGTCGCACGTGGACTGGGCGTCCGGCGATGTCGAGCTGTTGACCGAGGCCCGCCCGTGGGAGGCGGACGGCCGCAAGCGCCGGGCTGGTGTGTCGTCGTTCGGTATCAGCGGCACCAACGCGCACGTCATCCTGGAAGAGGCGGACACCGCCCCCGCGGTCTCGCCGGCAGCGGAGACCCTGGTTCCCTGGATGTTGTCGGCGCGCAACGAGCAGGCCCTGTACGAGCAGGCCGGCCGGATGCGGCAGTTCCTCGCCGACCAGCCGGAGCTCGACCTCGCCCGGGTCGGCCGGGTGCTGCTGAACGGCCGGGCCCGGCTGTCGCACCGCGCAGTGGTCCTCGGCGCCGACCGGGCCGAACTGATGGACGCCCTGGCCGACCTGGACGCCGTGCGCGGCGTGGCCGCCCCGGCGGCCGGCGGTGTGGTGTTCGTCTTTCCGGGGCAAGGCGCCCAGTGGGTCGGGATGGGGCTCGGCCTGTGGGAGTCGGATCCGGTTTTCGCGGCGGCGATGGAGCGTTGCGAGCAGGCGTTGGCGCCGTTCGTGGACTGGTCGCTGCGGGAGGTGCTCGCCGACCCGGCGGCCCTGGATCGGGTCGACGTGGTGCAGCCCGCGTTGTGGGCGGTGATGGTGTCGCTGGCCGACCTGTGGCGGCACTGGGGTGTCGAGCCGGCGGCGGTGATCGGCCATTCGCAGGGTGAGATCGCTGCGGCGGTGGTGGCCGGTGGGTTGTCGCTGGTTGACGGCGCGCGGGTGGTGGCGTTGCGCAGTCAGGCGATTGCCGCGATCGCGGGTGGCGGCGGGATGGTGTCGGTGCCCGTGCCGGTAGGCGATGTTGAGCCGCTGCTGGAACCGTTCGGTTTGGCGGTGGCGGCGGTCAACGGCCCGTCGCAGGTCGTCGTCGCCGGCCCGGCCGACGGTTGTGACCGGTTCGTCGAGACGTACCCGGAGCTGAACGCGCGGCGGATCGCGGTGGATTATGCGTCGCACACGGCCGGGATGGAACCGCTGCGGGAGCGACTGGCACTTGAGGTGACGCCGGTCGCCGGTGGGGTGCCGTTCTATTCGACCGTGCACGCGGAGCCGATCGAGACCAGCGCGCTGGACGGCGAGTACTGGTACACCAACTTGCGGCAGACCGTGCGTTTCGCCGACACCGTGCAGGCGTTGATCGCGGCCGGTCACCGGGCCTTTGTCGAGATGAGCCCGCATCCGGTGCTCACGATGGCGGTCGAGCAGGCGGGTGACGGCCTGGTGGTGACCGGCAGCCTGCGCCGCGAGGACGACACCCGCAAGCGGTGGCTGCGTTCGGTTGCCGTCCTGCACACAGCGGGAGTCACCGTCGACTGGAGCCGGGTCCTGGGCGCCGGCCCGGTGCGGCCGATGTCGCTGCCGACCTACCCGTTCCAGCGCGAGCGGTTCTGGCCGCCGACCTCCGGCGTGTCCGGCGAGGGCGCCGAATTCTGGCAGGCCATCCAGCGCCAGGACGTGGACACCATCGCGGCCGCCCTCGAACTGCAGGAACCCGGCCGGGAGTCGCTGCAGCAGCTGATGCCGGCGCTGTCGCGGTGGATGCGGCAGCGGCACGGCCGGACGGCGCTGTCGCAGTGGTGGTACCAGCTGGACTGGGTGCCGCTGCGGGGCGAACCGGCCGCCCGGCTGCACGGCCGGTGGCTGCTGGTGGTCCCGAGCGGCTACACCGGCGCCGAGCCCGAGATCCTGGCCCGGCACGGCGCCGACGTCCGGGTCGTCGAGGTCGACCCCGCGGCCGTACGGCGTGACGAGCTGGCCGACCTGCTGAGGCACACCGTCGAGCGCGGCGAGCCGGTCCAGGCGGTGGCCTCGCTGCTCGCCGCGGACGACGGGCCGGATCCGGCCGGCACCGGCGTGACCGGCACGCTGGTGCTGGTCCAGGCGCTGGGCGACGCCGCCGTCGATGCTCCCTTGTGGCTGCTCACCCGGGGCGCGGCCGGCGCCGGCGAGGCGCCGGAACGCCCCGCCCAGGCGATGGTGTGGGGGCTCGGCCGGGTGGCCGGCCTCGAGTACCCGGACCGGTTCGGCGGCCTGATCGACCTGCCGCAGCGGTGGGACACCCGCACCGAACGGGCGTGGTGCGCGGTGCTGGCCGGCTGGGACGGCCAGGACCAGGTGGCGATCCGCGAGGACGGCGTGTACGCGGCCCGGCTGTCCGGCTACGACCCGGTCCCGGTCCCGGCCGCCGACCGGTGGCGGCCGACCGGCACCGTGCTGGTCACCGGCGGCACCGGGGCGCTCGGCGCGCACCTGACCCGCTGGCTGGCCGACGCGGGCGCCACTCACATCGTGGTGACGTCCCGGCGCGGCGCGGCTGCCCCCGGCGCCGGGGACCTGCTCGCCGCCGTGGAAGGCACTCCGGCGCGGGTGGACGTGGTGGCGGTCGACGCCGCCGACGGGCCGGCACTGGCCGGGCTGGTCAGCGGACTGGCCGGGCGGGGCACGCCGATCCGTACCGTCATCCATGCCGCCGCCCTCATCGAACTGGCCGCACTCGACCACCTGGACCCGGCGGCCCTGCTCGACGTGCTGCGCGCCAAGACGGTCGGCGCCTGGCAGCTCGGGCAGGTCTTCGAGCCGGAGCAGCTCGACTCCATGGTGCTGTTCTCCTCGATCGCCGGGGTCTGGGGCAGCGGGGTGCACGGCGCCTACGCCGCGGCGAACGCCTACCTCGACGCGTACGCGCTCTGGCTCCGTGCCCGCGGATACCCGGTCACCTGCGTGGACTGGGGCATCTGGGCCGCCCAGGGCCCGGACGCGGCCGAGACCGCCCCCGACTCGGCCAAGGCCGGTGTGACAGCGGAGTCGGTGATGGGCCAGGGCCTGCGGTTCATGGACCCGGGCACCGCGCTGGAAGGGCTGCAGCATGCCCTCGACCTGCGGATCCCGGCGGTGGCCATCGCCGACGTGGACTGGGAACGGTTCGCGCCGGTCTTCACCGCCCGCCGCCCGAGCCCGCTGCTCGGCCAACTGCCGCAGGTCCGCGAGGTGCTCGGCCGGCAGGTCACCGCGGGCGGCGACAGCGGGCTGGCCCAGCGGCTGGCCCAGACCACCCCGGCCGAGCGGGAACCGCTGCTGATCGGCCTGGTCGCCCAGCACGCCGGCGTCGTTCTCGGCCACCCGGACGGGCAGACCATCGCGGCCGGCACGGCGTTCCGGGACATCGGGTTCGACTCGATCACCGCCGTCGAGCTGCGCAACCGCCTGGTCACCGCGACCGGGCTGGCGCTGCCGGCAACGCTGGTGTTCGACTACCCGACCCCGCAGGCCCTGGCCGCGCACCTCCTGGCCGAACTCACCGGCTCGGCCACCGCGGCTGCCCCGGTCACGGCAGCCGTCACCCTGATCGACGAACCGGTCGCGATCGTCGGCATGAGCTGCCGGCTGCCGGGCGGCGTGGACAACCCGGCCCAGCTGTGGCAGCTGCTGACCGACGGTGGTGACGCCATCACCCCGCTGCCCACCGACCGTGGCTGGGACCTCAGTACGCTCCCGGACGACGCCCTCAGCGCCCACCACGGCGGTTTCCTGGCCGACGTGTCCCGGTTCGACGCCGGGTTCTTCGGGATCAGCCCCCGCGAGGCCGTCGCGATGGACCCGCAGCAGCGGCTCCTGCTCGAATCGGTGTGGCAGGCGCTGGAGGACGCCGCGATCGACCCGGGCGGCCTGCACGGGTCCAGCACCGGCGTCTACATCGGCTGCACCGGCCAGGACTACTCGACGCTGCTGGCGATGGCCGCCGACGACAGTCTCGGGCACGCGGTGACCGGCAACGCCACCAGCGTGCTGTCCGGCCGGATCGCGTACAGCCTCGGTCTCGAAGGCCCGGCGGTGACCGTCGACACCGCCTGTTCCTCCTCGCTGGTCGCGCTGCACCTGGCCGCCCAGGCGCTGCGGTCGGGGGAGTGTGGCCTCGCGGTGGCCGGCGGTGTGTCGGTGATGGCCACCCCCGGCACGCTGATCGGTTTCACCAGGCAGCAGGCGCTGGCCTCCGACGGCCGCTGCAAGGCGTTCGCGGACGCCGCCGACGGCATGGGCCTGGCCGAGGGCGCCGGCATCGTGGTGCTGGAACGGCTCTCCGACGCCCGCCGTAACGGCCACGAGGTGCTGGCCGTGGTGCGGGGTAGTGCGATCAATCAGGATGGTGCTTCGAACGGGTTGAGTGCGCCGAACGGGCCGTCGCAGCAGCGGGTGATCCGGCAGGCGTTGGCCAATGCGGGGCTGACGGCGGCGGATATCGATGCGGTGGAGGCGCACGGTACCGGCACGAGGCTGGGTGACCCGATCGAGGCGCAGGCGTTGATGGCCACCTACGGCCAGGAGCGGCCGGAGGACCGGCCGCTGTGGCTGGGGTCGGTGAAGTCGAACGTCGGCCACACCCAGGGCGCCTCCGGCATCGCCGGCGTGATCAAGATGGTGCTCGCCCTGCGCAACGGTGTGCTGCCCAGGACGTTGCACGTGGACGCGCCGTCATCGCATGTGAACTGGTCGGCCGGCGCGGTTGAGCTGCTGACCGAGGCGCGGGCGTGGGAGGCGGAGGGCCGTCCTCGGCGGGCGGGTGTGTCGTCGTTCGGGATCAGTGGGACCAATGCGCACGTGATTCTGGAGGAGGCTGAGCCGGCTCCTGTCCCGGAGAGCCCGGTGGTTGCGGTGGTGCCGTGGGTGTTGTCGGCTCGTAGCGAGCAGGCGCTCCGGGATCAGGCGGCCGGGTTGCGGGAGTTCGTTGCCGAGCGGCCGGGGCTGGATCTGGTTCGGGTGGGGCGGACGTTGGCGTGGGGCCGGGCGGCGTTGCCGCATCGTGCGGTGGTGTTGGGCACCGGCCGCGACGAGCTGCTCGCCGGGCTGGCCGACCTCGACGGCGTGCGTGGTGTGGTGAGTCCGGCCGCTGGTCGGGTGGTGTTCGTGTTTCCGGGTCAGGGGGCGCAGTGGGTTGGGATGGGCCGCGCTCTGTGGGAGTCGGAGCCGGTGTTCGGCGCGGCGATGCAACGCTGCGAGCAGGCGTTGGCGCCGTTTGTGGATTGGTCGTTGCGGGAGGTCCTGGCCGACCCGGCGGCGTTCGAGCGGGTCGATGTGGTGCAGCCGGCGTCGTGGGCTGTCATGGTGTCGCTGGCCGAGTTGTGGCGGCACTGGGGTGTTGAGCCGGGCGCGGTGGTCGGTCATTCCCAGGGTGAGATCGCTGCGGCGGTGGTTTCCGGTGGGTTGTCGCTAGTTGACGGTGCGCGGGTGGTTGCCCTGCGCAGTCAGGCGATCGCGGCGATTGCGGGCAGCGGTGGGATGGTGTCGGTGCCCGTGCCGGTAGGCGATGTTGAGTCGTTGCTGGAACCGTTTGGTTTGGCGGTGGCGGCGGTGAATGGTCCGTCGCAGGTGGTGGTGGCTGGTCCGGCTGAGGGCTGCGACCGGTTCGTCGAGACGTACCCGGAGTTGAATGCGCGGCGGATTGCGGTGGATTATGCGTCGCACACGGCTGGGATGGAGCCGTTGCGGGAGCGTTTGGCGTTGGATGTGGCGCCGGTCGCTGGTGAGGTGCCGTTCTATTCGACGGTGTATGCGGAGCCGATCGACACCAGCAGGTTGGACGGCGATTACTGGTTCACGAACCTGCGGCAGACGGTTCGGTTCGCGGACACGGTCGAGGCGTTGGTCGAGGCTGGGCATCGGGTGTTCGTGGAGTTGAGTCCGCATCCGGTGTTGACGATGGCGGTGGAGCAGGCCGGTGACGGTCTGGTCGTCACGGGCAGCCTGCGCCGCAATGACGACTCCCGGGCGCGGTGGTTGCGTTCGGTGGCGACGTTGCACACGGCGGGGGTCGAGGTGGATTGGAAGCAGGCCCTCGGTGACGGCGTGGTCCAGCCGCTGAGCCTGCCGACCTATCCGTTCCAGCGCGAGCGTTACTGGCCGCGGATGCGGGAGCTCGTGGCGTCACCCGGCGACGGGTTCGACGCCCAGTTCTGGCAGGCGGTCCAGCGCGGCGACGGCGCGGCACTGGCCAACGCGTTGCGGGTGGAGGAGCAGGGCCTGACCGCGCTGCTCCCGGCCCTCGCACAGTGGCGGCGCACGCGCCAGGACCGCCAGACGATCGACGGCTGGCGCTACCAGGTGAGCTGGTCGGCGATCTCCGGCAGCCCGGACCCGCTGCTGAGCGGCGCCTGGCTGATCGCCGGTGACGACCCGGACGGCCGGGTGCGGCGGATGCTGTCGGCGTACGGCGCGGCCGAGGCCGAACCCGGCGACGACGTGGCTGCCATCGTGGTGCTGCCCGGCGCCGACCCGGTGACCGAGGTACTGGCGCTGGTCAAGTCGGCCGAAGCCCGGATCTGGGTGCTCACCGAGGGTGCGGTGGCGGTTCGGCCCGGGGAACGAGTGACCGACCCGCTGGCCGCCGCAGTGTGGGGCTTCGGCCGGGTGGCGGCCCTGGAACACCCGCAGCAGTGGGGTGGCCTGGTCGACATGCCGGCCGGCCCGTGGAACGACGCGGTGGCCCGCCGGTGCGCGGCGGTGCTTGCCGGATGGAACGACGAGGACCAGGTAGCGGTGCGCCCCGGCGGTGTGTTCGCCAGGCGGCTGGTGCACGCGCCCGCCCCGGAGACCCCTCGGGTGTGGCAGCCGCACGGCACCGTCCTGGTCACCGGCGGCACCGGTGGGGTCGGCCGCAACGTCGCCCGGTGGATCGCGGAGAGCGGCGCCGGCCAGGTGGTGCTGACCTCGCGGCGCGGCCCCCAGGCGGCCGGCTTGGCGCGCTCGGCGGCCGAGCTGGCCGGGTTCGGCGCACGGGTCAGCGTCCTGGCCTGTGACATCGCCGACCGGCGGCAGCTCGCGGCCGTGGTGGCCGCAACCGGCCCGGTGCACGCGGTCGTGCACGCGGCAGGGGTCGCCCAGGCCACGCTGATCGCCGAAACCAGCCCCGAAGTGGTCGCCGACGTCTGGTCGGGCAAAGTCAACGGCCTCCACAGCCTGCACGAGGTGCTGGTCGAGGGCGGCCACCCGCTGGACGCCATGGTGCTGTTCTCGTCGAACTCCGGGGTGTGGGGCAGCGCCTGGCAGGGCGTGTACGCCGCCGCGAACGCTTACCTGGACGCCTACGCCGTCGCCCAGCGGGCCGAGGGCCGCCCGGTCACCAGCGTGGCGTGGGGCCTGTGGGGCGGCGACGGCATGGCGGGGGCGGACGGCGCCGAACACCTCGGGCGGCGTGGCCTGCGACCCATGCAGCCCCGCCTCGCTGTGCAGGCAATGGCCGAGGCGGTCGGCCAGGACGAGACCCTCCTCTCGGTGTCCGACATGGATTGGGAGCGGTTCCTCCCCACGTTCACGATGTCCCGGCCCAGCCCGCTGCTCGGCGACCTGCCCGAGGCGCGGGTCCCCGAGTTTTCGCCGGCCGCCGCCGAGCCACTGGTCGAGTCGGCCCTGGCCGCCCGGCTGCGCCCGCTGTCGGACGCCGACCGCCGCCGGGCGCTGCTGGAGCTGGTCCAGGCACTGGCTGCCGCGGTGCTCGGGCACGCCGGCGCGGGGGCAGTCGAGGCCCGTACGGCGTTCCGGGATCTCGGTTTCGACTCGGTCACCGCGGTCGAGCTGCGCAACCGGCTGGCCACCGCCACCGGTCTGTCACTGCCGGCCACCCTCGTCTTCGACTACCCCAGCGCCGAGGTGCTCTCCGGCCAGCTGTTCGGCCTGCTGTTCGGCGCCGCCGACCCGGTCGCGGAGGCGGCCGAGTTCGCCGCCGCCATGATCGACGAGCCGATCGTGATCGTCGGCATGGGCTGCCGCTACCCGGGAGGCGCCGACGACCCCCAGCAGTTCTGGCAGGTGCTGGTCGACGGAGTGGACACGGTCAGCCCGTTCCCGTCCGACCGCGGCTGGGACATCGGCGGCATGGACGCCGTCCCCGAGCTCGCCGAGACCGGTTACGCCCGGCTCGGCGGCTTCCTTGACGACGTGGCCGGCTTCGACGCGGGCTTCTTCGGCATCAGCCCCCGGGAAGCGGTCGCGATGGACCCCCAGCAGCGGCTGCTGCTGGAAACCGCCTGGCAGGCCCTGGAGGACGCCGGGATCGACCCCGGCGGCCTGCGCGGCTCGGACACCGGCGTGTACATCGGCACCGGCGGCCAGGACTACGCCGCGCTGCTGGCAGGCGTGTCCGGGAGCGAGGGGTACGGCCTGACCGGCAACGCCGCGAGCGTCATCTCCGGCCGGGTGGCCTACACCCTCGGCCTTGAGGGCCCGGCCGTCTCGGTCGACACCGCCTGTTCGTCGTCGCTTGTCGCCCTGCACCTGGCCGGTCAGGCGCTGCGCGGCGGGGAGTGTTCGCTGGCGCTGGCCGGTGGCGTCGCGGTGATGGCCACCCCGGGCGCGTTCGTGGAGTTCGGCCGCCAGCGCGGGCTGGCCGCCGACGGACGCTGCAAGGCGTTCGCGGACGCGGCCGACGGCACCGGCTGGGGCGAGGGAGTCGGCGTCCTGGTCCTGGAACGGCTCTCGGACGCCCGTCGCAACGGCCACCAGGTGCTGGCAGTGGTGCGCGGCAGCGCGGTCAACCAGGACGGCGCCTCGAACGGCCTGAGCGCCCCCAACGGCCCCTCGCAGCAGCGGGTCATCCGCCAGGCGCTGGCCGGTGCGGGCCTGTCGGCGACCGAGGTCGACGTGGTCGAGGCGCACGGCACCGGCACCACGCTGGGTGACCCGATCGAGGCGCAGGCACTCCTGGCCACGTACGGTCGGAACCGGCCCGCCGACCAGCCGCTCTGGCTGGGCTCGGTGAAGTCCAACATCGGCCACACCCAGGCCGCCGCCGGCGTCGCCGGAATCATCAAGATGGTCCTGGCGATGCGGCACGGTGTGCTTCCCCGGACCCTGCACGTGGACGCGCCGTCGGGCCAGGTGGACTGGACGGCCGGCTCGATCGAGCTGCTGACCGAGGCCCGCCCGTGGCAGCCGGGTGAACGTCCTCGCCGGGCGGGCGTTTCGGCCTTCGGCGTCAGCGGCACCAACGCGCACGTCATCATCGAGGAACCGGAGCCGATGCCGGCCGCCGAGCCGGTCGTGCGGCCGGCGCCGGGCGGTGTGGTGCCGCTGCTGGTCTCGGCCCGCAGCGAGCGGGCGCTGGCCGAGCAGACGGCCCGGCTGCGCGAGCTTGCCGTCGCGGATGCGATGACGGTGGGCCGGGCGCTGCTTTTCGGCCGGGCGCAGCTGCCGCACCGCGCGGTGATCCTGGGATCCGAGACGGTGACCGGGGTGGCGGCTCCCGGCACTCGGGTGGCGTTCATGTTCTCCGGGCAGGGGTCGCAGCGCCCGGGTATGGGTCTCGGGTTGTACGAGGCGTTCCCGGTGTACGCCGACGCCTTCGACGAGGTGTCCGCGCATCTCGATCTGCCGCTGCACGAGGTGATCAGTGGCGCGGAGTTGGACCGTACGGAGTTCACCCAGCCGGCCCTGTTCGCGGTGCAGGTGGCCTTGTTCCGGCTGTACGAGTCGTGGGGTGTGACGCCGGCGGCGCTGGGTGGTCATTCGATCGGTCTGATCGCGGCGGCTCACGTGGCCGGCGTTCTCGATCTGGCCGACGCGGCGCGGCTGGTCAAGACCCGCGGCCGGTTGATGCAGGACCTCCCCGCCGGTGGGGCGATGGTGGCCCTGGACGCCTCGCGGGCCGAGGCGGAGGCGTTGATCGCCGGTTACACCGATCGGGTCGGTGTGGCGGCGGTGAACGGGCCGAAGTCCACGGTGATCTCCGGTGACGAGGCCGTTGTCGAGGAGTTGGCGGCGCGGTGGCCGGGTCGTTCGCGGCGGTTGCAGGTGAGCCATGCGTTCCATTCGCCGTTGATGGAGCCGATGCTCGCCGAGTTCGCCGTGGTCCTGTCGGAGCTGACCTGGAACCCGCCGCAGATCCCGGTGGTCGGCGGCGAGGTGGACCAGCCCGAGTTCTGGGTGCGGCACGCGCGTGAGGCGGTGCCGTTCCACGACATGGTCACCGAGTTGAGCGGTCACCTGTTTGTCGAGATCGGCCCCGACGCCACCCTGTCGGCGATGGCCGCCGACGCCGGGACCTGGCTTCCGTCGCTGCGCCGCGACCGCGACGAACCACAGGCGGCGCTGACCGCGCTGGCCGGGATCCACGTGCACGGCGGCCCGGTGGACTGGGCCGCGCTGCTGGGCCGGGGCCCGGCCCGGCCGGTGGGCCTGCCGACGTACCCGTTCCAGCGCGAGCGGTTCTGGCCCGAGGTGGCGGCCGGCGCCGGCGTGGACCGGCTGGCCGGGCTGGAAGCCGAGTTCTGGGACGCGGTGCAGCGGCAGGACGCGGCAGTGGTTCTGCCCGCCCTGGCCTCGCTGCGTGAACGGCAGACCCGCTCGCAGATGGCGGCCTGGCGCTACCAGGTGGGCTGGACACGGCTCACGCTGCCGAGCCGTACCGTCCTGTCCGGAACCTGGGCGGTGGTCTGCGACACCCGCAGCGTCCCGGACCGTCCGGACGCGGGCGCCGGCCTGGCCGGGGTGCTCGCGTCGGCGGGCGTCGAGGTCGTGGTCGTGGACCTGGCCGACGTGGCGGCCGGGCTGACGCCGGACGTGGTGCTTGCTGGTGGGCTGGTGCTGCCGGGCACCGGCCCGGAGGCCGCCGCGCGGCTGCTGACCGTTCTGCAGGCGTGGCCGCAAGCGGGCCGGCTGTGGGTGGTGACCCAGGGCGCCGTCGCGTCCGCCGCCGGTGAGCCGGCGGACGCCTGGCAGGGCTCGTTGTGGGGTCTGGCCCGGGTGTTCGGCACCGAGTCGCCGGACCGCTGGGGCGGCCTGATCGACCTGCCCGCCGCGGGCTGGGATGCCTCGCTGGCCGCCGACACGGTCGCGGTGCTGGCCGGTTGGCGGGGCGAGACGCAGGTCGCGGTACGGGTCGGCGGGGCACTCGGGATGCGGCTGCGTCCCGCCGCCGCGCCGTCCGGGCCGGGCTGGCGTCCGTCCGGGACGGTGCTGGTCACCGGCGGCACGGGGGCCTTGGGCGTACGGGTGGCGCAGTGGGTCGCCGAGCGGGGTGCGCAACAGGTCGTCCTGACGTCCCGGCGGGGGATGACGGCGCCCGGCGCGGCCAACGCGGTCCAGCAGCTTGCCGACGCCGGGATCGCGGTGCACGTGGTGGCCGCCGACGCCGCCGACCGTCCGGCGCTGGACGCGCTCGTCGCCCGGATCCCGGACCTCGACGCCGTGGTGCACACCGCGGGCGTTCTCGACGACGGGATCATCGACTCGCTGACACCGGAACGCCTGGACGTGGTGGCCCGGGCGAAGATCGACGCTGTGGTGGCGCTGGACGAGGCGACCGCCGGGCGCAACCTCTCGGCGTTCGTGCTGTTCTCGTCGATGGCCGCTCTGGCCGGTTCGCCGGGGCAGGGCAACTACGCGGCGGCCAACGCGTTCCTGGACACCTACGCCCAGCAGCGCCGGGCGCAAGGCGTGCCGATGGTGTCGATCGGCTGGGGCGCCTGGGCCGGTGCCGGGCTGGCCGACACGGACCTGGTGCGCGGCCGTACGAACCGGTCCGGGCTGGCCGGCATGGACCCCGCCGTGGCGGTGACCGCGCTGGCCCACGCGCTCGACGGCGACGGCTACCTGACGGTGGCGCAGACCGACTGGGCGCAACTGGCCGCCGGGCTCGGCGTGCCGGCCTGGCTGAGCGAGCTGCCGGACATGCCGGAGGCCGCCGGGCGTACCGGGGAAAGGGTTCCCGCGTTGGCGGCCCAGGTGCGCGAGGCGGCAGCAGCGCAGCGGGAAGCACTGGTGCTGGCGGCCGTCCGGGATCACGCGGCGACCGTTCTCGGGCACCGGGACGCGGGCGTCGTCGAGCAGGGCGTCGCATTCCGGGATCTCGGCTTCGACTCGCTGACCGCGGTCGAGCTGCGCAACCTGCTGGCCGCGGTGACCGGGCTGGCGCTGCCGGCGTCGCTGGTGTTCGACTACCCGACCCCCCTGGCGCTTGCCGAGTTCCTGCTCGGCGAGCTGACCGGATCGGCCTCGGCGGCGGGCCCGGTGACGGCGGCCGTCGCGATGCTCGACGAGCCGATCGCGATCGTGGGCATGAGCTGCCGGTTCCCCGGCGGGGTGGGCAACGCCGAGCAGCTGTGGGAGTTGCTGGCGGCCGGCCGCGACGGCGTCGGCGACTTCCCGGCCGACCGCGGCTGGGACCTGAGCGTGCTGTCCGACGGCGCCACCGTCATCGACCAGGGCGGGTTCCTGGCCGACGTGGCCGGGTTCGACGCCGCGTTCTTCGGGATCAGCCCCCGCGAGGCCCTCGCCATGGACCCCCAGCAGCGGATTCTGCTGGAAACTACGTGGCGGGCCCTGGAGGACGCGGGTATCGACCCCGGCGGCCTCCGAGGCTCGGCGACCGGCGTCTACGTCGGGACCAACGGCCAGGACTATCCGGCGCTGCTGAGCCTGGCCGGGTCCGACGGCGACGGGTTCATCGGCACCGGCAACGCCGCCAGCGTCATCTCCGGCCGGCTGGCTTACACGCTTGGCCTCGAAGGTCCGGCCGTCTCGGTCGACACCGCGTGTTCGTCGTCGCTTGTCGCCCTGCACCTGGCCGGTCAGGCGTTGCGGTCGGGGGAGTGCTCGCTGGCGCTGGCCGGGGGCGTCACGGTGATGGCCACGCCGTCGCTGTTCCTGGAATTCTCCAAGCAGGGTGGCCTGGCGGCCGACGGGCGCTGCAAGGCGTTCTCGGATTCCGCGGACGGTACGGGCTGGGGCGAGGGCGCCGGCGTCCTGGTCCTGGAACGGCTGTCGGACGCCCGCCGCAACGGGCACCAGGTGCTGGCGGTGGTCCGGGGCAGCGCGGTGAACCAGGACGGCGCGTCCAACGGGCTCAGCGCCCCGAACGGCCCCTCGCAGCAACGGGTGATCCGGCAGGCGCTGGCCAACGCGGGACTCGCGGCGACCGACATCGACGCGGTGGAGGCGCACGGCACCGGAACCCGGCTCGGTGACCCGATCGAGGCGCAGGCGCTGCTGGCCACGTACGGGCAGGACCGCTCCTCCGAACGGCCGCTGTGGCTCGGCTCGGTGAAGTCCAACCTCGGGCACACCCAGGCCGCCGCCGGTGTGGCCGGCCTGATCAAGATGGTGCTCGCCATGCGCCACGGCGTCCTGCCGCGGACCCTGCACGCGGATACGCGCTCCTCGCAGGTGGACTGGACGGCCGGCGCCATCGAGCTGCTCACCGAGTCCCGGGATTGGGACGTGGACGGGCGGCCGCGCCGGGCCGGCGTGTCGGCGTTCGGCATCAGCGGCACCAACGCGCACGTGATCCTCGAGGAGGCGGCGCCGGAGCCGGCGGTGCAGAGCCCGGCGGTTTCGGTGGTGCCGTGGCTGCTCTCGGCCCGCAGCGAGCAAGCACTCCGCGAGCAGGCGGCTGAACTGCGGGAGTTTGTTCTCGCCCGGCCGGAGCTGGACCTGGCCCGGGTGGGCCGGACGTTGGCGTGGGGCCGGGCGGCGTTGCCGCATCGTGCGGTGGTTGTGGGCACCGGCCGTGACGAGTTGCTGGCTGCTCTGGCCGACGTGGACAGCGTGCGTGGTGTGGCTGGTTCGGGTGCCGGTGGCGCGGTGTTCGTGTTCCCGGGTCAGGGGGCGCAGTGGGTCGGCATGGGCTTGGCCCTGTGGGACTCGGAACCGGCTTTCGCCGAGACGATGTCCCGCTGCGAGGAGGCCCTGGCGCCGTACACGGGTTGGCTCCTGCACGAGGTGCTGTCGGATTCGGAGGCCCTGGATCGGGTCGACGTGGTGCAGCCGGCGCTGTGGGCTGTCATGGTGTCGCTGGCGGAGTTGTGGCGGTATTGGGGTGTTGAGCCGGGCGCGGTGATCGGCCATTCGCAGGGTGAGATCGCGGCGGCGGTCGTTTCTGGTGGGTTGTCGCTGGCCGACGGTGCGCGGGTGGTGGCGTTGCGCAGTCAGGCGATCGCGGCGATCGCGGGTGGCGGTGGGATGGTGTCGGTGCCCGTGCCGGTAGGCGATGTTGAGTCGTTGCTGGAACCGTTCGGTTTGGCGGTGGCGGCGGTCAACGGCCCGTCGCAGGTGGTGGTGGCTGGTCCGGCTGAGGGTTGTGACCGGTTCGTCGAGACGTACCCGGAGTTGAACGCGCGGCGGATCGCGGTGGATTATGCGTCGCACACGGCCGGGATGGAGCCGTTGCGGGATCGTCTTGATCTGGCGGGTCTGACGCCGGTCGCGGGCAGTGTGCCGTTCTTCTCGACGGTGTATGCGGAGCCGATCGACACGAGCAGGTTGGACGGCGATTACTGGTTCACCAACCTGCGGCAGACGGTCCGGTTCGCGGACACGGTCGAGGCGTTGGTCGAGGCTGGGCACAAGGTGTTCGTCGAGCTCAGCCCGCATCCGGTGCTGACGATGGCGGTGGAGCAGGCCGGTGACGGTCTGGTCGTCACGGGCAGCCTGCGCCGCAATGACGACACCCGGGCGCGGTGGTTGCGTTCGGTGGCCACTCTGCACACGGCTGGGGTCGCGGTCGACTGGACCCGGGTGCTCGGTGAGGGGCCGGCCCGGCCGATGTCGCTGCCGGTGTACCCGTTCCAGCGCGAGCGTTACTGGCCGCGGTTGTCGGGTGCGTGGTCTGGTGACGCGGGGGCGCTGGGGCTCAGCGCGGCGAACCATCCGTTGCTGGGTGCGGCGGTCCGGCTCGCGGACGGTGATGGTGTCCTGCTGACCGGTCGGCTCTCGCTCGTGGCCCAGCCGTGGCTGGCCGACCACATGGTGCTCGGCACAGTGCTGCTGGCCGGCACAGCGTTCGTGGAGGTCGCTGTGTGGGCGGCCGACCAGGTCGGCTGCACGGTGGTCGACGAGTTGACGTTGCAGACGCCGTTGTTGATCCCGGAGCAGGGCGCTGTGCAGGTGCAGGTCTGGGTGGGTGACGCGGACGAGTCCGGTCGCCGCCCGGTCAACGTGTACTCGCGCCCCGAGCAGGACGAGAGCCCGTGGACCCGGCACGCCACCGGCGTCCTGAGCGCCCAGCCCGCCGCCGGCCCGGCCGAACGCCTGACCTGGCCACCGTCCGCCGCCGAACCGATCGGCATCGACGGCGTGTACGAGCGGCTGGCCGCCGACGGCTACGGCTACGGTCCCGCGTTCCAGGGACTGCGCGCCGTCTGGCGGTCCGAGTCCGCGGTGTACGCCGAGGTCACACTCCCGGACCCGGCTGACGCCGACCGGTTCGGTCTGCACCCGGCGTTGCTGGACGCCGCCACGCACGCGATTGGCGTCGGCGGCCTGGTCGACGGCGAGCGCGTGCTGCTGCCGTTCGCGTGGAACGGCGTACGGCTGCACGCGACGGGCGCCGTGACGTTGCGGGTGCGCTTGACCCGTCACGAGGACGCCGCGGATGCGGTTCGGGTGGTGGCGTACGACCTGGCCGGTGAGCCGGTGCTGACCGCCGAGGCGCTGCTGCTGCGCGAGCTGGCGGCGACCACCGCGACCGACGCGACCCGGTCGCTGTACGCGGTGGAGTTGCGGCCGGTGGCGGCGGTGGAGGGTTCCGGGCCGTCGGTGGTGGTGTGGAGCCCGCCGGTCGGGGGTGTGACGGAGACGGTGGTTGCGGCGCTGGCCCGGGTCCAGGAGTGGTTGGCGGATCCGGCGTCGGACGATGCTCGTCTGGTGGTGCTGACTCGTGGTGCCGCTGATGGTGAGGATTTGGCTGCGGCGGCGGTGTGGGGTTTGGTGCGGTCGGCGCAGTCGGAGCATCCGGGCCGGTTCGTGTTGCTTGATGCCGATCAGCCGTCAGAGGAGATCCTGGCTCACGCGGCGGCGGCCGACGAGACGGAACTGATTCTGCGTGACGGAGTCCTGCACGCCCGGCGGTTGGTGCGGGCGGGTGTGAGCCTGTCACCGGTGGCTGGTCAGCATCTGGACATCGTCGAGAAGGGCACGTTGGACAATCTGGCGGTTGTGCCGTGTCCGGAGGCGGTTGCGGGGCTTGCGGTTGGTCAGGTGCGGGTGGGGGTGCACGCGCAGGGTCTGAATTTCCGTGATGTGTTGATGGGTCTGGGGATGTATCCGGATCCCGACGCGGTGATGGGTAGTGAGTTCTCTGGTGTGGTGCTCGAGGTCGGTCCCGGTGTGGCGGGGCTGTCGGTCGGGGATCGGGTGTTCGGCCTGAACGTGGGTCTCGGCCCGGTGGTGGTCACCGATCAGCGCCTGGTCACCCGGGTGCCGCAGGGCTGGTCGTTCACCGATGCGGCTTCGGTGCCGGTGGTGTTCCTGACCGCTTTCTACGCTTTGCGGGACCTTGCCGAGGTGCGGCCCGGGGAGCGGATCCTGATCCATGCGGGTGCGGGCGGGGTCGGTATGGCGGCGATCCAGCTCGCCCAGGCGTGGGGTTTGGAGGTGTACGCCACGGCGAGCCCCGCGAAGCAGGAAGTGCTGCACGGCCTGGGCCTCCCGCTCTCCCATGTGGCGTCCTCGCGCGACCTGGAGTTCCGGGACAAGTTCGCCGGCGGGGTCGATGTTGTCCTGAACGCCTTGACGGGTGAGTTCATCGACGCCTCGCTGGAGCTGCTGGCTCCCGGTGGCCGTTTCGTGGAGATGGGCAAGGCCGACATCCGCGACCCCGAGGGTGTGAACTACCGGGCGTTCGATCTCATGGAGGCCGGTCCGGATCGGCTGGGCGAGATGCTTGCCGAGTTGGTGGAGATGTTCGCCGCCGGGTCGATCCGGCTGCTTCCCGTCACCGTGTTCGAGGTGTCGCGGGCGGTTGACGCGCTGCGCTACCTGCAGGCGGCCCGGCACGTCGGCAAGGTCGTGCTGCGGTATCCGGCGGCGGAGCCGGACGGCACGGTGCTGATCACCGGTGGTACGGGTGCGCTGGGTTCGATGCTGGCCCGGCACCTGGCCGAAACTGCTCGAGCCGGCGAGCAGTTGTTGCTGTCGCGGCAGGGGGCTCATGCTTCCGGCGCGCCGCGTCTGGCCGCAGATCTCGCGGAGGCCGGTACGCGGGTGCGTATCACTGTGTGTGACGCGGCGGATCGGGCGGGGCTGGCGGCGGTGGTGGCCGGTTGCAGGGTGACCGGTGTGGTGCATACGGCTGGGGTTTTGGACGATGCCACGGTGGAGTCGTTGACTCCTGATCGGGTGGCGGCGGTGTTGCGGGTCAAGGCGGATGCTGCCTGGAATCTGCATGAGCTGACCCGTGATCTGCCGTTGGCGTTCTTCGTGCTCTACTCGTCGGCTGCTGCCACTTTGGGCGCGGCTGGGCAGGGTAACTATGCGGCGGCGAATGCGTTTTTGGATGCTTTGGCTCAGCGTCGGCAGGCGCTCGGGTTGCCGGGTCAGTCGTTGGCGTGGGGTATGTGGGAGCAGCGTTCGGCGATGACCGGGCATCTCGCTGATGTTGATCTTGCGCGGATGAGTCGTCTTGGTTTCCTGGCGTTGTCGCGTGATGAGGGCATGGCGTTGTTCGACGCCGCGCTTGCCGATGCCCGGCCGGTGCTGGTGCCGATCCGCCTGGACACGACGGGCCTGCGCCGCACGGGTGCGGTCCCGCCGCTGCTGCGGGCGCTGGCCGGCACCTCGCGCCGGGTGGCGGCGTCGGTCGACGGGGCCGGTGAGCTGGCCACCGCCCTGGCCGGCATGCCGGTGGCCGAACGCGAGCGGGCGGTGCTGGACCTCGTACGGTCCCAGGCCGCCGTGGTGCTTGGGCACGCCGACAGCGGCGCGGTGGACGCCGACGTCGCGTTCCGGGACCTCGGCTTCGACTCGCTGACCGCCGTGGAACTGCGCAACCGCCTCTCGAGCGCGGTCGGCGGGCTACGGCTCCCGGCGACGCTGGTGTTCGACTACCCGACCCCGCGGGTGCTCACCTCGTACCTGCTCGACGAACTTGTGGGCGCGGCCGCGCCGACCCGGGACGTGCCGGCGGTCGCGGCCACCGACGAGCCGATCGCCATCGTGGGCATGAGCTGCCGCTTCCCCGGCGGCGTCGACGACCCCCGGCAGCTGTGGCAGATGCTTGTCGACGGCCGCGACGGGATCACCGGGTTCCCCGACGACCGCGGCTGGGATTTGTCGATGCTGCCGCCGGAGGCCACGCTCACCGACCGGGGCGGGTTCCTGGCCGACGTGGCCGGCTTCGACGCCGGGTTCTTCGGGATCAGTCCGCGTGAGGCCCTCGCGATGGACCCGCAGCAGCGGCTCCTGCTCGAATCGGTGTGGCAGGCCCTGGAGGACGCCGGGATCGACCCGACCGGCATCCGGGGCTCGGCCACCGGCGTCTACATCGGCGGCGCCGGCATGGACTACTCGAACCTGCTGGCCCTGGCGGCCGACGACAACGCCGGGCAGGCGCTTACCGGCAACGCGGCGAGCGTGCTGTCCGGCCGGGTGGCGTACACGCTCGGTCTGGAAGGTCCCGCCGTCTCGGTCGACACTGCCTGCTCGTCCTCGCTTGTCGCCCTGCACCTGGCCGGTCAGGCGCTCCGGTCGGGGGAGTGCACGCTCGCGCTGGCCGGCGGCGTGACCGTGATGGCGACCCCGGGTGAGTTCATCGGGTTCGGCCAGCAGCAGGTGCTCGCCGCCGACGGCCGCTGCAAGGCGTTCGGTGAGGGCGCGGACGGGATGGGCCTGGCCGAGGGCGTCGGCATGCTCGTCCTGGAACGGTTGTCCGACGCCCGCCGCAACGGCCATCAGATCCTTGCGGTCGTCCGCGGCAGCGCCATCAACCAGGACGGCGCCTCCAACGGCCTGACCGCTCCCAACGGCCCCTCCCAGCAGCGGGTCATCCGGCAGGCCCTGGCACACGCCGGGTTGCGGCCGGACGAGGTCGACGCGGTGGAGGCGCACGGCACGGGCACGGCGCTGGGCGACCCGATCGAGGCGCAGGCCCTGATGGCCACCTACGGCCAGGACCGGCCGGAGGACCGGCCGCTGTGGCTGGGCTCGGTCAAGTCCAACATCGGGCACACCCAGTCGGCGGCCGGCGTCGCCGGGATCATCAAGATGGTTCTCGCCCTCCGGCACGGCGTGCTGCCCCGCACACTGCACGCCGACGCCCGATCCACCCACGTGGACTGGACGGCCGGCGCCGTCGAACTGCTCACCGCACCCAGGCCGTGGGAGGTTTCCGGGCGGCCGCGGCGGGCGGGTGTGTCGTCGTTCGGGATCAGCGGGACGAACGCGCATGTGATTTTGGAGGAGGCTGAGCCGGCACCTGTTCCGCAGGGCCCGGTGGTTGCGGTGGTGCCGTGGGTGTTGTCGGCTCGTAGCGAGCAGGCGCTCCGGGATCAGGCGGCCGGGTTGCGGGAGTTCGTTGCCGAGCGGCCGGAGCTGGATCTGGCCCGGGTGGGGCGGACGTTGGCGTGGGGCCGGGCGGCGTTGCCGCATCGTGCGGTGGTGTTGGGCACCGGCCGCGACGAGCTGCTCGCCGGGCTGGCCGACCTCGACGGCGTGCGTGGTGTGGTGAGTCCGGCCGCTGGTCGGGTGGTGTTCGTGTTCCCGGGTCAGGGGGCGCAGTGGGTCGGTATGGGCCGCAGCCTGTGGGAGTCGGAGCCGGTGTTCGCGGCGGCGATGGAACGCTGCCAGGAGGCGTTGGCGCCGTTTGTGGATTGGTCGTTGCGGGAGGTGCTGGCCGACCCGGCGGCGTTTGAGCGGGTTGATGTGGTGCAGCCGGCGTCGTGGGCTGTCATGGTGTCGCTGGCGGAGTTGTGGCGGTATTGGGGTGTCGAGCCGGCGGCGGTGATCGGCCATTCGCAGGGTGAGATCGCGGCGGCGGTCGTTTCTGGTGGGTTGTCGCTGGCCGACGGTGCGCGGGTGGTTGCCCTGCGCAGTCAGGCGATCGCGGCGATCGCGGGCAGCGGTGGGATGGTGTCGGTGCCCGTGCCGGTAGGCGATGTTGAGCCGTTGCTGGAACCGTTTGGTTTGGCGGTGGCGGCGGTCAATGGTCCGTCGCAGGTGGTGGTGGCCGGTCCGGCTGAGGGCTGCGACCGGTTCGTTGCGGCGTATCCGGAGTTGAATGCGCGGCGGATTGCGGTGGATTATGCGTCGCATACGGCTGGGATGGAGCCGTTGCGGGAGCGTTTGGCGTTGGATGTGGCGCCGGTCGTTGGTGAGGTGCCGTTCTATTCGACGGTGTATGCGGAGCCGATCGACACCAGCGCGTTGGACGGTGACTACTGGTTCACCAACCTGCGGCAGACGGTCCGGTTCGCGGACACCGTCCAGGCTCTCATCACGGCCGGGCACAAGGTGTTCGTCGAGCTCAGCCCGCACCCGGTGCTGACGATGGCGGTGGAGCAGGCGGCCGACGGTCTGGTCGTCACGGGCAGCCTGCGCCGCGACGACGACTCGCGGGCACGCTGGCTGCGCTCGGTGGCCACCCTGCACAACGCGGGCGTCGCGGTCGACTGGACCCGGGCGCTCGGTGAGGGACCGGCCCGGCCGATGTCGCTGCCGGTGTACCCGTTCCAGCGCGAGCGTTACTGGCCGCGGTTGTCGGGTGCGTGGTCCGGTGACGCGGGGGCGCTGGGGCTCAGCGCGGCGAACCATCCGTTGCTGGGTGCGGCGGTCCGGCTGGCCGATGGTGATGGTGTCCTGCTGACCGGTCGGCTCTCGCTCGCGGCTCAGCCGTGGCTGGCCGACCACATGCTGTCCGGCACGGTGCTGCTGGCGGGCACGGCGTTTGTGGAAGTGGTGGTCTGGGCGGCCGACCAGGTCGGCTGCACGGTGGTCGACGAGTTGACGTTGCAGACGCCGTTGTTGATCCCGGAGCAGGGCGGCGTGCAGGTGCAGGTCTGGGTCGGTGACGCGGACGAGTCCGGTCGCCGCCCGGTCAACGTGTACTCCCGCGCCGAGCAGGACGAGTCCCCGTGGACCCGGCACGCCACCGGTGTGCTGAGCTCGCAGGCCTTGGCCGCGCCGGTCGGCGGGCTCGCGTGGCCGCCGGTCGAGGCGGAACCGGTCGACCTCGACGGCGCCTACGATCGGCTGGCCGCCGGGGGCTACGAGTACGGCCCGGCGTTCCGCGGCATGCGCGCCGTCTGGCGGTCCGAGTCCGCGGTGTATGCCGAGGTCACGCTTCCGGATTCGGCTGACGCCGACCGGTTCGGTCTGCACCCGGCGTTGCTGGACGCCGCGATCCAGGCGATCGGGGCCGGTGGCCTGGTCGACGGCGGCCGGATGTTGCTGCCGTTCGCGTGGAACGGCGTACGGCTGCACGCGACGGGTGCCGTGACGTTGCGGGTGCGCCTGACCCACCACGAACAGACCGCCGATGCGGTTCGGGTCGACGCGTACGACCTGGCCGGTGAGCCGGTGCTGACCGCCGAGGCGCTGCTGCTGCGCGAACCGGCCGGCGCCCCGGCGATCGCCCTGGCGGCCGACGTGAACCGGTCGCTGTACGCGGTCGAGTTGCGGCCCATACCGGTGGTGGAGGGTTCCGGGGCGCCGGTGGTGGTGTGGAGCCCGCCGGCCGTAGGTGTGACGGAGACGGTGGTCGCCGCGCTGGCCCGGGTCCAGGAATGGCTGGCGGACCCGGCGTCGGACGACGCTCGTCTGGTGGTGCTGACCAGTGGCGCCGCCGACGGTGAGGATTTGGCCGCGGCGGCGGTGTGGGGTTTGGTGCGGTCGGCGCAGTCGGAGCATCCGGGCCGGTTCGTGTTGCTTGATGCCGATCAGCCGTCCGACGAGGTTCTTGCTCAGGCGGCGGCGGCTGATGAGACGGAACTGATCCTGCGTGACGGGGTGTTGCATGCCCGGCGGTTGGTGCGGGCGGGTGCAAGCCTGTCGCCGGTGGCCGGTCAGCGACTGGACATCGTCGACAAGGGCGTGCTGGACAACCTGGCGGCTGTGCCCTGCCCGGAGGCCACCGGGCCGCTGGCGGCAGGGCAGGTGCGGGTGGCGGTGCACGCGCAGGGCTTGAACTTCCGTGACGTGTTGATGGGTCTCGGAATGTATCCGGATCCCGACGCGGTGTTGGGTAGTGAGTTCTCTGGTGTGGTGCTCGAGGTCGGTCCCGGTGTGGCGGGGCTGTCGGTCGGGGATCGGGTGTTCGGCCTGAACGCGGGTCTGGGTCCGGTGGTGGTCACCGATGAGCGGCTGCTGACCCGGGTACCTCGCGAGTGGTCGTTCACCGATGCGGCTTCGGCGCCGGTGGTGTTCCTGACCGCCTACTACGCTTTGCGGGATCTTGCCGAGGTGCGGCCCGGGGAGCGGATCCTGATCCATGCGGGTGCGGGCGGGGTCGGTATGGCGGCGATTCAACTCGCTCAGGCCTGGGGTTTGGAGGTGTACGCCACCGCGAGCCCCGCCAAGCAGGCAATCCTGCACGACCTCGGTATTGCGCCGGAGCGGGTGGCGTCGTCGCGTGACCTGGCGTTCCGGGACAAGTTCGCCGGCGGGGTCGACGTCGTCCTGAACGCGTTGACGGGTGAGTTCATCGACGCCTCGCTGGAGCTGCTGGCTCCCGGCGGAACCTTCCTGGAGATGGGCAAGGCCGACATCCGCGACCCGGAAGGCGTCAACTACCGGGCGTTCGACCTGTTCGAGGCCGGCGCCGACCGGCTGCGCGAGATGCTTGCCGAGCTGGTGGAGATGTTCGCCGCCGGGTCGATCCGGCTGCTTCCCGTCACCGTGTTCGAGGTGTCGAGGACGGTCGACGCGCTGCGCTACCTGCAGGCGGCCCGGCACGTCGGCAAGGTCGTGCTGCGGTATCCGGCGGCGGACCCGGACGGCACGGTGCTGATCACCGGTGGTACGGGTGCGCTGGGTTCGATGCTGGCCCGGCACCTGGCCGGGACAGCCCAGGCCCGAGACGTGCTGCTCCTCTCGCGCCAAGGTGTGCACGCCGAGGGCGCGGCTCGGCTTGCGGCGGACTTGTCGGAGGCGGGTACGCGGGTGCGTATCACTGTGTGTGACGCGGCGGATCGGGCAGGCCTGGCGGCGGTGGTGGCCGGTTGCAGGGTGACCGGTGTGGTGCATACGGCTGGGGTTTTGGACGATGCCACGGTGGAGTCGTTGACTCCTGATCGGGTGGCGGCGGTGTTGCGGGTCAAGGCGGATGCTGCCTGGAATCTGCACGAGTTGACCCGTGATCTGCCGTTGGCGTTCTTCGTGCTCTACTCGTCGGCTGCTGCCACGTTGGGTGCGGCTGGGCAGGGTAACTATGCGGCGGCGAATGCGTTTTTGGATGCTTTGGCTCAGCGTCGGCAGGCGCTCGGGTTGCCGGGTCAGTCGTTGGCGTGGGGTATGTGGGAGCAGCGTTCGGCGATGACCGGGCATCTCGCTGATGTTGATCTGGCGCGGATGAGTCGGCATGGTTTCCTGGCGTTGTCGCGTGATGAGGGCATGGCGTTGTTCGACGCCGCGCTTGCCGATGCCCGGCCGGTGCTGGTGCCGATCCGCCTGGACACGACGGGCCTGCGCCGCACGGGTGCGGTCCCGCCGCTGCTGCGGGCGCTGGCCGGCACCTCGCGGCGTTCGGCGGCAAGTTCCCGGCTGACCGGTGAGCTGACGGCTTCGCTGGCCGTCCTGGCCGTGCCGGAACGCGAACGGGTCGTGCTGGACATGGTCCGCACCCACGCGGCTGCCGTTCTCGGCCACGCCGACAGCCGGGCGGTGGACGCCGACGTGGCATTCCGGGACCTCGGCTTCGACTCGCTGACCGCCGTGGAACTGCGCAACCGGCTTGCGACGGCCTCCGGCGGCCTGCGGCTTCCCGCGACGCTGGTGTTCGACTACCCGACCCCGCGGGTGCTCACCTCGTACCTGCTCGACGAGCTTGTCGGCTCCGCCACGCCCGCCAAGGACGTGGTGACAGTCGCGGCCACCGACGAGCCGATCGCCATCGTGGGCATGAGCTGCCGCTTCCCCGGCGGCGTCGACGACCCCCGGCAGCTGTGGCAGATGCTTGTCGACGGCCGCGACGGGATCACCGCGTTCCCGGCCGACCGCGGCTGGGATTTGTCGATGCTGCCGCCCGAGACGACGGCGAACGTCCGGGGTGGCTTCCTGCACGGCGCGGCCGGCTTCGACGCCGGGTTCTTCGGGATCAGTCCGCGTGAGGCCCTCGCGATGGACCCGCAGCAGCGGCTGCTGCTCGAATCGGTGTGGCAGGCCCTGGAGGATGCCGGGATCGACCCGACCGGCATCCGGGGCTCGGCCACCGGCGTCTACATCGGCGGCGCCGGAGTGGACTACGCGGCCCTGCTGGCGCTTGCGGCCGACGACAGCGCCGGCCACGCGGTGACCGGCAACGCGGCGAGCGTGCTGTCCGGCCGGGTGGCGTACACGCTCGGTCTGGAAGGCCCGGCGATCTCGGTCGACACTGCGTGTTCGTCGTCGCTTGTCGCCCTGCACCTGGCCGGTCAGGCGTTGCGGTCGGGGGAGTGCACCCTCGCGCTGGCCGGTGGTGTCGCGGTGATGGCGACCCCGGGTGAGTTCATCGGGTTCGGCCAGCAGCAGGTGCTCGCCGCCGACGGCCGCTGCAAGGCGTTCGGGGAGGGCGCGGACGGGATGGGCCTTGCTGAGGGCGTCGGCATGCTCGTCCTGGAACGGTTGTCCGACGCGCGCCGCAACGGGCACGAGGTGCTGGCGGTGGTCCGCGGCAGCGCCATCAACCAGGACGGCGCCTCCAACGGCCTCAGCGCGCCGAACGGCCCCGCCCAGCAGCGGGTCATCCGCCAGGCCCTGGCAAGCGCCGGCCTGGAGGCGATCGACATCGACGCGGTGGAGGCGCACGGCACAGGTACGGCGCTGGGCGACCCGATCGAGGCGCAGGCCCTGATGGCCACCTACGGCCAGGACCGGCCGGAGGACCGGCCGCTGTGGCTGGGCTCGGTCAAGTCCAACATCGGGCACACCCAGGCTGCCGCCGGCGTCGCCGGGATCATCAAGATGGTGCTGGCCCTGCGCAACGGCGTGCTGCCCCGCACGCTGCACGCGGAGACCCGGTCCACCCACGTGGACTGGTCGGAGGGCGCGGTCGAGCTGCTCACCGAGGCGCGACCGTGGGAGGCGGACGGCCGTCCCCGGCGGGCGGGTGTGTCGTCGTTCGGCATCAGCGGCACCAACGCCCACCTGATCCTGGAGGAGGCTGCGCCGGTTACCGAGCCGGCGCCGGTGACGCCACCGGCCGAGGTGGTTCCGTGGGTGCTGTCCGCCCGGACAGAGCGGGCGCTCGACGCACAGGTGGAGCGGCTGCGGCAGTTCGCGGCCGAGACGCCCGGAGCGGACCCGGTGCGGGTGGGCCGGGTGCTGCTGTCGGGCCGGGCACAGTTGCGGCACCGCGCCGTGTTCCTCGGTTCGGATCGCACCGAGCTGCTCGACGCGCTGGCCGAGGGCTACGGCGTACGTGGTGTTGCCGGCACCGGTACGGACGGCGTGGTGTTCATGTTCCCCGGCCAGGGCGCGCAGTGGGTCGGCATGGGCCGGACCCTGTGGGACTCCGAGCCGGTGTTCGCGGCGGCGATGGAACGCTGCCAGGAGGCGTTGGCGCCGTTTGTGGACTGGTCGTTGCGGGAGGTGCTGGCCGATCCTGCGGCGTTCGAGCGGGTCGACATCGTGCAGCCGGCGTCGTGGGCGGTGATGGTGTCGCTGGCCGAGCTGTGGCGGCATTGGGGTGTCGAGCCGGCGGCGGTGATCGGCCATTCCCAGGGTGAGATCGCGGCGGCCGTCGTTTCCGGTGGGTTGTCGCTGGTTGACGGCGCGCGGGTGGTTGCCCTGCGCAGTCAGGCGATCGCGGCGATTGCGGGCAGCGGCGGGATGGTGTCGGTGCCCGTACCGGCAAGCGATGTTGAGTCGTTGCTGGAACCCTTTGGTTTGGCGGTGGCGGCGGTCAACGGCCCGTCGCAGGTGGTGGTGGCTGGTCCGGCTGAGGGCTGTGACCGGTTCGTCGAGACGTACCCGGAGTTGAACGCGCGGCGGATCGCGGTGGATTATGCGTCGCACACGGCCGGGATGGAGCCGTTGCGGGATCGTCTTGATCTGGCGGGTCTGACGCCGGTCGCGGGCAGGGTGCCGTTCTTCTCGACCGTGCACGCGGAGCCGATCGACACGAGCAGGTTGGACGGCGATTACTGGTTCACCAACCTGCGGCAGACGGTCCGGTTCGCGGACACCGTCCAGGCTCTCATCACGGCCGGGCACAAGGTGTTCGTCGAGCTCAGCCCGCACCCGGTGCTGACGATGGCGGTGGAGCAGGCGGCCGACGGTCTGGTCGTGACCGGCAGCCTCCGCCGCGACGACGACACCCGGCGGCGGTTCATGCGCGCGGTGGCGACGCTGCACGCCGCCGGTGTCGAACTGGACTGGACCCCCGCACTCGGTGCCGGCCCGGTACGCCCGCTGACCCTGCCGACCTATCCGTTCCAGCGCGACCGGTACTGGCCGGAGCTGGCGGCGCGTACGGCAGTGGACGGGCTCTCCGGCCTGGACGCCGGGTTCTGGGACGCCGTACAGCGGCAGGACGCCTCGACCGTGCTGCCGGCCTTGGCAGCTCTGCGCGACCGTCAGTCGCGCTCGCAGGTGGCGGGCTGGCGGTACCGGGTGGGCTGGTCCCGGCTGACGCCCGCCGACACCCGGCTGTCGGGACGCTGGGCGGTCATCGGCGACGACAGCGGCGAGTGGGCTTCCGCCTTGGCGGCGGCCGGCGCCGAGGTCGTGGATTCCCGTTCCGACCTGACCGGGGGCGTGTTCGTCGCCGGCACGCGACCGGACGGCGCGGCCCGGCTGCTGGAAGTCATGCAGGACTGGCCGGAGTCGGGCCGGCTGTGGGTGGCCACCCGGGGTGCGGTCGCGGTGGAGGACGGCGACCCGGTGGACGCCTGGCAGGGACAACTCTGGGGTCTGGGCCGGGTGTTCGGGTCGGAGTCGCCGGACCGCTGGGGCGGCCTGATCGACGTGGCCGATCCCGCGGACGCCGTACCGGTGCTGGCCGGCGGGAACGGCGAGAATCAGGTCGCGATCCGCTCCGGCGGCGTCTACGGGCTGCGGCTGCGCCCGGCATCGGCGCCGTCGGGTGCGGGCTGGCGCCCGACGGGGACGGTCCTGATCACCGGCGGCACGGGTGCGCTGGGCGTACGGGTGGCGTTGTGGGCGGCCGAGCGCGGTGCCCAGCGGGTCGTGCTGGCGTCCCGCCGCGGGATCTCGGCGCCGGGCGCGGTGGACGCCGTACGGCAGGTGGCCGAGTCCGGGGTCGCGGTGGACGTGGTGGCCGTCGACGTCGCGGACCGGCCGGCGGTGGCCGCGCTGGTGGCCCGTACGGCCGGGCTGGACGCGGTGGTGCACACGGCAGGCGTTCTCGACGACGGCGTGATCACCGCGCTGACGCCGGAGCGGCTGGCCACCGTGGCCCGGGCCAAGGTGGACGCGGTGCTGGCCCTCGACGAGGCCACCGCCGGACTGAACCTGTCCGCCTTCGTGGTGTACTCCTCGCTGGCGGCACTCGTGGGTTCGCCGGGGCAGGGCAACTACGCGGCGGCGAACAGCTTCCTGGACGCCTACGCCCAGCACCGGCGGGCGCAGGGCGCGCCGATGGTCTCGATCGGCTGGGGCGTCTGGGCCGGCAGCGGCCTGGCCGACACCGAGCTGGTCCGCGGGCGTACGAGCCGGTCGGGCGTGGCCGGGATGGACCCCGCGGTGGCGGTCACCGCGCTGGCCCACGCGCTGGACGGCGACGGTTACCTGTCGGTGGCCCACGTCGAGTGGGCTCAACTGCTGGAAGCGGCCGGTGGCATCGTCCCGGCCTGGCTGCGTGAACTGCCCGCGGTCCAGGCGGTCGCCGCCCAGGTCGTCGCGCAGGAACCGGTTCTGGTGGCCCAGGTCCGGCGGGCCGACCCGGGGCAGCGCGAGGCGATCGTGCTGGCCGCCGTCCGGGAGCACGCGGCGGTCGTCCTCGGGCACTCGGGTCCCGGCGCGATCGAACCCGGTGCGCCCTTCCGCGACCTGGGGTTCGACTCGCTGACCGCGGTGGAACTGCGCAACCGGTTGTCGGTGGTGACCGAGTTGTCGTTGCCGGCGACGCTGGTGTTCGACTACCCGACCCCGACGGTGCTGTCCGGCTTCCTGCTGGCGGAGCTGACCGGGTCGGTGACCGAGGTGGCACCGGCCACGGCCGCGGTGGCGATGCTTGACGAGCCGGTCGCGATCGTGGGCATGAGCTGCCGTTTTCCGGGCGGGGCGGATTCTCCGCAACAACTGTGGGAACTGCTCGCGGACGGCGGGGACGGCATCGGCGCGTTCCCGTCCGACCGCGGCTGGGATCTCGGCCTGCTGTCGGACGGATCGAGCGCGACCGACCGGGGCGGATTCCTGTCCGACGTGGCCGGCTTCGACGCCGGGTTCTTCGGGATCAGCCCGCGTGAGGCGCTGGCCATGGACCCGCAGCAGCGGCTGTTGCTGGAGACGGCGTGGCAGGCCCTCGAGGACGCCGGGGTCGACCCGGTCGGGCTGCGTGGTTCGGACACCGGCGTGTACGTCGGCACCAACGGCCAGGACTACGGGGCGATGTTCCTGGTGCCGCAGACCGGTGGCGAGGGGCACCTGATGACCGGCAACGCGGCAAGTGTCATCTCGGGCCGCCTGGCGTACGTGCTCGGCCTTGAGGGCCCGGCCGTCTCGGTCGACACCGCGTGCTCGTCCTCGCTGGTGGCCCTGCACCTCGCGAGCCAGGCGCTGCGTTCCGGCGAATGCGGGCTGGCGCTGGCCGGTGGTGTCTCGGTGATGTCCACACCCGGCATCTTCGTGGAGTTCTCCCAGCAGAACGGTCTCGCCTCGGACGGCCGGTGCAAGTCGTTCGCGGACGCGGCCGACGGCACCGGCTGGGGTGAGGGCGTCGGCGTTCTGGTGCTCGAACGGCTCTCCGACGCGCACCGCAACGGCCACCGGGTGCTGGCGGTGGTGCGCGGCAGCGCGGTCAACCAGGACGGCGCGTCGAACGGCCTGACCGCCCCCAACGGCCCCTCGCAGCAGCGGGTCATCCGCCAGGCCCTGGCCAACGCCGGGCTGACCGCGGCTGACGTGGACGCGGTGGAGGCACACGGCACCGGAACCCGGCTCGGTGACCCGATCGAGGCTCAGGCCCTGCTCGCCACCTACGGCCAGAACCGCCCCGAGGACCGCCCGCTCATGCTCGGGTCGGTCAAGTCGAACATCGGCCACACCCAGGCGGCGGCCGGCGTCGCCGGGATCATCAAGATGGCCCTGGCGATGCGGCACCGTGTGCTGCCCAAGACCCTGCACGTGGACACGCCGTCGGCGCAGGTGGACTGGTCGGCCGGGGCGATCGAGCTGCTGACCTCGGCGCAGGCGTGGGAGCCCGACGGCCGTCCCCGCCGGGCCGGTGTGTCGTCGTTCGGGATCAGCGGTACCAACGCGCACGTCATCATCGAGGAGGCGCCGGCTGCCTCGGTGACCGAGGATCCGGTCGGGCCGCCGGTGGTGCCGTGGATGCTGTCGGCGCGTAGTGAACGGGCCCTCGAAGAGCAGGTGACCCGGCTGCGGGAGTTCGCCGCCGGGCGGCCGGATCTGGATCCGGTCCGGGTGGCGCGGGCGCTCGCGTTCGGCCGGGCGCACTTGCCGCATCGCGCGGTGCTGCTGGGTTCGGACATGGTGACCGGGGTGGCGGGTGCCGATTCCCGGGTGGCGTTGATGTTCTCGGGTCAGGGCAGTCAGCGCCCGGGGATGGGTCTCGGTCTTTACGAGGCGTTCCCGGTGTACGCGGTGGCGTTCGACGAGGTGTGTGCGGCGTTGGACATGCCGTTGCGGGAGGTGATCTCGGAGGCGTCGCAGTTGGATCAGACGTCGTTCACGCAGCCGGCGATGTTCGCGGTGCAGGTGGCCCTGTTCCGGCTCTTGGAGTCGTGGGGTGTCACCCCGGCGGCGCTGGGTGGTCATTCGATCGGTCTGATCGCGGCGGCTCACGTGGCCGGGGTGCTGGATCTGGCCGACGCGGCGCGGCTGGTGAAGGCGCGTGGCCGGTTGATGCAGGACCTGCCGGCGGGTGGGGCGATGGTGGCCCTGGACGCCTCCCAAGCCGAAGCGGAAGCGTTGATCGCCGGGCACACCGACCGGGTTGGTGTGGCGGCGGTGAACGGCCCGTCCTCCACGGTGATCTCAGGTGACGAGGCTGTGGTCGAGGAGCTGGCGGCTCGGTGGCCGGGTCGTTCGCGGCGGCTCAATGTCAGCCATGCGTTCCATTCGCCGTTGATGGAGCCGATGCTGGCCGAGTTCGCAGCGGTCCTGTCGGAGCTGGCGTGGCACGCCCCGCAGTTGCCGGTGGTCGGTGGGGAGGTGGACCAGCCGGAGTTCTGGGTGCGGCATGCTCGTGAGGCGGTGCCGTTCCACGACATGGTGACCGAGCTCGACGGGCACCTGTTTGTGGAGATCGGCCCGGACGCGACCCTGTCGGCGATGGCGGCCGACGCCGGGACCTGGCTGCCGGTGCTGCGCCGCGACCGGGACGAGGCGCGGACCGCTCAGGCCGCCCTCGCCGGGGTGCACGCCCACGGCGGCGCGGTGGACTGGAGGGCCCTGCTCGGCGCGGGCCGGAGCCCGCTGCCGGACCTGCCGACCTATCCGTTCCAGCGCGAGCGCTACTGGCCGCGGTTGTCCGGCGCGGTCACCGGCGACGCCGGCTCGCTCGGCCTTACCTCGTCGAACCACCCGCTGGTCGGGGCGGCGGTCTGGCCGGCCGACGGTGACAGCGTGCTGCTGACCGGCCGGCTGTCGCTGGCCGCCCAGCCGTGGCTGGCCGACCATGTCGTGTTCGGCACGGTGCTGCTGCCCGGCACGGCGTACGTCGAAATGGTGGTGTGGGCCGCCGACCAGGTCGGATGCGCGTTCGTCGAAGAGCTCACGCTGCAGACGCCGATGACGCTGCCGGCCCAGGGCGGGACGCACGTGCAGGTGTGGGTCGGCGACGCCGACGAGGCCGGTCGACGCCCGGTCAACGTCTACTCCCGCGCGGAGCAGGCAGACGGCCCGTGGACCCGGCACGCCACCGGCCTGGTGAGCCCGCAGGCCCCGGCCCGGCGGATCGAGCCGCTGGAATGGCCGCCGCACGGCGCCGAACCGGTGGACATCGCCAGCACGTACGACGGCTCCGGTGGTTTCCAGCACGGCCCGGCGTTCCAGGGTCTGCGCGGCGTCTGGCGGTCGGGTGACGTCGTCTACGCCGAGGTGGCCCTGCCCGACCAGGTCGACCCCGACCGGTTCGGGCTCCACCCGGCGCTGCTCGACGCCACCACCCACGCGATCACCGCGGGCGGCCTGATCGGCGACGACCGGGCGCGACTGCCGTTCGCCTGGAACGGGGTGCGCCTGCACGCCACTGGCGCGCTCACCCTGCGGGTCCGGCTCCGCCGGCACGAACAGCTCGCCGACGCGGTCCGGGTGGAGACCTTCGACTCGGCCGGCGCCCCGGTGCTGACCGCCGAGTCGCTGCTGGTGCGGGAGCTCGCCGCCCCACAGGTCACCGACCCGCTCACCGACCTGGCCCGCTCGCTGTACGCGGTCGAGCTGCGGCCGCTCCCGCCGGTCGACGCGGCCGGTCCGGAACTCCCGGCCGTGCTGTGGAGCGTCCCGGCGGCCGAGAACGCCTCCGCCCTGAACGACCAGGTGTCGGGCGCGGTCCTGGCGGCCCTGGCCCGGGTGCAGGAGTGGCTGGCGGACCCGGAGTCCGGCCACGCCCGCCTGGTGGTGGTGACCCGCGGTGCGGACGACGGCACCGACCCGGCCGCGGCGGCGGTGCGGGGCCTGATCCGTTCGGCGCAGTCCGAGCACCCGGACCGGTTCGTCCTGCTCGACACGGACCAGCCCGACGACCCGTCCGCGGAGATCCTGGCCCAGGTCGGGGCGGCCGGCGAGACCGAGCTGCTGCTCCGTGACGGTGCCTTGTTCGTACGCCGGCTCGACCGGGCCGCCCGCAGCGGCGTCTCGCTGGTCGCCGGTCAGCGGCTGGGCATGCGGGCGGCCGGCGCCCTCGACGACCTGACCGCGCTGCCCTACCCGGAGGCCACCGGGCCGCTGGCGGCAGGGCAGGTGCGGGTGGCCGTCCACGCGCAGGGAGTGAACTTCCGCGACCTGCTGGTCGGGCTGGGCATGTACCCGGACCCGTCCGCGGTGATGGGCGGCGAACTGGCCGGCGTGGTGGTGGAGACCGCGCCCGACGTGACCGGCCTGCGGGCCGGGGACCGGGTGTTCGGCCACGCGATCGGCCTCGGGCCGGTGGCGGTCACCGATCAGCGCCTGGTCACCCGGGTGCCGCAGGGCTGGTCGTTCACCGACGCGGCGTCGGTCCCGATCGTGTTCCTGACCGCCTACTACGCGCTGCGGGACCTTGCCGACGTCCGGCCCGGCCAGCGGATCCTCATCCACGCGGGTGCGGGCGGGGTCGGTATGGCGGCGATCCAGCTCGCCCAGGCGTGGGGTCTTGAGGTGTACGCCACGGCGAGCCCCGCCAAGCAAGAGGTCCTGCACGGCCTGGGCCTCCCGTCCTCTCATGTGGCGTCCTCGCGGGACCTGGGGTTCCGGGACAAGTTCGCCGGCGGGGTCGATGTTGTCCTGAACGCGTTGACGGGTGAGTTCATCGACGCCTCGCTGGAGCTGCTGGCTCCCGGCGGAAGCTTCCTGGAGATGGGCAAGGTCGATCTCCGCGATCCGCAGGGCGTCGACTACCGGGCGTTCGACCTGTTCGAGGCCGGCGCCGACCGGCTGGGCGAGATGCTTGCCGAGCTGGTGGCGATGTTCGCCGCCGGGTCGATCCGGCTGCTGCCGGTCACCGTGTTCGAGGTGTCGCGGGCGGTCGACGCGCTGCGCTACCTGCAGGCGGCCCGGCACGTCGGCAAGGTGGTGCTGCGCTATCCAGCCCCCGGTCCGGACGGCACGGTCCTGATCACCGGCGGCACCGGAGTCCTGGGCTCGATGCTGGCCCGCCACGTCGCCGGCACCCGGGACGTGGGCGAGTTGCTGCTGATGTCACGCCGCGGCGTGCACGCGGAGGGCGCGGCCCGCCTCGCGGCCGACCTGGCCGAAGCCGGCAAGCGGGTACGGGTCACGGTCTGCGACGCGGCCGACCGGGCGGCCCTGGCGGCGGTGCTCGCCGGCCAGAAGCTGACCGGCGTGGTGCACACCGCCGGCGTGCTCGACGACACGGTGATCGAATCGTTGACCCCCGAGCGGGTTGCCACGGTGCTGCGGGCCAAGGTGGACGCGGCCTGGAACCTGCACGAGCTGACCCGGGACGCCGACCTCGCGTGGTTCGTGGCGTACTCGTCGGCCTCGGCCACCCTGGGCTCCCCGGGGCAGGGCAACTACGCGGCCGCCAACGCCTTCCTGGACGCCCTCGCCCAGCACCGCCAGTCCCTCGGGCTGCCCGGTCAGTCCCTGGCGTGGGGCCTGTGGGCGGACCGGTCGGCGATGACCGCCCCCCTCGGCGAGACCGACATGGCCCGGATGAGCCGCGGCGGCATCGGCGAGCTCTCCCAGGAGCAGGGCATGGCCCTGTTCGACGCGGCGATCGGCGACGGCCGTCCGGTGCTGGTCCCGATCGAGCTGGACATCCCGGTCCTGCGTCGTACCGGCGGCGTCGGCCTGCCGCCGTTGCTGCGGGGCCTGGCCGGCGCGTCCCGCCGGGCGGCGGCGACCGCCCGCCGGACCGGCGAGCTGGTGGCCTCGCTGGCCGGCATGACGGTGCCGGAGCGCGAACGTACGGTCCTGGAGGTTGTGCAGTCCCAGGCCGCCGTGGTGCTCGGCCACGCCGACAGCCGGGCGGTGGACGCCGACGCGGTGTTCCGGGACCTCGGCTTCGACTCCCTGACCGCGGTCGAACTGCGTAACCGGCTGGCCGCCGCGAGCGGTCTGCGGCTGCCGGCGACCCTGGTGTTCGACTACCCGTCCCCCCGGGCCCTGACCCACTTCCTGCTCGAGGAACTGCTCGGCGACCGCGCCGGGGACGCGCCGGCGGCGGTTGTCGCGGCCCGCGCGGCCACCGACGAGCCGATCGCGATCGTGGGCATGAGCTGCCGGTTCCCCGGCGGCGTGGAGAGCCCCGAGCAGCTCTGGGAGATGCTCGCGGGCGGCCGCGACGGCATCAGCGACTTCCCCACCGACCGCGGCTGGGTGCTGTCGGAGCAGGACAGCGCCACTGTGCGCGGCGGCTTCCTGTCCGACGTGGCGGGCTTCGACGCCGGGTTCTTCGGGATCAGCCCCCGCGAGGCGCTGGCCATGGACCCCCAGCAGCGGCTGCTGCTGGAATCGGCGTGGGAGGCCCTGGAGGATGCGGGCATCGACCCGACCGGGCTGCGGGGCACCAGCACCGGCACGTACATCGGCGTCGCGACCTCGCTGTACGGGATCGGCGCCGACGTCGGCACGGGCCACGGGCTGACCGGCACCACGACCAGTGTCGCCTCCGGCCGGGTCGCGTACACCCTGGGGTTGGAAGGCCCGGCGGTCTCGGTCGACACCGCCTGCTCCTCGTCGCTGGTGGCCTTGCACCTCGCGAGCCAGGCTCTGCGCTCCGGCGAGTGCGGCCTGGCCCTGGTCGGCGGCGTGACGGTGATGGCCAACCCCGGCGTCTTCGTCGAGTTCTCCCAGCAGGGCGGCCTCTCGGTCGACGGGCGGTGCAAGGCGTTCGCGGACGCGGCCGACGGCACCGGCTGGAGCGAGGGCGTCGGCATCCTGGTTCTCGAACGGCTCTCGGAGGCTCGCCGTAACGGCCACCAGATCCTTGCTGTCGTACGGGGGAGCGCGGTCAACCAGGACGGCGCCTCGAACGGCCTGACCGCCCCCAACGGCCCCTCGCAGCAGCGGGTCATCCGCCAGGCGCTCGCCAACGCGGGTCTGCGGCCCGCCGAGGTCGACGCGGTGGAGGCGCACGGCACCGGAACGAAGCTGGGCGACCCGATCGAGGCGCAGGCGCTGCTGGCCACCTATGGCATGGACCGTCCCGAGGACCAGCCGCTGTGGCTGGGCGCCATCAAGTCGAACATCGGGCACACGCAGGCGGCCTCCGGCGTGGCCGGCATCATCAAGATGGTCCTGGCGATGCGTCACGGTGTGTTGCCGCGGACCTTGCATGTGGATGAGCCGTCGTCGCATGTGGATTGGTCGGCTGGGGCGGTTGAGCTGCTCACGTCGCAGCGGCCGTGGGAGGCCGGCGGTCGGCCGCGTCGGGCGGGTGTGTCGTCGTTCGGGATCAGTGGCACGAATGCGCACGTGATTTTGGAGGAGGCGGGGCCTTCGCCGGTTTCGGAGAGCCGGGTGGTTCCGGTGGTGCCGTGGCTGGTGTCGGCGCGTGGTGAGCGGGCTCTCGAGGAGCAGGTGGCTCGGTTGCGGGAGTTCCCGGTGGCTGATCCGGTGGCGGTGGGGCGGGCGTTGGCGTTCGGCCGGGCGTTGTTGCCGCACCGGGCCGTGCTGGTCGGTTCCGAAGTGGTAACCGGGGTGGCGGCTGCCGACACTCGGGTGGCGTTGATGTTCTCCGGTCAGGGTTCGCAACGCCTCGGCATGGGTCTCGGCCTTTACGAGGCCTTCCCGGTGTACGCGGCGGCGTTCGACGAGGTGTGCGCGGCGTTGGACATGCCGTTGCGTGAGGTTATTGTCGGTGACTCTCTGGATGAGACCTCGAATACGCAGCCGGCGTTGTTCGCGGTGCAGGTGGCTCTCTATCGGCTGTACGAGTCGTGGGGTGTCACTCCGGCGGCGTTGGGTGGTCATTCGATCGGTCTGATCGCGGCGGCCCACGTGGCCGGGGTTCTCGATCTGGCGGATGCGGCCCGGCTGGTGAAGGCGCGTGGCCGCCTGATGCAGGACCTGCCGGCCGGTGGGGCGATGGTGGCCCTGGACGCCTCCCAAGCTGAAGCGGAAGCGTTGATCGCCGGGCACACCGATCGGGTTGGTGTGGCGGCGGTGAACGGCCCGAAGTCCACGGTGATCTCCGGTGACGAAGCGCTTGTTGAGGAGTTGGCCGCGCGGTGGCCGGGTCGTTCGCGGCGGCTCAATGTCAGCCATGCGTTCCATTCGCCGTTGATGGAGCCGATGCTCGCCGAGTTCGCCGACGTTCTGGCCGAGCTGACCTGGCATGCGCCGCAGATCCCGGTGGTCGGTGGGGAGGTGGACCAGCCGGAGTTCTGGGTTCGCCACGCGCGTGAGGCGGTGCCGTTCCACGACATGGTGACCGCGCTGGAAGGTCACCTGTTCGTGGAGATCGGTCCGGACGCGACGCTCTCGGTGATGGCCGCCGACGCAGGTGTCTGGCTGCCGACCCTGCGCCGCGACCGGGACGAGGCCGAAACGGTCGTCGCGGCGCTGGCCGGGGTCCACGTGCGCGGCGCCGGGGTGAACTGGGCCGCGCTGCTCGGCAACGGCCCCGCCTTCCCGGTCGGCCTGCCCACCTACCCGTTCCAGCGCGAGCGGTTCTGGCCCCGGGCGTCCGGCGCGTGGCTGGGCGACGCCGGAGCGCTGGGCCAGCGCGCTGTCGACCACCCGCTGGTCGGCGCGGCGGTGTGGCTGGCCGACGGCGACGGCGTCCTGCTGACCGGCAGGCTCTCGCTGGCCGCTCAGCCCTGGCTGGCCGACCACGCCATCCTCGGCTCGGTGCTGCTGGCCGGCACGGCGTTCGTCGACGTCGTGGTGTGGGCCGCCGATCAGGTCGGATACCCGGTCGTGGACGAGCTGACGCTGCAGACTCCGCTGGTGATCCCGCCCCACGGCGGCGTCCAGGTGCAGGTGTGGGTCGGCGACGCGGACGAGTCCGGCCGCCGCCCGGTGAACGTGTACTCCCGTCCCGAGAACGGTGAGGGCCCGTGGGCCCGGCACGCGACCGGTGTGCTGCGCCGGCACCCGGTTCCGGCCGCGGTCGAACCGCTGGCCTGGCCCCCGGTCGACGCCGAGCCGGTGGACATTGCCGGGACGTACGAGAGGATGGCGGCCGGCGGCTACGAGTACGGCCCCGTCTTCCAGGGCCTGCACGCGGTGTGGCGCTCGGAGACGGCGGTCTGGGCCGAGGTGGTCCTTCCCGAGGCGGTCGACGCCGACCGGTTCGGCCTGCACCCGGCCCTGCTGGACGCCGGCATCCAGGGCCTCGGCGCGAGCGGCCTGTTCGGCGACAACCGGACCCTGGTGCCGTTCGGCTGGCACGGCGTCCAGTTGCACGCCACCGGCGCGCGAACCTTGCGGCTGCGGGTGACCCGTTACGAGGACCGGCCCGACACCGTCCGGCTGGCGGCGTTCGACCTGGCCGGGCAGCCGGTGCTGACCGCCGAGGCGTTCTCGCTGCGCGAGATGGAAGCCGGCCGGGCGCTCGGCCCGGCGGCTGACGCGGCCCGCGCGATGTTCGTGGTGGAGCTGTCCCCGGTGCCGGGAGCCGTCGGACCCGACCCCACGAGTGAGGCGGGGAGTGCTGGGTGGGTGGCTTGGCGCCCGCCTGCCGACGGGGTGACCGAGACCGTGGTGGCGGCGCTGGCCCGGGTGCACGAGTGGCTGGCCGATCCGGCCGCCGACGAGAGCCGCCTGGTCGTGCTGACCCGGGGCGCCGCCGACGGCACCGACCTGGCGGCGGCCGCCGTGTGGGGCCTGCTGCGGTCGGCGCAGTCCGAGCACCCCGACCGGTTCATCCTGCTCGACACCGACCAGCCGGACGTTCCCGGCGACGAGGTTTTCCAGCAGGCGGTGGCCAGCGGCGAGCGGGAGCTGCTGCTGCGCGACGGCGTGCTGCTCACCCGGCGGCTTGTCCGGGCCGATCGGAACCCCGCGCCGCGGGAGACAGGCCCCGAGACGGACGGCACGGTGCTGATCACCGGCGGAACCGGCGCCCTGGGTTCGATGCTGGCCCGGCACCTGGCCACCGCCGGCCGCACCGGACTGCTCCTGCTGTCGCGTCAAGGCGCACACGCCCCGGGCGCGGCCCAGCTGGCGGCCGATCTGGCCGAGACTGGTGCGCGTGCCCAGGTGACGGTCTGCGACGCGGCCGACCGCGAGGCCTTGGCAGCGGTGCTCGCCGACCAGAAGCTGACCGGGGTCGTGCACACCGCCGGCGTGCTCGACGACGGCATGGTGGAATCGCTCACCCCGGAACGGGTGGCGACGGTGCTGCGGGCCAAGGTGGACGCCGCGTGGAACCTGCACGAGCTGACCCGCGAGATGCCGCTGACCTCGTTCGTGTCGTACTCCTCCGCCTCGGCCACGTTCGGCGCGCCGGGGCAGGGCAACTATGCGGCCGCCAACGCCTACCTCGACGCCCTCGCCGAGCACCGCCAGTCCCTCGGGCTGCCGGGTCAGGCGCTGGCCTGGGGTATGTGGGCGCAGCGGTCGGCGATGACCGGGCACCTGGACGACACCGACCGGGCCCGGATGACCCGCGGCGGCATCGGGGCGCTGTCGCAGGAACTGGGCCTGGCCCTGTTCGACGCGGCGGCCGCCGACTCCCGGCCGGTGCTGGTGCCGATCCTGCTTGACGTCGCGGAACTGCGGCGCGCCGGCGGGGCCGGGCTGCCGCCGCTGCTGCGAACCCTGGCGGGGACGACCCGCCGGGCGGCGGCGACCACCCGCCGGACCGGCGAGCTGGCGGCGACGCTGGCCGGGCTGGCCGGGCCGGAACGGGAACGGACGATCCTCGACCTGGTACGCGCGCAGGCGGCGGCGGTGCTCGGCCACGCCGACAGCCGGGCGGTCGAGAGCGACGCGGCGTTCCGGGAGCTCGGCTTCGACTCGCTGACCTCGGTCGACCTGCGCAACCGGCTGTCCGCCGCGAGTGGGCTGCGGCTGCCCGCCACGCTGCTCTTCGACCACCCGAACCCGAGGGTCCTGGCCCGGTTCCTGCTCGACGAGGTGACCGGGTCGGGGGCCGGGGCGGCCACCGTCACCCGTGCGGTCGCCCAGGTCGACGAGCCGATCGCGATCGTGGGCATGGGCTGCCGGTTCCCCGGCGGCGCGAACTCTCCGCAGCAGCTGTGGGAGTTGCTGGCCGAGGGCCGGGACGCGATCAGCGAGTTCCCGTCCGACCGCGGCTGGGACCTGGACGCCGTCTACGACCCGACCGGCGAGCGGCCCGGCACCTCGTACTCCAACCACGGCGGCTTCGTGGACGACGTGGCCGGGTTCGACGCCGGGTTCTTCGGGATCAGCCCCCGCGAGGCGCTGGCCATGGACCCCCAGCAGCGGCTGCTGCTGGAAACCGTGTGGGAGGCCCTGGAGGACGCCGGCATCGACCCGGCCGGGCTGCGCGGCTCGGACACCGGCACGTACGTCGGCATCACCATTTCCGGCTACGGGTTCGGCGCCGACGAGAGCCACGCTTTGATGGGCACCACGACCAGCGTCGCGTCCGGCCGGGTGGCCTACACCCTCGGCCTCGAAGGCCCGGCCGTGTCGCTGGACACCGCGTGTTCGTCCTCGCTGGTGACGCTGCACCTGGCCAGCCAGGCGCTGCGCAACGGTGAGTGCAATCTGGCACTGGCCGGTGGCGTGGCGGTCAACGCCCTGCCGGTTCCTTACACCGAGTTCTCCCGGCAGCGTGGCCTCGCTCGGGACGGCCGCTGCAAGACCTTCTCGGACGCCGCCGACGGCACCAGCTGGGGCGAGGGCGCCGGCATGCTGGTGCTGGAACGGCTCTCCGACGCTCGCCGTAACGGGCACCAGGTGCTGGCCGTGGTGCGGGGTAGTGCGATCAATCAGGATGGTGCTTCGAACGGGTTGAGTGCGCCGAACGGGCCGTCGCAGCAGCGGGTGATCCGGCAGGCGTTGGCCAACGCGGGGCTGACGGCGGCGGATATCGATGCGGTGGAGGCGCACGGTACCGGCACGAGGCTGGGTGATCCGATCGAGGCGCAGGCGGTGTTGTCGACGTACGGTCAGGACCGGCCGGAGGACAAGCCGCTGTGGCTGGGCTCGGTCAAGTCCAACATCGGGCACTGCCAGACAGCCGCCGGGGTGGCCGGGGTCATGAAGATGGTGCTGGCGCTGCGCAACGGTGTGCTGCCCAGGACGTTGCACGTGGACGTGCCGTCGTCGCAGGTCGACTGGTCGGCCGGCGCGGTTGAGCTGCTGACCGAGGCGCGGCTGTGGGAGGCCGACGGTCGTCCTCGGCGGGCGGGTGTGTCGTCGTTCGGGATCAGCGGGACCAACGCCCACGTGATTCTGGAGGAGGCCGCCCCGGCCCCGATCACGCAGAGCCCGGTGGTTCCGGTGGTCCCGTGGCTGCTCTCGGCCCGCAGCGAGCAAGCACTCCGCGACCAGGCGACTGAACTGCGGGAGTTTGTTCTCGCCCGGCCGGAGCTGGACCTGGCCCGGGTGGGCCGGACGTTGGCGTGGGGCCGGGCGGCCTTGCCGCACCGCGCGGTGGTTCTGGGCACCGGCCGTGACGAGTTGCTGGCGGCACTGGCCGACGTGGACAGCGTGCGTGGCGTGGCTGGTTCGGGTGCCGGTGGCGCGGTGTTCGTGTTCCCGGGTCAGGGGGCACAGTGGGTCGGGATGGGCCGCACCCTGTGGGACTCCGAGCCGGTGTTCGGCGCGGCGATGGAACGCTGCGAGCAGGCGTTGGCGCCGTTCGTGGACTGGTCGTTGCGCGAGGTGCTCGCCGACCCGGCGGCCCTGGATCGGGTCGACGTGGTGCAGCCCGCGTTGTGGGCGGTGATGGTGTCGCTGGCCGAGCTGTGGCGGCATTGGGGTGTCGAGCCGGCGGCGGTGATCGGTCACTCGCAGGGTGAGATCGCGGCGGCGGTGGTGGCCGGTGGATTGTCGCTGGCCGACGGCGCCCGAGTGGTGGCGTTGCGCAGCCAGGCGATTGCCGCCATCGCGGGTGGCGGCGGGATGGTGTCGGTGCCCGTGCCGGTAGGCGATGTTGAGTCGTTGCTGGAACCGTTCGGTTTGGCGGTGGCGGCGGTCAACGGCCCGTCGCAGGTGGTGGTGGCTGGTCCGGCTGAGGGTTGTGACCGGTTCGTCGAGACGTACCCGGAGTTGAACGCGCGGCGGATCGCGGTGGATTATGCGTCGCACACGGCCGGGATGGAGCCGTTGCGGGATCGTCTTGATCTGGCGGGTCTGACGCCGGTCGCGGGCAGTGTGCCGTTCTTCTCGACGGTGTATGCGGAGCCGATCGACACGAGCAGGTTGGACGGCGATTACTGGTTCACCAACCTGCGGCAGACGGTCCGGTTCGCGGACACCGTCCAGGCTCTCATCACGGCCGGGCACAAGGTGTTCGTCGAGCTCAGCCCGCACCCGGTGCTGACGATGGCGGTGGAGCAGGCCGGTGACGGTCTGGTCGTGACCGGCAGCCTGCGCCGCGACGACGACACCCGGGCGCGGTGGTTGCGTTCGGTGGCGACGTTGCACACGGCGGGGGTCGAGGTGGATTGGAAGCAGGCCCTCGGTGACGGCGTGGTCCAGCCGCTGAGCCTGCCGACGTACCCGTTCCAGCGCGAGCGTTACTGGCCGAAGATGGCCGAGGAGTGGATCGGCGACGCCGGGGCGTTCGGGCTCAGCGCGGCCGACCACCCGCTGGTGGGTGCGGCGGTCCGGCTGGCTGATGGTGATGGTGTCCTGCTGACCGGCCGGCTCTCGCTCAAGTCCCAGCCGTGGCTGGCCGATCACGTGCTGGCGGGCACCGCGCTGCTGGCGGGCACGGCGTTTGTGGAGGTGGTGGTCTGGGCGGCTGACCAGGTCGGTTGCACGGTGGTCGACGAGTTGACGTTGCAGACGCCGTTGTTGATCCCGGAGCAGGGCGCCGTGCAGATGCAGGTCTGGGTGGGTGACGCGGACGAGTCCGGCCGCCGCCCGGTCAACGTGTACTCGCGCCCCGAAGGGCCGGACGAGGTGCCGTGGACGCGGCACGCGACCGGTGTGCTGAGCGCGCAGGCGGCGCCGGCCCCGGCCGGCCCGCTGGTGTGGCCGCCGTCCGGGGCCGAACCGGTGGACCTCGACGGGGTCTACGAGCGCCTGGCCGCCGGCGGCTACGAGTACGGCCCGGTCTTCCAGGGCATGAGGGCGGTGTGGCGGGCCGAGTCGGCCGTGTACGCCGAGGTGACGTTGCCCGAGCCGGGCGTGGCCGACCGGTTCGGAGTGCACCCGGCCCTGCTGGACGCCGCGATCCAGACGATCGGCGTGGGCGGCCTGATCGACGACGGCCGCATGCTGCTGCCGTTCGGGTGGAACGGCGTACGGCTGCACGCCACCGGAGCGAGCACGCTGCGGGTCCGCCTCACCCGCGACGAGTCGGCCCCCGACGCCGTCCGGGTCGAGACGTTCGACCTCGCCGGAGAGCCGGTGCTGACCGCCGGATCGCTGCTGCTGCGAGCACTGACCCCGGCCGCCGCAGCCGAACCGGCGATGGATGTGACGCGGTCGCTGTTCGCGGTGGAGTTGCGGCCGGTGCCGGCGGTGGAGGGTTCCGGGCCGCCGGTGGTGGTGTGGAGTCCGCCGGTCGGGGGTGTGACGGAGACGGTGGTCGCGGCGCTGGCCCGGATCCAGGAATGGCTGGCGGACCCGGCGTCGGACGACGCTCGTCTGGTGGTGCTGACCAGCGGCGCCGCTGACGGTGAGGACCTGGCCGCTGCGGCGGTGTGGGGCCTGGTGCGGTCGGCGCAGTCCGAGCACCCCGACCGGTTCGTGCTGCTCGACGCCGACCAGCAACCCTCCACGGAAATTCTGGAGCGGGCGGTGACCTGCGGCGAGTCCGAACTGCTGCTGCGGGAGGGCGAGCTGTTCACCCGCCGGCTGGCCCGGGCGGCGGCGAATCAGCCGCAGAACCCGGTCGTGCCGCAGCTGGACCCGGCCGGCACGGTCCTGATCACCGGTGGCACCGGCGCGCTGGGCTCTATGCTGGCCCGGCACCTGGCGGCCACCCGTCCGACCGGCGAGCTGCTGCTTCTCTCACGCCGAGGGGCGCACGCCGAGGGCGCGGCTCAGCTGGCGGCGGAACTGGCGGAGACCGGTACGCGGGTGCGGATCACGGCGTGCGACGCCGCCGATCGCGCGGCCCTGGCGGCGGTGCTCGCCGGCCGGGAGCTGACCGGCGTGGTGCACACGGCGGGCCTGCTGGACGACGCCACGGTGGAATCGCTGACCCCGGAACGGGTCGCCACGGTGCTGCGGGCCAAGGCGGACGCCGCCTGGAACCTGCACGAGCTCACCCAGAACCAGCCGCCCGCGATGTTCGTGATGTACTCGTCGGCCGCCGCCACGCTGGGCGCTCCCGGGCAGGGCAACTACGCCGCGGCCAACGCGTTCCTGGACGCCCTGGCCCAGCACCGGCGGGCGACCGGGCTTGCGGGCCAGTCGCTGGCCTGGGGCCTGTGGGCCGAGCGGTCGGCGATGACCGGGCATCTCGGCGACACCGAGCTGGCCCGGATCAGCCGCAGTGGGTTCGGTGCGCTGTCCCAGGAGCAGGGGATGGCCCTGTTCGACGCGGCGGTCGCCGACGGCCGCCCGGTGCTGGTGCCCATCCGGCTCGACGTGGCAGGACTGCGGCGCACGGGTCGGCCGGTGTCGCCGTTGCTGCGCACCCTTGTCGGTTCCGCCCGCCGGGTGGCGGCGTCCACCGGGGGTTCCGGCGAGCTGGCGACCGCGCTGGCCACGCTGCCGGCGCCGGAACGCGAGCAGATGGTGCTGGAACTGGTGCGCTCCCAGGCGGCGACGGTGCTGGGGCACGCCGACAGCGACGCGGTCGACGCCGACGCGGCGTTCCGTGACCTCGGCTTCGACTCGCTGACGGCGGTCGAGCTGCGCAACCGCCTGGCCTCGGCGGCCGGTGGGCTGCGCCTGCCGGCCACCCTGGTCTTCGACTACCCGAACCCGCGGGTGCTTACCGGGTTCCTCCTCGGCGAGCTGCTCGGCGGCACCACCGCCGGCCGCGAGGTGGTGGTGTCCACGGCCACCGACGAGCCGATCGCGATCGTGGGCATGAGCTGCCGCTTCCCCGGCGGCGTCCAGAGCCCGCAGCAGCTGTGGGAGCTGCTGACCGCGGGGGCCGACGGAACCGGCGGGTTCCCCACCGACCGGGGCTGGGACCTGACGATGCTGCCGCCGGACTCGATCGCCACCGACCGGGGCGGGTTCCTGGCCGACGTGGCCGGGTTCGACGCCGGGTTCTTCGGGATCAGCCCGCGCGAGGCCCTCGCGATGGATCCGCAGCAGCGGCTCCTGCTGGAAACGGTGTGGCAGGGACTGGAGGACGCCGGCATCGCTCCCGGCGGGATCCGAGGCTCGGCGACCGGCGTCTACATCGGCGGCATGGGCACCGACTACCCGGCTCTGCTGGCGGTCGCCGACGACGACAGCCTGGGACACTCGTTCACCGGCAACGCCAGCAGCGTGCTGTCCGGCCGGATCGCGTACACCCTGGGTCTTGAGGGCCCGGCGGTGTCGGTCGACACCGCCTGCTCGTCCTCGCTGGTGGCCCTGCACCTGGCCGGTCAGGCACTGCGGTCGGGGGAGTGCACGCTGGCGGTGGCCGGCGGTGTCACGGTGATGGCGACCCCGACCGAGTTCGTCGGCTTCGGCCGCCAGCAGGTGATGTCGGCCGACGGGCGGTGCAAGGCCTTCGCGGAGGCGGCCGACGGGATGGCGCTGTCGGAGGGGGTCGGCATCCTCGTCCTGGAAAGGTTGTCCGACGCGCGCCGCAACGGCCATCAGATCCTCGCGGTCGTCCGCGGTAGCGCCGTCAACCAGGACGGCGCCACCAACGGGCTGAGCGCCCCCAACGGCCCGTCGCAGCAGCGGGTGATCCGGCAGGCGCTCGCCAACGCCGGGCTGCGGGCGGACGAGGTCGACGCGGTCGAGGCGCACGGCACCGGCACCACGCTGGGCGACCCGATCGAGGCGCAGGCGCTGCTGGCGACGTACGGGCAGGGCCGCCCGGAGGACCGGCCGCTGTGGCTCGGCTCGATCAAGTCGAACATCGGCCACACGCAGGCGGCGGCCGGTGTCGCCGGGGTCATCAAGATGGTCCTGGCGATGCGCAACGGTGTGTTGCCCAAGACCCTGCACGTGGACGCGCCGTCGTCGCACGTGGACTGGGCGGCCGGCGACGTCGAGCTGCTCACCGAGGCCCGCCCGTGGGAGACGGACGGCCAACCGCGCCGGGCCGGCGTCTCCTCGTTCGGCATCAGCGGCACCAACGCCCACGTCCTCCTCGAGGAGCCGGAGCCGGTCGCCGAACCGGCGGTCGCCACCCCAGCAGGAGCGGTGCCGTGGGCGCTGTCGGCCCGCACCGAACGGGCTCTGCGCGAGCAGGCGGCCCAGGTACGCGAGTTCCTGATCGAACGGCCGGACGCCGATCTGGCCCGGGTCGGCCGGGTGCTGCTCGACGGCCGTGCCGCCCTTCCGCACCGGGCAGTGGTGCTCGGCGCCGACCGTGGCGAGCTGCTGGACGCCCTGGCAGACATCGACGCGGTGCGCGGTCACACGGTGGCCGGCGCGAGCGGCGTGGTGTTCGTCTTCCCCGGGCAGGGCGGTCAATGGCCGGGGATGGGCCTCGGGTTGTGGGACGCCGAGCCGGTCTTCGCCGAGGCGATGCAGCGGTGCGCGGCGGTTCTCGAACCTCTGGTGGACTGGTCGTTGCGGGACGTCCTGGGCGATCCGGCGATGCTGGAACGGACCGACGTCGTGCAGCCCGCGCTGTGGGCGGTCATGGTGTCGCTGGCGGAACTGTGGCGGCACTGGGGTGTCGAGCCGGCGGCGGTTGTCGGTCACTCGCAGGGTGAGATCGCCGCGGCGGTCGTCTCCGGTGGCCTGTCGCTGGCCGACGGCGCCCGGGTGGTCGCGTTGCGCAGCCAGGCGACGGCCGCCATCGCGGGCAGCGGCGGGATGATCTCGGTGGCCGTGCCGGCAAGCGAACTTCTGCCGCTGCTGGAACCGTTCGGCCTGGCGGTCGCAGCGGTCAACGGCCCGTCGCAGGTCGTCGTGGCCGGCCCGGCCGAGGGCTGTGACCGGTTCCTCGCGGCGCATCCCTCGCTTGACGCCCGGCGTATCGCGGCCGACTACGCATCGCACACGGACGGGGTGGAACCGGTGCGGGAGGCCCTCGTGTCGGCGCTGGCCGAGGTGGCTCCGATCACCGGGCGGGTGCCGTTCTATTCGACGGTGCACGCCGAACCGATCGACACGGCCGGTCTGGATGCCGGCTACTGGTACGCCAACCTGCGGCAGACCGTGCGGTTCGCCGACACCGTTCAGCTTCTGGCCGGGGCCGGGCACAAGGTGTTCGTGGAGCTCAGCCCCCACCCGGTGCTGACGATGGCGGTCGGGCAGGCCGGCGACGGCCTGGTGGTGACCGGCAGCCTGCGGCGGGACGACGACACCCGGTCGCGGTTCATGCGCGCGGTGGCGACCCTGCACACTGCCGGTGCCACGGTCGACTGGTCGCGCGCCCTGGGCACGGCTCCGCTGCGGCCGCTGTCGCTGCCGACCTACCCGTTCCAGCACGAGCGGTACTGGCCGCGGCTGCGCGAGTTCACGACGACCGGCGGCGACGGATTCGACGCGCAGTTCTGGCAGGCGGTCAGCAGCGGCGACGGCGCCGCCCTGGCCGACACGCTGCAGGTCGACGAGCAGGGCCTGACGTCGCTGCTGCCGGCCCTGGAACAGTGGCGGCGCTCGCGGCAGGACCGGCAGGTCATCGACGGCTGGCGTTACCAGGTGCGGTGGTCGGCCGTGCCGGGCAGCCCCGACCCGGCGCTGCGCGGAACGTGGCTGCTTCTCGGCGACGACCCCGAAGGTCAGGTCCGGGAACTGCTCCTCGGACACGGTGCCGCCGAGGTGGTGACGGCACCGGGCGCGACGCCGGTGGCGGGCGTCGTCTTCGTGCCGGGGCCGGACGCCATCTCCGGCCTGAGCGCGCTGGTGCAGGCGCCCGGGCTGGGTGACGCCCGGATCTGGGTGCTGACGCGGGGAGCCGTGGCGGTCGACCGGGACGACCCGGTGACCGATCCACTGGCGGCCGCGGTGTGGGGCTTCGGCCGGGTCGCGGCCCTGGAGTACCCGCAGCGTTGGGGCGGCCTGCTCGACCTGCCGGCCGGGCCCTGGGACGCCGCGACCTCGCGCCGCACGGCCGCGGTGCTGGCCGGATGGGATGGTCTCGACCAGGTGGCCGTACGGCCCGGCGGGGTCTTCGCCCGGCGGCTGGCGCACGCCCCGGCGGCTGCGGCCCCCAAGGCGTGGCGGCCCCGCGGCACGGTGCTGATCTCCGGTGGCACCGGTGGCCTGGGTGCGCATGTGGCCCGGTGGGTCGCCGGAAACGGCGCCGCCCACGTGGTGCTGACCTCCCGCCGGGGCGCGGGTGCCACCGGGGTCGCCCGGCTCGCCGCCGACCTCGGCCACGCCGGGGTGCGGGTGAGCGTGCTGGCCTGCGACATCACCGACCGGCGGCAGCTGGCCGCCGCGCTGGCCCCGATCGGCCGGATCAGCGGCGTGGTCCACGCGGCAGGCGTCGGGCAGGGCACGGTGATCGCGCAGACCGGCCCGGCAATGGCGGCCGACGTGTGGTCGGGCAAGGTCGACGGGCTCGACAGCCTGCACGAGGTGCTGGTCGAGGGCGGTCACCCGCTGGACGCGATGATCCTGTTCTCCTCGAACGCCGGGGTGTGGGGCGGTGGTGGTCAGGGCGTGTACGCCGCGGCCAACGCCTACCTGGACGCGTACGCCGAAATGGCGCGAGCCGAGGGCCGTCCGGTGACCAGCGTGGCATGGGGTCTGTGGGCCGGCGAGGGCATGGGTGGGGCCGAGGGGTCCGAACACTTCGGCCGCCGGGGCCTGCGGGCGATGGAACCGCGGCTCGCCGTGCGGGCGATGGCCGAGGCGGCCGGGCAGGGCGAGACCACAGTGTCGGTGGCCGACATGGATTGGGCGCGGTTCCTCCCGACCTTCACCATTGCCCGGCCGAGCCCGCTTCTCAGCGACCTGCCGGAGGCGCGCAGGCTGGCCTCGGCGCCGACCAGTTCGCCTGCCCCGGGCGCATCGACGCTTGCCAACCGGCTCCGTGCGCTCACCGACGCGGAACGGTTCCAGACCGTGGCGGACCTGGTGCTCGGCAACGCGCGGGCGGTTCTCGGCCACGACCGGACCGACGCGCTGGCGCTCGAGAACTCGCTGCGGGAGGCGGGCCTCGACTCGGTCACCGCCGTGGAGCTGCGCAACCGGCTGGTCAACGCGACCGGGCTGGCCCTGCCGGCCACGCTGGCGTTCGACCACCCGACCATCGGGTCGCTGGTCGGCTACCTGCTGGCGATGCTGCTGGCCGACGGGACGGGCGCGGTCGTGCCGGCCGGTCCGGCCGCCGTCCGGCTGTCCAACCTGGGCGCCATGTGGGTCCAGGCCCAGCGGGACGGCAAGACCGAGCAGTTCCACCTGCTGATGAAGGACCTCGCCCAGATGCGGGCGATGTTCGCCGCGGACGGGGCCGAGGGGCAGGTGCGGGCGCCCCGGCGGATCTCCACCGGCGGCCAGGGCAAGCCACGGCTGTACATGTTCACCTCGTTCTGGCTGCCGGTCGCCATGCAGTACATGCCGCTGGCGGCCGCCTTCCAAGGCACCCGCGACGTCTTCGTGCTCAACCCGCCCGGCTTCCGGGAGGGCGAGCCGCTCGCGCAGGACCTCGAGGCGCTGGTGGCCGCCTACGCCGACGCGATCCTGCGGATCCACCCGGCCGGCGAGGAGTTCGTCCTCGGCGGCGGCTCGGCCGGCGGCCTGATCGCCCACTGGGTGGCGGCCGAACTGGTCCGCCGCGGCACTGCGCCCGCCGGGATCGTGCTGATGGACTCTCCGGCCTGGGAGGACGTGGCGACGATCATGGACAGCCAGACGGAGATGAGCGAGGCGTCGAACCAGCGGCTGGACGCCATCGGCGACGACGGGGACGGCAGTTGGGTGACGGCCGCCGCCCACTACCTCCGGATGCCCTGGTGGACGATGGAGACCCTGGGAGTTCCGACACTGCAGATCCGGGCGACCGTACGGATGGACGGTGGGCCCGAGGACGACGACGACTGGCTGTTCACCTGGGACGGCTCCTCCGCACTGACACTGGCCGACGTCCCCGGCAACCACCTCGAGATCGCCGAGGCGTACGCGCCGGTCTCGGTCCGGGCGATCAACGACTGGCTGGCCCTGCCGCCGGGCGAGCGGCCGTCCTTCATGGACTACCGCAACCCCCGGTAACCGATCCAAGATGCTCTCCGCCGGCTGGGGAGGAGCCCGTTCAGGGCCCTTTCCGGCCGGCGGGGAGCGGCTCCTCGAAGGTGAACGAGGTCAGCCACGGAGGCGACCCGGTGTACGGCAGGTTTATGCCCGGAGGGGAAGGTGCGTCGCCGAAATGGCGAACATTGCCCAGTGTAAATTCTTCGTCACGGGATACCGCAACACGAAGGAAACAATAATTGTTCTTCAGGCCGGCTGGGCGAATGAGTCGAGGCCCTGAAATACCGCATCGGGCTTCACTACGACGAGGATCGCATCGATCTCGCCGTGGCTGTTGCGGGAGGCAACGCCGGTCAATGTCCCGGAAAAGGAGCGGCCGCGGCCGCTCAGCCCGGAGACATGGTCGGTGAAGTGGCTGCGGTCCGAGCTGGCGAGCGCGGCGAAGCGGCGGCGGACGCGCTCGCGGGCACCCGGGTGCACCAGGTCGAGCAGGCTCTTGCCCCGGCGTTCACCAGGGGTTCCGCCGAACTGCTGGAAGAAGTCCATGTTCGCGGTGACAAGCCGGAGCTGGGGGTCGAGGCGCGCCAGGCAGGCCCCGGTCCACTCGAATATCGATCGCGCGGCGTAAGCGTGGGTGTGCGTCGCCGGGCTCGTCTGCGGGCGCATCGTGAACCCCCATTCTGCCCGTTGTTCGGGCCGTCGTCACCGAGAATTCCACGATTTCGTGGTGCGAGGCCTTATCCAGGAAGTCAGCGCCAGGGTTCCCCGATCCGCAATGGAAGACCTCGGGTGAACACGCGAATCAGCGTATGAAGCGAAAGTTTAAGAGTCAACTAGCCGCCCCTGGGAGCGCGGAGAACTGTGGTGCCGGCGGGCGGCCGCGATCAATGGTGCGGTGTCGGTTCGGTCGGTGGTTCGGGGTCCCACCCCGAGACGGGCGGTAGCCGTTTTCCGGAGTCACGGGGCCGGGCCGCATCAGGTTCGGTCAGCCCGGAAGCGGTGGCCGGGTTTTGCGCACCGGTTAGGGTGTGATCCACACGGGACGGAGTCAGTGTGCGCCGACAGGATTGATACCGGTGGTGGATGCTCGGGCTGCAAAGGACGGCGGGACGGTCGTCGTCGGCCGCGATGCCGAGCTGTCCACCCTCGCAGGACTGCTCACCGAGGCACGCGACGGCAACCCCCGGATCGTCCTGCTCCACGGCCCGGCCGGCGTCGGCAAGACGGCGCTGCTCGATGCGTTCCTGACCGGCCGCACCGGTGACGACCTGACCGTGCGCCGAGCCGTCGCCCGGCCCGCCGGCCCGCCGTACGGCCTGGTCTCCGCCCTTCTCGGCGACGACGGAGGCGACGAGAGCGACCACAGCGACCACAGCGACCGGGGCGACCGGAGCGACCGGAGCGAGAGCGACGATGGGGGGAGTGCCACTTATCGGCGGCTGCTCGCCCTCTCCCGCCGCGCCGCCGGCCTCGCGGCAGACCGCCCCCTGATTCTCGCGATCGACGACGCCCAGCACTGTGACGCCGCCTCCCGGCGCTGGCTGGAATTTCTGGGCCGGCGGCTCGTCCACGACCGCATCCTGGTCGTGCTGGCGGCCCGCCCGGCCATCGAGCGAGCAGCCTGGCCCGACCTCGCCGAGCTGCTGCTCGCCGCTCCCCACCGCCGCATCGACCTCGGGGTGCTCGCCGAGGCCGACGTCGCCGACCTGATCCGGCTCACTCTCGGCCGCGAGCCGGTGCCCGCGTTCGGCGCCGCCTGTTCCCGGCTCTGCGGCGGCAACCCGCTGCTGGTCACCCACCTGCTGGCCGCGATGGAGCAGCAAGGGGTGGGCCCGGACGCGGCCGGCTGCGAGTGGGCCGCCACCGCGGGCCCCGAAATCGTCGCCGCGCCGGTCGCCGAGTTTCTGACCGCCGAGTCGCCCGAGGTACGCGCGGCGGCCACCGGCATCGCTGTCCTCGGCGTGGGCGACCGGCAACTGATCCGGGCGCTGACCGGGGCGAGTGACCGGCTCATCGAGGACGTGCTGAACACCCTGCGGGACCTCACCCTGTACGACCCGGCCGAGGGCACGGTCCACGAGGTCGTCCGCCGGGCCGTCCTCGGGGGTCTCGGCGCGCGCGAACGGGACGAACTGCGGGCGGGGGCCGCCCGGCTGCTGAACGACGCCGGGCGCCCGGCCGCGGACGTCGCCGACCAGATCGTGGCGATGTCGGCGACACCCGAGGCCTGGATGCTGGGAGTGCTGTGGGACGCCGCACGGCGGGCCGAACGGCGCGGCGACTCGGTCGGCGCCGCCTGTTACCTGGAACGGGTGCTGCGCGAGACGCCCGCCGACATCACCGGCCGCCTGGCGCTGGCCCGGGCGCTGAGCACGGCCGACCCGTCGACCGCGATGGAGCACCTCGCGAGGCGTTCGACACCGGGCCCTCCGACGCCCGTACCCGTCTGAGCATCGCCCTCGGCTACGGCCTCGTCGCGCTGATGGCCGGCAACTCGCGGCCCGCGTTCGAGGCTCTGCAGGACGCCGTTCCGGCGCTCGACCGGCTGATCGGCGACGCGCCCGGCCCCGACGACCGCAACCTGCTGCTGGCCGGCCGGTTCGTGCTGGTGCTGACCGGCCTCGACGACGCCACCACCTCGGCCACCGCGATCACCCTGGCCCGCGAGATGGAGGTGCCGCCGGGCGACACCATCGCCGAGCGGCAGCTGCTCGGCATCCAGGCGATGGCCGGCGCGCTGGCCGGGAAGTCGGCCGTCACCGTACGGGAACGAGCGCGCCTGGCCCGCCGGATCCGCTCGGACCCGGCCGGCGAGCTGTCCACCCTGGGCGCCGCCTTCGCGCTGCTGCTCACCGACGACCTGGACGAGTCGCTCGCCGCCCTCGACTGGCTGGTCGACGGCAACCAGCATGAGGACACCGGCTGGACGCTGAGCCTGGCGCTCTCGACCCGGGCGGCGGCCATGTGCGTCGCCGGCGACTTCGACCGGGCGTACGCGGACGCCGGCACCGCGGTGACGATCGCCGCGTCGGCGGCCTGGGACGCGCCGATGGTGCTGCCCCGGGTGATGCTGGCCAAGACGCTGTGCCACCGCGGCGAGCTGCACCGGGCGGAGGCGCTGCTCGAAACCGCCCGGCGGCCCCGCCACGACGAGCTGGTCTGGCAGTATCCGGTCTACCTGATGGTCCGGGCGGTCATCCAGCGGCGGCGGCGCGACCTCGACGGGGCGTTGCGGTGGCTGACGCTCTGCGGCGAGCACCTGGCCCGGTCCGGCGTCGAGAACCCGGTGTTCGCGCCGTGGTGGCTGGAGGCGTCGGAGTTGCTGGCGGCGGCCGGCCGAGCCGACGAGGCGGCGCCGTTCGTGGAGCACGGCATGCGTACGGCGCGGGCCTGGGGAACCCGTCGGGCGTCCGGGCTGAGCCTGCTCGCCCGGGGCCTGACCACGCCCGGCCGGCCCGGCATCCTGCTGCTGGAGGAGGCAGTGGCGACGCTGGAGAGCTCGGTGGCCGGCGACGAACACCGCCGGGCCCTTTACTCGCTCGCCCGGGCCTTGATGGTGGACGGCGATCTGCGGGCGGCCCGCGCCCGGCTGGGCCAGCTGACCGACTTGGCCGACCAGGCCGGTGACCCGATTGTGGGTGGGGCCGCCCACCGGCTGCTGACCGCCGCCCGGGGAAAGCAACCCGGTGCGCCGGGGCTGACCGCCGGGGAGCAGCGGGTGGTGCAGCTGGTGGCCGCCGGCCGCACCAACCGGGAGGTCGCCGCCGAGCTGTTCGTCTCGATCCGCACCGTCGAGGCCCGCCTCACCAGCGTCTACCGCAAGCTCGGAGTGGGCGGCCGGGCCGACCTCGTGACGTTGCGGCAGCAGACCGGCGAGCAGCGATGAGGGGGGCGGCGTGGCCGGCCGCCGGCGAGCTGTACGAGCGGGAGGACGAACTGCGGCTGATCACCGGGGCCCTGGCGGCCGCCGGGGCCGGCCGGGGCTCCTCCCTGGTGGTCGGCGGGCCGATCGGGATAGGCAAGTCCGCCCTGCTGGACGCGGCGGCCGCGGCCGCGACCGGGGCGGGCGCGGTGGTCCTGCGGGCCCGGGCGGCGGCAACCGAGCGGACGTTCCCCTACGGCGTCGTACGGCAGCTCCTGGAACCGCCGCCGCGCGAGCTACCGGACGATGCCGCCCACCACACCGTCATGCAGACGCTCACCGGCGTCCTCGACTCGATCGGCGCGGACCGTCCGGTGGTGGTGCTGGTCGACGACCTGCAGTGGGCCGACCAGCCGTCGCTGCGCTGGCTCGGCTATCTGGCGCGGCGGCTCGACCGGCGCCGGGTGCTGCTGGTGAGCACGATCCCGGACGGCGATCCGCGGCCCGAGCCGGGACTCACCTACGACGTCACCGCGGCCGCCGCCGGGACGCTGCGACCGTCGCCGCTGGGGCGCGACGGCATTGGGGCGATGGCCGGGGCGGCGTTCGGCGGGCCGGTCGACGAGCGGTTCGTCCGGGCCTGTCAGGAGGCCACCGCGGGCAACCCGCTGTTCCTCAGCACGATGCTGCAGTGCATGGTGGCCGACGCGCTGCCGCCGGACGCCGCATACCCGGCCGGGGTGGTGACCTCCGGGCCGTCACCGCTGCGCGAACGGCTGGTCGGGCGGCTCCGCGACCGGCTTGTCGCCAGCCTGCGGTGGCAGCCGGAAGCGGTCCGGGACACCGCCCGGGCGCTGGCGATCCTGGCGGATGAGATGGACACCGAGTTGGTGGGCCAGGTGGCACGGCTCGACCGGGCCGGCTGTGCCGCCGCGATCCGTTCGCTGACCGGGCTCGGACTGCTCGTGCGGGGCGGGCCCGGGGTGCTGAACCCGATCGTGCGGGACGCGGTCGAGGGGTCGATGACACCGGCCGAACGGGAGGCCACCCACCTGCGCGCCGCCCGGCTGATGTTCCGGGCCGAGCAGCCGCCGGAACGGGTCGCCGCCCAGTTGCTGGCGGTGATGTCGCCGCTCGACGCGTGGGCGCTTGTTTCTCTGCGGGCGGCCGCCGCCGGGGCGGCCCAGCGCTACGAGCCGGAAACTGCGGCCCGTTACCTGCGCCGGGCGTTGCTGGACTGCCCGTGGGACAGCGAGCTGCGGGCGCACCTGCTGGTGGATCTGGCCGTGGTGGAGAGCGCGCTGGACCAGTCCTCCTCCGTCCGGCATCTGGCCCAGGCCCTGCCGCTGCTGCCGACCGTGCGGGAACGGGCGGCCGCGGTGGCCCGGATCGCGCCCACGGTGGCCGGGCCGGACATGCTCCTGGACGTCCTCCGGCAGGGCGAGACCGAGCTACGGGGTGACGGTGGCCGGGACACCGACCGGGAGCTGGCGCTGCGGATCGAGGCGCGACTGCGTTACCGGCGGATGCAGGACCCGGCCGCCGCCGTCGACGCCGTGACCCGGCTGGCCGGCCTGGGCGCCGACCCGGCCCTCGACACCCCGGCCGAACGCGAGCTGGTGGCTGTCCTGCTGCAGTCGGCGACCGACGGCGTACGGTTGCCGGCCGCCGAGGTCGCGCGGCAGGCGAACCGGATCCTGGCCGCGCAGCCGCCGTTTCCCGAACACGTTCACACAGCGCTCCCGCTGCTGGTCTCGGCGCTCTTCGCGGCAGACTCGGTGGCCGACGCCGAGTCCTGGCTGGAGGCGTGCGTCGAGCGTTCCGGCGACCAGGGCGGCGACGTCAGCCGCGGGTTCCTGCGCATCGAGCAGGCGGTGGTGGCGCTCGGCCGCGGTGACCTGGGCAGGGCCAAGGCGCTCGCGGTCGAGGCGTACGACCTGGCCGACATCGACGCCGACGAGACCAGCGGGATGTACGTCGCTGCGCTGGCGCTGGTCGCCGTCGAGATCCGCTTCCGGCCGCTCACCGATCGGATCCTGCGGCGGTACCGCTGGGAGCGCACCGACCGGTTCGGGATGTCCTCGGTGCTCGGCATGCTGCGGGCCTCGCTGGCGGTGGCCGACGGCGACCTGCCGGCCGCGCTCAGCCAGCTGGTCGAGACCGGACGCCAGTGGGAGGACGCGGGCTGTCTCAACCCGGCCCTGTACGCCTGGCGTACCTCGGTCGCGCAGCTGCAGCACCGGATGGGCGACACCGCCGCCGCCCACGAGCAGGCCGAGGTGGCGCACGCCGTCGCCGTGGCCTGGGGTGCGCCGGCCACGCTGGGCCGGGCGCTGCGGGTCCGCGGGTTGATCACCGAGGGCCGGGCTGCCATCGGGCTGCTGCGCGAGGCACGCGACGTCCTGACCGGCTCCGGCAACCGGTTGGAGCTGGCCCGCACCCGGCTGCTGCTGGGCCGGCGACTGGAGGCGGCCGGCGACCGGGCCGCCGCCGAGGAGCTGCGCGAAGGCCACCTGCTGGCCCGGGCTTCCGGCGCCTGGTGGCTGACCAGCGAGGCCGGGCCGCAGGCGGACAGTCAGCCGTCGTGGCCGCGCCCGGTCGAGAACGCCGCGCTGACCCGGGCCGAGCGCCGGGTCGCGGAGCTCGCGGCGGACGGCCACACCAACCACGAGATCGCGGCGACGCTGGCGGTGACCAGCCGCGCGGTGGAGAAGCATCTGACCAGTTCGTATCGCAAACTCGGAGTACGGGGACGGGCCGGGCTCGTCAAGGCGTTGCGCCCGTCCACCTGACGCTAGAGCCGCCCGTGGTCGCCGCCTACCCGAGTTGTTTCTTCCAAACCCCTGTTCTTGCCGGGGTGGCGATCATGTTCTTGCGGCTGCCGACGCGGCTCCACAATGCTGAGTTCCATGACGAACGACACCGCACAGGACCTGTGGGTCCGCAGGTATCACCCGGGCGCGGCGGCCCGCCCACAACTGGTCTGCCTGCCGCACGCGGGCGGATCGGCGAGTTTCTACTTCCCGCTCTCCCGGGCCTTGGCGGCCGACGTCGAGGTGCTGACCATCCAGTACCCGGGGCGCCAGGAGCGCCGGTCGGAGCCCTGCATCACCCAGCTGCCGGTGCTGGCCGAGCGGATCTATCAGGTGCTGCGGCCGCTGGCCGCCGAGCGGCCGCTCGCGTTCTTCGGCCACAGCATGGGTGCCACCCTGGCGTTCGAGGTCGCCCGCAAGCTCGAGACCGTGGACGGCGTGGTCGCGCCCTGGCTGTTCGCCTCCGGCCGGCGGGCGCCGTCGCGCCACCGTGACGAGCGGGTGTATCAGCAGGACGACAAGGGCATGCTGGCCGAGCTGCGGAGGCTGAACGGGACCGAGAACAACGTCCTCGACGACGACGAGATGGTGGCGCTGATCATGCCCGCGATCCGGGGCGACTACACGGCAGCCGAGACCTACCGCTACCAGCCGGGTCCGCCGCTGTCCTGCCCGGTGACGGCGTTCGTCGGCGACGCCGACCCCAAGGTGACGCTGGACGAGGCACGCGCCTGGCAGGAGCACACCACCGGCGCCTTCGACATGCACACCTACCCGGGCGGCCACTTCTATCTGACCCGGCACCAGGCCGCCGTCCTGAAGGTCATGGCGGCCAAGCTGGCGACCGCCAAGGTCTGACCAAGGCCGCCGCCGGGCCGCCAGGGCAACGAGGGTCCGGGTCGCATCTGTGGCATTCCGGGGGAGACCACACCGGACGATCAGGCGAGGGGGCGGGTATTCGATCGAATGCCGTCGATTTTAGACGGTGGCGTGAGATGTCCAGGTGAACCGGTTTTGGGAGGGCGTCCGGCGGGAGCAATTTCTACCTACTGATTGGTAAGTCCCGCTATTTCCGGCGTTCACGAGAATTCACACGATCGCTCTACCAGTTTCCACCCGAACGTGCCATTGTTACGGCCGTTAGGGGGTTCAGCGTGGAGTTCCGAATCCTCGGTCCGCTGGAGGTGTCGGCCGACGGCGAGCGAGTTGACGTGTCACCACGAGAACAGATCGTTCTCGCGAGCCTGCTGCTGGAAGCCGGTCGCATCGTGCCGGTCACCCGTCTGACCCACGCCATCTACGGCGACGAGGCCCCGCCCACCGGCCGGGTGCAGGCGCAGATCTGCATCTCCGCTCTGCGCCGGCTGCTGGCGGCGCACGGCCGCACGGCCGCCATCGTGACCCGCTCGCAGGGCTACGTGTTGCAGATCGACGCCGAGTCGCTGGACCTGCACGAGCACGACAAGCTGGTGGCCCGCGCCCGGGGGCACCGCGAAGCCCGGCGCCCGGCGGAGGCCGTGCGGCACTACCGCGCGGCCCTCGCGCTGTGGCGGGGCGACGCGCTCGAAGGAGTCCCCAGCCCGCAGGTGCTCTCCGCGGTCAGCCACCTCGACGAGCGCCGGATGACCGTCCGGGAGGAGTGCATCGAGCTCGAGCTGCAACTTGGCCGGCACCGCGACCTGATCCCCGAGCTGACCGCGCTGGTCGCCGCGTATCCCCTGCACGATCGGCTGCGCGGGCAGTTGATGCTGGCCCTGTACCGCTCCGACCGGCAGGCGGAAGCACTCGAGGTGTTCCGCTCCGGCCGCCGCACGATGATCGACGACCTCGGCCTGGAACCCAACGAGTGGCTCCGGGAACTGCAGCACAGCATCCTGACCGCCGACGCCGCGCTGCGGATGCCGCCGCCGGTCACCACCGACTGGTCCGGTGCCGAACGGGTGCCCGCCGGTCCGCCGGACGCCTCCGCCCCGCCGGCGGGCGCTTCGCCGCCCAAGATGCTGCCCACCGACATCGGTGACTTCACCGGGCGGGCCGAGCAGGTACGGCTGATCGAGCAGCGGTTCGCCGACGACCCCGACCGGGTGGCGGTGCCGGTGGTCGTCGTGGTCGGCAAGCCGGGGGTCGGTAAGACCACCCTCGCCGTGCACGTCGCCCACCGGCTGGCCGGCGCGTACACCGACGGGCAGCTCTTCGCCGACCTGCGCGGGCGGGTGGCCGGGCGGGTGGAGCCGGCCGGCGTCCTGGAGCGGTTCCTGCACGCGCTCGGGGTGTCCTTCGCCGCCATGCCTCAGGGCCTGGACGAGCGCGCGGAGCTCTACCGCGGGTTCCTGTCGCAGCGCCGGACGCTGATTGTGCTGGACAACGTGGAGGACGAGGGCCAGGTGCTCCCGCTGCTGCCCGGCCTGGCCGGTTCGGCGGTGCTGGTCACCAGCCAGGCCCGGCTGTCCGGCATCCCGGGAGCCACCCACGTCGCGCTCGAGGTTTTCGACCCCGACCAGTCGCTGGAACTGCTGGCCCGGATCGACGGACAGGACAGGGTGGACGCCGAACCGGCCGCCGCGGTGGCCCTCACCGAGCTGTGCGGGCGGCTGCCGCTGGCCCTGCGGATCGCCGGGGCCCGGCTGGCTGCCCGTCCCCAGTGGGGGATCGGCTACCTGGTCGACCGGCTCCAGGACGAGGTACGCCGGCTCGACGAGCTCCGGCACGGCGGGATGGAGATCCGGGCCAGCCTGTCGCTGTGCTACGAGGCGGTGGACCCGGCCGCCCGGCGGCTCTTCCGCCTGCTCTCTGCGCTCGACTTTCCGACGTTCTCCGGCTGGATGGCCGCCGCCCTGCTCGACATGCCGCCGCACGAGGCCCAGGACCTGCTCGACGTCCTGGCCGACGCCCAGCTGGTGGAGACGACCGGGACCGCCCTCGGCGTGCACGGCCGCTACCGCTTCCACGACCTCATCGGGGTCTTTGCCCGGGAACGTCTGGCCCAGGAGGAGTCGCCGGCCGAACGCGACGCCGCGATCAGCCGGGTGCTCGGCGCGTTGTCGTTCCTGTCGGCCGAGGCGCACCGGCGGGTGTACGGCGACGCCCACCTGCAGGCGGGCTCCACGCCCGGGCGCTGGCCGCTGCCACGCCGGCTGGTCGAGCAGCTGCTGGACCCACCGCTGGTCTGGTTCGAGTGGGAACACGCCTCGATCGTGGCCGGCGTCCGGCAGGCGGCCCAGGTGGGCCTGGTCGACCTGTGCTGGGACATGGCACTGAGCGCGGTGACGCTGTTCGAGTCGCGGGCCTACCTGGACGACTGGCGGGAGACCCACGACATCGCCCTGGACGCCGCCCGGGTGGCCGGCAACCGGCCGGCACTGGCCGCCATGCTCTACTCGGTCGGCGTTCTCTCCATGGTCGAGCAGCGGTTCCCGGACGCCCGGGAGGAACTCGTCGAGTCGGCCGCCATGTTCCGCTCGATCTCCGACGAGCGGGGTGAGGGTCTGGCCGTACGCACGCTGGCGTTCGTCGATCGGATCACCGGCAATCTGGCGGACGCCGAGCGCCGGTACGAACAGGCCCGGGAGTCCGCGCTGCGGCTCGGCGACCCGGCGGCGCTCGCCCACGTCCTGTACGGCCAGGTCCAGGTCCAGGTGGACGGTGGCCACATGGAAAAGGCGATGGCCACCCTCGGCGAGGCGTTGGAGCTGAGCCGCCGGGCCGGCAGCCGGCGGCTGGAGTCGCAGGTGCTGCACCAGATCGGCCTGATCCACCTGGAGGAGGGCCGGGCCGCCGCCGCGATTGCCTGTTTCGACCGGGTGCTGGACGCTGTCCGCGACCTCGGCGACCCGATCGGCGAGGCGTATGCGTTGCACGGCCTCGGGATGGCCACCCTCGGCACCGCCACGCCCGGCCCGCAGGCCATCGAGCGGGACCCGCCGGCCGGTCGGCCGGTTGGCCGGTCCGCCTGACAAGTGTCGATGGATCCTGGATAAGGCATCGATAACGCACCCCTGCCCGGGTCCTCCACGATGGGGGGAGACTCGGGTGGAGGAGCTTGATGCATGACGTTGGTTGAGCGTGCCGAGGCGCTCGCGGTGCTGCGGGAACTGACGGACCGTGCGGTGGGCGGCCGGGGGCGGGCGGCGGTGATGTCCGGTGCGGCCGGTACGGGGAAGACAGCCCTGCTCGGCGTCCTCGCGGGGCTGGCCACCGAGGCCGGCGCCACCGTGTTGATGGCCGGTGGCGCGCGCGCCGAACAGAACGTCTCGCTCGGGCTGCTCAACCAGCTCTTCCACGACGCACCCCGCGCGGCCGGCCTCCGGTCACGGGCCCCCGGCGAGGCGGCCGACCTGGCCGAGCCGTGCGGGGCTCTGCTCGGCCTGGCCGCCCGCCGCCCGCTGGCGCTGCTGGTCGACGACATCCAGTGGAGCGACCAGGCCTCCGCCGACTGCCTGGCCTACCTCGCCCGGCGGATGCGGCAGGCGCCGATCCTGCTGGTGGTGGCGGGCGGGCAGGCCCCGGCCCACGCCACCGGCCTGTGCGCCGAGCTGTCCCGGCCGCCGCACGGCACACGGCTGCGGCTGTCCTCGCTCTCGGCCGACGGTGTGCGGTACGCGGCGGCGGGCCTGGTCGGCCCCGACGCGGCACGGCGCTGGTCGTCCCGGTGGCACGCGTGGAGCGGCGGTAACCCCCTGCTGCTGAACGGGCTGCTGGAGGACCACGCGGCCGCCGGCTTCGACGAGGAGCCGGCCGACGCGATGGCCGGCGGCACGTACGGCCACGCGGTGGTCACCGTGCTGGACAAGGGTGACCCGCCGGTCGCCGAGGTCGGCCGGGCGCTGGCGATCACCGGCGACCCGAAGGACGTCGCCGAGCTGCTGGGCATCGACGCCGGCGCGGTTGCCCGGGCGGTCCACTTCCTGACCGCCGCCGGTGTCCTGGCGCAGGGTCGATTCCGGCACCCGGCGGCCGCCCGCGCGGTGCTCGCCGTCCCGGACGGCGAGACGCTGGAACGGCTGCACCACCGGGCCGCGGTGCTGGCCTTCCGTGGCGGCGCGGCGCCCGAGAGGGTCGCCGACCACCTTGTCCGGGCTGACACCGCCACCGAGCCGTGGGCCGTGCCACTGCTGGAGAACGCGGCCCGGCTGGCGCTGCGCGACGGCAAGGTCGAGCGGGGTATCGCGTACCTGCGGCTGGCCCGCCGGGTCTGCACCGACGAACGGCGGCCGTCCCTCACCACGTTGCAGCTGGTCGCCGAGTGGCAGGTCAACCCGGCCCGCTGCACCGACCTGATCGCCGAGCTGCTGACCGCCGCCCGCGCCGGGCGGTTGCACCACCACGACGCGCTCACGCTCGCCAAGGCGTTGCTGTGGCTCGGCCGGACCGGGCCGGCCGAGGAGGTCCTCGGCCGGTTGCCTTCCGACGCCGTGGCGGCCGGGCAGGAGTTCTTGGTCGAGCTGCTGGCGAGCCGGCCGTGGATCCGGGCCACCTACCCGGCCTTCGAGAAGCTGCTGGGCAAGCCGTCGCGGCGCAACGGGCTGCCGGCCATGACGGTGCCCGGCGTCCGGCGGGTCGACGCGGCGACCTCACTGGTGCGGGCCCTGGAACGCCGCCCGGTCCACGGCGCCGCCCCGGTGGGGGTCGACATCCTGCGCGGCGCCCACGTCGACGAGTCTTCCCTCGAGACCATCGAGAGCGGGCTGCTGGCGCTGGTCTACACCGACCATGCCGAGGACGCCGCACCGTGGTGCGACCGCTTCCTGGCCGAGGTGACCGGCCGGGAGTCGCCCGGCTGGCACGCCGGCCTGCGCGCGATCCGGGCGGAGATCGCCTTCCGTCTCGGCGACCTGACCGCCGCCGCCGACCACGCGCGGGCGGCGCTGACCCTGATGCCGCCCAGCAGCTGGGGCGTGGCGGTCGGCGGCCCGCTGGCAACCGCCGTGCAGGCCTCGGTGGCGATGGGCGACCTCGACGAGGCCGGACGGTGGCTCGACCAGCCCGTACCGGAAGGGCTGCCCGGCACCCGCAGCGCCGTGCTGTACCTGCAGGCGCGCGGCCGGTACAGCCTGGTCGCCGGCCACCACGAACTCGCCCTGCGCGACTTCACCCGCTGTGGGGAGCTGCTGACCGGGTGGTCGTTCGACGGGGCGGGGATGGTCGCGTGGCGGCTCGACCTCGCCGAGACGCACATCGCAACGGGCAGCCTCGACCTGGCGGTCAAGCACATCGAGGACGAGCTGGCGCGGGCGAACGGCCTGCCCCGGGTGCGCGGGATGGCGACCCGGATGCTGGCCGCCACCAGCGCGCCCGGCCATCGCCCTACGTTGCTGCGTGAGGCCGGGAACCTCCTGCAGCACTGCGGCGACCGGTACGAGCTCGCCCGTACCCTGCAGGCCCTGGCCGAGGCGCACGAGGCGCTGGGCGAGTTCCGCCGGATGGCCACCATCGGCGACCGCGCCCGGAGCCTGGCCGATGCGTGCCGGATACCCCTGGGCGGCGCCCTGCTTACCCCGGCCGAGCCGCTTGCCCCGGCCGGCGAGCGGCCCGAGGAACCGGTGAGCCGGCTCAGCGATGCCGAGCGGCGGGTGGCGGCGCTGGCCGCGCTGGGCCACACCAACCGCGAGATCGCCGACAAGCTCTTCGTCACGCTGAGCACTGTCGAGCAGCATCTGACCAAGATCTACCGGAAGCTCAACGTGAGCCGCCGGGCCGACCTGCCGGCCTCCCTGGTGCTGAGCCGGGCGGCCGCGTGAAGCATGCGCAGTTCCCAAGGTACGGGTGTACGAGGCAAGGAGTGGTGTCGTGACGGCGGTCGGAACGGTCATCCGGTTCGATGACTTCCGGGGGTACGGGTTCATCGCCCCCGCGGACGGCGGGGAGGACGTGTTCTTCCACGCGAACGACTTCGGCGGCAAGCGCCACCTGGCCCAGCCCGGTCTGCGGGTGATGTTCGAGACCGCGCAGAGCGACCGCGGGCTGAAGATCTCCTCGCTGACCGTGCTTGACGAAGATCCGGTGGCCGCGCCGGCCGGCGATGTCACCCAGCCGGGCGGGCCGGAGGACGACACCTGCGACGTGCTGACCGCCGCCGCCTACAGCGCCGAGGTGACCGAGCTGCTCCTGAAACACGTGCCGGCGCTCACCGGCCAGCAGATCGTGCTGGTCCGCGAGCGCCTGGTACGCGCCGCGTTCGACCACGGCTGGATCGAGGGTTGACCGCCGGGGTGCCGATGCCGCGGATCCGGTGAGGAACGGGGATTCAAAACTGAATGACATCGCACCGTAACCGCGGCGAAACCGATGCGAATGTTGGTGCTGCCGTTAAATTGAAGAGACGTTTATCGACGTTGCTTGACATCGACGGCACTCGGTTTGTTAATATGGTTCAGCTGTAATGGCGTAGACGCGGGAATCAGTGGTCAGCGGTTTTCGAGGTCGAGCACCTGGCCGGCGGTGAGGGCCAGTGAATCGGCACTTCTGATCCGAATTCGACAGCGCCCTGGATAGCGCGGCGGACAAGCGGGCAACACCCTTCCGTCCATACACATCTGTGCCCGGGCTGTTTCCTGATCCGCATGTGATTCGACAGAACGAATTCACGTGTCGGCACCTGTCGAAAGGGAGTGCAACTTCCGTGACCGTGACGGCGACAGAAAGCGAGACCGACGTCTCCACGCGCGCTCAGGTGGCGCGGACGCTGTTCGAGTGGTCGAACCTCTGCATCGCGTCGCTCGACGCGAAGCAGCACATCGTCGACACCAGCGCCGAGTTCCTCCGCCGGTTCGGCGGGACCCAGCGCAGCCGGGCCGGGCAGGACTTCAACGAGTTGCTGCACCCTGGCACCCGGGACAAGGTGCGCCGCAAGATCCAGCGGGTGATCGCCGAGAACCGGACCACGTTCGACGACTCCATCGTCGGGCTCGGCCCCCGCGACTCGGTGTTCTCCGGTGGCATGAACGGATTCGTCGCGCGGGGCGCCGGCAGCCAGGTCGACGGCATCGTGGTGATGGTGACCCCCGACAAGCTCGGCGACGGCGGCAACCCCGCCCCCGGGGTGTCCGCCCGCCACCAGGTGCTGACCGAGATCGACGCCCGGATTCTGGAGGGCGTGGCGGCCGGGGCGTCGACCGTGCAGCTCGCGTCCCGCCTGCACCTGAGCCGGCAGGGCGTCGAGTACCGGATCGGTTCGATGTTCCGCAAGCTCAACGTGCCCAACCGGGCGGCGCTGGTGTCCCGGGCGTACGCCATCGGCGCGCTCACCGTCGGCACCTGGCCCCCGCGCATCAAAGAGGACTTCGTCCGCCGATGAGGCTGCACCCACGGGTTGCCCCAGTGCCGCGCCACGGCGGCCACCCACGTACTGCGCCAAGAAGGCCCGATCAGTCCGCAGAGTAGCGGTCCTGGTCGATGGAATAGGGGTATGCGCTCGAAGTCCGACCGAGAAGACTCGATCGTAGATCCCGGAATCCGCTGAGCACCGACGGAGATGATCGCATGAGTTCTCTCGCCGAACAGCCTCACCCTCTCGTCGACGACCGTGAAAAGCTCATCGAAGTCGTTCTGGACGGCGGTCCCGCAGGTCTGCCGGCCGAACTCCGCACCCACCGCATCCCAGCCGGCCAGGAAAAGGTGAAGGTGTCGTACTGCGGGGGCTACGAGCATTTCGAGCGTCCGGAAGCCGAGACCCCGGCCGGCCCTGTCACGTACTACTGGACGGGGCGCACACGCGTCGCGGAATAGCCCCCAGTATTCTGCTCACCGCCCTTTCCGTCGCCCTTTTACGGGGTGCGGAAAGGGCGGTTCGCGTGTGGACCGCACCCCGACCGCGATGCGGGAGGGGACAGGGCCGTCAGATGGTCACCGCCACGGCAGTCAGCACCAAGCCGTCCTTGACCAGGAACCGCCCCCGGAAAACGGTGAGCGCCGGCCGGCCGTCGACACGAGTGCCCGGAACCAGCAGCCGCGCCGTGAACGCACCGGCCTCGAAGCTCAACTCCGCCTCGTCGAACCCCAGCATCCGCCGGGCCAGCGGGAACCAGGCCTTGTAGACGGACTCCTTGGCGCTGAACAGAGCCCTGTCCCAGCAGATCTCCGGATTACGTGCGGCCAACCCGGCCAGATGCCGACGCTCGGACGCCGATGTGACCGCCTCGAGGATGCCGTCGGGGAGCGGGGCGTGCGGCTCGGCGTCGATGCCCAGGGACTCCAGAGCGCCCTGCCGGGCAACGGCCGCGCCACGGTATCCGGCGCAGTGGGTGATGCTGCCGATCACGCCCTCCGGCCAGACGGGTTCCCTCTGTGGGCCGGGCAGGATCGGGCCGGGGGCGACGCCGATGCTGATCAGGGCCTCGCGGGCGCAGCGGCGGGCGGTCACGAACTCGCGGCGGCGGGACGGCACCGACCTGACGACCACGTGGGCCTCGCCGGGGTGGACGGGCTCGGCTTCGTCGTCGGCGAACGCCTCGGAGGCCGCAACCCCATGCGGCAGGAGCTCTTCTATCATCGGGCCGGGCGGACCGCGTCGCCGTTGACCACGAACCCGGTGCGGCCGGCGCAGCCTTGTCCGGGCGGCGCCACCGCCCGGGTGACACAGAACGCGATCAGGGTGTCGGGCGGATCGACCGATTCCATCTGCCCGACGGTAGGGGCGGGTGTCCGGAACCGGCAACCCCTAACGATTCTCGCCGCGAGACCCCCGTCCATAGGGGTGCCGGCCGGTGACGGGCTCGGGGGTCCAGCGGCATCATCGGCTGACGGCCGGCTGCTCCAGCACGGCTTTGAGCGTCGGCGGATTCTCGCCGAACCGGCGCCGCCACTCCCGTGGGTAGCCGAGCGAGACCTCCTCGAAGCGCACGCCGTCGCGTTCGGTGCTGCGCCGGATGTGCAGGTGCCCGTACACGGCGACCTTGGCCCGATAACGCAGGTGCCAGCCGGCCGTCCGGTCGGTGCCGCACCACTGGGCGAACTCCGGGTGCCGCAGGACTTCGGTCGGGTGCCGGTGCAGCGGCCAATGGGTGGCCAGCACGGTCGGCAGTCCGGGGTCTGTGCCGGCCAGACGGCGTTCGGTTTCGGTCACCCGGGCGGCGCACCACGCCTCGCGCGACGGGTACGGGTCGGGGTGCAGCAGCAGTTCGTCGGTGCACACGATGCCGGTCCCCTCGGCGTACGCGAGCGACTCGGCCTTGGTCGACGTGCCCGGGGCACGCCAGGTGTAGTCGTACAGCAGGAAAAGCGGCGCCACGGTCACCGGGCCGCCCGCACCCCGCCAGACCTCGAACGGGTCTTCCGGCGTGATGACCCCGAGCTCGCGGCAGGCCTCGACCAGCGCGCGGTACCGGGCGTCGCCGCGCAACTTCACCGGATCCTGCGGGTGCGTCCACAACTCGTGGTTGCCGGGCGCCCAGATGACCTTGGCGAACCGCTTGCTGAGCCCCCTCAGCGTGCCGACCACCTCGTCGAACAACTCGCCGACGTCCCCCGCGACGATCAGCCAGTCCGCATCGGACGACGGCCGCAGCCCTTCGGCGATCTCGCGGTTCTCCCGGTGCGCCACGTGCAGGTCGCTGACGGCGAAAAGGGTTCCGGCGCTCATCCCTCCACGCTAGCGCCCCGAGCATCCCCTTCATGGCGAGGGCCGCGTGCAACGCCGTATCGACCAGCTTGCCGATCACCTGGGGCCCCGGATCGCCCGTTTCGACGCGGCAACGATGTCACCGGCTCGGCTTTCGTACCTGGAGCGTAGTCCCAGCGGGTGGAGGGGATGCGCCAGCCAGCAACGGCGACGACCGGTCGCGCAGAACCTGGTCGAAGAAAGCCAGTGTGTAGGCGTTGACGACGGCGAACCCCCGATGGCCGCCGATCGGCCCGGTCAGGCCGAGCTGTTTCGACGCGGGGAGCCAGTACGGCAGGTCGGTGAAGTTGACGTGGAAAAGGTTCGGTATCTCCACGTAGTACGCGCCCGCGGTCGCCTTCGAGTAAGCGGCGCGCATCGTGCCGAGCGTCATCGCGATGTCGTGCTCGCTCCATCCCCCTGACCTTCGCCGCTCCAGCCGCATCGTCTCGGCGTCGCGTGTGAGGAACATCGTCGGTTCGTGCGGCCCGGCTGCCACGACGTCGGCCGGCGCCGGGTCGTCCATCACCAGGCAGGCCTTCAGGCGGGCGTCGCACAGGCACGACTCGGCGGCGACTCGGCCACCGAGCGAGACGCCGAAGACACCCGCACGGGCGAGGTCCAGGTGTCCGGTAAGGACGCCGTGCGGGTCTGCGGCGTCGATGTCGCGGAGCCGGTCGAGGGCGAAACGCACGTCCTGGGCGAACAGCGGCACCAGCCCGGCCGGCCATGGTGTCCCGTCGAGGACCGGGGTGGCCGGCTGCGGCTCGATGCTCTGGTCGACGAGCGGGTCGATGACATCGAACGGAAGGTTACGGATCTGCCGGCCGCCGGGGAAGCGGACCGTCGCGACGACACCGGGCTGGTCGAGGCCGACCACGACGTACCCGTGCGAGACCAGCTCCTCGATCTGGAAGGTGTTCACCGACCGGAACCCGTACAGACCGGAGAGGAAGACGAGCACCGGGTACTCACCGGTGGCTTCGGCGACCGGTATACCCGCCACCGCGTTCGTGGTGACGTACCGGAAGTGACTGAACAAGAACGACGGCAGGCCGGTCATGGCGGCGAGCGCGGGGGCCACGGCGTCGGCGTCCGCGATGTACGGCGCCCGTGCGGCGCCCGGATTCGGGGCGGCGGGATACCAGAGCTGCGCCATCAGTTCCCGATGGTCGGCCGGATCGGTGGTGAACGGTTCCGGCCGGGTCGGGTCCACCCAGTGATGGATCGTGGTGCCGATGCCGTACGGCCCGGTCGGCGCCGCGAAGTGGAACACCGGCACCGCCGCGGGTAGCACAACCGAGGCGAGGAAGATGAGCGTGCCCGACATCAGGCCGGCGATCCGCGTGATCACGGCGGTCTGTCGGTACCGGCCGAACCACCTCTTCGCGTTCTGCAGCGGTAGCCAGGCGGACACCAATGCGAGGGTGACCACATACGCGGGTGCCAGCTGCCACCGGAAGCCCTCCACAAGCAGCTGCGCCACGGCCACCAGGATCGGGATCAGCGGCAGCCATTTCAGTGATCGCCGCAGTCGCGTCACCGCGAGAACGAGCAACGCTGCCGCGTTGGCCGCCAGCAGTGCCGTCTCGAACGGTCGCACGCGAACGTCCCCTCGTCGATTCGACTCGCTCCTCTCCACCTTGGGTTGGACGGAAAGAGGTCCGGTAGGGCCGCTCGGCCCGGATGAGTGGCGCCGGCCTGGTCTACTTCGCAGCGCGCCAGGTCGCGGGCCCAAGTACACCGGTCATGGCGTCACAGTAACGAGGCCATTACGCTGGTGGGTGAACGGCAGATGACGGCTGGCGTCGCTCTCGGGTCTGGTCACTGTCCCGCGACCGTGACCTTGATGTGACCAAGTGAATTCTTCCTCGCGTCGGTCGACGCGACGCCGAGGCGGTCGTACCTTTACCGTTCGAGGAAACTTGGGTAACAGAGAGGCGACGCGATGAGCGGCGCGACGGTCGACGTTGAGACCAGTCCGGACGGCACCCTGGTCATCCACCCTCGCGGCGTCCTCGACGCCGACGATGCCGTCGAGTTGCGGCGCACGATCGTGCACGCGGTGCGCCGCGTAAGGCCGCTACGCCTGATCGTCGACCTGGGCAATTTGCGAGATCTCGACGCGATCAACCTCGGCACTCTCGTGGCAGCGTGCCACCTGGGCGACGACCACAAGGTCGCGGTCTTCCTCGACCACTGCTGCCCGATGATCGCCGAGCGACTCGCCGCGGCGGGCGTCCCCAGTCACCGCCTCCGGGACAGCTCCCAAGCAGCATGAGCCCCTTGCAGGTCAGGGGTTTCGAGTTCCTTCCGGGGCCCGTTGTGCAAGGGTTGGCGGCCGGCCGGGTTCTTGAACCAACCTGACGCCGAGCAGGTTGATTCAGGCCTGCGGGGGTCTGATCGGGCAGGTGAGGGTGATCGTGGTGCCGGCGTCGTCGACGCGGGTGGTCATCTGGCAGGAGCGGCGGGCGAGCCACAGACCGCGGCCGGTGGTGGCGGTGATGGCCGGCACGGGCCGGCCGGGGGCGGTCGGCATGCCGGGGCCGTGGTCGCTGATGCGGCAGTGAAGGTGCGCGTCGGCACGCCACATTTCCAGCCGGCCCTGGCCGCCGCCGTGCCGGATGGCGTTGACGGCGATCTCGTGGACGGCGATGACGAACCGATAGAGGGCCACATCGGCCAGGCCGTTGTCTTCGGCGAGGCGGGTCACGGCGTGGCGCAGTTCGACGATGTTCTCGATGGTGAAGTCACGCGCCAGCAGGCCCGCCGGCCGGTGGCTGTGCCCGGTGGTGGGGGTGCGGTGCGGTTCAGGCATGGCCATGACCGTCCTGGCGGGGCTGGGCGGGCCCGGGGAACCGGTGGTGGCGTACGGCGAGGATGCAGGTGTCGTCGTCGGCGTTGGCCCGGCGTAGCCGCGCGAGCAGGTTGGCCAGCGGCTCGTGGCTGCCGGAGGTGGAGATGTCGTTGAGGGCGGCGATGACCTCGGCCAGGCCGGCGTCGGCCGGCCCGTGGCGGCGTTCGATGAGCCCGTCGGTGTAGAACAGCAGCAGATCACCGGGGTGCAAGGGGAGCGTTGCGGTGTCGTAGCGGGCGGTGGGCAATGCCCCGAGCAGTACCCCGCGGGGGCGTTGCAGCCGTGCGGTGGTGCCGGCCCGGGTGTGCAGCGGGGCGGGGTGCCCGGCCTGCGCCCAGCGGATCACCCGGGTGTGCGGCTCGTAGCGGGCCACCACGGCGGTGGCGGTCATGCCGACGCGGTAGAGCAACCGGTTGAGGTGGTCGAGCAGTTCGGCGGGGTCGCTGGTGGCGGTCACGGTGAGCCCGGCGAGCAGATGCCGCAGCTGGGCCATCACGGTGGCGGCGTGGATGCCGTGCCCGGCCACGTCGCCAACGGCCAGCACCACGCTGCCGTCGTCGGTGGTGTCGGCGTGGAACCAGTCCCCGCCGACCCGGCTGGCCTCCTCGGCGGGCAGATAGCGCACCGCGACCCGCAGGTGGGGCAGGTCGAACGGCTCGGCCGGCACGGGCAGCACGATCTGCTGCAGCTGGGCGGTCAGGGCGTGTTCGGCGGCCAGTTCCCGCTGGTGTTCGCGCAGCAGCGCTTCGACCTCGGTGAGCCTGGCGCGGTTGGTCTCCTGCGCGGTCAAATCCTGGGTGATGCCGTAGAACTTGATCGGCCGGCCGTGCACGTCGCGCACCGCATCCAGGACGGTGCGCAGGTGTTTGATCCGTCCGCCGATGCGAATGCGGTAGGTCAGGTCCATGGTCTCGCCGCGGCCGAACGCCTCGGCGGCCTGCCGGCGCACCGGCTCATCTTCGGCGAGGAGCAGGGCGTCCTGCTCCTCGCCGGTCAGCGGGCCCAGCGCCGGATCACGTTCATAGATGCGGTACAGCTCCTGCGACCAGGTGTTGTGCCCACTGACCAGGTCGGCCTCGCCCCAGCCGAGGTTGCCCAGCCGCTCGATCTGCGCGATCCGTTCGGCCAGCCGGGTTTGCTCGTCGTGGCGCACCCAGGTAGCCATCAACCCCGGCCCGACCGGCTGGATCCGGGCACTGATCACCACGTCGGCCGGTGACCGGTCGCCTGCCCCGGTGTAGGGCATCGGACCTACCTCGCGAGGCTGCCCGTCGGCTACTGCCCCGCGCCAGGCCTGCCAGAGCTCGTCCGGCAACGCCGGGTAGGACTGGGTCATCGTCAGCCCGACCATCTGCCCGGCCGCGCGTCCGGAGAAATCCACCGTCTCCGGGCTGACCGCTACGATCCGGAAGTCGACGATCTCGCCGCCGTCATCGTTACGGACCGGCAACATGGCCAGGTGATTGCCCGGCAACCCATCGAAGACCTGTTGCATCATCGCGCCCCAGGCCCCGGCGCCGGCCGCCCCGGTCGACCGCCGCGGGCGTCGCCGAGGAGCCGGCTGCGGATGCGGGCGGACCAGCTCGTCCAGCGCCAGGTCCCCGCCGTGCGATCCACCCGCCCGGCTTTCCACTGTGGCCAGCACCTCACCGGCCACCTCGGCCACAGCCCGGCCCTGCTTGGCGGCGCGGCGCAGCAGATAGGCGTGAGTCTCATCGACTCGGCAACCCACCCGGCCTGCCAACAAAGCAGCCGCCCGCTCCACCAGCATCACCGGATCCAGCCGCGCCCGGGCCACCGCCGCGTCGATTTCGGCCAGCCGCTGCCGGTAGTCCTGCTCCACCCCGGTTCGCCCCCAAAAGGGTCCTGCTCGCCGCCGATCACCCTGGTAGCCGCTTCCGCCGGCCGATCAGGAGCAACGACGAATTCATGTGTATATCTGGACAACAGTGCAAAATCGGCGGACTCCCCGGCCAAGATCGGCCCCGCCGCCTGACACCCGGCCCGCGCAACCGTCGCTACCGGTCCTCACCGACCGCGGGTGCTCGATCGACCGGCTCCTCGACCGGCGTGGAAACCTGAGCTCCTGCCAATCCGAACGCCTCGGTCAACCCGACCCCGTTCAACTGATCGAGAATGGCGGCATCGGGACGTTCCACCTGAAACGACGCCGAGGCGTCCGTCGCCGCCCGCATCGCCGACACCAACACCCCGATCCCCGACGAGTCCAAGAACGTCACCTCGGACAGATCAACCCGCACCCGCGCCGGACGTGCCTGCGCCAGCGCCGCCGCGATCGCCTCGGTCACCGATGCCGCGTTCAGGAAGTCGACCTCCCCATGCAGCGACAGGACCAGCGCCTTACCCTCACGATTGATCGACAACGCCTGCATGAGCTCCTCCAAGGCCCGTCATCATTCCCCACCCGGACACTCGCCTCGCCTTCGAGCGCCACTTTCACCCGATGGACGTGGAACGCCTCGCGATTTCGGTGTGCCACGGCTTTCCGGCTAGAGATTGAGGCAGATCCGTACCAGGGTGCCGCCCGGCAGCGTGATGCTGTGGACCGAGTCGCAGATCCGTTCGACGATGGCGAGTCCCCGGCCCCCGGGGGAGCGGGCCGGCGGCATCGCGCGGCCGAATGTCCGCGGGCCACCGGTGTCGAGTACATCGCAGATCAATTGGGTGTTCTCGGCCCATACGCGGATGTGCCCGCCGCTGTCGGTGTGCATCAAGGTGTTGGTGGTCAGTTCGCTGACCGCGAGCAGCAGCAGTTCGATACGGGCGGCCGGCAAGCCCAATTTCTCAGCTCGGGCGGCGACGAAGGCACGGACCGCGCGCAGGTCGCCTTGCTCGGCGTAGTACATGCCGTCGGGGCCCACTGGTGATTCAGGCATGGGGACGCTCGCGAGGCGGATGCGTGACCGGGGCGCGCAGCAACACGTCCAGCCCGGTCAGTTCCAGGATGACGGCGGTCGAGCCGGCGGCGTTGACCGCGTACAGGTGCCCGCCTCGCGCCTGCGCCGCGCGGTGGGCGGTGACGAGGGCGTGCACACCGCTGGAGTCAAGGAAATCGACCGCGGACAAGTCGACGAACACCGTGGTCGCGCCGCTCACCGCGTCCAGCAGAACCGCGGTGAGCTGATCACGGGCGTCCAGGTCGCAGTCGCCGGCGCACGCGACGGTGATCCGATCCGGCTCTGTGCGGGTCTTGACCTCGAAGACTGCCATCGGCCGTCACCTTCTTCCCAGCCCATCATGGCACCGGGTGGTACGGAAACCGTGAACCGGATCAATCTTCGTCGAAGAGGCATTCTTTCGCGCACCTATGAGCGCCAGGTTGCGGCTTCTGTCAGGGGGACGGGGGTGGGGCGTTCCACTGTCGTGGTCAGGTCGATGCGATGGCCCTCGTCGGCGGCGCGAAGCAGAGACGTCATGATGTCGAGGACGTGCAGGGCCACAGCGCCGCCGGCTCGGGGGGTCGGGGCCGTGAGCATGTCGAGCAGGCCGATGCCGCGGCCGGCGTCGACGTAGCCGGCGGACGGCGGCACCGTCTGCCACTCGGTGCCGCCGAGCGGGAAGAGGCCCACGTCTCCGCTGAAGACGTTGGGGTCGGGGACGGACAGGCTGCCCGTCTCGCCGTGCACCTCGATGGGGGCGGCCGTGGTGCGTACGGCGTCGAAGCTTGTCGTGATCGTGGACAGGGCGCCGCCGGCGTGGTGCAGGACCCCGGTGACGTGCGTGTCGACCAGCACGGGGATCTGTTCGCCGGTTCGCGCGCCGATGCCGATGACGCGGGTTGTGCGCCGGCGGGAGGAGGCGCCCGTGACGGCGGTGACCGGGCCGAGCAGGTGGACGAGGGCGGTCACGTAGTAGGGACCCATGTCGAGCAACGGGCCGCCGCCGGGCTGGTAGTAGAAATCGGGGTTGTGGTGCCAGCGCTCGTGACCGGGGGTCGCCATCACGGCCACCGCGGAGATCGGGCGGCCGATGAGCCCGGCGTCGATCGTGGCGCGGGCGGTCTGCACGCCGGTTCCCAGTACGGTGTCCGGGGCGCACCCGACGGTCAGCCCGGCGGCGGCGGCCTTCTCGACCACGGAACGGGCCGCGGTCAGGTCGGCGGCCAGCGGCTTCTCCCCGTACAGGTGCTTGTTGTTCTCGATGGTGGCCTGGGCGATCGCGGCGTGCGCGGCGGGGACGGTGAGATTGAGGACCGTCTCGATCGAGGGGTCGCTCAGCAGTTCCTCGAGCGGCAGGGCGCGGCAACCGGCCACCCCGGCGGCGAACGACGCGGCCCGCGAGGCATCGAGATCCGCCACCGCCGCCAGCGTGACACCGGGATGGTCACGCAGCGTCTCCAGGTACGCGCCGGAGATCCAGCCGGCTCCTACGACTCCGATGCGGTGCGGGTGGCCCACAACATGCTCCTTTCGATCACCGTACGGACGGTGGGGTGCTGCAGGACGTCGAGGCTGTGGCCGGGGGTGGAGACGACGATCCGGCCCTCGCCCCACTGCCTGGCCCAGATGGCGGGGGAGGTGATCGGCCGCTGCCACGGATGCCACGGCCGTACGGGGTGGGTGGTGGTGGCCAGGACGTCGATGAGGTCGTCGTGCAGCACCCAGTACTGCTCGGTGGTCAGCTCGAAGTCGTCGAGGCCGGCCGTGACGGGATGCTCCCGGCCCAGCGGGGTGAAGTTCACCGCGTACGGCAGGAAGTTGTCGGTCTCGTCCCCGCACAGCCGGCCGGGCTCCTTGCTCGGGTGGGTGGCGAACTGGCCCCCGACCAGCTGCAGGTAGTCCGACGAGGCGCGGAACGAGTCGGCGATGCCGCCGTGCCAGCCGGTGAACCCGGTTCCGGCGGCCACCGCTGACCGCAGTCCGGCGAGCGCTTCCGGCTCGATCGACGACATGGTCACGCACTGCACGATGAGGTCGACTCCGGCCATGAGCGCTGCGTCACCGTAGACGGCCGGCGTCCCGCTGATCCGTACGTCGAAATCGTGGCTCTTCAGAAAGGGCACGAACAGTTCCGTGGCCTCGACCGGCCGGTGTCCTTCCCAGCCTCCGCGGACCACCAGGGCGTCAGGCATGTCCCACCTCCACCAGATCGACAGCCTTCACTCCCGGTTACCGAAACTTCCGGTCGTACTGTTCCCAAGTTTCCTAACCGGGTTCCCTCAGTGATCATGCGCCGAGGTGGCCCGGCTGAACAGAGCCTTAAGTTGTTATGCCGAAACTTACGAAAGTTCTCGTAACTTGTTGACACCGCGACGAGTCTCCATCAGAGTCGGCTATGGACGGAACGAAACACCCGTCTGCCCCGTTTACCGGCCGCTGACCCCCGCGGCCGGCTGATCCCCAAATCGCAGTGCATCACCCGGCGCGAGTTGTGGTCGCCACCGGCCACGCCCAGCTCCGGCGGTCGTGATGCGACACTGCCCGGCCTCCGCAGGAGGAAGTCCTCATGGAACAAGAAGTTCGTCCGAGCCGCCGCAGACGCGGCATCAGAGCAGCATTCGGGGCCGCGTGTGCCGCTGCGATCGCGGTCGTCGGCACGGTGGCTGTCACCGACGCCAACGCCGAGGCCAACCGGACGCTCACCAACAACGAGACCGGCTACCACAACGGCTATTTCTTCTCGTACTGGAAGGACAACGGCAACGTCACCATGACCTTGGGTCAGGGTGGCAACTACTCCGTCAACATCCAGAGCGGCACCAACAACTGGGTCGGTGGCAAGGGCTGGAACCCCGGCGCCCGTCGCGTGGTGAACTACTCCGGAACCTGGAGCACCCAGGGCAACGGTTACCTCGCTCTCTACGGCTGGACCAGGAACCCGCTGGTCGAGTACTACGTGGTGGAGAACTACGGCAACTACAACCCGGCCAGCCAGGCCTCCAGGCTGGGTTCGGTGACCACCGACGGCGGCACGTACGACGTGTACCGCACCCAGCGGGTCAACCAGCCCTCGATCGAGGGCACGCGGACGTTCTACCAGTACTGGAGCGTCCGGCAGCAGAAGCGGACCGGCGGCACCATCACCGTCGGCAACCACTTCGACGCCTGGACCAGGTCGGGTCTGCAGCTCGGCTCGCATGACTACCAGATCATGGCGACCGAGGGCTACCAGAGCACGGTCCAGTCGAACATCACGGTCAGCGAGGGTAGCGGCGGCGGCAACCCGACTACGGGCCCGACGACCAACCCGACCAACCCGCCCGGCGGCGGTGGCTGCACGGCGACGCTGTCGGCCGGCGAGAGCTGGTCGGACCGCTACAACCTCAACGTGAGCGTCAGCGGCTCGAGCAACTGGACCGTCACGATGAACATGGTCGCGCCGCAGACCGTCGGGTCGACCTGGAACACCAGCGCCTCGTGGCCGTCGCAGTACCAGATGGTCGCCAGGCCGAACGGTTCCGGCAACAACTTCGGCGTAACCATCATGAGAAACGGCGGCGGCACCACCTGGCCGTCGGTCTCCTGCTCAGGCTGACGTCGAAACAGCGGTCAAAAGGGCGCGGCAGCTGCGGCTGTCGCGCCCTTCGCCGTCCCATCGGATCGGGCCAGATACAACCCCTTTCTCCGTACGCCTCGTCACCTCCCACAACCGCACCAGCGCCGAACCGGGGGCGCCTCGCGACCTGGTCAGTGGTCGCGCTGCGTAGCGCGGGCTCCGGCCGTGGCGGATGGTTGCGCCCGACGCAGCCCCGCCCGAAGCCCGGCGTCACGGCTCCGGGGAGGCATGCGCTGCTGAGCTGAGGGGGAGGCCGCGACGAGTTCCCTCCGCGGTGTCGGATCTGGTGTGGGGTGTTCGTAGAGCCGATGAGGGCGGACGACCATGGAGGGATGGAAGCGTGGGCAAGCTCAGTTACGTGACGAACGTGTCGCTTGACGGGTACATCGAGGACGAGCAGGGCGACATCAGCTGGTTCCCGCTGGGGGATGAGGTCTTCGCGTTCCACACCGAGTTGCTGCGGCCGGTGGGGACGTTTCTCTACGGGCGGCGCCTCTACGAGGCGATGGCCGTGTGGGAGACCGACGCAGGCTTGGCCGCCCGGTCCGATCTGACGGCCGAGTTCGCGAGCACGTGGCAGAAGGCGAGCAAGATCGTGTACTCCACGACTCTCGACGTGGTGTCCACGGCTGATACCCGGATCGAGCGGCAGTTCGACCCTGCGACGGTGCGGGAACTCAAGGCCACAACCGGCAGCGATCTCACCGTTGGGGGCGCTGAGCTTGCGGCGCAGGCCTTCCGTGCCGGGCTGGTCGACGAGTGCCGGCTGGTTGTTCTGCCCGTGGTGCTGGGCGGGGGAAAACCGGGGCTGCCGAGCGGGCTGCGGCTGGACCTGGAGCTTGTCGACGAGCGCCGGTTCCCGAACGGCGTCGTGTATCTCCGCTACCGCATCGAGGGCGGCGGCCGATAACACCGCGATCCGGCCGCGGACGGGCGGCCGGGCGGGGGGATGGGACAGGTGGCGAAACACAACATCCGGGCGGGGCGGGGTGGCTGGAACCCACCAGCCGGGCAGGGGAGGGGACGGGTGGCTGGGACACAACAGCCGGCCGGACCGGCTCGGTCATCGGGGGGACGATGACCAGCCCCGTTAGCGGTCCGGCCGGCGTGCGGCGGGTCAGCCCTTGACGGCGCCCGTGAGGCCGCCGACGATGCGGCGTTCGAAGAGGCTGAAGAAGATCAGCGCGGGGATCATCGACAACGACGTGAAGGCCAGCACCCGCGCCGTGTCCACCGAGTACTGCGACGCGAAGGCCTGCACACCCAGCGGCAGCGTGAAGGTGTCCTGGTCGTTGAGGATGAACAGCGGCAGCAGGTAGCTGTTCCAGCTGCCGACGAATGCCAGGATCCCGACCGTGATCAGGCCGGGCACCGACAACGGCAGCACCATCCGCCAGAAGAAGCCGAGACGGCTGCAGCGGTCGATCGCGGCGGCCTCCTCGATCTCTTTCGGGATGGCCTGCAGGAACGGCACCAGGATGATGATCGTGATGGGCAGGGCGAAGGCGATCTGCGGCAGGATCACGCCGGGCAGGGTGTTCACCAGGCCCAGGTTCTTGATCAGGATGTAGAGCGGCGTGATGGCGACCGTGGCCGGGAACATGAGTCCGGCGGCGAACAGCGCGTACATCGCCCCGCGGCCGCGGAACTTGTAGCGCGCCAGCACGTAACTGGCCATGACGCCCAGCACGACCACGGCGGCGGTGGTGATGACCGCGACGATCGTCGAGTTGCCGACCTGACGCCAGAAGGTCTCGCTGGCCAGGATGTCGGTGTAGTTCTCGGCGACCCACGGGTTGGGCAGGCCGGCCGGGTCGACGGTGATCTGCGAGTTGGTCCGGAACCCGCCGAGGATGATGTAGATGACCGGTCCCAGCATGAGACCGATCAGCATCAGCGCGGCGAGGTACACGAGCAGGTTGCGCCCGGAGCTCTTGGTCGCGGCCATGGCTAGCGTCCTCCGGTCAGCGCGCCGTCGGTGTCGCGGCGCAGAACGAAGCGCTGGTACACCAACGCGATGATCATGGAGATGATGAAGAGCACGACCGCCACCGCGTTGCCGTAGCCGTAGTTGCCGGCGTTGCGGCCCTCGGTGACCATGTAGGTCGCCATCGTGGACGTGCCGGCGGTCGAGGCGACGTACTGGCCCCAGATGATGTAGACGAGATCGAACAGCTGCAGCGATCCGATGATCGACAGGAACGCCCAGATCCGGATCGTCGGCATGAGCAGCGGCAGGGTGATGTGCCGCTGGGTCTGCCAGAAGGACGCGCCGTCGACCGCGGACGCCTCGCTCAGCTCGTCGGGGATGTTCTGCATGCCGGCCAGGAACAGGATCACCGCGAACCCGACGTACTTCCAGGTCAGGATGAACATCAGCGACCAGATGGCCAGTTTCGGGTTGGCCAGCCAGTCCTGGACGAACGCGTCGAGGCCGAGGCCTCTGAGCACGTCGTTGGCCGCGCCGTTGGTCTGCAGCATCAGGGCCCACGCCGTGCCGGCGATGACCTCGGCGATCACGTACGGGACGAAGATGAGGATCCGGATCGCGGACTGCCCGCGCATCCGCCGGTTTAGCAGCAGGGCCAGCAGGACGGCAACCGGGCCCTGCAGGACGAGCGACAGCACGAGGATCTCGGCGTTGTGCCACAGCGCCTCGTGGAACGCGGTGTCCTGCAGGATGGTGACGTAGTTGTCGAGCCCGACGAAGTTGGTCGGCTTCCCGAAACCTTTCCACCGGTAGAAGCCGTAGTACGCGGCCATCACAACCGGGAAGATCACAAAGCCGACGAACACCAGGATCGCGGGGCCGGACAGCGCCACGATCTCGAGCCGCTGGGCCCAGCCGATGCCGCGCCGGCGGGGGCGCAACGGGGGCGGCGCCTGAACGCCGCTCCCGTCACGCACACGATCGCCCGGCGCCTCGTGAGTGAGCGCCACGCTTTATCAGCCCTTCTTGGCCGCGTCGTTGACGGACTTGATGATTCCGGCGACGTCGCCCTTGCCGGCGAGCAGGTTCACCACGCCGATGTTGAGGGCGTTACCCACGTTCTGGCCGTAGACCGTGTCCAGCCACTGCGACACGTACGGGGCCTTGTTGTAGGCGTCGAGAACGGCCTTCAGGTAGTCCTCGGTCACCGCGCCCTGGGCTTCCTTGCTCACCGGCAGCGCGTTGAAGGCCTTGTAGTAGCCCTCCTGCGCCGGCTTGGTGAGGATGTAGTTGAGGAAGTCGGCGCACTCCTTGGGCGCCTGGGCCGAGCAGGAGAAGCCGTCGGCGCCGCCCATGATCGCGGCCGGGTCGCCCTGGCCGCCGGAGACCGCCGGGAACGGGAAGAACCCGAGGTCGGGCAGTGGCTTCTTGTCCTTGGTCAGACCCGCGATGACGCCCGGGTCCCAGGCGCCCATCAGCTCCATGCCTGCCTTGCCGTTGGCGATCAGGCCGGCCGAGCTGCCCGCGCCCTGCTGGGCCGAGGTGGTCAGGAAGCCGTCGTTGAAGGGCTTGGTGTCGGCGAACGCCTTGAGGTCCTCGCCGGCCTTGGTCCAGCAGGGGTCACTGAAGTTCTTGTCCTTGGCCGCCGCGTCCAGGGAGGCCTGGCTGCAGGCGCGCAGGGCGAAGAAGTAGTACCAGTGGGCGGCCGGCCAGGCGTCCTTGCCGCCGAGCGCGATCGGCGTCCCGTTGGCCTTCAGCTTGGCCGCGACGTCGGTGAGCTCCTCCATCGTGGTCGGCGTGGCGGTCACACCGGCCTTCTGGAAGGTGTTCTTGCTGTACCAGAAGCCGCCGGGGAGGATCGAGACCGGCACGGCGTAGGTCTTGCCGTCGACCTCACCCGTGCCCAGCGCGGCGTCGCCGACGGCCGCCTTGGTCTCGGCGCTGACCTGGTCGCTGATGTCCTTGAGCTGGCCCGCCTCGACCATCGCGGCCATCTTGCCGCCGCCGCGCTGCATGAAGATGTCGGGCGCGGAACCCGAGTTCAGCGAGGTCTGCAGCTTGCCGTCCAGGTCCTCGTTCTGGATCGACTGGATCTTGATGGTGACGTTCGGGTTGGCGGTCTGGAAGTCCGCCACCGTTTTTTCCCAGTAGGCCTTGCCGGGACCCGTCGTGGAGTTGTGCCAGAACGACATCTCGACCTTGCCGCCGGAGCTGGAGTCGCCGCCCTCGTCGTCCCCGCCGCCACAGGCAGTCAGGCTCGCGGCGCTCAGCGCCATCGCGGCCGCTACGGCCAAAAATTTCTTAGGTGCCACAGGTTCACCCCTCGGTACCGAAAGTTTCGGAGTGTTTCCGGAATGTGAAAGCCAAGCTATGAAGTGATCAACCTGCATGTCAAGATATTCGTCACCATGAGGTGGAAGTCGTTGTGGACGTGTAACGCTCGGTGTCGCCCCCGAGAAGCGGTGTGAAACGTTTCGGCGAGAAATGGAAGTTGCGAAAGCCCAGCCCACGGCAGGAGACGCAGTGACAACAACCCCGTTCGACCATCGGCTCGCACAGGTCACGTTCACCCTGATCGATGCCGACGGCCGGCCGCTGCCGGATCACGACGTCGTCGTCGAGCAGCGGTCCCACGCCTTCGGGTTCGGCACCATCGGCTTCGACTTCGTCCCGCCCGGCGACGAGCCCGGGGCGCAGGAGATCCCCCGTACGGCGGATCTGTGGCTCGACGTGTTCAACACGGCCACCCTGCCGTTCTACTGGGGCCTGTTCGAACCGCAGCGCGGCCGCCCCCGCACGCGTCAGTTGCGGCAGGCCGCCCAGTGGTTCACCGAGCACGGCTGCCGCGTGAAGGGCCACCCCCTGGTGTGGCACACGCTGACCGCCGACTGGCTGCGGGACCTGCCCACCGACGAGGTCGAGACGGCCGTCCGCGAGCGGATCCGGCGCGAGGTGACCGGCTTCGCCGACGTGATCCAGGCCTGGGACGTGGTCAACGAGGCGGTGATCATGCCCAAGTTCGTCAACGAGCCGCACCGCAACGCGATCACCCGCCTGGCTGCCGAGCGCGGCCGGATCGCCACGGTGCAGTTCGCCTTCGCCGAGGCGCGCGCGGCCGGCCCCACGGCAACGCTGCTGCTCAACGACTTCGACATGTCCGAGGCGTACGAGCGTCTGATCGAGGGGGTGCTCGGAGCCGGGGTCCAGGTCGACGCGATCGGCCTGCAGAGCCACATGCACCAGGGCTACTGGGGCGAGGAGCGGACGCTGGCAACCGTGGACCGTTTCGCCCGGTTCGGCCTGCCGATCCACATGACGGAGACGACACTGGTCTCCGGTGACCTGATGCCGCCGCACATCGAGGACCTCAACGACTACCAGGTGCCGTCGTGGCCCACCACCGCCGAGGGCGAGCAGCGCCAGGCCGGCGAGATGGTGCGCCACTACCGCGCCCTGCTGTCGCACCCGTCGGTTCAGGCCGTCACGTACTGGGGCTGGCTCGACGAGGGGGCGTGGCTGGGCGCCCCGAGCGGGTTCATCCGCACCGACGGCACCCCCAAACCCGCGTACGAGGCCCTGAGGAATCTGGTGAAGGGCGAGTGCTGGCTGGCGCCGACGAGCCTGCGGACAGACCCGTACGGGCGTCTCGAGGTCCGCGGTTTCCCGGGCGACTACCAGCTGAGCTCCGCCGCCGGCGCGACCTCGTTCACCGTCGGCGCGTCCGCGTCCGACGTCCACCTCCGACTGGAAGGCGCCTGACATGGCCGTCCGAGCAGTGATCAATGTCGACGTCGATGGCCCGCGGATCAACCGCCACCTGTACGGGCACTTCGCCGAGCACCTGGGCCGGTGCGTCTACGGCGGTTTCTACGTCGGCGAGGACTCCGAGATCCCGAACGAGGGCGGCATCCGGCTCGACGTGGTGGAGGCCCTGCGTGCGCTCGACATCCCTAACCTGCGCTGGCCGGGCGGGTGCTTCGCCGACGAGTACCACTGGCGCGACGGCATCGGCCCCAAGGACCGGCGTCCCGTCATGGTCAACACGCACTGGGGCGGGGTCGAGGAGAACAACCACTTCGGCACCCACGAGTTCATGGCCCTGTGCGAGCTGCTCGGCGCCGAGCCGTACATCAGCGGCAACGTGGGCTCCGGCACCGTACGGGAAATGAGCGAGTGGGTCGAGTACCTGACCCGCGACGGCGACTCGCCGATGGCCCGGCTGCGCAAGGCGAACGGCCGCGACGAGCCGTGGCGGGTCAAGTTCTGGGGGCTGGGCAACGAGGCGTGGGGCTGCGGCGGCAACATGACCGCCGAGCACTACGCGCAGGAGGCGCGCCGTTTCGGCACCTACTGCCGCGACTACGGCGACAACCAGCTCTACAAGATCGCCGCGGGGGCCAACGGCACCGACTACGCGTGGACCGAGACTCTGATGAAGCAGGTCGGGCATCTGGGCTGCCGGCACATCCGCAGCACCGGCTTCCACGCGCTCTCGGTGCACCACTACACGCTGACCGGGCCGACCTGGGAGGAGAAGGGCTCGGCCACCGCGTTCGACACCGACGAGTACTACACGACGATGGCGGCGGCGGCCAGGATGGACGAGGTGCTGGCCGGGCACGCGGCCGTCATGGACTGCTACGACCCCGGCAAGAGCGTGGGCCTGGTCCTCGACGAGTGGGGCACCTGGTTCGACGTGGAGCCCGGCACCAACCCCGGTTTCCTCTACCAGCAGAACACGCTGCGGGACGCGCTGGTGGCCGGCGTCCACTTCGACATCTTCCACCGGCACGCCGACCGGCTCGTCATGGCCAACATCGCGCAGACGGTGAACGTGCTGCAGGCCATGATCCTCACCGACCCGGACTCCGGCGCCCTGGTGCTGACCCCGACCTACCACGTGTTCCGCATGAACAAGGGCCACCAGGACGCGACGTCGTTGCGTGTCGACTTCCGGGACGCGCTGCCCGGCCGCCCGGTCGGGGAGGCGAAGCTGGACACGCTCTCGGTCTCGGCCAGCCGCAAGGACGGCGCGGTGCTGGTGTCGCTGTCGAATCTCGACGCCGGCGAGCCGGTCGACGTCGAGATCGACGTACGGGGTGGGGCGCTCGACGGGGCCGAAGCGCTGATCCTGACGTCCGGCGCGCTGCAGGACCACAACACGCCGGAATCGCCGTCCGTGGTGGCTCCCCGCCCGTACGACGGTGTGAAGGTGGCCGGGGGCACGCTGCGGGCGCACCTGCCGGCCCACTCGTTCGTGACGGTCAAGGCCTCGCTGTAGGAAGACGTGGGCCGCTCAAGGACGGCGAGCGGCCCACGTCGAGTCACTCCGCGCGGTAGACGGCCCGGTCGAAGTCGGCGTACCCGCCCTCGGCCCCCAGATCCTGCACCCAGAGCCCCACGAAGGCGCCGGTGAAGCCCCACGCCTCGGGCTCACCGGGGACGATCGTGGCGGCGTACTCGTCGGACAGCGTGGTGGCGTCGAAGGTGCGGCCCAGGTCGTACCAGACCGCCATGTCGCCCGGGTTGGTGGTGTAGGCGAAGGTCAGGGCGGGGCCGTCGAAACGCACGCGCAGACCGACCCGCGGCACGCCGTCGAGCACCGTCTGCAGCCCGGGGGCGATGCTGACCCGCCCGCTGTCGCAGCAGAGCAGGTCGAGCACCGGTGTGCCGTCGTCGTCGGCGGTCAGGTGCAGGTAGTACCAGTTGCGCGAGTTGTAGTACGCCGCGACCCCGGCCAGCTGGCGGCTGTTGCGGGGCTGGAACTCGCACACGGCCTCGAAGGTGGACCGCTGGTTCGTCACCCGGCGGGCGACCAGACTGGGCCGGTGCCGCGCCATCGGCGACTGGCCGCCGTGGATCCGCAGGTGTGAGGGGCGGGCGGACAGGTCGACCCAGTCGGGGGTGGCCGGGCGGCGCAGCGTCGACCAGTTGGGCCCGAGCGCCGGCGCGTCGAAGTCGTCGTCCTCGAACTGCTCGGAGGACGGCGGCTGCGGGGTGACCGTGATGCCGGCCGGGGCCGGGACCTGTTCGGCCGGCACGCCGTCGTGGATGCTGGGCCAGGCGTCGGTGGCCCACTCCACCTTCTGCAGGGCGGCCTCGCGCCCGAGGACGCAGCGCCCGCTCGGCGCGTACGGCCGGGCCACCAGGTGCGCCAGGTACCACTCGCCGGCCGGGGTCTGTACGAGGCTGCCGTGGCCGGCCTTCTGCAGGGCGAGCTCGGGGCGGCCGGTCGAGGTCAGCAGCGGGCCGCCGGGGTCCACCTCGTACGGGCCGAACAGCTCACGGGAGCGGGCCACGGTGACCTGGTGCGCCCAGCTGGTGCCGCCCTCGGCGGTGACCAGGTAGTACCAGCCGTCCTTGCGATAGATGTTGGGCGCCTCGGTCAGGCCCGCGTCGGTGCCCTCGAAGATCAGCCGCGCCGGGCCCACCAGGCGGCGCTCGGCCGGGTCGTACCGCTGGATCTCGATGCCCGCGAAACGGTTGCGGCCGGGCCGCCAGTCGGCGCGCATGGACAGCATCCAGGTGGCGCCGTCCTCGTCGTGGAACAGCGACGAGTCGAACCCGCGCCCGTGCAGCACCACCGGGTCGGACCACGGGCCGGTGATCTCGGGCGCGGTGACCAGATAGTTCTGCGGATCCCAGTAGCCGCCGGCGAACGTCGCCACGTCGGTGTAGAGCAGGTGGAACAGCCCATTCGCGTACGTGAGGTTGGGCGCCCAGACGCCGCACGAGTCGGCCGCCCCGCTCAGGTCGAGGAGCCGTCGCTCGGTCAGCGCGCCGCCGAGCGGCTGCCAGTGAACGAGGTCCGTCGAGTGGTGCACCCGTACGCCGGGATACCACTCGAACGTCGACGTGGCGACGTAGTAGTCGGAGCCGACCCGCACGATCGACGGATCCGGGTGGAAGCCGGGCAGGACCGGGTTCCGGATCACTTGATCAGCGGTTCCGTCATCCCCGACGGGGGACAGGCCGGCCTTGGCAATCGTCATGGAAAACCTTCCGCGGGAGGGGGTGCGGCGGCCCATGGGGGGACGAGGCTGCGCTGAGCACAACCCCAGGCACGACAGCCGCTGCGGGAGAGTCGTGGCGGGCCGACGCTGTCGAGGTCCGTCTCCCGGAATGGTCGTCCGCCATCGTCACCATGTCAACAACTTTCGGAGACACAGCGGAAATATCGGCAGCCTTGCTCGGCGGTCGAAATCGGCCTCCAGGACGGCGGAAAGCCCGGCGAACCCTGCCCCCGGGTGGCAACCGTTCCGCAACTTACGAGATCGGACACAAAGAAGCGGTGCGGGGCGTGTCGCCGCCCCGCACCGCATCGGTACGCCAGGTGTCAGCTCAGGCTGAACCGCTGGTTCGCCTGGCCGTGGCAGTCGTAGAGCTGTACCTGCTGGCCGTTGCCGGTGCCCCACACGTCCAGGCAGCGTCCGGACTGGACACCGCTGATCGTGCCGTTGCTGTTGATGTTCCACTGCTGGTTGGCCTGGCCGTTGCAGGCGTAGATCTGCACGGCCGAGCCGTTTCCGGAGCCGGCGGCGTCCAGGCACCGCGAGCCGTACACGGTCAGCTGCCTGCTCGACGTGAGCGTCCACGACTGGTTGCTCGCGCCGTTGCAGTCGTACAACTGGACCCGCGTGCCGTTGTTCTGCGTCGAGCCCGGCACGTCGATGCAGCGGCCCGACTGCGCGCCGAGGATCCGTCCGCTGCCCGAGGGCGGCGGGGTGGTGGCCGGCGGCGGCGTGGTGGTGCCGGGCGGCGGCGTGGTCGGGTTGGTGGGCCCGGCGGCGTTGAGGGCGTTGAGGACTGAGGTGTAGGCGGCTTTCTTGTTGCCGTTGCCGTCGAACAGCAGGGGGTTCTCGTTGGCGCGCCAGGAGTCGCTGTCGCGTACGCCCCAGACCGTGATGCCGATGCAGCGGGGCACGTTCAGGCATGCCTGGGTCAGCCCGGCGTACTGGGTGGTGGAGGAGTTGGTGACGTCGACCTCGGTCAGCGCCACGTCCACGCCCAGGGCGGCGAAGTTGGACAGGGTGGTCTGGAAGTTGCTGGGCAGTGAGCTGCCACCGGTGAAGTGGGTCTGCAACCCGACGCAGTCGATCGGCACGCCCCGGGACTTGAAGTCGCGGATCATGTTGTAGACGCCTTGGGTTTTGCCGTACGACCAGTTCTCGATGTTGTAGTCGTTGTAGCACAGCTTGACCGCCGGGTCGGCGGCCCGGGCCGTGCGGAACGCCACCTCGATCCAGTCGTTGCCGGTGCCCTGCAGGTTCGACGAGCGGCGGCTGCCGTCCTCGTTGAACGCCTCGTTGACCACGTCCCACGCGCGGATCTTGCCTTGGTAGTGGGCCATCACGCCGTTGATGTGATCGATCATCGCCTGGCGCAGGGCGCTGCCGCTCAGGCTTTGCATCCAGCCGGGCTGCTGCGCGTGCCAGGCCAGGGTGTGGCCGCGTACCTGCAGACCGCGTTGGGTGGCCCAGTTGTAGATCTGGTCACCGGAGCTGAAGTTGAACTGCCCGCGGCTGGGCTGCAACGCGTCCGGTTTCATCTCGTTCTCGGCCGTGATCATGTTGAACTCACGCGCCGCGATCGTCGAGTACTGCGAGTTGCTCAACCGCGACGCCGCGATCGCCGTGCCGAAATACCGGCCCGACTGCGCCGCCGCGGCACCCAACGTGCTTTCGGCCGCGTTCGCGCTCGGCATCACCATGGCCACGCCCGCAGCGGTGACGGCCGCGACCGCCCCACTGAGCAACAGCCGCAGACGCAGCGGCCGACCTCGCGCCGCGCCGGCCGGGGGATTGACTGCCATCAGGTCACCTTTCTTTGTTTCGCGTTCCGGGCATGACGCATCCCGCGCGGGACGGATTGACCGTTGCGCGCCAGGGCCATTCGCGAGCCGGATCGGGAGTGACGGGCTTCGATTCGCGTCATGGTGGCACGAGTAACACCGCCGAAACAACAGCTTCCGGAAGATCGCCGAGAGTTGTTGCTCCGGCCACCGCTGCCGTACCGGCCTCCGATGCGCTCTGAGCTGGTGATACGTGCATGCTCGGAGATCTCATGGCGGCTCTCCCGCTTGGCCGGCGTGATCTCGCGGCAGCCAGGCTCCGGAACTTCCGGTGCGATCGGCAAAAGGGGGCCGCCTCGGATATGGCGACAAAATTAACCACTGAAAAAGTGTTATGCCCGCGGAAGGCGCACGTCGGAACGGTTGCCGTATTTACATTCTTGAAACTATGGGAGCGCTCCCGTAACGTGCCGGGCAATCATTCGAACTGTCAGGCGGAATCGAGGAATTGTGATGCCGTTCCGAAGACTCGCCGGAGCCGCCGCGGCGGCGCTGGTGGCCGTGGCCGCGGCGCTCACGGTCACGACAGCGACGCCGGCCGGCGCGGCCACCACGGCCGGTTGCGGCAAGGCGCCCACGCTCACCAGCGGCACCCGCACGATCAACAGTGGCGGCCAGAACCGCACGTACATCCTGCGCGTCCCCGACAACTACGACCGGAACAAGCCGTACAAGCTGATCTTCGGCTTCCACTGGCTGAACGGGTCGGCCCGCAACGTGGCCGACGCGGGCTACTACGGCCTGCAGGGGCTGTCCGGCAACTCGGCCATCTTCGTCGCGCCGCAGGGCATCGACAACGGCTGGGCCAACACCGGCAACCGCGATCTCACGCTCGTCGACAACCTGACCACGCTGATCCAGAACGACCTGTGCGTCGACACCACTCAGGTGTTCGCGACGGGCTGGAGCTACGGCGGCTCGATGAGCTACGCCGTCGCCTGCGCCCGGCCGAACGTGTTCCGGGCGGTCGCGGTCATCTCCGGGGCCAACCTCAGCGGCTGCAGCCCGGGCACGCAGCCGGTGGCTTACCTCGGCATCCACGGCACCTTCGACAGCGTGCTGAACATCTCGATGGGCCGGTCCATCCGGGACACCTTCGTACGCAACAACGGGTGCGCCGCGCAGAACCCGCCCGAGCCGGCCCGCGGCAGCCTGACCCACATCGTCACCGCGTACTCGGGGTGCCGAGCCGGATACCCGGTGGTGTGGGCCGCCTTCGACGGTGACCACACGCCCGAGCCGGTGGACGGTTCCGGCACACCCAACGGCGCCCGCACCTGGGTCGGCGGCGAGATCTGGAAGTTCTTCAACCAGTTCACCGGCACCCCGCCGACCACCGCGCCGCCGACGACCACCCCGCCCACGACGACCCCGCCCACGACGACCCCGCCGACCACGACGCCCCCTGGCGGGTGCACCGCGGTCTACCGGATCACCGGTCAGTGGCAGGGCGGCTTCCAGGGCGAGGTCACAGTGACAGCCGGCGCCGCGGCGCTGACCGGCTGGCGGGTCAGCTGGACCTTCGCCAACGGCCAGACAATCACCCAGCTCTGGGGCGGTCGCCTCACCACCACGGGCGCTTCCCCGACGGTCGCCAACGAAAGCTGGAACGGCAACCTCGGCGCGGGCGCGTCGACCACCTTCGGGTTCCTCGGCTCCGCCACGGGGACCAACACCGCGCCGGCAGCCACCTGCACGCCGGCCTGACAGAAGCCGCCCGGGGCCCGTCTCTCGGATCACGTGGGAGCGAAGCGAGAGACGAGCCCCGGGCCCCGGCCTTTCCGTTGTCAGATCGTGTCGCAGGCCGCGATGCCCAGGTTGCCGCAGCGCCTGGGCATCGCCCCGCGTGCTGAATCAAGAAAGTCCGGGCGGGGCGGCGACGTTTCGGTTTCCAGCCGCGGGAGATAACAGCACCCGTGGATCGAGGGGAACTGATCGCCGGGCGTTACCGGCTCCGCGAGGAACTGGGCCGGGGCGGCATGTCCGTGGTGTGGCGGGCCGACGACGACGTGCTCGGCCGGGAGGTCGCGGTCAAGGTGCTGTCGCCGGTGCTGGCCGACGATCCGCAGCAGCGGCGCCTCATCCGCGACGAAGCTCGCGCGGCTGCCCGGCTGCGGCACACCAACGTTGTCGCCGTCTACGACTACGGCGACTTCACTGAGCAGGGGCGGACACTCTCGTACGTGGTGATGGAGCTGGCCGACGGCCGCACCCTGGCCCAGATGCTCAGCGGCGGCCGGCTCCCGTGGAAGGTCGCGACGCTGGTCGGTGCGCAGGTGGCGGCGGCCCTCGCGGCGGCCCACGCCGACGGCATCGTGCACCGTGACGTCAAACCGGCCAACGTCATGGTGACCAGCGGGGGAGTGAAGCTGGTCGACTTCGGCATCTCGGCCGCGGTCGGCGAGTTCGAGGGCAAGGACCAGGTCGTGGGCACCCCGGCCTACCTCGCCCCGGAACGCATCAAGGGCGGCCCGGTGCGGCCCGCGACCGACGTGTACGCCCTGGGCCTGCTGATGTATCTGTCGCTGGCCGGAAGGATGCCGTGGCAGGCGTCCACGGTCACCGAGATGGTCAGGGCACATGCGTACGCGAAACCGGCGCCCCTGCCGGCCGTTCCCGGCCTGCCGCCCGTGGTGGTCCGCCTCGTGACCCGCTGCCTGGCGAAACGGCCCGCCGACCGGCCCACCGCGATCGAGGTCTCGGAGGTGCTGGGCGAGGTCGCGGGCCTGCCGAGCGCGTCTCTTCTGCGCAGCGCGGCGGCCCCGACCATCACCTTGCCCCCGGTGCGGGCCCGCCGCCCCGGCCGCGCGCTGCTGGTCGCGGCCGGGACGGTCACCGTGGTGCTGGCCGGAGGGGGTTTGTGGTGGGCGGGCGACGGACCGGCCGAGCCGGCTCGCGCCGAAGCGGTCGTCGTGCCGTCCAGCCCGGCGACGACCCGTGCGGGGTCACCGAAGCCGCGAACCACACCCGAGCGGACGGTCCGGTCGGTCGCCGTGGCTCACGAAGCCGCCCCGCCGCCCGAAGCGAAACCCGCGAAAGCGCGAAAGGGCAAGCCGAAGCACGAGAAGGCGCACGAGCCTCCGCGTCCGGGGAAGAGGCCCCACCGCTGACGGGTCAGACCAGACGCCAGTTGTTGTCGGCGCTGCCGTTGTCGGAGTCCTGCACCACCTGCGTGCCCCACGTGCTCGAGCCGTTGAGGATCGCCAGGACCTTGCCGCTGTTGACGTTGCGGATCCGGTACGTGCCGTTGCCGTTGTCGACCAGGGTCCAGCGGTGGTCGGCCGTGCCGGTGTCCGACCACTGCAGCACCCGCGCGTTGTCGGCCGTCGACATGTTCTCGACGCCCAGCACCTTGCCGCTGTTGACGTTGCGGAACCGTACGGCCGAACCGTCGGTCACCCGCACCCACTGGTGGTCGGCGGTTCCGGTGTCGCCCCACACCACGGCCAGCCCGCCGTCGGCGGTCGACATGTCCTTGATGCCGAGCACCAACCCGGTTCCCGCGTTCACCAGCTTCACCGAGGCGCCCGTGTCGCCGCCGGCGTTCCAGTAGACCGTGTAGTTGTAGCCGTGCGCGTCGTGGAACGGCCCGAGGTTGACCGTCGAGCCGTTGGCGGTGGCGGTGAAGGCGAGGCTCGACGAGCTCGTGCGGGTGATCGACGCGACGTTGAGTGACGGCAGCGCGTTCAGGGCCGTGTTGCCGTAGTTGCCGCAGAGCACCGCCGGCCCGTACGTGATGGCCTGAACACCGGGATTGTCGTTGGCGGCCTGCATGATCACGCGCATCGGGAGCTTGACCGTGAGGGTGTCACCGGCGGCCCACGTACGGGTGATGGTTGCGTAGCTGCCCGGGGTGGCGGTGACGTTCTGCGCCGCGCCGTTGACGCTGAGCACGGGGTTCTGCGTCCAGGCGGGGATGCGGACGCGAATGCTCCAGGAACCGCTCATCGAGCCCGACAGTGTCAGGGTGGTCGTGTCACCGGCCGGGTAGGTGGTGGACTGGGTGACCGTGATGCCGCGCTGGGCCCAGGTCAGCGTCGACGGCACGAACAGGTTCACGGTCAGCGTCGTGCCGGAGTAGAAGTAGATCGAGTCCATCAGCTTCGTGTTGGTCTCGAGCCCGGTGCCCTGGCAGCACCAGAACGAGTTGTAGTCGGTCGACCAGGTGCCGCCGCCCCACGCCGGGCCGACCCCACGCCGGCCGCCCGGGCGCAGCGGCGTGAAGTACGTGATGCCGCCGTGGCTGTCGGCCGGGTTCTGCGCGCCGATCAGGTGGTTGAGCAGCGCCCGCTCGTAGTAGTCGAAGTAGCCGGCGTTGCCCGGGTCCAGCAGCCACAGCTCCCGGGTCAGCTTGAGCATGTTGTGGGTGTTGCAGTGCTCGCAGGTGTCGTTGCTCAGGTAACCCGCGATCGCGTTCGGGGGCCGGAAGTGCTCGGCCTGGCTGTTGCCGCCGATCACGTACGTGTGGGCCCGGGTGGTGAAGTTCCAGGCGTTGGTCGCGATGTCGCGATAGCGGGTCGTGCCGGTCGCCTTGTACTCGCGGGCCGCGCCGATCCACTTCGGCACCTGCGTGTTGGCGTGCAGCCCGTTGAGCTGGTCGGAACCGGCTGCGAGGGGGCTGAACACGGCCGCGTGGTCGAACCGTTGCGCCACCGCCAGCCAGCGCGCGTCACCGGTCTGCTGATAGATGTCGGTCAGCACCTCGTTCATCCCGCCGAACTCGGTGCCCAGCATCGCCTGCATCTGGCTCGAGCTCAACCGGCCCGTACGGGTGTCGACCCACCCGGCCAGCGCCAGCAGCACGGTCCGGGCCTGGGTGTTGCCGGTCAGCCGCCACACGTCGAGCAGGCCGGTCAGCGTCTTGTGGATGCAGTAGTACGGCACGTTGCCGTTGCTCAGCGTGCGCGCCTCCAGGGCGGTGAAGTCCGACTCCGGGAAGCCCGACAGGTAACCCGTGCCGAAGCCGGCGGCCGCGTTGTTGGCCTGGCACTTGGCCAGCTCGGCCACCATCAGGTTCGCCTTGTCCCGGCAGGTGGTGTCGCCCAGCACGGCGTACGCCTGGGCCCACGCGGTCAGGAAGTGGCCCTGCATGTGCGAGCGGAACGGGAAGCTCGGCGCGTCCCAGCCCCCGTTCGCGGTGGCGCCGCCGGTGGAGAGCCGGTGGTTGGCGCGGAACACGTAGAGCAGGCGGTTGACGTCGACGAACCGCAGGTAGTTCAGGGTCCGGTTCTGGTTGTCGAGGAACCGGCCGGTGGTCAGGCGCACCTGGCCGGGCTCGAAGGCGAACGCGGCCGCGCCGATGTCGGGCCGGGCCGGCGGCACGACCGCGGCGGCGGCGGGACGCTGATCGAGAACGGTCGCACCGGCGGCAGTGGCGAGTCCCGCGACTCCGGTGGCTTGCAGGAGGCGGCGCCGGCTGAACGAGGGGGTAGGCATGTCGATCTCCCGGGGGATGTGATCGTTAACAAAATGGGGATGTCGCCGATGTTGCCAGAACGTATCGCGCCATTCAACCCACCGATTGGCTCGGATGGGATCGGTACTGTGAGCGTTAACGTCGGTGTGCGGCCCAGGCGCCGTGATGGAGGGCGAGGCGGCCCGCGGCGAAGTCGGCGCGTGCGTCGTTCACCCACTGCCGGATGCCGGCCGCCGACTGGTCGACGGATCGACCGGTCGTGTCGATGACCCGCACGTTCCAGCGAGGATCCCCGGCCGTCCAGCCGCTCCAGCGGTCCCATCTCATCCGCTCGTCGCCGGCCGCGGTGATGGCCTCGGGCAGATGGCGAGGATCGGCGGCGTGCCCGCGATGCCACCGCGCCCACCCGATGAACTTCCGGGTGGCCTCCGCGTCCCACTTCCCGGGGTCACGCCGTTCGAGCCGCTGCCGTCGTACCTGGTCGTCGACATCCAGCAGGCAGGCCGCGATCGCGTCGAGCTCGACCGCCGACGGGCACGCCAGAACCTCGCCCAGCGGCGACTGCCCGGTCAGGAGCATGTCGAGCCCGTCGGCCTGCAGGCGCAGCGCCCGACGGATCCACTCCTGGAGGCTGCGCTGACGCCAGACCACGTCCGCGCCGGACGGTACGCCGATCTCGTCGAAGTCGTGCACGACCAGCCCGTCGATCTGGGCGCACGCCCGGACCGCGGTGGTCTTCCCCGAACAACTGGATCCGGCGATCGTCAGGAACACGTCCGCAGAATGCCAGTTCCCTGTGCGCGCTGCTGCCCGCCGGTGATGGGCGGCGGGCAGCAGCGGGTGGGGGGTCAGCGTTGGCGGGTGAGCAGGCCGGGCCGGTAGGGCAGCAGGCCGTAGTCGCCGCCGGAGCTGGGTGAGCGGCCTTGGTAGAGCAGTTGGAGGTTGCAGGGGTCGATGGTCATGGTTTGGTCGGCGCTGGTGCGCAGGAGTTCGCCGTGGCTGATGTCGTTGGTCCAGGTGGCGCCGCTGTTGGCCTTGCCCGCGAAGGGGTTGCTGTAGGTCGTCGCGTTCGGGGTCCAGGTGCCGCTCAGGCTGGTCGCCGTGAACGAGCGGAAGTAGCGCTCCCAGGAGCTGGTCCGGGCCTCGACGATCATCAGGTACTGGTTCTGGCCCTGCACCTTGTAGACCTGCGGCGCCTCGAACAGATTCTCCGAGGTGTCGCTCATGATCGTCGTGTAGTTGGAGCCGAAGCTGCCCGGGAAGTTCCCGATCGGCATGATCTGGCGGTAGATCTTGCCGTTGTCGCCGGCGAAGAACAGGTACATGTTCTGGTCGTCGCCGATGATCGTCTGGTCGATCACACCGGTGCTGGAGCCGGTGATCGACGCGGTCGACAGGGGCTGCGGGGCCGACCAGCCGTTGGCGTTGGCCGGGTTGGTCGAGGTGCGGTACGAGAAGGATGTCGGACCCCACTGGTGGGCGAGGATCCAGATGTTCTTCGGCGCGAAGTAGAACAGCGACGGCGCGACGGTGCCTTGGCTCATGGTGTTCTGGCTGGCCGAGCCGAGCTGGTTGAGGTTGTCGACCAGGCCGAAGTTCATCGAACCCCAGCCGCCGGTGGCGCTGCTGCTGTGGGTGGTGGCGTACACCAGCTGTTTGCCCTGGTAGGGCGCGATGGTGAAGTCCTTCAGGGACGCCCAGCCGGACTTCGGCTGCGCCAGCGGACCGGTCGACGACCAGCGATACGACGACGGAAGCGTGCACGTGCCGGGATTTCCGGGGTCCGAGCTACCCACCCGGGCCAGCTGCCATTGCTGGTTGGCGCCGCCCCAGTCGTCGTACTGCACGACGTTGGCGCCGTCGGTGGTTGAGGCGCCTTGCACTTCGACGGCTTTGTTGCTGTGCCGGGCGATGAGGCGGACGTAGCCGCCGTCGGAGTCGGCGAGGCGGAACTGCTGGTTGGTGGAGTTGTTGTCGGTCCACTGGTTGATGGCGGCGCCGTTGGTGGTGGAGGCGCCGGCGACGTCGAGGACCTTGCCGGAGAGCTTGGACTTGATGCGGTAGTAGCCGCCGCCGGAGTCGACGAACTGCCATTGCTGCTGGTTGCCGTCGTTGCGGGCCCATTGGGTGATGCGGGCGCCGTCGGTGGTGGCCAGGTTGTAGACGTCGAGGGCCTTGCCGCTGTTCCGGTTGATCAGCACGTACGAGGCGCTGGTGTCGACGGTCGCGGCCGAGGCAGCCGGAACGTTGACGGCCACGGCGAGCGTGGTGGCCGCGGCGAATACCGCCGCGAGCCATCGTCGTCGGGACATGAGGTGCTCCTTCGAGGGAAAGGGGACGGGAACTAGGGGGTGGTCATGGTGAACCGTTTGACGGTCACCGCTCCGCCGAGCGCCTGGGTGGCGTAGTTGAACATCGCGAAGCGGTAGCCCGGGAAGAACTGCCAGGCGCTGTTGAGCGTGAGGCCCGGCCCGAGCCGGGTGAAGTTCACGCCGTCGGTGCTGTACGAGAAGGTGGCCTGCCGTCCGGAGCCGGGCCGGACGTCGGCCTGGGCGCGCAGCCAGATCCGTCCGCCGGAGACCGCGGCGCTCGCCGCCTCCGAGCCGGTTCCGGTGGTGACCCAGTTGGTGCCCATGGTGAGCCCGTTGGTCATCACGACCCGGGTCTGGCCGTTGTCACGCCGCACGCCGACCCAGGCCGACGTGTCGCGCAGCATCGCCAGGCCGGACCGGTCGCCGTCGCGCATGGTGCTGTAGTCGAGCTCGACGGTGGCGGTCGACGAGGGCCCCTGGATCCGGTGGGTGAGCGTGTTGCGGGCGTTGTACAGGTCGTTGGTGACGGTCGCGGTCTGCAACCGCAGCCCGTTGCTCAGCGACCACCGGGAGTTGTCCGGGTTGTGGTTCCACTCCCAGCGCGGCCCGAGCGTGGATCCGCCGAAGGTCTCGTCCGGCAGCATCGACTGCACGGTCTTCGAGGTCGTGATGTTCGGCTTCGGGTAGGTGGCGCCCCACGCGCCGTTGACGGTCTGCAGCACGGGCCAGCCGTCGGAGCTCCAGCTGATCGGCGCCAGCGCGGGCACCCGTCCGCCCGGGTACGCGTCGACGAAGGACATGTAGTACCAGTCGCCGGCCTGCGTCTGCACCAGACCGCCCTGGTGCGGCACCCCGCCACCCGAGATGGGGCCGGGCAGGTTCAGCAGCACCTGACGCATCTCGTACGGGCCGAACGGGCTGGTCGACCGCAGCACGTACTGACCGTTCGCCGGGCGGGTCAGCCAGATGTAGTAGTAGCCGTTGCGCTTGTAGAACCGGGCGCCCTCGAGAGTGCCGACACTGGACGGGGTCTGGAACACCTGCTGGGCGCGGACCTGGCTCAGACCGTCGGCCGACAGCTGGGCGACGCTGATGCTGGTGTTCCCGTACGCCACGTACATGGTGTCGTTGTCGTCGATGAGCAGCCCGGCGTCGTAGTAGCAGTTGTTGATCCGGGAACGCTTCTGCCACGTGCCGTCGACCGCGGACGCTGTGTAGACGTACGTGCGGTTGTACTCGATGCAGCCGATCCAGTAGTACGTGCTGTTGCTGCGGCGATAGTTCAGCGTCGAGGCGAAGACCCCTTTCACGTACGCCCGTGAGCCGCTGAGGTCGTACGCGGAGGAGTCGAAGTCGAGTCGTGGCACCGAGTGCCCGGCGTACTCCCAGTTGACCAGGTCGTACGAGCGCAGGATGGGCGCGCCGGGGGAGTAGTGCATGTTCGACGCCGAGTAGTAGTACGCGTCCCCGACCCGGATGATGTCGCCGTCGGCGAAGTCCTGCCACACCACGGGGTTGCTGAAGGTCCCGGCCGGCGGTGTGGTCGTGCCGCCGCCGACGCGGACGAGCTGCCATTGCTGGTTGGCGCCGCCCCAGTCGTCGTACTGCACGACGTTGGCGCCGTCGGTGGTTGAGGCGCCTTGCACTTCGACGGCTTTGTTGCTGTGCCGGGCGATGAGGCGGACGTAGCCGCCGTCGGAGTCGGCGAGGCGGAACTGCTGGTTGGTGGAGTTGTTGTCGGTCCACTGGTTGATGGCGGCGCCGTTGGTGGTGGAGGCGCCGGCGACGTCGAGGACCTTGCCGGAGAGCTTGGACTTGATGCGGTAGTAGCCGCCGCCGGAGTCGACGAACTGCCATTGCTGCTGGTTGCCGTCGTTGCGGGCCCATTGGGTGATGCGGGCGCCGTCGGTGGTGGCCAGGTTGTAGACGTCCAGGGCCTTGCCGCTGTTCCGGTTGATCAGCACGTACGAGGCGTTCGTGTCCACCGTGGCCGCCTCGGCGCTCGGGGCGCTGAGCAGCACCGCGGCGCCGGTGATGACGGCCGCGACGAGGGCGGGCAGTCGTAGTCGCATGGGGGATGCTCCTTCAGCGTCCGATGTGATCGTTCACAAACTTGGGCCATCGGAAGAGCGTTGCGGAGAGAAACAGGGGGTGCCGCCGATGTTGCCAGAACGTTTCGCGATGCTCAAGATGTTGACGTATCCGGATGTCGGGGCGGTTTGAAATCGATCGCCGTAACAGTTTTTCAGGCGGCTTTTTCTCGTGTTGCGGAAGTTGCCGAGGGGGAGAGATGATGCTGTGAACGTTCACCGACAGGCCCGTGCGGGGCCGAGGCCGGGAACGCCGGCGGCCGCCGCGACCCCACGATCGCGACGGCCGCCGGTTCTCGGCCTTCGTGCTGCCGGCCGTTCGTCCGGTTGTCAGCCCGCCGTGCAGACCGGGGTGGCCGTCGGGCCGGCGCCGGTGCCCTGGAAGCCGAACTCGGTGTTGCCGCCGGCCGGGATCTGCCGGTTGTAGTCCACGTTGCGGAAGTTCACCGTGCCCGAGCTGCCCGACGCGGTGGCACTCCAGGTGCTGGTGACCGCGCTGCCCGACGGCAGGGTCACGCGGATCGTCCAGCCGTTGAGCGCGGACGAGCCGGCGTTGACCCGTACGTTGGCCACGAAGCCGCCGTTCCAGGAGTTGAGCGTCACCGTGGCGCTGCACGAGCCCGACGGCGGAGGGGTGGTGGGCGTGGACGGCGGCGTCGTCGGAGGCGTCGTCGGCGGCGTGGTTGTGCCGCCCGCGTTGAGGGCGTTCAGAACCGCCGTGTACGCGGCCTTCTTGTTGCCGCTGCCGTCGAAGAGCAGCGGGTTCTCGCCGGTGCGCCACGAGTCGGTGTCGCGGATGCCCCACACGGTGATGCCCGTACAACGGGAAACCGCCAGGCAGGCCCGGGTCACGGCGGCGTAGATGTTGGCCTGGTTGCCGCCCTGCGCGACGTCGAGCTCGGTGATCTGCACGTCCACGCCCAGGTCGGCGAAGCGCTGCAGGTTGGCCTGGTAGGTCGAGTCGATCGTGGTGCCCAGGTGCGACTGGAAGCCGACGCAGTCGATCGGGACCCCGCGGGACTTGAAGTCGCGGACCATGTTGTAAATGCCCGTCGACTTCGCGTTGATGCCGTCGGTGTTGTAGTCGTTGTAGCAGAGCTTGGCGCCCGGGTCGGCGTTGCGCGCGGCGCGGAAGGCGGCCTCGATCCAGTCGTTGCCGGTGCGCTGCAGGTTCGAGTCACGCCGGCCACCGCTGCCGCCGTCGGCGAAGGCCTCGTTCACCACGTCCCAGGAATGGATCTTGCCTTTGTAGTGCGTGGCGACCTGGGTGACGTGGTTGATGGCGGCGTTGCGCAGCGCGCTGCCCTCCATCGACCGGGCCCACTGCGGCTCCTGGTTGTGCCACAGCAGGGCGTGCCCGCGCACCTTCGACCCGTTGGACAGGCCCTCGTTGAGGATGCGGTCACCGTTGGTGTAGTTGAACTGGCCCTGCTGCGGCTCGGTGGCGTCCCACTTCATCTCGTTCTCGGCGGTGACCGAGTTGAACTCGGTGCGAAGGATCCGCGTGTAGGTCGAGTCGCCGAGCCGGCCGCCGGCGATGGCGGCGCCGAAGTAGCGGCCCTTCTCGGCAGCCGACGCGCCCAGGGTTGTGCCCGCGTCTGCGGCGCCGGCGAAGACGAGGCCGGACGCGGTCAACGCCGCGGCGCTGAGCGTGGCCAGCAGGGCAGCCCGGCGTGGCCGGGTCAGGGTGAATCTGGACATGGGGTCTCCCTTTGGGGGGTGGGGGGCGGGGTGGGTGGGGGGCGGCGGGGTCCGCGGGCTGACTGGCGGGCCGTGGTGCTCTTCGACGGGATGTGGCACCTGCGGCGCTGGTCATCGGGCGCCCGCTGTGGGCCACTGGCCACCATGTGCTGGGAGCGCTCCCATCGAGATGGGGCAATATTGCCAGAGTGTTACGCGCGATCTCAAGCAAGAGGACGGCGTTTTCCTGTACGGCATTCTCGGTAGCGCCGCCGTAACAGAAATCCGGCATCTTCTTCGTGCTGATCATGCGATTCCGGACGCCCGTAACGGGGGTTTCCGCGGGTATTGTGACGCGTCCGGGAGGCTTCGTGCCGATCGGTTCCGCGGCGGTTGTGATCGGCTGTCCGCCGCGGGGGCTGCAGGCGGGGAGGCGTGGGTGTCGTTGCACGATGGCGAGGCGGGCACGGGAGGGGCACGACACGGCGACGCCATGACCCACATCGCCGAGGCGGACCTGGTCGAGCTGGTCGACGCGGCCCGGTCCGGCGACCGCCGCGCCGCCGAAACCCTCATCTCGGCGCACCTTCCGCTGCTCTACCGGATCGTCGGCCGGGCGCTGGAGGGCCACGCCGATGTGGACGACGTCGTGCAGGAGACCGTGCTCCGCGCGTACCGGGATCTGCCGACCCTGCGCACTCCGGCCAGCTTCCGGTCGTGGCTGGTCGCGATCGCCACCCACCAGATCGGCACCCGCCTGCGGTCGCGGCAGTTGGAGAACGACCGTACGGCATCGCTTGAGGACGCCGCCCGGATCCCCGATCCGGACGCCGAGTTCGCCGACCTCACCGTCACCCGGGTGGGCCTGTCCGAGCAGCGCCGCCAGGTCGTCGAGGCCACCCGCTGGCTCGACCCCGACGACCGCGAACCTGCCGCCCTGTGGTGGCGCGAGGTGGCCGGCGAGCTCACCCGCGCCGAGGTGGTCGCGGCCCTCGGCCTCAGTCAGGCGCACACCCGCGTGCGCCTGCAACGCATGCGCCACCAGCTCGATCTCAGCCGTTCTGTGGTGGCCGCGTTGCAGGCCGACCCCCGATGCCCCGAGCTTGACGAAATCGCCGCCGGATGGGACGGCAATCCGAGTCCGAGATGGCGTAAACGTTTCGCGCGGCACGTGCGGGACTGCCCCGTCTGCGGCGCCACCCGCACCTCGTTCGTCCCGCTCGAACGCCTCCTTCTCGGCGCTTCGCTGGTACCGCTTCCAGTAGCGGCCTTCACCGGCGGAGCCGCCGCGGGCGCGGGCTGGCTGGGCCAGATCGTCGGCGTCAAGGTGGCCGCCGCGGTCCTGGCCGGCGCCACCGTCACCGGCGGCGTCTACCTCGCGCTGCCCGACGAGCCGGCCCGCCCTCCCCGCAGCATCGCCTCGGCCGCACCCACCCCCACACGCGCCGCGCCCACCCCGGCTCGCTCCTCGCGTTCGCAACCCCCTGCCCAGGCGGCGCCGGCTCCCTCGCCCAGCGCCGTTCCCGCCGGTCGTTTCGTTCTTCACCCGGCCGGCTCCGATGCCGTCATCACGCTCGACGGCGAGCAGCTCGTGGAGGCGTACGGGGTGACCGGGCTCGAACTCACGGCCCATCCCGGCATCGTCGATCCGGAGTGCGTCTCCCTGCGCTCCACCGACGGCAAGTACGTCCGGCACGCGTCTTTCCGCGTCGTGCTCCACACCGAAGAGGACAGTGACCTGTACCGCCAGGACGCCACCTTCTGCCCTGAGCCGGGTCGCGAGGCGGGAACCGTACGCCTGCGCTCCCGCAACTACCCGGATCGCCTGGTGCTGATGGTTGACGGGCGGCTGCGGCTCGAGCCGGAGGAGAACACCGCCGCGTACGTCGAGGCGTCCACTTTCCGGCTCACCCCGGCGTAGCGGATCCGAACGCATCGATCGACGTCACCTTGTTCGCCGGCCGGCAAGGTTTACCGTACGAAAGTGAGGCAAGGTTTCCCGTACGAGAGTGAAACGCCGCCGGGGGCGTGACGCAGGCGTGGAACGCGACCGTGACGCAGGCCGGGTCGGCGGTGACGGCCCGTAACGCGAGTTACAACGGCGCGGTGGGGACCGCGGCGACCGTGTCGTTCGGGTTCGACGGCTCGCCGGGCAGCAGCAACCCGGCGCCGACGGCGTTTGCTCTGAACGGCGTCGTGAACGGGTGGCACGACGCTGCGGACATCACAAGTCGTACGGGTCGGGGGTGAAAATCCTTGCCTCGCCGTGGACGGCGCCCGCCGCGTGGAAGACGAACAACAGCCGGACCAACGGCGGGAAACTGAGGACCGACCACTACGACGACTACGCCGGTCACCTCAATCGGGCATCCCGGCCGCCGAGATCGACCGCACCGTGGCGTTCCAGCGCCGGTGGGGCGGCCTGGTCCTGCCACCGGCCCCGCAATACGACGGAGGCCCCAGATACTTCCAGGCCGACACCCCCGACAGCTCACCCACCGAAGCGGCCGACGGTTCCCCTGTTCCGGGATGGTGGTTCGAAGCCGGCCCGCAGAGGACAGCCGTTCCCTACTCGTTCATGATCGGCCCGACCGACGAGTTCGGCATCCACGATGGCCGACGGTGGGTGCCGCTCCACGCCAGTATCGAAGGCTGGATCGAGTCCCTCGCCCTGGCCCATCACGCCGCGAATTGGGCCAAGCAGATCACGAAGGTGACCGGTCACCCGCACCGCGCTTGTCTACTCAGGGCTGGACAACTGGGGCCTGCACGGAGGCGTGAAGCAGGGGCGAAGACTTACTGATGAACCCGACCACTGATGGCATTCTGCGACCACGCTGCACCATCCGCCCGAGCACCTCCTCAGTCAGGACCGAGTGGCGTCACCGTCGACTTCCCACCCCGGCGACGCCAGTAAGCACAAGGGCTCGACAAAGAGGTCACGCAGCAACATCCGGCTGCAGTGGGAACCAGTAGTTGACCGTGGGGCCTTGCGTGGCCGGGCCACCGCCCATCGACTCGTACAGGGCTCGGGCGGCGGCGTTCGCCTCGCCCGTGGTCATGAACATCCGGGTGGCGCCGGCCCGCACACCGGCCGACATGAACGCCCGCAGCAGGGCCCTGCCTGTTCCTCGCCGTCGACGCTCCGGCGTCACCTCGAGTCGATGGAGGTACAGCATCGAGGACGTGTCCGGCCTGACCAGATGGTAGCCCCAGCACCACCCGAGGATCTCGTCGCCGTCGAAGGCCACGAAGGCCACAGTGTTCGGGCTTTCGAGGAACGTTCGGCCCGCCCGGGAACCGTCCCGAAGGTCACCGCGGCTGAATCGAAGAGCCGTAAGTCGGTTGTCGTCAGTCGAGCGATCACGGCCAGAGGTCGCGAATCCGGTGCGCCTCGTGGGCGGCCTGGGCTCGTCCCGCTTCGGCGGCCGGGCGGCGACGGGCCGGGTCGAGCGGGTTGCGGCCGATCGCCGCGCGGGCCGCCACGTCCGGGGAAACCACCGCGCCACGTACGTCGGGGCCGAGTGCTGCGAGCTGACGGGCCGGGTGTCCGGAACGCCGCACCGACTGGGTTGCGGGGGCGAGCACGACCACCCGGCGGCTGCCCGCGGCCAGGTCGACGTTGGCGACCGAGCGGATGCCGCCGTCGATGTAGCGTACGCCGTCGATCGTCACCGGGGGCCAGACCAGCGGCACGGCGCAGCTGGCGGCCACGGCGTCGACCAGCGGCACCCTGTCTGCGGACGAGAAGACGCGTTCCCGGCCGGACGACGCCTCGACCGCGGTGATCAGCAGACGAGTGGCGGGCCAGCCGGCCTCGCCGATGCGACGGGCGATCACGGCGCGGCGCTCCGCCTCGGGCACCGTACGGGCCCGTAGCGCCTGACGGCCGAGCCAGGCGCGGCCGCGGGCCGGGTTGCCGGGCCAGAGCCCGGCGACCACGTACCGGATCAGGGCGCCCGCGCTCAGCCGTGCCGCGACCTCGCCGCTCGAGTCGGCCACCTGGGCCTCGAAGAGGCTCTCGAGCGGCTTGCCGGAGAGGATCTGGGCGGCCACCGAGGAGCCGGCCGAGGTTCCGACGACCAGGGCGGCGTCGGTCAGGTCGACGCCGTGCTCGGTCAGGCCGTGCAGCAGCCCGATCTCCCAGGCGACCCCGGTGAGCCCGCCCCCGCCGAGCACCAGCGCCGTGCCGTCGGAACCCATGCCTACGCTCGTGCCTTCTCCCACATGACCGTGTACGCCTCGGCGCCGCTCAGCAGGTGGCGTCGGAGCTGAGCCGCGTCGCCGCCGGACTGGTTGACGAGGTCGACGATCCAGTCCGCGTACAGGCCGTACTGTGCCACACCGTCGGTGTTGAGGTCGAACGTGCGGGAACCGTAGACCTGCTTGGCCACCTGCGTGCCGTTGGTCGCCGTGAACGGGTACGTCAGCGGCCGCGAACCCGCGTCCAGGCGAGGCGCTGCCTGGGGGCCGAGGCCGTTCACGTCGCTCCCCACGCCGTACCCGGTGATCTTCGAGCCGTTGGCGAGGGACTTGTTGGCGCGCCACTCGTCGAGGAAGGTGCCGGTGTCCTGACCGTCGTCGGTGGCCGAGAACGCGTAGCCGGCCAGGAAGCCGCCGACGCCCAGCAGCCGGTTGATCAGGGCCGGGTCGGACCAGCTGTGCACGGAGGCGACGCCGGGGTAGTTGTCGCGTTCGGCCAGGTCGAGCACGGCCGAAGCGGTCTTCACGCTCATGTGGTCGATGTGAATGATCATGCCGCGGTCCATCATGCGTTCGATCAGGTAGCGGCCGAGGTCGGTCAGACCCCGTACGTTGCAGATCTTGCCGCTCGGATAGACGGGGAGGATCGCTCCGGCGGGCAGCCCGACGCCGAGCTGCAGCAGGCGGGCGAAGTCGTCGCTGACCAGGGGCTGCTCGTTGTCGGAGGGGCCGGTGCAGGAGGTCGCCTGCCACCAGTGCCCGGTGGAGATCAGGTTGCCGACGTTGACGGCGGCGCCGGTGACGCCCTCGTCGAAGCGGGTGCCGCCGAACGCGTTGTCGAACTTGTGCACGGGATAGAGCCCGCTGACGCCCATGGCTTCCAGTTCGTCGAGGCCGGCGTCGATCTGGGCCTTGGTGCACTGCGGCACGTCGTTGATCTCGCGGCAGCCGAAGATCTCGGAGTTCTCGACGCCGATGGTGACGGCCAGTTTGCCCTGGGCGGCGATCTGGCGCACCTGGGCCGGGGTGGTGGCCAGCCGGAACCAGCCCTTGCCGGGACCGCCGCTGCGGGCGTCCACGTAGTCCTGCATCTTGTGCAGATACTGGGCCTGGGCGCGGATCTGGTCCATCTCGTCGCACGACGTGTGCTCCAGGGTCAGCCCGCAGATCACCCGGTTGGCGACCAGCAGCACGTTGAGCACCCGCTGCCCGGACTGCCAGGCGCGTTGCAGGCTGCGGAAGTACGAGGCCTCGTGCAGCATCGTGTCGTGCTGCGGCCAGTCGCCGAAGGTGGGCCAGCCGTCCTCGGCCGAGTTGATCGGGTCGGTGCCGGCGATGATGGCCTCGAGCAGGGCGCCCCAGCCCAGCGTCGCGTGCGAGGCACAGCCCTTGAGCGCGACCGTCACACCCCCGGGCGCGTACGCGTCCCCGCAGTGCAACGATCCCCCGAAGGCCTCGGCCGCGGTGATGTGCGCGTGCGCGTCGATCCAGCCGGCCAGCTTGCCGTTGGCGTCGACGCCGGGCGCCGGTGTTCCGCTGACGCCGGTGGCGATGTCGGGGATGGCGGCGCACCCGGTGGCCGGGGCCAGCGCGACGGTCGAGTTGCTGTTGCCCGCGCCGAGCCCGCCGAGGTAGACGCCCAGCTGCTGGCCGGTCGCGGTGGAGAGGAAGCGGTATTTGCCGTCGGCCTCGCTCACGGTCCAGTCGGCCCGATCCCCGTACGCGTCACCGGCCCACACCCAGCCGACCACGGTCTGGTACGGGGGTTTGCCGGTGGAGTCGCGCAGCAGGTAACGGCCGAGCTGGGTGGCCTCGAACCGGAACGGCTCGGCGCTCGCCGCGTTGCCGGTGAAGCCGTAGCCGACGCTGGCCCGCTGGACGTATCCGCGGGACGTCGTTCCGTCGAAGACCTGCAGGCTGACGCACTTGCCCTCCAGGTCCTGCGCCGGCGCCCAGCTCGGGGCGGCAGTGGCCGGCGCGGCCAGCCCGCCCGTGATGCCGAGCGCCAGCAAACTTGCGACCAGCCCGCGCAGCCTCTTCATGGCACTCCCTCGCTCGATCACCACAGGCGAGGCGAGTGTAAGCAGGGTCACACCATAGATACAGGTCTAAAGATGAAAATTTCTCAAGCCGAAAGTCCCGACTCCCCGGCCTGGCTGTTCCGGGGCATCAAGCGACCGGGGGCAAGTAGTGACGTATAGATGACATTCGGTCTCTGGTGGGGTGCCGGTTGTCGGTAACCTTTGCGGGCCATGGCTTACGATGCGCTGCCCGATCCGGCCGGGGCCGGCGCCGTCGACGACCTCGTCGAACGGCTGCGGCTGCTGAAGGTGTGGGCGGGCGACCCCTCGTACGGGACGATTCTGAGCCGGGTCAACGAGGCGTGGACAGCGGCGGGCCGCCCGGCGAGTGAGCTGACCCGCCGTTCGACGGTCGCGGATTGTTTCCGGCCGGGCCGGCGGCGGCTCAACACCGATCTCATCATGGCCGTGGTGTCGGCGCTGCATCCGGAACCGGACTACGTGGATCGTTGGCGGCAGGCCCTGCGAACGGTCACCGGCGAGTCCGAAGCGGTCGCCCAGGTTCGCGTACGGGATTCCCTGCCGCAGGATCTGCCCGGGTTCACCGGCCGGGAGGTGGAGCTGGAACGGTTGCGCCGCGAGCCGGTGTGCTTGATCGAGGGGATGGCCGGGGTCGGCAAGACGCAGCTGGCCGTGCACGCGGGGCATCTGCTCGGCCCGTTCGAGCGGGTGTTGTTCGTGAACCTGCGCGGGTTCCATCCCGATCCGGCGCAGCCGCCCGCCGGCCCGGCCGCCGTGCTCGACGGGTTCCTGCGGTTGCTGGGCGTGCCGAGTCAGCGCATCCCGCGCACGCCGGCGGGCCGCGCCGAGCTGTTTCGCGAGCTTCTTTCCGGCGTACGGGGTCTGGTGGTTCTCGACAACGCGGACAGCGAGGAGCAGGTTCGTCCGTTGCTGCCCGGCCCGGACTGCCTGACATTGATCACCAGCCGGCGGCGTCTGCCCGTCGGCACGCCGCTCGAAGTGGACGTCTTCACGCCCGGCGAAGCGGCGACGTTCCTCGCCGCGGCGACCGGTGACGCGCCGGCAGCGCCGGACCCCGAGGCCCTGGGCCGGATAGCCGAGCGCTGCGGCCGTCTGCCCCTGGCGCTGAGCCTGCTGGCCGGTCACATCACGAGCCTGCCGGGCTGGACCCTGGCCGATCACGCCGACCGCCTCGACGACCGGCACCGCGACCGGCGGCTGGACACCGGCGTGGAGCTCGCCCTCGATCTGTCCTACCGTCACCTGCCGCCCGAGCAGCAGCGACTGTTGCGTCTGGCCGCGCTGCATCCCGGTCAGGAGTTCGACGCGTACGCGGTGGCGGCGCTCGCGGGCATCGAGCCGCCGGACGCCCGCCGGATGCTGGAGCAGCTGGGCCGCGATCACCTGTTGCAGCCGGCGGCCGCGGGCCGTTACGTGCTGCACGACCTGGTTCGCGCGTACGCCGTCACCCGGACCCGGGACGAGGACCCGCCACGTGCCCGGCGTGCCGCGCTGACCCGCTTGTTCGACTTCTACGTCGCCACCACGACGGCTGCCACGAACGTCGTCTATCCCGACGAGGCGTACCGCCGCAGGGAACGCGCCACCGCGGGCCCGCCCGGCCCGGATCTGCCCAGCCTCGAATCCGCGGTGGCCTGGCTCGAAGCCGAACGTCACAGCATCCTCGCCGTCGCCGCGCACACCGCGACCCAGGGCTGGCCCGGGCACACCGTGACGCTGGCCGAGGAACTGTACCGCTACCTCGCCGGCGGCCACCCGGGTGACGCCCTGACCCTGTTCACCCACGCCGTCAACGCCGCCCGCGAGCGCGGCGACCCCGCCGAGCAGGCCCTCGTCGTGTTGCACCTGGGCTTCACGCATCTGCTGCTCGGCCACCTGGAGGAGGCCGCCGAGCACTTCCGGCAGTCGCTCGGCCTGATGCGGGAAACCGGCGACGTGGGCGGGCAGGCGCGCGTCCTCTACAACCTGAGCATGGTCGACCAGCGTACGGGGAAGAACGCCGCGGCCGCCGAGCAGCTGAGGCAGGCGCTGGAGCTGTATCGGCGGGCCGGCGACCCGGTCGGTGAGGGAAACGGGTTGTGCGCCCTGAGCATCGCCCTCGACCGGATGGGGCAGTTCGCCGAGGCCGCCGACCTGGCCCGGCAGTCTCTCGAGCAGGCGGTGGCGCGGGGCAGCGTGCACGGGCAGGCGTACGCGCTCATCGTGCTGGGCGACATCGAAACCCGTACCGGCTGCCTGGCCGACGCCGGTGAGCACCTGCGTCAGGCGCTGACCCTGTACGGGCAGCTGGGCAACACGGCATCCGAGGCCAACGTGCTGGACAGCCTCGGTCTGCTGCACACCCGCATGGGCAAGCCCGACGAGGCGGCCGGCTTCCACGAGCAGTCGTTGCGTATCAACCATGAGCTCGGGTCCACGATCGGCGAGATGTGGGCCCTCAACGGCCTCGGCGAAGCGGCCCAGGAGGCCCGCCGACCGGAGGAGGCGCTTGCCCACCATACGGCTGCACTTGGCCTGGCCGACGAGGCGAGCGACTACCTGCAGGAGGCGCGCGCCCACGCCGGTCTGGGCCGCGCCCGGCAGGCCCTGGGGGACGTGGCGCAGGCCCGTGACCACTACGAACGGGCCTTGGCCATCTACACCGAGTGCGATGCTCCGGAGGCCGGCGCGATCCACGCGCTCCTGACCACCGCATGATCCACTTTGGTGTGACGAACGCGGTATTGTCCCCTGTCGACGCAGTGGGGCGCGGAAGGAGCGCGATGGCCGTTCTGGGGGTTCTGTCGCCGTTCCTGGGCGGGTGGTATTTCGGCGGGGTGCTCGAGGGAATAGCGCGCACGGCAGCCGACGCCGACGCCACCGTGGTCGCCGTGCAGACGCTCGACGCGGGCACCGACCAGGTGGAGCTGACCGAGCCGCCGCACCCGCCGTACCCGCTGGCCTGGGACCACGCCGCCGGCTTCGTCGTCATCGTGAACGCGGCGAGCGCCAAGTACCTGCACGAGATCCAGGCCACCGGCCGCCCGGTCGTCGCCGTCAGCCACGACTACCCCGAGCTGGAATGCTCCACCGTGTTCCCGGACAACCGGGTCGGGGTGCGGGCCGCGGTCGAGCATCTGATCCGGCACGGCCACCGCCGGATCGGGTTCGCCGGCTTCCTCAACGCGCTCGACCAGCACGAACGGTACGAGACGTACCGGCAGACGCTGCGCTCGTACGGCATCGAACCGGACCCGGATCTGCTTTTCGCGGCCACCGACAACCAGGAGGCCGGTGGCGCCAGGGCGGCCCACGCGATGCTCGCGGCCGGGATGCCGTCGACCGCCGTCGTGACCGGCACCGACCTGAACGCGATGGGTCTGCTCCGGGTGCTGACCGAGGCCGGTTGCCGGCTGCCCGATGACCAGGCCGTGGTGGGCTTCGACGACCTCTCGGACGCGGCGTTCACGGTGCCGCGCCTGACCACCGTGCGGCAGCCCCTGTTCCAGGTCGGCGCCACCGCGGCGGAGGCGCTGCTGGCGGCGGTCGGCGGCAACGGCGGTTCACCCGTACGGCATGAGGTGGCGACGGAGCTGGTGGTGCGCGAGTCCTGCGGCTGCCCGCCCTCGGTCGGCGTGACGGCGCTGCGGGCCGAGGGCCAGTCGCAGTATCGCGAACGGGTCCGGTTGCAGCACGCGGTCAGCAGCCAGTACGACATGAGTCTCGACCTGTTGCGCAGCCACGAGCAGGATCCCCGGCAGCTGGTCTGGTTGCGCCGTACCCCGGCCCGGGCCGGCTGCCTCGGCCTGTGGACCGCCGGCGACCAGAGCCTGGAGATCGCCGGCCACTTCGACCGTTCCGTTCCCGCGCCCCCGCCGCTGCCACCGGTTTCGGCGAGCGGGTTCCCACCGGCCGAGATCCTGGACGCTGCCCGCGGTGAGCCCGGCACGCTGACCTTCGTCGTGCCGGTCCGGGTGGGTCACCGCGACTGGGGGCTGCTGGCCACGGTCGACCGGGTGGACCTGCGGGCGGCCACCGGGCGGGAACCGATCAACCAGTGGGCGGCGCTGCTGACGGTGGCGCTGGACTATCAGGCCGCGCTGCACACGCTGCGCGAGCAGGAGGAGCAGTTGCGGGCGAGCGCGCTGCACGACCACCTCACCGGCCTGCCCAACCGCGCGTATTTCCTGCAGTTGCTGGCGGCCGCCCTCCAGCGCGGTTCGGACGTGGCCGTGCTCTTCGTGGACCTGAACGGCTTCAAGTACATCAACGACACGTACGGGCACGCCGTCGGCGACGGAATCCTGGTCGAGGTGGCCGACCGGCTGCGGGCCGAACTCGGCGGGCACGGCACCGCGGGCCGTTTCGGCGGTGACGAATTTCTGGTCCTGCTGGACGACAGCCGTTCTCCGGAGGCCACCGCCCGGCGTCTGCTGTCCGCGCTGAACCGTCCCCATCGCCGGGACGGCCGGACGTTGGTGGTCTCGGCGAGCATCGGCGTCGCCCGGGCCCACCGCACACCGCTCTCGGACGCCGACGCGCTGGTCCGGGAGGCGGACGCGGCCATGTACCGGGCGAAGTCCCGCCGCACCGGCGTCGAATCCGAATAGGCTGTTTCCAGCCATTCGCGATAAAGGCCGCCCTGAAAGGTGTTACGGCCCGGTGTCGTCGCCGTGAGCTGGTCTTTTCGGAATTCGACCCGCGAAACGTCGTGGGAGCGCTCCCGTAACATTCATCGGCACCAATCCTCTAGGGAGCGTTTGCCGTGAACAGATCCCGTACGACCGGCGTGGGCCTCGCCGCTGCCGGTGTTCTCGCCCTGGGTTCAGCCGTGGTCCTTCCCGCAAGCGCGGCGGCCGCCGGGTGCTCGGTGCGATATGCGATTTCGTCGCAGTGGCAGGGCGGCTTCAACGCCGACGTGGCAGTCACCAACCTGGGTGATCCGGTGACGTCGTGGACGCTGACGTGGTCGTTCGGCGCGGGTCAGAGCGTGACGCAGGCGTGGAACGCTACGGTGACCCAGAGCGGGTCGGCGGTGACGGCTCGTAATGCGAGTTACAACGGTTCGGTGGGGACCGGGGCGACGGTGTCGTTCGGGTTCAACGGCTCGTCGGGCAGCAGCAACCCGGTTCCGACCGCGTTCGCGCTGAACGGGGTGGCGTGTACGGGTGGCACCACGACGCCGCCCACCACTCCGCCCACCACTCCGCCCACGACGCCGCCTACCACTCCGCCCACCTCGCCGCCGGCTTCCTGCTCGTTGCCGTCGTCGTATCGGTGGTCGTCGACCGGCTCGCTGGCCAACCCCCGCTCGGGCTGGGTGTCGCTCAAAGACTTCACCGTCGCCCCCTACAACGGCCGGCAACTCGTCTACGCCACCACCCACGACACCGGAACCCGCTGGGGATCCATGAACTTCGGCCTGTTCACCAACTACTCCGAAATGGCCTCCGCCAGCCAGAACGCCATGAACAACGCCACCGTCGCCCCCTCGCTGTTCTACTTCGCCCCCAAGAGCATCTGGGTGCTTGCGTACCAGTGGGGACCGACGGCGTTCTCGTACCGGACGTCCACGGATCCGACCAACCCCAACGGCTGGTCCGCGGCGCAGACCCTGTTCACCGGCAGCATCACCGGATCCGGCACCGGACCCATCGACCAGGCGCTGATCGGTGACAGCCAGAACATGTACCTGTTCTTCGCCGGCGACAACGGCAAGATCTACCGCGCCAGCATGCCCATCGGCAACTTCCCCGGCAGCTTCGGCTCCAACTACACCACCATCATGAGCGACACCACCAACAACCTGTTCGAAGCACCCCAGGTCTACAAAATCCAAGGCCAGAACCAATACCTCATGATCGTCGAAGCCATCGGCGCCAACGGCCGCTACTTCCGCTCCTTCACCGCCACCAGCCTCAACGGCACCTGGACCCCCAACGCCGCCACCGAGAGCAACCCGTTCGCCGGCAAAGCCAACAGCGGCGCCACCTGGACCAACGACATCAGCCACGGCGAACTCCTGCGCACCAGCGCCGACCAAACCATGACCATCGACCCCTGCAACCTCCAACTGCTCTACCAAGGCCGCTCACCCAGCTCCGGCGGCGACTACGGCCTGCTGCCCTACCGGCCCGGCCTGCTCACCCGCCAACGCTGACCCCCCACCCGCTGCTGCCCGCCGTCTCGCCCACGGCGGGCAGCAGCGTAGGGGTGCGGTCACGGCTGGGAGCGGAAGCTGATGCGCATCAGCCGGCTGCTGGCCCAGTCCTCGAGCCGGGTCGGCCGGATGGTGCCGGGATCGTGGGGCTGATTGAGGTCCGCGACGATCTCCGCCAGCACGGCCTGGCGTTCGGCCGGGTCGGTGACCGGCGTGGCCCGTGCCGGTAGGTCGGCCCGGATCCCGTTCTTCAGGTGGAAGGTGAAGTCGGGATGGGCGAGAAGGTTCGCGTACCAGCCGGTGGCCGCCCCGCCGGCCCCGCTGCACAGGTAGGTGTTGCCCGCGGCCCGGTAGAAGAAGATCTCGATGCGGCGGGGCCGGCCGCTGCGGCGTCCCGTTGTCGTGATGTCGATGATCCGTTCGCTGGTGCCCGCGGCCGGCGTGATCTCGATGGCGCGCCGGATGTCGTCCCGTACGGGGTTGTTCCCCCAAGTCTTGTCCGGAGTGTTCATGCCGCCTCGCTCTGAAGGGCGGGCCCGAGGAGGAGCCCACCGTCGATGACGTACTCCGAGCCCGTGATGAACGACGCCTCCGCCGACGTCAGGAAAAGCAGAAGCCGGGTGACGTCGGCCGGCTCGCCCAGCCGGGGGATGGCGAACGGCTCGGGCGAGTAGAAGTCGGCGATCGCCACGGTGGCGCCCGCTGCCGGCTCCTGGATGAAGGGGGTCGCGATCACGCCGGGGTGGATGGTGTTCACGCGGATGCGGTCGCGGCCGAGCTCGAGCGCCGCGGTCCGGGTGAGACCCCGTACGGCCCACTTGCTGGCGACATACGGCGCGTAGTGCGCCGTGCCGCCCAGCCCCATCGTCGAGGCGATGTTGACGACGGCTCCGCCTGCCGCGCGGCGCAGGGCGGGGGCGGCGGCTCTGATGCCGAGGAAGGTCCCGGTGAGGTTGACGTCGAGGATGCGCGACCAGGTGGCCTGGTCCGTCTTCTCGATCGGGGCCGGCGGGTTCTGGACGCCCGCGTTGTTGACCAGCACGTTCAGGGCGCCGAAGGCGGTTTCGGCGGCCTGAACGGCGGCGGACCACGAGTTCTCGTCGGTGACGTCGAGGTGGGTGAAGCGGCAGCGGGTCCCGAGCTCGCCGGCGAGGGCGGCGCCGCGGCCGGCGTCGATGCCGGCGATCACCACGTTCGCCCCCTCGGCGTGGAAGGCGCGTACGTGGCTCGAGCCCTGGCCACCGGTCCCGCCGGTCACGAGCACGGTCTGGTCGTCGAAGCGGCGCATCGGAGGGTCCTTCGGTCGGTGGTGAGCCGAGTGACTCACCTCTGCCCGAGACTAGGTCGGCCGCAGTGGTGAGTCAAGCCACTCACCTCGTATGCTCGGGCCATGAACACGGTCGTGACGACGTACCACCAGCGCATCGCCCGGGAGAAACGCGCGCTGATCCTGGCCGCCGCGACCGCGCTCTTCCTTGAGCTGGGCTACGACCGGACGTCGCTGGCGCGCATAGCCGAGCGCTCGGGTGTTTCCCGGGCCACCCTGTTCAAGCAGTTCCCGACCAAGGCGGCCCTGTTCGACGCCATGGTCACCGAGTCCTGGTCGACCGCCGGCGAGGAGGACCCACCGCCGGCGGGCAACATCGTCGACGGGCTCAGCACCATCGGCCGCCGCTACGCCGAGTTGTTGAGGCGCCCCCAGATGACCGACCTGTTCCGCATCGTCATCGCCGAGCTGCCACGATTCCCCGAACTCGCCAACGCCCAGTTCTCGCAGGGAAAAATGCCCTACTTCGAGTCCGTACGGGGCTACCTGCTCGCCGAGCACAAGGCGGGAACGGTAAAGGTCGACGACGTGGAACTCGCGGCCACCCAGTTCCTGGGCATGATCTCCAACTACGTGTTCTGGCCGGCCCTGCTGGTGCCGGGCTGGGAGGTGAGCGCCGAACGCGTCGCTCAGGTGGTCGACGAGGCCGTCCGCACCGTCGTCGCCCGGTACGCCACAACCGGACCGTCGGCCACATAGGAGCGCCCAGAGCCGTTACAGCTCCTCGAGAAGCGACGCTCAGTACGGACGGGTGCAGGTCGTCGTGGTGGTGGCCGAGGGGTTGCTCTCCGAGGTGACGGTTACGGGCGTACGGCGGGTGTTCCTGACCAGGACGTCGACCGTTGACGTCTTGCCGGCGGGGACCCCGATCACCGTACGGGGGAGGGAAGCGCCCGCGGCGGTGACGCGGTAGACGTCGGTGGCGCGGCCGGTGTTGCGTACGGGAATGGCGCACCTGGCCCAGCCGGAGCCGTCGGGGTGGGCGACGGCCGGGAACGCCTTGACGCCCCGGGCGGAAGGGCCGGCGCCGTCGAGGGAGCGCACCGCCACGTCGTACGAGAGAATTCCGCGGTTGTCCCGGTGGCGGTCGAGGACGTAGAAATGCAGGCGGTTCGCCGTGTCGATGTGCTCGAAGAGGCTGCCGGAGCCCGTGCCGGCGTGGAACAGGGCGTCGGAGAGCTGGCGGTAGTCGCCGATCGTCATCATCTGCGGGGTGCCGTCGGGGCGGACGAAGTCGACCTTGTCGATGTCCTGCGGGTTGGCGTCGATGGTCCAGATGAACGGGGCCGCGTCCTGGTTCTTCGTCTTGGCCAGCAGCACGCCCGAGTCGGGGGTGAACGAGTCGAAGCCCATGCGGTCGACGACCTCGAGCGTGTAGTTGTCGTAGCCGCCGCCGTCGCAGAGGGGGTCGGTTGCGGTGTCGCAGGCGGGGGAGTGGTCGCCGCCGTCGAGGGTGATGTTGATGCCGGCCAGGCCGTGGTCGACCGCCCGAGCCGTCACGCGGGTCACGACCACGCCCGAGCGGGCCAGCGCGTCGCGGGACAGCCGCAGGACGTCGCCGGCGATGCCGAGCTTCAGCTTGTTGCGCAGCATGTGCTGGGCGCCCATCGAGGAGCCCGCGGTTCCGGGGATCAGCCAGCGGCTGTGCGGGCCGCCGGGGCCGTTGAACGTGCCGCGGCTCAGCATCTCCCACGGTCCACTGTAGTCACGGCGAGCAGGCACCCCGTACGGGTTGTTGTAGTTGTCGCCGACGCCGAGGATGTGGCTGAACTCGTGCGCGTAGGTCGACATCCCGGAGCTCTCGGCCTGCAACGAGCTGCCCTGGGTCGCGTTGGGCCAGATGCTCGCCGACGCCTGCCACGACGTCCAGTCGACGTACCGGGTGGCGTTCCAGTTGGGCAGCGCCTCGTCCGGCGGGCCGAAGTCGTCGGTCACCTCCTCCTTGGTGGTGAACTTCATCTGGCCGAACTCCTGCCACGTGGCGGACTCGTCCTGGCCCGCGGAGAGGAAGAAGACGAAGTCGTACTTGGCTGCCTCGGCCTCGCCGACCGCCGCGATCCAGGCGGCGCGGGCGTCGGCACGCAGGTTGCGGTTGCACGTGTCACCGGCCGGGCAGCCCTGGCCGCGCTGCATCTGCGCCTCGATGCCGTACTCGTGGCTCTCGGCGGGCATCTGATAGACCCCGTACGCGTTCAGCTCGATGCCGAAACGCCCGTTGGAGTCCTCCATCCAGTACTCGTGGATGGTGTGCCCGCGGTTGAGCCGGCCCGGCTTGTTGAGGAAGTCGCGGTAGAACCCGGGCACGTCGGCTCGTTCGAGGTTCTGTACGCCGGACGGGTTGCCGAAGATCGTGGAGTGCGCGGGCTGCGTCACGACGAACGGCTGGTTCGGGTAGTCGACGAGCACGAGGGCGCCGCTGAAATTGCGCTGTGACCCCCGTACGGCGGGGTCGGCCCAGTTGGTGCCCGGCACCGGCCGGTAGTCGGACCACGTCATCGTGTCGGGCAGTTCGTAGCGCTGCGGGTCGATCGGCTGCGGACCGCGGTTCCCGGCGCCGAAGGTCGCGGCCTCGTCGACCTGCCACGGCTGGGTCCGGGGCCAGTGCCGCATGCGCCAGGGCGTGTCGGGGTCGACGGCGCCGGACGGCGCGGCGAGCTCGGACGGCGCGGCGCCGGACGGTGCGGGGAACTCGGGCGGCGCGGCCGTTGCGGGCGAGGTGACCTCGGGCGGCGCGGCCGTGGCCGGCGAGGCGGTGAGGGCGCCGGCCAGGGCCAGCACCACGACGGACGTTGCCGAGACCAGGCGTCGCGCGCTCGTCATGCCGCCCATCCTGACGCACCGATCGACATAGATCAATGCGAAGGGCTCAAGGGCCGTTTGTCGTGGCGGCGTGATCCGGGACACGGTGAAGGGCGAGAGAGAACGTTCGGTCTTGACGTGACGCCGAGGCCCGGTCTAGCGTCATGCAAGACAGAACGATCGTTCTGCTGAAGCGGAAGCCGAAGCGGATACCGAAGGAGCCAGGACATGCCCACCAAGATCACGCTGGTCATCGACAACCCCGGCGACCCGGACGAGTTCGAGAAGGTCTACGCCGAGGTGAAGGCGGCCGCGGCCACCTTCCCGAACGTCCGCCGGGTCGAGTCGGCCAAGGTCTGGCCCAAGGAGGACGGCACCCCCACCCCGGCCTACCGGACGCTCGACCTCTACTTCGACAGCTACTCCGACGCCTCAGCCGCGGTCGCCACCCCCGCCGCGGGCGCGGTCTTCGGCGGCCTCATCGGGACGAACGTGCCGTTCAAGGGCCTGTTCTCCGACATCGAGGACACCCAGGCCTGACCGGCCGCCACCACCTGAACGAGAGGACCACCCCGTGACCACCCTCGCCGCTCCCGGCATCTCCACCACCGCAGCCGCCCTGCGACGGCTCTACTTCGCCCGGGCCGCCTTCGCCCTGGTCTGGGCCGGCGTGACGTTCGCCGTCGCCGACGAGCTCACCGCGCTCACGACCACGCTGCTCGTCATCTATCCGCTGGTCGACGTGGCCGCCGCGATCATCGACGCCCGCTCGACCCGCTCCTCCGGCTCGCCCGTGCTGCTCTACGTCAACGTCGCGATCAGCCTCGCCGCCGCCGCGGGCCTGGCTGTCGCGGGCTCGTCCGGCATACCGGCGGTGCTGCGGGTGTGGGGCGCCTGGGCCATCGTGGCCGGCCTCATCCAGCTCGTGGTGGGGGTGACCCGCCGCAAGATGGGCGGCCAGTGGCCCATGATCATCAGCGGTGGCCTCTCCGTGCTCGCCGGTTCCTCGTTCCTCGCCGCCGCCTCGGCGACCGACCCCGCGGTGACCAACGCGGTCGGTTACGCCATCCCGGGCGCCATCTTCTTCCTCATCGCCGCCATCCGGCTCGGCCGTGCCGCCAAGGGAAACTGACATGGACACCACTACGTACGACGTCATCGTGATCGGCGCCGGCCCGGTCGGCGAGAACGTGGCCGACCGCCTCGTGCGGGGTGGCCTGACCGCCGCGATCGTGGAGCGGGAGCTCGTCGGCGGCGAGTGCTCCTACTGGGCGTGCATGCCGACCAAGGCCCTGCTGCGCAGCGGGAGCGCGCTGCGAGCGGCCCGCCAGGTGGCCGGGGCTCGCGAGGCGGTGTCCGGCGACCTGGACGCGGCGGCCGTGCTGCGCCGCCGGGACTCGTTCGCCTCGAACTGGAAGGACGACGGGCAGGTGTCCTGGCTCGAGTCGGCCGGGATCGCGCTGCACCGCGGTCAGGGGCGGATCAGCGGGGAGCGGACCGTCGAGGTGACCGCCACCGACGGCACGAAGACCTCGCTCACCGCGCGGCACGCCGTGGTCGTCGCGACCGGCAGCAGCGCGCTCGTGCCCGAGATCGAGGGCCTGCGCGAGTCCGGGCTGTGGACCAGCCGCGAGGCGGCCGCCGCGAAGGAGGTTCCGGGCCGGCTCGTCATCATCGGGGGTGGCGTGGTGGCGTCCGAGATGGCCACCGCGTACGCGGGTCTCGGCTCTGCCGTCACGATGCTGGCCCGCGACGGCCTGCTGCACACGGCCGAGCCGTTCGCCGGCGAACGTGTCACCCAGGCGCTGCGCGAGTCGGGCGTGGACGTGCGGATCGGCGCCGAGGCGGCCTCGGTGACCCGCGACGCGACCGGGACGGTGCACGTCAGGCTGACCGGCGGCGAGCGGATCGCGGCCGACGAGATCCTGGTGGCGATCGGCCGTACGCCCAACACGCAGGACATCGGCCTGGACGCGCTCGGCCTCAAGCCCGGCTCGTGGCTGACCGTCGACGAGGCGTTGCGGGTCGAGGGCGCCGGGGACTGGCTGTACGCCGCAGGCGACGTGAACCGGCGGGCGCTGCTCACCCACCAGGGCAAATACCAGGCCCGCGCGCTGGGCGACGCGATCGTGGCCCGCGCCAAGGGCGAAGAGGCCGAGACCGGGCCGTGGGGCCGGCACGCGGCCACGGCCGACGAGCGCGCTGTTCCCCAGGTCGTGTTCACCGATCCCGAGGTCGCGTCGGCCGGGCTGACCGCGGCGGCGGCCGAGGCGGCCGGGCTGCGCACCCGGGTTGTCGACTACGACCTGGGCGCCGTGTCCGGCTCGGTGCTGCACGCCGACGGCTACCAGGGTCACGCCCGCATGGTCGTCGACGAGGACCGCCGGGTGATCGTCGGGTTCACCCTCGTCGGCCCGGACGTGGCCGAGCTGATCCACGCGGCCACCATCGCCATCGCCGGCGAGGTGCCGATCGACCGGCTCTGGCACGCCGTCCCCGCGTTCCCCACGGTCAGCGAGATCTGGCTGCGACTGCTGGAGACGTACGGGCGCTGAGCCCCACTACCATCCATCGTCACCAGCGCCGAACGCCGGACGGACGATCCGACCTCTCAGTCGGGTCGTCCGTCCGGCGTTCGGCGTATGTGCCTGCCGGACGGAACTCAGCCGGCGGCGGGGGCGGATCGGCCCGTCCGCAACCCGCGGCCGGGCGGTGGATCGACCTGTCCTTCAGCTCGGGGCCGGGCGGCGTTCGCCGTGGATACGGACCAGGCCCTCGACGCCGCGCAGGAACGTCTCGATCACCGGCTCGGCGTCGTGCAGGCAGCCGGCCGTCATCGCGCCGTCGCGCAGCATCGCGAAGTGGCGTGCGGCGGCGTCCGACCGTTGCGGGGCGACCTGCGCCATCAGCGGCGTCAGGGTGTCGAGGAACCACTGGCGGTGGGCCACGATCTGCTGGTGCACCGGGTGGCCGGGCGCGGGGAACTCGGCGGCGGCGTTGAGGAAGGCGCACCCCCGGAAACCCGGCGACCGGATCATACCGGCGATGGCGTCGGCCGCGGCCAGCAGCGAGCCGGCCGCCGTCGTGTGCGCGGCGATGGCCGCCGTGATGGCGTCGCGCTCCATCCGGTGCACTTCCCGCAGGTACGCGAGGACGAGGTCGTCCTTGCTGGGGAAGTGCCGATAGAAGGTGGCCCGGGTGACCTTGGCCTCGGCGATGATGCGGTCGACGCCGACCGAGTGGATGCCGTCGGCGTAGAAGATCTGGGTCGCCGTGCTGAGGAGCCGCTGACGGGCCTCGGAGGGACGGGTCTCGGTGGCGCCACGCTTCATGGCCCCATATTAGCGGCAAGAACGTTCGGTCTGCATCTGACGACGGGTCGTGGCCGGGTGCGAGAGGGCGGCGTCGAGGCCGGCAGGCCGACGCCGCCGGTCATCTCGTGTCGTCCTCCTCGGCGGGCAGCGTGTGCCAGATGTCGAAGGCAACCGACGCCGCCCCCTCGGCGTCTCTCGCCGCCATCATCTCGATCAGCCGGTCGTGCAGTTCGACCGACGCGTGCCCGTCCGTGCTGAAGCGCAGCCGCTCGGCCCGGCGTACCAGGGGATCGAACTGGTCGAGCACCATCATCAGGGCGCGATTGCCCGAGGCGTCGACCGGAACCCGATGGATCGCCTCGTCGGCGTCAAGGGCAGCGGCGACGTCACCGCTGGTGACGGCCTCGGCGAAGCGGCGGTTGGCGGCCCGCATGCGGTCGAGCTCGTCGTCGCTGAGCCGGCCCGCGGTCTGGCGGACGGCCAGCTCGTGCATGGCGGCGATGACGTCACGGGCGTCCCGCACCGACTGGGCGTCGACGAGGCTGACCCGGGTCGACTTGCCGGGCGTGGTGACGACGAGCCCGCCGGCCGCGAGGCGCAACAGGGCTTCCCGTACGGGGGTGCGGCTCACCCCGAGCCACTCGGCGAGCTCGCCGTCCTTGAGCTGCTCGCCGGGCAGGAAGGTGCCGTCGACGATGGCGTCCCGCAGGCGCCGGTAGACGTCGTCACGCAGGAGTGATCGGTCGACGGAGGACTCGCCGCGGGGGATGGGCATGCAACATATTGCACACAATGTTCGTCCTCGCACAAATTGACAACGACCTTGTTGGTCCCTGCGATGTGCAATATATTGCATGCCAGTTGGCCGATGAGAGGACAGAACATGAGCGCCATCCACAATGTTGTGCTGGTCCACGGTGCGTTCGCTGACGGCTCGGGCTGGCGCGGCGTGTACGACAACCTCACCGCCCGGGGCTACCGGGTCTCGATCGTGCAGAACCCGCTGACCTCGCTCGAGGACGACGTCGCGGCCACCATGCGGGTGCTCGACCGGCAGGACGGCCCGGCCGTCCTCGTCGGGCACTCCTGGGGCGGCACGGTCATCACCGAGGCCGGCACGCACGAGAAGGTCGCGGGCCTGGTCTACGTGTCGGCGCTCGCCCCCGACGCCGGCGAGAACACCTCCCAGCAGTACGAGGGGTTCGCCGCCACGCCCGACTTCGTCATCGACGTCGCCGAGGACGGTTTCGGCTTCCTCAACCCCGGCACGTTCAAGGCCGGGTTCGCCGCGGACGCCACCGACGCCGAGGCCGCCTTCCTGCGCGACTCCCAGGTGCCCATCAGCATGTCGGCCTTCGCCACCCCGGTGAAGAACGCCGCCTGGCGCGACAAGCCGAGCTGGGCCGCCATCGCGACCGACGACAAGGCCTTCGACCAGGCGATGCTGCAGCACATGGCCCAGCGCATCGGCGCGCGGATCACCAACATCAAGGCCAGCCACGCCCTCTTCCTCACCCAGGCCGACGCCGTCGCCGACGTCATCGACACCGCCGCGCGGAACGCCTGACCGCAGACCCGTCCCCGGCCGGCTCGCACCCCGTGCGTTCGCGGCCACGTCCGGCGCTGCCACGTTCGTCCTGCTGGTGCGGCTGGGGACACCGGTACCCGTCGCGGGTCTCGTCTGCCTGGGCGTGACCGCGGTCGTGCGGCTGGCCGCCGTCCGCTTCAGCTGGACCTTTCCCGAGCAGCGGGCGGTCGGGCCGAGATGACGGTTCAACTTTCGTCGTAGCGCGCGGCCGCCGCGATCGGTCCAACCCCTGACGATTCCCCCGTCGATTTCCGGGAGCCTTTTCAGCAACAGCTTCTGGGCGACAACGGAGGAAACGCCATGCGGAAAGGCCTGATTGTCATCGCTGTCCTGGGTTTCGTGCTCTGCGGGGGCCTCGGCTTCGGCGTCTGGCGGGTGATCGACCTCGGCAAGGAGATCATCGCGGCGGGCGTCACCAAGCAGGAGTTCGACGCGCAGAAGAAGGGCACCCCCGAAGCCGACGTCCGGGCCGCGCTGCCCGAGCCGCTCAGCGACATCTCCGACAAGGACCTCTACGGCGGCCAGCCGGCCAAGTTCGGCGTGCCGGCGGGGGCGTCCTGCATCTACCACACCATCAAGCCGCTGCCCGACCCCGAGGGCCCCGAGCTCTACCGCTTCTGCTTCGTCGACGGCAAGCTCGCCGAGAAGAACACCGTGACGATCCCCGAAGACGTCGGCTAATGGCGGGCCGGGGCAGGGATCGTGTCAGGCGTCAGGCGGGGGGGCCAGTTGCGCAGGGCGGCGCCGGCCACGCGTTCGAGGTCTTGGCGGCCGGCGCCGGCCGACGCCTGCACGGCCAGGCCGTTCGCGATCGTCATCAGGTAACGGGCGATCAGGTCGGGGTCGGCGTCGGCGGGCAGGTCGCCCTCGCGCACGGCCCGGCGGAAGCGGTCGCGCAGGTGCATCTGACCCACGGCGCGCCACTCGGTCAGGATGTCGTGGGCGACCTGACCGGTCTCGCCCACGGCCAGCGCGCCCTGCACCCCCAGGCAGCCGGCGGGGTAGCCCGGCATCGTGTTGGCCCGGATCGAGCCGGTGAGGAACGCGGTCGCCGTCTCGCGGGCGGTCGGCGCGCTCAACGCCTCGGCGATGTAGGCGGCCGGGCCATCGGTGTAGCGCTGCAGCACCTTGCGGAAGAGCTCCTCCTTGTTGCCGTACGCCGCGTACATGCTCTTGCGGGAAATGCCCATGGCCTCGGTCAGGTCGGCCAGGCTGGCCCCCTCGAAACCCTGCCGCCAGAAGACGAGCATGGCTTGGCCGAGCGCCGCGTCGGCGTCGAACGCCCGCGGCCGGCCCAGTTGCGCCTTCTCCATCCCCGCATCCTATCTCTTGTGCACCGATCGGTGCCGAAGTGCTACGGTCGACTTCTGCACCGATCGGTGTGTAAATCATGGGAGGTAGTCATGCGCAGGCTCGAAGGCAAGACGGCGGTCGTCACCGGGGGCGGCACGCGAGGCATCGGACGGGCCACCGCCGCCCGGTTGGTGGCCGAGGGCGCACACGTGTTCATCACCGGCCGGCGGCAGGCCGAGCTCGAGGAGGCGGCGCAGGTGATCGGCGCGGGGGTCACCGCGGTTCCGGGTGACATCACGAACCCCGGCGATCTCGATCGGCTCTATGCGGCCGTCGCGGACCGGGGGAACGGGTTGGACGTGCTGTTCGCCAACTCGGCCACCGCCGTCCTGGCCACCATCGAGACGATCACCGTGGAGGATCTTGACCGAGTCTTCGCCGTCAACGTCAAGGGCACGATGCTGACGATCCAGAGGGCGCTGCCGGTGCTCAACAAGGGCGCCTCGGTCATCGTCAACGCCTCCACCGCGGCCGATCGCGGCACCCCGGGTTTCGGCGCGTACGCCGCGTCGAAGGCTGCTGTGCGCGCCTTCACCCGGTCGTGGGCCAACGAGCTCCAGGGCCGCGGCATCCGGGTCAACGCCATCTCACCCGGCCCGACCGACACCAGCGGGATCACCGAGCTGGTTGGCGAGGAGAACGCGGCGGCGTTCCGCGAGAGCGAGGCCGCCCGGATCGCCATCGGCCGGATGGCGCACGCGGACGAGATCGCGGCCGCGGTGGCTTTCCTGGCCTCGCCGGACAGCAGTTTCATGCTGGGCGCCAACCTCTACGTCGACGGCGGCGAGAACCAGATCTGACCCCGGGCCGGGGTTCAGGCGGGGGCGAGGCCCGCGTCGGCGAAGATGTGGCGGGCCAGGGCTGAGCTCAGGAACGTCACGAAGGCGTCCGCGCCCACGGTGTTGGCGCCGGTGGTGGGGCGGATGGCCGTGTACTGGCCGGCCAGGCGGGTGGTCTCGTCGGCGTTCGGGTTGCGGGCGACCACGACCGGGGCGTCGCGGTCGTGGGCGGCGGTGACCAGGCCGGTGGCGGCCTCGTCGGCGGAGAGGAACACGTCGACCGGCATGCCGTGCAGGATGTGCTGCGCGTGCTCGACGCCGGCGCCGTACTCGACGGTCACGCGTGTGCCGGGGAACGCCTCCTCGAACTTGGGCACGAGCTGGGTCAGGGTGTCGCGCAGCGGGTCGGCGGCGTGCACGACGATCACGCCGGTGGGTGCGCCCGAGGGGACAGGGCCGGCGCTGTGGTGGTGCTCGGGGGTGGGGGAGGGGACGGGAGCGGCGACCGGGGCAGGCGCTTGCGTGGTGCATGCCGACAGGCCGAGCACCACGGCGGTGACGAGGGTGAGGCGGCGATTCATCGGGCTCCGCTCGGGGGTGGCGCCGTCCGGCCCGGTGGGGGCCGGGCCGGACGGCGGGGCGTACGGGAATCAGCAGGCGCCCTTGTCCTGCCAGGCCCCCCACTCCCCGGTGGTGCCGGGCTCCTCGCCCTGGGTCCAGTAGCGAGCGGTCCAGGCCCGGCCGCGGTGCGAGACGTTCATGCCGCCGGTGTAGACCGCCGACGCGCTCCACGCCGGACCGCAGCTGGTCGGCGGGTTCGTCGGCGGGGTGGTGCCGCCGCCCCCGCCGACGTTGACGTCGACGCAGGCGTAGAAGGCCATCGGCGTGTCGTAGATGTTCCAGACGGCGAGAATCTTGTGCCGTCCGCCGGGCAGGTTGGTCAGCTGGTGGCTGAGCACCTGCGGCGGCTGGGCGTTGCCGTTGGTGAACGTCTGGTGCAGACGTCCGTCCACGTAGTACTGCCAGTTCGCCGTGCGGTGCATGGCGGTGTTGCGCCACGTGAACGCGGTCGAGCTGCCGATCGAGGTGACCCGCCAGCCCTTGTTGTCGTCGTTGAGCACCGCGAACGAGCTGCCGCCGCTGCAGCTCAGCGAACCCTTGGCCGCCTCGACGCTCTGGGGTTCGTACTGGATGGCGCCGCAGTTGGCGACCACGCCGGTGGCGCACTGGTCCTGACGGCTCGGGGGACTGGTGATCCAGCCGTGGGCGCTGGCCGGGCTCGCGGGGACGATGACGGCGATCAGCGGAGCGGTGAGGACGGCCGCGGCGAGCAGGGCGAGTCTTCTTCTCAGGGTCATGTCGCTCCCTTCGGGGGGATGGAGCTTCCTCCCATTAGCGAACGTCAATACAGTTAACTTTGTCAACAGTTACTTCACATGATGCGGACCCTCGTGCCCGCGATCGGTGTGTCTCAATGGCGGACCGCCTGAACTGCACATCCGGGACGACGGCGCGAGCCTGGTCATCGAGGAAGACCGTTCCCTCGTGCGGGGTGGTTCGGAGCGGGTCTTGTGTGAGGGCGCGAACGTTCGCTATGGTGCGGCGGCTTTTTCCTGTAGATCACAAGAACGGACCTCGATATGACTGCCACGACCGCCACCGCGACCGGCCAGAAGTCCTGGATCGTCACGCTGCTGCTGAGCTTCTTCCTCGGCGGCTTCGGTGTGCACCGCTTCTACGTCGGCAAGGTCGGCACCGGCATCCTGATGCTGCTCACCGTCGGTGGGCTCGGCGTGTGGGCGCTGATCGACTTCATCATGATCGCGATCGGCAAGTTCTCGGACAAGCAGGGCCTCGCGCTCGCCCGCTGAGCTAGCGTTCCCTGGTCTCCCGCCGCCACACCGCGGGAGACCAGCGGGCCGGGGTCAGGGCCCACTCCGACGGGGCGAACCCGGCCGGCAGGCCCGCGCGGCGCCACGTGCCCGGGGGATGGCCGGCCGGCAGCCACTCGTGGCGCCAGATGCCCAGGGCGGTGTCCAGGTCGGTCAGGGCCGGGGCGAGCTCGTCGGTCACCGGTGTGCGCAGGTGCTCGGCCCACAGCTTGACCCGCAGATCCCGTACGAGGGAACCGGTCGTGACGAACGTCGACGAGATCTCGCTGTCGGTGCCGACCATCGAGCGGCTGAAGAAGTTCGCCGAGCCGATGCTGGCGAACACGTCGTCGACGAGCATCAGCTTGGTGTGCACGGTCAGGTTGTCGACGCGATACATCACCACGTTGCGCCGGGCGGCCGCGGGCAGCCGGGCCAGCACCCGCCACCGCAGATCATGCGTGACCACCGGGTGGACGGTGCTGTCGCCGCCGTCGGCCGGATCCTTGCGACCCGAACCGATCAGGATGATTCTGACGCCGCGCCGGGCCGCCGCGCGCAGCCGGCCGTACAGCTGGAACCGGGGATCGCCGCCCGGGGCCTCGTGGAAATACTGGTCCTCCAGATAGATGTAGCGTTCCGCGGCGCCGATCGCGGTGGTCATCGAGTGGTAGATCTCCTGGATGCCGGCCCGGACGACGTTGGCCCGGCGAAGACGGCGCAGCCCCCGATGCCGATACAGGCTCCACGGCCGGTAGGAGCGCACCACCTGCACGGCTGTGCCGTCGGCCGGGTGCTCCGGCTGCTCGGGCAGCGGCGGCAGGTCGATCGGCGGCTCCAGCGGGTTGAGCACCGCCCGCTCGCCGATCGACAGGTGGAAGTACTCGGGCGGCAGGTTCTTCGCGATGTACCGCGGCGGCAGGGCGGCGGTGTTCTGCCACCGGAACCGGAACGTCTCCCAGACCCGTACGGCGGCCGGGCCGTGCAGCCGGGCAGCGGCGTCGTGCCAGCCCCACCGGTGAGCGCCCAGCTTCAGGCGGCGGTGCGGCGAATGGTCGAACCGGCTCGGGGACAGGTCAAGACCGCCCACGTACGCGGTGAGGACCCCGTCGTGCCGGAAGACGACCAGCTTCTGGTGGTTGGACCCCAGCACCGGCCCCGACCAGTCGAGCAGCACCCGGTTCTCCAGCGGGGGAGAGGACACCTCGACGGTCGACGGCTTCCACGCCCGGATCACGCGCGCGGCCAGAGTGTTCGCGCGGAACGGCCCGACCGGGAGCCACGGGATGCCCCCGGAGAACTCCGCCGCGCTGAGCACGATGCGTACGTCCGTGCCGCCCGCGGCCTTCTCGGCGAGCACGTCGGTGAAGGGACGGTAGCCCGCCTCGCCCGCGACCCGCCCGGTGAGGTCGAGCTGCGGATCGGCCTGATAGCTCGCGATGTAGACGGCATCGCCGGGGCCGAGGGCCTGCATGCGCTCGGCCAGCTCGGTGAAGTAGGTGACGCCGTCGATGATCGGCTCGAACAGCGAATTCTCGGCGAACGTCGGGCACGCCTCGGTGGCCGGCGGAAGATACCGGCCGATCAGATCAGTCAGCGACGATGCGTCCGGCATGCCGAGAAGTTACACCCCCTCTTGACCCCGGCTCCAGCCCCGGCTAGCTTTTCTTTCAACTCATCGGTTGAAAGGCTCCGGATGATCGTCGATGCGCTCTCCCGCACGTTCGCGGCGCTGGCCGATCCCACGCGCCGCGACATCGTGGCCCGGCTGTCGGGCGGCGACGCCACGGTCAATCAGCTGGCCGAGCCGTACGCGATGAGCCTGCAAGCCGTCTACAAGCACCTGAGAGTGCTGGAGGAGGCGGGCGTGGTGAGCCGGCCGCCGGGGCCGCAGCCGCGTTCGGTGCGTCTCGAAGTGGGGTCGCTGGAGCTGATGGACACGTGGATCGAGCGCTACCGGCGCCAGGCCGAGGAGCGGTACCAGCGCCTCGACCGGGTGCTGGCCGAGATGGACGACGAGGAGCCCGGGACATGACACTGATCGAGGCCGACCCGGACCTGCCGATCATCCGGATCACCCGCGAGTTCCGGGCGTCGCGGGAGAAACTGTTGCGGGCCCACACCGACCCCGAGCTGTTCGTCCGCTGGATCGGCCCGGACAGCACGACGACCCGCATCGAGCACTGGGACGCCCGTACGGGGGGAAGTTTCCGGTATTTCTCGGTGCGCGGCGACCGGGATTGGGCTTTCCGCGGGTGCTTCCACGACGTGCGGCCCGACCGGCTGGTGCAGACGTTCACCTACGAGGGCGATCCCGACGGGGTGGCGCTCAACACGCTGTGGTTCGACGACCTCGGCGACGGCCGGACAAGGCTGCGCACGCAGTCGCTGGTGGAGAGCTTCGAAACCCGCGACGGCTGGTTGCGGAGCGGCATGGAGACCGGTGTCCGGGACGGATACCGCATCCTGGAGAGGATGCTGACCGATGACGCTGGCTGACCTGACCGCCGCGGAACGCCACCGCACGATCGCCGGCACGTTCACGCAACGGGTTCGCGCCACCAAGTCGTGGGGCGCCCCCGCGCCCGTGGCCGGCTGGGCGGCCCGTGACGTCGTACGCCACCTCGTGGAGTGGTTCCCGTCGTTCCTGGCCCACGGCGCCGGCATCGAGCTGCCCCGCGGCCCCGGCGCCGACGACGACCCGGTCGCCGCCTGGCAGACGCACACCGACGGCGTACAGGCTCTGCTGGACGACCCGGCGACCCCCGGGCGGTCGTTCTCCGACCCGCACACCGGCGACCTGCCGCTCGACCGGGCGATCGACACCTTCTACACGTCCGACGTCTTCATGCACACGTGGGACCTGGCCCGCGCAACCGGCCAGGACGACCGGCTCGACCCGGACTTCGCGGCCCTGCTGCTGACCGGCATGGAGCCGATCGAGGAGCTGATGCGTTCCTCCGGCCAGTACGGCCCCCGCGTGCCCGTCCCACCCGACGCCGACGCCCCGACCCGGCTGCTCGGTTTCATCGGCCGCGACCCGTTCTGGACCCCCTGAACGCCCAACCGCCTGTCAGCCCCGGCTGTTCATCCACGCCCAGTTCAGCGGCGAGCCGTTCCCGGCCGCGCGGGCGTCCCCAGCAGCCTCCGGCAAGCGCGACCCTCAGCGCGCCGTTCACTCATCGGCGGCAGATGTGCGCGTTGACAGAAGGTTCGCCGGACCCGGTCGCATCGCCATGCCCCGAGACCCCCGTTGCCCGTGCCGTTCCAGGCGGGCGCGTCGTCAGCGCCGAGCGCACAGTCGTATGCCACGGCACGCACTGTTCGCCGCTGGGCCAGGTCGGACGCGTTCCGAGACACCGTCGCCGCTTCGCCGGCCCCGCCGAGGTCGACAGCCCGCGGCGTCAACCGCCCGGCTCGGCTTCTACGGAATCAACTCCGCCACGGGAAGCGCCTCGTGGAGCCGGCCGGCGGCCAGGTCGTCGTGACGGATCACGAAACTCCCGTCACTTCGGTAATAGAACTCGTTGTCCACCGGGAAGCGGGCGAGCGACACCCACTCGCTCGTCAGCCGGTGCGTCTCCTCCTCGACGTGTGAGTGCCATTTCGCGACCGGGACGACGATCTCGCCGGTCTTCTCCCGCCACGCCAGGGTCTGCTCCGCAAAACTCTGGAGCACCTCGGTGTCGGCATACCCGCCGATGCAGGCGCTGGCGTACCCGCTGTCAGGCGGCCAGAGATCGCCGGCCAGAGCACAGAGCTCCTCCATGTGCGGCAGATCCCGCTCGAGGTCACGGGCCAACTGCTGCTGGAACGGCGACAGGTCGTCCTCGTCCACGTCGTCCTCGTCCGCCCCGAACCAGCTCGGGAACTCCGCGCTCAACGTGGCGCTGACGTCGTACTGCTCGCCGGCCGAAGCATGGCCGGTGGATCCCGCCGCCACCTCGGTGACGGTGCCGGCCGGCACAAACACGACTCGTCCGTACCTGCGCTCCCCGGTGGCAGCGGCCTGCTCGTGGTTCAGGAAGAACAACAGCGAGCCCTCTGCCGGCAGGCCGAAGCCGTCGACTCTCGGCAACGCCGCACAGTCGACCGAGAAGATGAACGGCAACGGACTGACCCCGTCGGACGGCCAGTCCATGCCCACCGGCAGCCGGGGCAACCCACCGAACTGCCCGGCCGGAACACCGCCGGATCCCCCGCTCAACCGGATCGACAAACGGAGGTGCTCGATGAACCGGCCGACCTCGTCGTCCGGGATGCCCAACGCCAGCGCTGCATGACGAAACTGCCCCTGATGATCCATGGCGCAACATAGTGGCACGAGGGCGAGCCCGGCGACCGCGAGGTGTGGTCTCTACCGGCCGGTGCGCGCCGCACCTGGTGTCTCGTCGGGCGGCGCGCAGCCGGGTCAGGCCGTGGGGATGGGGAGAACGTGGAGTTCGGCGGGGGTTTCGTAGGTGGAGTTGTCGGCGGCGATCGCGTACAGGCGGCGGCCGTTGGGGGACCAGGACAGGCCACCCGGCTGCAGGATGTCGTACTGGCCGCCCAGCTCGAACTGGGCCACGGCGGCGCCGTCCACGTCGTGCACGTAGATGTCGGGGTCGTATGCGGCGTTGCGGCCGGCGGCGAGACGGGTGCCGTCACGGGTCAGCTCGATCGCGTTGGGGTAGGGGCCGGTTTCGTACATGCGGCCGGCGGTGGTCAGGTCGGCCATCGAGAACGACTGGGCGTTGTACGGAGAACCGCTCGCGGTGTAAACCGTGGCGCCGGTGGGTTCGAGGGCGGCGTCGGCCAGGTCGGAGCCGACCGAGACGTGGTCGGTCTGGCTCACCTGCGTCAGGGCGCCGCGAGAGCCGACGGTGTAGGAGTAGCCCGTCCACGGGCTCACATCCTGCTCGCCGGCGAAGAGGACCTTGTTGTTGCGCAGGGCGGTGGCCAGGCGGGGCGGGCTGTAGAACCTCGTGCCGGCCAGCCGGGTTGCCACGGTGGCGGGCTGGCGGGCCAGGTCGAGCCGGCCGATCTCACCCGACCAGGTCTCGCAGCCGTAACCGAACCAGAGGTAGCGGCCGCCGAAGGCCAGCTTGGACGGGCAGGTGCCGGCGCCCGTGGAGTACAGCGCGGACTGCACGAGCGAGCCGGTGTCGTACGCGGCGATCGCGTCGGCCTTGGGCAGGGCCACGTAGAGCGTGCGCCGGTCGTTGCTGAGCTGCAGGTCGGCGGGGCCGTCGAGCCCGTCGATCGTGCCGGTGATCGTGCCGGCGGCGTCTGTGACGACGATCCGCGTCTCGTCACGACCGCCGCTGACGAAGACGCGGTCGCCGGACGAGACGACATCGGCCGGGTTGCCGAACGGCAGCGCCGTAACGACAGGGGCGGCCGCGGCGAGGGCGGCGGGCGCGGCGGCGACCGGGGCAGGGGCTGCGGCAGCTGCGGCGGGCCCGGAGATCAGGCCGGTCACGCCGGTGACGAGCGCGGTGAGAAGCACGACTGGTCTGGCGGCTGAGCGCATCGGTTGTCCTCCTTGGATCGACGAGCGAAACGATCGACGAGCGAAGCGGAGGAACGGGCACGGGGCAGCACACCGGGACGGCTTCACCCCCGTGCGCCGATCCAGGTCGATACAGGCAACCACAGAAGCCGCCGCCGCGTGGTCCCGGTAGGTGTCAGATCGAGGATGACCTTCGGAACACGACACGGGGCCGCCGGCAGAACTGCTGCCGACGGCCCCGTCCGTTCGTGCTTACGATCCGTGGTGGACTTCCGACCGGGTGCGCTGGGCCGGCACCGCCACCGGGGCCACGGCGTCGGCGTCGTCGTCGACGGTCGGCAGCTCGGTCGGCTCGGAGTCGTCCGCGACCGGGTGCAGTTCCCGCAGCGGCTCGGTCGTGACGACCGGGACCGCGGTGCCGGCGGGCACGGCCGCGGCGGGCTCGCCCAGGAACACCCGGCGCACGACCCGCTCGGAGGCGTGACCGTCGTCGAGGTAGCAGAAGCGCTTACGGAAGAGCTCGCGGGCGCGCGTCGCCGTCGGGCCGGTGACCTCGCCGGAGGCGAACATCTCGGCCAGCTCGTTCTCGTCGTCGGTCGCGACACCGGGTCCCTCGCTGAAGACGTCGAGGTAGGCGCCGCGGGTGGCCCGGTACTTGTCCCAGTCGGCCGCGTAGATCGCGATCGGCCGGTCGAGCACCGCGTAGTCGAACATCACGGACGAGTAGTCGGTGATCAGCATGTCGGCGGCCAGGTAGACGTCCTCGACCCGGGGGTGGTCGCTCAGGTCGATGATGTTCGGGTGGCCGTCCGGGACGTGGGAACGGTCGAAGTGGTGCACCCGGACCAGCAGCACCGTGCCGGCCGGGAGCCGGTCGGCGAAGCTCTCGACGTTCAGCAGGGCGTCGCTGCCGAACTCGTAGTCGCGGTAGGTCGGCAGGTAGGCCACGGAGACCTGCCCCGGCTTCAGGCCGACCCGCTCGCGGGCCGCGGCCACGTCCTCGGCTGTCGCGTTGACCAGCGCGTCGTTACGCGGGTAACCGGTTTCGAGCGTCTCGTAGTTGCACGGGTAGGCCCGCTCCCAGACCTCGCTGGTGTAGGCGTTGGGGCTGACGCTGTAGGTCCAGCGGTCGCTCCGCCTGAGCAGCGCGTCCATGTCCGTGTTGCCGAGGCCGGCCGGGTATTTGAGCTGGTCCACGCCCATCGCCTTGGCGGGGGTGCCGTGGTTGGTCGACAGGTGCACCGCGCCGGCCCGCTTGACCACCCAGCTGCGGTAGTTGACGTTGGTGACCAGGTACCTCGCCCGCGCCAGCGCCCGGTAGTGCGCCTTCGAACCGATCGTCACCGTCTTGACACCGGCCGGCACGTCTGCCTTCGCGCCCGGCTTGATCTCCCACACGCCGCGGATGTCGGGCGCCAGCTCGGTCATCTTCTCGTAGACCGCCCGCGGGTTGCAGGCGTAACCCTTGCCCCAGTACGCGGAGTACACGGCCAGCTTCTCGTCCATCGGCCGGCGCAGCTGGCGACGGTAGTACAGCATGTTGAGCCGGGTCCGCAGCCGGACCTTGTTGCGCACCTGGATCAGGCGGGGCTTGACCGTCTCGGCCAGCCGCACGGCGAGGCGGTGGGCCTGCCAGGCCGTCCAGGACCCGCGCGCGACGATCTTGTGCTCGGCGCCTTCCCGGCCCTTACGGAACTTGTGGCCGCCGGCCGGCAGGTGCCGGCGGTAGGCCTGGACGATTGCGCGGAAGAACTCCTTGCGGTCGCGCCGGGCGATCCGCTCGGGGTTCTCCAGCACCAGCAGCAACTGGTAGAGCATGCGCTCGAAGACCAGGGGGCGGAACGGCTCCGCGCGTTCACCGATGACGTCGAGCCGCCGGTGCAGGTCGTCCCACTGCTCGAGCACCTCGAAGTGCCGGCGGCCGGGGGTGGACGTGATGGCCCCCCGGCGACGCTGCCGGTAGTAGACGCAGACCCGTTCGAGGATGCTGATGCGGTCGGCCAGCATCAGCACCGGATAGCCGACCGGTACGTCCTCGTAGAGGCCGGTCGGGTAGGTGATGTCGTTCTTGAGCAGGAAGTCCCGGTTGTAGATCTTGTTCCAGGCGACGTGGAAGATCCGGATCGCGGCGGGGTGCTCGGCCAGCGTGAACGTACGCGGGAACTGTTCCTTGGCCACCAGGTTGGAGAGCTTGCTGCGCTTGCTCGTGGTGTCCCACCACACCTTGGCGTAGTCGACCACCAGCACGTCGGGCCGGGCCGTGCGCAGCCGCTCGGCGATCGCGCCGAGCGCACCCGGAGCGATCCAGTCATCGCTGTCGATGAACCAGACGTGCTCGCCGATGGCGTGCCCCAGGCCCGCGTTGCGGGCCTCGCCCAGGCCGACGTTCTGTTCGAGGTGCACCACCTGCACCCGGCTGTCGCGGGCGGCGTACTCGTCGAGGATCGCGCCGCTGTGGTCGGGGGAGCAGTCGTCGACCGCGATCACCTCGAAGTCGGTGAACGTCTGCTCGAGGATCGAGTCGAGGCATTCCCGCAGGTAGGCCTGCACTCGATAGACGGGAAGGACAATACTCAGCAGCGGCATTCGTCAGAACCTCGCGACAAGCGGTCGGGGCGGCAGCCCGGGGGGAACGGCGGCGTGACGCTATCAAGACGACAGCCGCGGGACAGAATCGCGTAATGCCTTGTTCATCTGCGGCCGCCAATTTAACCCTCCCGATACGTTCCCGTGGCCGCACGGGGGAGCGAGGGGTCGTCCGAGCGGTCACCGGGGGGCGACTGAGGCCGGATGGCAACTGAGGCCGCGTACTCAGACGCTTTGAGTAATCGTAGGGAAGCGTCGCCACCAGCGTAATCAATAGCGTCTCCCTCGTGATCTCGACCTTCCGGCAATGGGCGCTCCGCCTCGGCAGCTACGCGCTGAGCGGCATCTACCGCCTCTATCGGACGCACCCCGCGGTGTGGCGGTTCATGGCCCGCCACTACCGGCCGCGGATGGCCCGGTTCGCCCGGCTCAACGCGTGGATGACCTGCCAGTTCGCCGCGCTCGACGTCCCCGCGTACGCCGATTTCCTGCGCCGCCGCGACTGGGAGTTCCGCTGGTTCGACCTCGGCAGCTACCCGCCCACCGACAAGGACGGCTACGTGCGGGCCTACCCGGAGCACGAGCGCTGCCGCAACGGGCGGCTCGAGATCGCCGGCAGCGTCGTCGACGAGTCGTCGGGGTCGTCGGGGCAGCCGTTCAACTGGGTCCGCAGCCGCGCCGAGCTGCGGGCCGTGCATCGCAACCTCGCCGCGTACGCCACCATGATCTTCCCCGCGCAACGGCGGTTCGTGATCAACGCCTACTCGATGGGCGCGTGGGCGACCGGCACGAACACCGGCATCGCGATGTCCCGGATCGCCATGGTCAAGAACACCGGGCCGGACATCCGCAAGATCATCGACACGTTGCGGCACTTCGGACCCGATTTCGAGTACGTCGTGACCGCGTACCCGCCGTTCCTCAAGCGCCTGCTCGACGAGCTCGACGCCGAACGGTTCCCGTGGGACGCGTACCGGATCTCGGGGCTGGTCGGCGGCGAGGGCATGACCGAGGCGCTGCGCGACTACCTGGAGCGGCGGTTCCGCAAGGTCCGCTCGGGTTACGGCGCCAGCGACCTGACCATCGGGATGGCCGGTGAGACCGAGCTCAGCGTGTGGGTCCGCCGCCGGCTGCGCACCGACGCCGAGCTGCGGACCCGGCTGCTCGGGCCGGACGAGCAGCGGCTGCCGATGGTGTTCCAGTACAACCCGCTGGAGACGTACCTGGAAACCACCGACGGCAACGAGATCCTCTGCACGATCAACTCGACCGCCGTGGTCAACCCGAAGGTGCGGTACAACATCGGCGACGAGGGCCGGCTGGCCACGCTGCCCGAGGTGCTGGCGGCGATCGGCGACCCCGGGGTGCGGGCCGAGGCCGAGGCGGCGATGCGGGTCGACGGGATGCGGCTGCCGCTGCTGTTCCTGTTCGGCCGCAAGGACAGCACGATCTCGTACATGGGGGCCAACATCTACCCCCAGGACATCGAGTACGGGCTGTACGACGGGAACCCGTACGCGCATCTGATCGAGGGTTTCTGCCTGGAGCTGGTGGAGGACGAACGGCTGGAGAGCCGTCCCACCATCCACCTTCAACTGCGTTCCCCCGTACGCCTCGACGCCGCGCAACAGGCGCTGCTGACCGACTCCTGCCAAGCGGGCGTGCTGGCGCACCTCACCCGGGCGAGCCGGGACTTCGCCGAGTCGCTGGCCGAGGACCCGTCAGCGGCCGACGTCCGGGTGGTTGTCCACGACCACGGAACCGGCCCGTTCGCCGGCGCCGGCCCCAAGCTCAAGAACGTCTACCTGATCAAGGGACAGCCCGCATGAGGACCACCGACTTCTCCGCCGCCCCGCCGCAGGGGCAGGCGACCGCCATGTTCATCGGCGCCACGCGGTACTCCGGGCCGCTCGCCATGCTGCACACGATCCGCACCTGGGGCCCGATGGTGCGGCAGATGAAGCGCATGCCGGGTTACCGCTGGCACACCGTCTACTACCGGTTCCCGTACACGCTCGGCACGATCGCCTTCTTCGCCGACCAGGACGCGATGCTCAAGTTCGCCCGCGGCCGCCACCACCGCGACCTGATGTGCTGGCTGACCGACGAGGGCGCGAACAACGCCACCGCCGGCTTCATCCGCCTGTTCACCGCGCAGCCGCACGGTTACAGCAACGGCTCGTGGCGCGCCGAGGACGGCAGCATGTCGCACATGCCCACGTGGACCCCGCTGTCCACCGAGACGACCGGCCCCGCGGTGCACCGCTCATGAAGGCCTTCCCCGTACGCACCCACGCCGACCTGCGCGATTTCTGCGAGCTGCCGCTTCGGCTGCACCCGCGCGACCGCTACGTCCCGCTGCCGGTGCCCGTGATCAAAAGACACGGCAAAACCGCTTCCCTGTACGTGGTCCGCGACGCTCGCGGCCGAGCGGTCGGGCGGACGAGCACACACCGCGACGCGACGTTCGGATCGTGCCAGCTCTTCGGGCACACGGAGTTCACCGACGACGACGCTGTGTTCGCGGCGCTGACCGGCGTCGTGGCCGGGGCGGCCGAGGGGCGCCCGCTGTTCGGGCCGGTGGCGTTGCTGCCGAACCAGACCGGCGGCGTCATCACCAGCGGCTTCACCGAGCGCGGCTTCGTCGACTCGGCGTGGAACCCCGCGTACTACCCGGCGATGTACGAACGGCACGGCTTCACCCGCCGCTTCGAGGCCGACACGTGGGCGGTGGACGTGCCCGGCTCGGCCGCGGCGTACGACTTCGACGACAGTCGCCTCGGCGCCGAGCAGCTGGTCGTCCGGCACGGATCCCGGCGCGGCCTGCGCCGCCGGCTGCCGATCCTGCGCGCGATGCTCAACGCGAGCTTCGCCGGGCTGGGCTACTACACCGAGATCTCGGCCGGGCAGCTCGCCGAGCAGACCGACGGGCTGGCGTACCTGCTCGACGAGGGCCTGCTGGTGTGGCTGGAGAAGGCGGGGCGGCCGGTCGCGTTCGTGGTCGCCGTCCCCGACATCTCCGAGTTCCTGATGCGTACGGGCGGACGGCTCGGCCCGGTCGAGCAACTGCGGCTGCTGGCCACCCGCTCGCGGTACCGCCGCGACGCCGTGCTGGTCGTCAAGGGCACAGTTCCCGACGAGCAGGGCCGGGGGTACATGACGCTGCTGAGCCGGGAAGTGCACCGGCACCTCGAGGCGAGCGGTTACCGGACGCTGCGCAGCACCTTCGTGGAACGCGAGAACACCGCCTCGGCCGCCTCGTACCGGCGGGCCGGCGGCAAGCCCCTGCACGGGTACACCTTTTATCAGCGAAGTGCGGCATGACCTGGGTCGCCGAGCTGCGGGAACGCGAGTCGCTGTTCCGGCGGGCGCCGAGCGCGCACAACACCCAGCCGTGGACCGTCGACTACCGCGCCGACGAGATCGTCATCGGCGCCGACCCCGCCCGGTCGCTGCCCGGCTCGGACCCGACGGGCCGGGACCTGGCGCTCGGGCTGGGCGCGTTCGCCGAGACCTGCCTGATCGTGGCGGCCGACGCCGGGCTCCCGGTGGCTGCGACCTCAGCGATCCGGGGCGGGTCCGGCTCGTCACGGCGGCACGGCCGTACGAGACCATCTTCCACTCCGCCGACGTCGACGCACGGCGGGTCGCCCGGGCCCCGTACGCGGAAGGTCTTTTGGACCTGGTGATACTGGCGGCCCTGGAGCCGGGGATCGTGCATGTGCGCAGCCGCGCGCTGGCCGGTGACCTGGAGGTGGCCGACCGCTGGATGTTCGGGACCCCGCCGGTGGCCCGTGAGCTGCGCGACTGGCTGCGGCTGCACCCTCGCGACCCGCGTTATCACCGCGACGGGCTGACCGACCGGGCCCTCGAACTGAGCCGGGCCGAGGCGCGGGTGCTCTCCGGCGCCTTGCGCGCCTATCCGTTGACCCGGCGGCTCGGTCTGCCGGCGCTGCTCGCCGCGAGTGGGCGGAACCTGCTGCGGTACGAGGGAAGCGTGCTCGTGCTTACCGGGGAGGACGGGGACGACGTTCGTGAGGCCGGTCGCCGCCTGCTGCGTACGTGGTTGCTGCTCGGACGGTTCGGGCTGGCCGTGCACCCGCTGAGTCAGCTGCTGGACTGCCCTTTCACCGCGGCCCGCCTGCGTGACCGGGTGGGGGCTGCGCCGCTTGCGGTCTTCCGGGTCGGGCACCCGCTGCGCGAACCGGCCCGCTCGGCCCGCCTCCCGGCTCTCACGCCTGCTCGTTCTGCTCGCTTCCCTTCGGATCCACCGGCTCGTTCCGCTCGCTTCCCTTTGGATCTGCCGGCTCGTTCTGCTCGCTTCCCTTTGGATCTGCTGGGTCGGCGGGGACGCCGAGCGCCATGACGGCGGTGTCGTCCTCGAGGCCGGCTCCGAAGTCGTCGAGCAGGCGGACGAACGCGTCGACCACCTCGGCCGCGCCCGCCGGGGCCAGCTCGGCCGCGAACCCCTCGGTGGCGTCCACCCCGAACCGGTCCCCGGCAGGCTCACCGGCCCTGATCCGGGCCTCGGTGACGCCGTCGGTGTAGAGCAGGAGCGTGTCCCCACGGCGTACGGTCAGCTCGGTGTTCGTATAGACCGAGTCGGGGAACACGCCGACGAGGCGGCCCTTGGTGGCGTGGCGTTCCACGGTTCCATCCGCCCGCAGCAGCAGCGGCTCGGGGTGCCCGCCGCTGGCGATCTGCGCGGTGAAGCCGCCGCCACGCACGGTGAGGATGCCGAACACGAGGGTGCAGTACCGGGCGTCGTCCCGATACTCCTGATAGAGCACCCGGTTCAGGTTGTGCAGCACAGCGGCGGGGTCGGGGTCGTAGACGGCCGCCGCCCGCAGCGTGTACCGGGCGAGCGCGGTCACCGCCGCCGCCCCGATGCCCTTGCCGCTGACGTCACCCAGGAAGAAGCCCCACCGGCCGTCGTCGAGCGGGAACAGGTCGTAGAAGTCGCCGCCGACCTGGTCGGCCGAGGCCATCCGGTAGTGCGCCGCGGCCATCAGCCCCGGCGGGGTGGGCAGCACTGACGGGAGCAGGCTGCGCTGCAGGTCGGCGACCAGGTGCCGCAGGCGCTCACCTTCCCGCTCGGCGGCGCGGCGGGCCTGCAGCAACTCCTGCTCGTACGCGCGGCGCTCGCGGCCGTCGAAGACGATCGTGCGGGTCACCGGCGCCCGGCCGTCGCCGCCCGGCCGCACGATCGAGCTGACCAGGGCCGGGATGCTGCTGCCGTCCCTGGCCCGCAGCTCCAGCGCGACGCCGCTGATCTCGCCCTGCATGGTCAGGAGCGGCGCCAGGTGGGTCTCGAAGAACAGCCGGCCGCCCACGGTGAACAGGTCGCTGAGTCGCTTGCGGCCCACGATTTCGTCCCGCCGGTAGCCGAGCCAGCCGAGGAGCGTGGCGTTGACCTTGACGATCGTGCCGTCCGGCGACGAGGAGATGTTGCCGCAGGGGGCGTGCTCGTACAGGTCGTCGGGGTCGTCGTCGAGCACGGCGGGGCCTTCGCGTCCTTTCCGGCGATCGTCCTGGCGGGCCCTGATCATGCTACGTCAGGCCGGTGGCGCCCCCGGGTCCTGACATCGATGCAACCTGGATCCATACCAGCCGTCCTTCGGCTGCCGCCGGCCCGAAGCCGTCACCACGGTTCCGTCACCGCGCAAGAATCGTCAAGTGGTGGCGGCGGCGGAGGGGTACCGTCCTCACGTGTCGCCGGGAATCAGAGAGTTGCTTCAGCTCCTCGCCGCCGTCAACTCCCGGCTGAGCGGCGATGTCTCGCTGCCGGTGCTGGCGGTGTGGGCGCACCGGTCCCGGTTCGATCTGCACCGCCGGTTCCGGCGGCTGGCGGGCGAAACGCCGAAGGCATACACGACGCGGGTCCGGCTGGCCCGTGCCGCAGCCGACCTGGTGACCACCGGCCGTCAGGTGTCGGCGATCGCCGTCGACCACGGATTCGCCAGCCACGAGGTCTTCACCAGGGCCTTCACCCGCCACCTCGGCCGCAGCCCGGTGCGCTACCGCGCCCGGGGGCTGCACCTCGCCGGCCGGCGTGTCGCCGCGGTGCACGCCTCGGCGGTGAACTCGGCCGCGCCCTGCATCAGCCTGTACCACGTCCGCATCACCGAAAGGAAACCCACTGTGCCGCTGCACATCTCGGTGCGTGACACGCCCTCCGTCCACGCCCTCGTGATACGTCGCCGGGTCACCCGCGACGAGATCGCGGCTGCGCTCGCGGAATGCCTGCCCACGGTGTTCGGCTACGCCCAGCGGCACGGCCTTGCCCTGACCGGGCCGCCGTTCGCCCGTTACCCCGAGGTCGGCATGGGCTCACTCGTCATCGAGGGCGGTGTAACGATCGCCGCACCCCCGTCCACGGCCCTCAGCGACGGAATCGAGGCACTCACCATCCCGGCGGGCCGGGCGGTGGTGGCCGTGCATCGAGGACCCTACGAGAGCCTGCCCGAGTCATACCAGGAGATCGAGAAGTGGATGCGTGACCATCAGCTGTCCGCAGCGGGCCCGCCACGGGAGACATACCTGACCGACCCCGGGGAAAATCCCGACCCGGCAACATGGGAAACCGAAATCGTCCAGCCCGTGCGCAGCGCATAGGGCGCCGGTGGGGGCGCGGCTGTCAGCAGGCGCGGGCGGCGATGGCTGCGTACTTGCGGTCCGGGCGCTCGGGGAACTGGTGCTGCCGGCGCTCCAGCTCGGTGAATCCGGCCCTGGTCAGGCGGGCGGCGAACTCGTCGACCGGCCAGCGGTACGCCGGGTGGACCTTGTGGTCGAACTGGGCCACGCCGTCGTCGCTGTCGAAGAAGCCGATCACCAGCGGGCCGTACGGGGTGAGCAGGCGGCGGAAGGCAGCGAGCGTGTGCTCCAACTCCGGCGGGGGCAGGTGGATGGTCGAATACCAGGAGAGGATGCCGGCTGCCGAGTGGTCGGGGACGTCCAGCTCGGTCATGGAGCCCAGCCGGAACCGTGGGCCGGCGAACGTCGTACGGGCATGGTCGATGAACTCGGGAACCAGGTCCACGCCGGTCACGTCGGCGCCCCGCGCGTGGAGAAAGGCTGTCCAGTGGCCGGGGCCGCAGCCGAGGTCGAGGATCGGGCCGTCCAGCCCGAGGAGGTGACCGCCGATCAGGGTGGTGTCGTCGTCGTGGTGGGCCTGGCCGTGGAACAGGGCGATGTACTGCTCGGACATGGTCGAGTAGGCGTCGCGTACGGGCTGGGGGTTCACCGCGAACACTGTAGACCGCGCGGAAATGCTCATGCGTGGTTGAGTACGGCGGCTCACGCGGGCGGCAAGGGGTCGCTCATAGGTTGACGTGCATGGCTTACGACATCGAACTCGAGCGTCCCGTCCGGCCGTCCGACATGCGGCGGCACCGGGCTCTGCACAGCCGCCGGAGCCGCGTCGGGGCCCTGGCCGACGCGATCGTTGCCGCGATCAACGCGCTCTTCGTCTGAGCCGCGCCGGAGCGCCGCCCCGCTTGACGTGAGCGGCCGGGCGGGTCCGAGCGGCGCCGAGTTTGAGGTGAGCGGCCAGCGGGTCCGAGCGGCGCCGGAAGAGCCGGGCGAGCGTCAGGGGGAGCGGGGGAGGCGGACGGTGACGCGCAGGCCGCCGCCGTCGCGGGGGACCGCGGTGATCGTGCCGTCGTGGGCCTGGACGATGGAGCGGGCGATAGCCAGCCCCAGCCCGCTGCCGCCGCTGTGGTCGATGCGGTCGGTGCTCAGGCGGGTGAAGGGTTCGAACAGCCGGGTCACGTCCTCGGCGGCGACGACCGGGCCGGTGTTCTCGACCGTCAGCGCGGCGCCGACGCTCACGATGACAGCTCCGCCCGGGTGGTTGTACTTGGTTGCGTTGTGTACGAGGTTGCGGACCAGGCGCTCCAGCAGGACACCGTCGCCCGGGACCACGTACGGGTGCAGTTCGCTCTTGACGGTGATGCCGGGGGCTGTGTGCGCGTCGATGACCGCGGCGGCGATGATGTCCAGCCGTTGCGGGGTGCGGATGGCCAGACCCTGGTCGGCCTGGCTGAGCACGAGCAGGCCCTCGATGAGGCGTTCGTTGCGGGCGTTCGTCTCCAGCAGCTGACTGGCGAGCAGCGCCGACTGTTCCGGGGTGAGGGGTTCGGCCATGCCGACCTCGATGAGCGTGCGCTGCAGGGCGAGCGGGGTGCGCAGCTCGTGGGAGGCGTTGGCGGCGAATTTGCGCTGTCCCTCGTAGCCGGCGGCGATGCCGTTCATCATCGTGTCGAGCGCCCGGCCCAGCTGCTTGATCTCGTCGCGGCCGCGGCCGGGGCGGATGCGGTGGCCGAGGTTCTGCGGGCCGACCTGCGAGATGGTCGGCAGCATCCGGCGTACGGGCACCAGCACCCACCACACGAGCAGCGGCAGCAGCAGCGTCGACGTGGCCAGCACGATGCCGTACTGCACGAGGTTGTCGATCGGGATCTTGCGGACGATCCGGCAGGGCATGCCGTCGATGTCGGTGTAGCAGGGGTAGTAGTACGGCCACTGCCACGGCAGCTGCGGATAGATGAACTGGGCGGCGAAGACGAAGGTCACCGTGCCGTACGTCGCGATGGCCAGGCGCGCCCGCAGTCCCATCAGGGCAGTCCCACGCGGTAACCGGCGCGGGGCACGGTCTGCACGACCTGCGGCTCGCCGAGTTTGCGGCGCAGCGTCGACACGGTCACCCGCACCACGTTGCTGAACGGGTCGGCGTTCTCGTCCCAGACCTGTTCCAGCAGGTCCTCGGTGGTGACCGCCTGCCCCTGGGCCCGCATCAGCGCGTGCAGGACACCGAACTCCTTGTGGGTCAGCGCCAGCTCGCGGCCGTCCCGGCTGGCCGTACGCCGCGCCACGTCGAGCACCACCCCGTCGCGTTCGAGCACCGGGGGCAGGGCGGGGGCCGTGCGCCGGGCCAGCGCCTGCACCCGGGCGACGAGCTCGGCGAAGGCGAACGGCTTGGTCAGGTAGTCGTCGGCGCCGAGCCCGAGCCCTTCCACCCGGTCGTAGACGCCGCAGGCCGCGGTGAGCAGCAGCACCCGGGTCGCGAGCCGGCGCTCGCCGATCCAGCGGCACACGTCGTCGCCGGTGCCGTCGGGCATGTCCCGGTCGAGCACCGCCACGTCGTACCGGTTGACCTGGATCTTTTCGATCGCCTGAGCGCCGGTGTAGGCCACGTCGACCGCCATCGCCGCCCGGCGCAGACCCAGGGCGATCGTGTCGGCCAGCAGCCGCTCGTCGTCCGCCACCAGGATTCGCACCCGCGCCATGCTGCCATGATCAAGCAAGGGAGCCCTCATGCTACGAGGAAGGTGCCGGCCATGAAGACCACCAGCAGCACGGCCTGCAGCGCGGCCCCGAAAACGAGCACGGCGCGGTCGACCGTCTGGTTGGCGCCGATGCGGGCCAGCACCAGGAAGATCGCCACCGCCTCCATCGCGTACCGGGCGGCCGACTGCATCGAGCGGCCGCCGACCTCGGTCGACATCAGCATGACCAGGGTGATCCCGGCCTGCACGACCAGGTACCGCTGGTCGGGGCGAAACTTGTACGGGCCTTTGACGCACAGGATCAGCAGCACCACCGCGACCAGGATGGTGCCGGCGTCCACGACGGCGCCGAGGGTCGCCTTGTCCAGCGGCCCGTGCCCGGCGATCTGGGCGATCGAGCTGACCCATGCCCCGCCGGGGAAGGTGTAGCGCCGGCCCCATTCGTCCTGGGCGATGCTGAACTGCACGGGGCTGCCCAGCTCGATCAGGCAGTACAGGCTGTACGCGGCCACACCCAGCGGCACCAGGGCCAGGCTGAGCACGTCGGCCCGGACCCGGCTCACCCGCCAGCCGGTCTGGCGCAGGTACTCCACGGCCAGGGGCAGGATGAGCAGCACGCCGAACAGCCGGGTGGCCGACGAGAACGCGCCCAGCGTGCCGGCCACCCACCAGTGCCCGCGCCGCCCGGCGTACAGGGCGCCCACCATCAGCAGCAGGAACAGCGACTCGTTGTAGCCGATGAGCAGAAAGAAGCCCATCGGGAAGGCGGCCAGGTACCAGGCGGCGCGCTGGGCGACCCGCGGCCCGAACTCGTGGTCGGCCAGCCGGTACAGCAGGGCGAGGGCGCCGAACGCGGCGAGGTGGGCGATCACCAGGGCGCTGACCACCCCGCTGCCCGGCAGCACCGGGTCGAGGACGTGGATCAGCACGGGGTAGAGCGGGAAGAACGCAGGGTAGCCGGGGCCGAGGTGGTAGCCGCTCTCGGCGATCGACACGTAGTGGCCGGCGTCCCAGCCGTTCCAGGCCAGCGCGACCGACCACAGATCGGGGGCGGGACCGTTGCCCTTGTAGGTCAGCCACGCCAGCCCGCTGACCATGACCTGCACGACGACCGAGACCGACCAGACGGCGAGCGCGGCCAGGCCCGCCGCACGCCAGGGACGGTAGAGCGGCGTTTCCGGCAGAAGGTCGAGATCCGGTTCCGGTGCGACGGCGAGCGCGGTCACGACGGCACCCCGGCCGTACGGCGGTTCGGGGTCACGGCGGAGTCGAACGTCACCACGTACGGGGGCCGGCCCTGGATCGTGGTGAAGATGCGCGCGACGTACTCGCCGAGCAGGCCCAGGCACAGCAGCTGCAGGGCGCCGAGGAACACCAGCGCGACGAACATCGACGTCCACCCCGGGACGACGGTGCCGCCCAGGTACGTCGCCAGCACAGCCACCCCGGTCACGAAGCACAGGGCGATCCCCGCGCACCCCAGCCAGGTCGCGACCCGCAGCGGGGCGGCCGAGAACCCGGTGACGCTGTCGAGCGCCAGCCGGATCATCTTGCCGAGCGGGTACTTCGAGCGGCCCGCCGCGCGCCTCTCCCGGGCGTACGGGACCTCACCGCTGGGCAGACCCAGCCACGGCACCAGCAGGCGATAGACCGGCTGCAGCTCGGGCAGCTCGGTCAGGGCGTCCACTGCGGTGCGGCTGAGCAGGCGGAAGTCGCCGGCGTTGTGCGGCACGGCGGAACCGGTCACCCGCCGGATCAGCCGGTAGTACAGCCCGGCGGTCCAGCGCTTGAACGGGCTGTCGGTGGAGCGGTCGGTCCGTACGCCGTGAACGACGTCCAGCTGCTCGCCACGGGCGAGGGCCAGCATGTCGGCGATGACCTCGGGCGGGTCCTGCAGGTCGACGTCGATGCTGACCACGTACCGGCCGCGGGCGCGGTGCAGGCCGGCGGTGAGCGCGTTCTGGTGTCCGGCGTTGCGGCGCAACCGGACGACCCGCAGCTGCGGCCAGGCCGAGCGCATGCGGGCGAGCACCGCGGGGGTGGCGTCGCGGCTGCCGTCGTCGACGGTGAGCACCTCGTACGAGTCGCCGAGCCCGTCGAGCACGGGACGCAGCCGCTCGGCGAACAGCGGCAGCACGTCCTGCTCGTTGAAGACCGGAACGACTACTGACAGTTGCGGCATGACATCCACGCTCATCTGTCCTCCCTCATGAACATTCACGGGGATGACGATGATCGGCCGGAGATAAGGCCGGGATAAAGGCCTTGATCAGGGCGTACGGGGTGGCACGAACCCGGGAGTCAAGCTGCCTTGGTGCAACTCGGCCGGTCACTCAGTGTGTCGACGAGGCGGGTGGCTGCCGGTACGTGCCGCTGATACGCCTCGGGGAAGGCCGAGATCTGCACGGCCTGGGCGGCCTCGGTGACCCGCATCTTCTGCCAGCCGTCGACCCGGAGCAGTTTGTCGTAGAACTTGTTGGTCTGGTACTCCGGATCGGACAGTTGCTTCGGCGTTCCCCAGCCCTGGCTGGGGCGCTGCTGGAACAGGCCGATGGAGTCCCGGTCGCCGCCCTTGAGGTTGCGCAGGCTCGACTCCTGGATGGCGGTGGCGACCGCGATGACCCTGGCCGCGCCGGGCACCCGTCGTTCCTCGCCGACGGCGACGATGAGGCGGGCCATCTCGATCTGCTTGTCGTTCCAGCCCGGGGGCGCCGACGCGGCCGGTACGGGGGTGCATTCCGCATCGGCGTGCAGCAACGGACTGATGACGAAGCCGGCCAGCACGGCGACGGCTATCACGAACAACGCGCGCACGAGGGGGAGAGCCTTCCGGGTGGGGGACCGGCGAAGGCTACAGGCAGCGGTCGTCGTCGATTGATCCGAGCGTCCCTCGCCGGAACGTCGACAAGATCGGGACGGATGGTCGATGCCGCCGGATCGAAGATCGGGTTGCGGGGTATCAGTTGCGGCACCTGCCGTGCGGCAGCGGACCGGACGGTGGCGCCCGCCCGGAGACCGGGAAATCGCACGGCGGCAGCCGCCACCCGGACAAGTCGGGCCGGCGTCAGACCGCGGGCACCGACGAGCGAGCCTGAGCCCCCGCCAGCGTGTCGTACGCGTCGGCGAACCGGGCCCGCCGGTCCGCGTAGTAGGCAGCGTGCGCCGGGTTCGGCTCGTACGTCACCCCGGTCGTCCGAGGCGCGCGGTCCACGTCCGGGGCCAGCACGTCGAGCGCGAGCAACGCCGTTCCCCGCTGGGTGGCGCGCCTCCGGGTCACGTGGGTGACCGGTCGTCCGAGGACATCGGCCAGCACCTGCAGCCACTCCGGCTGGTCGTTGCTGACCCGGCCCGACGCCGCGACCTCCACCACCTGCGGCGCGGCGGGACGCAGCTCGTCCGCGACCCGCGCATACGTCAGTGCCACCCCCTCGACCATCCCGCGGAACAGCGCGTCGGGGCCGCCTTCACCTCCGCGGCGCTGCGGGAGTCCGCGTACGTCGAGGACCTGCTCGACCTCGGCGGTCACCTGCTCGGGGTCGATGACCGAGGCGCCGTCGGGAGCGACAGTGAAGGCGTGCGGCACCTTGTGCTGCAGGCCGCGGATCCGGCGGCCGGACCCGTCGTGCACACCGCCGCGGGTGGCCGTCGAGCCGATGTCCAGCGCCAGCACGAGCGGGTCCAGGGCAGCGTCGAGCGAGACGTCATCGGTCATGCGTCACCGTTACCCACGGTGGTCACATACATACCCGTACGGGGGAGTTTGGGGTGGGGGTGGCACGGGGCACAGTCAGCCTCGTCACCGAGGAGAACAGGAGCTCCACCATGACGGTCGCCACCGCAGCCGCCGGCACCGGCCCGGCCGAGAGGGCCGAGACGGACACCGCGAGCGAGCTGATCACGGCGATGGCCGCCCTGCCGGCCGGGCACCCGTCGCGGGCGGCGCTGCGCGACGACGCGATCGAGGCCTGGCTGCCCCTGGCCCGGCACCTGGCGCAGCGCTACGCCGGCCGCGGGGAACCCGCCGACGACCTCTTCCAGGTCGCGACCATCGGGCTGATCAAGGCGGTCGACCGGTTCGAGGCCGACCGCGGCGTCGACTTCGCCGGGTACGCGATCCCGACGATCGTCGGCGAGATCAAGCGGCACTTCCGCGACCGCACCTGGTCGATCCGGGTCCCGCGCCGCCTGCAGGAGATGCGGCTGGCCATCACCTCGGCCAACGCGGCGCTCAGCCACACGCTGGGCCGGGCGGCCACCGTCGCCGACATCGCCGAGCACCTCGGCGTCACCGAGGAAGAAGTGCTGGAGGGCCTGGAGGGTGCCCGCGCCTACAACGCCACCAGCCTGTCCACCCCGGTCAGCGCCGACGGCACCACCGAACTGGGCGAGACCCTCGGCGGCGAGGACCGCGAGTTCGAGGCGGCCGAGTTCCGGATCGCCCTCGGGCCCGCGCTGGCCACTCTGGACGAGCGCGAACGCCGGATCGTGCACCTGCGCTTCTACGGCAACCTGACGCAGAGCCAGATCGCCGAGCAGATCGGTGTGTCCCAGATGCACGTCTCGCGCTTGCTCACCAAGGCGCTGGCCAAGCTCCGGGCGCAGATGCACGACGGCTGACCCGGCTGCGCTGCTGTCCCGGCTGCCCTGCTGTCCCGGCTGCGCTGCTGTCCCGGCTGCGCTGCTGTCCTGGCTGCGCTGCTGTCCTGGCTGCGCTGCTGTTTCCGGCTGCGCTGCGGACCCGGCTTCGCTCAGCCGGCCCGGCGGAGGCGTTCGGCCAGCCGGGTGAAAGCGCCGGTCAGCTCTGGCGGCCCCACCACCGCCATGTCGGCGTCGAAACGGGCGAAGGCGGCGGCGAGGCTGATCCACGACCACGAGCCGAGGGTCAGCCGGCAACGCTCGGGGCCGGCCTCCTCGACGACACCGTCGCGGGTGTAGCGGGCCACAGTGGCGGCGGGCAGGTCGAGCAGCACGGTCCCGCGGCACGGCCAGTTCCCGTCCGCCGAGCCGCGGAACTTCCCGATCACGTACGCGGCCACGTCGCCCCCGGGCAGCTCACGCGGCGTGAATCGAGGGCCGTTGGGGGTCCGTACGGTGATGCGGTCGGCCCGGAAAACGCGCCAGTCCTCGCGGTCGAGGTCCCAGGCGATCAGATACCAACGGCCGTCCCAGGTGATCACGTGGTGGGGCTCGACCCGGCGCGGCGGCCCCTCCGGCTCGCCGGGACCGTAGTCGAAGCGCAGCACCTCGCGGGCGTGGGCGGCCGCGCTGATCGCCAGCAGCACGTCACCGCCGACAGCCGCGGGCGGGCGGGTGGCGGGACGCTCGACCGTCGTCACCCGCAGGGCCGCGACCCGGTTGCGCAGCCGGGCCGGCATGACCTGGCGGATCGTGTTGAGCGCCCGCGCGGCGGCCTCGTTCCCGCCGGTCGCGGCCACCTGCAGGGCGATGGTGAGCGCCACGGCCTGGTCGTCGTCGAACAGCAGCGGCGGCAGGTCGGCGCCCGCGCCGAGCCGGTAACCGCCGTCGGGACCCTTGACCGCGGCGATGGGGTAGCCGAGCTCGCGCAACCGGTCGACGTCGCGGCGCACCGTGCGCAGGCTGATGTCGAGGCGCTCGGCGAGCAGGGTGCCGGGCCAGTCCCGGCGCGCCTGCAACAGGGAGAGCAGGGCCAGGAGCCGCGCGGAGGTTTTCGGCATGCTCCGATTCTGCCCGGAGTAGGTGACACATCCTGGCACCTACTCCTGTCAGCCTTGGGCCATGACGATCACCACCACCACACACCTCAATTTCCGCGGCGACGCCCGGCAGGCGCTGGAGTTCTACCAGTCGGTCTTCGGCGGCGTCCTGACTGCCGTCGCGTACGCCGACTTCGGCATGCCCAAGGAGCTGCCGGACGCCGACAAGGTCGTGTTCGGCCAGGTCACCGCGGACAACGGGTTCCGGATCATGGCGTACGACGTGCCCAGCCAGGCCACCCCGGCGCCCGCGCCGACCGGCGCCACCCGCGAGAACGGCGTGACGCTGACCGGCGAGCGCTTCTTCGTCGCCGTCGCCGGCGAGACCGCCGACGAGGTCAGCCCGCTCTGGGACAAACTGGCCGACGGCGCCGAAATCATCGAGAAGTTCGGCCCGTCGCCGTTCAGCCCCGGCTTCGGCATGCTCACCGACCGGTTCGGCGTCACCTGGATTCTGCAGGTCAACTGACCCGAGCGTGCATGATTCCGGCTGTCGCGGGGCAGTTGTCCGGCGTGCAGATCTCTGATGTCGTCTTCGCCGTCGTCGGCCTCGGAGCTTTGCTCGCGGGCGTGCTGCCCCGCGTGCTGGAACGCCGGCCGCTCTCCATGCCGATCGCCTTCCTGGCCCTCGGCATGCTGGTGTTCGCCCTGCCGATCGGGCTGCCGGACGCCGACCCGCTGGCCCACCCCAAGGTGACCGAACACCTGACCGAGGTCGGCGTCATCGTCGCGCTCATGGGCGCCGGGCTCAAGATCGACCGTCCGTTCAGCCGCCGCGGCTGGATGTCGACCGGGCGGTTGCTGGTCATCGCGATGCCGGTAACGATCGCGGCAATGGCGCTGCTGGGCTGGTGGTGGGCCGGTCTGGTGCCCGCCACCGCCCTTCTGCTGGGGGCCTCGCTCGCGCCGACCGACCCGGTGCTCGCCTCGGACGTGCAGGTGGGCGAACCCACCGACGAGGAGGACTCCGAGGACGAGGTGCGGTTCGCGCTCACCTCGGAGGCCGGCCTGAACGACGGGCTCGCCTTCCCGTTCGTCTACGCGGCGATCGCCATGGCGGGCACGGCCGGGTGGGGCTGGGTGGGGGAGTGGGCCTGGAAGGACCTGCTGTACCGGCTCGTCGTGGGCGTCGTGGCCGGGCTGCTCTCCGGCAAGCTGCTGGGCTGGTTGTTCTTCCGGGCCCGGCGGGCGTCGCTGCGGCTGGCCAAGCATTCCGAGGGCTTCCTCGCTCTGGCGGCAACCTTCCTGGCGTACGGGGTGGCCGAGCTCGCGCAGGGCTACGGGTTCCTGGCCGTGTTCGTGGCGGCCCGCGCGATCCGGGCGGCCGAACGCTCCCACGACTACCACCAGGTGCTCCACGACTTCGCCGAACAGACCGAACGTCTGCTGACCGTCCTCCTGCTGCTGTTGTTCGGCGGCGCGGTGGTCGGCGGGCTGCTGGCCCCGCTCACCTGGCCGGCGGCGCTGGCCGGGCTCGTCCTCATCTTCGTCATCCGCCCGGTCAGCGGTTTCTTGTCGTTGCGCGGCGCGCCCGGGTGCACCTCGGAGCACTGGGTGATCGCGGCATTCGGCATCCGCGGCATCGGGTCGTTCTACTACCTGTCCTACGCGCTCACCCACGCCGAGTTCCCCGGCGCCGACCTGGTCTGGGCGATGATCGCCTTCGTTGTGCTGGTCTCGGTCGTGCTGCACGGAGTCGCGGCGACCCCGGTCATGCGGCGGATGGACCGGGCCAACCGGCGTACGGGCCTCGGCCGCCCGGTCGCCGAGGCGGTCTGACGCGCGGGGTGGCCGGGGCCGGCGACCCTACCGTCCGCCCAAGCCGTCCCCAAGCCGTCTGCCGCCCAGCCGCTCCGCCTGCCGCCCGAGCTGCCCTTCGCCCGAGCCGTCTGCCCCGGGAGCTGCCCGCCGCCGAGCCGCTTACGGCCCCAGCAGTTCACCGCCCAGCAGTCCACCGCCCAGCAGTCCACCGCCCAGCAGTCCACCGCCCAGCAGTTCACCGCCCAGCAGTTCACCGCCCAGCAGTCCACCGCCCGGTGGCCCGGTAGCCCGGCGGCCCGGTAGCCCGGTAGCCCGGCGGCCCACCACCCGGCGGCCCACCGCCCGGCGGCCCACCGCCCGGCGGCCCACCGCCCGGCAGCCCGGCGGCCCAGCAGCAACATCATTGCATGGGTGCACCTATTGGCGTGCCGCCTCCAGCCGCTGCCACCACTGCGAGTCGGGTAGTTCGCCGCTTGCTTCGACGAGGGCGTTGAGGGTGGCGGCCAGGGCCAGCGGCCGGGTCAGGGACAGCTCGGCGATCATCTCGGAGAGGGTGTCGCGGCGCCGGCGCATCACCGCGCCGACCAGCTCACGGCCGCTGTCGGTCAGCGTGATCCAGGCGGCCCGGCGGTCGTCGGGGCGCTCCTGCCGGGCCACGAGGTGCTTGCGTTCCAGGCGGGCGCACAACCGGGTGGCCGTCGACGAGGTGACGTCGAGCTCGTGGGCCAGGTCGACGACGCGCTGCGGGCCGTACGACACCAGGAAGACCAGCGTCCGGTACTGCTGCAGCGTTACGTCCTCGTCGAGGTCGGCCAGCGAGCGGGCGGCCAGGCCGACGAGTGCCCGGCTGAGCGCGAGCAGGGCGCCCACCACTTCGTCCTCGCCGGGCGAGAGGGCGGGGCCCGCGACAGAGGACGAGGGCTGTACCCACGCGGGCGACAGGGCCGGTTTGGCGGCGGGCGGCGCTGCGGCGCGTGGCTGGGCCGGGTCTGCGGCGGGTGGCGGGGGTGGCGCTGCGGCGCGTGGCTGGGCCGGGTCTGCGGCGGGTGGCGGGGGTGGCGCTGCGGCGCGTGACGGGGCCGGGCTCGCGGCGGGTGGCGGGGATGGCGCTGCGGCGCGTGGCTGGGCCGGGTCTGTGCCGAGTGGCGGGGGTGGCGCGGTGGCTGGTGGCTGGGCCGGGTCCGTGGCGGGTGGCGGGGTCGGTTCTGCGGTGGGGGGCAGGGCCGGGTCCGCTGTCACCCGCACACTGTGGCACGCCGGGTCACGTGCGGGCGCGGACCATCCGGATGACGGTGACCGAGGCCACGCCCAGCATCACAACCAGCACGCCGACCAGGACAGTCGTGCTCACCGGCGGGGTGATGCCCGCGTTGGCCTCGGCGATCCCGAGCGACGAGACGTCCTGCGCCGGCGGCAGGGCGGCTGGGGGAAGCCGCTCGTACTGCACCAGGTTGGTGCTCTCCAGCATCTTCATGTGGTTCATCACGAAGATGTTGGCGTCGTCGGCCAGCTTGCGGACCACCGGGTCGCGGGTCGACGCGCGGACCGCGCCGATCACCGGGAAGATCTTGCCGTGTGCGGCCCGCAGCCGGGTCACGAAGATCTGGTCGAACTGCCGCCCCTTGGCGTTCTGCATCTCGCCGAGCCAGCCCTGCTGCTCGGCGGTCGGGGTGGAGGGGATGGTCGCGCCGAGCTCGTTCGCGGCCTTGACGACGAGCTCGTCCAGCCGCACGTGCTGCTCGGCGATCATCGTCCCGACCTGCTGCACCTTGGGGCTGCCGCGCTGGGCGGCCATCTGACCCGCCGGGATCTCCCACAGGCCGGCCTGACGCACGCCGTTGAGCAGCAACATGTCGGCCGCGTTGAGCTGTGTCGGGAATCCCGGGTCGGCGGCGGCCGTGCCCGGCGCCGCGGCCAGCACCGCCACGAACGCGGCCAGGGCCGTCGCGGCGCGACGGGCGAGGGTCGGGCGAAGCATCGGTACCTCCACGGCGTCGACGGGCGTCGACGTGTTGTACGGACCCGTGGAGAAAAAGGTTCACTACAGCACTAATTTTTGAAACGCCCGGTCTCGGTGAACCACGGCTCGGCCGCCTCCAGCCGTGGCGCCGGCACGCCCAGCCGCCGCGCCTCGGCCAGGGTGTCGCGGCAGACCGCCCGCAGCTCCTCCGGGTTGGCGTGGGCCGTCATCACCCGGCGCGTCGGCGGGAATCGGGTGACCAGCAGGGCCAGGGCGGGTGCGGCCAGCCGGACAGGCGCGGTGAAGGGCAGCAGCTCGCCGCGGTGCCGTCGCAGGTCGACGCCGCGGGCCTCGAGCAGGGGGAACAGTTCGCGGGTGGCGAGGATGGCCTCCCGTACGTCCTGGGTGGTCAGCTTGGACATGTCGCCCAGCCGCAGGGTCTGCGTGTGCAGGCCCGCGTTCTGCACGAAGTGGACCAGCAGCCAGCCGCGGAAGTCGGAGCTCTCCCCGATCCGGAACCCGGCCCCGCGGAACACCTCGCGTGCGGCCCGGCCGCGCTCCGTCTGATGGTTGTAGGCGTCGAGGGTGCCGAAGAAGACGACGGGCAGCAGGGACCCGGTCAGCCTGTCGTCCTGGTCGAAGCCGCCGCCGGCCCCGGGGAAGCCCCAGACCACCTGATCGGCGGGCAGCTGCTCGATCGCGGTGAGCGGCATGTGAGGCCACCGTGACCGACGCCAAGCCCTTGCGCGCCGACGCCCGCCGCAACCGCGACGCCCTGATCGCCAAGGCCCGCGAGCTCTTCGCCGGCGGCTGCTTTGACCTGCGCTTCGACGACTTCGCCAAGCTGGCCGGCGTGGGCACCGGCACGCTCTACCGCCACTTCCCGACCCGCCAGGCCCTGGCCGAGGCGGTCTACCACGAGGAACTCGCCGCGATGTGCGCCCGCGGCCGCGAGCTGCAGGCCCGCCTGCCCGCCGACGAGGCGCTGGAGGCGTTCCTGCGCGGGTTCGTCGCCCACCTGCGCTCCAACGAGGGTCTGGCCCGCACCCTGGCGACGCTCATGGCTGCCGGCGCCGGCACGCCGGCCGAGGGCGCCGAGGCCCTGGGCCGGGTCATCGACGACCTGCTGGCCGCCGCCGTCAGCGCCGGAACCGTCCGCGCCGACGTGGGCAGCGGCGCCGTGATGATGGCCCTGCACGGCATCTGCGCGGCCTACGACCACACGGCCGGTTGGGCCGACGCGGACGGCGTCATGACCCTGGTCCTCGCCGGCCTGCGCGTCCAACCGGCGGCATGATCCCGCTGCTCCTCGCCGGCCTGCCCGTCCGTGTGTTCGCTGGTCCTCGCCGGCCCGGGTGTCCGGCCGGCCGGGTGTCCGCTGGTCCTCGCCGGCCCGGCCGTTCAGCCGGCCGCCGCCGGGAGGTCGAGGCGGAAGGTCGCGCCCGGGCCGGCGTCGGCGTAGGTCAGCTGCCCGCCGTGGGCCTCGGCCAGGCCGCGTGCGATCGGCAGGCCCAGCCCGGCGCCGCCGGTGTGCCGCGAGCGGGAGGCGTCGCCGCGGCCGAAGCGCTCGAAGATCAGCGTGCGTTCCTCCGGGGGCACGCCCGGACCGGTGTCGCTGACCTCGAGCCGCACCCGCGGGCCGTGCCGGCGGACGAGCACCGAGACCGTGCCGCCGCGCGGAGTGGCGTGACGGGCGTTGTCCAGCAGGTTGGTGACGATCTGCCCGAGCCGTACGGGGTCGCCGTCCACGAACAGGCCGGGCTCGCCGGCGACGTCGAAGGTCAGCGCGGGCGACAGCGATCGCGCCCGGTCTGCCTCGGTCCCGGCGAGCACGAGCAGATCGACCCGCTCGGCCACCAGCGGCAGCCCCTGCCCGAGCCGGGCCGTCGTGAGCAGGTCGTCGACCAGCCGGGCGGCCCGCCTCGACTCGCGGACCATCGCCACGGCGATCCGTTCCCGCTGCTCGCGGTCCGGGTTCTCGCGCAGCAGCAGCTCGGCGTTGGCCTGCAGGCCGGCCAGCGGGGTGCGCAACTCGTGCGAAGCGTCGCTGAGGAACGAGCGCATCCGCACCTCGCCCGCCTCCAGCTCGTCGAGCATGGCGTCGAACGCCGCGGCCGTACGCCCCAGCTCAGTGTCGGACCGGGGCGGGTCGAGCCGCTGCCCCCGGTCACCCGCCGCGATCTGGCGGGCCAGCGTGGTCATGTCGTCCAGTGGCCGCAGCGCCGCCCGCGAGATCCGCGCCGAGGCGAAACCGGCCAGCACCAGGGCAAGCACGCCCCCGGCGACCTCGAACACGATCAGCCGCTGGACGGCGTCGGTGATCTGCGTGGTGTCGAGGCTCAGGGTCAGCACCTGATCGCCGGCCAGGTTCTGTCGTACGAAGATCACGCTGCCCGCCGTCTCCACCGGCACGGCGGCGGTTCGGGTCATCGCGGGCCGCCCCGGCCGTGACCCCCAGCGACGGCCGGCCCCCGGCGGCGGCGCGTCGGAGGCGGCGGTGGCGCAGGCGGAACCGTCGGCCGTGCACAGGCGTACGACCACGCCGTCGCCCCGCAGCCGGTCGGCCAGCCGCTGCATGCTCAGCGTGCCCTGCAGCTGCTCGGCCAGGGCCATCCGGTCGGTGAGCCGGGTGCGGGCGTCGGCGTGCAGCCGGGACGACAGGGCCACGTCGACCGCGGTGAACAGCCCGGCCAGGATCAGCGCGAGCAGGACGAGCACACCCAGGGTGACCCGTCCCCGCAGCGACGCCGGCCCTCTCGCGGCCGCACGGATCCGCGCCCGCAGTGAAGCCGGCTTCGTGACGGCCGCGGCCCGTGCTGGTGACGGCCCTGTCATGGCCGCAGGACGTAGCCGAGACCGCGGGCGGTGTGGATCAGGCGCGGTCCGTGCTGTTCGAGCTTGCGGCGCAGGGCGCTGACGTGCACCTCGACCAGGTTGGGGTCGTACTCGTCGTACCCCCAGACCTGGGTCAGCAGCTGCGTCTTGGACAGGATCCGGCCGCGGTGCCCGGTCAGATACGCCAGCAGCTTGAACTCGGTGCCGGTCAGGGGCAGGGGGTGCCCGGCCCGGGTGGCGATCCGCGCACCCTCGTCGACGATCAGGTCGGCGACCTGCACCGTGGACGGCACCCGCCCCAGCCGGCGCAGCACGGCCGCGACCCGGGCCAGCACCTCGGCGGTCGCGAACGGCTTGACCACGTAGTCGTCGGCGCCCGCCCCGAACCCGGCTAGCCGGTCGGCGACGGCGTCGCGGGCGGTCACCATCAGCACGGCGCAGTCGCTGCGGCCGCTCAGCACCCGGGCCAGCTCGAAACCGTCCCGGCCGCCGGGCAGGTGCACGTCGAGCAGCGTCAGGTCGGGCCGGAAGGCGTCGACCACCGCCTCGAAGCCGGCCCCGTCGGCGCATGCCCGGACCTCGTGACCGGCCGCCCGCAACGCCGCCGTGAGCGGGTCGCGGATAGCCTCCTCGTCCTCCACCACCAGCACCCGGGCGACCATCGGCTCAGTCTGACGGCGGCGGCTGTGGCTGCGCCGTCACGAGGCTGAAGAACGGCTGAAGAAGCGGTCCGCTTCAGGTCCTCTTCAGACGGGCGGTTCAGCGTGGTGTCAGGCGCCCCGGCCGCGGTGGCGCCCTGATCGAGGAGAAGCTGACGTTGAAACTGCTGCTGCCTGACTCCGTAACCAGAGCCGGCCGGTTCAGCCGGGTCGCGATCGCCGTCGTCGCCGGGGGCGGGCTCGCCCTGGGTGTTGCCGGCCTGGCCCAGGCCGATCCGTCCCCGTCCGCGTCCGCATCCCCCTCGGCCGGCACCCCGCGTCAGGCGCACCTGTGGGGCACGGTCGAATCAGCCGGCGGCGGCCGCATCCTGATCGTCGACTCCCAGGGCTTCACCCGCCAGATCAACATCGCGACCGTGCCGTCCGACGTCAAGGAGGGCGTCCGGGTGCACGCCGAGGGCACGGTGAACCCCGACGGCGTCTCGCTGGACGCCACCTCGGTCACCGTGGCCCCGGACCGTCCCGAGGGCTGGCGCGGCCCTGGTGGTCACGGTCCCGGCGGTCATGGCCACGGCGGCTTCGGTCCCGGCGGTCACGGGCCGGGCAAATACGGCCGGCCCTGGGGCGGAAGCACTCCGGCCCCCTCGGAAAGCGCTGCGCCTTCGCCGACCTCCTGACGGAGCGCACGGTTCCGTCCGTCAGATATCGGTGCGGCACTGAGCCCGCCGTGGCATCGGCCGGCTGATCCTTCCCCGATTCGCGCAGGACGTTCAACGGTCGGGGCGGGGCTGGTACTGGTCGATCAGGGTGCGGACGTCGTCGACCGGTTCGTCGATGGCGGCCCACTTGGAGCGGATGCGGGTCAGGTACGAGCGTACGGTCGGGATCGTGACGCCCATGCGGCGAGCCGTGGCGGCCAGGGTGCTGCCGGTGCCGTACAGGTAAAGGGCTCGGGCCTCCTGCGGCGACAGCTCGGGCGGATCGTCGTTGATGATGGTCATCAGCTCGGCCGTGAGAGCCGGTTGCCCGTCGTGGACGTTGCGGATGGCCTCGGTCAGCTTGACGGCGTCGTCGTCCTTGACCAGGTAGCCGCCGGCGCCGGCCCGGACGGTGGCGCGGACGTGCCGCCTGTCGCCGTGCACCGAGAGGACCAGCACCCGTACGCCCCGGCGCCGCAGAGCCGCGACGTTGGCCGCCGCCTCGGTGCCGTCCTCGAGGCGCAGGTCGAGCAGGACGACGTCGGCCTCGGGCGCGGCCGCGAGATGCTCGGTCAGGCTGGTGGCGGCGTGCACCACCCGGATGTCCCCGGTTCCGGCGAGCAGAGCGCGCAGACCGGCCGGCACCAGCTTGTCGTTGTCGACGACGGCGACCCGGATCATGCCGGCCATCGCAGGTCGACGCGGGTGCCCTGGCCGGGATGGCTGTCGACGCCGGCCGCCCCGCCGACCTCGTGCATGCGCGCGGTGATGGACTGCCGGATGCCGTAGCCGAGCGGCGTCGACTCCGGATCGAAGCCCTTGCCCTGGTCGACGACGGCGACCGTGATGGTCGGCGTGGGCTGCCGGTCGGACAACGCGGTCAGCCGGACCCGGTCGCTGCCGGCGTGCCGGGCGACGTTGGCCAAGGCCTCACCGGCGGCGTGCCGGAACGCCCGCAGCACCTCGGGCGGGAGCGTGCCGGGCAGGTTGGCGAAGTGGTACTCCACCCGCAGGCCCTGGGTGGCGCTGTCGTTGCCGGCCTCGATGAGCGCGAGCGAGAGCTCGGTGAGGGAGCCGTCCGGGTCGTCCGGGGTGGTGCCGCGCAGCACGTTGGCGCTGATCGCGGCCTGGTTGCGTACCCGGGGGTCGGGATGGCCGGCCGGCCCCTGCCCGGCGATCGCGGTCAGCAGCCGCAACGGGCCGTCGTGCAGAGCCCGGTGCCGCAGCAGCTGCTCCTGGAAGTGGCGCATCCGTTCCTCGTCCTGGCTGCGCCGGGCGGCGACGCGTTCCCGCGCGGCGATGACCCGGTCGGTGGCCGTGTCGACCGCGTCCGCGATCGCCCGCAGCCGGCGCATGAACAGGCAGCAGCAGGCGGCCGTGACCACCTGCCAGCCGACGATGTTGGCCGTGGAAGCCACCTCGAAGTAGTCCGGGGAAGCCAGCATCGCCAGGGAGAACCCGAGCCCGAGCGTGAGGCATCCGGCCGTGGTGGCCCGCCACGACGCGGTGGACAGTGCCACGGCGACCGCGGTCGACACGCCGACCGGCTCGAAGTCGGGCACGGCCACCGTGGAGAACGCCTCTTCGGTCAGCGTCCACGGCAAGAGGGCGGCGGCGGTCGAGGTGATCACGACGTCGACCGCCAGGACCCCGTACGGGATGGGGTCGCGCCTGGCCACGACCGGCACGAAAATCACGCTCCAGAACGCGACGGCAAGGTAGACGGCCGTGGCCCCCGCCTTGTTGGTGTAGCCGTCGACCCGGGCCAGCGCCACGATGCTCAGTCCGACCATGGCCAGCGTGCCGACCCGGGACAGCAGGATCACGCCGGTGGTGATCGCCCGGATCCGCTGGTGCAGGTCGACCGTCCGAAGCAGATCCGGCTCGCCGTCCACGCCCGCAGTCTGGCACGCGCCCGGTGCCCGGTCCATGCCGCACACATGCGGCATGGATAGCTCACCCTCGGCCGCTCACACTCGACCACATGAGTCCCGACCGGCCACAGTCGACGGTTGCCGAAGGAGGCGTTTCTCTTGTACGAAGCCGATGTCCAGCAGAATCCCGAGCCCGCCCGGCCCGTCCTGACCTTCGCCCTGAACGCCGCGCTGCTCCGCTTGCTCAACGACGACGAGGTCCGGTCCTGGTGTGACAGGTAGCGGAGAGCGTTGATGGACGGCTCGGCCCGGGCCCTCCTGCTGTTCGGGGCGCTGGCCGCGCTGCCGTTCGCCTGGCTCGTCGCTGTCCGGCTCTCGCGCTGGGCCCGCAACATCCCGACCGATGCCACACCGGCGCGGACCGATCTCGTCGGCACGATCGGCGTGGTCGTCACCCCGATCTCCGAGCACGGGTACGGCGAGGTCCTGGTGCGGGTGGCCGGTCAGCCGGTCAAGTTGCACGCCCGTGCCGCCCACGCCCTGCCCATGGGCGCCGCGGTCTTCGTGGTCGAGGCGCCCAGTCACGCCGGCGTTGTTGTCGAACCGTTCCCACCGGCCGCAACCACCTGACAAGGAGTCCGAAGTGTCCGTGCTGATCGCCACTGCCGGCGGCGTGCTGGTCCTGATTCTCGTCGTGATGTTCGTACTTTCCCGGATCAAGGTTGCCGGGCCCAACGAGGCCTTCATCATCACCGGCCGCCGGGGCCAGTCGGTCACCGACTCGCAAGGTGGCCGCTTCACCGACCTGTCCGGTCAGAAGGTCGTGATGGGCGCCTCGGTCTTCGTGCTGCCGGTCGTGCAGCGCAAGCAGTCGCTGGACCTGTCCAGCCGGCGGATCTCCGTCGACATCCAGGGCGCCGTCAGCAAGCAGGGCATCCGGGCCAACCTGCACGGCGTGGCGATCGTCAAGGTCGGCGGGACCGAGGACGCGGTGCGCGCGGCCGCCCAGCGCTTCCTGCATCAGCAGCACGAGATCGAGCAGTTCACCCGCGAGGTGCTGGCCGGTTCGCTGCGGGCGATCGTCGGCCGGCTCACCATCGAGGAGATCATCGGTGACCGGGTCGCGTTCGCCAACGCGGTCGCCGAGGAGGCCGAGCACTCGATGACCAACCAGGGCCTGGTCCTGGACACGTTCCAGGTGCAGGACATCCTCACCGAGGGCAGTTACCTGCAGGACCTGGGCCGTCCGGAGGCGGCCCGGATCCTCAAGGACGCGGCGATCGCCGAGGCGATAGCCACCCAGGCCTCCGAGGAGGCCCGGTTGCTGGCCGAGGAAGCGATCGCCACCGCCGAGCGCAACCTGCAGCTCAAGAAGGCGCAGATCCAGGCCGAGGTCGAGGCGGCCCGAGCCCGCTCGGCGGCGGCCGGACCGCTCGCCGAGGCCCAGCAGAAGCAGGGTGTCGTCTCCGAGCGGCAGAAGCTCGCGGAGCGCCGGGCCGAGCTCAAGGAGCGGGAACTCGACATCGAGGTACGGCGGCCGGCCGACGCCGAGCGCTACCGGGTGGAACAGGCGGCCGAGGCGGCCCGCAGCGCGGACGTGCTCGCCGCGGACGCCCGCCGGCAGGCCACCATCGCCGAGGCGCAGGCCGCCGCCGAGCAGTCCCGGCTGATCGGCGAGGGCGAACGGGCCCGCCGTTCGGCCCTGGCCGAGGCGACCGAGCGGGAAGGGCAGGCCGAGGGCGCGGCGACGCTGGCCCGCGGACAGGGCGGCGCCGAGGCGATGCGGCTCAAGGCCGAGGCGTTCGCGCAGTACGGCGAGGCGGCCGTGCTCGACCTGCTGGCCCAGGTCCTGCCCCAGGTGGTGGAGGCGGCGAGCCGGCCCATCGGAGCGATCGACAAGATGACCGTCATCTCCACCGAGGGCGCGTCCGCGCTGACCCGGTCGGTGGCCGGCAACGTCGCTCAGGGGCTGCAGCTCGGGACCGACCTGATCGGCGTCGACCTGGTGGAACTGCTGTCCCGCCGGGCACGCACCAACGACAAGAAGCCGTGAGGTTGCCCCTTCGGGCATCGATTGCCGTTCATGTTTGACGCCGTTGTGCAACACGTCTGAAACTTCTGGCATCAGAGTGCGAAGCCCGAGAAGAAGGGCGTGTCATGACTGTCCGCACCCGTCTCCTGGCCGTCGCGACGGCCGTCGTCGCCGTCGCCGGTTCGGCCACCATCGCCGTTTCCGCCGACGCGGCCCTGCCCCCACCGCCCAGCGGCTGGACCCAGGTCTGGGCCGACGACTTCACCGGCGCCGCGGGCACCCTGCCCAACGGCGCCAACTGGATCATCGACACCGGCACCAGCTATCCCGGCGGCCCGCCGCAGTGGGGCACCGGGGAGATCCAGACGTACACCAACAGCACCAGCAACGTCGCCCACGACGGCGCGGGCAACCTGCGCATCACGCCGCTGCGCAACGGCTCCGGCCAGTGGACGTCGGCGCGTATCGAGACGCAGCGCACTGACTTCAAGGCCCCGGCCGGCGGGGTGCTGCGCCTCGAGGGCCGCATCCAGATGCCCAACGTCACCGGCAACGCGGCGCTCGGGTACTGGCCCGCGTTCTGGGCGCTCGGCGCGCCGTACCGCTCGGACCGCTACAGCTGGCCGGCCATCGGCGAGTTCGACGTCATGGAGAACGTCAACGGCCTCAACTCGGTCTGGGGTGTGCTGCACTGCGGCGTCAACCCGGGCGGGCCGTGCGCCGAGACCAACGGCATCGGGGCCAGCCGGGCCTGCCCCGGTTCGGCCTGTCAGGGCAACTTCCACACGTACGCCTTCGAGTGGGACCGCAGCGTGTCGCCGAACCAGCTGCGGTGGTACGTCGACGGTCAGCAGTACCACTCGGTGAGCCAGAACCAGATCGGCGAGCCGCACTGGACCAACATGACCAGCCACGCCGGCTACCACATCCTGCTCAACGTGGCGATGGGCGGCGGTTTCCCCAACGGTGTCGCCGGTTTCGGCACGCCGACAGCGGCCACCGTGCCCGGCCATCCGATGGTGGTCGACTACGTGGCGGTGTACACCCGCGGCGGGGGCACCACGCCGCCGACCACACCCCCGACGACCCCGCCGGCCGGGGGCGTGCGGGACGCGTACGGGCAGATCCAGGCCGAATCGTTCAACGCGCAGTCCGGCGTGATCGTCGAGAACGCGAGTGAGGGTGGCCAGAACATCGGGGCCGTCCGCAACGGCGACTGGGTGCAGTTCGACAACGTCGAGTTCGGCTCGGGCGGGGTGCGCGACTTCGTGGCCCGGGTGGCGTCGGGCGCCGCGGCAGGCATCAGCGGCCTGGTCGAGGTGCGCATCGACAGCCGGAGCAACGCGCCGATCGGCAGCTTCGCCATCGGTAACACCGGGGGCTGGCAGAGCTGGCGGTCCGTGCCGGGCAACGTCAGCAATGTGTCGGGGCGGCACACGGTGTTCCTGACCTTCACCAGCGGGCAGCCCAACGATTTCGTCAACGTCAACTGGTTCCAGTTCCGCCGCTGACCGACCGGACGGGGCCGGGCGCCGGTGGTGCCCGGCCCCTATGGTGGGCAGATGGTACGAGCTATCCCTTTATTGCTCATCTGTGCTCTCGTGGCCGGTTGTGCCGGGCCGTCCGCGTCCCCGGTCGAGTCGGGTTCGAGTTCGGCTTCGGCCTCGAGCTCACTATCGAGCTCGGCTTCGGCTTCGGTCGAGCCTCAGCGCTTCGGTGAGCTGGAGCGGCGGTTCGGGGCGCGTCTAGGGGTGTACGCGCTGGACACCGGCAACGGCCGTACGGTCACCCACCGCGCCGACGAGCGTTTCGCGCACGCGTCCACGTTCAAGGCGTTGCTGGCGGCCGTCCTGCTGAGGCGTCTCTCCGACGGCGACCTGCGGCGCGTCATCCGGTACACGCGGGCCGACCTGCTCGAGTGGGCGCCGATCACGGAGAAGCACGTGAAGACAGGGATGACGGTCGACGCGCTGATCGCCGCCGCGGTGCAGCACAGCGACAACACCGCGGCCAACCTGTTGCTCCGCCTGACCGGCGGCCCCGAGGGCGTGCAGCGCGAACTGCGGAAGATCAAGGACAACACCACAGACCTGAGCCGGTACGAGCCCACGCTGAACACGGCCGTCCCAGGCGACAAGCGGGACACGAGCACGCCCCGGGCGCTCGGCGCCGACCTGCGCGCCTTCGTTCTCGGCGACGTCCTGCCCGCTCCCCGGCGGCAGAAGCTGACCGACCTGCTGCTCGGCAACACGACCGGCGACACGTACATCCGGGCCGGCGTGCCGTCCGGATGGAAGGTCGGCGACAAGACCGGCAGCGGGGGCTACGGCACCCGCAACGACATCGCGGTCGTCTGGCCGCCCACCGGCAGCCCCGTGATCATCGCGATCCTGTCCGACCGCGGCAGGCCGGACGCCCCGTCGGCCGACGCCCTGATCGCCGAAGCGACCAGGGCCGTCGTCACCGCATTGGGCCGCTGAACACCGCTTGTCCGATCGGTGTACGCGCGTCAGCGGCCGCTTGGGCCGCATGAGGGCGCCACGCCTTGTCGCGCGCGCCCCGCTGCACGGCGTTGCCCGCTGCAGGGTGTTGCCCGCTGCAGGGCGTTGGCCCTGCACGGCGTTGCCCGCAGCATGGTGTCGCCCCGCTGCGGGCGTCAGGCCGACACGCCGGCTGCTGCGGGGGACGCCGTGGTTGCGGGTGCTGGGACCGGGCCGGCGGCCACGACGCGGTCGCGGCCGCCGTTCTTGGCCTCGTACAGGGCCTCGTCGGCCCGGCCGACCAACTGTTCGGGCATCTCGTGGCCGTCCCACACGGCGAGGCCGCCCGAGAACGTCCGGCCGAGCGGGGTCGCGGCTCGCATCCGTTCCAGCATCGCCGGGGCCGCGGCGACGGACTCGCCGACCAGCAGCACGCCGAACTCCTCGCCGCCGTAGCGGGCCAGCAGGTCGCCGGTGCGCAGCTGGTCGCTCCAGGCCGCCGCCGCCTCCTTGAGCAGCCGGTCCCCGGCCGGGTGGCCGTTGGCGTCGTTGAACTGCTTGAAGTGGTCCAGGTCGAGCAGGGCCACCGCGACCGGCTCGCCGGAACGGACCGCCTTGGCCATCTCGCGGCTGAGCTCCAGGTCCCAGGCCCGCCGGTTCGGCACCCCGGTGAGGGCGTCGTTGTGCGCGAGCGCCCGCAGCTGGGCCGCCTGGTCCTGGATCCGCGCGATCAGGCCGGACATGCGCGCCAGCACCAGCAGGAACAGCACGGCCGAGCTGCCCGCGATGGCCGGCCAGTCGATGTCGTCCGGCGTGGTGACGCCCTGCACGATCAGCACCACCGGCGCCAGCAACGCCGCCACGGCCAGCAGGGTCAGGCGGTTACGGGTGAACCGTTCCGCCCGGTCCGGCGCCACCTCGGACAGCGCCCGCATCGAGGGGTGCAGCGCGGACGCGGCCAGCAGCACGTACGCGGCGAGCCAGCCCGCGTCGAAGACCCCGTCGGTGTAGACGGTGAACATGTTGACCACGGCGAAGCCGATGTCGCTGACCAGCTGCGCCGCCAGGGCCGCCACCAGCAGGCGGTAGCTCGCGGTGCGTGCGCCCGGGGTGGTGAGCAGGCGGACGAGCATGATCAGGAGCAGCAGGTCGACGGCGGGGTAGGCGAGGGCCACCAGCCGCTCCAGCACGCTCAGCGATTCGTCGGCGGCGATCGGGCGCATCAGGAACGACCAGGCGAGCAGGGACAGGCTGACCGAGACGATCGCCGCGTCCAGCAGGCCCGCCCGGTCACGACCCGAGATGCGGCCCTTGATCAGCTGGTACGCGCCCAGGGCGTAAAGGGGATAGGCGGCGAGATACGAGATGTCGGCCGGCGCCGGGAAGGTGTCCCAGCCCCACGAGAAGTACTGCAGCTGATAGATGACGTCGCCGCTCGCCGCGAGGGTCACGGCCGCCGCGAACGAGTACCACAGGCCCGGCCGTCGCGGGCGGTTGCGCCGCACGCCGACCACCAGGGCCGCGGCCGACACGAAGCCGATGGCGCTGTACAGCGCCCAGGCCCAGGGGTTCTCGGAGGGCATGGCCAGATAGACCGCGCTGACCATGCCACCCCCGAGCAGCCACCACTGCCACAATCGCCACCGGCGAAGTCTGATCACGAGCACAGTCATCGTCCGGCCGGGCGCGGATCTGACCACGATCCGTGCGTCCTGCGCCACATGTTGTGACGGTGAGCGGCGGGAACGGTTGTCCGAGAGTCAGGCTCCGCGCAGCAGGACAGCGGCGAGGGCGCGGAGCGCGTCGGCCGGGAAGGCGCCGGCGTAGCGGGGAGTTGCACCCGGGTGGTCACCCGGTTCCGGTGCGCCTGTTCGGCCGTGCCCCAGAGGATCAGGGCGTCGACGAGACGGTCGCTGCCCGCGCCGGCCAGGTGCCCGCCGGTCCAGCCGAAACGGGCGCAGGTTGCTGGTGCAGCCGGGCTGGTGCCGAGCCCGAGCAGGAACCTCTTGTTGCGCCGTGATCGAACAATACGACCCCGGGCGGCCAAATCGCTCAGCCGGTCACGGCGGAGTGCCGAACAGCGGAGTATGCGGTTCGCGCACAGTGCGCTCAGCTATTGGCGGTCCGCGGCGTTGCCGTTGCTGGTGTGGGTGCTGGTGGGCGCGGCTGCGACGGGCGGGCTGCTGTGGCAGCAGCACAACAGCCGCCAGGGGGTCGTGCAGCGCTACGAGCTGCGCGTCGGGCTGATGCGCGACTTCGTGACGAGCTACACCGCCGACCTCATCCAGCGGGAAGGGGTGCAGGCCCGCGCGTCGCTGGCCGGCGCCGAGGTCAGGGCCGCCGAGTTCAACCAGGCGGTCGCCGGCTTCGGCTACCCGGCCGCCGTCCTGCTCGATTCGCGCGGGCGGGTGTTGCAGGTGACGCCCTCCGACCCCGCCCTCATCGGGCGGGACCTGACCCTGCAGTACGCCCATCTGCGCACCGCCCTGCGAGACGGGGTGCCGGCCGTGTCGCCGGTGGTGCGGTCGGCGGTCCGGAGCGTGCCGGTCGTCGCCTTCGCTGTGCCGTTCGAGTCGGCGTCGGGCCGGCGGGTGTTCTCGGGCGCGGTGGCCATCCGCGAAAGCCCCCTGTCGGCGTACCTGAGCAGCGCCCTGACGTCGTCCGGCGCGCAGGTGCAGCTGGTCGACTCGACCGGCAGCATCGTCGCCGCCAACCGTCGCCTGAACAACGGCATCTCCACCCTCGCCCGGGAGAACGGGCCCCTGGCCGAGGCCGTGCAGCAGCGCGACCACGGCCGGTACCAGGCGGGCGGGAAGTGGTGGCGGTACTCCTCGGCCCCCATCGAGGGAACACCATGGCGGCTGTCGGCCACCGTCAACGAGGACGTGCTGTACGCGGCGCAAGCCGGCAACGAGCTCGCCGGCCGTGCCGCCCTGGGTGGCGCGGCCGCGGTGGGGCTGCTGGTCGTCGGGGCCATCGCCCGGGCCCGGCGCAGCCTCCAGGACCTGGCAATCAGCGAGCAACGGTTCCGCAAGGTGTTCGACGACTCCGCCATCGGCATGACCCTGATCGACACCCAGGGCCGGTACGTGCGGGTCAACCCGGCCGCGTGCGTGTTGTTCGGGCGTACCGAACGCGACCTGATCGGCCGCCGGTACACCGAGATCACCCACCCCGACGACGCCGGGGTGATCTGGGAGCACGCCCGGGACTGCCTGCGGGAGCGCGTCGACGGCTTCCGCGTGGAGGTCCGCTACCTCCACGCCGACGGGCACGTCATCGAGACCTCGACGACCAACGCGCTGCTGCGGGACCACGACGGCCGGCCCACGTACTTCGCCACCCAGATCGTCGACATGACCGAACGGCACGCGCTGGAGCGCGCCCGCCTGTCCAACGAGGCGGAGCTGGCCCAGCGGGCCCACCAGCTGCAGGAGGCCAACGCGAACCTGGCCGACTTCATCGCCATGCTCAGCCACGACGTCCAGCAGCCGCTGACCAAGATCGTGGGGCTGGGCGAGCTGCTGCTGGAGGACTGGGACGTCGCCCCCGACCAGGACAAGCACGCCGACGTCTCCCGCATCACCTCCGCCGGGCACCGGGCCAGCGACCTGGTCAACGACGTCCTGACCCTGGCCCGTCTGGACGCCGGGGCGATGCGGGCCCGCCCCACCCGCCTCGAGCTGACGCAGCTGGTCCGCGGCGTGGTCGGGTCGCACCAGGCCGGCGAGACCACCCCGATCACCGTGGTCGCCCCGGATCAGACGTACGGGATGGCCGACCGCAAGCTGCTCGAGCTGATCCTGGGCAACCTGCTGGCCAACGCCACCAAGTACGGCGAGCCGCCCATCGTGGTGACCCTGGCCAACCGGCACGACCACGTCGAGATCCGGATCGCCGACCACGGCGAGGGTGTTCCTGAGGCGTTCGTGCCGCGGCTGTTCGACCGGTTCGCCCGCGCCGACAGCGGCGTCGCCACCACCACCTCGGGCACCGGGCTCGGCCTCTATCTGGTGCGGCAGCTCGTCGACGCCAGCGGGCTCGGCATCAGCTACCGGCCGAACGAGCCGCACGGCGCCGTCTTCGCGGTCACCGTCCCGGCCGCCGACGACGCCGCGACGCCCCGCCCGGGTTTCAGCCGGGCCGCTCTGAAGGCGCACGGCCTGGACGCCCCGGAACACGCCCCGAAGGCCGGTCAGACCGCCGCGGGCGCGCGCCAGTCGGTCCACCGCCGGCGGGCGAAGTGACAGCCTGACCAGTCGGCGTAGTCGGCCAGCGAGCGGACCCGGCCCAGTCCGTACCGGCCGTGGTTGGGGTGCCGCAGCAGCGTGTTGACCCGGCGCCGGCTTGCCTTGTCGCGGGCGACCCAGGCGTCGGGGTGGTCGCTCCAGTGCCGGGGGCTGCCCTCGCGGATGTAGTAGTGCCAGGCCAGCGCCTCGGTCGGGTGGAACAGGTCGTAACCCCAGGTGTACGCGCGCAGCGAGACGGTCAGCTCCTCGCCGTGGAAGTACAGGTACGGGTCGTACGGAACCTCGCGCACGAGGCTGCCGGGCGCGAACAGGAACCCGCCGGCGACGAACCGGGCCGGGACCGGGCGGCCGTCGAGCACGGGAAGTTCCCGCTGGCCGAAGACGGGCAGGCCGTCGCCGGACCAGCTGGTGACCACGGTCTCGGTGGGCACGTCACCCCCGGCGAACTCGGCGCCCGGCTCGTACATGGGCGGATAGCAGGTGATGACCGGTTTCGGCGCTCCGGTTCCGGCCGCCAGGGCCAGCACCCGCTCGTCCCAGCCCGGGGCGAAGCGGGTGTGGCTGTCGACCTGCAGGAACCAGTCCTCGCCGGCGTAGTGGCGCATCACCTGGGCACGGGCCCAGCAGGCGCCGAGGCTCTGCCGGGCGTCGAACTCGAGCAGCTCGACCCGCGGGTCGCCGGTCAGCGCCGACACGTCCTCGTCGCCGAGGTGCTGCCAGTTCACCACGATGCGCAGCTCGTCGGGGCGGGTCGCCCGGGCCAGGCAGTCGCGCACGGTGTGCACCAGTTCCGGGTCGCGGTAGGAGGCGACCGACACGAAGATGGTCACTGCGCCACCAGGGCGTGCGAGCCGAACAGCACCGCCAGGGCCCGGTGCTCGCCGGCCGCGTCGACCACCGGCCGTTCCCCGGCGGCGAGCACGTGCGCCAGCAGATCCGGTTCCGGGGCCAGCCCGTACGCCCGCAGGTAGTACCCGACCGACTCGGTCCACAGCCACTGACCGTCGGTGCGGTAGCTCATCGGCACCACCTCGCCCCGGCCAGGCTCGACCACGTCGGGCAGCCGCCCCTCGGTTCCCAGCACCGCCGCCCCCGCCTCCAGGTAACCGGCCACCCGTTCCCGTTCCCCGGCCCCGAGCCGCGGGTGCCCGGCAGCGAACCCGCCGCCGGAGTCGAAAACCCGGGCCACCCGGATCGGCCGTACGGGATGGGCTGTCCACAGAAGCGCGCCCGCGTTGCGCGCCGCCCGGGTGCTCGCGGGCAATGCCTCCCCGGGGGCGTAGACCTCGGCCTCGAAAGCCGGCGGCGCACCGCGGGTCTCCACCACGTACACCCTCTCCGGCGCCGACGCGGGTGACAACCGCCAGCTCCGCCACAGCGCGACCGCACCCGGCTCGGCGGCGACCGCGGCCACGGCGGCCCGGTCCTCGTTGTCGGCGGGGCCGAACCCGGTCAGGTCGAGCAGCGGCGGCACGGCCGAGCCGAACGTGCGGGGATCGGGCAGCGCCGGCACGTACGTGTGCTCCATGCTCAGCGCACACCCACCGGGCCGGCCGCTGCCGGGCGGAACAGGGCCGCGAGCGTACGGTGCTCGGCCACGTCGTCGACGACCGGCGCGCGGAACTCACGGCCGCGAACGTGGGCCAGCAGCTCCGGGTCCGGGGCCAGACCGTGGGTACGCAGGTAGTAGGTGACGGTGTCGGTCCACACCCAGACGCCGTCGGTGCGGTACGACATCGGCACCACCGCGCCCCGGGCCGGTTCGACGACGTCGGCCATCCGCTGCGTCGTCATCAGCACCGGCCGGCCGCCTTCCAGATAACGGCCGACCCGGTCGCGTTCGGCGCCGTCCAGCACGGGATGGCCGGGCGCGAACCACGGCCCGGTCACCGGGTCGACACCGTCGAAGACCCGGGCAATGCCGATCCCGTACGCCTCCTCGTCCGCCCACAGCAGCGCGGCCGCGCCCCGGGCCTGCACCTGATAGGCGGGCAGCTCGTCACCCGGCGCGTAAGCCTCGACCGCGGCGCCCGTCTCGGCCTGCAGCAGCGCCGCCACCACCGGCAGGTCCGCCCCCGGCACGTCGGCGGCGAGCACGAACACCCGTGCGGGGGTGTCCCGCGGGTCGCTCAGCCGCCAGGCCCGCCACAGCGCCCGCGCGCCGGGAACGCGGCTCATCGCCTCGACGGCCCGCTGGTCGGTCTCGTCGGTGACGGCGGCGACGAACTCGTACGGCACAGCGGTCAGGTCGAGCAGTGGCGGCGGGGCCTCGGGGGCGAACAGTCCGGCGTCGGCCGGAGCGGTCGGCTGGAAGTCGACGGCGGGCATCGGCCACTGACCCGGGCGGGTGTCCGACAGGTCCGTGACCGATTCCGGCTCGGCCGCGGCCAGCAGCGCGAACTCCTCGTCGGTGGGGGCGAGCCCGGCCGCTGCGGTGATCGTCCCCACCGCGCGGGCGACATCACCGACGCGGCCCTCGGCCAGCGCCAGCCGGGCCGCGGCCAGCTCGGCGTCGGGCGCGTGCCCGGCCACCCGCTGCAGCAGCCGGTGGAACTCCGCCCCGTAGGTCACCGTTCGGAAGTCAGCCATGGCGCCATTCGACCACGGTCGTCGCGGCGTGATCGACGCCCGCCGGCGCGGTCTGCCCTCAAAGCCTCGCGCTTCCTCCCGCAAGCGCCCGCTGATGCTCCCGCAAGCGCTCGCTGATGCTCCCGCAAGCGCTCCCTGATGGTCCCGCAAGCGCCCGCTGATGGTCCCGCGCGCGCTGACGGCCCCCGGGCGTCCGCTAATGGGCCCCTGGCGCCCGCTGGTGGGACGCAAACGCCTGCTGGTGGGCCGCGATCGCCGCCCACCAGGCCCGCTCGGCGTCGGCCGCGGCGGCGTCGGCCCGTACGGTGTCGGCGCCCCGAGCCCGTACGCCGTCGCGCGCCGCGACCGCCTTCGTCCAGGCAGTCGACGCCTCGGCCACCTTCTCGGCGCTCTCGCGCAGGGCCGCCGGAACGTCGTCAGCGCCGGCCAGCCGCACGATGACGGCGTCGTGCACCCGCAGCTCCGTGCCGCCCGTACGGTGTCCCAGCGGCTCCCGGCGGGTCGGTGCCGAGGTCACCACGAAGCGGAACTCCACCCCGTACGACAGGGTCCGGGTCAGTTTGCCCTTGTCCGTGGCCACCTCGGCCGCCGGCTGCTGCTGGGCCGACGTCTTGCCCGTGGTCACCTCGGTCTTGAGCTGCTGGGCGGCCGCCGAGTCGAACAGGGCCTGTTCGCGCTGCGACGAGCCGGTCATGGCGCCGAACGGACGGCTCTCCGCGGGCTGGGCCACCCCACCGCCTCCCGCGGGCAGCACCGCCGCGACGCCGTACGTGGTTCCGCTGGTCTCCTCGAGGGTCGGCTCGTCGTCGTGCGTCCGGCTGCCCGCCAGCTCGACCCGGGCGTCCACACCGGCCGGCCGCGGATGCGGGACGAGACGGGCGTCCACGTGGAGCGTGCGGTCGCCGCCACCGGGCAGGGGCACCCGGAACCCGCCGTCGAGCATCTCCGCCAGCGCCGTCTTGAGGTTGTCGGCGCTGAGCCCGTCGCGCAGCGCGGCGATCGTGGCGGCGTCCACCGCCCCACCCGAGTCGGTGATCGCGCGGGCCGCCGCCGCCCGCAGGTCGCCCATGTCGGCCGGCACGTGCTCCACCCCGAACCGGCCGGCCTCGGGCAGCCGGGGATGACCCGGGGCCGCACGCCACTGCTCCCGGGCCTCCGGCGTGCGCTGGGCTCGCGGCAGCGCGGCGACCGGGTCGGCAACGCCCAGCCGCGGGTCGCCGGGCACCGGATCGGGCAGCGTGTCGCCGGCCAGCGTGTGCAGGGTGACCTGGCGCACCTGCAGGTCGCGGGCGAGCACCAGCCCACCGGTTTCGCCGTCCCGGTCGTCGAAGCGCTGGCCCCGGCTGATCGTCAGGTCGATCTCGACGTCACTGTCCCAGGTGGCGACCGGGCCCTGGGTGGTGGCGGCGTGCTTGTGGGTCACCTTGCTGGTGTCGACCCGCTTGCGGTCACGGTTGAACAGGTTGGCGGTGGCGCGCAGCCCGGCGGCGAGCGTGCCGGTGGAAGGACCGTGCCCGGGACCGGCCGGATCGCTGCCGCGGAACAGGCCCATGACCCGGGAGGCGCCGGTGACGCCGAAAGCCGTGCGCTGCTTCGTGCGGGTGTCCGTCGTGGTCAGCACGACCTTGCCCGCGGCGCCCAGCTTCTCGACGTGCTCGATGCCGGCGAACCGGGGCGGCCCGGTGAACCGGGCCCGCGCGGTGAGGTAGTACGTGTGGCCGCTGAGCCTGTCCTCGAGGCGCAACGGCTGGCTGCGGCCGCCGTTGAGCGCGCCGGGCAGGTGCCGGTCGAGGTCGGCCAGGAAGTCGTGCACGGTGCCGGAGTTGTCGTGCGGCGTGAGCAGCGGCGAGGACGGCAGCAACCGTTCGGCGGCCGCTTCGCCCAGGGTCTCGGCGAGCCGCCGCCGCAGGTGCGGGATGCGGTCGGTGAGGTCCAGCGGGGTGCTCACCCCGCCCAGCCCGATCGAGGCGCCCGGCGGGGTCAGGGCGACCGGCGCGTGGTTGACGGCCGGCGCGGCGACCGGGCGCTGGGCGGCCAGCTCGAGCAGCTCGCGCCGCTTCCGCTCGGTCAGCGCGTCGATCGCCGCCGCGTGCCGGGTCCGCAGCTCGAGGCGCGCCCGCCCCTGCTCCAGCCGCAGCTCGCGGTATGCCCGTCGCTGCAGGCGCAGCAGGTCGTCGCGGGTCTCCGGGGCGGCGCCGGCCCGATCGAGCACCTGCCGCCGGGCCAGCGCGCTCAGCGCGTCCCGCTGCTCGCGCAGCAGCGCGCGTGTCTCGGCGACCTGGGCCTGCCCGAGCTCGACGTCGCGGTTGACGTGCGCCCGGTCCAGGTCGGCCTCGCGCATCCGGTGCACCTGCGCCTCGGTCATCCACATGATCACCGAACCGGGCCGCCGGGTTCCGACACCGGCCCGGTGCACGCTGTCGTCGGAGAACACGTCGAAACGGTCGATGTTGCCGCGGCGGCGGGTCTCCGCGACCACCTCGACGTCGAGGTCGATCCGGACGGGAACCCGGTGCTCGGGCCGCCCGGTCAGCCGCAGCCGCGCGTTGCCGGTCAGCTCCTGCCCGCGCGCCTTGCCCCAGCGCCGGGCGAACGGCTGGAACTGGGCGATCAGCAGCCCGCCGGGACCCGTGCGCCCGGTCAGCCCCGACAGCGAGCCGACCCCGGTGGCCGTGGCCGAGGCCTCCCACTGGTGCCCCCGGCTCTGCTTGCCGACCACGCCACCCGCCAGGCTGCGCTTCACCTTCTCGTACTCGGCGCCGGTCAGCACCTGCGGGTTCGACGGGCGCAGCCGTACGCCGACCCGGCCGTGCACATCGGACACGCGGCGCGGGTGGGTCAGCCCGTCGAGCACGATCGGGCGGCTGAACAGGCGCGGGTTGCCGCGCAGGTTCTCCGGCGAGAACGTGTCGGCGATCGCGGAGGACAGCACGCCGTCGGTGAACCCGAAGATCGGGTCGCCGGACGCGGTGACCAGCGCCTGCTTGACGGCGGCCTGCACGTCGGCGGCCGCGGTGAACGCCTCGATCCGGTTGCCGTCCAGATCGCGGGAGTAACCACCGGGCAGCCGGCTGATCGGGCCGGGGCGCTCGATCGGCGTGGTCACCGGGGGCGCCGCCGCCGGGGCAGGTGGTGGTGGCGTCGTGGTGACCCGGTGCTCGGGCACCAGCAGGCGCACGTCGACGCGGTGGCTGCGGTCCGGCAGCACGGGCGGTTCCACCGTACGGGGAACGTCGTGGCCCGGCCGGCCCAGGGTGAGCCGCCGCCCGCTGGTGTTGAGCCGGCGGTGCGACGTGCTCGTGGTGTGCAGCGTGAGCGGCGCGAGGAACTCGACCATCCGCTGGTCGGCGACCGCCCCGCCGGCGTCCAGCGTGCCGCCGTGCTCGTGGGTGTGCGAGGCGCTCTGGGTGACGCCGAGCGTGTGCGCCGCCGTGCCGATGCGGGTGATCTTCGGACCGAACGTGAGGGTGCCGAACAGGCTGCTGAGCGCGCCCTGGACCCGGCCCTCGACGCTCACCTCGGCCTTGTCGGTGCGGCTGCGCCCGGCCTGCGTGCCCGTCTTGTTCTTGAGCTTGTCGCCGCCGCCGAACACGCCGGCGGCCACCACGTCGCCGTCGGACAGCGCGCCGACCTCGCCGGTCACCTTCACCACGGTGTGGTAGTCGTGCAGATGACCGTTCTTGACCAGCGGCACCTCCAGGCCGGGGCCCACGATGCGGTCGAGCAGCAGGGCCAGCTGCCGGTCCGACAACGCGTTGCGGGCCTTGGTGTCCCGCGCGATCAGGGCCTGCACCCCGGCGGTCAGGCCGTCGGTCAGCTCCGGGTCGTCGAACTGGCCGAGGAAGGCGTTCGACATGATCTTGTAGTCGCGGCGGCCCGGTACCGTGCGCAACGCCTGCGACACCGCCTCGTACAGCCGGTCGCCGCCGCGGAAGTCGTCGACGATCGTGCCGCCGAACGAGGCGCCCTGCTCGACGTGGGCGGGAGCGAACAGCTTGCGGTCCGGCCCGTGCCTGCCCCGCCAGCCGTCGGCGGCGCCGCGGCCGGGCAGCCCGGACCGGTCGAGGCGGTCCTGCCGGGCCCACTGGAAGCTCTCCACCGTGCCGTTGAGCCGGGTCGCGGGCCGGCCGATCGTGCGCACCTCGAGGTCGTACACGACCTGGTAGCGCCCGGCCGGGCCGGTGACCGTGCTGGTCTCGGCGGACGAGGTGGCCACCGTGTGCTCCTGGCCGTGCTCCACCGTACGGCTGAAACCGGCCCGCGGCCCGACCGCGAACCGCACCGCGCCCGTCTGCATGCCCGCGCCCACACCACCGGACAGCCCCACCGTACGGGTCGCCGTGCTGGTGTCCTTGTCCTCACCGCTGCGGGTCTGCGTGTCGGTGTGGGTGGCCTCGGCGACGGTGTCGGTGATCTGCGCGTACCGGGGGACCAGCCGCATCTGCACGACGCTGTCGCGGGCCCGGTGCAGCCGCCGGCGGCCGTGGCGGGGCGCGTGCAGCAGGGGTTCCGAGGTGACCCAGCCCGCCTCGGGGTGCAGGTCGCCGTCGGACGCGACCATGGCGGGCAGCTGAGCGGCGATGGTGGCGTCGTCGAGGAACTGTTTCAGCGTCTGGCGGCCGGGCGCGTCGATCGCGGTCACCTCGGGGGGCAGCATCGCGGCGACCTGGTCGAAGAAGTCGCGGTGCCCGGCGGGGCGGCCGGTCGCGCTCTCCACCCCGAACCGGGACGGCAGCCCCGATTCGCGCCGGGGCGGGTTGACGGCCGGCCGGGTCAGGCCCTTCGGCACGCGGATGGTGGCGCTCGCGTCGGTGTGCCGCTGGTCGATCGGGCCCTCGGCGTCGCGCAGGATCACCACGAACCGTACGGGGACCTTGGTGTCGATGCCGTTGGCGATGTCCACGGTGGACTTCTGGGTGTATTCGTTCTCGTGCGCGGCCGTACGGGTCTCGGTGGCGCCCGCCGGCAGCTGCGCGGCGACGTCGGCCAGCAGCGGCGGCAGGGCCCCGAAAGCGGCCCGCGGCTCGACCTGGGCGTTGTGCTTGACCGTCGAGGTGCGGATGTCCTTGACGCTGGTCTTCGTCTCGGCCTTTCCGGGGTCGGTCGCCTTCTCGCCCAGGGTCATGCCGTACCAGTCGAGAACCGCGCGTACCACCAGCTCGGCCGGGCGGCCGCCGACGGTCACCGGGACAGGGCGGCCGTCGCCGAGGAACGGGGCCACGCCGCCCTCGGCCAGCCGCTGGATCTGCTCGGTGGTGGCGGCGTCGACGCCGATCTCGGCCAACGGGGTGCGCAGGTCGACGTTCTCGGTGCGGCCCAGCTGCTTGGCCAGGCCGAGGCTGCGGCTCTCGCGCACGTTCGCGGGCAGGTCACGGCGTACGGTGAACGGGGTGTCGACCGCCTCGGCCTCGGCCGCCGCCTCAGCCTCGGCATCCTCGGCGATGGTTTCGAGGACATCCACGCCGCGGGGGGTGGGCGCTACGGGGCTGCTCGGCGCCCGATCCGGCTCTTCCGGCTCGTCGGACTCCTCGGGAATCGTCTCCAGGACGTCGACAGGGCGCGGCCCGGAGGCGACAGCCCGCTCCTCACGGGAGAAGAACTCGTCGAGGCTTTCCAGCTTGGCCATAAGGTCTTCTTCAGAGCCCTCGTCGTCGAAGAAGTCGTCGAGCGACTCGAGCTCGGTCATCAGGTCGGGCGCGAACGCCACCGCCCCGGCCAGGGAATCGTCGGCAGGCACGACGGCGGGCAGCTCGTAGTCGGGCAGCACCCGTGTCACCGGCGGCTGCCCGCCGGTGATCCGCCAGCTCCCGAACTCCCGCAGGTCGGGGGAGGCCGACAGAACCCGCCCGCCCGGGGTGGTCCACGCTGTACGGGTCGGCGCGGTCACCGCCGTGATGCCGGGTTGCCGCGCCAGCCGTACGTCGTAATCCCCGGCCCCCGTGTCGCACGAGATCAGCACGATCCGCTTGCCGTGCGACCGCTTGTCCTCGGCGATCCGGGCGGCCAGTTGCTCGGGCGTGACCAGCTTGTCGCCGAACACGATGCCGTCCGGCGTGCCGTGCGCGAAGACCAGGAACTCGTCCGGCCGGGGCTCGTGCCTGCGGGCCGCCTTCCAGTTCTCGGCCTGATCGGGGTCGAGCAGCGCGATGCCGGACTCCACCTTCGTGACCGGAGGAGGGGTCGCGTGCGTGCCGTGCACGTCGGTGGCCGCCCAGCGGGTGTTCTTCCCCTTCCCGTACGGGTCCTCGGGCCGATGGTCGTGCCACTGCTCGTCCGAGTCGTCGTAGTACCGCCAGCGGCCCGTCGAGGGGTCCAGGTAGAACTGGGTGCCGCGGTCGTTCTCGTACACGGTGGTGCCGTGCTCGTCGGTGTAGATGGGCACTGCGCCCGCCGGCGGTTGCTCGGCCCGCGGCCTGGCCGGGACGCTCCGGGGCGGGGACTGCCTCGACGCCTCGCGATAGGCCACCTCGGCGAAGCTGCTGGTCGCCATCCGGCTCGATTCGGCGATCGGCGGCGCGTCGGGCATCTCCTCGTCGATCGGGCTCGGTTCGCGTTTCACCGCCGCCTCGTTGACCGACCCGTACTTCTTGTCGAGGTGCTGCTGCAGGCTCTTGCGGGCCATGTACAGATAGTCGGCGATGCTCTGGATGTTGTAGCGCCGGCGGGCGGTGTCGAGCGCCTGGTTCAACGCGGGCGGGATGTGCCGGGCCTGCAGCTTTCCGTCCGCCCCCTTCTTGAGGCTCTTCCAGTCGCTGTAGAAGCCGCTGCCCCGCATCGCGTCGCGCAGCGCCTGTTCACCAGCGGAGTCCAGGTCGGGCCGCTTGGTGAACTTGCTGGTGGTCGAGCCCGCCTCGGACTGCCCGCTGCGCGACTGCACCCGCCGCCGTACGGTCTCGCGCCCGTCGCGCTTCTCGTGGCCGTCCTTGTCGTTGATGAGCCGGCCCACGTGGGTGGCGCTGGCCCCGGAGACCTCGCTCAGCTCCGCGTTGCTCACCCCGCGGGCCGAGTGGTACTTGAACAGCGCGGTGGCCGAGGCGGTGTCGCGCGACCGCCACGCCGCGGCCAGCTGGGCCTGCTCGGCCTCGTTGAGCACCCGCTGGGCGGCCCGGGGCGCGAACGGCTTGTCCTTGCCGACGCCCATCGTGCGGAACCGGCTGCCGGTGGCCAGGTCGAGGTTGCGTTTCGTGGTGACGTACGCCCGGCGCTTCTCGACCCACTCGGTCTCCGAGTCCGACGGCGTGACGTAGCCCCGGTTCGGCGCGTCCTCCACCGGGATGACCTTCTCGGGCCCGTTGTTCTCGTACGCGTCGTCCGGCGGCGCCTGCCGGGACAGCGCCGACACGCTCATCATCCGGGTGGCGGCGCCGCGGATGTGGGCGGCCACCGTGCCGGCCAGGTGCGGCATCGTGTCGATCACCGACCGCGCGGACTCGGTGTAGTAGTTGCCGTAGTTGTTGTTGAAGTTGACCGGGAACCCTTCGCCCGCGTACGCGTTGAGGGTGGCCCAGCAGCAGAGGCAGGGCCGGTACTTGCCCATGATGAGGTGGGTGCCCTGGATGTCGTCGGGGTCGAGCCCGGCGCTGAGCACTGCGAGCATCAGCTTCTGCTCAGCGTGCACCGAGTCGTCGCCGCTGGCCGCGTGCCGCAGCACGATCGTCGTGTCCCGATAGTCCGGGTGGGTCAGCAACTGGTGCAGCCGTTGCCGCCCCTCGGCGGTGGCGGGCGCGGCGTCGACGACCCGCAACCGGTCGTTGGCGCGCATGGCCCGCGCGGTGGCGCTGTCCCGCGCGCCGTCGAACGCGGCTTCCAGCTTCCGGCCGCTGCGCCGCATCCGGCCCACGTACTCGTCCGCGTCCTGCGTGGTCAGGTGCGCCCGGCGGCCCGCGTCGCTCTGCTCGATGCTCAGCAGCCGCTGCAGCGGTGTCCCCGGACCCTCCGGAATCCGCGCCCGGCCCAGCAGGTCGACCGTGGCGTTGAAGTTCGTCGCGAACACCAGCCGGCCGTTGATGAGCATGCCCTGAACCTCGAGGTCCTTGGGCAGGTCCTTGCGGCCGGGGCTGGCGTCCCGCAGCGCCCGGAGGGTGTCGTGCAGCTTGAAGCTGAGGTGGCTGAGCGTCTGTGCGGCGCGTTCGGCCCGTTTGTCACGCGCGAACCGCAGACGGAACCGGTCGACGGCCCGGCCGAACTGCCCGCCCCCGTACGACTTGGTGAAGCCCTTGGCGGCGCCGTCGATCTCGGCGAGCATGTCTTTCTTCGTACGCCCGAACGCGACCGCGCCTTGCTTGGAAGTCGGCAACTCCTGGCCGGGCAGGATGGTCGACACCGGTGGGTGTCCGCTGGTGTGCCGCCAGTTGCCTTGCTCGTTCAGGTCGGGGGAGGCGGACAGCACTCGTCCGTTGGGGGTGACCCAGGCCGTACGGGTGGGTGCGGTGACCGCCGTGATGCCGGGTTGTTGTGCCAGGCGTACGTCGTAATCGCTTGCCGCCGTGTCACAGGAGATGAGGACGATCTGTTTGCCGTGGGACCGGGTGTCCTCGTTGATGCGCTGGGCGAGTTGTTCGGGGGTGACGAGTTTGTTGCCGACGACGATGCCCTCGGGGGTGCCGTGCGCGAAGACGACGAACTCGTTCGGCTTCGGCCGGTAATCCCGGGCGGCTTGCCAGTTCTCCTCCTGGCCGGGGTCGAGCAGGGCGATGCCGGCGTCCACCTCGGCGACCGGGGGAGCGGTCTCGTGCGTCCCCCGCACGTCGGTGACCGCCCAGCGGGTGTTCTTCCCTTTCCCGTACGGGTCGTCGGGGCGGTAGTCGTGCCACTCGTTGGTGTGCTCGTCGAAGTACTGCCAGCGCCCGGTCTCGGGATCGAGGTAGAACTGGGTTCCGCGGTCGTTCTCGACGATCGTGTTGCCGTCCTCGCCGGCGTAGATCGGTTCCGTTCCCGCGGGCGCCTCGTCGTACTCCACGTCCATGGGCTCGGGTGACGGGGCCGCGTCCGGCATCTCCTCGTCGATCGGGCTCGGTTGGCGCGTCATGGCCGCGCTCTTGGTGGCCGCCTCGTTCACCGACCCGAAACGCTTGTCCAGGTGCTGCTGCAGGCTCTTGCGGGGGATGTGCAGATAATCCGCGATGCTCTGCATGTTGTAGCGGTGCCGCAGGGTCGACAGCTCCTGGTTGAGCGGGTCCGGCAGATGCCCGGCGCGGAGCGTGCCCTTGAGGAGGATCTGCTTCTCGATCTCCTTCCACGCGGCCTTGAACTTCGTGCCGTCCATGGCGTCGCGGATCGCCTTGCGGCCGTCGGAGTCCAGGTCGGGCCGCTTGGTGAACTTGCTCTTCGACGAGCCGGCCGTCGAGGCGGTGTCGCTGCGGCCGCTTCGGGACTGCACTCGCCGGGTCACCTTGTCACGGCCGTCGCGCTTCTCGTGGCCGTCCTTGTCCTTGATGAGCCGGCCCACATGCGAGGCGCTGGCCCCCGAGGCCTCGCCCAGCTCGGCGTTGCTCACCCCGCGCGCGGAGTGGTACTTGAACAGGGCAGCGGCGTCGCCACTCCGCCACGCGTACGCAAGCTGCGCCCGCTCGTCCTCGGTGAGCACGCGCTGAGCGGCCCGCGGCGCGAACGGCTTGTCCTTGCCGACGCCCAGCGTGCGGACCCGGCTGCCGGTCGCGAAGTCGAGGTTCCGCTTACGGGTGACGTACTGGCGCTGCTTGTCGAAGTACTCCGTCTCACTGTCGGACGGCGTGACGTAACCCCGGTTGGGTGCGTCGTGCGCCGGGATGACCCGCTCCGGCCCGTCGTTCTCGTACGCGTCGTCCGGCGGCGCCTGCCGGGACAGCGCCGACACGCTCATGAGCCCGTCGGCGGCGCCGCGAATGGACTGCGCCACCGGCCCGGCCAGCTGCGGCAGGTGATCGACCACCGAGCGGGCCGACTCGGTGTAGTAGTTGCCGTAGTTGTTGTTGAAGTTGACCGGGAACCCTTCGCCCGCGTACGCGTTGAGGGTGGCCCAGCAGCACAGGCAGGGCCGGTACTTGCCCATGATGAGGTGGGTGCCCTGGATGTCGTCGGGGTCGAGCCCGGCGCTGAGCACGGCCAGCATCAGCTTCTGCTCGGCGTGCACCGAATCGTCGCCCGCGTCGTCCAGGCGCAGCAGGATGACAGCGCCGTCGTAGTCGTCGCCGGTGAGCAGTTCCCGCAACCGTTGCCGGCCCTGCGAGCTGCCGGGGGCGGCGTCGGCGATCCGGAGCACCTCGTTGGCCCGCATGGCCTGGGCGGTGGCGCTGTCCCGGACGCCGTCGAACGCGGCGTCCAGCTTGACCCGGCTGCGGTCCATGCGGCCCACGTACTCGTCGGCGTCCTGCTGCGGCAGGTGCGCCCGGCGGCGGGCATCCGACTGGTCGAGGCTGATCAGCCGGCGCAGTGGCGGGCCGTCGCCGGCGGGAACGGTGGCGCCGGCGAGGAGGTCGACGGTGGCGTTGAAGTTCGTCGCGAACACCAGACGGTTGTTGATCAGCATGCCCTGGACCTCGAGGTCCTTGGGCAGCGACGACTTGTTCGGGCTGGCGTCACGCAGGGCGCGGAACGTGTCGTGCAGCTGGAAGCTGAGGTGGCTGAGCGTCTGTGCGGCGCGTTCGGCCCGTTTGTCCCGCGCGAACCGCAGACGGAACTCGTCGACGGCCCGGCCCGACTGCCCGCCCCCGTACGACTTGGTGAACTTCTTGGCGGCGCCGTCGATGTCGGCGAGCATGTCTTTCTTCGTACGGCCGAAGGCGACCGCGCCTTCCTTGGTGGCGGGCAGGTCCCGGCCGGGCAGGATCGTTGAGACGGGTGGGTGTCCGCTGGTGTGCCGCCAGTTGCCGGCCTCGTTCAGGTCGGGGGAGGCGCTGATGACCCGTCCGTCGGGGGTGACCCAGGCCGTACGGGTGGGTGCGGTGACCGCCGTGATGCCGGGTTGCTGAGACAGCCGTACGTCGAAATCGCCGGCCCCTGTGTCGCAGCTGATCAACACGATCTGCTTGCCGTGCGAGCGGGTGTCCTCGTTGATGCGCTGGGCGAGTTGTTCGGGGGTGACCAGTTTGTTGCCGACGACGATGCCTTCGGGTGTGCCGTGCGCGAACACGACGAACTCGTTCGGGCGTGGCTGGTACCTGCGGGCGGCCTGCCAGTTGTCCTCCTGGTCAGCGTCGAGCAGGGCAATACCGGCGTCGAGTTCGGTGGCCGGGGGAGCGGTCTCGTGGGTGCCGGTGACGTCGGTGACCGCCCAGCGGGTGTTCTTGCCCTTGCCGTACGGGTCGTCGGGCCGGTAGTCGTACCACTGGTTGGTGTGTTCGTCGAAATACTGCCAGCGGCCGGTTTCGCGGTTGAAGTAGAACTGGGTGCCGCGGTCGTTGGTGACGATGGTTTCGCCGTCCTCGCCCGCGTAGATCGGTTCGGTGTTGGCGGGGGCTTCCTGCTCAAGCGCGTCGGCGTCGCCTTCCGCGGGTTCGTCGTCGTACTCCGCAATGCCTTCGTAGTCTTCCGCCGGCGCGTCGTAGTCCTCGGCGGGTGCGTAGTCGTACTCCACGTCCATCGGCTCGAAGGACGGGCCCGCGTCCGGCATCTCCTCGTCGATGGGGCTGGGCTGCCGGGTCAGGGCCGCGTTCTTGGTGGCGGCCTCGTTGACCGAGCCGTACCTCTTGTCGAGGTGCTGCTGCAGACTCTTGCGTTTCATGTGCAGGTAGTCGGCGATGCTCTGAATGTTGTAGAGCCGCCGTGCCTGGTCGAGCGTGTCGTTCAGCGCCGGCGGGATGTGCCGGGCCTGCAGCTCCTTCTTGTCGATGCCCTTCTCGATCCGCTTCCAGCCGCTGTAGAAGTCCGTGTCGCGCATCGCGTCGCGCAGCGCCTTCTGGCCGTTCGAATCGAGCGGAGGCCGCTTGGTGAACTTGCTCGTCGAGGACCCCGCCGTCGAGGCCGTTTCGACGCGGCCGCTGCGCGACTGCACCCGTCGTTTCACCTTGTCGCGGCCGTCGCGCTTCTCGTGGCCGTCCTTGTCGTTGATGAGCCGCCCCACGTGCCCGGCGCTGGCGCCGGAGGCCTCGCTCAGCTCCACGTTGCTGACGCCCCGCGCGGAGTGATACTTGAACAGGGCGGTCGCGTGGGCGGTGTCCCCCGACCTCCACGCCGCTGCCAGCGGGATCCGCTCGTCCTCGGTGAGCACACGCTGGGCGGCCCGCGCCGAGAACGGCTTCGCCTTGCCCACCCCGAGCGTGTGGGAGCGGCTGTTGGTCGCGAAGTCCAGGTTGCGCTTGGTGGTGACGTACTGGCGCTGCTGGTCGAAGTACTCGGTCTCGCTGTCCGACGCCGTGACATAACCCCGGTTGGGCGCGTCATGAGCCGGGATGACCTTCTCGAGCCCGTTGTTCTCGGTCGCGTCCGGCGGCGGCATCTGCCGCGACAACGCGGACACACTCATCAACTGCCCGGCGACGGCGTTGACCATCTCTGCCACCGGCCCGGCCAGGTGCGGCATGTGGTCGACGATCGAGCGGGTCGACTCGGTGTAGTAGTTGCCGTAGTTGTCGTTGAAGTTGACCGGGTAACCCTCGGCCGCGTACGCGTGCAGGGCCGCCCAGCAGCCCAAGCACGGCCGGTACTTGCCCATCACCACGTGGGTGCCGTGGATGTCGTCGGGATCCAGTCCGGCGCTGAGCACCGCCAGCATCAGCTTCTGCTCGGCGTGCACCGAGTTGGCGCCGGCGGTGTCCAGCCGCAGCATGATGGCCGCACCCTGATACTCGGGGTCGGTGAGCAGCTGCCGCAGCTGTTGGCGGCCCACCGCGGTGCTGGGGGCGGCGTCGGCGATCCGCACCAGCCGGTTGGCGCGCATCGCGCCTGCGGTGGCGCTGTCCCGGACGCCGTCGAAAGCGGCGTCCAGCTTGATGTGGCTGCGGTTCATGCGGCCCACGTACTCGTCGGCGTCCTGGTGCGACAGGTGCCGCCGGCGGCCGGCGTCGGACTGGCTGAGGTTGAGCAGCCGCTGCAGCGGCGGGTTGTCGCCGGGCGGAAGGGTGACGCCGGCGATCAGGTCGACGGTGGCGTTGAAGTTCGAGGCGAACACCAGCCGGTTGTTGATCAGCATGCCCTGGACCTCGAGATCCTTGGGCAGGCTCTTCCGGTCCGGGCTGGCGTCCCGCAGCGCGCGGAACGTGTCGTGCAGTTTGAAGCTGAGGTGGCTGAGGGTTTGCGCGGCACGTTCGGCCCGCTTGTCCCGCGCGAACCGCAGCCGGAACCTGTCGACGGCCCGGCCCGACTGCCCACCGCCGTACGACAGGGTGAACTGCTTGACGGGCCCGTCGATGCTGCCGATCAACTCCTTCTTGGTCGGCTTCTTCTCCTTGGGCGGCTGTTTCGGCTCCTTGGGCGGTTGTTTCGGCCCGAAGTCCACAGCCTGAGCCAGATCACCGTCCACGTCCTCGATCGGCCGCATGTCCTTCACCGCCGGCTCGACGCCGACGCTGACCGGCCCGTCGCTTGACGGTCGCTGAGCCTCGGGGGCGAACGGCCGCGCGCCGGTTGTGGACTTTTGCGTGCCGGTTGTGGGCGGTGTGGTGTTTGTCGCCGGGGGCGGCGTGTCGGTTGTGGGCGGTTCGGTGCCGGTCGTGGTTTGTTGCGTGCCGGTTGTGGGCGGCGCTGCGGCGATGCCGGGTGGCGTGATGACGGTCGGGGGAGCTCGGGACCCGATTCGATCGGTTCGGTGGCGGTTGCCGTGAACGTGTTCCAGCGGCCGGGGCTGCTCAGGTCGGGCCGGGGGCGGCCGTCCGCGTCGAACGTCGTGGCGTCGGTGGTCAGCACCCGGCCCGAAGGCGTGACGAACGCCGTACGGTCGGGGGCCGTCACCGACGCGATGCCGTCCTGCCGGGCCAGCTCGGCCGGGAACCCGTCGCGGTCACTGCCGGTGTCGCACGAGATCAGCACGACCTGCTTGCCGCGCGCGCCCTCGTGGTTCTGCAGAATCCGGGCCAGCTGCGGCGCGGTCACCAGCTTGCCCCCGACGACCAGGCCTTTCGGCGTGCCGTGGGCGAACACCAGGAACTGCCCCGGGCGCGGCGCGACGTTGCTGGCGGTCCTGAAATTCAGCGTCTCGGAGTCGTCGAGCAGCGTGATCCCGGACTGGACCTCCCGTGCGGCGGGCGGATCGTCGTGCACCTCGGACGGGATGTCCACAGCCGGCCAGCTCGACGTGCGCGAACCCGCGTCCGAGGCGATGTCGCTGCCCGTGCCGGCCTGCGTGGTGACGATCTCGGCGAAGTGCGGGTACAGGATGTTCCAGTCGTCGGCCGGGGTCAGCATGAGCTGGGTCAGCTCGATCGAGGCCTTCCAGTCGCAGCTGGTGTTGCCGAGCAGGTCGCGCAGCACACTGCCGAGCGAACGGTCCACGTGCTGGCTGCGCAGCCCGTAACGCTCGGGGATGCGTACGTCGTCAAGGGTTTGCGGGTCGTCGATGACACCCCGATCGGTCAGCCATTGGGCGATGAAGTCCGCGTCGACCGGCCGGTTCTGCGCGTTCGCGTCCGCGGTGACCTGAGCCCGTACGGTCGCCGAGTCGGTCACCGTGTCGCTCAGCCACTGCCGCAGCGGCGGGTCGAGCTCGACATCCGGGCCGTTGGTGGTGGAGAAGGTGGGACGCTGCCGCCAGTTGAACACCTTGACCTGCGCCTCGAACTGATCCACGCCGTCGTGGTCCGCGTGGTCCGGGGCCAGGTCGAAGTCGTTGCGGGAGGCGGCCTGCCGCTCCGGGTTCCCACTGCTGACGATCATCCGGGTCGGGGCGTCGCCGTAGAAGGTCGCCACCGCGCTGGCCAGGCCCCGCAGGTCGGCCGGGCTCTCCAGACCCATGCTCGCGGCGAGACGCCGTACGCCGTAGTAGTACACCTCCGGCGACGGTTCGCCCCGCTGTTGCGCCTCGTTGACGAAGTCCTGCACTCCCGCGTCGCGCAGCACGCTGTCGAGCGAGTTCTCCAGGACGCCCACCGGCGAGCGCTCGTTCAGCTCGTACAGCTGATCCAGATGCTCGTCGCGGACGTTACCCAGCCCGATCCGGTCGATGCGGCCGTCCGACTGCAGGTTCGCCAGCACGTCCCAGGCGCGCCGGGTGGCGTCAGGGGTGCCGCCGTCGATGTTGTGGACAAGTACGCTGTCGAGCCGCCCACCGAACTGATCGGCCACGTGGGTCAGGCGCTCGGTCAGCTCCTCGGCGGACTCGTTCTCCCGTACGTCGAACTTGTAGACAACCTCAAGCCCATCTCGCGGCGGCGCCCCCGGCCCGCTGAGCACCTCAGCCGCAGTGTCGGTGTTGCGATAGCTGTCAGCGAGGTCGAACCGGCGAAACCCTGCCTCAAGCGCCGACCGAATCTCACCTCCGGTCCGCCCATCAACCCCGAACGCAGCCCAGGGCCCCTCGACCCCCCGCGCCCGAGCTCCACGCCCATCCGAAAGACCACCCGCCGTCGCGCCCCCGGAGTCCACATCCCCCGAGCCCACGCCCCGCCCGTCAATGTTGCTGCTGTGGACGCCCCGCCCGTCAATGTTGCTGCTGTGGATGCTTCGCCCGTCAATGTTGCTGCTGTGGATGCTTCGCCCGTCAATGTTGCTGGTGTTGACGTCGCGCGCGTCAACGTTGCTGGCGTTGACCTCCCGGCTCTCAACGTTGCTGCTGTCGACGCTCCGCCCGTCAATGTTGCTGGTGTTGACGTCGCGCGCGTCAATGTTGCTGTTGTCGACGTCCCGGCTCTCAACGTTGCTGCTGTCGACGCTCCGCCCGTCAATGTTGCTGGTGTTGACGTCGCGCGCGTCAATGTTGCTGTTGTCGACGTCCCGGCTCTCAACGTTGCTGCTGTCGACGCTCCGCCCGTCAATGTTGCTGGTGTTGACGTGGCGCCCGTCAACGTTGCTGCTGTCGACGCCCTGCCTGTCAATGTTGCTCGTGTTGACGTCCCGGGAATCAATGTTGACGGTATTGATCGCACGGTTGTCCGTATTGCCGGTACGGAACTCGTGCGCTGCGGTCGTGTCCGCGTCCGGGTCTTCGACAACGGCGGCCGGGCTGCTGGGGCCGGTGCTTCTTGTGCCGGGTGGAGACGTATCGATGTCGACCAGGGCGCGGCGTCGGCGTTGGTCCTTCGGACCTGGGCCGGGGGCCGGACGGCGGCCGCGTGAGCCGGTCGCGATGGGGATGTTCCGGGCCGGGCCGCCCTTCTTGTCGAGCTGGTGGCGCAGCGCGTCGCGGACCGCGTCGGCGCGTTGCTCGGCCATTTCGGTGGCGTGCGAGTTCGGCATCGAGTCGGGTAGCAGCCGGACCAGGCCACGGCCGTTCGCGCCGGCCTCGACGCTGATCGCGGGCGGGGCCAGGCCCTGCGCGTGCCGCCAGGCCGCCACCTTGGCAGCGGTCTGCACGAACGAGCGCATCGCCGGGGTGTCCGGGTCGACGTTCAGCTCGCCGGCGGCGAAGTCGACCGACGCCGTACGGGTGGCATGGCCCCCGACGACCACGAGCGTCATCGGATTGACGTACGACGGCGACAGCTGCTGCGACGCGAAGTGCGACTGTTCGGGTGTGTCGCCCCACGCCCGGAAGTGCCACAGGTTCTCGTTGCTGATGACCTCGGGCGAGTCGTTGAGCAGCTGCAACCGTGCGATCGTGGCCGCGCGGGCGAACTCCGCCGGGTTGTCCAGCAGCGGCGCCAGCCTCTCGAACTCGGCCCGGTATCGGTTGTCGGCGCGGCTCGGGTCCTCGGCGAACTGCTGGACGTTGCGGCGCAGGGCCTCCGTCGCCAGATCCTCGACCCGCGAGTTCGGCCGCGAGTTCTCCAGCGTGACGTGCACCCTGGCGTCGGCGCTCTCGGCCACCACGCCGGCGAAGTGATACCCGTACGCGCCCGTGCGGTTCTCCGGCGTGCCGCTGCGCGAATGGTCGACGTCGAACTCGGCGTCCCTCCCGGCCCCGCGATCGCTGATGGACTGGGTCAGGTACCCCTCGCCGACCCGGGCCCGGGCGAACTGGTTGATGCCGATCGCCCGGGACGCCTCCACCATGGCCGGGTTCCCGTTGACGGCCATCCCGTAGTCGCGTCCCGGCCGCGGCGCCCCCGCCATGCGGCCGTGGTTCCGCTTGTCCCGGGCCATGACGTCGCGGGCCTGACCGGTCGTACGGGGGCCGTCGTCGCGGGCCAGCGCCTCGGCCAGGTGGAAGACCCCGGTGACCTCCATGCCGTCGTTGGCCACCACCGGAACCGCGCGCGCCTTCTGACCCTCGGGGCGTAGCACCACGTGGCTGGGGTCGCCGCCGAGTACGTTCGCGGCGAAGTCCCGGCACACCGACGGCATGGCCTTGTCGAAGCGCGGCTGCACCATGACCAGCGTCCGGCCGTCCACGGTGATCGTGTTCTCCGGCGTCGCGGTGAGCGTGACCGCGCTGTTGGCCGCCCGCAGCTGCTGGTTGAGGCCGTCGAGCCGGTCCGCGGTCGTGTAGAACTCGTTCTTGCGCCCGTCCGGCGTGGCGTTGATGGCGAGCGTCCCGTCCGGCGACACCCGGATCGGCGGGTGCGGATCGACGATCGTGGGACGCCGCACGACGTACCGGGGCACGACCTGCGGGCCGCGGTCCACGATCTCCGGTTCGGGAATGGTCCGCGTGAACGGTGGGCCCTTCCCAGCCCGTACGGCGTAATCGGTCGTTACCCGGCCCGCGCCCGCGAACGGCGGCACCTGGGAGGGGAATGCCACCGCCTGTACGAGGTCGTCGGTCGTCTCCGACTCCGGTTCTGCCGTCACCCCCTTGGTGGACACGGTGTTCCACTGCCCCGGAACCACGTGCTGGTTGCCCACCGTCACAGCAGCCGTGATCACCTTGCCCGACTGGGTGACGAACGCGGTGTCGCTGGGCGCGGTGACCGACGTGTCGCCGTTGTAGCCGGGGTCGGCGCTGCGCAGCTTGTCGATCTCGAAGGCCAGGTCGGCCTGGAAACCGCCCGGGTCCCGGCCGGTGTCACACGAGACCAGCACGATCCGTTTGCCCCGTGAACCGGGTTCGTTGTGCACAATCGACGCCAGCTGCGGCGCGGTGACCAGCTTGCCGTCCACAACAACGCCGTCCGGCGTGCCGTGCGCAAAGACGAGGAACTGATCGTCCCGCTGAGGGACCTTGCCCGCCGCCTCCCGCGCGGCACTGTCCCGCTGATCGAGCAGCGCTATGCCGCCGGGCACCTGTTCGTGCGGGGACGCCGTGTCGTGCACGGGCGGCTCGTTCAGGAACTCCAGCTCCTGATCCCACACCGAGTCGGCATCCGAGACGCTGTCCGTGTCGAAGATCGAGTCAACCTCGGACGCGATATCCGAGTCCGCGTCGTCATCCCACTCGAAGTCGCTCTCCCCAGCAACATCCGAATGCTCGATCTGCTGTGTGCGGCTCTCTCCAGCGACGTTCGCCGGGTCGTTCTGTTCGGCGTGCGTGTCTGCGGTGACGTTCGTGGGGTCGTTTTGTTGGGTGTGGGTGTCTGCGGTGACGTTCGTGGGGTCGTTTTGTTGGGTGTGGGTGTCTGCGGTGACGTTCGTAGGGTCGTTTTGTTGGGTGTGGGTGTCTGCGGTGACGTTCGTAGGGTCGTTTCGTTGGGTCTGGATCTCTGCGGCGACGTTCGTGGAGTCTCGATGTTGGGTGTTGCTGTCCCCAACGGCGTTCGTGGGCTCGTTCTCCGTCGTGGGCTCATTGCCCGTCGGCACTTGAGCAACGAGGGCCGTGTCGATCGGCGCTTCAGTGGACAGCCCAGGCGCAACAGCGGGGCCTTCCACGACCGGCACGTCCACCCCGGACGCGACTGTCGGCGGGGTGGCCCCTGGTTCGAGGCTCCCCTTACGGCCGGTCTCGGTAGAGGCCGGCGCTGTCGTGCTAGTGGCTGTTACCTGCGAGTTCGTGGACGTCGGCGTAGTTGACGCGGTGGATATCGGCCTACCCGTGGATGCGGGTCCCGTTGTGGATACAGGTCCGCCTGTGGACAGCGGACCGCTGACGGACGCAGGCCCGGTTGTGGATTGCGGGCCGGTTGTGGATTGCGGGCCGCTTGTGGGGCCGGTTGTGGATTGCGGACCAGTTGTGGACAGCGGCTCGGCTGTGGATACCGGTTCAGCTGTGGACAGCGGTCCGGTTGTGGATGACGGTTTGTTCACGGTCGAGTCGACTGTGGGAGAGCTGGGAGTTGTGGCTACCGGCTGACCGTTCTGGCCGGTGGTGACGGGTGCGGGCGAGTCGAACCCGGGTAGGCCGCCGCTCAGACTCGGAGGTGCCGCCGATACTGGGGAACTGCTCGTAGGCTGTCCGGCCGGGCCCGTCCACGGAGCGGGAGCAGCGACCGGCGGCGACACTACGGCTGGGGGTGGTACGGCGGCCGGGGGCGAGGCAACGGCAGGCGACGATGCGTTCGCGGAGGGTGTGGATCCATTCGCTGGGGATGTGGATGCTGCCGGTGGGCTGCCTGCGCCGGACGTGGGGGCGGGGGCGTTGGTGGCCGGTGACGGTGGATTCGCGCCGATAGCCGGGCTGGTGGTTACGGGCGTTCCGGGATTGATCGGGTGGCTGGCTGGGCCGTTTCCGGTGCTCGTCTCCGCAGGTGAGGGTGTGCCTGAGGCGGGCGTCGGGCCACCTTGCACGGGTGAAGCGCCGCTGGTCTCGCCCGGTGTGTTCTGGGCAGGGGTGCCGGTCCCAACCGTGGCGGGTGCGCCGGATCCGATCGCGGCGGATGTACCCGTTCCTACGTGGGCAGGGTTGGCCCCGGTTGGACCAGGCGCGGTGATGCCGTTGGGGTTGGGCGTGGTGGCGCTGTTCGGGTTGGGTGCGGTGATGCCGTTGGGGTTGGGCGTGGTGGCGCTGTTCGGGTTGGGTGCGGTGATGCCGTTGGGGTTGGGCGTGGTGGCGCTGTTCGGGTTGGGTGCGGTGATGCCGTTGGGGCTGGGCGTGGCTGCACTGTCCGGGGTGGGCGCGGCGGAGCCGTTGGGGCTGGATGTGGTGGAGCCGCTCGGGTTGGTTACCTCAGCGCTGCTCGGAGCAGATGCGCTCCCGCCCGTTGACGCGGGCATGTTCGCGCCGACGGGACTGGGCGCGGGCGTGCCGTTCGGGCTCGGCGTGCCGCTCTCGATCGGGGCTGGCGCTTGCGTTCCGCCCGGCGTCAGGTTCCCCGTGTCACCTTGCCCCGGCCCGGTTGACCCCGGCGTCATCGATTCGGTACCCGTGGGTCCCGCGCCGGCAGGTCCTGTACTGGTTGGTCCGCCGCCGGTCGGTTCTCCGGCGGTTGGTCCGCCGCTAGTGGGTCCTGCGGCGGTGGGTCCTGTGCTGGTCGGTCCTGTGCCGGTTGGTCCGCCGCTAGTGGGTTCTGTGCCGGTGGGTCCTGTGCCGGTTGGTCCGCCGCTAGTGGGTCCTGCGCCGGTGGGTCCTGTGCCGGTGGGTCCCATGCTGGCCGGTCCTGTGCTTGTCGGTCCTGTGCCGGTGGGGCCTGTCCCGGTGGGTCCCGCGCTGGCCGGTCCTGCGGTGGAAGGGCCCCCGGCAACCGGGCCCGCGGTGGCAGGGCCCGCGGTGGATGGGCCACCGCCGACAGGCACGTTGGGGCCCTCGACGGCCGGTGGGTTCGGGTTGTCCGGGCCGCCGGTGACCGTGTTGAGCGTCGGTGGTGGGCGCAGGCTGTTCGGGTCGGGGGTGGGGCCGAACTGGTTTCCGAACTGCTGGGCGTAGTGGTGGGCCATGCCGCCCAGCACCGACGACGAGAACGTGGCGAACGGGTTGAAGCCACCCCCGCCGATCATCATGCTGAAAAGGCCTTCGAAAAGGGTTTCGGCCAGGCCGGACAGGGTTTCGCGGGAGTAGACGTTCTTGTTGATTTTCGGGTAGAACTTGCCGGCGATCATGTGCATGCCGCTGACTCCGGCGCCGATGAAGACACCGCCGAGGAAGGCCATCAGCAGGTCCTTGTAGTCGATCGTCTTGCGGTTGCCCTCGGCGATCTGGGTGAGCTGGGCCGCGGCGCTCTGCCACAGCTCCTCCAGGCCTTCCTGGATGCCCTCCCACGCCAGGCGCAGCAGCTGGTTCTGCAGGCGGGCGCGCAGGAAGCTGATCAGCGCACCGACGATCTCCTGGCCGATTTTGATCAGGGCGGGGACGGCGGCCGCGCCGAAACCGGTCGACATGGCGATCGCGATCTCGACGACCTGGGTGAACGCCGCGATCACGATGTTGTACTGGGTGGACTCGGAGTCCAGGGCGAACTGGTAGGCGGCGTCGCCGAGCGCCGACGAGATCTGGCCGCCGGTGGGCACGTTCTTGGTGATGTCGCCTTGGAACTGCGCGAACGCCGTGGCCGCGGGACCGTTCAGGCTGCCGCCGAGCGCGTTGCCCAGGTTCGCGGTGGCGCCGACCCCGTTGAGCAGCTGGCTCGTGAATCCGTACAGCTCCTCGCCCATGCCGCGCAGGGCGGTCGGGTCGGCTTCCGGGAATTCCTCACCGACCCCGTACAGGATGAGGTCGTAAGCCCACTGCCACTCGGGGTCGTTGGGGATGTGGAAGTCAGGCATCGCCCGGCAGCAGGGGGGTGGGCGTTCCGTCGGGCGTGTAGGTCAGCACCATCTGCTGGTAGCCGGGCGCTGCCGGGTCGGCGGCCGGGTTGTCCTTGACCACGAACAGCTGCCGGCCCTCGGCGTCGATCGGCTTGCCGTCCGCGGTGGTCACCGGCGTGCCGGCGAGCGGCGTGATCGACTCGTACAGGTTGGCGTCGAGGCGGACCGTGCCGTCGGGGAACGGGTTGAACGCCAGCAGCTGGTACCCCTCGGGCAGCGGTTCACCGCCGATCCGGGCGTACGAGAAATCGGGTTTCATCATCATGCTCGAGATCGCGTGTTGCATCGGCATGACGCCGGGATTCACGCTCCGGCTGAAGAGGCGCGGCATCTCGGCACCCTCCTCGGCGGGATCCAGGGGCCTGGCAAGCGCGTGCTGGGGACGCGCGTTCGGCGTCTCGGCACCTGCCTCAACACGATCCGCGGGCCGGGCGAGCGCACGTTGAGATCGCAGAACAGGCGTCTCGGCACCCGCCTCGACCCGATCCAGCGGCCTGGCAAGCGCATGCTGAGTCCGTGCAAGAGGCGCCTCGACCCGATCCAGCGGCCTGGCAAGCGCATGCTGAGTCCGTGCAAGAGGCGCCTCGACACGGTCCAGCGGTCTCGCGAGCAAGTGCTGGGGCTGTGCGACCGGCGTCTCAGCAGTCGCCTCGACGGGAGCCAAGGAACGGGCGCGCGGCGTGAACGACTCCTCGAAGTCGCCCTGCATGCGCCGGCCCACCTCCATCGCGCTCTCGTCGGCTTCCGCGTACGCCTTCCCGAACGAGCGCAACCCCTCCGACGTGTACGCGAGCGTGCCGCGCACCCCGCCGATCAGCTTCTCGAGGTTGTCCAGCCCGTCCAGGAACTTCGTCGAGAACTGCTGCCCCATGTCGTCGTCGCCCCACGCGTTGGCGTAGCGTTCCCGCAACGACACCAGGTTCGCCAGGTACGTGTCGTAGATCTGCACGTGCTCGCCGTAGGCGTCACCGACCGACACCACGCCGTCCGGGTTGACGTAGAGCCGCCCGCGAGGTTGCGTCATCGCGGCTGCCGTCCCAGACCCAGCATTTCCCGTACGCTCGTGGCCATCCTCGGATGGGCCGGCAGGTACGCGTCCGTGCCCGCGGTGCCGTCGACCAGCGCCCGCGCGTCCGTCCCGTCGGGCAGCATCGGGGCCAGCACGGCGGCGGCCTGCGCTGTCACGTCCTCCTTGGCTTCGGCGTACGCGGTGAGGATGACCTCGGCGAGGTCGGCGGGCGTGAGCCTCTTGTGGGCCGACGTCGGGAACTTGATGTCGGTGAGCACACCGTTCTGCCCGACGGTGACGGTGACCTCACGACGCGGCGAGGTGGCGGTGGCCGTGAGGGCCCGCATCTTCTGCTGCATCTCGGTGAGGCTGTTGCGTTGCCGCTGATACTCCTCGAACAGGCTCTCGATGCGTTCGTTGAAGTCCATGACCCACCTCCACGTCGGCGTTCAGTGAAGATCGGGCGTGGCGTGCGCGGAAGTCCCGTCACGGTTTCCGGGGACATTCGTGCAGGCGCGTTTCCCCGGCCGTCCCCGCCCCGGCGCGTAATCGGGCGATCGAGTGCACTCTTGCCCGTCTTTCGGACATACGGGGACCCGTCGTCCTTGCCGGGACCGGGGCGTATCGACGAAAACTTCTCTGCCCGCGGTGGTGGATCCCCGCCGCACCCCGACGTGAGGAGTTTCTGCCGTGACGATGCCACAAGTGCAGACGACCGAAGAGGGCATGCAGCGTGCTGCCCAGGAGTTCTCCGACAAGGCCACCGAGTTCACCAGCTCGCTGCAGGCCGTGAACAGCCAGATGGCCACGCTGCAGACGTCCTGGACCGGGCAGGCCTCGCTCGGCTTCAACCAGGCCATGGACAGCTGGGAGGGCGCCTTCCAGCGGGTCATCAACGAGCTCATCAACATGCTCGACGTGATGGGCGTGACCACCAAGGGCTACGTCCAGGCCGAGGACGACGCGTCGAACACGGCCGCCTCCTTCGGCGCCGCGCTGCCCGGCGTCTGAGGCGAATCACCCCGTACGAAGGAGGACCCCCGATGTCTAATTACACGTTCAACTTCCAGCAGGCCGACGCCGTGCTGTACGACATGAACGCGATCAACCAGCGCATCAAGTCGGCGCTGGGGCAGATGGAGTCGACGGTCGAGGCCAGCCTGGCCGAGTGGACCGGCGCGGCCCAGCAGCAGTACTACGTCTCGAAGGCGGCCTGGAACCAGTCGGCCGACCAGATGACCGTCTACCTGGACCAGGCCCGGGTCACGCTGCTGCAGATCTCCGACAACTACGGCACGACCGAGCAGCGCCACGCGCAGATCTGGAACGACGTCCGCGGCGGCTGATCACTGGCGTACGCCGGCCGCCGACGCTTCCGGCGGCCGGCCTTCCTCCACCTTCGAAGGGAGATCGGCCCGATGGGTATCGACTTCAGCTATGCCAACGCGGAGGCGGTCGACGCGGTCGGCATCCTGCCCGAGTACGACAAGGAACACGGCTTCGAGACCGGCTGGGCCCGCTCGGTCCTCGAACGGTGGCGCAAGGACTACGACCAGCGCATCGACTGGGACGACGACGAGAAGGCGCTGATCGAGTGGTACCGCGAGGACGTCATCGAGTACGACAAGTGGAAAGCGATCGTCGCCAAGCACAACGAGAAGGTCACCGACGAGGACATGGTGACTGTCGACCCGTACGACGAGAACAATCCGCCGTTCGACATGCCGGACAACACGTTCGACCATCCGGACGACACGGAGTACTCCGGCGGCAACAACCCCAACCATGAACTCGCCGTCAGCACCGAGGCGCTGCGCCACGTCGCCAACCAGATCGGCGCGATCGTCGGGCTCGACGACAACGGCACCAACCTGATCCTGCAGGCCCGCACGCAGCTCGGTCAGATCCAGATGCGGCCGGGCGGCTTCGCCAAGGCCGAGATCCTGCGGCAGAAGATCGAGGGCGTCAGCGCCAACGACGCCGGTCTGCGCGGCGACGCCATGGGCCTGCTGCTCGCGTCGCACGAGGCGCTGCTCGCGGTCAAGGAGGGACTCCTCAAGATCGCCGACAGCTACGACAACGCCGAGGACTTCAACAAGATGACCACCAAGCAGCTCACCGACAACATGGGCAACGCCTGGGGCAAGATCGACGGCCTTGCCGACTACGGGCAGGGCAGCGGCACCACCACCGGCGGCAATCAGTAGCGGCCTCCTCTTTCGGCGCGGCCCACCCGGCGCCGTCTTGAGCAACTCCAGCGCGGTCACGAGAGCGGAAACATGGCAGACGACAAGTGGCAGAACTCGGCCGAGAAAGACGCGACCTTCCGTCCTCAGACCGTCGACACCAGCAACCTTCTCGACTACGAGGCGTGGGCCGAGGAGGAGCGCGGCTGGCGTAAATTGCTGGCCTCGGTGAACGGCGGCGCCGCGCTGGCCACCGAGGAGGGCCAGGCCGCGGCGGCCGAGCTGGTCAGCGCGCAGTCCGTCATGGACGCGGCGGTGGCTTTCCAGCGCACGCAGGAGACCCTGACCTATCTCGAGGACTTCGTGCGCCGCCAGTCCGACGCCATCGCCGGGCCGGACCGCGCCTGGCAGGGCCCGGCCGCCGACGCCTTCCTGGCCAAGATGCAGCACTTCGCGGACTGGCTCGGCAACCAGTCCGAGCGCATCGCGGGCGCGGCCGGCACCAACAACATCAACTCGATCCCGAACCAGCTCTACACCAGCGCCAACTACCTGTCGTGGGCGCAGCAGGCGATGAACCACCTGGACTCGTCGTGGGCGAGCATCGCCGCGGCCAACGGCGTGGGCGACGGCAGCGGCAAGATGGTGCCGATCAGCGGCACCCAGTTCGAGAAGCCGATGGCCCGCCAGATGTCGCAGGTGGTCGGCACGGTGGCCGGGCAGTACGACTTCACCTACAGCTCGGTGGTTCCGCCGAACGGCACCGGCACACCCGACCTGACCACGCCCAACCTGACGACGCCGAACTTCACCACCCCGACGTTCACGACGCCCGCCTTCACGACCCCGCCGAACATCTCGATCCCGAACATCAGCACGCCCAACATCTCGACGCCGAACATCAGCACGCCGAACCTGTCGACCCCGAACATCAGCACGCCGAACTTCTCGTCGCCGAACCTGGGCGGCGGCCCGAACATCTCGACACCGTCGGTGAACCCGCCGAACGTGTCCACGCCGAACTTCAACCCCACCGGGGCCAACTTCACCCCGCCCGGTCTGAACGGACCGACACCCGGTTTGTCCCTGCCGGGTGGGGGTTTGCCCGGTGGTGGGCTGCCCGGTCTTGAGGGTCCCGGCGCGAACGGCCCCGGATTCAACAGCCCCGGCGCGAACGGCCCTGGTGGGGGCGGCGCTTTCGTTCCGCCCGTGGTGCCCAACGCCCCCGGCGCCGGCGGTTTCAACGGTGGCAACAACGGTGTCAAGACGCCGGAGGTCAGCACTCCGGCGGGCGGCGGTGCGGTGAAGCCCCCGACGGTGCCCGGCCCGCCGAAGGCCGGCGGTTTCGGCAACGGCGTCGAGGTGCCCGGCCTCAACACGCCCGGCATGCCGATCGGCGGCGGCCCCGGCGCGGGCAACGGCGCCGGCGGGGTCAACCCGCCCGGCATCCCCGACGCCCCCGACTCGAACGGCCTCCTCGAAGGCGATCAGGACGACTGGAAGGGCGGGGCCCCGGTGGTGGGCTCCCCGAACGCCCCCGGCGGCATCGGCGCCGGCGGCGCGGGCCTGGGCGGCGGGATGCCGATGATGCCGGGCATGCCCGGTGGTGGCGGTGGTCTGGGTTCGGGTGGTGGTGGTGTTCCCGAGGCTCCGGACGCGGGTGGCCTGGTGACCGGCGACGTGGACGACTGGAAGTCGTCGCTGCCCGGGGTGGGCGCTCCGGAAGCGCCGTCGGGCACGCTGCCGGGCGGCGCGGGTCTCGGTGGTGGGATGCCGATGATGCCGGGCATGCCCGGTGGTGGCGGTGGTCTGGGTTCGGGTGGTGGTGGTGTTCCCGAGGCTCCGGACGCGGGTGGCCTGGTCACCGGCGACGCGGACGATTGGCAGTCCTCGGTGCCCTCAGTGGGCGGGCCCGAAGCGCCGTCGGGCATGCTGCCGGGCGGCGCGGGTCTCGGTGGCGGGATGCCGATGATGCCGGGCATGCCCGGCGGTGGTGGCCTCGGTGGCGGCCCCGGCTCGGGCCTGCCCGAGGCGCCCGACGCGAAGGGCCTGGTCACCGGCGACGCCGACGACTGGACCGCGCCCGGGGCCGGTGTGGACGGACCGGAGGCCCCGGGCGGCGCGGCGGCGGGCGGTTTCGGCCTGACCGACCCGGAGACGCCGGGTGTTCAGCTTCCAGGGGGAACCGGGCCGGGCGTGGGCCTGCCCGGCCCGGGGATGCCGATGCCCGGCATGCCCGGCACGGGCGGCGGCCCGGCAGGCGGCGGCCCTGGTGCTGGTCTGCCGGAGGTGCCGGATGCCAAGGGCCTGGTCACTGGCGACACTGGCGACTGGGACTCACCGGGCGCGGGCGTGGACGGCCCGGCAGCCCCCGGAGGCGTTGCAGCCGGCGGCGTGGGCTTGACCGGCCCAGAACTGCCAAGCGGCCCGGAGTCCCCCTCGGACGAAACCGCCTCGGGAGAAGTCGTTCCCGGAGCGGCCGCGCCAGGCGCCGGAACCCCGATGCCGGGCATGCCCGGCCCAGGCGGCGGCCCCAATGCTCCGGGAGGCGGCCTGCCCGACGCCCCCGACGCGCAGGGCCTGGTCACTGGTGACGCCGGCACGTGGACACCGTCCACAGGCGGTGTGGATCTGCCCCATGCCCCGTCCGGCACCGAATCCGGCGGTGACGGCCTGGTGGTACCGAACGTCGACATCCCGCCCCCGGCCGCTCCGGAGTGGTCCGGTGAGACGAACCTCGGCGTGACGGATGGCCCGTCGGTGGAGGCGGGCAGCCCCGGCGCCGTGGCTCCGGAGTTGCCGAATGGTCCGTCGGTGGAGGCGAGCGGTCCCGGTCCAGTGATCCCGGAATGGACCGACCCGACAGACCTCGGGGTGACAGACGGCCTGTCGGCGGACGTGGTCGACGAGCCGGAACTTCCGGATGTCCAGACTTCCGCTGCGGACACCGTCGTGCCGCCGGCCGCAGGCGCCGTGCCGATGATGCCCGGCGTGCCCGGTCCGCCCGGCAGCACCGCAGGCCCGGGCGACACGAGCACACCCGACCGCTCCGAGGCGTCCAGCCTGGCCGACGCGGACTCCACAGACTGGAACCCGGCCGGCCCGGCGGGGGAGACGCCGTCAGCCGTCCACGGAGCACCCACCGGCGGGGGCGTTCTCGACAGCCTGCAGTCCGTCTCGGACGGGCCGGACCCCGTCGAGTCCGAGCGGCCGGTGCCCGCTCCGCCGCCCCCGACGCAGAACATCTTCGCGCCGTGGGCTGCCGAAACCGTCGCCCCAGCCGCAGACCCCATCACACCGGATATTTCGGACTCTCCGGTTATGGGGGAGCCGGAGCTGCCTACCACCGAAGCGCCTGCGGGCTCAACCGATCCGACCGCACCCGTGGCGGACCCGGTGGATCCGCCGATCCCGCCGGAATCCCCGGCCACCCAGCCCGAACACACCACGGACTCACCCGGAACCACGCCGGACTCACCCGGAACCACGCCGGACGCAGCGGTGACGACGCCTGAGACGGCTGTGACGACGCCTGAGACGGCTGTGACGACGCCTGAGACGGCCGTGACGAGGCCAGGAACCGTGCCAGACATCGCCGGCATCGCGGCCGACAGAGCCGGGACCGTGCCCGATATGGCGGGCACCGCGCCCGAAACGACCGGTGCCGCACCCGGGACGGCCGAGGCCGCCACGGTGGCCTCGGCCGCGGCCGCAGGGGTGGCCACGGCGGCCGCGGTTGCGCAGAGCGCCGGGAACGGGCCGGCGGCCCCGCCACCAGCCACCGCCGCGCAGAATGCTCCGCCCGCCCCCGGACGTGAGCCCGGCGTGGCGGCCGTGACCAGCGATCAGCGGAGCGGCGGCATGCTCGGCGGCCCCGTCAAGGCCGGCGAGGACGACCGCGAGGAGATGCCCCGTCCCGAGTCGGCGGAGCTGCTCAGTGAGGACGACCGCGCCTGGGACGCCGGCGGCCCGCCGCAGGAGGCGGACGACGAGTACGTGCCGGTGGTGCGGCCGGACGAGGAGGACGACGACATGTCCGGTTGGGACGACGCGGACGCCGCCTGGCTCACCGCGGCGGGTGACCGATGACCGGCCGGGCGGTGTGGCGGCGTACGACCGGGCCTGTCACCGGCGACGGCGAGGGCGAGGTCGTCCTGCGGTGCGGTGGCCGCGAGATGTCGGTCGAGGAGCGCTACGAGCTGATGCGGGAGCGCCGCCTGGCCCGTAAGCGGGAGCAGGAGAAGCCGGAGGACAAGAAACCCGAGCCGGACGACGAGGAGGACGAGCTGAAGGCGGCCGAGCGATTCCGTAACGACCGGTACGCGGTGAAGCTGCTCAAGCAGGACGACGACGCCTGGGGTGGCAGTTCCGGTGACACGGGGGTTCTCGGATGAGCACCGTCACCGTCAAGCGGCCGCCGCGCGCCGCCGGGCCGGAGGCGCCCGAGGGACGCATCGAACTGCAGGAGCCGCCGCTGATGGCGGAGGAGGCCCCGCTCGACTTCCGCTCGTTCGCGATGATCGTGCCGATGGGCCTGGGCATGGGCGCCATGATGGCCATGTTCGGGCTCTACAGCCGGGCCCCGATCATGTACGTCATGGGTGGCGCGATGGCCGCCGGCATGCTGCTCATGGGTGTCATGCAGATCGGCCGCGCCGCCAGCGACCGTAAGCGCAAGATGCGTGGGGAACGGCGCGACTTCCTGCGCTACATCGCCCAGCTGCGCAAGCAGGCCCGCGCCGCGGCCGATCAGCAGCGCCGGCATGTGCTGTGGAACAACCCGCAGCCGAGCTGGCTGTGGTCGCTGGCCATGAGCAGCCGGCTGTGGGAGCGACGGCCCAGCCACGACGACTTCGGCCGGGTCCGCATCGGCCTGGGCCGGCAGAACGCCATGCTCACGTTCAGCCCGCCGTCGACCAAGCCCATCGAGGACCTGGAGCCGCTGGCCTCGATCTCGTTGCGGCGCTTCTCCGAGGCGTACCGCACGGTCAACGGCATCCCGATCTCGGTGGGGCTGCGCAGCTTCACCAGCATCGAGTTCGAGGGCCCGATCGACCCGGCCATCGACCTGGCCCGCGCGATGGTGGCGCAGCTGGTCACCTTCCACGCGCCGGACGAGCTCCGGGTGGTCGTGCTCGCCGAGGAGGTGCACAGCGGCCCGTGGGAGTGGGTGAAGTGGCTGCCGCACAACGCGCACCCGACCGCCTTCGACGCGGCCGGGCCGGTGCGGTTGTTCGCGGGCGCCCACGACGACCTGATGGAGCTGCTCGGCCCCGAGATCAACGACCGCGGCGACCACGACCGTACGGCCCGGCCCTCGGCCACCGAGCCGCTGCTGGTGATCGTGGCGCACCTGGCCGAGCTGCCCGACAGTTCCCGGCTGCTGGGCGCCGGCGTACGGAATGTGGTGTTGCTCGACCTCACCGGTGACATGCCGGGCGGCCCGAAGGTGCTGCGCCTGACGGTGGACGGCGACGAGGTGCGCTTCCCGGCCGGGGACACCACGGGCACTGCCGCCCGGGACGCGCTCGGCCCGGCTCAGTGTGACGCGCTGGCCCGGATCATCGCCCCGAAGCGGACGAGCGGCACCCTCGACGTGGTCGACGAGCCGATGGAGTCCAGTTTCGAGCTGACCGCGCTGCTCGGCATCCGCGACGCGCACACCTTCGACGTGCCCGCGCTGTGGCGCACCCGCCAGCCGCAACGCAACCGGCTGCAGGTGCCGATCGGCGTGACCGAGGACGGCGAGGTGATCGAGCTCGACCTGAAGGAATCGGCGCAGGGCGGCATGGGCCCGCACGGGCTGCTGATCGGGGCCACGGGTTCCGGCAAATCAGAGCTTCTCCGTACGCTGGTGTGCGCGCTCGCCGCCACGCACAGCTCGGAGATCCTGAACCTGGTGCTGGTCGACTTCAAGGGCGGCGCCACGTTCATGGGCATGGACAAGCTGCCGCACACCTCGGCCGTCATCACGAACCTCGCCGACGAGCTGCCGCTGGTCGACCGCATGCAGGACGCGCTGCAGGGCGAGATGACCCGCCGCCAGGAGGTGCTGCGGGCCAGCGGGTACGCGTCGCTGTTCGACTACGAGAAGGCGCGCGCGGCCGGGGCGCACCTGGTCCCGTTCCCGGTGCTGCTGATCATCGTGGACGAGTTCAGCGAGCTGCTGTCGAGCAAGGCCGAGTTCATGGACCTGTTCGTCTCGATCGGCCGGCTGGGCCGCAGCCTCGGCGTGCACCTGCTGCTGGCGTCGCAGCGCCTCGACGAGGGCCGGATCAACCGGGTCGAGGGGCACCTGTCCTACCGGATCGCCCTGCGCACCTTCTCGTCGATGGAGTCGCGGTCGGTGATCGGCGTCGGCAAGGCGTACGAGCTGCCGCCCGAGCCCGGCAACGGCTACCTCAAGCTGGACACGACCAACCTGGTGCGGTTCAAGTCCGCGTACGTGTCGGGGCCGTACTCGGGCGCAGGCCCGGCCGGCGAGCGCCGCGACGACGACGAGCAGTCCGAGCTGGACGTCGTGCCGTTCACGACGCGTCAGGTCGACGTGCGCCGCGACCCGGGCCGCCACAAGCCCGCCGCCGAGCCCGTGCCCGTCGCCGACGAGACCGGTCCGAGCCTGGCCGACGTGCTGCTCGACCGGCTGGCCGCCTCGGGTCCGCCGGCCCGGCAGGTGTGGCTGCCGCCCCTGTCGTCTGCCCCGAGCCTCGATTCGCTGCTGCCCAGCGTGGTTCCGGATCCCGTACGGGGTATGACCGTCGAGGATCCCGACGCCCGTGGCCGCCTGCGCGTGCCGGTCGGGATCGTCGACCGCCCCCAGGAGCAGCTGCGTGAGCTGCTGATGGCCGATCTGGGCAGCGCCGACGGGCACGTCGGGATCGCCGGCGCCCCGCAGAGCGGCAAGTCCACCCTCCTGCGTACGTTGATCCTGGGCCTGGCCTTCGCCAACACGCCGCAGGAGGTGCAGTTCTACGGGCTGGACTTCGGCGGCGGCGGCCTGTCCTCGATCGCCGGGCTGCCGCACATCGGCTCGATCGCCACCCGCATGGAACGCGACCGGGTGGTCCGCACGATCCAGGAGATCGGGCAGGTCATGGAGCGGCGGGAGGCCGAGTTCGCGGCGCGCGGGCTCGACTCGATGCAGGCGTACCTGGCCGCCCGGCGCCGCGGCGAGATCGACGACCCGTTCGGGCACGTGTTCCTGGTGATCGACGGCTTCTACACGATGAAGCAGGACTTCGCCGAGCTCGACACCCGCTTCCAGGAGCTGGTGTCGCGCGGCCTGTCGTTCGGCATCCACGTGATCATCACCGCCACCCGCTGGTCGGAGATGCGCACCTGGCTGCGCGACCTGATCGGCACCAAGCTGGAGCTGCGGCTGGGCGACGCGATGGAGTCGGAGGTGGGCTCGCGCAAGGCGGCCACCGTGCCCAACCAGCCCGGCCGTGGCCTCACCGCCGACGGGCTGCACTTCCTGGGCGCGTTGCCCCGCATGGACGGCAGCTCCGAGGTGGGCGATCTGGCCGAGGCGACCAAGGCGGTCACCGAGGAGATCAGCACCTTCTGGCCCGGCGAGCCGGCTCCCGGCGTACGGCTGCTCCCGACCCGGCTGCCGGTCGAGCAACTGCCCGATCCCGAGCCCGAGTTCCGGGTTGCCCTGGGCCTCGACGAGCAGCGCCTGGCCCCGGTCCGGCACGATTTCATGGCCACGCCGCACCTGCTGGTCTTCGGTGACAACGAGACCGGCAAGTCGAACCTGCTGCGGCTGGTGCTGCGCGCGATCCAGCAGCGGTACACCCCCGAGCAGGCCAAGGTGGTGCTGGGCGACTCGCGGCGCGACCTCGACACCGCGCTGCCGGCCGAATACCAGGTCGGGTTCGGCTTCACCGGCGACAAGCTGTACGAGCTGGCCGGTCAGGCCTCGGTGTCGATGAACCGGCGTGTGCCCGGACCCGAGATCTCGTCGGAACGGATGCGCCGCCGTGACTGGTGGGAGGGTCCGGAGCTGTTCGTCGTGGTCGACGACTACGACCTGATGACCAAGGGCAGTGGCGCCGGCTCGGCCCTGGAACCGCTGCTGCCGCTGCTCGCGCAGGGGCTCACCATCGGCCTGCACGTGATCGTCGCGCGCAGCACCTCGGGCGCGATGCGGGCCATGATGGACCCGGTCATCCGCCGCATGTGGGAGCTGGGCACCCCGGCCGCGCTGCTGTCGTACCCCAAGGAGGAGGGCAAGTTCCTGGGTGAGGCGCCGCCGCGCCGGCTGCCCCCGGGACGCGCCCAGCTGGTGACGCGCCGAGGCGTGTCGCTGATGCAGACCGGCATCGTGGCATGAGAAGAAGAGGACACCGCGGATGACCACCGCCATGGACCGGCAGCTGTGCCGGATCACCGTCATCGGGCCGGACCGCCGGGTCGACCTGGCCGTGCCGTCGGCCACCCCGGTCGCGGGGCTGCTGCCGGTGCTGCTGCAGCACACCTCGTCGGGCCGCCGCCTCGAGAGCGACGAGCCCGAGGGCGCCTGGGTGCTGCAACGCCTGGGCCAGACCCCGTTCGAACTGACCGGCACCCCCGAGAGCCTGGACTGGCTCGAGGGGGAGGAGCTCTACCTGCGGCGGGCCGAGGATCCCCTGCCCGAGCTCGACTTCGACGACGTCGCCGAGGGCATCGCGACCACGGTGAACCGCCGCTCGGACCGCTGGCAGCCGGAGTACCGGCGGGTGCTGTTCCTGGTGCTGTCGGTGGTGGCCATGGGCGTGCTCGCCGCCGTGCTCACCGACCGGGGGCCGGTGCTTCCGCAGGTGATCGCGGCGGGGGTGCTGGCCGCGGCGTTCCTCACGGCCGCCCTGGTGTATGCCCGCAAGGTCGCCGACGGCGCGTTCGCGCTGCTGTTCGGGCTGGGCGCGGCGGCCATGGCGGCCCTGTCGGCGTCCAGCGCGGTCGACGGCGACCCGGCCGGGATCGCGCTGACCGGACCGGCGATGCTGGCCGCCGCCACCGCCGTGACCGGGGTCGCCGTCGTGCTGCTGATCGCCCAGCGCACCGTCACCCCGTACCTGCCGTTCGCGCCGATGCTGGTGGCCGCGGTCACCGGCGCCGTGGTGGCCGGGGTCCTGCTGATGCAGCGAGGCTCCGGTATGACCGCGCAGCGCACCTCCGCCATCGCGGTGGCGGTCGTGCTCGCCGTGATCGTCGTGTCGCCGCGCGCCGCGGTGAAGTTCGCCCGCCTGCGCGGCCCGCAGCTGCCCAAGACCGGCTCCGACATGGCGTACGACGTCGAACCGGCCGACTCCGAGGTGGTTCGCCGGCGCACCGACGACGCCGACACGTACCTCACGGTGGCGATGGTCACCGCGGCGTTCGTGCTGCCGGTGCTGTTCCACTACGCGATCCGCTCACCCGGCTGGGCCGGCTGGACCTTCGTGCTGGTGGTCTCGGGTGCAATCCTGTTGCGCGCACGTACCTTCCTGGGTCTGTGGCAGCGGCTGGCGCTGACCGCCGCCGGTACCGTCGGCCTCCTCATGGTGATCATGCGACTGTCCTCGATGCTGTCCGGCGGCTGGCGCTGGGTGCTGCTGTCGGGGCTGCTCGCGGTGGTGGTCCCGCTGGTGCTGGCGGCGATGCGCCCCTGGCCGCGGCGCATGCTGCCGTTCTGGGAGTACGCCGCGACGTTCCTCGACGTGGCCACCGGTGTCGCCGTGCTGCCGATCCTGGCGCAGATCCTGGGCCTGTACGCGTGGGCCCGCGGGCTGTTCGGGTAGGCAGCCGTGCAGACCCAGCGCGACCACGTCCACGCCCACACCTTCATGATGGGCCGGCTCAGCTCCGCCCTGGTCGAGGGCGACCCCACCGGCGCCGAGATCCCGGGACGCCGCGCCCAGACCGGCCTGCTCGTCGGCCTGATCCTGCTGCTCCTGCTCGTCGGTGGGTTCGCCGTGTACGGCTGGATCGTGCCCGGCGGCAGCAAGGCGTACCGGCAGGCCGGGGCGATCCTCGTCGAGAAGGAGACCGGCAACCGCTACGTCTACCTCGACGGCGCGCTGCACCAGACCCCCGACCTGACCTCGGCCATGCTCATCCAGGGCGCCGCCGGCAAGGTCAAGCTGATCTCCCGGAACTCCATCAAGGACGTGCCCCGCGGCATCCCGCTCGGGGTGGCCGGGGCGCCGCAGCAGATGCCCGCGGCCGACGCGCTGGCCAAAGGTCCCTGGCTGGCCTGCCTGCCCGGCTCGGTCGTGCCCGGCAAACGGGTGAGCGGTCTGGGCGTCAACCTGGAGCCGCAAACCCCGGCCACCCCGCTCGCCGAGGGCGCCTTCCTGGTCGTACGGGATCCCGGCGGTGTCGCCTACCTGCTGGCGAACTATCTCAAGTACCGCATCGACGACGACGCCGTGCTCGTCGCGCTCGGCGCCGCCGCCATCAACCCGCCGACCGCCCCGGCCATATGGCTCGGCTGGCTCGGCGACGGCCCGGCGCTCGCCCCGGCGACGATCCCCGGCGCGGGCTCGGCGGGCCCACGGGTCGGCGGGCGCCCGTACGCGGTGGGAACGCTTTTCCGCCAGGGCGCCGACCAGCATTTCGTGCTCCGCCGCGACGGCCTGGCCCCGATGAGCCGCACCGAATTCCTCATCGCCGACGCCAAAACCCCCGGCCCGCCGGTCACCTTGGACCCGGCCGACGTGGTCGGCGCTCGCCGCTCGGCCGACCGCACCCTGCTGAACCGCCTGCCCGACCTCGCCTCGCTGCGCCTCGCCGACCCGAGCGGCCAAGCCGTCTGCATGCAGCAGCGGCCCATCAGCCCCGAGACGATCAGCAGCATCGTGGTGCTCACGCCGGCCTGGGCCGCCGGTGTCTGGTCCGACGGCCGCACCACCGTGCTGGCCGAACCGGGCAGCGGCATGGCCGTGCTGCCGGTCCCGCTGGAGTCCCGGGTGACCGCCAAGAAGATCACCTTTATCTCCGACGAGGGCGTCACCTACCGGCTGGCCGACCAGACCACGGTCGCCTCGCTCAAGCTGGCGGGCGCCACCCCCGTCCCGTTCCCCAAGGAACTGCTCGCGACCCTGCCGCAGGGTCCCGTGCTGAGCCGTGCAGCCGTCACCAGCCTGGCGAGAGGGTAGAAACGTGGTGTCCATCCGCAGCCTGCTGCGCGGTGACCGGGACAACCCGGGTCACGGCGTCGTCCAGCACACCGTCGGCAACGCGCTCGTCCTGCACGCCGACGAGGCGATCAGCGCCGAAGCCCAGTCGCTGGCCCTGACCGTGGTCGAGGACACCGAGAACGACGTGGTGGTGCTCGACCTCGGCGAGGGCCTGCCGATCACCTCGTGGGAGTCGATGGCCGGGGTGCTGCCCCGGCGCCGGCGCGGCATCCGCCTGATGGCCTGCGGGGAGCAGCGCAACGCGGCCGCGATGGCCGGGCAGTGGTTCGCCGAACGCCTCGGCCGCACCGTCATCGCCCCCGACGGCAACCTGATCCGCGGCGCCGCGGGCGGGCTGTTCGTCCACTCCGGGCCCGGCAGCGGCTGGGTGCGGTTCCGCCCCGGCAAGCCGCCCGCGTGGCACGCCAAGCGCTACCCGACCCCGCTGTGGGACCAGGCCGTGACCGAACGGCGGGCCTCCAGCTCGACCGGCGAGATCGAGCCCCTGCCCGGCGGCGTGTGGATCCACGACGTACGGGAACCGGAAGTTGTCGCCGGGCACCGCGAGCGCCTGGTCGCCGACGTGCCGTGCCAGCCCGAAGTGATGACCGTGCTGCTCGGCTGCCCCGGGACCCCCGCGCTCTCCCTCGACGACGTGGTCCGCTTCTGGCGCGACCTCGACGAGGACAGCCGTGGGCGTGCCCGCTTCGTGCAGTACGGCGACATCCGCCTGCCCGAGGGGGAGGCGTTCGGGCAGGCGCTGGCCGACCTGCTGGCCACGCCGGTGATCTGCTACACCGGGGTGCCGATCGGTTCCCCGGGCAAGTTCGAGATCCGCACCGTACGGGAGGACGGGGTGCTCGGCTGGCCGCCGTTCGCGCTGGAACTCAGCTACCAGCCGCGAGCGCACCCCAACTCGAAGGGCCGCCGCCCGGTGATCCTGAACCACCGCGGGCCGCTGCAATGGGTCGAGCAGGTGGAGAACCGGATCTACTGGTACGCGCCCGACGCCGTCATCGAGGTCGTGCAGGCGGGACTGTGGGTGCGCCCGGCAGAGGAGCCGGCCAACGCCGAACGGGTCCGCGCCACCCGCCTCGACCCCGAGGGCAGCACCCTGATCTTCGACGACTCGGTCGCCGAACGCAGCGGCCGCATGCGGGAGCTGGCCGAGGATCTGGCCGCCCGCGTCGACCCGGCGCTGGGTGAGGAGAGCGCGTTGTTCCCGGCCTCGGTGCTGGTGCCCGGCCAGAAGCCGGCGGGGCGGGCCGACGCTGTGCTGTCGGCTTCCCTGCCGGTCGCTTCCGAGCCGGGTGTTTCTCGATCGGTCGCCTCCGAAGCGGGTGTTTCTCGGTCGGTCGCCTCCGAGCCGGGTGTCTCTCCGTCGAGCGCCTACGAGTCGAGCGTCTCCGTGCCGTGGGTCTACGAGTCGACCGTCTCCGAGCCGGGCGCCTCCGAGTCGACGGTCTCCGAGCGGGGCGCCTACGAGCGGGGCGCCTACGAGTCGACGGTGTCCGGGCCGCTCGCGTCCGATCGAGTAGCCGCTGTGGAGGCGCTGGCCGTCCCACCCGCACTGCCAACGGCTACTGAGGTGCCCGCACTGCCAACGGCCACTGAAGTGCCCGCACTGCCGGTCGGCGTCCCCGTCACCCCGGTGGCCCCGGTGGACCTCACGCCGCCCGTCCCCGCCGCACCACCCGCATCCCCCGTGTCCACAGCCGGCGTGTCGCTCACATCGGGTGTGTCGTCCCCAGCCGGCGTGTCGCTCACATCGGGTGTGTCGTCCACAGCGCGTGTGTCGTCCGGGCCCGGTGTGTCCTCCACAGCGCGTGTGTCCTCCGAGCCGGGTGTGTCGTCTGCCTCGGGCGTGTCATCCACAGGGAGCGTGTCGGCCGTGCCTGGCATGTCTTCCCCAACCGGCGTGTCTATTACGCCGGGTGTGTCGTCCCTAGCGAGTGTGTCCTCCGAGCACGGTGTGTCGTCCACAGGGGGTGCGTCGGCCGCGTCGGGTGTTGCGTTCACAGAGGGCGTGTCGTCCGAGCCGGGTGTGTCGTCCACAGGGGGTGCGTCGGCCGCGTCGGGTGTTGCGTTCACAGAGGGCGTGTCGTCCGAGCCGGGTGTGTCGTCCACAGGGGGTGCGTCGGCCGCGTCGGGTGTTGCGTCCACAGAGAGTGTGTCGCCCGAGCTTGGTGTGTCGTCCACAGCGGGTGTGTCTTCGGAGCCGGGCGTGTCGTCTGGGCCGGCGATGCCGCCTCCAACTGTTGCGCCGCCTCCGCCTGTTGCACCTGCTGCGGTGGCGCCCGCCGAGTCGATCGCCATCACGATTCCCGAGCCGGTCATTCCGACGATCGAGGCGCCGCCGGTGCCTGCCCCGTCCGCCGGCACTGGCCGGTCCGCGGTGGTCGCAGGACGGTCCGCGGCGGCTGCGGGCGGCTCTGCGGGCGCGGCTCCGGGCGGGACTGCGGGCGGGACTTCGGGCGGGTCTGCGGGCGTGGCTCCGGGCGGGTCACCTGGCGCGGCTGCGGGCGGGTCTGCGAGCGTGGCTCCGGGCGCGGCTGCGGGCGGGTCACCGGGCGTGGCTGCGGGCGGGTCTGCGAGCGGGGCTTCGGGCGCGGCTCCGAGCGGGACTGCGGGTGGGAAATCAGGAGCCACGGCACGGACCTCGGCCACTGCTGATGAGCCGGTGGCCGCTGCGGAGCAGGTGCGGCGTCAACCCGTGCCGGCTGCTTCGGCGTCGGCCATTCTGCCCAAGCGCCGCCCGCTCGATGAGGAACGGGCCTGGCTGCGCCGCACGTTGAGCCGGGAGTTCGACACCATGGCCAGCTCGGTCTCGCGCATCATGTCCGAGCACCCCGGACTGCAGGGCTCCGGCTCGGCCAGCGCCGACGACATCCTGGCCGACTCGGTCGCCGTGCGGCTCTACCTGTCGCGCAGGGGTGCCGGCATCGACGCGGGACTGCGTTCCGGGGAGGCCGGGCCGCACGTCCCGCTGGCCCGCTGCGCGGTGGCCGGCCTGTCGCGGCTGCCTTCGTTCCGGGGCACGACCGTCTATCGCGCCACGCCCGCCCGGGGCGAGTGGGAACGCTACCGGGAACGCAAACTGGTCACCGACTGGTCGTTCGTCAACACGTTGACCGGCCCGTGCGACAGCCAGGAGGGCGACACCGACGTGCTGGTCTGGTCGATGACCGCCCGCCGCACGGCTCTGCTCGAACCGGAGGGTGACGAGCGAGTCGAGGACCGTGTCCTGTTCCTGCCCGGCACCCACTTCAAGGTGCTCGAGCTGCGTGAACCGTCCGCCGACGGGCGCGGGGCGGTGCTGATGCGCGAGATCGGCGCCAACGAGATCGACGAGGACGGCCGGGTCGACCCCGAGCGGGTTTCGCTGGACGAACTGGCCGTCACTTCGCTGCACCGCAGCATCGAGCGCTGGGCCACGGCGGAACCCAAGCGCCGGGTCGGATCGGCCGCCGGTGAGCGCTTCGGGCTGCTGCCCGGACTGACGCGGGCAGGGGGGATCGGGTCGTGACCCGGTGTTCGGTGGTGGGCGGCAGGGATGTGGGCGCGACGCGGGTGGCGGTGAGCGGCGTGGCCGGGAACCTGGTGGCCGGTGCCGGAAGTCCGGGCGCGGCCTGGGTGGAGGTGGGCGCGGCGTGACCGAGAACCGGGTGTTCGGTGGCAGGAATCCGGGCGCTGCGCGGGTGGGGGTGAGCGCGTCGTGACCCGGCATCTGGTGGTCGGTGGCGGGGAACCGGGGGCCTTCTCGACGATCGGCGCCGCCCTGGCCAGGGCCGAGGCGGGCGCCACCGTCACTGTGCACAGTGGCCGGTATGCCGAGAGGCTGGTGATCGGGAACCGGGTCACGATCAGCGCCGCCGGCGACGGGCCGGTTGAGGTGCTGGTCGAGGAGGGCAGCGTCCTGGTCGTGCACGGTGAGGGCGCCCACCTGCGCGGGGTCACGCTGGCCAGCGCCGACCCCAAGCTGGCGGCGGTCGACGTGTACGCCGGGGAGGTCGCGCTCGACCACTGTGTGGTCACCGGGGCGTCCTGGACCACGTTGCTGGCCCGGCTCGACGGCTCGCTCGCGCTGCGTGACTGTGTGGTGCGCAGTCCGGCCGGCGCGGGGGTCGTGGTCACCTCGGCCGCCCCCAGCACGATCGAGGACACCACGGTCACCGAGGTCGGCACGTCAGGGGTGGTGGTCACCGAGAAGGGTGTGCTGACCCTGCGCCGCTGCACGATCGAGGGCACGAAGGCGAACAGCGTCTGCGTCAACGGCGACGGCCGGCTCACCGCCGAGCAGTGCCGGATCAGCGACGCCGCCAAACCCGCCGTCGTGGTCGAGCAGCGCGGCTGGGCCCGCCTGCAGCGGCTCACCGTGACCGGCAGCGGCAACGTCGACCTGTTCCTGCGTGGCGACATCGACGTGCTGATCAGCGACTCGACCTTCACGGGGGCCGCGCTCCAGTCGGCCCACGTCGCCGACCGGGCCGCGCCGCGGTTCGAGCGCTGCGACTTCGAGGGCGCCGGGCACACCGCCGTACACGTCACCGGCAAGGCCAAGCCGGGTTTCACCGACTGCACGTTCGGCGGCGCTCCGACCGGCATCAGCGTGGAGGACGAGTCCGCGCCCCGGTTCGAGGGCGCCACGCTGAGCGCCCCGGTTGTGGTCGGCGGCTCGTCCGCGGTGGTGGTGCGGCGGCTGCGGGCGTCCGGCGCCGGTCTGTCGGTCAAGGGCGGGGCCACCCTGGACGCGACCGACATCGACATCGAGCATTCCCCGGCGCTGGAACTGACCGAGGGCGCCCGCGGCACGGTGCGGGAGGCGCGGTTCGGCGGCGCGGTCACCGCCGGCGGGAGCACGCTGGAGCTGCGGTCGGCGCTGGTCCGCGCGGCCGGCCTGCGGGTCACCGGCGGCGAGTTGAGGCTGCGGGACACCGAGATCACCGAGGCGCCGGGCGACGGCGTCGAGGCGGGTGCGGGCGCGGTGGTGCTGGCCACCGAGACCCGGATCCGCCGGGCCGGCCGGCACGGTGTCGCGCTGGGCGCGGGCAGCCGGGGCGAGTTCACCGACTGCGAGGTGCTGGGCAGCGGTGGCTCCGGGTTCGACGTCGAGACGACCGAACCGGTCACGCTGACCAGGTGCGTGGTGCAGGAGAGCGGCGGCCCCCAGGTACGTGAGGCGGCCGGCGCCGACGTGACCGGCGAGGTGCTGAGCACCAGCCGGACCCCGGCGCACCCCGAGGCGCCCGCGGCGGATCCGGCCGGCGAGGAGGAGCCCGCGGGCGAACTGGACGGCCCGCTGCGCGAACTGAACTCCCTGATCGGCCTCAAGGGGGTCAAGCAGGAGGTCACCGCGCTGATCAACCTGATCAAGATGGCCCAGGTACGGCAGCAGATGGGCCTGCCGATGCCCCCGATGAGCCGGCATCTGGTCTTCGCGGGACCGCCCGGCACGGGCAAGACGACGGTGGCCCGGCTCTACGGCTCGGTGCTGGCCGAGCTGGGCATCCTGAGCAAGGGGCACATGGTCGAGGCGGCGCGGGCCGACCTGGTCGGGCAGTACATCGGCTCGACCGCGATCAAGACGACCGAGCTGGTCACGAAGGCGCTCGGCGGCGTGCTGTTCATCGACGAGGCGTACACGCTGTCGTCGGGCACCGGGGGCGCCGGTCCGGACTTCGGGCAGGAGGCCATCGACGCGCTGATGAAGATGATGGAGGACCACCGCGACGAGCTGGTCGTGATCGTGGCCGGGTACTCGGAGCTGATGGAGCGATTCCTCGAGTCGAACCCGGGCATGGCGTCCCGCTTCACCCGTACGGTCGAGTTCCCCAACTACTCCGTCGACGAGCTGGTCACGATCACCTCGAACCTGTGCGGCAAGCACTACTACGAGCTGACCGACGACGCCGTCGACGCGCTGCGCGACTACTTCACCCGCATCCCCAAGAACTCGACGTTCGGCAACGGCCGTGTGGCCCGCAAGCTGTTCGAAGCCATGATCAACAACCAGGCGTCGCGGCTGGCCCTGGCGCCCCCGGCCAAGGACAACGAGCTGAACCGGCTCACCGCGCTCGACCTGGCCCCCGAGCTGGAGCTGCTGGAGAACCTGCCGGTCGAGCAGTCCGGCCAGCCCGACGTGGCCGGCAACCCGGCCGGCGCCGTCAACGCCACCCGCAGCTGGCGCCGGGTGTGCTCGCTGGTCGGCGCGACCCCCGTACGCGATGCCGTGGGCGAGGCGCTGCTGCAGGTGTGCGAGCTGCGCAACCGCCGACGGGCGTACGGGAAACAGGCGAACGTCCTGTTGACCGGGCCGGCCGGCAGCGGCCGCAGCGAGTTCGCCCGGCTGTACGCGGCCGGTCTGTCCGAGCTCGACCTGCTGCCGGTGGGCCAGCTCATCCGGGTCGGCACCGGCCGGGAACTGGCGCCGCAGTGGCCCGGCCAGACCCGCAGCCTGGTCGACGCCGCGATGGCCGACGCCGAGGGCGGGGTTCTGCTGGTGGACTACGCGGGCGACGACGGCACGGGCAGCGGCCCGGACATCGTGGCCGAGCTGGTCGGCGCCATGCGGCGGGCCCCCGGCGACCCGGTGGTCGTGCTGCTCGCCGAGCCGGACGCGGCCCGCGAACTCGGTGCCGTGCCGGGACTCGACGAGGTGTTCGGGCGGCGCTGGACGATGCCCGCCTACAGCACCGCCGAGCTGGCCGAGATCGTCGTACGGCATCTGGTGCGCCGGGGTCACGAGGTGCCCGACGACGTGCGGGCCGCGCTGGCCGAGATGGCTGCGGGGCTGCCCGAGCGTACGGTCCGGGCCGCGCACCTGCTGTCCTGGGGACTCACCCGCACCGCGGCGTCGCGAACCCTCGCGCTCGCCGACCTGACCGTCCAGCGGCACAGCGTGGGCCTGGCCGCGGTTCTCTAGGAGGTGGCCGTGCCCGGCATGGAGGAGTTCTTCGAGCGTGCTCAGGCGTTCGAGCAGCAGATGCGCGACGCCCAGGGCGACCTCGAGCGTTCGGTGGTGACGGGCCGTTCCGCCGACGGCACGGTCACCGTGCTCGCCACCGGCCTGGGCAAGCTGCAGGCCGTACGGGTGGATCCGGCGGTCTACGAGCAGCGGGACGCCGAGGCGCTGCAGGAGGCCATTGCCCAGGCCGTACGGGCGGCCGCCGCCAACGCCGGTCGCCTGGCCGAGCAGAAGATGGGGCCGGTCGAGATCACCCTGCACTGACCGGGTCGACGCCGTACTCGGAAAGCCGTCGCCGCAGCCGGCGCAGGTCCCAGCCCGCGCCCAGCCCCTCGAAGATCGCCACCGCCTCGCCGCCGGCGACCGCTGCCTCGTGCGGACGGCGGGCCGCGGCCAGCAGCACCGCGGCGTCCTCCAGCGCCGACGCCAGCTCGGCCACCCGCCCCGCCGCGCGGTACCGGGCCACCGCGGCCAGCGCCGGCGCCGGATCCCCGGTGAGCAAGGCCCGGCACAGCGCCGCGGCCGTGAAGGCGCGGGCCGGATGGACCTCGCGGTCGGCCTCGCCGGCACAGATCTGCCCGGCCCGCTCGGCGATGTCACGGCGTCCCGCCTCCAGGGCCAGCCGGGTCGCGGCGGGCAGCCACTGGTGCCGCAGCATCATCGGCGCGTACTCGGGCACCAGCAGCGGGCCGAGGATCTCGAGCGCGTCGTCGGCCCGGCCCTCCTGCTCGGCCACCAGCGACCGCGCCACCAGAAGGAAGTCGCAGCTCTCGCGTTCGGCGCCGCTGGCCGGCAGCGTCTCGGCCAGTTCCAGATGAGCGCGGGCCAGCACCGGGTCGTCGCGCCGGGCGGCGATCAGCGCGCCGACCCCGTGCAGCAGCATGCTGACCGCACCCGGCTCGCGCATGCCCAGGAAGGTGATCCCGGGCGCGTCCTCGGTGACCGCGTCCACCTCGGCCGTCGCGTCGTCCCAGCGGCCCCGCCAATAGAACTGCACCGCCGAGGCGACCGGCAGCCCCGACGGCAGCCGGTGCCGGATGGCGTAGAGCGCGGCCGACCGCAGCGTCTGCTCGGCCTCGTCCAGCCGGTCCAGGTTCTGCAGCGTGAACATGCGGTTGTCGAGCAGGTCGAGATACATGCCGGGCAGGTCCGGGTGGTCCTCCATCAGGGCCAGCGCGCGGTCGGTGTAGGCCAGCGCCCGCTCGTGATCGCGGCGGATCGAGTTGGTCAGCCAGGACGTCTGCAGCGCGTACGCGGCCTCGTAGAGCTGCCCGGAGCGCAGTGACCGCTCGTGGATGCCGGCGGCGGTCCGGTCGGCCCGGTCCAGGTCGTCGAGCGGACCGCGGTGGAAGTTGGCCAGCAGCACCCGGTGCCGCGTGTGCCAGATGCCCGGCGTACGGGTGTCCGTCATGGCGTCCTCGAGCACGCCGATCGCCGTGCTCGTCTCGCCGCGCCGGAACAGCATCGCGGCCAGCAACTGGCGCATCTCGGCGCGGTCGGCCGGGTCGGTGGCGAGCGCGGCCGCCTCCCGGGCCTCGTCGATCGGCCACCGCTCGTACCGGAAATCGAGTTTCACCAGGGCGACCAGCAGCAGCTCGCGGTGCCGGGGACCGGTCCGTTCGCCGGCCAGGGCGCCGCGCAGCAGGTCACCGGCGATCCGCGGCGCCCGCCGCACCAGCTCGGCGTGATGCTCGGCCAGCCACGACACCACCCACTCGTCGATCACCGGCGGCTCCGCGGCCAGCTGCTCGGCCACCCGGGTGACCGCGCTGACACCGCGACGGGCCAGCACCTCGGCGGTGTGCCGATGCAGACCGGCTCGTTCGCCCTCGGGGATGCCGTCGTGCAGGGCCTGCCGCAGGAACGGGTGCCGGAACGCCAGCGCCGGCCCCGCGTCCACCACGATGTTCGCGCTCAACGCCTCCTCGAGGTCACCCACCAGCTCGTACGGGGGTCTCCCGGTCACCGCGACCAGGTCCTCGACGGCGAACTGGGCGCCCAGCAGCGCGGCCATGCGCAGCACCTCGCGGGCCGCGGGGGAGAGCCGGCCGACGGTGGCGTACATCATCGCGAGCAGCGAGTCGGGCGCCCTCACCTCGACCGATTCGGGAATCTCGGCCGTGCCGCCGTGCACCTCGACCACGCCCCGCCGCTGCAGCGCGGCGGTCATCTCACGGGCGCAGAGCGGGTTCCCGCCCGAGCTCGGCACGACCGCGGCCAGGTTCGGGCCCAGCGCCGCGCCGACCTGCCGCGCCACCAGCTGCTCCAGGGCCTCGTCGGGCAGCGCGTCCAGCCGCAGCAGATGCCCGTGCCGGGCCTGCACCCGGCGGCGCAACTGGGACAGCTCGCCACCGTCCGGCTCGGCGCGGGCCGCGGCCACCAGCAGCAGCGGCAGACGCCGGGTCAGCGCGACGAGCCGGTCCCAGAGCCGCAGCGCCGACGGGCCGGCCCACTGCAGGTCGTCCACAACCAGCAGCAGCGGGGCGATCGCGCAGGCCGCCCGTACGTAGGACAGCAACCGGTCGGCCGCCGCGTCCTCGCCGTCGGTGTGCAGCGTGGCCGCCACCGCCGCAACCCGGTTGTCGGGCGAGGACACCTCCAGGCCCAGCGCGCGGATCAGCACCTGCAGCGGGACGTGCTGGTCGAGCTCGACCGCGATGCCCCAGGCGACCTGGCAACCGGCCGCGCCGGCGTCCGCGAACGCCGCCGTCAGCAGCTCCGACTTGCCGATGCCGGGCTCGCCCTCGACCCACACCGCCGCGCCCTGCCCGCCGGCCAGGTCCCGCACCAGCTCCCGCAGCCGGCTCACCTCGCTCTCCCGGCCGGCCAGCGGCGCCCGCGACCGGCCGTCGGCCAGTGCCCGGGCAACCTGCGGCGGCAGCAGCGACGGCACCGGATGCTCCTGCCGGGCGGCCGCGGCGGGCGCGCGCAACCGCTCGTAACCCTCGGTGAACCGGGCGCTCGGCTCGACCCCCAGCTCGGTCCGCAGCGTGTGCCGCGCCGAACGGTAGACCTCCAGCGCCTCGGCGCGCCGCCCGGCCCGGTCCAGGGCGATCATGAGCAGCTCGTGCAGCGGCTCGTGCAACGGGTGGTCGCGGACCAGCCCGGCCAGTTCGGCCACCACACCGTCGTCGCCGAGCTCGGTGAGCAGCCGCGCCCGCTGCTCGACGGCGGCGAGCCGCTGCTCGGCCAGCCGGGCGCGGGCCAGCTCGAAACGGGGGCCCGACAGACCCGCGTACGCGTCGTCGCCGTGCCACAGGCGCAGCGCCTCGTCCAGCAGCGCCACGGCCTCCTTGCCGGACCGCCCGGCGGCCTGCTCGCACAGCGCCGCGAACCGTTCGCTGTCCACGTCGTCGGCCGCCACCCGCAGCGCGTACCCGGCGGGCCCGGACAACAGGTGGCCGGCGCCGAGCACCCGGCGCAGCCCGGAGATGTAGGTGTAGACACTGCCCGCGGCGGTGGCCGGCGGTGACCCGCCCCAGATGCCGGCGATCAGCTCGTCACGGCTCACGTACCGGCCGGCCGCGGTCGCCAGCAGCGCGAACAGGGCCCGCTGCCGCGCCGCGCCCAGCACCGGCTCGTGCTCACCGATCCGCGCCCGCACCGGCCCCAGAACCCGTACGGTCAAACGCTCCTCGCCGTTCATGAGCGTCCCCCGATTCGTGCTCGCGCCGGCTCGTGATCCCGTACGGTCAATTGCTTCCCGCCCTTTCACGAGCGGTCGCCGGTCAGCGCCGGACGCGACCGGGTCAGACGGGTGTCGACCCGGGCCAGCAGGGTGCGCAGCGCCTCCGCCCACAGTGGAGTGATCCACGGTTCGCGCAGAGCCGTCCGGGCGATCTCGGCCGCGGTCTCGAACTGGCCCCGTTGCTCGTGCGACCGGGCCGCGATCCAGCGCATCTCACCCGCCAGGTCGTGGTCGGGGGTGCGGGCGGCCACCCAGCCCGCCTCGGCCGCCGCGTTGCGCCGGCCGCGCAGCAGCAGCCGGGCCAGCCACGCCGTCAGCGTCAGACGGCGGACGGGAGCCAGGGTGTGATGGGCGCGGACCCGCTGCAGCATGGTCACCGCGATCTGCGGCGCGCGCCTGGCCAGCGGCTCGACCTCGGCGGACAACCAGGCGGCGATGTTGTCGTCGAGCGGGACCTCCCCCGCGAGCAGTTGCGCGACGACCAGCTCGGGCGGCCCGGCGGCGGCCGCGATCCGGTCGGCGAACGAGCGGTGCAGGGCGACCCGCAGCGCGCCGGGCGTGCCCTCGTGCAGGGTGCGGGCGACCACCCGGTGCCGGAACTCGGCCCGGTCGCCGTCGAGGCGCAGCAGGCCGGCGTCACGGGCCGGGGCGAGCGCGGCGGCGACCTCGTCCGGGTCACGCTCGGTGACGACGGCCAGCTCGGACACCCGGGCGGCGACCGGATGCGGGCCGGGACGGGTCAGCTCGTACGCGCCGAGGAACGCGACTCCGCGCAGGGTGGCGCGGGTGGTCTCGGGCAGCGACGCCAGGTGCGCCCCGACCGCGGCCGCCGGGCTCGCGCCGGTCGGGTCCTCGGCCAGGTGCCGCAGATAGTGCGGGTTGCCGCCGGCGTCGTCGAGGATGCGGGCCAGCCGCCGGGGCTCGGGCGGTTCCGGCGCGGTGGCCCGGATCAGCGCGGTCGCGGCGGCGGGGTCGAGCGGGGGCAGGGTGACGACCTCGCCCTGCGGACCGGTCGCCTGGCGGGTGGTCGCCACCAGCAGCAGCGGATGCTGTGCGATCCCGGCGGTCAGGGCGGACCACACCCGTACGGTGAGGGGGTCGGCCCAGTGCAGGTCGTCGGCGACCAGAATCAGCGGCGCCTCGGCTGCGGCCTCACGCACGAGGGCGGCGGCCCGCTCCACGATGCCGCATGCATCGTCGTCGGTGGGCGGTTCGCGCAGGCCTGCCGCATCGATGCTGTCGGTCACATCCTGCAGGGGTGCGGCTTCCGTGTTCTCGGCCAGCTTCTGCGGGGGTGCCGCGTCCGTGTTTTCGGCCAGCTCCTGCAGGCGTGCCGCGAGGGCGTCGTCGACGCCGGTCGCGCTCTCGATCAGCACCCCGAGCGGCGTGCGCTGGGCCAGTTCGTCGCCGGTGGCCCAGCCGATCCGCTCGAACCCGTCCAGCGCGGCCGCCACCAGCACGGTCTTGCCCGACCCGGGGCCACCTTCGACCCGGACGCTGACGCCCCGCCCGGCGCGGGCCTCAGCGGCGGCGTGACGCAAGCGCCGCACCTGCTCGGTCCGTCCGATGAGGAACAGTCGCTGCCGCGGCACCGGAGAGCGGCGCGCATGGGGCAGTGCCGGACCGCCGGGCAGGGCGGTGCCGGCCGGCAGCGCGGAGGCCGGGCCAGGCCCGGACACGTAGCGGGCGGCGAGCAGCGAGCTTGTGGGGCCGGGTCCGGGCGGGGTGCGGGCTGCGAGCAGCGAGCTTGTGGGGCCGAGTCCGGACGGGGTGCGGGCGGTCGGCGGCGGGGTTGTGGGGCCGGGGTGGGCGTGGCTGTTGGGCGCTGCGGCCGTGCGGTTGGTCTGGGCGGTGGCTGTGGGGCGGAATTGGGTGGCTGCGGTGGGTGCTGTTCGGCGTCCGGTTCGGGCGGCGGTGGTGGGCGGCTCGGCCGTGCCGCCGGGCTGGATGGGCCCGGTGGGTGCTGAGGTTGTGAGGCTGGGCTGGGTGTGGGCGGTGGGTGCTGGGGTTGTGAGGCTGGGCTGGGTGTGGGCGGTGGGTGCTGGGGTTGTGAGGCTGGGCTGGGTGTGGGCGGTGGGTGCTGGGGTTGTGAGGCTGGGCTGGGTGTGGGCGGTGGGTGCTGGGGTTGTGAGGCTGGGCTGGATGTGGGCGGTGAGCGGCGAGGCTGTGGTGTGGCCGGCCAGCAGCACCGCGTGGCGGTCGGCGGTGGCCAGCCGCAGTTCGGTGAGCCGCAGTCGCTGCGCCGCGGCGAACGGGCCGGGCACCCCCGCCATCGGTTCGCCGTCACCCCAGAGCGCCAGCGCCGCCTCCACCGCGGCCAGCTCGGCTGCCGGGTCGCCGGCCGCGCGCTGCTCGCGGGCCGCCTCGCGCAACGCCTCGAAACGCAGCACGTCGACCGCTTCCGGCGGGACGTGCAGCTGATAGATGCCACCGCCCGAGGTGAGCAGCTGCCCGGCCGCCCAGCGGTCGCGTGCCGGTTCGAGCGCCTGGCGCAGCGACGAGACGTACGTGTAGACGTTGGCGGTCGCGCTGGCCGGGGCCTCCTCGCCCCAGACCGCGGCGACGAGCTGCTCGCGGGAGACGGCCCGACCGGCCCGCAGGGCCAGCACACAGAGCACCGCCGTACGGCGCGCCGAACCGAAAGCGACCTCCGCCCCGCCGACCGACGCGCGCACCGGTCCGAGAAGACGAAGGTCCAAACCCTCGCACTTCGCCGACATCTTTTGTTTACCTTGTCGCCAGGGGATCGCTCCCGCTTTTCCGGCTGGTGAAAAGCGTTTGTTCCGGCCGGTTTCGTTGTTCCCCCGTAATGCTCGCGGCGCCGCTCCACTGACGACAACAGTGACTGAGCTCACTGAATGCCGTCAATTTCCCGGTTCCGCGCCCTTATTCCTACTTCCCTTTGTCAAGCTTCTCCAAGAGGCGCGCCGGGATGTTCGCACGGGCGTCCGGCGGGGGTTATCCGGGCACCGAACTGCGAAAGCGCTTCCCCGTCGGGCGCGCGGCTGATGGACTCGACGCGTGCCGGCCGGACCCGACCTCACCACCAGCCCTTTCGCGGGCGAGCTGTTTCGCGTGCTCGCCGCCGAGGGGCGGCTCAGGCTGGACGCGGGCCAGGCCGACGCGGTGATCGCGGGCCTGGAGCGAACCCTGGCCGAGGTGCAGGCCCGCCTGCGTCTGCTCCGCGGGCGGCAGCAGGCGCCGCCGGGGGTGCGGGCCGAGCTCTCCGACGACACGGTCGACGCCGTCTTCGCTGATCAGCTGGCGCCGGGCCGCCTGGAATCGGCCGCGGTGGAGCTTCCCAAATACATCGAGGCCCTGCGCCAGGCCCGGCGCCGCCCACAGTGACCGAGCGAATATCCTCCGGTTACGCATTGACACCATTGATTTCCGAATCGGCGGCCGAGCCCGGCGCTTGGAGATTTTCTGAAGGTTGCCTCCGTTGACTGGCCGGCGTCACTCAACGCAGACGGAGGTTTCGGTGGAACGAGTTCGGGTGGTCCTGCAGGCTTCGGACCCGCTGAGCCAGGCAGGACTGACCGCCCTGCTGCAGTCCGCGCCGGAGATATCCCTGTTGCGTCCGGCCGAGCGCAACGACGCGCACGTCCTCGTGTTCGCCTACGAGCAGGTGAGTGCCGAGGTGGTGACGGTGCTGCGTCGCACCGCCCTGGAGACCGGCCTTCCGGTGGTGCTGGTGGTCAACGCGATCACCGAGAGCGAGCTGCTCGTCGCCATCGAGAACCGGGTGGTGGCGATCCTGCCCCGCGGCGCGGTCAGCGCCGAGCGGCTCGTGCACAGCGTGACGACCGCGGCCGCCGGCGGGGGAGTGCTCCCGCCCAACATGGTCGGTGAGCTGCTCAAGCACATCGAGCGGCTGCAGCGCGAGGTGCTCGCGCCGAACGGGCTCAACGCCTCCGGCCTGACCCCGCGCGAGGTGGACGTGCTGCGGCTGATGGCCGACGGCAAGGACACCCAGGAGATCGCGGGGGAGCTCTGCTACTCGGAGCGTACGGTCAAGAACGTCATCCACAACCTCACCCACCGGCTCAAGCTGCGCAACCGGTCACACGCGGTCGCGTACGCGCTGCGGGCCGGGATGATCTGAGCCGGATGCCCCGCCCCGCGCCGGTGACCCCGATCGGCCGCCACACCGTCGGCAACACGCTCGTGCTGCACGCCCGCGAAAAGATCGGCGCCGAGGCGTTGTCGATCGCCATGGGCATGCCGGCCGACCAGGACAACGACATCGTCGTGCTCGACCTGCACGACGAGCTGCCGATGGGCCTGTGGGAGGCGGTGGGCCGGCAGCTGCCGCGCCGCCGCCGCGGGATCCGGCTGGTCGTCTGCGGCGCCCCGCCCGACACGGTCGCGCTGGCCGGCCAGTGGCTCTCGGACCGGCTCGGCCGCCCGGTCACCGCGCCGCACGGGCACGTCGTACGGGGCAGCGCCGGCACCCTGTTCGTGCACGCCGCCCAGGACAGCGGCTGGGTGCGCCACCAGCCCGGCCACGGCCCCGGCTGGGCCGGGAAGCGTTATCCACGCCCGTCCTGGGACGCCTCCGCGGCCGCTTACCTGCCGACCGGCGCCCACGCCGCGGCCGAGCCCCTGCCCGGTGGCGTCTGGATCCACGACACGCGCGACGAGGCCGCCGTGGCCGCGCACTGGCAGTGGCTGTCCACCGCCGTGCCGTGCCAGCCCGAGACGCTGACCGTCGTGCTGGGCTGTCCCGGCACGCCCGAGCTGCCGCTGGACGACGTGGCCCGGTTCTGGCAGGGCCTGCCCGAGGGCGGCCGCCACCAGGCCCGTTTCGTCCACTACGGACCCGTACGGCTGGCCGGCGCCCCGCTCGGGCAGGCGCTCGCCGACCTGCTGGACGCGCCGGTGATCTGCTTCGGCGGCCTCCCGACCGGGCGTCCGGCCGAACCCCGCCTGGTCACCGTGCCGTTCGACGGCCGCCACGGCTGGGTCGCCCACACCCGGGAGCTGGGTTACCTGCCCCGCTCGGGCGCCACCCTGCCCCGGGTGCTCAGCCACCGCCCGCCGGACGCGGTGGGCGAGGAGATCTCGCCGCGCGTCTACCACTACACCGGCGACGCGGTGGTCGAGCTCATCCAGTCCGGGCTGTGGATCCGCCCGCCCGAGGAGCCCCGGCACGCCCGGCGCGTCCGGGCCCGGCTGGCCGACCCGGCCGACCACGCGGTGATCGTCGACGACGCCGACCCGGCGCTGGTTCCCCGGCTGCGCGAGCTGGCCGCCGACCTGGTGGCCCGCCTCGACCCGGCCACCCGCGACCGCAGCGTCCTCCAGCTGGCCTCGGCGGTCGCCGGCTCCGCGGGCCGCCTCCCCGCCCCGGCAGTGCCCGGCTCGGCAGTGCCCGCCGTGCAGCTGGCCTCGGCGGTCGCCGGCTCCGCGGGCCGCCTCCCCGCGCCAGCAGTGCCCGGCTCGGCAGTGCCCGCCCCAACAGTGCCCGCCTCGGCAGTGCCCGCCGTGCCCGCGCCCGCCGTGCCCGCGCCCGCCGTGCCCGCGCCCGCCGTGCCCGCGCCCGCCGTGCCCGCGCCCGCCGTGCCCGCGCCCGCCTGGGCGGTGGCGGACCCGGCCGTGGCCGAGTCGACCAGGCACCTTCCCGCCGTGTCCCTGGCGTCCGTGAACGAGCCGACCGTCGAGCTTCCCGTCGTCACAGCGGCCCGGCCGCCACTGGCCCTCCGGGCCCGCACCAGCGCCGAACAGTCGCGTCCCGCGGTCATGCGAGCCGCTGCAGAGACGCGGCCGACCGTCATGGGAGCGGATACGGAGGCCGCAGCGGCGCACCCGCCTGTCATCGAGGCCCGTGAGCCGCGCCCGGCCGCCCGGCAAGCCGCTGACGAGGAGCGTCCGGCCGTGCCCGAACCGCCTGCGCAGGACCCGATTCCGCTGGTCGTGGCGGCTCTGCACGCCCCCACGGTCGAGCACCCCCAGCTCTCGCGGGCAGCCGTATAGAAGTCACCTGTAACGATTGGCCCCCTGCCGGACATGGGGCGAGGGTGAACTCCGAAACCGAGGACTCCGAAACCGAGGACGCTGACGAGGGCCGCTTCCGTCGCGCGTACGCTCGCGACTTCGAGTCGCTGCTGGCGTACGCCACGCGGCGGGTCGAACAGCCCGCCGACGCGGCCGACGTGGTCGCCGAGACCTTCCTGGTCGCCTGGCGCCGCCGTCGCGAGCTGCCCGACGGCGACGAGACCCGGCTCTGGCTGTACGGCGTGGCCCGCAATGTGCTCGCCAACCACCACCGGGCCGGGATCCGCCGCGAACGGCTCGGCGTCCGCCTGCGCCGCCGGCTCACCGCCGTGACCAGGGACCCGGGCGCCGAGGTGCCCGAGCGGCTGGCTGTGCACGCCGCGCTCGGCAGCCTCGGCGACCTCGACCGAGAGGTGCTGACGCTGACCGTCTGGGAGGGGCTCAGGCCCCGTGAGGCCGCGATCGTGCTCGGCATCAGCGCCGCCGCCGTCCGTACGCGGTTGTCCCGGGCCCGCGCGAGGGTGCGCGAAGTGCTCGGTGACGATCCCGGATGTGCCGGACATGTGCTCGACGTCCTGACCGCGACCACCCCGGAGGAGGGGCGATGACCGACGACCGGATCGATGAGCTGGTGCGCGGGGCCGACCCGTACCGCCGGATCGACGTGGACGCCGAGAAGCAAGCCCTCCTGGAGGAGATCATCGGCGACAAGCCCAGCGTGTCCCTGGCCCGCCGTCTCGTGCCCGCCCTGGCCGCCGCCGCCGCGGTCACCGCCGTGCTGGCGGTCACGGTCGTCACCCGCGACAACCCCGTACGCCCCCAGGCCGCCCCCGCCACCACAGCGCCCGCCATGACCGGAGGGAACGGCAGGTTCTCGGCGCTCGCCCTGGCCGCCGCCGAGAAGAATCCGCGCCTGCTGATCGGTGAGCCCGGCTGGACCGCGACCGACGTCAACGGCTTCGCCGAGGATTCCGGCGAGATCGTCTTCCGCAAGGACGGCCGTTCCCTGCAGATGACCTGGTACCCGGCCACCGCCTACACCAGCTACCACGACGACCGTAAGCGCGAGAGCGTCCCCGAGCCCACCAAGGTCGCCGGGAGGAAGGCCGACGTCTTCACGTACACCGCAGACGACTTCGCCGCGATGCTCGAGCCCTCCGGCAGCACGTTCGTCGAGCTGCGCACCGGCGGCGGCTGGACCAGAGCCGCCTTCGACCAGGTGATCGCCAAGGTCAAGCAGGTCGGCGTCGAGACGTGGCTGGCCGCCCTGCCCGCGAGCATCGTCACCCCCGAACGGGCCGGCGACGCCCTCGACAAGGTGCTGGCCGACATCCCCCTGCCGCCCGGCTTCGACCGCGCTCAGCTGACCGGCCTCGGCGTCAACGACCCGTACCAGTTCGGCGCCCAGGTCACCGGCCCGATCGCCTGCGCCTGGCTCGACGAGTACTTCCGCGCCGACGACGCCGGTGACTCGGCTGCCCGCGACAAGGCCGAGCAGGCCCTGCGCGGCTCCCACAACTGGAAGGTCCTGAAGCAGATGACTGCCGAGGGCGACTGGTCCGAAATCCTGTGGGAGTACGCGGACAAGGCAGTGGCCGGCGACAACCCCGGCAACTACCGCGAGGGCCTCGGCTGCGACTGAGCCCCTCAGAGGGTGGTGACCAGCCCGCCGTCGATGGGGAAGTCACTGCCGGTGATGTTGGCCGCCTGGTTGCCGGCCAGGAAGGTGACCAGGGCGGCCACCTCGTCGGGACGGGTGAACCGGCCGGTGACCGAGTCGCCCGCGGCCTGCGCGGCCACGGCTTGAGGGTCGCCGCCGGTGGCGGAGGCGACGGTCGCGGCCACCCCGCCCTCACCCAGCCACAGCGCGGTGGCCACCGGGCCGGGGCTGACCGTGTTCACCCGGATGCCGGCCGGGCCGTATTCCTTCGACAGCGATTTGCAGAAGCTGGAGAGCGCGGCCTTGGCGGCGCTGTAGTCGATGACGAGGGGGTCCGGCAGGACGGCGTTGACGGAACTGACCGTCACGATGCTGCCGGACCCGCGCTCGAGCATGCGGGGGAGCACAGCACGGGTCATGCGTACGGCGGTCAGCAGATTGATTCCCAGGGTTGCCGCCCAGTCCTCGTCGGACACCGACAGGAACCCGCCGGTGCGGGGGCGGACCGCGCCTACGTTGTTGACCAGCACGTCCACTTCGGGCACCGCCGCGACGACTGCCGCCGGGGCCTGCGGGTCGGTGAGGTCGGCCAGGAACGACTCGACACCGAGGGCCTTCAGTTCGGCCGAGCCGCCCTTCGACACGGCCGTCACCGACGCGCCCTCGGCGGCCAGTGCCCGCGTGACGGCCAGCCCGATGCCCCGGCTCGCCCCGGTCACGATCACGTTCTTGCCGGACAGTCCGATGTCCATCAGAGCCCCTGCCGCCGCAGCCAGCCAAGCGCGGCGCCGGCGACCTCGCGCCAGCCGCTGTCGATCGTCAGCGAGTGACCGCGGTCCGGGAACTCGACGAGGTCGGTGACGGCCTCGGAGTGCCGGTACTGCTTGAGCGTGGCCCGGGTGACCGCCTCGGGCACGGTGTGGTCCTTGCCCCCGGTCATCAGCAGCAGCGGTCCACGCGACTGGTTGGCCGTGTCGACCTTGGCCGGCGAGTGCGGGTCGAAGTTCGCGGCGGCCGCCTCGAACAGCGGTTTGCCCGGCGCGGGGATGGTCCACTGCTCGTACAGCGCGTCCGACTCGTCCTCGCCGATCGCGTTGCCGAACGCGAACCGGAACTGCTCGGCGGTCAGTGACACCGCGCGGTGCCGGTTCGCCGGATTCCGGAACACCGGCAGCGTGGCCCGCAGCGCCGACAGCGGCAGCGGCAGTACGCCCTTGATCTGGGCGGCGTCGATCGCGACGGCGGCGCGGGCCAGGTCCTGCCCGAGCAGTTTCTGCGCGATCATGCCGCCGAACGAGTGGCCGATGAGGATCGGGGCCGAGCCGAGGCCGCCGATGATCTGCGCGTAGTGCTCGACCACGTCGTCGATCCCGTGGTCGGCGATGCTCTCGGGGTTTTCGCGGGCCTCGGCCACGGTGTCGGGGTCTCCGGGCCAGCCCGGGGCGATCGGCGCGTACCCCTGCGCGGAGAGCAGCTCGATCCACGGGTTCCACGAGGTTGCGTGCAGCCAGAGTCCGTGGATGAGGACCACGGGTGTCGGTGTCGTCATGCCGTCAGGACACCACCTCGGGCCCTCACTTCGGATCAGGGAAAGCCCACAGTCCGGATGGGCCATTGCGCGAGCGAACCGGGGCTCCATAGGGTCAGCCCGTGACGCTCTTCGTCGGCCGGGCGGGGGAGTCCGACCAGCTCAGGGCCTGCGCCGACGAGGTGCGGGCCGGTGGTTCCCGGTTGGCCGTCGTCGAGGGCGAGGCCGGCATAGGCAAAAGCTCGCTGCTGCGCGCGTTTTCGGCGACACTCGGCGACTTCACGATCCTGCGCGCCGCCGCCGACGCGTCCGAGACCGATTTCCCGTACGGGGTGATCCAGCAACTCGCCGGCCGGGCCGCCCTCGAGGCATTTCCCCTGCTGTCCGCCCCGGCGGCCGACACGTCCCCGCACGTGATCGGAGGTCAGCTGCTTCTGCTGCTGGGCGAGTTGCAGAAGTCCGGCCGCCCGGTCGCGGTGATCGTGGACGACCTGCACTGGGCCGACCAGCCGTCGACGCGGGCGCTCGGCTTCGTCCTGCGCCGCCTGTGGTCCGACCGTGTCCTGACCCTGCTGGCGACCCGGCCGGTCGTCGATGCCGCCGACGAGTCGCTGGACAGGCTGCTGAAATCGTCGGACACGGCGACGAAGGTCGCTCTCGGCGGCCTGGGCAGCGACGAGGTCGCGCGACTGGCGGGGGCGATGATCGAGGGACCGGTGACGGCAGGCCTGAGTGAGCGGTTGCACACCTATACCGGCGGGCACCCCCTGCATCTGCGTACGGTGCTGGCCGAGGTGCCCGCCGGCGTGCTGCGCGACGAGGGCCTGCACCGCTGGCCGGTGCCGCGCTCGCTCGTGGTCGCCATCAACGCCCAGCTCGATCGCCTGCCTGCCGAGTCGCGCGAGCTGCTGGAGGCGCTGGCCGTGCTGGATGCCCGGGTGCCGCTGTCGTCGGCGGGCCGCCTCGCCGGTCTGGCCGATCCGGCCCGCGCGCTCGGTCCGGCGCTGACGGCGGGCCTGGCCGTGTGGTGGCCGAACGAGCCGCAGAGTCCCGTCGGTCTGGTGCACGCCCTGCAACGCGACGCGCTGTACGACGCGCTCGCCCCGGAACGCCGCCGCCTCCTGCACGCGGGCGCGGCCGAGCTCGTGGGCACGGCGGCGAGCTGGGCGCATCGGGTCGCCGCGGCGTCCACGACCGACGAGGAGCTGGCCGCCGAGCTCGAGCGGTCGGGCCTGGCCGAAGCCGCGCTCGGACGCAACGCCGTGGCCGCCACCCGCCTGCGCTGGGCGTCGGCGCTGTCCGAGGGCCGCGCCGACCGGGAACGGCGGCTGCTCACGTCCTGCGCCCAGTCCCTGCTCACCCTGCGGGCCGACACCGCCCTGCCGCTGCGGCCGCAGGTCGAGGACTGCGCGCCGGGCCCGCTGCGCAGCTGCGTCCTGGGGATCATGGACATGATGGCGGGCCGGATCCCCACCGCCGAGGCCCATCTGCGCCTGGCCTGGGAGGACTCCGGCGGGGGCCGGGCCGCCGCCCTGGCCGGCCTGTTCCTGGCCCAGATCACGATCGCGAGCGGCCGGGGCGCCGAGACGGCCGAGATCGCCCGGCGCACCCTGGCCGCCGGTGACCTCGACCCGTCCACCACCGACCTCACCCGCGCGCTGCTGGCCACCGGCCGGATGTGGCACGAGGGCCCCCGCGCGGCGCTGGACGAGCTGACGCATCTGCCCGAGGCGAGCGTCGACGTCCGCGACGACAACCTGGACACCCTGGCCACCCGCGGCGTGATGCGCCTGTTCCTGGGGCATCTGCCCGCTGCCCGCGCCGATCTGCGGACCGTGGCGCTGCGCGACCAGCAGGGCGCGGGTTCCCGGCTCGGTCCGGCCACGCTTGCCCTGCAATCCGTTGTGCACTACCTCGCCGGTGAGTGGGACGAGAGCGCGTCGGCCGCGGACAGGGCCCAGGCGGTCGCCTTCTCGCAGGATCAGCTGGCCTTCGACGCGGCGGGCCGGTTCGCGGCCGTCTGCGTCGACGCGGGCCGCGGCGACTGGGCCGGTGCGGGCCGTCGCCTCGACGAGCTGTCGGCCATCGTGCAGTCGTTCGGGTCGCCGCCCGACATCGTCTACTCGTCGCTGGCCGCTGCCACCGTGGCCCAGGCCCGCGCCGACCCCGCCGGGATCCACCGCTCGTTGCAGCCGCTGCTCGAAGGTCCGGGCCTGCGGTACAAACCCTTCCGGCTGTGGCAGCAGTCCCTGCTCGTCGAGGCGCTCACCGGGGCCGGCCGGCTCGACGACGCCGAGGTGGTGCTGCACGATCTGCGCGACGAGCACGACGGCGGTTACCTGCGCGACGTCGTGGCCCGGCTCACCGGCGGGATAGCCGAGGCCCGCCACAGGCCCCGAGACGCCGAAGAGGCGTACCGGCGGGCGCTGGGCGTCGAGGTCGACGGCGACACCGCGCCGCTGTATCGGGGCCGGTTGGAGCACGCGTACGGGAAACTGCTGCTGGCCACCGGGATCGGGTCGCGCCGGGACGCGGCGACCTGGCTCACCCGGGCGCACCGCCGCTTCAGCGTGCTGCGGGCCGAACCTTTCCGGCAGCGCTGCGAGCAGGACCTGGCCGCCGCGGGCTTGACCGCCGACGACCCCGGCCGCCCCCTGACCCTGACCGAACGCGAGCTGTCGGTGGCCCACGTCATCGCCCAGGGCCGGACGAATCAGGAAGCGGCGGCGGAGCTGTACGTCAGCCAGAAGACCGTCGAGTATCACCTGTCGCGCATCTACGCCAAGCTGGGCATCTCGTCCCGCCGGCTGCTCGCCGACGCGCTCAAGGAGCGACCCTAGGCCCGGGGTTCAGGGTTCGTCCCTGGTGTACCCGGGCGGCGCCGGATGGTCCCCTGGTGCGGGGGTGATGCCGGATGTTCATCGGCCGTCACGAGGAACAGCGAGTCCTGGCCGGTCTGGTGGCCGGGGTGCGGGACGGGCGCAGCGGCACGCTGGTGCTGGCGGGTGAGCCGGGCGCCGGCAAGACGAGCCTGCTCGGCCAGGTGTCCGGTCTCCGGGTTGTCCCGATCGCCGGGGCCGAGCCCGAGAGCTGTCTCGGCTACGCGGCGCTGCACCGGTTGCTGCGACCGTGGCTGCCCGGCATCGGCGCGCTTCCCCCATCGCAGCGCGACGCCCTGCGTACGGCGTTCGGGCACCCGGCCGGAGAGGCCGCCGACCGTTACCTCGTCGGCATGGCCACGCTGACTCTGCTCGCCGAGGCATCCACACCGGAACCCCTGCTCTGCGTGATCGACGACGCGCAGTGGCTCGATCGGGAGTCGGCCGACGCGCTCACGTTCGTGGCCCGCCGCCTGCACGCCGAGTCCCTCGGGCTGCTGTTCGCCACCCGCCCGGACGGGCTGGCGCCGGTCAGCGGGCTGCCCACGACGACGCTGACCGGCCTGCCCCGCGACGACGCCCGCACCCTGCTGTCGGCCTGCGCCGCCGGACGCCTCGACGACACGGTCGCGGACCACCTCGTCGGCGGCACGGGCGGCAATCCCCTGGCCCTGATCGAGCTGGCCCGCACCCTCACGCCCGGCCAGCTCGCCGGCCTCGCCCCGCTGCCCGCGCCGCTGCCCGTCGGTGACCTGCTCGAGACCCACTTCCTGCGGCAGATCACGCCGCTCCCGGCGCCCACCCGGCTGGTGCTGCTGCTCGTCTCGGTCGCGCCGCCCGACAACCCCGCGCTGCTCTGGCGGGCTGCCGCGCACCTGGGCGTGACCGCCGACCAGGCCGACGCCGCGCACTCTGCCGGCATCCTGACCGAGTCCCTCGGCTTCCGGCACCCGCTGATCCGTTCGGCCGTACACCGCGGCGCCGACCCGGCCGACCGGCGGCGCGTCCACGCCGCCCTCGCCGCGGCCCACGACCCCGTACGGGATCCCGAACGGCACGCGTGGCATCGCGCGCAGGCCACTATCGGGCTCGACGAAGAGGTCGCCGCGCTGCTGGAGAAGGCCGGCGAACGCGGCGGGCACGCCGAACGGGCCGCTTTCCTGTCCCGGGCGGCCGACCTGTCGCCCGACCCCCGTGCGCAGGCCTCGCGCCTGGTCGCGGCGGCCCGCGCTCACCTCGTGCTGGGCGACCCGGCCACCGCCGGGCGGATGCTCGACCGCGCCGAGCCCGGCCTCGACCGTCCGGTGCCCCACGCGCTGGCCCGGCAGGCTCGGGCCACGGCCGAGATGTACGCGGGCCGGTATGCGACGGCCCCCCGGATTCTGCTGGAGGCGGCTGCCTCGATCGCCGGCCCGGACCCCGCGCTGGCCCGCCGGATGATGTTCGAGGCCCTGCAGGCCCACCTGGCCGGCGGCTGTCTCACCCCGACGGAACTGGCCCGCGCGGCGCCGGCCGCCCCGGACTCCTACCTGGACCTGTTCCTGATGGGCTACGCCAAGCGCCTGGCCGGTGACTACCGCGCCGCCGTGCCGCTGATGCGCGACGCGCTGACCGCCCTCGGCTCGGACGACGATCTGGCCGAGGCGGGTCCACCGCTCGCCGCCATCAGCCTGGTCACCGCCGACGACCTGTGGGACGAGGAGGCCGGGCGGCGGGTGTGGCGCCGGCTCGAGGCGTACGACCGCCGCAGCGGCGCCCTGGGCACGCTGCGGACCACGCTCGCGGTCGGGGCGGCCTGGGAACTGCGAGCGGGCCGGTTCGACGCCGCCGAGGCGCTGCACGACGAGGCGGCCGACCTGTCGCAGGTGGTGGGGCAACCCCAGCGGGACACCGTCCAGCGGGCCGAACTGCTGGCCTGGCGGGGCCTTGCGACCGGCTCTGATCCGCTGGCGTGCCACGCGACGGCCGTCCTGGACATCGGCCTCGGCGACTATCCCTCGGCCCTGGCCCGCCTGCGCTCCTCGCTCGACGACGACAAGCCCGGCGTCGCCGCCCGAGCCCTCCCCGAGATCGTCGAGGCCGGCGTCCGCAGCGGCGACCACGAGGTGGCCAAGGCGGCCTTCGTACGCCTGGAGCAGCGCGCGCCCCACAGCGGCACACTTTGGGGCCTGGGCCTGCTGGCCCGCTGCCGGGCACTCATGACCGACGACGCTGAAGCCTTCTACCGCGAGTCGCTGGACCTGCTCGGCCGGACCTCCCTCGCCACCGAGCTGGCCCGGACCCATCTGCTGTACGGCGAGTGGTTGCGCCGCCGACGCCGCCGAGCCGACGCCCGCGTCTCCCTGCGCGTGGCCCACGACATGTTCACCCGCATGGGCGCCGCGGCTTTCGTCTCCCGTACGCGGTCCGAACTTCTGGCCACAGGCGAGCGTCCCCGCCCGCGCGGCGCCCGCGCCGACGACCATCTGACCCCGCAGGAACGCCAGGTCGCCACGCTGGCCGCCGCGGGGGCCACCAACAGCGAGATCGCCGCTCGCCTGTTCCTGAGCACGTCGACGGTCGAATACCACCTGACCCGCATCTTCCGGAAGCTGTCCATCACGTCCCGCAGGAAACTGGCCGCCGCCCTCAACCCCGGCGCCTGACACGGGGTTCTCACCCACCGCCGCCCGGCCAGGTCGCGCAAAGCCAGGCGGCCGCCGCCCTGGGGACTCCTACTGCGTCGGGAGGTCCGGCTGGGTGGGGATGAGCTCTCCGCCCAGCCCGCTGTCGGCCTCCGGGCGTACGAGTTCGGCCTGGACCTCGTGGGGGCGCAACGCACCGCTCAGGATGTCCTCGGCGAAGTGGCAGGCCACGCGCTGGCCCGAGTCGTCGAACACCCGCAACTCGGGCCGTGACGTGGCGCAGCGCTCCTGCGACCACGGGCACCGCGTACGGAATCGGCAGCCGCTCGGCGGGTTGGCGGGGGAGGGCAGGTCGCCGACGAGCAGCATGCGTTCGCGGTGGTCCTCCACCTGCGGGTCGGGGATCGGGACGGCCGAGAGCAGCGCCCGCGTGTACGGGTGGAGCGGCCGCTCGTACAGCTGATCGGCGCTCGCCTCCTCGACCAGCGCGCCCAGGTACATCACGCCGATGGTGTCGGAGATGTGCCGGATGACGGCCAGGTCGTGCGCGATCACCAGGTAGGTCAGGCCCAGGGATTCCTGCAGGTCGTCGAGGAGGTTGACCACCTGGGCCTGGATCGACACGTCGAGCGCGGACACCGGTTCGTCGGCCACGATCAGTTCGGGGCCGAGCACCAGGGCGCGGGCGATGCCGATGCGCTGGCGCTGCCCGCCGGAGAACTCGTGCGGGTATTTGCGCAGCGCGGACGCGGGCAGGCCGACCGAGTCGAGCGTGGACCGCAGGCGCTGCTGCATCTCTGTCCGCAGGCCGTGCGCCTTGAGCCCCTCGGTCAGCAGCGACTCCACCGACTGCCGGGGGTCGAGGCTCGACATCGGGTCCTGGAAGACCATCTGCATGCGCCGCCGGAACAGCCGCAGCTTCTCGCCGGCGAGCGCGCGGACGTCCGTGCCGTCGAACGTGATGCCGCCGCTCGTGGGCTCGACCAGGCGCAGCAGGCCACGGCCCAGCGTCGACTTGCCGCAGCCGGACTCGCCGACCAGGCCGTACGTCTCGCCCCGCTGGATCGCCAGCGAGACCCCGTCGACGGCGTAGACGTGCCCCACCGTACGGTCGAAGAACAGTCCGCTTTTGATCGGGAAGTGGACCTTGAGGTCGTCGATCTCGACGAGCGCGCCGCTCACGCCGAAGCCCCCATGGCATGCCCTCGTGGCCCTACGGCCGCTTCGCTCACTCCGGTACAGTCGATCATGCCGGCACCTCCAGCGGTACGGGGTTGGCGCAGCGCAGCGCGCCGCCGCGGAAGGTCGGCTCCAGGGGCACCGTCTCGCCGATGCAGGCGTCGACCACCCGATCGCAGCGCGGGGCGAAGGCGCACCCCTCGGACCAGGGAATGTTGTCGCTGACCGAGCCGCGGATCTGGTGCAGCCGTTCCCCGCGGCCGGCGTCGAGCCGGGGCACCGACTGCAGCAGACCGTCGGTGTACGGGTGCCTGGGCTCGGCGAACAGGTGGTGGCGGTAGGCCCGTTCGACCACCTTGCCGGCGTACAGGACGTTGACCGTGTCGCAGAGCCCGGCGACCACCCCGAGATCGTGGGTGATCATGACCAGGGCCGTGCCGGAGCTGTCGACCAGGTCCTTGAGCAGCGTGAGGATCTGCGCCTGGATGGTCACGTCGAGCGCCGTGGTGGGTTCGTCGGCGATCAGCAGGCGCGGTTTGCAGGCCAGCGCGATGGCGATCAGCGCGCGCTGCCGCATGCCGCCGGAGAGCTGGTGCGGGAACTCCTTGAGCCGCCGGGACGGGTCGGGGATGCCGACCGCGTCGAGCAGCTCACGGGCCTCCCGCAGGGCCGCCTGCCGGGTGCGGCCCTGGTGGCGTTCCAGCACCTCGGCCACCTGCACGCCGAGCGGGATGACCGGGTTCAGCGAGGACAGCGGATCCTGGAAGATCATGCCGATGTCGCGGCCCCGCCAGTCGCGCAGGTCCTGCGGGCGCAGCCGGAGCAGGTCGGTGCCGTCGAACAGGACCTCGCCGGTGACCTTGTTGCCGCGGCGGGGGAGCAACCCCATGATCGCCAGGCTGGTCACGGATTTGCCGCAGCCGGACTCGCCGACCAGGCCGACCGTCTGTCCGGGTTCCACGGTGAAGCTCACGCCGTCGACAGCGGTGACGGGCCGGGTGCCCTTGCGCTGGAAGACGACCGACAGATCACGTACGTCGAGCAGAGGCATGACAGATCACCGCCGGTTCTTCGGGTCGAGCGCCTCGCGGATGCTCTCACCGAGCAAGGTGAAGCCGAGAGCCACGAGGATGATGGCCAGGGCCGGGAAGTAGGCCAGTTCCGGCCGGACCTCGAAATACCGCACCCCGTCGACACCGAGCATCAGGCCCCACTCGGCCCGGTTGATGTCCGGGTCGCCCAGGCCGAGGAACGACAGCGCGGCCGCGTCCAGGATCGCCACCGCGAAGGTCAGGGTGGCCTGCACGATGACCGCGGTCAGCGAGTTCGGCAGCATGTGCCGCAGCACGATGTCGCGCTGTTTGACGCCGAGCGAGCGGGCGGCCAGCACGTGGTCGCTCTCGCGTTGCGACAGCATCGACCCGCGCAGCAGCCGGGCGAAGATCGGCACGTTGACGATCGCGACCGCCATGATCACCGTCCATTGGGTGGACTCGCTGGCCAGGGCGACCAGGGTGATCGCCAGCAGCAGGCTGGGCAGGGCCAGCATGACGTCGGTGAGCCGCATGATCAGCACGTCGACCCAGCCGCCGGCAGCACCCGCCAGCGCGCCCAGCAGCACGCCGATGAGCAGGCCGATCAGGGTGGCCAGGACGCCGACGAACAGCGTCTGCCGGGCGCCGTAGATCATCCGGGACGCGAAGTCGCGGCCCAGCGGGTCGCTGCCCAACGGGTGCCCGGCCGACGGGCCCGGGATGTTGTCGACCGTGAGGTCCTTGGTCAGTTCGGGAAACCGCTGGATCGGGTCGTGCGGCGCCACCAGCGGCGCGAAGATCGCGATGACCAGGAACAGCAGGATGATCGTGGCGCCGACGATCGCGGTCGGGTTGCGCAGCAGCCGGCGGCCGGCGTCGCGCAGCAGGCTGACCCCGCCCGGCTCGGACGTGCGGGCGATCAGCTCCTCGATGCGGCGGCGCTTGTGGTCGGCGAGGGCCGAGATTCCCCCTGGGCTCATCGCACACGCACCCTCGGGTCGATGATCGCGTACGAGAGGTCGACGATCAGGTTGACCACGACGAAGACGGCCGCGGCGAGCAGGATCAGGGCCTGCAGGACGGGGTAGTCACGGCTGCCGCTGATCGAGTCGGTGATCAGCGTGCCGAGGCCGCCCCAGTTGTAGACCTTCTCGGTCAGCACCGCGCCGGCCAGCAGCGCGCCGGTCTGCAGGCCGATGATGGTGACCACCGGCAGCAGGGCGTTGCGCAGCACGTGCCGCTTGCGGATGGTCGGGCTGCGCAGGCCCTTGGCGTCGGCCGTACGGATGTAGTCCTCGTCGAGCACGTCGAGGACGCTCGCGCGGGTGATCCGTACGATGATCGCCAGCGGGATGGTGGCCAGCGTGACCGCGGGCAGCACCAGATGCCACAGCGCGTCGGCCGAGGCGTCGAGCTCGCGGGTCAGCAGCCCGTCGAGCACGAAGAAGCCGGTCACCTCGGTGTTGTTGGTGCCGGTGCTGATCCGGCCCGAGGGCGGGAAGACGTGCACCCCCTGGGTCAGCCAGTCCTTGAGCAGGTAACCCAGGAAGAAGATCGGGATCGAGATGCCGATCAGCGTGACGATGATGGTGGCGTTGTCGAGCAGCCGTCCGCGGTACCGGGCCGCGAGGTAGCCCAGCGGGACGCCCAGCCCGATCGCGATGATGATGGCGGCCAGGGCCAGTTCGACGGTGGCGGGGAAGGATCGGCTGATCACCTCCGTCACCGGCTCACCCGTACGGATGGAATTGCCGAAGTTGCCGGTGACGACGTTCTTGAGGAAGCGGCCGTACTGCACCCAGATCGGCTGGTCGTAGCCGAGGGCCCGGGTCAGCAGCTCGCGGGTCTGCGGGGTGGCGCGTTCGCCGAGCAGCGCGTCGACCGGCCCGCCGGGCAGGCTGCGCAGCCAGAAGAAGACCAGCGTCGTCAGGGCGACCAGCGTGACGACCAGCTGGATCAGGCGGCGCGAGATCACTCTCACCATGGAGGTTGTCCTTTACGTCCGCGCGGGGCGGCCCGGACCTGTCGAAGGTCCGGGCCGCGGCCGTGCCGGGATCTACTTGGTGAGCGAGACGGTGTTGAACTCCTCGGCGGTCAGCGGGCTGGGCACCAGGCCCTCGACGTTCTTGGCCGTGGCCAGCGCCGGCGGGGCGTGCCAGATCGGCACGGCCGGCAGCCACTTGGCCGCCAGGTCACGGTTGACCTGCTCGAACGCGGCCTTCTTGCCGGCCGGGTCGACGGTCGCGTCGGCCTTGCCGATGGCGTCGAACATGTCGGTCATCGCGTCGTCGCCGAACTCGGCCTTGGCCCGGCCGAAGAACGTGCCGACGAAGTTGCCCGGGTCGTTGTAGTCGCCCGTCCAGCCGAGCATGTGCAGGTCGTGCTTGCCGAACTGCTGCACGTCGTCCTTGAAGCCGCCGTTCCAGGGCCGGGGAACGCCGTTGACCTTGATGCCGGCCGCCTGCAGGTCGTTGGCGAGCACGGTGAAGATCTCCTGCGGGTTCGGCATGTACGGCCGGGACACCTCGGTCGGGTAGTAGAAGTTGAGCGTCAGCCCGGTCGCGCCGGCCTCGCTCAGCAGCTGCTTGGCCTTGTTCACGTCGTACTCGTACTTCTGCACGTCGCCGGCGTAGCCGACCACGGTGTCGGGCAGGAACTGGTCGGCCACCTTCGCGCCGCCCGGGCCCTTGGTCTGCACGAGCTGAGCCCGGTTGAGCGCGTACGCGATCGCCTGCCGTACGCGGAAGTCCTTGAGCTTGGGGTTGTTCTTCTGGTTGATGCCCAGGTACAGGATGTTGAAGGCGGGCCGGTCGAGGACCTTGTAACCCTCGCCGGCGAGGGCCTTGCGGTCGGCCGGGGCCGGGAAGTCGATGGCCTGCACCGTGCCCGCGCGCAGTTCCTGCTTCCGGGTGTTCTCATCCTTGATGATCTTGATGATCATCTTGTCGACCTTGGCCTTGTCGCCCCAGAAGTCGGGGTTCTTGTTGAGCGTGATCTCACCGGTCGACTTGTTCCAGCCGCCGAAGACGAACGCGCCGGTGCCGGTCGGGTGCTCGTTGGCGAACGCGCTGTACGAGAACGAGTCGCCGTTCTGCGTCACCGTGTTGGCGTCGTACTTCTTCATCGCCTCCGGGCTGGCGATCGAGAACGCGGTCAGGGCGAACGCGCCCGGGAACGCTCCCTTGTAGCGCTTCAGCGTCAGCACCGCGGTCGACGGGTCCTGCGCCTTGCAGTTGTCGTAGAGCGCGTCCGGGTTGCCGGCGAACCCGCCGAAGACGTCCGTGTAATAGATCATCTGGGACTGGGCGGCCTCGCCCTTCATGTTGTACCAGCGGTCGAAGTTCGCGCAGACCGCCGCCGCGTCCAGCGGGGTGCCGTCGTGGAACTTGACACCCTGGCGCAGCTTGAACGTCCACACCTTGCCGCTCGGGTCGTTCTCCCAGCTCTCGGCCAGGCCGCCGACCAGCTCGGCGGTGCCCGGCTTGTGCGTGACGAGGGTGTCGTAGATCTGGCGGATCGGCCGGAACGACTCACCGTCGTCGTTGAAGATCGGGTCGAAGTTCTTGGGGTCGCCGGCGCCCGCGAAGATGAAGGTGCCGCCGCTCGCGGACGAGCCCTCGTCACCACCGTCGCGGTCGCTCTCGGCGCAGCCGGCCGCGCCGATCATCAGCGCCGCTACGGCGCCGGCGGCGACGAGCCTTGTGGCCCGCATCCTGGTCGCACGCATATGTTCACCTCGTCCTCGTGGGTACGGACAAACGCCATGACGGTGGTCACCGTTGGCGAGACACTAACCACTCACCTCCCACCACATGGGAGGTTGGTATCGGATCGTGTCCTTTGTGGCGGCACGGTCAACGGTCGTCACAAGTGGATCGCCGCTTCTGGAGGGTGGCCCGTTCGGCGCCGCGATCATTCCGGCGGAGGGCGGTAGCGTGCCGTCGTGGGGTCCGAGGATGACTTGCGGTTGTTGCGCGCGTACGAGCCGGTGGTCCGGTTCACTCAGGGGGAGTACTTCTTCCCGGTTTCGGCCGAGCGGTATGTCGAGCGGGCCGGGCTCTGGCGGCTGGAGGCCGGGGAGAGCGCAGTCGAGCAGGCGCCGGGTGGGCTGACGCTTGACGGGCTGGCCGCGGCCGGGGGCGCCGAGCAGGGGCTGCAGTTGTCGCTGTCGGGGGTCGGCCGCACGGGCGGGCGGCTCGGCGTGGCGCACATCCCGCTGCGGGAGCGGCCACCGCACCTGCGGCGGTCGAGCCGGCTGGCGTCGGTGGGGTTGCTGGCCCGGCTCGTCGACACGGCCAACCGGATCTCGCTGCTGTTCCGGGGGAGCGTGCCGGGTGGCAGCGCGGCGCACTCGTTCCTGCTGCAGCGTGACCACCGTCTATCACGGACGGGTGCTGCGGGACGCCCCGTGGATCGTCTGCCAGTACTGGTACTTCTACAGCTTCAACAACTGGCGGTCGGCGTTCGGCGGCGTCAACGAGCACGAGGCCGACTGGGAGCACGTCACAATCTTCCTGGACGGTACGGGCGTGACGGGGCTGGACGGTCTGCCACCGCCCCGCTGGGTCGTGTTCTCGGCGCACGACGAGATCGGCGACGACCTGCGGCGGCGCTGGGACGACCCGGACCTGTCGCTGGTCGGCGGACGGCATCCGGTCGTGTACGTGGGCGCCGGTTCGCATTCGGGCGCCTACCTGCCGGGTGACTATTTGATCACCGTACGGCCTCCGCGCCTGCGCGGTCTGGTCGGCGCTCTGCGCCGGGCGGCACGCCTGCTCGCGCCGTGGGCGGCTGACGGCCAGCCGGGGCTCGGCATCCCGTACGTCGATTACGCCCGCGGCGACGGCCGGGCGGTCGGACCCGGGCAGCCCGAGGCGTGGCGCCCGGTGGTGATCGGCGACGACACCGACTGGGTGCGTGACTTCCGGGGGCTGTGGGGGCGTGACACCCGTGACCGGCTCGGCGGCGAGCGGGGACCGGCCGGACCGCGGTACGAACGCGACGGCACCGCCCGGCAGTCGTGGGCCGACCCGGTCGGCTGGGCCGGGCTGGCCAAGGTCGCCCCCGGCCCGGCCGCCGAACGTGCGCTGATCGAGTTGCGCCGGCGCGAGAACGACGACCGGCTGGCCGAGCTCGACGCCGAGATCACCCGGCTCAAGCGGGAACTGGCCCTCGCCGCGGCGGGCCTGCCGGTCGCGTCGCCCGAGGTGCGGGCCCTGCAGCAGCAGGAACGCCGGCTCCTCGGGCTGCGGATGGAACGCACCCGGCTGGCCGACGAACAGGCCCGTACGGTCGTGGCCGGGAACGGGGCCCAGCCTCCGCACGCCCACCTGATGCACCGGCGTCTGCCCATGCTGGCGGCGACCGGCTTGCGCGGGCGGCTCATGTCGTGGTGGGCCGTGCTGAGCACCCCGCTGATCCTGCTGGCGGCCGGGGCGGCGATCTCCCCGCTGGCCACGGGCGGGCTCGACCTGGCGGCCGTCTGGCTGCTGGGCGTGCTGTGCGTCGAGGGCCTCGTACGGGGAAAGCTCCTGGCGGTTCTGCTGCGTCTGCTGCTCGCCGCCGTGAGCCTCGCGCTGCTCGTGGTGCTGTGGTTCGAGGGACGTTACGTCGTCGCGTTCGGGCTGTTCGCCGCCGCGGCCGCCGTGCTGCTGGTCAATCTGCGCGAGGCGTTACGGCGTTAGGGTCCGCCCCCGCTGGCCGATGCCGAGAGGCCCGTACGGGTAGTCGTTGGGCCGCGGGTCGCTCGCCTCGTTCAGGGTCGTGGTCTCCTCGTCGGTCAGGTGCAGCCCGGCGGCCTTGAGGTTGGTCTCGAGCTGGTCGAGCGTGCGGGCGCCCAGGATCGTCGAGGTCACGCCGGGACGGTCGGTGACCCAGGCCAGGGCGACCTCGGCCATCGACACGCCGCGCGCCTCCGCGATGCCCTGCACGGCTTCGATCACATCCCAGGTACGGGTGACGTTGCGCCGGTCGTACGCCTCCATCCCGCGCTCCGGGTTGTCGCCGAGCCGGGTGTCGCCGGTCGGCCGCTGGTCCCGCTGGTACTTGCCGGTGAGCCAGCCGCCGCCGAGCGGGCTCCACGGCAGCAGGCCCAGGCCGGCGTCGAGCGAGGCGGGCACGACCTCGTACTCCGTCTCGCGGACCAGCAGGTTGTACTGGGGCTGCAGGCTGACCGGGCCGGTCAGGCCGAGCTCCCGCGCCAGCCCGACGGCCTTGGTGAGCTGCCAGCCGGTGAAGTTCGAGAACCCGTAGTAGCGGATCTTGCCGGCCCGGACGAAGCCGTCCAAAGTCCGCAGCGTCTCCTCCAGCGGGGTGTACGGGTCCCACGCGTGCGCCTGGTAGAGGTCGACGGCGTCGACACCGAGCCGGCTCAGCGAGGCGTCGAGCGCGCGGGTGAGGTGGCGGGCCGAGAGCCCGGCGCCGTTCGGGTCGGGCGTCATCGGGAAACGGCCCTTGGTGGCGAGCACGACGGCTTCGGTGACGTCGGCCGGGCGCGAGGACAGCCAGCGACCGATGATCGATTCCGATTCGCCGGCCGAGTAGACGTCCGCGGTGTCGACGAATGTGCCACCGGCCTCGACGAACCGGTCGAGCTGGGCGTGCGACACCTTCTCGTCGGACTCGTCGCCGAAGGTCATGGTGCCCAGACAGAGCGTGGAGACGGCGCATCCGCTGCGCCCGAGCGTGCGATATTCCATGCCCTCTGACTATCCCCGGATCCCGCCGGTAAACGGCGTGCCTCGGTGCAGGATCATCAGGGGATGGCAGTGATGGTGGAGATCCACTTCCCGGGGACCGGCGATGACGACGAGTGGATCGACGACGTCGGCGACTACATGATCGATCTGGAGGACGAGTTCGGCGTCGAGGAGTACGAGGACGGCGAGCGGATCGGCGACGAGGTCGTGTTCTTTCTCGCCGGCGCCCGTGAGCGTACCCTGCTTGCCGCGGCGTCCCGGGTCGCCGTGCGGGACGGGGTGCCCGCGGGCGCGTACGCCATGGTCACCGACACCACCGCCGCCGAGGTCGGCATGGGCCGCCGGGTCAAGCTCCCGCTCCGCTGAACCCCGTTTCCCCGTACGCGGTGAAGGGCCCGAGCCGTGGGATCGGTTCCAGCCGGTGCGTCGTTCTCGGCCGGTCGCCACACCCTGCAACCCGAGCCCCAGGGCCCGTTCGAGCCGGTACGCCGTGCGGGCCTGAGCCGTGGGACCGGTTCGAGGGGGTACGCCGTACGCGGGAAAGCCGTTGAGACGCGCTCGGCCGGGCTGCCACGCAGGTGAGCGCGGGAGCCCGGCCGGGTCTGTTCGCGTTTCTGATCAGGCGGTGCAGGTGAGGTTCGGGGTGCCGGCCGAACCCGAGGCGATGAAGCCGAACTCGGCCGACGCGCCGGGCTGCAGCGAGCCGTTCCAGGCCGCGTTGCGCACGGTGACCAGCGACCCGTTCACCGACAGGACGCCGCCCCACACCTGGTTGATCGTCTGCCCGGAGGCCAGGGTCCACGACACCGACCAGCCGTTGACCGCGCCGCCACCGGCCTTGACCGTGACCTGGCCCTGGAAGCCGCCCTGCCACGTGCTCGACGTCGTGTAGCTCGCCCCGCACGCGCCGGCCGGCGGCGGAGTGGTGGGCCCGGACGTCGGCGGGGTCGTGGGCGGAGTCGTCGGAGGCGTGGTGGGTGGCGTCGTGGGCGGGGTGGTGACCGGCGGGTTCGGCGCCCCGTTGGCCAGGCTCGCGGCCAGGTCGGGCTGGAACGATCCGGCCGCGTACCGGCAGCCGTCGGCCTCGCCCGGGGGCTTGATCCACAGGTAGGCGTCGATGTTGGCGTCGCCGGTGTTGAGCGTCGGGTACCGCCCGATCCGGCGGTCGGTGTTGTCGTCGCCGCACCAGTCGCCCGCCGCGCCGCCGTTGCGGCTGGTGTCGATGACCTGCCGCTTGCCGTTGATGCCGCGGCCGGACAGCGCGCTCAGCACCGACCGGCCGAACGCGGCCTCGCTGTCGGTGGACTGATAGTTGGAGGCATTGGTGTAGAAGCCGTCACCGTCGGCCACGCCCGCGTCGGCCAGGCGGCGTGCCTGCTCGGCCCCGGAGTTCCAGGCCGAGTGCCCGCCGTCGAGATAGACCTTGGCCCCGGCCGCCTTGAGCGTGCGGGTCGCGGTCGCGAGGGCCTGGTTGCGGGCGGTGATCTCGCTGCTGCTGAGGCAGGTCTGCAGTGCGATCGAGTCGGGCTCCAGCATGATCAGCGTGGTGCGCCCGGCCAGCCCGCGGGCGATCCCGTTGACCCAGTTCTGATAGGTGGGCAGGTCGGGGGCGCCGCCCGCGCTGGCGCCGCCGCAGTCGCGGTTGGGTATGCCGTACAGGGTCAGCTGCGGAACCTGCCCGGCGGCGGCCGCCGCGCCCACGTACGAGGAAACCTCGTTCTGGACGGTGCCGACGTTGAAGTTGGACAGCCAGCGGGTGGCGGGCTGGCTGGCGATCCGCGAGCTGATCAGCTGCGCGCGGGAGTCGTTGGGGTTGGCGGCCAGCCAGCGGGCGACCGGGGTGTCGGTGTCTCGGTAAAGGGTGCCGGAGAGGGTTCCGGCCGATGCGGTGCCGGCGGCCAGCCAGACGGCAGCCGTGACAGTCACGGCCGACGCGGCGAGCAGGGAGCGCCGGAGAAAGGTGGGGGACAAGGTGCTTCCTTCCGAGTGCGGTCGGCACGCAAGCCGGAGGGGACCGGCTTGGGGACGCCGAAAGGGGGAGTCGGCCTGGGAGCGCTCCCACAAGGTAACCCACCAGCGGTGAAAACGCACTGCCTGAGTTACGCCGGCGTTACGACGAGAAACGTCCGGTGTCCTTGTAGCTCTTGCGAGCTACCCCGGGTGTCCGCTGCACGGTGACGACGGAAGCGTCCGGGATTCGTACGTTGTTCCGCATGCGTTTCATTCTTCAGCTCATCGCCGTTGTGGCCGTTTCCGCCGTGGGTGGCCAGGCGGTCGCCGCGACCGAGGACAACGTCTGGCTCCAGCTCGTCCTGGGCCTGGCCACCGCGGTCGCCGCGACGCTCGTCTACTACTGGGTCGTCAAGCTCACCGAGAAGCGGGAAGTCACCGAGGCCTCGGCCGGCACCGCCGCCTCCGGCCTGATCCGGGGAACGTTGCTCGGCGTCGCGCTGTTCGGCCTGGTCATCATGAACATCGCGGTCAACGGCAGCTACGACGTCGACGGCGTGAGCGACAAGCCGTCCGGCGCCATCGGCCTCGCCGGGTTCATGGCCGCGGCCGCCGTCACCGAGGAGCTGATGTTCCGCGGCGTGCTGTTCCGGCACGTCGAGAAGCTGACCGGCACCTGGATCGCCCTGACCCTGTCCGCCCTCATCTTCGGCGGCGTGCACCTGCTCAACGAGAACGCCGGCCTGTGGGGCGCCCTGTGCGTCGCGATCGCCGGCGGCGGCATGCTGACCTCCGCCTTCATCGCCACCCGGAGCCTGTGGCTGCCGATGGGCCTGCACTTCGGCTGGAACTACGCCCAGGCCGGCATCTTCAGCACCGAGGTCTCCGGCAACGGCCTCAAGCAGGGCCTCCTCGACTCGGAGCTGACCGGCAACAAGTGGATGACCGGCGGCGAGTTCGGCCCCGAGGCCAGCTTCTCCACGCTCGTCGTGGGCGTCTTCGTTACGATCATCTTCCTCTGGATCGCGAAGCGGCGCGGCAACCTCGTCCCCATGCGGCGCAGTGCCCGGCAGACCGAGTCCGCGGCGCCCTCTACGCTCGTCGGATGATCCACTTGGCCCGTCGTGGTGTCGTCGTACGCGACCTGCCGTTCGCTCTGCTGCTCACGGCGGTCGCGCTCGTCCCGGACTGGCACCGGCACGGCACCCGGCTGAGCGACCTGGCCCCCGAGCGCCCGTACGACCTGCTCGGGGCGCTGGTCATCGTGGTCGAGTGCCTGCCACTGGCCGTACGGCGGAAATGGCCTGTGCCGACCCTGGCGCTGGTGTCCGTCGGGTTCGCGTTCGACCAGCTGCTGGGCCTGCACACGATCGGTGGCATCGCGTTGCCGGTGGCCCTGTTCACCGCCGGCGCCTACCTGAACACGCATCGGCGCACGGTCATGGTTGTCAGTTCCCTCGCGTACGTGGCCTTCGCCGTGGCCCTGAATCAGGTGGGCCCGACCCCGGTGGCCGACTTCACGCTGTTCTACGTGGTGTTCGCGGCGACCTGGGGGATCGGCGCGTGGCTGCGGCAGAACCGGCGCACCGAGGCGGCGCGCCGGCAGCAGGTCGAGGAGGCCGCCCGCACCGCCGAGCGCATCAGGATCGCCCGCGAGCTGCACGACGTCGTGACCCACCACGTGACCGCGATGGTCGTGCAGGCCGAGTCCGCGCGGTACCTGACCGCCGCGCCCGACCGGCTCGACACCACCCTGACCGCGGTCACCGACACCGGGCGCCAGGCCATCACCGACCTGCGGCACCTGCTCGACGTGCTCAACCCCGGACACGGCGGGGAGTTGCGCTCGCTGATCGAGCAGAGCCGGCGGGCGGGGCAGCCGGTCGAGCTCGTCGAGGAGGGAAGCTCGCCGCCGGCGGCGTCCGGCGGCGCGGAGGCCACCGTCTATCGGGTGGCGCAGGAAGCCTTGACCAACGCCATGAAATACGACCACGGCGCCCGCACCACGGTGGCGGTGCGTTACGGGGCCAAGGAGATCGACGTGCGGATCAGCACCGACGGCTCGGGATCGAACACGGCGTCGCCGGGCGGCAGCGGCCGCGGACTGAGCGGGCTGGCCGACCGGGTCGGCACTCTCGGCGGGGACTTCAGCGCGGGGCCGCGGGCCGACGGCGGGTTCGTCGTCACGGCGCGCATTCCCGTCGGGGCCACCGCATGATCAGGGTGCTGGTCTGCGACGACCAGGCGCTCATCCGTACCGGCTTCGCCACCATCATCGACGCCCAGCCCGACCTCGAGGTGGTGGGCGAGTGCGACGACGGGGTCGACGCGGTCGAGCAGGCCCGGCGGCTCAACCCGGACGTGGTGGTCATGGACGTGCGCATGCCCGGCATGGACGGCATCGAGGCCACCCGCCGCCTGGCCGGCGCCGAGGTCGCGCAGCCGGTCAAGGTGCTGGTGGTGACCACCTTCAACATCGACGAGTACGTGTACCGGGCGCTGCGCGCGGGCGCCAGCGGGTTCCTGCTCAAGGACGCCCCGCCCGCGCACCTGCTGCAGGGCATCCGCACCGTGGCCGCCGGCGCCGCGCTGCTCGCCCCCGAGGTGACCCGCCAGCTGATCGGCCGGTACGCGCAGCGGATCCGCCCCGCCGACGACGTGCCGGGCGACATGCCGCTGACCGCCCGCGAACTGGAGGTGCTGCGCCTGATCGCCAACGGCCTGTCCAACTCCGAGATCGCGGACACGCTGGTGATCAGCCACGAGACGGTCAAGACGTACGTCTCCCGCATCCTTGCCAAGCTCGGTCTGCGCGACCGCGTGCAGGCCGTCGTCTACGCCTACCGCCGAGGCCTGGTCACCTGAACCGGACGGCGTGACGATCACCGTCGGCCGGCGGATCTCCCCATGCCGTGGTCTGGGTCACAGTGACTGTGTCCGGGTGAGGCTGGCCCGGCACTTCACCGTGGCCGGGTGCTGCGAACCGAGGGTCTGTTCGAGCCGGTGCAGCGTCTCGGTCAGCACGGCCTCGGAACGGTCGGGCCGGCCCGCCTCGCGATAGGTGACCCCGAGGTTGTGGCCGCTCTGCAGCGTGTCGGGATGGTCGGGCCCCAGCGCCCGTTCCCGCAGGCGCAGCGTCTGCTGGTGCAGCTCGACCGCCCAGACCGGCCCGTGCACCTCGCTGGTGTGCACGGCCACGTTGTTGCGGATGGTCAAAGTGGTCGGATGCTCCGGCCCGAGGCTGCTCTCGGCCAGCGCGAGCGCCCGCAGGCTGATTGTCAAGGCCTGGTCGTGCCGACCGGTCCCGCCGTAGCTCGCGGCCAGGTTGATCACCGTGGGCAGCAGGTCGGGGTGGTCGGGGCCGAGCGCCTGTTCCTTGGCCGTCAGCACCACCTCGTGCATGCGGGCCGCCTCTTGCGGGTCCGAGGTGAACATGGCCAGGTTGTTGGAGGCGGCCAGCGTGTCGGGGTGGTCGATGCCGAGCACCCGCGCGGACGCCGCGAACGCCTCTGCCTGCCGGTCGAACGCCTCCGCGCGGCGGCCCAGGGCCCACAGGAAGATCGCCACGTAGCTCATCCGCGCGATGGTGTCGATGTGGTCGGCGCCGAGCAGCCGTTCCGACTCGGCGAGCACCCGCAGCTGGATCCGCAGCGCCTCGGCGTAACGGCCCTGCTGGTAGAGCGCGATCGCCCGGTCGCTGTCGCGGTGCAGAGCCTGCTCACTCATTGTCATCCCGCTCCCGAAGATCGCTTCGACTCGTCAGATCGCGCTGTTCCGGGGCGTCGCCCTGTTCCACGGGTACGTGTTGGTCCGAGGCGGACAATTCGGGTGAGGGCAGCGTGGGGGCGGACACCGCCGGGGACCGGAGATCGCGCTGTTCCGCGAGGGCGTGCTCGTCCGGGACGGACAATGCCGGGGACCGGAGATCGCCCTGTTCCGGGGGGAAGTCGTCCCGTTCGAGGAAGGGGCTCAGGAGGCCTGGGACCGCGGCGCCGGCCACGTCGAGACCGGCGCTCACGGCAACGTCGCGGATTGCGTACGCGCCGGAACCCGCGGCCGTGGTCGCGCGGATGGTGGCAAGTCCGGCGCGCTGTTGGAACAGCGATTGGCGGACCGTCCAGCCGATGATGCCGCGACACTGCAGGAACACCGTGCCCCGGCGCACGGAACCGCTGCGCGCCACCAGATAGTCGCCGTCCAAGGCGTGCCCGAGGCTGCGATAGGCGTCCAGGGCGAGGGCCACGGCAACCGGCACGGCGACCAGCGCAGTGATCCACGCGAGGTGCAGCAGCACGCCGGTCAGCAGCAGGCCCAGCACGATCAGCGGCAGCTCACCGGCGACCACCCCGGTCAACGCCCACCGCAGGCGCCGCCCCCGAGCCGCCACGGGATGCGCTGACAGAACCGTGGCCACCCCCATGGACAGCCCACCTTCCCAGACGGATATTTCCGATTTGTCGGACGAGGCGAATTCGGCGGTGGAGGCGGTGGAAGAAGTGGAGGCGGAGGTGGGGGAGGAAGCGGTGGTGGGGGTGGCGGTGGTGGGGGTGGGGGAGGAGGCGGCGGAGGAGGCTGGTGCAACGGGTTCGCCCAGGACATCGGCCGCCACGCGCCGGGCCAGAGCCACCGGGGCGGGCGGAAGCAGGGTGCTGTGCTGAGCTTTGTGTTCCTCCGTCCCGGTCTTCAGGCCGGTGGCGACCACGTCGACCCGGGCCGCCCCGGCCAGCCGCGTGCCGAGCGGCTCCACGAGCTCGACCCCGCGGACACGTTCCTCCTCGATCGAGATCGACCGGGTGGTCAGCAGCCCGCGCCGCACCCGCAGCGTGCCGCCCGGCTCCCGGTCAAGGCGGTAACCCCACCACATCTCGACCCACAGGCCGAGCGCGCCGATCACCCCGAGCGCCAGCGCGACGGCGGCCGTCACGGCGATGCCGCCGATCAGCCCCAGCCCGCCGAGCCGGTCGATCACCCAGGTGACCAGGCCCTCGGCGCGGCCGAACCAGTCGGCCACGTTGAGCACGCCACCGACCGCGGCCGCTCCCAGCAGCGGCGCGACGAACGACAGCGGCGCGTACCGGACCCAAGCCGGGTCGAGCGTCGCGAGAGACCCGTCGGCGGCCGGCCGCACTGCCCGGCTCAGCAGGGCGTGGCGCAGCTCGTCGCCGGTGGCGCGGGTGACCGGGCCCAGCCGCAAAGTGCCCCTCTCGGCGTGCTCGCCGGTGCCGATCCGTACGGACACCAGCCCGAACAACCGAAGCAGCGGGTTGGCGGTGACGTCGACAGTGCGGATCCGTTCGCGCCGCAGCGAGCGCCGGTTCCGGATCAGCACGCCGGTGTGCAGCTCGACCCGCTCGGGTCCGACGCGGTAACGGGTGAACCGCAGGCGCAGCCACTCGGCAACCGTCCCGGCCAGCACGACGACGACCATCCCGGGCAGCACCCACCCCAGCGCGACGGCGACGGAGATCTCGGACAGTCCGGCCGCCGACGGCACCCCGGCCAGCACCGCCACCCCGAGCATGAAGACCGCCGCCACCGGCACGGCCCGGCGGTCGAGCTGCCGCCAGTCGTCGCTCACGTGGCATCACCCGGCGCGGCCTGCGTCGCCTCGGTCAGCTGCGCGGCGACCTCCTCGGCCTGTTCGTGGGCGAGGCCGGGGATGGTCACCGCGCCCTTGGCCGAGGCCGTCGTCACCACCACCGTGGCCAGCCCGAACCGCTGCTCCACCGGCCCGCGGCGGGTGTCCACGGTCTGGATGCGTGACAGCGGCGCCACCCGCCATTCCTGCCAGAACCGGCCCGTGCGGGTGTAGACCGCGATGTCGGTGACCTCCCACCGGTGCACCCGGAACCACCAGCGGGGCAGCGCCACCACGGCGGCCACCCCGGCCACCGCGACGACCACGGCCGGCCCGGCCAGCCAGAACCGGGCGGGCTCGATCAGCCACCCGAGCACGAGCAGCACCACCACCGGCGCCGCGACGAGCAGCAGCAGGTTCGTCGTCCACCAGCCGACCGCGCGGCGATCGACGGGGTTTCGCGGTGGACGCAGGCGGGTGCCGTCGGACATGTCACGCCCCCCGGAGTCGTGCGTTCCACTGTATCCGGGCGACGGGGCGCGCGGTGTCCAGCCGTGCCCAGGATCGTGGGTGCTCGCGGGCCGCAACCGCGACGATCTCCTCCCCGGGTTCACTCCTCGTGCAGGCGGCCGAAGCGGCTGCGGTGGAACACCAGCGGCGACGGCGTGGCGTGCCCTCCGTTGTGGACGGCGTGGAGCCGGAGCAGCACTATCGTGTGGTCGCCGGCGCGCAGCTCCTCGTGGATGGTGGTGTCGAAATGGGCCAGCCCGTCGTCGAGGGTGACCGCGCCGTCGCGGGTGGTGGTCAGCGACAGGCCGTCGAAGCGGCGGTCGACCGCGCCGGCCAGCTGACGGGCCACCTTCGAGTGGTGGTCGGCCAGGATGGTCACCCCCAGGTGCAGCGCGCGGCGCAGGTCGGGCCACGTCCTGGAGGCGTTGGCGATCGAGAACGACACCAGCGGCGGGTCGAGCGAGACCGAGGTGAACGAGCTGGCGGCCAGGCCGACCGGGGCGCCGTCGACGAGCGCGGCCACGGCCACCACGCCACTGGGGAAGATGCCGAAGACCTCCCTCAGCCGTACGGGGTCAAGGTCTTGATTGGTTTGCGGCATGACCACTCCTGAGCGCCGAAGGGAACCGTGGGAGCCGACCGGGCGTGGACGTACTGCTCGATCAGGTCGGCCACCTGCGTGTGCGAGCCGGCCATCGCGATGCCGGCCCCGCCGCGGACCAGCCCGATCCCGGCCCACAGGTTGGGGTGGACCTCGAGCTTCCGCCCGTACGTCGTTCAGGCATCGATGGTCTCCGCGGGTTCGGGGAAATCTCTGTCGAAACTATAGGCTTAATGGGTTATGTTTCCGCAAGACCCGGGTTGAAGGCATTGCCCTGCACCGGCGTCCTGCCCCGCGTCCTGCAGGTCCTCGACCACTTGCGCGACCTTGCCCGCCGGCCCGGCCTCCGCGGGCGGATCGGTCGGTAGGGCAGAATGGCCGGGTCAGAGTCGGTCGTAGCCCGGAGTCGCCCCCGCATGTCGTCGTCCTGGTGGGTCTGGCCGGCCGGAACCGTGCTGCTGTTCGTGGCCGGCGTCGTCTCGATCCTGGTTCCCCGGCGGCGCGCCGCGAGTCTGGAACGGCGCACGGCCTGGTCGGCGGCGCGGGCGGCGATCGACAGCGCGGCGGTGAGCCGGGACGCGTCCGTCGCGACGGTGGCCGAGGCCGACCGTTTGCTGGCCCAGGCCGAACTGGTGGCGGCCGGTGGCGGCGGCGCCGAGGCGGCGCGCGCGGCCGCCGGGTACGCCCGCCGGGCCGACGCGATGTGGCGGGCGGCCACTGATGCGTGACCGTCTCGTCCGGGCCGTGAGCCGGGCTCGCGGCTGGCGCTGGGTCGCCCTGGCCGTCGCGGCGGCGGTTTTCGCCGTCTTCCTGATCGCCCAGCGCCAGAGCGTCACGGTCAGCTACGGGCAGTCGCCCAGCTCGGGCGCCGGAGTCGCCGAGGGCTCGGCCGGTGAGCTCGGCGACGCCACCGTGCCGAGCGCCGACGAGATGACAGCCCTGGTCAAGGCCCAGCCGGTGGTGCGGTTGCCCGGCGCGGTGGCGCACTGGGACGAGCAGCGGGTGCGCGCGGCCGCCGGCGGCGAGGACATCCGGATCCTGGTGACCCCGCCCGGGCTCGACGAAGCCGAGCGCGCCCGGGTCCGCGGGGTCGAGGAAGCCACCGTACGGGTGATCGGAACCCAGGTGACCGGGGGCTCCTACCGTGCCACGGCCGACCGCCTGCCGGAATGGCGGGCCCAGTTCTCCACCGGCGACGTCACCGTGGCGCTGGTCACCCTGATCTCCGCGCTGCGCAAGGTGGACGCCCCGGCCGAGCCCGCCGCCGGGCCGCAGTGGCGGGAGCCGACCGAGGCCGAGCTGGCGCCGGTGGTGACCGAGCTGCGCCGCACCGGGCGGCACATCGGCCCCGGCGCCACCCTCGACGACGTGCCGCAGACCGCCGCGACCGCCTTCCCGGACAACCGCCCCCTGGTCGTCGCGCTGGCCCGGCAGCCGTACGGGAAGGCCCTGCCGCACTACGGCCGGGCGCTGGAACGCGTCTTCCCGGACACCCCGATCCTGGTCATGTACGGCGACTGGATCGAGTACAGCGGCCCCCGCGCGGCCGACTTCGCCGAGCTGGCCGCGGTCACCTTCTACTCGCAGAGCGGCGACCGGATCAGCCGGTACGCGTACCCGCAGCGCAACATCCTCGGCGCCTACCTGAGCCGGGTCACCGACGTCCGGTACGCCGGCCTGTTCGACCGTCCGCTCCCGTACGTGCCGTTCGATCCGCTGCGGGTGGGCCTGCCCGTGCTGCCGTGGCTGTTCGCGGCGTGCGTGCTGGTCTTCCTGGTGCTCTCGGTGCGCCCGGTGGCCCGCCCGTCGAGCCGCCGCCGTCCGACCGCGGCCCCGGCCCGGCTGGCCGCCCTGACCGCGCTGGCCGTCGAGCAGTCCGCCCTGACCGGCCGGGACAGCGACGCGGCCCTTACCCGTGGCCTCACCCAGCTCGCCGCGGCCCGCACGGCGTTGGAGGAGAAGCTGCCCGACAGGCATGTGCGGCGTTTGCTCGACGCCGCCGAGGCCGAGCTGGACGAGGCCGGGCGCACCATGCCGTTCAAGGGCTACCGGCCCGGCGAGTACCTGCGGGGTGAGCTCTCGTGAGTCGATTGTTCGGCCTGGCCGTGCTGGGTTGCCTGGTTCTGGCCGGATGGGCGGGCTGGGCCGGTGGCGTGTTCGACAACCCCGTTGCCCGTACGGTCCGCAGCTCCTCGGTCTATGCCGCGCCCGGCTACGACCTGGACCGGGCCGCCGCCGAACGGGTCCTCGGCAACCGCCGGGTGGCCGTGCTGCTGCTCGAACCCGGCGACGACCTGCGCGACAGCTGCCGCAGCACCCGGCGGGCGGCCGAGGGTGTGGTGGTCCTGGCGGTCAAACCGGACGGCGAGGGCGGTCTCGACACGTACGGGTGTGCCTGGCTGCCCGGTAAGGACGACGAGAACTTCGGCCGGGCAGCGGTGGCGGAGACGACAATCGGCGGTGGCATCGACGCGGTGGCCGACCGGCCCCTCGAAGTCCTCAAGGTCGTCGCCGTCAACTACGACCGGCTGGTCCGCGCCGGCACCGTCCCGGACGGCGGCCGCACCATCAGCCCGTCGCTGCCCCGATACCTGCTGGTAATGGCCGCTTTCGCCGGTGTGCTGGGCGGCGCCGCGGCGGTCTGGGCCGGCGGCCGCCGAGCCGCGCGCCGGGCCGGCGAGCGGCGGGCCCGTCGCCAGGACACGGCCGACGCCCGCAGCGCCCTGAGCGCCGCCTCGGCCACGCTGGCGCATCAGATCATCGACCTCGACCGGCGGTACAAGGCGCACAGCCCGGAGCTCGACCGCGCGTGCCGAGAACTGGCCACCGACTACGCGACCCTCCTCGAGGAGATCACCACGTCGGACAGCGCCGGCGACTCCGACCAGCAGTGGACCGGCCTGGCCGAGCGCTGCCGCATCCTGAGCGGCCGCGCAGCCGACCTCGCCGCACCGCAACCGGCGGCCGGTCAGCGGCCGAGGTAGGCGGCCGGCCCGCCCAGCTCCTCGCTGGCGATGAAGGCCGAGCGGACGTTGATGATGGCCTCCTCGACGTGCTCGGAGCAGCCCCACGCCGAGTCCCCCCACGAATCGGCGATCTTCAGCTCGGCCAGCTCCGCCTGTGCTCGCTTCTCGGCCGCCGGCCGGGCCTGCTCGTCACGGGTCGCGTTCGATCGCCGGCGCGGCGGTGCCCGCGAAGACCTGCGCGAGCGCGAGGTCGGCGTCCGAAAGCGGCGCCCGGTGATACATGGCGAACGTGCCCAGCAGGCCGCCGTCGCGGGCCAGGATCGGGGTGAACCAGCAGGCCGCCTCAGCCTGGCATCTTCGCCGACGAGGACATCGTGCTGGGATGTCGGCGCCGGGTCGTTGAGGAGGGGCACCGCGCGGGGCATCGCATACGGCATCATCAATGGATGCGATGGATGCGGGGCGCGATGGTGACCGTGATGGCGTCGGCCGTGATCGGGGTGCCGGCGGCGCCCGCTGTGGCCGGGCCGGGTGAGACCGCGGCCGACATCGTTGAGGATGTGTGGGTCGAGACGCCGCTGGACTCCGACGGCGACGGTGTGCGGGACCGCGTCCACCTCACCGTCACGCGGCCCGCCGCGAGCCTGGGCAAGCTGGGTTCCATCGTGCTTCCCACCCCGTACGCGGGCCCGGGTGCCGACGTGCCGTATCCGAGCGTCGACGTCGACCGGCTGCCGCAGGAGACGCCGGCGGCCGGGCTCGCCGACCTCATGCGGGGTCGCGGGCGAAGCAAGGCGGCCACCGTGTTCAAGCACTACACGAACAGGCGCTACGCCGTCATCACCGTGGACAGCCTCGGCACGAACCTGTCGACCGGCTGCCCCGACACGGGTGGCCGGGACGAGACCGCCGCGATGCGGGCCGTGGTCGACTGGCTGGATCTGAAGGGCCGCGCGTACGACAGCGCCGGGCGGCCGGTCACCGCGAGCTGGTCGGCGCGACGGGTGGCGATGACCGGCGTCTCGTACGACGGAACGCTCCCGATCATGGCGGCGATCACCGGGCGGTCGGCGCTCAAGGCGATCGTCCCGATGTCCGCGGTCACCAGCTGGTACGACTACTACCGCGCCAACGGGCTGGTCGTCGCGCCGGGCGGCTGGCAGGGCGAGGACCTGGACGTGATGTCGCGGTACATCCTGACCCGCGTGAACCCGGAGGTCTGCGAGGCGGCGATGGAGCGGCTCACCCGCATCCAGGACAGGGTCACCGGGGACTATTCCCGCGTCTGGGCCGAACGCGACTACACGGCGCAGGCCGGGAGGATCCGGGCCGGCGTCTTCCTCGCGCAGGGGCTCGAGGACTGGAACGTCAAGCCGCAGCAGGGCATCCAGTTGTGGCAGGCGCTGCGGGGCGACCGCAAACTCTGGCTGTACGAGGGTGGGCACGGCAGCCCCCGGTCGCAGGAGTTCAGCGACGCGGTGGACCGCTGGATCGACCACTATGTCCACGGCGTCGACAACGGCATCGACAGGGAACCGCCGGTGACGCTGGAGGACGCGCGGTCGGTCGTGGTCGAACGCACGACGGCGTGGCCGGTGCCGGGAACCCGTACGGTGAAACTGCCTCTCGCCACGGGGGCGGCGCGCGCCGACACCTTCACCGACAGCGGCCGCACCCTGACGGCCGAGCAGCTCGTCGCGGGCCATGCCGAGAACCGGCTCGACTACCGATGGCCGGTGCTGACCCGGGATGTGCGGCTCAGCGGCACCCCGTACGTGTCGTTGAAGGTCAGCGTCGACAACCGCACCGCCGCCAACCTCACCGCGCTGCTGGTCGACCACGGCCCGGCCGGAACCGGGTCGCAGATCGTCACCCGGGGCTGGATCGACCCGCAGAACAGGGTGTCGCGGTCACGTTCGCTGCCGGTCGTGCCGGGGAAGGCGTACGGGATCCGCTGGAACCTGCAGCCCGAGGACCATGTGTTCCGCGCCGGCCACCGGATCGGCGTGGTCATCGTGTCCACCGACTACGACTACACGCTGCGGCCGCTGCCCGGCACACGCCTTTCCGTCGACCCCACCGCCAGCCGGGTGGAGCTCCCGATCGTCGGCGGCCGCGAGGCGCTTCGGTAGCGGAAGCCGGCGCCCGCCGGACGTCGCCGGGATGACCCCTCGCCAGTCGTCGCGGTCGAGCACGGCCCTGATCTCGTCGGCCTCGGGGATGCCGAGGGTGGTGTGGAGGTTTCCGCGCCGGCCGCCATTTTGAGCGCGCGCAGCCGCTCGGCCACGGCGTCGAGGTCGCCGGCCTCGGACGGATCGGCGGCGGCATCGTCACCCGATCGACACTATCGAATCCGCTCCGTGTTCGCCCGGGTGGCCGGCTCCGGGGCGAAGCGCTCGATCCGCCCCCGCCCGGCGCCCTTGGCCCGGTACAGGGCGAGGTCGGCGTGGCGGATCAGGGCGGCGGCGTCGGGGGTGTCGGGGCCGGGCGTGGCGAGCCCGATCGACACCCCGATGTTCACGGTGCGCCCGTCGACGGCGTACGGCCGGGACAGGTCGTGGCGGATCCGGTCGGCCACCGCGTACGCGTCGGCGCCGGTCATGCCCCGGCACAGCAGCACGAACTCGTCGCCGCCGAACCGGGCCGCCACGTCCTGCGGCCGGGTCGCCGCACGCAGCCGCTGCGCCACCTGCACCAGCAGCGCGTCGCCGGCCGCGTGCCCGTACGTGTCGTTGACCGGCTTGAACCCGTCGAGGTCGAGGAAGAGGACGGCCAGCGGGCCGCCCTGGGCGATCGACTTCCCGGCCTCCTCGAGCAGCAGGGCACGGCCGGGCAGACCGGTCAGCGCGTCGTGCAGGCGGGTGCGGGCCAGGCGGGCCGAGCCGGTCAGGATCACCGCGCCGGCCAGCAGGATCACCGCGACCGTGGCGGCGAACCCGCCGAAGATGAGCCACGCCGCCCGGTTGGCCGCGTGCACCGGCGCGAGCAGGGCCGGCTGCGAGGTGGCGATGACCATGCGCCACGTAGACCCGGCGACCGGCAGGGTCAGGTGGTGACGGTCCCCGGTCAGGCCGCTGCCGAGGCGTTCCCGGGCGGCGGCCAGGACGCTGTCGGGGATCGGCTGCCCGGCCGCCGTGGTGTCCGAACCCGCGACGACAGCGCCGGTCCCGTCGGCCACGTAGACCTGGCCCGCCGTCACGTCCAGCGCGCCGCGCAGAATGCTCGCCAGCTCGACGACCGGCGCGGGCACGACCAGCACCCGGGTCTCACCGCCGACGTCGTACGGCTGGAACCCGTACACCATCGGCGTGCCGTCCTCGATCGTCACGTTGCCGTAGGTGAGCCGCCCGGTCGTCAGCGCCATCTGAAAACCCGGTTCGGCGTCGAACGTGGCCGCCCGCGCCGTCATCGAACGCGGCGCCGTGCCCAGAACCGTGCCGTCGGCCCGCAGCACCACGAGCCACGCGATGCCGCTGCGGCCCGCGTCGAGGGCGGGACCGAGCTGCGCCGGCGACCCGGCGAAGGTGGTCACCGCCCACTCGCGTGTCTTGGGGTCGCTGCCGGCCATCGTGCCCCCGATGACCTGGGCCGCGAGGCGTGCGCGGCTGTCGAACTCGCCGAGGATCCGGGCCCGGGTGCCGGCCTGGGTGCCGGCCAGGTAGAAACCGACGGCGGCCACCAGGGCGACGGCCAGCACGACGACACCCGCGGCCGTCGCGCGCCGCGGCACGGATGTGATCTCCATCGCCACGTGTCGACCATCGGCCGCCACGGGCCCGTCCTGAGCGTTGACCAAGGTCGGTCTTGCGGGCGGGGTAGCGGCCCCGGACCGAGGTGTCTACGGTCTGGTCAGGTTTCCGGCGGGAGCACGGGGAGGTGGCATGCGGTATCAGATCCTCGGTCCGCTCCTGGTGGAGCACGAGCAGCAGACGCGCTCGGTGACCGGTGGCAAGGTGCGTACGCTGCTGGCCGCGCTGCTCCTGCACGCCAACCAGCAGCTCTCGGTGGCCCAGCTGGCCCAGCGCATGTGGCCCGGGGACGCGCCGCACTCGCTGCGCCGCGTCGTGCAGACCAACATCGTCCGGCTGCGCCACGAGCTGCCCTGGCCCGGTTCCGTGATCACCGGGCCGGCCGGGTACTCCCTGCGGGTCGGGCCCGGCGAGCTCGACATGCACGTCTTCGACCGGCTCGTCGACGAGGCCGCCGCCGCCCCGAGCCTGCACGAGCGGGCCCGCCTGCTGCGCTCGGCGCTCGCCCTGTGGCGCGGGCCGGCCTGCGCCGACGTCGCGTCGCCGTGGCTGCACGAGATGGATCTGCCGCCGCTCGACGAGCGCCGCCTGCTCGCGCTGGAGCGGCGCATCGAGGCCGACCTGCTGCTGCGCCGCACCGACGGCATCGTCGGCGAGCTGCGGTTGCTGACGGCCGAACACCCGTACCGGGAAAGGTTCTGGGTGCAGCTGATGGCCGCGCTCTTTCGGCAGGGGCGGCAGGCCGAGGCGCTCAGCGCCTATCAGACGCTGTCGCACCGGTTCATCGGTGAGCTCGGTGTCGAGCCCGGCGAGGAATTGCGCGACGTGCACCAGCAGATCCTGCGCGGCTCCGGGCAGCATCCCCTGCTGTCGGCGCCGCAGCAGCAGGCGGTGGTGCCGGCGCCGCAGCGGTTGCCGGCCGGGGCGCCGCACTTCGTGGGACGGGCCGAGGAGTTCGCGACCCTCGACTGGCACCGTGACGAGGAAGCCGCGGTGATCGTGCTGGACGGCCCGGCCGGCATCGGCAAGTCGGCCCTGGCGGTGCGCTGGCTGCACGGCAACGACGACTTCCCCGACGGCCGGCTCCACGTCGACCTGCGCGGTTACGCCGACGAGCCGCCGATGAAACCGTCCGAGGCCCTCGCCGCCCTGCTCGGCGAGCTGGGAGTAGCCGGGTCCGACATTCCGTACGGGGTCCCCGCCCGCGCCGAGCTGTACCGCGCGCTCACCGCGGACCGCCGGATGGCTGTGCTGCTCGACAACGCGCTCGACGCCGACCAGGTGCGCCCGTTGCTGCCGGGGCCGGGCGCCACCGCGGTGATCACCAGCCGCAACCAGCTGCGTGGCCTGGTGGTGCACGACGGCGCCGTACGGGTGACGGTGCCGCGTCTGGAACCGGCCGAGGCGGCGGCCGTGCTCGGGCTGAACCCGCGCACCGAGGAGGCGGCCCGGCTGGCCGAGCTGTGCGACCGTACGCCGCTGGCGCTGCGCATCCTGGCCGAGCGGATGGCCCGGTTGCCGCACGTGCCGCCGGCCTCGTGGGTGGCCGAGCTGTCCGAAGAGGGCGACAGGCTGGCCGCGCTCGACGCGGGGGACGGCGCGCCGGGCGACCTGCCACGTGCGCTGTCCTGGTCGTACCGGCGGCTCGAACCGGGCCCGGCCGAGCTGATGCGCCGCCTGTCCGCGTACACCAGCCGCGCGTTCACCACCGAGCGGGCCGCCGAGCTGGCAGCGGCGCCGGTTCCTTCCGTACGCCGGCAGCTGGACCGCCTCGTCGGGGTGCACCTGATCGAGCAGCTCAACCACGACCGTTACCGGGTGAGCCCGCTCGCCGGACTGTACGGGCGGCACAGCGCGCTGGCCGAGCGCGCCGGCTGACGCGGCTTCAGTTCGGCTTCACCGCTGTTTCACGGCGCTGTCCACACCAGAATTGCGCGAACCGGCCGTTGTGTCCGGCAGCACCGCCCCCGAGGCTTCACACGTGCAACGGGGGAGCCGAATCCGGCTCGTTGCCTTCGGTGATACGTCGAGCAAGCGGATGAGGGATCAATGGCCAACGAGTTAACCATCGACGTGGACGCGTTCTGGGAGAACGGATATCAAATCGTCCGTAACGCCTACACGCGGGACGAGATCGCGCGCTTCCGGGAGGCGGCCTTCGCCTCCCGCGGACGAGGTCCCGGCGATCTGCTGTCGAACCCCAAAATGCGTTCGGTGCTGACCGACGGCCGTTTCGTTGCGGTCGCCCGGCAGATCCTCGGCAGCGACGACATCTGGTACTCGGGCGACAGCTCGTTCACGATCAATTCCAAGCAGCGCGGTTTCCACAAGGACAATGTGGACCGCAAGGACCCCAAGGGGCCGGACTGGAAGGGTCGTTACACGCTGCTGCGGTTCGGCATCTACCTGCAGGACCACTACTCGCACACGGGCGGGCTGAACCTGCGGGCGAAATCGCACAACACGACCGACCACGCGTACGGCAGGAATGTGTATGTCCGCACCCGCCCCGGTGACCTCGCCGTCTGGAGCATGCGCACCACGCACAGCGGCAACGGGGTGCTGTACAAATTCCCCAAGTGGGTGCACCCGGAGCCCAAGGACATCCCGAACATCCCGAAATGGCGGATCGCCGGGGCCGACGGTGACCGGCTCGCCGTCTTCGCCGCGCTGGGCCTCGACGACGCGCACCACCACCGCTACGTCGAATACATGAAGACCCGCACGTACATGGTCAACTCGTTCCGGGCCTCGCACTACGACGAGCAGACCCGGCTGGAGGCCAAGAACGCCGGCCTGAACATCTGGGACGTGGCAGCCGAGATCGAGGGCGACGACACCGTCGGCCGGAACGCGGCCTGGGAGCCGATCCCGTACGAGATCGGCGCCGAGAAGCGCGTCCGCGCGTAGGCGGCCGTCCCGCGCGAGGTGGCGTTACGCCGCCACCTCGCGTTCGCGCCGCCGGGTGACGAGCACCCCGAAGGCCGCGGCGGTGAAGAACATGACAATGCCGTAGACGGCGGCCGGGATCGCCATCTCGGTGTTGCCCAGCAGGGCCGGGCTGACCGCGATCGTGATGGCCAGCGTGCTGTTGTGGATGCCGATCTCCATGCCGACGGCGATCGACTCCCGCCGCCCGACACCGGCCAGCCGCGGCGCGCCGTACCCGACGGCCAGGCTCACCACGTTGAAGATCAGCACGGCCAGGCCCACCGCCACGACGTAGTCGGCCACGTTCTCACGTTCCTTGAGCACCGTGCCCGCGACGACGGCGACCAGCACGACGACCGACACGATCTTCACCGGACGGGCCAGCCGCTCGGCGACCCCGGGGAACCGCGCGCGCAGCGCCATGCCGACGGCCACCGGCGCCAGCACGATCGCGAACACCTGCAGCACCTTGTCGAACTGCAGGCCGATCGACGCGGCGCCGTCGAGGAAGTGCGCGGCCGACAGGTTCACGACGATCGGCAGCGTGACCACCGCGAGCACCGAGTTGACCGCGGTCAGGGTGACGTTGAGCGCCACGTGCCCGCCGAACAGATGGCTGTACAGGTTGGCCGTGGTGCCTCCGGGGGACGCCGCGAGCAGCATCATGCCGACGGCCAGAACCGGAGGCAGGCCGAGGACCAGAACCAGCACGAAGCAGAGCGCCGGCAACAGCAGCACCTGACAGCCCAGCGCGACCACGGCCGCGCGGGGGAAGCGGACGACGCGCCGGAAATCGGCCACCGTCAGGCCGAGACCCAGGCCGAGCATGATGATGCCGAGCGCGACGGGCAGCCCGACGGCGGTCAATGCCGAGTCCATGGCGCAGCATTCTGCCCCACGCGGCGGCAAAGATCGACGGCGTAGCGTCACCGGTATGACGAAGGAGAACCAGCGGTCGGTGGAGATCGAGCGGACCGGCGCCGGTGCGTACGAGGTGCGCAACGTACGGGGTGGGGTCATCGCCATGGGAGGCGGCGACGACGACCGCTTCACGCCTGTCGAGCTGCTGCTCGCGGCGCTGGGCGGGTGCAGCGGGATCGACGTGGACCTGGTGGCGAGCCGCCGCGCCGAACCGGTCCGGTTCGTGGTGCGGGTGCGCGGCGACAAGATCCGCGACGCGGCGGGGGAGAACCGGATGGAGAACCTGGAGATCGAGTTCGACCTCGAGTTCCCCGAGGGCGCGGACGGCGATCGGGCCCGGTCGGTGGTGCCGCGGCTGATCCAGCAGTCCCATGACCGGCTGTGCACCGTCACGCGCACGGTCGAGCGAGGCAGCCCGGTTGCGGCCTCCCAAGTCGGTGAGTAGTCACCCGCGGACTGTGCGCTACCGGCTTCGTGCCATCCCGGTGGCGGCCCGGCTGTTGGATCAACGGGTCTCCCTAGCGTCTCCCGTACCAATCAAACGGATGGGAGATCCGAAGTGCAGTTGAAGTCAGCACGCCGCCGGTCGGTCCTGGCCGCCGTCGTGGCCGGTGCGATCGCCGCCACCTCGGCCGCCGGGCCTGCGCTCGCCGCCGACGCGACGGGCAGCATCGCCGGCGTCGTCCGGGACACCCGTGGCGCGGTCGTCCCGGACGCGTCCATCGCCGTCTACCTCGACCCGTCCAGTGACGCCGTCCAGGAGTTGCAGGCCGACAGCCGGGGCCGATTCACGATTCGTGGCCTTCAGGCCGGCGCCTACAAGGTCCGCGTGGGCCTGAGCGGCTGGTCGGAGTGGGCCCCGGGCCGGGTCGGCAATCCCGGCCAGGCCAAGACCTATCCCGTACGGGCGAACCGCGCCACAAACGCAAGCAGCGTCGTCACCGCGGCCGGGTTCATCGCCGGGCGCTTCCACGGTCCCGACGGCTCACCGGCCGCGCACTCCGCCGTCAACGTGACGAACGTGAACACCGCCAACCAGCACGGCACCGTCACCGGCCCCGACGGCAGATTCCGTCTGCGGGTCCAGCCCAACCAGACGTTCATCGTCAGCTACCAGGCCGGCGCGCTCGGCCAGTACGTGCCGCACACCTTCGACCCGGCCCGAGCCACCAGTTTCTTCGTACGGTCGGGGCACACTGTGCGGGTGACCGACCGGGCCGCCGCCCCGGCGGGCATCGCGGGCCGACTGACCGACGCCGCGGGGGCGCCGGCCAGGGGTGTGCACGTCAGCTTCATCAACGTCGACACCATCAACGAGTCCGAAACGAACACCGCCGCCGACGGCACGTACGACTTCAGCGGGCTGCTGGAGCCGGGCCGTTACAAGGTGCGCTTCAGCACCCCGGACGGTTCGCAGTACGCCCACCAGAAGCCGGACTACGACTCGGCCGACATCATCACCGTTGCCTCCGGTGAGACGGCCGTCGTCGACGACCAGCTCCTCTGGATTCCCGCCTGACCGATTTCCTTGAGAACCGCCCCGGCCGTCATCCGGCCGGGGCGGTTTCTTTGATCCACTCTTGCGCATTCCCGACCGGTATAGAAACATGTCGTTGGACATCGTTCGAGCCCATTTGCCGTGGCGGCGGCTCACGATCGCAGGGGACAGACAACTGAATGCCCGGATGACTCGATGGCCTGGTCGGTGCGGTTAACTGATTGGTCCGCACATACGTGTGTTCTCTTTCCCGGTGTGCCTGGCACGCTTTTCCGTCAATGACATTCGCCGTATAGCGGTGACGGTCGGCGCTGCCCGACCGGTCACGGCCCGCAGGCGACGGGGTGCCTTGCGGCCGCCACCGCGAAGCACCCCGTCCTGTTCTCATCAGGGACATTCCAGTGAGACCTTCCCCGTACGGGGTGGTGGCGTTCCGCCACGACGGGCGCCGGCTCGCGATGAGCGCACCCAACGGCGAACTGACGCTGTGGGACACCACCGACCCGGCGTACCCGCAACGAGCGGGCCGGCTGCGAGCGGGCCGGGGCATCGCCGCCGCGGAGTGGAACCCGGCCGTCCCCGAGCTGCTGGCGACGGCGTCGGCCGACGGCACCAGCGCCGTCTGGCGTGTGCCGCCGAGCGGCGTGCCCGAGCAGGTCGCCGGCTGGGCCGCGCTGCCCGAACGGGCCCGGCACGTGGGCTGGGTGGCCGGTGGATCGCTGGTCTACAGCATGACCGGGCACGGCCGCGCGACGGTGTGGGACGTCGCCGGCGGCTACGTCACCAGCCGGGCCGAGATGAGCGACCGGCGGCCCGTGGTGGCCGCCCACTACCGCGCCGACGAGATCGTCGCCGTCACCGACAGCGGCTGGGCACGGCTCTGGCATCCGCGGCGGCGGCCCGGGGAGTGGGTCCGGCTGACCGACCGGCCGGTCGGCGCCTGCACCTGGTCGAGCACGTGGCTCGTGGTCGCGGGCCTCGACGGGCAGGCCACCTGCTTCGACGCCGAGTTCCAGCCGGTGCGCACTCTGCGGGTGGCGCGGGCCCGGCCGTGGGCGGTGGCCTGCTCGGACGACGGGCGGCTGGTCGCCTCGTTCGGCGACAACCGGGTCATCGCGGTCGACCACGACGGCGCCGTCGGATGGGAGACCGCCCTGCACGGACCGGCCGCGCGGTCGGTCGGCATCGCGGGGGACCTGGTCGCCCTGAGCGGAGGACAGCCGCGGCCGGTCCTGCTGGCCCTGCTGAGCGGCTCCGGGGTCGCCCTGTGAGCCCCGTGCTGTGATCTGCGGCGGCGCTGCCGCCTCCACCCAGGCCCAGCCCTCGGCACAGCGCCTCCCCGCCTGTCCTCAGCTCCCGGCTTCGCCTCCCCGCCTGATCGCGCGTTTTCAGCCCACGGCCTCACCTCCCGGCCTCACGTCCCCGGCCGCCCCTGCCCGCCCCGGCCGGCCTCACCATCCGGGCCGCCGTTCCCGCCGTGCTGCCGTTCCGGTCCGGGTTTGCCGTCCCGCCCGGCGGGCCGTTCCTATCCGGGTTGCCCTTGCCATTTGGGTTGCCGTTCCTATATCCGGGCCGCCCTTGCCGGGACTGTGCCACGAACGGCGTTACGGACCCCCGTTGCCGCCCGAGCCGTCATTCGCGTGTGGGCTGTTCTGGCTCGCTGGGCGTGTGTGGTCTTTCCGCGCGGGCTGTTCTGGCTTGCTGGGCGTGTGTGGTCTTTCCGCGCGGGCTGTTCTGGCTTGCTGGGCGTGTGTGGTCTTTCCGCGCGGGCTGTTCTGGCTTGCTGGGCGTGTGTGGTCTTTCCGCGCGGGCTGTTCTGGCTTGCTGGGCGTGTGTGGTCTTTCCGCGCGGGCTGTTCTGGCTTGCTGGGCGTGTGTGGTCTTTCCGCGCGGGCTGTTCTGGCCCGTTGCGCGCGTGTGGTCTTTCCCTCGCGGGCCGTTCTGCTCCGTTGCGCGTGTGCCGCCTTTCCTGTCCAGGCCTTCCCGCCCCACCCCGGCGGCGCATCGGGTTCACCCGCCGGCGGCGTGGTGGTAGCGCACTGTGATCGTCGGCTCCGCCGGTGTTGCGGAGTGGTATCGGCGTCCGGGTGCGATCGATATCGGCGGTTTTGTTGTCGGACCCTCCGGGTACCCTGGGCGCACGATCATGGTCGGGACGGCGTAGGCGGCGTCGTGCGGCCATCGGGGAGGTCGCAGTGGACAGGCTCGCGGGGCGTTACCGGGTGGGCGAAGTGCTGGGCCACGGCGGCAACGCGACGGTGCGCTACGGGTTCGACACCGTGCTCAAGCGCCCGGTGGCCATCAAGATGTTCGACGGCTCCGCGGCCGAGGTGCTGCGCGAGGCACGCACGGCGGCCGGTCTCAGCCATCCGAACATCGCGCAGGTCTACGACTACGGCGAGATCGTCGAGGGCGACGAGCGCACGCCCTACCTCGTGATGGAGTTCGTCGGCGGCGAGACCCTGGCCGACCGGCTGGCCCGTACGGGCGCTTTGCGGTGGCGCCGCGTGGCCGAGATCGGCGCGCAGACCGCCGGCGCGCTGGCCGCCGCCCACGCGCAGAGCCTGGTCCACCGCGACGTGCACCCGCGCAACATCATGCTCACCCCCGACGGCGTCAAGGTTCTCGATTTCGGCATCGCCGCCGTCGCCGGGCAGCACGGCATCGACGCCGGCGGCGCGCTGTGGGGCAGCCCGGCCTACCTGGCGCCCGAGCAGCTGCGCGGCGAACCGAGTTTCCCCGCAGGTGACGTGTACGCGCTGGGCCTGCTCCTGTTCGAGTCCCTCACCGGTTCGCGGGCCTGGCCGGGCGAGACGATCGGCGCGATCCTGGCCACCCGCCACGGACGCCCGGCCCCGCGCCTGCCCCGCCTCGCCGCCCTCCCGCGCGAGCTGGTCCGGCTCTACGAAGCCTGCACGGCCGACGACCCCACCGGCCGGCCCACCGCGGCCGAGGTCAGCGAAACCCTGCGACGCGTCGGCTACACGGCGCCGCTGAGCCGTCCCGCCACGCCGATCCGCACGGTCCTGTCTCCCCACACCGTCGCCGCCGCGTCACCCGCGACCCGCCGGCGCTCCCGGCGCCGCACCGCGGTTCTGGGGTCGGCCGCCGTCGTCACCGCGATCCTCGGCATCGTCGGTGTCCAGCTGTCCAACGGCACTGTCACGCCCGGTGGACGCGAGGCCGAGGCCGCCGTCGAGGCCCCCCAGCCGCCCGCGTCGCTGTCGCCGTCCACCAGCCCGCCCGCGTCGCCGACCACCTCGGCCCGCCCCCGCCGGCACACCGAGACGACCACCACCACCGTACGGAGAAAGACCGCGCCGCCCACCACGGCTCCGACGACCGTGCCCACCAGCGCGCCCACCACGCAGCCGACCGCCCCGGCCACGAAGCCGGCCCCGCCGAGCAGCCCGCCGCCGACCACCCCGCGGCCGCAGCCCACCACGCCGTCCCCGACCCCGGACGACCCGAAGCCCACCGACCCGAAGCCCACCGAGCCCACCACTCCGGTGACGACACCGCCCACGCAGACCACCCCACCCACCACCGGCGACACCGACACCGACGCGGCTGCGGTCTGACCAGCGGTTGTGGATCGGCGCGCTGATCAGGCCGTGCTCAAGCGCGTGAAGGCGGCGTACGTCGGGGTGTCCCGTTCGCGGTCGAGGACGGCGAAGGTCACCTCCTCGAACCACGGACTCGCCTCCAGCGCCCCGGCGAACGCGTCCACCACCTCAAGCGGGTCGTTGCCGAACACCCCGCATCCCCAGGCCCCCAGCACCAGCCGGCGGTGCCCGTTGCCCGCGGCCACCCGCAACACCCGCCGCGCCCTGCGGGCCAGGATCGCCGGCACCTCGGGCAACCGCTCGGGCTGGTTGCGCGCGATGGCCGCCCGGTTGGGGGCCGCCGCGGTCAGGAAGGAAACCGGGTACGCGTCCGGCAGCAACTCGCCCCGGTCGTCCCGGAACACCGGCACACGCGGCGAATAGATCACACGGTCGCTGTACGTCAGTTCGGGCCGGGCCCGATGCCAGGCATAGAAGTCGCCCGCCGCGAGCAGTGTCGGGTAGAGCGCCGAGCTGCGGGCCACGCTCTCCTCTTGAGCCTTGGCCCCGTTGAGGAACCCGCCACCGGGGTTACGCGCCGAGGCGAACACCAGACACGCGAGGTCATCACCGAGCCGCCGGGTAGCCGCCAACGTCGACTCGTTGCTCACCCGGACCACGGGCGGGCCGTCGACCGGCGGCGGCACAACGATTTCCTCGTCCGGACCGTACAGCCGCGTGCCGGCCACCGACCTGCTCACCTGATCGCCAAGACTCACCCCGGCGTAGCCACCACGTTCCGCGATCTCCACGGTTTCCCTGGCAATGGCCCGCAACCTGCTGCTCACCCCAGCATCATGACGACCCGCCCCGATCACCGCGACCAAGTAACTCAACTCCGCGGCGGCCGACGACACCCGGAGCTCCCGACGCACCCGCTGTCAGCGTCGGCGTCGGCCGAGGGCGGGCTGCTCACGATCGACCTCGGCAACGACCGGGTCGACGAGCACCCGCTCGGGTCGGCGCCGGTCAGCGCGGTGGCGTCCCTGTCGACCGGCCGGCTGGTGGTCGCCGACCGGGAGGGGCCGGTCACCGTGATGGACCCGCCCGTGGCAGGCGGTGACGAGGCCGGGCAGCCGACGCCCGTACGAGGGTTGAGCAGTTCCTCGCCGCGCCGGAGGAACTGCCGGACGGCGCCGACCTCGACGAGGGGCTGATCCGCCACGACGGGGAACGGGCGTGGAGCGCCGGCGACCTCGAGGCGGTGACGGCGGCCGAGGAACCGACCCGACGTGGCTACGTCTGCGGGCGGTGATCAACACGCACCTGCGTCATCCCGCGGACTGACGAAGCCCGGCTCGTCAGGCGTCCGCCGCCGACGCCTGCGACGGGCCGGACGGGGCGGTCGCGGTCATGGCGGGGCGGTGGTGCGTTTCGTCGCCGGGGGCGGAGGTGGTGAGCTGGCCGAGCACGAGACCGATCAACGCGATGATCATGGCCAGGCCGGCCATGGCCACGGCACGCGGGCCGGTGGCGAGCGCGTGGGTGCCGTGCGGGCGGGGGCCGTGCGGGCGGGGGCCGTGAGGGCGGGGGCCGTGCGGGCGGGCGCGGCGCGGTGAGGTGGCGCGCGGGCGGGTGCGAGGCGGCCGAGTGGCGTTCGCGCGGCGGGGCGGACGGAGGGATGCGCCCGGAGGACCGTCGGTGAAAAGGCGAAGCGTCTCGGCCGCCTCCAGAGCGGTGGGGCGTTTCCCGGGCAGCGGTGACACGCAACGTCGGTAGAAGGCGAGGAACGCCGGGGGCAGGCCGAGCGCCTGGGGCAGGGTGGGCACGGGCCGCAGGCGCCGGTTGACGAGCACCTGTTCCGCGGTGGCGCCGCGCCACGGTGACGAACCGGTGAGGCATTCGTGCAGCAGCAGGCCGAGGGCGTACACGTCGGCCGAGGGGCGCACGGGCTCACCGCGCAGTTGTTCCGGGGACAGGTACAGCGGGGTGCCCCAGACCAACCCGTCCGGCCCGGTCGAGCTGGCGCCGGCCGTCGTCGCCACGCCGAAGTCGACCACCTTGGTGCGGGACGGGCCGAGCATGACGTTGCGCGGCTTGATGTCGCGGTGCACGAGGCCGTCGGCGTGCGCGGCGGCCAGCGCGCAGGCGACGTCGGCGGCGATGCGCGCGGCCTCGGCAAGCGGCAGCGGGCCCGTGTCACGCAGGCGGTCGGCGAGCGTGCCGCCCGGAAGGTACTCCATGACCAGGTACGACGCGCCGGCGCCGGTCCGGCCGAAGTCGTACACGCGGGCGATGTTGGGGTGGCTGAGCCGGGCGGCGGCGCGCGCCTCGGAAAGCGCCGGGTTGACGCCCGTACGGGATCCGTCCAGGAACTTGATCGCCACCAGGCGGCGCAGCGTGCGGTCGTAGCCGCGGTGCACGACCGCGGTGCCGCCGTGACCGACAGGAGCGCCGACGCGGTAGCGCCCGGCCTGCAGTGGCATCGAGGAACCTTCCGGAGGACAAATCAGCCACCGAATGGTGTCCCGGTCGTGTTAAGCACATCCCGCAGGGCTATGACGGTTCCATGACAACGGCGGTCACCACGTCGTGAGCAGCAGATGGTTGACGGCGAGCGCGGTGAGCGCCTGGGCCGCGAGCCAGAAACGCCGCTGATCGGCCGGGACGAGGGCCGCGCCGGCCGTCAGCCACCAGGCGAACGGCAGCCAGATCCGTTCCACTTCGGCCTTGCTGTAGCCGGACAGGTCGGCGGCCAGGATCGCAACGGCGGCGCACACCGGCAGCAGCCAGCTCACCTGGTCCGCCCCGGACAGTCGCCATCTCGTGAAGTCAGAACCGGCCGGGGCGCGCCCGGCCGGCCGCCAGTTCATCTGACGCAGGCTGGTTGCCACGCGCGTCCCGCCTCGCGAGTGAGCGCTCACGGGGCGAGGGCCCGGACCGGTGACGTTGATCGCCGCGGGCACGGAACGGCGCAGGATCACGGCGGCGACCGGGCCCGCTGAGACGGCGAGCGCCGCCAGGTTCGCCCACACCCAATACCCGTACGGACGGATCGAGGCGATGCCCTGGTAGTAGCGCTCGATCACCAGGTGGTAGCCGTCGAGCCACCAGAACCCGTACGCGGTGAAAATGACCACCACCGCCGCCGCGCCGGCCGCCGCCCACGCGAGGGGACCCCACCGCCATCCCGCCGCGATCAGCACACCGGCCACCACGACGATCAACAGCACGAGCCCGTACGAGAGGTAGCAGCCGAAGCCGAGCAGCACCCCACCGGCCAGCGCGCTCGTCCGGGCCCCACGGGTCAGGGCATGCGCGAGCAGCGCCACCCCGGTCGCCGTCACCCCGGCGAACAGCCCGTCGGCGGAGACCCCGGCCCACACCGCCCCGGGGAAGAGCACCGCGAACGGCACGGCGGCGCGGGCGGCGTCGTCGGCTCCGAGCAGGCGTACGGTGTGCGGCACGGCAATCGCGGCGAGCGCTCCCACCGCGATGCAGACCATCCCGGCCCAGCCACCGCCGGACAACCCGATCCGGTCCAGCGCCACGAAAGTCAGCAGCGCGCCCGGCGGGTGCCCGGACACATGAGTCGTCCACGAGTCGGCGTTCCCCGCCAGGATCCGCGACGTGAACTCGCGCAGCATGCCCGGGATGTCGGTGACGCCCCCGACCTCGTGCAGGTACTCCGGCCGGGTGGCGAGCCGCCCCGCGACCCCCCGCGACCATCCGTCCACCAGCGCCAGCGTCAAGGACCAGACCACCGCGACCCCGTACGCCGCGAGGGTGAGCCGCCGCCAGGAAAGCCGCGCGGCCAGGGCCGGTCCACGCCACCACACGAGCACCGCGATGACGACGGCGGCGGGCGTTCCCAGGCCGGCATGCGGGCGCCAGTGCGCGAACAGGGGCGCGGCGCTCGCCTGCACCGGGTGCCCGTTCAGGTAGAGCACAGCGCCGGTGACCGAGGCCGCGACGACCAGCGCGAAAGCCGTCGCGGCGGCCGCCAGGTCGGGCCGGGACACCCGGCCGGCCGCATGGGTGTCGGCGCGTGCGCGGAGCAGGCTGGTCATCCGGCTTGTGATCTGGTTTGTCATCCGCGCGGCGGGGCGGGTGGGCTCCCGGCTTGTCATCCGCGCAGTGGGGCGTGGGCGAAGTCGGCCACCCCGTCGGCGAGACCGATCGTGGCGCGGAACCCGAGTTCGGCCTCGGCCCGCGCCGCCGAGGCCACCACGTGCCGGACGTCCCCGAGCCGGAACTCTCCGGTGACCACCGGGGCCGGTCCGCCCGCGGCCCGGCTCAGCTCGGCCGCCATCTCGCCGATCGTCGCCGGGCGCCCCGAGGCGACGTTGTAGGCGCGCCACCCGCTGCCGTGCCCGGTGGCTGTCAGGGCGGCCAGGTTCGCCGCCGCCACGTCGTGCACGTGCACGAAGTCGCGACGCTGACCGCCGTCCTCGAAAACGCGCGGCGCCCGCCCACCGGCCAGGGCCGACCGGAAGATCGCGGCGACCCCGCTGTACGGGGTGTCGCGCGGCATGCCGGGCCCGTACACGTTGTGGTAGCGCAGGGCCAACACCGAACCCCCGGTCTGCCGGGCCCAGGCGGCGCTCAGGTGTTCCTGGGCCACTTTGGTGGCGGCGTAGACGCTGCGCGGGTCGAGAGCGGAGTCCTCGTCGATCAGTCCCGGGGTGAGCGGAGCCGCACAGACCGGGCAGCAGGCCTCGAACCGTCCGGCGGCCAGGTCCGCCTCGGAGCGGGGAGCGGGCCGGACGTCGCCGTGCCGGCCGCAGGTGTACCGGCCCTCGCCGTAGACGACCATGGAACTGGCCAGCACCAGCCGCGACACCCCGGCGCGAGCCATCCCGGCCAGCAGCACCGCGGTGCCCAGGTCGTTGCAGCCGACGTACTCGGGCAGGTCGTCAAGGTCGACACCGAGCCCGACCATGGCCGCCTGGTGCACGACCGCGTCCACACCGGACAGAAGTTCGGCCACCCCCGTACGGTCGCGCAGGTCGACCCGGCGCACGGCCGGGGGCAGGGGAGTGCGGTGGGCGGCCGGGTGGCCCACGTCGGCCACGGTCACCTCCAGGCCGGCTTCGCGCAGGACACGGACGACGTGGGATCCGATGAAACCGGCGCCGCCGGTCACGAGAACATGGGTCACGGCGCCGACGCTAGGGCGCACCCGCGGCGCCCGGCAGGGGTTCGGGCGGGCCGTCAGCGGATCGTAAGGAACGCCCCGCCGCGTCATCGTGCGGTTGGGTCCCGTCGCCGCCGCGTCGTCGTCCGGTTAGGTCTCGTCGCCGCCGCGTCATCGTTCGGTAAGGTCTCGTCACCGCCGCGTAAGACCTGAAAGCCCTGGTCATGGCTAGCGTCCGGGACATGACCGACGTGGTTCTGCCCTGCCGCAACGAGGCCCCGGCCCTGCCCGCCCTGCTGACCCGCATGCCGCCCGGCTACCGGGCGATCGTCGTGGACAACGGTTCCACCGACGGCACGGCCGGGGTCGCCCGGGAGCACGGCGCCGCGGTCGTCACCGTGACCGAACCCGGGTACGGCGCCGCCGTGCACGCCGGGGTGACCGCCGCCGACCCGGCCGACGGCGTCGTCTGCGTGATGGACGCCGACGGCTCGTTCGACCCCGGGCAGCTGCCCCTGCTGGCCGACCCGGTCCGCTCCGGACGAGCCGATCTCGCGACGGCCCGCCGACGGCCGGTCGCGCGGGGGTCTGGCCGCTGCACGCGCGGGCCGGGAACGTGGTGCTGGCCCGGCGCGTGCGACACCGTACGGGATTGCGCCTGCACGACATCGGGCCGATGCGGGCCGTACACCGGGAAGCCCTGCTCGGCCTGGGTCTGCGCGACCGGCGTTTCGGCTACCCGCTGGAGTTGCTGCTCGCCGCCGGGCAGGCCGGGTGGCGTGTGACCGAGGTGGACGTCGACTACCACCCGCGGGCGGCCGGCACCCGCTCCAAGGTCTCCGGCTCGGTTCTCGGGACCGTTCGCGCCGTCCGCGACATGAGCGCGGTGCTGGCCCGATGAGCGGACAAGTGATCGTGCTGGCCAAGGCCCCGGTGGCGGGCCTGGTCAAGACCCGGCTCTGCCCACCCTGCACCCCGGCCCAGGCAGCCCTGATCGCGGCGGCGGCCCTGGCAGACACCCTCGCGGTCGTCTCCGCAACCGGCGTGACCCGGCGCGTCCTGGCCGTGGCCGGCGCCTACCCGTGCCCACCCGGCTGGGTGTCGATCCCCCAGCGTGGCAACACACTCGGCGAGCGGCTGGCCTCTGCGTTCGCAGACACCGCCGCGCTCGCTGCAACAACCCCCTCTGCCTCTGCCTCCTTCACCACTGCCTCCGCCCCCACCTCTTCTTCCTCCTCACGCAAATCGGATTTGTCGGATAGTTCAACCAGGAGAGGTGGAGCTCAGCCGGTTGTGCTCGTCGGCATGGACACGCCGCAACTGACCGCCGCCCATTTGCGAAGCGCGCTCGACCCGCTCATCGCCACCGATGGTCCCGATGCCACGCTGGGCCTGGCCGAGGACGGCGGCTGGTGGACGCTCGGCCTGCGCGACCCGCGGCATGCCGAGATCCTGGCCGGAATCGCCACGTCCACTCCGAGCACCGGCGCGGACACTCGAGCCGCCCTCGAACGGCGTGGCCTGGCCGTGCACTTGCTGGCCAACCTGCGCGACGTCGACACCGCAGCCGACGCTCACCACGTCGCCGCGCTGTGCCCGCCGGGCAGCCGCTTCGCCGAAGCCGTCGCCCACCACATCCCGGCGGCGGCTCCCCACACTTCGGTCCATCACATGCCGGGGGCGGCTCCCCACACGCCGGCTTCGGTCCCTCCCATCGCGGGGGCGGCTTCCCACACGCAAGCTTCGGACCGGCATGTGCCGGGTGCGGTTGACCGCGTGCGGGCCCTTGACCAGCCCGGACCCGGCCCGGATCGTCTCGTGGCGGATCCGGGCAGTCCCGCGCACACCTCGGTGGCGGCCCGGTGAGCGGCGCAGCCCTGTTCGATGCGGCCTTCCGGCGAGCTGCGACCGGACGGCCGGCGTCGTTCGCCGTTCGTAGCCCGCTTGGTGAGCTGCATCCCTTCGACCCGGCTGACTGGTGCCGGGACGAGTTGCCGGGGGACGCCGCGCTGCTCGACCGCTGCACCGGCCCGGCCCTCGACGTCGGCTGCGGGCCCGGCCGGTTGGTGGGGGCGCTCGCCGCGGCGGGACGGCCGGCGCTCGGCATCGACGTGAGCGAGCAGGCCGTACGCCTGACCCGGAGGCGGGGCGCGGCGGCCCTGCGACGGGACGTGTTCGGGCCGGTGCCGGGCGCCGGCCGGTGGCATCACGTGCTGCTGGCCGACGGCAACGTGGGCATCGGCGGTGATCCGCCGCGGCTGTTGCGCCGCTGCCGGCAGCTGCTCGCCCCGGCCGGACGGGTTCACGCCGAGGTCGGGCCGCCCGGCAGCGCCAGCTGGGCGGGCACCGCCCGGGTCCACGGCAGCGGGGCCGAACTGGCCTGGGCTGCCGTCTCCGCCGATGACCTGAGGCGCCCGGCCGCGGAGGCGGGGCTGCGCGTCCTCGACGTACGAACGGAGGCGGGACGATGGTTCGCGACCCTCGCGGCGCGGTGAGGCGGGCCGCCCGGTGGTGGTTCGCGCCGCTGCCGCCACCACCCGAGCGGTTGCGCCGTGGACCGCTGCGGCCCGCCGCCTTCCCCTCGCCGTTGCGGTCGGCCCGGCTCACCAGCCTGCTCGGGATCGCGCTGGGCGTGGCGTTCGCCGTCTGCTTCGCAACCGGGCTGCTCAGCCACCTGATCCAGCACCCGCCGGGCTGGTTCAGCTGGCCGGCCCGGCCGGTCGGGCTCTATCGGGTCACCCAGGGCGTGCACGTGGCGACCGGGCTGGTCTGCGTTCCCCTGCTGGGCGTGAAGCTGTGGTCGGTCTATCCGCGGCTGTTCGCCTGGCCGCCGGTGCGTTCACTCGCCCACGCCGCCGAACGCGCCGGTGTCGCCCTGCTCGTCGCGGCGGCGCTGTTCCAGGTGGTCAGCGGCGTCCTCAACGTCGCGCACTGGTACACCCCGATGCCGTTCTTCTTCACCACCGGCCATTACCGGGTCGCCTGGCTCGTGGCCGGCGCCCTGCTCCTGCACATCGGCGTGCAACTGCCGGTGGTGCGGGAGGCGCTGCGGCGAACCCGACGACTCCCTGATGCGGGACGCCGCCGGCTTCTCACAGCGGTGGGGGCGGCGGCAGGACTGATCACCTTGACCACCGTCGGGCAGACGTTGCGCCCGCTCGAGTCGCTTGCGGTTCTCGCGCCCCGCCGGCCGTCGCGCGGTCCGCAGGGTTTGCCGGTCAACAAGACGGCCGCCGCGGCGGGCACGACGACGGTCAGCGCCGCGACGTACCGGCTGTCTTTGACCGGCCCGGGCGGCACGATCGAGCTCGACCTGAACGCCCTGAACGCCCTGCCGCAGCACACCGTCGACCTGCCGATCACCTGCGTGGAGGGGTGGAGCGCGGGCGCCACGTGGACGGGGGTGCGGCTGTCCGACCTGGTCGAGCGGGCCGGCGCCGACCCGGGCCGCGCCACCGTGCTGGTCGAGTCGCTGGAGGCGGGCGGGCGTTACCGCAGTTCGACGGTGGACGCCGCGCACACCAGCGACCCGTTGACGCTGATCGCGTTGCGGCTCAACGGGCAGGTGCTGGATCCCGACCACGGCTTCCCGGCCCGCCTGATCGCGCCGAACCGCCCGGGGGTGCTGCAGACCAAATGGGTCGGGCGATTGACCGTACGGGGGGAAGAATGATCGGGCTGCGGCGGGCGCTGATCGTGTCCGGGGTGCTTGTGACCGCGTACGGGATCTGGGGTGTTCTGCCGGACCCGGGGGTGCTGCTCTTCCTGGCCGCGATGGTGGTGGCCCACGACCTGGTGTGGATGCCGGTCGTGCTGCTGACCGGCGCGGTGCTGCGGCGCCCGATCGCCCGGACGGCCGCGCTGGTGGCCGCGTCGGTGCTGGTCGTGGGGTTGCCGCTGGTGGTGGCGCGACGACCGGCCGGCAACCCGTCGGTGCTGCCGCTCGACTACGGCCGCAACCTGCTCGCTGTGCTGGCCGGGATCATCGTGGCGGGAGCGCTGACCGCCGGACTCGGCCGAATCCGTAAGCGAACGGAAAGACCTGCCGGCCGTGACGATCGGTAGCGTGTATCCGGTGGAACATCAGGTGCTGGTCGTCGACGACGACCCGACCGTCAGCGACGTCGTGCGCCGCTACCTGGAACAGTCCGGCTGCCGGGTGCGGCTGGCCGCCGACGGGTCCGCTGCCCTCGCCGCGGTGGCCGCCGAACGTCCCGACCTCGTCGTGCTCGACGTCATGATGCCGGGCCTCGACGGTCTGGAGGTCTGCCGCCGCCTGCGCCGCGACGTGCCCGACCTGCCGGTGGTGATGCTGACCGCGCTGGGGGAGGAGGCCGACCGGGTCCTCGGCCTCGAGATCGGCGCCGACGACTACGTCACCAAGCCGTTCTCGCCGCGTGAGCTCGTGCTGCGCATCCGGTCGGTGCTGCGCCGCGCCGGGGCAGTGGCCCCGGACCCGGCGGTGGCCGCCCAGCTCACCGACGGCGACCTGATCGCCGACACCGCCCGCCGCGTCGCGTCGCTGCGGGGTGAGGCCCTGCCGCTCACCGTCCGCGAGTTCGACCTGCTGGAGTTCCTGCTGCGCAACCCGGGACGGGCCTGGTCGCGTACGGACCTGCTGAAACGGGTGTGGGGCTGGCAGATCGGCGATCACTCGACGGTCACCGTGCACGTGCGCCGGCTGCGCGAGAAGGTCGAAGACGACCCGGCGAGCCCGCGGCGCATCCGCACGGTGTGGGGCATCGGTTACCGGTACGAGCCGGAGGACCCGGCCCGGTGAGCGACATGCTGCTGATCGGCCTGTACGCCCTCGCGGCCGGTGGCGCGGTCGCGGTCGCCGGGGCGGGCGCCCTGCGTCTGCTGCGGGACCGCTCGATCCTCGTGCACGTCGTGGTGCTGCTGGCGATCACCGTTGCCGCCGTTGCCGCCGGGGTGGCAGCGGTCGCGCAAGCGATGTTCCTGTCGGCTCACGACCTGCGGGTGGTGCTGGTGACCGTGAGCGCCTCGGTCGCGGTCAGCCTCGCGGTCGGGGTGACGTTCGGCCGGCGGCTGGCCGCCTCGGCGGTGTGGGCGCAGGAGGCCCGCGAACGCGAACGGCGGCTCGAGGCGGGCCGCCGTGACCTGGTGGCGTGGGTGTCGCACGACCTGCGAACGCCGCTGGCCGGCCTGCGGGCGATGGCCGAGGCCCTGGAGGACGGCGTGGTCCGCGACCTGGCGACGGTCACCGAGTACCACCGGCGGATCCGGGTCGGCACCGATCAGCTGACCCGGCTCGTCGACGACCTGTTCGAGCTCTCCCGGATCAACGCGGGCGCGCTGCGCCTGGCGCCGACAAACGTGCCGCTGCGCGAGGTCGTGTCGGACGCGCTGGCCGGGGTGGCGCCGCTCGCGGCCGGCCGGCGGATCACGCTGCGGGCGGCGGAGAGCGGCTGGCCGAGGGTGCGGGCGGGCGAACGGGAACTGGCCCGGGTGGTGAGCAACCTGCTGATCAACGCGGTGCGCTACACCCCCGAGGACGGCACGGTGCAGGTCGAAGCGGGCCGCGAGGACGGCGACGTGTGGCTGGCGGTCTCCGACACCTGCGGCGGCATCCCCGACGACGACCTGCACCGGGTCTTCGACGTCGCCTTCCGCGGCGAACGCGCCCGCACCCCCGAGAGCGGCGCCGGCGGCGGGCTGGGCCTGGCCATCGTGCGTGGCCTGGTCGAGGCCCACGGCGGCCGGGTGCGGGTGGGCAACACGGGCGCGGGGTGCCGCTTCGAGGTCCGCCTGCCCGCCGCCTGAGACGGGCTACGCGTCACCGCCGTTCATCCGCATCGCAAAGTGGTCAACACCTGGTCAGCGCTGTGCGGGTTCCCACCACACCAGATTGGCGGCCACCTGGGCCACCGGCTCTATGATCTCCCACGCCTCGGCGATCAGCCCGTCGTCGATCCGCCAGATGTCGACGACGGCAATCTCCGGTCCGGCGTCGGGAAGTGAGCGCCGCGAGTACATCATGACGTGGTCGCCGTCGGCCAGGACCTGATGAATCTCGACCTGCATGCCGGCGAGTGGTACCAACGCAGCACGGACGGCAGCAAGCCATTCGACCTTGGTGGACGTGGTGGTACCCGGCCTGCGGTGTACGAAATCATCACTCAGGAACGGTGCGAGCGCATCAACGTCACCCGTCTCGATCAGCCCTGCCAGCGCCCGTTGGACGACGTTCTTGTTCTCCGTGGTCATGGATGCAGTGTTTCCGCGGCCGCGTCGATTGTCGATGAACTCGGACTTCATGGCGTGCGCCTCAACGATGAGTACGCTTCGTGATCGTGTATACGGTCGGGGAACTCTTGCGGCAGTGGCGGCAGCGCCGGGGACTCAGCCAACTGGATCTCGCGATCGCGGCGGACGTCTCGGCGCGTCACGTCAGCCTGGTCGAGACCGGCAGATCGAAGCCGAGCGCCGGCATGATCCTCCGACTCGCCGATCAGCTCCACGTGCCGCTTCGTGATCGCAACCGGCTCTTGCTCGCCGGGGGCTTTGCGCCTCGGTACGCCGAGCGCCCGCTGGGCGACAATGCGCTGGCGGCAGTCCACGACGTGATCCACAGGGTCCTTCGCGCCCATGAGCCCTATCCGGCGGTGGTCTTCGACCGCCGGTGGAACATCGTGATGACCAATCGCGCTGTCGACCCGTTCTTCGCGCAGGTGGCACCCGAACTGCTGCGGCCGCCGGTCAACCTGATCCGGCTGGGCCTGGATCCGCGCGGGTTCGCTCGCATGGTTGTCAACCTGGCCGACGTACGCGCGGTGTTCCGCTCCCGGATCTCACGCCAGCTCGCCGCTGCCCCCGACCCAGGACTCACGGCACTCTACGAAGAACTGTTGACGCCCGAACCGGAGAATGCGTCGAGCCAACTGATCGAACCGGACGTCGTGATACCGATGATCCTTCGCGTCGGCGGACGAGAGCTGCGGTTGTTCTCCACCATCACCACCTTCGGCACCCCGATGGACATCACGCTCGACGAGATAGCGATCGAGTCCTACTACCCGGCAGATACGGAAAGCGCCGCCTTCTTCACGGATTAGCGCACCCCGGTCGACCGAGCGTTGAGTTCGCCCTGTCTTCGGAAACGACCGGCGGTCCGTCGCCGTGGCGTTGCATCGGCTCCTCGATGTTCGATCGTCGGTTCCCGACCGCTAAGGGCTGATCCCCTGCACCCGGCGGCCGTCCTCCAGATAGAGCACCCGCTTGGTCTTCCAAGCGGCGCGTACCCGACGCCGGACGGGTCCGCTCAGCAAAGGCAGCGCCTCGTCGATCGGCAGGATCCGGCTCTCGGCAATCTCGACCGGCTGGACGACCACGGCAGCCAAGACGGCGTCGTCGAGGACGCCGCAATCGAAAAGGAAGCGCATACCACCTGGACGACCAGGCCGTGGCCGGAGAAAGTCAACGCACTTGAGGCGCCCCGTGGTGACGTCGAGGCCGCTTTCTTCCCTGGTTTCGCGGCGACATGCCTCCCAGGGGGACTCGCCGATCTCGACAACCCCGCCCGGGATCGTCCAACCGCCCTTGTACGTCGGCTTCAGGATGAGCAATCGCCCCTTGCGGCCACGTACCAGAGCGCCGGCCGAGGCCGGGATGGTCGGGAGTGTGAACGACAGCTCGGGTAGCTCACCGGAGTTGACGTCGCTCATGGAGACCATGCTAGATCCGGCGCGACCGATCGTCCGGATCTGCGGCGAGGAGTGAAGCGGATGGTGGTAGCGGAGCCGTCTCGGCGTCCTCGGCAGGCAGCCGGTCGGCGTATGGGTGGGGCCAGCTCGCGGCGAATCGCAGGGCTCGTGGGGTCGTCGGCGGCCGCTCGCTTCGCGGCCGCAGGGCGGCAACGGACGATGTTTCGGAGTCGACTTTACGGTGGCCGAACCCGCGCATGACACTCCTCTGATGATCTCCCGCGAGCATCGAGCACGAGGGAAGAGGTAGCAAGCATGACGAGGCTGCACCAAGCGAGACACATCAGTCCCTTTGCGGTAATTGTGTCGCTCGCTTCAGGGATGCTCTTGGCCGAGGACGGCGGGTCGGCGCAGCCCGCGAGAGGTCGCAAGGGCCCATACAGGTCTCGAGAACCTCGCGTCCCGAAGGGCCGGGTGAATAGTGGCGGTTGGCGTCATATCCGCCGTTCAACTGCGGTCGTGACGCTTTTCGCCGTGTCTCTCGCCCTCGCCGGATGCGGCCTTGCACGGCCGAGCTCGACGCATGCCGCAGGTACCGAGGTGCGCGCGATCGACGTTGGCGGGGTGGACCGGGAATTCCGTGTTCACATTCCGCGCAAACGCGCCCGCGAGTCGGATCTGGTCGTGGTGATACACGGCGGTTTCGGCTCGGCCGAGCAAGCCGAGGCTGCCTATGGCTGGAATGAGGTCGCCGAATCGGAGGGTCTGATCGTCGCCTATCCCAGCGGGAAGGGGGTCGCGTGGAATGCGGGCACCTGCTGCGGGCGAGCGGCGCACAACGACGTCGATGACGTCGGCTTTGTGGCGGCGATGGTGGCCGAGCTCCAGGAGGAGTACGGAGTGAGCCCGGATCGTACCTTCGCGACGGGCATGTCGAACGGTGCGATGATGACGTACCGGCTGGCCTGCGAGACGGACCTGTTCGCCGCGATCGCCCCGGTGGCCGGGACGATAGTCACCGGCTGCGCGGACCCGTCGCCCACCTCGGTCCTGCACATTCACGGGCGAGACGACGAGCGCGTGCGCTATGACGGGGAGGTGGGGTCCGGCGCGACCCGGGTGGACGGGCTGGCGGTCGAAGAGGACGTCGCGCTTTGGCGTGCGGTCGACGCATGCCCGGAGCCGCAAGTCACGGCCAAGCCCCCGCTCACAACGACGACCGCGAACTGCCCCGAAGGGCGAACGGTATCGCTCATTGCGATCGACGGCGCCGGACACCAATGGCCCGGGGCCTCGACCAATGGTCTGTCGGGTCCCGACCCCGCTTCCACGGCACTTGACGCCACTGCGGTCATCTGGAAGTTCTTCGACGGCTGGAAAGGCTGAGCGCCGGCCGGCCGATGGACCTGGCTGATCCTGACAGCGCCGACGCGGAGCCGTCCCGACGTGCTAGGTGTCGTATTCGCCGTTCCATGGCTCGTGGAACCCAAGTCGCTGTGGGTAGAGCTCGGCCCACGGTCCGCCGTGGCCCTCGCCTGGATCGTCGGTCGTCTCATCGACGAGGCCGAAGACGACGTTGTCGAAGTCGACCCGGAAGGGCCGGACGGCGATATCGCAGTTCGTGACCGCCTCGAGACCGGCCATCCAGTCCGACAGGACCTGCTCAGCGGCCTCTACGGCTGCCGGGCTGTCGCCCCTGACGCCGGTGCACCGGAGGTACGAGCCGGCGTGGTGCCCGCCTTCGTCGAAGAGATGAAGCACCGCGTAGATCCGCTGCTGGTTCCGCCAGTCGGGACCTGGCCTGACGCCTTCCTGATAGGCGCCGGTGATGTCAGCGAAGAACTGTCCGCCCGCATGCCGTCCGATGCGGCCGGTGCGGTAGCCGGGTTCGTACTTGATCGGGATGACGTCTGGGAGTCGCACAGCGCGGATCGTAGCCAGCGTCGACCCGGTAGCGCGCGGCGTCTGCTTGTCGATCGCCGCCTCGGAGGCGAGCCGTTCGTGGTTCTCGCCGACGCTGACCAGTAGCCGGACGGCGACCTCGGCGCCGACACCGTTGGCGGCCGGCAGGCCTCTGTCAGTCGTCGAGTGCCGCGCGCAGCGCCTTCTCCGCGGCGGCGAGTGCGCTCTCGGCCTGCGGGCGATACTGCTCCACCAGCGACTTCGCCGTGCCGGCGCCGAAACTGTTTGCCGTGTTCGTCATCAGGGTCCGCCCGAAATCGGCGACCTCGGCCAGGTCCTTCGCGGCCGGTTGGGCCGCGGCCGGGAACGGGATGGCCCGGATCGCCGCGCCGTAGTCGGCGAAGGCGTCACCGGCTCGGTTGGCCTCGACGGTGACGGCGGCGAAGGACGGGTCGGCGAAGCCGTCCGCTGCCTGGGCCAGACTGTCGTCCAGGGCCCGCGCCGCCGGGGTGTATGCCTTGTGAAACGCCGCGGCGGCCCGCTCGAACCGCGCCGCCGGACCGTCGTCGCGGCCGGCCAGCACCGCCGCGGCGCCACCGACCAGGACCAGCGCCAACCCCGCGATCAGGAGCAGGATCAGCCGACGCCGGGATCGCGGCCGTGCCCCGGGAGTGGATTCCACTGCGGACATCGTTCCTCCGAACTTTGTTGAGCTGCGCGGACCGTACGGGCCAGCGTTTGCCGAATTCGTCGAACAGCCGCAATCGGGTGCACAGGTTCGACACACGTGCCCCGCCGGATGGATCTGGCTCCCGGCCCGATCGTCCGGGTGATATCGGGCGTGGTCCATGCCGCACCGGTGCGGCATGGACCACGCCGTGAGCGCGTGGCATGCTGCGGTCGTGAACGGCGACCCGGGCGACGACGCCGCGCTTTCCCGGGTGGTCGACCTGCATCAGCGGATCCGGGCGATCACCACCGGGGTGATCCTGCTGTCCCGCGCCGGCACCCTGGGGATGGTCGTCCTGAGTATGGCCGAGGTCGTCCTGCTGGACCTGCGACTCGAGGACGGCACCGAACCGGCGGCCAACGTCTCGGCGCTGCGGCGCACCGGGGTGCGCGTGACCATCCCCACCGTACGGTCGTATCCGACCCGGATCCGGGCCATGCGGGCGGCCGTCGACGAGCCGGTCGACGACGTACGCAGGCTGGCGCATGAGTACGACCCCCGCGGTCGTCCCGTGGGCTCGCCCCGGAACGGGGATATCGTGAGGGCCGCCGGCTCCCTGTTCGCCCGACCCCGACGGAGCCGCTGATGCCGGGCTCACATCCGGATGCCGGTGTGGTGGCCGGCCGCTACGAATTGCGTCGGCTGCTGGGCCAGGGTGGGATGGGAGCGGTCTGGGCGGCCCGCGACAAGCTCCTCGACCGGGACGTCGCGGTCAAGGAGATCTTTCTGCCGGCGGTCCGCGAAGCGTCGGCCGGGTCCGCGAGTCCGTTGATCCGTCGGGCGATCCGGGAGGCCAGGGCGGCCGCCCGGCTGCATCATCCGGGCATCGTCACGGTGCATGACGTGGTCACCGACGGTGAGCGGCCGTGGATCGTGATGGAGTTGGTCGCCGGCCGGTCGCTGGCCGAGGCCATTCGCGACCAGGGGGTGCTTTCGGTCCGGCAGACGGCCGAGATCGGGATCCAGGTGGTGCAGGCGCTGCGGGCCGCGCACCGGCAGGGCATCCTGCACCGGGACGTGAAGCCGGCGAACATTCTGCTCGCCGAGGAGCGGGTGGTGCTCACCGACTTCGGCATCGCGGCCATCGAGGATGCGACCGCGTTGACCGCGACCGGCCAGGTGGTCGGCTCCCCGGCGTACCTGTCGCCCGAGCGGATCAACGGCCGACCAGCGACCGCGGCGGCCGACGTGTGGGGGCTGGGCGTCACGCTCTACACCGCGGTCACCGGCCGGTCCCCGTTCCAGCGGGAGGACACCTCGGCGACGGTGGCAGCGGTACTCGCCAGCGAACCCGAGCCGCCGGCGCACGCGGGTCAGCTCTGGCCGGTTCTCAAGGGGATGCTCGCCAAGGACCCCGACCGGCGGCTCACCCTCGAGAAGGCGACCCCGCTACTGGAGCGGTCGACGCGGGAGGCGACCCCGGCACGGCGTGGCAGGGGTCGCCGTCGCCCGATGGAGCCGGAGACCCGCACCGGCACCGCCGTCGCGCCGTCGCCTACCGTCGCGGAGCCGACCCGGCTCGTTCCGGATCCCCCGGCGGTGCCGGCCGCCCACCCCGTCACCCACCCGGCCGGCGGCGCCGAGTCGGTCGCGCCCACGGCCGTGGACGCCGCAGGCCCTGCCCCTGCCGCAGCCCCTGCCCCTGCCGCAGCCCCTGCCCCTGCCGCAGCCCCTGCCCCTGCCGCAGCCCCTGCCCCTGCCGCAGCCGCAGCCCCTGCCGCAGCCTCCACCGTCGACGCAGCGGCCGCCACCGTGGACGCCGCAGCCCCTGCCGTAGCCGCAGCCCCTGCCGCGGCCTCCACCGTCGACGCAGCGGCCGCTACCGTGGACGCCGCAGCTCTGGACACCGCGGTCGGGGCTGCCGGCACGGTCGACGCCGCGCCGGTGACCGTCGCGACGGCTGACACCGAGACAGTGGACACCGAGACGGCGGACACCGAGACAATGGGCGCCGCGAAGGTGGACACCGCGGCCGTGCGCCTGCGGGCCGGCCTGACCGCCGGTACTCGACGACTCCGGCGGTCGCCGGCGGCCCTGCTGCTCGTCGCCGCCCTGGCCGTGGTGGCGGTGGTCGCGTCCACGGTGCTGGTGACCAGCGCGGCCACCCGCCGGTTGCCGGGGACCGGCGCGGGATCGGCGGCCGGGGTCGCGCCGGCCGTCGCGGCCCCGGGGCCGTCCGGCCCGGCCGGGCCGGACACGCAGGCGTCCGCCGCCGGCACGTCGCCGGCCGGCTACCCACCCGGGATCGATCCGTGCCTGTTGGGCACCTGGCGGATCACCCGCAATCAGAGCTACGGCTTGCTCGACAGCACCCGGGTGCTGTACACCGGGGGTGCCGGAACCGTGGTCACCTACCGCGCGGACGGGACCAGCCGGACCGACTACAACCGCTCGAAGCCCCGGATTGCCAAGTATCGCGGCGCCACCTGGTCCTACTTGGAACGTGGCTTCATCACGCAGCGGTACTACGCGGCTGACCGCGCGATCACCACCTCCGGCACGAAGGTCAGCGCCACCGGGACCCTCCGTCGCAACGGGAAGATCGACAACAGCGGGCCCATCGAGTTCTACCCGGAGCCGGAAATGTACCGCTGCAATGGAAACAACCTGACCACCTACAGTAACCAGGGCAACTTCTCCAATGAGCTGGTCCGGGTCGGCGGCTCGTCGTAGCGGCCTTTTCGTTTCCCATTTCCAACCGCGGAAATCCCACCTGGCGAGAGCGTGGTGATCAGGTGGTGATTCTGTGTCATCCCACAGCGGAAAGAGCGAGCATTTCGGGCGCTGCGCGGTGGCGGCGCGCTCGCTGTCAGTCGTCGTTGAAGTGTTTCCAGTGGCCCTCGGTGATGACCTCGACCGTGCCGTTGGTGACTTTGAGGGCTGTGTCGTCGTCGAGGGCGTAGGCCGGGTGGGGGAGGGCGGCGGCCCACTTCTCGGCGGCTTCCATGGTGTTCTCGGTGAGGTCGGGGTGGTCCAGGTGCGGGAAGATCGAGAATTCGACCAGGCCCAGGGTGCTGTCGTCGCCGCCAGGGGGGCGCCAGCCTACGAAGTCGTCGCCGATGCGGGGGGCCATGATCATGCTGCCGGCGCTCAGGCCTGCCCAGACGGTGTCGGTGAGGGTGGGTAGCAGGGCGGCCAGGCCGGACTGGCGCATCCAGTAGTTCAGGAACAGCGGGTCGCCGCCGTTGACCAGCAGGACGTCGGCGGCTCGGACCTCGGCCTCCCACAGCTCCTGGTCGAGGCTGGGCAGCACCGACAACTCGAGCACGCCCACCGACTTCCAGCCCAGCTCGGTCATGGGGCACTCGGTCCCGCGGCCGGCGATGAAGTTCCAGGCCCGGCCGGCGCCGCCGGGGTGCGCGTAACCCGCGGTGGGGATGCACAGGGCGGACGACTCGGCGATCGGCTTGCCCAGCAGGTCGAGCAGGGCGTCATGGATGCTCTTGTTCCTGACGCCGCCGGAGGTCAGCAGGAGTTTCATGAACCGTCCCCGTCCGAAACTGGTTGCATACTGAAATCGGCCACCGCGAGGTTACCATCGGTCTCGATGAGCAGCGAAGCAACGCCCGCACACCGCTCGGGCTGCCCGATCAACCTGGCGGTCGAGGTGATGGGCGACCGCTGGTCGCTGGTTGTTCTGCGGGACGTCATGTTCGGCAACCGGCACCACTTCCGTGAGCTGCTGACCGGCTCGGTCGAGGGGATCGCCTCCAACATCCTGGCCGACCGGCTGCGGCGACTGGTCGGGCACGGCCTGCTGTGGCGGACCGGCGACGAGACCCACAAGCAGAAGATCCGCTACAGCCTCACCGAGGCCGGGATCCAGCTCGTGCCGGTGTTCGCGGCGCTGGGCTCGTGGGGGCGCCGGCACATGCCCGCCAGTCACGAGCTGTCCGTCCGGGCCGAGCTGCTCGAACGCGGTGGCCCCGAGCTGTGGGACAGGTTCATGGACGAGTTGCGCGAACAGCACCTCGGCGTGCCCCGCCCGGCCGGCACCCCCTCGGTTTTCGCCGAACTGCAGGCGGCGTACGAGGCCGCGGTCGCCCAGAAGCAGTGACAGCGTCAGCGCGGCCGGGCGGGTTTCAGCGACCGCAGTTGAAGCGGGCCACGCCGGCTGCCATGCGCAGGCCGCCGAGGATGTGGGCGAGCAGCAGCGGGTCCGAGAAGTACTCCGCCTTGTGCCCCATGGCGGTGTAGAAGGCCCGGCCCCCGTCGTACGGCTGGCACCACGAGATCGGGTGGTGCGGGCCCATGCCGGGTGAGCCCCCCGGTTGGCTGTAGCCGCGCGGGTCGTACGTGCTCTCGTCCACTTCGGTCAGGACCCGTACGGTGTGCCGGGGGTTCGTGCGGAAGTTGTACCACTCCTCCTCGCGGTCCCAGCGCCGCGGCAACGGCTTGGTGGCGGCCGTGTCGTGGTTGAGGACCTTGAGCGTGGCGACCTGGAACTGCGGGCTGACACTGCCCGGGTGGTCGCGGAAGTACGCGCCGACCAGTCCCCCGTACCAGGGCCAGTCGTACTCGGTGTCGGAGGCGGCGTGGATGCCCGCGTAACCGCCGCCGCGCCGGATGTAGCGTTCGAAGGCACGCTGCTGCGTGTCGTCGAGCACGTCGCCGGTGGTGCTCAGCCACACCACGACGTCGTAGCGCCTCAGGTTCTTGTCGGTGAACGCCGCCGCGTCCTCGGTCGCGTCGACCCGGAAGTGGTGGCGGGCGCCGAGCTGCTTGATCGCGGCCACACCGGCCGGGATCGAGTCGTGCCGGAAGGCCGCGGTCTTCGAGAAGACCAGGGCGCTGAATCGGGAATGTCCGGTCGCCGCGGCCGGACCGGCGGGAACGCTGAGTCCCGCCGCCACCAGCACCGCCGCCACCAGAAGCCTGCCAAGAGTTTTCATGACCCCTCCTCGCATCGAAGGGTATGACTTTCCGTCAGCGGCGGGAAGGCGTCGGGAGCAGCCCGGGCAGTTCGGCCATGCTGGTGAAGATGTGGGTGGCGCCCGCGTCGAGCAGCGCCTTCGGCGGGTGGTGGGCCGGGCTGCCGGGCGGGCAGAAACCGAACACCGTCGCGCCCGCCGCCACGCCGGCCGTCACACCGGGCACCGTGTCCTCGACAACAGCAGCCCGTACGGGATCGACGCCGAGATGTGCCGCGGCGGCCAGATAGACGTCGGGGGCGGGCTTGCTGCGCGGCTGATCCATGCCGCTGAACATCTTGCCCGCGAAGACCTCGCCGAGCCCGACCTTGCGCAGCTGCAACCGCACCTTGCCCAGGTCGGCCCCGCTGGCGCAGGCGATCCGCCCGTCCATCAGCGTGTCGATCTCGTGCACCGCGGCCACCGCGCCCGGGACGGGCTGCAGCGACGCCGCCAGGGCCTCGTTGCGGCGGGCCCGGAACCCGGCCAGCCACGCCTCGGTCACCTCGAACCCGGTGTGCGCGGTGATGATCGCGGTCTCGTCGCTCAGCGCCCGCCCGACGAACAGCCGGAAACAGTCCTCGGCGCTGATCCGCCAGCCCAGCTCGTGCAGCATCTCCCGCAGCACGCCGTTGGTGATGCTCTCCGAGTCCACCAGGACCCCGTCGCAGTCGAACAGCACAGCATCGAACACTCCGGGGTCAGACATGGGCGCGACCCTACCCGGCCCACCTCGAGGGCGGGCCGGGCAGGCGGGTCTCAGGCCGCGGTGACCAGGCCCGACGACACCGGCTCGAGGGCCGTCGCCAGGATTTCCCGTACGTCCGAGACCACGTGCACGGTCAGCGCGGCCAGCACGTCGCCGGGCACCTCGTCGAGGTCGGGCTCGTTGCGCTGGGGCAGGAAGACCTCGGTCAGCCCGGCCCGCTGCGCGGCGAGCAGCTTCTGCTTCACGCCGCCGATCGGCAGGACCCGGCCGGTCAGCGACACCTCGCCGGTCATGCCCACCTCGGCCCGGACGTTGCGGCCGAGCAGCAGCGACACCAGCGCGGTGGTCATGGTGACCCCGGCCGACGGGCCGTCCTTGGGCACCGCGCCCGCCGGCACGTGCAGATGGATCGGGTGGTCGAGCTGCTCGGGCGAGATGCCCAGTTCCTCGGCGTGGGCCCGCACGTAGGAGAGCGCGATCTGCGCCGACTCCTTCATCACGTCGCCGAGCTGGCCGGTGACCGACAGCCCGCCCTTGTCGCCGGGCAGCAGGGACGCCTCGATGAACAGCACGTCACCACCCATGCCGGTGACCGCCAGGCCGGTGGCAACCCCGGGCACAGCCGTACGCTCGGACGACTCGGGCGTGAAGCGCGGGCGCCCGATCAGGTCCTTGAGGTCGCCCGCGTCGACGGTGACGGGGAGCTCGCCCAGCGCGGCCTTGCGGAACGCCTTGGCCAGCAGGCGCTCGAACGACCGTACGCCGGCCTCTCGGGTGTAATTGGCGGCGATCTCGCGCAGGGCCTCCTCGGTGACCGTCACCTCGCCCGTCTGCAGGGCGGCCCGTTCCAGCTGCCGGGGCACCAGGAAGTCGCGGGCGATGGCGACCTTGTCGCTCTCGGTGTAGCCGTCGATCGCGATGAGCTCCATGCGGTCGAACAGCGCCTGCGGGATCGTGTCGAGGACGTTGGCCGTCGCGATGAACAGCACGTCGGACAGGTCCAGGTCGAGGTCGACGTAGTGGTCGCGGAACGTGTGGTTCTGCGCCGGGTCCAGCACCTCGAGCAGGGCCGCGGCCGGATCGCCGCGGTAGTCGCTGCCCACCTTGTCGACCTCGTCGAGCAGCACGACCGGGTTCATCGAGCCCGACTCCTTGATCGCGCGCACGATCCGGCCGGGAAGAGCCCCCACGTACGTACGGCGGTGGCCACGGATCTCGGCCTCGTCGCGGACGCCGCCCAGCGCGACCCGGACGAACTTGCGGCCCAGAGTGCGGGCGACCGACTCGCCGAGCGAGGTCTTGCCGACCCCGGGCGGCCCGGCCAGCAGGATCACCGCGCCGGAGCCCCGGCCGCCGATCTTCTCGAGGTGGCGGGACTCGCGACGGGCCCGGACGCCCAGGTATTCGACGATGCGGTCCTTGACCTCGTCGAGGCCGTGGTGGTCGGCGTCGAGCACCGCACGGGCCGCGGCCAGGTCGGTGTTGTCGGTGGTGCGGACGTTCCACGGCAGGTCGAGGACGGTGTCGAGCCAGGTGCGGATCCAGCCCGCCTCCGGGTTCTGGTCGCCGGCCCGTTCCAGCTTGCCGACCTCGCGCAGCGCGGCCTCGCGTACGGGGTCGGGCAGGTCGGCCGCCTCGACGCGGGCGCGGTAGTCGTCGCTGCCCTCGGCCTGGTCCTCGCCGAGCTCCTTGCGGATGGCCTTGAGCTGCTCGCGCAGCAGGTACTCGCGGTTGCGCTTCTCGACCGACCCGCGCACGTCGTGCTCGATCTTGTCGCTGACCTCGGACTCGGCCAGGAAGTCGCGGGTCCACTCGATGAGCAGCCGCAGCCGGGCCTCGACGTCGGGCGTCTCGAGCAGCTCGCGCTTGCGGTCGTTGGCCAGGTAGGGCGCCCAGCCGGCGGTGTCGGCCAGGTCGCCGGGGTCGTCGATGGCGCTGACCGAGTCGATGACCTGCCAGGCCTCGCGGCGCTGCAGGACCGAGACGACCAGTTTCTTGTACTCGGCGGCGAGCTCACGCTCGGGCTCGGTGGGCGCGGCGGTCGCGACCGGTTCGGCCTCGACCCACAGGGCCGCGCCGGGCCCGGTGACGCCGCTGCCGATGCGGGCCCGGACGCCCGTACGCAGCACGGCGGCGGGCGTGCCGCCGCGGGACTTGCCGACCTGCTTGACGCTCGCCACGACACCGTGGGACGCGTACCTGTCCTCGAGCCGCGGGGCGATCAGCAGCTCCGAGCCGGCCGAGGTGCGGGCCGCGTCGACGGCGGCCTGCGCTGCCTCGTCCAGTTCGACCGGCACAACCATGCCCGGCAGCAGAACGATGTCGTCAAGGAACAACACGGGGAGTCGTTTGGTGGCCACCCGGCACCTCCGAAGGGTTGAGTATGAGCGGCTCAACCTCCGGGGCATCGAGGATCTTCCGGCGTTCACTGCGAGCGAACAAGCACCCAGGCATCGATCTTGGTCAAAACCTTGAACCTTACCGTTCCGCTAGGGTGTCCGCCATGCTGAGCCGACGTCTCCGTCTCCCGCTGGTGTTCGCCGCCGCGGCGGTCACTGCGAGTGGCGCTTTTGCCGTCTCCCGCTACTCGCCCGCCGAGACCGAGCCCGTGAGCAGCACCGCAGCGCCGACCACCAGCTCCGCGGCCCCGACCTCGCCGTCACCGCAAGTGACCGTCAGCGTCGCCCCGAGCCTCGGACCGGCCGTGTACGTCACGTCCCCGCCGCCGAAGAAGACCGCCGCCGCGCCCGTCAAGGTCGACATTCACGTCGACTGCAGGAAAGGTGACGACGGCAACAAGGGCACCCTGGCGAGCCCGCTGCGCACCATCGACGCCGCCACCTCACGCTCGCTCGACGCCGGGACGGTGGTCGGGCTGGCCCGCGGGTGCCGCTGGCAGACGCTGGTGCAGCTGCGGGGCGACGGCACCAAGAGCAAACCCGTCAGGCTGACCGCGTACGGGTCGGGGGCCTTGCCGGTGATCGACGGGGGCTCGGCCGACGTCGAGGCCGTGGTGCTGCTGTCCGGTTCGCACCAGGTCGTCGAGAACATCCGGGTCACCAACGCCAAGCGCAACGGCATCGTGGTGCACGGCTCGAACAGCGGCGTCCGCTCCAGCCAGGTCGACGACGCGGGTGTCGGCGTGCAGTTCCGGGCGCCGGACACATGGGCCGACAAGGTGACGGTTCGCGACCTGCACATGGTGCGCGACACCCCGGGCGGCGACGACGACTACGGCGCGGTCGGCTTCCTGGTCGAGGCGCACAACGTCGAGATCGGCTACAGCAACTGCACCAACTGCCGCGCCCCCAGCAACGACTACGGGCACGACGGCGGCTTCGTCGAGGTGTGGAACTACGCCGACAACCTGCACGTGCACAACAGCACCGGCTCCAACACCCAGGGTGTCCTCGAGATCGGCGCCGACCAGGCCGACTCCTCGGCCGACAACATCCGGCTGCGCAACAACAAGTTCCGCAACTCGCACGGCGGCCTGGTGCTGCACACCGACAACAACTTCGCCATCGCCTCGGCCAAGATCTCGTTCACCGGGAACACGTTCGTCAGCACCGGCTCGCAGGACCCGCCCATCCTCGACGGCGACCTCAGCCACGTCACGTTCGACGGCAACACGGTCACCACGTCCAGCTTCGTCGCCCACCGCACCCCGGCCAGCCACCGCTGCAACAGCCTGTACCTGCGCGGCGGCGCCGAGGTCGGATACCAGCGGCACAGCACGGAAAGGCTGAACGGCAAGGCGTCCTGCTGACTGCTCCCGTCCGGCAACTCAAGGGGGCCGGGGCGGTGCCGATGCTGAGGCATGCCCACCACGCCCGGCCGCCTGCCGCTCTTCGCCGACCGGGCGTTCCGGGCCGTCACGGCGCTGACCGTCGTCAACGCGGTCCTCTTCGTCACGCAGCAGGTCACCGGCCCGCTCTGGCCGTCGCCGGTGAACTGGCTGCCGATGATCGGGATCATTGCGCTCACGCAGTGGCTGTCCCGGCGGGTGCACACCGATCCGGCGTCGCCGCCCGTAGTGCGGCGCTTCTGGTGGTCGGTCCAGGTCGGCACCTCGTTCTTCACCGCCGTGGCCGTCCTGCGGATCGCGTCCGAGCTGGGCGCCGGGGACTGGCTGGTGCCCGTCTCGGTGGTGCTGCACCTGATCGGCGGTTTCCTGCTCACCTGGCCGCTGCTGGGCCTGCCGCTCAGCGTCCGCGGCCGCGCCCGCAAGCTCGGCATGTGGCTCGACCTGGGCACGCTGACGGCCGCGGCGGGCCTGCTCATCTGGCACTTCGCCGCGTCGTACCAGTTCACCGACGGCCGGGTGACGGCGTCGCGGGTGCTCGCCGCGATCGTGGTCATGGCCGCCGGCCTCAACGGCGTCTACCTGGCGGCCAAGGTCGTGCTCTCCGGGGTCGACTCGTTCGCCCGGCGCGGGCTGTACTGGATCGGGGCGTCTGCGCTGATCGGCGGGCTGGGCTCGGCGATCAGCTTCCTCGACCCGCGCGAGACAGCGATCGAACTGCTCACGCTCGTGCTGCCTTTGGCTGCCTACGTGGCCGCGGTCGGCGCACGCATGCAGATGGTCGACACCGCTGCCGGCGGCCGGCCGCAACGGGCGCCGCGGGGCTACAGCCGGATGCCGTACGTGGCCATCGCGGCGGTCGACTCGATGGTGCTCTACGACAACGTCCGGGGCAGCGGCAACGGCATGCTGATCGACGGGGTCGCCGTCACGCTGACCGTGCTCGTGGTGGTACGCCAGCTGATCGCGTTCCGGCAGAACGACGCCCTGCTCAACCGGATCGGCGTCCAGGAGGAGCGGTTCCGGCGGCTGGTGCAGAACTCGACCGACATGGTGACCATCGCCGCGCCCGGCGGCCGGCTCACCTACGCCAGCCCGGCCGCGCGCGGTGTGCTCGGCTCGGACCCCGACGACATGATCGGCACCACCCTGATGACCCGGGTCCACCCGGACGACCAGGCCCTGGTGGCCGAGCGGTTCACCGCCGTGTCGGCCGCGCCCGGCAACACGGCGACCTATCAGATGCGGCTGCGGCACACCGACGGCACGTACCGCTGGCTCGAGGTGATCAGCGCGAACCTGACCGGCGAACCCAGCGTGGGCGGGGTCGTCAGCAACGCGCGGGACATCACCGAGACCCGGCACGTGCAGGCGCGGCTCAGCTACGAGGCCAGCCACGACGTCCTGACCGGCCTGGCCAACCGGGCCCTGTTCGGCGAGCGGGTCACCGCCGCGGTCACCCGCGCCCGGCCCGACCAGACAATCAGCATCGTGCTGGTCGACCTCGACGACTTCAAGCTCGTCAACGACACCCTGGGGCACGCCAGCGGGGACGCGTTGCTGGTGCACGTGGCCGAGCGGATGCGAGCCTGCGTACGGCCGGTCGACACGGTGGCCCGGCTGGGCGGCGACGAGTTCGCGATCCTCTTCGACGGGCCCGACCGCACCGACGTCGACCAGGTGCTGACCCGGATCGTGGCGAGCCTGCTGGAGACGGTGATCATCGACGGCGAGCCGATGACCGTGCGGGCCAGTTTCGGCGTGGTCGACGGGCACGGCGGCGACAACGCCGGTGACCTGCTGCGCCAGGCCGACATCGCGATGTACGAGGCCAAGGAACGGGGCGAGGGCGGCTTCGAACGTTACCGGCCCGGCATGGAGGCCCGCGGCGCCGAACGCAACCGGCGCGCGGCCGCCCTGCGTACGGGGATCCTGGAGGACCAGATGGTGGTCTTCTTCCAACCGGTGGTGACGCTGCCGGACGGGCGGATCACCGGAGCGGAGGCCCTGGTGCGCTGGCAGCACCCGGTCGACGGGCTGGTCGGGCCGGGCGCGTTCATCGAGACCGCGGAGCAGAGTGGCCTGATCGTCCCGCTCGGCGCCTGGGTCCTGAACGCCGCGACCCGCGAGGCGGCGAGCTGGCCGGCTTCACTCACCGTGTCGGTCAACGTGTCGGCGCGGCAGCTGCGCGAGGCCGGCTTCCCCGACGTGGTGGCGGCCGCCCTGCGCGACAGCGGGCTGCCCGCCCACCGCCTGACCGTCGAGATCACCGAGTCGGTCGCGGTCGGCGGCGGCGCGACCGCCGAGAACCTGCAAGGGCTGCGCGATCTGGGCGTACGGCTGTCGCTGGACGACTTCGGCACGGGGGCGTCGACGCTCAGCCTGCTCGCCACCTGCCCGGTGCACCAGATCAAGCTGGACCGCTCTTTCGTGCCGGACAGCGGCGGGTCGGACGCCATCGCCGACGCGGTGGCCCAGATGGCTCGCGCCTTCGCCGTGCAGGCCGTGGCCGAGGGCGTGGAGACCGCCGAGCAGGCCGGCCGGATGGCCGCCCTGGGCTACGACCGGGCCCAGGGCTTCTATTTCGCCCGGCCCATGTGCGCAGCCGACATGCACACAGCCGTGCAGGCCCCCGCGGCACTGTGACCTGGCTGCTTCCCCGTTTCCGGCCGGGGCAGTCCGCAGGCCGCCCCGGCCGGTGACGAATCAGACGGGATCGATCGCGAGGTCGGTGACCTGGTTGTCCTTGATGCCGAACACGAACGCGAAGGACAGGGGCCCGCCGGGGAAGTCGCCGTCGCCGGATGCCACCAGCCGGTCGCCCGCGAACGAGATCGGTGTGAGCACGATCTTGGGGTCGATCAGGTGTCCCTGGATCCACTCGTGGATCTCGGCCTCGCCGGCCCAGGTTTTCCCGTCGTCGTGCACGGTGGCCCTGTCGCCGAAGACCGCGGCCAGCGCGGTCGCGTCGTGGGCGTTGGTGGCCGCGATGAAGGTCTCGACAGCCTTGGGAAGAGCGATGTCGTTCATTGCTGTTCTCCTGTTTTCTCGGCAGCCAGGACGCGGGCGCGTGCTGGCATGTCGCCGCAAACCCTCAGCCGCGCGGTGGCGATGCCGGCGGCGACCCGTCACGGGCCGTGCTTCGCGGTGATCAGTTCGAGTCGCCGGTCAGGTGTCACGTCGGCCTGGACATGCGCGGGCGCAAGTCAGAAGTCCGCACTGCGCGAGAGCTTCTCGTTCGCGCGCAGCTCCGCGAGCGCGTTCTCATGCATCGCGACGATGACGTCGTAGCCGGAGTTGCCGAGCACGATCCGGTGCGGCGGAACGGGAGCGTTCATCGCGCTGATCACGGCCTGCACTCCGCGCTCAGGGTCGCCCTCCTGCTTGCCGCTGTGCGCCACGAACGCCGCCTTGACGCCCTCGACCATCGGCACATAGGCGTCGACGGTCTCGCTGACGGGCTCGTTCTGGAAGTAGGAGAAGGCACTGGTACGGAACGCTCCCGGCTCCACGACGAGCACGCGCACACCGAAGGGCTCAACTTCCTGGCGCAGTGTCTCCGACAGTCCCTCGAGAGCGAACTTCGCCGCCGAGTAATAGCCGAACCCCTGTGCGCCGACGAGGCCTGCCACCGACGACATGTTCACGATCCAGCCGTCGCCGCGGGCCCGCATACCTGGCAGGACCGCGCGGATCACCTCGACCACGGCGAACAGGTTGAGGTCGAACGTGCGGCGGATCGTCTCGTCCGGGGCCCCCTCGATCGAGCCGTACCAGCCACGGCCCGCGTTGTTGACCAGCACGTCGATCCCGCCGAATCGTTCCTCTGCCGTCTTGACCGCCGCCCGCACCTGGTCGGCATCGGTGACATCGAGCTGGAGAACCAGCGCCCGGTCGCCGTGCGGCTCAGCCCATTGCCGCAGTTCATCGGGCCGGCGCGCGGTCACCACCACCTGATCGCCCTGTGCCAGCGCGGCCTCGGCATAGACCAGGCCGAACCCTCCGGGCGTCCCACCCGTGATGAACCAAGTCCTCATGGACTTCTCCCTCCGCTATAGCGAGCAATGTAGCGCTATGTAAGCTACTATAGCAAGCATGCAGAACGCACGGGATCGACTCCTGCTCGCCGCAGCGGAGTTGCTGGAGAGCGGCGGCACGTTGTCCACGAGGGCGGTGTGCGACCGCGCCGGGGTGCAGGCCCCGACGCTGTACCACCACTTCGGCAGCAAGCAGGGCCTGATCGACACCGTGGCGAACCACGGCTTCACCCAGTACACGGCGGTCGAAAGCTCCGACGACCCGCTCAACGACCTGCGCGAAGGCTGGGACAGGCACGTGCAGTTCGGGCTGGAGCACCCGTCGTTCTACGGGCTGCTCTACGGGCGCGTCGAGCCGGGAAAGCCCTGCGCCGTCACCGCTCCCGCACACGCCGCGTTGCGCGACAGGCTCACCGCCGCCGCGGTTCAGGGCATGCTCAAGGTGCCGGCCGACGACGCCGCCGAGCAGGTGCTCGCCGCCAACGTCGGCATCACGCTCACCCTGATCAGCCAACCGGAGCCGGACTTCGGGCTCTCCGCCCGCGTCCGCGAGGCCGCACTGGCCGGAGTTCTGCGCACACCCACCACCGACGCCCCCGCGACCCGGGCAAGCGCGGCACTGACATTGCGTGCGCTCGTCGACAACGACCCGGGCGACCTCACACCTGGCGAACGGGGGCTGCTCGGCGAACTGCTGGACCGCCTGGCCCAGTAGAGGCTGGGGCACGTCCCCAACCTCGACCGAGCTACCCCGGCGCGGTGAAGCATTTCGTCAACGCGTTCATCCGCTCGGCGGAGTGGCGTTCGGCTCCTGGAGGGCTGGTCGCCCTTTCGAGGCGGTGACCGCACATCCTGCCCTGCGGACGATGCGTCCGGCTGGCGAAGGCGGAACATGACAACGTCCTGAGCCAGGCACAGCTGGGCTTCGCCACGGTGCGGTGCCGCAGATCGACCAAGGACCAGGGGGGCAGTGCAAGGCGCATGCAGCGCAGCGAACATCCGGCGGCAATGCGGGTGGACCCCGCCCAGGCTATATCGACGCTTCGTTGATCAGGGGCTGGAGCAGGGTGGACATGGTGGCTGCGGCGCGGGCCGGGTCGGCGGCGGAGATGGCGTCGACCAGGTCGGTGTGCAGCTGGGCCAGGTGGTCGGTCTCACCGGTGACGTCGTGCAGCTGCACCTCCTCGAAGACGCCGAGCAGGCCCTCGTAGACGTCCTGCAGCAGCGGGTTGTGGGTGGCGGCGACCACCGCCCGGTGCAGGGCCGAGTCGGCGCGCACGCGTTCGTGGGTGTCGCCGGTGGTCCAGGCCTCGGCCCGTTCGGCGAGCAGGGCGCGCAGGCGTGCGGCGTCGGCCTCGGTGCGGCGTACGGCGGCGATCCGGGCGGCCGCGGCGTCGAGCACGAGCCGCAACTCCAGGCTGTCGCGGCGGGACGTGGCGGCGGCCTGGCGCGTCACCGACGAGCGCAGCTCCGACGTCGACACCACGAAGGTGCCGCGGCCCTGTTCCCGCCGCAGGATGCCGGCCTGGACGAGCGAGCCGATCGCCTCGCGGACGGTGTTGCGGCCGGCGCCGCTCCACTCGACCAGCTCGGGCTCGGTCGGGATCTTGCTGCCCAGGGGCCAGGTGCCGGCCGTGATCTGGGCTCGGAACAGCTCCGTGACCTGGGTGCCGAGGCCGGCGCGATCAATGGGCACGGTGCAGCCTAACCGGACGGCAGGCGGCCCAGCCCGCGACCAGCGTGACGACCAGGGTGGCGGCGAGGAGCCCGTACGTCAGGTTCCAGCCCCCGGTGGCCTGATGGATCGCGCCGAGGGCGAGGGGGCCGACGCAGCCGATGCCGTACCCCACGCCCTGCACGACGCCGGACAGCCGGGAGGCGCTTTGCGCGTTCGCCGCCCGCGCGCCGATCAGGGTCAGGCAGAGCGGGAAGGTGCTCACCCCGAGACCGAAGGCCGTCGCCCAGACGAACGCGCCCGCGGCCGGGGCGGCGAGCATGCCCGCGTAACCGGCAGCCATCAGCGCCACGCACACCACGACGATCGGGTACGGGGTGCGCAGCCGGGTGGTCAGCGGCGGCACCACGAAGGCGGCGATCAGCCCGAGACCGGCGAACCACGACAGCAGCAGCGCGCTCGCCGTCGTGCTCAGCCCGGCGTCCTCCAGCATCGCCGGGAACCAGGTGACCAGCGTGTAGACGTGCAGGGTGGTCATCGCCATCAGCCCGATCAGGCCCAGCGCGAGCGGCGTACGCCACGGCACGTGCGACGGCGCCGGGAGGAGAGGCTCGCCGCGCCCGTCCGACGGCACCGGGACAGGCTGCTCGCCAGGCGCGGTAGGAGGGGCCGCGACGGGCTGCTCGCCTCGCCCGGCAGACGGGGTGGCGACGGGCTGCTCGCCGTGGCCGGTAAACGGGGCCGGGGTGGGGCCGGTCGAACGGGGGACGGCGACGAACCACAGCGCGGCGGCAACCGCGGTCACCGCGGCCCAGCCGCCCGCCGCAGCCCGCCAGCCGTAGGCGTGCGCCAGCGGCAGCGCGACCAGCGGCGCGGCCAGCTGGCCGACCTGCAGCAGCACCATGTACATCGTGCTGACCGTGTGCAGCCGTTCCGGGAAGTGCTGTTTCACGATCGGGATCAGGACGACGTTGCACGCGCCAATGCCCGCGAACGCGATCACGGTGGCGGCGATCATGACGGCCGGTGACCAGGCGGCGGATCGCAGCAGGATGCCGGCGGTCGTGGCGGTCACGGCGAGCGCGGCCGTGCGTTCGAGGCCGAGCCGGCGGGCCAGCGGCGGCGCGGCGAACGCGGCCACCGCGAAGCACGCGGTCACGATCGTGCCGATAGCGCCGGCGGTCACCGGGCCGAAGCGCAGGTCGGCGGCGGCATCCCCGGTCAGCACGCTGAAGCCGGTGACCGCGGTGCGCAGGTTGAGGGCGGTCAGGGCGACGGCGAGCAGGATGCCGACGTGCAGGCGGGCCGGGCGAAGTTCGGTGGTGGTCACCGCCGCAGTGAATCATGGGATGATGGGATGAATCTAGGGGAGGGTGGCGCCGTCCGCGATCTGCCGGGGGCCGGACACCTCCGCGTCGCCGGTGACCACGACGTCGGCGCCGAACCTGACGTCGCCCGTGACGCGCAGACGGGTGGCTCGGCGCAGCGACGGAGGCCCGTACGGGAAACGCCTGTCGAAATCGGGCATGAGGCGGAAGTGTCCGGGATCCAGGGTCACGACCGGACCGGAACCGTCGAAGGTGGGGGTCATCCGGCCGTCGGCGGTCAGTGAATAGGCGTCGGAGCGCACCACGAGCAGGTCGTCGGTGGTCTTGACCGGGGCGAACCGCGTGCGAGGCACCAGCACCGCACGGGCGCCCGGGATCGAGCCGATCGCCGCGCCCATCGCTGTCTCGAGCTGGATCACCGGCGTGCTGGAAGGGTCTTTGGGGTCGACGGTCTTGTGGTTGACGATGAGCGGCAGCGCCGGGGCCGCCGGGTCCGAGGCCTGCAGGTCGCGCAGCGCGTGCAGGTCGATCCACAGGTTGTTGGTGTTGTAGAACCGCCAGCGTTCGACGTCGGTGAACGAGTCGTCGCCGTCGGGCACCTGCGCCGTCTCGCGCAGCACGACCCTGTCGCCGTGCCGGGCCAGATGCCCGCCCTTGCGGTCGGCGGACGTGCCCCGGACGGCTTCCATCGCGAACGGCACCTGCTCGGCGGCGACCCAGGCGGCCAGGCGGGCGTCGACGGTCGCGCCGAGGTTGTCGGAGTTCGACACGAAACACCAGCGCACGCCCGCGTCGAGGAGGCGGTCCAGCGTCCCTGAGGCGGCCAGCGCGGTGTAGAGGTCGCCGTGGCCGGGCGGGCACCACTCGAGCTCGGGGTCGGCCGGCCATTCCACCGGCATCCGGTCGTCGGCGCGCAGCTTGGGCTCGCGGCCCTGCAGGAAGTCGAGCACGTTGTCGTACCGGCCCAGCGCCGCCATCGACGGACCGCGCGTCCCGGTCGAGTTCATCAACACCAGGGGCACCCGTACGCCGTGCCGCTCCCGCAGCGACGACACCTGCTCGGCCACCACGTCGAGGAAGCTGGTGCCCGGTTTGACCTCGAGCAACGACTTCGGCCCGGTCAGGCCCATGCTCGTGCCGAGACCGCCGTTGAGTTTGAGCACCGCCAGCCGGTCGAGCACCTCGCGGGCTTGCTCGGCGGTGGGCTCGGGCAGTTCCTCCAGCCGGGGCACGTCGCGCAGCGGCTCGAGCTCGTCACCGGGCAGCAGCCCCGCTCGCGGCTCGTCCAGCTGCTCCAGACGCCGGCGCAGCGCCGCCAGTTCGGCCGGGTGCGCCCCGCCCTTCTCCGCTTTGGTCAGTGCCGCCTCGACGTAATCTGCCATACCGGAAAAACTAGCCGCTTCGCGGCGATCAGGGTGTGTAGACGACCGCCATCCGGGTGATCCGGCCCCCCTCGGTGGTGACCGCGATCATGCTTGCCTCGCCTTTCTTGAACATCTGGGCGAACTTCTTCGCGCCGGCCGGGTACGTTCCGCCCTTCTCGGGCGCGTCCATGTGGACCGCGCCGTCGGGGTCCTCCCACGTGAAGTACTTCGCGTTCGCGGCGATCGGGACGGTGACCTTCGTGTTGCTCGACTCGGTCATCCACGCGTGGTGGACGCACCGATCGTCCGAGCGGTCGATCTGGAACGCCCGGCAGTACGCGTCCCCGGTCAGGAAGAGCATCGGCTCCAGCACGGCCGAGGCGTGCGCCGGGTCGTACGCGTGCAACGTCGCCACCGACGTGACGTTGCCCCGCGTGAGGTCGGCGAACCGGGGTCTCGGCCCGCTCGCGCTCGGCGCCGCCGACCTGGACGCTGCCGCGACGACCTCGGCCCCGGTGAACGCGACGTGGGCGTTGCCGCTGATGGCGGCGTCGAGCACCCCGAACGTCACCCGCCCGGCCGCCGGCATCGCCGCGCCGAACTGCTTGGTCAGCACGGCCGCCCCGTCCACCGAGACGGTCGCCTGCTGATCCCGTACGAGAACCTCGACCCGCCGTACGCGTCCCAGCGCGCTCGGCAGCGCGGCCTGCACCTCCCCGGTCACCCCGTCCGCGGTGTCCAGGCCCAGCCGCACCTCGGTCTCGCACAGCGACGCCAGGGGGCCCTCCGTGCCGACCATCCGGAACCAGATCGCCGCGCACGACCCCGGGGTGAGGATCGCCGCGCCGACGCGGATCGCCTGGTCCTTCGCGAAGGGGTCCGACGGTCCCGAACAGCGGAAGACCGGCGCCATCCCGGTGCGGGCCTCGAGCCGGCCGTTCGCGAACAGGCACCGGCCCTCGGCCTCGACCCACTCGCGCCACTGGGCGGGCCGGTCGAGGCGGTCGATCAGCGCCGGCCCGCCGTCGGCCCGCTGCCAAGCCGGTGCGGACTCCGCCGGGTTCACCGTCTTGGACACCCCGCCCGCGGTGTGCGAGGCGAAGAGGCCGCCCGCGCCCAGCGCCAGCACCCCCAGCCCCGCGAGGACCGTCCGGCGGAGGCGGCGCGGGCGGCGATGCGGACGGGGGTTGTTCTGCGCGGCGGCGGCGGCCTGCAGCAGCTCGGGGCGGATCAGCTCGGTCTTGTCGCCCGGATCCAGGTCGAGCAGCAGCTGCAGCAGCTCGGACGCGGTCGGCCGGTCGGCCGGGTTCTTTTCGAGCGTGCGCGCGACCACCTGCCGCAGCGGCGCGGGCAGCCCGGTCAGGTCGGGCGGCTGGGTCAGGATCCGGGCCGCGGTGGCGGTGGGGGAGTCCGCCCGGAAGGGGGTGCGCCCGGTGCCCGCGTACGTGATGACCGCGCCCCACGCGAACACGTCGGCGGCCGGGCCGACCTCGCCGAAGTGCTCGTTGTCGATGCTCTCGGGCGCCATGTAGGCGACCGTGCCGACCATCTGATCCGTACGGGTGTGCCGGCTGGTCGCCTCGAACGCCCGGGCGATGCCGAAGTCGATGACCTTGGGCAGCCCCGGCGCCAGCAGCACGTTGCTGGGCTTGAGGTCCCGGTGGATCACCGAGGCGCCGTGGATCGCGGCCAGCGCGGTGGCCACCCCGACGGCCACGCTGTGCAGCGCGCCCCCGCCGAGCGGCCCGTTGCGGGCGATCACCGCGGACAGGCTGGGCCCGTCCACGTACTCGACCACCAGGTACGGCGTGGGGTGGTCGGGGTCGGCGTCGAGCACCTCGGCCGTGCAGAACGGCGGCACCTGCCGGGCCCGGTTGACCTCGCTGCGGAACCGGGCGCGGAACTCGGTGTCGGGCGCCAGCTCGGGCCGGATCATCTTGACCGCGACCAGCCGGCCGTCCGGGTGCTCGCCGAGGTAGACGGCGCCCATCCCGCCCTGGCCGAGCCGCCCGAGCAGCCGGTAGCCGCCCAGCTCGGCCGGATCGCCCGGAAGGAGTGGATCAGTCACGCGCAGGACGATACAACGTTCCCGGCCGGCTCATCCGCTTCGAATGAGGCCGCCGCCGATCCCGGGCCGCATAGTGAAGCGATGACTCGACCGACATCGACACTCCTCGTCACCGGCGCCGCCCTCACCGTGACCGGCGGCATCATCGGTCTCGCCGGCGCCACCGTCACCATGATCGCCGCGGCCACCGTGGCCCGCCGGCGCATCGAACAGATGGAGACCCCACCGTCCGAACTGGCCCGGCGCCAGTGGCGCCGCGCCCGAACAGCAGTAACCGCAGGCGCCGGCGCCTGGCGCAACGGCGAAGTCCCCGTGGCCTGACCGGGCCTGCCCGCGTGGCCGGAGCGCTTCAGGACTGATCGGTGAGGTAGCCGCCCATGCTCGTGAAGTAGTCGTGGGCGGCCAGCTCAACTCCCTCGTCGGTGCGGACCCGGGTCACCAGCAGCGCCTTGTTGCGGCCCCGGCGGGCGTCCGCCCCCGCCACGATCGCCACCCCGTCGCCCTCGCGATAGAAGATGCGGCCCGGGGTTCCGCCGTAGACGTTCGCCGACACCTCGGCCGCCACGATTTCGAGGCGGCGGCCCCGGTGATAGGTGTACGCGCTCGGGTAGGGCTCGGACTGCGCCCGTACGAGGCGGTCGAGGTCTTCGGCCGGCCAGGTCCAGTCGATGCGGCAGTCCTCGTCGGCTCGCTTGTGAAAGAAGCTGGCCTTCGACCTGTCCTGCTTGGTCCAGTCGGTGCGCCCGGTGGCCAGCAGCGCCAGCCCGTCCACGGTGATGGGCCCGAACAGTTCGAGCGTCTTGTGGAACAGGTCGGTCGTGGTGTCCCGCGGGCCGACCGGCACCGCCCGCTGCAGCACGATGTCACCGGCGTCGAGCGTGTCGTCCATCATGTGCGCGGTCACGCCGACCTCCTTCTCCCCGTTGATCAAGGCCCAGATCAGGGGCGAGAAGCCCGCGTACGCCGGCAGGAGCGAGTCGTGCACGTTGAGCGTGCCCAGCCGGGGCAGGGTGAAGATGCTCGGCGGGATCCAGGTGCGCCAGTTGGTGGCCACGATGACGTCGGGATCGGCCTCGCGAAGGCGTTCCAGCAGCTCTTCGTCGTCGGGCCGGTTGCGCAGCAGCACCGGAACGCCGTGCTTCCCGGCCAGGTCGGCCACCGAGTCGTCCCAGATCTTCTCGTAGGCGTGATCGCTCCTGGGGTGGGTCACCACCAGCGTCACCTCGTGTTCGGACTCGAGCAGCGCCTGCAGGGTGCGATGTCCCCAGGTCTGATATCCGAACATAACGACCCGCATGGGCGACGTCCTCCTCGTAGCCGCGTCCTCCGTGGACGCGTCCGGCCGGGTGTTCCTGATCAAGGCGGATCGTACTATAGTTAGCCTTGCCTAACCTAAGGCACGCAGGGTGTCCGTGTGTGTACGCCCAGCTCAGGTGGCTCATTTCCGTACCGGCCAGGTCCGGCCCACGCGATGGGATGCGTATGTCAGAGGAAGCTCTCGATCTTGTCGGTGTCGGGTTCGGCCCGTCCAATCTGGCCCTGGCGATCGCGGTCGCTGAGCACAACGCCCAGCACCCGCCGGTGACCGCGGCGTTCGTGGAGCGGCAACGCGGGTTCGGCTGGCATCGGGGGATGCTGCTGGAGGACGCGACGATGCAGGTCTCGTTCCTCAAGGACCTGGTCACGCTGCGCAACCCGAAGAGCGACTTCAGCTTCCTGTGCTACCTGCAGAGCCGGGACCGGTTGATCGACTTCATCAACCAGAAGAACTTCTTCCCGTCCCGGGTCGAGTTCCACGACTATCTGCAGTGGGCGGCCGAGATGGTCGACGGCGACGTCGCGTACGGGCGTGAGGTTGTCGCCGTCCGCCCGGTGCGCGACGGCGACGAGGTCGTCTGCTTCGACGTGGTCTCGGCCGACGTCACCGGCGCCCACGAGCCGCTGGTGCACCGGGCCCGCAACCTGGTGCTGGGCACCGGACTGACACCCCGGCTGCCCGACGGGGTCACCACCGACGACCGCATCTGGCACACCCGCGACCTGCTGCCCAACGCCGAACGCCTGCGGGTGGAGTCGCCGTCGGCCAAGCGGTTCGTGGTGGTGGGCGCCGGGCAGAGCGCGGCCGAGGCGGTCGACTACCTGCACCGCGAGTTCCCGCAGGCCGAGGTCAACGCCGTGATCACCCGGTACGGCTACAGCCCGGCCGACGACAGCGCGTTCGCCAACCGCATCTTCGACCCCGCCGCAGTCGACGACTACTTCGCCGCGTCGCCACAGGTCAAGCAGATGATGCTGGACTACCACGGCAACACCAACTACTCGGTCGTCGACCAGGAGCTGATCGAGGACCTGTCCCGCCGGGTCTATCAGGAGAAGGTGCGCGGCGAACAGCGGCTGCGGCTGCTCAACGTGTCCAAGGTGACCGAGGCCGTACGGCTGGGCGACAAGGTGCACACCGTGGTCGAGTCGATGATCACCGGCGAGCGGCAGGTGCTCGAGGCCGACGCCGTCGTGTTCGCCACCGGCTACCGCCAGCCCGACCCGGCAGCGCTGCTGGGCGAGCTCGCCGCCGAATGCCGCCGCGACGCCGCCGGGCAGGTCGTCGTCGCCCGTGACTACCGCGTCGACCTCGGGCCCCGCGTACGGGCCGGGGTCTATCTGCAGGGCGGGACCGAGCACACGCACGGCATCTCGTCGTCGCTGCTCTCCAACACCTCGGTGCGGTCGGCCGAGATCCTCGCCTCGGTCGTCGCCCACGCCCGCCCCCGCCGGCCGTCCCTCATCGGCTGACCTCCTCCGCGCTCGCCGCGCCCGCCCGTGCTCCTCGGCGCTCACCGCGCTCCTCCGCCTTCGAGAGGTGTTACTCCGCCGTGCCCGATATCGCCCGAACCGATGCCGTCGTGACCTTGGCGACCTGGCCCGAACTGTTCTCGGAGCAGGTGCGCCGGCGGCCCGAAGCCGTGGCCGTGGTCTTCGAGGACACCACCCTCACGTACGCGGAACTCGACGAGCGGGCCAACCGCCTCGCCCACGCCCTGATCGCCCGGGGCGCCGCACCGGAACGGGTGGTGGGGCTCTGCCTGCCCCGCTCGGCCGACCTGATCGTGGCCGAGGTGGCGGTGCTCAAGGCGGGCGCGGCCTACCTGCCGATCGACCCCGACTACCCGGCCGAGCGCATCGGCTACCTGCTGGCCGACGCGGAACCGGTCTGCGTGCTGAGCACCGCCGAGCTGGCGTCCTCGTTGCCCGGCGCGGTGCTGCTCGAGGACCTGCCCCTCGGCGAGCAGCCGGCCACCGCGCCCGCGCCCGACCTCACCCCGGCCCACGCCGCGTACGTCATCTACACCTCCGGCTCGACCGGGCGGCCCAAGGGTGTCGTCGTGTCGCACTCCGGCGTGGCCAAGCTGCTGGCCACCGCCACCGAACGGCTCGGCCTCGGCCCGCACAGCCGCGTCCTGCAGTTCGCCTCGCCCAGCTTCGACGTGGCGTTCTTCGACCTGTGCAACGGCCTGCTCACCGGCGGCCGCCTGGTCGTGGTCCCCGCCGACCGCCGGGTGCCCGGCCCGGCGCTGGCCGGCTACGCCCACGAGCACGGCGTCACCATGATGATCCTGCCGCCCGCGTTGCTGGCCGCCATGCCACCGGACTGCCGCCTGCCCGCGGGCGCGACGCTGCTGGCGGGCACCGAGCGGGTCTCGGCCGAACTGGTCAACCGCTGGGCGCAGGGCCGGCCCATGTTCAACGCGTACGGGCCGACCGAGGCCACGGTCAACTCCACGCTGGGGTTGTGCGACCCGCAAACCCCGCCCGGCGCCACCGTTCCCATCGGCGTGGCCGACCCGGACACCCGCTGCCACGTGCTCGACGCCGCGCTGCGTCCCACCCCGCCCGGCGGGGTCGGCGAGCTCTACCTCGGCGGGTCCGGCCTGGCCCGCGGTTACCTGGGACGGCCGGCGCTGACCGCGGAACGGTTCGTCGCCGACCCGTACGGGCCTGCAGGTGAACGCCTGTACCGCACTGGTGACCTGGTGCGGCTGCGAGAGGACGGCCGCCTGGAGTTCGTCGGGCGCGCCGACAACCAGGTCAAGGTCCGCGGTTACCGGATCGAACCGGGCGAGATCGAAACCGTGATCGGGCAGCACCCCTCGGTGGCCCAGGTCGCCGTGGTCGCCCGCGAGGACAAGCCGGGCGACGTGCGGCTGGCCGCGTACGTGGTGCCCCGGCTGGACGGCCCGGCCGAGCAGGTCGGCCAGTGGAAGGAGCTGCACGAGCTGCTCTACACGGCGGGCCGCACCGAGTCGTGGAGCGAGAACTTCACCGGCTGGAACTCCAGCTACGACGGTCTGCCGATCCCGGTCGAGCAGATGCGGGAATGGCGGGACGCCACCGTCGAGGCGATCCTGGCGCTGCGCCCGCGGCGGGTGCTCGAGATCGGCGTCGGCAGCGGGCTCCTGCTGTCGCGGATCGCGCCGCTCGTGGAGGCGTACTGGGGAACTGATCTTTCCGAGGAGGCGATCCACACCCTGCGCGGGCATTTCCCCGGCGTGACGTTGTCGGCGCGGCCGGCCGACGACGTGGACGGGCTGCCGGCGGGGTTCTTCGACACGATCGTCATCAACTCGGTCGTGCAGTACTTCCCGGGCGTGGACTACCTGGTCGACGTGCTGACCAAGGTGATCGGGCTGCTCGCGCCGGGCGGGTCGGTGTTCGTGGGCGACGTGCGGCACCTGCGGCTGCTGCCCGTGTTGCGGGCGGGCATCGAGGCGCAGCGGCACGGGGTGGCCGATCCCGACGCGGTGAGGCGCACGGTGCTGTGGGAGGGCGAGCTGCTGGCCGACCCGGATCTGTTCGGCACTCTGCCCGGCGTGACCAGTGCGGACGTACGGGTGAAGCGCGGCCGTTTCCACAACGAGCTCACCCGGTACCGGTACGACGTGGTCCTGCGCACGGCCCCGGCGGAGGAGACGCCGCCCGCGGTCGAGATCCCGTGGGACGCGCTGTCCTTCGCCGCCGACCGTCCCCAGCGGATCACCGGCCTCCCCAATGCGCGGCTGACTGCTGACCTCGCCGCTCTCGGCTCCTCGCACGACCCTTCCGCGTTTGCCGGCCGGGCGCACGACCCTTCCGCTTCTTCCCGTGCGCAGGACCCTTCCGCTTCTTCCCGTGCGCAGGACCCTTCCGCTTCTCGCCGGGCGCACGATCCCGAGGACCTGTATCGGCTGGCCGAGCAGCACGGCTGGCACGCCGGGGTCACCTTCACCGCGGGCGCCGTCGACGGCCGTCTCGACGTCGTGTTCACCCCGCCCGGCCGTCAACCGGCGCCCGCCTACCGGCCTTCGGCCAACCCCGTTCCCCCGTACGGGAATCGGCCTGCGCCTTTCCGCGACGCGAACGCGCTGATGGCCGTCCTGCGCGCGCACGCCCGCAGCTGGCTGCCCGACTACATGGTGCCGTCGTCGTTCGTGCCGCTGGACCGCATCCCGATGACCACCGCCGGCAAGGTCGACCGGGCCGCCCTGCCCGCCCCCGACTTCGCCGCGCTGACCACCGGCGGCGCCGCCCGGGACGCGCGCGAGGAGGTGCTCTGCGCCCTCTACGCCGAGGTGCTCGGGCTGCCCGAGGTCGGTGTGGACGACGACTTCTTCGCGCTCGGCGGCGACAGCATCGTCTCGATCCAGCTGGTCATCCGCGCCCGGCAGGCCGGTCTGGTCGTGACGCCGCGGCAGGTGTTCCAGCACCGCACGGTGGCCGCGTTGGCCCCCGTGCTGACCACCACCGGCGACGACGTGGCCGACGACCCGGCGGCGGGCGTGGGCGACATGCCGCTGCTGCCGATCATGGCCTGGCTCGACGAGTGCGGCGGCGACTTCAAGGCCTTCAACCAGTGGCTGCTCGTGCGCGTCCCGGCCGGCGCCGACCTGCCCCGGACGCTGCGTGCGGTGGCGGACCGGCACGACGCGCTGCGCTCCCGGCTCGTACGGGCCACTCCCGGCACGCCGGGACGCCTCGTGATCGCGGCCCCCGGTTCCGTCGACGTCGAGCAGTGGCTGCAGCGGGTCGACGCGTCCGGGCTGTCCGAGACCCGGATCCGCACCCTGGCCGAGGAGGCAGCGCAGCAGGCGGGCCGGCGGCTCGACCCCGAGGCCGGCGTGATGGTGCAGGCGGTTCATCTGGACCCCGGCTACCTGGTGCTGGTCGTGCACCACATCATCGTCGACGGCGTGTCGTGGCGGATCCTGCTGCCCGACCTGGCCGAGGCAGACGCGGGCGCCTCGCTGGCCCCGATCGGGACGCCGTTGAAGCGCTGGGCCGAGGTGGTGACGGCCGACGCGCACCGGCCCGGCCGGGTCGCCGAACTGCCGTACTGGACCGGCCAGCTCACCGGGCCTGACCCGGCCTTCGGGAGCCGCCCGCTCGACACCGTGAACGACCTGGACACCGTACGGCGTCAGACGTTGCGCCTTTCCGCCGAGACCACGGCCGCCCTGCTCACCAGCGTGCCGGCCGCCTTCCACGCCGGTGTCAACGATGTGCTGCTGACCGCGCTCGCCCTCGCCGTCACCGACTGGCGCCGTGAACGAGGCCTCGACACGCCGCCGGTGCTCGTCGCGCTCGAAGGCCACGGCCGCGAGGAGCAGATCGACCCCGCCGTCCGGTTGTCGCGCACGCTCGGCTGGTTCACCAGCGTTTTCCCCGTACGCCTGGACCTCGGCACCTCTGCCGATGTCGGCACAGCCCTCAAGCGCATCAAGGAGCAGCTGAACGCGGTGCCCGACCACGGGCTCGGCTACGGACTGCTGCGACACCTCAACCCGGAAACCGCCGCAGTGCTGGGCTCCCTTCCGGTCCCGCAGATCAGCTTCAACTACCTGGGCCGGTTCACCGTCGCCGCCGGCGCTCCCTGGAGCCCGGTGGCCGGCGCGGGCGTGCTGGCCGGCGGGTACGACGCCGAGATGCCGGTCGCCCCGTACACGCTGGAGATCAACGCCTTCACCGAGGACTACCCCGACGGTCCGCGCCTCGGGGTGACCTGGGCCTATCCTGCGGCGCTGCTCGACGACGCGGCCGTGGGATCGCTGGCCGAGGGGTGGTTCGCCGCGCTCGAAGCCCTTGCCTCTCACGCCGCCGAGCCGGGCGCCGGCGGGCACACGCCGTCCGACTTCCCGCTGGCGCCGCTCACCCAGGACGACGTGGACGCCCTCGCCGCGGCCGCGCCCGGCTTGTCCGACGTGCTGCCGCTGACGCCGTTGCAGATGGGCTTCTACTTCCACGCCCTCGCGGGCGGCGACGACCAGTACGAGGTGCAGCAGCTCGTCACCCTCGACGGCCCCCTCGACGCGGAGGCGCTGCGGCGTTCGGTGCAGTCGGTGGTCGACCGCCACGCCCCACTGCGGGCAAGCTTCCACGAGCTGGACGACGGCCGGGTCGTGCAGGTCATCGCCGACGGGGTCACGGTCCCGTGGCGGGTGGTTCATGCCGCCCCGGATTCGGTTCCCGTGGGTCTGGACGCGGTCTCCGCCGCCTCGGATTCGGTTCCCGTGGGTCTCGACGCGGCTTCCGCCGCCTCGGATTCGGTCTCAGCGGGCTTGGGCTCGGTTGCCGCAGGCTCCGACCTGGAAGGGCTGCTCGCGTCCGAGCGATCGGCCGGGTTCGACCTGACTGCGCCGCCACTGCTGCGCTGCCTGCTCATCCGGCATGCCGACGAACGGCACACCCTCGTCCTCACCCACCACCACATCGTCACCGACGGCTGGTCGGTCGCCGTGTTCCTGCGCGACCTCCTCGACGGCTACGCGGGATCCCTCCGGCTCGCCGCCGTCACCCCGTACCGCCGCTACCTGGAATGGCTCGCTTCCCGCGACCAGGAGGCTGCCACCGACGCCTGGCGAGCCGCACTGGCCGGATACGACGAACCCGCCCTGCTCGCCGGGTCGGATGCGGCGCCTGGCCCGGTGCGGCAGGTCCCCGTCGAACTGCCGGACGACGTGGCCGCCGCCTTGCCGCACCGCATCCGCGCCCACGGCCTCACGCTCGGCGCTGTCCTGCACGGCACCTGGGGCCTGCTGCTCGGCCGCCTCACCGCCCGGCGCGACGTGGCCTTCGGCAGCACCGTCTCGGGCCGCCAGGCCGACGTGCCCGGCATCGAGTCGATGATCGGCCTGTTCATCAACACCGTTCCCGTACGGGTTCGCTGGGCCCCCGCCGAGCCCCTGGTGGACGTCCTCACCCGGCTCGCCGGCGAACAGGCCGCCCTGCTCGACCACCAGCACCTCGGCCTCGCCGCCATCCAGCGCCTCGCCGGGGCCGGCGACCTGTTCGACTCCCTGGTCGTGCTCGAGAACTACCCCGACCACACCGGCCTCGCCGCCGGGGACCTGCGGATCACCGACGTCTCGTTCCGCGAGGCCACGCACTACCCGGTCAGCCTGCTCGTGACCCCCGGCCCCCGCCTGCGCCTGACCGTCGAGTACGACCCGGCCCGCATTCCCGCGGCCACCCTGAACACGATCCGCACCGGACTGGCCCACCTGCTCACCGCCGTCGTGCACACACCGTCCACCCCGGTGGGTCAGCTCGCCCTGCCACCACTCACCGGCCCCCACTTCGCCCTGCCACCGCTCACCGGCCCCCACTTCGACGTGCCGGCAACCACCCTGGACGCCGCCATCACCGCCCAGGCCATCCGCACCCCTGCGGCCGTGGCAGTCCTGGCGGGCGAGCGCAGCCTGACCTACCGCGAACTCGACGACCGCGCGAACGAGCTGGCCACCCGCCTGATCGCCCAGCGAACCAGCGCTCTCTCGCCGGACCAGGGCATCCGGCCCGGTGTTTCTTCGGGGCGGGATGTCGAGGTTGGTGTCCTGTCGGGGCGGGCTGGCGTTTTCTCGTCGGGCCAGGGTGTTCGGCCTGGTGTTTCTTCGGGGCGGGATGTCGAGGTTGGTGTCCTGTCGGGGCGGGCTGGCGTTTTCTCGTCGGGCCAGGGTGTTCGGCCTGGTGTTTCTTCGGGGCGGGACGTCGAGCCTGGTGGCCCGTCGGAGCGGGCCGGCCGGTCCGGAGCGGCCGCGGAGCCGGTCGTGGCCGTCGCGGTGCCGAACCGCGTGGAACTGATCGTCGCGCTGCTCGGCGTCATGAAGTCCGGGGCCGCCTACCTGCCCCTCGACCCGGGCCACCCCACCGACCGCCTGACCGCCGTGCTTGACGACGCGGGCGTGACCGTCGTTGTGACCACGGCCGGCCTGCTGTCCCGGCTGCCCCATCGCGACGACATCACTTACGTGCTCGTCGGCGACAGCCCGGCCACCGTCCCGTTGGTCGCGGGTTCCCCCGTCGCTGCTTCTCCGGCCGCGACCGCACCGGTCACCGCGCGGCCGGTGGCCAAATCCGCCGACCCGGACAGTCCGGCGTACCTGCTTTACACCTCGGGCTCCACGGGGCGTCCGAAAGGCGTGCTGGTCAGCCACCGCGCGATCGTCAACCAGCTGGAATGGTCCCGCCGCCAGTTCCCGCTCGGCCCCGACGACCGCATGCTCAAGCTCGCCCCCACCGGCTTCGACACCTCGGTCTGGGAGATCTTCTGGCCCCTGTACGCAGGAGCCGCCGTGGTCCTGCCCCCCGAAGGCGCCGCGCAGGACCCCGCCGACTTGGCCGCCCTGATCCGCCGTCACCGCGTCACGGCCCTGACGATGGTCCCGTCGCTGGCCACCGCCTTCCTGCTCTCCGACGAGGTCCGCGAAGACCCGACCTGGGCCTCCACCCTGCGCTGGGTCTCCAGCGGAGGCGAGGCCCTGACCGGTGATCTGTCCCGCCGGTGGCACGACCTCACCGGCACCCGCCTGGACAACTTCTACGGCCCCACCGAAACGGCCGTGCAGGTCACATGGTGGCCCAACGACGGCACCCACGGCCCCGCCGTGCCGATCGGCGTTCCCGTGGGCAACACCCACCTGTACGTCCTGGACGACCACCTCCAGCCGACCCCCGAGGGCGAGCTCTATGTAGCCGGTTCCCAGTTGGCGCGCGGTTACCTGGGGCGTCCCGCCGAAACCTCCCACCGTTTCGTGGCCGACCCGTTCGGCCGACCCGGCACCCGCATGTACCGAACCGGCGACCTGGTCCGCCGCAACCCCGACGGGACCCTCACCTACATCGCCCGAGCCGACACCGAACTGAAGGTCCGAGGCGTCCGCATCGACCCCGCCGAGATCGAGGCCTGGCTGACCAGCCACCCAGGCGTCTCCCAGGCCGTGGTGGTTCCCCGCCCGACCCCCGCAGGGGGCATCCAGCTGGTCGCCTGCATCGTGCCAACCCCCACCCAACCAAGCCCCACCACCGCGGACGACCACATCGTGGAGGCCCGTGCTGTGGACGGCCGTGCTGTGGACGGCCGTGCTGTGGACGGCCGTGCTGTGGATGGCCGTGCTGTGGATGGCCGTGCTGTGGATGGCCGTGCTGTGGATGGCCGTGCTGTGGATGGCCGTGCTGTGGACGGCCGTGCTGTGGATGGCGGTGCTGTGGATGGCCGTGCTGTGGATGGCGGTGCTGCGGATGGCCGAGCTGCGGACGGCCTTGGGATGGACGACCGTGCTGTGGATGGCCGTGGTGTGGACGGCCACGCTGTGGACGGTCTTGGTGCGGAGGGGCGTGGTGTGGACGGGCGTGGGGTGGACACGCCCGCTGTGGACAAACGCGTTGCGGGCCGCCGCGCTGTGGACGACGCCGCTGTGAACAACACGTCTGTGAACAACACTGCTGTGGATGGTCCTGCGTTGCTCGCAGAAGCAGCAGCTGCCCTCCCTGCGGCAATGATGCCCTCCGCCCTACTGGTTCTGGACGCGCTACCCCTGACCCCCAACGGCAAGGTCGACCGGGCCGCCATCACGTCCCGGCTCTCGTCCTCGGACCTTGCCGTGGCGTCAATATTGACCTCCAGGGCAGTCGAGACGGTCAATGCGTTTGATGCCGTCAACATGGACAAGGCTGTCAATACGACAATCAACATGACTGAGTCCGTCAATGTTGATGCTGTTGACGCGTCAGCGTCGGCTGCAGGCGACGGTCAGACACGTGGCGGCAAGGTCGACGGGGCCGCCGTCACTTCTCGGCTCTCTTCCTCGGATCTTGTCGTGGCGTCAACACTGACTTCCGGGACGATCGAGACGGTCAATGCGTTGGGTGCCGTCAACATGGACAAGGTTGTCAACACAGCAGTCAGCATGACTGGGTCCGTCGATGTTGATGCGATTGGCGCGTCAACTCCGGCTGCTACAGGCGATGCCGTTGATACGTCAACACCGGCTACAGGCGATGGTCAGCCGAGTGACGACCGCGAGCGGGTGCTGGCTGACGTGTTCGCTGCGGTTCTGCGGGTTTCCGATGTTGCTCCTGAGGCTGACTTCTTCGATCTCGGCGGAGACAGCATTCTTTCCATCGCTGTCTCGAGCCGGGCCCGTCGCCTTGGGCTGCCGATCGCGCCGCGGGAGGTTCTGACGTTGCGCACGCCACGAGCGTTGGTCGCGAACCTCCCGGCCGCCGCGGACGAGACACCAAACGATTCTGCGCGGCGAGCGGCTGGGGCCATGGAGACATCGGTTGAGGTTGCGTCCGTGGCGACGCCGGTGAGGGCTGGATCGTTGGGGACGCCGGGTGTGGCTGGGTCGGTCGGGTCGTTGGGTGTGGCTCGGTCGGTCGGGTTGTCGGATGGCGCTGGATCCGTGGGGACGTCAGCTGGGGCTCCGCCTACGGGGACGTTGGATGTGGCTGCGCAGGGGGTGGGGGAGTCCGATGGGGTCGGAGATGTGCCGCTGCTGCCCATCGTTCACTGGCTGCGTGACACCGGGGCCTCGATCGATCGGTTCACGCTGCCGGTTCTGCTCACCGTGCCTGGTTCGGCCGATTTGCCGGGGCTGACGCGGGTTCTGCAGGCGGTGGTCGATCGGCACGACGGGTTGCGGCTGCGACTGCGCCGGATTGCGTCGGTGTTGTGGACGCAGGAGGCCATGCCGGCTGTGGACGCCGGGGAGCTGATCCAGCGGGTGGACATCTCGGCTCTGCCCGCCGGCGGATTCGCCGCGGTGCTTGCGGCTGAGGCCGCTGCCGCTACTGAACGGCTCGACCCGAGTGCGGGGCGGATGCTGCAGGCCGTCTGGTTCGACGCCGGGGAGCATGAAGGCCGTCTGCTGTTGATGGCCCACCACCTCGTTGTTGATGGTGTGTCCTGGCGGATCCTGCTCGACGACTTGGCCACCGCCGCCTCAGGGATGCCGTTGCCGGCCGCCGGAACGTCGTTGCGTCGTTATGCACAGGCTGTACAGGCTGAGGCGCAGAACCCACAGCGCCTCGCCGAACTGGAGCACTGGGTTCGGGTGCTGGCCCCCGGCGGGGAACTGATGTCCGACGGCGCGGCATCCCCTGCCGCCCGGGGCACCGTGGCTGCGGGCGGCAGCGCTGGGTTTGGGGGCGGCAGCGCTGGGGTTGCGGGCGGCCGCGCTGGGGCTGGGAGTGGTGTCGAGGCTCGTCGCTACGTGAGTCGGCTGGGGGTTGCTGAGACGCGGGCGGTGCTCGGGAGGTTCGGGGCGGGGATCACCGACGGGCTGCTCGCCGCGCTGTATCGGGGCGTTGACGCCTGGCGTGGGGGCACCGGCGCTGAGCTGCTGGTTGATGTCGAGCGGCACGGCCGGGAGGACATTCGACCCGGGCTGGACCTGTCCCGCACGGTCGGCTGGCTGACGGCTGTCCATCCGGTGCGGCTCGGAGGCGCCGGGTCCGGCTCGTTGAGCAGTGGCGCGGCTGGGCCGGCCGGGGACGCCGCGGGCGGCCTGGACGGTGGCGCGGGGTTCGGCCCGGTCGGCGGCGACAGTGGCGGCCTCGACGCCACGCCCGACGGGGGGCTGGGGTATGGGATGTTGCGGTACCTCAATGCACAGACCGCGCCCATTTTGGCCCGCATGGCGCAGCCGCAGGTGTTGTTCAACTACTACGGGCGGTTCCCGGCGGGCACCGGGGAACTGTGGACGCCGGCCGCCGACGAGCTGCCGACCGAGGTCAACGGGGGACTTGACCTGGCGCACCTGTTGCAGGTGGACGTGGTGTGTGAGGAGACCGCGCACGGCCCTGCGCTGACCGCCACCTGGACGTGGGCGGAAGGGCCGCTGACCGGGCAGGACATTACGGCCATCTCCCACGGGTGGGCCCAGGCGCTGCGTGAGGCGGCCGGCAGTGGTGCGGTGCAGCGTGAGGCAGCCGGCGATGGCACGGCGCCGCGTGAGGCGACCGGCGATGGTGCGGCGCTGCGTGAGGCAGCCGGCGATGGTGCGACGCTGCGTGAGGCGGTCGGTGAAGGAGCGGAGCTGCGCGGGGTGACGGGAGGCGCGGCCGGACGTGAGGCAACCGGCGGTGGTGCGGCGCTGAGCGAGGCGGTCGGTGAGGGAGCGGAGCCGCGCGGGTTGACGGGGGGCGCGGCGGGGCGTGAGGTGGCCGGCGATAGCGCGGCGCTGAGCGAGGCGGTCGGTGAGGGAGCGGAGCCGCGCGGGGTGACGGGAGGCGCGGCCGGACGTGAGGTGGCTGAGCGCACGACTCTGCTGCCGCTGGCCGAGGGCGAACTGCAACGCGTACAGGAAATCAGTGGGAATCCGGTCGGGGATGTGTGGCCGCTTTCGCCGTTGCAGGAGGGGCTTTTCTTTCACGCCAGCTATGACGTGGGGGCGCTTGACGTCTATACCGGGCAGGACGCGTTCGACCTGGGTTATCGGGTGGATGTGGAGCGGCTGCGACGGGCCGGCAGGGCGCTCCTGGCCCGCAACGACGGGATGCGCGCCGGGTTCCTGAGTGATGGGTTGAGCCGGCCGGCGCAGTTCGTTCCGGACGGCCTGGAACTGCCGATCGACGTGGTCGAGGCCGACGATCCCGCCGCGGTGATGGCGGCTGACCGGGCCCGGCCGTTCGACCTGGCGAAACCGCCGCTGTGCCGGCTCACCGTGATCCGGCGGAAGGACGGCGGCGACCGGCTGCTCGTCAGCCACCACCTGATCCTGTGGGACGGCTGGTCCGAGGAGCTGTTCGTCGAGCAGCTGTTCACCCTGTACGAACGGGACGGCGACCCCACCGGCCTGCCCCCGGCGGGCTCCTACCGCCACCACCTGGAGTGGCTGGGCGAACAGGACGCCGAAAGCGCCGTCGAGCAGTGGCGGGCCGCGCTGGACGGCCTGCGGGAGCCGACGCTGATCGGGCCGGCCGACCGCAGCCTCGCCCCCGCGCTGCCCGAACGGCATGCGGTGGAGCTGCCCGAGGAGCTGTCCCGGAAGCTGCGTGACGGCGCCCGCAAGCACGGCCTCACCCTGAACACGCTGTTCAGCGCGGCCTGGGGACTGGTGCTGGGGGCCCACCTCGGGCGCGCCGACGTCGTCTTCGGGCAGACCGTGGCGGGGCGGCACGGCGACGTCCCGCTGGTCGACAGCATCATCGGGCTGTTCCTCAACACCGTTCCCGTACGGGTGGCGCCCGCCCCCGGCGAACCGGTCAAGAGTCTGCTGCAGCGTCTGCAGGACCAGCGGCTCGACCTGATGGCCTACGACCACGTGGGTCTGGCCGACATCCAGCGCGCCGCCGGGCATCCGCAGCTGTTCGACACGCTGTACGTGATGCAGAACTTCGTCGACGAGGGCGACTCGGCCGATCTGCGGCAACGCCACGGCATCGAGGCCGTCGGCAGCGTGGACGCCACCCACTACCCGCTCACGCTGGTCATCACCCCGGGCCGCCGGTTCCGCATCGCGCTCGACCACCGGCCCGAGGTGGTCGACGGCAACGCCGCGCGGGCGCTGGTCGACCGCCTGGCCGCCGTGCTGGAGCGGATCGTGTCCGCCCCGGACCGGCCGGTCGACGTGCTCACCGGCGACGACCTGCGCACCCTGCGCGAGGACTGGGACCGTACGAAGAACCCGGTCGGCGCCGACACTGTCGCGGACCTGCTCGCCGATCAGGCGGCCCGCACCCCGGACGAGGTAGCGCTGGTCGCCGGCGACCGGCAACTCACGTACGCGCAGCTCGACGAGCGGGTCAACCAGCTCGCCCGGCTGCTCGTCTCCCGCGGCGCCGGACCGGAGAGGGTCGTCGCGCTCGCCCTGCCCAGGACGCTGGACATGGTGGCCGCCCTGTTCGCGGTGCTGCGTACGGGGGCCGCCTATCTGCCGCTGGAACTGGACCTGCCGGCCGAACGGCTCGCGCTGATGCTGGCCGACACCGAGCCGATGTGCGTGCTCACCTACAAGACGGTGCGCTCCCTGCTGCCGGACACGGCCGTGCCGGTGGTGGAGCTGGACGGGCCGCTGGAGTTCCCCGACGTGCCGCTGCCGGGCAACCGGGGCGACGCGACCCGGCTCGAGCACCCGGCGTACATCATCTACACCTCCGGTTCGACCGGGCGGCCCAAGGGCGTCGTCACCCCGTACCGGGGTCTGACCAACATGCAGCTCAACCACCGTGAGGCCATCTTCGGGCCGGTCGTCGCGGCGGCCGGGCGGCGGCTGCGGATCGCGCACACCGTCTCGTTCGCCTTCGACATGTCGTGGGAGGAGCTTCTCTGGCTCGTGGAGGGCCACGAGGTGCACGTCTGCGACGAGCAGCTGCGCCGGGACGCGGCCGGGCTGGTCGGCTACTGCGAGCGGCACCGGATCGACGTCGTCAACGTGACCCCCACGTACGCGCATCACCTGATCGAGCAGGGCCTGCTGGAGCGGGTGCGGCCGCCGCTGGTGCTGCTCGGCGGCGAGGCCGTGCCTGACACGGTGTGGAGCAGGCTGCGCGACACCGACGGTGTGACCGGCTACAACCTGTACGGGCCGACCGAGTACACGATCAACACGCTGGGGGGCGGCACCGAGGACAGCGCCACCCCGACGGTCGGCCGGGCCATCTGGAACACCCGCGCCTACATCCTCGACCCGTTCCTGCGCCCGGCCGCCCCGGGTGCGCCGGGTGAGCTCTACATCGCCGGGATCGGCCTGGCCCGCGGCTACCACCGGCAGACCGGGCTGACCGCGGAACGGTTCGTCGCCGACCCGTACGGCGGTCCGGGGGAGCGCATGTACCGCACCGGAGACCTGGTGCGGCGGCGCCCGGACGGCAACCTCGACTTCCTCGGCCGCACCGACGACCAGGTCAAGATCCGCGGGTACCGGGTCGAGCCGGCCGAGGTGGAGTCGGCCGTCACCGGGCACCCGCTGGTGACGCAGGCCGCCGTGGTCGTCGACTCGGGCAAACGGCTCGCCGGATATCTCGTACGGGGTCCGCGGTGGACACCCGACGAGGACGACACCGTGCTGCGGCAGGTCCGCGCGTATCTGAAGGAGCGGCTGCCCGGCTACATGGTCCCGGCCGCCCTCGTCGCCGTCGAGAAGCTGCCGCTGACGGTCAACGGCAAGCTCGACGTCCGGGCCCTGCCCGCCGCCACCGTGCAGACCACGGCCGCCACCCGGCCCCCGTCGACACCGGCCGAGACCGCGCTGTGCGAGATCTACGCCGACCTGCTGGACGTGCCCGCGGTCGGGGTGGACGACAGCTTCTTCGACCTCGGCGGGCACTCGCTGCTCGCGATCCGCCTGGTCAGCCGGGCCCGCACGGCGCTCGGGGCGGAGCTGTCCCTGCGTGACCTGTTCGAGGCGCCGACGGTGGCCGAGCTGGCCGCGCGGACGGCCGGCGGGAGGACGAACCGGCCGGTGCTGGGGCCGGCGGGAAGACCCGAGCGGCTGCCGCTGTCGTACGCCCAGCAACGCCTCTGGACCCTCGACCGCATGCACGGCCCCTCGGCGGCCTACAACTTCCCGCTGACCCTGCGCCTGCGTGGCCCGCTCGACGTGACCCGCCTGCACGACGCGCTGCACGCCGTCGCCGGCAGGCACGAGATTCTCCGTACGGTCATCGGCTTTGGCAACGGCGAGCCGTACCAGCGGATCCTGCCGTTCGAGCAGGCCCGCCCGCCGCTCGACGTGCTCGACGACGCCGACGTGGCCGAGCTCGCGGCCCGCCCGTTCGACCTGGCCACGGATCTGCCGTTGCGGGCCGCCCTGATCCGCCGCGGCCCGGACGAGCATGTGCTGGTGCTGCTGCTGCACCACATCGTGACCGACGAATGGTCCGACGGTCCGTTCCTGGCCGACCTTTCCACCGCGTACGGGGGTAAGGGTCTGCAGCCGCTGCCGGTGCAGTACGCCGACTACGCCCAGTGGCAGCGTGACCTGCTCGCCCAGGTGCGGGACGAGCAGCTCGCGTTCTGGCGCACGACGCTGGACGGCCTTCCCGAGGAGATCCCGCTGCCGCTCGACCGTCCCCGCGCGGCCGAGCCGAGCGCCGCCGGCGACGAGGTGACCGTCGACCTGCCCGCCGATGTGGTGCGGGGCCTGCGCCGCCTCGCCGCCGACGCCGGGGCCAGCCCGTTCATGGTGGCCCACGCGCTGACCGCGGCCCTGCTGCACCGGCTCGGCGCGGGCGACGACATCCCGCTCGGGGCGCCGATCGCCGGACGCACCGAGGAGGCCCTGCACGACCTGGTCGGGTTCTTCGTCAACACGCTTGTGCTGCGCACCGACCTGAGCGGCGACCCCGGCTTCACCGCTCTGCTGGCCCGGGTCCGCGACGCCGACCTGGCCGCCTTCGCGCACCAGGACGTGCCGTTCGAGGCCGTGGTCGAGGCGGTCAACCCGCCGCGTTCACTGTCGCGGCACCCGCTGTTCCAGGTCATGGTCGTGCACCGGCAGCACGTCGCCGACGCGTTCACGCTCGACGGCCTCGAGGTCGCCGACGAGCCGCTGCACACCGGGACCGCCCGGTTCGACCTGGTGGTGGAGCTGGCCGAGCACGGCGGCGACGCGATGACGGCCCGGCTCACGTATCGCACCGAGCTGTTCGACCGGTCCACCGTGGACCTGCTGGCCCGGCGGCTCGTCGCGCTGGCCACCGCCGCCGTGCACGCGCCGGAAACCCCGGTGGCCGGGCTCGACGTCCTGGTCGGCGACGAGCGCGAGCGGGTGCTCCGCACGTTCAACACCACCGCCCGTACGGTCGAGGAGCTGAGCCTCTTCGACGCGTTCGCCGAGCGGGCCGCCGAGACCCCGGACGCGCTCGCGGTGGTCGACGGTGACCGCACGCTCACCTACGCCGAGCTGGCCGCCCGTGCCCACCGCCTCGCCGGGGTGCTGGCCGCTCGCGGGGTCCGACCCGAAAGCGTGGTCGCCGTGGCCGTCCCGCGCTCGCTGGAAACGATCGTGGCTGTGCTCGGCGTGCTCGAGCTGGGCGCCGCCTTCCTGCCGCTCGACCTGCAGCACCCGGCCGATCGGCTGGCGTTCATGCTCACCGACTCCGGCACCCGGCACGTGCTCACCACCGGCGCCGTCGCCTGCGCTCTGCCCGATGTGTTCGGTGTCGAGCGGGTGCCGGTCGACGCGGACGGGCCGGTCGCCGGGGTGCTGCCGGCGCCGCCGGAGGGCATCGACCACGCCGCGTACGTCATCTACACCTCCGGCTCGACCGGCCGGCCCAAGGGCGTCACCGTCACCCACGAGGGCATCGGCAGCCTGGTCGCCACCGCCGTCGACCCGATGGGCGTCACCGCCGCCAGTGGCATCCTGCAGTTCGCGTCGATCGGCTTCGACGTGTTCGCGTTCGAGGTCTCGATGGCCCTCGCGACCGGGGCGCGGCTCGTCATCGCGCCGGACGAGACCCGTACCCCCGGCCCGGCGTTGACCCAACTGCTTTCCGCGTACGGGGTGACGCATGCGATCCTGCCGCCGTCGCTGGTCGCCGCGCTGCCGCCCGGTTGCGAACTGCCCGCCGGCCTGACCGTGCTGGTCGGCACCGAACAGGTCCCGCCCGAGGTGATCACGCGCTGGGCGGCCACGCTGCGCCTGTTCGTGGCGTACGGGCTGACCGAGGCGACAGTGAACTCGACGCTGTGGCGGGCCGAGCCGGGCTGGGAGGGCGCGGTGCCGATCGGGGTGCCCGACCCCAACACGGTGGCCTACGTGCTCGACCGCCGGCTGCAGCCGGTGCCGCCGGGCGCGGCCGGTGAGCTCTACATCGCCGGGCGCGGACTGGCCCGCGGGTACCTGGGGCGTCCCGGGCTGAGCGCCGAGCGGTTCGTGGCCGACCCGTACGGTCCGCCCGGCGCCCGCATGTACCGCACCGGCGACCGGGCGCGGTGGCGGGCCGACGGCCTGATCGACTTCCTGGGCCGGGTCGACGACCAGGTCAAGATCCGCGGGCATCGGATCGAGCCGGCCGAGGTGGAGGCGGCGCTGGCCGCGCACCCCGGCGTCGCGCAGGCGGTGGTCGTCGTCGACGGCTCGGGCGACACGGCCCGGCTCGTGGGTTACGTCGTGGCCGCGGGCGGAGACGTCGACCCCGCGGCGGTGCGGGACGACCTCGCCGCCCGGCTGCCCAGCTATCTGGTGCCGGCGCTGGTCGTGCCGCTCGACGGCGACCTGCCGCGCACCCCGAACGGCAAGGTGGACCGGCGGCGGCTGCCCGCCCCGGACTGGGCCGCGCTGGCCGGTGAGGCGGCGCCCGTCACCGAGGTGCAGGCCCGGCTGGCCGCGCTGTTCGCCGAGATCCTGCGGCTGCCGCGGGTGGGGGTGGACGACAACTTCTTCGCGCTGGGCGGGCACTCGATGTCGTGCATGCGCCTCATCGGGGCGGTGCGCGCGGAATTCGGGGCCGGCCTGCGGGTCCGCGACGTGTTCGACACCCCGACGGTGGCCGGCCTGGCCCGGCTGCTCGACGGGTCGGCGGCGGACGGCTTCGCGCATCGGTTCGCCGGCGGCCGGGCGAGCGGCGACGAAACCGGGGTCGCCGGCGGCCCGGTGCCCAGCGGGCCCGTGCTGACCGCCCGTCCGGCCGGTGAGGAAGCCGACGGGCGGGGCGCGCCGGTGCAGCGGTATCTGGCCCGTTCCCCGTACGGGGGTTGGGATCTGGCCTTTGTTTTCCGCGGGGTGGACGCCGAGCGGTTCGCGCAGGCGCTCGACGCCCTGGTGGAACGGCACGCGCCGCTGCGCACCGGCTATCGCTGGGCGGCCGGGCAGCTGTGGCGGGTCGAGACTCCGCGGCCCCGGCTGGAACGGGTGGACCGTACCGACGACTCCCTGAACGAGCAGCTTCTGCGGCTCGCCGGCGAGGAGGTCGACCTGACCGGGCGGGCGCCGCTGCGGGCCCGGCTGATCGGCGACCGTACGGTCCTGCTCACCGTGCACCACCTGGGCGTGGACGAATGGTCGGTGGTGCCGCTGATCAGCGACCTGGCTTGCGCGTACGAGGGTTCGCCGCCGGCGCCGCTGCCGGTGGACTACGCCGACTACACGCGCTGGCAGTACGAGCTGCTGGGCGACCCGGCCGACCCCGGCTCGGCGCACGCGCGGCAGCTGGCCGAGTGGACGTCGCTGCTCGACGGAGTGCCTCGGCTCGACCTGCCCGGCGCGTCCCGGATTGACTCGCCGGGCGTGTCGCAGGCCGCCTCGCCGGGCGTTTCGCAGGTCGGCTCGTCTGACGTGTCGCAGGTCGGCTCGCCGGGCGTGTCGCGGGCCGGGGTGGTGCCGATCGTCCTGGACGCGGCCACGCATCGTGCGGTTGACGAGCTGGCCCGGCGTACGGGAACCAGCATGTTCATGGTTCTCCACGCCACCCTGGCCGCGCTGCTCACCGGCGCGGGCGCGGGAACCGACCTGCCGATCGGCGCGCTGGTGGCCGGCCGTTCCGAACCATCGCTGACCGGCCTTGTCGGCTGCCTGTTCAACACCGTGGTGCTGCGGACCGCGACGGGCGGGGAGCTCACCTTCGCCGAGCTGCTGACCCGCGTACGGGAAACCGACCTTGCCGCCCTGGACCGGCAGGACCTGCCGTTCGACGCGCTGGTGGACGCCGGGGTGCCGCCGCCTCAGGTGATGATCGTGCACCACGAGGAGGCCCGGCTGGCCGAGGTCGGCGCGCTGCCGATGGAGACGCTGCCGACCGGGGCGCTGCGGGCCGAGCTGACGCTGAGCTTCTACGAGCCCGTCGGCGACCGCCCGGTGCACTGCGACCTGGAGTACGCCGCCGGCCACTTCGAACCCGCGCGGATGGCTGCCCTGGCCGGGCAGTTCCAGCACCTGCTGACCGCGGCCCTGGCCGACCCGGACCGAACCCTGACCGACCTGTACGCCGACACCGAGAGGACCCACTGATGACAAACCCCTTCGAGGACCCCGACGGCCGTTACCTGGTGCTGGTCAACGACGAGGACCAGCACTCGCTGTGGCCCTCGTTCGTCGACGTGCCGGCCGGCTGGACGGTCGCCTTCGGCGAGGACACCCGGCAGGCCTGCCTCGACTACGTGGAGCGAACCTGGACCGACCTGCGCCCCCGCTCCCTGCGCGAGAGGATGGCCTCCTGACCTGGTGGTGCAGTCGCGAGCAGGCCTCCCCGTAACGCACACCACTTCTCCACAACTGCTCACTACCGTGCGGGGGATGCCGCTGACTGTTCCCACCCACCCGGCGATCGTGTGGCTCAAGGTGTGGCGGCCGCGCTGGTTCGACGGGGTCGCGCTGGCCGTGGGGTCGACGGCGCCCGACCTGGCGTACGCGCTCGACGGGTCGGGCCTGCCGGTCTGGAAGATGTCGCACGGCCTGCGCGGGTTCGTGTTCTGGTGCCTGCCGGTGACGCTGGTCCTGACCTGGCTGATCCGCCGGGCGGCCCCGGTCGTGGCGAGCCACCTGCCGTCGGTGCTGCGCGACTACGCCGTGCTCGGTCGCACGTCCCATCCCCTCCGGGTGACCTGCTGGTCGGCGCTGCTGGGGGCGGTGAGCCACCTGCTGCTGGACTTCCTCGAACTGCAGTTGCCCCTCGCCGAACCGGTCATGCACGTGCTCGGTTTCCTGGGCCTGTTCGCTCTGGTGGCGCACGTGGGCCGGCACCGGTTGCTGCTTCGCTGGCACGGCGACCCGGAATTGGCCGCGCCGGGATCGTTGCCCGCCCCGCGACGGGGTGTCCGGCTACCGGCACGGCATCCCAACGTCTCCGGGCAGCTCCTCGCCGCCGCGCCCGAGCCGTCGGCCGACCTGCCGGCCGGTTCGTCGGCCCACCCGCCGGCCGGTTCGTGGGCCCACCCGCCTGGCAGCTCGTGGGCCCACCTGCCGGCCGGCTCGTCGGGCCCTCGGCCGCGGCCGGTCCGCTTCTGGTCGATCGTGGCGGCCGTGACACTTTCCTGGGCGGCGCTCGCGTTCGTGCTGCCGGGTGCGGAGCTCATTCATGCCACGGCCGTACGCCTCTTCCTGGGAGTCGCCGCCGGAGTGCTGACCGCCGCCGTGGTCGTCGAGCTGAGCGGGCGTAAACCGGATGCGGCGGCGGGCCCGGCTGGTTAGCGTCCCGGGGATGGCTCACAGCTATCCTCCGCTCGACGTCGAGGTCCGTACGCCCCGGCTGACGCTGGCCGGCGCGTCGGACGAGCTGCTGGAACGGCTCGTGCCGACCGTGCGGGCCGGGGTCGCGGACACCCAGCCGTGGCCGTTCGACGATCCGATGTCGTTGTACGCCGACAGCCCGGAACGGGAGTGGCGCTGGCTGCGCGGCATCTGGTCGGGGCGGGGCCGGGTGACCCCGGGGAACTGGCGGCTCTATTTCGTCGTGCTCGTCGACGGCGAGCCGGTCGGCATGCAGGACCTCATCGGCCGCGACTTCGACCGGTTCGGCACGGTGAGCAGCTTCTCGTGGCTGGCCCCGGGCCGCCGCGGGCAGGGCCTGGGCAAAGAGATGCGGGCGGCGATCCTGCATCTGGCCTTCGCCGGGCTGGGCGCCCGTGAGGCCGGGAGTGACGCCTTCGCCGACAACCAGGCCTCCAACGGCATCTCACGCGCGCTGGGTTACGAGCCGAACGGCACCGACTGGGACACCCGCCGCGGCGAGCCCGCCCCGATCCAGCGGTGGCGCCTCACCCGCGGGGCCTGGGAACACCACCGCCGCGACGACATCGAACTGATCGGCGTCGAGGTGTGCCGACCAGTCCTCGGTCTCGGCGAACCACGTCCGCCCGCATCCTGAACCGTCTGCCCCGCCTGGTGTCAAACCCGCTACACGTTGTTCCCGCCCTGCGGCACGCCCGTTCAGGTGCCCTGGCGGTCCCACGCGTTGCCCGTCGGGCAGCGTTCGTCGCCGCCGTGGCGCATGCGAGTGTTCTCGGCGGGCCGTGCCGTGGTTCATCCAGCGGTGCTCGTCGTCTCGTGGCGTGTGCTCGCAGAGCATGAGCGCGGGTTCGGCGCGGCCGCCGGGTGACGGCCGCGCGGTGTGGGGGAGGGGTGTTGCGGCCCTCGGGGGAGGCGACGCCCTCGGCCGCCAGCAGAATCCCCGCAGCCGAAACCCACTTCAGCCGGTGCGGTGTGGGGGACGGGTGTTGCGGCCGTTGGGTGGGGGCGGTGCGGTGTGTGGGGGACGGGTGTTGCGGCCGTCGGGGAGGGCGGCGCGGTGTGTGGGGGACCGGCGTTGCGGCCGTCGGGTGTGGGCGCGTTGTGGGGTCGGACGGGTGTTGCGGCCGTTGGGTGGGGGCGGTGCGGTGTGTGGGGGACGGGTGTTGCGGCCGTCGGGGAGGGCGGCGCGGTGTGTGGGGGACCGGCGTTGCGGCCGTCGGGTGTGGGCGCGTTGTGGGGTCGGACGGGTGTTGCGGCCGTTGGGTGGGGGCGGTGCGGTGTGTGGGGGACGGGTGTTGCGGCCGTCGGGGGAGGGCGGCGCGGTGTGTGGGGGACCGGCGTTGCGGCCGCCGGGTGTGGGCGCGTTGTGGGGTCGGACGGGTGTTGCGGCCGTTGGCTGAGGGCGTCGCGGTGTGTGGGGGACGGGCGTCGCGGCCGCCGGGTGACGGCCGCGCTTGTGCGAGGGGACAGGGCGTTACAGCTGCCAGGCGGCCGGGCGGAGCGTGCCGGCCTCGTTGCGGACGTTGGCGACGAGCAGGCCGGCGTCGGTCAGCTCGACCACATTGCTGATCGACCAGCCCGCGGGGGCGGCCAGCGGAGTCCTGACGCCGTTGCGCCACAACGAGTAGCACACACTGCCGTCCGAGCGTTCCGCCCGCACGATCACCCGTCCGCCCGACGCGGCCGCCACTCCGGTCGAGGAGCGCTCGCCCTCGGCGTACGGGATGCTCTTGCCCTCGCCGGCGGGAGTCCAGTACGCGGCCTGCTGGGCGGCCTGCCCGGTGAACCCGCCGTCGGAGGCCAGCGCGTTCAGCGGGGACTGCGCCGAGCCGCAGGTGAGGCCGGCGATCGTGCCGCCCGCCGGGGTGGCGCGGGCCAGCAGGACGCTCGTGCCGGGGACGCCGCCGGTGTGCTTGACCAGGTCGTACGAGATGGTGCCGTTGTCGTTGTTGTACCCGCTGAAGACGACCGTGCCGTCGGGCAGCACCCGGGTGACGCACGCGCCGGAGAGGAAGAACGAGCTGAACACCGGCAGCCGCAGCGTCGCCCCGTCGCGCCAGAGCACCGGGCGGGCAGTGGTGCCTTTGCCGATGCCGTCGGTCACCCACACCACCGCCGTGCCGGGTCCGCCGACCGAGGACACCGTACGCCGGTAGCCGCCCCCGAGCTCAGGCGTGTCGCGCAGCGGGGTGCGACTGCCGTCGCGCGCGACCAGGTCGGATTCGGCGGCGGGTTCGGTGGCGACAGTGGACACGCCCAGCGTGCCGCGTGGGCCCACCGCGTCGGCCCGGGTTCCGGGCACGAGCGTGGACGACAGGCCGCTCACCGACCAGCGCACCGCCCGCGTGGCGTCGTCGACCGTGACCGAGCCGGCCGCCTCGCCGAGGTCGGTGACCCCGGTGACCGTGCCGGCGGTCGCGCCCGCGGGCAGGGCGAGCGGCTGGCGCAGCCATCCCGCGCCGGGCAGCTTGGCCCAGCGCTGGGGGAGGCCCTCGGCCGTGCCGGCGACCACCCCGAGCGGCGAGACGTCGACCGCGGTGACCGAAACAGTTCCGGCAGGCGCCGGCAGCAGCACGCCGGTAACCACACCGCCGGCCGGCGAAGGCAACGAGCCGGTGACGGCGGCCCTGACGGGCACAGCCGGCCGAGCACCAGAAGCCACAACCCCGGAAGGCGGCAGGGCTCCCGAAGCCGCAACCCCGGGAGGCGGCAGGGCTCCCGAAGCCGCAACCCCGGGAGGCGACAGGACTCCAGAAGCTGCGGCCCCGGAAGACGGCCGGGCTTCCGAGGCTGCGGCCCCGGGAGGCGGCAGGACCCCCGAAGCCGCGGCCCCGAAAGGAGCATGGGCACCCGGGGCGGACAACCCGCCGACGAGCAGAAGCGGCACGGCCACGGCCGCCAGCGCATCAATCATGAACGATGTCTACCAGAGGATCCCGTTCCGTGGCGTCCTGGTCGAGGGAGGCCAGCAGGGCCAGCTTGTCCGCATGCTCCGACCCCGCGTCCGCATGGAACACGATCAGCATCAGACCCTCGGTGCCGCCCACCGCCAGCCGCTCCCGGTTGAGGGTCAGCTCGCCGACCTGCGGGTGGTTGAGCTGGACCGGCGCGCCCGTCTGGCCGCGCACCTCGTGCCGGCCCCACAGCTGCCGGAACCGGGGGCTGGCCAGCGACAACTCCCCGGTGAGCTCGATGAACCGAGGGTCGTCGATGTCGGTGCCCACGGCCTGCCGCAGGTTCGCCACGAAGCACTCGGTGACGTTCTGCCATTCCGGGTGCAGCGCCTGCTCGGCCGGGTCGAGGAACAGGTCGCGCATCTGGTTGCCGCCCGGCGCGTAGCGCGGCGACAGCGCCCGGGCCAGCCGGTTGGAGGCGACGATGTCGAAGTACCTGTCCTCGAGGAAGGCCGGCTGCGCCAGGGAGCCGACCAGCTTGAGGATGCCGGGTGGCGGCACCTCCTTGCGGGGCTTCCGGCGGCGCCGCTTGCTCCCGTCGGCGACCAGGGAAAGCAGGTGTGCCCAGTGGTCGTCGTCGAGGCGCAGCACCCGGGCGATCGACTCCAGCACCTGCACCGACGGGCGGCGGTCACGCCCGCGTTCCAGCCGCAGGTAGTAGTCGGCGCTGATGCCCGCGAGCATGGCGACCTCTTCGCGCCGCAGCCCCGGCACCCGCCGGACCCCCACGTCGGGGATGCCCGCCTGCTCGGGTGTCACCAGCTCGCGCCGGGCCCGAAGGAAAGCGCCGAGCAGGTTGGTCGAGTCGCTCATCGATCCAGCGTAGGCCGGGCGCCCGCGAACAGAGGGGGTCCTGCCACACCCCAGGCTGAGCAGGGCTCTGGGTGCGGCCGGCGACCGTGCCTACCGTTCGTCCCATGACCGTCACACTGATCACCGGCGCCAACAAGGGCATCGGCTTCGAGACCGCCAAGCAGCTGCAGGAACTGGGGCACACCGTCTATGTCGGCGCCCGGGACACCGTACGGGGTGAGAAAGCCGCCGCCGAGCTCGGCGCCCGTTTCGTCCAGCTGGACGTGACCGACGACGACTCGGTGCGCGCCGCCCTGGCGACGATCGGCGCGGCCGAGGGCCGGCTCGACGTGCTCGTGCACAACGCGGGCATCCTCGCCGCCGACGAGGTCACCGGTCCGGCCGCCCTGCGCGCGTTCGACACCAACGCCGTGGGCATCGTCCGGGTGACCGAGGCCGCGCTTCCCCTGCTGCGCAAGTCCGGCAATCCCACCGTGGTCACCGTGTCGAGCAGCATGGGCTCGTTCTGGGCGGTGACCAATCCCGAGCGGGTCGAGCACGGCCTGGTCCTTCCGCTGTACGCGGCATCCAAGGCGGCCGCCACCATGCTGACTGTGCAGTACGCCAAGCGGGAGCCGGGCATCAAGTTCAACGCCGTCGAGCCCGGCCCCACCGCCACCGACATGACCGCCGCGTTCGGCATCGGGCGCCCCCCTCAGGAGAGCGCCCGTACGGTCGTACGCCTGGCCACCCTCGACGCCGGCGGCCCGACCGGAACCCTGACCGACGAGGACGGCACGCTCCCCTTCTGAGCTGTCGTCAGGACTTGCCGCGCAGGGTCTGGAAGAGGTACCAGGCCCCGCCGAGCGCGGCCGGGACGGCGATCAGGTAGGCAGCCCACCAGACGCCGTCGGCCCGCCAGTTCAGGAACGCCTGCACGCCCAGGTAGATCCCGACGAGCAGACCGACCACCTGCGCCGGGCGGGTCCGCCAGAACGGGTCCTTGCGCTCGGGCTCGCCCTGCTGCACCTGCCGGGCGTACTCCTCGACCGGGCCGAGGCCGGTCAGTGCGGCGCGGGCCCGGGCGTCGCGGGTCAGCTCGGCGGCCCGCTCCGGGGTCAGGTCGTAGCGCCCGATCAGCAGCCCGTTCAGCCGCTCGAAGTAGTCATCGTCCAGGCTGGAGGCGGAAGCGGAGACCGAGCCGGAATCGGGCCCGGGAGCGGAGGCCGGGCCAGGCGCCGGCTTGTCCTTGCCCGAGCGCAACTGCAGGGCCAGGGCGACCGCCGCGACGGCGACGACGGCCACGACCGGCAGCGCGAACAGCTGCTCGCGGGGCAGCGTGGTGAACGCCAGCGCGGTGCCCGCGATGAGCGGCACGGTCGCGGCCCAGACGTACTTGACCAGGTGGGGGCGGCCGGAGGCGCGGACGGCCGGCGGCACCGCACCGGCCCAGAACACCGTGAACAGCAGCAGGACGAGACCGGTCAGACTCGCCACGGTCATGTTGAACGTCCAGCTCTTGCCGATCGCGGCGAACACCAGCGACGCCGGGATCACCACCAGGGTCATCCCGAACAGCTGCCCGCTGAGGTAGTCCCGCGGGGTCATGCCCTCCCGGTCGACCGGTTCGAGAGTCCCGGCCGGTTGCTCCGCGGCGGCGCGGGCGGCGAAATCGCGGGGCTCGCCGAACGTGTCGAACGGGCTTTCCCCCGTACGGGCGCAGTGGTCCTTGACGTCGTCGATGATCGCGCGGGCCGCGGACGATCGGACCCCGAGGTCACCCAGGGCGATCCGGGCCGGCAGTTCCCAGGTTTCGAAGGTGTTCGTCATGCGAGAAAGTGTGGCCGCCGGGCGTGCCCCGGGGCGTCTGCCGACCAGGGGAAACAGGGCCACAACTTTAGTTGTCGAGCAGCCCGGTGCGCTGTGCCAGCATGGCCGCCTGCACCCTGTTCTCCACGCCGAGTTTCGCGAACACGTGATAGACGTGCGTCTTCACGGTGCCCTCGGACACGAACAGCTGCTTGCCGATCTCGGCGTTGGACAGGCCCTGGGCCAGCCGGATCAGCACCTCACGCTCCCGCTCGCTGAGAGTGTCCACCTTGGCCAGGTCCTCGGTCGGGCGGCTGGCCGGCGTCGGCAGCCGTTCGAGCACCTGCCGCGTGATCTTCGGTGACAGGTAGGCGTTGCCCGCCGCGGCGGCCCGGATCGCGTACTCGAGTTCCTCGGCGGCCGACTCCTTGAGCAGGAAACCCGCGGCCCCGGAGGCCAGCGCCTGCGCGACGTAGTCGTCCTGCCCGAACGTGGTGAGCACGACGACCCGTACGGCGGGAGCGAGGTGCCGGATCTCGCGCAGCGCGGCCAGACCGTCGAGCACCGGCATCTGGATGTCCAGCAGCGCCACGTCCGGCCGGTGCCGCACGGTCAGGTCGATCGCCGTACGGCCGTCGCCCGCCTGCGCGATCAGCTCGATGCCGGCGGCCGGCCGCAGGATCGCGTCGATCGCCGTCCGGATCAGCGAGTCGTCGTCGGCCAGCAGGACACGCAGCGGATCGGTCAAGACGGCTCTCCCCGGATGATCTGTTTGTCGGCAAGCTTGCCGTCGCGGAAGCAGAAACGATAGTTCAAGTTGCCGGACTCCTCGCGCATCTGTTCCGTCAGCGAGGCCGGGTAGTCGAGGCAGCCCTCCGGGGTGGCGGTCGCGATCTCGGCGTCCGGAAGCATCTCGCGCACCTCGTTCTCGGACGCGCCGACCCGGGCCGCGTCGTAGGTCTCGCGGTTCACCGCCGCGAACGCCGAGAGGAGCCACACCCCGGCCACACACAGCGCCAGGAAAGCGGCGACCGACAGCGACGTCGCGACCAGCACGAACCGGGACCGGCGGCGATGCCCCTCGATCACGGCCACGAAGTCGGCCGCCGCTTCCGGTGGGCTCTCGGGCGCGGCGGGGGCAGGGTTGGTGTCGTCGAGGTGGGGCAGCGTGGCCGCCACCCGGTAACCGCCGTCCGGTGTGGACCCGTGATAAAGCAGGCCGCCGGCGATCCGGACCCGTTCGGCCAGGCCGAGCAGCCCCTGCCCGCTGGTCACCCGCACCACCCGCTGCCCGGGCGTGTTGGTGACCGCGGCGATCAGCGCGTCCGGCTCGTACCGCAGCAACAGGGTGATCGAGCCGCCCTGGGCGTGCCGCAGCGCGTTGGTCAGGCCCTCCTGGATCACCCGGTACGCCGCGTGCTCCGTCATCGAGGCCTGCGGCGCCGGCTCGCCCTCGCGGATCAGCTCCACCCGCGCGCCCGACGCCCGGGCCTGCTCGGCCAGTTCGTCCAGGCCGGTCAGGGGGCGTACGGAGGATTGGGGGTCGTCCTGACCGAGCAGCCCGAGGATCTGGCGCAGCTCGGTCATCGCCGCCGACGAGGTCTGCTTGACGAGGTCCGCGGTCTCGGCCCGTTCCTCGTCGCCGGCCGTGCGCAGCATGCCCGAGTACAGCGAGATCAGGGTGAGCTTGTGCCCCAGCGAGTCGTGCATGTCGCGGGCGATCCGGGCCCTCTCGCGGGCCTGCGCCTGGCGGGCGACCTCCTGCTGCTGGCTGTGCAGCTGCAGGTTGCGCCCGTGCATCGCGTCGAGCAGGGTGCGCCGCCGCCGGACCATCCGGGCCACCCCGGCCGGCAGCACCGCCAGCATCGCGAACCACAGCGTGCCGAGCACCACCCACTCGAGGCTGAGCGGTTCCTCCCACAGGATCGACAGCTGGAAAAGGGTCCAGGACACGCTCAGCCCGGCCACGACCTGCCACCAGCGGCGTGCGCGATAGCCGATCGAGGCGCTCAGGAACGCCAGCACCAGGCTGTTCGGCCCGCCCGTGCCGAGCCCGATCACGGCCGTGGCGACGTACGCGATCAGCGGATGCGTCAGCCGCAGCGCCAGCAGCACCGGCGTGGCCACCCCGACCAGCCACGGCGCGAGCGGATACCACCCCGCGGAGGCCGACAGCACCACCGCCGTCACGGTCAGCAGGCCCACCACGCCGGCCTCGTAGACCAGCCGCCACGCCCCGACCAGACCGGCGCGCTCCCGCCAGGCGGCAATCCTGTTCATGGTGCACCAGTGTGACGGCACCCGGCCACTTTTCCCATGGCCCAAGCCTGTCGCGCCCGGCCGCCCGGCGGCGTCAGCCCTTCGCCGGAGACAAACCCTTTCCCCGTACGACGAAAGTCAGTGCCCGAGCAGGGCGAGCAGCTCGGCGGTCACCTCGGCCGGGCGCTCGATATGCGGGGAGTGGCCGCAGTTGTCGTAGACGACCTCGCGGAAGCTGCCGCCGTTCGCCGCGTAGCGCTGCAGCACCGCGCGGGTCTGGCCGACCATCGGCTGGGGCGGGCAGACCTCGGCCCCCGGCCAGCCCGGCACCGCGCCGAGCGAGCCCAGGTAGGCCAGGTCGAACAGGGAGGTGTCGGAGACGATGGCGTCCCGGTCGCCGCGCACCCACACGATCGGCGGCTTCGACGCGGCCCCGGCCAGGGCGTCGGCGACGTTGAAGTGGTTGGGCGCCATGGTGTTGAGCACGCCGCGGTTGCCCGGTCCCATGCCCGGCCAGCTCTCCACCGTTGTCCCGTCGCCCGGGTAGTTGTCGTCGCCGATCGCCGTGCTCAGCACCGTGTCGAGCAGCAGTTGTTCGTCCTCGCCGAGGGAAGCCGGGTCGGCGACGTAGGCCGAGCGCAGCACCGACAGCGGGCTGGTCGGCGCGTCGGCGCTGCGGTCGCCGGCCTGGATGCGGGCCACGAAATCCGGGTTGGCCGCGCCGCCGCCGGTGCCCGCGCAGTCGGCCGTCGTCAGGGCGCCCTCGAGGTCGCGGGTCCCACCGAACCCGTACGGGCTCACGGGCGCCTCGAGCAGGACGGCGGAGAACCGCCCGGGGTGGTCGGCCAGCATCCGCATCACCACGCCGCCGCCCATCGAGTGCGCGGCCACCACCACCGGCCCGTCCTGCGGGAACAGGCTGCGGTCGTCGAGCAGCGCGGCCACGTCGTCGGCGAAGTCGCTCAGCCCCCGGGTGGCGTCGACCGGCGCCGTCTCGCTGCGGCCGTAACCGCGCAGGTCGGGCGCGACCACCCGGATGCCGCCGGGGAGCCGCCGGATCAGCGGCGTCCAGAACTGGGCCGACGAGCAGTTGCCGTGCACCAGCAGCACCGGTGTCCCGTCCTCCGGGCCGCCGACCAGCACGTTCTGGGTGATGCCACGAGCCTGCACACGAAGATCACGGGTCTCCATCGGCTGATCGTGACACACGCTGGCCTGCGACGGGCCCGCCGTCATAGGTTCGGATCATGACGACGACACGAGTGGTCGCCCTCGACCTGTCCGGACGGACAGCGATGGTGACCGGCGGCGCCAGCGGCATCGGCCGGGCCTGCGCGCGACGGCTGGCCGAAGCGGGCGCCGAAGTCCTGGTCGTGGACGTGGGGGAGGGGGCCGGGGTACGGGCCGACCTCTCCGACCCGGAAGCGATCGACGCCCTGCCCGCGAACGTCGACGTCCTGGTCAACAACGCCGGGTTGCAGTTCGTGGCGCCGCTGCCCGAGTTCCCGCCCGAACGCTTCGCCTACCTGCAGCGGGTCATGGTCGAGGCGCCGTTCCGGCTCGCCCGCAAGGTGCTGCCGCACATGTACGAGCGGGGCTGGGGCCGGGTCGTCAACATCTCGTCGGTGCACGGGCTGATCGCCTCGCCCTACAAGTCGGCCTACGTGACCGCCAAGCACGGGCTCGAAGGCCTGTCCAAGACGATCGCGCTGGAAGGCGCCGGGCGAGGGGTCACCTCGAACTGCGTGAACCCCGCCTTCGTCCGCACGCCGCTGGTCGACAAGCAGATCGCCGACCAGGCCGCCGCCCACGGCATACCCGAGTCCGAGGTCATCGAAAAGATCATGCTGGACCGTACGGCGATCAAACGGCTGATCACCCCCGAGGAGGTGGCCGAGCTGGTGGCGTACCTGTGCACCCCCGCCGCCGACCTGATCACCGGCGCGTCGATCGCCCTCGACGGCGGCTGGACGGCCCACTGATGCAGGAGCTCGACATCCCCGTACGGGGTGGCACGCTGCGCGCCGTCCGCTGGCCCGGCGACGGCCCGGTCGTGCTGGCCGCGCACGGCATCACCGCGAACGCGCTCTCCTTCGCCGCCCTGGCCCCGGCGCTGGCCGGGCGGGTACAGCTCGTCGCGCTCGACCTGCGCGGACGTGCCCGCAGCAGCGAACTGCCCGGCCCGTACGGCATGGCCGCGCACATCGCCGACGTCATCGCGGCCGCCGATCACCTGGGGCTGGAACGCGTCCCGCTGATCGGCCACTCGATGGGCGGTTTCGTGGTGGCCGCGACCGCCGCCGCCCACCCCGCCCGGGTCAGCAGCGTCCTGCTCATCGACGGCGGTGTGGTCATACCCGCCCCGCCCGGCGCCGACGTCGACGAGGTGCTGACAGCCGTCGTCGGCCCCGCCGTCCGCCGGCTGAGCATGACGTTCCCCGACGAGCAGGCGTACCTGGACTTCTTCCGAGCCCACCCCGCGCTGCGCGACAGCTGGTCACCGGCCGTCGCCGCGTACGTCGCCCGCGACCTCACCGGCACCCCGCCGTCCCTGCGCTCGTCGTGCTCACTTTCCGCGGTGCGAGCCGACGCCACCGACACCCTGATCGACCGTACGACCGTCGACGCCGTGCACCACCTCAAGTGCCCGGCCCGCCTGCTGTGGGCCGAACGTGGCCTGCAGAACCAGACCCCCGGCCTGTACTCGGACCCCGGCGTCGATTTCCCCGCCGAGTTCGTGCCGGACGTCAACCACTACACGATCCTGTTCGACCCACGGGCCGTGTCCCTCGTCGCCGACCGCGTGGTGGAACTGGCCGGGTGACTCCCGCCGGCGAGCTGGATCAACAGATGGGCGTGTGGTCGGGCCACGGCACCGCGTACGCGGGATCGCCGCCCGTGGTGACGCGGGCGTACCGCAGCAGCTCGCGCACGATGCCGGCGTTGCCCATCGCCCAGCCCGGCGCCGGTTCCAGGTCGCTCGGGGTCTCGCGGTGCTCGAAGTTCGACCACCGCCCGCCCGCCGAGTCCACAATGGCCCGTGCGGCGAGGTCCTGGACCAGCACGCCGGCGAAATCGAGGGATTGGCCCTGCTCGACGTGCCGGTCGAGGGCCGGCGCCAGCACCCCCGCCGTCCCGCAGCAGCGGCCGTTGTTGTCCCAGAACCCGGGCCGCAGCCGCCGCGGAAGGCCGCTGTGGGTCACCGTGTGCCAGCAGCGGTCGTTCAGCGCGGCCCAGGCCGGGTCCCCGGTCAACGCACCGAGCAGCCGGAACACCTGGGCGTCGCCGGCCGGCCCGTTGCACCAGCCGTAGCTGTAGCGCTCGATCAGCTCGGGCCGGTGCGGCGGATCGGAATGCGGCACCAGGAAACCCGCCGGCCCGGCCTCGTCCCGCGACACCACGTCGGCCGCGCCCGCCAAGGCCAGGTCCACCATGTCACCGCGCCCCGCAGCCGCCCCCACGGCGGCGAGCCCCGCGACGATGCCGAGCGTCCCGTGCGCGATGTGGTGCGAACGGGCCGGGCTCGGCCGCACCGCCCAGTTCACCCCGCCCGGTGTCGGATCCGCGGTTCCCAGGTACGGCGTCACCGCCACAACGGCCAGCTCGAGGTCACCGGCGTGCAGCGCCCCCAGCCCGGCCCCGGCGTTGCCGAAGAGCAGTTCGACCATGTCACCCCAGCCACGGCCGTCAAAGCCTTCCCGTACGTGCGCAGTTGGCGTGCTGCAACGCGTGCTTGACGGAACTCGGCGCAAGCGGGTTGAAGGGCGGGGGTCGCTCGACCGCTGAAGGATCATGCCGTGGCGGCCTTGCGGCTGGGGCGCTGGCGGGTGGTGGAGCGTTGGCGGGGCCAATTGCCCATGCAGGGTGTCGCGTCGGCAGCGTTGCTACCGCCTCGCAACCCGAAGTGCAACCTGACCGCCGCATAGTGTGATCGTCCCCTAACAAGGAGTTACACGTGCGTATCCGTCGTCTCGCAGTGACCGCCACCCTCGCGATCGCGGTCACCGGCGCGGCCGTGACCACCACTGCCTCGGCCGCCGCGGCAGCCAAGCCTGCGGCAGCCCCGGCCGCTGCCAAGCCTGCCAAGCCCGCTGCGAAGCCTGCCAAGCCTGCCGCGAAGCCTGCCAAGCCTGCCGCGAAGCCTGCCAAGCCTGCCGCGAAGCCTGCCAAGCCCGCTGCGAAGCCCGCCAAGCCCGCGAAACCGGCCAAACCCGCTAGGGTCGCCTTCGCCGCCAACGGTGTGGTCGCCGCCGTCGACAAGGCCGCCAAGAGGGTCACCGTGACGACCAAGGCCGGTACCAAGGGTGTCAAGGCCACCACCGTCACCATCACCGTGCCCGCGGGAACGCGGATCGTGGTGAACGGCGCCGGCAAGTCGCTCACCGACCTCGCCCCGGGTTACCGCATCACGGTGACCGGCACGCGGGTCGGCACGGCCTACACCGCCAAGCACATCTCGGCCACCCGCACCAAGCCCACGCCGGCCCCAACCGCGCCGACCCCGGCGCCTGAGGACACGACCTCCCCGGCCCCCGGCGACGAGACCTCCCCGGAGCCGGGCGACGAGACCTCCCCGGAGCCCGAGGACACGACGTCCCCGGAGCCCGACGGCACCGCGACGCCCGAGCCCACCCCTACGGTCTGACGAGCCCGGCCCGGCCGTCCTGGCGCAGCACGCCCGCGCCAGGACGGCCGGGCTCGCGTTGCGCCAACCGCGTTCGCGCCGGGTCGTGCGTGCGCCAAGCCCGGCCGTGCCCTGCCCACGACACGCCCGGCCCGCGCCCACGCCCACCCACGCCCGGCCGCGCCTACGTCCGGCGACGCCCACGCCCACCTACGCCCACCCGCGCCCGGCCGCGCCTACGCCCACGACACGCCCGGCCGCGTCCACGCCCGGCCGCGTCCACGCCCGGCCGCGTCCACGCCCGGCCGCGTCCACGCCCGGCCGCGCGTTGCCCGCGCGGGGAGCCCGTTAAGGCTGGGCCACCCCGTACCTGCGTACGGCCCGCCGGGCCAATGACATGCGGTGCACTTCTGACGGGCCGTCGTAGATGCGGAACGGCCGTATCTCGCGGGCGATCCGTGCCACCGGCAGGTCGGCCGAAACCCCAGCACCCCCGCACATCTGCATCGCCCGGTCGGCCACCCGGTGCAGGGCCTCCGCCCCGAAGACCTTGGCCAGCGAGGTCTGTTCGCGGGCGGGTGAGCCGGCGTCCAGGGCCCGGCACGCCGACATCAGCAGGGCCCGGGTGGCGGCCAGGTCGATCTCGTTGTCGGCGATCATCTGCTCGACCATGCCCAGGCCCGTCAGCGGCTGCCCCCAGGCCGACCGGGCAGCGGCGTAGGCAACGGCCGCCTCGTGGGCCCGCTGGGCCGCGCCGAGCCAGCGCATCACGTGGGTCGTGCGGGCCGGCCCGAGCCTGACCTGCGCGTACCGGAAGCCCTGGCCGACCTCGCCCAGCACGTCTTCGGGCCCGGCCCGGACGTCGTCGAGGGTCAGCTCGCAGTGCCCGCCCAGCATCGATTTGTCCATGGTGGACACGTGCCGGTTCAGGTGGACCCCGGGCGCGTCCGCGGGGACCAGGAACATGGTGGCCCCGGCGTCCGTGCGGGCCATGACGATGAGGAACCCCGCCCCGTCGGCCCCGGTGATGAATTTCTTGCGGCCGCTGATCAGCCAGCCGCCGGGCGCGTCACGGGCGACAGTCCGCAGCATCGACGGGTCGGAGCCGGCGCCGGGTGGGGGTTCGGTCATCGCGAACGCCGACCGCACCTCGCCGCGGGCCAGGGGGCCCAGGTAGCGGGTGCGCTGGGCGGGGGAGGCGACCTGGTCGAGCAGGTGCACGTTGCCCTCGTCGGGCGCGTTGACGCCGAGCGCCATCGGCCCGAACACCGAGCGCCCGGCCGCTTCGAAGACCGGCGCGCGTTCCGTCATCGTCAGACCCCTTCCCCCGTACGCGGTGGGGGCGTGCGGCGCGAAGATGCCCTCGCGCCGCGCGTGTTCCTGCAGCTTGAGGCGGAGTTCTTCGCCGCCGGCCGCCTCGATGTCGCCGTCCGATTCGTTCTCGGCGGGGATCACGTGGGTGTCGATGAAGGACCGGACGCGAGCCGCCAAATCGGTCATGAGCGCCTCACCGGTTGTGTCGATGCTGTTGCGAAAAAGTTTCCGGGAGTGTTGCTTATCACGTTCATGGAGGTCCACACTCTCACCTACCGAGCGATCGCTCGGGCTGTATCACTCTGATACGGACGGGAAGGGCGCGTCAATGGCGACGGAGACACATCAAGCCATGACAACCGAAGTCACGGCGGAGGCCACGTTCGCCGCCTGGCTCGACCGATTCACCTCGGCGCTCGCGGCCGCCGACGCCACCGGCACCGCCGCGCTGCTGGCGCGGGACTGCTGGTGGCGTGATCTGCTCGCGATCACCTGGGACCTGGGCACCTACCGCGGCCGCGGGAACGTGGCGGCGATGCTCGGCGAGCACCTCACCCCCGAATCCTTCACGAACGTCACCATGACCACCGAGTTCGGCCCGCGGTTCCAGGGCGACGACATGGTCGAGGGCTTCCTGACCTTCGAGACCCCGCTCGGGTACGGCCGGGCCGCCGTACGGCTGCGGCCCGAGAACGGCGAGTGGGCCGCCTGGACCGTGATGACCGAGCTCGACGACCTGCGCGGCCACGAACGCCGGATCGGCCCGCACCGCTCCAAGGGCCCGAGACACCAGGCATCCCGTACGGGGAACTGGCGCGACGAACGCGAGGAGCACGTCCGCTACGAGCACACCGACCCCGACGTCGTGGTGATCGGCGCCGGCCAGGGTGGTCTCGCCGTCGCGGCCAACCTGGGGCTGATGGGCGTCGACACGCTGATCCTGGAGAAGAGCGAGCGGGTCGGCGACGGCTGGCGCAAGCGTTACCACTCGCTGGTGCTGCACGACCCGGTGTGGGCCGACGCGCTGCCCTACATGCCGTACCCGGAGTCGTGGCCGGTCTACTGCCCCAAGGACAAGATCGCCGACTGGTTCGAGTCGTACGCCGCCGCCATGGAGCTCAACGTCTGGACCTCGGCCGAGATGACCGGGAGCAGCTACGACGAGGCGACCGGCCGATGGACGCTGCGGGTCAGCCGGCCCGGCGGCGAGCGTGTCCTGCATCCGCGCGACGTCATCCTGGCCACCGGCGCCGCGGGCGAGCCCAACGTTCCCGATGTGCCCGGCCGTGACCTCTTCCAGGGCGTCAGTTACCACTCGAGCCGCCACGACGACGCGTCGAGGTGGGCCGGTCGCAAGGCCGTCGTGGTGGGCGCCTGCAACAGCGGCCACGACATCGCGCAGGACCTGTACGAGGCCGGCGCCGACGTCACGCTGGTGCAGCGCTCGTCGACGCACATCATCAGCCAGGAACACGGCATCCCGGCCATATTCGGCAGCAACTTCGTCGAGGGCGGCCCGCCGACCAAGTACGCCGACCTGCTGGCGGCCGGCACCCCGTGGCCGCTTGTGCTCGAGATGGCCAAGGAGGGCGTCAAGGAGACCGCCCGCAAGGACGCCGACCTGCTGGCCCGGCTCGACGCGGCCGGTTTCCAACGCAACGACGGCCCCGACGGCACCGGCCTGATGGGCTACGCCCTGGCGTACGGCGGCGGCTACTACATCGACGTGGGCGCCTCGGGGCTCATCGCCGACGGGAAGATCAAACTGGCCCAGGGTTCCGGACTGGCCGCGTTCACCCCCGACGGCATCCGTCTGGAGGACGGCCGCACCCTGCAGGCCGACCTCGTCGTGCTCGCGACCGGGTACCGCAACATGCGCGAGACGGCTCGCCGGCTCTTCGGCGACGAGGTCGCCGACCGGCTCCCGCTCGTCCTCGGCATCGGCGAGGACGGCGAGATCGGCGGACTGTACCGGCGCACCGGGCACCCGGCGTTCTGGTACATGGGCGGCCCGCTCGCCTGGGTCCGCATCTACTCCAAGCACCTCGCACTCCAGATCACCGCCAAGCACGCGGAGATCCAGCCGGAGTAAACCGCCACAGCGCGAAAACCGCCGGAGGACCCGGCGCGATCCCCCCTGCCCGAAAGCAGAGGAGCAGCAGTGAAAAGTCGTATCGGAGCCATAGCCTGCGCCAGTCTTCTTCTCGTCTCGGCCTGCGGAAGCGGCGACTCGGACGACGCCACCGGCAACGGTGGCGACGGCGGGCCGAAGCTCGTCTACTTCATGGCCCCCAACACCACTCCCACCCGCTACATCCAGCAGGACGGCCCGGCGTTCGAGAAGGCCATCAAGGCGCTGGACCCGAGCGTCGAGGTCAAGTTCGTCAACGCCGGCGGCGACTCCAACCAGCAGCTCGCGCAGGCCAACGCGGCGATCGCGGCCGGGGCCAAGGCGCTGGTCGTGGTGGCCGCCGACCCGAACACGTCCGCCGGGCTGCTGCAGCAGGCCGAACTGGCGAACGTGCCGGTCATCGGCTACGAGAACCCGCCGGTCAAGGGCAAGCTGTACGCCCAGGTCATCTTCGACCCCGAGAAGGTCGGCGAGCAGCAGGCCACCTACTTCGCCGAGCAGGTCACCAGCGGCAAGCTCGGCGCCAAGCCGGTCAAGGTCGCCCGCCAGTACGGCAACAAGGGCGACGTCTACACGACCCAGATGCTGGCCGGGCAGAACAAGGTGATCGACCCGCTCATCCAGAGCGGCGACATCCAGGTCGTCTGCGAGGACTACATCAAGGACTGGGCCCCCGACAACGCCACCAAGGCGACCGAGCAGTGCCTGACCAGGACGCAGAACGGCGTCGGCGCGTTCTTCGGCTTCTACGACGGCATCACGGCCGGCATCATCGCGGCGCTCAAGGACAAGAACCTCAAGACACCCGTGTACGGGGGGCAGAACCCCGAGCTGACCGGCCTGCAGTACATGCTCACCGGCGACCAGCAGGACAACGTCCTCAAGGCGTTCTCGGTCGAGGCGGAGGGAGCGGCCAAGATCGCGCTGGCCGCGGTGAACGGTGAGCAGCCCCCGGCCGACCTGGTCAAGGACACGATCGACAACGGCGCGATGCAGGTGCCCACGGCCAAGCTGGAGTCGACGCTGATCCACCTCGAGGACGGCAAGGATCCCGGCGACGCCGTGCAGAAGGCCGTCGACCTCGGCATCTTCACCTGGGCGCAGATCTGCGTAGGCCCTGCCGAGGGCACCGAGACCTGCAAGACCCGCAACAAATAGTCGCTGTTGGAGGGTGGCCGGCAGGGGCCGGCCACCCGTGCGGGAGGACACCATGAGTCTGCTCGAGCTCACCAAGATCTCGAAACACTTCGGCGGCGTACGGGCTCTGCACGAGATCGACATGACGGTGCACGAGGGTGAGGTCGTCGCGCTGGTCGGCGACAACGGCGCCGGCAAGTCCACCCTCGTCAAGATCGTGTCAGGGGTGGAGCCGCCCGACACGGGCGAGATCAGGGTGCGCGGCGAGGGCGCCCGTCTGGTGTCGCCCCGCGCGGCGGCCGAGGCGGGGATCCGTACGGTGTTCCAGGATCTTTCGCTCTGCGACAACCTCGACGCCGTGCAGAACCTGTTCCTCGGACAGGAGAGGCACGGGCCGGTCTGGTCGGGTCGCCGGGTCCGCCGGCACCTCATGGAGGAACAGGCGCAGCGGATCCTCGAATCGCTGTCGGTGAAGCTGCGCTCGCTCAGCACGCCGGTCGTCGCGCTCTCCGGCGGTCAGCGCCAGGGCATCGCGATCTGCCGCGCGCTGATCAGCGACCCGGCCGTGGTGATCCTCGACGAGCCGACCGCGGCGCTCGGCGTCTCCCAGCGCGGCGAAGTGCTCGACCTCGTCTCCCGGCTGCGCGAACAGGGCCGTGGCGTGGTCGTCGTCTCGCACGACATGAAGGACGTCCGGCAGGTCGCCGATCGCGTCGTCGTGCTGCGCCTCGGCGCCAAGGTGGCCGAGTTCCGCCGCGGCGAGTACACACCGTCCGACCTGGTCAGCGCGATGACCGGAGCGCACGAGGAGGGTGGGGACCGATGAGCGTCGCGACCGCAACCGCCCGCACCCCCGCCGCCCGGGTCATCGAGATGGCCGGCCGCGGGCACCGCAGCCTCCCCGTGCTGGTGGTGCTGGCGATCATCTGGGCCGTCTTCTACAGCCAGAGCTCGGCCTACCTGAGCTTCCGCAACATCACCAACCTGACGTTGCAGATCGCCACCACCGCGATCCTCGCCCTCGGCGTCGTCTTCGTCCTGCTCGTCGGCGAGATCGACCTCTCCTCGGCGGTGCTCTCGGGCGTGTGCGCGGCGATCGCGGCCGGGCTGGCCGTCAACAGCGGCCTGCCCCTGGCCCTGGCCGTCGCGGTGGCGATCGCGTCCGGCATGGCCATCACGCTGATCGAAGCCCTCGTGATCACTTTCGGGGTGCCGTCGCTGATCGTGACGCTGGGCGGCATGGTGATCCTGCAAGGCCTCATCCTCGTCGTGCTGCCGCCGGAGTTCACCGTCAACGTGGCCGGCACCTCGTTCGCCAAGATCGCCGGCACGGCGGTTCCCGCGGGCGCCAGCTACGTGCTGGCCGCCCTGGGCACCCTCGCGTTCGCGGCGTACCGGGCGTTCCAGTACCGCGAACGGATCTCCACCGGCGCCCGCACCTCGCCCGTCTCGGTCGTCGTGCCGGTCGTGCTCACCGCGGCTGTCCTGTTCGGCGGCGTCCACATCCTCACCCGCCAGCGCGGCCTGCCCATGCCGGTGCTGATCGTCGCGGTGATGCTGCTCATCGCCTGGTACTTCACCACCCAGACCCGGTACGGCATTCACCTGTACGCGGTGGGCGGCGACCGCGAGGCAGCCCAGCGCGCCGGCATCCCCGTACGCCGGATGGTCGTCTACTCGTTCCTCATCCTGGGCGCGTGCGCGGCCGTCGCCGGCATGGTCGACGCCTCCCGGCAGCTGGGCGTCTCCGTCACCTCGGGCGCCGGCCCCCTGATGCTCAACGCGATCGCCGCCGCGGTCGTGGGCGGCACCAGCCTGTTCGGCGGCCGCGGCTCCATCTGGTCGGCGATCCTGGGCGCCCTGGTCATCGGCTCGATCAGCAACGGCGTGCAGTTGCTGGGCCTGACGACGGAGGTGCAGTACTTCGCCACCGGATCCGTGCTCATCATCGCCGTGGCCGTGGACGTGGTCCTCACCCGCGGCTCGCTCTGGCCGGGCCGCCGCTGATGCCCCGCCACCCGGACCCGCCAGCCGCCACCCCGCGGCCGGCCGAATCCGCCGACGCCGCGCGGCCCACCCTCTCTGAGCTGGATCGGGCCCAGCGCGACGACGCCGCGCAGCCCACCGTCTCCCAGCCCGCCGTTCCCCGGCCCGACGCGGTCCAGGCCGAGGGCGGCCCGGACTTGCGGTCAGCGGGTTGGTGGCCCGACCCGGTTGCGGTGCGCGAGACCCGGATCGTCAGGTTCGCGCAATGGCTGAACGATCACGGGCGCGCGGCGTTCGCCGACGTGACCGACTACCGTGAGCTGCACGCCTGGTCGGTGGCGTCACCCGGCGACTTCTGGGGCGCGGTGGCCGACTTCTTCGCGGTCGACTGGACGACGCGGCCGGGCGGCACCCTCGCGCGACGCACGATGCCCGGGGCTGTCTGGTTCCCGGGGGGAACACTGAACGTCGGTCATCACCTGCTGCGCGCGGGCGCCGCGGATCAGGACGCGGTGGTCCTGGTCGGGGAGGACGGCGAGCGCACGTCACTCACGTACGCGCAATTGCGCGCGCAATCGGCCGCCGTGGCCGGACATCTGCGCGCGCTCGGCGTCGAGCCCGGCGACCGGGTGGCCGCGTACCTGCCCAACTGTGTCGAGGGTGTGGTCGCGTTCGTGGCGACGGCGCTGGTCGGTGCGGTGTGGGCGCAGACCGGCCTGGATTACGCCGCGCACTCGGCGGCCGAACGCATGGCCCAGCTCTCGCCCCGCGTCCTGTTCGCCGGGACGGGTTACCGCTTCGGCGGCCGCGTCCACGACCGCCGCGCCGAGGCCCGGAAGCTGCGCGACCTGCTTCCCGGCCTGCGGCACACCATCACGATCGAAACCGCGGGCAAGCGCTCCGGCCCCGGCGCTGGTACGAGCAGCGGCTCCGGTGACGGGGGCGCGGCCGGCGAGAGCTCCTGGACGGACGCGGTCGGGGCCGAGCCCGTACGGGAAAGCCTGTCCGTGCCTTTTGACCACCCGCTCTGGGTGCTTTTCACGTCGGGGACCACCGGGCGTCCGAAAGGGATCGTGCACGGGCACGGCGGGATCCTGCTGGAGCAGCTCGTCTCGCCGGGGCTGCACATGGATCTGCGGGCGGACGACACGTTCTTCTGGTACACCACGCCGAACTGGATGATGTGGAACGCTCAGGTCTGCGGGCTGCTGCACGGCGCCACCACGATGCTGTACGACGGCAAGCCGACCTGGCCCGGCCCGGACGCGCTGTGGCGGATCGTGGCGAATGAGGGCGTGACCGTTTTCGGCACCAGTCCGGGCTATCTCGAGGCCTCGCAGCGCGCGGAGCTGCGCCCGGACGTGCCGTCGTTGCGACTGACCGGGGTGACCGGATCGGTGCTGCCGGCGGGGGCCAACGCCTGGTTCCGCGAGCGGGTGAGCGACCGCGTGCAACTGGGGTCGATGAGCGGCGGGACCGACATCTGCGGCATCTTCGTGGCCGGCGCGCCCACCACGCCGGTGTACGACGGCGAGATCAGCGGGCCCGCGCTGGGCGCCGCCGTCGAGGTGTGGGACGACGAAGGCAAACCGGCGCCGGCCGGGACGCCGGGGGAGATGGTCATCACCGAGCCGATGCCCTCGATGCCGCTGCGCTTCTGGGACGACCCGGGTGACGTCCGGCTGCGCGAGACCTACTTCGGCGCGTTCCCGGGCGTGTGGCGGCACGGGGATCTGATCGAGAGAACCGGGCGGGGCACGTACGTGATCCACGGGCGCTCCGACGCGACCATCAACCGGCACGGGGTGCGGCTGGGCTCGGCCGAGATCTACGCGGCGATCGGCGACCTGCCCGACGTGGCGGACGCGCTGGTGGTCGGGGTCGAGGAGGCGGACGGTGGATATTGGATGCCGCTGTTCGTCGCGCCCACGGGCGACGCTGCCGGGCTCGCCGATCGGGTCCGCCGGCTGATCGCGGAACGGGCCTCGCCCCGGCACGTGCCCGACGACGTGATTGTCGTGTCCCGTCTGCCGCACACGAGGACGGGCAAACGCCTCGAAGTTCCCGTGAAACGTATCCTGCAGGGCGCCGACCCGCTGCGCGCGATCGATCGCGGCGCCGTCGACGACGCCGGCGCGCTCGACCTCGTGATCGCCGCGGCGCGGGAACGACGGGGGTCACGATGAGAGAGGCGACGAAGGAGACGATGGCTGACTGGCGTCAGTACGAGGAGCTTGACTACTCCCGCATCCTCGAAGCCGCCCTGCAGGCGTTCTACGAGCACGGCTATCACGGCACCACGACGCGGGACCTCGCGCGCCGCAGCGGCCTGAGCGTGCCCGGCGTCTACCACTACTACCCGTCCAAGCAGGACATCCTGTTCGACCTGATGAACGTCGTCATCGACGAGCTGCTCACCCGCAGCAAGCAGGCCCTGCGCGACGCGGCGCCCGACCCGCGCTCCCAGTTCGACGCGCTGGTCGAGTCGCTGCTGCGGTTCCACATGTACAGGCGTACGGGGGCCACGGTCTCGACGGCCGAGCTGCGCAGCCTCGAACCGGGCAACCGCGAGAGGTACGTGGCCAAGCGCGACGAGCAGCAGCGCATGCTCGACCGGGTCGTCCTTGACGGCGTACGGGACGGGGTCTTCTCGACGCCGTATCCGAAGGACGCCAGCCGGGCCATCGCGTCGCTCTGCGTGGGGGTCGCGTCGTGGTACCGGCCCGACGGGTCGCTGCCGGTCGAGGCGCTGCTGGAACGGTACCTGCAGATCGCGCGCTCGATAGTCGAGACCGCGACGTGACCCTCGACCTGGACGGCGTGGCCGCGTTCCTGCGCGGCCAGGACGTCCCCGTGACCGGCCCGCTGACGGGTGAGCTGGTCAGCGGCGGGCGATCCAACCTCACGTACGCGGTCACCGACGGCACGCACCGCTGGATCGTCCGCCGTCCCCCGCTGACCGGCCTGACCCCCTCGGCGCACGACGTGGCCCGTGAATGGCGCGTCATGCAGGCCCTGCAGTACAGCGCCGTACCCGTGCCGCCCGCCGTCGCCCTCTGCGAGGACCTGGCCTACATCGGCGCGCCGTTCGCCGTCTCCGCCTTCATCACCGGCCGTGTCGTGCGCACCCGGGCCCAGCTCGACACCTACTCGGCGCGTGAGCTCGAGGCGTGCGTGACCGAGCTCGTACGGGTCCTGGCCGACCTGCACTCCCTGGACGTCGCCGAGGTGGGCCTGAGCGCGCTGGGCCGCCCCGACGGTTTCCTGGAACGCCAGGTCCGCCTGTGGTGGCGGCAGTGGAACGAGGTCAAGAGCCACGACTGGGCCGACGCGACCACCCTGCACTCCCGGCTGGTGGCCGCGCTGCCCGCCCGCTCGGCCCACATCGGCGTGGTCCACGGCGACTTCCGCATCGACAACACGCTGCTCGACACCACCGACGTCAGCAAGGTCCTGGCCGTGGTCGACTGGGAACTGGCCACCGTCGGCGACGTGCTCACCGACATCGCCCTGATGTGCGTCTACCGCCAGCCCCAGCTCGACCCCATCCTCGGCCTCGACGCGGCGTGGGCCAGCCCCCGCCTGCCGTCCGCCGCCGCCATCGCCCAGTCCTACGCCACCCGGCGCGGCATCGACCTCGACCACTGGCCGTTCTACCTGGCCCTGGCCAACTTCAAACTGGCCGTGATAGCCCAGGGCATCAGCTACCGAGCCGCCGACCCCACCGCCGCCCAGGCCGAGGAGGCCGTCCCCGCCCTGCTGGCCGCGGGCCTGCAAGCCCTCGGCCATCCCTGAACACCCTTCCGGCCGGCGCCTCCCCTCGAGATACTCATCCGGACGGGACGCGTGCTGAGCAGGCAGAAGCAGGTTCAGCGGCAGCCCGAGACGGCGGCGCGACCTCGGTGGCAGGCGGTCCCTGGGTCCCGTGGGCCACTGTGGTGATCTGCGCGACGCTCTTCGGGCAGCCGTGGCACCCGCGCTCGGAGCCGGGTGGAGAAGGCGGAGGTCAGCGGCGCAGGTGGCCAGATGTCCGTGAGACGGTGTAGCGGGGTGAGCCGGGCCACACATAACATGACTGTTAGGCCGCTTGTGGGAGCGCTCCCATAGGTGTGGGCGCCCGATCGGGGGCGAGCGGGCGAACGACCGAGGAGGACTCTGTTGCGCTACGGACACTTCGACGACGAGCGTCGTGAGTACGTCATCGAGCGGCCGGACACGCCGCTGCCCTGGATCAACTACCTGGGCACCGAGGCGTACTTCGGCATCGTCTCCAACACCGCGGGCGGCTACTCGTTCTATCGCGACGCCAAGCTGCGCCGGCTCACCCGCTACCGCTACAACAACGCCCCGTACGACCTCGGCGGCCGCTACCTGTACGTGCGCGACGACGCCACCGGGGACTACTGGTCGCCGTCGTGGCAGCCCACCCGCAGCGAGCTCGACGACTACGAGTGCCGGCACGGGCTGTCCTACACCCGGATAGCCTCGGCGCGCGGCGGGATCCGGGCCGAGACGCTGTACTTCGTGCCGCTCGGCGAAACCCTCGAGGTGTGGCGCGTACGGGTCACCAACGAGCGCGACACCGCGGCCGAGCTGTCGCTGTTCTCGTCGGTCGAGTTCTGCCTGTGGGACGCCCAGGACGACGCCACCAACTTCCAGCGCAACTTCTCCACCGGCCAGGTCGAGGTCGCCGACGGGGTGATCTACCACAAGACCGAGTACCGGGAGCGGCGCGACCACTTCGCGTACTTCGCCTGCTCGGAGCCCCTGGCCGGGTTCGACACGCAACGCGAGAACTTTCTCGGCGCCTACCGTGGCTGGGACAGTCCGGCGGCCGTCGAGCGGGGCGCCGCCTCGGATTCGGTCGCGCACGGCTGGCAGCCGATCGGGAGTCACCACGTACGGGTGAATCTGGCCCCCGGCGAGACGCGCGAGATCAACTTCGTGCTGGGGTACGCGGAGAACCCGCGCGACGACAAGTTCGACCCACCGGGCTCACAGACCCTCAACAAGCGGAACGTACGCCCCGTGATCGAGCGCTGGCTGCGGCCGGAGACCGTGGCCGAGGGGTTCGCCGCCCTGCGCGCCGGCTGGGACGGGCTGCTCGGCGGCCTGCACGTGACGACCCCGGACGCCGACACCGACCGCATGGTCAACGTCTGGAACGCGTACCAGAACATGATGACCTTCAACCTGAGCCGCTCGACCTCGTTCTACGAGTCGGGGATCGGGCGGGGCATGGGTTTCCGCGACTCCAACCAGGACCTGGTCGGCTTCGTCCACATGGTGCCGGAACGCGCCCGCGAGCGGATCCTCGACATCGCCGCCACCCAGATGGACACCGGCGGGGCTTACCACCAGTACCAGCCGCTGACCAAGCGCGGGAACAACGACATCGGCGACGGCTTCAACGACGACCCGCTGTGGCTGATCCTCGGCGTGGCGGCGTACCTCAAGGAGACCGGTGACCGGTCGATCCTCGACGAGCCGGTGCCGTTCGACAACGAACCCGGCAGCGAGGCGCCGCTCTACGAACACCTGCGCCGCTCGCTGTGCTACACCCAGGAAAGGCTCGGCCCGCACGGCCTGCCGCTGATCGGGCGGGCCGACTGGAACGACTGCCTCAACCTCAACTGCTTCTCCGACACCCCGGGCGAGCCGTTCCAGACCACCGAGAACGTCACCGGTGGCACGGCCGAGTCGGTCTTCATCGCCGGGCAGTTCGTGCTGGCCGCCAAGGAGCTGGCCGCGATCGCCGGGCAGCGCGGGCTGGACGCGGAATCGGCCGAGTACCGCGCGGCGGCCGAGAAGATGACCGGCGTGATCGTCGAGCACGGCTGGGACGGTGCGTGGTTCCGCCGGGCGTACGACTTCTACGGCAACCCGATCGGCTCGGGCGAGAACGACGAGGGGCAGATCTTCATCGAGCCGCAGGGGATGTGCGTGCTGGGCGGGGTCGGTCTCGACGACGGGCTGGCCCAGCAGGCGCTCGACAGCGTGGCCGAGCGGCTGGCCACCCCGCACGGCATCGTCCTGCAGCAGCCGGCGTATTCCAGCTACCGCATCGAGCTGGGCGAGATCTCGTCGTACCCGCCCGGCTACAAGGAGAACGGCGGGATCTTCTGCCACACCAACCCGTGGATCATGATCGCCGAGGCGATGACCGGCAACGGCGACCGCGCGTTCGACTACTACCGGCGGATCAACCCGTCGGCCCGCGAGGAGATCAGCGAGGTGCACCGCTGCGAGCCGTACGTCTACGCCCAGATGATCGCGGGCAAGGACGCGCCCACCCACGGCGAGGCCAAGAACTCGTGGCTGACCGGCACCGCGGCGTGGAACTTCGTGGCGATCACCCAGTGGATCCTCGGCATCCGGCCCGAGCTCGACGGGCTGCGCATCGACCCGGTGCTGCCCGCGAGCTGGCCCGGCTTCCAGGCCACGCGCGCCTTCCGGGGGGCGACCTACGAGATTTCCGTACGCAAGGAAGCGGGCGCGACCGGAGGGGTGTCGCACCTGATCGTGAACGGCGAGCGGGTCGACGGCACGGTCGTGCCGCCCGCCGCTCCCGGCGCCGTGGTGCGCGTGGAAGCCGTGATCAGCTGACCGGCGGGCTCGGCGGTGGCTGCGGAAAAAGTCATCGCCGAGCCTGCTGACGCTCCTACTTCCGGCCGATAGGGGACTGCGAGCAAACCAGTCCGGTGGCCGAGGCGCGTCCCGCCCATGATCAACCAGGCTGACAAGCCGGGACGTTCATGGGGGAAAGATGCTTACTCGACGGGCAATGCTGCGGGGGACCCTGCTCGCCGCGGGCGGTGCGGCCACCGCCCTGGCCGGCTCCGGCCAGGTCGAACACTGGCTCGGCTGGGACCGGCCACCGCTGGGCGGCGGGTACGCCTCGGCCGCCGACGACCTCGGCGCGGTGGCGCACGGCGGCGTGCACATCCACTACTTCAAGCCGGTCACCGAGAAACTGGTCGCGCTCACCTTCGACGACGGGCCGCTGCCGGACTACACCCCGCAGTTCCTCGACGTGCTCGACCGGGCCCAGGCGCCGGCCACGTTCTTCGTGGTCGGCCGGCACCTCGAGCAGCACGCCGGGCTGCTCCGCGGCCGCCTCGACCGGCACGAGGTGGCCAACCACTCCTGGTCGCACGACGACCTGGCCACGCTCGACCTGGCCGGGGCCCGCCGCGAGCTGGAGCGCACCCACGAGGCCATCAAGCGGCACACCGGCCGCGACGCCACGCTGATGAGACCCCCGTACGGGCATCTGGGCGGCTCGACCGTGCTGGCCGCCGACTCCCTGGGGTACGACATCGCGCTCTGGTCGCACCAGATGCGCGAGCGCAAGTACGCCGCCGACCCCGCCGCCCAGGCCCGCGACCTCATCGACACGGTGCGCCCCGGCTCGATCGTGCTGGCCCACGACGCCGGGGACAAGCGCCGCCTGGTCGCGCTGAAGGCCCTCCCCGCGTTGATCGAGGGCCTGCGCGACCAGGGCTACCGCTTCGTCACCGTCTCCGAGCTGGTCGGAGCCGCTTAGCCGCAGAGGGCCGTGTCGAGCGACTTGTCCAGGTGCTCGGCCGCCGACGCCTCGGCGACCATCGAGTTGACCGCGATCGAGGCCGCCTTGCCCGACGGGGCGATTCCCACGTACGTCACGTAGCCGGGCGCGATGCCGCCATGCGTCCACGCGAACCCGCCGCAGGTGAGCTTGAAGGTCGCCAGGCCCAGGCCGTACCGCGAACCCCCGACGGTGTCGAAGCCGGGCGCGTCCACCGTCTTCTTCATCTCGGCCAGCTCGGCCGGCTTGAGCAGCTTGCCTCCGAGCAGCCCGGCCAGGAACGTGTTGATGTCGCTGGGCGTGCCGACCAGCGCCCCCGCCGCCCACCCGGCCGACGACTCCGACTCGCTGATGTCGACCGGGGGGTTGCCGCCGACCGCGGGGAAGTAGCCGCGCGGGTGCGCGCCTCGGATCGTCGTCTCGCCGTCGGCCGGCCAGTACGTGTGCCGCAGCCCCAGCGGCTCGATGATGCGCTTGGTGATCTGCTCGCCGACCGGGCGTCCGGTGACCTTCTGCACGATCAGCCCGGCCAGGATGTAGTTGGTGTTGGAGTACACGAACTTCTCGCCCGGCTTCGACTCCGGCGCCCGCGCGAAGGCGACCTTGAGCAGGTCGTGCGGCTCGTAGTAGGTGTGCAGCGCGTTGAGGAAGTCGGTGAACAGCTCGTCGTCGTAGTCCGGCAGCCCGCTCGTCTGCTGCAGCAACTGCCGTACGGTGATCTTCCGCCCGTCGATCCCGCCGGCGCCGCGCACCAGGCCCGGCAGGTACGTCTCGACCGGCTCGTCCAGTTCGACCTTGCCCTCGCCGACCAGCTGCAGGACCACGGTCGCGGTGAACATCTTGGTGTTGCTGGCGATCCGCACCCGCGCGTCGGCCGGCATCTTCTTGCCCGTACGCAGGTTCCCGGCCCCGGCGGCGTAGTGGCGCACCCGCCCGTCGGCCTGCCGCACCGACGCCGACGCCCCCGGGAACTTGTCCACGCTGACCAGGCTGTTCAGGCTCCGCTGCACCGGATCGACCCGGCCGGCCGTGGCGGGGGCGGCCGCCACCGCGCCGCCGGCCGCCAGGCCACCCAGGACGGCGAGTGAGGTGAGGGTCTTGCGCATCGGTTGTCTCCCTGCGTCGAGGTGCCGTTTCGGACACGCTCAGCCTGCCGCCGCCGCGCACGATGATCGATCCCGCTGCCGGGACAAACCGGGGTACAGCCTGCTGTACCCCGGGGGAGTTTGCGCACCCTGTGGAGGGATGGCCCGCGGCCGCCCCGATCAAGCAGGGACGGTTGTAGCGTCCTCGGACCGGACAAGACGACGAACGGGGGAACCATCGTGAAGTCTGCACTCCATCGCACCCTCAGCACGCTGGCCGTGGTCGGGGCGCTCGTGGCGACCAGCGGGGCCGTCGGCGCCGCGGCCGCCGCCGTGAACGCCAAGCCGCTGCGCGCCGAGATCGTCCAGGTGGTGGCGAAGCCGCTCCGCGCCGAGTGACCGGTTCTTGACTTCGAGCGCACTCGAAGGGGCAGCATCCGACGGCATGACAGAGATCGTGCTGGGAGCAATGCTGTTCGGGACCAGGATCGGCGAGCGGGACTCGTTCGCCCTGCTCGACCGGTTCGTCGAACTCGGCGGCCGGTGGATCGACACCGCCAACAACTACGCGTTCTGGGAGCACCCGTCGGGCCTGGGCGGGCACAGCGAGCAGGTGATCGGCCGCTGGCTGGCCGCCCGGCCCGGCATGCGCGAACGGGTGCTGATCAGCACCAAGTGCGGGGCCGAGCCGACCGACCCGGCCCGCGGGCTCGAAGCCATGGAGGGGCTGGCCGCGCCCACGATCCGGCAGGCCGTCACCGGCAGCCTGCGGCGCCTCGGAGTGGATCACGTGGACATGTACTGGGCCCATGTGGAGGACCGGTCGGTGCCGCTCGCCGAGACCGCCGGCGTGTTCGGTGAGCTGCTCCGCGAGGGCCTGACCCGGCGTACGGGGGCCTCGAACACCCCGGCCTGGCGGGTCGAGCAGGCTCGCGCCCTGGGCAGCGGCTGGTCGGCGTTGCAGTTGCGGCACTCGTACGCGCAACCCCGTCCCGGCGCGGCCCTGGAGTCGTGGTCGCACCGGCAGGTGTTCCCGGAGACCCTCGACTACGTACGCTCGACACCCGGCCTCGACCTGTGGGCGTACTCGACGCTCATCAACGGGGCGTACGGGCGGGCCGACCGTCCGCTGGAGGAGGCGTACGACCACCCCGGCACCGCCCGGCGCCTGGCTCTGCTGTCCGAGGTGGCCGGTGAGCTGGGTGTTTCCCAGAACCAGGTGGTGCTGTCGTGGCTGCTCGGCGGTGACCCCGAGGTGTGGCCGATCGTCGGGGCGAGCACCGTGGAGCGCCTCGACGAGGTGATGGCGGCCCGCGATGTCAAGCTTGACCCCGCCGTACGGGAAAGGCTCGACGCCGCCAACTAAGCGAAGAATCACCCGGATCGGGCGGTGCGGACCCCTGAGGATGCCTTCATCCGGTACCCTGCAGGACTGCACCGCCGATCCGGGGAGCCGCCAGCATGAAGAAGCCCATCGTGTCGCTGATCGTGATCGGCGTCGCGGGCGTCGTGGCCGCCGTCGCCGGCACCGCCGCGGCCCAGGAACGCTCCCAGGCAACTCCGGCAAGGCAGGCGGCCCCGGCGGCCCAGGCTGCTCCGGCGGCGCAGGGAGTTCCCGCCGTGCCCGCCTTCGCGACTCCCGCCCCGCTCCCGGCCGTGTCCTCGGCCGACAAGGGCCTCACCTACCACCAGGCCAGCCAGGTCGTCACGGTCAAGAAGGGCACGGCCCGCGTCGCCACCGTCACGCTGACCACGGCCGAGTACGCCGCCAAGTCGGCCACGGCCACCCTCGCGGTCCGGGCCGACCGTCCGTTCACGATCGACCCGGCCCTGTTCACGGTTTACGACCTCGAGGGCTGGGAGAACGAGCCTGCCCAGCGCAAGCGGGTCCGCTTCGAGCCCGGCGCCGGCACCCTCAAGCTGACCTTCCCCAAGACGGCCGCCCGCCCGATGGCCCTCGGCTGGGTCCCGCAGCTCGACAAGGAAGCCGCCGCCGTCTGGGAGCGCTGACCCCCCCGGAGGTGGCATGCCGGCACGCGCTCAGGTTGCCGCGTGCTCGGGTCGTCTCGTGCTCGGGTCGTCTCGTGCTCGGGTCGTTGCTTGCTCAGGTCGTCGCTTGCTCAGGTCGTCGCCGCGAAGCGCTGCACAAGCTCGGTCCGGCCCGCCACCACGAGCTCGGCGTGTTCGGGCACCACGGTCTCGGGGGCTGCGTACACGAAATCCGTGCCGTGGGTCTTGACGCCGACAACCGTGATGCCGTGCCGGCTGAGCAGGGCCAGGTCGGCCAGGGTGCGTCCGGCCGAGTCGCGCGGGGCCCGGGTCCTGGCGATGGCGAACCCGTCGTCGAACTCGAAGAAGTCGAGCATGCGGCTGGCGATCAGGTGGGCCACGCGCTCACCCATGGTGATCTCCGGATGGATCACGTGGTGGGCGCCGACCGAGCGCAGGATCCGGCCGTGCTTGGGTGAGACCGCCTTGGCCCAGATGTCACCCACACCCAGCTCGCTCAGGGTGACCACGGTGAGCACGCTCGCCTCGATGTCGTTGCCGATCCCCACGACCGCCCGGTCGAACTCCTTGATGCCGACCTGCAGCAGCGCGTCCTCGTCGGTGGCGTCGGCCTGCACCACATGGGTCAGCCTGTCCGACCACTGCTGCACCAGTTCGGGGTCCTCGTCGATGCCGAGCACCTCGTGACCCAGGCGCAGCAGCGAGTCGGCCACCTGCCCGCCGAACCGGCCCAGCCCGATGACCACCACGTTCTCGTCGTCCTTCTCAGCCAACGATGGGTCGCTCCTCCGGATACCTGTACCGCCGTTGACGGGTGTTGAGGGCCAGTGCCGACGCGACGGCGACCGTCCCGACACGACCGATGAACATCATCGCACTCAGGACCAGCTGCCCGGCCGCGGACAGCTCGCCGGTGAGCCCGGTGGTCAGACCGGCCGTGCTGAACGCCGACATGATCTCGAACAGGGCCCTGTCGAACGGCACCCCGTCGGTCATCACGAGCAGCACCAGCGTGCCCGTGGCGACTGTGGCCGCCCCGAGGAACGCGACCGTGCCGGCCTGCCGCTGGGTGGCCTCGGCGATGCGGCGACGCCCGATCACCACGTCGCGCTCGCCGCGCACCTCGGCCCAGATCACGTACGCGAGCAGGAGGAACGTCGTGACCTTGATGCCGCCCGCGGTGCTCGCGCTGCCGCCGCCGATGAACATCAGCGCGACCACGACGGCCGACGTGTCCTCGTTCATCGCGCCGTAGTCAACCGTGTTGAAGCCGCCCGAGCGGGGGATCGTGCCCTGCACGAACGCTGCCAGGATCTTTCCCGGCACGCCGAGCGGGCCCAGCGTCGCGGCGTTGCCCCACTCGAGGGCCAGCACTGCCGCGAACCCGGCCACCAGCAGCACCAGCGTGCCGCCCACGGTGAGCCGGGTGTGGGTCGACCAGGCGGCGGGCCGGCGCGTCTGGCGGCCGATCTCGTGGAGCACCGGCACGCCGATGCCGCCCACGATCACGCCCAGGGTCAGCGGCACGCAGATCCACCAGTCGCCGGCGAAACCGGTCAGGCCGTCGCTGCGCAGCGAGAAACCGCAGTTGTTGAAGGCCTGGACGGCGTTGAACACCCCCTCCCACGCGGCCTGGCCCCAAGGGACGTCGTAGGCCAGGTGCAGCCGGGCGGCGAAGATCGTCGCGATCACGGTCTCGCCCGCGAGCATGACGACGGCGGCCAGCACCAGCACCTGCCGTACGTCGCCGTGGGCCACCCCGGTGTTGGTCTCGACCCCGGCCATCATCCGTCCGCGCAGCCCCAGCCGCTGCGACACCAGCAGCCCGGCCAGCGTCGCGATCGTGGTGATGCCGAACCCGCCGGCCTGGGTCAGCACCGTCAGCAGCACGTGCCCGAACCCGGACCAGTAGGTGGCCGTGTCGGCGATCGTCATCCCGGACGTGGTGACCGCCGAGGTCGCCGTGAACAGCGCCGTCAGCAACGAAGGCGATTCCGGCCCGGCCCGCGAGACCGGCAGGAGCAGCAACGCGGTGCCGACCGCGATCGCCCCAAGAAACGCCACCGTCACGGTCCGCGCCGGACGGGGACGGGCGGGGCGCATCAGAGAGTTATACCCCACTCCCGATCATGCCCGGCGGCTGCTGCCGGTATCGCGAGCGCAGCCGACGGCGGGCCTGATGGCGGTCGCGGCGGTTTTCGGTGCGCCGCATCTGCGCCCACTCGCGGTGGCCCTTGCTCTCGCAGCGGCGGTACCAGTACGACGCCGTGCCCGCCCAGTGGCATCCGCCCCGGGCGTCGCCCAGCCCGGCCGTGTCGCGGTTGATCTCGTCGGGCAGGGTGCACGGCCCGAACCGGTGATCGTGATGCGGCCGGCACGCGGTCATCGGCGCGTCGGCCATCTGGACCCACCACGGGCGGGTCTTGTCTGTCCTGCTCATACGGTCGCCTTCCGGCTCCGTGCCGCCCCGGGCCGGGGCGGTCGCTAGGACGGGTGCATCGTGATCAACCTCCGGGCGGCGTCGCGTAACGGTGTCCACGATACCGGGGGAGCACCCGACCCCCTACGACAGAGCTATCCGGAACGGCTCCGCGGAGGGACGCCCCGGACGTAACCGTGGCACGAGTCTTCTCGGCATGGATCTGACGCAGGCCGTGCTCGAGCACCCCTACCTGGTGCTCGGTCCTCTCGTGCTCCTGGAGGGTCCGGCCGCCACGATCACCGCGGGGACGCTCGTGTCGGCCGGCGCGGCGGCGTTCTGGCCGATCTGGCTGATCATCGTGCTGGCCGAGGTGGCCGGTGACACCCTGCTCTACCTCGTCGGCCGCGCCGCCCGCCGGCCGTGGGTGGCCGTCTGGCTACGCAAACTCAAGCTGGGCAGGCCGGCCGACGTCCCGCTGCCACGGCTGGTCATCACCGCCAAGATCGTCGACGTCGTCGCCCTGCCCGCCTTCGTGTGGGCCGGGCTGTCCCGGATCTCGTACCGCCGGTTCGCCGCCTGGGTGGGGGCCACTGCCGCCGTACGCGGTCTGCTCCTGATCGGTCTCGGGGCGCTGCTCGGCACCCAGCTCACCGCGCTGCTCGCGTTGCCGGGCGGCATCTTCCTGCTCACCGGGGCGGTCGCCGTGCCGGTGTTCGGCTTCCACCTCGCCATGAAGCGCTACTACCGACGAAAGGGCACCGTCTGATGCGCGTCCTCGTTCATGCCGGGGTGGCCCGGTGACCGCCACGACCGTCCGGGCCGTCGGCGGCCAGTGGTACCGCCGGACCCAGCTGAGCCTCGCCCTGGCCACGGTGGCCGGCGCGGCGCTGCTCGTGGTCGGCGACGTCGACCCGGTGAACCAGATGCTCAGCGAGTCGATCTCGACCGTGCCCGGCGCCGTCCTGCTCGTCCTGGCGTCGTGCGGCTTGGCCGCGGCAGGGGTCTGGCTGCTGGCCGGTGTCCGCCGCGCGTTCCCGCCGGACGGGCTGACCGGGTTGCTGACCGTGCTGATCGGGGCGTGGCCGGTGTCGCTGATCGCGCTCGCGGTCTTCCCGACCAACCTGTCCGGAACCGAGCCCGGGGTGGCCGCGGTCGTCCATCGGGGCGCGGCCGGCGTGATGGCCGTCCTGCCCCCTCTTTTCGCCCTGCTCGTCGCACATCTGGCCGGGCGGCGGGCGTCGACCGGCCGGGTGCGCGCGCTGCGGGCCGCGGGCTGGTCGGCGGTGGTCGCGTGCCTCGTCTTCGCCCTGGTCAACGGCCCTGCCGTGCTGCTTGATCAAGGCCTTCCCGCGTACGCGGGACTGGCTGAACGCATCCTCCTGGCGCTCGTGCTGGTCGTGGTCGGCCTCTGCGCCTGGGTTCTCGAAGCGGAGGAGGGATCCCGGTGGAGTTGATGCACTGGATCGAGTCCCTGATGACCTCGCCCGTCGTCTACCTGGTCGTCCTCGTGCTGGCGCTGCTCGACGCGTTCCTGCCGATCGTCCCGGCGGAGACCGTTGTCATCGCGGCCGCCGTCTTCGCCGTGTCCGGCATCCCGTCGTTGCCGCTGATCATCGTGCTGGCCGCGGTGGGCGCGTTCATCGGCGACCACATCGGGTATGCCCTCGGCCGGCTCCTGCGCACCCGCCGCCGGGACGGCCGCCTTGCCCGGCTCGCCGGCAGGGTCGGCCCGCACCTGCATCGCCGGGGCGGCGCGCTCATCATCGCGGGCCGCTTCGTCCCCGGGGGCCGCACCGCGGTCGTCACGGCCGGCGGCGCGACCGGTTACCCCCTGCGCCGCTTCTCGCTGTTCACCGGCATCGCCGCCGTCGTCTGGGCCACGTACTCCGGCCTGGTCGGCTACCTGGGCGGCGCGGCCTTCGAGTCGAACCCGGCGCTGGGGCTGGCGACCGGGCTCGGCCTCGCCCTGGCGATCACCGCGCTGTCCGAGCTGGGCCGCCGGCTGTGGGGCCGCCGCCGGCGTGACAACGTCCCCGTCGAACCGGAGGACGACACCCGGGTCCTCGTCGCCGCCGGCGCCGTCCGGCCGTCACCGGCCCGCGCACCGGGCTGGTCAACCGGGCGCGGATCACCGAGCGCCTGACCGCCGGGCGGCCATTTGCCGGGCATCGCTTCCGGCAAATCGTGTCGATGGAACGCTCGACCGTGCTCCGCAACGCTCCGGTGAGCTTGCTGACCGGCGGTGACCGGGCTTGCGACGTACGGTTGAGGGGTGTTTCTCATCTTCGGAGTGCGTGGCAAAGACAAGATCGTCGGCTCGCGGCTGGGGGTGTGCGAGGTCTGCGGGGCCACGGCGGCGCAAACCCTGATCCGGCGTACGACGAAGTTCAGCCTGTTCTTCGTGCCGTTGTTCCCGGTGCGGCCCGCCCGCCACTTCGTCGCCTGCACCAACTGCGGCCGGCTGCGCAACGCCGCCCGGGAGGAGCTGATCCCGGCCTGACCGTGGCGCTTCCGCGGCGGCGTACGGGCTGACACCATGTGATGCGCTGACCACTGTGGACCGAGGGGGAGCGCATGACGGACCCGCGACTGGACACGAGCACGCCGCACTCGGCGCGGCTGTGGAACTACTGGCTCGGCGGCACCGACAACTTCCCGGTCGATCGGGAGGCCGGGGACGTGATCGCGGGGATCCTGCCGTCGATCGTCACGCTCGCTCAGGAGGACAGGAAGTTCCTGCGCCGCTCGGTGCGGCACCTGGTTGCCGAGGGCGGGATCCGGCAGATCCTCGACATCGGCTCGGGGCTGCCCACCGCCGACAACACGCATCAGGTGGCTCAGGCCGTCGCGCCGGAGACGCGGGTGGTCTACGTCGACAACGATCCGCTGGTGCTCGTGCACGCCCGCACGCTGCTGACCGGCAGCGCCGAGGGGCGGACGGAGTACGTCGAGGCCGACCTCAACGACCCGGAAACGATCCTGCGTGCCGCCGCGGACACGCTCGACTTCGGCCGGCCGGTCGCGCTGACGCTGCTCGGGATCCTGCACTTCCTGCGGGACGACGAGGCCGCGCTGGCCGCCGTCCGCACGCTGGTCGACGCCGTGCCCGCCGGCAGCTGCCTGGTGGTCGCGCACGGCTGCGACGACATCAACACCGGCGAGGCCAAGCGGATCGTGGACTTCTGGAACGAGCGCGGCACCCCGAAGATCAAGTATCGGAGTGCCGCGCAAATCGGCCGCTTCTTCGACGGGCTGCGGCTGCTGGAGCCCGGAGTGGTGCCGTGCAACCGCTGGCGTCCGGACACCGGCGCCGGCGATGTCGACGTCAATCAGTACTGCGGGGTGGCCATCAAGGACTGAGCCGCGTGGGCCCCGCGTCCGGGTGGCTCCCGCGTCCGGACGCTCCTGGCGGGTCCCGCATCCGGGCGGGTCACGCCCGTCCGGCCGGTTGTGCCGGCTCGGCACGGCCGCGCCCGCCCGGGTGGTCAGGCGGGGACGGTCATGCTGCGGTGCAGGTCACGGCCGGGGACGTGTTGGTGCCTGTGCTCGAGGCGGTGAAGCCCCACGTCGTCGTTCCCCCGGCGGCCAGGCTGCCGTTGTAGGACATGTTGCGGGCGGTGATCGTGCTGCCCGAGGTGGTCACCGCCGCGTTCCAGGTGTTGGTGAACTGCTGCCCGCTGGGCCACGTCCAGGCGACGGTCCACCCGCGGATCGCCGACTGGCCGGCGGTGACGGTCACCGCACCCTGGAAGCCGCTGCCCCACGAGCCGGTCACCGCGTACGTGGCCGTGCAACCACCCGTGGGCGGCGCGGTCGTGGGCGGAGTGGTCGGGGGAGTGGTGGGAGGCGTCGTGGGCGGAGTGGTCGGGGGAGGGGTCGGCGGTGTCGTCGTCCCGCCGTAGATGGTCGCCTCGCGTGCGGTCGCCTTGATGCCGTTGGCACCGTTGAAGAGCCGCTCGCCCCACGAGGTCAGCTGGGACGCGTTGAAGTTCGTCACCATGTCGAGGTATTCGACCCCGCCGCCGTTGCCGCTCCACGACCAGCCCAGGTAACCGATGCCGCGGGCCTGGGCGGTGGCCAGGATGGCGTCCTCGTCCGGGTTGCCGTCGGAGTGGTTGTGCCCGAACTCGCCGATCACCAGCGGCAGCCCGGCGGTCTGGAACCGTCCGACGTAGTCGGTGATCTCGGCCGCGGTGTCGAACACGCCGTACATGTGGATGCTGAAGATGGTGTTCTTCTGCGGGTCGGCGGCGAACACCGAGGCCGCGTTGTCTCGCATGACGAACTGCCAGTCCTGACCCCAGTTGGGCGCGTCGACCATGATGGCGTGCGCGAACCCGGCGGCGCGCAGGCGGCTGATCGCGGTCTTGGTGTCGTTGATCCAGCCGGTGGCGTTCTGGTTCCCGTACGGTTCGTTCCCGATGTTGAGGATGACGTAGTTCTCCTGGCCGTCCAGGGCGCTCTTGATCCCGATCCAGTAGTCGGTGGCGCGGGCCAGCGTGGTGGCGGCCGCGTCCTCGCCGTACCCGGTGGTGTCGTGGGCCTCGAGCACGCAGATCAGGCGCAGCCGCTTGCACTCGGCGATCACCCGGGACACGTCGGCGGCGTCGTTGCGGGTCCACCGGTCGCCGGTGCTGAGCACGACCCGTACGGTGTTGGCGCCCAGCGCCTTGATGTCGGCGAGCGACGAGAACCGGTCGGCGTACCAGGTGTGGGCGTGGTTGACGCCGCGCATCACGAACGGGTTGCCGTTGGCCTCGAGGATCTGGGTCCCGCTGACCCTGATGCCGGTGGCGGCGGCGGCCGGCTGCGCGGTGACCGTCAACGCCAGTCCGGCCGCGGCGGCCACGGCGGCAAGCCCGGCCAGCCATCTGTTTCGCATCTTCATTTCGTCACCTCACGGAATCCGAAACCGGGGGATGGGGTGAGCATTATGGGAGCGCTCCCAAGAAGACTGAGTGAGGGTGACAGCGTTGTCAACCATTCGGAAACATCAATGTAATCAAGCCTCGCGGCAGGCCGCGCCCAAGGCGTACGGCCGGGGTGGTGAGCGCGCGGGAAGGCGGGGCGGCCGAGGCGCGGACGGTCAGGATCGGTTTCCCGTACGCTTCGACGATGCGGCTTCGGTTCGACACTCGCGGGTCGGACTCCCCGTGGGTCAGCGAGGTGTGGACCTGCACGAGTGAGCAGGTCGCCGAGATGACGTCGGTTGCCACTGTGACCTGGGGGCTGGTGTTCTGGCAGCAGCGGGGCCGTTCGTACGCGGCGGTCACCGGGCCCGAGACGGCGACAGGCGCGGCGCCCGTGCCCGAGGGCGCCACCTTCACCGGCATCCAGTTCGCCGTCGGCACATCGCTGGCCGCCCTGCCCACCCGGGCACTGGTCGACAGCGGCCTCGAACTGCCTGACACCGCCGCCTGGTCGTTCCGGCTCGCCGGCCACCGCTGGGAGACGCCCCGCCCGGACGACGCCGAGGCCTTGGTCGGACGGCTGGTCCGTGCGGGCGCGGTGGTGCGGGACCCGCTCGTGGCCGAGGTCCGCCGCGGCGGGCGCCCCGATGTCAACCCGCGCACCCTGCAGCGCCGGTTCCGTTCGGCGACCGGCCTGGCCGAGGGCACTGTGCGCCAGATCGAGCGGGTCACCGAGGCCTCGTTGCGGCTGGCCGGCGGGGCCGAGGTCGCCGATGTCGTCACCGCCCTGGGCTACTTCGACGAGCCGCACCTGGCCCGCGCCCTGCGCCGCTACGTCGGCCGCACCGCCCGCCAGCTGCGCGAGGGGGCGGGCGGCGCGATCGCACTCAACCTGTAGCGGGGCCGCACAGCCCGCCGCGCCCGGCCTCTAGCGCTTGACGTCGTAGATCAGCTTCAGGATCCCGTTCTTGTACGCCTCGGACGAGCGCAGCGTCAGCAGGCGCTTGTCGTTGTCCTCGCGGCTGAACAGGCTCTTGCCCGCGCCCAGCAGCACCGGGTAGACGAGCAGGTGGTAGCGGTCGATCAGGTTCGCCTCGGACAGCCGCCGCACCAGCTCGCCGCTGCCGTGGATGAAGATCGCGCCGCCGTCACCGTTCCTGAGCTGGGCGACGTCGTCCGTGGAGCGCAGGATCGTCGTCTCGCCCCACCCCTCGGCGAGCTTGTCGTCGCTCAGGGTGCTCGACACCACGTACTTGGGAAGGTCCTTGTAGTCGGCGTGGTCGGGCGAGTCGATCCAGAACGGCGCGAACGCCTCGTAGCTGCGCCGGCCGAACATCAGCGCCGACGTCTCCTCGAGCTCCTCGCCCTTGAGCGCGTACGCCTCGGGCAGGAACTCGATGTCCTGAAAGGTCCAGCCGCCGCTGCGGTGCCCCTCGCTCGGGCCGCCGGGGGAGTCCATGACGCCGTCGAGCGAGACGAACGCCGTACACACGATTTCACGCATGCGCTCACCCTAGGAAACGTCCCCGGCGAGGTCTTGGACGAAAACGACAGTGGTCTGAACCGACAAGTGCGGCGGGCTCATGTTGTCGGCAGCGCCAAAGACAAGCGGTGCCCGTGCTCGGCAGTCTGCTGTGACACGCAGCACGTGGAGGCACGATGAAGGCTTGGCGATGCGCGGCCGCGCTGGGAACCCTGGTGCTCCTGGCCGCTTGCGGTGACGACGGCGGCGGTGGCGAGAGCGGTCGTCAGCCCGTCAACGGTAAGACGTTCACGATGGCTGTCCCGGGCGACCCCGGCAACCTCGATCCTCATTTCACGTCCCTGTCGGTCACCGGTCAGGTCGACCGCTTCCTCTACGACTCGCTCCTCGGGTTCGCCCCGGACGGCAAGACGCTGCCGGGCCTGGCCGAGAAGTGGGAGTCGACCAGCACCACTGCCACGTTCACGCTCCGCAAGGGCGTCACGTGCGCGGACGGTACGCCGCTGACGGCCGCCACGGTGGCCAAGAACATCTCGTTCGTCGGCGACCCCAAGAACTCCTCGACCCGGATCGGCCTGTACGTGCCGGCCGGCGCCAAGGCCACGGCCGACGAGGCAGCCGGCACCGTCACCGTGACCGCCCCGGCGCCGGACGCGTTCCTCGAGCGCAACCTGGGCGGCCTGCCGATCGTCTGTGAGAAGGGCCTGGCCGACCGGACCAAGCTCAAGCAGGCGTCCGAGGGCACCGGCATGTACACGGTGACCGAGGCCGTGCCGGACGACCACTACACGCTCACCCGGCGCAAGGAGTACGCGTGGGGGCCGGGCGACTTCCAGGCCGACACGGTGGGCCTGCCCGACAAGGTGGTGATCCGGGTGATCCCGAACGAGACCACCACGGCCAACCTGGTGCTCTCGGGCGAGGTCAACGTGGCCCGGTTCACCGGCCCGGACACCGCCCGCCTGCAGGGCGACCAGTTCCTCAAGCGTGACGTGCTGGCCCCGACCGGCGAGATCTGGTTCAACCAGAAGGCCGGCCTGCCCACCGCCGACCTGAAGGTGCGCGAGGCGCTGGTGCAGTCGCTCGACCTCGGCCAGATGCAGCAGGTCTTCACCAGTGGCCGCGGGACGGCCGCGACCGGTCTGGTCGCCCCGGCGCTGACCCCCTGCAAGGGCGACAACGTGGCCGGCAACCTGCCCGCCTTCGACGCCGCCGCGGGCAAGGCCGCCCTGGCGGGCAGCGCCGCGGCGGGCAAGAAGCTGGTCGTCGCCTGGGGCGCAACCGGCAACCCGGGTGCGCAGGCCGCGGCCGAGCTGCTGCAACAGCAGTGGCAGGCGGCCGGCGTACAGGTCGAGCTGAAGTCGGTCACCACCACGCAGGTCGGTCAGATCGCCGCCGGGCAGCTCGCCTGGGACGTGGCGATGTTCCCGATCGGCGTCACGCTGCCCAGCCAGCTCGTGCCGTTCCTGTCGGGGCCGACGCCGCCGGACGGGGCCAACTTCGGCTCGTTCGACAACAAGGACTACCAGGCGGCGGTGGCCGAGGCGCAGAAGCTGACCGGCGAGGCGGGGTGCGACAAGTGGAACGCGGCCGAGAAGGCGGTGGTGTCGAACCTCGACCTGGTGCCGTTCGCCAACTCCAACGCGCCGTCGATCGGCAACGGGGCCGAGTTCGACCTCTCCGAGGGTGACGTCGATCCGTCGTCCATCCGCATGCTGGGCTGACCGGGGCGGACATGACGATCACGGCGGAAACCCCGAAGCTCAAGGCCCCGAGGATGAGCCTGGCCGACAACCCCTGGGTGCGGTTCGGCCTGCGCCGGGCCGGGCGGCTGGTGGTGTCGGTCTGGGTGCTGGTGACCGCCGCGTTCCTGATGATCCACGTGCTGCCCGGCGACCCCGTACGGGCGGCACTGGGCCCCACCGCCCCGGTCGCGCTGATCGAGCAGCGGCGCGAGGCGCTGGGGTTCAACGACCCGCTCTGGCTGCAGTACGCGCATTACCTGCGCAACCTGCTGACCGGTGACCTGGGCGTCTCGATGACGTCCGGGTTACCGGTACAGGAGGTGATCTCGGCCCGGCTCGGTTCCACGGTCGAGATGGCGCTGCTGGCGTTCGCGGTCGCCGTGGTCGTCTCGGTGCCGCTGGGCCTGCTGATGGCGGTGCTGGCCGGCAACGGGCGGGGCCGGGGCGGGGACTGGGCGCTGACCTCGGCCGGCGTCGTGGTGGCGACCATCCCCGAGTTCCTCATGGCGGTCGGGCTGGTGTTCGTGTTCAGCGTGCAGCTCGGCTGGTTCCCGGTGGCCGGGCGCTCCGGCCCCGACTCGTACGTGCTTCCGGTGTTGTCGCTGGCCATCGGCCCGGCCTTCATGCTGGCCCGGATCGTGCGGGTGGAGCTGCTGGCCGTCCTGCAGACCGACTACATCCGCACGGCGCGGGCCAAGCGGCTGCGCGCCGGGGCGATCTATCTGCGGCACGCGCTGCCCAACGCGCTGACCGCCACCCTGACCATCGGCGGCCTGCTGCTGGGCGCGCTGGTCGCCGGCACCGTGCTGATCGAGAACATCTTCGCCTGGCCGGGCCTGGGCGGCACCATCGTCCAGTCGATCCTGGCCAAGGACTATCCGGCAGTGCAGGGCGTGGTGCTGGTCTACGGCGTCGGCGTGCTGCTGATCAACCTGGTGGTGGACGTGGCGCTGGCCGTGCTCGACCCCCGCTCGGCGATCCGGGAGAGCTGATGGCCGCCCCTCTCAACAGCGCCCCTCTGGAGGATCTGACGCCGAGCGCGCCGAGGGCGGCCCGGCGCTGGACCGCCGCCCTGCGCAGCCCGCTCGGGATCACCGCCGCCGTCCTGCTGCTCGCGGTGCTGGTGCTGGCGGTGGTGGCCCCGCTGATCTGGCAGGACCGGGCCGACACGGTGCAGTCCGCCGAGATCCTGCAGGGCCCGTCGGCGGCGCACCCGGTCGGCACCGACCTGCTGGGCCGCGACATCCTGGCCCGGGTGCTGGTCGCCACCCGGATGTCGGTGGGACTGGCCCTGCTGGCCACCGCGATCGGGGTGACCGCCGGGCTGCTGCTCGGCACCGCACCCACGTTGCTGGGCCGCCGCGTGGGCCGCTGGATCGGCGCGCTCATCAACATCGCCGTCGCCTTCCCGTCGCTGCTGCTCGCGCTCTTCTTCGCGGTGATCTTCGGGGTCGGGGCCCGGGGCGCCGTGCTGGCGATCGGCTTCGCGACCGCGCCCGGCTTCGCGCGTCTCACCCAGACGATGGCCGCGACCATCTCCGGCCGTGACTTCATCGCCGCCGCCCGGGTGGCCGGGATCGGCCGCGTCCGGATCCTCCTGCGCCACGTGCTGCCCAACATCGCCGAGCCTCTGGTGGTCTCGGCGACGATGGCGCTCGGCGCGGCGCTGCTGTCGTTCGCCGGCCTGTCCTTCCTCGGGCTGGGCGTGCAGGCGCCCGGTTACGACTGGGGCCGGCTGCTCGGCGAGGGCCTGGCCCAGATCTACGTGCACCCGGCCGGAGCGCTGGCCGCCGGGGTCGCCGTCGTGCTGGCCGCGATGGCGTTCAACCTCACCGGCGAGGCCGTCGCGCGTGCCATCGGCCTGCGTTCGCCCCACCCCGGCAGGAGCGCCGGCCGGGCGCCGGATCACGAGCTTCCCCGCGCCGAACCCGGACCCGGCGGTCCCGAGCAGCCGCTTCTGGCGGTGGAGAACCTCCGGGTCGGCTTCGGGGAGGTCACCCCCGTACGGGGTGTCAGCCTGACCGTGCGGCGCGGCGAGGCGATCGGCATCGTCGGCGAGAGCGGCTCCGGCAAAAGCCTCACCGCGCTCGCCATCGCGCAGCTGGTCGCGCCGCCCGGACGCGTCGACGCCGACCGCCTCGAATTCCTGGGCGCCGACCTCACCGGCCCCGGCCGCAAGGAACACCGCCGCCTGCTCGGCACGTCGCTCGCCATGGTCTTCCAGGACCCGATGACCTCGCTCAACCCCGTGCACCGGGTGGGCCGGCAACTGGCCGAGGTGGTCCGCGAGCACCAGGGCGCCGATCGGCGCTCGGCCTGGCGGCGGGCCGTGGACCGGCTTTCCGCCGTACGCATCCCCGACGCCGCCCGCCGCGCCAAGCAGCTGCCGCACGAGTTCTCCGGCGGCATGCGGCAACGCGCCATGATCGGCATGGGCGTGATGGCGAACCCGGCCCTGATCATCGCCGACGAGCCGACCACCGCCCTCGACGTCACCGTGCAACGCCAGGTGTTGCAGCTGCTGGCCGGCGTCCGCGCCGCGGAGCGGGTCGGGCTGCTGTTCATCAGCCACGACGTCACCGTGGTGGGGCAGGTCTGCGACCGGGTGCTGGTCATGTACGCCGGCCGGATCGTCGAGGACCTGCCGACGGCCGGGCTGCTGCACGACGCCCGCCACCCGTACACCCGGGCCCTGGTGGCGGCGGTGCCCGACATGACGACCGACCGGGACGCGCCGCTGGCCGTGATCCCGGGACGGCCACCCGACCCGCACAACCTGCCCGCCGGATGCCCGTACGCCCCCCGCTGCCCCCTCGCGAGCGAGCGCTGCCGCACCGAGGATCCACCCCTGACCGCGTACGGGGAAGGTCGAAGGGTTGCCTGCTGGCACGCCGACCTCGCCCCGGCCGTGGTCCCCGACGACCAGATCGCCGCACCCCTGGGAGGAGAAAGACCATGACCGTCGACACCGAGCACTGGACCCGGCGACTGGCCGAACTGGCGGAACGACACGACGTACCCGGCGCCACGCTGGGGATCCTGCGCGACGGTGAGATCGGCGAGGCCGCGTACGGGGTCCTGAACCTGCGGACGGGCGTCGAGGTCACCACCGACTCGCTGTTCCAGATCGGCTCGATCAGCAAGGTGTGGACCGCCACGCTGGTCATGCAGCTGGCCGACGAGGGCAAGCTGCAACTGGACGCGCCGCTGATCGAGGTGCTGCCCGAGCTCAAGCTCAGCGACCCGCAGGTCACGGCGAAGGTCACCATGCGGCACCTGCTCACCCACACCAGCGGCATCGACGGCGACATCTTCACCGACACCGGCCGCGGCGACGACTGCCTCTCCAAGTACGTGACGGGGCTGGCCGACGCGGCGCAGAACCACCCGCTCGAAGCCACCTGGTCCTACTGCAACAGCGGGTTCTCGCTGGCCGGGCGGGTGATCGAGAAGCTGACCGGCGGCAGCTGGGACACCGCCGTACGGGAAAAGCTGGTGACTCCGCTCGGGCTGACCCGCACAGTGACCCTGCCCGAGGAGGCGCTGCTGCACCGGGCCGCCGTGGGGCACGTCACCCACGACGGCAAGCAGGCCGTGGCGCCGGTGTGGGGGATCCCGCGCTCGGCGGGACCGGCCGGCTCGATCGTGTCGACAGTGGCCGACCTGCTGACGTTCGCCAAGATGCACCTGGACGGGGGCGGGGACGTGCTGAGCGCGGCGAGCGCCGCCGCCATGGCCGAGCACCAGGTCGAACTGCCCGACAAGCACACCCTCGGCGACTCGTGGGGCCTGGGCTGGGAACGCGCGGGCTGGGACGGCCACCGCGTGATCGGGCACGACGGCAACACCATCGGCCAGGCCTCGTTCCTGCGGCTCCTGCCCGAGCAGGGCTTCGCCGTCGCGTTGCTGACCAACGGGGGCAACGGCGCCAAGCTGTACGAGGAGCTGTACCGAGAGATCTTCGCCGAGCTGACCGGGGTGCCCGTCCCGCACCCGCTCGGGCCGCCGTCCACCCCGGTCGACGTCGACCCCACCCCGTACGTGGGTGTCTACGAGCGGGCCAGCATCCGCCAGGAGGTCAGCATCGGCGAGAACGGGCCGGTCATGCGGCTGTGCATCACCGGGCCGATGGCCGAGGTGCTGCAGGACGAGCCGGTCACCTACCCGATGGTGGCGGTCGCGCCCGACCTGTTCGTCTGCCAGGACCCGGAGACCGGCAACTGGGTGCCGGCCACCTTCTACCAGCTGCCCACCGGCGAGAAGTACGTGCACTTCGGCGCCCGGGCGACACCGCTGTGCGCGAGCTGACCTTCGACGACGTGACCGTGCGCTTCGGCTCCCGCCGCCGGGGCACGGTCGCCGTCGACAACGTCAACCTGGTCGTGCCGGCCGGGCAGGTCGTCGGGCTGGTCGGCGAGTCCGGCTCGGGCAAGTCGACCCTGGCCCGCGCCGCGGTCGGGCTCGCGCCGCTGACCGCGGGGCAGATCCGGCTGGACGGGCGGCCGATCGGCGAGCTCAAGACCCGTCCGCTGCAGATGATCTTCCAGGATCCGTACTCCGCGCTCGACCCGCGGATGAGCATCGGCGCCTCGATCGCCGAGGCGATGCCCCGCGGTGCCGATCGGCGCTCCGAGGTGCCTCGGCTGCTCGAACTCGTCGGTTTGCCCGCCGACCGGGCCGGCGCCCGCCCCGACGAGCTCTCCGGCGGGCAGCGGCAGCGGGTGGCGCTGGCCCGCGCGCTGGCCGGGCAGCCCGAGGTGATCGTGGCCGACGAGATCACCTCGGCCCTCGACGTCTCGATCCAGGGCGCGGTGCTCAACGTGGTCCGCGAGCTGCAGCGCCGGATGCGGCTGACCATGCTGTTCATCTCGCACAACCTGGCCGTGGTGCGCTACGTCAGCGACATCGTGGCGGTGATGCGGCACGGGCGGATCGTCGAGTACGGCCCGGTCGAGCAGGTGCTGCTGAACCCGCGCCACGACTACACCCGCGAACTGCTGGAAGCCGTGCCGCGTCCGGGCGCGCCCCTCGGCCGATGACACTAGGCTCGTCGGGCATGAGCCAGCTGCCGCGCGCCAGCCTCGGGCGGGTCCTCGACGACCTCGGGGCCACGCTGCTGGAACTGGTGCACGGCGACCCGCTCTCGACCGAGCCGATCGCCGGCATCGCCATCCACGACCCGTACGACGAACCGCATCTGCCCACCCCCGCGCTGGTGCTCGGGGTGGGGCTGCGCGAACCGGCGGAGATCGCTGCCCTGCTGCGGGCGCTCGGCCCCCAGGGCGCGGCCGGTTTGATCGTACGGGGTCCCGTGCCGCTCGGCGACGAGCTGCGCCTGGCCGCCGAGGAGTCAGGAGTGGCGCTGCTGGCCCTGACCCGTGGCGCCTCCTGGGCCCAGCTGGCCGCGCTGCTGCGCTCGATGCTCAGCCAGGGCGACGTCGGCGACGTCGGCCCCGAGATGCTCGGCGGTCTGCCCTCCGGCGACCTGTTCGCCCTGGCCAACGCGGTCGCCGCGCTGGTCGACGCCCCGGTCACCATCGAGGATCCCGATTCGCGCGTGCTCGCCTTCTCGGGCCGCCAGGAGGAAGCCGACGAGTCCCGGGTCGAAACCATCCTGGGCCGCCAGGTGCCCGAACGTTTCGCCCGCATCCTGTCCCGCGCCGGGGTGCTGCGCGACCTGCACCGCAGCGCCGACCCGGTGTTCGTGGCCCCGCCGCCCACCGCCCCCGGCGAGTTCTCGGTCCCACGGGTCGCGGTGGCCGTACGCGCGGGCGACGAGTTCCTCGGTTCCATCTGGGCCGCCGTGCACGAGCCGCTCACCCCCGACCGGTCCCGCGCCTTCAGCGACGCCGCCAAGCTGGTCGCCCTCCACATGCTGCGCCTGCGCGCCGGCGCCGACGTCGAACGCCGCCTCCGAACGGAGCTGGTCGGCACCGCTCTGGAGGGCGGCACCGGGGCCCGCGAGGCGCTGGCCCGCCTCGGCCTGGCCGATCAGCCCCTCATCGTGCTGGCCCTGGCCCCCGCCGCGCCCGACGGGGCCGAAGACCGTTCCGGGCCGGCCGCCGCCCGCCAGCGCCTGGCCGACGCGCTGGCCATGCACCTGAGCGCCGTCCACGCGGGCAGCGCCGTGGCCCTCCTCGGCGACGTGACCTACGGCTTGCTCCCGGTGACCACCTCGGAACGCGCGGCCCGCGTGGCCACGGAGTTCCTCGACCGGGTGGGTGACCGGGTGCCCGCCCTGATCGGCGTGAGCCCGCCCGTCGCGTCGGCCGCCACGCCCTTGACCTCGCGCCCCGCCACTTCCCCCGCGGGGACTTCGTCTCCGCGTGCCGGTTCCACGGCGTCATCCGGCGCGTTTTCGGCTCCGCGTACCGGGTCTGTCACCTCGCTGGCGGAGGCGCGGGCGAGCGCCGACCGCGCGTTGCGGGTCCTGCGTTCCGGTTGTGGGCTGCGGGTTGCTCAACTCAGCGACGTCTACACCCGAGCCATGGTTCTGGAACTACGCGACGTCCTCGCCGCCCGGGGGGACACCCCGACTGGCCCCCTCGCACGCTTGATCGCCTACGACGCCGAACACAACGCCAACCTCGTCGAAACCCTGGCCGCCTGGCTCGACGCCTTCGGTGACGCCGTGGCGGCCGCCGCGGCCCTGCACGTCCACCCGAACACTTTCCGCTACCGCCTACGCCGCTTGGCCGAGGTGGGCGGCCTCGACCTGACCGACCCGGACGCCCGTTTCGGTGCCATGCTGCAGCTACGGGTCTTCCTGATCTGACCGCGTCCCCTCCGGCATCGCTTCTGCCGCGGCGGCCCTCCTCGCGCGCTGTCAGATCTACAGCCTAGTATCCTAGGACGCTCTAGGCAGTTTGCCCGCCGTCACTTCCAGGCCGCATTCCGAGCGTGACTTGGCGCTGACGGTCCCGTCGGCGGGTGAAGAGCAGGGCCGGAGCTGCCGACCTCGATTGCGGCAACCGTAAATGCCCCGACGATTCCGGCGAATCGGCCCGGCCACGCTTCGTGTCGCCTGACCGGGCTACTTGGTGACCACCTTCATCGCTGCGGCCTTTGCCGCGTCCCGCTCGGCCGGCATTCGCGCCCAGTCCGCGGCCACCCGCGCCAGCTCGTCGCGGTGCTCCTCCGCGAACACGGCCAGCTTGTCCCCGACAGCCACCTGAACCCGCGGCACCTGCGGACCCCGGCACTTCCAGTCCGCCGCCGCGGCTTTCTTCTCGAACGCGAGCGCCTCGGTCCAGCCCGGCACCGACGACGGGTTGTTCGCGCCGGCCGCCGACAGCGGCGGGTACTTGTTCAGCGCGGCGATCCGCGCTTCCGACGCCACACCCTCCGACACGGGCACGCCCTCCCGCGACATGCACGTCATGTAGTCGGCGCCCAAACTCGGCGCCGCCCTGTTCTGGACGTCCAGCAGCAGCAGATCAAGTGCCTCGGCCACCCGCGCCTGACTGCCCGGCACCGCAAGGTCCTCCGTACGGGCTGTCGCCGGCGCGCACGCGTTCTGCGCGGCCACCCACGCCTCCCGGTCCGCGCCGGCGGTCTTCAGCAGCGCCGGGTTGTCCTGCTCACCCGCCTCGGCCAGGGCGACCATCGACGCGGCCAGCCCGAAGTCGGTGCGCCGGGGCGCGAACGCCAGCAGCTCACCGGGGGTGATCAGGGAGTTCGGCGTCGCCGGCGGGGTGGTGTGGGCGGGCAGCTCAAACGGCGCCCCCATACCTGCCATGCACTCGCCGAGCGCGGCCTGCCACGCGTACCACTGCCGGTCCGTCCCGGCTTGCCGTTGCTGCGGGGTGCCGGACATCTGCTCGATGATCTCGGCGTATGTCTGCTGCCACGGCACGGCGGCGACGACGGACGGCTCGGCAGTCGTTCCCGGCCGGGCGCAGCCACCGGCCACGGCGGTCACAGTGAGCGTGGCGGCCGCCAGCGCACGAGTAGCCCTCATGGTGATCGTGTCTCTTTCGGGAGTGGGGAGCCCGGTCGGGTCATGCTCCACAACGAGCGACACGTGCGAGCGGACGAGTAGTACGCCCCCGACTCGTTGGCTCGCACAATGACACGGCTGCCCGAGGCGGGCAGGCTTCGCGTCAGGACCCGCGAGGCTAGGGGGAACACGTGGCACGTCGTGCGCAGATCGAGGACCTGGTGTCGGTGGCTGTGCCGGAGCAGCCCGCCCTGAGTCCGGACGGCCGGGGCATCGCGTACGTGTTGCGGGCGGCCGACCAGGAGCAGGACCGGGTCACGCGGGAGATCTGGCTGGCCGGCGACAACGGCACCCGCAGGCTCACCCGAGGGCCGGCCGACACGGCGCCGGCCTGGTCGCCGGACGGTGAGCAGCTGGCGTTCCTCCGGGGTGGTGACGGCCCGGCCCAGGTGTGGCTTCTGCCCGCCGGCGGGGGCGAGGCCGAGGCGATCACCGAGCTGCCCCAGGGGGCGGGCGCCCCGGTGTGGAGCCCGGACGGCACGAAGATCGCGTTCGCCGCCGTGGTGTCGACGACCGGCGCCGGGGCGAGCGATCCGATTGTCACCGAGCGCCTCGACTATCAGGCCGACGGCGCCGGCTGGCTGCGGGATCTGCGCAAGCACCTGTTCGTGCTGGACGTCGAGAGCCGCGCCACGCGGCAGGTCACCGAGGGAGACTGGCATGCGGGCGACCCGGCGTGGAGCCCGGACGGGCAGAGGCTCGCGTTCTCGGCAACCGACACCGACCTGGTGTTCCGGGCCCCGCTGAACGTCATCGACGTCACCGGCCCGAAGGCCCGTCCGCGTGTGGTGGGGCTCGCCGACGGGGTCGCGGGGCCGGCCGTGTGGAGCCCGCGGGGTGACGCGCTGGTGGTCGTCGGCTACGAGGACTCGCCGGTCGGTCATGCCCGCCTGCTTCACGTGCCGCTCGACGGCGGGCCGGTGCGTGACCTCGCGGCGAGTCTGGACCGCAACGTGATGCCCGGCGGACCGGCCTATCCGGGCGCGGTGCCACGGTTCACTGCGGACGGCGAGAACGTCCTTTTCTGCGTACGGGATCGGGGTTGTTCGCACCTTTACACCGTGTCCCTTTCCGGGAAGGAACCTCGGCCGGTTGTTGCCGGGGCGGGCCGGGTGGTTTCCGGGCTCTCGGTCGCGGGCGGCACCGCTGCCATCACGTTGGCCACCCCGACCTCGTACTCCGAAATCGTCTCGATCGATCTGAGCAGCGGCGCCGAAACCGTGCGCACCGGCCACAACGAGAGCGACATCGAGCTGTTCGAGCGGGCCGAGCGCGAGTTCACGATCTCGGACGGAACCGTCGTGCAGGGCTGGCTGATCCGCGACCCGGACGTGACCGGGGCGCGGCCGCTGCTGCTGGACATCCATGGCGGCCCGCACAACGCGTGGAACGGCGCCGCCGACGACGTTCACCTGTACCACCAGGAGCTGGTGGCCGCGGGCTGGAACGTGTTGCTGCTGAACCCGCGGGCCAGCGACGGTTACGGCGAGCGCTTCTTCACCGCCGCGCTGGGCGCCTGGGGTGTGGCCGACGCCCGCGACTTCCTGGAACCGCTGGACCAGCTGGTCGCCGAGGGGCTGGCCGATCCGCGGAAGCTGGCGGTGGCCGGCTACAGCTACGGCGGTTACATGACCTGCTATCTGACCGCGACCGACGACCGGTTCGCCGCCGCCGTGGCCGGGGGTGTGGTCAGCGATCTGACCAGCATGGCGGGATCCTCGGACGACGGGCATCTGCTGGCCGAGATCGAGCTGGGCGGCTACCCGTGGGACTCGCCGGAGCGGTACGCCGCGATGTCCCCGCTGGCCCGGGTCGCCGACGTGACCACGCCGACGCTGGTCATTCAGGGCGCGGCCGATCTGCGCTGCCCGGTCGGCCAGGCCCAGCAGTGGCACACCGCGCTGCGGGAACGGGGTGTCCCGACGGAGTTGGTGCTCTATCCGGAGGGCTCGCACCTGCTGATCGTCGAGGGCCCGCCGTCGCAGCGGATCGACTTCAACCGGCGGACCGCGGAGTGGGTGCGCCGGCACACCGGCACGGGTCGCAAGCCGCTGGACGCCGCGCACTGGCAGCGGCGGCTCGACGTGCTGGCCGAGCGGCACGGGCTGCCGGGCGCGGTGCTGGGCATAGCGCGCAGCGGAGAAAGCGGCGGAACGAGCGGCGACGAGCTGGTCGAGGCCGCGTACGGTGTCCTCAACGCCGACACCGGGGTCGAGACCACCGCCGAGTCGGTGTTCCAGATCGGCTCGATCAGCAAGGTGTGGACCGCCACGCTGGTCATGCAGCTGGTCGACGAGGGCAAACTGGAACTGGACGCGCCGATCGCCGAGGTGCTGCCCGAGCTGACGCTGGCCGAAGCGGGCGTGGCGGCCAAGGTGACCATGCGGCACCTGCTCACGCACACCAGCGGCATCGACGGGGATGTCTTCACCGACACCGGCCGCGGCGACGACTGCCTGGAGAAGTACGTCGGCGGCCTGCGGGACGTGGCCCAGAACCACCCGCTCGGCGCGACCTGGTCGTACTGCAATTCCGGGTTCTCGCTGGCCGGCCGCGTCATCGAGAAGCTGACCGGCGGAACCTGGGACGCGGCCGTGCGGGAGCGGATCATCGGCCCGCTGGGTCTGCGCCGCACCGGCACCCTGCCCGAGGAGGCGCTGCTGCACCGGGCGGCCGCCGGTCACGTGCCCGGCCCGCAGGTCGCCCCGGTGTGGATGCTGCCGCGGGCGCTCGGCCCGGCCGGGCTCATCAACTCGACCGCGGCCGACCTGCTGGCGTTCGCGCGGATGCACCTGGACGGTGGCGGTGACGTGCTCAGCGCGGCAAGCGCCGCCGCCATGGCCGGGCACCAGGTGGAGCTGCCCGAGAAGTTCACGCTGGGCGACTCGTGGGGGCTGGGCTGGATCCGCTTCGACTGGGACGGGCACCGGCTGATCGGCCACGACGGCAACACCATCGGGCAGTCGGCTTTCCTGCGGCTGCTGCCCGAGCAGGGCCTGGCCGTCACGCTGCTGACCAACGGCGAGGGCGCCCGCGACCTCTACCAGGAGTTGTTCACCGAGATCTTCGCCGAGGTGGCCGGGGTGGCGATGCCGCAGCCGCTGACCCCGCCGTCGCCGCCCGCCGACGTCGACATCACCGAGCACCTGGGCACCTACGAGCGGGCCAGCATGCGCCTCGAAGTCCTCGAGGGCCCGTTGCTGCGCATGACGCAGACCGGTCCGCTCGCCGAGCTCAGCCCCGAGCCGGTGCACCAGCTCCCGCTGGTGGGCGTGCGGGAAGACCTTTTCCTCGTACGCATGCCGGAGTCCGACGCCTGGTTCCCGGTCTACTTCTATCGGCTGCCCACCGGCGAGCGCTACCTGCACCTGGGTGTGCGGGCGACCCCGAAGGTGGCCTGAGATGGAGCTGGCGGAGATGCTGGCCGACCTGCGGGAGCTGGTGACCTGCGAGTCGCCCTCGGACGACCGGGCCGCCGTGGCCCGCAGCGCCGAGGTGGTGGCGCGGGTCGGGCGGCGTCGGCTGGGCGCGGAGCCGGAGCGGATCGTGCTGGACGGGCGTACCCATCTGCGGTGGCGTTTCGGCGACGGCCCGGCCCGGGTGCTGCTGCTGGGCCACCATGACACGGTGTGGCCGATCGGCACGCTCTCGCACACCCCGTACGAGGTGACGGGCGGAACCGTACGCGGGCCCGGCTGCTTCGACATGAAGGCGGGCGTCGTGCAGGCCTTCCACGCCCTCGCGGCGCTGCCCGACCGGTCCGGCGTGACCGTGCTGATCACCGGTGACGAGGAGCTGGGTTCGCCGACCTCGCGCGAGCTGATCGAGAAGGAGGCCGTCGGCGGCGCGGCCGCCCTGGTGCTGGAGGCCTCGGCCGACGGGGGAGCGCTCAAGACCGAACGCAAAGGCGTTTCCCTTTACCGCGTACGGGTGTCCGGCCGCGCGTCGCACGCCGGGCTCGAACCGGAGGCGGGTGTCAACTCCACCGTCGAGCTGGCTCATCAGGTGCTCGCCGTGCGGGCCCTGGGCGACCCGGCGCTCGGCACCACGGTTGTGCCGACCCGGATGACCGCCGGGACGACCACCAACACCGTCCCGGCGGCGGGCGAGTTCGCCGTCGACGTCCGGTGCCGCACCACCGCCGAGCAGTTGCGTGTCGACGCCGCCCTGAGCAGGCTGACCCCGGTGCTGCCGGGCGCCGGCCTCACCGTCGAGGGCGGCCCCAACCGTCCCCCGCTGGAAGCCACGGCCTCCGAGGCGCTCTACGCGCTGGCGGAAAAGGTCGCCGCCCAGCTGGGCCTGCCGCCGCTGACGAGGGCCGCGGTCGGCGGCGCCTCGGACGGCAACTTCACCGCCGGTGCGGGCACGCCGACGCTGGACGGGCTGGGCGCGGTCGGCGGGGGCGCGCACGCCGCCGGCGAACACGTTGTCGCCGCCGAGATGCCGCGGCGTGCGGCGCTGGTCTCGGCGCTGGTCCGGGAGGTGGCTCGCCCATGAGTGACCTGCTCACCCCGGCCACGGCAGCCGGTGCGGCCGCCCGGTCGGCCGGGGTCACGATCCGGGCGCTCACCGAGCTGGCCGAGCTGCACGACGTGTGCCGGCTGTTCGACAGCATCTGGCAGTCCGACCCGGCCGATCCGCCGGTCACCCGCGACCTGCTGCGGGCCATGAGCAAGGCGGGCAGCTATGTGGCCGGGGCCTTCGACGGCACGGGACTGGTCGGCGCCTGCGTCGCGTTCTTCGGCGCGCCCGAGCGTCGCGAGATGCACAGCCACATCGCCGGCGTGAGCCGGGCCGCCCGTGGCCGCAGCGTCGGCTACGCGATCAAGCTGCATCAGCGGGCGTGGGCGCTGGAGCGGGGGGTACGGACGATCAGCTGGACCTTCGACCCGCTGGTCAGCCGGAACGCGTACTTCAACATGGTCAAGCTGGGCGGCACGCCGGTGCAGTACCTGCCGCACTTCTACGGCCCGATGACCGACGGCATCAACGGCGCCGACGACACCGACCGGCTGCTGCTGCGCTGGGACCTGTCAGTGCTCGGCGGGCCGGTTTCGAAACCCGGCCTGTCCGGGGCGGCGATCGCTTTGGACCGTACGCCCGAAGGTGAACCCGTGCTGCGCCCGGCCGACGGTCGTACCGTGCTGGTCGCGGTGCCGCCGGACGTCGAGTCGCTGCGGCGCGCCGATCCTGCTTGCGCTCGTCGCTGGCGTGTCGCCGTACGGGAAGTGCTCGGGTCTTTGATCGACGGCGGGGCGCGGGTGACCGGGTTCGACCGGGCCGGCTGGTATGTGGTGGAGAGGGCGGACGCATGAAACTGGCCGGGATCGAGCTGCGGCGCATCAGGATGCCGCTGGTGGCGCCGTTCCGCACGTCGTTCGGCACCGAGACCGAACGGGACGTGCTGCTGCTGCGCGCGGTCACCGACGAGGCCGAGGGCTGGGGCGAGTGCGTCGCGATGAGCGATCCGCTCTACTCCAGCGAGTACGTGGAGGCGGCGGCCGACGTGCTGCGCCGCTACCTGGTGCCCGCGCTCGCCGCTCACCCGGTCGCCGCGGCCACCGCCGTCGCCCCCGCCCTGCACAGGTTCAAGGGCCACCGGATGGCCAAGGCCGCCCTGGAGACCGCGGTGCTCGACGCCGAGCTGCGCGCCGAGGGCCGCTCGTTCGCCCGGGAGCTGGGCGCCACCCGCGACCGGGTGCCGTGCGGGGTGTCGGTCGGCATCATGGACTCGATCCCGCAGCTGCTCGACGCCGTCGACGGGTACCTGGCCCAGGGGTACGTCCGGATCAAGCTGAAGATCGAGCCGGGCTGGGACGCCGAGCCGGTCCGCGCGGTCCGGGAGCGCTTCGGTGACGACGTGCTGCTGCAGGTCGACGCGAACACGGCGTACACGGTCGGGCAGGCGCCGCTGCTGGCCGCGCTCGACCCGTTCGGGCTGCTGCTGATCGAGCAGCCGCTCGACGAGGAGGACGTGCTCGGCCACGTCGAGCTCTCCCGCCGGGTCAGGACCCCGATCTGCCTGGACGAGTCGATCGTCTCGGCCCGCGCCGCCGCCGACGCCATCCGGCTGGGCGCGTGCAGCATCGTCAACATCAAACCGGGCCGCGTCGGCGGTTACCTCGAGGCCCGCCGCATCCACGACGTGTGCGTCGCCAACGGCGTCCCGGTGTGGTGCGGCGGCATGCTCGAAACAGGCCTGGGCAGGGCGGCCAACGTGGCTTTGGCCGCCCTGCCCGGTTTCACCCTGCCCGGCGACACGTCCGGGTCGGACCGCTATTTCCGTACGGACGTCACGTCGCCGTTCGTGCTTTCCGACGGCCACCTGCCCGTGCCCACCGGCCCCGGCCTCGGTGTCGAGCCGATCCCCGAGGTCCTGGCCGAGATCACCACGAGCATGGAGTGGCTGCCCCTGTAACCGGCTCTTCGAGAATTCGGCCCCCGCGTGCAACCCGGCGCGGGGGTCGGTCCGTAGAAGAGCCATGAAGCTGTATCCCGATCGGGAACGCGAGTTCACCGACTTCGTGACGGCACGCCGCGCCGCCCTGGTCCGCACGGCGGCGTTGCTGGTCTCCGGCGACACCGCCAAGGCCGAGGACGTGGTGCAGACCGCGCTGACCAACCTCTACCTGGCCTGGCCGCGCGTGCGGCCGGAGACGGCGGAGGCGTACGCGCGCCGGTGTGTCGTCAACGCGGCCACCGACGAGCACCGCAGCCTGTTCCGGCGGCGTGAGCAGGTGCGGGCCGAACTGCCCGAACTGCCGGCCGACGCGCCGGACGACGACGACCGGACCATGCTCGCGTTGCTGGCCACGCTGCCACCCCGGCAGCGGGCTGCCGTGGTGCTGCGGTACGTCGAGGGCCTGTCCGTCGCCGAGGCCGCCGACGCGCTGCGCTGCAGCGAGGGCAACGTGAAAAGCCAGAGCGCACGTGGCCTGCAACGGCTGCGTGAGCTGTTCCCCGCGCCCCTCACGCTGTGAAACCCCGCCGTTCTGCCCGCGCCCCACGCCGCGTTCCCCCGGTTCCCACCCGCCCCACCGCAGGGCCGCGTCTCCGCGGTTTCCCGCTCCTCATCTCGCCCACCCCACCCCTGTGGAAGGACCCTGTCATGCCTGACGTCGAGGACGTCCTGCGTAATCTCACCGTCGCCCCCGGCCGTGACGGCCCCGAGGTGGTCGCGGCCGACGTGGCCCGGGGCCGCCGGGCCCTGCACCGCCGGCGTTTCGCCGCCGCCGGTGGCCTGGCGGCCGTGGTCGCCGCGGCCGCGGTCGGCGTCGGCGTGGTCGCCGGCCCCACTTCCCCCGATCGGCTCAGCCTCGTCTCCTACACCGGTCAGCAGCCCGTCGGTTTCCAGGTCAGCACCGTGCCCGAGGGCTGGAAGGTGGTGTCGTCCGACCCCTCGGCGTTCGTCGTCGAGCCGCCCGGCAGCGGTGGGGAGCCCGGTGACCCGGGTGCCCCGCTCAGCCTCGACGGGCGGATCTCCGTCACGCTGCAGGGCCTGTCCAAGCTGCCTGCCGAGTCGCCGGTGACGAAGGTCGACGTGAACGGGCGCGAGGGCCGGCTCGGGCACCCGCTCGAGGCCGAGGGCAAGCTGTCGGCCACCCGCTGGCTGTTCTTCCCCGACGCGAGCGGCCGCCAGGTGCAGGTGCGGGTGCCCGAGTCGGTGAAGCTCAGCGACGCCCAGGTCGTCGACTTCGCCGAGGGCATCACGGTCACCCGTGACGCCGCCGAGATCGGCGGCTGAGCCGGGCTTCTACGCCGGGGGCGAACGGGGTATCGGCGGCGTGGGCGGGCTCGGTACGGTGAGGCGCATGGCGGACAACGAGCGGCCCCTGCTGCGTACGGTGGTGGGCCGGGTGCTGCGCCGCCACCGGCTCGACCAGGGGCGCACCCTGGCCGAGGTGGCCCGCGAGGCCAACGTCTCGGTGCAATACCTGTCCGAGGTCGAACGCGGCCGCAAGGAGCCCAGCTCCGAGATCCTGGCCGCGGTCTGCGACGCCTTGCACATCGAGCTCTCCGATCTGCTGGCCGAGGTCCGGTTCGATCTGGTCGGCGCGGTGGCGCCGGTGCTGCGGCTCGCCCCGGTCGCCCCCGTTCTGCCGGTCTCACCGGGCCCGCCGCAGCAGCCGGGCCGGTCCAGCAGCGTCATGCTGCTCGCCGCTTGACCGGGCTTGCCGCTTGACCGGGCTTGCCGCTTGACCGGGCCCGGCCCGCCGCGGCTTGCTGGTCGCCGCCGGACGTTCAGCTGGCGGCCGACAGCCGGTACGCCCGCTCCGGCCGGGCGGTGATCACCCGGTCGGCCAGGCCGTACGCCACCGCCTCGGACGCCGTCAGCGCCATGCTGCGATCGGTGTCGGCCCGGATCTTCTCCGCCGGGTGACCCGTGTGCCGGGCGAGGATGCTGTCCATCTCGGCCCGCACCTTGGCCACCTCTTTCGCCTCGACCGCCAGGTCCGGCAGTGTGCCCCGGGCCTGGCTGGACGGCTGGTGCAGCGTCACCTTGGCGTGCGGCAGCACCGAGCGTTTGCCCGGCGTGCCCGCGGCGAGCAGCGCGGCGGCGGCGGAGGCCGCTTGACCGACGCAGATCGTGGCGATGTCACAGCGTACGAAGTGCATGGTGTCGTAGATGGCGGTGAGCGCGCTGAACGAACCGCCGGGCGAGTTGATGTACAACCCGATCTCCTGCTCGCCGGCCGATTCCAGGTGGATCAGCTGGGCGATCACCACGTTGGCCACGCCGTCGTCGATCTCGGTGCCGAGGAAGATGATCCGGTCGGACAGCAGCCGGGAGTAGATGTCGTACGCCCGTTCGCCGTTGGGGGTCTTCTCGACCACTGTGGGAATCGTGTACTGGCTCATGCGCTCAGTCCCATCGGCTGCCGCGCCATCTCGGGGCGCACGTCGTCCACACTGTCCAGAACGTGATCGATCAGCCCGTACGCCAGGGCCTCCTCGGCGGTGAACCAGCGGTCGCGCCGGCTGTCGCGTTCCACCACCTCGATCGGCTGCCCGGTGTGCTCGGCGGTCAGGCGCAGCAGGGTGCTCCCGACCCGCTCCAGCTGATCGGCGTAGATCTCGACGTCGGCCGCCGTGCCGCCGAACCCGGCCGAGCCCTGGTGCATCAGGATCTGGGCGTGCGGCAGGCTGTACCGCTTGCCCGGGGCGCCCGCGGTGAGCAGGAACTGCCCCATGCTGCCGGCCAGGCCCAGCGCCAGCGTGCTGACCTCGTTGGGGATCAGCCGCATGGTGTCGTAGACGGCCAGGCCGGCGCTGACCGACCCGCCCGGAGAGTTGATGTAGAGGCTGATGACGGCCCGGGGGTCCTCGGCCGACAACAGCAGCAGCTGCCCGCACAGCCGGTTGGCGATCCGGTCGTCCACCTCGGTGCCGAGCACGAGGATGCGCTGATGCAGGAGCCGGGCCGCCACCTGGTCGTCGATGGTTCCGGGAGTTGGTTGGTTCATGGGTTCCCTCGCTCTCGTCGGAGTTCCACCTTGAGAGCTGCCGGGCCCGGATTCCAGGCCGATCTGCTGTCAGCAGACCCTTCTGCTGTCAGCAGATCCGCATGTCGGCGAGCTCGCGCATCGCCTCGTACAGCCGCATCTTGACCGAGGCGGGCGGCAGGCCGAGCAGGCGTGCCGCCTCGCCGGTGGTCCGGCCCTGGAAGTAGGTGGCGACCAGGACCTCACGATGCCGAGCCGGGAGGCGACGGAGCATCTGCTCCATCGGGGGACGGCGCGTTTCCTGTCGGGTCGGCATGCATCGCACTCTGGTCGGCCGGGCGGGTCAACTCCAGTGCGCACCTGCGGCGTAATCGCCTGGTCACGGCCCGAATCAGAGCCCGGCCGCGCTGTCGTACCGTTCGCGCAGGTCCGTCATCTCGGCCTCGGTCAGCGCCTCTTTCTGCGCGAGCTCCGCGTACTTGGCCGGGAACATCTCGCGCAGCCGGTCGATGTATTTGACCTCGGCGGTGGCCTCGACCACCTGGATGCCCGCCGGCTGGGCCGACAGGTCGACGATCACGGGCCCGGCCAGCTTGACCGCCACGTCCCACGGCGTCTTGTCCTCGGCGACGCCGCAGAAGTGAAAACCGTAAACCGTCCGTACGCCGGTGAGCGTGCTCGCGTCCGACGGCTCGTACCCGTAGACGCGGACCCCGCAGATCACCTCGGCCTTGGCGTCGGTGGGCGGCGCGCTGTGCCCGCCGTGGCTGTGCTGCTGCGGATCGGCCTGTTCCAGCGTCTCCCGCATCCGGGTGGCGACCTGCGCCGGCAGGTCCTCGCCGGAGTCCCTCATCACGACGACCCCGGCCGCGACCGTCAGCAGGATCGCCGCCACTCCCACGTAGCGGTTCATCTCGGGTCCTCCTCCGACCGGCAGGCCCCGGACCGGGGTCCGGGGCCTGCCTGGTCACACCGATCAGGTGAAGTTGACGTCGCTGCACCACATGTAGGCCTGGTCGAGGTGCGAGGCCTGCCAGATGACGAACACGATGTGGTGCCCGGTGTAACCGGAGGTGGAGACGTTGAACGAGATGTTCTGGGCCGGGGCGTACCGGCCGGTCTGCGTGATGAAATCGAGGTTGCCCCAGCCGAGGGTCTGCGTGGCAGGGTTGAAGCCCTGCTTGCTGACGTAGACCCGGAAGTAGTCAGCGCCGTGGCTGGCCTGGTCGTACAGCTGGACCGTGAAGTTGCGCGAGATGTTGCTGGTCCGCCAGTTGCCCGGCCTGTTCAGGCTGTTGTTGCGGCTCAGCCCGTTGCTGCAGAGCTGCCCGTCGGGAGTGCGGGCCTGGAACTGGCCGCCCAGCCCGTCGCGCAGGGCGCTCATCCAGTTCCACATGGTGTCGGGGTTGGCCTGGAACGCCTGGTAACACATCGGGTCCTGCTGCTGCATCGCCGGGTTCATGTGCTGGCTGCCCCAGGCCTGCCAGCACTGATAGGCGCGGGTGGCCGGGCTCACGATGGTGCCGTGGGCCTGCGCCGGGCCGCTCCAGGAGAGCAGGCCGGCCACCATTGCGAGAAGCACAACCAGCACCCAGCGGGGACGGGGTGTCATGATCTGTCCTCCATTTATTGGGGATCGGGGGATTGGGAGCGCTCCCAGAAGCATCGCAGCCATCTGTCCGGATATCAACCCACGTCAATAGATTTGGCACGGCCCCCATGTTGCCCCGGCGTGAACCCCGAGTTACAGCAGCCCCAGGCGTCCGTTTTGTCGCTTCTCCAGGTCAGCCCACCGACGGCGCCTTGAACGGGTCGTGTTCGTTGAGGAGTTTGTCGATCCGGGCCTGGTCGACGCGGCGCACCACCGACCCGGTCTCCTGAGCGTCCCGGATCGTTTTGGCGAGCGTGAACGCGGACGTCACCGCGGCTTCACCTGAGCGTGGATACTCAACCTTTCACACCGGCTGGGCCGGGACCGGCCGGCGGACGTCAGGCTGAAAATCCCGCGTCCGAGGCCGAATCCTCCACCGTGGACATTTCCGGCGCGGTCCACGTACGACTGTCGTCGATGTCGCTTCCGGGTGAGAGACGGCCCAAGTGTCGCGATCGTCGGATCCCGTGCCCCGGCCCCGCCCGCGCTGCCGGAACGGCCAGTTGCAAGTCTCGCGAATGGCTCTCGCGCCGCAGCGGCCGATGACAGGATCCGAAAGGTGAGCAAAAGCGCCCGGCCCGGCCGGACACGGCATCCCCGGCGCGTCCCGTGCCCGGCAGCTTCCGAGAAAGGGAACCCACCGTCATGCCCTTGACCACGAGCACCGCCAACGGGCGTGCCTCCGACCAGGCCCGCACGAGCCGGCCGGCCTCCGCCCCGGTGTCCACCCGCCCGGCCCGTGGCGGGCCGGGCGGCGACACCGAAGCAAGCCGGCGGCAGGCTCGGTCGGTCGCCAAGCAGCAGCAGGCGGCCGAGCGGATCGCCGCGGCCACGGCCGAGATCTCGGCCCAGAACGCCGAGGCGGCCGAGGCCTCGCGGCAGCTGACCGAGGCCATGCAGCAGATCTCAGCCGGCGCCGAGCAGGCCTCGGGCGCGACCCAGCAGAGCCTGGCCGCGATGAACCAGGTCGAGGAGCAGGTCGGCCGGCAGGAGACCACCACGCGGCAGGTGGCCGAGCTCAGTCAGGCGTTGCAGGGGTTGCTCAACGAGACGCGTTCGGGCATCAGCATGCTGCTCGCGAACGTCGACAACGCCTCGACCCGGCAGACCGCCTCGGTCGGCACCATCAGCGAGCTGGAGAAGCAGGCCGATGAGATCGGCGAGATTGTCAAGACTGTCGCGCACATCGCCGACCAGACGAATCTTCTCGCGCTCAACGCGGCCATCGAGGCCGCCCGGGCCCGCCAGCACGGCAAGGGCTTCGCCGTGGTGGCGGACGAGGTGCGGACGCTGGCCGAGACCAGTGAGCGCAGCGCCCGGCAGATCCGCGACCTGATCGACGAGGTGCGCGAGAGCGTCACCGTGATCGCCTCGGGGGTGCAGTCGTCGGCCGAGACGGCCCGGGGCGAGGTCGAGAAGGGCAAGACCATCACCGACCAGCTCGAGACGATCCGGGCCGACATGGGCACGATCATGGCCGGCGCGACCGAGATGGCCGGCGCGGCGGTGCAGTCGCAGGCGGCGGCGAACGCGGCCAAGGCACGCTCCGAGGAGATCGCCGCGGCGGCCGAGCAGCAGTCGGCCGCGTGCGAGCAGTCGCTGCAGACGGTGAACCAGCAGACCGGGGCCCTGCGGCAGAGCGAGCAGGCGGCGGAGGCGCTGGCCGAGGTCTCCGAGACGCTGCGGTCGAGCACCGACATCACCAAGAGCGCCGAGGATGTCGCCTCGACGGCCGAGGAGCTGTCCGCCGCGGTCGAGGAGATCAACCGGGCCGCCGCGCAGATCAACACGGCGATCTCCGAGATCAACTCGGGGGCCCGGACGGCGGCCGAGAAGGCGCAGGAGACCAGCGAGGCGGTGACCAGGATCGAGCAGGGCGCCCAGCTCTCGGCGACCCGGGGCACCGCAGCGGTCGAGCGGGCCGACGCCATCCTCGAACTGCTCGGCGCGAACAAGGTGTCGGTCGACTCGATGATCGAGGCGATCGGGCAGTCCGCCCGCGACGGCATGGAGAACGTCCGCAAGGTCAGCGAGCTCGAGCAGATCTCCCGGCGGATCGACAAGATCGTCGACGCCATCGCGAACGTGTCGATCCAGACCAACATGCTGGCCGTCAACGGCTCGGTCGAGTCGGCCCGCGCGGGCGAGTTCGGCAAGGGCTTCGCGGTGGTCTCGACCGACATCCGCAACCTGGCCCGCGACTCGGCCGACAACGCCGACCGCATCAAGGACCTGGTCAAGTCGGTGCAGGACCGCATCGTCGAGGTGCGCGGCGACCTCGAGGAGACCAGCCGGCAGGCGCTGGCCGAGGTGGAGGCGGCCAAGGTCACCACCGAGCGGCTGGGCGAGATCGAGCGCGACATGCAGCAGGTGCGCGCGGGCAACGACGAGGTCCGGGAGTCGGCACAGTCGATCGCCGGGACGCTCAGCGAGGTCAAGACCGGCCTGGAGCAGATCGCGACCTCGGCCAACGAGGCCGAGCAGCTCGCCGGGCAGGCCTCGACCGCGGCCCGCGAGCAGGCGCAGGGCGCCGAGGAGCTGGCGGCCGCCGTGGAGGAGATCGCCGCGCTCGCCGACGAGCTGCAGAACGCCGGGTGAGCACGCCATGACCAGCGAGGACGACCGGGACGAGAACCCGGACGGCGGCAACGCCGACTACGTCACGTTCGACATGGCCGGCGAGCGGTACGCCTTCCCGATGCGCCAGGTACAGGAGATCATCCGGATGCCGGCCGTGGTGAAGGTGCCGCTCGGCCCGCCCGCCCTGGAGGGCCTGGCCAACCTGCGGGGCCGGGTGCTTCCCGTGGTGAGCCTGCGCGAGTGCTGCACCATGCCCGAGGCCGAGCACGACGAGACCACCCGGGTCATCGTCGTCGACGGCGGCGTGCCGCTCGGATTCGTGGTCGACCGGGTGGCCAGCGTGATCAGCATCGACCCGGCGGACATGGAGCCGGCCGACTCGGTGCAGTCGACAGTGCGCTCCGACGTGCTGGTCGGCGTGATCAAGTCGAACGACGGCCAGATGACCAGCGTCCTGAACGTGGACCGGCTGGTCGGCAGCCAGTTCGACGAGCTGGCCGAGGCAGCGGCGGGCCGCGAGCCCGCGAGCACGGCGGCCCGCGTTCCCGAGCCCGACGCCGGCGACGGGGCCGAGAACGACGACACGCTGGAGCTGGTCAGCTTCGCCGTGCAGGGCCAGGAGTACGCGCTGCCGATCGACCAGGTGCAGGAGATCGTGCAGGCCCCGGAGACGGTCAGCCACGTGCCGAACTCGGGCGGCCGGGTGCTGGGCGTGGTCGACCTGCGCGGCCGGCTGCTGCCGGTGGTCAGCATGCGCCGCGTCTTCGGCCTGCCCGTGACGGCGCTGGAACCGCAGAACCGGATCGTCGTCGTCTCGCTCGACGGCGGCGTGGTCGGCGTCGTGATGGACACCGTGCGCGAGGTGCTGCGGGTGCCGCAGAAGCTGGTGGCGCCGCTGCCCGCGTTCATGGCGGGCGACGGCCGCAAGAGCGAGGTCGAGTCGGTGTGCCGGCTCGAGGACGGCAAGCGCCTGGTGTCCGTGCTGAGCGTGCACCGGATGTTCGACTCGCCCGAGGTACGCAGCGAGATCGCCGAGCACCAGGACCGGGAGGACGGGCCAGCGATGACCGAGGAGCAGCGCGACGACGACGGCCGCGGCGACGAGGAACTGTTCGTCGTGTTCCGGCTCGACGGCGAGGAGTACGCGGTCGACGTCGACGCGGTCCAGGAAATCATCCGGGTGCCCGAGGCGCTCATCCGCGTGCCCCGGTCGTTCGAGTTCGTCGAAGGTCTGGTCAACCTGCGGGGCACCGTGCTGCCCGTGGTCGACCTGCGCACCCGGCTGGGTCTGCCGCGCTCCGAGCGCGACGAGCGCCAGCGGATCGTCGTGCTGATCATCGGCGGCGTCCGCACCGGCTTCATCGTCGACTCGGTGGCCGAGGTGGCCCGGGTGGGCCGGCACGTGCTGGAGCCCGCCCCGCAGCTGTCGGCCGAGCAGGCGCGGATCGTGTCGCGGGTGGCCAACCTGCCCGAGCAGAAACGGATGCTGCTGCTGGTGCAGGTGGGCGAACTGCTCGCCGCCGACCAGGCCCGCGACCTCGAGGCCGTGCTCGGCCAGTCCGCCGGCGACGTGCTCGAACCCGTCTGACGGGCGCCGCAGATGGCGAACACATCGGTGCTGGTCGTCGACGACTCGGCGTTGATGCGCCGGGCGATCACGGGCATCCTCGCCGAGGCCGGCAAATTCGAGGTGACCACCGCCCGCAACGGCGCCGACGCCCTCGACCAGCTCGACCGGGTCCGCCCCGACGTGATCACCCTCGACGTGAACATGCCGGAGATGGACGGGCTCACCTGCCTGGCCAAGATCATGGCCGAGCGCCCCACCCCGGTCGTCATGGTGTCGTCGCTGACCGAGGCGAACGCCCTGGTCACGTTGGAGGCGCTGGAGCTGGGGGCGGTCGACTACGTGGCCAAGCCGGGCGGCACGGTCTCGCTGAACATGAGCGACGTCGCCGCCGAGATCACCGGCAAGGTGCGGGCCGCCGCCAAGGCGCGGATCGGCCGGGCCCGCGGGCTCGCGGCGCGAATCCGGCGCACACCCCCGCCGCGTGAGCCCGTGGCGGCCAAGGCGACCGACCTGGTGGTGATCGGCTCGTCCACCGGCGGCCCGGCTCTGCTGGCCGAAGTACTGCCCGGGCTGCCCGGCACGCTCGGCGCCCCGGTGGTGATCGCACAGCACATCCCGGCGTCGTTCACCGCCACCCTGGCCCGGCGGCTCGACGAGCTCTGCGCGCTGCGGGTGCACGAGGTCGACCGGATCATGACGCTCCGGCCCGGCGCGATCTATCTGGGGCGCGGCAGCAATGACGTGGTGGTGGCCCGGCGCACCGACGGACTGATCGTGAAGAGCGTCCCGGCCGGCTCGGACTACCGCTGGCACCCCAGCGTCGACCGGCTGGTCGCCTCGGCCCGGCGGCACGTGCCGGCTGAGCGACTGGTCTGCGCGCTGCTGACCGGGATGGGCGACGACGGCGCGGCCGAGATGGCGCAGGTACGCGCCGACGGCGGTCGCACCGTAGCCGAGGCCGAGGAGACGGCGGTGGTCTGGGGCATGCCGGGTGAGCTGGCCCGCCGGGGCGGCGCCACCGAGGTGCTGCCGTCGTACGCGATCGCGGACCAGATCGCCCAGTGGGTTCGCTAGAAGCATCGAGGAGGAGGAACCGTGGGACTTGTCCGCCGCGATCAGCAACCAGCCGAGGTGAGCGAGACTCCGGCCGTCGAGACGTTGCTGCGGCAGCTCGGCGACCCCGACCCGGACCGTCGCCGGGAGGCCGCGCTGGGCCTGGACGGCGTGGCCGAGGCGGTGCCGGACCTGCTCGCGCGGGTCGGGCCGGAAACCGCCTCGACCGTACGGGACGCCCTGCTCACGACGTTGGCCGCGCACGACACGGACGAGGTCGCCGAGGCGCTCGCCGTGCACTTGGCCAGCGACGAGGCCGACCTGCGCACCTTGGTGGCCGAGGCGCTGGCGACCATGCCGGGCTCGGTGCCGGCGATCGTCCCGCGCCTGCTGCAGGACCCCGACCACGACGTCCGGGTGATGACCGCGATGGTGCTGGCCGATCTGCCCCACCCCGGCGCGCTGACCTGGCTGGCCGACATGATCCGCGAGGACCCGCACCCGAACGTGGTGACGGCGGCGATCGACGCGCTGCTGCCCTCGCTCGGCCCGGAGCACACCGAACTGCTGCGTGACGCGGTCGGCCGCTTCCCCGACGACCCGTTCCTGCGGTTCACGGTCGAGGCGGCGGTCGGATGACCACCTCGGCGACGGCCGGGCTCAGCGGTGCCGACTTCGAGAGGTTCCGCGAGTACTTCTACAAACGCACCGGCATCCAGTTCACCGAGTCCAAGCGGTACTTCGTGGACAAGCGGATCGAGACCTGCATCAAGCAGGGCGGTTTCGCGGGCTTCAACGCCTGGTTCTCCGCGCTGCGTCTCAACGACCGGCCCGGCCTGCTGCAGGAGCTGATCAACCAGCTCACCGTCAACGAGACGTACTTCCTGCGCGAGGACTACCAGTTCGACTCGCTGCTCAAGACGGTGCTGCCGGACGTGCTGGCGGCCCGTGGGGGCGTGAACCGGATGACCGGGCCGGTCAAGATCCTGTCGCTGCCGTGCTCGACCGGGGAGGAGCCGTACTCGATCGCGCTGCGGCTGCTGGAGGAGTGGGACCAGATCGAGCATGTGGACGTCGAGATCCACGGCGCCGACATCGACAGCGACGTGCTCGAGCGGGCGGCCCATGCCAGTTACGGCGAACGCTCGCTGCAACGGGTCCCGATGGCCTGGCGGGCCAAGTACTTCGCCCCGGCGGGGGCCGGCCGCTATCGGCTCGACGCGGGCATCCGCGACGCGGTCACACTGCACCAGGTCAACGTCTGCGACACCCCGGCGATGCGGTCCTTCCGGGACTTCGACGTGATCTTCTGCCGCAACGTGCTCATCTACTTCGACGAACTGTCGAGCCGGCGCGCGGCCGAGAATCTCTACGGCGCGTTGCGTCCCGGCGGCTACCTGTTCCTCGGCCATTCCGAGTCGATGAGCCGCATCTCGCCGATCTTCACGCCTTCGCGCCTGCCCGAGGGCATCGTCTACCAACGACCCAGCGGAGGCCTCCGATGACCCAGAACCGTCCCAAGGTGCTGGTGGTCGACGACGCCGCGACCGTGCGGCTCTATCACACGAAACTGCTCGGCGACGCCGGCTTCGAGGTGGCCGAGGCGGCCAACGGCCTGGAAGCCGTCGAGGCCGCGATGTCCACCGCGTTCGACCTGTTCGTGGTCGACGTCAACATGCCGAAGATGAACGGCTACACCTGTGTCGAGACGCTGCGTTCGGAGACGGTCGGAACTCCAGCGCCGATCCTGATGATCAGTACCGAGGACCGGGCGGGCGACGCCGACCGCGCGTACGCCGCCGGGGCCAACCTCTACCTGGTCAAACCGGTCGACGCCGAGCGGCTGGCCCGGGTCGCGCGCATGCTCACCTCGGGTGTCGCCGCATGAACCCGTTGCTCGCCCAGTTCCTCGCCGAGGCGGCGGACCTGCTGACCCAGGTCGACGAGGGGCTCCTGCAGCTGGAACGGGACCCGGGCGACCCCGAGCTGGTCAACGAGGTGTTCCGCGCCGCGCACACGTTCAAGGGATCGTCCGGCCTGTTCGACTTCCCCGAACTGACCCGGCTCACCCACGCCGCCGAGGACCTGCTCGACGCCGTGCGCTCGGGCCGGCTCGCTCTCGACTCGGGTATGGCTGACGACCTGCTGGCGGCGTTCGACCTGATCCGCGGGTGGCTGGCCCACGTCACCGTGCACGAGCAACTGCCCGCGACCGCCGGCCCGGCCGCGCAGAGCCTGATCACCAAGCTGCGCGGCCCGCTCGGTGGCGAGAGCGCCCCGGCCGCCTCGGACAGCGCGCCCGCCCCTTCGGCTGTGGCTGTGGCCGTGCGCGGCCCCGACTGGCTCGACGTGTTCGACGCGGAGTGGCTGGAGAAAACCGCCTCCTGGCTGTCGACCACGTCGGCGACGATGCGGTTCGTGCGTTACACCCCCGACGAGGGCTGCTTCTTCCGCGCCGAGGACCCGCTGCACCTGATGAGCCAGGTGCCCGCGCCGGCCGTCCTGGCCCTGATCCAGCCCTTCGAGTGGCCACCGGCCGAGACGTACGACGAGTACCAGTGCCTGATCGGCTTCGCCCTGGCCACCCGGGCCGCGGTGGGGGAGCTGAACCACCTCTTCCGCTACGTCCCCGATCAGGTCGAGATCGTCGAGCTGGACGGGGATGCGATCCGCCGCCACCTCAGCGGCGAGGAGCCGCCCGAGCCGCCCCCGGCCGTCGTGGCCGAGGCCGTGGTGCAGTCGCAGGCCGAGAACGTCGAGCTCGCCCGGGACGCGTACGCGATCCTGGCCGCGGCCCAGCGGTCGCTGACCGTCGACTCGCCGTCCGGCGCCCGGCTGTCCGCCGTGGCCCGCTCGGTGGCCGCCGCCGCGTCCGCGCTCGGTGTGCCGGTCGAGGCGGAGGAACCGGACATCGAGTCGCTCACCGCCCGGGTGGCGACCCTGCTGGCCGAGACGCCGGCCCCGGCCGAGGAGCCGCCGCCGGTGGTGGCGCCGCCGCCCGCCGAGCGGGCGCCGTCCGACCGCGCCCGCACCGACGACCCGGGTGGGCAGGTCGGCACCCGCATCCTCAAGGTCGACCAGGAGAAGGTCGACCACCTGATGGAACTGGTCGGCGAGCTCAACGTGGCCAAGAACGGCCTGACCTTCCTGGCCGACGCGGCCGAGGAGGAGTTCGGCAGCCGGGTGCTGGGCCGCCGGATCAAGGACCAGTACTCCGGTCTGCACCGCATCGCCGAGGAACTGCAGGCGGCGGTGATGGACGTGCGGATGTTGCCGCTGTCGGTGGCGTTCTCGCGGTTCCCACGGCTGATCCGTGACCTGTCGCGCCGGCTCGGCAAGACCGTCGAGCTGGTGACCGAGGGCGAGGACACCATGGCCGACAAGGACGTCATCGAGGCGCTGGGCGACCCGCTGGTGCATCTGGTCCGCAACAGCCTCGACCACGGCATCGAGACACCGGCGGAGCGGGAGGCCGCGGGCAAGGCGCCGGCCGCCAAGATCACGCTTACGGCGGTGGCCGACGGGGACGCCGTGATCGTCGAGATCGCCGACGACGGGCGGGGCATCGACGCCGACCGGGTCAAGCGCAAGGCGTACGAGAAAGGTCTGATCTCGGAGGACGAGCTGGAGTCGCTGACCGAGTCGGACGCGGTCGACCTGATCTTCCGGCCCGGCTTCTCGACTGCCGACCAGGTGTCCGACCTGTCCGGGCGGGGGGTCGGCATGGACGCCGTACGGGCCAGTGTCGAGAAACTCGGCGGCACCGTGAGCATGCGTTCCCAGTTCGGCCGCGGCACCTCGACGCGGCTGCGGCTGCCCCTCTCGATGGCAGTCACCCAGGTGATGGTGGTCAGCGTGGCCGGGCAGCGCTTCGGCATCCCGGTCGACCTGGTCGTCGAGACCGTCCGGGTGCCGGGCGCCGAGCTGGGCCGGGTGCTGCACTCCGACGTCGTCGTGCTGCGCGGTGAGGTGGTCCCGGTGATCGACCTGGCCCGGGCGCTGGACATGCCGTGGACGCCCGACCCCGCCGCCGACCGCGCGATCCTCATCGTCAGCCTGCACGGCCAGCGGGTGGGTCTGCTCGTCGAGCAGTTCCACCGCGAGGTCGACGTGATCCTGAAACCGATGGAGGGCCTGCTGGCGTACGCCGGCGAGTTCTCCGGCACCGCGCTGCTGGGTGACGGCCTGGTGCTGCTCGTGCTCAACATGAAGGAGGTGCTCAGCCTTGCCGCTCGAGCTCAATGAACATACCGCGACGCTGAGTGACGTCGTGACCGTCGACGAGGTGGAGCCGCTGGTCGCCTGGCTGCGGGCAACCGCCAAGCCCAAGGTGAACCTGCGGCGTTGCAACCATTTGCACACCGGCGCGCTCCAGGCCCTGCTGCTCTTCCAGCCGAGGATTACTTCAGCACCGGTTGACGCCTTCCTGGCCACGCAGGTGCTTCCGCTGCTCAGGGGGAGCAGCGGGGTCTCCTCAGCAGAAAGCGAACCGCCATGACCACTGTGATGCTCGTCGACGACTCCGCCACCATGCTCATGAGCCTCAAGTCGATCCTGACCAAGGCCGGCTACACGGTCGAGACCGCGGGGCACGGCAAGGAGGCAATGGACAAGCTCGCGAAGGGCGTCAAGCCCAACCTGATCATCAGCGACGTCAACATGCCGCAGATGGACGGGATCACGTTCGTCCGCGAAGCCCGCAAGTCCCCGGGTATGCGGTTCACCCCCATGCTCATGCTGACCACCGAGAGCGAGCAGACCAAGCGCAACGAGGCCAAGTCGGCCGGCGCGACCGGCTGGCTCGTCAAGCCGGTCGGGCCCGACCAGCTCCTCGGCGTGATCAAGCAGGTCGTTCCCGGCGCCTGAGGCGCCCAGCAGGAGGTTCCGATGTCCCGCCTTCTCCGCCGCTCCGGCACTGCCGCCGACTCCGAGCAGACCTCCGTACGGGGTGAGGTCGTCGGCGACGTGCTCAAGGACGTGCCCGCGGTGTGCGAGGTCGCGGCCGCGCACATCGGGGACGTCATCGAGCAGACCGGCGAGGCCGCCGAGTCGATCGTCGGGCAGCTGGTCAAGGTCGACGAGCTGGCCGACGGGCTGGCCGGCGACGTCGCCCGGCTGGCCGGCACGCTCGGGCGCACGGAATCGGAACTGAGCCAGGCCACGTCGTCCAACGAGCAGCGCGTCGAACGGCTCGTGCGGTACTTCCTGTACCGCGACGAGCAGATCCACGAGCTGGTCGACGAGATGCGCGGCCTCAAACGCCACGTCAGCCAGATCGAGGAGGTCAGCAAGGCCACCAACATCCTGGCGCTGAACGCGATGATCGAGGCGATGCGGGCGGGCGACGCCGGCGAGGGTTTCGCGGTCGTCGCCGACGAGGTCCGCAAACTGGCCGACCGCTCGGCCAAGGCCGCCCAGGGCATCGGCAGCAGCATCGCCGACCTGACCACCCGGCTCGACCGGGTGCTCTCGGACGACTCCTCGTTCGACGACGACACAGCGAGCGCCGCGCCGGGCGCCGCCGACACAGTGAGCGCCGCGCCGGGCGCCGCCGACACCGCGATGACCCGCCGGCTCAGCGGCATCGCCAACGCCCAGCGCGAGATGTCACAGATGGTGGGCGGTGTCCTGCAGGACGCAATGGGTGCGCTGCACCAGGTCGAGCAGAGCTCCGCCGCGCTCACCGCCGAGACGACCGGCGCGGTCGGGCACGTGCAGTTCCAGGACATCACCCGGCAGATGCTGGAGCACGTCGTCGAAGCAATCTGCCAGGTGCAACAGGGCGCCGAGGACGCGATGGACTACGCCGCCGGCAACGCGCCCGAGGAAACGGTCCGCGCCCGCGCGGTCTCCGTCGACGCGCTGCGCGCCCGCCACGTGATGTCCCGCCAGCGCGCCACCCACGGCCAGCACACCAACGCCAAGGCCGCAACCGGCGACGACGGCCCCGTCATCGAGCTGTTCTAATCGGTGTCAACTTCGCTCAGCCGCACATCGCATACTTCGGCCGCGCCCTCGCCTTGCCGCAAAGCATTCTTGCAGTCCGGCCGGCCGGCGCGTCACTTCACGGGCACTTTCATTTTGAACAGTTTCTCCGCGTTCCGGAACGCGATCTTCTCCTTGTCCTCGCGTGGCAAATTGACTCCACGGAACCAGTCGGTCTGCACCTTGATGTCCGCGAACGGGTAGTCGGTTGCGAACATCACTCGATCCACGCTTATGAACTTCAGCAGGAGATCGAGCAGTTCGGTCTGGGGGAATGCGCTGGTTGTGATCCAGAAGTTGTCCTGGAAGTACTGCCCGAAGGGCTTCTTGAGTGAGTCCTCGGTCGGCTCGCCCATGTCTTCGAGGATCCGCTTGTAGTAAAAGGGAAGGCCCTCGCCCATGTGGCCGATGATGATTTTCAGTTTGGGGAATCTGTCGAAGACCCCGTACGTGATCATCCGGATGCATTGGGTCAGCACCTCCTGGTGCCAGCCATATCCGGACCCACTGAAAATGTAGTCCTGATACTCCTGCGTGTATTCAGACCGGGTGGTGCTGTAGTAGATCTTGAAGACCTCGTCAGCCGGATAGCCGGGATGCAGGTAGATCGGCACGTCGAGAGCCTGGGCACGTGCCAGCACAGGCTCGAAATCGGGATGATCGAGGTACTTCTTCGCGATGTGCCCGTTGGTCAGCGCGCCCAGGAAGCCGTCTTGCTTGACCGAGCGTTCCAGTTCGTCCGCCGCCGCCTCCGGGCTCTGCAAGGGCAAGGTGGCGAAAGCCTTGAAGCGGCCCGGATACTTGGCGATCGGCCCGTCCACAAGTTGCCGGTTGAGACGATGGGCAAGGTCGATGCCCCTTTGCCCGGGGACATTTTGGACGGACGGCGTGTGGGCGGAGAGGATTTGAACGTTGAGTCCCCCGGCGTCCATGTCGCGGATGCGGCGTTCGCCCAGATCTGCGAGACCAATTTCCTCGAGGAACGCTATGTGATCCTCATTGATGGAGTTCAGCTTCAACAACGTGGGAGTCGAAAAGGTCTCCTCCGTGCCGATGAAGGGCAGGTCCCGGTCTCGCAATGCAATGTCCGGAGTCTTGTCCGGGGCCTTGTCCGGGGTCGTGTTCCCGTCCGCTGCCGAAACGGCGGCATACGTGGACAGGCCGGCGCCGGCGCCAAGCGCCGTGGCAGCGGCCAGAAAACCGCGGCGTCCCATGGGCTTCATGTCAGTCTCTCTTCGGTGTTCGTGAGCATGGTGTCCGTACGGCATCAGTGACAAGCATCAGTGCCTCCTGCGCACGAGTTGCTTCGCTCATCTGATGCCGACTTCGTACCAAGCGAATCTGAGACGACCGTTAGAAAGCTCCGGACACGAACTCCTGGTAAGCCCAGTTGGTCAGTGAGCCTTTTCCATCTCGGCGGATCGGGTTCTCGACGTCGTGCGGGGCGAGGGTGGCCGGCACGATCGGGGTGGTCCGGGACGGGCGCGCCTGGCTCACCCCTTGGCTGCTCCTGCTGCCGGGCGGCGGGTCAGCACCTGCGGGCCGGCCGGGGTGACGGCGATCGTGTGCTCGGAGTGGGCCGTACGGGAGCCGTCGGCGGAGCGGATCGTCCAGCCGTCCTCGTCGTAGCGGATCTTGTCGGTGGTTTTGCACAGCCAGGGTTCGATGGCGATGGTCAGGCCCGGGTCGAGGCGCATGCCGCGGCGGGCGCGGCCGGAGTTGGCGACGTGCGGGGCCTCGTGCATGGTGCGGCCGATGCCGTGGCCGCCGAACTCGCCGTTCACGCCGTAGCCGTACGAGTGGGCGACCTCGCCGATCGCGGCCGAGATGTCGCCGATGCGGCCGCCGGGCTGGGCGGCGGCGATGCCCGCTTCCAGGGCCACCTCGGTCGCCTCGATGAGCCGCAGGTCTGACGGGTCGGGGGCGCCGACGACGAACGAGTACGCCGAGTCGGCGTTCCAGCCGCCGATGCCGAGCGCCATGTCGATGCTGAGCAGGTCGCCGTCACGCAGCACGTAGTCGTGGGGCAGGCCGTGCAGCACGGCGTCGTTGACCGACAGGCACAGCACGTTGCGGAACGGGCCGCGGCCGAACGAGGGGGCGTAGTCCCAGTAGCAGGACTCGGCGCCGCGTTCCTTGATGCGCCGGCGGGCGTGGCGCTCGATGTCCATCAGGTTGACGCCCACCCCGGCCACCCGGCTCAGCTCGTCGAGCAGTTCGCCGACGAACTGGCCGGCCACCGCCATCCGGCCGATCTCCTCGGCGGACTTGAGCTCGATCACGGTTCTCTCCCTCGGGTGCGGCATTTCTATACCGGTATTTTTATACCACGCGCTAAGGTGCAGGCATGGTTCGCCAACCACTGACCCCCGAGCAGATCGCCGCGGGCCGGCGCCTCGGGCTCGCCCTGCGGGCCGCGCGGGCCGGGCGAAGCATCGTCGAGGTGGCAGTGGCGGCCGGCATCTCCCCCGAGACCCTGCGCAAGATCGAGGCGGGCCGCCTGCCCGCGCCGGCGTTCGGCACCGTGGTGTGCCTGAGCCAGGCCCTCGAGGTGCCGCTGAAGGATCTGGCCGACGCGTGGCTGGCCGACATGCCGGTCAAGCAGGCCTCCTGAAACACCCCGCCCGGGCGTTCACGGGGCTTTACCGTGAACAGGTGTTTGTATCGGGTGTGTGAACGCATGTGAACTTCTCCGACGCCGGTAATCGGCTGTTCGGCTGGGCCTTCACGTCGATGGTTGCGGTCTGGCTGTGAACAACAGTCGGCCTCTTGTTCACTCTCACGTTATCCGGTAGAACTCCGTTCACGGCCCTTGTGGGGGTCGCCAGCCGTTCGGCTCTAGGAGGACCACCCATGGCTCCGCCAAACATCTCCCGTCGCGGCCTGCTCCAGCTCGGTGGCAGCGTGGCGCTTCTGATGACGACCGGCGCGTGCGCCGCCGGCAGCAAGGACAACCCGGACGCGGGCGCCTCGGCCGGTCCCGCCGCCGGCACGCTGCGCATCGCCGTCTCGAGCTACCTGTCCAGCTGGGACCAGGACTTCGTCGGCTTCGACCTCACCGCGCTGATGCTGTTCAAGAACGTGTACCCGTACATGATCGATTACGGGGTCACCTCGGCAGGGGACAGCCAGATCCTCGACACCGCGAACATCACCCCCACCTTCGCCGAGTCGTTCGAGCCGGACGCCACCCAGAAGGTGTGGACGCTCAAGCTGCGCAAGGGCGTCAAGTTCGCCAGTGGCAACGAGATGAAGGCGGCCGACGTCAAGTGGTCCAAGGACCGCGCGTTCGCCGCCCAGGCCAATGTGGCCGGCGTCTACCGCACGATCGGCCTCACCAAACCCGAGCAGGTCGTGGTCGTCGACGACTACACCGTCGAGTTCCGCCAGGAGTTCCCGAGCGCCCTGACCCGCCAGATCCAGGCCATCTCGCTGTACGTCTTCGACTCGGCCGAGGCCAAGAAACACGCCACCGAGGCCGACCCGTGGGCCAAGGAGTGGTTCGCCAAGAACGCCCCGACCGGCGGCTACTTCAACGTCACCAAGGCCAACCAGGGCCAGGAGATCGAGCTCAGCGCCAACACCGGCTACCCCGGCCCCGACGGCGCCAAGACCTCGACGATCCGGCTGTCGGTCGTGCCCGCCGCGGCCAACCAGCGGCTGCAGCTGCAGGCCGGCGACATCGACATCGCGCTCGGCATCACCGGCCAGGACCTGCAGGACCTCAAGAAGGCCGAGGGCGTCAAGGTGCTCTCGGCGGCCAGCAACAACCAGGTCGCCATCCAGATGTCGGTCACCACGGCGCCGTTCGACGACGTCAACGTGCGCAAGGCCCTCGCGTACGCCGTCCCGTACGAGCAGATCGTCAAGAACGTGTACGGCGGCGACGCGCGGCCCACCAAGAGCCTCGTGCCGCTGGACATGCCGGGTTACTCCGAGAGCGGATACCCGTACACCTATGACCTCGACAAGGCCAAGCAGGCCCTGGCGGCGTCGGGCAAGACGGCGGTCAGCTCGGAGCTGGTGTTCGAGGCCGACAACGCCGAGCAGCAGAAGATCGCGGTGCAGGTGCAGGCCGAGGCGGCCAAGGCCGGGATCACGCTCAAGCTGACCCCGCTCGACCCGGCCACGCTCGGCGAGCGGCGCACCCGCAAGAGCATTCCGCTGCAGATCACCACGGGTCAGCTCTGGGTCAACGACGTCGAGTACATGCTGGCCACGAGCTTCGTCAAGGGCGCCGCGCTCAACTACTCGAACTACACCAACCCGGAGATCGAGCAGATCTACACCAAGGCGCACACCACCGTCGACGAGACGGCACGCCGGCAGCTCTGGACGCAGGTGCAGTCGATCCTCGCCGCCGACGTGCCGTGGGTCGTCATCTGCCAGCCCAACTTCAACCTGCCCGTACGGGAGAAGGTGGCGGGCTGGGTGCAACCGATGGACGGCCTGGCGCGTCTCCGCTACCTGAGCGCATCGGCCTGACCTCGTGCGTATTCTGCGTTTCGTCGGTCGCCGGCTGCTCCAGCTGATCCCGGTCCTGCTCGGGGTGGTCGTGCTGACCTTCCTGCTGGTACGGGTGCTGCCCGGCGACCCGATCCGCAGCATCCTCGGGCCCAACGCGACCGAGGCCGACGCGGACGCCGCACGTGCCCGCTTCGGCCTCGACCAGCCGCTCTGGAAGCAGTTCCTGGACTACCTCGGGGGCCTGGTCAGCGGCGATTTCGGCACCTCGATCCAGAGCGGCGCCCCGGTCACCGGCGAGATGGCGCTGCGTCTGGGGCCCACGCTCGAGCTGGTGTTCCTCGCGGTCACGATCGCCGTGCTGCTGGCCGTCCGGCTCGGGATCTGGTCGGCGCGCCGGGCCGACCGGTTCGGCGATCATTCCGTACGGATCTTCGCCCTGCTCGGCAACTCCGTGCCCGAGTTCTGGCTGGGCCTGGTGCTGATCCTGGCCGGTTACGCGGCGCTGGGCTGGTTCCCGGCGCCCAGCGGCCGCGTCGACCCGGACACCGACCTCACCCCGCTGACCGGGGCCGACCTGATCGACGCGCTGATCACCGGGAACGGGCCGGCCGTCTCGTCGGCCGCCGCGCACCTCGTGCTGCCGGTGCTCACCCTGGTCATCGGCGTCCTGGCGCCGCTGCTGCGAAGCGTGCGGGCCTCGGCCCTCGAGGTGCTGCGCAGCGAGGCGTACGCCGCCGCGGCCGCCCACGGACTGCCGGAGCGCACCCTGCTGCGCGGTTATCTGCGGCGGGCCACCCTGGTGCGGCTGCCGTCGCTGGCCGCGCTGGTCTTCGGCACCGCGCTCGGTTCGACGGTGCTGGTCGAGTACGTCTTCTCGTGGCAGGGCTTCGGCCAGTGGGCGCTGCGCGGGCTGCTCTACCGCGACTACCCGGTCGTGCAGGCGTCCGTGCTGATCATCGCCTTCGCCTATGTCCTGGTCTTCCTCATCGCCGACGTCGTGCACGCCTGGCTCGACCCGAGAGTGAAAATCTGATGGCCGCGATCGAGATGACACCGGTCGTCTCCGGTGACAAGGACGGCCGGTTCGCCCGCAGCCTCGTCTGGGCCGGCGGCGCGATCCTGGCGGTCGCCGCCCTGGCCGCGCTGCTGGCTCCGGTGCTGACGTCGTGGGGCCCGACCGAGATCGACCCGGACGGGACCCTCGCCGCGCCCGGCGGGGGACATCTGCTCGGCGCCGACGGCAACGGCATGGACGTGTGGAGCCGGGTGCTGCACGCGGCCCGCCTCGACCTGGGCATCGCCGTGCTCGCGGTGGCCCTCGCCGTGGTCGTCGGCACCCTGCTCGGCCTGCTCGCCGGCTACCTGGGCGGCTGGGTCGACGACGTGCTCATGCGCATCGTCGACATCTTCCAGGCGTTCCCCACGTTCATCCTGGCCCTCGCGGTCAGCGCGCTGCTCGGCGGCGGGTTCGTCAACCTGGTCGTCACGATCGCCGCGGTCAACGCCCCCGCGTACGCCCGGCTGGTGCGGGCCGAGGTGCGCTCCCTGCGGGAGATGCAGTACATCGACGCGGCCAAGACGTCCGGCGCGTCCACGCTCGGCATCATGTGGCGCCATCTGCTGCCCAACAGCCTGACGCCCGTACGGGTGATCGCGCCTCTCAACTGCGGCTGGGCCATGCTCACCCTGGCCGGCCTGTCCTTCCTCGGCCTGGGCGTCACGGTGCCCACCGCCGAGTGGGGCTCCATGATCAGCCTCGGCACGTCGGACGTCGTGGCCGGCCGCTGGTGGACCTCGGTGCCGCCCGGCCTGGCCCTGCTCGTCTGCGTCCTCGGCTTCAGCCTGCTCGGCGAAGGCCTGCAGGAACGTGCCGACGCGAAGAGGCGGTGACCATGCTCGACATCGAGAACCTGTCGGTCGTCATCCGGCGGCCCGGACGCCAGGTCGCGGCGCTCAGCGACGTGAGCTTCACGGTCGCGGGAGGCGAAGTGGTCGGCCTGGTGGGGGAGAGCGGTGGCGGCAAGAGCATGGTCGCGCGGGCCGTCGTCGGCATGCTGCCCTCGGGCTCCCACGCCACCGGCCGCGTCGGCTTCGACGGCGACGACGTGCTCCGCATGGACCGGGCGGCCCTGGCCCACCACCGCGGCCGCGGCGCGGCGATCTGCTTCCAGAACCCTCGTGGCGCGCTCAGCCCTACCCGTACGGTGGGGCGCCAGCTGATCGACCGCCTGGCCACCCACCAGAACATGACCGGCGACCGCGCCCGCGAGACCGCCAAGGAACTGTTCGCGGCCGTGGGCATCCGCAACCCCGTACGGCGTCTGGAGGCCTACCCCCACGAGTTGTCGGGCGGCATGGCCCAGCGCGTGATGATCAGCCTGGCCACCGGTTGCGCCCCCGGCCTGCTGATCGCGGACGAACCCACCACCGGCCTCGACGTCACCCTGACCCGCGAAATCCTCCACCAGTTCCGCCACGCCGCCGACACCGACGGTCGCGGCGTCCTGCTCATCAGCCACGACCTGGCCTCGATCGCCGAGGTCTGCGACCGCGTGGTGGTCCTCTACGCCGGCACGGTCGTCGAGTCGGGCCCAGCCTCCCGAGTCCTACGCACGCCGGCACACCCCTACACACGCGCCCTGCTCCGCTCAGTCCCCGACGTGGGCGGCGGTCGCGTGGTCCCCACTCCTGGCGGCATGCCGTTGATGACGGCCGCCCCGCACGACTGCCCGTTCGCGCCACGCTGCGCCCACGCGACGGACTCGTGCCGCACTACCCGCCCCGAACTGTCACCGCTCGCCGAAGGCTGGTCCCTGGCGTGCTACCACCCGCAGGAGGGCCCACTCTTCCCGCCGCGGACGCCCGTCGTGAGCCTTTATGGCGATAAACCGGATAGTGGCGCGGTGGAGGCGGGGATTGCTCGCGGGGATGCGACCCTCCGCCCCGCAAGTCCAGGCCCACTCAGTCGGCTGTATGGCGAAAAATCGGGTGCGGGGGCAGTTGGGGACGGAGGGCCGGTCCGGAAGGAAATCGAGGAGCCGGGTTCTGGCAGTGCGGCAGTTGGAGAGGCCGGCTCGGACAGCCGGGCAGTTGCGGAGGCCGGTTCAGGCGGCGAAGCCGTAGGGAGGACCGGTCCGGGCGCGGGGACCGCGCTCGACGGCGTCGAGCCGGATCTGCGGGTGGACGGTCCAGGGCCGGGGGCCGCGGGCGAGACCGGTGCTGCCGAGGGCGGGCGGGTCGTTCTGCGCGTCGCGGATGCCCACGTCGTCTATCGCAGCCGGTTCGGCTCGGGCGGGCACCACGCGCTGCGGGGGGTCAGTCTGGAACTCAAGGCCGGCGAGACGCTCGGCGTTGTCGGGGAGAGCGGCTGCGGCAAGAGCACCCTGGCCAAGCTCATCATGGGGCTGGTTGAGCCGTCGGAAGGGTCCGTCACGGTCGCCGGCAAGGATGTCAGGAAGCTGAGCCGCGCCGAGCGGACCCGGGCTCAGATGGTGTTCCAGGACCCGATCGGCTCATTGAGCCCCCGGCGTACGGTGGCCGACTCCATCGCCGAGCCGTTGCGTGCGGCCAAGGTCCCCACGGCCGAGCGCGCGAGGAAGGTCGAGGCGGCGCTCGGGCGGATGGAGCTCGACGGCTCGATTCTCCAGCGTTACCCGCATGAGCTCTCGGGTGGGCAAGCGCAGCGCGCCGGGATTGCGCGGGCGCTTGTGGGGGAGCCTGACCTGATTGTTTTCGACGAGCCGACCAGTGCGCTCGACGTCACCGTGCAGGCGCAGATCCTCGATGTCATCGCGAATGTGGCGGCCGACGCGGGGCACGGGTCGGTGTTCATCTCGCACGACCTCGCCACGGTGCGCGGGTTCGCCGATCGGGTCGTGGTGCTCTACCTCGGGCGTGTCGTCGAGGAAGGTCCGGTGGACGAGGTCTTCGACCGGCCCAAGCACCCGTACACCCGCGCTTTGCTCGGCAGCGCGCCGCGGCTCGGTGAGACCCGGGCGGCCGACGTCGAACTGGTCAAGGACCTGGACGAGGCGGACGCCGCCGCTGGTTGCCCGCTGGCGGCCCGCTGCCCGTTCGTCACCGACACCTGCCGGTCGCAGGAACAGACCCTTCAGCCGTACGGCGTGAGCCGGGCCGCCTGCTGGCGTGTGCCCGAGCTTCCCGCCCTGATCGAAAAGAGCTGAGCATGAGCATCCGGCTGGCCGTGGACATCGGCGGCACCTTCGTCGACGCCATGGAGCTCGACACCCGTACGGGTAAGGTCCGCTTCCGCAAGGCCTCCACCACTCCCGCCCACCCGGCCGAGGGGGTGCTGAACGCGATCGCCGCGCTCGGCACCGACCTCAGTGAGGTGGAACTGTTCATCCACGGCACCACGCTCGGCCTCAACGCCGTGCTGGAGCGGCGCGGCGGCAACACCGGGATCATCACCAACGACGGCTTCCGCGACATCTTCCTGATCGGCCGGGGCAACGTGCCGACCGCGCACATGTACGACTTCCGTTACCAGCGCCCGGAAAGCCTTGTCCAGCGCAGGTTCACCGCGGGGGTCACGGGGCGCCTCGACTACAAGGGCAACGTCGTCGACGAGCTGGACCCGGACAGCGTGCGGGCCGCCGCGCGGGAGCTGGTCGAGAACCAGGGCGTCACGTCGATCGCGATCTGCTTCCTGCACTCGTTCCTCGACCCCGCCCACGAGCGGGAGGCGGCCCGGATCATCCGCGAGGCCCATCCCGGGGTGAGCCTGTCGCTGTCGACCGACATCGTGCGCGAGTACCGCGAGTACGAGCGGACCAGCACCACCGTGCTCGAGGCGTACATCCGGCCGATCTTCGAGCGGTACGTCGACGAGCTGGAGAAGGGCCTGACCGACCGGGGCTTCGCCGGGCGGTTCCTGATCATGCGGTCGGGTGGCGGCTCGATGACCGGAACCGTGGCCAAGACGTCACCGACCCACACTGTGCTCTCCGGGCCGGCGGGCGGCATCGTGGGCGCCGCTTACCTGGCCGCCGAGCTGGGCCGCGACAACATGCTGACGTTCGACATCGGCGGCACCTCGCTCGACGCCTGTGTGATCGAGAAGGGCAACCCGGTCGCCGCGTACGAGGCTCAGCTCGAGCATTTCCCGCTGCTGATCCCCACGTACGACATCCGCACGATCGGCGCGGGCGGCGGCTCGATCGCGTGGCTGGACCGCGGGCTGCTCAAGGTGGGCCCGCAGAGCGCCGGCGCCGCCCCGGGGCCGGTCTGCTACGGCCGTGGCGGCACCCAGCCGACCGTCACCGACGCCGCCGTGGTGCTCGGTTTCGTCGACCCGGAACGCTTCCTCGCCGGAACGATGGGGCTGGCCGACGAGGCCGCCCGCGACGCGATCCGGGAGCAGCTGGCCGAGCCGCTGAACCTGCCGGTGGCCGACGCCGCGGCCGGCATCTTCGACGTGCTGCTGGCCAGGACGGTCGGCGCGGTCCGCCAGATCACCGTCGAACGCGGCCACGACCCGCGAGTGTTCTCGCTGCTCGCGTTCGGTGGCGCGGGTCCGCTGCTGGCGCCGTTGCTGGCCCGCGAGATGGGCATCGGCGAGGTGCTGGTGCCGTTCGCGCCGTCGGGTTTCTCGGCGTGGGGCATGCTCAGCGCCGACATCGTCAACGACTTCTCCCGTACGGTGATGACCACGCTGGACGGCGCCGACCTCGCCCAGCTGGAGCCGCTGTTCTCCGAGACGGAGGCCGAGGCGCTCGCTTCCCTGGCCGCGCAGGGCGTGCCCGACGGCGAGGGCGTGCTGGAGCGGCAGTTCGAGCTGCGCTACCTGGGCCAGGAGCACAGCCTGATGGTCACGGTCGGTTCCACGCTGGACGCCGATGCCGTGCGGAAGGCCTTCGACGAGCTGCACCACGCCCGCTACGGCCACACGATGAGCAACGCGTTGCAGATCCTCAATTTGCGCGTACGCGGGATCGGGCGCACGTCACGGCCGGAGCTCCCGCTCGTCGAGCCCGGCGGCGCTGCCACACCCCGTACGCATCGGGAAGCCTTTGACTTCGGCACGCGAGCCGTCGTGCCGTTCGCCGTCTACGACCGCGCCGATCTGAGGGCCGGCAACGGTTTCGCCGGTCCCGCCCTGATCGACGAGGGCACGTCCACCACGGTCGTCCCGAGCGGCCAGAACGTGACCGTCGACGAGCACGGCTACCTGCGCGTGACGCTCGCCGAGGAGGCTTCGCGATGACCGAATTGGACGGAGCGCGTGTCGAGGTCGTGCGCAGCTATCTGCTGTCCGCGGCCGAGGAGATGCGGGCCACCCTCATCCGTACGTCGTTCAACCCGGTCATCTACGAGGTGCACGACTTCGGCCTTTCCCTGTACGACGCCCGGATGCGCCCGGTCGCCGAGGCCACCGGGCTCACCTCGTTCCTGGGGGCCAACGACTACTCGTTGCGCAAGGGCGTCGAGTACGTGGGGGTCGAGAACCTGCACCCGGGCGACGTGGTGCTGCTCAACTACCCGTACTGGAACGCCGCGCACGCCTCCGACGCCACGCTGTTCGCGCCGGTGTTCGACGGCGAGACCCTGATCGGCTTCCTGTGCATCCGGGCGCACTGGATGGACCTGGGCGCCAAGGACCCCGGGTACGTGCTCGACTCCACCGACATGCACCAGGAGGGCTTGATCTTCCCCGGCACGAAGGTCGTGTCCCGGGGCGAGCCGGTGCACGACGTCCACGAGCTGCTGCGGTTCAACTCCCGCATGCCCGACGCGATCCTCGGCGACCTGCACGCGCAGATCTCGGCCATCCGTACGGGCGAGCGCCGCCTGCTGGAGATCTATGCCAAGTTCGGCCGCGAGACCGTGCTGGCCGCGATCGACCAGATCATCGCCGACGGTGAGGCCCGTACGAGGTCGGCTCTGGCCGCGCTGCCACAGGGCACGTGGAGCGCCGAGGACTACCTGGACGACGACGGCATCACCGACGAGCCGGTCAAGATGCGGGTCACCGTCACCATCGCCGACGGGACGTTCCGGGTCGACTTCGCCGGCTCGTCCCCGGCCGTCCGCGGCCCGATCAACATGCCGTTCGGCGCCACCGAGGCCATCTGCAAGGTCATCCTCAAGTCGCTGACGTCGCCGCACGAGCCCTCCAACGCGGGCACGGTCGCGCCGCTGGAGGTGCGGGCCGAGCCGGGCACGCTGTTCCACGCGGTCTACCCGCAGCCCACGTTCACGCTGTGGACCGGCATCGTCGCGTTCGAGCTGATCCTCAAGGCGCTGGCCCAGGGCATGCCGGAACTGTTGCCGGCCAGCAGCGGCGGCGACGTGCCCGGGTTCATGATGGTCGGCGTCCATCCCGACACCGGCGCCATGTTCGCGGTCAGCAACAACGAGCTGGTCGGCTGGGGCGGCACGGCCGACCACGACGGCATGGACGCGGCCACCCACGTCAGCGGCAGCACCGGGCGCGGCACCCCGATCGAGGTGATGGAGGCCCGTACGGGGATGTTCATGGAGCGGGTCGAGATCCGCACCGACTCGGGCGGCGCCGGCAAGTTCCGCGGCGGCAGCGGCCTGCGCCGGGACATCAAGTTCGTCACTCCCGGCGAGTTCCTCATGGTCATCAAGAAGACCAAGACCCAGCCGTGGGCGCTCGGCGGCGGCCTGCGCCCCGATCCCAACCAGGTCGTCGCGTTCCCCGGCACCGACCGCGAGCAGCGGATCAGCACCAAGCGCCTGACCGTGACGCCGGGCGACCGGGTCACGCTGCTCACCGCGGGCGGCGGTGGTCACGGGCTCCCCGCCGATCGGGACCCCGCGCTGGTGAAGCGGGACGTCGCCGAGGGCTATGTGTCGGCGGAAGCGGCCCGTGACGTCTACGGGGTGACGCTCGATGACTGACGGTGCCACCGTCGAGGTCGTGCGCAACCACCTCGTGTCGGCGGCCGAGGAGATGCGGGCGGCGCTGGTGCGGACGGCCTTCAACCCCGTCATCTACGAGGTGCACGACTTCGGGATCTCCGTCTACGACCGGTCGTTGCGCCTGGTCGCCGAGTCCACCGGGCTGTCACGGTTCCTGGGGGCCAACGACTACTCGATCCGCAGAGGCGTCGAGTACGTCGAGTCCTTGGAGGAGGGCGACATCGTCCTGCTCAACTACCCGTACTGGAACGCGGCGCACTCGTACGACGCGACGATGTTCGCGCCCGTGTTCGTGCGGGGCGAGCTGGTGGCGTACCTGTGCATCCGGGCCCACTGGATGGACCTGGGCGCCAAGGACCCCGGGTACGTGCTCGACTCCACCGACATGCACCAAGAAGGCCTGATATTTCCCGGCACGAAGGTGTATTCGCGCGGTGAGCCGGTGCGGGACATCCTGGAGCTGATCCGCTTCAACTCCCGGATGCCGGCGCTGGTGCTCGGCGACCTGAACGCCCAGATCGCCGCTCTGCGTACGGGGGAGCGGCGAGTCGCCGAGCTCTTCGACCGCTACACCCGGCCGGTGGTGGATGACGCGGTCGACCGCTTTGTCCGTGCCGCCGAGGAATCGGCCGCGGAGGCAGTGGCGAGGCTGCCGCAGGGCAGCTGGACGGCCGAGGACTGGCTCGACGACGACGGCGTCACCGAGGACCCGATCCTCATGCGCTGCACGGTGACCATCGCCGACGGAACGTTCACCGTCGACTTCGCCGGCTCCTCGCCCGCCGTGCCCGGCCCGGTCAACCTGCCGCTGGGCTCGACCATCGCCACCTGCCGGGTCGCGTTCAAGGCCGTCACCACCCCCGGCGAGCAGACCAACGCCGGCCACTTCGCCCCGCTGCGGGTCGAGGCCGAGCCGGGAACCCTGTTCCACGCCGTCTATCCGGCCGCCACTTTCACGCAGTGGACCGGCACGGTGGCCCTCGAACTGATCTACAAGGCCCTGGCCCAGGGGATGCCGGACCGGCTGCCCGCCAGCAGCGGCGGGGACGTGCCCGGGTTCATGATGGTCGGCGTCCACCCCGACACCGGTTCGATGTTCGCGGTCAGCAACAACGACCCGGTCGGCTGGGGCGGCACGCCCGACCATGACGGCATCGGCCCGGCCAACCACCTGTGCCAGACCCAGGCCCGCAACACGCCGGTCGAGGTGCTCGAGGCGAGGACCGGCATGTTCTTCGAACGCGTCGAGATCCGTACGGACTCGGGCGGCGCCGGCAGATTCCGCGGGGGCTGCGGCCTGCGGCGGGACATCCGGTTCGTGACCGACGGCGAGTTCCTGTCGGTAATCAAGAAGACGAAAAGCGCGCCGTGGGCGCTCGACGGCGGCCGGCAACCCGAACCCAACCAGGTTGTCGTGTTCCCCGGCACCGGCCGCGAGAAGCGCGTCAGCACCAAACGCACCCCCGTACGGGCCGGTGACCGGGTCACGCTGCTCACCGCCGGCGGTGGCGGGCACGGCGACCCGGCGCTGCGCGACCCGGGCGCGGTGCGGCACGACGTTCAGGAGGGCTACGTCTCACCCGGGGCGGCCCGCGAGGTGTACGGGGTGAACGCATGAATCAGCTGCTCGGCAACTGCACCGTGGTGGACGCGCGGGCGCATCCCGTCAAGGACGCCGGCATCTGGGTCACCGGCGACCGGATCGCGGCCGCGGGCCCGTACTCCGAAATCGCCTCTCAGGCCCGAGCGGCGGGACCAGTCGTCGAACGGGATCTGAACGGCGCCTTCGTGACGCCTGGGCTGGCCAACATGCACACCCACTTCTCGCTGTCGCTGCCCGGCAGCGGCGGCAACGCGGTCAAGGACATGGGGCCCCACGACCTGGCCCTCTACATGGCCGACGGCGCCCGCCGCACCCTGGACTGCGGCGTCACCACCGTGCGCAACGTGGCCGAGAAGGACCACGCCGACTTCGCGCTGCGCCGGGCCATCAACGCCGGACGGGCGGCCGGGCCGCGCATGTACACGGCCGGGCGCGCGCTGGTCTGCACCGGCGGGCACGGCCACGAGAGCGGCGACACCATGGAGTGCGACGGGCCGGTCGGGTTCCGGCACGGGGTCCGCAGCCAGATCAAGGCCGGCGCCGACCTCATCAAGGTGATGATCTCGGGTGGCATCGCCGGGGAGCACGAGGGCATCGCGACGCCGCAGCTGTTCGCCGACGAGATGGCCGCCGTGATCGAGACCGCGCACGCCTGGGGCCGCAAGGTCACCGCGCACGCGGGCCCGGCCGAGGTCATCGCGGCCGCCGTCGAGCTGGGGCTGGACTGCGTCGAGCACGGTTACCAGCTGACCCCCGAGGTGGCCCGGCAGATGGCGGCCAAGGGCACCGCGCTCGTGCCGACGTTGCTGGTCACCCGGTGCAAGGAGTTCTTCGACGAGCTGGGCGTGCCGGAATGGATGCAGTGCCGCTCGCTCGGCGCCGGCCCCCGCCACATCGAAAGCTTCACGATGGCCCTGGAAGCCGGGGTGGAGATCCTGCTCGGCAGCGACATGCCCCCGTTCTGGGCCTTCGAGGGCACCAACGCCACCGTACGGGAGCTGGAGAACCTGGCCGAGCACCTCGGGCCGGAGCGGGCGCTGCACGCGGGCACCCGCGGCCCGATCCGCTGGCTCGGCCTCGACAACGACCTCGGCACGATCGAGGCAGGCAAGTACGCAGACATGATCGCCATGGACGCCGATCCCCTCGACGACACCTCCGCCTTCCGGGGCGTGTGGTTCGTCATGAAGGGCGGCGTCGTGACGCGGGAGGACCAGCGATGAGCTTCGCGGAGATCGGGGCCGCGGCCATCGCGGCCGGAATCGACGACATGTACGCGGCCTTCCTGGCCGGCGACCGAGCGCGTTTCGACTCGCACCTGCACGAGGACGTCACCACCTGGGAGACGCACCTACCCGGCCCGCTGCGCACGCGGCGCGAGCTGGACGACTATCGCGACATCCGGGACTCGGCGGGGGAGCGGCCCGTGCTGTCCCGGATGGCCGCGGTGGACAAGCGGATCGACGTCTGGGGCGATGTCGGGGTGGCCCGCTACGTGCTGGTGACCGAGGACGCGAGCAGCGGCGCGGAACAGCACTCCCGGGTCACCGACGTGCTGCGCCGCGTCGACGGGAACTGGCGGATCGTGCACCACCACTCCGAACTCGTCCGGCCCGCGTTCACCTCCCAGGAGTCGTCATGACGTACGGCGTAGTGATGCGCGCATGATCCGTCGACTCGTCGCCACCTCGGCGGGGGAGCCGCGGGATGTGCTGCGGCTCGCCTCCCTGCCGGACGACCCGCCGCCCGGGCCGGGGCAGGTGCGGCTCACGGTGCACGCCGTCGGCCTGAACTTCCTCGACGTGTCGCTGTGCCGGGGCGACTACCCCGTACGGCCCGAGCCGCCGATGACGCCAGGTGTCGAGTGCTCGGGGCGGGTGGTGGCGGCCGGCGCCAGCGCCGACGAGTGGCTCGGGCGGGAGGTGGTGGCCTGCCCGGCGTTGCCGCACGGCGCGCTGGGCGACACCGTGACCATCGACGCCGGCCTGATCGTGCCCCGGCCGTCCGACGTGGACCCGATCACGGCGGCGGCGCTGCCGGTGACGTACCAGACCGCGTGGTTCGCCCTGGAAAGGGCGCGGCTGCGGGCGGGCGAGACCGTGCTGGTGCACGCCGGGGCGGGCGGGGTCGGCATCGCGACGATCCAGTTGGCGGTGGCGCGGGGCGCTCGGGTCGTCGCCACGGCCGGCTCCCGGGATAAAAGGGACATCTGCCTCTCTCAGGGCGCTGCCGAGGCCTGGAGTTACGACGATTTCGTCTGCCAAGCCGACGTCGTCATCGACCCGGTGGGCGGTGACCTGCTCAGCCGCTCGCTGGACTGCCTGGCGTTCGAGGGGCGGCTGGTCAGCGTCGGTATGGCGGCCGGGCCACCGCCGCCGGTCGACCCGGCCCGGCTGATCGCCCGCAACGCCGACCTGATCGGCGTCTCATGGGGATCGCGGTACCCGTGGGCCCGCCCGGCCGAGGTGCGGGCCGCCTACGACGAACTGTTCCGCCGGTGCGCGGCTGGTGAGCTGCGACCGCCGGTCACCCGGGTCGTGCCGCTGGACGAGGCGCCGGCCGCACTCTCCGACCTGGCCGCCCGGCGTACCACCGGAAAGGTCGTCGTACGGGTCGGCGGGGCGGCGTCCGGCTTCGGTGGGGCGGCGTCCGGCTTTGACGGGGCAGCGTCCGGCTTCGGTGGGGCGGCGTCCGGCTTTGAGGGGGCGGCGTCCGGCTTCGGTGGGGCGGCGGCATTCGGCTTCGGCTTCAACGAGGAGGCGTCATGAGCGAGATGGACATCTACGACCTGCGGGTCAGCGTCGACCGGATCGAGGGCCGGTCGGTGTGCGGCATGGCGGTGGGCGACCACTTCGACCTCACCAACAGCGCGCACCTGACCATCCCCGAGGGCAAACACTTCTGCGTGTACGCGCTGGCCTCGGTGCTGCCGTTCCTCGCGGCCAAGCAGCGTGACCTGGCGTCCGGCGACTGGCTGGCGCAGGACTCGCACTTCATCTGCCCCGACCCCGAGGAACGGCTCGTCATGAAGGTCGAGCGCACCTGCCGGCGAACCATGAACTCCGAGGACCTGACCTGATGCGTACGGAAATCGGGTTGGGGTTGCAGAGCGACAAACCGGCCGGCACGTACGCTCGGCTGGCCCGCGCGGCCGAGGACGCCGGCTTCGACGTGCTCACCGTGTTCGGCGACCTGATGTACCAGCCCCCGATCTTCCCGCTGCTCGAAATGGCCGGGGCAACCACCCGCGTACGGCTGGGTCCGGCCTGCCTGAACCCGTACTCGATGGCGCCGTACGAGATCGCGGGTCAGATCACGGCCCTTGACCTGGCCTCGCACGGGCGGGCGTATTTGGGGCTGGCCCGCGGGACGTGGCTCGGGGCGGTCGGGTTGCCGCAGCCCCGGCCGCTGACCGCCCTCGCGGAAACGGCCGAGGTGGTGGCGCGGCTGCTGCGGGGCGACCGTTCCGCCTACACCGGTCGCCTGCACTCGCTCGCGGCGGACACCGTGCTGCGGTACTCGCTGGCGCGGCCCGCCGTGCCGCTGCTGATCGGGGCGTGGGGTGAACAGGGAGCCGCGCTGGCCGGGCGGATCGCCGACGAGATCAAGGTCGGCGGGAGCGCCAACCCCGACATGGTGCCGGTGATCCGTTCGCGGCTGGAGGTGGGGGCCGCGCGGGCCGAGCGTTCCGTCGACGACATCGGCATCGTGCTGGGCGCGGTCACGGTCGTCGACGCCGACGGGGAGGCGGCTCGGGCCAAAGCCCGTACGGAGGTGGCGATGTATTTGGCGGTGGTGGCCTCGCTCGACCCCACCGTCGTCCTGCCGCCCGGTCTGGTGGATTCGGTGGGGGCGCTGGTCGCGGCGGGGCGGGATGCCGAGGCGGGCCGGCTGATCCCGGACGAGGTGCTGGATCGGTTCGCTTTTTCCGGTACGCCGGCGCAGGTGGCCGCGCAGGCTCAGCTCTTGATCGACGCGGGGGTGCGGCGGGTCGAGTTCGGGACGCCCCACGGGCTCACGGACGACCGGGGGGTGGAACTGCTGGGCTCGTCGGTTCTGCCGCTGCTGTCCCGATAGCGCGGTCGGTGGAGCTCGCGTGGTTTTCCGGCGGCGCATGTTGTCCCGGGCGGCGTTCGCGTCGTGCCGCTGCCGTAACACATTTCGCTGAGTTTTCGCCCGTTGTCCACAGCTGGGAGTTGTGCACAGGGGGCCCGCACGGCCACCCGAACTCGACCACAATGACCGGCGTGGAGGTGGCCCCCCAGGGAGGGCGGGTCCTTGTCAACCCCAGCATCAGTCATGATCGTTGTTAGGAGCCCTTCGGATGGATGTTCTGCTTGTGCTCGGGCCGGGGCTTGTTGCCGACCGCGAGCTACTGATCAAGCTGGCCGAGGACACGGCTGGGGAACTCGCGGCGGGACTCAAGGTCGTCGACGCGGTGACGGTGGCCGAGCTGGGGGCGCACGACGGGCCGGCTGTGGTGGTGCCGGCGGATCCGGTGTTGATGGCCACCGAGCCCGCGAACACAGTGTTTTACGACTTGACGGTGGCCGCTGAGCCCGCCTCGCCCCGGCACCTGCACGGGCGCGGGGTGTGGGGGCTGGTGTGGGCCATCCGGCACGCCGTGCACCGGCACCGGCACCCGGCCCGGCGGATTGCCTACGGCTCACATCCCGAGCAGTGGGCCGAAGAACGGACCCCGACCGGCGCGGCGGACGCCCCCTCCGTGGCGCCGGTCGGGATCCTCATTCACGGTGGGTTCTGGCGGTCGATCTGGGCCGCCGACCTGATGGACGCGCTCGCCATCGACCTGGCCGACCGCGGCTGGACGAGCTGGAACCTGGAGTACCGCCGCCCCGACCGGCACGGCTGGGCGGCCACCACGGCTGACATCGCGCAGGGCGTGGCCAAGGCCCGCGAACGCCACCCGGGCGCCCCGATCGTGGTGTTCGGGCATTCGGCCGGTGGGCAGCTCGCCTTGCGCCTGGCGGCCGACGACCCGGGTCTCACGCTGGCGGTGTCGCTGGCGGGGGTGCTCGACCTGTACGAGGGGCAGCGCCGGTTCCTGGGCGAGGGTGCGATCACCACGGCGCTGGGCGGCGCCCCGGCCGACGTTCCCGACGTCTATGCGGCGAGCGACCCGATGACCCGGCTGCCGCTGGCCTCCCCGGCGCTGCTGGTGCAGGGCAGCGGGGACGGGTTCGACCTGGTCGACATCAACCGCCGGTTCGCCGCCGCGTCGGGTGTCACGTTGCTGGAGTTGCCGGGTGACCACTTTGATGTGATCACCCCGTCCTCGCCGATCTGGCAGGCGACGATGGACGCGGTTATTTCACGTACGTGAACAAGGTGAGCTAGAAGAGCCGGGGGGTGACCACCGAGACGACGGTGGTCACCTCCTCGGTGTCGTTGTACATGCTGTGCGGCACCGTCGAGCGCAAGTGCACGCTGTCGCCGGGGTGCAGCCGGTGCTCCACCCCGTCGACCTCGTACAGCAGCTCGCCCGAGATCACGTACGCGAATTCCTCGCCGGCATGCCCGTACGCCACCTCACGCCGCCCGCCCGGGGCGATGTGCACCACCATGGGCTCGAGCACCAGCCCGGCCCCACGGTCGGACAGCATGCGATAGGTCTGCTGCCCCGACACGTATTGCACGGCGGCGTTTTCCGCACGGGTCAGCGTGAAATGCCGCGGCATCGGCACGACGACCGGGTCGGGATCACTGGCGGCGGCGGGCGCGTCGAAGAAGTCGGCAACCGAGTGGCCGAGAGCCGTCGCCACGCTGCCCAGCGCGGTCAGCCCGATCGACGAGATGCCCCGCTCGACCTGCGACAAAAACCCGATGGACAGCCCCGAACGGGCGGCGAGGCTGCGCAACGTCATGCCGCGCTGCTTGCGGAACTCGCGGATGCGCGGACCGACCTGCACGGCCGAGGTGTCTTCGAGCGGTTCGGTCACGCGTTCGATGCTACTAAAAACCGCCCGGCCGCGCGATGGGCTGTCAACCCGGCTGGGTCACCGGGAAAGGGACTGCTGTCAGGAGTCGAACTCGGGCGGCAGGTCGTCGCTGAGCAGGTCCTCGGCGCGGCCTTCGAGCATCTTGGCGGTCTCGGTGGAGCGCGGCAGCATGGTGTCCTCGTAGGCGCGGACGGCCTCGCCGATGGTCGCGGACCCGGCGAGCGCCAGCGCCAGTTCGGCGGCGTCGAGCATGGCGAGGTTGACGCCGACGCCCAGTGGGGGCATGAGGTGGGCGGCGTCGCCGAGCAGGGTGACGGTGGGGTCGTGGTCCCAGACGTGCGGGACGGGGAGCGCGAAGATCGGCCGGTCGACGTACCGGCCGTCGTTGTCGCTGATCATCTGCCGCATGCGGGGCGACCAGCCGGCGAACTCGTCGAGCAGGTGGGCACGGATGCCGGCGGTGTCGTCGGGCCGCAGGCCGGCGGCGGCGATCCAGTCGGCCGGGACCTTGCGGATGATGTAGACGCGGATGTGATCACCGCCGTTGCGCTGGCCCCACAGCGCGCGCCGGCCGTCGGCTCCGGTGGCACTGCCCGGACCGACCAGTGTGGACAGGTTGGTGTGCCGGTCGTCCACGGCGTGGAACCAGGCTTCGGTGAAAGTCACGCCGGTGTACTGCGGGACGGCCGGGGAGATCGCCGGGCGGACCCGGGAGAACGCGCCGTCGGCGCCGATGACCAGGTCCGTCTCGACGGTGGTGCCGTCGGCGAAATGCAGGGTGCGGGGGCCGCCGGAGGGCCCGCAGACATGGGTGAGCGCCTGACCCCACCGGACGGTGCCGGGCGACAGTGAACCGAGCAGAAGGTCACGCAGCCGGCCGCGGTCGATCTCGGGTTTGAACAGTTCGCCCACCTCCGGGACGATGTGCGCCCGCAGCTCGCCGTCGGTGCCCAGGATGCGCATCTCCTGGCCCTCCGGGCGGGACAGCCGGAGGAAGTCGTCGAGGAGGCCGGTCTCGCGCAGGGCGAGCTGGCCGCTGTCGGCGCGCAGGTCGAGGCTGCCGCCCTGGTCGCGGGTGTCGGGGCCGCTGTCGCGGTCGTGAACGGTGACCGTGAGGCCGTGTCGTTGCAGGATGCGGGCGCAGGTGAGCCCGCCGGGCCCGGCGCCGATGATGTCGATCCGCGCTTCTCTGGTGGTTGCTGTCATGCCTCAAGAAAAGCAGAACGAATCCAAAAGTGCAACGAGTAAACTTTTTGCATTATGCCACCGAGGCCTATACTCGGGTCATGACCCAGACACCTGTCGGCCGCCGGGAGCGCAAGAAGGCGGCCACCCGGCAGGCGATTGCCGACGCGGCCCTTCGCCTGTTCCTCGAGCGCGGTTACGACGGGGTGAGTCTGCGCGAGATTGCCGACGCGGCCGACGTGTCGACCACGACGCTGTTCAAACACTTCTCCGGCAAGGAGGCGCTGGTCTTCGACCAGGAGCGGGACAACGAGGCTCAGCTGATCGCCGCGGTGCGCGGGCGGGGCGGCCAGGGCATCGTCGGGGCGCTCCGCGAACACTTCCTGGGCGCCCACCTCCCGTTCGCGCAGCATCCCCAGGCGGCCGAGTTCGTCGCGCTGGTCGACGCCACGCCGGCGCTGCGGTCGTACGCCGAACGCATGTGGACCCGGCACGCCGACAGCCTCAGCGCGGCCATGGCCGAGGAGTGCGGTGCGGACCACGACGACGTCACCTGCGTGGCGCTTGCCCGATTCGTCCTGGAAATTCCCGCCCTCGTCCGCGGCCGGCCGGACCCACGCGCCGCCATCGAGGCGATCTTCGACATCCTGACGCGGGGATGGGTGCCACCCTTGCCGGTCGGTGACACCTATTGCCGGTCGCTCTGAAGACGGGGCGGCGGCGCGATGGGCTGCCAGTCCAGCGGGGTCGCCAGAATCATCGTGCTGGACGGTGTCCCGTACGACCCGAGCCGGTCGGTGACCTCGGCGAACGCCTCCATCGAAACGGCCGCCACCTTGAGCACGCAACAGGTGTCCCCGGTGACCCGGTTGATCTCGAGCACCTCGGGCCAGGTGGCCACCTTGTCGTCACGCAGCACGCAGGTCGGCCCGTAGCACGACATCCGGATCAGGCCGAGCACGGTGCGCCCGGCCTTGGCCAGGTCGACGTGGGCGTGATAGCCGCGGATCACCCCGGTCTCCTCGAGCCGCCGCACCCGCTCGGCCACCGCCGGCGGCGACAGGTGCACCCGCCGGGACAGCTCGCTGAAGGACAGCCGCGCGTCGTCCTGCAGTTCGCGCAGCAGGGCCCAGTCCATCGCGTCCATCCCGCTCACCTTCCGAACGTTAAGTGATCACCCCAATCTAGCCACCGATCGGTTGTTTCCGGAGGTCAGGACCGTTGGTTCGGCATTCCGATCCGGGGGTGTGCGGAGAAATCATGGAGCGGTTCCAGCCGAGATCCGCAGGGCGAGGAGATTCTGTGAAATCCGTGGATACCGCTGTCGTGCGGCCGACCACCGCCGAGGAGCGCGACGCCCGTACGGCGCGCAACGGCGGGGCGCCGACGCTGGAGTTCGGCCGGCGGGTGCCGTACGACGAGTACGTGCACGCCAGCACCCTGCACACCCTGCAGCGCACGCTGAGCGGCGACCCGGGCGAGATGTCGTTCCTGGTGGTCAGCCAGATCATGGAGTTGTATTTCAACCTGGTCCGGCACGAGCTGGAGCTGGCCCGCGAGCACGTGCGCGCCGACGAGGTGTGGCCCGCGCTGGCCCCGCTGCGGCGCTGCGCCCTGCACCTGGAGGGGCTGAACGCCGCCTGGCAGACGCTGCGCTGGATGACCCCGGCCGACTTCAACCGTTTCCGTGATCTGCTGGGCGAGGGCTCGGGTTTCCAGTCGGCCATGTACCGGCAGGTCGAGTTCCTGCTGGGGCTGCGCACGAAGTCGCTGATGCGCCCGCACAAGGGCACCCCCGCGTACGGGGAACTGGAAGCCGCCCTGAAACAGGCGAGCCTGTGGGACGAGGTGATCGCGTTGCTCGCCCGCCAGGGACACGACATCGACCCGGCGCTGCTGCGGCGTGACGTCACCGACGAGCACGAGGCCGATCCGTCGGTGTCCCGGGCCTGGGTGCGCGTTTATCGTGACCCCGGCCCGGACAACCACCTCAGGCTGCTGGGCGAGGCGTTGACCGAGGTAGCCGACCGTTTCGGCGACTGGCGATACCTGCATCTCAAGGCGGTGCAGAGAACAATGGGGGCCAAGAGCGGCACCGGCGGGTCCAACGGCCTGGCTTTCCTGCAGCGCAGCATGAGCCGGCCGGTGTTCCCGGAGCTGTGGACCTCGCGGACGGAGATGTGATGCAGCGCGATCAGCAGGACCCGGGGCGCCGGCACCTGTTCCACATCCCCCCGGCCGAGGGCGGCGACTACCCCGAGGTCGCGTATTTCGCCGGCAACTCGCTGGGGCTGCAACCCAAGGCCACCCGGGTCGAGCTGAACGAGGACCTCGACGAGTGGGCCCGCCTCGGTGTCGAGGGGCATCTTGACGCCGTACGCCCGTGGTTGCCCTACCACGAGCTGCTGACCCGGCCCGCGGCCCGGCTCGTCGGCGCCCTGCCGTCCGAGGTCGTGGTGATGAACTCGCTCACCGTCGACCTGCACCTGCTGATGGTGTCGTTCTACCGTCCGGCGGGGGAGCGCACCCGCATCGTCATCGAGGACGCGGCGTTCCCGTCCGACAGTTACGCCGTACGCAGTCAGGCCCGCTTCCACGGCCTCGACCCCGACACCACCGTCGTACGGCTGCGCCCGCGCGACGGCGAGGACACGCTGCGCACCGAGGACGTCGTCGCGTTCCTGCGGGACGAGGGGCACACGGTGGCGCTGCTGATGCTCGGCGGCGTCAACTACCTCACCGGCGAGCTGATGGACATGGCCACGATCACCGCAGCGGGCCGGGAGGCCGGGGCCGTGGTCGGCTGGGACCTCGCGCACGCCGCCGGTAACGTGCCGCTGAGCCTGCACGAGTGGGGCGCCGACTTCGCCGCCTGGTGCTCGTACAAATACCTGAACTCGGGGCCGGGCGCGCTGGCCGGTGTCTTCGTGCACGAACGCCACCACGGTTCCGATCTGCCACGCTTCGAGGGCTGGTGGAGCACCGAGGCCGCCACCCGCTTCGAGATGACCCCCGAGTCACGGCCGCCGCGCAGCGCCGACGCCTGGCAGGTGTCGAACCCGCCGATCTTCGCGATGGGCCCCGTGCGCACGTCGCTGCGCATCTTCGACGAGGCCGGCATGCCCGCCCTGCGCGAACGCAGCCTGCGCCTCACGGGTTACCTGCGCGAGCTGCTGGACGAGGTGGTGGCCACCCGCCCGCTGTCGATCATCACGCCGCGTGAGCCGGAACGGCACGGCTGTCAATTGTCCGTACGCCTGCACGAGGGCAACGCGGGCGCACTGACCAAGCGCCTGCGGTTCGAGCACGGCGTGATCGCCGACGCCCGGCAGCCCGACATCGTGCGGTTCGCGCCGGTGCCCCTGTACTCGTCCTATGAGGACTGCCGGCGGGCCGCCGAGGCGCTCGCCGCCTGCGTGGAGGAGACCCAGTGAAGCACGTCGCCATCGTCGGCTCCGGGCTGGCCGGCAGCCTGCTCGCCTGTTACCTGGGCCGGCGCGGCTACCGGGTCGACGTGTACGAGCGCCGTTCCGACCCGCGGGTGGCCGGGGCCGAACGCGGCCGCTCGATCAACCTGGCGCTGTCCGAGCGCGGCATCGACGCGCTGCGCCGGATCGGCCTCGACGAGGAGGTGCTGCGCGACGCGTTGCCGATGCGCGGCCGCATGGTGCACCCGTTGCACGGCGAGACCAACTTCCAGCCGTACAGCGTCTCGGGCGACCGCGCCATCAACTCGATCGGCCGGGGCGCGCTCAACGACGCGCTGCTCGACGCGGCGAGCGCCACCAAGGGCGTCACCATCCACTTCGACCACCCGCTGACCTCGCTCGACCCCGAGACCGGCACGCTCGGCTTCGCCGACGGCAGCCAGGCCAAGGCCGACGTCGTGCTGGGCGCGGACGGCGCGGGCTCGGCGACGCGCGGGCTGATGATGGCGTACGCGGGGGACAGCTTCACCGAGACGGTCAGCTTCCTCGACTACGGCTACAAGGAGCTGACCATCCCGGCACGCGACGGCGAGTTCGCGCTCGACCCGGGCGCGCTGCACATCTGGCCGCGCGGCACCTCGATGATGATCGCGCTGCCCAACCCGGACCGCTCGTTCACCGGCACGCTGTTCTGGCCCAACTCGGGCGCCGGCAGCTTCGCCTCGATCGGCAGCCCGGCCGCTGTCGAACGGCACTTCCGCGAGCAGTACCCCGACCTGCTGGAGCTGATCCCGAACCTGGTCGACGACTACCGGCACAACCCGGTCGGCCTGCTCGGCACGGTCAAGTGCGCGCCCTGGCAGATCCTGGGCCGGGTGGCGCTGATCGGCGACGCCGCGCACGCGATCGTCCCGTTCTACGGCCAGGGCGCCAACGCGGCCTTCGAGGACGTCGTCGAGCTCGACCGCTGCCTCGACGCCACCGGCGACGACTGGGCCGAGGCGCTGCCCCGCTATGAGCTGGGCCGCCGCGAGAACTCCGAGGCGATCGCCGAGATGGCCCTGGCCAACTTCGTCGAGATGCGCGACAAGGTGGCCGACCCGCTGTTCAAACTGGGCAAGAACGTGGAACACACCCTGGAACGGCTGCTGCCCGGCAAGTACGTGTCGCGCTACGAGCTGGTCTCGTTCTCCACCACCCCGTACGCCGAGGTCCGGCGCCGGGTCAAGCGGCAGCATCAGGTGGCCGGGGCGGTCGCGGGCACGCTGGTCGCCCTCGCCGCGGCCGCCATCGCCCGGAGGGTGGTGCGATGAACTGGGACCCGACGCTGGTCACGGGCCGCCCCGCCGGTGATCCGCCGCTGCTGCGCAACTTCGTCGCCGGCGAGTTCCGCCCGGCCTCGTCCACGTTCGCCAAGGCGTCCCCGGTCACCGGCGAGACGGTCTTCTCGGTCACCGAGTCCGACCGCGCCACCGTCGACGACGCGGTGGCCGCCGCCCGGGCCGCCGTGCGCGGGCCGTGGGGGCGTACGACCGAGCAGGAGCGCGCCACGGTGCTGCGCCGCATCGCCGACGAGCTCGAGCGCCGCTTCTCCGACCTGGTCACGGCGGAGGTCGCCGACACCGGCAAGACCCTGACCCAGGCCCGTACGCTCGACATCCCGCGCGGCGCGGCCAACTTCCGGGCCTTCGCCGACGTGGTGGCCGCGACCGGCACCGAGTCGTTCACCACGGCCACGGCCGCCGGTGGGCGCGCGCTCAACTATGCCGTGCGTAAGCCGATGGGCGTCGTCGCGATCATCGTGCCGTGGAACCTGCCGCTGCTGCTGCTCACGTGGAAGGTGGCGCCCGCCCTGGCCTGCGGCAACGCGGTCGTCGTCAAGCCCAGCGAGGAAACCCCGGCCTCGGCGACCGTGCTGGCCGAGGTGATGGCCGCGGCCGGTGTGCCCGAGGGCGTGTTCAACCTCGTGCACGGTCACGGGCCCGATGCGGCGGGGGAGTGGCTCACCACCCACCCCGACGTCGACGCGATCACGTTCACCGGCGAGTCGGCCACCGGCTCGGCGATCATGCGGGCGGCCGCGCCCGGGGTGAAGCCGGTCTCGTTCGAGCTGGGCGGCAAGAACGCCGGGCTGGTCTTCGCCGACGCCGACCTCGACGCCGCCGTGGCCGGCAGCGTGCGGTCCAGCTTCACCAACGGCGGGCAGGTCTGCCTGTGCACCGAGCGCCTGTACGTGCAGCGGTCCGTCTTCGACGAGTTCGCTTCCCGGTTGGCCGGCCGGGCCAGGGAGCTGACCTACGGCTGGCCGTCCGACGAGACCACGGGCACCATGCCGCTGATCTCCAAGGCGCACCGCGACAAGGTGCTCGGCTACTACGACCTCGCCTGTCAGGAGGGCGCGACCGTGCTCGCGGGCGGGGGCGTGCCGCACTTCGGCGACGAGCGCGACGGCGGCTCGTACATCGAGCCCACCGTGATCACCGGGCTCGGCCAGGACGCCCGTACGGTCCGTGAGGAGATCTTCGGGCCGATCTGCCACATCGCGCCGTTCGACGACGAGGACGAGGCCTTCGCGCTGGCCAACGACAGCGCGTACGGGCTGGCCGGCACGGTCTGGACCCGGGACGTGGGCCGCGCTCTGCGGGCCGGCGCGCAGCTCGACGTGGGACTGGTCTGGGTCAACACCTGGTTCCTGCGCGACCTGCGCACCCCGTTCGGCGGGATGCGGGCCTCCGGCGTCGGGCGTGAGGGCGGCCGGCATTCGCTCGACTTCTACTCCGAATACACCAACGTCTGCTTGGACATGTCATGACCTCGCTCGCCCTTGCCCTCGACAACGCGCTGACCACGGCCACCGAGCTGCCCGGCGGCGGGCACGACATCGGTGACCCGTACGCGGTGCAGCGCGAGCTGGTCGGCCTGCGGCTGGCCCGGGGCGAGACGATCGCGGGTGTCAAACTGGGCCTGACCAGCAAGGCGAAGATGCAGCAGATGGGCGTCGACTCGGTCATCTGGGGCCGGTTGACCGACGCCATGCGGATCGAGGACGGCGGGGTGCTCGACCTGGCGCCGCGCATCCACCCCAAGGTCGAGCCGGAGGTCGCTTTCCTCGTACGGGGTGGCGCGATCGCCGCCGTGGCCCCGGCGCTCGAGGTCATCGACTCCCGCTGGCTCGACTTCAAGTTCACCCTCGCCGAGGTGATCGCCGACAACACCTCGGCGGCCGGGTTCGTGGTCGGCGAGTGGCAGCCCGTGCCGGACAACCTGGACAGCCTGGGCGTGCAGCTGATCATCGACGGTGAGGTGGCCGAGACCGGGTCGACCGCTGCCATCCTGGGCGACCCGCGCGAGGCGTTCGCCGAGGCGCTGCGGCTGGCCGGCACGCTGGAGGACGGGTGGGTCGTGCTCGCCGGGGCGGCCACCGCGGCCGTGCGGGTGGGGCCCGGTCAGACCGTACGGGTGGAAGTGGAAAGCCTGGGGTCCGCCTCGCTGAAGGCCTCGTCGTGAGCGGGCGGCTCGTCGAGGGCAAGGCCACTCCGCGGGGCAAGTTCCCGCACGTCAAGGTGGCCAACGGGTTCGCCTTCGTGAGCGGGACGAGCAGCCGCCGCCCGGACAACACGATCGCCGGGGCGTCGGTCGACGAGTTCGGCACGGCCACGCTCGACATCGCGGTGCAGACCCGCGAGGTCATCAAGAACATCGCCGACATCCTGGCCTCGGTCGGGGCGACGCTGGACGACGTCGTACAGATCACGACGTACCTGGTCAACATGAACGACTTCGGTGGTTACAACCAGGTCTACGCCGAGTTCTTCGACTTCGACGGCCCGTCCCGCACCACCGTGGCCGTGCACCAGCTGCCGCACCCGCAGCTGCTCATCGAGATCCAAGCCGTCGCCGCACTACCTGTTCCGTCGTCGAAGGAGACGTCATGACCGACCCGATCAACTTCCCGGGCTGGATCGAGGAGAACAAACACCTGCTCAAGCCGCCGGTCGGCAACAAGCAGATGTTCCCTACCGGCGACGACTTCATCGTCATGGTGGTCGGCGGGCCCAACGCCCGGACGGACTTCCACGTCGACCCGTACGAGGAGTTCTTCTATCAGGTCAAGGGCAACATGCACGTCAAGACCATGACCCCGGACGGGCCCAAGGACGTGCACATCCGCGAGGGCGAGATGTGGGTGCTGCCGGGCAACACGCCGCACTCGCCGCAGCGCCCCGAGCCCGGCTCGATCGGCCTGGTCGTCGAGCGGGTCCGCGAGGAGGGCACGCTCGAGAAGTTCCAGTGGTACTGCTTCGAGTGCAACCACCTGGTGCACGAGGTCGAGCTGCAGGTACGCGACATCGTCGAGGACCTGCCGCCGGTGTTCACGGCCTTCTACTCCGACGAGAAGGCCCGTACGTGTGACAACTGCGGCGCGCTGCACCCCGGGAAGGGCTGACGCTTGACCATCGACGTTCACACGCACGTCGTGCCGAAGGGCTGGCCGGATCTCGCCGTCGCGTGCGGCGGGACCGGCTGGCCCTGGCTCAAGGTCACGTCGGAGCGGGAAGCGATCATCATGATCCGTGACACCGAGTTCCGGCGGATCGACTCGTCGTGCTGGGACCCGGCCGTCCGCCTGGCCGACATGGATGCCGACGGCGTGTCACGCCAGGTCGTCTCGCCGACGCCGGTGTTCTTCGGTTACGACCGTACGCCGTCTCAGGCTGTCGCTCTGTCGCGCATCTTCAACGACTTGACGTTGGACATCGTCGGCTCCAACCCGCGATTTGTCCCGTTCTGTCAGGTGCCGTTGCAGGACCCATCGGCTGCCTGCGCCGAGCTGGACCGGTCGATGGCGGCCGGCCACGTCGGCGTCGAGATCGGCAACCACGTCGGCGACCAGGACCTCGACGCGGCCGGCATCGTCGAGTTCCTGCAGCACTGCGCGTCGGTCGGCGCCCCCGTCTTCGTGCACCCGTGGGACATGCCCGAGGGTCCGCGCCTCGACCGTTGGATGGCCCGGTGGCTCACCGGCATGCCCGCCGAGACCCACCTGTCGGCGCTGGCCCTGGTCCTGGGCGGCGTCCTCGACCAGGTGCCCGAGTCCCTGCGGCTCTGCTTCGCCCACGGCGGCGGCAGCTTCCCGTACTGGCTGGGTCGCGCCGACAACGCCTGGGAGCGCAAGGGCGACCTGGTGCGCGGCCGCTCGACCCGCCCACCCAGCGCCTACGTCGACCGCATCTTCGTCGACTCGGTCGTCTTCAGCGAACCCGCGCTGCGCCTGCTGGTCGACACCATGGGCGAGGACCGGGTGGTGGTGGGCAGCGACTACCCGTACCCGCTGGGCGAACGCCCCGCCGGCCAGGTGGTCCACAAAGCCTCGTTCCTCACCGACGACCAGCGCACGAAGCTGCTGACCGCCAACGCCATCCGTTTCCTCCACGGCTGAGGTGTGTGTCCTGCGTCATAGGTGTCGTCCAAAACCACCGTGCGGAGCGTCTGGGCCGACGTGACCTTCAGTCGTATGCGCGCCCTGGTTGTCGTCGGCGTCCTGTTCGTGGCGGCCGTCGTCGTCGTGGTGACCGCCGTGGTCCGCGACACCCAGGCCAACGCCTCGGCCGCCCAGTCCTGCCCCGACGGCGCTCCGCGGGTCAGCCTGGCCCTGCCCTCCGACGCGTCCCAGGTCAAGCTGCGCATCTTCAACGGCACCAAGACCCCCGGCGTGGCCGAGCGGGTCACCGAGGACTTCAAGAACCGCGGCTTCGTCGTGCAGAAACCCGCTGACAGCAAGGCCAAGCTCAAGGACGTCGCCGTGCTCCGCTACGGCCCCAAGTCGGTCGCCGCCGCCCAGTGGATCCGCGCCTACTTCCTGGGCGACGCCGAACCGCAGTACAGCCCCACCCGAACCACCGACGTCATCGACGTGGTCATCGGCCCGCGTTTCCGCCAGCTCGCCACCTACACCGAGGTCAACCAGTCCCTGGCCCAGCTCAGCGCCCCCACCCTCCCGCCCGGCGCCTGCCTGGCCCCCTGACGCGCGACCCCACGACCGCGCCGCGACGGCATAGGCTGCCTGGCATCGATTCTCGTGATAGCGGGAGGTTGCCGTGCCGTCCACGCCGGAGGCGCCGGGCGCTTGGGCCGCGCCGCCCGATCCCGGAGGCGCGAGGACGGTCCAGGAATTGGTCGAGCGGCTGCGGGCGCTCAAGGTCTGGGCCGGTGACCCGTCGTACGAACGGATCAAGTCGCGGGTCAACGACGAGTGGACCGGCGCCGGGCGTCCCGCAGCTGAGCTGGCCCGGCGGACCACCGTGGCCGACTGCTTCGCCCCCGGCCGCCGCCGGCTGAACAACGATCTGGTGGTCTCGATCGTGCGGGCCCTGAACCCGGATCCCGGCTATGTGGCGCAGTGGCGCCAGGCGCTGCGCGTGGTCACCGCGGAGGTCACCCGCACCGGCCAGGTGCTGGTGCGATCCAGTCTGCCGGACGACCCGGCCCCCTTCGTCGGGCGGCTCGACCTCCTCGGCGAGTTGCGCGCTACGCCGTCGCTCGCCGGGGACGGGGACCACTCGCCGATCGTCTTCACCGTCTCCGGCATGGCCGGGGTGGGCAAGACCATGCTCGCCGTCCACGCCGCGCACCGGCTGACGCGGGACTGGCAACCGGACCGGGTGCTCTTCGTCAACCTGCGCGGGTTCCACAGCGATCCGGACCAGCCACCAGCCGACCCGGCGGCCGTTCTCGACGGCTTTCTCCGCGTGCTCGGCGTGCCCGGCCAGCGTGTTCCGCAGGAACCGGCCGCCCGCGCGGCGCTCTACCGCGATCTGCTGAGCCGGGTCCGGGCGCTCGTCGTGCTGGACAACGCCGCCGACGAGGAACAGGTGCGTCCGCTGCTGCCGGGAACACCGAACTCGATCGTCATGGTGACCAGCCGGCGGCACATGCCCGCGCTTCCGGCCGCTGTCCCGGTTCCCGTCGCTGTCTTCACGCATCGGGAGGCGATGGACCATCTCGTTCAGGCCACCGCTGGATTCGCCGCCGAGCAGGACCCTGACGCGCTCGAGCGGCTCGCAAGGGCCTGCGGCCGTCTTCCCCTCGCCCTCGGTATCGTCGCGGCGCTGATTGCCCGGCGGCCCGGGTGGACGCTCGCCGACCATGCCGACCGGCTCGACGAGCAGCGTCAGGTGCGACTGCTGGAAGCCGGTGTGGAGCTTGCCCTCGACCTGTCCTACCGGAACCTGCCCGGTGACGACCGCCAGTTGTTGCGGATGGCCGCGCTGCATCCGGGGCAGGAGGTAGATGCCCATGCCGCGGCGGCCCTGGCGAACTGCGACGTGGCCGCGGCCGGGGCGGGCCTGGAGCGGCTGCGTCGCGAGAACCTCTTGCTGCCGGTGGCCAAGGGGCGGTACGCCTTTCACGACCTGGTCCAGGTGTACGCCGCCGGCCGCGCCCGGGACGAGGAACGACCCGCCGAGCGGAGCGCCGCGCTTGTCCGGATGACGGACTACTACCTGGCCGCCGCTGCCACGGCCATGGACATCCTGCACCCGGCTGAGGCGCATCGGAGGCCCCGGGTCCCGGCGGCGACCACGCCGTGCCCGCCCATGGCCGGGCCCGCCGACGCCCTGGCCTTCCTCGAACTCGAGCGCACCCAGCTGATGGTGGTCACCGCTCACTCCGCGGCCGAGGGGCGGGCGGCGCACGCCGTCCAGCTGTCCAGCACCCTGTTCCGCTTCTTCGCGGGCGGACATCACGCGGACGCGCTCACCGTTCACGACCACGCCCTCCGGGCGGCCCGGCGCAGCGGCGACGTCGCCGGTGAGGCCACCGCTCACATCAACATCGGGGTGACGTCGTTGCTTCTGGGCCGGCTCGGTCCCGCCGGCGACCACCTGTCGGCCGCCCTACGGCTCGCGGCGCGCGTCGACGACCCGGTGGCTCAGGCGCGGGCGCTCGACAACCTGGGCGCCGTGGAGACAAGGCTGGGCCGTTACATGTCAGCCGCCGAGTTGCACACCGCGGCGCTGCCCCTCTTCGAGCGCACCGGCGACCTCACCGGCCAGGCCCGTACGCTTCTCAACCTGGGCATTCTCGAGGGGCGGAACGAGAAATACGGGGAGGCCGACGCCCGGTACACCCGAGCCCTCGACCTTTTCCGGCGTGCCGGCGACCGCAACGGGGAGGCCGAGGCGCTCAATCTGCTGGGGGATCTCGAAGGGAGGGTGGGCCGCTTCGACTCGGCCCGCGTTCGCCTGCGTGACGCCCTCGAGCTGTTCCGGCAGACCCGCAACGCCGCCGGCGAGTCGCAGACGCTCGACAGCTTGGGGTTGCTGCATGTCCAGCTGGGTGAGCCCGGACCGGCCGCCGACTGTTTCCGGCAGGCCCTGGCGATCTTCCGCGACCTCGGCGACGAGGACAGCGAGGCGTGGTCGCTCAACGGGCTCGGGGAAGCTGCTCTGCTGGCCGGGAATGCGGGCGAGGCCGTGGGCCACCACACCGCCGCCGAGCGGACCGCCGCCGCGACGGGTTCCCTCGATCAGCGGGCCCGGGCTCGCGCCGGCCGCGGTCACGCTCATCGTGAGCTGGGGGATCTTGCGCGAGCGGAGCAGGACTACGAGGAGGCGCTGCGCCTTTATCTCACCCTGGGCACGCCCGAGGCCGACGAGGTGCGCGAGTTCCTCGCCGCTGTCCGGGCGCCGGATGGACGCGGGTGATCATCCGGGAAGAGGCCGGCTCGGGCCAGCCGGCCGGGCATCGACACCACGATCACTGGACCCCCGCCTTGTGCCGGGTGAGCGGGGGCGGCTAACGTACCCACCGATATCAATCCCCCTGTCGCGCGGTTTCTCGTGGTGTGCCCAGGAAACCGCAGCTCAGGGGGCGACTCATCAACGGGGACAATTTCATGACATCGATGCTCCGCGCCCGCTGGGCGCGGCCGGTCCTGGCTGCCGGTATCGCGGTGGCCGCCCTGACCGCCACCACCTCCGGCGTTTCCTACGCCGCTCCCGCACCCCTCTCGGCCGCTCAGGCCGCCGCCGCGAGCCAGGCCTCGTACGAGCAGAAGCTCGCGGTCGCCATCAAGTTCGGCCGCGGCGACGATTTCGCCCTCATCGAGCGCGCCGACCGTGACTTCGTGATCGAGATCTGGAAGCACGTCAAGGACGACGGCGACTACCTCGAGGTCCGCTCGGCGGCCGAGGAGGCCTTCGGCACCGTCTCCGACGAGACCAACCCCGACGCCACCGACCTGGCCTGCTACGAGTTCATCACCGTCGGCGTGTTCGCCGCGTTCGACCGCGACGTCGAGCGGGAGCGCCGCGAGGCCGAGGCCAAGCGCCTGTCCGACCAGGCCCGCGCGGCCGCCGCGGCCAGCATCGACATCGTGGCCGGGGCCGACCTGCTGAACGGGACCGACGCCGACTTCATCCGGCTGATCTGGGAGCGCGTCGCCGACGACCCCAAGTGGCTCGAGGTCAAGGAGGCTGCCGCGGCCGCCCGTAACGGCACGCCCGAGCAGCAGGCGCAGTTCATCGCGTCCGGCATGGCCGCGGCGGCCAAGCTCGCAGTCGACCGCCGCATCGCCGAGGACGAGACCCGCACCGAGGCCGAGAAGGCCGCCGCCCTGGCCCGCGCGGCCAAGCAGCAGGCCGCCAACCGGATCGGCCTGCCGGTCACCGAGCAGCTGCTCAGCCTGCCCGACCGCGACTTCGTGACCGAGGTCTGGAACTTCGCCGTGCCGGGCAGCGAGGTCGAGGCAGCCGCCATCTCGGCCGCCCGCAGCAACGACCCCGCGGTGTGGAAGGCGTTCATCGACTCCGGCATCCACCAGGCCAAGAACCGCGACATCGAGAAGGCCCTGGCCGCCGCCGAGGCCGCCGACCGGGTGGCCGCCAACGAGGTGCTGTCCCGGGCCGAGAAGGCCGCGAACCGCAACCTGGCCCTGGCCGCGCGGTACGCGCTGGCCGGCAACGCCCAGGCGGTTGCCGACTTCCTGCGCGTCGGCCAGTACGAGGTGCGCCCCGACCTGCCGCAGCGGCTGCAGGCCGGCCACACCGGGCTCTGCCTCGGCGTCCCGTCGGGCTCGCTCGAGACCAACACGCAGCTCATCCAGTGGCCGTGCAGCGCGGCCAAGGACCAGGGCTGGACGTTCTTCCCCAAGACCAACGGCAACTACGTGCTGCGTAACCTCAACAGCAACCAGTGCCTGGCCGTCGCCGCCGGCTCCAAGGACGACAAGGCCCGCGTCATCCAGTGGACCTGCAACAACGGCAACGAGCAGCTGTGGACCCCGCAGCAGGACACCACCGGCCTGACCCGCTTCAAGAACGTCAACAGCGGCAAGTGCCTGTCCGTGCTCGACGCCTCGACCGCCAACGGCGGCAAGATCACCCAGTTGCCCTGCTCGACCAGCGTGCCGTCGACGGGCTGGGACGTGCGCGCCCGCGGCCTGATCCACCTCGAGTCGGCCTCGTTCAACGGCGACGCCTTCCAGGACGCGATCGCGGCCGAGGTCGGCACCGGCCGGCTCTACCTCTACCCGGGCACCGCCAGCCAGCAGGCGTTCGGCGCCCGCGTCCTGATCGGCACCGGCGGCTGGAACGGCATGGACAAGCTCGCCACCGGCCGCATCGACAGCGACGGGTACGACGACGTGGCCGCTGTCGAGAAGTCGACCGGCAAGCTGTGGCTCTACCCCGGCACCGCCAACGGCACCCTCGGCACGCGCGTCCAGATCGGCAACAGCGGCTGGACCAACATGCAGAACTTGGCGTACGGCCGGTTCAACGCCGACGCGTACGAGGATCTCACCGCGGTCGACAGCCGGGACGGCAAGCTGTACCTGTACCCGGGCACCGCGACCGGCATCCCCGGCTCCCGGGTGGTGCTGAACTCGGGTAACTGGAACGGCAACAGCGAGCACGCGGTGGGCCGCTTCAACCGTGACGACTTCGACGACATCGTCTCGGTCGAGGCCTCCACCGGCAAGCTGTGGCTCTACCCCGGCGCGGCCAACGGCGCCCTGGGCGCCCGCGTCCAGATCGGCTCGGGCGGCTGGAACGGCATGAGCGAGCTGACGGCGGGCCGGTTCAACGCCGACGAGCACGACGACATCGTCGCCACCGAGAACGGCTCCGGCAAGCTGTGGCTCTACCCCGGCACGGCCGCGGGCGGCGCGCCCGGCGCCCGGGTCGAGCTCGGCATCGGCGGCTGACACTCCCGTTCCGGCACCGGCCCGCACCCTGGAAACGGGGTGCGGGCCGGTGTGTTTCCCGGAAGATCGAACCGCCGCGCCGAGCCGGTCCGTACTTCCCGGCGACAGTCACGGGCGCAGCGAGGAGACAGCGTTGGACGACCCCGAACGCGACGAAGACGACACCTACGCGTTCCTGTCCGGCGCGGCCGGGTTCGCCTATCGCGACGACCCGTCCACCGGCGCCGGGGACGATGAGCCGCCGACCGAGGAGTTCCCGCTCGTCACGTGGCCACAGCCCCGGCCGGCGACGTACGGGGGCCGGGAACGCCGGTCGCGGGCGGTGGCGGTCCTGGTCGCGGCGGCGGTCGTCGCCGGGGCCGGCCTGCTCGTCGTCGCCGGGGTGGCCGGGGGCGGTGAGAAGCCGCCCGTGCCACCGCGGGCCGAGGGCGGGCCGGTGTTCGTGCCACCCGACGAGCCGGCCTTCGCAGTCGGCACGTTCGAGTTGGCCGGCAGCGTTCCCGAGCTGCATCTCACCCTGGGACGCCCGGGCGCCGGCCCGATCCGGGTCAGCGCGCCGCCCGGCGATGTTCAGGTCCGGGCTGCCACGATCGAGGGCACCCGGGTACGCCTCGACACCACGCCCGATGCGCGACGGCTCGACGTGCTGCTCGACGACCGCACCCAGTGGACGATCCGGATGACCGGCGGGGTGCGCGCGGCCACGTTCGAGCTGACCGGTGGCTCGATCCGCGAGGTCGACCTTTCCGGCGGGGCCGACTCGGTGTTCCTGGCGTTGCCCCGGTCGGGCCGGGCGCTGCCGGTCCGGATGTCGGGCGGGGTGCGCGAGTGGAGCATCCGCACCGAGGGCGAGGTGCCGGTGCGGGTGCGGGCGCAGTCCGGCGCCGGCGAGGTGACCCTCTACGGCCGGCGGCAGAGTGGTCTCGCCCGGAACACGACGCTCACCGCGGGCGACGGCTCCGGTCTCGAGGTGACGGCCGCCGCCGGCTTCGGATCCCTGGCGATCACCTCGCGGTGATCGTTTGCCGCCGGGCGCGGGCCTGGCGGGCGCGTTCGCGCTGTTCCACCGCGGCCTGCCGGGCGCTCTGGGCCCGCGCGCACAGGTCGGCCGCGTGGGTCTGCAGTTCCCTCGCCCGCGACATGATCGCCTCTCGGTTCAGTTCTGCCATGCGCCTTCCCGAGCGCCGTGACGACACCACGTTTTCTGGGTAATACATCTACCAGGAATCGACTCACCAAACGACGCAACTCGCGAGCGCTGCCTTGGGGGAGGCCGTGACAGACAACGACAAGCTGGACGACACGATCGCCGACACGATCGCCGACGAGGCGCTGGAGCAGCTGTCGCGCGCCGCACGGGCACTCCGCTCCGACGAGGCGCCGGGGCTGACCGCGATCGTCGCGGAGGCTGTCGCGATGATCCCGTCCGCCACCTGGGCCGGCCTGAGCGAGCTGAACAGGGGCCGGCTGGCGCCGCGGGCCACCTTCGGGGAACCGCCGAGCGTCCTCGACCGGCTGCAACGCGAGCTGGGCCTCGGTCCGTGCGTCGACGCGGCCCGTGAGCAGCGTGTGGTGGTCATCGACGACACCGGGGCCGACGAGCGCTGGCCCGAGTTCGCCGCCGAGGCAGTGCGGCAGGGCGTCCGGAGCATGTTGTGCGTCCCCCTGTGGGTCGACAGCCTGCGGCTGGGGACCCTCAGCCTGTACGGGGAGAAGAACGCGGCCTTCGGCGAGTCCGAGCGGCGGCTCGCGGCCGTCTACGGCACCCTCGCGGCGCTCGCGATGGCCGACGGCCGGCGGGTCGCCCAGCTGACGCTCGCCCTGGAGACGCGCGACCTGATCGGGCAGGCCAAGGGCGTGCTCATGGAACGGCTGCGGATCACCCCGGACGCCGCGTTCGAGGTGCTGACCCGGATCTCGCAGAACGCCAACGAGCGGCTGGCCTCGGTGGCCGAGCGCATCGTGCGGACGGGAGAACTTCCGGATCAGGCACGAACTACCCACTGAGAAACTGTTACGCGAGCTCATCTCAGGAAGTCGTGGTGGGGGCAGGCATGGGTGCGCTTGAATACGTGGTCGGGCCCTCCTAACATCCGGTTCGCAGCGGTGTGAGCGTTCACCGTCCGGCGTACGGGAATGAGGACACCTGATGGTTGAGTCTCGGCACGGCCGCGACGACGCCCTGGTCGAGGCGGCCCGGGCCGGCGATCGCGACGCCCTGGAGGACCTGCTGCGCCGGCACCTGCCGCTGGTCCGTCACCTGGTGCGCCAGGCGCTGCCCGACCAGGCGCAGGTCGACGACGTGGTGCAGGACGTGATGGTGCGGGCCCTGCGGCAGCTCGGCACCCTCCAGTCGCCCGGCAGCTTCAAGCCGTGGCTGACCGCGATCGCCGTGCACCAGATCGGCACTCACCGCGCGCGCGGGGATCTCGCCGCCGCTCGCACCGTGCCGCTCGAGGAGGCGCTGAACCGCCCCGACGCCGCCTCCGAGGTGGAGGGGCCCGCGGTGCTGCGGGTGGCTCTGAAGGGTCAGCGCCTGCAGGTGCGGCACGCGGCGCTCTGGCTGGCCGCCGACGACCGTACGGTGTTCTCGTTGTGGTGGCTGGAGCTGATCGGCGAGCTCAGCCGGGCCGAGGTGGCCGCCGCGCTGGGGGTCGGGCCGGCGCACGCGGGCGTCCGGATCCAGCGCATGCGCGAACAGCTCGAGGCGAGCCGGGGCATCGTCGCCGCCCTCGAGGCGCGACCCGGCTGCGCCGAGCTCGACGAGGTCGTGGCGGACTGGGACGGCGTTCCCAGCCCGTTCTGGCGCAAGCGGGCCGGCCGGCACGTGCGGTCCTGCCCGGTCTGCGCCCAGGCAGCCGGCGACCTGGTGCCGACCGACCGGCTGCTGGCCACCCTGGCCCTGCTCCCGGTGCCGGCCGCCCTCGGCTCGGCCGCGCTCGCCGAGATCCTGGCCTCGGGGGCCAAGACCACGAAGGGCGCCTCGGCGGCGCTGGGCCTGGTCGGCCGGGCGGCGCACGCGGCTTTGGCCCACCCGCTGACCACGGCGGTCGGCGCGGCCGTCCTCGCGGTCGGGGTGACCGTGCCCGCCACGGGCTGGGCGACCGCCCCGCAACCGGCTCCCGCCGTCGCCGTCGGGCCGCCGCCGCGCCCCGGGCCGCAGGCCACGACCTCGGCCGGGTCGCTCCCCGCCGGCCCGGTGTCGCTGGAGTCCACGGCCGCTCCCGGCCGCTACGTCGCCGTCAGCGGTGACCAGGGCGTGCTCGACACGGCGGCGGCCCGGCAGCGGGCCACCTTCGAGGTGGTCCCCGGCCTGGCCGACCCCGCCTGCGTGTCCTTGCGCGGCGCCGGCGGCCGCTACCTGCGGCACCAGTCGTTCCGGCTGCGCCTCGACCCGGACGAGGGCACTGTCCTGTTCCACCGGGACGCCACCTTCTGCGGGCAGGACGGCCTGAGCGGGGCCGGCGTCTCGCTGGAGTCGTACAACTTCCCGACGTTCTTCCTGCGCCGGGTCGGCGACCAGCTCTTCGTCGACCAGTTCGACGGCAGCGGCGCCTTCCGGGCCGACAGCTCGTTCCTGGTGCGGCCGCCACTGGGCTGACCGGCCCGGAGTTTGTGTACGTTCGGTGAAGGTCTGTGCCGCGGTGCAACGAAACCGGGCCGGGCGGCGTCTTGCGCATTATGAGCTTCACGCGCGTACGGGCGTTCTTCGTCGTCGGTGTCCTGGCCCTGGCCGCGATCATCGTCGTGGTGGTTGCGGTCGTCCGTGACACCCAGGCCGACGCCGTCGCGGGTCCGCAGTGCCCGCCGGGGGCGCCCCGGGTCTCGCTCACGCTGCCCGACGAGGCTTCCCAGGTGAAGCTGCGGGTGCTCAACGGCACCAGCACCCCGGGCCTGGCCGACCAGGTCACCCAGGAATTCAAGAACCGCGGTTTCGTGATGCAGAAGGCCGGCGAGAACAAGAACAAGCTCGCCAAGATCGCGGTGGTGCGCTACGGGCCGAAGACGGCCGGCGCCGCCCACTGGATCCGGGCCTTCTTCCTGGGTGAGGCCGAGCCGCAGTACAGCCCAGCCCGCACCAGCGATGTGATCGACATCGTGGTCGGCGCGCAGTACCGCCAGCTGGCCACCCGCACCGAGGTCAACCAGTCGCTGGCCCAGCTCAGCGAGCCCGAGTTGCCCCCGGGCGCCTGCCTCGCGTAGCCCACTCGGGCAGGACTTTAGTCGAGACGTTCGAAAGTTCTCCATGTATCGATAGAAGTTGTTTACTTTGTTTCGGAAGGCGCTTAGCGTCCGAGGGCATCGGCAGGAATCGATTCCTGCATCCGTCCCTGGAGCGCCTCATGAAGAGTTTGGTGCTGCTGTCCACCGCCGCCCTGGTCGGCGTCCTCCTCCCTGTTGCCGCCGGGCCCGCGAGCGCCGCCGTCCCGGCGCAGGAGCCCGGCGTCACCCTCCGCACGTACGACCTGCAGACCTCGCAGAGCGCGATCTGCACCCTCAAGCCCGGTCAGACCCCCAACGTCGACAAGCTCCTCCCCGTGATCAACTGGACCACCGCGGCCGAGTTCGGTCTCGAGGACAGGTTCCAGTCCGAGGTCATCGCCAACCTGAACATCGCCGCCGCGGGCACGTACGCGTTCCGGCTCACCAGCGACGACGGCTCGCGGCTGCTCCTCGACGACAGCCTCGTGATCAACAACGACGGCCTGCACGGCGCCGTGGCGGTCGAGGGCAGCGCCACCCTGTCCACCGGCTACCACGCGCTGCGCATCGACTTCTTCGAACGCGACAACGGCCAGCAGCTCAAACTCGAGTGGCGGCCACCGGGCGCCTCCGCGTACACGGTCGTCCCGAACAGCGTGCTCAGCACCGACGCCGGCGTGGTGCGGGTGACCGCCCCGGGCCGCAAGGAGTGCGAGCAAGCCGGTGACAGCCCCGGCGACGGCCTGCCGCTGACGAGCGTGCACCCCGGCTACACGCTGACCAACTTGCGCCCTACCGGGTTCCAGCCCCAGGTCAGCGCGATGGACTGGATGCCCGACGGCCGGCTCGCGATCGCCACGTGGGGCGGCAGCGACACCGTGGCGGGCGAGGTCTACCTGCTCAGCGGGGTCACCGGCAGCACCTCGCCGAGCCAGGTCACGTACCGGAGAATCGCCACCGGGCTGCGCGAGCCGATGGGCCTCAAGGTGGTCGACGGGAAGATCTACGTCTCGCAGAAACACGAGCTGACCGAGCTCGACGACACCAACGGCGACGGCACGATCGACCAGTACCGGCGGGTCGCCACCTGGCCCTTCGACGGCAACTTCCACGAGTTCGGTTTCGGCCTGCTCTATCAGGACGGCTTCTTCTATCTGAACCTGTCCGTCTCCATCAACCTGGGCGGCGCCACCACCGAACCGCAGGGCTCACCCAACCGCGGCACCACCCTGAAGATCAACCGGTCGACCGGTGCGGTGCAGTACATCGCGGGCGGGCTGCGCACCCCCGACGGCATCGGCTGGGGACCCGAGGGTGACATCTTCGTCACCGACAACCAGGGCGGCTGGCTGCCCGCCTCGAAGCTGGTGCAGATCAAACAGGACCGGTTCTTCGGCCACTACACCAACCCGGACGGGCCGTTCGACTCGCAGCCGGTGACCCAGCCCGTGCTGTGGCTGCCGCAGAACGAGATCGCCAACTCGCCCAGCACCCCGCTGCTGCTCACCTCCGGACCGTACGCGGGGCAGATGCTCTTCGGCGACGTCACGTACGGCGGCATCCAGCGCGGCTTCCTGGAAAAGGTCAACGGCCAGTACCAGGGCGCGGTGTTCCGGCTGACCCAGGGCCTCGAGATGGGTGTGCTGCGGCTGAGCCAGGGCCCCGACGGCGCGCTCTACGCCGGCGGTCTCGGCGCGGACGGCAACTGGGGTCAGGAGGGCAAGCTCAAGTACGGGCTGCAGAAGCTGACGCCCAACGGCGCGAGCGTGTTCGACATCAAGGCCATGCGCGCGGTCGCCGGCGGGTTCGAGCTCGAATACACCCAGCCCGTCTCGGCTGCCACGGCCGCTTCGCTCGCCGCCCGCTACCAGGCCAAGCAGTGGCGGTACGTGCCGACGGCCGCGTACGGCGGTCCCAAGGTCGACGAGGAGCAGCTGACGGTCGGCTCGGCCACCCTGTCGTCCGACCGGCTCAAGGTGACGCTCCAGCTGGCCGGGCTCAAACCGGGCCGGGTGGTGCACGTACGCTCGCCGCGGCCGTTCACCAGCACCACGGGCGCGTCGCTGTGGAGCACCGAGGCCTGGTACACGCTGAACAGCCTCACCGACGGCACCACCGTGCGTACGGACAAGGTCGAGGCCGAGCACAGCGGGCTCAGCGGCAGCGCGCACATCGCGACCGACCACAGCGGATACACCGGCTCGGGCTTCGTCGCCGGGTACGGCACGGCCGGCGCGGCCGCCACCTTCACCGTCGACGTGCCGTCGGCCGGTTCCTACCCGGTGGCGCTGCGCTTCAGCAACGGCCCCAACCCGTCGGCCGGGGCCAAGACCGTCAGCCTGTACGTCAACGGCAGCAAGCTGCGGCAGGTCAGTCTGCCCAGCACCGGCAACTGGGACACCTGGTCGACCAAGGCCGACACGGTGACCCTGCGGGCGGGCGGCAACACCATCGCCTACCGCGTCGACACCGGCGACGTCGGGCACGTCAACCTCGACAGCCTGACCGTCGGGGCCGATCCCGGCACGTCGGCCGACAAGACCGCCACCATCACCGGCATCGGCGGCAAATGCCTCGACGTCGACAACGCGGGCACCGCCGACAAGACGAAGATCCAGCTCTACACGTGCAACAACTCGTCGTCGCAGAGCTGGACCCGGATCGGGGACACGTTGCGCGCCCACGGCAAGTGCCTCGACGTCGACAACGCGGGCACCGCCAACGGCACCAAGGTGCAGCTCTACACCTGCAACGGCAGCGCGGCGCAGGTGTGGCAGCCCCAGTCCAACGGGTCGCTGCTCAACCCGGCGTCCGGCAAGGTGCTCGACGCGGCGGGCGGGTCGAGCGCCGACGGCACCCAGATCCAGATCTGGGAGTGGGCCGACGTGGCTCAGCAGCGCTGGACCCACAACAACCCGAGCCGGGTCACGCTCTTCGACGGCGGCTCGCTGAACTCGTTCGTGAACTCCAGTGGCGGCGCGGCGAGCTGGCCGGTGGCCAACGGCTCGGCCGAGGTGCTCGGCGGCGACCTGCGGACCAAACAGGCGTACGGGGACTTCAAGCTGCACGTGGAGTTCTGGCTGCCGAATCTGCCGGCCGACGTGACCGGGCAGCAGCGCGCCAACAGCGGGATCTACCTTCAGGACCGCTACGAGGTGCAGGTGCTCGACTCGTACGGGAAAGCGGTTTTGGGCAATGACGACAGCGCGGCGATCTATCAGAAGCGCGCGCCGGCGGCCAACGCGGCCACGGCGCCCGAGACCTGGCAGACGTACGACATCACGTTCCGGGCCGCGCGCTGGAACGGCTCCGCAAAGGTCGAGGACGCGCGGGTGACCGTGGTCTGGAACGGCAGGACCGTGCACGACAACGTCACCGTCGACGGGCCGACGGGGGCCGGCGCGGCGGAGACGGCGGCGTACGGCCCGATCCGCCTGCAGGACCACGGCGATCCCGGCGCGAACGTGCGCTACCGCAACATCTGGATCGAGCCGGTCTAGTTCCGGTCGTACTGCGGGGAGGCGAGCAACTCGGTGAGACCGCACAGGGTCAGGATCTGGCGTACGTTCTCATGCGCCCGGCTGATCATCAAGGTCCCGCCGAGTTGCTCCACCACCTCCCGGCAGTACAGCAACTCACGGACGCCGGCCGAGCCGATGAAGGTGAGCGCGTCCAGATCGAGGGTGACGTGACGGGCGTCGTGGCCGGTCAACCGGCTGCGCAGCTCGGCGCAGTTGTCGCCGTCGACCTCACCGGCCACCGAGATGAGGACGGCGTCCTCGCCGCACTCGCGGACGCCGACATCGAGGATGACGCGTTCGGGAAAACCATGCATGACAGTGATCTCCAGCCCTGGCGTGCTTCGAGTGGACCTGTCACCGGTTGCTGACGGGTGCCGAGAAGACAGCTCATGGGCCGGGAACCCGACGTGGTTCGATACGGACACCCTACTCCTGGACGAGTGGTGTCGGATCGGGGTCGAGCCGATCGTGGTAGTGGTGAGAGGCCCACGAGCACCGGGAGATGATCGACATGCGGTTCTTCGTATCCGTCATCCACGACAAGGCGAACTCCGGCACCCCCGAGGAGATGGCCGCCATCGACGCGTTCAACGAGACGCTGGTGGCCGGCGGGCACTGGGTGTTCGCCGGCGGCCTGGCCGGACCCGACACGGCCACCGTCATCGACGGGCGTGACGGGCCGGCGCTGTTCACCGACGGGCCGTTCGTCGAGACCAAGGAGTTCGTCGCCGGTTTCTGGGTGTGGGAGGCGCCCGACCTCGACGTCGCCCTCAAGCTCGCCGCCGCCGGCTCCCAGGCGTGCAACCGGCGTCTCGAGGTCCGGCCGTTCCTGTGAACGCCGCCGCTGCTGTCGCCCGGACCCACCGCGAGCAGTGGGCCTGGATCGTCGCCACGCTGACCAAACGGTTCGGTGACCTCGACATCGCCGAGGAAGCGGCGGCCGACGCGTTCGCGACCGCCGTCGAGAAGTGGCCCGCCGACGGTGTGCCGCCCAACCCGGGCGCCTGGCTGACCACCACGGCCACCCGCAAGGCCATCGACCGGATCCGCCGCGAGGGCAAACGCGACGACAAGCAGCGGGAGTCGCTGATGCTGCACGACGACACCCCGCCCGAGCCGACCGGCGCGATCGACGACGAGCGGCTGCGGCTGTTCTTCACCTGCTGCCACCCCGCGCTCGCCCCCGAGTCACGGGTGGCGCTGACGCTGCGTATGGTCGGCGGCCTGACCGTGCCCGAGATAGCGCGCGCCTTCCTGGTGCGCGAGACCGCCATGGAACAGCGGATCACCCGGGCCAAGGCGAAGATCAAGGCGAACCGCATCCCGTACCGGGTGCCCGCAGCCGAGGATCTGCCCGTACGCCTGTCCGGCGTGCTCGCCGTGCTGTTCCTGGTCTTCAACGAGGGCTACCTGGCCACCGGCCCCGGCACCGACCCCGTACGCCGGGAGCTGACCGGCGAGGCGATCCGCCTGACCCGCCTGATCCGCGCCCTGATGCCCGGCGACGGCGAGGTCGCCGGCCTGCTGGCCCTGATGCTGCTCACCGAGGCCCGCCACACCGCCCGCGTCTCGGCCGGCGGCGAACTGGTCACGCTGACCGACCAGGACCGCGGGGCCTGGGACACAGCCCTGATCGCCGAGGGCCACCGCCTGGTCCGCGAGCGCCTGGCCACCGGCGAGGCGCCCGGCCGCTACCAGGTCCTCGCCGCGATCAACGCCGTGCACACCTCGGCCCGCGACGTGCGCGACACCGACTGGTCGCAGATCGTCGCCCTCTACGACCAGCTCGTACGCCTCGACCCCTCACCGATCGTGGCCCTGAACCGGGCCGTCGCGGTCGCCGAACTGGACGGCCCCGACGTGGCGCTGGCCGCCGTCGACCGCCTCTCGGGCAAACTGGCGGGCTACCACGCCTTCCACGCCACCCGGGCCGACCTGCTGCGCCGCCTCGGCCGCGGCCCCGAGGCGCGGGCAGCCTACGACCAGGCGATCACGTTGGCCGGCAACACGGCCGAGACCGCCTACCTGACCCGCCGCCGCGACCAGCTGGCCACCCGATGACAGCCGTCCAGGATTTGTCCCCTTCGGAAGTGTCGGATTGAGGGAAACGATGGTCCCGGTGGTGCTCGCTGACTCACAGTGAGGGGAGTGAACCAGCCTTTGTCCCGGCCGGGCGCCGGGCCGCGTGTGCGTGGACGACCGCTCAAGCCGGTGGTCGCCGTGCTGGTGGCTGGGGTGGCGATCGTGGTCTTGTTCCTGGCGGGGGTCGCGATGCAGGCGACCGGCAGCCCCGAGCAGACGGCCGCGACCACGGCGCCGGCGTCCCGCAAGCCCGTTGAGCCGGGGGTTGGCGACAGGGTGCGTGACGGCAAGTTCGAGTTTGTGGTGTCGGGGGTCGACTGCTCCCGTACGACGGTGGGCTCGGAACTGCTCAAGCGCACCGCCAAGGGCCGTTACTGCGTGGTGAGCCTGTCGGTCCGCAACATCGGGGACCGTTCGCGGTACTTCGTGGGCGGCGCGCAGAAGGCCTTCGACGCGCGCGGGATCTCGTACGGGAATGAAGAGATCGCCGGGATCTATGCCAACCGGAACACGCAGACGTTCCTCGACAAGCTCGAACCGGGCGAGCGGGCGGCCGGCAAGCTCGTCTTCGACGTGCCGCGAGGCGTGCGGCTCACCCGCCTGGAACTGCACGACTCGCTGCTGTCGGGCGGGGCGGACGTCCACCTGGGAAAGCGGTAATTGGGTGGCGTGGCGGGCCGGTGGTGGCCGAGCATGCGGCTGTGCCTGATGTCAGAACAGCCGCCGGGGCCGTGCGCGGCCGGTGGGAGTCCGATGTGGCGGTGTTCCGCGGGATCCCGTACGCGACCCTGGCCGGCCCTTTCGAGGCGCCGCAACCGGCCCCGCCGTGGGACGGGGTGCGGCTGGCGGCGTCGTTCGGCCCGGACGTGCCGCAGCCGGACGGCTCGACCGGGCGGCCGGGGGAGTGGCTGACCGTCAACGTCTGGTCGCCCGACCCCGGCCCGGCCGCGAAACTCGCGGTCATGGTCTGGATTCACGGGGGCGGTTACACGTTCGGCTCGTCGAGCCGGCCCGAGTTCGACGGCGGCCGGCTCGCCCGGGACGGCGAGGTCGTGGTCGTGACCCTCAACTACCGGGTCGGCGCGGAAGGGTTCGGGCACGTGCCGGGCGCGCCGCACAACCGGGGCCTGCTCGACCAAGTGGCCGCCCTGCGCTGGGTGCACGACAACATCCCGGCCTTCGGCGGCGACCCGGGGCGGGTGGCCGTCTTCGGCGAATCCGCGGGCGGTGGCTCGGTGGCCGCGCTGCTGGCGATGCCGCGCGCCGCCGGGTTGTTCCGGGCGGCCATCGCCCAGAGCGTGCCCGGCACCTTCTTCACCCCGGAACTCGCCGCCTCCGGTGGTGGGCCCGCGGCGTACCCGTCGATCCAGTTCGCGCCGGTTGTGGACGGCGACGTGCTGCCGTGCACCCCGTGGCAGGCTCTGACCGCCGGGGCCGCCCGCGACATCCCGCTGCTCACCGGTCACACCCGTGACGAGCATCGGCTGTTCACCGTCCTCAACGGCGGCCTGCCCACCACCGACCTCGACCTGCTCGCGCCCGGAGGCGTACAGCGCTATCGCGACGCCTTCCCGCAGGCGAGCGACGACGAACTCACCGAGTTGATCCACTCGGACTGGCTGTTCCGCATGCCCAGCGTCCACCTGGCCGACGCGCAGATCACCGGCGGCGGCCGGGCCCACCTGTACGAGCTGACCTGGGAAGGCGTCCTGGGCGCGTGCCACGGCCTCGACGTCCCGCTGGTCTTCGGCAACCTGTCCGGCAACGAACCCGCCCAGCTGATCGGCGACAAGAGCGACGAAGCCGCCGAGCTCTCCGCGCGGATGATCAGGGCGTGGACCGGTTTCGCCGTACGCGGTGATCCCGGCTGGCCGCCGTACACCGCCGACAAGCAGCTCACCCAGGTCTTCGACGTTCCCGGCGGCGTCGTCCCGTACCCCGAGCAGGCCTCCCACCGAATCTGGCGAAGGACTGCGGAACCCGGCCCGGGTTCTTAACTATTTCGAAACATTGACGACATTGATTTGCCGGCCCTACAGTTCCTGACACGTGAGAGCGCTCTCACGGATCTGGTCTGGAGGCGTCTTGCGTAAACAATGTGCCCTTGCGGTCGCCGCGGCGGTCGTGGCCGGCCTGGGTGCCGTCGCCCTGAGCGGAACGGCCGACGCGGCCACCGTCGGCGCCGGCAGCTACACCGAGACCCTGCCCGCCGGCGCGAGCCTGCCGGTCGGCTGCGGCGACCTGGCCACCAACCCCCGGCAGTTCCTGACGGCCAACGCCCCGGCCGGCCCGGTGCCCACCAACGACTGGTGGTCGTCGCTGCTCTTCAAGAAGTTCGACTGCGCCCACAGCGAGAACCTGCACGCCCACCCGACCGGTTACGACACCACCTCGGGCGGGCTCGGCTTCTCGTACAACACCACGCCGCAGATCAGCGGCTCGGCCACCGGCGTCGGCGAATACCATTTCCCGTACGTCGAGGACTTCACCGCCGGGGTGGCCGGGCTCAACGCGCCCCGCACCCTGGTCGACGGGTGGACGGACTGGACCGTCACGCCGTACTGGAGTGACGGCGTCCGCACCATGAAGGCGACCATCGGGCACGGGCTGCCGTTCGCGTACTTCCAGATCACCGGCGGCAACGCGCAGATCACCGCCAGGAGCACCCCGACGGTCTGGTCCAACAGCGGCTCCCGGATCGGCTACTCGGTCGCGGGCAAGGACTACGTCGCGTACGCGCCGGCCGGGGCCACCTGGACCGTCAACGGCACCGTGATCACCTCGACGCTGGCCGGCAAGGGCTACTTCTCGATCGCCGTGCTGCCGGGCGGCTCCGACCGGGTCGCGCTGGCCGACAGCTACGGCCGGTACGCCCACAACCACGTCACCGGAACCCGCGTCTCCTACGCGTACAACCAGGCCACCAGCCGGGTCTCGACCACATACACCTACACCACCACCGCGCGCGAGGGCTCGGAAACCGGAACGGTCGTCGCCCTCTATCCGCACCAGTGGCGGGCCCTGACCGGCGCCACGCCCATCGCGCCGACCTACGTGAGCGCCCGCGGCGCCATGAAGACCCTGGTCGGCGCGTCGTCGTTCACCACCTCGGCGGTCTTCAACGGCGTGCTGCCCGAGGTGCCCGCGGTCGCCACGAGCGGCGGAGCCGACCTGTCCACCCTCAACGGCTACCTCGACCAGGTCAAAGGCAACCCCGTTCCCGTACGCAACAACGACACGTACTGGACCGGCAAGGCCCTCGGCATCGGCGCGCGCATCGCCGAGATCGCCGACCAGCTCGGGCGTACCGACGTCCGCGACGCCGCGCTGGCCGCCGTCCGCACCCAGCTGACCGACTGGTTCACGGCGTCGTCCGGCAAGAACCAGAAGCTCTTCTACTACGATCGCAACTGGGGGACGTTGATCGGCTACCCCGCCTCGTACGGCTCCGACGCCGAGCTCAACGACCACCACTTCCACTACGGCTACTACATCGCCGCCGCGGCCACGCTGGCCAAGTTCGACCCTGCCTGGGCCACGAGCTCCCGGTACGGGGGCATGGTCGACCTGCTGATCCGCGACGCCAACAACTACGACCGCAACGACACCCGCTTCCCCTACCTGCGCGACTTCGACATCTACGCCGGGCACGACTGGGCCGCCGGGCACGGCGCGTTCTTCGCCGGCAACAACCAGGAGTCCTCGTCGGAGGGCATGAACTTCGCCAACGGCCTGATCCAGTGGGGACAGGCGACCGGCAACACCGCGATCCGCGACGCCGGCATCTTCCTCTGGACCACCCAGTCGGCCGCCATCAACGAGTACTGGTTCGACACCCGCAACGAGAACTTCCCCGCCGCGTTCGGCCACGGCACGGTCGGCATGGTCTGGGGCGACGGCGGGGCGTACTCCACCTGGTTCGCCTCGGCGCCCGAGCAGATCCACGGCATCAACATGCTCCCGGTCACCGGCGGCCACTTCTATCTGGGCGACGACCCGGCCTACGTACGCGCCAACTACGCCGAGATGGTGCGCAACGCCGGCCACGAACCGGCCCTGTGGCAGGACATCGCGTGGCAGTACCTCGCGCTCGGCGACGGCGACGCGGCGCTCGCCAAGTTCCGGGCCGGCAGCGGCTACACCCCGGAGGAGGGCGAGACCAAAGCGCACACCTTCCACTGGATCCGCAACCTCGCGGCATTGGGCACCAGCGATCTCGGCGTCGCCGCCAGCCACCCGCTCGCCCGGGTGTTCAGCAAGAACGGCGCCAGGACGTACGTCGCTTCCAACATCACCGACGCGGCGCTCACGGTGACGTTCTCGGACGGCAAGGTGCTGGCGGTCCCGGCCGGCACGACGGTGGCCAGTGGCGCGCTCAACTGGAGCGGCGGCAACGCGACCGGTGGCGGAGTCACCACCCCGCCCACCACGCCGCCGACCACTCCGCCCACGACGCCGCCCACTGGTGGGGGTGCGGTGCGATACCTGCAGACGGACGGCGCGCTGGCCGGCGCCGCGGGCACGGCCGGCACCGCGACCGTGGCCAAGTCGTCCGGCGTCAACGACAACCAGCCCCACTCGCCCACCACGTTCACCGCGACCGGCCTCAACCTGACCTACCGCTCGGGCGCCGCCACCGCGTTCGGGCTCTCGGTCGACGCGGGCACCTCGGTCGGCAACGCCACCCAGGTCCGCATCTCGTACGACCTGACCGGCAACGGCAGTTTCGACCGCGTCGAGACGTACCGCTACTTCGCCACCGACCCGGTCACCGGCTGGGAGCGCTACACCGACGCCGTCGGCCAGGTCACCACGACGGGCTCGCTGGGCAACCTGGCCAACGGCACCGTCAAGCTCGAGATCTGGAGCGCCATCGGCTCCGCCCCGAGCACGGTCTCCCTGGGCGCCCTGTCCACGGTCACCCTGCCCTACCAGTGAATCGCCGCGTCACCGCCCCCCGACCCGCACCTGGAACCGTTTGCCCGGGTTCGGGCCAGGGGTGGCGGTGATGCGCAGCGGCCGGTCCGGGTGGGCAGGGGTGATCGTCAGCCGCCGGAGCAGCATGGCCATCGTGGCCACCGACAGCACCTCGGTCATGCCGGCGCCCAGGCACGTGTGGCTGCCGACCGAGAACGGGGCGTACACCGAGGCCTTCCGAGCCGTCGCGAAGTCACGGCCGATGTCGAAGCGCCCCGGGTCGGGGAAGTGCTCGGGCAGCTGATGCGGAACCGACGTGGCGACCAGCACGCGACGGCCCTGCTCGATGCGGTAACCCTCGAAGTCGAAGTCCTCGACCACCGTACGGGCGGACCCCGGCGCCGGGGGATACACCCGTAACGTCTCCAGCGTCAGACCCTGCGCTGCAGGCATGGCACGCAGGCGCTCGAAGGTGAGCGGGGCCTCGTCCGCCTCGGCCGTCACCCGCGCGGCGACCTCGGGATTCCGCAGCAGCGCGTGCAGCATGAAGCTGTACAGATAGGCGAGGGTGTTGATGCCCGCGAAGTACCCCTGCAACGCCATTCCGGCGCGCACCTCCATCGGGTAGGGCTCGCCGTTCTCGTCCACCGCGTCCAGCGCCTGGTCGAGCAGGTCGCGCCTTCCCTCCGTACGGGGAAACGCCTGTCGCTCCTCCAACGCGGCCCGCGCGAAGTCAAGAATCTCGGCCCGCGCGCGACGATAGGCAGGCCATTTCAGCGTCGCCGACGGCCATTTGCCGGCGATCGTCACGTCGAGAACCAGCTCGAACGCCTTTCGCAGGGTCTCGAACCGCCCGGCTGAACTCGCCCCGGTCAACGCGATCGACAATTGCGCCGCGGCCAGCCGCTGAAAGCTGTCGACCACCGGCAGCGCCTTCTCCCCGCGCCACTCGTCGAACGTCCGCTCGGTCTCGGCGACCACCTCGTCCCACCGCGCGGCCAGCAGATCCCGCGACAACCCGCCCGCCAGCACCTTGCGCAGATGCCGATGCGGCCGGCCGCGCAGCACGTGCACCCGCATGCCGAACTCACGATTCAGCCCGCCGAAGCTCTCCTCGCTGGAGAACACCTCGTCACCGTGCTCGAGCAGGAACCGATTGGCCCGCTCACCGGCGAGGATGACGAACGCCTGGTTCAGCGCACGCACCCGGTAGGCCGGTCCCATCTCGCGATACGTGTCCACAAAGAACTGCTGCACATCGCCCATCATGCGAAGAGCGTTCCCCAGCACGGGAATCCCGGGTGCCGCCGGCGGCAAAGTCATGCGCCGATTCTGGCCCGTCCGCGCCACCCGGCCCCACACGGCTGGTCACTGAACCTTGAGAAGATGTGGTCTTGATGTCATCGGCGGCGACATCCGGCGACGGTCCGTGGGTCCGGTCCGGGCCGGAGGAACGCTGGTGTCCGTCCCCGGGCGGCCGGAGGCTCTACTTCCTGTAGAGGCCGGCCATGGTGCGGAAGGCCCGCTTCGGTTCGAGGTGGCCATCGGGCATCACCTTGCACACCCCGAACCCGGCCATGTCGAGGTCCAGGTGCGGGTCCGGGTGGTAGGGGTTGCTGTAACTCGCGAAGGTGAACCAGAACGCCGTGTCCACACCCTCCCGGTCGAAGGCGGCGATCAGGCGGCGCAGGTAGCGGGCTGGTTCCTCCTCGTCGCGGACAACGTCGCCGGGAATACGGGGCGGATCGGCGTCGTAATCGACGATGTCCCAGCCCATGCCACCTCGTGCGGCCGCGCCCCGGTACGTGCAGCAGCCGAACTCGGTCACCGCGAGCGGTTTGCCGGGCCGGAGGAACTGCTGCACGGCCGGCCGGAAGCCAGGGTCGTCGGGATCGACGTAGGCGTCCACGCCCACGATGTCGAAGGGCGTCCAGTCGATGTCCTCCCAGGTTCCGGAGGCATAGGTGATCCTGCCGCGGAACCGTCGGCGTACGGTCGCCGCGGCGTCGGCGAGCAGCCTGTTCACGGCGGCCGAGGCGTCTCCGAGCCGGCCCACCGCCTCGGGGTCGCCGCCGGACAGGGAATTGATCCGGGCGAAGGTGTCCGCGCCGGGCAGAAAGCCCGCGTCGAACAGGCTCAGTTCGCACCCGGCGACGAAGACGGCGGCGCCGGCGGCCTCGGCCCGGTCGGCGCAGTCGGCGAAGTACGGCAGCAACTCCTGGGCGGTTTGCTCGCAGGGAAAGGGGGAGAACCAGACCTCGAGCCCGGCGTCGGCGGCGTGCCCGGCCGCGACCGACAGCCTTTCGGGATCGCCACCGGTGATCCGGACGGCATCGCAGTGCAGGTCGTCGGCGATGATCCGCATCTCCTGCTTGACTGCGCCCGGGTCGAAGCCGGGCCGGCTGCTCCGCCCGCCGGGAGCGAATCCGGTGTCGTAGGTGATGCCCTTGGCGCGCACGAATACTCCTTCGGGGTCGCTGAAGAGGTAACAGAACGTTACGCAGGCGTCGAAGAACGATCCACCGCCGTCCCTGGGGAAATCAGGCTTGTTCGCAGCTCACAGCCCCAATCATGATTGCAATGACCGTGAGGGTGAAAGCACGCGCGTTGCATCGGACAGCGACCGGCGCCGATACTTGCCGCCGGCGTACCGGAAGGAGGGCGGATCAAATGCCCGGACGCAGGCTGACCAGCGACGACCGGCAGCGGATCGCCGTCGGGCTGGCGCAGGGGCGTAACTTCGCGGAGATCGCCGGCGACCTCGCCCGCCCGACCTCAACGGTCAGCCGTGAGGTGGCCCGCAACGGCGGGCCCGGCCGCTACCGCGCGGAGCTCGCGCAGTTGGCCACCGTACGCCGCGCCCGGCGCCGAGCGCCCGTTCCGGGCCGGGAGACCCCCGTCGCACCCGCCGGCCCCGATCCGGACGCGCGGATCGCACTGGTCACCGATCTCACTACGGTCCTGATCGACACCGGTCTGCCGCGCACCGCCGCCAGGGTGCTGGCCTGTCTGTTCACCGCGGAGACCGGCAGCGCCACCACCGCCGAGCTGACCGAGCAGCTCCGGATCAGCCCGGCGACGGTCTCGCTCGCGGTTGGGTTGCTGGAACAGCACGGACTGATCCGCCGCAGCCGCGACGGCCGCAGCCGGCGCCATCGGTACTTCCTCGACGAGGACGCGGGTGTCCGGTCCGCTGTCGTCAGCGTCCGTGCCAACCAGCGACTGGCCGATACCGTGCTGCGCGGCGCCGACATCTTGGGCGACGGCACCGCCGCCGGGGCCCGGCTCGCCGCAGCAGGCCGGTTCCTCGAACAGCTGGGCGACACCATCCTCCGTTTCGCGGAACAGCACCGGCTGTCCACGCGTTCCGCACTGGTCCTCGATCGCGGTGATCCTGCCACAGCGAGGACACGGCCCCGGGTGGGGGACGGCTGAAGCGGTGATGTCCGGGGCGTGACCAGAAAGGCCAAAAGGACCATCGCGACCGCAAGGGTGACGTACGCCACCGTCAGGTTGCAGCATCGGCGCTGTATCAAGCCGTGCTGAATCGAGGGGGCGCTGTGCGGAGCGGACGGAGCCGAATGCTGGCCGTGATCGCGCTTGCCGGCCTGCTCGTCGCGGGTTGTCAGAAGGACACCGCGGGCGGCGCGAGCGGCGCGGCTGCCTATCCGAGCAAAACTCTGCAGCTCATGGTGCCGGCCGCCCCGGGTGGGGGCTGGGATCTGACCGCCCGCACGATGCAGAAGGCCATGACCGACGGCAAACTGCTGGACAAGCCGGTTGAGGTCTACAACGTCACGGGGGCGGCGGGCACGATCGGGCTGGCTCAGCTTGTCAGCAAGAACCGCGGGGACGCGCACCACCTGATGGTGATGGGGCTGGTCATGGTGGGTGGCGTGGTGGCCAACAAGTCGCCGGTCAAGCTCGACCAGGTTACGCCGATCGCGACGCTCACCGCCGAGCAGGAGGTCGTGGTCGTGCCGGCGAACTCCAAGTACACGACGTTGAAGCAGCTCATGGACGACGCCAAGGCCCGGCCTGCCTCGATCAACTGGGGTGGGGGCTCGGCGGGGGGCACCGATCAGATCCTCGTGGGGCTGCTGGCCAAGGCGGCGGGGGCCGATCCGAAGGCGATGAAATACGTGGCCTACTCCGGCGGCGGGGAGGCCAAGGCGGCCCTGCTCGCGGGTGACCTGACCGCGGCGGTGTCGGGGCAGAGCGAGTTCAAGGACCTGGTGTCGGCGGGCAAGGTACGCGCCCTGGCTGTCTCGGGGGCGAGCGGTGTGGACGTGGGCGGGGGCAAGCCGGCCCCGACCATCAAGGAGCAGGGGTTCGACGTCGAGCTGATGAACTGGCGGGGCGTGGTGGCGCCGCCGGGGATCAGCGACGGGGACAAGGCCGCGGTCACCGCGTTCGTCGACAAGCTGCACGGGTCGGCCGCGTGGACCGAGGCCTCGAAGGCGCAGGGCTGGGAGGACTTCTACAAGAGCGGTGACGAGGCGTCGGCGTTCTTCGTCGCCGAGAACGAGCGGATCACGGCCGTCCTGACCGACATCGGGCTGGGCTGATGCCGATCCGCACCGAGCCGGGCCGCCGCCCGCAGCCCCAGACTGTGCTGGCGGCGGCCCTGCTGCTCGTGGGATTCCTGCTGCTCTGGTCGGCTCTGACCGCCGACGGTGACTTCGGGTTGCGGGGACCGCGGCTGGCGCCGGTCGTCGTCACCTCGGCCTGGGTGGCGGCGGCCGCAGTCCTCTTGGTTCAGCAGCTCCGGCCCAGCAAGGAATCCGCGACGCCGAAGCATCCCTCCTCACCCGACAACAGCGAAACACCGGAATTGTTCGGCAGGGAGGGTGAGGAAGGTGCCGGGGCCGGGGCCGGGGCCGGAGGCGCGGGCGCTGGGACGGCCACGACCGGAGGCGCGGGCGCTGCAACGGCCACGACCGGAGGCGTGGGCGCCGGATCGACAGCCGCCCCGCTCGGCGTCCTGGCCGCACTGGCCGGCTTCGCGATCGCCCTCGAATACGCCGGCTTCGTCGTGTCGGCCGCGCTCTTCACCGTGGTCACCGCCCGCATGCTCGGCAGCCGTCATCTTGTCCGCGACGTGATCGTGGCGATCGTCCTGCCCGTCGTCGTCTACCTGGCCTTCACCCGCCTGCTCGACATCTTCCTGCCCGCCGGGGTGTTCCCGCTGTGAGCGCCCTGCTCGACGGCTTCGGCACCGTCCTGAGCCCGGAATACCTGCTCTTCGCGGCCATCGGCGTCACCCTGGGAACGTTCGTCGGGGTGCTGCCCGGCATCGGTCCCGCGCTCACCATCGCGCTGCTGCTGCCGGTCACGTTCAGCCTGAACGACCCGATCGGCACGTTCATCATGTTCGCCGGCATCTACTACGGCGCCATGTACGGCGGCTCCACCACCTCGATCCTGCTCAACACCCCGGGCGAGTCGGCATCGGTCGCCACGGCCATCGAGGGTTACCAGATGGCACGGCGGGGAAGGGCCAAGGCCGCGCTGGCCACCGCCGCGATCGGGTCCTTCGTGGCCGGCACCGTCTCGACCCTGCTGCTCAGCGTGTTCGCGCCGCCGGTGGCGAGACTCGCGACCACTTTCCGGGCCGCTGACTACTTCGCCCTCGCGTTGCTGGCCATGGTCGCCGTCACCGCGTTGGTCGGGCGTTCCCTCGTACGGGGTCTGCTGTCCATGATCTTCGGTTTGTGGCTGGGCCTGGTCGGCATCGACGGGCTCACCGGGCAGGCGCGGTTCACGTTCGGCACGATGGAGCTGCTCGAGGGCATCGACGTCGTGGTGGTGATCGTCGGGTTGTTCGCGATCGGCGAGACGCTGTTCGTGGCGAGCCGGCTGCGCGCCCTGCCCGAGCACGTGACCCCGCTCGACCCCGGCGCCCACAAGGCCGGCTGGATGACCCGTGACGACTGGCGGCGGTCATGGGCGCCGTGGCTGCGCGGCACGGCGTTCGGCTTTCCGTTCGGGGCGCTGCCGTCCGGGGGCGCCGACGTTCCCACGTTCCTGTCCTACACGTACGAGAAACACCGCTCGAAGAATCGCGAACAGTTCGGCAAAGGCGCGATCGAAGGGGTCGCCGGTCCCGAGGCGGCCAACAACGCGGCGTTCTCGGGCGTGCTGGTGCCGCTGCTGACCCTCGGCATCCCGACCTCGGCCACGGCGGCGGTGATGCTGGCCGCTTTCCAGATCTTCAACCTGCAACCCGGCCCGCAGCTCTTCGACCGCGCGCCCGAACTGGTGTGGGCGCTGATCGCCTCGCTGTACGTCGGCAACGTGCTGCTGCTCGTGCTCAACCTGCCGCTGATCCGGCTCTGGGTCAAGGTGCTCCAGATCCCCAGACCCATCCTGTACGCGGGCATCCTGGTCCTCGCCACGCTCGGCGTCTACGCCTCGACCGGCAGCGTCAACCAGGTCTTCATCGCGTACGGCATCGGGGTTGTCGGTCTCGGGATGCGCCACTTCGACTTCCCGATCGCGCCCGTCATCCTGGGCCTGATCCTGGGGCCGATGATGGAGCTGCAGTTCCGCCGGGCGCTGGTGCTCTCCAACGGCGACGTGTCGGTGTTCTTCACCCGCCCGCTTACGGTCTTCCTGCTGGCGCTAATCGTGGTGGCGCTGCTCGTGCCGTACCTGCCCCGGTTCGTCGCGCGGCTCCGCGGGCGGCCCGCCGACGCCGAGCGCCTGAGTTTCGCGGAGGAGGATTGAGCTCAGGTGACACCGAGCCGATCGAGGACGCGGGCCACCCGCCGGCTCTCGTCCGCGATGAACCGGCGGAAGTCGTCACCGGCCAGATAAGCACCCGTCCACCCGAACCGGTCGCGGGCCCCCACCCAGTCCGCGGAAGCCTCCACCTCCGCGAACAGCGACCGGATCCCCTCGGCGTCACTCGTCGGCAGTCCCGGCGGCGCGATCAGCCCGCGCCAGTTGCCGACGACGACGTCGAACCCGGCCGAGCGTACGGTCGGCACCGCCACTCGGCCGACCGTACGCTCGCTGGTCACCGCCAGCGCCCGCAGCTGCCCCGACTCGATCTGATCGGTGTACTCGCTGAGCCCCGACATCGCGAACGCCACCTCCCGCCCCAGGATCGCGGCCAGCAGGTCACCGCCGCCGTCGTGCCGGGTGTAGGCCACCCGCGCCGGGGCCAGCCCGACCGCCTCGGCGAACAGCATCGCCGCCAGGTGGTCGGGACCGCCCACAGCCGAGCCGCCGCCCACCCGCAGGCCAGGATCGGCGCGCCAGGCCTCGACCAGTTCCACCAGATCCCCGTACGGGGAATCGCGTCTCACCACGACTATGGCGGGCTCCTGCAGGAGGCGGCAGACCGGCGTGGTGTCACCGAGGACGGGTGGCTGCCCGGAGGCCAGCTCGGCGCCGACCAGCCCGAGGCCCATGAGCATCACGAGATGGCCGTTGCCGTGCTCGTAGGCCAACCGGCGCAACCCGACGACACCGCTCGCGCCGGGCAGGTTGAACACCTCGACGCCGCGCGCGACCCCCGACGACTCCAGCGCGCGGGCCAGCACCCGGGCCGTGATGTCGTAACCGCTGCCCGGCGGGTTCGGCACCATCAGCCGCAGGTCGTCGCCGGGACGCGCGCAACCGGCGAGGACAGCGGCCAGCCCGGCGCCGAGGATTGTCCGCCTTCGCACCGTCCACCCCCTTGCGTTCACGGCCCGGAAACACTGTGCTGTGGACGGTCTCATACTCGTCGGAGGGGAGTCCCGTGCGGCACCGTCTGTCGTTCGCCGGCCAGCTGCTGCTCCTGCAACTGGCGATCGTCCTGCTCGTCGTGGGCGCGGTCGCCGCGGTGTCGATCGCCGAGGCCGACGCCACGTTCCGGCGCGTCGAAGGGGAACGGCTGCGCTCGGTCGGCGAGAACACGGCGATCAACCGGACCGTACGGCTGGGCCTGGACAACCCGCTCGGCCGCGAAGCCCTGGAAACGGTCGCCGAGAGTGCTCGAGCCGTCTCCGGAGCCTCGTACGTGATGGTGGCCGACGCCGCCGGGACCATCGTGACCGGCCCCGACGCCGGACGGGCGGCGCCCCTGGGTGACAGCACCGGCCTCACCGGACGGTCCTGGGTCGGCGTGATCACCGACGGCGGCAAGTCCCTCGCCGCGCACGTGCCGGTGCTCGACGAGGTGACCGGCGCCTTCATCGGGCTGATCATCGTCGGGCGCGCCTACCCCACGCTGATCGACCAGCTCGGCACCGCCGTCACCGACCTGCTGACGTACCTGGTCCTCGGCATCGCCCTCGGTGCCGGTGGCTCGCTGCTGCTGGCCCGCCGGGTCAAACGGCAGACCCTCGGCCTGGAACCCCGCGAGATCGCCGGCCTGGTCGAGCACCGCGAGGCCATGCTGCACGGCATCAAGGAAGGTGTGATCGGCACCGACTCGGCGCACCGGGTCACGCTGGCCAACGACGAGGCGATCCGGCTCCTCGGCATGCCACCCGACGTGGTCGGCCGCTCGCTGGAGGAGCAGCCGCTCGAACCGGCACTGCTCGACGTGCTCACCGGCCGGTCCGTCGGCGTCGACCAGGTGGTGCTCAGCGACGACCGGGTGGTGGTGCTCAACCGGCAGCCGGTGGTGATGCGCGACCGTACGGTCGGGTCGGTGACCACGCTGCGCGACCGCACCGAGCTGACCGCGCTGCGCCGCGAGCTCGACGTCAGCAGGCACACCACCGACACGCTGCGCGCCCAGGCCCACGAGTTCGTCAACCGGCTGCACACCATCGCCGGCCTGGTCGAGCTCGGCGAGCACGACGAGGTGGTCCGCTACATCACCCGCGCCAGCGAGCTGCATGAAAGCCTGGACCGCGAGGTCACCCGGGTCGTCCGGGACACGGCCCTGGCGGCGTTGCTGATCGCCAAGGCCAGCCTCGCGAGCGAACAGGGCGTGACGCTGTCCATCGGCGAGGGCACCGACCTCCCCCCGGTCGACGACCGGCTCTCCGCCGACCTGGTCACGGTGGTGGGGAATCTGGTCGACAACGCGTTCGACGCGCTCACGCCGGGCGGGGCGATTTCGGTCACCGTACGGGCGGAGGAGCGCGACGTCGTGGTGACGGTGACCGACAGCGGGCCCGGGGTGCCGCCCGAGATGGCCGAGCGGGTCTTCCAGCAGGGCTACAGCACCAAGGACTCGCGGCAGGGGCATCATGGGCTGGGGCTCGCGATGATCCGGCTGATCTGCGTTCATCGGGGTGGCGGGGTCTCGGTGTCCGGCTCGACCTTCACCGCCCGGCTGGGGCTCTCATGATCCGGGTGCCGGTCGCCTCTGCGGGGGCGTCATGATCCGGGTGCTGGTGGTGGACGACGACTTCATGGTGGCCCGGATCCACCGGGGCTATGTGGACCGGGTCGACGGCTTCACCACGGTTGGCACCGCGCACACCGGGGCCGACGCGCTCACCCAGGTGGCTTCGCTGCGGCCCGACCTGGTGCTGCTGGACATCTACCTGCCCGATGTGAGCGGACTCGAGGTGCTGCGGCGGCTGCGTTCCGACGGCGACGGCCCCGACGTGCTCGCCGTGACCGCGGCCCGCGACGTGCAGACCGTACGGACCGCCCTGCACGGGGGCGTCGTGCACTATCTGCTGAAACCGTTCACGTTCGACGTGCTGCGCGACCGGCTCGAGCGCTACGCCGCGGCGTACGGGCGTCTGGCCGACACGACCGACGTGGACCAGGCCGACGTCGACGACCTGTTCGTGGCCCTGCGCGCCACCGCCGCGCCGCTGCCCAAAGGCCTCACCGCCGACACGTCCGGCCTGATCGCAGACGCCATGCGCGCCACCGCGGGCGACCTGTCCGCGGCCGAGTGCGCCGAACGCATCGGCCTGTCCCGGGTCAGCACCCGCCGCTACCTGGAACACTTCGTCGCCGCAGGCAAGGCTGAGGTGCGCCTGCGCTACGGCTCGGCGGGCCGCCCGCAGCGCCGCTACCGCTGGATCGGCTGATCAGCCGGCGCACTGCGGTGCGGCGTAACGGCCCCGCTGGACGGCGCTCGACAGCTCCTTGCCGCCGAGGCTGATCGAGCAGGTCACCTCGCCGGGACCGCCCTGCTTGCGCTGCGCCAGCAGCACCAGCGGGGGCTTGTCGCCGGTGATGCGGAAGGTGTGCCGCCACGGGAGCTTCACTTCGCCGGTACGGATGATGTCGCGGTTCTCGTCCAGGTATTCGACCCGGGCCAGGTCGCCGTCGCTGGTCGAGGTGATCAGGTAAACGACCTCGTCGGCGGCAGGCTCGGCCACGGCGTTGCGTGTCTCTTTCCGGGTGCTGCCCGTGCTGCCTGTGCTGGCGGTGCCGCCGGTGCTGTCCGTGGTCGCCTCGCTGGTCACGCTCGGTTCCGGCGCCGCCCTTTCCGGCGTCCCGTCCTCGTCGAAGGGGTTCAGCAGCAGACCACCCACGCAGCCGAGCAGAGCCAGCCCCGCCAGCACGAACCACCACCGGCGACGGTCCCGTCCCGGCGACGCCTCGATCATCGTTTCCGCGTACGGTGGCGGCTCGGTCGGCGTTTCCGCGTACGGCTGCGGTTCGATCGGCGTTTCCGCGTACGGCTGCGGCTCGGTCGGCGTTTCCGCGTACGGCTGCGGTTCGATCGGCGTTTCCGCGTACGGCTGCGGCTCGATCGGTGAGGTGGGTGCCGACTCCATCCACGGGTCGGCGGGCGGCGTGTTCCGGCGGTCGTCCTGTCCGGCGTCAGTCACGGCTTCCACAGTAGGCAGCCGCGCAAACTCAGGAGATCACGACCTCACTGACCGGCAGCCGGTGAGTGGTCTGCGTGTTGGCCGGCCACAACTGCACGCCCGAACCGCCGAGCCGTACACCGCGGAACGCCGACACCCCCAGGCCCCGATCTCGATCAGATGAAGCCCTTCATAGTCGGAACGGGTGAGCATGAGCAGCCCCGCCTGGAACTGATCGGTCAGCCAGGACGCATGACCCCGCCGAACCGCCTGAGCCGCCTGAGCCGCCTGAGCCGCCTGAACCGCCCGAACCGCCCGGAACAGCCCGAACTGCCCCCGTAAGGCCGACCGCGTCGTACCGAAGCGTGCAACCCCGCCCCAACGCCGGGTTCGATCTCAAAGACATCGTCGATCACGCGTCCATGATCCAGCCCGAACGGCGTGGGGGCTCTTGAGTTCGGCCCGGACCGACGACAGAACTGCCGGCGTAACAGGCGCCGGCCCCACGACCGGACCCGCCGCCATCCGCTGGGACGCTGATGACCGCCTCGCCGGCCCGTTGGTCAAGACCTCCGGCCGATGACGGGCATCGCCGCCGGACGTCATCGTTGCTCAGGAACGCACCGTGGGCGGGTCAGGCTTCCACACCAGCCATTTCCGCTCGACGGCCTCCTCCAGATCCACGTCGTGGTGGCGCGCCAGCAGCAACACATGGCAGAGCACGTCGGCCAGTTCGCCCCGGAACATCTCCTCGATCTCCTGCTGCGTGTGCCCCTTGCTCCGAGCTTGACCGGCGCGCATGAGAAAAGCCTGAGTCAGCTCGCCAACCTCTTCCTGCAACTTCAGCAGGAACCAGGCGGCATCCCGCGTGATCCCATGCCGGCGGGCATAGCCCCGCGAGATTTCTTCTGCGTCATCCGCCAACCGCATCAGATCCACGGCGGCCAGCCTAGAGACGTACCCGCGCCGGGGCCGGACTCGGCACCCCATCGCGGTGTGGTCGATCAGCTGCAGATGGCCGCCACGTTTGATTCACGGACTTCCGACAGCAGCCAGGAACGCCAAGACGTGCACGTCGAAAAGCAGGGGCGCTCCGCGCCTCGCACGAGTGTCGCGTTGACCAAGAGGCCCACCCTCACACTCGGTAACAAACGATCGCGGCCGAATGAGTGCCCGCGGACCGGAGGGGATTTGAACCCCCGGTGGGGCATGGCACGCCGGCGGCCCCACGCGTCAACGAGCCGCCGCGCGTGCCGGGCCTGCAACCCGTGCCGCTGCAATAACCATCCTCTGCCACCGGTCCGCGATCAGTCTCCCGGCAAGCCGGCATCTCGCGCAGGCAATATCGGCTCAGCGCGCCCCCGCGAAAGCCGGTCCGGGTCGGTCGCGACTGTTCAGGATTCCGCTCGTGCATCACGCGTACGACCGCCCCTTGAGTCGCCTCGTACTACTACCGGTTGGCGCTCCGGCGAGCCTGTCGTCGGGACCGGCCAGTTGTCGCACGCTGCCGTCAAGCCGACGGACGGCATCCGTCGCGCCGGGTCGCACGATCAGCGGCATGACAGTTAACCCGATCATGGAGTGCTATGGCGCTGCCAGCCATTGACGAATCAGTACGAGGTCGCCGTTGGTGAGGCCGGCGAGTGGGTCGATTCGGTGTGGCAGTGCGCGCCCTGGATGGTGGGCTTGAACCCATTGCTGATCGGCATCGGTGATTTCGTCGTCGAGCCAGACGAAGGTGCGCCCGGCCGCCCATCGGCAGAGAAACGCCGCCTTCCAATGCAACCCGTGCTTGGGTTCGTCGTCATCGGGGAATTCGACGACGGGAAGCTTCGGCAGACCGAGCCGGGGCGAGATGAGGTCGTTGGCGTCGGCCATCCAGGTCGTTGCCCAGACCAGCTGACACCCCAACGCGAGCAACCTGCCTCCGTCCGCCGGGTCGAGCCGGGCCGGCAACGGATTGCCCGATACGTCATCGGCCGGCCCGACGGCGTCGGCCGGGACTCCGGCGAACTCGGCGGATCGGGCGCGGAACGGAAGCAGCGTGCCGTCGACGTCGAGAAACACGATCGGGTCACGCGTCGGGCGGGCCATCATCGACAGAATCTACCCGCAGCCGTTGCCGAAGCTGCCGTGCTTCACGGCCACGGTAGACCCGCAGAACGCCGGCGAGGGTGTCGCGCACATGCGGGTCGGGATGCTCGACCAAGTGGGCCAGTTCCCAGGCGCCGCCGCGTCGGGCACGGCCGAGCTCGCTGAGTACGTCGATGATCTCATCGGCGGTTGCCGCGTCCCGCAGGTTTGCCATCAGCTCGTGCTTCGGCCGTGGTGGTCCGTCGTACGGGAACCAGCGGCGCAGCCCAGCTCCTTTGTACCCGCCCCGTTGCGCGCAACAGCCGCAGGGCCGACGGCCGTGAGCCTGCGGCAGATACCGCCAGCCGACCCCCTGCGGCACATCGCGGACCCGCCGCACTTCACCGGGGGTAACCGCCCGAGGCACGAACACCTCGTAACCGCGCGGATCGTCCAGTCCGCGTATCACCGCGACCGCCTGCGCGGCGGTGACCTGCCGCGGCGTGGTGCCGTAGCGTCCGACGGTCACCGGCTCGGCGTCGGGCAGCCGCAGCTGCACCGCGACCAGGACGCCTTGCTGCCAGCGCCGCAGCTCTCGGACCCATTGACAGGTGAGCGTGTACGACGGCAGCACCGGCATGCAATACACGCCGCGTCCGCCGTCACGCCCGTGGCTACGCGCGGCGATCCCCGAGCGCCGGATACGCCCAGCTGCCCGCGCGGTGGTGATGTGTACGAACTCCGCCATCGCAAGCACCGTAGCCGACCGAGCGAACGTGAGAACCCCGAATTTCGGCCGCCCAGCAAGGGCACCTTGGACTGCCGAACCCGGCCTCACAATGATACGAACACGACAAGCGGTCACAGCCCGTCGCGCACCGTACGCGGCAGATCCGGTTGCGGGCCCTGCACATCGCGCAAAATCCGGAGGACGCTTGGCTGCTAACGTCTCGCTCTGTGAGCCAGAGTGGGAGCCAGGCTGCGGCATTCTTTCGTGAGATCGTCAGCAATGACGTCGTCTGGTTCGTCCGTGACGACCGAGGCAGCCCAACGCCGACAACCTCCAGTGGCGCAACGGCGATGCCGTATTGGTCGTCCCGGACCCGCGCTCAGCGCGCGGCCGACATCTGGGGAAACGGCCTCTACCCCGCTTCCATCTCGCTGGAGACGTGGCAGCACGCAGACCTGCCGGAGCTGGCCGATCAGGGATACCAGGTAGGGATCAACTGGACTGGGCCTCGGCTGGTCGGCTGGGATTTCACCGTGGTCGAGGTGCTCAATCGCCTGGCGCACGCGTTACACGAAAGCCCGCGTTCAGATGCGGCAGCGTCGAAAACGGTATAGAACTCGACGCGCCTGAACGCACCTCACCAGGCCCGTCACGATCTGGAGCAGCGGCGAGGCTGATCTGTCCACCGTGCACCTGACCGACGACCGAGTCGTCAACAAGACTTATAGATTGACGGGCCTGCGAGACTTGAACGGACTGCTCGACGAACTGGTCCGATTGCTCACCCGAGACGAGCTCCCGCCGGCGGCCTTCGTTTACCAGTGGCCGGGGACGGCACTCCGATAGGCCACCGCCGCGATGCCAGGCAGGCAAGCGAATCGCGGCAGTTGAGGACGTCACTTGATCGTCACTTGATCCGGCCACCATGCTTGACCAGCCACTCGCCGGTTTCCCAATCCGATGGGCTGTCTGGGATACGGAAGCAGAGATCGAAACGAATCTCCAGGTCCGACCAGCTGTGCCGGATGTAGACGGTACGGAAGATGTCCTCGAGACCGGGAATGGAGATCCCGACGGGATCCGGGAACAATTCCTCTAGTTCGGTGCGGGTCAGCGTTGTCCACAGCGCGAACTGCCAGGTCGTATACGGGTACCAGGTGTCGTGCACGAGTTCGAAGCGAGGCTCGCGTCCGACGAGGAAGTCGCGTATGTCGGCCATCAATTCCGCGCTGGTCGACGGAAGCACGAATGGCCACTGCTCCCCGGTTGGATAGCGGTACATCGCCGCGGAGGCAGCTATGTCCTGCACCAACCCGTCCCACTCCTCCGTGGAGACCGCCTGCGAGGGCAGATTGACGCCTGTGTGATCGATGCGCCCCACGCTCCCGGCGAGACGGTCCGCGAGGTCGGCCAGTTCGACGTGGTCACGACGGGGGGTGGGGCCGCTTCCAGCGAGCCCGATGGTGCGGCCGATGTCGAGGGCTACCTGGGGTGCCGCTACATCAGCCAGCCGAACCACGGTTATCGGACGTGCGGAGACCGGCGCCGGCGGGGTCAAAATCAGGCTATCGGCGGGTCCGCTCGTGGCGTAGGCGACGTCGGCAAGCAGCCTGCGCAGGTCACGAATGAATTGTTGCGAGGGGGAGGTGGTGGGTAGGCAGAACGCAATTTCCGTCAACCGGGCCATGCCCGCAACTTAACAAAAGACGATTGGGCCGACGTACTCACATCAGATCCGCGTACGTGATCACGTGAACCGGCGGCCTGATCCCCGGAGCCCGCTGCGCCGCCCGCCACGGCACCAGAACCGGCTCGATCAACGCCCACCGGGCATCCGACAGATCCGTTCGATACGGAAGTCGCTCAATCACCTTGCCAGCTCAACGAACGGCAGATACAACCTGTACGGCATCGGGTTCGCCGTGGCCCACCAGCCCCACCACGGGCACGACACCGGAGACCGCACGGGCCAGCACATTGGCGCTGGTCAGGCTGGGGGATCGTCGCGGTGGAGGGTGGCTCTGAGGCTGCGACCGCGCCAGCGGGTTGTGGTGAGGGCAGGAGCGGACGGGCGTCGGGACGCGGTCGTTGTCGCGGGTGTCGGGTGGGGCGGCAGCTCGACCCGGCGGACGGGGACACTCAGCGTCTGCCCGCACGAGGCGCACCGGAAACCGTCCACGACGGACGGTGTTTCACGTGTGCAGGGTTTGGCTGGGACGGCGGCCGAACTCCGAGTGGTAGCGGGCGGCGAAACGCCCCAGGTTGGCGAAGCCCCAGCGGTACGCGATGCCGGCCACCGTGTCGCCGTTGGTGGGGATCGGCTGCTTGCAGGTCGCGGTGGGCGCGTTCGAGGCGTACCCGGCGCAGGTAGCCCATGGGTGTGGTGCCGACGTGCCGGCGGAAACCGGTTTGCAGGGCGCGCACCCCGACGCCGGCCGCGTCCGCGATGTTCTGCGGGGTGAGCGGCGAGGCGGCGTTGGCGTCCGCATAGGCCACGGCGCGGCGGATGGCGGCCGGCGTGACCTGGCCGGGGTCGGCCACGTAGTCGAGCGTCATGGTGGAGTTCGGGAAGACGGTGACGGCCGCCGTGGCCGCCGTTTCGAGGGCGGCCGTCAGCATCAGCGGGTGCAGGTCTGCCTCGCCGGGCGCGGACAGCAGGCGGGTCAGGTAGGTGACGGTGGCGGCCCAGCGCCGGTTGGCGGCGGCCGAGATGGGGTCCATGGCGTCGAAGCGGAAGTCGACCGGGTCGACGCCGAGCCGGGCAGCGACGCCGGTGACCGCGCCGGCGGGGTGTTTCCTCCCCGTCGCGCACGCTACGGCCTGCACCCCGTACGGCGAAGGATTGTCAGCCGTAAGGACCAAGCGGGTCAGTTCGTAGAGTATGACGATGGGAATCGACTTCGCCCGATCGGAACGATCGCGTCTAGGGATCGAGTGGGAGATCGCCTGTGTCGACCGGCGCAGCGGCGAGCTGGCGCCCGCGGCCCCGCAGCTGCTGTCCCGGCTCGGCTCGTCGGCGGGCTTTCCGCACGTCACCGGCGAGTTGCTGACCAACACGATCGAGGTCGTCAGCGCGCCGCATCACCGGGTGTCGCACGCTGTCGGTGATCTGACCCGGCTGGTCGAGCGCGCCGCCGCGTACGCGGAGCCAAGGGGTGTTGATCTTCTCTCGTCGGGCACGCACCCGTTCAGCCAGTGGTTCCAGCAGCAGGTGACGCCGGGCAAGCCGCGCTACGACACCCTGATCGACCGGACCCGCTGGTGGGGACGGCAGATGATGATCTGGGGGGTGCACGTGCACGTCGCGGTGGAGGACCGCCGCAAGGTGCTGCCGATCATCGACGGGCTGCTCACGTATCTGCCGCACTTTCAGGCGTTGAGCGCGTCGAGCCCGTTCTGGGCCGGGGAGACCACCGGGTACGCCTCCAACCGGGCCCTGATGTTCCAGCAGCTGCCCACGGCCGGGTTGCCGCCGCAGTTCAGCGAGTGGTCGCAGTACGAGGCGCTGGCGGCCGACCTGCTGCACACCGGCGTGATCGAGGAGCTGAACGAGCTGCGCTGGGACATCCGGCCGTCGCCCAAGTGGGGCACGATCGAGGTCCGTACGTTCGACGGCATCCCGACCGCCTGGGAGATCTCGGCGATCGCCGCCCTGACCCAGTGCCTGGTCGAGCATTTCTCGCGCGAGCTCGACGCGGGCTGGGGCGTGCCGGCGATGCAGCCGTGGTTCGTGCGCGAGAACAAGTGGCGGGCCGCCCGCTACGGCATGGAAGCGATCATCATCCAGAACGCGGCCGGCGACGAGCTGCTGGTCACCAAGGACCTCGAGCAGCTGCTGCCCGCGCTGGCGCCGATCGCCGAGGCGCTGGGCTGCTCGGCCGAGCTCGAGAGGGTCCGGGACATCGTCGCGGGCGGCGCCAGTTATCAGCGGCAGCTGCGGGTGGCCGCGGCCAACGACGGCAGCCTCAAGGCGGTGGTGTCCTCGCTGGTGCGGGAGCTGCGGGAAAGCCTCACGCCCGTTTGACGGCGACGGTGACGCGGCGGGCGGTGGCGTAGATCGCGCCCGCCCAGCCATCGGCGTCGCGGAACGACAGGCTGGTGGCGCCGTCGGGGGCGGACGTGTCGGCGACGATCGTGAACGGCCCGCGCGGCAGCTGGTGGCGGTAGAACGAGAGCACGGACTCGGGGTCGGGCGCGGTCAGCGTGAACGAGGCGCCGGACCCGCGGTCGGACAGGTCGGTCACGTGGCTGCCGGGTGGCAGCGGGAAGGCCTGCGGCACATTGCGTACGGCGGTTTCGCGCCGGCCGGCCGGGTGGGCCTCGCGTGCTGCGGCGCGGACGGTGGCCGTGGTGGGCTCGCCGCGCCGGGCCTCGGGGGCGGGCGCCGGGTTTGCGCAGGCACCGAGCGTGGGGGCGGCCAGCAGGGTGGCCAGGACGGTGACGAGGCGCCGGGCAATCATGGGGTCCATCCTCCGCCATTCGGTCAAGGGCCGGGGCCGTACGTCCGTGTCAATCGACACATCCGCGCCATTTCCCGTTGTCCCGCCCGTAACGTTGGACGTTGCCCCGAACCCAGCGCTAGGAATGGTGCACACCCGGTGACCGCGACGACGACTGATCCGCGCCTGATCGACCTACCCGCGATCGACGTCGAGCCGGAGTCCCCGGCCCTGTTCCACTCCGCTTCCGCGCCCGTACGCCGCACCCTGGTCGACGTCTTCGACGCGACAGTGCAGGCCCACCCGTACGCCCGTGCGCTCGACGCCGGCGGGGTGGCGCTGACCTATCGCGAGCTGGCCGGCCGGGTCGACGCCGTGCGGGCCGAGCTCGCCGGGCACGGCATCGGCGCCGGTGACCGGGTCGGCGTCCGGGTCTCCTCCGGCACTGCCGAGCTCTACCTCGCGATCCTGGGCGTGCTCGCGGCGGGCGCCGCCTACGTGCCGGTGGACGCCGACGACCCCGCCGAACGTGCCGAGCTGGTCTTCGCCGAGGCCGCCGTGAGCGCCGTCATCGGTGACAACCTGAAGATCACTTTGCGCCGTACGCCGGCGGGCCGCCCCGGTCATCCCCGGCCCTCCGACGACGCGTGGATCATCTTCACCTCCGGCTCCACCGGCACCCCCAAAGGCGTGGCCGTCCCGCACGGCGCTGCGGCGGCTTTCGTCGACGCCGAGGCGCAGCTGTTCCTGGCCGAGGACGACGCCGAGCCGATCGGCACGCACGACCGTGTCCTGGCCGGCCTGTCGGTCGCCTTCGACGCCTCCTGCGAGGAGATGTGGCTCGCCTGGCGGCACGGCGCGTGTCTGGTGCCCGCGGCCCGTTCCCTGGTGCGCAGCGGCGTCGACCTCGGTCCCTGGCTGGCCGAGCAGCGCATCACGGTCGTCTCCACCGTGCCGACGCTGGCCGCGCTCTGGCCGGTGGAAGCGCTCGACGACGTCCGGCTGCTGATCTTCGGGGGTGAGGCGTGCCCGCCCGAGCTGGCCGAGCGGCTGGCCGTCGAGGGGCGCGAGGTCTGGAACACGTACGGGCCCACCGAGGCCACCGTGGTCGCCTGCGCGGCGCGGATGACCGGTGAGGCGCCCGTACGCATCGGCCTGCCCCTGACCGGCTGGGAGCTTGCCGTCGTCGACCCGTACGGGCTGCCGGTGGCCATGGGGGAGACCGGCGAGCTGGTCATCGGCGGGGTGGGTCTGGCCCGTTACCTCGACCCGGTCAAGGACGCCGAGAAGTTCGCCCCGCTGCCCGCCCTCGGCTGGGAACGTGCCTACCGCAGCGGCGACATCGTGCGCGCCGAGCCCGAGGGCCTGCTCTTCCTGGGCCGCGGCGACGAGCAGGTCAAGCTGGGCGGCCGCCGCATCGAGCTGGGCGAGGTCGACGCCGCCCTGCAGGCGCTGCCCGGGGTGGCGGGGGCCGCCGCCGCCGTCAAACGCACCGCCGCCGGCAACCAGCTGCTGGTCGGTTACCTGGTGCCGCGCGAGCCCGGCTTCGACACGGTGGCCGCCGCCGAGCGCATCCGCGAGCAGCTGCCCGCCGCGCTCGTCCCGCTGCTGGCCGTCGTCGACGACCTGCCCACCCGCACGTCGGGCAAGGTCGACAGGGCCGCCCTGCCCTGGCCCCTGGCCTCCGCGGGCGACGGCGCCGCCGCGCTGAGCGCCACCGAGGCCTGGCTGGCCGAGGGCTGGGAAAAGATCCTTGGCGTACGCCCGTCCGAGTCCCGCGCCGACTTCTTCTCCAGCGGCGGCAGCAGCCTCAACGCCGCGCAGCTGGTGGCGTGGATCCGGGAAAAGCACCCGCAGGTGTCGGTGGCCGACGTCTACCAGCACCCCACGCTGGCCGGGATGGCCGCCGTGCTGGACGCGCTCGGCGCCACCGCCCGGGTCCGCCGCGAGGTCCGGCCCACGCCGCGGCGCGCCGGCCTGCTGCAGGGCCTGCTCGCGCTGCCCCTGTTCGCCCTGGTCGGGCTGCGCTGGCTGACGGTCCTGGCCGCCGTGGGCAATCTCATCCCGGCCGCGTGGGCGCCCGACGTGTCGTGGTGGTGGGTCGGCGCCGCCTGGCTGCTGCTGTTCAGCCCGCCCGGCCGCATCGCCCTGGCCGCGGGTGGCGCTCGTGTGCTGCTGCGCGGCGTGCGCCCCGGCGACTATCCGCGCGGCGGCAGCGTGCACGTGCGGTTGTGGGCGGCCGAGCGGCTGGCCGAGCTGACCGGCGCGACAGGTGTGGCCGGGGCAGGCTGGATGATCACGTACGCGAAGGCACTCGGCGCGCAGATCAGCCCCGACGTCGACCTGCACTCCGCCCCGCCCGTCACCGGCCTGCTCAAGCTGGGCCGCGGCGCCGCCGTCGAACCCGAGGTCGACCTGTCCGGCCACTGGGTCGACGGCGACATCCTGCACATCGGCAAGGTGCGCGTCGGCGCGGGCGGGCGCGTGGGCTCCCGCAGCACGCTCATGCCGGGCGCGCGGGTCGGCAAGGGCGCGCAGATCGACGCGGGTTCCACCGTTGCCGGCGCCGTTCCCGCGGGCGAACGCTGGGCCGGTTCGCCCGCCGCCCCGAGCGCGGCCAAGGACAAGGCGGCCTGGCCCGCCCGCCGGCCCGAGCGCCGTTCCCGCCTCTGGGTCGCCGCCTACAGCGTGACCGCGCAGCTGCTGGGCCTGCTTCCGGTGGTGGCCGTGCTGCCCGCGCTGGCCCTGCTGCTGACGCAGTCGACGCTCGGGGGCGCGCTGCTGGTGGTGCCGGTGGCCGCGGTCGCCTACTTCCTCTCGTACGCGCTGCTGGTCCTCGCGGGCGTGCGGCTGCTCAGCGTCGGCCTGCGCGAGGGCTTCCACCCCGTACGGGGAAGGGTGGCCTGGCAGGTGTGGACGACCGAACGCCTGATGGGGATGGCGCGCACCGCCCTGTTCCCGATGTACGCCAGCCTGTTCACGCCGGTCTGGCTGCGGCTGCTCGGCGCTCGGATCGGCCGCGACGCCGAAGTGTCGACCGTGCTGGCGCTGCCCGCGATGACCACCGTCGCCGACGGCGCGTTCCTGGCCGACGACACGATGGTCGCCACGTACGAGCTGAGCCACGGCTGGCTGCGGGTCGCCCCGGTCCGCATCGGCAAACAGGCCTTCCTCGGCAACTCCGGCATGGCCGCCCCGGGCCGCTCGGTGCCCAAACGAGGGCTGGTCGGCGTGCTGTCGTCGGCCCCGCGCAAGGCCAAGAAGGGCTCGTCCTGGCTGGGCGCGCCCCCGATGCCGTTGCGCCGCACGGTCGGGTCCTCCGACACCAGCCGGACCTACAACCCGCCCGTACGTCTGAAGCTGGCTCGCGCCGCCGTCGAGCTGTGCCGGATGGTCCCGGTCATGCTGTTCGGCGCCCTGGCCGTCCTCGTCGCGGCCGCGCTCGCTGTGGTGTGGTCTGAGCTGGGGCCGTGGGCGGCCGTGCTGGCCGCCGGTCCGGTCGTGTTCGCCGCCACGATCGTCGCCGCGCTCACCGCCAGCGCCGCCAAGTGGCTGCTGGTCGGCCGGTTCCGGGTCACCGACCACGCGCTGTGGACGTCGTTCGTCTGGCGCAACGAGCTCGCCGACACGTTCGTCGAGGTCCTGGCGGCGCCCTGGCTGTTCCGCTTCGCCACCGGCACTCCACTGCTCACCCTGTGGCTGCGTACGCTGGGTGCGAAAATCGGCCGCGGCGCCTGGCTCGAGACGTTCTGGCTGCCCGAGTACGACCTCGTCCGGCTCGGGCCCGGCGCCACCGTCAACCGGGGGTGCGTCGTGCAGACCCACCTGTTCCATGATCGGATCATGAGCATGGATGAGGTCACCCTGGCCGCGGGCGCCACCCTCGGCCCGCACGGCATCGTGCTGCCCGGCGCGAGCATCGGCGCCCGCACCACCGTCGGGCCGGGCTCCCTGGTCACCCGTGGCGACGCCGTGCCCGGCGACAGCCGGTGGCTGGGCAACCCGATCGCGACCTGGGCATGACCCCACCGGGCGTCGATCATTCGACCGACTCCTACCTTCCCCGGCACGGCAACGGCGGCTACCGCGTCCTGCACTACGACCTCGACCTGGACTGCCGGGTCGCCGCCAACCGGCTGTCCGGCAAGGCGACCATCACCGCCCGCACGGTGCAGGAACTGACCCGGTTCAGCCTCGACCTCGGCCAGCTCCGCGTGGAGGACGTGCGCGTCGACGGGCGGCGCGCCACCTGGACCCACCGCGCCGGCAAGCTGCGCATCAAACCCGAGAGGGCGATCGGCTACGGCGCCATCTTCAAGGTCGAGATCCGGTACGCCGGCAAGCCCGTCCCGCTGTCCGGCCGGTGGGGCGACCTGGGCTGGGACGAGCTGACCGACGGCGTGCTGGTGGCCAGCCAGCCCAACGGGTCGCCGTCGTGGTTCCCGTGCAACGACCGGCTCGAAAAGGCGACCTTTCTGGTGCGGTTGACGGCTCCCACGCCGTACGCGGTGATCGTCACCGGCGACCTCGTCACGCGGCGGCGTGGGGCGGGCACCACCACGTGGGTCTACGAGCGCAACGAGCCGACCGCGCCGTACCTGATGAGCGTCCAGATCGGCCGGTACGAGGTGATCGAGCTGGCCGCGGCCCAGAAAGCGGCCATCCCGCCGCGCCTGCGTACCGTGTTCCGGCACGACTTCGGCCGGCACGGCGAGATCATGGCAACCTTCGAGAGGTTGTTCGGGCCGTACCCGTTCCGCGAGTACACCGTGGTGGTGGCCGACGACGACCTCGACGACCCGATCGAGGCGCAGGGCATGGCCGTGTTCGGCCGCAACCACCTCGACGGGCGGCGCACCCATGAACGGCTGGCCGCGCACGAACTTGCCCACCAGTGGTTCGGCAACAGCCTGACGGTCGCCGACTGGCGGCACATCTGGCTCAACGAAGGGTTCGCCACATACGCGGAATGGTTGTGGTCGGCGGCCTCGGGTGGCGCTTCGGCCGGCAGCCACGCCACCCGCTGGCACATCTGGCTCTCCTCGCAGCCACAGGACATCGCCGTCGCCGACCCGGGCGTGGACCGCATGTTCGACCCGCTGGTCTACAAGCGCGGGGCGGTCGCTCTGCACGCGTTACGGGTCCGGCTGGGTGACGACGCGTTCTTCGCCATGCTGCGCTCGTGGGTCGGCGAGAACCGGCACGGGCTGGTGACCACCGGCGGGTTCCGGCAGCACGCGTCGCGTTTCGCTGAGGGGCCTCTGGACGCTTTGTTCACCGACTGGCTGGACCGGCCGGCTCTGCCACCGCTCGCGCCAGCTGGTCGGTGACCGCGCCCCAGCCGTCGCTGAACCCCATGTCCTCGTGGCGCTTGCGGGCCGCGGGGTCGCCATGCCGGACGAGAACGCGGTAGTCGGTCCCCTCCGGATGCTCGGCAAGCGTGATCTCCGCGGTCAGCGGCACCGGATGCGCGTCGGCGGGCCGCCACGAGCTGTCGATGGTGTTGGTGAACACGATCCGTTCGAGTTCCTCGGCGAGCAGGAACACCGCGTCCATGTGCGGGACGAACGTGACGCCGTCCTCGCTCATCCGGGTCACCAGCCCACCGCCCGGCCGTACCTCGAGACGGTCGACCCGGCACACGGCGGGGGCGGGCAGATACCACTGCGCGAACTTGCCGGGATCGGTCCACGCCTGCCAGATCTTCGCGCGCGGGGCACGGATGACGCGTTGCAGGCTCAGGTCGAGTTCGGGGTTCATTCTTCCTCCGTGACGAATCGTTCGAGACGGTCGGTGCGCTGCTCCCAGACGCTGCGTTGCTCGGCCAGCCAGTCCTCGACGACGGCGAGGCGCTCGCGGTTGAGCACACAGGTGCGGACGCGGCCGGTTTTGGCAGTACGGATCAGGCCCGCCGACTCGAGGGTGCGGACGTGCTTCAGGAACGAGGGCAGAGTGATCGGGAATGCGCCGGCCAGATCGCCCACGCTGGCGGGGCCTTCGCCGAGCCGCCGGACGACACCCCGCCGCGTCGGATCAGCCAGCGCGACGAGGACGGCGTCGAGTTCCTGATACTTAGCCACGCGGCTAAGTATTGCCCCACCGGGTCGCCCTGCGCAACGGTTAATCCGTTGCCGCGCCGGGGACGGTCTCGTAGCTTGGTGACCACACCACACCACTTCCCCGGAGGGCCTCCCGATGTTGCGACAGACCCGGCAGCGGCGATTGAGTTAGCTTTTTGTGCTGCTCACGCCGCCTCACCCCGTACGGGGAAGGCGGTTTTTCATGTCCTCGTAGCTCAGCGGAAAGAGCATCGGATTACGGATCCGAGGGCCGGGAGTTCGAATCTCTCCGAGGACGCGGGTCGGCCGCGGTAGCCCAACGGCAGAGGCAGCCGCCTCAAGCACGGCACAGTGCGGGTTCGAATCCCGCTCGCGGCACAGCTTTGCCCATGCGGGCTGGTGCAACTGGCAGCACATCCGGCTCTGAACCGGAAGGTTGGAGGTTCGAATCCTCCGCCCGCAGCAGCGTTTCCCAAGCCGCCCCCGTTACACGTCGGTGCTGCTCGGGATCACGTGAACGAAACTGCTCGTGTCGCCGGCCGGCGCCGTCTCAATGCCTGCAGGACTCCGAGCACGAGCAGCGTCAGCAGTCCCGCCACCCCGGCGAGGATCGGTTTGAGCGGCAGCGTGCCGGATCCGTCGACGGTGGCGGCGATCCAGTCGCTGATGTTGTCCGTACGGGCGCTCAGGTCCGGACCCGTGTGCGGGCAGCCGGGGCCGCTGCTCACGACCGCGACCAGCTCCGGGCCCGCGCTGCGGGACTCGGTGAAGTAGGGCCCGCCCGAGTCGTGCGGGCACGGGCTGGTGTCGGCGTGCGGCGCGCGGCCCGAGGTCTCGATCAGGCTGTCCCCGACCGCGTCGATCACGAAGCGCCCCGTCTGCAGGCGGGTCGCGGGCACATAGCCGCCGTCCCGGGCGATCAGGCCGAACCCGGTCAGGCGCAGCTTCGTGCCCACGTCAGGCGGGACAGTGCCGACGCGCAGCGGCTTGATGCCTTTCACCGGTTCCGCCAGCTCGGCCAGGGCCACGTCGGTCGTCTGCGACTGCTTCACCCCGACCACTTCGACCTCGTGGCCGCCCGTGCCCTTCACCTCCGTACGGCCGATGATCGCCGTGGTTCTCCCGGCCACCGTCCGGCTGACCCGCTTGCCGGCGCCGTCGCGGAAGCAGTGCCCCGCCGTGATCACCCACCGCGGGTCGATGAGGGCGCCGGAGCACGAGCTGTCCCGGGTGCCGCCGTCCGCCGCGGGCAGCCCGGTCATCGTCAGCAGAACCGCGAACGGGTAGGCACCCTCGCGCGCGTTCTCCCCGTTGGCGATGGCGAACGCCGGCTGCGCGGAGCCGGTCACAGCCACCACGATCGCGACACAGACCGCAAGCAACTTCGACATGCCGCCCATGATCCGAAGCCGTACGTCAGGACACCGTTGGCGTCGCCTTGACGGTTTCTTTACCCGCGCCGCGGTCGCTCTGCCCGGGACCCTGCGGCGTCCGTCGCCGCGGTTACGAACGGCGCCGCAACGCGGGCACCGCCAATACCGCCGAGGCCACCCCCACCGCAGCGAGCACCCCGGCCTGGGCCCAGTTGAAACCGAAGCCCAACCAGGGATCCTGCACCGCGATCACGAGTGGCCGAAGCGGTAGCAGTTCTCCGATCCAGGTGAGCGCGGGGGTGAGCACCTCGGGTGGGGGACCGGCGCCGCACACCATCATCATGGTGAACCAGAGCAACAGCCCGATGCCTTGAGCGGCTCGCGCGGTGGGCATGACCGCACCGAGCAGCACACCGATCGCCGCGAACATGATCACGCCCAGCGCCGTGGCGGCGACGACGCCGAGCCACGAGGCGGCCCACCGGATGTCCGAGGTGACGGCGGCCAGCCCGATCAGCAGTGCGGCGCCGGCGACCACCCCGGCCGCCAGCACGGCGAGCTGGGAGGCCAGCAGCGCGCGCACGGGGACACGTGCTGCCTGGAAACGGCGCAGCACTCCACGCTCGCGATAGGCGGCCAGATGGACGGGCAGTCCGATCACTCCGAGCGAGGCGACGACCAGGCCGATGTAGGCGGGCAGGTAATAGGTCGAGCCGCCCACACCCCGGAACACGGCGCCCTGCGGGTCGGGCGCGTCGCCGAAGACCTCGGACAACACGAACAGGACCAGGGGCGGCAGCGCGAGGGTGAACACCACCGTCACCGGCTCGCGCAGGAAGAGCTTGAGCTCGATCCAGGTCAGGGCACGCACGGAACTCATCGCGACGCCTCCGGGCCGACCAGTTGGACGTAGGCGTCCTCGAGGCTGGGGCGGCGTACGTCCAGTTCCACGTCGTCGAGGTGCGCGACGGCGAGCGTGTGACCCAGCGACACCAGGAACGGGCCCCGCCCACGGATTTCGATCCGCCCGTCGACGCGTTCGGCCGTCAGAACGCCCGGCAGCTCGGCCAGGCGGGGTACTTCTGCTTGCGGCGGCACGCTGAAGCGTACGGTCGTGCCGCCGCCGTACCGGTCGATGAGCTCGCCCGGCGTGCCGTCGGCGACCTTGTGACCGTCCTTCAGCACCGCGACCCGGTCGCAGAGCCGGAAGGCCTCGTCCATGAAGTGGGTCACCAGAACGACCGTGGTGCCGCCGCGGCGAACCTGTTCGACCAGGTCCCACACCTCGCGGCGGGCGTTCGGGTCGAGTCCGGTGGTCATCTCGTCGAGAAAGACCAGCCGCGGGCGTCCGACCAGCGCCAGCGCCACCAGGAGCCGCTGCCGCTGTCCCCCGGACAGGCTGCCGAAGCTCGCCCGTCGTCTGGCGGCCAGGCCCCACCGCTCGAGCTCCTGGCGTTCGTCGACCGGGCTACGGGCCAGCGCGGCGAAAAGGTGCAGCGCCTCGCCGACCCGGATCCGGTCGGGCAGCGCCGAGTCTTGCAGCTGGGTGCCCACAAGCCGGGCCACCCGGCCGGGTTCGGACAGCGGGTTCAGGCCGAAGACGCGGATCCGCCCGGAGTCGGGCCGGCGGAGGCCGTAGGCGCATTCCACGGTGGTCGTCTTGCCCGATCCGTTGGGTCCGAGGACGCCCACGATCTGGCCCTGTTCGACCGTCAGGTCGACTCCATCGACGGCCGGCGCCGATCCGTAGCTCTTGCGCAGATTCTCGATGCGCAGCGCGACGTCCACGCCCACAGGCTAGAGGCGTCGCCGGCCGCACCGATGCGGCCGAGGAGCCCCTTTCCGGGGTCGAAGGACCCGCTCGTCGGCGGCCGCCGAGCCTGACTGACCTTTGCCCACAGTGAACAGCACCTACCGGCCCTCGCTCGCGGGCCTTGAGTCTCTTCCGGCGGGACGGCCGTGTGGCCAAGCTGAAGGTGCGGGCAGTGCCGCCGGCGTCCGGGGGTAGCGCACCGCTGGAGGGCGTCATGGATGAGTTCGACAGACACCTCGCGCAACGCGAAGCCCACGCACGCGTAGCGGCATCCGACCGGCCGACGCGATACGGCGACGCCCTCAACCGCTATCTGGAGGCGGCCACCCGGCCGGCCGGCGTGAGTGCGCCCGCTGCCGCCCGGCCGCCGGACATCGCCGCCGCGGCCGGCCTGGTCGTGGTCGGCGCCGACGACAGCCCGGCGAGTTGCACCGCGGTCGATCAGGCGGCGATCGAGGCACAGCTGCGTGGATGGGCCCTGAAGATCATGACGGTGCGCCATCCTGGCCGGCCGGGTGGACCGGCCCGCGGAGCAGGCGCGGAGCTGCTGGAGCGATTGTCCGACCGGGTGCGTACGTCCACGCCGTCCACGGTTGTGACCAGCCGGTTCGCCGTCGGTTCGGTCTCCTCGTCGCTGTTGCTGGAGGCCCGGCACGCGGACCTGCTCGTCGTCGGGCACCGGCACGGCCGAGGGGGCTCCGCGTTCGGGCTCAGCCTGGCCCACCGGCTGGCCGGACTGCATCCGGGGGTGATGCTTGTGGTGCGGATGCCGGGCTGGCCGCCGGGACCCGGTTTCGGCAACCGGCCGTTGGTCGTCGGCGTCGAGCACGCCGGAGTGTCGACCCCGGCCGCTCAGTTCGCCCTCAGAGAGGCACACCTGCGTGGGTGCGAGCTCATAGTGGTGCGCGCCGGGCGGAGTCTGGCGTCCGCGAGCCGGGTCGAGACCGTCGACGGCGTCATCGTGCACCACCGCACCGTCGACGACGACCCGGTGAACACTCTGACGGAGCTGTCCCACCACGCGGCCGCGGTCGTGGTCGGCCGGCGGGGGAGCGGGGCGCACCCGCTGACCATGCTGGGGTCGATCAGCCGGACCATGCTGGAGCGCGCCGGGTGCCCGGTGTTCCTCGTCTGATCTCGCCGGTCCGCCGGCCGGCAGCGCCGGTGCGACGTCCGATCGGCCGCCGGTCGGCCGCCGATGCCGGCGCGATCAGCGCGGTCCGGGCCGGCGCGCCGGGCGACCGGTGACCGGCCGAGCGCCGCTGATGCCGGGTTGCCGCAGTGTGCCGCGTTCGGCGGCGTCACGCCGGCGTTCGGCGGCGTCACGCCGGCAGGGCCAGGTCGCGGCGGCGCAGCAGACCCGCTCCGGCCAGGGCCAGCAGGACGAAACCGAGGCTCAGGCCCACGAGCGGCACGGCACTCGCGCCCTCGGCCGGCACGTTCGGCACGTGGGTGAAGGGTGAAAGATCGAGCAGCCACGCGGGCAGGTTGAGCGAGGGGCCGAACATCGGCCCGGCGAATACGGCGAACACCATCAGCGTCCAGGCCAGGCCGGCCGACCAGCGCGGCAGCGCCATGATCAGAACCACGACCGCGGCACCGAGCAGGGCTATGGCCGGGAGCTGGACGAATGCGGCGCCGACCAGGTCGCCCATCAGCGACGCGGTGCCGCCGAGCACCCCGGCGCCGGTAAGAGCCATCGCCACCGCGAAGATCAGGAGCAGGCCGAGCGCGCCGGTCAGCGCGTTCACCGCGTACGCCCCCAGCCAGCGCAGCCGCGACACGGCCGTGCCCAGCACCGGCTCGAGCGTTCCGCGGATTTCGTCGTGGTGCAGCCGCAGGACGAGGGCGACCACGTAGCCGGCCACGGCCATGCCGGCGATCTGCATCATCGAGGCCCAGTAGGCGCCCAGCAACCCGGCGTCGCCGCCGAAGGTGGCGTACCACTCGGTGGCCTCGCCGGTCAGGTCCTTGATCTGGTCGCTGAGCGCCCCGAACACCAGCCCGAAGCCGAGCAGGCCGGTTGCCCAGCCCACCAGGGCCGGGCGCTGCTGACGCCAGATCAGCCCGGCCGGGCTGAGCAGGGACGGGCTCGCGTGGGCGGCGCCGCGGCGTTCGGGCCACACTCCGCGCCCCACGTCACGCCGGCCGAGGAGCACGACCGCGGCGCCGAAAAGGACGGCGCACGACAGCACCGCGAACGCCGCCGGCCACCATCGGTTGTCGGCGAACGGCCGCATCTGCTGGCCCCACCCGATCGGCGACAGCCAGGCCGGCCAGGCGCTGGTGACCCGCAGCGCAGCCGCGTCGACCGTCCCGGTCATGTTGCCCAGCGCCGCCGACAGGAAGGCCAGCCCGAGGGCCCCACCGGCCACCCCGATCGCGCCGCGCGCGGTCGACGACAGCTGCGAGGTCACCGCGGCGACGCCCGTGAAGGCCACACCGACCAGGGCGATCGACGCCCCACCGGCCAGGGCCCCGGCGACCGGCTGACCCGCGACGACCATGCCGAGTCCCAGCAGCACACCCAGCACCAGGTTCGCGCCGAGGGCGACGATCACCGCCGCGGACAGCGAGGAAAGACGGCCGGCCACTCCGGCCCGCACCATTTCCTCCCGGCCGAGTTCCTCCGACTGACGGGTGTGCCGCACGACCGCCAGCACGCTCATCATCGCGGCCAGCACGGCCAGGATCAGGGCGTCGCGGTGCAGCGTGTACCCGCCGATGTGCGCGCCGGTCACCATGCCGAGCACCCGCATGCCGGGGTTCTCGACGACGATCCGGGTGTCCGGCACGAGCAGCGCCGGGTGCTGGGTGTACTGCTTGTCGAACAGGGCGGTGGTCGCGGCCAGGAACGCGGCCATGCCGAGGATCCAGGCGGGCAGCGTGATCCGGTCGCGGCGCACCGCGAGCCGGACCAGCCGCGTCGTGCCGGCGAAGCCGTTCATGACGTCGTCACCGCCTCGGCGTCGTAATGCCGCCTGAACAGCTCCTCCAGGGTGGGCGGGGACGTGACCATCGCCCGGACCTGCAGGCCGACCAGATGCTCGAGCACCCGGTTCAGCTCGTCGGGGTCGACGCTGAACTCGGCGTGGCCGCCCTGCACACGGGCGTCGTGCACGCCCGGCCACCCGCTCACCGGGGCCGCCGGTGCGACGGTGTCGACGGCCACCGACGTACGGGTGAGGTGGCGCAACTCGTCGAAAGTGCCGCTCTCCGCCGCCCGGCCGGCCCGGATGATGGTGACCCGGTCGCACAGGGCCTCCACCTCGGACAGGATGTGGCTGGAGAGCAGGACGCTGCGGCCGGCGAGGCGCAACTCCTGCACCACGTCCTGGAAGACCGCCTCCATGAGCGGGTCGAGCCCCGAGGTGGGCTCGTCGAGCAGGTAGAGCTCGACGTCCGAGCAGAACGCGGCCACCAGGGCGACCTTCTGCCGGTTGCCCTTGGAGTAGGCCCGGATCCTCTTGGCCGGGTCGAGCTGGAAGCGCTCGAGCAACTCGTCCCGCCGACCGGCGTCGAAGCCTCCCCGCAGGTCACCGAGCAGGTCGATCACCTCGCCACCGGTGAGGTTGGGCCACAGGTTCACCTCGCCGGGCACGTAGGCCAGCCGCCGGTGCAGCGCCACCGCGTCCCGCCACGGATCGCCGCCGAGCACCTCGGCCCGGCCGGCGTCGGCCCGCAGCAGCCCCAGCAGAACACGGATCGTGGTGGTCTTCCCCGCGCCGTTCGGCCCGAGGAAGCCGTGCACCTCGCCGGTCCGCACTTCCAGGTCGAGGCGGTCCAGCGCCCTTGTCCCGCGGCCGAAGCCTTTCACCAGCCCGGATATCGCTATCGCGTTCGCCACCGGTATCACTTCCTTGTGCGACGGGATTCAGGAGACGGAGAGCTTGAGGGCGCCGCTGTAGCCGGTCGTGTTCAACGTCGTGCCGGGGACCATGACGCGGTACGTGTAGGTGCCCTTCGTGTGCCAGGTGAACGAGAACCGGTACGTGCCGTCGGAGCGGACCGCGGTGGTGGCGACGGTGCTCCAGGCGCCGTTGAGCAGCCGCTGGCGCCGCACCGTGACGCCGGCGTGGACCGGAGCGACCTTGCCGGTGAGCCGCACGGTGGTGCCGCGAGTGACAGTGGCGTCGTTCAGGGAGGCCGAGACCCGCCACCGCACGAGTGTCGGAACCACGGCGCTAACCGAGGAGAGGTACGACCAGGAGGGCGGCGCGTAGAGGCGGAACGACCCGTTCGAGGCGGGAGTCCGACGCATCGACACAGCCCCGGTGGATGTGGTTGTTGTGCTGGCCACCGTGTCCCACGTGGACGAGCCGGCCTTTCGCCACTGCAGGAAGACCTTCTGGCCGGCCACGGCGGCGCCGGCCGTGGTGGAGAGCTTGCCGGACACGGTCATTGTGGTGCCGTACGTGATCGCCGCCGGCGCGCTCACCGTCAGCTTCGTGCTTCGCTGGACGGCGTACGAGCGCAGCAGCGGCCATTGCCGAACGTCCTCGTAGGCGACCGCCCAGAAGGCCAGGCCGCGAACGCTGTACTTCTCGATCAGCGTCATCTTGGCCCGGGTGGCCTCGGCGTCGTTGTACCAGACGACGTGCCGGACACCGGTGGGATCGGTGTAGGTGAAGTACGGCGCCGCGTCGGTGGCCGACCATTGCCGGGCCGCGGCGTACTGCGTCCGCAAGGCCTCGGCCTGCTGGTAGTTGGCGGAGGTGGCGATGCCGTAGCCGTCGGGCTGAGCAGGGTCGGCCGGCCAGTCGTAGCCGTACAACGGCACCCCGATCTCGATCTTGCCGCGGGCCACCGCCGTCACGGCGTACGTGAGAACGGTGTTGACCCACGGCAGCGGCGCGACCGCTCCCGGCGGTCCGCCCCGCCAGTGGCGGTCGTACGTCATGATCCGGAAGCGGTCGACGGACGGCCCGATGCCGGCGTAGTCGAACACGGCCCAGCTCGGGTCGTCCGCCCGCGTACGCGGCCCGACCGTCACCGACAACAACCCGCCCTGAGCGTCGAGCGCCGGGCCCAGCTCGCGCAGCAGCGTGACGAACCCGCTGCGGACGGCGGCCTTGTCGGTCGCGGTGCCCCCGGAGTTCATCGTCTCGTAGTCGAGGTCGATCCCGTCGTACCCGTTGGCGGTCACGAGGGAGACCAGGGCTGCCACATGCGCGGCCCGCTGCGCCGGGGCGGCCAGCAAAGCCGCCATGGCCGGAGCGTTGAGGGATTCGGTGACCGTGGGCACGACCTTGACACCGCGGCTGCGCAGCGCGTCGACGACCGTGCGGTCACCGGCCCCCGGCTGCGGGCTGATCGTCGCCGCGCCGGTGGCCCTGTACCAGAAGGGCGACGCCTCGCCCCACAGGTCAGCGTTTGCCGTCACCGACGCCAGCGAGGCCGTCGTCGTCCAGTACGGAAGCCAGCCGTTGACCAGCCGCCGGGGCGCCGAGTCGGCGCGGGCCCCGTCGGCGGCGACCAGCGCGGCCACGACGAGCAGCAATGCGGCGAATCCGACGAACAGGCCTCTGAGAAAGCCTCGAGCCTTTCCCACAGCAGAGGTACGCACCCCGACCACCTCCCGTGCGCGGGTCGGTCCTCCCCTCAATCTGACCCGGGGACCCGGGCGCTTCCATGGCCGATGGGCCTGATCCGGTCCGTCGGACGGCCTGATCTGACAACCCGCCGGCCACGTCGAGAGGAGCTTCAGGCCTGTCGCCGCGGGACTCGTGACCCTCATGATTTGCGAGCCGGCACCGCCCGTGGCCGCCCGACGCCGCGGGCGATCGAAGCCAGCGCCACCTGCACAGCCGGCTCGCTTTCGCGCACGCAGGCGCAGCCGTCACCGTGAGCGTCCCGGTGCCAGGCGATCAGGTACTGCAGCGATGGGCGTCTCCCGGCGGGTCGTCCGGCCCGCGGACCGGTGCCTCCGCCCTTGTCATATCGCTGTGCGGCAATGCCCGTCAGAGGTGAAAGTCCTCGGCGACGGGTGGGGCCGGACGCCGGTAAGCCGGTCCGCCGGGCAATGACGCGCGGACGAGACCACCGTCGCCGGCGCAGCCTCGTACGAACGTGACTTCCGGGTCGCGCAGGGGCCCTTCGACTCTGCCGCGGCCGGCTCGACCGGCACAGCGTGAAGGTGGGTCGCGGCCGCCCGAAGGCGGCACCGGTGCGGAAGGAGCGGGCGATATGACTACCTCGGCTGAGAAAACGGACGTCCTCGGTGTTCTGCGCGAAGCGGTGGCCGAGAACGGCGCGGGCCGGGTCTTCGGGGAACCGGTGGCCGGGAGCGGCACGGTGATGCTGCCGGTCGCGAAGATCAGCGGCGGCGGTGGTGGTGGGGACGGCGTCGGTCCGGTTGCCGAAGGTCAGCCCCAAGGCTCGGGCGGCGGCTTCGGCACGGCAGCGCGCGGCCTGGGTGTCTTCGTGCTCCGGGACGGCCGGGTCACCTGGCACCCGGCGATCGATATAAATCGGATCGTGCTCGGCGGCCAGATCGTTGCCGTCACAGCGCTCATAGTGGTGCGCGGCCTGCTTCGCGAGCGGCGGGCACGCCGTCGCCCGGCCTTCCCGATGGTTTCGCGACCGACCGCCCAGGCTCGGCGTATGCGAAGGCGATGACAACGTGGGAGGCCGTCCGGCCTCCCACATCCGGTCACCGCGCCGCTCAGACGGTGGCCAGCAGGATGCCCGCGGCGGACAGCAGGAGCACCACCGCGGCCGCCGCGACAGCCGTGGCCGCCGCTGGAGTTGGCGTGGTCCCGCCGTTCGCCCGGCCGAGCCTGCCGTTCGCCTGGCCGAGCCTGCCGCGAGCGACGGCCACGGCGGCGCCGACCAGGACGACGCCGACCGTCAGGGTGGCCAGCGCGGCGGTGACCGAGCCGGGGAAGTAGGCGCTGGTGACAGCCGGGACGATGACCAGCGCGCCGGCCGCCGCTACGACGAGCACGACCAGGTCACGCAGTGCGACGGCCGCTACCACGAGTGCGAACACTGTGCCCGCAGCCAATAGCGCCTCCCAGCCCGCCTGGGCCAGGGTGGCCGCGGCGGCCACTGCGGCCAGAGCGCCGAGCACGCGTCCCAGGTGAGCGGGCCGGATCACCTCGCCCCAGCTCAGCAGGCCCCACGCGAGCCCGGTGGCCCAGATTCCGGCCCAGGGCAGCAGATCGGGGCCGGGCAGCAGATCGACCAGAGCAGCCGCCATGACGAGCAAGGACAACCAGGCCACGACGTGCTGCAGCGGGTGGCGATGCGCGGCCCAGAAAGCCGAGGCGCAGATCACCGCGCCGGCCGCGGCAACGGCCATCGCCTCTTCGGCGTTCAAGCCGAGCAGGTCTCGTCCGGCGAGGAGGAGCCAGGCGAACGTGGTGGCCGTGGCGCCGGCCCACAGGACAGCCCGGAGCCGACCGGCCGGACCGTCAGCGCGCGGCGGTGTCAGACGGCCGGCGGAGGCCAGTACGAGCGCGGACAGACCCACGACGATGAGCCGACCGGCCGTGCCGATCTCGGTCCAGTACTGACTGCTGATGACAATGAGGGCGATGGCGACGAGGCTGCCGCCGACATACCCCAGACCTTCGGCGATCAACGAGCGGTGCGACGCCTCGGGTGGAAGGTCCGCCCGCATGCGGTTCGCCTGCTCGGTTGTGATCACACCGGAGTCGGCCCAGCGGTCGATCTCGCGGGTCAGGTCCGCCGATCTCATGGTGTGCTCCTTGCCGTCCGTGCGGCCGGCCCGCCCGCGCTCTCAGTGGAACGGCCGGTGCCCCGGATCGAGGACAGGAATTCCTCTTCGACACCGAAGGTCAGCGCGGGCACCGGAACCCCTCCTTGGCGCGAGTCCTTCGTCCACCATCTTCGGCCGGCGCCGGAATCGCCAGGGCCGAAGGGCCTGGCCAGGCGTCGGGCGCCGCGCGCAGTGCCCTTCGGCCCTGCCCGAGAGGGGCAGTCAACCTGTTTCCGGAACGTTACGGATGTTTCATCAACATCTCGGCAATGTCTTGTCGGTCACATTCAACTCGTGTTTACTGCGGTCAACACGAGTTGAATGGGGTTTGCTTCGATGCGCATCATCCTCGACACCGACCTCGCCATGGGCGCACCCGGCTCCGACATCGACGACGGGTTCGCGCTGGCTCTCGCATACGCCGATCCCGGCATCGAGCTCGACCTGATCACCACCGTCAACGGCAACACCGACGTCGAGAGCGCCACCATCCTCACGGGTGAGCTGGTGAACCGGCTGGGCATCAAGGACGTCCCGATCGTGCGGGGCGCCTCGGCCGCATACACCCGGCCGCACCTCAAACGCACGCCCGCCGACAATGTGCTGGCGTTGCGTGACTCGGCCCGGACGCCCACCGGCGGCTACGCGGCCGTCGCGATCGCCGAGCACATCATGGCCCACCCGGGGGAGATCACCCTGGTCGCCATCGGCCCGCTGACCAACGTCGCAGCCGCTCTGCTGCTCGAACCGCGCATCGCCGAAGCGGTCAAGGAAATCGTCATCATGGGCGGGATGTTCTTCGGCACCATGTCCAACCGCGACATGCCCGGGGAGTTCAACGTCTGGGTCGACCCCGAGGCAGCCCAGGCCGTGCTGCGCTCGGGCGCGCCCCAGCGGTGGGTGGGTCTCGACGTCACCCTGCAGGCGCGCCTCAACCGCGAGCACGCCCAGCGGATGATCGAGGCGGGCACGGCCTTCGCCCCGTTCGCCGGCGAGTTCACCCTCGCCTGGATCGACCACATCCACGCGCTGTACCCCGGCAACCCCCTCGAGGCCGACTCGTGCGCCATGCACGACCCGCTGGCCGTCGCCGTCCTCACCCGGCCCGACCTGTGCGAGTTCCGCGAGGTGACGGTCTCGGTGATCACCGGTGAGGGGGAGGCCCGCGGCGTGATGATCACTGACCGTCGCGAGGGCGCGGAACCGCCGGCCGCGAACGCCCGCGTGGCGGTCTCCGTCGACGCTGATGCCTTCACCGAACACTTCCTCGGACTCATCACCGGTCTCTGACCGAGAAGAAGGGACTCTCCTGATATGTCTCTCACAGCCACCTTCAGCCGGCGGCGGTTGCTCGCCGGGCTGGCCGCCGCCACTGCCTCGGCCCTCGTCCTCACCGCCTGCTCCGGCGGCGACAGCGACACAGGCAGCACCGGCGGGGGCTGGTCGCTGCCGAGCACCGACCCGACCGCCACCATCAAGGTGCTCAGCATTCTCGACCTCAAGACCGCCCACATGCAGGAGGTCATCGACGCCTTCGAGAAGGCCCACCCCACCATCAAGGTCGACTACCAGTCGGTCCCGTTCGACAGCCTGAACAGCACCCTGGACGCGCGGATCGCCAACAAGGGCGGCGACCCCGATGTCTATTGGGCCGACCAGCCGCGCATCTCCGCGCTCGCCGCGCGGGGCGAGGCCGAGGACCTGACCGAGGCGTTCGCGGGCTTCAAGGAGTCGTTCGACCCCACCGCGTACGACTCGGGGATGTTCCAGGACAAGCTGTGGGCGCTGCCGATCGCGAACTCCACGCAGCTGCTCTACTACAACAAGGACCTGCTGAAGAAGGCCGGGCTGCCCGAGCCGTCGGCCGACCCGGCGCAGCGGATGACGTGGGAACAGCTCACCAAGGACGCCGCCAAGGCGAAGTCGGCCGGCGCGCAGCATGGTTTCCTGTTCGGCCAGTTCGACCGCTACTACCAGCTGGAGCCGCTGCCGGTTCAGCTCGGCGGATCGCCCGGGGCGACCGGCGACAAGAACCTCACCCCGGACTTCACCTCCGAGCAGTGGGTCAAGGCCTTCACCTGGTACGGGGATCTGTTCAAACAGGGCGTCGCACCCAGGGGCATGAAGTCCGAGGAGACCGATCCGGCGTTCGTGGCCGGCCGGGCCGCGTACATCGTGGAAGGTCCCTGGCTGATCCCGCAGCTCGGATCGTCGAAGGTGGATTGGGGCGTCGCGCCGCAGCCGGTCTTCTCCGGCGGCAAGCCGGCCACCCCGACCGGCTCGTGGTCGCTCGCCATGAACCCGTTCAGCAAGCAGAAGGAGGCCGCCGCGGTCTTCATGAAGTGGATGGCGGTCGACGAGGGCGGCGGCTACATCAAGTACCGCTCCGACCCCGAGCTGGCCGCGTCGCCGGAGGGCAAGAAGATCTACTTCGAGAAGTCGGTGTTCTCCTCCCCGGCGGGCAAGGACGCCGCGAAGATCATCGACTTCGAGACCTCGAACACCGCGGTCAACCGGGTCCCGACCATCGGCTACATCGAGTTCGAGACGATCCTCAACCAGGCCTTCGCCGACATCCGCAACGGCGCCGACGCGAAGACGGCGCTGGACAGCGCCTCGGCCCAGCTGACCACCGCCTGGAAGAAGTACCAGTAATGGCTTCGTCCACCGTCACGTCCGAGCCCGTCGCCGCCAAGCGGCGGCGGGCCGGCCGCCGGCAGGAACTGATCTGGGCCGCGATCTTCCTGTCGCCCGCGATCGCGGCCCTCGTCGTGCTCCGGGTCGTCCCGACCGTCGGCGCCGTCGTCCAGAGCCTCTACAAGGCGTTTCCCGGCGGCATCATCCCGGCCACGTTCCACGGCCTGGGCAACTACGAGTCGCTGTTCTCCGACCCCAACTTCGTCGACACGATCGTCCGTACGCTGATCTTCAACGTCATCATCAACCCGGTGCAGATCGTGCTCGCGCTCCTGCTGGCCGTGCTGTTCGTGCAGAAGATCCCCGCGGTCGGCGTGTGGCGCACCCTCGTCTTCATCCCGATCACCGTGCCGATCGTGGGCTCCTGCATCGCCTGGGGGGCGGCGCTGAACCCCGACGGGCCGGTCAACGCGCTCCTCAGCGCGCTCGGCGGCAACCCGCAGCCGTTCCTCACCTCGCCCAACCAGGCGCTGGCGAGCATCATCCTGCTGGCCAGCTGGATCGGCATCGGCTACTGGATGCTTTTCCTCATCTCCGGTCTGCAGGCCATTCCGGAGGAGCTGTACGACGCGGCGAAGATCGACCGGGCCGGCGCCATCCGGACGTTCTTCAGCATCACCGTCCCGATGCTCCGGCGCCCGTTGCTGTTCGTGCTGGTCGCCGACACGGTCGCCAACTTCGTCCTGTTCGTGCCGGTGCAGCTGCTCACCCAGGGGGGCCCGCAGAACAGCACGACGTTGCTGATGTTCGACGCCTACCGGACGACGTACGGCTACGGCAGCCGTAATCTCGGCGCGGCCGAGGTCGTCATCCTCACCGCCATCATGATCTTCTTCGTGCTCCTGCAGTTCCGGCTGCTGCGCGACGAGAGGACGCCGCGATGACGACCACCGAACTCGCCCGCCCCGGTCGCACCGAGCCGGTCGCCCCGCTGGGCCGGGCCCCGCGCCCGGTGAAGACCTCCACCGTCGTGCTGACCGCGGTGGCCGTCCTCGTCGGCGTGGGTTTTGTGCTCCCGGCGATCTGGATCCTCATCGGCTCGTTCCGCCCGAACGCCGAGATTCTCACGACGATGTCCCCGCTGAGCCGGCACCTGGTCATCCCGTCCGAGGTCACCCTCGAGAACTACGTGCACCTGCTGGTCGACTCGGGATTCGCCCGGGCGCTGCTCAACTCGTTCATCGTCTGCATCGCGTCGGTCGCGATCGGCCTGGCCATGTCGGCGATGGCGGCCTACGCCCTGGCCGTCTATCAGTTCCCCGGCCGCAACCTGATCTTCGCGGTCATCGTGATCAGCTTCATGGTGCCGTTCGAGGCCATCGCCATCCCGCTGGCACAGCAGTTCACCGACTGGGGACTGGGCAACACGATGATCGGGCTGATTCTGCCCGGAGTCGCCAACGGTTTGGCGATCTTCAACCTCCGGCAGTACTTCCTGGGGATCCCTCAGTCCTACCGGGAGGCGGCGATGCTCGACGGCGCCTCCGAGCCGAGAATCCTCTTTTCCCTGTACGCGCGTCTGAGCGGACCAGCGCTCACGAACTCGGCGCTGCTGATCTTCCTCGGTCAGTGGACCGCTTTCCTGTGGCCGCTGCTGATCGTCAGCGACAGCGACCTGCAACTCGCCCCGGTCGCGCTTGCCGGTACCTTCGGCGAGCACGCGGCCGACTACGGGCAGAACTTCGCCGGCACCATCGTGCTCACCCTCGTGCCCGCGATCAGCATGTTCGTGCTCCAGCGCTTCTTCGGACGCCTCTCGATCGGAAGTGGAGAGAAGTGAGTACATACCTTCCCGGCACGGCGGGCATCATCGTCGTCGGATCCGCCAACCAGGACTACATCGTCCGGGTGGCCGAACCGCCGGGGCCGGGTGAGACCGTGCTGGCCACCGATCTGCTCAACCAGCCCGGCGGCAAGGGGGCCAACCAAGCCGTGGCGATGGCCCGGCTGCGCGGCGACGTCAGCTTCGTGGCCTCGGTCGGGGACGATGCCGACGGGGCTCAACTCATCCGGGAACTGCGGTCCGAGGGCGTCGACACCACCAATGTGGAGATCATCAGCCGGGGGCGTACGGGCCTGGCCCTGGTCCTCGTGTACGACTCGGGCGAGAACTCGATCACCGTTGTGCCCGGCACCAACTTCGCGCTGACCAGCGAGCGGGTCCACCGTACGGTCAGCCGGATCACCGCCGAGACCGGCGCCGCCACCATGGTCGTGCAGGCGGAGGTGCTGCCCGAGATCATCACCGCCGCCATCACCGCGGCGGCCGCGGCCGGAGCCCGGGTGATCCTCAACCTCGCGCCCTACCAGCCGGTGGCCGGCGAACTCCTGGCCCACTGCGATCCGCTGGTGCTCAACGAGGCCGAGGCCAGCGGCCTGCTGGGCTGGGAGGTCCGCGGCGCCGAGGCGGCCCTGCGAGCGGTCACCGAGCTGCGGACACGCAGCCGCTCAGTGGTCGTCACCGTCGGCGCTGAGGGCGCCTGCTGGGCCGACGCGCAGGACAGCGGGCACATCCCGGCCCCGAGGCCGACAGCCGTCGTCGACACCACGGGCGCCGGTGACGCCTTCGTCGGGGCACTGGCAGTCCGGCTCGCCGCCGGTGCTGATCTGAGGGACGCGGTGACCGTGGGCGTACGGGCCGGAACGTTCGCGGTGCAGAGCCCGGGTGCCCAGTCGTCGTATCCTTCGCCGGCGGACCTCGGACTCGAGCCCGCCGAGATCCACCCTTAGGAGCACCACTTGGCAGTGACACGTTCGGATGTGGCGCGGGCCGCCGGCGTCTCCCCGGCCGTGGTCAGCTACGTCCTCAACAACGGACCCCGGCCGGTCGCCGCCCGCACCCGGGAACGGGTCCTGGCGGCGATCGACCAGCTGGGTTACCGGCCCAACGCGATCGCGAGCGCGCTGCGCGGAGGCAGCACACAGACGATCGGGTTGCTCACGCCCAACCGGAGCAACCCGTTCTACGGATCCCTGGCCGAGGAGATCGAGCGAACGCTCACCGAGCAGGGTTACCTCACCCTCACCGCCAGCACCTACGGCTACCGCTCCAGCGAGGAACGCCTGCTCCGGACATTCGTCGACCGCCAGACCGACGGCTTGATCATCACGTCCGGCGTGTCGCTGTCGGGTGCGGCGCTCGCCGGCGTCGACCAGTCGGTGCTGGTGCTCGAGGAACGCCCCGACAGTTCCCTGTCCACGGTCAGCATGGACGACGAGAGCGACGCCGCCCGCGCGGTCGACCACCTCCAGGTGCACGGGCACGACCTGATCGGCTGCATCGTCGGCCCGCCCTACGTCAGTGCCGACGGGCTGCGACTGGCCGGGTGGCGGGGCCAGCAGCGGCGTACGGGCCGGCCCGCCTCGGACGGTCTGGTCGCGCTCGCGGACGCGGGGGAGGAGGGCGGCTACCAGGCGGCCGGCCTGCTGCTGAGCGAACATGGCCGGCCCTGGGCCGTGTACGGCCGCAGGCCGACCGCGCTGTTCGTGGCCTCCGACGTCCAGGCGTTCGGTGCGCTGCACGCCTGCTGGGAGCTGGGACTGAGCGTGCCCGACGACGTGGCTCTGGTGTCGATGGGCGGGACCCGGGCGGCCCGCTTCACGATCCCGCCGCTGACCACGATGCGGCAGGACACCGAATACCTGGCCCGCATCGCCTGCGCCCACCTGCTTGAGGACATCCGCCACCCCGGCACTCCACCCGCCCGCGTCCGGCTGACCGGCAACCTGGTGGTGGGCCACACCTGCGGTTGCTCCCCGTGAACTGACTCGGAACGAGAGGCGTCACGACAGGAGGCGCGAGAGCCAGCCCGTACGGGTGACACGTGCGGCCGCCGACAGGGCAGCACCCGGGAAGAGGGCGTCGAAACCGTGGAACCCGCCGCCCCACACGTGCAGCTCGGCCTGCCCGCCCGCGGCCCAGATCCGGTTGGCGTACGCGACGTCCTCGTCCCGGAACAGCTCGGCCGAGCCCGCGTCGACGTACGCCGGGGGCAGGCCGGACAGGTCGCCGGCGAGCGCGGGGGACACGTACGGGGGAATGTCGCTGTGCGGGCCGCCCAGCAGGCAGCCCCAGGCGAACTCGTTGGCCTCACGGCTCCAGGTGCCCGGCGATGTCGAGTCCGCGCGATTGCGGTGGTCGAGCATCGGCCCGATCAGCACCTGCGCCGCGATGGCCGGCCCGCCATGGTCCCGGGCGAGCAGCGCGACCCCGGCGGCCAGCCCACCACCCGCGCTCGCGCCCGCCACCACCACTCGCTCGGGGTCAACGCCGAGTTCGGCCGCGTTCGCCGCAAGCCACTCCAGGGCGGCGTAGCAGTCCAGGACCGGCGTGACGCCCCGCGCTTCCGGGGCGAGGCGGTAGTCGACCGACACGACGACCGCGCCGAACTCGGCCAGCCACTCCAGGGGGATGTCGATCTGCGAGTAGCGGTTGCCCATCACCATGCCGCCGCCGTGAAGCCAGAGGATGCCGGGAGCACCGGAGGGGAGCTCGCCGGCGGGGCTGAGGACGGTCAGCGGGACGTGTGCGCCGGGGATGGTCACTTCCCGCCGCGTCACGTCGTCGCGCGAAGGGAACGGCGGGGCCGCGTACGGGCGAATGAGGTTGAGGGTTTCCGAGGTGAGCGGCGGCATCGGTGGCATGCCGGCGAGCAGTGTTCCCAGTTCGGCGTCGAGCATCAGAACGCCGCCTTTCCGCCGACGGGAACCTCGTCGGTGTAGGCGGAGTCGCCGTCGAGCAGCGGCTGCAGCCGGGCCACCAGGGCCTGCGCCGGCGCGGTGGCGAAGAACGCGGCGTGGGCGCCGGCGCTGGTCCAGCCCTCGGTGACATGGATGACGTCGGGGTTGCCGGCCGAGCGTCCGACCAGGAAGACGACGCAGTCGGGGCTGGCGAGCGCCGGCGCGTCGAGCAGCAGCGCCACCACCTCGTCGGCGTGCCCGGCCCGGGCGGTCATCGTGGCGTGGAAGCCGTGCATCTGATTCTCCCATTCACTGGTGAAGCGTGTTCCGTCGATGGATCAACTTTCGCAGCCTGGGCAGCCGATGCGATATGGCGATCCTCGCTGACACTTGCACAATCGTGCCGGGGTGACGCCCGGGAGGAGTAACCCGGTCCCCCTTGTGGCGCCCATGCAAGATCACCAAATAGGGTTCGCTCACGAGCCCGTCAGGCCACGGCGGCGCCCGCCTCCGCATCCGAAGGGCGACACATGACCGAGCTCGAGGACCTCATCCGGGCCGTGACCGGCAACATGGTTCCGGGCGGCAGCATGTTCGGCCGCACGGTGGCGCGCATCATCGAGCTCACCCTCGAGCCGCTGGGCGCTGCCGAGCCCGCCCGCACGCGCGCCGAGCTCGAGAAGGTCTGCGCCTGGGCGAACCGCACCAAGCCGTCGATGGCCACCGTCCGCAATGCCGTGACGCTCGCGCTGGCCACCGCCGACGCCACCGACGGGTCGTCGCGCTCGGTTGTCGAAGCCGTCTCGGCGGCCATGCGCGCGTTTGTGGCCCGCTCCGAGCGGGCGGTCGAGGCGCTGGCCGGCGGCGGCGCCGACATCGTGAAGCCGGGCGCGCGGGTGCTCACCCACTCGAACTCGGCCTCGCTGCAGAGCGTCCTGGGGCGGGTGGTCGCCACTGTGCCGGACGTGTCGATCGGCGTGACGGAGTCCCGCCCGTACCGCGAGTCCCGGCGCCTGGTCGAGAGTCTGGCCGGCTCCGGCGTGCCGGTGACGCTGTTCTCGGACGCCGCGATGGCGGTCGCCGTCGGACAGTCCGATGTGGCGATCGTGGGAGCCGACGCCGTGTTCGCCGACGGCACGCTGGTCAACAAGATCGGCACGCTTCCGCTCGCGCTGGCCTGCCGATATCACGGCGTTCCCCTGTACGGGGTGACCGAGCTGGCCAAGGTTTTCGACGGCGACCCGTCCGAGGTGGGCATGGAGCTGCGGCCCGGCGCCGAGCTCAGCGACGGCTGGGAGCCGGCCGAGGACGGGCGGGTCGCCGTGTGGAACCAGTTCTTCGAGCCGGTGCCGCCCGAGCTGATCACCGCGTACGTCACCGAGGCGGGACTGGTGGCGCCGGGCGGCATGCTGGCCGCGTACCGGAGCAGCCTGAGCGCCGCGAGCCCGTGCGTCGAGCCGTGAGCAAGGTCAAGCGGGGACGGGGAGGGTGAACGAGATCGAGGTGCCCTCGTCGACGTCGAGGTCGAGCCAGATGCGGCCGCCGTGGTATTCGACGATTTTCTTGGCGATGGCCAGGCCGATGCCCGTGCCGTCGTAGGCCTCGCGCGGGTGCAGGCGCTGGAAGATGACGAAGACCTTGTCGGCGAACTCCCGTTCGATGCCGATGCCGTTGTCGCGCACGTTGATCCGCCATTCGTCGCCGTCGCGTTCGGCGTTCACCCGCACCACCGGCGGCACGTCGGGGCGGCGGAACTTCAGCGAGTTGCCGATCAGGTTGGCGAACAGGGTGGTGAGCAGCGGCTCCTCGCCCTCGACGGTGGGCATCGCCGACCACGAGACGTCACCGCCGCGCGACTCCAGCTGTGAGCGGACTTCGGTCAGCACCCGGTCGAGCGGCACGGAAGCGAAGCCCGTGGTGAGCCGCCCGACGCGCGAGAACGCGAGCAGGTCGTTGATCAGCCGTTGCATGCGCTGGGCGCCGTCGACGGCGAACGCGATGTACTGGTCGGCGCGTTCGTCCAGCTTGCCCGCGTACCGGCGTTGCAGCAGCTGGCAGAAGCTGGCCACCTTGCGCAGCGGCTCCTGCAGGTCGTGCGAGGCGACGTAGGCGAACTGCTCGAGGTCACGGTTGGAGCGGCTCAGCTCGTCGGCTTTGAACTCGAGCTGCCGGTTGGCCTCCAGGACCTGCGTACGGGCCTCGCGCACCTCGGACAGCTCGGAGGCGATCCGCTGCCGCATGCCGTCGACGTCACCGGCCAGGCTGACCAGCTCCGGTGAGCCGGCCGAGACGATCCGGCGCTCGAAGTCGCCTCCGGCCACCCGCCGCACCTGCCGGGCCAGCTCGGCGATCGGGCGGCTGACGAGCCGGTCCAGCAGCAGGAGCATGAGCCCGCCGACCACGGCCAGGATGACGGCGGCGACGATCTCCAGCACGACCAGGACCGACGCCGTGCGCCGGGCCGCCGCGGCCGCCTCGTCGCGCAGGGCCAGGATGTCGGCCTGCAGCGTGTCGACTGCCGTCCGCAGGGCGTTGAACCGGGAGTCGTTGGCCGCCTCGTCCAGGCTGGAGCCGGAGGCGCCCGCGGCGATCACCGGGTTGGCCACGTCGGCGCGCCACCGGTCGGCCAGCTGCCGCACCCGCTGCAGGCCGGTGCGGATGGCGGCACGCCCGCGGGGGCCGTTGAGCTGGTCGATGCGGACGAGCAGCTCCTTCTCGGCGGCCACACCCCGCTCGTACGGCTGCAGGTTCTTCGCGGATCGGCTCAGCGCGAAACCCCGTACGCCGGTCTCCTGATCGAGGTAGGCCGAGTAGAGCTCCTGACCGGCGACGCGCATCGGGCCGGTCTTGTCGAGCAGCACGTCGAGATTGCGGTTGCTGTCGACGGCCGTCATCGCGGCGACCGTGCCCAGGCCGGCCAGCAGCACCCCGGCCACGGCGAAGAGCATGAGCACGCGGCGGCGCATCGTCCAGGTCCTGACACGCAAGCTGTCCACTGATGACCGTCCTGGGGGTAGGCGTGAGACGGCAGTATGAACCACGGCGTTTGCCGCACTGCAATTAACCCGTACGTGTTCGCTTCCTATAGTCTTTAGGTTGTAGCCTAGCGGTATTAGGAAGGGAGTGACCGTGGCACGGAAGGGGCTGACGGCCGAGCGGGTCGCGGTGGCCGGCGCGGAACTGGCCGACGAGGCGGGCTTCGAGCAGGTGACGCCGTCGGCCGTCGCGCGCCGGGTCGGGGTGCGGGTCGCCAGCCTGTACGCGCATGTCCGCAACGCCGACGACCTGCGCACCCGCGTCACCCTGCTGGCGCTGGCCGAGATGGCCGACCGGGCCGCCGCCGCGCTGGCCGGTCGAGCGGGCCGGGACGCGCTGGTCGCCCTCGGCAGCACCTACCGTGACTACGCCCGCGAGCATCCCGGCCGTTACGCGGCGGCCCAGGCTCGGCTCGACCACGAGACCGCCCTGGCGAGTGCCGGTCCGCGCCACGCCGAGATGATCCGCGCGATCCTGCACGGCTACGAGCTTCCCGGCACCGAGCACACCCACGCCGTACGGCTGATCGGCAGTGCTTTGCACGGCTACATCACCCAGGAAGCGGGTGGTGCGTTCGATCACAGCCGACCCGGCGCCGACGAGTCCTGGGCGCGCATTCTCGACGCGCTCGACGCGGCTCTGCGCCACTGGCCCCGAAAAGGATGACACCAATGATCACCACACCCATGACCGCCGAGCTGATCCGCGGCGCCGTCGAGCTCGAGCAGACCCCGTACGGGCTGCTGCCGCACCGGCTTCCGGCCCGGGCGCGGGCCCAGTGCGCCGACCCCCAGCTCGCGACCGTCGAGGCACAACCTTCCGCCGTACGGGTCGTGTTCCGCACAAGGGCGACTCGCGTCGAACTCGTCACCGTTCCCACGAAGCTGATCTACCGTGGGGCGCCGCCCCGGCCCGAGGGCGTCTACGACCTGTACGCGGACGGCGTCCTGGTCGCACAGCAGACGGTCGCCGGCGGCACCACCGTGACCGTCGACATGGCGACCGGGGCCGTCGGCGCGGTTCCCGGCGAGCCCGGCCGGGCCGTGTTCACCGGCCTGCCCGGCGAGCTCACAACCGTCGAGATCTGGCTGCCGCACAACGAACGCACCGAGCTGGTCGAGCTGCGCAGCGACGCCCCGATCGAGCCCGCCCCGCCGTCCGGCCGGCCCCGCTGGCTGCACCACGGCAGCTCGATCAGCCAGGGCTCCAACGCCGCCACCCCGAGCACGATCTGGCCCGCGATCGCGGCCGCCGAGGGCGGGGTCGAGCTGACCAACCTGGGGTTCGGCGGCAGCGCCCTGCTCGACCCGTTCACCGCCCGGACGATGCGTGACCTGCCGGCCGACCTCATCAGCGTCAAGCTCGGCATCAACATCGTCAACGCCGACCTGATGCGGTTGCGCGCGTTCGGCCCGGCCGTGCACGGCTTCCTCGACACGATCCGCGACGGCCACCCCTCGACGCCGCTGGTGGTGGTGTCGCCGATCTACTGCCCGATCCACGAGGACACGCCCGGTCCCGGCGCGTTCGACGTGGCCGCGCTGCGCGAGGGCCGGATCGGGTTCGTGGCCACCGGCGACCCGGCCGAACAGGCCGCGGGCAAGCTCACCCTGCGGGTGATCCGCACGGAACTGGCCCGCATCGCCGCCGAGCGGGCCAAGACCGACCCGAACCTGACGTACGTGGACGGGCTCGACCTGTACGGCGAGGCGGACCACGCCGAGCACCCGCTGCCCGACCAGTTGCACCCGGACGCGGCGACGCACCGGCTGATCGGCCGGCGCTTCGCCGCGCGGGTGTTCGCCTGACTCAGTTGTCCTCGGTCTTGTTCAGGACCTTGAAGGCCTCGTCGAGCTCGACGTCCCACTCCTTGTTGCCCGAGTCGCGGACCTCGGCCTCGTAGGCGGCGCCCTGGTCGTCGCTCGCCTCGACGTCCAGGACGGTGCCGCCGCCGACCGCGTCCAGGGCGGCCTTCCCGGCGGAGGTGCGCTGGGCGTCGGTCAGCGCGGGGCCGGCGGCGTCCGGGTCGTCGGCCTGCCGGCTCAGCACCTTCAGGTCCTTGTCGAGCACGACCTCGACCTCGGAGCCGTCGGTCTTGCGGATGTCGACCTCGTACGCCTCGCCCTGGTCGTCGCTGGTCTCGACGTCGAGGACGGTGCCGCCGCCGACGGCCTGCACCGCGGCGTTGCCGGCCTTGTCCCGGTCGCCGCCGCTGACCTCGCCGTCGGCGTTCGCGGCGGTCGCCCACACGCCCCCTCCGACGGCGAGGGCGGCCACAGCGGCGGTGGTGACGATGACGCGCTTGCTACGAAGCTTGGCGGTGTTCATGGGTGTGATCGGCCTTCCCTGCTGCGATGGATGAGTGCTGCTGACACACCATGCGCGAAGGTCCCTGAATCCAGCCTGAACGATTCACGGCTTCTTGTGCGCGATGGCGAGCCGGGTCCGGTACTGCTTGGTGATTGCTCCGCCGTGAACCTCGTCGATCAGGTGAGCGATGCACGCGAACAGGCCGTTGCGTGCCTGCGGCGCCATGGCCCGATTGCCGGAGTAGGTCATGAGCAGGTTCAGATACTCGGAAGCCGTGTAGGTCTGGCGCCACTCGTAGCGCCGGAATCGGACTGGCCCGAATCGTGCCGATCGATCGAACTCCGCCGCCTCGTCGGGGGTTTCGTCATCGGTTGTCAGGCGCATGCCGGGCGGTGTTGCGGGGTCGAAAACTTCGTAGCATCGTTGTGCGTCGGCGAAGAAGGCGTTTGTGCCGCCGGCGATGTGGTGGGTCGAGACGATGCCGAGAGCTCCGCCGGGCCGCAGCAGGTCAGCGGCTTTGATCATGCGCGTGTCGGGGTCGAGCCAGTGGAACGCGGTCGCGGAGAGAACCGCGTCGAAGGGTCCGTCCGTGGGCTGCCAGTCTTCGAAGGCCGCCGCGACGACGGTGACATTCGGGAACTGTGCGAGGTTGCGCCGGGCGATGGCGGCCATGCCGGGGCTGAGGTCCATCGCGACGACATGGCATCCCAGTCGTGCCAGGGGCAGGGTCGCTTGTCCGGTGCCGCATCCGATCTCGAGTACCCGAGCCTGCGGACCGAGATCTGCCAGTGCGGCGAGGTCGGTGAACAGCTGGGGCGGATAGGTCGGACGGCATCGGTCGTAGAGTTCGGCGTCCTGGCCGAAGGTGGTGCGCAGTGTTTCCCGGTTGGTGTCGGTCATGGTTGCTGGTTGTCCCTTCAGTCGCGCGAGCCTCAGCGGGGAAAGCGAACGGTGAAACGGGCGCCGCCGCGGTCGGAGGGGGAGGCGGTGACCACCCCGCTGTGGGCGGTGACGATGGCGCGGACGATGGCCAGGCCCAGGCCGCTGCCGCCGTCGTCGCGGGCTCGGGCCTCGTCGAGGCGGACGAACCGGTCGAAGACGCGTTCCCGCTGGTCGGCGGGGATGCCGGGGCCGTCGTCATCGACGGTCAGCTCGACGGCCTCGGAAGTGGTGCGCACGCCCACGGCCACGGTGGTGGTGGCGTGCCGGGCGGCGTTGTCGGTCAGGTTGCGCAGGAGCTGGGCGAGCGCGGCCGAGTCACCCCGGATACGGCCCGCCCCCACGCCTGCGGTGTCGACCTTCAACCCCGTACGGGAAAGGCGTTTCGCCTCGGAGAGGGCGAGGTCGTCGAGGTCGACGTCGTGGTGGGCGCGCCGGGCTCCGCCGTCGTCGGCTCGCGTGAGCAGCAGCAACTGGTCGACGAGGCGTTGCAGGCGGGCCGTTTCCTCGAGGACGGTGTCGGCCAGCTCGCCGTCGGGCAGAGCGCCGGGGTGGGTCCGGGCGACCTCGGCGGCCTGGCGGATTCCGGCCACGGGGGAGCGTAGTTCGTGGGAGGCGTCGGCCACGAACTCGCGCTGCCGGTCCCGGGAGTCCTGCAGGCGGCCGAGCATGCGGTTCATGGTGCGGGCCAGCCGGCCGATCTCGTCGCGGGATCCGGGTTCGGGCACGCGACGGTCGAGCCGGTCGCCGGTGATCTCCTCGACCTCGCGGCGGATGCGTTCGACGGGGGCGAGCGCGCGGGACGCCACCACCCAGGTCGTGCCGCCGACGAGCAGGACGAGCAGGGGTACGCCGACGAGCAGCGGGGTGAGCAGCGCCTCGGTCGAGTCGTCGACGTCCTCCAGCGACACCGCCACCGCGACCCGATAGCCGCCGTCGTCAGCGGTCGCCACCACGTACGGGTGTTCGCCGCCGGGCAGGTTCACCTGGCCTTCACGGTCGGGCAGGGCGACGCCGGACCGGGTGACGGTGCCGTCGGGGGCCCTCACCTGCCAGACGAAGTCGTCGTCGTCCGACACGTCGGAACGCTGCTGCAGGAGCGCGGACGCCCGCTGCTCGGCGGTGGTCTCCAAGCCGTCGCGCACCGACCCGCGCATCAGCACGACGAGGGCGACCGCGGCGGCGACCAGCGCCACAGCCACCACGAGCATGGCCGCCGCGGTGGTGCGCAGCCGGACGTCAGCCACCGCCGGCCGCCAGCCGGTAGCCCGCGCCGCGCAGCGTCTCGATCGCCGTCCGCCCGATCTTGCCACGCAGGTGGCCGATGTAGACCTCGACGATGTTGGGGTCGCCCTCGAAGTCGGAGTCCCACACCCCGTCCAGGATCTGCCGTTTGCTGACGACGTCGCCGGGGTGCCGGGCCAGGAAGAACAGCATGGAGAACTCGCGCGCGGTCAGCTCCACCTCGGCGCCGTCCCGCCACACCCGCCGCGCCGCCGGGTCGAGCCGCAGGTTGCCGACCGTCAGCTCGGTCGGGCGTTCCCGCGCGCCGCGGCGGCTGACGGCCCGCAGCCGGGCCACCAGCACAGGGAACGAGCACGGCTTGGTCAGGTAGTCGTCGGCCCCGGTGTCGAGGCCCTCGACCTGATCCCACTCGCCGTCCTTGGCCGTGAGCATGAGGATCGGCGTCCAGTCGCCTTCTTCACGCAGCGTCGCGCACACCTGGTAGCCGTTGAGGCCGGGCAGCATGAGGTCGAGCACGACGGCGTCGTACGTGTTCTCGCGCGCCAGCCACAAGCCGTCGACCCCGTTGTGGGCCACGTCGACGGCGAACCCCTCGGCCTCGAGCCCGATCCGCAACGACCGGGCCAGCCTCTGCTCGTCGTCGACGACAAGGACCCGCACCCGCACACCTCCGAAGAAAACCCCATCGTCACCCACCTACCCTGAACGGGCGCTGAACACGCCGGGGTGACGTCCGGCCGAGCGGCCGAAGGCGCCGCCGGGGGAGGTTATGGTCGGCAATTGTGACCACCACCGTGAGATCCGCCGACCTGCCCGACGGCACCACCGCCCATGACGAGACCCTTGACCGCTGGTACGTCAAGAAGCCCGTCGGCATGTTCCCCTGGCGCGCGGCCAACGGCGAGAAACTGACCGATTACGAGGTCGACAACTTCCTGCGGTCCGGCCGGATCAGCGTCACGGCGCCGGATCCCCGCCTGACCGTTTTCTGAGGGATCCGGCCCGCTCCCCGCCCTGGCCACGCAGGCTCACAGAACTCTCCCAGAAGCTCTGCGGAACCGGCCAGCCTCGGCGACGAGCATCGCGGCCATGAACCGAATCGACGTACGAGGACTGACCAAACGCTACGGGCCCGACACGGTGGTCGACGACCTGTCGTTCACCGTAGAACCGGGGCAGGTGACCGGTTTCCTGGGGCCGAACGGCGCCGGCAAGTCCACCACCATGCGCATGATCATCGGGTTGGTCGCGCCGGACCGGGGCTCGGTCACGGTCGCCGGGCAGCGCTACCAGGACCTGCCCGTGCCGCTGGTCGAGGTGGGCGCGCTGCTCGACGCGGGCGCGGTCCACGGCGGCCGGACCGCCTACCACCACCTGCTCGCCCTCGCCGTGAGCAACGGCATTGCCCGTACGAGGGTCCGGGAGGTCCTTGCCCGTACGGGGATGGAAAGCGTCGCCGCCAAGCGGGCCGGCAGCTTCTCCCTCGGCATGCGGCAGCGCCTCGGCATCGCGGCCGCCCTGCTCGGTGACCCCCAGATCCTGATCTTCGACGAGCCGGTGAACGGGCTCGACCCGGAAGGCATCCGCTGGGTGCGCGACCTGATGCGTTCGCTCGCCGCCGAGGGCCGGGCCGTGCTGGTCTCCAGCCACCTGATGAGCGAGATGGCGCAGACCGCCGACCACCTGATCGTGATCGGGCGGGGGCGGCTCATCGCCGACACCACCATGAGCGAACTGACCCGTACGAGCGGCGTCGGCACGGTTCTCGTCCGCGCCGACGACCCGGACGTGCTGACGCTCAAACTGGCCGCGGCCGGCGCGACGGTGCGCGAGGGACTCGAGTCGTCGCTGATCGTGGCCGGCCTGACGGCGCACGACATCGGCAAGCTGGCCGCCTATCACGGGATCGCGCTCGCCGAGCTGACCCCGCAGCGGGCCTCGCTGGAGGACGCGTTCATGGAGCTGACCCGCGACAGCGTCGAGTTCTCGGGGGTGGCGGCATGAGGACCCTGCACGCCGAGTGGATCAAACTGCGCAGCCTGCGGTCGACCTGGCTCACGCTGGCCTGCCTGTTCGTCGTCGGGCTGGGCCTGACCGTGCTGGCCTCGAACGCGGCCGGGGCGCTCTGGGCGCAGGCCACCGACGCCGAACGGCAGGCCTGGGACCCGACCGAGCGCAGCCTCACCTCGTACATCGTGGCCCAGCTGATCATCGGGGTGCTCGGCGTCCTCGTCGTGACCTCGGAGTTCGCGACCGGGCTGATGAGCACCACGCTGACCGCGACACCACGCCGTACGCGGGTGCTGGCGGCCAAGGTGACGCTCGCGGTGGCCGTCGCCCTGGTGGCGGGTGAGGTGCTGATGTTCACGGCCTTCCTGACCGGGCAGCCGCTGATGGCCCGGCAGGACCTGCCGAGCGCCTCCCTCGGCGATCCCGGCGTGCTGCCGGCCGTGTTCGCGGGCGGGCTCTATCTGGCGGCGATCGGATTGCTCGGGATCTCGCTGGGTGTGCTGCTGCGGGCCACCGCGGGGGCGCTGACCACCCTGGTCGGCATCGTGTTCCTGGTGCCCGGCGTGGGCGGGGTGTTCCCGGCCTGGATGCACGGGATCTTCGACTACTGGCCGACGCTGGGTGGGTCGGCGGCCCTGGCCACGGTCCCGGACCCCGACTTCCCGCACCCCTGGCTCAACCTGGGCGGAATGTGCCTCGCGGTGCTGGGCGTGCTGGTGGCCGCGTTCGTGGTCTTCCGCAAGCGCGACGTCGTCTGATGACGACGGTGTCCCGCCGTCCGGGCCTCATGCGCCACCTGTACGCGGGTGGGGGCGCTGCCGCCGCGGCGCTGCTCGCGATGGGTGGCACGGCCGTGCTCGGGCTGCTGTTGCTGGACGCCGGGCGGGTGGGCCGGCCCGATCAGCTCGCGGCGGCCCTGGTCGCGATGGCCGCGGGCGCTCCGGTGCTGGTCGGCGCCACGCCGTCGGGTGGGCTGCCGGTGACCGTGAGCGGCCAGGTCGACGTGCTGCCGCTCGGAGTGACGCTGGCCGGAATGACCGTGCTGGGCGTGCTCCTGGCGCGTCGCGGGCGTGCCGGGCTGCTCGTCCGCGGCGGTACGGCTGTGGTGGTCTTCACCGCGGGCATCGGGGTGGCGGCTCGGATGGCGCGCAGTGCGCTGACGCTGCCGTCTGCCTTGATGCCTACGTCGGGGGTGACGTCCGGCTGCTCGTCCAGCCGGACGGGATTTTTCGGCGCGCTCAGCCAACACACTCAGCCCGACATTTCTGGGATGCCGGGCTGGGGAGGGGTGACGCGCACTCCCATCTCGTTCGGTATGCCCGTTGCACCCGGCACGAGCGGGTCGTTCGACGCCGGGTTCGCCGTGGCCGTCGGTCCCGCGGTGGCCGGTGCGGCCGGGCTCGCGCTCGTCGTTGTCGCGCTGTGCTGGCTGGCGCTACGGTTCGCGCCGGTCGCGGCGGGGCTGCGCGTGCTGCGACGGCCGGCCCTCGGGCTGGTGGTCGTCTGCCTGGCGGCCGCTGCGGTGTCCGGCGGACCCCCGGCAGCGGGCGGCCTGGTGCTGGCGTTGCCCCTGGGGCTGGCTCTGTCGCCCACGGTTCACGCCGACGGTGTGCTCTCCTGCGCGATCAACGGTGACGGCTCGTTCCTCGTGCCGGACAGCGCCTCGATGGTCGTGCTGCCGATTGTCGCGCTGCTCGGATGCTGTGTCCTGGTCGCAGCGGCAGCCCGCCGCGCCCATCCCGCCGGCCCTGTGCTGCGGGCCGCCGGGATGGCAGCGGCGACCGGGCTGGCCCTGGCGGCCCTCGCGCTTGTCACCCAGGCGTCGGCGCAGGTCGGCGTGCGGGCTCTGATCTTTGCGGTGCCCGTGCTCGACGCCCGGCTGAGCACCGAACCGTGGACGGCCCTGCTGATCGGGGTGGTGGCGGGCGCGGCCGCCAGTCTGCTGACCGACGCTTTCGTAGGCTGGCGGCCATGGAGAGGTCATGACGCCCCGCGCTGACGCCGAACGCCTGCTGGTCGTGGACGACGAGGCCACCGTACGGGAACTGTTGTCGGCGACTCTGCGGTTCGCCGGTTTCCGGGTGGTCTCGGCGGGCACGGCGGCCGAGGCGATCACCGCGGCCACCGAGGAGCCGCCCGACCTGGTGCTGCTCGACGTCATGCTGCCCGACATGGACGGCTTCGAGGTCGTGCGGCGACTGCGCGAACAACGTACGGCGGGACGCGGCGGCCCGGTCCCGGTGCTGTTCCTGACCGCGCGCGACCGGCAGGCCGACAAGGTGACCGGGTTGTCGCTGGGCGCCGACGACTACGTGACCAAGCCGTTCGACCTGGAGGAGCTGATCGCCCGGATCCGCGCGATCCTGCGCCGTACGGGGGGATCGCCGGCCTCGGTGCTGGCCGTCGGCGCGCTGGCCCTGGACGCCGAGGGGCATCTGGTGACCCGTGACGGCCGTCCGCTGAAGGTGTCGCCGACCGAGTTCCGGCTGCTGCGCTACCTGATGGAGAACGCGGGCCGGGTCGTGACCAAGGCGCAGATCCTCGACCGGGTGTGGCACTACGACTTCGGTGGCGACGCCAGCATCGTCGACACGTACATCTCGTACCTGCGCCGCAAGGTCGACACCGAGGAGCCACGGCTGATCCAGACAGTGCACGGCGTGGGTTATGTGCTGCGGGAGCCCAGGACATGAGCTTGCGCGTACGCCTCCTGCTGATCACCGCCGCGCTCCTGCTCGCCGGGCTGGGGCTGATCGGCACGGTCGTCTCCGGACGGCTCGCGCACTACCAGGCCGACCGGCTCGACACGCAGCTGCGCTCGCTCACCGAACTGATCGCCGGCCTGCCCGTGAGCGGACCGCGCCCCACCCCGGACCCGACCCTGATGGACCCCGCGCTCGACCTGATCGGCGCGCCGTACCTGGTGTACGTGGACGACAACGGCACGGTGTCGCAGGGCGCGCTGTCGACGCGGGTCAACCCGGCCGGTCTGCCGTCGGCGGAGGAACTGCGGGCCGTTCCCACCGACGGTTCGGGCGTCTTCCTGCCCGCCGCCGACGGCTCGGAGCGCTGGCGGGCCGTCGCCGCCCGGAACACCGGCGGAGGCGGAACCGTGATCGCCGCGTCCCCGATGGCCGAGGCCGACGCCACTGTCGCCCAGCTGCGCCGGACCAGCCTGGCGGGCGGGGCGGTACTGCTTGTGGTGCTGACCGCGCTGGGCTGGTTCGCGCTGGGCCGGGGGCTGCGGCCGCTGCGGCGCATCGAGCACACGGCGGCGGCCATCGCGGCCGGTGACCTGAGCCGCCGGGTGCCGCGGCTCGCGCCGCCGAGCACCGAGGTCGGGCGCCTCTCGGGCTCGCTCAACACCATGCTGGGCCAGCTCGAGCGCGCGTTCGCCGACCGGGCAGCGTCCGAGGCCAGGATGCGGACGTTCGTCTCGGACGTCAGCCACGAGCTGCGCACGCCGCTGTTCGTCATCAAAGGCTCGACCGACCTGCACCGGATGGGCGCGCTGGCCGAGCCGTCCGACGTGGACGAGGCGATGCGCCGGATCGAGCGGGAGGCGACCCGGCTGACCGCGCTCACCGAGGACCTGCTGCTGCTGGCCCAGCTCGACGACGCGCCCGAGGGGCAGCTCGACCGGGCCCCGATGGACCTGCGCACCCTCGCCACCGACGCCCGGCACGACCTGCACGCGCTCGACCCGTCGCGGCCGCTCACGCTGACCGGCCCGGACGGGACGGGACAGCCGGGGCCGGCCCCCGTCGACGCCGACGAGGCCCGGTTGCGGCAGGTCGTCGCGAATCTGGTCGGCAACGCGGCCGCGCACACCCCGCCCGGCACGGCGGTGCGCATCGGCGTCGGCACTGTGGACGGGCGGGCCGTGCTCGAGGTGGCCGACAGCGGGCCGGGAATGACGGCCGAGCAGGCCGGGCGGGTGTTCGACCGGTTCTATCGCACGGACCGGTCCCGCACCCGTACGGGCGGCGCGAACGCGGGCCTGGGTCTGGCCATCGCCCGCTCGCTGGCCCGAGCCCACGGCGGCGACATCGAACTCGCGACGGCCGCGGGCGCCGGGGCCACCTTCCGGCTCGTGCTGCCGCTGGCATAGCTCGGTTGACGTTATATCTTCGCCGCCGTACTGTGTCGGCCGTGCAGGAACCGACCTTTCTCATCCTGACCGCGCTGGCGGCACAGCCGCTGCACGGTTACGGGATCGTCCAGTCCGTCGCCGAGTTGTCCGGCGGCGACGTGAAACTGCGGCCGGGCACGCTCTACGGCGCCCTCGACCGCCTCGACCAGCAGGGCCTGATCGCGGTCGACCGCGAGGAACAGGTCGACGGCCGGCTGCGGCGCTACTACCGGCTCAGCGACCAGGGCGCCGCCGTGCTGGCCGAGCAGGCCTCGCTGCTGCGCAGCCGGGCCGCCCTGGCCGAACGGCAACTCGGCCTCCGGCCCGCCGGCGGTGCCGCATGAGCCGGCCGCGACCGGTCCGAGAGTTTCACCAGAGCTGGCTGCTGGCCGCCTATCCGGCACGGCTGCGGCGTAAGCACGGCGACGAGCTGATCGCGACGCTGGCCGAAATGTCCGGGCCCGGTGGCGGTCCGAGCCGTGCCGAGCAGGTGCGGCTCGTGCTCGACGGCCTTCGCGAACGGTTCCGGCCGCCGGTGCGCCGGCCGCTCGCCCTGGCCGCTGCCGTGCTGGCCTTGCTCGTCGGGGGCGCACTGGGCGCTGCGGCCGGGTCCTGGGTGGGCACTTTCGGATACGCCGACTTGCCCGCGGCGGTGCCGGTCGGCGAGCGGTTGACGCCCGTGAACGCCGACGGCAGTTACCTGTGGGCCGAGGGGCGGTTCCCGGCGGGGGCCGGCGTTCAGGCGGAGTCCGGCGTCCAGCCTGAATCGGGCACCCAGGCGCGACCTGCCGCCCTCGCCGCCGCGCTCGCTGCCGTTGAGCAGACCCACCGGGCGATGGCAGCCGCGGGCTGGCGACCGGGGCCGATCGCTCCCCGCGAGGGAGTGCTGACCAACGTCCACTTCACCGCCGAGCGGGACGGCGTGCGGCTCGACGTCTACGCGTACCCCACCCTCGGCACGATCAGCGTCGCCGGCTGGCCCACCCGCCCCGCGACGTACGTGCCGTTGACGATCGCGGGGTTGCTCGCCGGGCTGGTCGCCGGCTGGCTGGCCGGGGTGGCGGTGGCCCATCGCATCCAGGCTGCCCGGCGTCCCGTCCGAAGTGGGGTGCTCGCCGTCACCGGACTCGTGCTGGTGCTGCCCTCGGCCGTGGGATTCGTGGCCGCGCTGGTGAACTATCTGACCGTCACCGACCCGCTGGGCACGGGCGGCCTGCTGCATGCCGGCGGTTTCGCGTTCGGTCCCACGGCCGACCTGTGGCGCGCGTACGACATGGGGGAGGGCTGGGTCCTGACCCCGAGTGACCTGCAGCTGTTGCCGTTGTTCGGGTTCGCGTTGATCGCCGTGGGCGCGATCCTCGCCCGCCCCCGCCGCGAACGGGAGGCCGTGGCATAGGGCGGCATTCAACTACGGCTGCCGCCCGTCCGCGTGGCTCACGCCGAACGGCTGCGGTTTGTGTCAACGCCATGGCTGCCGCCTGTTCGCGTGGCTCATGCCGAACGGTTGCGGTGTGTGTGAACGCCATGGCTGCCGCCTGTTCGCTTGGCTCACGCCGAACGGCTGCGGGTTTGTGTCAACGCCATGGCTCCCGCACATCGGCGTGGCATGCCGAACGGTTGCGGTTTGTGCCGGCGCCACGCCTCCGGCCCGGACGCCGCGCTGCCGGGACAGGGGTTCGCTGCGCGGTCAGACGCCGCGTCTGCCGTACGGCCGTGGCCCGGCGCCGAGCGCTCAGGCTGAATGCCGGACTTCCCTCAACCGCGTCCCGTGGCCGAGCCGGCAGGCCGAGGATTCGCGGCCTCGGCCTCCGGTTCTCACGATGCTGTGCAAGGCGTCCCGTTGAGGGTGAACGACGCGGGGCGGGGGTTGCTGCCCGTGTGGGTGGCGTTGAAACCGAACGTGACCGTCGCGCCCGGGGCCAGGGTGCCGTTCCAGGAGGTGTTGGTGGCGGTGACCTGGGTGCCGGACTGGGTCACCGTCGCCGACCAGGCCTGGGTGATGCGCTGGCCTGCTGCGTACGGGAAGACGAGGGTCCACGAGCTGAGCGGGGTGGGGCCGTTCGTGACGGTGATCGAGCCGGTGAAACCGCTGCCCCAGTCGTTGGTGGAGTACGCGACCCGGCAACCGGCCGGCGGGGTCGGGGTGGGTGACACCGTTGGCGACACGGTCGGTGACACGGTGGGCGTGGGCGACACCGTTGGCGACACGGTGGGTGTCGGGGTGGGGCCGGTGCCGTCGGGCTCGGCGCCCCAGACAAGCGTGGCGCCGTCGTACAGCGGAACGCCGGGGTTGGGGCCGGCGGCGGCCTGGTAGGACGGGTCGTTGGCCGGGTTCCACGTGCCGCCCTCGACGACGCCGATCTTGAGCTGGACCTCCATGCGGTGCGCGGACTGCCCGGCCGGCGCGATCGTGTGGCCGGTGCAGTCGACCTCGACGTACCAGATGTCACCCGAGAACTGCTTCGCGCTCGTCGGCCCGGGGCAGCCCTGCGTGTACGGCGAGCTGACGGTCAGCGCGGCGTCGCCGTCACGGGTGAAGTAGTAGCGGAACTTGCCGGCGGTCAGGGCGCGGGCCGGGAACGCCGACTTGTTGTAGACGACCGCCTTGATCCCGGTCGAGCGGGTCTCGTTCTGCATGATCGTGGTCTCGACCGACAGCTCGGGAATGTCGGGCGTCTCGGCCTGCGGGAACCCGGTCAGCGGCGTCCCGCCGAACTCGCCGTGAAGCCGCGCGAGGGCGGACGTGAACCCTGCGTTGTAATCGGTGGCGACCTCGTTCATCACGTAGTCGCCGCGGCTGTCGGTGTATTTGTCGTCCGGCGCGGACGGGCCGCCGACCAGGGCGCCGTAAAGGACGTGGCGGGTCTGCTCGGGAACCTGCTGGCTGTCCCACCACGACCCATGAGCCGTACGGTGGTGGGGGTTCTTCGGGGAATTCGCGCCGAACCCGATCACGTAGCTGGAATTGCGCGGGTTGGCCCCCAGCGCATAGTCGATCTGGCGTACGGCGAAATCGTGGTATCGCGTTTTACGTGTGGCGTCGGTGATCGCGTCGCTGTAGACGAGTGCGACGAACGCGGTGTTGGCGGCGTAACGCAGCGCGCCCCACGTGTCGACGACCACCATGCCGCCGGGGGAGGTGCGCACCTTGTCACCGTTGACACCGACCGTGAACCAGTCGAGCCACCGATTGGCGTCGTCGACGTACTTCTGCTTGCCCGTCAGATTGGCCAGCAGCACGTAGTTGCCGTACTGCTTGTTGTCCCACGAGATCGTCCACTTGTACATCTTCGTGCTGGTCTGGTTCTCGTTGCCCTGCGCGTCATAGCCGGCCTCGGCCTTGGCCAGATAGGAGGCGTCCCCGGTCGCGCGGTGCAGCCAGATCGCGCCCCACACGAGCTCGTCGGCGTAACCGCTCCACGACTTGTAGAACGACGTCGCGTCGGTGATGCACTCGTGATAGTTCTTCCGCACCGTGTCGGCGAACGTGTAGAGCTGCTTCGCGTGGGTCAACAGCGTTTCCGCGTACGTGGGGTTGGTGGCCCTGAACACCATCGAGCTGGCCGCCATCGCCGCCGCGGTCTCCGCCGCCAGCTCGGTGCCGCCGCAGCTCGCGTCGATTTTGTACGCGGGCCGCGCCATCGGCATCACTTCGGCCGGGCCCCACCATTTGTGGTCGTCGTCGCCCTTGCCGACCTGCCCGTACAGCACGTTGGCCGAGGGGTGCGCCTTGATGAAGTAGTCGTTCGGGACGCGCAGGTTGTTGAGCAGGTGGGTCAGCTGGCCGGAACTGGTGTAGGCGGCCCTGTTCTCGATGGCGCCCCACGCGAGCATCGTGGTCGTGAACGCCATGGGAAGCCCGAATTTGACGTGGTCGCCGGCGTCGAACCAGCCACCGGTGAGGTCGAGTCCGACGTCCTGGCCGTCCTTCATCGCCGAGTCGCCGCGCCACGAAACCCGGTTCCAGCTCGGCTTCTTGCCGGCGACCTGAGCCTCGTAGAAGAGGATCGACTTCTGCAGGGCCTCACCGTAGTTGTAGGCGGCGGCCGCGTTCGCTGCTCCGTTGCCCACGGCGGCTGCGGCGATCGCTGGTCCGCCGGGCGCGGTGCCTTGGCGAGTTGCGCCTGCTCCAGCGGGCGCTGAGGCTTCGCGGGGTGCGGCTTCGCGTGGCGCCGCTTCTCGTGGCGCGGCCCCGCGGGGTGCGGCTTCGCGTGGCGCGGCCTCGCCTAGCGCGGCCTCGCCTAGCGCGGCTTCGCGGGGTGCGGCTTCGCGTGGCGCTGCTTCGCGGGGTGCGGCGGCTGCTCCACCCGGCGCGGCAAGCCAGACGGCGACGACAGCGAGGCCAGCCAGGAGGGCGCGGGCTTTCATGGGCATCTCCTCGGGGATTGACTGTCATCGTTACATGGGAGCGCTCCCAATTCAATGATGTGAACGCCCGCTTTCCGGCAGGAGCAACCAGCGTCCAACCTTCACCCCCGAGCCGACTGCTCGCGGCGGCGACGGGCGGTCCTGCGCCAGGGTCGCCCCGGCTGATCGCGCTGTTCCCGGTCCATCGTGAGCATGTCCGAGGCCGCATCCTGGCCGACCCCCGCGGCTGCGACCGGCTCGGCCGGGTCGTGAGGGCTCGGCCGGGTCGTGAGGGCTCGGCCTTCCGTCGATTGGCATGTCGGAAGGGGGCCGGCTTTCCGTCGACTGGCATGTCGTTCCAGGTTGGTCCGGGGCGTCTGTCGCTGACGTAGCCCGGTCGCCTGCGCCGAGCGCGCCACTGGCCGTCTTCGGCGTCAGCGCGTGGACATCGCGGGCAGGACCCGGCGGAGCCGAGCCGCTAGACTCTCGCGGTGCTGAACTGCCCACATTCCTCTACAAAACGTACCGTGGCCGGGGCGCTACTGTTGGTCTTGGCCCTGGCCGGCTGCGGCGCCGAGGCGGAATCGTCCTCCGGTGCCGCGTGGTCGAGCCCTGAAACCGCTCCCACCGTGACTGACTCCCGCGCTGCTTCTCCCTCAAGTGCCCGTGGCGCCGAACCGTCCGCATCTTCGTCCCCCACTGTGGAGAAGACGCGGCAGGCGGAGACGACACGAAAGCCCAAAACGCCACAGAAGACGAAGGCGCCGAGCGGGAGCGGCGCCAAGTACCCGGAGTGTGCCGACGGCGACTGCAAAGTGTCCTTCTCCGGTTCGGTCGAATTCTCACTTCGCGGGTGGACGGTATCGGCCTTCCTGGAGAACGGCGGTGTCAAGGCGCGGCTGACCAAGCCCAACGGCCTGGGCGGCGGTGGCGGCTTCATGGCGGAGCCCGGATGCGCTTTGGAGATCCACGCCGACGGCGGGGGACGACTCGGATGCGACAAGCCCCCAGCCAAGCCCGACCCGGGCGGATACTTCGTCCAGCTGCTCGAACTGGACGGACGCACTGCGGTCATCCGAGCAGTCCTGGGCTGACGAACGTCGCCCGCGCGAGGGGCACATCTCGTGACCACGAGCTGAGCCTCTGCGCCGGGCGGCCGGGATGGGTTCCTCGCTGGGACCGCTTCCTTGTCAGGGCCGCGCCACCACCAGCGCCGCGTTCTACCGGGGCTGCGTACTCGCAGCGCCGCCGCCGTCAGGACCGAGTTCCCGTCGGGCCGCGCCCCCACCGAGATCGTGCCCGTGCCGAGATCGTGCCCGTGCCGGGATCGTGCCCGTGCCGGGATCGTGCCCGTGCCGGGATCGTGCCCGTGTTCACATACGCGAAGCAACGTTGTAATGGGAGCGCTCCCATGTCACGATGCTGGTCAATATGTTGACGGCGTGAGGACTCCCCGATGCCTGTGCGCTTCGTTCGGACGACACTGATTCTTGCTGGGCTTCTGGCCGTGACGGCGCCAGTTTCGGCTGCGCAAGCCTCGACAGCGACGCGTCTGGGTGCGCAAGCCTCGACGGCGACGCGTCTGGGTGCGCATGCCTCGACGGCGACGCGCCTGGGTGCGGAAACATTGACGGCGACGCGCCTGGCTGGGCAAGGTGCGACGGCCTCGGATTCGCTCGCGGGCTCCGGCCTGGCGTCGCGGGCCGCAGCCGCCGCGTTGCCCTATCAGGACCCCGGCCTTCCGGTGTCCGCTCGCGTCGACGACCTGGTAAGCCGCATGACGCTGGACGACAAGATCGGGCAGATGGTGCAGTCCGAGCGCGGCACGACCAGCGCGGCGGACGTCACCTCGTTCCGGGTGGGCTCGATTCTTTCCGGCGGCGGCTCGGCCCCGGCGAACAACACCCCGGCCGGCTGGTCCGACATGTACGACGACTATCAGCGGGCCGCGCTCGCCACTCCACTCCAGATTCCGATTCTGTACGGGATCGACGCGGTGCACGGCAACAACAACGTGCCGGGCTCGACGATTTTCCCGCACAACATCGGCCTCGGGGCGACGCGCGATCCCGCCTTGGTCGAGCGGATCGGGCGCGCCACCGCGGACGAGGTCAAGGGCGCGGGGCTGGACTGGACGTTCGCGCCGTGCGTGTGTGTGGCTCGCAACGACCGGTGGGGGCGCACGTACGAGTCGTACGGGGAAAAGCCCGAAATCGCGTCGAGCATGACCACCATTGTCGACGGTTTGCAGGACGCCGATGTGCTCGCGACCGCCAAGCATTACGTCGGCGACGGCGGCACCACCGGCGGCGTCGATCAGGGCAACACGCAGATCAGCGAGGCCGAGCTGCGAGCCGTGCACCTGCCGCCCTTCCGGGCCGCCGTGGAACGCGGGGTCGCGTCGGTCATGGTCTCGTTCAGCAGTTTCAACGGCGTCAAGGTGCACGGCCACAAGTATTTGGTCACCGATGTGCTGAAGGGCGAGCTGGGTTTCGCCGGGTTCGTCGTCTCCGACTGGGCCGGCATCGACCAGATCGACGGGCGGCCCGGTTTCACCCAGGCCGAGATAGCGACAGCGGTCAACGCCGGGCTCGACATGGCGATGGTCCCCACCGACTGGAAGACCTTCGTCGGTCATTTGCGCGCGGCGGTGCAGGCGGGGCAGATCCCGATGTCGCGGATCGACGACGCCAACCGGCGCATCCTGACGCAGAAGTTCGCTTTCGGGCTCTTCGAGAAGCCGTACGCGGAAAGGGGTTTCGCCTCGACGGTGGGCAGCGCCGAACATCGGGCGCTGGCGCGTCAGGCCGTACGGCAATCGCAGGTGTTGCTGAAGAACGCGGGGAACGTTCTGCCGCTCGCGAAGAGCGGGGGCAAGATTTTCGTGGCCGGCAAGAGCGCCGACGATCTGGGCAATCAGAGCGGCGGCTGGACGGTCAGCTGGCAGGGCTCGAGCGGCAACATCATTGCCGGCACGTCGATTCTGGCCGGGATTCGGGCCGCGGCCGGCAACGGCACGACCGTGACCTACAACCGGGACGGCGTCGGCATCGACAATTCGTATCGCGCTGCCGTCGCGGTGATCGGGGAGACCCCGTACGCGGAGGGGGAGGGCGACCGTACGGGATCGATGGGTCTCGACTCGACGGATCTGAACACGCTTTCACGGCTGCGCGCTGCCGGTGTGCCGGTGATCGTGGTGCTGGTGTCGGGCCGCCCGCTCGACATCGGGTCCGAGATCGGCAACTGGAACGCGCTGCTCGCGGCGTGGCTGCCCGGCAGTGAGGGCGCGGGCGTCGCCGACGTGCTCTTCGGTGACTACGCGCCGACCGGGAAACTGCCGGTGACGTGGATGCAGTCGGCCTCGCAACAGCCGATCAACGACGGCGACGGCAAGACACCCCTTTTCCCGTACGGGCATGGGCTGACCTACGACGGCGGGCCGGACCCGGACCCCGATCCGGAACCGTCTTCCTCGTGCCGGGTGAAGTACACGACGAACGACTGGAACACCGGGTTCACCGGCACGGTCAGCGTGACCAACACCGGGTCGACGCCGGTCTCGCCGTGGACGCTGACCTGGAGTTTCACCGGCGGCCAGACGATCACCCAGGCCTGGTCGGCACGCGTGACCCAGAGCGGTTCGGCGGTCACGGCCTCGGGTGAGTCGTGGAGCTCGACGCTGGCCCCGGGCGCGAGCGCGAGCTTCGGCTTCAACGGCTCGCACCCCGGCACCAACCCGAGACCGGCCGCGTTCGCCCTGAACGGCGCCACCTGCACCACCGAGTCCTGAACCGCCACCGCATGACCAAGTCCTGAACCGCCACCGCATGACCAAGTCCTGAACCGCCACCTGCACCGCCGAGTCCTGAACCGCCCGTCCCCATGAACTGAGGAGTCCCCACGTGACAAGAAGGACGATCGTCGCCACCGTGCTGACGCTGATCGCCATGCTCATCGCCGCCCCCTCGGCGGCCACCGCGGCCCCACCCGCGGCGACCACGCTCTCCACCGGTTACTCCCACACCTGCGTGATCGACGAGGGCCGCCTGCTTTGCTGGGGTGGCAACTACAGCGGCCAAGTCGGCGACGGCACCACGACGAACCGGACAGCACCCGTACGCGTCGGCACCGAGACCTGGACCAGCGTGGACGGAGGCACGAGCTACAACTGCGGCATCCGTACGGGGGGAACCCTGTGGTGCTGGGGCAGCAACACGCGCGGCCAGCTCGGCAACGGCAACACCGCCCGGCAGACCTCGCCGGTGCAGGTCGGCTCGTCGGCCGGCTGGGCGAGCGTGAGCGCCGGGGACAGCCACACCTGCGCCGTGCGTGCGGAGGGAACCCTCTGGTGCTGGGGCTTCAACCGTTTCGGGCAGCTCGGTGACGGCGCCGCCGTGTACACCGCGTCCTCGCCGCTGCGGGTCGGCACGGGCAGTAACTGGGCCAGCGTGACGGCCGGTTTCGCGCACACCTGCGCCACCCGTACGGACGGCACCCTGTGGTGCTGGGGCGACAGCTCGACCGGGCAGCTCGGGGTCGGCGTGCTCGGCTACCGCACCACCCCGGCCCAGGTCGGCACGGGCACCAGCTGGGCCGGCGTGACGGCCGGCTACCTGTTCACCTGCGGCGTACGCACCGACGGCACGCTCTGGTGCTGGGGTGAGAACGGCTACGGCCAGCTGGGCGTCAGCGGCAACTACCAGGCCGCGCCGGTTCAGGTCGGCAACGTCAGCACCTGGACCAGCGTCACCGCGAGCTTCGACACCGCCTGCGCCACCCGTACGGACGGCAGCCTGTGGTGCTGGGGCAACAACGCGTCCGGTCAGCTGGCCGACGGCACCACCACGCATCGTTATGCCCCGACCCGGATCGGCACCGCGACGACGTGGACCGCCAACGCGTCGGCCGGCCACCACAACTGCGCCCTGCGCACCGACGACAGCCTGTGGTGCTGGGGCAACAACGACAACGCGCAGCTGGGTGACGGCACCACAACGCAGCGCCGGGCGCCGCTGCAGGTGACCCTGCCGAGCTGACCCAATGGGGGCCGGGTCAGCCGATCCGGCCCCCACCGGTCCATTCCTCGAACGACGTGAGCGGAATGCCGAGATCCCGGGCGAACTCGGGACGGGCCGGTTGTCCCGCCAGGTTCATCAATTCCATCGGGAGCGCCGCGTACGCCGGCATTCCCTTCTCGAGCGCCTCGGCCTCGGTCATGTCGGGAGCGGTCAGCGGCGCGCCGAGAGCCCGGCCCAGTGTTTCCGCGATCGCCGTCATCGGCTGATAATCGCTCGCGAGCTCGAGCACGACCTCGTGGAAGCGTTCCGGTTCGGCGATCGCCGCGGCCGCCGCGACTCCGATGTCGTGCACCGCGACCAGCGACAGGTGAGTCGCCGGCTTGAGCACCGTGACAATGCCGCCTGCCACGCCCCGGGGCAGCAGATAGGAAGCCTCGAGCCGGAAGTTCTCCATGAAGAAGGCGGGCTTGAGCAGCGTCCAGAACGGAAAACCGGCTTCCCGTACGCGCTTCTCGATACCCGCCTTGGACGCGTAATACGGTTCCAGGGCTTTCCACCGCCCGGTCTCGTAACCGGGCGCCGTGGCGAGGCGGTCGGAACCCGACACGGACGTGTGCACGAATTGGCGCACGCCGGCGATGGTGGCCGCCTCGATGAGGTTGACGGCCAGATCCAGCTCGCCGGCGAAGTCGTACGCGCCGTTCTTGACCTCGGGCATCTGCACTGAGAAGACGGCCCTGACATCCCGCGCGGCCGCGACAAGCGAATCGCGGTCCTTGAGGTCGCCGGTGACCAGTTCGGCCCCGAGAGCGGCGACGTTCTTCGCGCGTTCCGTCGACGGGTCACGGACCAGTGCTCGTACGGGAATGTCGTTCTCCAGCAGCGCGCGAGCCGTCGCACCGCCCTGCTGACCGGTGGCGCCTGTGACAAGGACGGGTGCGCTCACGATTTCCCCCAAGCTAAAAACGGCGTGGGCCGCCGTTTGTGTGAGGTTACGATATGGCGGACCCCGCCGCTTGGCAACCGTGAGGAGAGGTGATGACCGGGCAACGCGCCGACGCCCGCCGCAACTACGCGCTCCTGCTCGCCGTGGCCGAGAAGGCGATCGCGGCCGAGGGCGCCGACGCCTCCCTGGAGCAGATCGCCCGCACGGCCGGGGTCGGATCCGGAACGGCCCGGCGGCACTTCCCCACGCGGCACGCCCTGCTGGAAGCCGTCTTCCGCCGGCAGATGGACACTCTGTGCGGGCGGGCCGCAGAGTTGCTCGGCCACCCGGACCCCCGCGCCGGCCTGCTGGAATGGCTGCGCGACGTGCTCACGTTCGCCGCCACCACGCGCGGCCTGCCCGAGGCCCTCAACCGCGACCGCGCCGCACCGCCCGGCGAGCCGCACGAATACTGCGCGACGGCCCGCCTGACCGATGCCGGGGGCCCGCTGGTCGCGCGGGCCGCCGCGTCGCTGACGCCGGGGGTGACCATCACCGACCTGCTCAACCTGGTGACCGGGATAGCGCTGGCCACCGAGCACCACCCGGACGCCGCCGCGGAGGCCGAACGGTTGCTGCACCTGACCGTCGAGGGCGTCAGCCCGGCCGGATCTGCTTGACCTCGTGCCGGCGTGTCCCTGCGGGCGCCGGGCCGTGTCAGGATCAACACGGTTCTGCTCGCCGCGCCGGCGGCGGCGCATTCGAGACGAAGGAACGATCGCTTTGCTGACCGACCTCTCCCCGGAGCAGCTCGCCACCTACCGCAGCAGCCAGACCGCACCCGCCGGCTTCGACAGTTTCTGGGCCGAGACCCTCGCCGAGGCCGCCAAGCACGACATCGACGTGCGCCTGCGCGGGGTGACTACCCACCTCAAGACCATTTCCACGTACGACGTGACGTTCCGGGGTTTCGCCGGGCAGGATGTGCGGGCCTGGCTGCGGGTGCCCGCCGGCGCCACCGGCCCGCTGCCCGCCGTGGTGCAGTACGTCGGGTACGGCGGCGGCCGCGGTCACGCCCTGGAGAACCTGCTGTGGGCGTCAGCCGGGTTCGCGCACCTGCAGATGGACACGCGCGGCCAGGGCTCCGGCTGGAGCCTGGGCGCCACCCCCGACGAGGCGCCGTCCCAGCCGCAGGTGCCGGGCGTGATGACCCGCGGCATCCTCGACCCGGCCACGTACTACTACCGGCGGATGTTCACCGACGCCGTACGGGCCGTCGACGCCGCCCGCAGCCTCGACGTGGTCGACAACTCCCGCATCGCGGTGCTCGGCGGCAGCCAGGGTGGCGGCAACGCGCTCGCCGTAGCGGGCCTGCGCGACGACCTGGCCGCGGCGGTCGCGTTCGTGCCGTTCCTGTGCGACTTCCCGCGCGCCCTGCAGGTGACGGAGTCGTACCCGTACAAGGAAATCATCGACTACCTGGTCGTGCACCGCACCGAGGTCGAGCAGGTGCGCGGCACGCTGGCCTACTTCGACGGCGTGAACTTCGCCTCCCGCGCGACGGCGCCCGCCCTGTTCTCGGCCGCGCTGCGCGACACGACCTGCCCGCCGTCCACCGTCTACGGCGCCTTCCACGAGTACGGCGGTGACAAGGAGATCGCGGTGTGGGAGTTCAACGCGCACGAGGGCGGCGGCATCCTCGACGAGGAACGGGCCCTGGGGTTCCTGCGCAGCCGGCTCGGCGTCGCTTGACGGTGACGGCCGGCGGGCGCGTTCTGCGTTACTGCCTGTACGGGCCCACCGGCGGTTTCCCGGTGATCGCGCACAACGGCACGCCGAGCACCCGGTTGCGGCGCCCCGACCAGATCGAGGCAATACACCGCGGCGGCGTACGGGTGCTCATGCCCGACCGCCCCGGGTACGGAGGCTCGACCCGCCGCCCCGGACGCAGCGTCGCCGACGTGGCCGAGGACGTGCGGGCGCTGGCCGACGCCGAGGGATGGGACCGGTTCGCGGTCTTCGGCGGCTCGGGGCGCGGGCCGGCAACCGTGCTGCCGGGCGGCGGCCCTCCATAGCGCTGGAGTGACCGTCGACGCGGGGTGGAAGAATCGGGGCGGTCGTCGAGGGGGATCGATGTCGTTCAGGTATTTCGTGTACATCAGCGATGCCAAGGTGGAGATGCTGCTGCAGCAGATCGACCCCGGTGCCATGCGGAAGCGCTCGTCCGAGGTCGGTCTGGGGTTGCAGTTTCTGACTGCCAAGCGCAGCGGCGAGACGCTCGCGGGAGCTGAGCGCACGGCCCGGCTCGAAAAGGTCGTGCGCTACCTTGGCGACTTCGGTGACCTGGGCACGGTCGAGGCGCCGGGGCAGTTCTTCTGGGGGCTCATGCCGCTGCGCTGGGGCCCGACCGTGGGCGCCGACGGGTTCCCGATGGTCTACTTCGGCGGCCGGGCGGGCGGGACCGTGCTGGGCCTCGGCGGGTCCCGGGCGCACATGTTCGGCACGCCGCCCGGTGGTGAGCAGCAGGTGCTCCCGATGGGCCGGTCGATGCTGCCGTCGCTGCTGGAAGGCCTGAACCGGGTCGACGGCGAAGAGGCGCCTGACGCCGTACGGGCGGCCACTGACGCGCTGCGCGGGCCCGCTCAGACCATGGAGTTCATCGCCAAGCGCCTGATGGACGAACCTGGCGCCGACGGCGAACGGGTGCTGCTCGGCTCGCCGCTGTACGTCGCCCTCGTCGACTGAATGCCTCTGGTGCCATCCGTGTGCCAAAGTCCTTTGCAGTGGTGCCACTCGTGTGCCATAGTGGTGCCATGGACCTGACCTCGTACGTGACCAACCTGGGCCGCGAGTTCGCCACGCTGGCCGAATCCGGTGGGGAGGAGTCGCGGGCCCTGGTCGAGCGCCTGACCGGGGCGCTGGAGTCGGCGATCCGCATGACCGTGCTGGAGGCGCTGACCGCCGCCGCCGACGAGATCACGCGGGATCTGGCCCCGGGGTCGGTCGAGGTACGGCTGCGCGGGCGTGACCCCGAGTTCGTGGTGACCGCTCCGCCGTCCGAGGCGGCCCCGCCGGTTGCCGCCGAGCCTGTGAACTCCCCGGCCGAGCTCGAGGACGGGCCGGCCACCCGCATCAACGTCCGCATGCCCGAGCAGCTCAAGGCGGCCATCGAGGAAGCCGCGGCCAAGGAGGGCCGCTCGGTCAACGCCTGGCTCGTGCGGGCCGCCGCCACCAGCCTGCAACGCCCCGACAACTTCGCCGAGCCCAGCGTCGCCGTGAAGCGCTCCGCTCAGCGTTTCACCGGCTGGGTCCGCTGACCCACCGCGCCACTCCGCGTCCCTGACCTGCGGGGACGATCCACCGACTCAGGAAGTGGGTACCACCATGCCTGTTTTCGACACCCCCGAGCCGATTGCCGTCACCGTCGAGTTCGGCGTGGGCCACCTCGAGGTCGTGGCCGGGGACCGCCGCGACACCGTCGTCGAGGTGCGCCCGAGCGACGAGCACGACGAGTCCGACGTCGAGGCCGCCCAGCAGCTCAAGGTCGACCTGAGCCACGGTGAGCTGCGAGTCATCGGCCCGAAACGGTTGTTCGACTTCTCGAAGAAGACCCGCTCGGTCGAGGTGAGCATCGAGCTGCCCGCCGGGTCCAGCCTCGCGGCGCATCTGCAGATGGGCGGGATCCGCACGACCGGCCGGCTCGGTGAGTGCCGCCTCAAAACGACCGGTGACATCGTGCTCGAACGCACCGGGCCGCTGCGACTGCACACCGGGTTCGGGAACGTCACCGCCGGCCCGGTGGCCGGGGACGCCGACGTCTCCACCGGCTCGGGCCGCATCCAGCTCGGGCCGGTCGACGGCGCGGCCGTGGTCAAGAACTCCAACGGCGAGACCACGATCCACGCGGCCGGCGGTGACGTGCGGGTGCGCAACGCCAACGGCCGCATCGACATCGGCCGGGCCGGCGCGGGCGTCGACGCCAAGACCTCGACCGGCGACATCCGCCTCGGTGAGGCCGTACGCGGGTCGGTGGTGCTCGGCACGGCGGCGGGCGGCCTCGACATCGGCATTGCGCCCGGCACCGCGGCGTGGCTCGAGGTCAACACCGGATTCGGGGACGTGCGCAACGAGATGGAGAACGCGCTCGGCCCCGGCGAGGCCCAACAGACCGTGGAGGTGCGCGGCCGCACCTCGTACGGGGACATCGTCATCCACCACTCCTGAACGGAGCACCTCATGAACACCCCTGCCATCCGCATCGACGGCATCCGCAAGTCGTACGGGAAAATCGACGTGCTCAAGGGCGTGACCTTCGACGTCACCCGCGGCAGCGTCTTCGCCCTGCTCGGCTCGAACGGCGCCGGCAAGACCACCCTCGTACGCATTCTGTCCACTTTGCTCAAACCTGACGGCGGCACCGCTTCGGTGGCCGGCTACGACGTCGTCTCCCAGCCCGCGCGGGTGCGTGGCTCGATCAGCTTGACCGGGCAGTTCGCCGCGGTCGACGAGATCCTCACCGGCCGCGAGAACCTGATCATGCTGGCCCGGCTGCGGCGCGTGCCCGAGCCGGGGCGGGTCGCCGACGACCTGCTCGCACGGTTCAGCCTGACCGATGCGGGTGGGCGCCGCGTCGGCACGTACTCGGGCGGGATGCGCCGTCGCCTCGACATCGCCATGAGCCTCATCGGGGACCCGCCGGTCATCTTCCTCGACGAACCCACCACCGGACTCGACCCGGAAGCGCGCATCGAGGTGTGGAACGAGATCCAGAAGCTCGCCGGCGGCGGCACGACAGTGCTGCTGACCACGCAGTACCTGGAGGAGGCCGAGAAACTCGCCGACCGGATCGCGATCCTGCACGACGGCGTCGTCATCGTCTCGGGCACCCTGGCCGACCTGCGCAAACTGCTGCCGCCGGCCAAGGTCGAATACGTCGAACGGCAGCCCACCCTCGAAGAAGTGTTCCTCTCCGTCGTCGGAAAGCAGGCCTGACCATGACCACCCACGTCCTCGGCGACACCAGCGTGATGCTCGGCCGTTCGATCAGGCACGTGTCCCGCAGCCTCGACACGATCATCACCGTCACGATCATGCCGATCGCGTTCCTGCTGCTGTTCAGATACGTGTTCGGCGGGGCGATCCAGGCGAACACCGACAACTACGTCAACTACCTGATGCCCGGCGTGCTGCTGATCGCGATCGCCAGCGGCATCTCGTACACGGGTTTCCGGCTCTTCAACGACATGAAGAGCGGCATCTTCGAACGCTTCCACTCGATGCCGATCGCCCGCTCGTCGGTGCTGTGGGGGCACGTGCTGACCTCGCTGGTCTCCAACGCGATCTCGGTCGTCGTCATCCTGCTGGTCGGCCTGGGCATCGGATTCCGCACCTCGGCGGGGCCGCTCGCGTGGCTCGCCGTGACCGGCATCCTGGTCGTCTTCACGCTGGCCCTGACCTGGCTCGCCATCATCGCCGGCCTGAGCGCCTCCACCCCCGACGGCGCCTCCGCCTTCTCCTACCCGATCATCTTTCTGCCCTTCATCAGCTCGGCCTTCGTCCCTACCGAGACCATGCCGGGCCCGGTGCGCGCCTTCGCCGAGAACCAGCCGGTGACCGCGATCGTCAACAGCATCCGCGCCCTGTTCGACCAGCAGCCCGTGGGCAACGACATCTGGATCGCGCTCGCCTGGTGCGCCGGCATCCTGTTCGTCGCGTACGCCGCGGCGATGGCCGTCTACCGGCGCAAGATCGCCTGACCCGGGCGTTCGCACTTGGCGCAAACATCAATGACCATCCATTGATATCCATTCACGAGTGTCGATAACCTGCCCCGCACAACCACGGGGAGGTTTCCGATGAGTCGTGCCCGAAGATCGGCTGTGCTCGGCACTGCCGCGCTGATGGTCTCCACGTTCCTGGTCGCGTCGCCCGCACGGGCGGCCGACCTGGACTGGGAGGCCGAGGTCAGAAAGATCCCGGCCGCCAAGTACACCCGGGACGCACCCACCTACATCCGCCAGGCCGCCGAGCGCGTACGCCCGTACCTGGACGCCGAGGACGTTCGCGAGACGCTCCAGCCGGTCGTCGACGATCTGGACACGCGGTACTTCGACGGCGCACGCCTCAAGAACGACAACGACGCCAGGACCACGTACGGGCATCTCGAGCCGCTGCTGGAGGAGCTCGAGGACGACGCCGACGACAGGCGGCCGTTCCTCGACGCGCTGGTGGGCACGCTCACCGGCATACGGCTGCTGTCCGACGCGTCGATCCAGGACGCCGAGGCGATCGTCAACCCGTGGAAGATCATTCAACCGGCGCCGCCTGTGCCGGACGGGATGACCAAGGCGCTCGACGACATCAAGAAGGCCAAGAACGCGTTCAAGGAGGCCGACGGGGAGCTGCGCGAGGCCGACCCGGAGGACGCCGCCGAGGCCAACGCGCAGGCCCGCAAGCACGGCTTCGCGGTGCTGGGCCGGTTCGGCATCACCTACGAGGGCGATCACGACGCCGACGGGGTGACCGACCTGACCGAGCTGCGGTTCGGCGCCAGCCCGCTGATCGCCGACTCCGACGGCGACGGGCTCACCGACAGGACCGAGATCGAGCAGCTGGCCACCGACACGCGGCCCAACAACCCGGACAGCGACGGCAACGGCGTCGACGACGGCGCCGAGGACACCGACGGCGACGGGCTGACCAACCTGCGTGAGCAGGAGCTCGGCACCAAGCTGACCGACCCCGACACCGACGGCGACGGCCTGGCCGACGGCGCCGAGGTCGCGCAGGGCCGCGATCCGCTGGTCGCGGACAACCCGCCACCGCCGGTCAGCGAGCCCACGCCGCCGGTGGAGACCGCGCCGACGCCCGTCGACACCGACGGCGACGGCATCCCGGACAGCACCGAGACCGACGACGCCGAGACCGACCCCGCCAACGCGGACACCGACGGCGACGGGCTCAGCGACGGCGCCGAGATCACCGAGCACCTGACCAACCCGGTGCGGGCCGACACCGACGGCGACGCCATCGCCGACGGCTACGAGGTCGCGCACGCCGAGGACCAGGGCCTGGACCCGGTCGTCCCGGACGAGCGGGTGAGCAAGTGGACGTACGTGACCGACTTCGTGGTCGGGCTGATCGCCGGAGACTTCTCGCCGCGCGACTCGATGGCGTGGCTGGCCGGATACCTGTGCTCGGGCGGGCTGAGCCTCATCCCCGTGGTCGGGTGGGTGCTGGGCGGCCTGGCCGACCTGCGCGACACCGTCGCCGCCCTGATCAAGTCGGACTGGGTCGGCGCCGGCCTGAGCATCATGGGGTTGGTCCCGTACGTCGGTGACGCCGTCGCCATCCCGGGCAAGGCGGCCAAGTTCGTCCTGCGGTACCTGCACCGCCTCGACAAGGTGATCACGTTCGTCGCCAAGTACGACAAGATCTCCGACAGCGTCAAGACGCTCGCCATCCGGGCCATCATGCTGGGCGACTACGGCAAACTGACCGCGGCCGGCATGTCCGACGCGGTGATCCTGCGGATGGCCCGCAAGAGCAGCAACAGCCTGAAACGTCTGGCCGACGCGCTCACCGGCGCGGTGCCGGGCGCGGCGGCGACCCCCTGGCTGCGGGGCTGGCAGGCCGGCGAGGACTACTTCGCGACCGTCATCATGGCCGGGCGGCAGGGCACCCGCGGACCGGCGGCCCGCATCCCGATGCCCGGACGGCCCCGGCCCAACTCGGCCCGCGAGCCCGACTTCCTCGAGACCGGCCCGCCGCGCAACCTGCACGAGGTCAAGACCGGCGAGCCGGGGCACCCCGAGTCGTACCTGAAACAGTGCGAGCAGGACCGCAGCCTGCTCGACAACGGCGAGGTCGACAACGTGCTGTGGCACTTCCTGCCGCACGCCAACGGGTCGCAGGGCATCCCGCAGGACCTGCTGGACTGCCTGCGCCGCAACCGGATCCCGTACCAGATCCACGCGTCGACCGGGGCCTTCTGGCCGTTCGCGGGAGAATGGGCGTATGAGCCGGTCGTTTAGGGTCGAAGGCGTCGAGCCGAGGCGTGGCAGCAACGGCGTCTGCAGCTACCCCGGCGAGATCCTGGCCGGGCAGGCCGCGGTGGTCGAGGCCGCCGCGCGCCTGCCCCAGGACCCGGCCCTGACCGACCTGCCGGAATACCTCTCGGTGGCGACCCGCGACGGCGAGGAGTGGACCCTCGGGTTCGACGACGGGATGCTCGGCGTGTTCGACCTGTCCTACCCGGGCAGCGACGTGTTCGAGCAGCAGCTGGCGGCCGAGCCGTGGGTCGCGTCGGTCGAACGGGTCGAGCGCGAGGTGTTCGCCTTCACCACGACCACGGTGCTGACGGCCGACGTGGTGCTGGCCCACTGCGTCGACGTCTGCGGCAAGGTGTTCCGCCGCCTCAACGGCTAGCCACGAAGCTGCTCGGGCAGGCCGAGGCCGTGGAAGCGGTCGGCGGAGAACGTGGTGATCTCGGTGATGGCGCCGCCGGTGATGCGCAGGACGTCGAGTGTCAGCGGCAGGTAGGCGGCCTCGGACGGGCGCCAGTGGTAGAAGGCCACCGCGGGCTGGCGGTTGACCGACGTCTCGATGCCGCGCAAGCCCCGCATGCCCTCGAAGCCGCTCTCGGTCCAGTCCTGGACGACGGCGTCGCGGCCGATGAACAGGCCCGGGGTCGGTGGCATCGAGCACCGTACGTCGTCGCGCAGCATGGCGGCGAGCGCGGGGATGTCGGTGGCCACGCTGGCCTCGGTGAAACGGCGGACCAGGTCGCGGGTGGCGGTGTCCTCCGCGCCGGTGGTCCAGTCCTGGCGCTGGGCGGGCAGGTGTTCGCGCATACCGGCGCGGGCTCGCTGAAGGGCGCTGTTCACGGAGTTGACCGAGTCGCCGAGCAGTTCGGCCACGTCCTTGGCGGGCCATCCCAGCACGTCCCGCAGGATCAGCACGGCCCGCGGGCGCGGCGCGAGGTGCTGGACGGCGACCAGGTACGCCAGTTCGATCGTCTCGCGGGCCACGGCGGCGGTCTCGGGCTCGTCGGCATCGCCGGCGGGCAGCTCGTCGAGCAGCCTGTCGGGGTAGGGCTGCAGCCACGGCACCTCGCCGCCGGTGGCCGGGCCGGGGCGGGTGCGGGCGAGGCGGTCCAGGCAGGCGTTGGTGGCGATCCGGTAGAGCCAGGCCCGTACGGTGGAGCGGCCCTCGAACGTCTCGCGCCGCCGCCAAGCGCGCAGCAACGTCTCCTGGACGGTGTCCTCGGCGTCCTCGAACGAGCCGAGCATCCGGTAGCAGTGCACGTGCAGCTCCCGGCGGTGCCGTTCGGCCAGGCCCGAGAAGGCCGGCTCCTCCAACGTGTGCGCGCTCATCCCGTCATCCTTCCGCCTCGGCGTGGTCTGTCGTAGGTGTGACGGGCGCGCGGCCCGAAACTCATCACTCGCCGGACGTAACGGAAATGCGTTGTTCCGCGCCACGGTGGCTGTCACTCTGATCATCCTGACCAACCGCAACCAGCTCAGCGAGGACATCCTGCGCGACGTCGAGGGCGTCTCGGCCGGTTACGGCGTGCAGACCGTCCGGGCCGACGTCAAGGACCTGGTCTTCCCCGGCAACCTGCAGGAGATCATGAACCGGGTGCTGACGGCCCAGCGCGTGGCCGAGGCCCAGATGGTCGAGGCCCGCACCCGGGCCGAGCGTGAGACGCTGGAGGCCGACTCGAAGGCGCGCGCCGAGCGGGTCGCGGCCGAGGCCGAGGTGATCGGCTTCGACAAGCACAGCGACGTCGGAGCGGAGTAAGCACGACGGAACCGGCTCCCGAACGCGGAGCGACACGATCAGGGAGCCTCATGTCCCACCCCGTGATCATCGACTGCGACCCGGGGCACGACGACGCCCTCGCGCTGCTGCTGGCCGCCGGCGATCCCCGGCTGCGGCTGCTGGGCGTCACCACCGTCGCCGGCAACCAGACGCTCGACAAGACCACCCGCAACGCGCAGCGGATTCTGGCCCTGGCCGGCGCGACCGGGGTGCCGCTGGCCGCCGGCTGCGACCGGCCGCTGGTGGGGGAGCTGACCGTCGCCGCCGACATCCACGGCACGTCCGGGCTCGACGGCCCCGACCTGGACGTGCCGGTCGCGCCGCCCGCCGACGTGCACGCGGTGGAGCTGATGCGGCGGCTGATCGCGGAGTCGCCCGAGCCGGTCACCCTGATCGCGCTCGGGCCGCTCACCAACGTGGCCCTGCTGCTGCGCACCCGTCCGGAAACCGTTTCCCGCGTACGCCGCATCGTGTTCATGGGCGGCTCGACCGACCGCGGCAACACGACCCCGTACGGGGAGTTCAACATCGTCACCGACCCCGAGGCGGCCGACATCGTCGTACGGTCGGGCCTGCCGGTCACCATGATCGGCCTCAACGTGACCCATCAGGCCCGGACCACGCCCGAGATCATCGCCGAGCTGAACGGTCTGGGCACCCGGGTCGGGCGGGTCTGCGCCGAGCTGATGACGTTCTTCGCCGGCGCCTACCGCCGCAACTTCGGGTTCACCGACCCGCCGCTGCACGACCCGGTCGCGGTGGCCCGCGTGCTCGACCCGGCCCTCGTGCGCACCGTCGCGGCGCCGCTGGCGATCGAGCTCACCGGCACGTGGACGCGCGGCGCCACCGTCGTCGACCTGCACCACCGTACGGGCCGGGCTGCCAACGCCGAGGTGGCCGTCGGCATCGACGTCGAGGGGTTCTGGCGTACGCTGCTCGAGGCGCTCTCTAGGTATACCTAGACGGGTCGTGAGCTGGGAAAATAGGTAGCAGGCGCCCGATGTGGCGGCGCGCCGGCCGTTCGAGGATGGACACATCGCCGAACGACGAAGGAGCGCCGCCGTGATGATGCACAACGACCTGCTGCTGACCCTGGCTTACGAGCGTCAGAACGAGTTGATCGCCGAGGCCGACCGGACGCGGCTGCTCACCAGCGCCCGCGCCGCGCGCAAGGCCCGCCGGGCGGCGAAAGCCCGTGCGGCCCGCGCACACCCCACCGGTAACCTGGCGTCGTGCGACCCTTCCGTGGCGGCGCCGGCCCGGTGATGATCGGGCGGGAGAGCGAGCTGCGCCGCCTGGCGCGGCTCGCTTCCTCGCGTGAGCCGGCCGTCGCGATCATCGCGGGCGAGCCCGGCATCGGCAAGACCCGCCTGGTCCTCGAGCTGCTGGCCACCCTGCCGGCCACGACGGTGGTGCTGGTCGGCCAGGCCGAGCCCGGGTCGCTGTCCCGGCCGTACGAGGTGCTGCTCGACGCCATCGACGGCCGCCCCGAGGTGGGCGAGCAGCAGCTGGCCGCGCTGACCGACGCCGCCCGCAGCCCGGTCCAGCGGCTGCACACGGGCCTGGCGATCCTCGGCGACCTGATCGGCGACACGCCCGCCGTGATCGTCTTCGAGGATCTGCACTGGGCCGACTCCGAGAGCGCGGCGCTGTTCGAGCGGATCGCCGACCAGCACGGCCCGCGGCTGCTCATCGGCACCTACCGGCCCGACGAGGTGAGCCGCCGCCAGCCGGTGGCCGGGCTGCTCGCGCGCACCGAACGCCGGCACGCCGTCACCCACGTACGGCTGGACCGCCTGACCCCCGCGCAGACGGCCGCCCTGATCGCGGCGGCCACCGGCGCACCGGCCCCGCTGCGGGCGGCCACGGCCCTGCACACCCGTACGGGCGGGAATCCGTTCTTTCTCGAGGAGCTGCTGCGGGCGCTGCCCGGCCAGGACGCGGAGGCGCTGGTCGAGCAGCCGTTGCCGTGGAGCCTGGCCGACGTGCTGCGCCGCCAGGTCGACGACCTCGAACCGGCCGGCCACCGCATCGTCGAGGCGGCCACCGTCCTCGGCCACCGCATCCCGTTCGACCTGCTGGCCGAGGTCACCGGCGCCGGCGAGGACGAGCTGATCGCCGTGCTGCGCGACCTGGTCACCCGGGGCGTGCTGGTCGAGTCGGGCGACGACGAGTTCACCTTCCGGCACGCGCTCGTCCGCGAGGCGATCGGCGGCCAGATGCTCGGCCGTCAGCGCCGCCGGTTGCACGAGGCAGCCCTCGACGTGCTGCTGCGCGCGGGCGGCTCCGACCCGGCGATGATCGCCCATCACGCCCGCGGCGCCGGCCGCTACGACGACCTGGTCGCCGCCGCCCGCCGCGGAACCGCGAGCTACCTGTCCATCGGGTCGGCCTATCAGGCCCTGCAGCTGGCCGAGATGGGCCTCGACGAGGTTCCCGACGACACCGAGCTGCTGGCCGGGGCGGCCCGCGCGGCCTGGCTGGCCGGGCTGCTCGACGACGCCCTGCGCCACGCCCGCCAGTGGCGTGACCTGGCCGCCGGCGCCAGCGACCGGGCCGAGGCGCTCTACCTGCTGGTCCGCCTGGCCTGGGAGTCACGCGAGTTCGACGAGATGCGCGCGCTCACCGACGACATCGAGACGCTGATCGCGCGGCTGCCCCGCGGCGCCGACCAGGCCCGTGCGATGACCGCGGTCGCCCAGTCGGAATATCTGCGCGACGAGCTCGACGCCGCCGTGCGCTGGGCGGACCGCGCGCTCACCCTGGCCGACGAGTTCGACCTGCCCGCCGTACGGATGTCCGCGCTGCTCGAGAAGGGCGCGGCGCTGAGCGAACGCCCACGGACAGCCGCCGAGGGCCGCGAGATCCTGACCGCCCTGGTCGACGACGCCGAGAAGGCGGGGGAGTGGGTCCTCGCCGCCCGCGCCCTCAACACCCTGTTCTACGGCGAGCAACCGTCCTCACCCGAGGAACACGCCGAGACCCTGGAACGCATGCGGGTCGACGCCGAACGGGCCGGGTTCGAATCGCTGTCGGTCGCCACCTACTTCCAGGGCCGGGCCCGGCTCGCCGTGCGCAAGGGCGACCTGCGGGCTGCCGTCGCCGCCCTGGAGGAGGGCCGCGAACAGGACCGCAACTACCGCCGCCGGGGCCGCTGGGCCGACTACCACGCCGTCTTCCTGGCCGGGCTCTACCTCGAAGCCGGCGAACTCGACCGGGTCGCCCAGGTCATCGCCGACCTGACCGCGCTGCCCAACAACCCGCCCGCCGTGGTGCCCGGACTCGCCTTCCACCTGCACTGCCGCCGCGCCGACCGGCCCGCCGCCGAGGCCGCCCTGACCGAGCTGCTGACCGAGCTCGACAACCAGCCCTGGCGCAGCGGCGAACAGGCCCATGACCTGGTCTCGGCCGCCCTCGACCTGGGCCTGCCCCTGCCCCGCCTCGACGAGCTGGCCGCCGCGCTGCTCGACGCCGACGTCTGGGACAGCTATCGCACGCTGGTCGACGCGCAGCTGGCCGAGGCGCACGGCCGGCCCGCGGAGGCCCTTGACGCCTATTCGTCCATCACCGGCGCGCACATCCTCGGCCCCGCCACCCAGGGCACCGTACGGGTCGGGGCCGCCCGTTGCCTGCTCGCGCTGAACCGCCCGGACGAGGCCGCCACGCAGCTCACCCTGGCGACGCCGCTGCTCTCCGGCTGGCTGGGCTGGCGGGTGGCTCAGCTGGAACAGGTGCGGGCCCGCATGGGTCTCACCGGCTCCGGCCCCGAAGCTCTCACCCCACGCGAGCGCGAGGTCGCCGTGCTGATCGGCGAGGGCCTGACGAACACGGAACTGGCCCGCCGCCTCTACATCTCTCCCAAGACTGCCGCCGTGCACGTCTCCAGCATCCTGCGCAAACTGGGCGTCTCGTCCCGTACGGAGGTAAAGGACGCCCTCACCGGCTGAGCCCGGCCTGTCCGCCGCCCGACTGCTGTCACCGGGCATCCGGACCTACCATGAGGCCGCCGGATGTCCGACGACCGCGGGGATCGGGGGCGGCCGTGCCCTATCGAGAACTCGAAGAACGGCGTCTGCTCAAAGCAGCGAACAGACGACGCCGACGCGCCCGCAAATACCGGGTGGCCTTCTTGGCCGTGTTCGCCGTCGTGTATTCCGGCGTCCTGGCGGTCATTCTCTTCGGATGGCCGGCCGACGAAATGGTGGTCGGTGAGGAGCGTGGCATCGCCGTCTCCTTCGAAAAGATCCGGCGGCCGCTGACCAGGTCGGCTGTTGTCGAACTCGCTTCTCCAGGTGCCGGCGCCCCCGCGGGTCACGTTGTGTGGCTCATGCGGGACCCGCACCACGAAGCCGGTCAGTTCCCGTCCGACCAGGTGGCTTTGACGGCCACGCCGTTGACCGGCAATTCGGTTCTCGTGACCGTGACGGTGGACCCGTGGGGGCCCGAGCGCGTCGAATCGGGAATCTACCGGGAGACGGTCGTCGTGGCCTCGGGCGCGGACTCCGAAGAGCTTCCTCTGGTCATCGGAGTCGGTCAACGTGGTGGCAAGTGGGCTGTCGTCGCCTTCGTCGTCATCGCCACCGGCGCCGCGCTCGGCCTCATCATCAAATGGATCACGGAGGGTCTGACGCCGCAGGCTGCCCTGATGAGGAGGTTCGACGCGCTCCGCCGCACGATGGGCTGGGGCACGAACGGGCGGGACCTGCCGTTGAACGCTCGCATCAGGCTCAACGAGCTCGAGGATCTCATCCTCCGGCACGACCTGGCGCGAACCGAGCAGGAATTCGCCGAACTCGAGCGGCACCGTAACTCGGCGGCGGTCCTCGCCAGTCAGACCGCCGTGCTGTACGACCAGCTCGACGCCGTTTCGGACGCGATCGAGCAGTGCCGTGACAAGGTGGGCCGCGACGACCGGAAACTGGCCGACGCGGCTGTGGACGAGGCGTACCGCAATCTTGTGGAGGCGCAGTCCTGGAACTGGCCCGACCGGACCGACGAGATCCAGGCCGAGCTGCGCCGGATTCGCGATCATCTGATACTTACCGGGCACATCGTGGGGTCGTTCCTGCGCGCGCCCCGCAACCAGGCGCTCCGTGAAGCTGTCCGGCTGTTGCAGCGTGGTCAGACCGAATTGGCGGAAGAGGTTTACAACAGACGCCACCAAAGCCGCGATGTTGAACCAGACCTTCCGGGGCCGCCGCCCGGAGACAAGTCGGCGGAACCCGACGGCGGAGCCGGGCGATGGTACGACGACCTTGAACCGGTGTCGGCCTTCTTCCGGTACGCCCGGGTGTTCGCGGGCTGCGCGTCGGTTGTGGTCGTGTCGCTTGTGGGGTTGAAGACTCAGTACCTCGACAACGTGACCTTCAACAGCAACCTCTCGTCCTGGGTCGCGCTCGGTCTGTGGGGACTCGCGGTCGAGCTCAGCGGTGTCGCCATCGTGGACGTGCTGGCTCGCCTGGGTAGCGGGGCGAGTGCGACCGCTGCACGGCAGGCGCTGTGACGGCGCGGGCTGTCCGTCAGAACCCGGCATGGACGACGACTGGCTGGACGAGCTCGACGACCTGGGGATCGGCACGCCGCCCGAGGTGATCGACGCGGCGATAGCCAGGATGACTCCGCTCGCGACCGACGCCGACGAGTGGACGCTCTACCACTGGGCCAGGCTTCACCTGACTCGGATGATCCAGGCGGCGATGATGCCGGGGCGCTGGTCGGCGCCCGGTGATGCCGACCAGGCGGTGGGTGCCGGCGAGGCGGCGCTCGGGATGCTCCGGCAGGACGCCGACGGCGAGCCGGGTCCTGAGGTGGCGGTGCTGGACATCGTGGCCGAGGCGTTGACCGTCCGGGATGCCGGCTCCGACCTCGACCGGGCGATCGAGCTCGTGGGGGAGGCGGCGCGGCGGTTCCGGCCGGGATCGCAGGAGTGGGCGCACGCGGTCAACTCGCTCGCGCATCGGCACGTCGCCCGCTACGTCAAGCACCACCGGGCCGAGGACTTCGACGCGGCCGAGCAGGCGTTGCGGACCCTGTTCGGCGTCTGGGGCGACCGGCCCTCGCTGTGGCAGCGGCACGGGTCGCTCTACGAGGAGCGGTTCCGCCACGCCGGTGACCTCCGCGATCACCGCCGCGCCCTGCGGATCCTGCGTGACGGGTGGGACGAGGACCCGAGTCAGCCACTGCTTGCTCTGTCGTTCGCCGACGCGGTGGTCAACTCGCCGGCCGAGCCGGGCGCCGACGAGCTGGACGCGGCGGCCGAGATCCTGTCCACGGCCGACGTGCGCGAGCTGCCCCCGCCCATGCGGACGCAGTTCCACTACTTGACGATGGTGGTGCAGTTCCGGCGTCAGCAGACCGAGGCCACCGTACGGGCGGCCGGGCGGCTCATCGAGCAGCCGGGCACCGAGCCGGACATGCGGGCCGAGGCCCGCTGGATCCGGGCCTCCGCACGCCTGGACCACGCGTCGAGGGCCGGCGACCGGACGATCGACGTGGACCCGATCATCGCCGACCTGCGGGCCGCCCTGCCGTTTCTGAACCCGGGGGCGCGCCGGGTCGCCGACGCGCAGCTGGCGCGGACGCTGGCCGAGCGCGTCCGGCGTACGGGGGAAAGGGCTGATGCCGAGGCGGCCGAGGCGTTCGCGGCAGCGGCTCTCCCACGGTTGCCCCGCGGCTCGGCCGAGCGCGCCGAAGTGCTCTACCACCTGGCCTTCCAGCTGCTGCGCCGGTTGGACACCGACCGGGGCATCGCCATGCTGCGGGACGTGGTGACGGATCCGGCGGCCGCGCCCAAGGTGCACGCCGCGGCGGCCGCCCAGCTGGCCACCTCGATCGCCTGGCGCGGGCACCACTCGGACGGCGCCGCCGGGCAGCTCGACGAGGCGATCACGCTGGCCCGCGACGCGCTGAGACGGACCAGCCGCGACGACACGAACCGGGTGGCGCTCGCCGCGGCGGTGGCGAACGCCCTGATGCTGCGGTTCGAGACCCGCGGCGACCTGGCCGACCTGCGCTGGGGCCTCGACCTGCTGGGCGACGCCCGGTACGAGGCGCCCGACGACCCGAACCGGTACGAACTGCTGCTCGCCCTGGCCCAGGCCCAGATCATGTGGGCCGAGATCACCGGCACGGCCCTGCCCGCGGACACGCCGCACCTGCTGATCGAGACGCTGCGGCTGATCCGGCCCGACGACCCCGCCCGCGTGCAGACGTTGCGCAGCCTCGGCGCGACGTACGTGCTGCTCGCCCAGCGCAGCAACGACCGGGAGCACTGGGAGCGGGCGGCGGGCTACGCGCGCGAGGTGGTGGCCGGGTCGCTCGCCGGGGAGCCGAGCTCGGCGATGATGCGGATGAGCGCGGGCAGCACGCTGGTGCTGGCGGGCCGGGCCCTGGACCGCTACGACCTGGTGCGCGAGGGTGCCGACCTGATCGCGGAGACCAGTCGGCAACCGACCGGGGAACTGCTGCGGGGCCGGCACCTCGCCCAGTACGGCATGGGGCTGGTCGCGCTGCGCCAGCACGCCCCGCAGCCCGGCGACCTCGGCCGGGCCGTTGCGGCCCTGCGCGAGGCCTTCGACATCGCCGCCGCCCAGCCGGGGCAGCGCGGCGCCGCCGAGATCGGGATGGCGCTGGCCGCCGCGCTCGTGATCGACGGTGACCCGGCAGCGGCGGCCGAAACCGGCCGGCGGGCACTGCGGGCGCGAGCCTGGCAGGTGTTGCTGCAATCCGGTACGCACGACGCGATGACCACCGCCCGGCGCAGCTCCCCCGACGCGCTGGCGATCGCGCGGGCCGCCCTGAGCGCCGGCGACCCGGCCGGGGCGTGGCTGGCGCTGGAGACCGGACGGGGGCTCGTGCTGCACGCGGCGACGGTCGCGGCCACAGTGCCCGAGCTGTTGCGGGCGGCGGGGCGCGCCGAGCTCGCCGACCAGTGGGGCGCTGATCCGTCCGCCGGGGGAGGGGCCGATTGGCGTACGGGAACCCCGGTCATGCCGAGTGACGCGCGGTTCCGGGCGTTGCGGGTGCTGGCGCGCGAGGCCCGGTTGTTCGACCCGCCGTCGGTCGACCGGGTCGGGGATGCCCTGCGCGACATGGGCGCCGACGCGCTCGTCTACCTCTTCCCCGGCGAGCCGGGGTTCGCGCTGCTGGTGGAGCCGGGCGGGGCGATCGGCACGGTCGACCTGCCCGGGCTCACCGGTGACTGGGCCGTCCCGGCGGCCGTGCAAGCGGCCGTCGCGGCCCGCGGCGAACCGGCGCCGGGCGTGCGGATGCGTGACCTGGGTGCGGCGCCGGACGACCCGGGGGTGGGGACGACGCTGGCCGAGGTCTGCCGGGCCGCCTGGGACGTCGCGATCCGGCCGCTGCTCGACCACTGGCAGCAGAACCACAGCGGCGAGCCCCACCTCGTCCTCGTCCCCGACGGCGCCCTGGCCACGGTGCCGTGGCACGCTGCGCACGGCGACGGCCGGTGGGCGATCGACGAGGCGGCGTTCTCGTACATCGCCTCGGGCCGGCTGCTCGTCGACGTGGCCGGCCGCCCCATGCCCGAACGCACCGACGTCGGCCTGGTCATCGGCGACCCGGACACCGGCGACACTGCCCCGGCCCTGCCCAACGCCGGAGCCGAGGCGAGCACGATCTTCCGCAAGCACTATGCGGCCGGCCGGTTCTGCGGGCGATCGGGCGACCCGGCCGTCATCGCCGCCGGCCCCGGCCTGCCCGGTGACGTGCTGGGCTGGCTGACCGCAGCCGAGCCCGCCGCCGTGCTGCATCTGGCCTGCCACGGCGTCGTCCGGGCGGACGGGCCGGCCTCGTCGTACCTGCTGCTGGCCGGCGGCGCCCAGGTCTCGGCCGAGGAACTCCTGCGGGCGGCGGCCGGCCGCTCGGCGGGCCTCGTGTCGCTCGCCGCGTGCACAACGCACCGGGCCGGGCGGTCCTACGACGAGGCCGTCACCCTGTCGACCGGTTTCCTCGTGGCCGGCGCGACCACCGCGATCGGGTCTCTGTGGCCGGTGCCGGACAGGGAGACGGCCCGCCTGATGGTCGCCTTTCACGACAACCTGGCCGGCGCGGGCCTGCCGCCGCACGTGGCGTTGCGCGAGGCCCAGCGCTCCGTCCGCGATCCCGCCGACGACACCACGCTCACCCATTGGGCCGGTTTCGTCCATCTGGGCCGGTGACCACGGGCAGCAGAGCCCGTCGACGACCGTGATCCGGGCGAGTTGGAAACCGCCGGCAACAGACCCTTGACCTTCCAGCGGCTGTCGGCCTCAGCATGGAACCCATGGACGAAGACCCTGAACTGCTGACGGTGGGGCAGCTGGCGCGCCGCACCGGGGTGGCCGTGCGCACCCTGCGTTTCTGGGCCGACGAGGGAGCGGTGCCGCCGGCGGGCCGGTCGGCGAGCGGCTACCGGCTCTACGACGCGGCCTCCGTGGCCCGGGTCGAGCTGGTGCGCACGCTGCGGGAGCTGGGCCTCGGGCTCGGCGACGTCGCCCGGGTGCTGGACGGCCGCGCCACGATCGCCGAGGTGGCGGAGGTGCATGTGGCCGCGATCGACGCGCGGATCCGGGCCCTCAAGGTCAGCCGGGCGGTTCTGTCCACCGTCGCGAAACGGGGTTCCAGCGCTGAGGAGACCGCATTGATGAACCGGTTGGCCCGCTTGTCGGCAGCCGAACGCCTGCAGATCGTCGACGACTTCAAGGCCGACGTGTTCGGCCGGCTCGACCTCGAGCCACGCCTGCGGGAGCGGATCGGGAACTACGGTGTCGAACTGCCCGCCGATCCCACCCCGGACCAGGTGGACGCCTGGATCGAGCTGGCCGAGCTGGTCGCGGATCAGGGGTTCCGCGACCGGATGCGCGCCTTCGTACGGCTGAACACCCCCTCGCCGGGGGCGAAGGAGCCGCCGGGGGCGCGGATCTGGTGGGCCCGGCAGGTCGTGAGCACCGTCGCCGCGGCCCGGGAAGGCGGGATGCGTCCCGGCGATCCGGCCGCGGCCGAGCTGGTGTCCACCCTGTTCGGCGATGTGCCGCTCGCGGGGGTGCGGGAAAGCCTGGAGGCGGGACTCGCCGCCGGGATGGAGAAGTACCGACGGCTGGTCGCGGGTGTCCGCGGTGAGCGCAGCTCACCCGACGCGACCGAGGACCTGCGCTGGCTCGCCGCCGCCCTGCGGGCCGACCAGGGCTGACCGCACGCGATCCAGGCGGGCGACGCCGATCCTGCTGCCGGCCATGCCGAGCCCTTCCGCGCGGAACCGGAGGAATGGCCGCCGTATGCCGCAAAACAGGCGATTCACACCCTCGACACTGGATCGAGACTCGCGGCGGCCGCGTCCCGGCGGTTGGCGAGCATGCTGGTGATCGTGACGGTGGCCAGCGTGGCGGCGATGACCCCCAGCGAGGCCAGCGTCGGCACCTCGGGCAGCCATGTCCAGATGCCGTGCGCCCAGTGCAGCACCAGCTTGACGCCGATGAAGGCCAGGATCACGGCCAGCCCGTAGTCGAGGTGGCGCAGCTTGTCGAGCACGTTGCGCAGCACGAAGTAGAGCGCGCGCAGGCCCATCAGCGCGAACGCGTTGGTCGCGAACACCAGGTACGGGTCCTCGGTCACGCCGTACACCGCGGGCACCGAGTCGACCGCGAACACGATGTCGGTCATGAAGACCGCGACCACGACCACGGCGAGCGGGGTCAGCGCACGCCTGCCGGCCCGGCGTACGACCATCTTGCCGCCGTCGTAGTCGTTCGTGACCGGGAAGAACCGCCTGAGGAGCCGTACGCTGCGCATCTGATCGATGTCGACGGTGTGCGCCTCGTCGCGCCGCGCGTCCCGCATCACCTTGATCGCGGTCACCAGCAGGACGGCCCCGAACAGCAGGAACGCCCACGTGCCGGCCTGCAGCACGGCCGCGCCCAGGGCGATGAAGACGCCGCGCAGCACCAGGGCGCCGGCGATGCCGTACAGGAGGACCCTCTGAGCCAGGGCCGAGGGCACCGCGAAGGCCGTGAGCAGCAGCATGAAGACGAAGAGGTTGTCCACCGACAGAGACTTCTCCACCACGAAACCGGTGTAGAACTCGATCGCCGGGCGGCTTCCGTACGCCCACCAGAGCACCAGGCCGAAGACGGCGGGCAGGGTCAGATAGAAGACCGACCAGCCGACCGCCTCGCGCATCGGCACGTCGTGGGGCCGCCGGGTGACCACGAAGTCGGCCGCCAGCAATGCGATCAGGACGGCGATGCTGACACCCCAGAGCAGGGGGGAAGCAACGGTCTCGAGCGGGGCAGCCAGGGTCACGGTGTGCGCCATACAGGGGTCCTCCTCGGAAGATGCGCGTCATCGTCCGAGGTCTCCCTCACCTGCCACGTCGTGGCGGGCGAACGCACGGGGGCATCGAAATGCCCGTGATGACCGCAACGTTCGTTACGAGGTACTCCCCTCGCCGCGCACTCTAGCTCACCCGGCTGGGAGGCGGCTTGGCACCACCCGCGATGGCGGTGAGCAGCAACCCCTTACGGGCGAGCCAGCGGCCGGTGAAACCGGTCAGCTCGCGCCCGTGCAGCCGCGGACCGGCTACCAGCAGCCGCGCCCGGAACGTGCCGCCCACCGGGTCGATCGTGACGTCGGCCTCCTCGAAGTCGAGCCAGCGACGCATCAGCGGGAACCACGTCTTGTACACCGACTCCTTGGCGCTGAACAGCAGCCGCTCCCAGCTCACCCCCGGATGGTCCCGGTGCAGCGTGGCAACCCGTTCGCGCTCGGCCGGCAGCGAGACGGTGGCGAAGACGTCGCCGGGCATCGGCTCGTCCGGCTCGGCGTCGATGCCGAGCAGGGCCATGCGCCCGGCCTCCGCGACCGCTGCCGCACGGTAGCCGGGGCAGTGGGTGATGCTGCCGATCAGACCGGCGGGCCACAGCGGCTCACCCCGCGGCCCGCGCGGCAGCGGGACGGGCGGGCGGCCCAGCCGGGCCATCGCCTCGCGGGCGGCCCAGCGGCCGGTGGTGAACTCCCGCCGGCGCTTCTCGACCATCGGCTCGACGATCGCCACCTCCTCGCCGAGGAGCGTCGCCCCGGGCGGATCGGTGAACGTATCGACCGATTCCACACCCGGCGGCAGGATTTCTTCGATCACGGCTCCATCATGGGGGCCCGGTCGCCGCTGTCACCGTTCGGGTGGGTGACGGTGACAGCGGCGGGTGATGTTGCTGTCGTTGAGTGATGACAGCGTTGCCCTGCGAGGGCGTCTTGATGACGGTCGAGATGCTGTGGCCGAACGGACGACGAGAGACCGCCGGGAACGTCAGCCGGTGATGGCCGCACCGCACTGGCGCATCCAAGATCACGAACGTTAATCTGGCCGCCCATTGTGATCTGTCGTTGTCTGCTCGTTCGCTCAGCACCCTCAGGAGCCCGCCCCTCCATGGCTTTCCGTGCCGCCGCCGCCGGCGCCCTCGCGCTCACCGCGGTCATCGTCGCTCCCGTCGCCTACGCCCGCACCACTGCCGAAGCGGCGGCCGGCCCCAGCGTGAGGAGCGCCCCGGTGCGGGATGCGCCGGCGGTCGTCGGCGCCCCGGCGCGGCTGATGAACCAGCTCTCCACCGGCTCGGGCAACGCGACGATCACGCTGCTCGGCGACTCCACCGGCAACGACAGGTCGGAGTGGTTCTACCAGCTGTCGACGTGGATCGCCGCGCGCTACCCGGGTTACCGCACCACCTATCGCCAGTGGGACCACAAGAAGCAGGCGTACGGTGCCCCGGCCGTGCTCGGACCGGGCACCGGCTGGCTCTCCCTGTCGCTCTACAACGGCAGCGTCGGCGGGGCCAAGGCGGGTTACGCGGTGGAGGGCGACCGGTTCGGCAAGCTGACCGCGCAGGGTGGCAACCTGTTCCTCGTCAACTACAGCCACAACGAGAGCCGGGACACGACGTACCCGGCGTACGAGCGGCTGACCGCGAAGCTGGCGGCGTTGTCGCCCCGCCCGGACATCGTGCCGGTGCTGCAGAACCCGGAAGGCCCGCCCAGCAAGACGTCGCTGCAGCGGTACGCCCACCACGTGCGGCTGCGCGCCATCAAGGGGCTGGCCGAGGCGAACGGCTGGACGACGATCGACGCGCACCGGCAGTTCACCGCGGACCCGCGGCCGCTGAGTGCGCTCGTTCCCGACGGCGTCCACCCGAACGCCGCCGGGCAGGCCCTGTGGCTGACCGCCGCCAAGTACGCCTTCCTGGGCTGACCGGCCCCTAGACGTCGCGTACGGGGCGCTCCTCCGGCTCGGGCGTGGCGCGCTCGGGCGTGGTGTTCTCGGGCGTGGCGCGCTCGGGCTTGGCGGCCTCCTCCGTCACCGGCTCGGCCGTGGCGGGCTTCTCGGTCACGCGCTCGGCTGTGGCGGGCTTCTCGGTCACGCGCTCGGGCGTGGCGGCTGCGGGCGTGGCGGCCGGGGTCTCGGCTGTTTCCGGGGCGTGGTGGTCGTTGCCGCGGCGGTGCAGCGTGAACGTCACGACGACCACGATCAGCGCACCCACGATCAGGCCCAGGATCGCGCTGAACACGGTGTTGACCAGCCAGCCGATGAGCCCGCCGAGGGCGCCGGTGGCGTCGTGGGCCGCTTCCTCCAGGTGGTGCACGGCGTCGTAGAGCGCGTGCAGCCCCAGCTCGTCCGCGCCGACCAGCAGAATGTGCCCGCCGACCCACAGCATGGCGGCCGTGCCGACGACGGTGAGCGTCGTGAGCACCCTGGGCATGGCCTTGACCAGGCCGCGGCCCAGCCCGGCGACCGCGCCCGGCCCCTGCGACAGGCGCAGGCCGACGTCGTCCATCTTCACGATCAAACCGACCGCGCCGTAGACGGCGACGGTCATCAGCAGCGCGACCACGGCCAGGATGGCCAGGCGGGACCAGAACGGCTCGTCGATGACCTCGTTCAGAGTGATGACCATGATCTCGGCCGACAGGATCAGGTCGGTGCGCACGGCCCCGGCGATCAGGCTCTTCTCGTCCTTGGCGGCCTCGTCGTCGTGCGCGCCATGGCCGGAGATCTTGGCCCACACCTTTTCCGCGCCCTCGAAGGCGAGGTAGGCGCCGCCCAGCATGAGGATCGGCGTGAGCAGCCACGGCACGAACTGGCTGAGCAGCAGCACCGCGGGCAGGATGATCAGGAACTTGTTGCGCAGCGAGCCGAGCGCGATCCGCTTGATGATCGGCAGCTCCCGCTCGGCGGCCAGCCCCCGCACGTACTGCGGCGTGACCGCGGCGTCGTCGATCACCACGCCCGCGGCCTTGGCGCCGGCCTTCGCGGCGGCCACCCCGACGTCGTCGACGGAGGCGGCCGCGGCGCGGGCCAGCACCGCCACATCATCCAGCAGGGCTACGAGTCCACCGGCCAAGGCGCGGGTCCTTTCAAGGGGTCGGTCAGCGTCCGTGCGGGCTCATTGTCGCTTACGGCCCGTGGGCGCGGCAGCCCGGATCGGTATCGTGAGCGGCATGCAGCCTCGGGTGGATCACGGCGTCGTGTCCGGAACGTTCAGCCTCGACGGGCAGACCTTCGACGTCGACAACAACGTCTGGGTGGTCGGTGACGACGCCGAGTGCGTGGTGATCGACGCGCCGCACGACGTCGACGCGATTCTGGCGGTGGCTGGGGAGCGGACGGTCCGCGCGATCGTCTGCACGCACGCCCACGACGACCACGTACGGGTGGCGCCCGCCCTGCGCGAGCGCACCGGCGCGCCGATCCTGCTGCACCCGGCCGAGCGCCCGCTGTGGGAGCTGACCCACGGCGCCGAGGTGCGCTGGGACGAGGACCTGGCCGACGGGCAGCAGCTCTGGGGCGGCCTGACCGTCCTGCACACGCCGGGCCACGCCCCGGGGGCCGTCTGCCTGTACGCGCCCGCGCTGGGCTGCGTCTTCACCGGCGACACGCTCTTCCAGGGCGGGCCGGGGGCGACCGGGCGCTCGTACTCCGACGCCGGCCTGATCGTGCGGTCGATCCGGGCCAAGCTGTTCACGCTGCCGGGCGAGACCGTCGTGCACACCGGCCACGGTGACGACACCACCATCAAGGCGGAGCGCGACGCCCTGGGCGAGTAACGGCACAAAACTTGATTCATTCCAGAAAAGAGGGCTAAGGTCTTCCCGTGACGTCCGACCTCGCAGAGCAGCTGCGGGCGGTATCGTTGCGCGTGACCCGGCCCCGGCTGGCGGTGCTCGCGGCGCTTCGGGACCACCCGCACGTCGACACCGACACGGTGATCGCGCTGGTCCGGGCTGACCTTCCCACGGTTTCCCACCAGGCGGTCTACGACGTGCTCCGCGCGCTCACCGACGCCCGGCTGGTGCGGCGCATCGAGCCCGCCGGCGCGACCGCCCGTTACGAGACCCGGGTGGCGGACAACCACCATCACGTCGTGTGCCGCTCGTGCGGCGCGATCGCCGACGTCGACTGTGCTGCCGGCCACTCGCCCTGTCTTTCCGCCTCGGACGACCACGGCTTCGTGATCGACGAGGCAGAGGTCGTCTATTGGGGCACCTGTCCCGACTGTTCGGAAGGAAAATCATGAGCGACGCCCAACTCGGAGACGCTGCCGGCTGTCCGGTCGCGCACGACTCCGTGACTTCGCACGGCAGCGAGAGCGAGAACCCGGCGATCGATTCGCCGACGCCCAAGACCGGCGGCCGCCCCCGGACGAACCGGGACTGGTGGCCCAACCAGCTCGACCTGTCGGTGCTGCACGCCCACTCGTCGAAGGCCGACCCCCTCGGCCCCAGCTTCCAGTACGCGCAGGAGTTCGCCAAGCTCGACGTCGAGGCGCTCAAGCAGGACATCGTCACCGTCCTGACCACCTCGCAGGACTGGTGGCCGGCCGACTTCGGGCACTACGGCGGCCTGATGATCCGCATGTCCTGGCACGCCGCGGGCACCTACCGCATCCAGGACGGCCGTGGCGGCGCCGGCGACGGCGGGCAGCGTTTCGCCCCGCTCAACAGCTGGCCCGACAACGCCAACCTCGACAAGGCCCGCCGCCTGCTGTGGCCGGTCAAGGCCAAGTACGGCCAGAAGATCTCGTGGGCCGACCTGCTGGTGCTCGCGGGCAACGTGGCCATGGAGTCGATGGGCTTCAAGACCTTCGGCTTCGGCTTCGGCCGCGTCGACACCTGGGAGCCGGAGGAGATCTTCTGGGGTCCCGAGGACACCTGGCTCGGTGACGAGCGCTACGCCTCCGAGAAGACGATGTCCGAGGGAGTCGGCGCGACCGAGATGGGCCTCATCTACGTCAACCCCGAGGGCCCCAAGGGCAGCGCCGACCCGATCGCCGCGGCGCACTTCATCCGTGAGACGTTCGCCCGCATGGCGATGAACGACGAGGAGACCGTCGCGCTGATCGCCGGCGGCCACACGTTCGGCAAGACCCACGGCGCCGCCCCGGCCGACAACCACGTCGGTCCCGAGCCCGAGGGCGCCCCGATCGAGGCGCAGGGCCTGGGCTGGCTGAGCACGCACGGCAGCGGCAAGGGCAAGGACACCATCACCTCCGGCCTCGAGGTCACCTGGACCGACAAGCCGACCCAGTGGAGCAACCGCTTCTTCGAGATCCTGTTCGGCTACGAGTGGGAGCTCACCACCAGCCCCGGCGGCGCCAAGCAGTACGTGGCCAAGACCACCGACGAGATCATCCCGGACGCCTTCGACCCCGAGAAGAAGCACCGTCCGACGATGCTCACGACCGACCTGTCGCTGCGTATGGACCCGGCTTACGAGAAGATCTCGCGCCGCTTCCTGGAGAACCCGGACGAGTTCGCGCTGGCCTACGCCAAGGCGTGGTACAAGCTGCTGCACCGTGACATGGGCCCGGTCAGCCGCTTCCTCGGCCCGTACGTTGCCGAGCCGCAGCTGTGGCAGGACCCGGTTCCGGCGCACGAGGGCCCGCTGGTCAGCGAGGCCGACATCGCCACGCTCAAGGCGAAGGTGCTCGAGTCCGGCCTGTCCGTTGCCGAGCTCGTCTCGACCGCGTGGGCCTCGGCCGCGTCGTTCCGCTCGACCGACAAGCGCGGCGGTGCGAACGGCGCCCGCATCGCCCTCGAGCCGCAGCGCAGCTGGGAGGTCAACCAGGGCGCGGCCCCGGTGATCGAGAAGCTCAAGGGCATCCAGGCCGAGTTCAACGCGGCCGGTGGCGCCCAGGTCTCGCTGGCCGACCTGATCGTGCTGGCCGGTTCGGCCGCTGTCGAGAAGGCGGCGCTGGACGCGGGTGTCAAGGTCACTGTGCCGTTCCACCCGGGCCGCACCGACGCCACGCAGGAGCAGACCGACGTCGAGTCGTTCAAGGTGCTCGAGCCGCGGGCCGACGGTTTCCGCAACTACCTGCGTCCGGGCGAGAAGACCCAGCCCGAGGTCCTGCTGGTCGACCGTGCCTACATGCTCAACCTGACCGCCCCCGAGATGACCGTCCTGGTCGGCGGTCTGCGGGCCCTGGGCAACAACTTCGGCGGCAGCGAGCACGGTGTGCTGACCGACAAGCCGGGGCAGCTGACGACCGACTTCTTCGTCAACCTGCTCTCCCCGGGCACCCGCTGGAAGGCGGCCGAGACCGGCGAGCACCTGTACGAGATCCGTGACCTGGCCACCGACCAGGTGAAGTGGACGGCCACCGCGGTCGACCTCATCTTCGGCTCGAACTCGCAGCTGCGTGCCCTCGCCGAGGTGTACGCCAGCAGCGACGCCGGTGAGAAGTTCGTCAACGACTTCGTCGCCGCCTGGGTGAAGGTCATGGACGCCGACCGGTTCGACCTGGCCCGCGCCTGATATCGCTCCGACGGAGCAGCTCCCCCGCTCGGGGGGCTGCTCCGTCGCCGTTTCTACAGTTCGCCCCAGGTGGCTGTCTCGCCGCCGGCCAGGCAGACGATCAGGAAGCCGCCGGGGGAGGTGACGGCCCACGACTCGACGTCGGCGTGAGGGCAGATCAGCAGCTCGGCGCCGCCGGCGAAGGTCAGCAGCAGCTCGCCGGCCTTTCCCGTACGGGCGGAGACGACCTCGTCGCCGAGCAGCTCGGCCAGCTCGTCGGAGGGGTGGTCGCCGGGCTCGGCCACGACGCGCCCACGCCCGGGCAGGGCCAGTTGCACCGCCGTCTCGACCAGAACCTGTTCGCCCCCGGTGAAGCTCAGCACGAAGGCGTGCCCCAGCCGCAGATACTCCAGACGCCGGCCCGCCAGCAGCTCGAGTGACCGCTCCCGGCGCGGCTGCCGTCCCGCGCTCATGTCGGTGACCATGACCGGCAACATGCTGTACCTCCCGGCTCGTCCCTCTGTCGGTCAGGAACGTATCCAGGGCTGCCATAACAGGGCCTTAAAGGTCCCGTAAAGATCCCGGCGCCGCCGCGGGCACAAGCGACAGCGGGAGCCCTTCGGTGACGAAGGGCTCCCGCTGCCGTGTTCCGGTTCGGTCAGGCCTTGGCGTCGGCCTCAGCCTCGGCCTCGGTGATCTCCTCGGCGCGGTGACGGGCGGACGCCCGGCGGCCGGTGGTGACCATGACGAGGCCGGCGATGAGCAGCAGCGCGCCCAGCACGGCGAGGCCGATCGGCAGGTTGCGGCTGATCAGCAGCACCGAGTCCTTGGTGTCGCCGGCCGACTTGACGTTGTTGGCGACCGTCTCGTCGGTGTAGACGAAGTTGCCGTCGAGCAGGTCGGTCGGCGCGCCCGTCTCGGGAACCAGCGTCTTCTTCTGCTGCTCCTGCACCTTGATGAAGGTGCCGGAGACCGGCTCGACCCAGATCGTGCGGGTGTTGCTGTAGTTGACCTGGCCGCCGCCGGCGCCCGGGGCGAACTTGGACAGCAGGCCGCTGAGCCGCTCCTCCGAGAAGTTCAGCGGGGTCTCCGGGATGACCTGCTGGAAGCGGTACGTCTCCAGACCGTTGATCTTTTCGGTGCCCTGGTACTGGATCGGCTGCGCCTTCCGCAGGTCACGGTCGAAGTACTCGTAGTCCTTCTTCTCGGTGCCGAACGGGAACTTGTAGAGCTGCCCGGCGAAGACGACCTCGGACGGCGCGTCCTCGCCCGCGTCCTGCAGGTACTGCTGAGACCAGTCGACGGCGGCCGCGGTGTCGCGGTCGAGGGCGATGCCGGCCTTGTACTGGCTGACCATCTCGTTGGTCTCGACCCAGGTGACGGTGCCGTACCCGTTCCAGATGACGGTGTCGTCGTCCTTGATCTCCTCGTTGGTCAGGTCGGCCTGGGGTGCGATCTCGGTGGTGGACCGCAGCGTGCCGGTCTGCACCGCGATGACCGGCGTGTCCACGCCCTCCCCACCCTTGGTCTGCAGGAACTTGGCGTCCTTCGCCTCGGCCACGCTCGGCCGCAGGCAGCCGGTCGACTGATCCGGCTTGCACAGCGCCAGGTCGTAAGGCAGCCGCGCCACCGACGGCGCGACGTAGAACGCACAACCCGCGGCAACAACCACGGCGAAGACGCCGATGCCGAACAGCACGGCACCCCAGCGAGCCCTCACGGAGCCCTCCCATCGTTATCAATCGGCCGGTATCCCCGCACGGCCCGATCACCCATAATGGGCGCAGGTTACTCGCCAGTTACATAGTTGCGCGACCCCCTGGGACGGTTTATGTCTGCGCCCGTTACGAACAGGTCCCTGCATCGACTCCCGCCACTGGACGCCGTCCGGGTGGTGGGAGCGCTTGCCGTGGTCGCGCACCACGTCGGCTTCGCCACGGGGGTCAACGTCGGCGACGGTCCGTGGGCCGGCTGGCTGGCCCGGCTGGACGTCGGGGTGGCCGTTTTCTTCGTGCTCTCGGGGTTCCTGCTCTACCGTCCGTGGGCGCACGCGCGGGCCACCGGGCAGTCGATGCCGGGGGCGGGCGGCTACCTCTGGCGGCGGGCGTTGCGCATCCTGCCGGCGTACTGGGTCACTGTCGTGGTCTGCCTGCTCGTCGTGCCCCGCAACCACGACGCCTCGGCCGGGGACTGGGCGCGGCATCTCACGCTGACGCAGATCTACGAGGCGTACGGGCTGCGGCACGCGCTCGGGCACACCTGGAGCCTGGCCACCGAGGCCGCGTTCTACGTGCTGCTGCCGATCCTGGCCGTCCTCGCGTTGCGCGGCAAGCGGCGGGCCGGGCGGCCGATCCTCATCCTGCTCGCCGCCGCGCTGATCACGGCCACCTGGATCGCCCTGCTGAGCGCGGGCGTGCTCTCGCTCGGCCGGCACACCACCTGGCTCCCCTCGTACGCGCTCTGGTTCGGAGCCGGCATGGCGCTGGCCTCCGTGCACGTCTCGCTGGCCAACAACCTGCTGCCGCGCTGGCGCTTCCTCAACGACCTGGGCCGCGCCCCGCTGGCCTGCTGGGCCACCGCGTTCGCCCTGCTTGCCGTCTCCACCACCTCGATGGCCGGCCCGCGCAACCTGGTCGAGCCGACCGCCGCCCAGTTCGGCTTCAAGCTCACGATCTACGCGGCGATCGCGGTGCTGGTCATGCTGCCGCTGGCGTTCGGGCCGCAGACGCGCGCCAAGGCGGCCTTCGGCTCGCCGATCGCCCGCTGGCTCGGCCTGGTCTCGTACGGGCTGTTCCTGTGGCACCCGTTCGTGCTCGAGATGCTGTACGAGACCACCGGCCGCCCCGAGTTCACCGGCAGCCTGCTGCGCACGTACGCCGAGACCGTGGCGGGCGGCCTGGTGCTGGCCGCCCTCAGTTACTACCTGGTCGAGAAGCCGTTCCTGCGGCTCGGTCACCTGCGCCGCCGGCGCCCCCCGGGGAACAGGACCGAGAGCCAGAGCGCGACTCCGGCGGTCACCGCGGCGAGCTGAGGCAGCGCCGCGGTGTGCGTGTTCTCGCTCGTCACCGAGAACCACCCGGCGACGGCGAACAGCGAGGCTGGCAGGAGGAACCGGGCCCAGCCCAGGGCCCGGCGCAACCACCGTCCGTCCTGGTTGTCCAGGTGCGGGCCCAGCGCGCGCAGACCGACGACCACGGCCAGCCCCAGCGCGGTCAGCCCGGCCGCGGTCACGCCGCCCACGACCAGCAGCGCGCCCCCGCCGACCAGCGGCGGCAGCAGCCAGCGGCGCCGGCGCCGGACGGGCACCGCGGCCGGAGCGGGCCGGCGTGGCGGGATCACGGCGGCCACGGCCACGCCGGTGAGCAGCACAGCGCCCGCCCCCAGGGCGGTGCCGAAGGTCTGATCGGGCGCGAACCGCAACGTCACCTGGCCGGCCGGGCCCGCGGGCACGATCCAGCCCTGCTGCCAGCCGTCGACGATCAGCGGTTGCAGCGTCTCGCCGCCCAGCGTCGCCTGCCAGCCCGGGTTGGTGTTCTCGCGCATGGCCAGAACCCGCTGGGCCGGTGAGGCCTCCAGGTGCACGCGCCGGGTCGTGGCGGTCCACTCGTCGACCCGTACGGGGCTCTCCTGGCTCTTGACCGTCTCGCTCTCGCCGCCGCCCTGGCCGGCCTCGGGTCCGCGCAGCGGGGTCAGGTTGAGCCGCACGGGGTCGGCTGTCGGCGCCGCGACCGCGATCACCCGCGTCTCCCCGGACGCCACCCGGATCGGGCCGGTGCCCGCGGGACCGCAGAGCCGCGCCGCCACCTCGCGGCCCTCGACCAGCTCGCGGCGGCTCGCCACCAGCGCGGTCGTTCGTTGCACCCCGGCCACGCTCACCGCCGGCCCGGTGCCGCAGCGCAGGTAGAGCTTGCGGTCGGGGTCGTTGCGGGTGACCGGCGGGTCGTCCAGCACGGACAGCTCGCTGACGCCCAACGGCAGCTCGCGGGTGGTGTTGCGGTAGGGGTCGAGCGAGCGGGCCGGGAAGTCGTTGGCGAACAGCACCGTGATCGTGCCGGTGCGCAGCGATGGTTCGAACCGCAGCGAACCGCCGTCGTCGAGGTAGCCGGTGCGGACGCCGGTGTCGCCGAGCACGGTGACCCGCCAGATGCGCGACGCGGCGACCCCGTCGGCGAGCCGGACCCGGATGCCGTTGACCTGACGCGGTTTGAGGAAACCGAGCCGCAGCCACGGGTTGGTGTCCTCGTCGGAGGCGTACCAGGTGGTGCCGAGGTCGCCGTCGGCCACCACGCCGGGCCGGGCCGCCGGGTCGGGCACACCGGTGCTGGAGGCGGTCGCGCTGGGCACGATGCCGCGGGTGACCGAGGCGCTGCCGCCCGGGTCGAGCATGGCGTTGAGCGCGGAGCCGGGCCTGGGGCGGGCGCGGACGGTGACTTTGTAGAGCGCCGTCTGCGGTACCTGCACGGCGCGGTCGATGTAGCCGCCGTCCTCGGAGTCGCGCAGCTTGCCGCCCGAGCAGTACGGGCGTCCGTCGGCGAAGTAGCAGGCCGGGGTGGCCGGGGCGGCGCTGAACACCATGTCCGCGGGCCGGCCGGCGACCGGCGAGGCGGGCACGGCCAGGGTGCGCTGCGCGACCACGCCCGGGATGCTCAGCTCGGTGAAGCCCACGCCGCCGTAGCCGAGCCGCACGTCGCGGACCGCGTTCACGGTGACGCGGACGGTGTCGGCCGGGATGTCGCCGGGCAGCGGGATGTTCACGCTGGTGCCGAAGACCTCGCGGGTGACCGGCTCGTTCGGCCCGACGCGGACGGTGACCCGGGTCGGCACGGAGTCGGTGCCCTGGTCGAGGGTGAGCCCGAGGCTGCTGACCACGCGTTTGCCGGGCAGCTCGACCTCGATCCACTGACCCGCCGAGGGCAGGCCGGGCGCCGAGCGCCACGAGGTGGCCGGGTTGCCGTCGAGCGCCGCGAACGGCTGGTGGGCCGGGCGCGACCCGATCAGCGCGTTGGCTTCGGAGTACGCCGACGACGCGCGCACGGTTCTGATGCCCTGGTAGCGCACGACGGTGTCCTGCTCGTCGCCCCAGCCGGGCAGGTAGTCGCGGGCGGGCGCCCCGAGCCGGCCGTCGTCGCCCGCCTCGAGCGTGGCCGAGGCCCGGTCGGTGGCCATGCCGAACGCGACCTCGCGGCGGCGCATCCCGTCGGTCAGCACCACGGGTCCGGGGCTCAGGTCGTCCGGCCGGTCGCCGGCCAGCACTGTGGGGCCGTCGGGCAGTTTGCCGGCGGCTGCGGCGTCGAGCAGCGACTCCGGCCCGCCGACGACGGTGGTCAGGCCGGCGGCGTCGTACGCGGTGATCGCCTTGACCGGCCGGTCGACCCGCCAGACCTCGAGCGCGGGCACGCTGACGTCGAGGCCGTCGTCGACGAACGCGCCGGGCAGCGCTCCGCCGCCGATCTCGGGGCCGAAGGTGGCGACCGGGGTCAGGCCGGGGGAGCGCAGGAGCGCCTGCCGGGCCACGATCGGCGGGGTGGCCTGGGCCCGGCCGTAGTTCAGATCGGAGCGCAGCAGCAGGTAGCGCACCCCCGAGCGGGACAGCAGCGGCGCCAGGCCGGGGGAGCCGGCGCCGGTGGACAAGGCCTCCTCGACCGAGTCGAGCAGGCGGATGGTGCCCGGTGGGGTCAGCGGGATCGAGTTGCGCACCCCCCAGTTGCCCCGCATGAGGGCCTGGGTGATCTCGTCGCTGGGACGGCCCCACAGGTATTGCGGGAAGCGGGCGCCGGGCACCACGAGCACCTGCTCGGCGTCGAGGTTGCGGTCGAGCCAGGTGGTGGCGTCGCGCCAGTACCCGGGCACCTCGGCGAAGCTGCCGGGCGGCACCACCCCGCCGGCCAGGGCCGGGGCGGCCACCCCGGCGATCGCGACCATGGAGGCGCCGGTGACCGCCGCGGCGCGCAGCCGGGCCGGTTTGCGGGCGGGCAGGGGGGCCGTACGGGCCGAGCGCAGGGCCAGGCCGAGCAGGTGGGCCAGCCCGAGCACGAGTGGCAGCCGTAGCACGACGTCGAACTTGTGCACGTTGCGCAGCGGGGCGCCGGCGCCGTCGAGGAACGAGCGCTGCGCGTCGGCGAACAGGCCGTCGATCGCGCCGACGTGCCCGAGCCCGACCAGCGCGAGGCCGGCCAGCAGCCCGGTGACCAGGAACCAGCGGTGCGGCACTCCGCGGCGGCCCAGCCCGGCCAGGCCGAGACCGGCCACGACCAGGGTCGCCACGACCAGGAGGGTCTCGGTGGCGATCCGCCGGCCGGCCGGCCACAGCGGCCCGAACGCGCTGGTCAGGTAGGCGTGCCAGTGCGACGCACCGCGCAGCACGGTGGTCGTGTCGGTGGGCGCGGTGGTGACGGCGGCGGTCTCGATGTAGTCGAGGAAGGGCGGGCTGTACCGGCCGAGCAGCAGCAGCGGCACGAGCCACCACGCGGTGGCCGCGGCGACGGCGGCGCCCCACGCGGCCAGCGCGAGGAACCGTAACCGGGCCGGGCGCAACCCGGCCAGCCAGAGCACGGCGAGCGGCACGACGGCCAGCACAGCGGTCGCGTTGACCCCGCCGGCACAAGCCACGACCAGCGCCGACCGGGTCACCGCGCGCCGGATCGGGACGCCCTGCCGCAGGCCGATCAGCGGGATCAGCACCCAGGGGGCGAGCGCGGTCGGCCAGGCCTCGACCGAGATCGGGCCGAGCTCGGTGAGGATGCGCGGCGACAGCGCGAACGCGACCCCGGCGATGATGCGGGCCCACGGCGTGCCGATCCGGAGTCGCTCGGCCAGCAGCACCAGGCCGGTGAAGGCGAGGCTGAGCAGCAGCGCCCACCACAGCCGCTGCACGACCCAGGCCGGGACGGCGAGCAGCTTGCCGACGAGGAAGAACGGGCCCATCGGCCAGAGGTAGCCGTACGCCTGATTCTGCAATTGGCCGAACGTGCCGGCCGGGTCCCACACGTGCAGCGCCCGGCCGAGCCAGCCCGCCGGGTCGATGACCAGGTCGACCTTCGTATCGATGGCTGTCGAGCCGGGGCTCTGCAGGAACGCGAGGGCGGTCAGCCCGGCGCACACCGCGAGCAGGCGCAGCCGCCAGACCGAACGGGGAACGCCATCGTCGACTGACGATTTCACTGCCGGCCGCATGTCGCTCCCGATTGACCGTTGCGGAGTCGCGGGGCGACCCCATATCGTGACCCGACCGCGAATGCTACTCGCGAGTAGGGGTGATTGTGGACACTTTTGTCACGAGGAAACGGCACGTGCTGTTCCTCAACTGGCGCGACACCAGGAACCCCCAGGGGGGCGGTTCCGAGGTGTACGTCGAGCGCATCGCGGGTGAGCTCGTCCGGCGCGGTCATCGGGCGACGCTGCTCTGCGCGAAGCACCCGTACGGCGCTTCCGAGGAGCTCACGGCCGGCGGGGTGCGCGTCCTGCGCCGCGGCGGCCGGCACACGCTCTACCTGCGGGCGGCCCTGCTCTACCTGCTGGGATTCGCCGGCCTGGGCCCGCTCAGCCGCCGCCACGGCCGGCCGGACGTGATCGTCGACGTCGGCAACGGCCTGCCGTTCCTGGCCCCGCTCTGGGCGCGCTGCCCGGTCATCGCGCTCGTGCACCACGTGCACCGCGAGCAGTGGCCGGTGGTCCTCACCCCGCGGCTGGCCAGGTTCGGCTGGTGGATCGAGTCGTGGCTGGCGCCCCGGGTGTACCGCAGGTGCCGCTACGTGACGGTGTCGGCCGCGACCCGCGACGAGCTGGCCGTGCTCGGGGTCGGCCCGGAACGGGTGACGATCATCCACAATGGCACTCCGGACATGACGGTCACGGCCCCGGTCGCGCGTACGGCGCATCCGTCGCTCGTGGTACTGGGTCGGCTCGTCCCGCACAAGCAGGTCGAGGTGGCGATCGACGCCGTGGCCGCGCTCGCCGACGAGCTGCCCGGGATCAGCCTGGTGGTGGCGGGGCAGGGCTGGTGGGAGCCGGCGCTCAAGGACTACGCGGCCGGGCTCGGTGTGGCCGATCGGGTGCGGTTCGCCGGGTTCGTCGACGAGCCCGAGAAGCGTGAGCTGCTCAGCGAGGCCTGGGTGGCGCTGACCCCGTCGCTCAAGGAGGGCTGGGGCCTGACCATCGTCGAGGCGGCCGCGGTGGGCACGCCGAACGTGGCCTTCCGGGGCGCCGGGGGAGTCGAGGAGTCCCTGGTCGACGGCCGGACCGGCCTGCTGGCGAACGATTCCGCCGACTACACCGAGAAGGTGCGCCTGCTGCTGACCGATGACACCCTCCGGCTCGCGATGGGCGCCGCGGCGCGGGCGCACGCGGCACGGTTCACCTGGCCGGCGGCGGGCGAGCGGTTCGCGGCCCTGATCGAGGGGGCCGCTCGCGTCCCGGCGCCGGCCGAGGTGGACCGGACCTACCTGGTGCCGTAGACCCCGGGAACGACCTGGGTGTCGTCGACGGTCTTGGCCGCCTCCGACGCCGAGCCGGTCAGGGTCGAGGCCAGCGCCACCGACCCGATGGCGCCGAGGGCCAGGGCGATCACCCCGGCCAGGACCAGAGGAAGGGCCTTACGCATGTGGGGACTCCTTCTGAGCAGCGACATCGACGGGCTTGCGATGTGCGCGGGACGTTACCACCTAGTAACTTCTTTGCGAAGACCCGTTCTCGTACAACCGGAGGTCGGTTCCCGCGTGCACCATTCTCAGTCCCGCCAGCGCGGCGGGCGGGACCGGGGCCTCACCGGCGACCCGCTGCACGACGACCCAGCGCATCCCGAGCGCGGCAAGTGGTTTCCCCAGCTCCAGGGCCTGGCGGACCTCGTCGGCGCGCCGGCTCTCCCCGGCGATCGCCCGGTCGCCGACCAGCAGGCGGTCGTCGCGCACCACTTCGGCGTCCAGGTATCGGGGGAGCGGGTCGATCACAGTTCGGGAACGGTTCCAGGGGTAGGTGTGGTAGCCCGCGAACGGCAGCGACACCACCTCGCCCGGCGACTGCTCGACCAGGCGCTTCACGACGGCGAAATCGGCCGGGTAGCTCACCGGGCGAAGCCGGCCGGCACCCCCGTACGCGAGGTCGGGCATCACCACCAGCGGCAGCACCAAAGCTCCGGCCAGCACCTCGCGCCGCCCGATCCGCTCGGCGCCCAGAGCCGCGCAGAGGCACAACACCAGGGCGTACGGGATCAGGAACTTCTGCCCGTCGCGCAGCACCCCGGCCCCAGGCACCGAGGTCACCGCCCACTCGAGCAGCGCCCGGCCCCCGGGCAGCACGGCCAGCGCAGCCAGCAGGAACCCGCCCCCGGCCAGCACCAGCAGGCGGACCGCCGCGCCGTCCGGCAGCCGGTCGCGCAGCAGCCGCCAGCCCGTCACCGCCAGTGCGAGCAGCAGCAGCGTGCCCAGCGGGGCGAGCGGCGACGAGCGGCTGGGCAGGGTGGTCTGCGCGTTCCAGATGCCGCCGGTGCCGAGCAGCGCGCCGATCGGCCCTGTCCAGTCGGCGCCGCGCGCGGCGAAGGCGGCCACCCCGGCCGGGTCGCTGCGCCCGTCCGCGCTGCTCAGCACGGTCGCGAGCAGCCACGGCAGGTTGAGCAGGGCGGGCAGCCACGAGCGGCGCGGCGCCAGCACGAGCACGGTGGCGAAGGCGATCAGGCCCCCGGTCGGCGTCACCGCGGCCGGGGCGCACGCGGCGAGCAGCCGCCACGTCGAGCCACGGTCGCGCAGGCACGCCGCCACGATCCAGGGCAGGCTCCCGTACGCGAGCAGCAGCCCCCACTGCCCCAGCAGCAGACGCTCGGCCAGGAAGGGTGTCCACGCGTACGCGACCGCGGCGACCAGCCGGGGACCGAGCCGCTCGGCCGGCACCAGACGCCCCGCGCCCACCGCCGCCAGCAGCACGATCGCGACGAGGGCGACCCGCTGCACCAGCCAGCCGGGGGCGAGCGCCGAGGCGAGCGAGACCAGCAGGTCCTGCGGCACCGCCCGGGGCAGGGTGGCGTTCGGCAGGACGAGGTCGGCGCGCAGCGGCTGCCGTGGCACGAACATCATGTCGTACGAGAGCGCGTAGCCTGGCGCGGCCAGCGGGGCCAGCACGACCGCGGTCACCAGGACGGCGGTCGCGGGCAACGCCCAGCGCTGGACTCGGCGCACGGCCGACACTGTATGCGACAAACGGGCGGGACCGAGAGATGACCAAAGCAAGTACCGGGATCGGGGTGGCCGGGCTCGCGGTGACCGCGGCCGGGGTGCTGACCAACCTGCTGGGCTACGTGGTGCCGCTGATCGGGGCCCGCCGGCTGAGCGCCGCCGACCTCAGCGCGCTGGCCACCATCCTGGCCATCACCGCGATCGCCGGGGTGGCCGGAACCGGCCTGCAGATCGCGGTGGCCGTGCACCGGGCCCGGCACGGCCCGTCCTCGGTGGCCCGTTCGGCGCTGCTGACCGTGCTGGTGATCGCGGGCGCGCTGGCCGTGGCCCTGCCGATCGCCGTGGTCGTGCTGCGCCTGCCCGCCCTGGCCACCGTGCTGGCCGGCATCTCGACCGTCGGTGTGGTCGCGGCCGGGCGCTGGCTCGGCGAGATGCAGGGCGACCAGCGGTTCGTCCCGCTCGCCATCGGCCTGTCGGCGCTGGCCGGCGGCCGGTACGGCGGCGTGATGATCGGACTGGCCGCCGGGCTGGGGCTGACCACGGCGCTGTTGCTGGGCGCGGCCACCGCCGTGCTCGTGCTCCCGGTGCTGCACCTGCTGGCCCGCCGTCCCGGTGTGGTCGCCGGGGGGCAGCCGCTGGCCGCGCGGGCGGTGCTGACGGCGGGCGGCGCCACGCTGGGCATGCTGGTCGTCTCGTACGCCGACCTGATCCTGGCCCGCCGGTTCCTGCCGTTCGACGCCTCCGGGGCGTACGCGGTCGGGACCGTCCTGACCAAGGGTGCGCTCTGGGCCCCGCAGGTCGTGACGATCATGGCCCTGCCCCGGCTGGCCCAGGCCGACCGCCGCACCTTGCGGGTCGCGCTGGCGCTGGTCGCCGCCTGCGGGGTGCTGCTGGTGTCGGGCGCGGCGGTGGCCGGCGGGCTCGCGTTCCGGCTGGCCGGCGGCCCCGGCTACACCTCGCTGGGCCGCTGGGCCCCGATCTTCGCCGCCACCGGGGCCGTCTACGGCGTGCTCTTCGTCCTGATCAACGCGCAGGTCGCGGCGGGCGCCCGCTGGCCCGCGGCGCCCCTGTGGGTGTGCGCCTCCGGGTTCGCCCTCGCCGCCTGGCTGGTGCTGCCGCACACCCTGCCCGGTATCGCGTACGGGGCGCTCGGCACCGCGGTGGCCGCCCTGGCGATCACGTCCGTCCTGGTCGGACTCCGGCTGCGCGCCTCCGTTACCGGCCCGCGACCGGAACATGCAACGCTGTCGATCGAGTGATCGGGCGGACGGGGGTCCCTGGTGCGGTTCGGAATGCGGTGGCTGCTTGCTGCCTGGGCGGTCGTGGCGCTGCTGACGGTGGCGGCGGGAGCCGGCCCGCGAGCCCGGGTGGCGGAGCCCGCCGGCATGTCCGCCCGTGAGCTCACCGCGATGTTCCAGCGGTACGGCGACACCTCCGGCGACTGGCTCGGCGCCGACCGTACGGCCTCGGTGCCGCTGCCCGACGGCCGCCGGCTGTGGCTGTTCTCGGACACGTTCCTCGGCCGGCCCGGCCCCGGCGGCGACCGCCCGCGCTCGGCCTCGCTCATCCACAACTCGGCGATCGTGCAGGACGGCGACCAGCTGCGCACCGTCACCGGCGGCAGCCCGGCCCGCCCGGCGTCGCTGCTCTCCACCGGCGACAACGGCGAGTTCCACTGGATCGGCGACGCCTCGGTGCTCGGCGACCAGGTGCAGGTGCTGACCAACCGGATCCGCCGCACCGGGCCCGGCCCGCTCGACCACACCCTCGCGGCCACCGAGCTGGCCACCCTCACGCTGCCCACGATGGCGGCCGGCCGGCTGCGCCCGCTGCCGCTGGGCGACAAGGTGTCGTGGGGCTCCGAGGTGATGACCGACGGCGGCCACACCTACGTCTACGGCAGCGAGGCGGCCGGGACGATGAAGTTCGCGCACGTGGCCCGGGTGCGCGGCGCCGACCTCGGGCAGCCGTGGGAGTTCTGGACCGGGCAGGCCTGGTCACCCCGGGTGGACGAGTCGGCCCGGCTGCTCAGCGGCGTCGGCACCAGCTACGGCGTTCGCAAGGTGGGCGACCGGTACGTGCTGGTGACCCACGAGAACAACCTGATGTTCAGCGCCGACTTCGTGGCGTACACGGCAACCACCCCGGCCGGGCCGTTCGAGGGACCGCACTATCTGTTCCGCGCCCCCGAGACCGACGCCGGGCACATCGTCTACGACGCCGACCTGCACCTCGAGCCGGCCCGGCCGGGCACGCTGCTGGTGTCGTACAACGTCAACGACCTCGACGAGGCGGTCGCCTACGCCGACGCGTCCATCTACCGTCCCCGGTTCTTCGAGGTGCAATGGCCGCTCCGCCAGGCCCGGCGCCTGCCCGCGGCCCCGGCCGGGGTGAACGCGACGCCGGACGGCTCGGGCACGGCCCGGGTGAGCTGGGACGTCGACGGCGACCTGAGCTACCGGGTGTATAGGCGCGACGTGACGGCCGGGCAGACCCACTTCGTCCGGCTGCCGGGCGACGCCCCCGGCCGGTTCGAGTTCCTCACCAACGGCCACCGGTACGAGTTCGGGGTGACCGCTGTCGACAAACGTGGCGAGGGCGCGATGTCACCCGTCGCCGCCATGACCGCCACCGTGCCGCCGCCCCCGCCGCCGAGCACCGTTCGGGCCGAGCCGGACAGCGCCGGCAAGGTGACGCTGCACTGGGCCGAGGTGCCGTTCGTCCAGCTCTTCAAGATCTATTACCGCGACCTGACCGCGGGGCAGCGCGGCCGTACGGGCGCCGGCGCCTACCCCGGCCAGAGCGCGACGGTCGGCCCGCTGCGGCACGGCCACCAGTACGAGTTCACCGTGGTGGCCGTGGGCGGCGGCGGGGACAGCGTGCACTCGCAGGGGGTCAGGGCCACGGTGGTGGTGGCCACCCCGCCCGCGCCCGGCACGCCCAGCGCGCAGCCGCGACCGGACGGGACGGTGCAGCTGTCGTGGCCGCCGGTCGCACCCGGGCTGGCGTACAAGGTCTATCAGCGGGACGCGACGGCCGGCGCGGCGGACTGGGGAACACCCGGCATCACCCGGACGACCCAGTTCCGGTCGCGGCCCCTCGAACACGGGCGGGAGTACGAGTTCGTGGTGGCGGCGGTCAACGACGGCGGCGAGGGGGAACGGTCACCGGTCGTACGGGTGCGGGCCCAGCTCGCGCCGCCCGGCGCCGCCCCCACCCGGCTGCGCGCCGAACCCCGCGGGACGGCGGTCGAGCTGACCTGGCGCTCCGGCGCCACCTGGCACTGGATCTTCCGGCGCGACCTGACCGCGGGGGAGCGGGAGTTCACCCGCGAGGAGGTCGGGGCGCAGGGCCACGAGGCCACCCTGCGGAACCTGGTCGAGGGGCACGAGTACGAGATGACGGTGGCGGCGTTCAACCCGGGCGGGACAGGGCCGCAGTCCGGCCCCGTACGGGTGAAGGTGGGGTCTGCCCTGCCGACCGGGCTCGCCGTGACGGCGACGGGACCGGGCACGGCTCGGCTGACGTGGCGGGAAACCCGGACGGAGCTGCTCTATCGCATCGAGCTGCGCGACGCCACCACGGGCGAGCCGTGGCGCGCCGACCCCTATCCGGTCGACGGGAACACGTACGAGGCCGTCCTGCTGACCGCCGGGCATCGCTACGAGTTCCGGGTACGCGTGAACGACCTGACGACGCCGCCGGTGGCCGTGGTGGCGCGTTAGTTCTTGCGCATCACCAGCGCGAGGTTCCACGAGAGGACCTCGCGGGCTCCCGGCACCTTGACGATCCACTGCGCCCACCGGGGGTGATAGCGGGCCAGGGCGTCGAGCCGGGTGGCGTGCGGCGTGGTGCGGGCCCACTTGAGGGCGGCGCCGACCGAGTACGGGTGCAGGCTGTGACGGTACTTGTTCTTCGGCGGCTTGCCGTTGCGGCGCTCGTACCGCCGGGCCGCGTAATGCCCGCCGAGATAATGCCACGGGGCCGTCTCGTGCCCGCCCCACGGTGACAGCCATGGGGTGAACGAGGCGTAGACCAGCCCGCCCGGCCGGGTCACCCGGACCATCTCGTCGAGCATGCGTGGCGGGTCGGGCACGTGCTCGAGCACGTTCGAGGAATAACAGACATCGATCGACCCCGTACGGATGGGCAGCTCCATGCCGCTGGCCCGCAGCGCCCCGACCGCGGTGTCCTCACCCGCGACGCCGGAGGCCAGGTCACCCGCGTCGGGCTCCAGGCGGACGTAACGGGCGCCGGCCTTGCCGAAGGCGTCGGCGAAGTAACCGGGGCCGCCGCCGACGTCGAGCACGAGCTGATCGCGCAGCGTCGCGTACTTGCTGAGCTGGCTGACCGAGTCGGCCGCGAGCGCGGTGTAGAAGCGGTCGGGGTCGGTCTGCTCGACCAGGAAGGCCCGGAAGAGGTCGACGGACCGCTGGAGGGTGGCCTGGTGCGGCTCGACCGTCACGCGCATCTCCTCTTGCTCGTCGGCTCGCCGCAATCTACCGACGAGTAACTACGGTGACAACCCTGCCGGAAAAGTCCGCCTCGGGCGGTGTGTTCGGCGGGGCAGCAGGCAGCCTCGCATATCGATAGGCTCCGGCGCCTGTTCGATCTTCGAAGGAGCTCACCCCACCGTGACAACCGTTCGCCGTCTGCTCGGCCTGGCCTCGACGGCCGCCGTCCTCGCCACGCTCGTGCCGGCGCCCGCCCAAGCCCACGCCGCCGTGCCGTCGGACCCCAACGCCGTCCTGGTCGCCGGGCCGGCGCCACAACTGTTCCAGGGAGTGCCGGACAAGTGGATCTACGAGACGATGGAGGTGCGCAACGACAGCGACAAGCCGCTGCGGGTGGTGCTCCATGTCAAGACCGAGGGCCTCTGGTTCGCCTCGAGCTATCACACCTGCAAGTACGGTGAGAGCCTCCCGTACGACCAGATCCCGTCCGGCCCGCAGGAGGCGGTCTGCGAGCCGCCGAACGAGATCGAGCCGGGCGGCTCGTACAAGCTCGGCGTCTCGATGATCCGGGTGCACCCGATGGCGCAGCCCGGCGCCACGTACTCGTACACCTTCACCTGGTACACCAAGGAGTACGCCGACGCGCAGGGCCCGGCGTGGCTCGGGCGCGACAAGATGACGGGCGGCTTCAAGGGGCTGCCGCTGATGACCAAGGTGACGCCGCAGACGCCGTACACCGGCACGAACTCCGGCTCGGGCAAGGTCGTCATCCCCGGCGGGTCGGCACCCACCCCGACCCCGGCGGTGACCCCGACCACGACGCTGGCGCCGACCGTCACGCCTGGCGCCCCTGATCCGGACCCGGCGGAGGAGCCGACCGCCACGGACGCCCCGGCCTCGGCGGCGACCCCGTCCACCTCACCCGTCGCCGGCGGAACGGGCGGCGGCGGGAGTGACCTGCCGCTGACCGGCACGAACGTGGCCGTCCTCGGTGGACTGGGCGCCGTGTTGCTGATCGGTGGGGCGGTGGCCTTCGTGCTGGCCCGCCGCGGGCGAACGGCCTTCACCGCCTGACGCCACCCGTCGTCGCCGGCTGCACCGGAAGCTGCCCGCCATCGTCGGCCACCGGCCCTCAACAGCCCCCGGCCGGCGATGGCTGCCGCCGCGGCGGCGTACCGGTCCGGGCGTCGCCGTGTCGCGCTCGACGGACATCGGCTTGCGGTCAGCGTGCCGTGATGCGGGGGAGGGCCGCGTCGGTGGTCAGCTCCCAGCGGTGCTCCGGGTGGGCGATGTAGTGCTGCAACGCCGTCAGCGCCAGCCCCGGGTCCGCCGCCAGCCAACGGCCGTTGACCATCTCCGGCGCCGACATGGGGCGTCCCAGGTAGTCGCGGGAACGCGTGTCCGCGGAGCCGACGTAACCCACCGCGATCACCGGGCCGCCGTCCCAGGCCGGGCGGGCCGAGGTCAGGGCGATCCACGGAATGAAGTGGGTGAACGTCAGCCCCCGGTGGTGCACCCCGTCCGGGCCGATCACCAGCTCGGCGGGCACCAGCCGCAGGACGACGACCAGGTACGCCAGCAGCGGGAGCGCGACGACGCCGAACAGCCCGGCCACGAGCCAGTCACCGCGCAACCCGGCCACGATCGCGTAGCCGCCCGCGGCGAGCGTGGTCATGGCGAGCGTCGCGGTCACCAGGTAGGTCGCTCCCGGCGCGTACGGGAAGATCAAGCCAGCGGCCGTACGCCGGACGCCCGCTGTGTCGGCACGGCGCTGCCCGCTGCGGTAGGCGGACACGCACAGCCCGGCCAGGTGCCCGAGGAACACGGCGAGCCCGGCGAAGAACAAGGCCTGCCCCGCGTCGTCGTAGAGCAACTGCCACCCGGCCGCCGTCGCGGACAGGGCGGCGAGCGCGCCGAGATAGAAGACGCCGAACAGCAGGCGGCGGGAGCGGCGGCGCCCGGTCCACTCGGGCGGCCACGCGGAGGCGTACGGGAGCATGTTCATGAGTGCCCGCAGTCTAGACAGGCGCCCCCAGCGGTTATATTGTGACCTTAAGTACTCGCCCGCGCGGGCATGGAATCGCTGCTCGGGCGGTAGAACTCGTAGAGTGCCCGACCTCAGCCCCCGCCGCCGCGCCCTGGTGCTTGGCATCTGCTGCCTGAGCCTGTTCATCGTCGGCCTGGACAACACGATTGTGAACATCGCGCTGCCGGCGCTGCGGGCCGACCTCGACACGACCGTTTCCGGCCTGCAGTGGGTGATCGACTCCTACACGCTCGTGCTGGCCGGCCTGCTGATCCTGTCCGGCAGCACCGCCGACCGGGTGGGCCGCCGCCGCACCTTCCAGACCGGGCTCGCCCTGTTCACGTTGGGTTCCCTGCTGTGCAGCGTCGCCCCGAGCCTGGGCTGGCTGATCGCCTTCCGCATGGTGCAGGCGGTCGGCGGATCGATGCTCAACCCGGTCGCCATGTCGATCATCACGAACACGTTCACCCAACCCCGGGAACGGGCCCGCGCGATCGGTGTCTGGGGTGGCGTGGTCGGGTTGAGCATGGCGCTCGGCCCGCTGGTCGGTGGTGTGCTGGTCGAGTCGCTGGGCTGGCGGTCGATCTTCTGGCTCAACGTCCCCGTCGGCATCGCGGCGATCGTGCTGACCGCGCTGTTCGTCCCCGAGTCGCGGGCCCCGAAGCCGCGCCGCATCGACCCGCTCGGGCAGGTGCTCGTCCTGATCCTGCTCACCTCGGTCACGTACGGGATCATCGAGGGCCCCGGCGCGGGCTGGGCCTCGGCCGAGATCATCGGATGCTTCGTCCTGGGCGCGGCCGCGCTGGCCGGTTTGCTCGTGTATGAGCCCCGGCGGACCGAGCCCCTGCTCGACCTGCGCTTCTTCCGCAGCGTCCCGTTCAGCGGGGCCACACTCATCGCCGTCTCCGCGTTCGGGGCGCTGGCCGGGTTCCTGTTCCTCAACACCCTTTACCTGCAGGACGTACGGGGTCTGACCGCCCTGCACGCGGGCCTCTACACCCTGCCGATGGCCGTGATGACCGCCGTGTTCGCGCCGCTGTCGGGTCGCCTGGTCGGTTCCCGCGGCCCCCGGCTTTCCCTGATCCTGGCCGGCGCCGCGATGACCGTGGCGATGCTGCCGCTGACCCGCTTGACGGAAACGACCCCCGACGCCCTGCTGATCGGGTGCTACCTGCTCTTCGGCATCGGGTTCGGACTGGTCAACGCCCCGATCACGAACACGGCGGTCTCGGGAATGCCGCGCTCGCAGGCCGGGGTCGCGGCGGCCATCGCGTCGACGTCCCGCCAGGTCGGCGGGGCCCTCGGCGTAGCCGTGATCGGCGCGGCGGTGGCATCGGGCTCAACCTTCACCACGGCCGGCCATGCGGGCTGGTGGATCATCGTGGGCTGCGGCTTGTCGGTGCTGGGGTTGGGCCTGCTCACCACGGGACGGCGGGCACGTGCCAGCGCCGAACGCGCGGTGGCGGAACTGTTCGACGCGCCGGCCGATCTCCCGGTCCGCGCCTGACGGGCGGTGTTCTCGGGCCGGTGTGCTGTCCCCGTACAGTGATCGGTCCCGTGGTCGGCGTAGTCTTTCTTCGGCCCGGTTCCGACCCGTACCCGTTCGGTGATGTGCGTCGGATCAGGAACCGGCCGCGACGGCTCTGCTCGCAGGTGGCCGAATTTCAGCGGCCGGCTCGGGTTTGGTCGGCGACCATCGTGACGAGGGTGTCGATCAGTTCCTCGGCGGTGGTGCGCCACTTGTCGCCGCCGAGCTGGCCGGTGAGTTCCATGCCGGCGATCCCGTCGGCGCTGGCGAGGAGCAGGGCGGCGTACCGCCGGGCGTCCTGTTCGCCGGTCAGGGCGGCCACGATCTGCAGGGATTCGTCCTGGGTGGGCTGGGCGGCCCGGGCGAACGCGGTGGGGTCGCCGGCCGGGCTGCTGAACATCAGACGGTAGAGATGGGGCCGGCGGCGGGCCACGTTGATGAAGGCGGCGAGCAGGGCCTGGAGCTTCGCGGCCGGCGCCAGGCCGGGGTCCCGGCGGACGGCGCCGATTTGTTGTCCGAGTTCGTCCCAGGCCTGGGCGCCGACCGCGATCATGAGGCGTTCCTTGTCCGGGAAGTGCCGGTAGGGTGCTCCGCGGGTGACCCCCGCCCGCGCTCCGACGGCGCGGAGGGTCACGGCTTCGAGGCCGCCTTGGTCAAGCAGCTCGGCCGCCGCTTCGAGCAGGGCTTGGCGTGTCGCGGCAGCGGTTTCAGCCCGGATCATCCGCTCATCCTAGGGCCGGGTCAGAACGGGGCTACGGCTGTTCCGCCGGCGCCCCGAGGTGGTGGCCCAGGTTGCGTTCGAGGTCGTCGATCCCGATCCGGGCGATCAGTTCGCCGAGGGCCTGCCCGCGGGCCGCGACATCGGGTCCCGTGGTGGATCGGACGGACTCGGCGAACGACGCGAGCAGGTCCTCCTCCGGCGGCAGGGTGGAACGGTTCACCTGCGTCTTGATCGCCGTGACGGCCTGCTTGCCGAAGCCGGCGATGCGCCGGGCCACGGCGTTGACGAAGTCGTCGAGTTCGGCGTCGGGGATCGCCCGGGTGACCCAGCCGTACTCTGCGGCCCGGTCCGCGTCGTAGTCCTGACCGGTCAGAAGTACCTCCAAGGCCCGGTCGCGGCCGAGCAGGTGCGCCAGCCGTTCGGTGCCGCCGGCGCCGGGGACCAGGCCGAAGCCAACCTCGGGCTGGCCGAGGACCGCCCGTTCCCGGCTGGCGTAGCGCAGGTCGAAAGCGGCGGTGTACTCGGCGCCGCCGCCACGGGTGCGCCCCCGGATCGACGCGATGCTGACGAACGGTGCGGCGGCCAGGCGCACGCCGACTTCGACGAACCCGGGCAGGAAACCGTTGCCGGCCATGTCCGCGATGGCCGGGATCTGGTTGCTGTCGACGTGGTTGAGGAAGAATCCCGGCGTCCCGCTGTCGAAGATGACGACGCTGACCTGCTCGTCGCCGCTCAGACGGTCGACGATGCCGGACAGTTCGGCCAGGGTGTCGGCGCCGATGAGGTTGAACGGCGGACTGGTGAACGTGACCCGGCGTACGTTCGACGTCACCGCGTCCACGGTGAACTGTTTCATGCCGCTTCCTTCCGCTGGGCGGACTGCGCCATCTGCCGGAGTCCTTCTTCCACCGTGATCACCGGCCGGTAGCCGAGTCGAACCCGTGCGCGGGTGATGTCGTAGACGCGGTCGCGGCCCATGAACGAGATGATCCACGGGGTGAGCGGTGGCGCGGTGGCGCTGCGCCGGGCTTTCGCGGCGGCCTGCATGAGCGTGGCCAGCGGTGCGGCGACCGCCCGGGGAACGCTGCCGGCGGCGCTGACGTCGACGCCGCGGGTGGCCAGCAGCGGGGTGAAGAATTCCCGGGCGGGGCGAGGGCTGCCGTCGGTGACGTAGCAGACCAGGCCGTGATCCCCATGGTCGAGTGCCAGCGTGATGCTGTGGGCGAGGTTGTCGACGTGGCAGAAGTCGACCATGTGCCGGCCGCCGTCGATCCAGGAGAACCGGCCGGCCTCGACGGAGTCGATGAACCCCTGCAAGGTGTGGGTCATGCCCTGACCCCACAGGAACGGCGGCCGGATGACGACCAGGGACGTGTTGCCGTGCGGGAGGGCAAGCAGCTCCTGCTCGGTGCGGAGCTTCACGCGGCTGTAGGCGATGTTGGCCTTGCCTGTGCCGGAGTCCTCGTCGACGGTGGGGTCGTGATTGGCGCCGGTGGAGACACTGGCCGCGGACACCAGGACGAACCGCTTGACCCGCGCGTCGACGGCGGCTTGGTAAAGGGCGCGGGCCGGCAGCAGGTTGCGGTCGACGAAAACCTGGTCGGATCCCCAGAAGGCCATGAAGGCCGCCGAGTGCACCACGGCGTCGACCTCGCCGAGGATCTGTTGCCAGGCCGGGCGGCCGCCGGGCTCGACCAGGTCCGACAGGTCACCGCTGACCGGGAGCCCGCCGGCCGACGTGATGGCGTCGGCGGCCGTCGCGGACCGCGCGAGCGCGTGCACCGTGTGGCCGTCGCCGACCAGCCGCCGCAGGATCGCGCCCCCGGCAAAGCCCGATCCACCTGTGAGAAAGATTCTCATCGATGCTCCTCGTTGATTGACGTGACGCCGGTGGCACGGGACGGGCGGCCCCGGCCTTTGAGATGACGGCGTCAACACAACGAGCGTAAGCGGCTGAGATGACACCGTCAACCATCTCGGATGACTTTGTCAACAACAGGAGCGTTCCGGCCGATCAGCGGTCCAGCAGCTGGGCCAGATGGACGGCGGGGCGGTCGCGCAAGTCGGCGACCTGGGTGCGGCAGGAGAACCCGTCGGCCAGGACCAAGGCGTCCGGGGCCGCGTCCAGGGCCGGGAGCAGTTGCTGTTCGGCGACGGCCACCGAGACCTCGTAGTGACCGATCTCGACGCCGAAGTTGCCGGCCAGGCCGCAGCAGCCGGAGAGGCGCTTGATCCGGGCGCCCGTGGCGGCCAGCAGGTCGGCGTCGGCTTTCCAGCCCAGCACGGCGTGGTGGTGGCAGTGCGGCTGCGCGATCAGGGAGACGTCCGACAAGTCGGGGGGCGTCCAGCCGGGGGTTTCGGCGAGCAACTCGGCCAGCGTACGGACGGAACTGGCCACGGCGGCGGCGTCGGGGTTGCCGGGGAGCAGCTCGTGGATGTCGGAGCGGAGCACCGCGGTGCACGAGGGCTCGATGCCGACGATCGGGATGCCGGCTCGGGCGTCGGGGGCGAGGGCGGAGACCGTACGGGAAAGGATCTGTTTGGCGGAATCCAGCTGACCGGTGGTGATCCAGGTCAGGCCGCAGCAGACCCGGCCGGACGGGAGGCGCGGCTCGTAACCGGCGGCGCGCAGGACCCGTACGGTGGATTCGGCCACCTCGGGCGAGAAGGCGTCGGAGAACGAGTCGGCGAACAAAACGACGGGGGTGCCGCCGGTCGTGGGCGTGAAGGTGCGGCGGAACGGTTTGCGGGCGAACGCGGGAACCGAACGGCGCTTGTCGACGCCGGCGAGCCACAGGGCCAGCCGCCGGACGCCGGGCAGGCGGGTGCCGAGGTTGGCCAGGCGCGGTGTCCAACCGGCCAGGCGGGACCAGAACGGCAGGCGGCCCAGCGTGTAGTGCGAGCGGGGGCGGAGGCGGCCGTGGTATTTCTGGTGCAGGGCCTCGGACTTGTACGTGGCCATGTCGATGCCGGTGGGGCAGTCGGACGCGCAGCCCTTGCAGGACAGGCACAGGTCGAGCGAGTCGTGCACCGACGGGTGCGACCACGAGAGCTCGCCGCGCACGACCTCCTGCAGGACGCGGGCGCGGCCACGGGTGGAGTCCTTCTCCTCGCGGGTGGCCAGGTAGGACGGGCACATCACGCCGCCGGCGGCGGAGTTGTCGGCGCGGCACTTGCCGACGCCGGTGCAGCGGTGCACGGCCTGCGCCAGGTTGCCGCTGTCGTGCGGGTACGCCATGGCCAGCGGCTTGACGTCGTAGAAGGCGGGCCGCACGGAAGCGTCGACCGGGTCGGGGTCGACCAGCACGCCGGGGTTGAGCAGGTTGCCGGGGTCGAACGCGTGCTTGATGCCGGCGAACAACGCGATCGCGTCGGCCGAGTACATGTGCGGCAGCAGCTCGGAACGGGCCCGGCCGTCGCCGTGCTCACCGGAGAGCGAACCGCCGAACTCGCCGACCAGCCTGGCCGCGTCGATCAGGAACTCGCGCATGACCTTGACGCCGTCGGGGCGGTCGAGCGGGAAGTCGAGCCGGACGTGCATGCAGCCGTCGCCGAAGTGGCCGAACGGGGCCGAGCTCATCCCGTACGCGGCCACGAGCTCGTCGAAGCGGGCCAGGTAGGCGCCGAGCCGCTCGGGCGGGACAGCCGCGTCCTCCCAGCCGGGCCACGCGGGACGGTCGGCGGGGGAGCGGCCGGCCAAACCCGCGCCGTCCTCGCGGATGCGCCACAGGCGGGCCTGGACGGCCGGGTCGGTGACCACCAGCGCGTCGTCGGCGATGCCGTCGGCGGCGAGTTTGCGGGCGCGCGACTCGACCTCGCCGAGCTCGTCACCGGCCAGCTCCACGAAGAGCCAGGCCCCACCGCGGGGCAGCGGCGGGACGGCATCGGGGCCGCGGCGGGCGCGCAGCACGTCGAGCAGCCGGGAATCGAGCCCTTCGCACGAGGTCGGGCCGTGGGCGACGACGGCGGGGGCGGCCTCACCGGCGGCGACGATGTCGTGGAAGCCGAGGACAACCACCACCCGTACGGGGGAATCGACGACCAGGCGCACGGTCGCCCTGGTGATGACGCCGAGCGTGCCCTCCGACCCGACGAACGCCTGCGTGAGGTCGAAGCGTTCGGGCAGCAGATGCTGAACGGCGTAACCGGAGACCTGCCGGCCGAAACGGTCGAACTCGGTGCGCGCGGTGGCCAGATGCTGTGCCATGACCTCTCGGACATCGTCGACGACCTGTCCCGTGGGCCGTGTCGTGTCCAGCTTGTCCCCGGCGGCCGTGAGAAGTTCCAGCCCCACGACGTTGTCGGAGGTGCGCCCGTACGCCAGCGAGCGCGACCCGCAGGCGTTGTTCCCGATCATGCCGCCGATCGTGCACCGCGGCCACGTCGAGGGGTCGGGCCCGAACCGAACGCCGTGCGGGGCGGCCGCCTTCTGCAGGGTGGCGTGGATCGTGCCGGGTTCGACCACCGCCGTACGGGCAATGGGGTCGAGCTCGAGCACCCGGTTGAGGTGGCGGGAGAAGTCGAGCACGATGCCCGGCCCGATCGCGTTGCCCGCCACCGACGTGCCCGCCCCACGCGACGTGAACGGCGTGCCGGTCTGCCGGGCGATCGCGAGGGCCGCCGCCACCTCGTCGACGTGCCGCGGACGCACCACGGCCAGCGGCGGAACCCGGTAGAGCGAGGCGTCGGACGCGTACATGCCCCGCGTGCCGGCGTCGGACCGCACCTCGAGGCCGGCCTTCTCGAGGGCAACCACCACATCGCTCATGCCGTAACATGTTACTCGTGACGACTCTGCGCCTCCCGCCCGAGGCCCCCTCGCTGGCCGACGGCGTCGCTCAGGCCGTGCGTGACGGGGTCGCGTCCGGTCAGCTCGTGCCCGACGAGACGTACTCGGTCTATCAGCTCGCCGAACTGCTCGGCGTCTCGCGCAGCCCCGTCCGCGAGGGCATGCTGCGGCTGGCCGAGGCGGGCCTGGTCGAGATCCGGCGCAACCGCGGCTTCCGGGTGCTGCCCCCACGCGCCCATGACGTCGAGGAGATCGTCGAGATCCGCCTGGCGCTGGAACCCGCTGCGGCCGCCAAAGCAGCCCTTTCCGGTACGCCGGATCAGCACGCCGCCCTGCGCCAGGCACTCGCCGCAATGGCATCGGCGGTCGCGGCTGGTGACGAGGCCGCGTTCTGGCCCGCCGACCGCGCCCTGCACGACCTGCTGCTACGCACAGCCGCCAACAACCGGGCAGCCGCCATCGTGGCCCAGCTCCGCTCGACCACAGCCCTGCTCGGCCCACCCACCACAGCGAGCGGCCGCACCCTGGCCGAGATCCACGCCGAACACGAGCCGGTCATCACCGCCGTGCTCCGCCGCGACGCCCCCGCCGCCGAGTCCGCCATGCGCGCCCACCTGGAAGCAACCGGCCGCCTGCTGATCAACCGCCTCGCCGCCCCCGCCACGCCGCGACCATGACTCGCACCAGGCGTACCGCAGAATGTTTGTACCGAAGATGGCATCAGGGCCCGGAACGTTTGCGACTGTTCCATTTCAACTCAGCTCGCGGCGGCGGACGGTCTCGCTCGGAGGGCCTCGTTTCGGAGGCGTTCACAGAGGGCCACAAATTCGGTGTCGTTGGTGTAGTTCTCCACGAGCTCCATGAAGGCTTGGTCCTGAACCAGCGCCCGCAGGCCTTTGGCGGCCGTTTCCACCGCCCCGGAACAGCTCTTCGCGCGGGGCGCCGATCCCCTGCTCGTGATCGCCTTCGCCGGCCGGTCACGGGCGCAGCCTGACGTCCCGGTCAGGCGGTGGGTTCGCCGCCGGCTCGGCCACGCAGGTACGCGGCAACCTCTGGATCGTCGGTGAGCTCGGCCGCTTTGCGGTACGCCGCCGAGGCGTCACGACCGACGCGGGCGAGCAGGTCGGCGCGGGCCGCCCAGTACGGCTGGAACAACTCAGCGCCGCTCGGCAGCGCGGCCAGTCCTGCCTCGGGCCCGGCGATCCGTCCGGTCACTGTGGCCGCCGCGACCCGGGCGCCCAGGCTGGGAGCGACCGCGAGCAGGGCCGCGTACAGGGTATGGAGGGCGGGCCAGTCGGTCGCGCCGGTCCGGCGGCGGTCACAGTGGACGGCCTGGACAGCTGCCTCCAGCTGGAAACGCCCGGGCGGACCGGCCGGGCGAGCGCGGCGCAGGTAGGCCTCGCCCTCGTCCACCAGCGCCGCGTCCCAGTCGGACGGGTCCTGCTGGTCCAGCGGCACGAACGAGGACCTGTGGCGGGCCAGGACGAACGTGGTCAGGGCGGCCAGACCCCAGGCCTCGGCCTCGTCGCCGAGCAACGCGGCCAGCGTGACGGCCAGGTACTGAGCCTCGCCGATGTCGCCGCGCCACGCGATGGCGGCGCAGCCGTACACCGCCTCCAGCACCGGGGGCAGCCGCTCCGGCATCACGCGGCGGTCCGGCACGGCGAACGGGATACGGGCCTGTTTGATCCGCCTCTTGGCCCGGACCAGCCGTTGCGCCATCGTCGCGGCCGGGACGGCGTACGCGCGGGCGATCTCGGCGGCCTCGAAACCGAGGACGGTCTGCAACATCAACGGCGTACGGGCGGACTCGTCGATCGCCGGGTGCGCGCAGACGAACAGCAGCTCCAGCCGCTTGTCGCCGATCCCGTACGGGTCGTGGTCGGCGAACGGGTCGACGGCGGCGCCGGCCTCGTCGAGCGGGGCGGCGGTGCGCGCGGCGGCCGACTTCCACCCGTCGCGGCGGCGGTTACGGGCCACGGTGAGCAGCCATCCCTCCGGGTTCGCGGGCACACCGGTCACGGGCCACCGGCGCAGGGCCTCCTCGAACGCCCCGGCCAGCGCGTCCTCCGCTCGGGCAAGGTCACCGTCGGGGGCCGCCAGCAGGGCGACAAGCTTCCCGTACGAGGCCCGCGCGGCCCGGTCGGCGGCGGCGCGGGCCTGCTCGGTCAACTCCACACACCGTCCACCAGGTACGTGGCGACGGGGCGGACCTCGACCGTGCCCCACTGCGCCTGCGGGGCCTGCCGCGCCCACTCGATCGCGGCGTCCAGGTCGGGCACGTCGATCACGATCGTGCCGCCGAGCTGTTCCTTGGTGTCGGCGAACGGGCCGTCCTGCACCCGCGTCGCGCCGTCGGCGACCCGTACGGTGGTGGAAAGCTCGGACGTGTGCAGCACCTCGCCGCCGATCAGCACCCCGGCTGCGTGCAGGGTCGCCGCGTAACTGGTCATGGCCCGCTGCCCCTCGGCCAGCAGCTCGGGGCCGAGCTCCTCGGTGGTCGCCTCCTGGTAGTGGAACAGCAGCGTGTAACGCATGTCGGTGATCCTTCCATCGGTTGCTGTCGGGAGATGACGATTTCGCTCCCCGGCGATCGACAGGATCTACACCCGCGTTTGCTCCAGCAGCGCTTCCAGGTGCTCGGCGGGCATGGCGGGACCCAGCAGGTCGCCCTGGCCGAGCCGGCAGCCCGCGGACCGGGCCGTGTCGAGGTCCAGGGTCTCCTCGAGGCCGTGCGCGATGACCTCCATGCCGAGCCGGCGCCCCAGCGTCACAGCCACGTCCATCACCGCGCCGGCCTGCCGGAACGTCTCGACCGGGTCGGCGAACACCGCACGGTCGATCTTGAGCAGGTCGATCGGGAGGATGCGCAGGCGGCTCAGCGAGGTGGGTCCGGTGCCGAAGTTGTCGACCGCCGTGCGTACCCCGGCCGCCCGCAACCGGCCCAGCTGGGCGGCGATCTCCTCGACCGGCGGCTGGCGCCCGTCCTCGCGTACGTCGGAAAGGTGTTGCTCGGCGATCTCGATGACCAGGGCCGCGTGCGGCAACTCGTGATCCTCCAGCGTCGTTTCGAGCGTCGCCTGGAAGGCCGGGTCGACGAGCTGCCGCGGGCGCACGTTGACCGCCAGCCACAGGGTGTCGTGCAGGTGCCGCCACCGGGCCAGCAAACGGCACGAGCGCTGCAGCACCGCCTGCTCGACCTGGCTGCGCAGGCCCAGGTCCTCGGCCACGGCCTGCAGCTCGTCGGCCGGCACCAGGCCCAGCCGCGGATGCCGCCACACGGGCAGCGCCTCGACCCCGACCGGCCGGCGCCCGTCCAGCTCGAGGACGGGCTGGTAACGCACGTCGATCTCACCCCGGGTGACAGCGCCCGGCAGGTCCTGCTCCAGCGTCGAGCGGCGCAGCAGCCGGGTCTCCATCTCGGTCTCGTACCATTCGACGGCGCCCGGCGGGCCGGAGCGTACGGACCGCAGCGCGAGCGCCGCCCGGCGGATCACCTCGTCGGTGTCGTGGTCCGCGCTGCCGTCGGCCAGGCCGCCCCACGCCGACAGATGCGAGACCGTGCCGGCCGTCAGGTAGGGCGCGGACAGCGTGTTGACCAGCTGACCGGCGAGCAGGTGGGCCCGTACGGCGCCGCTGTGGGTGAGCACGGCGAACCGCGTCTCGCCGATGCGGGCCGGGATGTCGGAGCCCGGCACCTGGGTGCGCAGCCGCCGGGCCGCCTCGACCAGCACCGACTCGGCCAGGTCGCGCCCGCGCACGTCGCCGATCGCGGTCAGCCCGCCCAGCTCGACGACGATCATCGCGCCGGCGTCGGGGGTCAGCTCGGCCGCGCGGACCAGGCCCTCCCGGTTGGCCAGGCCGGTCTGGCGGTCGCGGTGCGTGGACTCGCGCAGCGCCTGCTCGAGGTCGCGCATGTTGGTGACGTCGCGGACGTGCACGACCAGCGTGTGCCCGGGCTCGGCGGGGTCGGCGCCGCTGGTGGTCCACTCCGTCTCGCGCCACCGGCCGAAACCGTCCCGCAGGCGTACGGCCAGGGCGCCGTCGCCGTCACTGTCTCCGCTCAGGCGTTCCAGCAGGTGGGCGTGCACGGCCTCGGCCTGGTCGGGGTGCACCAGCGCGGTGACCGCCCGGCCCAGCACCTCCTGGTCGGAGAGACCGAACTGGCGGGCCGCGGCCGCCGACTGCCAGCGCACGGCCAGGTTCGAGTCGAGCACCATGGCGACGTCGCCGGAGCCGAACATCAGGCTGCGCAACCGGTTGCCCTGGTCGGTGAGGTGCCCGGCCTGGCGGCGCAGCGCGACCGACGACACCCACTCGCGCGCCGCCACGGCCGTGATCGCCACCGAGCCCAGCGCGATGGCCGTGGCGTCGGGCCCGCCGCCGTTGAGCAGGTGATGGACGGTGACCAGGGCCGAACCGAGCACCGGCAGAGCCAGCAGCGGGAAGCCGGCCGACGACTCGCTGCCGGGCGGCGGCATCGGGCTCTCGTCGGGGGAGAGACGCACCGAACCGAACCAGAGCAGCCCGGCGGCGACGTTGATCGCGGCCGCCCCGGCCACCGCGGCGATCCCGGCGTCCATGTCCTTCGTGTAGTCCATGCCGATGACCAGCGCGGTCAAACCGATCAGGACCAGTGCCGCGGCCGGGCCGCACCACTGGAGGGCGGCGCGTTGCCGCAGCGAGTGCACCCCGTTGACGGCGACCGCGGCGGCGGCCGTCGCGCCGCAGATCAACGCGGTGATCGACGCGCCGCGGCGCTCGCCCGTGCCGAGGAGCAGCATCCACGCGACGAACAGCAGACACGCGGTCACGCCGAGCACGTCGAGCCCGACGCGCAGCCTGACCAGCGAGTCGCGGTGCTGCTGCGGGCGCAGGATCGCCGGCAGGAAGGTGATCGCCACCAGGAAGAGCGTGACCAGGGGAATCTCGGCCTGCAGGGGGACACCGCCGACCAGCGCACCGGGTGCCACCAGCATGGCCGCCCCACTGGCCGCGCCCGCCGCGGCGGTCAGGCCGATGCCGGTGGCCAGGGCGAACACCCGCAGGCGGGGCCCGGCTGTCCGGCGCTGCACGGCGGCGCGCACCATCACCGCCGCCGTCACGGCCGAGCAGGCCGTCAGGAAGCCGGCCACGACCCGCGGTTCCAGCACGATCAGCGCAGCGATCAACGAAGCCGTGGCCAGCAGGGCACCCACGGCGAGCACAACCGGCCGAGCGGACAGCTCTCGGACCGGGCGGAGAGGGGATCCGCCTGACATCAATGTCGTCCAGGTACTTCTCGGGGGTGGAGGGCTACGGCCATCCTGTCACTTCGGTCACGCCGGTCCTATCCCCCGTCCTGCCGACAAGAGCACACCCGACCGACCGGAGTCTTATCACCAATTGCGTATCTGTCGCCGTCCCGGCCCGTTCAGTTTCGGTCCCCGCTCGTGAAACATGGCGGTCATGGTGCCGTGACGAGACCGTCACTCACCGGCGCCACACGACGATGGGAGGCAACGATGCCAGCCAATCGCGCGGTGGTCTACGAGGGACCCGGCAAGGTCGAGGTCCACTCCATCGACTACCCCACGTACGAGTTGAAGGACGGGCCCGGCGTCAACAAACTGAATGTCGGGCGCAAGGTGCCGCACGGCGCGATCCTCAAGACGGTCGCCACCAACATCTGCGGCAGCGATCAGCACATGGTGCGCGGGCGCACCACCGCACCCCAGGGGCTGGTGCTCGGCCACGAAATCACCGGTGAGGTCGTCGACGTCGGGCCGGGCGTCGAGTTCATCAAGCCCGGCGACATCTGCTCGGTGCCCTTCAACATCGCCTGCGGCCGCTGCCGCAACTGCAAGGAGGGCAAGACCGGGATCTGCCTGAACGTCAACCCCGACCGTCCCGGATCCGCGTACGGCTATGTGGACATGGGCGGCTGGGTCGGCGGCCAGGCCGAGTACGTGCTGGTCCCGTACGCGGACTGGAACCTGCTGAAATTCCCCGATCGCGACCAGGCCCTCGAGAAGGCGCTCGACCTGGCCATGCTGGCCGACATCTTCCCGACCGGCTACCACGGCTGCGTCAGCGCGGGCGTCACCTCCGGCTCGACGGTCTACATCGCCGGCGCCGGCCCGGTCGGCCTGGCGGCGGCCACCTCCGCGTGGCTGCTGGGCGCGGCGGTCGTCATCGTGGGCGACCTCAACGAGCAGCGGCTCGCGCAGGCCCGCAGCTTCGGCTGCGAAACGATCAACGTGGCGCAGGGCGACCCGGTCGAGCAGGTCTCCCGGATCCTCGGCAACGACTGGCCGGCGATCGGCGAGCCGCTGGTCGACGCCGCCGTCGACGCGGTCGGCTTCGAGGCCCGCGGCCACGGCTCCGACTCCGAGGTGGAACAGCCCGCCACGGTGCTCAACTCGCTGATGCAGCTGACCCGCGCGGGCGGCGCGATCGGCATTCCCGGCCTGTACGTCACGGGCGACCCGGGCGGCGTCGACGAGGCCGCCAAGGTGGGGTCGCTGTCGTTGCGTCTCGGCCTGGGCTGGGCCAAGTCGCACTCGTTCGTCACCGGCCAGTGCCCGGTCATGAAGTACAACCGCAACCTGATGATGGCGATCCTGCACGACAAGGTGCAGATCGCGAAGAACGTCAACGCGGTGGCCATCCCGCTCGACCAGGCCCCGCAGGGCTATCAGGACTTCGACCAGGGCGCGGCCAAGAAGTACGTGCTCGACCCGCACGGCATGGTGCGAAACCGGACAGCCTGATCCGGACGCGACGGGTCCGCGCGGGCGGGCCCGTCGCACTACGATCCGGCCCCATGAGGAAGCGTCGGCTCGTGGGCGGCGCCGCGGTGGCAGTCCTCGGCGTCGTCCTCCCCGCACTGCCGGCCCAGGCCGCGGCCGCGGGCGTCGCGTCGGTGACCAGCCCGTACGTGGTTCAGTACGCCGCGGGCCAGAAAGCGGTCAACAACGTCGTCGTCACGCGGTCCGGCCGTACGGTCACCATCGACGACCGGGTCGCCGTCCGCGCCGGCAAAGGCTGCAAGCCGGTCGAGGGCGACCGGACGAGGGTGCGCTGCACGACGTCACGAACACCGAACCAGGTACGCGTGTTCACGTACGACCGCAACGACACGGTCGTCAACAAGAGCGACCTGCCGATGACGGCGAACGGCGGCCCCGGCAGCGACAAACTTCTCGGCGGACCCCGGCAGGACTTCCTGCAGGGCGACGTGTTCGGCCAGGCGGGCGCGGGCAACGACTCGATCTGGGGCTACGGCGGGACCGACTTCCTCATCGGCGCGGCCGGCAACGACGGCATCAACGGCGGCGACGGCAACGACTACCTCGACACCTATGTGGCCGGCCCGGGAAAACCGGTCAACCCCGTTTCCTCGTACGGGCATGATCGCCTCTACGGCGGCAACGGCGGTGACTGGCTGGTCGGCGGGCCGGGTGACGATCTGCTGTCGGGCGGCCCGGGCGGCGACCATTTGCAGGGCGGCCCGGGCAACAACACGTCCTACGGCGGCGATGGCAACGACGCGATGGACGCGGGCACGGGCCGCGACCACTTCTCCGGCGGAGCGGGTCGCGACTCGGTCAGCTACGACGATCACGTCGCTCCCGTCACAGTGGACCTCGACGGGATCACCGGCGACGACGGCCAGGCCGGCGAGGGCGACACGGTCGGCGCCGACGTCGAGTGGCTCTACGGCGGCCGCGGCGACGACGTTCTGACGGGCAACGCGGCCGACAACGAGATCAGTGACTCCCCGGGCAACGACGTCATCCGCGGCGGCGCCGGAAACGATCGGCTGGCCGGCACCCAGGGCCACGACCGCGTGTACGGCGAGGCCGGTGATGACGACCTCATCGTATGGGACTACGAAGACAGCGCGACGCCCGACCTGGCCGACGGCGGTCCCGGCGCCGACACGTGCTCGGCCGACCGCGACGACACCACCGTCAGCTGCGAACGGGTGCGGTAGCCGGGATGATCTACGGTGCTGGGGTGTGCAGGTTGACGCGCTCCGCGGCGGGTGGCCGGAAGAGGTCCTGACCGGACGGTACTGGTTCCAGACCTACGGCGGGACGATGGCCGACGAGGTGATGAGCGACGTTGCCGGCTTCCTCACGCTCGGACTCGCCGAGCCGGAAACCTCCACCAAACTGAAGATCACCGATGCGAGTGGCCGGCCGATGATGTCGGTCCGCCGCCGCTCGGCACCCGGCATCCAGGCCATCGGGACCCGGCGCAACGAACCCTGGATCACCCTGCTCCAGCACAAGCCGCAGGCGCAGGCCCAACAGCCCTACCTGCTGCGCCGGATGCGCGCCCAGCTGACCGACGGGCGGCGGACCATCCGGTCCAGGGTGCGCCGCGCGGGCCGGGAATTCACTGCCGACTGGCGCCGCATCAACCCGCGGCCGCTGCAGATCTGGGACATCCTCGACAACCGGATGAACCGCATCATCGGCCGGCTGGCCGTGCCGATCGACGTCCCCAGCGCCCGCTGGGCGATCTTCGGCGCGACGGGCCGTCCGGCCGCGATGCTGCACGTGGAGCCGGGCTGCCTCACGGTGCGGGTCGGCGCCCGGCCGGTGGCCCAGTTCGTGAAGATCGACCGGACCCACCGGGTCGACGTGGCGGGCGCCGGGCCGGCCGGTCTGGACCCGCGGCTGGTGCTGGCTTGCGCGCTCCTGGAATACGCCCACCTGAGCGACGTTTAGCGGCCTCTACACGGACGGGCCTACACGGATGGGTCTACGCGGACGGGCCACTTGGACAGGGGCCACTTCGGACAGGGCCCACCCCAACCGGGGGACCCCCGCCCAGCACCGATCTTATTCAGTTGGGACGATCTTGGGGTTGGTGGGCGCCGAGCGCTGTGGACAACTCTGGAATGTGGATAACCGGGGTCGGTGGTGGGGTTTCTCGTACGCTGGCCGTGGGGTGTGGGGGGTGCGATTTGCCGGGCCGGCGGCGCTGTGGGCGCGGGCGGCGCGACCTGCCCGACTGGCGGGCGAGAGGGGGCTCTGCCGCTGTCAGCGGGACGTCCGGCCGGTGCGGGTGGCATGCAGGGCGGCCAGCAGTTGCAGGCGGTCGGCGTCGGGGGTGCCCGGTTCGGCGGTGTAGGCCAGCAGCACCGGGCCGGGGTTGCCGGGCAGGGGGTAGGTGTCCCAGTTGAGCCTGATGTCGCCGACCTCCGGGGCGTGGAAGGTTTTGACCCCGCTGACCGACTCGCGGACGTCGTGCCGGGCCCACAGCCGCCGGAACTCGGGGCTGCGAATGCTGAGCTCGCCGATCACGGCGGTGGCCCGCGGGTGGGTGGGGTCGGCGGCGACCGCGGCGCGCATCATGCCGATGTAGTCCAGGGTCTGCTGCTCCCAGTACTCGCAACGCCGGTCGTCGGTGCGGCTGTCGTCGAACATCAGCAGCAGCATGTTCAGCTGCTCGGCCGGGTAGCCGGCCGGGTCGCCGAGCAGCGCCTCGGCCATCGTGTTCCAGGCGAGCAGGTCGAGGTGACGGCCGAGCACCACGGCCGGGGTGGCCATGACGGCCAGCAGCCGGCGGGTGCTGGGCGGCACCACCTCGGGACGGCGGGGGAGGCGGCCGGGTTCCGAGCCGTGGGCCGCCGGGCGGCGGGCCGCGCGGGCCAGCGCGAACAGGTGGCGGCGTTCCTCCTCGTCGAGGTCGAGCGCGGCGGCCAGCGCGTCGAGCACGTCGTCGGACGGGCGCAGGTCACGGCCCTGCTCCATGCGCTGGTAGTAGTCCGTGCTCAGGCCGGCCAGCAGCGCCAGCTCCTCGCGGCGCAGGCCGGTCACCCTTCGCCGGCCGCCCGGCTCCAGGCCGACGTCCTGCGGGGTGAGCCGACCGCGGCGGGCGCGGAGGAAATCGCCGAGCTCACGGGCGTGCGGGTTGCTCATGCCGTAAGTGTGCCGCGCCCCGCCGCGACAAAGGTAGGTCTGCCCGACCCAGGCAAGAGGCGGCCGGGCGAGGAGGCGGCCGGGCGGGGAGGCGGCCGGGCGGGGAGGCGAGGGTGGGTCTGGCTGACCTAGGCTGAGCGGTGCGACGGGACGGCCGGGAAAGCGTCCTAGCGTCGCCCTATGACGATCAACATTCCTGATCAGCGGGGCCGGGTGGCCGTCGTGACCGGCGCCAACTCGGGGCTGGGGCGGGTCACCGCGACCGAACTGGCCCGCGCGGGCGCACACGTCGTCCTCGCGGTGCGCAACACGAAGGCGGGCGCCGAGGCAGCCCGGAGCATGGGCGGCGACACCGAGGTGCGCGAGCTCGACCTGGCCTCGCTGGCCTCGGTCCGTGCCTTCGCGGGCAAGCTCGCCGCCGATCACCCCGTCGTCGACCTGCTCGTCAACAACGCCGGCCTGGTGCTGCTGGGTGAGCGCCGCACCACGTCCGACGGCTTCGAGATGCACTTGGGCACCAACATGCTCGGTCATTTCCTGCTGACCGGCCTGCTGCTCGACGCCCTGAGCGCGGCGCCCGCCGCCCGGGTGGTCAGCCTCAGCTCGATCACCCACAAGCCGGCTCGCCTGAACTTCGACGACCTGATGTCCGAGCGGGATTACGGCGGCAGTCGCGCGTACGGGGTCTCGAAGCTCGCCACCACCGTTTTCGGCCTCGAACTGGACCGCCGGCTGCGCGCCGCCCGGTCGCCGGTCATCAGTGTGCTGGCGCATCCCGGTATGACGCGCACCAACCTGACGCCGCGTGCCTGGGAACACCGGGGCCGGGTCGGCCGCATCCTGGCGACCGCCGGTCTGGTGATGACCCAGTCCCTCGAGCGGGGCGCCGAACCGCAGTTACGGGCGGCGACCGAGCCCGGTCTGCGCGGCGGCGAGTTCTTCGGCCCGTCCGGGTTCCTGGAGGTACGCGGCCGGGCGGTGCCGGTCAAGCCGAGCGCCGAGGCCGCGGACCCGGTCGTGGGCCGCCGCCTGTGGGAGGCCGCCGAGGAGCTGACTGCCATCAAGTACCTATGACAAGCGGCTGTTTGCCGAACGGCGTCTCCAGCAGCACGAGCCGGAGCACGACCGCGAGCAGCCGGCGCCACCGGTTCCGGGCCTCTTCGTCGTCGTCCGAGGTCAGCGGTGGTGCGGAGGCCATCGCGTCAGAACAGGGTCCGCCACCGATGAGTTTCCGGCGCATCCCCGGTCTGAGGTCGTGACGACAAGCATTGAGGAGAACGTCATGACCGTGACCTACACCTTCGACGTCTTCAGCAGCCTCGACGGCTTCGGCGGCGCAGACGGCGGCGACTGGGGTGGCTACTGGGGCAAGCAGGGCCCCGAACTGCTCGAGCACCGCCTCGCCCTGTACGAGCGGGAGCAGCGGATGGTCTTCGGGGCCAACACCTACCGTGTCTTCACCCAGCTGCTCAGCTCGGGGGAGGAGCAGGCCGTGTTCGATCCCTGGGTGACCCGGATGGTCAACCTGCCGGCCACCGTGGTGTCGAGCACCCTCGACGACAAGCTCGACTGGCCCGACGCCACCGTCGAGCGTGGCGACGCTGTCGACGTGGTGGCCCGGCTCAAGCAGGAGTCCCCGGTGCCGCTGCGCTCCCACGGCAGCCTCGGCATGAACCGGGCGCTGATGGCCGCCGGCCTGGTCGACTTCGTCCAGGTCACCATCTTCCCCGTGATCACCGGCCGCACCGGTGACGACCCGTTGTGGCGCGGCGCCGCCGACTTCGACCTCGACCTGGTCGAGAGCCGAACCCTCGACGGCCGGACCCAGGAGCTGCTCTATCGCCCGGCCCTGCACGGCTGAGGAACCCGTCGGCGGGATAGCGTGCCGGTGTGGATCGAGACCTGACCGCCGCCCGTGACCTCGCCGCCGAACTCGCCGTCCGGGCCGGCCGGCTCCAGCTGGACAGGCGGAGCACCCTGCGGATGGGCGCGCCCAAGGCGCACGCCAACGACGTGGTCTCCGACGTCGACATCGCCAGCGAACAGCTCATCGTCGACGCCGTCCACGCCGCCTGGCCGGCAGACGCGATCCAGGCCGAGGAGGGGCACGGGCGTACGGGGTCCAGCGGCTGGAGCTGGGTGATCGATCCGCTCGACGGCACGCGTAACTACGTCAGCCGTACGGGTCCCTGGTCTGTCTGCATCGCCCTGTACGAGGGCGACCGTCCCCGGGTGGCAGTCGTGCACGAACCTGTGGCGGGCGAGACGTTCAGCGCCGTCGACGGCGGCGGCGCGTTCCTCAACGGCGAGCCGCTTCCGGCGCCGGGCGGTTCGACGCTGGACAAGGCGCTGGTCGGGGTGAGCTTCCAGCCCAACCCGGCCACCAAGGAACGCGCGGGCCGGGTGATCCGCGAGCTGCTGCCGGTCTCGGGCGACATCCGCCGGGTGCCCGCCGCGCTCAACCTGGTCTATCAGGCCGCCGGACGCCTCGACGGCGGGCTGGCGCTCGACACGAACCTGTGGGACATCGCGGCCGGCGCCCTGATCGCCCGGGAGGCCGGCGTGGTGCTCGGCGGCCACGGAGCGGAGTTCACCACCGAGCTGACCATTGGCGCCGCCCCCAAGTTGTGGGACGAACTCGCCGAGAAGGTCCGCCAGGCCGTGAACGACCGGACGTAGGCCGGCGCCGCGTTCGTCGAAGCCCGCAGCGGGGCCGACGTGCGCACGGTCCGGCTCATCAGGTTGCCGCCCCGCGGCGCGGTCAGCAGCGGCAAGCGTTCGACGGCCGACCCGCGCGTATCCGGGCAGCGGGACCGGCCGGGCACCGGTATACAGGATCGATGGCAACGATCGAGCGGGCCGAGGTTCTGATCACGTCGCCGGGGCGGAACTTCGTGACGTTGCGGATCACCACATCGGACGGGGCCACGGGGCTCGGCGACGCCACGCTCAACGGGCGCGAGCTGGCCGTGGCGTCCTACCTGCGGGATCATTTGGCGCCGCTGCTGATCGGGCGTGACCCGGCCCGCATCGAGGACACCTGGCAGTACCTCTACAAGGGGGCCTACTGGCGGCGCGGGCCGGTGACCATGACCGCGATCGCCGCCGTCGACGTGGCGTTGTGGGACATCAAGGGCAAGGTGGCCGGGTTGCCGGTCTATCAGCTGCTCGGCGGACGTTCGCGGGACGGCGTGCTGGTCTACTGCCACGCCAGCGGCGCGAGCACCGACGAACTGCTCGACGACGTGGCGGCGTACGCGGAAAAGGGTTTCAAAGCCGTCCGGGCGCAGGCCGCCGTGCCCGGTCTGAGCGGCAGCTACGGGGTGCGCAAGGGCACGATCTACGAGCCGGCCGCCACCGCGCTCCCCGACGAGCAGGCGTGGAGCACCGAGGAATACCTCGACTTCGCGCCGGGCTACCTGGGCAAGGTGCGCGAGAGATTCGGCTTCGGCATCCACCTGCTGCACGACGTGCACCACCGGCTCACCCCGATCGAGGCCGCCCGCTTCGGCAAGAGCGTCGAAGACCTGCGCCTGTTCTGGATGGAGGACCCGACCCCGGCCGAGAACCAGGAGGCGTTCCGCCTGATCCGGCAGCACACCACCACCCCGATCGCGACCGGCGAGGTGCTCACCTCGATCTGGGACGTGCAACAGCTGATCACCGAACAGCTCATCGACTACGTCCGCACCACCGTCGTGCACGCCGGGGGCATCACCCACCTGCGGCGCATCTTCGACCTGGCCGCGCTCTACCAGGTCCGCACCGGTTCGCACGGCGCCACCGACCTGTCCCCGGTCACCACCGCGGCGGCCGTGGCCGTCGACATCTCGGTGCCCAACTTCGGCATCCAGGAACACATGGGCCACACCCCCGCGACGTACGAGGTCTTCCACGGCGCCCCGCGGCTCGAAGGCGGCATGCTCCACCCGTCGGAGGCGCCCGGCCTCGGCATCACCTACGACGACGAGGCGGCCGCCCGCTTCCCGTACGAGCCGAGGTACCTCCCCGTCGCCCGGCGCCTCGACGGGTCGGTCCACGACTGGTAACTGCGTGAACGTGTCGTGACGGTCTCGTAACGCGGCGATCTCCGGCGTAGCTTGAGGGCGGTAGGTCGTTCCCCATCGGTGAGGAGCCACCATGAAGAAGCTCATCAACGATCCCGCTGATGTCATCGTCGACGCGCTGCACGGGCTTGCCGCCGCTCACCCGGAGCTGCGGGTCGACTTCGAGAATCGTGTCGTCGTGCGTAGCGACGCGCCTGTTCAGGGCAAGGTCGGGCTGGTGTCCGGGGGCGGGTCGGGCCATGAGCCGCTGCACGCCGGGTTCGTGGGGCCGGGCATGCTCGACGCCGCCTGCGCCGGGGAGGTCTTCACCTCGCCCGTGCCCGATCAGATGGTCGCGGCCACCGAGGCGGTCGACGGCGGTGCCGGGGTGCTGCACATCGTCAAGAACTACACCGGCGACGTCATGAACTTCGAGCTGGCGGCCGAGATGGTCGCCGCCGACAAGGGCACCGAGGTGATCGCCGTGGTCGTCGACGACGACGTGGCGGTGCAGGACAGCCTTTACACGGCCGGGCGGCGCGGGGTCGGGGCCACCGTGCTGGTCGAGAAGATCGCCGGGGCCGCGGCCGCCGAGGGGCGCCCGCTCACCGACGTCGCTGAGGTCGCTCGCAAGGTCAACGCGTACGCGCGAAGCATGGGTCTCGCCCTCACCTCGTGCACCGTGCCCGCCGCCGGGCACCCGACGTTCGACCTGCCCGACGACCAGATGGAGGTCGGCATCGGCATCCACGGCGAGCCCGGACGCCGCCGCGTGCCCGTCGCGCCGGCCAACGAGATCGCCGAGATGCTGGTCAGCCCCATCCTCACCGACCTCGACTTCACCGGCGGCGACGGCGTCATCGCGTTCGTCAACGGCATGGGCGCCACCCCGCTGATCGAGCTGTACGTGATGTTCAACGAGGTCACGCAGCTGCTGTCCAAGAACGGGATCACGGTCGCGCGCTCGCTGGTGGGCCCGTACATCACCAGCCTCGACATGGCGGGCTGCTCGGTCACGCTGCTCAAGGCCGACGACGAGCTGCTGCGATTGTGGGACGCCCCGGTCAACACGCCCGCCCTGCGGCGCGGGGTGTGACGCCCGTGGACGCGACGGCGCTCAGCGCGTGGATCAGGGAGTTCGCCGACCTGGTGGCACGGAACAGGGACGAGCTGACCGCGCTCGACTCGGCCATCGGCGACGGCGACCACGGCGTCAACATGGACCGGGGGCTCACCGCCGTCGTGGCCGCGCTCGACGCCGAACCGCCGGACACGCCGTCGGCGTTGTTCAAGAAGGTCGGCATGACGCTGATCAGCAAGGTCGGCGGGGCGAGCGGACCCCTGTACGGCACGGCGTTCCTGCGCATGTCGGCCGCCGCCGACTCGGTGCTGGACGGGCCCGGGTTCGCCAAGGTTCTGCGCTCGGGGCTCGACGGCGTGGTCGCGCGCGGCAAGGCGTCCCCGGGCGACAAGACGATGGTGGACGCGCTGACCCCCGCCGTGGAAGCCCTCGAGACGGCCTTCGCCGGCGGCGCCGACGTGACGGCCGCGTTCCAAGCTGCCGCGGACGCCGCCGATCAGGGCCGGGAGGCGACTGTCCCGCTCGTCGCGCGCAAAGGCCGGGCCAGCTATCTGGGGGAGCGCAGCGCCGGGCATGCCGACCCGGGCGCGACATCGGTGACCCTGCTGATGCGGGCCGCCGCGTCGACCCTGGGCGCCGCCGGATGACCGTGGGGCTGGTGGTGGCCGGTCACAGCCGTCCGCTGGCCCGGGCGGCGGCCGCCCTCGCGTCCGAGATGACGCCGGGGCGGCCGGTGCCGATCGAGGTCGCCGCGGGCCTGGACGAGGAGACGTTCGGAACCGACGCTGTCGCCATCAGCGAGGCGATCACGGCGGCCGACGACGGGGACGGCGTGGTCGTGCTGATGGACCTGGGCAGCGCCGTGCTCTCGGCCGAGACAGCGTTGGAGCTGCTGGACGAGCCGCTGCGCGAACGCGTCCTGCTGTGCCCGGCGCCGCTCGTCGAGGGCCTGGTGGCGGCGGCGGTCACCGCGGGGGCAGGAGGTACTCGCGAGGAGGTGGCGGCCGAGGCGCTGGCGGGGCTGGCGGGCAAGGAAGCACACTTCGGGACGGCGGGGGAGGAGCCATCCCGTACGGGGGAAGGGGTGTCGGCCGTCGTGCGGGTGGTGAACGAGCACGGCCTGCACGCGCGGCCCGCCGCCCGGCTGGTGGGGGAGTTGCGGCGGTTCGACGCGCTTGTCGAGTTGCGCAACGAGAACACGGGCTCGGGGTGGGTGCCGGCGTCGAGCCTGACGCGGGTCGCGACGCTGGGGGCGTTGCGGGGACATGAATTGGCCGTACGGGCTTCGGGACGGCAAGCACAGGAAGCCGTTGACAGATTTGTCGAGCTGGCGGGCGACGCCTTCGGCGAGACCCAGGATCATGTCAACCACTCCCGGCCAGAGCCCACCCTCCACCGGGGGTCCCCCACTGGCAATTATCCAGCGGACGGCGGATCTCTGCCGAAGCCCTGTGGACAACCCGAGAATGTGGACAACCCCCCAACGCCCGGCAGATCTGCTAGCACGTTGCGAGCCGCACCCTCGTCACCCGGCATCGCCATCGGTCCCGCCGTGCGGCTCAGTCAGCCGGCGCTGCACATCCCCGACGAGCCGTCCATGGGCAGCGAGGCCGAGCAACACCGCCTCACCGACGCCCTGACCACTGCCCGTCACGAGATCGGGAAACTGAGCGGCGACATCTTCGAGGCCCACCTGATGCTGCTCGAAGACGCCGACCTGCTCGACGAGGCCCGTGCCGCCATCGACAAGGGCACAACCGCCCCCGAAGCCTGGCGCGACACCACCAACCGGGTGGCCGCCGAGTTCGACGCGCTGCCCGACCCTTACCTGCGGGCCCGCGCCGACGACGTACGGGCCGTCTCCGACCAGGTCCTGCGGGCGCTCCTGGGCGTCCCCGCCGCCACGGTCGACGGCGAGGGCATCCTGATGGCCACCGATCTCACCCCCGCTCAGGCCGCCGCCCTCGACCCCGTACGCATCGCCGGGGTCGTCCTGAGAAACGGCAGCCCCACCTCACACGCCGCGATCCTCCTGCGCACCCGGGGCATCCCCGCGGTGATCGGTGACATCCCCGAGGGCGCCCTCATAGCCCTCGACGGCAGCACCGGCGACGTGGCCGTCGACCCCGCCCCGGACGTGCTCGAAGATTTCCGATCCCGCGCCGAGCGGCACAAGAAGCTGAGCGACGAGGCCCGGACAAAAGCGGCACAACCCGCAATGACCCGTAACGGCGTGACCATCCACGTCGGCGCCAACATCGGTTCCGTCGCCGAGGCGCGCGCCGCCGCTGACAACGGCGCCGACCTGGCCGGTCTCGTGCGCACCGAGTTCCTCTTCCTCGACCGGGACACCGCCCCGGACGCCGACGAGCAGGAAGCCGTCTACCTCGCGATCGCCGACGCCCTCGGGGGCCGCCGCATCACCCTGCGCACCCTCGACGCGGGCAGCGACAAGCCCCTGCGCTATCTGCCCGCGCCGTCCGAGGCCAACCCCTTTCTGGGCGTACGGGGAATCAGGCACTCGCTGGTCCACCGTTCGATGTTCACCGAGCAGTTGCGGGCCATCGTACGGGTGGCCCGCCGCACCCCGGTCAGCGTGATGTTCCCCATGGTCACGACGCCGGACGAGGTCGTCGAGGCGCGCCGGATGCTCGACGAGGTCGGCGATCTGCCCCCTGACCTGCGGGTCGGCATGATGGTCGAGGTGCCCGCGGCGGCGCTGCGGGCGGCCGACTTCACCCCGTACGTGGATTTCTTCAGCATCGGCACCAACGACCTGACCCAGTACACGCTGGCCGCCGAGCGCGGCAACGCCGATCTGCTGGACCTCACCAGCGGGCTCGATCCGGCGGTTGAGCAGCTCATCGAGGGCGTCTGCCGCGCGGCCGGCCCGCAGAAGACGGTGGCGGTGTGCGGCGAGCTCGCCGGGGACGGGACCGTGGTGCCGCGGCTGCTGGCTGCGGGCGTACGGGAGCTCAGTGTCGCCCCGGCCCTGGTGCCCGTGACCAAGCAGGCCGTCCGCGCCACGTGACCGAAGGCTCACCTCGGTCCCGCCGCTGGGAACTGTCGTACCCGTGAGAGAGGATGGGTCGAGGCTGTTGATCTGGAGGGGCTCATGACGTCACGCACCGAGATCGTCGAGGATCTGATGGGGCGGTTCCCGCACGTGCCGCGGGAGGCGGTCATCAAGGAGGACCTGCTTCGCGGCGGGCTGGCCTTCGACGACTCGGCGTTGACCGACAACGAGCACGGCGACGTCAAACCCAAGTCGTATTTCATCTTCTCGTTCGACCACCGCACCCTGCCCGAGCTGGGCACGGCCGCGCTGCGCCGCCCGCCGGAGGAGATCGTGCTCACCGGCGGCCCCTATGAGCTGCGCCGTACGGTGGTGTCGGTCCGCACCAACCCGGCCTCGCCCTACCGGGTCAAGACCGGCGACGACGGCCTCATGCGTCTCTACCTCGACGACAAGCCGATCGCCGACGTCGGTGTGCCGCCGATGCCGGACTACTACCGGCACACGCTGACCAACGGCAAGTCGGTCATGGAGGTCGCGCCGACCATCCAGTGGGGCTATCTGATCTACCTGACCGCGTTCCGCGTCTGTCAGTACTTCGGCGCCAAGGAAGAGTGCCAGTACTGCGACATCAACCACAACTGGCGCCAGCACAAGGCGGCCGGCCGTCCCTACACCGGGGTCAAGCCGGTCGACGAGATCCTCGAGGCGCTCGAGATCATCGACAAGCACGACACCGCCCGTACGTCGCAGGCGTACACGCTGACCGGCGGCTCGATCACCTCGCACGTGGGCGGCAAGGCCGAGGCCGACTTCTACGGGCAGTACGCGCAGGCCATCGAGGAACGCTTCCCCGGCCGGTGGATCGGCAAGGTCGTCGCGCAGGCGCTGCCCAAGGCCGACGTCCAGCGGTTCAAGGACTACGGCATCCAGATCTACCACCCCAACTACGAGGTGTGGGACAAGAAGCTGTTCGAGCTGTACTGCCCGGGCAAGGAGCGCTACGTGGGCCGCGAGGAGTGGCACCGCCGCATCCTCGACTCGGCCGAGATCTTCGGCCCGCGCAACGTCATCCCGAACTTCGTGGCGGGCGTCGAGATGGCCGCGCCGCACGGCTTCACCACCGTCGACGAGGCGATCGCGTCGACCGCCGAGGGCCTCGAGTACTTCATGTCCCGCGGCATCACTCCCCGGTTCACCACGTGGTGCCCCGAGCCGACCACCCCGCTGGGCCGCACCAACCCGCAGGGCGCGCCGCTGGAATACCACGTACGCCTGCTCGAGACGTACCGCGCGGTCATGGAGGCCAACGGCCTGACCAGCCCGCCCGGGTACGGTCCGGCCGGCGCCGGCCGGGCGGTGTTCTCGGTGAGCTCGTTCATGGACTCGCTGGCTCCGAACGACGAGCCGGCCCCGGCCGTCTGACTCTGAGCAGCCCGGCAGTCGCCCCTGCAACATCGAGGGGGCGGCTGCCGGGCGCTGCCTGTCGACAGGGCGGCGCCGGTCCGAGCCCTCACTCAGCCCTGCCGCGCGCGTGGATTGCGCCTTTTGACGGTTCCAGGGTTTTTGGGCTTTTGCGCTCCGAGTCGTAGACACCAAGTACTGCACTCCGTGCGGTAGCCCTCTGTGACGGACACCGTGATCGCCGCGCTCCGTAACATTGTTCGTACGGCATGCATCGGCGTCAGTCAGGTGCCGGGAGCGGCTGACTCCCAGTGAGCTGCCCTTTCCCCGTGCGGGAAGATCACCGCGCGCCGGCTTGACCGGGCAAGCGGCCAATGCTCGCGTGAGCTGCGGAAACAACCGCAACGACCGGTGTCAAGGCAGCACCTGTGAACGTGCCGGGAGGGTGTTGACGGCCCCAGCAGGATGTGGTTCGTGGCAGCCGACCTCCCTGACATCCGCAGAAGCCGCCGGCATCGGCACACCGCGACGCCCCGCCAGGGTTACGCACCGTCGTCGCCGCGTCATTCGTACGTGATCCCGGCCGAGGCCCCCGTCCCCGACGTCGTGCGCGGCGACGGCATCCAAGCCCTCAGCCACGACGTGCTGGTCCGACGCTCGCTCGAGATCTCGCCGGGCGGCTTCATCACGATCATCAGCATCATCCAGGGTGTCGCGCTGGCGCTGCTGGCCGAGAACACGTTCGAGAAGCCCAGCCTGCTGGCCGGCGTGCAGAGCGTCGCCACCCTGCTCATCTTCGTAGTCGTCTTCTACTGGTACCTGACGATGAGCGTTCTGCTGCGCTGGGCGCCCTCGTTCCTCGACGCGTTCCTGCCGTTCGGGTACGCCGCTTTGGAGATCCCACCCGCTTTCTTCATCGGCGACGCGCGGGCCTGGAACCTGTGGCTCTCCCTGTTCTGGTTCGGCACGATGGCCTGCATGATGATCACCAGGAAGTGGTCGCCCCGGTCGCATTTCGGTGACCACGTCGAGGCCCACCGCATCCTGCACCGGCTCCTGCGCGAACTCCAGACGATGGCCGGCATCACCGCCTTCGCCGTCGGCCTGTGCGGCGTGTTCGCCTTCCTCGACTGGACCAACCAGCTGTTCTGGGGCCTGACCGGCTCGATCATCGTCCTGTTCACGGTCGGCGTCGTCGTCGCCCGTACGGAGGTCTGCTCGTCCCAGATCCACGCCCACTTCGGCGTTCACCGCCCCCCGTTCAACTGACCCGCTCCCAGTTGATCACGGCGTGGGGAGGCCGGCTGACGTGCGTGGCGGCGCCGTCCTCGGGGATGTCGGGGTCGGTCGCCCGCCACCGCCCGCTGATGACGACGTAGCGCCCGTCGCCGGTCACGACCAGCGCTGTAGGTCAGCCGGCGAGGCGGGCCGGGGCGGCCGGCGAGGACTCCAGGGAACGGCTGATGTGCGCCGCCGTGGCCCACAGAGCCCGCACGACCGGCTGCTCGTCCCGGCGGGCCACGGGCAGCGTCGCGGACACGGCGGCCACGACGTGGTGGGGGCCGCCCAGCGTGACCGGCACGGCGTACGACTTGTACCCCTCGACGCACTCCTCGTGCTCGACCGACCAGCGCCGCTCGCGGACGGCCTCGATCTGGGCGCGCAGCTGAACGGGGCTGCGCACGCTGTGCCGGGTACGCGGAAGCGCGTCACCGAGGGCGTCCAGGAACCCCTCGAGGTCGGGACCATGGGCGAGGAACAGCTTGCCCGAGGCGGCGTACCAGATCGGCATCCGGTTGCCGACGGCAGTGTGCAGCCGGGCGTCCCGCCGCCCGACCAGGCGTTCCAGATAGAGCGTGTCGAGGCCGTGCGGCACGGCCAGGTGCACCGCCGCGCGGGTGGCCGAGTGCAGGTCCATGAGCGCCGGGCGGGCGAGGTGCCGCAGGTTGGCCGGGCCGGGCACGAGCTGCCCCAGCTCGTACATGCGCCAGCCCAGCTGGTATCCGGCTTCGACCCGTTCCAGCAGGTTCAGGTCGACCAGCTCCTGGGCGAGCCGGTAGGCGGTGGCCTTCGGGATGCCCGAGCGGCGGCTGAGGTCGGTCAGCCCGAGCGTCGTGCGACTGCCGTCGAACGCCCCGAACAGCAGAAAAGCCTTGCCCAGCACGGACGACGGGTGGTCCTGCACGACCGGCCCCCTCTCGAATTGTCCAGGTGGACAATTCACATTCTGTGGCCGCCGGGCGGCGCAAGTCCAGACCGCAATGTAAATTCTGGGAAATGAGCGATCGGCAAAGGGAGAAAACTCCCATACGTGACCGTCTGCTGGACGCCGCCATCCACATCGCGGGCGCCGAGGGGCACGACAAGGTCACCTACCGGTCGGTCGCGGCGCTCGTCGGCACCTCGCACAGCCTGGTCCGCTTCTATTTCGGCACCCGTGAGGCCCTGCTCACCGAGGCGTTCGAGCTGGCCGCCCGCCGGGACGCCGCCGAGGCCGACCTGCTGGCCGACAGCCCCGAGGCGTTCGGCGCCAACCTCGTACGGCTGATGAACGAGGCCCGCGACAGGCAGTTGCTGCAGGTCGACTTCCTGCTTCGCGCGGCCCGCGGCGACGGCGAGACGGCGCCCGTGGCCGAGTTGTACGACCACTACATCGCCCAGGTCGCCGGCACTCTGGCAAACCTCGGGATCGACGACCCCGGCGGCATCCGGGCGGCTCTGGTCTTCGCCGCGCTCGACGGTCTCGTGCTGCAACATCTCGTTTACGGCTCCGACGAGCGTGCGGAGAAGGCGTTGGCAGAACTGCGCGAGGTGCTGGTCCTCTGGAAAACGGCCCACTGAGCGGACCGTGGAAGAGATTCCGTACGGAAAAGCGTGTTCGGTGGGGTTCGAGAAAGAGAGGACCTCACACCATGCGCAACCCTTTGTTCGACGCCCTGACCGCGGACGAGATCCGCCGTGTCGCGTCGGTGGTCCGGAGCGAGAGGATCGGCGGCGACCGGCCGGGGTTCAGCGCCGTCTTCACCGACGAGCCGGACAAGTACGCGCTGCGCGCCGGCGAGCCCGTCACCCGCCGGGCCCGGGCCATGATCCTCGACCGCGACACCGCCCGCACGTACGACGTCGTTGTTGATCTCGAAAAGGAGGAGCTGGCCGGCGTCACCGAGATCACCGACGGCTCGGCCCCCGTGCTGCTCGAGGAGTTCGAGCGCGCGCCCGAGCTGATCAAGCAGGACCCGCGGTATGTCGAGGCGCTGGCCAAGCGGGGCATAACCGACCTGGCGAAGGTGCAGATCGACCCTTGGGGCGTGGGCAACATGGCCGGCGTCCCGGTCGACGGCAAACGTATGTGCGGCTCGGTCTCGTACTACCGCGAGTTCCCCGACGACAACGGCTACGCCCACCCGATCGAGGGCGTCATCGCGATCGTCGACCTCACCGCCGGCCGGGTCGTCGACGTGCACGACTTCGGGGTGCGGCCGATGAACCCGGACCTGTGCAACTACACCGCCGACGCCAACCAGCCCCTGCGTACGGACGTCGCGCCCCTGGAGATCACCCAGCCCGCGGGCGTCGGCTTCAGGCTCGACGGACCCGAGCTGAGCTGGCAGAAGTGGCGCCTGCGGATCGGCATGCACCCGCTCGAGGGCCTGGTGCTGCACGCCGTGGAGTACCAGGACGGCGACGACTACCGCTCGGTCGTGCACCGCGCCTCTCTGTCCGAGATGGTGGTCCCGTACGGGGACCCGTCGTCGGAACATTTCTGGCGCAGCGCCTTCGACGTCGGCGAGTTCGGGCTCGGCAAACTGGCCAACTCGCTGCGTCTGGGCTGCGACTGCCTGGGCGAGATCGTCTACATGGACGCGGTGCTCGCGGGCGAGGACGGCGAGCCTGCCACGATCCAGAACGCCATCTGCATCCACGAGGAGGACGACGGGATCCTCTGGAAGCACACCGACTGGGTCACCGGCAAGGTCGACGTGCGCCGCTCCCGTCGCCTGGTGGTCAGCTTCATCGCCACCGTCGGCAACTATCACTACGGCTTCTTCTGGTACTTCTACCAGGACGCCTCGATCCAGATGGAGGTGAAGCTGCTCGGCATCGTGCAGACCCGGGCGGTCGAGGACGGCGAGCCCACCCCGCACGGCACCCCGATCAGCACGAACCTGGTCGGCACGTACCACCAGCACCTCTTCTCCTTCCGGCTCGACATGGAGGTCGACGGCTGGCAGAACACGGTGGTGCAGAACGACGCGTACGCCGTGCCGGTCGGACCGGAGAACCCGCACGGCAACGCCATCGGCGTACGGAAAACCGTGATCGACCGGGAGAACGCGGGCGACTGGGTGACCAGCACCCAGAGCTCGCGCAACTGGACGGTCGTCAACCGTGGCAAGAAGAACCGGTGGGGCATGCCGGTCGGCTACAAGTTCCTGCCCGGCTGGAGCTCGGCCACCATGCTGGCCCAGCCGCCGTCGCTGATCGCGCAGCGGGCCGGCTTCGCGACCCGCAACATGTGGGTCACCCCGTACCGGCCCGGCGAGATGCGCTCGGCGGGGGAGTACCCCAACCAGAGCCGCTCCGGCGACGGCCTGCCCCGCTGGACCGCCGCCGACCGGCCCACCGAGGACACGGACGTGGTGCTGTGGCACACGCTCGGCGTCACCCACATCCCGCGGGCCGAGGACTGGCCGGTCATGCCGGTCGAGAAGGCCGGCTTCCACCTGCTGCCGGTCAACTTCTTCGACAAGAACCCGGCGCTCGACGTGCCAGCGTCCGAGGCGAAGCATTGCCACTGATCGCCCGCGCCGCCGCCGCGCTGTCGGTGGTCTGCCTCCTCGTGCACGCCGCGCTGGTCGCCTCGACCGGCGCGGCGGCCGCGCCCATGCTCGCGGTGTCGATCGTCTGCGCGGTCTGCTCCCGGCACGGCTGGCGTGGCCGTACGTCGCCCGGCGACCGCGTGACGATGATCGTGCTCGGCTGCCTCATGCTCGTGCTGCACGCCGAGGGCCACGCGAGTCACAGCGCGCTGATGCCGGCCCTGGCCGCCGGGCAGGTCGTGCTCGCCGCGATTTCCGGACCGCTGACCGGACCGGCCCATCGGCGCAGCTCAGCGCGTCTGCCACGGTGACCCGATGGCGACCACCACAGAAACATCAGGCGCACGTGCGGCCGGCCTCGCCGGTGGCACTCTCGGCGCCGGCCACCTCGTCTTCATGGTGATGGCAGCGGTGGCTCCGGCCGCCGGCGCCGTCGCGCTCATTCCGCTGTCGATCGCGCTCGGCGTGGGCGCGGGCACCCCCGGCGTCTTCGTCATCGTCGCGCTCACGCTGCTGCTGTTCGCGATCGGGTTCACGCGCATGGTCCCGTACGTGCGTAACGCCGGCGCCTTCTACGCCTTCATCACCAAAGGCCTCGGACGTCTGGCCGGCCTGCCCGCCGCGTACGTGGCCCTGACCGCGTACCTCTGCGTCGGCACCGCCACCCTGGGCGCGCTGGGCTTCTTCGCCAACCTCTCGCTCGACCAGTTCTTCGGCATCGACGTGCCGTGGTGGCTGTGCTGCCTGGCCGCCATGGTGATCGTCGGCCTGCTCGGCTGGTTCCGCATCACGGTCGCCGCCGGGGTGCTGGGCGTCGCCCTGATCGCCGAGGGTGTCGCCGTGCTGGTGCTCGACGTCGCGATCCTGATCCGCCAGGGCGCCGGCGCGTTCAGCCTCGAAGCGTTCTCGCCCGGCACGATCCTCACCACCGGCTCGCTCGGCGTCGCGCTCATCTACGGTTTCTCGTTGTTCCAGGGTTTCGAGGGCACCGCGATCTACGCCGAGGAGGCGAGAGACCCCGACCGTACGGTTCCCCGAGCCACCTACGGCGCGGTGCTCTGCGTCGGCCTGTTCTTCGTGGTCACCTCGTGGGCGCTGATCGCCGGCGGCGGTGTCGAGCAGGCGGGCGCCGACCCCGGCAACTACGTGTTCGGCCTGAGCACCACGTTCGTCGGGCAGGCTTGGACCGACCTGCTGCAGATCCTGATCGTGACCAGCGCCTTCGCGGGCGTGCTGGCGTTCCACAACGCGGCCTCCCGTTACCTGTACGCCCTGGCGCGTGACGGTTTCATGCCGCGTCCCCTGACCCGGACGCACCCCCGCTGGAAGTCGCCGACCGTCGCCGGGCTCACCAGCTTCAGCGTGATGACCCTGCTCATGCTCGGGTTCGCCGTCGCCGGCCTGGACCCGCTGATCAACCTGTCGACGTCGCTGACCGGCGTCGGGGCGGTCGGCATCCTCAGCCTGATCACCGTGACCTCGCTGGCCGTGTTCGTCTTCTTCCTGCGCCGCAAGCAGTACGGCTGGAAGTACACCGTCGCGCCCGCGCTGGCCACCGTCGGCGTCGGCACCGCCACCACCCTGGCGCTGTCCAACTACGAGGCCATCACGGGCACCACCTCGACGGTCATCAACTCGCTGCCGTGGATCCACCTGCTGGTCATCGCCGTGGCCGTAGCGCTCGGACTGTGGACCCGGTCGCGCCGCCCCGATGTCTATCTGAACATGGGCGCCACGCGCGTCGATTGACGCATACTCAGATCATCTTTATATTGCCTCGCATGGCGAAAACGAAGCCGATGCGGGAACCCACCTTCTGGATTCTCACCGCGCTGGTCAAGCAGGCCCGGCACGGCTACGGGATCATCCAGGAGGTGGCCGCTCTCTCCGAGGGCCAGGTCACGCTCCAGGCGGGCACCCTCTATGCCGCCCTCGACAGGCTGCACGCCGAGGGCCTGGTCGCGGTCGACCGTGACGAAAAGGTCGACGGCCGCGACCGGCGCTACTACCGGCTCACCGAGGGCGGGGTGGCCGCGCTGGAGGCCGAGACGGCCCGGCTTCAGCGCAACGTTCGCACGGCGTCGATCCAGCTCGCCACCCGGCCGGAGACGCCGCTCGCCACCCGGCCGGCAACGGCATGAGCCGCGCGTATCGCCTGCTCGTGCGGGCCTACCCGCCCGGCCGCCGCCGTGGCGAGCTGCTCGACACGTTCGCCGAGGCCGGCCGCTCCCGCCCCGGCGTCCGCGAGGCGTTCAACCTGCTGCGCCACGGCCTGCGGGCCCGTCTGGGCCGCCCCGCCAGCCGCGGCGTGGTCGTGCTGGCCGCCCTGATCGCGCTGGTCACCGGCTTCGTCGGCGCGGCGGTGGCGGCCCGGTTGGCCTGGGAGTTCGCGCCCGCCTACCCGACCGGCACCCGGCTCGAGGCGATCGAGCAAGCCCTGTTCCCGGGGCTGGAGGCCAGCTCCGAGCCCGCCGGCGACGGCCTGTTCGTCGACGTCTCCGAGCGCAACTTCGGCCAGGTGCTGCTCTCCGGCCACGACGAGGACTTCGCGTTCACCACCCTCTGGATCGGCCCCGGCGACTTCGTCGAGGGCGACTACCCGGCCTGGACGGCGCAGGCGCAGCAACGTCTCGTCGCCGCGGGCTGGCAGGTCGGCGAGGCCGAGGTCACCGGGCCCACGATGATCGCCACCGGCGAGATCGACGACACCGGCCGCGCTTTCACGGCCACCCGCGACGGCCTGGCGCTCAGCGTCCAGACCCAGACCGACGTCGTCGGCACCCCGCCCGGCTCGTTCCACGCCGAGGCCGAGCTCAACCGCCTCACCCCCGGCTGGATCACCCTGGCCGGCCTCCCCGGCCTGCTCGCCGGCGCCCTGATCGGCTGGCTGGTCACCGGCTGGGTCTCGCGCCGCACCCAGCAAGCCGGCGGTGTGACCCGCTCGCTGTCGCGCGAACCGGCGGTGCTCGCCCTGGTCCTGCTGCTGCCGCAGTCGGTGCTCGGGCTGGCCGCGATGGTCTACGAGCCGTTCAGCGGCGGCCCGCCCGGCGCGCCGTTCTGGTGGCTCTCCGTCACCTACGGCTTCGGCTGCAGCCTGCTCGGCTTCCTGCTCCTGACTGTCGCTCTGATCACCGCCGCGGTCGCCGGCCGGTCGCCCCGACCCGAGGAGGCGTCCGCATGAAATACCTGCTCGCCCTGCTGGGGGCCGTCCTGTTCGGCCTCCCCGCCGCCCTGGCCGCCCGCTCCGCCGCCGAATCCGCGCAGGCCGACCCCGATCCGATCGCCGCGGCCCAGGTCGTCCATCCCGGCGTCCCGCTGCAGGCCGACCTCGACCCGTTCCCCGACGAGGCGCCCGCCTGGCGCAGCGTCCTGATGGCCCGCGAGACCCACCCGCCGATGGTCGTGCCGCGCAGCCCGGTCGCGCTCGACACCGCCGCCGCCCGGGCCCGCGCGTCCGCCGCCGGCTGGCAGACCACGGACGGCCTGCCCGACTCGTACGCCTTCACCGCTGTCAAGGGCGACGTCGCGCTGGAGGTCTACCCCGGCTGGACCGTCGTGCTCAAACGGCAGGCCTGGTGGGTCACGACGTTGACGGTGCTGGCGGGCCTGGCCGGGGCCACCCTCGGCGCCTGGCTGACAGTGCGGGCAGGACGCCTCGCAACGGGCAAAACCCCACGTTCGCGTACGGTGATTCGCGAGACCGCCGTGGTCGGGGTGGCCCTGCTCGTCCCGCTGCTCGCCCAGACGACGCTCGACCTGCTCGGTGTAGCCACCCCGCCGCTCCCGTACCCGGCCGTGCTGATCGTGGAGCTGGCGCGCTGGCCCGCCGTACCGGGAATTCTGCTTCTGGCCGCCGCTCTGATCGCCCTGCGTCACGCATCCGGCCCCGCCCGAACGGTGTGAGTGTCGCCCGCCCCGCTGGTGTCAGCGTCGCCCGCCCGGGCCCGACCGGTGCCGGGGTCCGTTCGCCGCGTCAGGCAAAGGCGGCGGAAAGCGGTGTGAGCGTCACGGATCCGGGTATAGGGCGAGCCGCCCGGAGGACATCAGAACGTCGGTCGTTCAGTATCGTGCGATGTGACAAAGCGCCGGGCCTGGTGACGCGGTCGACGAAACGGGAGTGCTCGCACCATGGGTGGGGAGGAAACGGCCGCCGGCGCGGAAGTGTTCGCGGGTGGCGGTGATGTCGGCCGTGACCTCATGGCCGTGGCCTGGGAGCAGACGCCTCTCGGGCCGCCGTCGCAGTGGCCGCAGAGCCTGCGCACCGCGGTCAGCATCCTGCTGTCGTCGCGCTTCCCGATGTGGATGGCGTGGGGCCCGCAGCTGACGTTCTTCTGCAACGCGGCCTACCGCAACGACACCCTGGGCAGCAAATATCCGTGGGCGCTGGGCCGCCCCGCCAGCGAGGTCTGGGCCGAGATCTGGGACGACATCGGCCCCCGCATCCTGAGCGTGCTCGACACCGGCCAAGCCACCTGGGACGAGGGGCTGCTGCTGTTCCTGGAGCGCTCCGGCTACCGAGAGGAGACGTACCACACGTTCTCCTACAGCCCGCTGCGCGACGACGACGGCGATCTGGTCGGCATGCTCTGCGTGGTCAGCGAGGACACCGTACGCGTCATCGGTGAACGCCGGATGGCCACGCTGCGTGACCTCGGGTCGGACCCCAACGTCATCCGCACCGAGGAGCAGGTGCTCGCGTTCGCCGCTGCCCAGCTCGCCCGCAACCCGAACGACCTGCCGTTCACGCTGACCTACATGTTCGACGACGGCGTGCCCCGGCTGGCCGGCAGCACGGGCCTGCCGGCGGAGCACCCCCTCGCCGACCCGACGCGGTGGCCCGCGGCGGCGGTGTCGCACGGCGAGCCGATCGTTGTGGATCTGCCCGCCGAGCTGCCGCCCGGTGACCTGCACGAGCCCCCGGTCCAGGCCCTGCTCGTGCCGTTGCTGCAGCAGGGCGACATCCCGTACGGGTTCATGGTGGCCGGCCTCAACCGCTTCCGCGTCCTCGACGACGCCTACCGCGGGTTCATCGAGCTGGTCGCCGGTCACCTGGCGGCCGGCATCGGCAGCGCCCGCAGCTATCAGGCGCAGCAGCGGCGGGCCGAGGAACTGGCCGAGCTCGACCGGGCCAAGACGGCGTTCTTCTCCAACATCAGCCACGAGTTCCGCACCCCGCTGACGCTGATCATGGGCCCGGTCGACGAGCTGCGCGGCCGTACCGACATCACCGACGACGCCGTCCGGGCCGAGCTCGACGTCATCCACCGCAACGGCCTGCGGCTGGGCAAGCTGGTCAACACGCTGCTGGACTTCTCGCGCATCGAGGCCGGCCGCATGCAGGCCCACTTCTCCCCGGTCGACCTCGCGGCGGCCACGGCCGACCTGGCCAGCGTGTTCCGTTCGGCGATCGAGCGGGCCGGGCTGGCGTTCCAGGTGGACTGCCCGCCGCTGCCCGAGCCGGTGTATCTCGACCGCGGCCTGTGGGAAAAAGTCATCCTCAACCTGCTGAGCAACGCGCTCAAGTTCACCTTCACCGGGGGAGTGCGCGTCGCCGTACGGGCTGAGGGCGAAGCCGCCGTGGTCACGGTGGCCGACACCGGGGTCGGGGTGTCGGAAGACGAGATGCCGCAGCTGTTCGAGCGCTTCCACCGTGTCGGGAACACGCGTTCGCGGTCCAACGAGGGCAGCGGCATCGGTCTCGCACTGGTCAAGGAGCTCGTCGAACTGCACAACGGCACCATCACGGCGACCAGCGTGCTCGGCGCGGGCACCACGTTCACCATCCGGCTGCGGTTCGGCGCCGACCACCTGCCGCCCGACGCCGTCACCCCGGCCGGCGGCGAGGCGCGGCTGTCGTCGGCCGTCGACCCGTACGTCGAAGAGGCGTTGCGCTGGCTTCCGGGCGTCCACTTTCCCGAAGCCTCCTCGTCCGGCGCCTCCTCGCCCACCGCTGTTGAGACACCGCCGGGCGCCTCCGAAGCCGCGGCCTCCGGACGGCCGGCGACGGTGCTGGTCGCCGACGACAACGCCGACATGCGCGACTATCTGACCCGGCTGCTGCGCACGGCCGGCCACTCGGTTCAGGCGGTCCCGGACGGCCAGGCCGCTCTTGAGGCAGCCCGGCTGCGCAACCCCGACCTGATCGTCAGCGACGTGATGATGCCCCGCCTCGACGGGCTCCAGCTCGTCGGGGCTCTGCGAGCCGATCCCCGTACGGCGGGCACCCCCGTCCTGCTGCTGTCGGCGCGCGCCGGGCAGGAAGCCTCCATCGAGGGCCTCGAGGCCGGCGCCGACGACTACCTGGTCAAACCGTTCTCGGCGGCCGAGCTGCTGGCCCGCGTACGGGCGAACGTGGAGCTTGCCCGGCTGCGCAACCACCACGCCCGCTGGCGCACGGCGCTGATCGACTCGCTGCAGGAGGCGTTCTTCGTCTGCGACGAGGACGGCACCGTGATCGAGATGAACTCGACGTTCACCGACCTGATCGGTTTCGGCCCCGAAGGTCTGCCGTACGTGCCGACGCATCCGTGGTGGCCCGACCGCGAGTCCGACCCCGAGGGCCACCAGCAGGTGACCGAGGCGTTCGAGCTGCTGATGGAGCGCAGCCACGGCAGCTACACGATCCCGGTCAAACACCGCGACGGCCACCGGCTGTGGGTCGCGGCGGCGTTCAACCAGGTCGTCGACCCGGACACCGGCCGCCGGGTCATCGTCGGCACGTTCCGCGACGTCACCGCCGAGCACTACGCCGTGCAGCGTGAAAGCGCGGTGGCGGCGCTGAGCGTCCGGCTGTCGCAGGCCGAGAGCGTGGCCGGCGCGCTGACCGGGGTGCTGCCCGCGCTCAAGGAGCTGTGGCAGGCGACCCGGGTGTTCGCGGCCGTCTTCGGCGACGGCGCCGACCCCGCTGTGCTCACCACCGACGGCCCCGCCCGCTGGGACGGTCTGAGCGAACGCCGCCGTCAGTCGCTGCTGGTCCTGCGCGACGAACCCCTGCTCACCCCGGTCGCCGAACAGGCCGGCGGCGCCGGGATAGCACTCGAACACCCCGACGGCGCGATGGTGCTGCGGATCGAACTGGCCGAGAAACGCCCCTTCACCGAGCAGGACCAGACCCTGCTGGCGCTGCTGGCCGGCCACCTGGGCCAGGGACTGCACCGCATCCATCAGATCGACCAGCAGCGTGAGACGGCCCTGGCCCTGCAACGGGCGATCCTCGGCCCGGCCCAGCTGCCGGCCGGTTTTGTGGTCCGCTACGCGCCCGCGACCCGCCCGCTCAAGGTGGGCGGCGACTGGTACGACACGGTGCCGCTGGCCGACGGCCGGATCGGCATCGTGGTCGGCGACTGCGTCGGGCACGGTCTGCAAGCGGCCACCGTGATGGGCCAGCTGCGCAGCGCCTGCCGGGCCCTGCTGCTGCAGAACACCGACCCCGCGCAGACCCTGACGGCCCTCGACAGGTTCGCCGTGCAGCTGCCCGGCGCCATGTGCGCGACGGTCTTCTGCGGTGTGCTCGACCCGGCGTCCGGCGAGCTGACGTACGCCAGCGCGGGCCACCCGCCGGCCGTCGTCACCCACGCCGACGGCGAGACCGACCTGCTCGACCAGGGCCGGTCGCGGCCGTTGGGCGTGCACTCGGCGGCCGCCCGGCCCGAGGCCCGCTACCGGGTGCCGGCGCGCGCGACGCTGCTGCTGTACACCGACGGCCTGGTCGAACGCCGCCGCCAGCCGCTGACCGCCGGCATCAAACGCGCGGCGGACGCCGTGCAGCGGGCCCGGTCGGCCACTCTGGAGGATCTCGCGTCGGTGGTGATGGACAGCATGGCCCCCGAGACCGGCTACGACGACGACGTGGCCCTGCTGCTCTACCGTCACCCCGGCCCGCTCGAGGTGGAGTTCCCCGCCGAGGCGACCCGGCTGGCCACCGTGCGTTCCATGCTCCGCGGCTGGCTGGCCCGCTGCGGCATCGACCCCACCACCACCCAGAACGTCCTGGTGGCGGCGGGGGAGGCCTGCGCCAACGCCATCGAGCACGGTCACCGCCAGCTCCCCGGCGGCCTGATCCGGCTGCGGGCGGCGGCCACCGCCAACGACCTGCACCTGACCATCACCGACAGCGGCCTGTGGAAGACCCCGCAGCCCGGCGCCAACCCGCACCGGGGCCGGGGGCTGAGCCTGATGCGGGCGATGATGACCGAGGTAACCGTGACGACCGGCGCCACCGGCACCATCGTCGGCCTGCAAACGAGGATCCCCCGATGAGCACACCACTCACCCTGACCCCCGGCCGGACCTCGGACGGCGCCGTCGTGCTCACGGCAGCCGGCGAGATCGACATGAGCAACTCCGCCTCCTTCGCCGCAGCCCTGACCGACACCAGCCGCGACGCGGGCGGCGCCTTCACCGTCGACCTCACCGCGGTCGACTACATAGACAGCGCGGGCCTGGCCGCCCTGTTCCCCCACGTCGACCACCTCCGCCTGATCTCCAACCGGCTGCTGGCCCCGGTGCTGACCATCGCCGGCCTCGACGACATAACTACGTTCCCCGAACAGCCGTAAACCCCCACGGCGTACGCCTCAGCGCCTTCGTCGTGTGTACCGCAACGACCCTCTCGACTCAGGCCCGCACTACCACGGCTTCGTGGCGCGTCATGCGGCGCATGGGCGTGTCGCAGCGCACCAACGGCTGTGCCGCGGCGTTCATGGTTGGTGCGGCGGTGCCGTTCCCTATATGGGCTGCGCGTTCGTGGTTGGTGCGGCGGTGCCGTTCCCTGTTTGGGCTGCGCGTTCGTGGTTGGTGCGGCGGTGCCGTTCCCTGTTTGGGCTGCGCGTTCGTGGTTGGTGCGGCGGTGCCGTTCCCTGTTTGGGCTGCGCGTTCGTGGTTGGTGCGGCGGTGCCGTCCGTGGCCTGTGCTGCGGTGTTCGCGGTAGGAGGCTCAGGTCATGGCGCCCTCGTGGCTCAGGCCGAAGCGGCGCAGCAGCAGCTCGAGACGCCGGGCGCGGGACTCCGGGGGCAGACGGCCGCCCCGGGTCAGCATGACCAGCCCGTGCAGGCCCGCCCACAGGACCTCGGTCTCGTCGTCGAGATCGCCATCGCCGGCTGCGGTGCGCACCGCCTCGCGGAGCTCGTCGTAGGCCTCCCGCATCGGCGCCGGCGTCTCAGGGCTGGCGAAGGTCAGCTCGACCGGGCTGGTGAACATGGTCTCGTAAAGCACAGGCCGGGCCTCGGCGAACGCGACATAGGCCAGCGCGACCGCAGCCGGTGAAACCTGCCGTGCCTCCCGCATCGAGGCGCCGAGCTCGGCGAAACCCTCCAGCGCGACCGCCGCCATGATCTCGTCCTTGCCCTTGAAGTGGCTGTAGAGCACCGGCTGGCTGTACTCGATCTGCTCGGCCAGCCGCCGTGTGGTCACCACCTCCCACCCCCCATGGGTCTCGGCGAGCTCACGAGCGGCCTTGATGATCAGCCGCTGCCTGTCCTCGCGCTCACGTTCCCGACGCTCCCGTATCGCCATGGCAGCAATACTAGCATCACTAGAACTTCTGTCGACGACCGTGCTAGCGTCGACCACGCATCTAGCGCTGCTAGCAAAGAGGAAGCTGTCATGCTCGCTGTTCTGGCCTACGGCCTGGCCATCGTCATCAATCTGTTCATCATCTTCATCGGCATCCGCTTCCTGCTCTCTCCCGAGGTCGCCGCGACCGGCTACGGCGTCTCCTCGCCGGCGGGCGCCTATCTTTCGGTCAAGGGCGTCCGCGACCTCACCTACGGGTTGGTCGGGCTGGCCGTGCTGTTCGGGGGCGGGGTGCTGGCCGAGGCCTGGTTCATGCTGGTGGTCGCCCTGGTTCCGCTCGGCGACATGCTGATAGTCCTGCGCAACGGCGGCACCAGGGCCGTCGCCTACGGCATCCATTTCGCGACCGCCGTGATCATTCTGATCAGCGCCGCCCTGCTCTTCGTCGAAGCCGCCCAATAGCAGGGCCGTCCCATTCCCCGTACGTGGGTCCAGCCGCTCGCGCGAACTCTCGTCCCGCCCGCTCGGCTCAGCGCGTCACCTCGGCCGTGCATGCCGAGGTCGGCCGCCGACTGTGGACGACGCGATCAACGGGCACTCAGCCGGACGGCAATGGACAGCGCGTTGAACAAGGACGTGTGACGGGCCGCTGGGCCGGGGCCGGAACGACACGCGGGCCGGGCTTGACGTTGGGTGGGTTGGTTCCTCCCTCGCCGGTCGTCACGGGACGCCGGTCGGGAGCGTCGGTCGGGGCGCCGGATGGCGCGTTGGGCGGGGGTGTCGGGGCGCGTTGGGCGGGGGTGTCGGATGGCGCGTTGGGCGGGGGCGTTTTGAACGCCCGTCCTGGACGGAGCGTTGAGACGGCGCATCGGGACGTCAGACGGGACGCTCGACGGGCGTTGGGACTTCGGGTTGCCGTTGGACGGGCGCCCCAGGCGAGGACGGTGGATGGCGTTGGACGTGCCCGGCGGGGGCGTTGGGCGGGGCTTGGGCGGGGGGTGTTGGGCGGGCTGGTCGGGCTCGGGCGGGGCTTGGGCGGGGGTGTTGGGCGGGCTGGTCGGGCTCAGGCGGAGCTTCGGCGGCGGCGTGGGCGGGGCTTGGGCAGGCGCGGGCCGGGCTGGTCTTGTAGGGGTCGCTCATGATGGCGCGGTGAAGCGGTGGCGGCCGGTTGCCGGGGTGGGGCTCGGGTGGATTCTGCTCGTCCTTGTGCGGCTGTTCGAGATCCTGCTGCTCAACCTCATCTGGATCGGCGCGGTGTTTCTCACGTGGGGCGCCTGGGTCGTCGCCGGGACGGTCACGGTTGTGGTGGTCGTTTCGGCCCTGCGGAGACGGCGCCGGTTGGTCGCGATTGTCGTGCTGGTGGCCGGGCTCGGTTCGGCCGCCCTGGTCGCCCGCACGGAGTGGGACGGGATCTACGTGCACGGCTACTACCGGATGCACCGTGACGACTTCGCCGCGGTGGCCGCGCTCGACGAGCAGGGCCGGCTGGAATCCGCCGAGTACTACGGGGCCAATCTGCCCGGCGATCTTCGCGGACTTTCGGTCAACGGCCGCGCGGCCCGGCTGTCGCAGGATCGCGGCGACGCTACCGCGGCTCGGCTGTTGCAGGATGGTGGCGATGCTCCGGCGGCCGGGCTGTCGCAGGATCGCGGTGATGCTCCCGCGGCCGGGCTGTCGCAGGACCGGGGCGACGCTCCGGGGGCCCTGTTCCTCCTGCGGGTGGCCGGCATTCCGGACGGCGGCGCCGGTTACGCCCGGCTCGCCCCCGTACAGCGGGAGTCCACGTTCGACTGTTTCGGCGACCCGTGCCAGGCGCGCTGGACAGTCGGCGACGGTTGGTACTGGCTCGGCCCCGCCGGGTAACGACCGGGTGGGCGGGGTGTCGGTGGCATGGCCCCGTGAGGTTCAATGTGACGGCCGAACGACCGGCATGCGAGCGCACGGCTTGACACGGCGGGGTGAAATAGACGGGGCTCGCTTCGGGTGACAACGGACGAGGCACGGGTGGGTGGTTCGGTGAGTTCCTGGTTCCGCAGGCGTGATCACAACATCTTCTTCAACGTGTTCGCGCTGCTCACATGCGGGCTGGTGGCCGGGGTCGTGGTGGCCGCGGCGGCGTTCCCGGTGGCGGCCGTGTCGGGGCTCACGGCCAAGGCGGGCGGCGACGCCTTCGCCAGCCTCCCCGGCGAGCTCAAGGATTTCGCGTCCCCCCAGATCACCCGGGTCTACGCGTCGGACAACAAGACGCAGATCGCCCAGTTCTACGACGAGTTCCGCAGCGACGTGCCGTTGAAGGACATCTCGCCGCACATGGTGGCCGCCATGATCGCTGCCGAGGACCGTGACTTCTACAACCACAACGGCGTCGACCTCAAGGGTGTCGCCCGCGCCGTGGTCAACAACAGCGGCAAGTCGGACTCCAAGCAGGGCGCGTCGACGATCACCATGCAGTGGGTGCGCATGTCGCTGGCGTACTCCGCGACCAGCCCGACCGAGGTGGTCAAGGCGACCGAGGACACCAACAAGCGCAAGGTCACCGAGATCAAGTACGCCATGCAGGTCGAGAAGAAGTTCAGCAAGGACGAGATTCTCGAGCGCTATCTGAACATGGCGCCGTTCGGCAAGGCGACGTACGGGATCTTCGCCGCCGGCAAGGTCTACTTCAACAAGAAGCCGAAGGACCTCACGATCGGTCAGGCCGCGCTGCTCGCCGCCGTCGTGCGGGCGCCGTCCTTCTACGACCCGACCACCAAGAACGGTTACGACGAGATCCGGCAGCGCCGCAACAACTACGTCATCCCTGGCATGGTCGAGGCGGGCGCGATCACCGCGGCCCAGGGCGAGGCGGCCAAGAAAGAGGCGATCCCGCGCAAGGTGCAGCCGGTCGGCAACGGCTGCGTCTCGGTGGCCAACAACACCTGGGGCTTCTTCTGCGACTTCTTCTACCGCTGGTGGATGGAGCGGCCCGAGTTCGGCGCGACCGAGTTCGACCGGGAACGCCGCCTCAAGAGCGGCGGTTACCGGATCACCACCACGATCGACCTCAAGGCGACCGGCCAGGCCCGCGACCGGATAGCCCAGCTGATCAAGGAGAAGAACAAGAACGCCCTGCTCCTGGCGGCCGTCGAACCCCGTACCGGCAAGGTCAAGGTGCTCGCCGCCAACCGTAAGTACAGCCTCGACAACTCGAAGAACCCGCTCTCGTCCGACCCGGCGAAACGGCGGCAGAAGGTCAAGTCGTCCTACCCGAACACGGTGAACCCGCTGCTCAGCGGGGGCGGCGACATCACGGGTTATCAGGCCGGCTCGGTCATGAAGATCTTCACGCTGATCGCGGCGCTGGAGAAGGGCTACCCGCTGCACTACACGATCAAGGCGGAGAAGGTCTTCCGGTCGAAGTACATCGTCGAGCGCAGCAGCGACTCGGCCTGCGCGGGCACCCACTTCTGGTGCCCGCAGAACTCCGGGGGCGGCGGCGAGGGTGTCTACAACATGTGGACAGGCTTCGGCTCCTCGATCAACACCTACTTCGTGCCGCTCGAGGAGCGGGTCGGCGCCGACAAGGTGGTCGACGTGGCCAAGCGGTTCGGCATCAAGTTCCGCGACCCCAGCGACGCCAAGCTGGCCTCACCCGGCTACTCGCACCAGTGGGGCGCGTTCACGCTGGGCGTCTCGGCCACCACCCCGCTCGACATGGCCAACGCGTACGCCACCCTGGCCGCCGACGGCATGTACTGCGAGCCGACCCCGATCGAGCAGATCACCACCCGCGACAACGAGAAGCTCGACATCGGCAAGCCGCACTGCGTCCGCGCGACCAGCGTCGACGTGGCCCGCGCGGCGGTCGACGCGGCGCGCTGCCCCGTCGGCGACCGCGCCCGCACGGGCAGCTGCCAGGGCGCGACGGCCCGTGCGGTGCGCGGCACCGTCGACCGCCCGGTGTTCGGCAAGACCGGCACGACCGACCGGGACCGCACTGCCTCGCTGATCGCCGGCACGACGTCGCTGGTCGTCGCGGGCTACCTGGTCAACCCCGACTACCAGGCACACAAGGACAGGCTGCGCCACGACCAGGTCAACCCGGCGGTCTACCGCACGCTGGCCGATTACATGGAGGACCGCCCGTACGTCCAGTTCAAGCGTCCCGAGAACCGCAAACTGGTCTACGGCGACCAGCGCCGCATCCCGAACGTCGAGTGTGACTCGCTGCGCAGCGCCCGCAACCGGCTCGAGAACGCGGGCTTCTACCCGGTGATCAGCTCGACCGAGGTCGACTCGGAATGCCCGGCCGGCACCGCCGCGGGCACCGACCCGAGCGGCCGTACTGTCAAGAACGGCGTGGTCGTCATCAACGTCAGCAACGGCAAGGGCGCCGAGCCGCCCCCGGGCACCCCCGGCGCGCCGCCTTCCGGACCGCCCACGCCGCCGCGCTGAGCCATGAGCGCCGTGAGTACGGGCCGGCGGGCCGCCGCCGTCGTGGCGCTCGCCGCGCCCCTGCTCGCGGTGGCAGCCGGCCTCGAGCAGGCCGTTCGGCACTTCGAGACCTTCGTGGTGTTCGTGCTGGCCAGCACGGTCGTGACGGCCGCGGTCTGGTACTCGCTGACCCGGCGTGGCCTGCTCCGCCTGCTCGCCGTGCTCACCGCCGGCGGGGCCGCGCTGCTGGTCGTCCTGCTGGGCCTGTCGCTGTTCGTGACCCAGGTCGTGATGCTGGTGACCTTCGCCGTGGCCGGCCGGTACGCCCTCGGCCGGCATCGCGTCCTGGTCGCCGCCGGCCTCCCGGCCCGGATCGCTCGCCACGGCGTCCTGCTGATCAATCCGCGGTCGGGTGACGGCGCGGCCGAACGGGCGGGCCTCGCCGCGGCCGCCGCCGCGCGCGGCATCGAGGTTGTGACGCTGCGGCCCGGGGACGACCTGGCCGCGCTCGCCGAGAAGGCCGTGTGTGACGGGGCCGACGTGCTGGGCATGGCGGGCGGCGACGGCTCGCAGGCCCTGGTCGCGGCCACGGCGATGCGGCACGACGTGGCGTACGTGTGCGTCCCCGCCGGCACCCGCAACCACTTCGCGCTCGACCTGGGCCTGGACCGCTCCGACGTGGTGGCCGCCCTCGACGCCTTCACCGACGGCGCCGAGCGGACGGTCGACCTGGGCCTGGTCAACGGCCACGTGTTCGTCAACAACGCCTCGCTCGGGGTGTACGCCGAGGTCGTGCGGGCCAAGGGCTACCGCCGGGCCAAGCTGCAGACGTGGGGTCGGGTCCTGCCCGGCCTGTTCGGCCCGGACGGCCAGCCGCCGGATCTGGCGCTCGAAACCCCCGACGGCCGGTCCTTGACGGGGCTGTCGCTGGTGCTGGTCTCCAACAACCCGTACGAGTTGTCGCGGGTCGGGCGGCCCGGCGGGCGTCCCCGGCTCGACACCGGCCGGCTCGGCATCGTGACCGCGCGGGGCCCGCGGCCGGTGGGGGAGTGGACGGCCGCCGAGTTCGAGGTGCGTTCCGGCTCCGACGTGCCGGTCGGGCTGGACGGGGAGGCGCTGCTGCTGTCGCCACCGTTGCGCTTCACCTCGTTGCCGCGCGCGTTGCGCGTACGGGTGCCTCGGACTCTCATGCCGCCGAACCGGGGCGCCGCCCTCACCCGGCGTGACCTGAACGCCCTGGTCCGGGTCGCGTCAGGCCTGCCAGCCGTCCCGTGAACGGCGCCACACGGTCGTCGACGCCTCGGTGAACGCGCCGTCGCGCCAATGCCGCACGGTGATCGTCAGCCGGTCGCCTTCGACGTCGATCACCGTGTACGACTGCGGCTCGCCGGCCCGCACCCGCCACGAGCAGGCCGTCCCGCTGAGCACGCCGATCACGCCGCCGGGCAGCCGGACCTGCGCCGCCACATGCTCGTGCCCGCACAGCACAAGGTCGGCCCGCACCGACGCCGCCGCGCGCAGAACCTCCTGCGCCCCGTGCGCGAGCGCCTCACCCGGCCGCTGCGGCGAGGGGAACACCGGGTGGTGCAGCATCAGGACCTTGAGCTCGGCGTCCGGCGCCAGCTCCGTCTCGATCCGGGTCACCTGGCCGGCGTCGACGCGACCACCCTTCCACAGGTACGCCCGGGGCGAGCTCAGCCCGAGCAGCAGCAGGCCACCGTCGCGCACCACGGATTCGGGCGGGCCGACGAGACGACGATAGGAATCCAGGCTCCCGTACGCCCGTACGGGCCGATCGAGCGGCAGGTCGTGATTGCCCGGCACGCTCGTCCACGGCGTGCCGAGGGCTTCCAGCAGCTCACGGGCGGCGGCGAACTGCCTGTCACGCGCCCGCATGGTGAGGTCGCCTCCGACCAGCACCCGATCCAGGCCCTGGGTGAGCAGGTCGCGGCGCAGCCCCGCCACGACGTCGGCCTGCTCCGCCCCGAAGTGCAGATCCGTCACGTGGGCAAGCCGCATCCCCCGAGCCTAAGGTGGACAAGCCCGCGGCGCCGGGCGCGCGGCGGCTATCTTGGTGGTACCGAACCCGAGGGGGAGTGATGGCCGGGACCACGGTTCTCGATCGGCTCCGTCCGAGCGTGATCCGGGAGCGGGCGGCGTGACACTGACGTTCGACCATCCGGCCCTGCTGTACAACGGCCTCGACGAGTACACAAGCGTGGTCGGGGCGTACGTCCGCTCCGCGGTGACCAGCGGTGACGCCGTCATGGTGGCGGTGCCGGAGGTCAACCTCACGCCGCTGCGGGACACCCTGACCGACGTACGGGCCGAGGTGGTCTTCGCCGACATGACCGTGGCCGGCCGCAACCCGGGCCACATCATCCCCGGGGTTTTGCTGGCCTTCGCCGCCCGGCACCCGGGCCGCCACGTCTCGATCGTCGGCGAGCCCATCTGGCCGTCACGCTCCGCGATCGAGTACCCGGCCTGCGCCACCCACGAGGCGCTGATCAACGCGGTGTTCGCCGGCCGGGACGCGTCCATTCTTTGCCCGTACGACGTGACGGGGCTGGGACAGGACGCGCTGGCCGACGCCTGGCGCACCCACCCGGTCATGATCACGCGGGAGGGCCGCCGGCCCAGCCCGTCGTACGCCGACCCCATCGAGACCGCGGACCGCTTCAACCAGCCGCTGCCCGCCGTGCCGCCCGAGGCCGACATCTTCCCGTACGCCACCGCGCAGGACCTGAGCCGCGTGCGCGCGTTCGTGGCCGACCGGGCCCGCAAGGCCGGGCTGCCCGAGCGTCGCATCGACGACGCCGTCACCGCGGTCAACGAGCTGGCCGAGAACTCGATAGCGCACACCGACGGCGCCGGAAGCATCGCGCTCTGGTCCGAGGCCGACTGCCTGATCGTGCAGGCCGACGACCACGGGATCTTCACCGATCCGCTGGCCGGACGGGTTCTGCCGCCGCTGAACGTGCCGGGCGGACGCGGGCTGGTGCTGGTCAACCACCTCTGCGACCTGGTGCGGGTGCACCGGCGTCCCGACGGCACCAGCATCCGCGTCCACCTGCACGGGCTTCAGCTGTAACTGAGCGAGAAACTGTTGGTCGTGAAGTTCGACCGGCCGGCCGTGCCCGTGATCTCGAAGCCGAACTGCAGCTCACCCACCGTCACGTTGCCCCACCAGTTGTTGGTGCGCAGCCAGTTCATGATCGCCAGCAGGTCGATCGAGCCCGAGCTGGTGTTGGTGCGGATGAACGAGAACACCGCGTTGGCGCCGTTCGAGCCGCGATAGACGTTCCAGGTGTGCCCGCCGACGGTCAGGTTCCGGACGTTCGGCACCGCCCCGTTCGCGTCGTACTGCTCGGCGATCGGACCCACCGCGCCGTGCTGGTTGGTCCAGATCATGACCTCGTACGCGTGATTGTTCGCCCAGATGTCGTAGGTGGTCGCGTAGTCCCCGTCGGCCGGCACCGAGACGTTGAACGAGCTGGTCACGCTGGACAGCGAGCTGAGCGTGCGGTTGAGCGTCCTGCCGGTGTTCGGGTACGACTTGACGCCGCCGGTGCGCGGGTGGTCGGCCACCACGCCCCAGTTGGTGCCGCTGCGGGCCCAGATGGTCTGCGAGCCGGCGCCCGAGCCCCAGATGTTGTTGTAGAGCGTGTAGCCGTTGTTCTGCCATGACGCCCACTGTCCGGAGTCGACCCAGGCGGCGTCGCTCGGCACGCCCGGGCTGGTCGGCGGTGGGCTGGTGTTCGGTGTCGTGGGCGGTGTGGTCGGCGGCATCGACGGGCCTGTCGTTCCGGTGCACGCGGTGCCGTTCAGCGTGAACGCCGTGGGCGCCGTGTTGGCGCCGGCGGCCGAGGCGTTGAAGCCGAACGAGACGGACCCGTTCGTCGACAGGGAGCCGTTGTAGCCGGCGTTGCGGGCCGTGACAGTCGACCCGCTCTGGGTCAGGTTCGTGTTCCACGCCTGGGTGACGGTCTGCCCGTTCCCGTACGTCCACACGAGCGTCCATGAGCTCAGCGGATCCCCGAGATTCGTGATCGTCACGTTGGCCCCGAACCCGCCCGGCCATGTGCTGCTGACGGCGTAGGCCACCCGGCACCCCGCCGCGGCCGACGCCGGCAGGGCGGTGAGGACAGCCGCCCCTCCGGTGACCGCGACCGCCGTGGTCAGCGCCAGCGCAAATGTGCTTCTGCGCATGTCTTCCCTCCATTCCGGACGTCCATCGAAGCGCTTCGACGGTGGCGCGAACACTTCGAAAGACATCAATGTGTATGTGCCGCGATGGTAGGACGTGACGCAGACCGCGGCAACAGCTCGGCCGCTGCTAAGAGGCGGCTAAGTCCGCGCCCCCATCGTCGTCGGATGTTGACTGCCTCGTATGCGAACCACCGCCTCGACCTGATCCCCGGCGCCGGCTTCCAGGCCTCGCCGGCCGGCGCCTCCCGCCCGGCAGCCTCCGCGCACCGGAGCCCGGTCGTCGCTGTTGCCGCACCGCTCGGCCGCGAGCCGCAGATCGCCCTGGTCCTGCAGGCACTGTCCCGCGGCCACGTGGTCAACGTCCGGGGACCGTGCGGGATCGGCAAATCCACCCTGCTGCGCCACCTCGCCTCGGCGGACGCCGCCTTGCCCGCACCCGGGGCTTCCCCGGGCCGGCACGCCGCCGGCAACCCTGTTTTCCCGGACCACCCCCGGCTGCCGGACGGCCGGGCCCCGGCCGATCCCGCTGTTCCGGGCGACTGGTGGGCCCCGGCCGATTCCGCTGTTCCGGGCGACTGGTGGGCCCCGGCCGATCCCGCTGTTCCGGGCGACTGGCGGGCCTCGGCCGATTCCGCCGTTTCGGGTGCTTGGTGGGCCCCGGCCGATCCCGCTGTTCCGGGCGACTGGCGGGCCTCGGCCGATCCCGCTGTTCCGGCCCGGCCCTGGGTCTATGTGCACGTGAGCGCCGGCGACGAGCCGGAGGACGTCGTGGAGGCCGTTCTCGGCCTGCTCGGTCACCCCGGCCGGCCCGAGGCGCTTGCCCACCTGCGGCCGGTTGTCGCCCTCGACTGCGACGCCGGCGGGGTGGCCGCGGTCGAAGCCCTGCGGCCGCACTGCGCGGTGCTCGTCGGCTCCGAGCAGCATGTCACCGGCGTGCCCTGTGAGCTGCCCGGACTGGCCGAGGAAGACGCGGTGGTCCTGCTGGCCCGCGATCTCGGCCGCGACCTCGACGCCTCCGAGCGGATGGCCGCGGCCCGGCTGACCGCGGCGATCGAGGGCAGTCCACTGCGTTTGCGTCAGGCGGCGGCGGTGGTTCGCGAGGGCCGGCACACGGTCGAGGACCTGGCCGACGCCGTCACGCGTGACCCGGCGGCGCTGACCCGGATGACGCTGCTCGGGCTCGACCGCGTCGACCGGGGTGCCCTGACCGTGCTCGGCGCGCTGGCCGGGATGCACCTTCCGGCCGAGCTCGTCGAGATCGTCACCGATGCCGGCAACACGCGGGAGGCCCTGCTCAAGCTTCAGCGGCGCCGGCTGGTCGACGTCGAGGAGGACCGCTTCGGCTTACCCGCCTGCCGGGCGCCCGGCAACACCGCGCTGCTGTTCCGCACGATCAACCTGGTTTCGGCGGTCCGGGACATCGCCGAGTTCGTGCGCGCGGCCGACCCCGGCGCAGACGGGACGATCACGCTGGCCAAGGCGCTGGTCACCCAGACCGGCGAACTCGCCCGGCGCAGGCAGTGGGCCGCGGTGGTGACGCTGGTCGAGGCGGCCGAACCGATCCTGACCGTGGCCGGCCGCTGGTCGACCTGCCACCGGCTGCTGACCCTGGGCATCGAGGGCGCGCGGCACGTCGGCGATCTCGCGTCGGAGGCGTTGTTCCACCACGAGCAGGGCACGCTGGCGCTGTGTTCGGGCGACCACGCCCTGGCACGCGACGAGTTGACGCAGGCCGTCGGTCAACGGGCCCGGCTGGGCGACAACCGGGGCATGGAAGTGAGTACTCACAACCTTGGCCTGATCCCGGGCCACGCCCCGGCCGACCAGGACGAGACCGTGGCACACGACGGCGGCGGAGCAGCGCGCGGCGCCGGCGAGGCGCTGGGTGCCATCCCGCTGCGGGCCCGGAGCGTCGGGCTCGAGCCACCGGCCTCCACCGCGGCCAAGTCGCGCGGCCGGCTCAAGGCGGCCGCGGGCACCCTCGTCGCCGTCGTCATCCTCGGCCTCGGCGTGGTCGACGCCCTGTGGGACACGAGCGACGGCGCCAAGGGTTCGACGAGCCCGTCGTCGTCGCCCACGCCGCCCGCCACCGGCACCCCACCGACCGGCCCGAACATCCCGCCGCCGACCCGCCCGCCGCGGACCGGCCCCGCGCCGACCGGCAATCCTCGGAACCAGGAGCCGGGCGTTCCCGGCACGACCAGGCAAACCGGGAACATCACCCCGACCAGAACGCCGCCGGTCACCACGCCCGGCACCACTGGCCCGCCACCTCCTCGGCCGCCCGTGCTGTCCCCGGCCGAGGTCGACTTCGGTCAGTTCCACCTGGGCGGCCGGTTCCCCGAGCGGGTTCTCACGTTGCGCAACGACGACGACGTTGCCGTGCGCTACGACCAGCCGAAGCTGACCGGCTCGTCGTTCCGGGTCGCGGACACGGACGGGTGCGCGGGCGTGCTGCCCCCGCTCGGCAGTTGCCGGTTCACGGTCGCGTTCGGTCCGCAGGGGCCGGGCGCCACCCGGGCCGAGCTCACCTTCCCCGTGGCCGGCTTCCCGGCCGTGCGGAGCGAGCTGGTCGCGGCCGCCTTCCGGGAACTCACTCTGTCCGTCACCGTCGAAAGGGGTGCCACCGGCAAGGTCTCCGTGCCGTCCGCCGGGCGGGAGTGCGCCGAGCGCGCCTGCCCGCCACCCGTCCGGGTCTTCGCGTCGAGCGTCGACCTGGCCGCGGAGGTCTGCGAGGGATGCACGATCAAGTGGGTCTGTGAGCCGCGTGCGACCAAGTGCTCGGTGGGGATGCCGGCCGACCGTGCCGTCGAGATCACCGTCGATCCGCCAGGCATCGACTGACCTCGCTTGACTCCAGGGTTGTTATCGCTAACACTGTCGCGAAACGTGTCGGCAATCATCTATCCCCCACGATGATCGTCGCGACGGTCACGATCGACCCCGAACGGAGTGGCCAGCGAGATGAACGTTCACTTCCGAAGATTCCTGGCCATGATCCTCGCGGTGGCCGTCGTGCTCCTGCCGGCGGTCCCCGCGAGCGCCGCCCCGCCGGTGGGCTACACCAACCCGATCGCCGGCCAGCGGGCAGACGCCCAGATCTGGAAACACACCGACGGCTACTACTACCTGACCGCCACCGTCCCCGAGTACGACCGGATCGTGCTGCGGCGGGCCACGACCGTACAGGGTCTCTCGAACGCCGGAGAGACGGTGATCTGGCGCAAACACTCCAGCGGCGAGATGAGCGCCAACATCTGGGCGCCGGAGATCCACTTCATCGACGGCAAGTGGTACGTCTACTTCACCGCGGGCCGCGCCGACGACCGGTTCCGCATCCGCATGTACGTGCTGGAGACCCCGGCCGCCAACCCGCTGACCGGCACGTGGACCGAGCGCGGCCGGATCGCCACCCCGTGGGACACGTTCTCGCTCGACGAGACCACGTTCGTGCACAACGGCGTCCGCTACCTCGCCTGGGCGCAGCAGGAACCCGGCATCAGCACGAACTCGAACCTGTACCTGGCCCGCATGAGCAACCCCTGGACCATCACCGGCACCCCCGTACGCCTGTCCGTGCCCACCCTGTCCTGGGAGACCCGTGGGTACGCGGTCAACGAGGGACCCGCCGTGGTCGTGCGCAACGGCCGGGTGTTCATGACGTACTCGGCCAGCGCCACCGACGCCAACTACTGCCTCGGCATGCTGACCGCCTCGGCCACTGCCAACCTGCTCAGCGCCTCGTCGTGGGTCAAGTCGCCCAACCCGGTCTTCGCCAGTAACGCCGCCACGAGCCAGTACGGGCCGGGGCACAACTCGTTCACGGTGGCCGAGGACGGGCAGAGCGACCTGATCGTCTATCACGACCGCAGCTACCGCGACATCAGCGGCGACCCGCTCAACGACCCCAACCGGCGTACGCGGGTGCAGAAGTTCTACTGGAACGCCGACGGCACCCCGAACTTCGGCATCCCGATCCCCGACGGCGTTCATCCCGTACGCCTGAGGTCGCACAACGTCCCCGACCGGTACCTCCGGCACTGGGAGTACCGGGCCCGCCTGGACGCGAACGTCACCAACCTGGCCGACTCGCAGTTCCGGATCGTGACCGGGCTGGCCGGCAACGGCTCGGTGTCGCTCGAGTCGACCAACTTCCCGGGCTACTACCTGCGCCACCGCAACAACGAGGCCTGGGTCGACCGCAACGACGGCACCGCGCTGTTCCGGAACGACGCCAGTTTCACCCGGCGGGCCGGGCTGGCCGACGCGGCCGGCGTGTCGTTCGAGTCGGTGAACTTCCCGGGCCGCTACCTGCGGCACGTCGACTATCTGCTGCGGCTCGAGCCGGCCCCCGACGCCACGGCCCGCGCCGACGCCACGTTCCACCTGGAGTGAGACCCGCCCGCCCTCCAGGTTAGGCTTTCCTAACCTGGAGGGACGGGGTGGAGGATGACGCAGCCGGAGTCGCTCGCGCAGCTGCTGAACGGACGTCGCGCCGCGATCGACGCGACCCTGCCGACGGCCGGGTTCGTCACGGGCTGGCTGCTGTTCCACCAGTCGATCGTGGCCGGTGCGGCAGTGGCCGTCGTGCTCGCGCTCGGGCTGTCGCTCTGGCGGCTGCGCCACGGCGACAAACCCCGCGCGGTGGTCATCGGCCTGCTCGGCGTGTGCGTGGCCGCCCTGATCGCGCTCTACACCGGCCGGGCCCAGGACTTCTTCCTCATCCAGCTGTTCAGCAACGCGGCCAGCGCGCTGACCTGGGCGGCGAGCATCGTGATCCGGTGGCCGCTGCTGGGCGTAGTGGTCGGCGGCGTGCTGGGCCAGAAGGCGCGGTGGCGGCGTGACCCGGCCCTGCTCCGCGCGTACGGGCTGGCCAGCTGGGTCTGGGTGCTGCAGTACGTCGTACGGGTGGCGGTCTTTCTGCCCCTGTACGCCGCTGGGCAGGTCTTCGCCCTGGGGGTGGCGCGGGTGGCCCTGACCTGGCCGCTGATCGCCGCGTGCCTGGCCGCGAGCTGGTGGGTCATCCGCCGCACCCTGCCACCCGGGCATCCCGGTCTGCGCCACCCCCAGCCGCCGCCCTCGGCGGTGCCGGGTGCCGTGGGTGAGGGTTCGCGCCCAGCCTGACTTGTCGCCGGGCGTACCGACGGCACTGCTGCGGGCTCGCCCATGTCCCGGCCGCCTCGATGCGAACACGTCGATCAATGGTTGTCCGCCGCAACCATGGGTAAGTCACCCGGCGTACGCACGACGACGATCTGGAGGCTGTCATGGCATTCGACGACAAGGTCGACAACAAGGCCGAAGAGGTCGGCGGCAAGGTCAAGGAAGGTGTCGGCCGGGCCACGGACGACGAGCAGCTCGAGGCCGAGGGCCGCACCGATCAGAGCAAATCGAAGCTCAAGCAGGCCGGCGAGAACATCAAGGACGCCTTCAAGTCCTGACCCCTCGCAACGATCAGGCCCCGGCGCGCGGTTGACGCGGCCGGGGCCTGATACGTTACCCATGAGTATCTCTCCCCTTGCTTTGACCAGCGTAAATACAGACTCATCCGTTCGTAGGAATCCACAGGGGACGAACGGACCTCATTGACGATTGTCGTGATCCTCTCGGGGTGCGGATCCGTGTTGGCGGGCGACGGGGCGACGCTCACGCCCCCAAATGAGGAGAACTCATGCTCAACACGAAGCGTTCTCGTGTCCGCGCCGCCGCCGGGGTGGGGATGGCGGCCGTGGTGGCCACCATCGGCGCGGTGACCTTCAACGCCTCCGCCGCCGAGCAGGCGGCCGTCGCGCCCGCAGCCGTCGGGCCCGACGCACGCGCGGTCTCCATCCCGGGCATCCCGGCCGCCATCAAGCCGCCCAAGGGGTCCAAGCCGATCGGCGCCTACATCGTCGCGAGCGGCACCCAGACCTACACCTGCAGCGCCGCCGGCAAGTACGAGGGCGCCTCCACCCCCGAGGCGCAGCTGATCGGCACCGGCGGCCGCGTCCACCACTTCGGCGGCCCCAGCTGGCAGTCCCTGCGCGACGGCTCCAAGGTCACCGCGAAGAAGGAGGCCGAGAGCCCGCGCGCCGGCACGATCCCGGAGCTGCTGCTCAAGGTCGACACCACCACGGGCGGCGGCGTGCTCGGCAAGTCGACCTACATCAGCCGCCTGCTCACCTCCGGCGGCACCGCGCCCACCGTGCCCTGCACCGCGGGTCAGACCAAGGCCGTCAAGTACGGCGCGGTCTACGTCTTCTGGAAGAACTGAGCCGACGCACCTTCCCGGGGCGTCGTCCGCATTCACGCGGGCGGCGCCCCGCGTCGTGAACCGAACGAGCCCGTACGTGCTACCTACCTCTGAGAAGGGGAGGTGGCGGTGGCGCACGACGACCACGAACTGCTGCGGCGGGTCGCCGCCGGTGACGCGTCCGCGCTGTCCCGCCTCTACGAGCGGCACTCCGGCCCCCTCTTCGGCTACCTGCACCGGCTCGCCGGCGACCGGATGACCGCCGAGGAGATCCTGCAGGACACGATGCTCGCCGTCTGGCGTTCGGCCGGCGCGTTCGAGGGCCGGGCCAAGGTGTCGACGTGGCTGTTCGGGGTCGCCCGCCGCCAGGCCCACAACAGGCTGCGCGTACGTTCCGCGCCCGAGCCGTCCGTCCCCGTCGACCGGCCTGACCAAGCCGCCGGCCCCGAGGAACTGGCGATCGCCGCGGCCGGAGGCACCCCGGTGGCCACCGCCATCGACCGGCTGCCCGCCCACCACCGCGACGTCATAGCGCTGGTCTTCGTGGCCGGGCTGCCGCTGGCCGACGTCGCCGAGGTCCTCGCGATCCCCGTCGGCACGGTCAAGAGCCGCCTGCATCACGCCCGGGCCGCCGTCGCCGCGGCGCTCGTCGCCCAGGAGGTGCCCGAATGAAGGACCAGATTCCCGCGTACGCCGCCGGAACGCTCGACCCGGCCGAGAGCGCCCGCGTCGGCGAGCACCTGGCCGGCTGCCCCGCCTGCCGCGCCGAACTCGCCTCCTGGCAGTCGATCGCCGCCGCGGCCGCACCCCCGCGCGTCACGCCGCCGGACCCCGCCCGGCTCGTACGCGCGGTGCTGACCCGCAGCGCCACCGAACCCGGGACCGCGCCCCCGCCCCGCCGGCTGCGCTTTCTCGCCGCGCTGATGCTGGCCGAGGCGCGCCTGATCCGCCCGGCCGTCCCGATCGCCTCGGCCCTGGTCATGGCGCTCGGCGTCGCCGTGGTGCTGCTGCAGTCGGTCTCCGGCCCACCCGGCCTGGTGCTGTCGCTGGTCGCGCCGCTCATCGCCGCGGCCGGGGTCGCCGGCACCTATCGCGCCGGGCCGGAACTGATCGTCTCCCTGCCCACCTCGGGCCGCCTGCTGCTGCTCGTACGTCTCGCCCTGGTGTTCGGCTACGACCTCGTGCTCGCCACGGCCGCCTCCGCGGTCCTCGCGGCCACCGGCACGTCCGGCGCGGGAAGCCTCAACACGCTGGTCGCCGCCTGGCTCGGACCGATGGCCCTGCTCTCCTCGCTGTGCCTGCTGCTCGCCGTCCGGTTCGGACCCGACATCGCGCTCGGCGTGGCCGTCGGCGTCTGGTCGGTGCGGGTGCTGGCGACCGGGGTGCTGCTGCCCGACGGCTGGCCGGCCCGTTTCGTCGTGGAGGCCTGGTCGACGAGCGCGCCCGTCCTGACGATCAGCGCCGCGGTCACGCTCGCCGCCGTGATCGCCTCGGGTCGCGGTGAACCCCGCCGCGGCCGCGGCGCTACCCATTCCATGTGAGACCCACAACCCTATGGCGGTACGAGGTACGCCGCGCGGGCTGGACAGCGGTGCTCGGCCCCCCACTCGCCGTCGCAACCGGCGTGCTGGCCGCGACCGCGAACCCGCTGCCCGGCGACACCATGACCGCCCGCATCCTGCTCGGCACGCTCGAAATGGCGCTTCCCCTGACGGCCGGCGTCGCCTGCGCCTCGCTCGTCGGGCGCGACCCGGCCGTCGAGGTCCAGTTGGCCTTCCCCACCCCGTACAGGGTGACGCTTCTGCGCCGGACGGCGGTGACCCTGGGCTGGGCCGCGCTGGTCGCCGTTGTGACCGCCGCCGTGCTCATCGCCACCGGCTGGTGGGACCGCTGGCCCGGCAACCACGGCGTGTTCGCGGGACAGCTCACCTGGGCGGCGCCGACCCTCGCCCTCGGCGGTCTGGGGCTGGCCGCGGCCGCGCTGTCCCGCAGCCCCGCGGCGGCCGGAGCACTGGTCACCACCGTCTGGGCGATCCAGCAGTTCTTCTCCGGCGCCGCGCAGCAGCACTGGCCGGGCCGGATGCTCTACCTCTTCGCCACCACCCGCGGCGCCGACCCGGCCGACTGGACGGCCAACCGGCTCACGCTGCTCGCCACCGCCGGCGCCCTGATCACGCTGGCGCTGGTCGTGCTCAACCGTTCCGAACGCCTCATCCTGAAGGACGACGAGTGATCGCCACCCTGCGATACGAGTTCCGCATGCAGATCCGCAAACGCTCGGTGTGGATCGTGCCCGCGCTGACCCTGGTGCTGTTCGTGCTGATCGGCGGCAGCCTGCTGCGTGACCTGTTCGACCCGGCCGAACGGTCACCCGAGCCGCGGACGGCCGTGGTCGGGCTGGCCCTGCAGATCCACGCCCTGCTGGCGATCGGGTTCGGGTGCCTGCTGGCCGACCGGCTCGTGCGCGACGACCGGCTGCGTGTCGCGCCGATCCTGGACGCCACCCCCGCCTCACCGGCACGGCGGCTGGCCGGCAAATACCTGGGCGCGGGCGCAGCCACCGCGGTGCCGATCGCCGTCGCCTATTTCGGCTTCGCCACCGCGTACGCGGTCAGCTCTGGATCTTGGAGTGCGCTGCTGTGGGCCCTCGCCGCCTTCGGGACGGTGTTCGTGCCGGGCCTGCTCTTCGTGGCCGCCTTCGCGCTGACCGTGCCGCTGCTCATGCCCGCGCCGCTGTTCCGCGTGCTGTTCGCCGGCTACTGGCTGTGGGGCAACGTGGTCACGCCCGACCTCATGCCGACACTCAGCGGCACCGTGATCCACCCGCTCGGCGGCTACCCGATGGCCGTCCTGTTCGACTTCGCCGGCATCGACGGCCAGGACCAGTGGGCAGGCCCCATCCCCGGCGCCGCGCTCAACTTCCTGCGCCCCGACCCCACCCCGCTGGTCGCCTGGCTGTCGATCGCCCTCCTGCTCGTGCTCGCGGCCGCCGCCCTCACCGGCGGCCACCTGATGCGCCTCGCCGAAAGGACCCGCTCGTGACCATCGAGATCACCGGCCTGACCAAGACGTACCGCGGGGGAGTGGCCGCCCTCGACGGCCTCGGCCTCACCATCCCCACCGGCATGTTCGGCCTGCTCGGAGCAAACGGCGCCGGCAAGACCACGCTGATGCGCATCCTGGCCGGCATCGCCCGCCCCACCGCCGGCCACGTCACCGTCGACGGCCACGACCTGAGCACCCCCGCAGGCCGCCACGCCGTGCAACGCGGCCTCGGCTACCTGCCCCAGGACCTGGGCGTCTACCCCGATCTGACCGCCCGCCAGTTCCTCGACTACGTGGCGCTGCTCAAAGGCCTGGACGACCCCGCCGTGCGCCGCCGCCGCGTCGGCGAACTCCTCGAAGTGGTCGCGCTGACCGCCCAGGCCAACCGCCGGCTGCGCGGCTTCTCCGGCGGCATGCGCCAACGCGTCGGCATCGCCCAGGCGTTGCTGGCCGACCCGCGCCTGCTGATCGTCGACGAGCCGACGGCCGGGCTCGACCCCGAGGAACGCATCCGCTTCCGCACCCTGCTCTCGCAGTTCGCCGGCGACCGCACGGTTCTGCTCAGCACCCACATCGTCGACGACATCGCCCAGACGTGCCGCGAGGTGGCGGTGCTGTCCCGGGGCCGCCTGGCCTTCCGCGGAACCGTCGACGACCTGACCCGCCAGGCCGAGGGCAGGGTGTGGTCCCTCACCACGGCGGGCCCACCGCCGGCCGGCGGAACCGTGGTCTCGGCCCTGCCGGACGAGGCCGGCATGCGCTACCGCATCGTCGCCCCGACCGCCCCGGCCCCGGACGCTCAGCCGCTCGAGCCCGGCCTCGAGGACGGCTATCTCACCGTCGCCGCGCCCGCCCGGGCCACCCTGAACGCCTGACTGCCACCCGCCGCGCTCAGCTTCGCGGCAAGCAGTTCCATCTCCGCCGGCGTGCCCTCAAGCCCGTCGGAGGTCAACACCTTGTACGCCGCTACCGCCTCGTCAAGCGTCGCGCCCTGCTCCGGGAACACGCGGAGCAGGTGCGCCTTGCCCGGCCCCCGTTCCGCCCGCAAGATCGCCAGTCCGACGTCAGCATATAGCTGAAAACATTGCTCGGTGGAGATCATTCCAAGCTGTCAATAATTGATCACCGATGTCGAGGGGCGATACCTGCATCCTGGTGAGTAGTCAATCGTCATGTTGGACAGTCGCGTTCTTCCTACGCACCGGCCATGATGCTTCCCATGGCCGACGCCCTCAGCACACCATCCCGCCAAGCCTTGATCGCACTCATGATCCACGTTTCCGAGGCGTCCAATCCGGATCTTCATGGCCGATACGGATTGACGATCAAAAAGGCTGATCGTGATCAATTGAGCGATGAGAAACTGATCACGTGGCGGAAAGGTGCTCGTCAGGCGATATTTCACGAGCTCACCGACAAGGGATGGGCGAGAGCGCGCGAGGAGTTGACCGCGCAGCCACCGGCGAAGACATCGCCGGCGTGGCGCCTGCACTACGCAACGCTGCGCAACCTCGACCGGCTGATGCGCAAGCTGGATTACCAGCTCGCCGATGTCTTCGCGCCGGACGAGTCTGTCGAGGACGGCATCCGCCGCGTCTACGGCGAGTTCGCTGAGCGATCCGGCGATCTGGTCGGCCTCGAGAAGATCCGAGAACGGCTCACCGGAGTCTCCCGAGCGGATCTCGACGCCACGCTTCTCGATCTCAACCGCCGGAAACAGATTCATCTCGACCCGGACCCGAACCGCCGCATCCTGACCCCCGAGGCACGCGCCGCCGCAATCCGTGTCGGCGGTGAGGAAATGCATCTGATCGCGATCGGGAAGCTGTGATAGAGCCGGCCGAGCGACGCGCGCTCTCCGAACTGAGCAGGCTGGACTGGGCGCCGACCCAAGAGGATGTCTGGTCGCCTCTGGACATTCACATCGACGAATTGAACGGCGATGTCGGCGAGGCATTGCTGCGTGCCTTCGAAGAGGCGGAGAACGCCAAGGTTCGATGCCCGCTCGGTCTCGTGATCGAGGGGCGGCAGGGCGCCGGCAAGACCCATCTGGTTCGGTGGGCCCGTGAGCAGGTGCAGCTCAGACACGGCTATTTCTTCCTGATGGGCATCGCTGACGGTCGTAGTTTCTGGACCAGCATCGTGCACGCCTTCCTCCGCGGACTGCGGCGTTCGGGTTCGTACCGACACCAGCAGCTTTCGGTCTTCCTTGGCGCTCTCGCCGAAATCGCGCAGGTCACCGACGCGACGAGGCTCATGGCGCGTGGCGACCGACCGATTACGCCGGAGGCGCTCGCTCAGTTGGTGAACGGGGTACGGCGTGCTTACCCGGAGGCCGGGCGGGACTGTCGGCACACCCTCCGCGCCCTGGTACTGATCGCCTCACCTGAAGAAGAGGTCGCCGACGCGGCGGAGAGCTGGTTGCTCTCGGCGGACGACGGAACAGCCGACACACTCAAAGAATGGGGTCTTCCCGCGGGCCTGAAGAAACCGCAGGAGGTTGCCGGGGAGATCTCCCGTCTCTTGGCGATCACCGGGCCGACCATGCTCGCGGTAGATCAGATCGACACGATTTTCGCCCAGGCACGGACGTCAGCGGGTGAGCCGATTGACCTGGCCGCCGATCTGGGCAACGGGCTGATGCAGCTGCGCGAGGTGCTGAGCCGCACGGTCACGGTCGTCGCATGCCTGCCGACGTCGTGGAATCTGATCAGGAAGTTCGCCCTGGACTCGGTCACCAATCGCTTCCGGCAGGAGACCAGGCTCACCGTTCTTCCCTCTCCCGAGATCGCCGAGCGTCTGCTGGCGGCGAAGTTCGAGCCCTTCTTCGAGACGGCCGATTTCGACCCGCCGTACCCGACGTGGCCGATCTTGCCCGAGGCGTTCGCGACCGCGACCGATTTCACGCCCCGGAAGCTGCTGCAGCGTGCCGACGATCACGTCGAGTCCTGCCTGGACCGCAGTGTCGTCGTTCAGCTCACCGACTTCCACAAGGTGGCACGACCGGAGCAGCGGATCGCGCCCAACACGCCACCGGAGCATCTCGCCGGGTTCGACGTGCGGCTGGCGGAACTGCGCGGCCAGGCCAAGATCGGCGATGCGACCGACCCTGCCCACGAAGATCAGACGATGCCTCGGTTGCTCGACGCAGGCCTACGCGCCTGGACGATCGAGCAGGGCGAGCGGCGCAGCCGGTACAAGGTGCAGCCGGGCGAGGACGGCAGCCCTTCGTTGCACGCCTGGCTGCGCGAGACCCTCGACGACACCAGCGAGGACGAAGCGCAGTGGTCGTTCCGGGCCCTGTCCCATCCGCACCACCGAGCCGTACAGACGCGGCTTCGCCGGCTACGCGACTTCGCGAATCTTCGCCAGGAAATCAGTAAGCGCCGCGCCGTCTTGCTGCGCAACACCGACTGGCCCGGTGGCCCGGTCAGCCGGCGCGTACGCCAGGAATTCCTCGATCTGGGCGGGATCATCACCGAGGTCTCCGAGGACGACCTGCGTACGTTCGACGCGCTCGCCACCATGCTCGACGAACACGATCCAGCTTTGCCGCACTGGTTGGTGTCGCGTCAGCCGGCATGGAACACCGCGCTGTTCACCACGGTCTTCGGGCCGCCCTCGGCGCAAAAGCTGGGAACCGAAGTACCGAACACTGCCGACGAGCCCGAGGCAGAGAACGAGATCAGCCTCGGCTCCTCGGATGGTAGGCCGGTGCGCGCCACGCTCGAGTCACTTCGGAAGCACACTGTCATCTTCGCCGGGTCCGGATCAGGCAAGACGGTCCTCATCCGTCGCATCATCGAGGAGTGCGCGATTCACGGCGTCTCTGCAATCGTGCTGGATCCCAACAACGACCTTGCACGCCTCGGCGATCCGTGGCCGACGCCGCCCGACGAATGGGGGCCGGACGATCCACGGAAGGCCGCCGACTACCTTGACGGCACCGACGTGGTGGTGTGGACGCCGAGGCGGGAATCCGGTCGGCCGCTCAGCCTGCAACCTCTGCCCGACTTCAAGGCGGTGCTGGACGAGCCCGACGAGTTCGCGCTGGCGCTCGATGCCGCCGTTGCCGCGCTGGCCCCTCGGGCCCGAATGGCCGCGAACACCGCTAAGGCGGACCGCGGACGGGCCGTCCTCAAGCAGGCCATGGCTCACTTCGCCCGCCGTGGTGGCGGGGGACTGGCCGACTTCGTCGACCTGCTGAAGGATCTTCCGCACGAGGCTGCCACGCTGGCGAAGGCGTACGAGTTGGCCGCCGACATGGCGGAGACATTGCAGGCTGCGATGGTCAACGATCCGCTCTTCGGCGGGGCCGGCGTGGCGCTTGATCCCGGTGTGCTGATGACTCCGGCGGCGGGGAAGCGGGCCCGGATCTCGGTCGTCAACTTCGTCGGCCTTCCGACCGACGAGCAGCGGCAGAGCTTCGTGAATCAGCTGCAGATGGCGCTGTTCGCCTGGGTCAAGCGTCATCCGGCCGGTGACAAGCCACTGGGCGGGCTGTTCGTGATGGATGAGGCGCAGACCCTTGTACCTTCGGGGCCGGTCACCGCCTGCACCGAGAGCGCGCTGGCGTTGGCCAGCCAGGCCCGCAAGTACGGCCTCGGCCTGATCTTCGCGACGCAGGCTCCGAAAGGTATCCATAACCGTGTCGTCGGCAACGCCGCGACGCAGTTCTACGGCTTCCTGAACAGTCCCACGCAGATCGCTGCGGCCAAGGAAGTTGCTCAGGCTAAGGGAAGTGCGGTACTGGAGATTTCGCGGCTCAAGGCCGGCGAGTTCTATGCCGTCGCCGAAGGAAAACCGTTCCGCCGCCTCAAAACGCCGATGTGCCTGAGTTATCACCCTAAAAGCGCACTGAGCGCCGAGGAAGTCCTCCGACGCGCCAGGGCACAGTGAAGGAACGCGGATGGACATCGTCATCGAGAGCCTGATGAAACAGTTCCAGGCCGACCACGATCTGGAAGCTCTCGCCCAGAACGAAGCCTTCGAGGCATTCGCCGGCTTCTGCGTCCTCAGCTCGTTCTACGAGAGCGACTTCGCCCCCGACTCGTTTCGTATGGGTGGCGGGAACGACTACGGGATCGACGTCTGCGGCATTCTGGTGAACGGCAATCTGCTGCACGACAAGGCCGACGTCGAGGCGGTCGCCGACCAGGCCAAGCAATTGGACGTGCACATCATCGTGGTCCAGGCGAAGACGAGCCAGGGCTTCGAGGGCAAGGTGATTGCCGACCTGGTCGACAACCTGTCTCACGTGGTCGTCAAGGGTGGCGAACTGCCGTACCCCGCTTCGCCCGACGTGGAGAATTTCCGTGCGGGTCTGGATGCCGTCTACCGGAACATCGCCAAGTTCTCCGGCGGACGGCCCAAGTTGCACGTCCGCTATGTGACCACCGGCGTTCAGGTCGCCGAGATGCTGAGGAAGAAGGGCGTCACTGCCGAGCGGAACCTGATGCGATCGGGACGCTTCGACGAGGTGACCGTCCAATGCATCACGCGTGACGATCTGCGTGAGCTCTACAAGCGGGCGACGCACGCAGTGCCGGCGACCTTCGAGATGGCGAAGAAGGTCTCGCTGCCGAAGATGCCTGGTGTCGAGGAGTCGCTGCTCGGGATCGTGTCGGCCCGGGAGTTGGTGGAGAAGGTCCTCACCGACCCGACCGGACACATCCGCACCGCGTTGTTCCACGAGAACGTCCGCGACTTCCAGGGCTACAACCCGGTCAACACCCAGATTCGGGAGACCGTCCGCGACGACGCGAGAAGGCGTCGTTTCGCCGTGCTGAACAACGGTGTCACCGTCGTTACGCGCAATCTGCGGGTGGTCGGCGACGAGGTGCACATCCGTGATTTCCAGGTCGTCAACGGGTGCCAGACATGCCATGTGTTGTTCCACGAGCGCCATAACCTGTCGGACGAGGTTCAGCTCAGCGTTCGTGTCGTCCACTCCGGCGACGAGGAGGTCATCGCCGGAATCATCGCCGCCACGAACCGTCAGACGGCGGTCAGTGAAGAAGAACTGTCGGTCCGCGAGGATTTCCACAAGGAGCTGGAGGACTGGTTCGCGGCACAGGAAACGACGCGGCGGCTCTGGTACGAGCGCCGATCGAAGCAGTACGCCAACCGGCCGGAGGTGGAGAAGACCCGGGTGATCAACCGCACCGAGCTTACGAAGGCATATGCCGCGATGTTTCTCGGCGAGCCGGCATCGGTGGGCCGCTACAAGGACCTCACGACCCGGCGGCATGGTGAGCTGTTCCAGCCCGGTCACCTGCCGGCGGCCTACTACGTCGCGGCGGCGACGCACTATCGCCTGGAGTGGCTGTTCCGTAATCGGCGAGTCCGCTCGTACTACCGACCCACCAGGTATCACCTCATGGCCGCGCTGAAGTTACGGGCGATCGGCCCCGGTCGGCTCCCGTCATCTCCCAAGGAAGCCGCCAAGCAATGCGAGAAGCTGGCGGCACTGGTCTGGGACACAGGCGCCGCTGAGCGGGAGATCTTCAAGCTTCTGCCGGCGTTGAACGGCATCATCGAGAAGGAAGAATCCACCGGCGTCCCGCTGGGCGAAATGGTCCGGAACAAGCGGTTCGGTGATGCCGTCCGCGCAGCCGTTCTGGCCTGAATCGGCGCGAGGCGGCGCGCCGGCGTCCTGGGTCCCGGCCGGGTGGACACCTGACATCCGCGTCGGCTCGTGCCTTGGCCGGGCGCCGGAAGAGCCGCGGTACATCGCGGCCTGTCCGGGCGCGCCCAAGGGGACGCTGACGTGTTCCTCAAGCCCGAGTCGGTGCACAGGGCGTTCGCGCAGGATCTGCCGGAGGCCGACCGGTGGCTGATCGCGGCGGTGCGGCGGCCCTCACTTGGGCGCCAACACCACGCCGTCGGTCACCGCGGCCTGGAGGATGTTGCCGAGCTGGGCCGTCGTCGGCACCGAGGGCCGTGTGATGCCGGCGGCGGTGCAGCGTTCGATGGCCGAACGGGCCGGCCGCGAAGATCAGCGAGGTTGTTGTCTCGTGCGTGTCGATGGTGTCGCAGCCGCAAGCCGTGGTCGACGTCCTGTTGGACGCGGCGGCGTATGTGGGTGACTACCATGCGCTGATGAGCAGAGCTGCGGGGATTGCGTTTTCTGCTGCAGTGGGGGCGCTGGCCGGCGCCGCGTTGAGCCGCAGGCGGCGGGCCTCAGCGCCGGCCGGAGGGATGTTGAGCCGGCGGCGGGCCTCAGCGCCGGCCGGGAGCACGCTGAAAAGGCAGGCTACGGCCGCGGTTGCCGGGGCGGTGGCTCTGGCCGCGACCGAGGCCCTCGCCCGGGCGCGTCAGAAACCGAACGAGGTGCCGCCCTGGTGGTCGCGCGTCATCATGAGCGGGGCGATCGCCGCTCAGGCCGGCTGGGTGGGCAAGGCGGGCCCGATGCCGGTGGCTCTGGCCGCGGGCACGGTGGCCGGGGCGCTCGGGCTGCGTCCGCAGAAGGTTGTGCTCGGCCCGGTCGTCGGCCTGGCAGCGGGAGCGGCCTGGCGCCTGAGAAAGGACCCGAACCCGGGTGCGGTCGCGGCGAGCGCGGTGGTCGGTTTCCGGGTGTTGTCGGCGCTGCTGTTCCGCGATCCGCAGGTGGATCTGCTGGCCGAGAGCGCCACCGCCGAGGAGTTGCCGTTCGTGGTGCCGCTGGAGGCCCGTACGGGATATGTCGGCACGGATTATGTGCGAGCCCTGGCCGATGTGGTCGGGGGCAGGTACGTGGCCGACGCGCAGGACGTGGGGATCGTCGCGTCGCTCGACGACCTGGCCGGGCCGCAGTTCGATCCGGCGGGCGTCGACCCCCTCGTACGGGAATTCTATGAGCGCACGACCCGGTTCAAGCTCGACATCGTGCCGGAGTGGAGGCTCTGGGTCCGGCCGGGTTATCTGCTCTACCGCAGCCTGGTCGCGCAGCCGCTGGGCCAGGCCAACGTGCCGATGAACCAGCGGGAGACGCTGCGCGGCGTGCGCAGCCGCATCGACACGATCACCCCGGACGGCGACGACCTGATCGGCGTACGGGGGTGGATCCGCTCTTTCGCCGACACCGACAAGCCGATCTATGTGGGCATCTACACGACGTACCGGCACGACGGCCGGGGTTATGTGAGCGTCGGGTTCCCGGTGCCGCAGGGCAATTTCACGGCCACGCTGCTGCCGCTGCCCCGCCCGGGTGGCGGGCTCGTGCTGACCAGCAGCAGCGAGCTCGCCCACCCGGGCCACTATCTGAGCTTCATCGATTCGGGCAGCCGCGAGATGACGACGCTCGTCGTGCCCGGTTTCTCCGAGCGTCTCGACGTGTACACGGTGGACGGCGAGCTCCGCGCCGAGCATGCCTTTTCCCTGTACGGGCTGCCGTTCCTCACGCTGCGTTACAGCATCAGCCGCAAGGCCTACTGACCGAACGCGACCTCGGCCGGGGCGGTGCGCGGGCCGACCCGCCAGGCGTAGGCCAGCACACCGGCGACGATCAGCGCGATCGCGGCCGCCGCGGCGGGTTTGCTCGACGCCGGTTGGAACAGCAGGAACGGCGCTTCCCGCCAGCCCGGCTCGGCCAGGTTGCCGAACAGCATCTGCAGGACGGTCCAGCAGACCGGCAGCTGCCAGCTCAGGCGGATGCCGAACAGGGCGACCCCGAGGGCGATCAGGCCGGCCAGCGCGGCCACGTCGCGCAGCAGCACGCCGGCCGGGCCGAACCAGGCGCCGGTGGCCGCGCTGGCCAGCAGCGGCACCGACACGACGGCGGCGAAGGCGAGCACGTGCAGCGCCCGGCGGGGCGGCCAGTTGAGCGCCACTCCCGATTCCAGCGAGTCGTCGTCGCCGGCCATGGTCGGGATCAGCGGGGCCAGCGCGAGCAGGACGGTCAGCACCGCGAGGCTCTGATTGATCTCGCGCCGGTCGGTGAACAGGCCCCAACCGGCCCAGGTGAGCGCGACCGCGGCGACCGACAGCAGGATCGCCAGGGGTAGGCGCCGGGAGCGGGCGTACAGGGTGAGCCAGCGCATCACGTCGACGCCTTGCCGGTGAGGATGGCGACCTGGTCGACGTCTTCGCAGCTCAGCGCGGCGTCCCGCATCGCGGCGACCCGCCGCACCTGCTCCTTCTCGGGCGCCGCGCGCAGGGCGGCGAGGACCGTCTGCACCTGCTGCTGCGCCTCGGGGTCGCGCTCGGAGCCGTCCTCCACCCCGTCGAGCTTGTCGGTGCCCATCAGCCAGGCCCCTGCCGCGCGCCCGGCGACGGTGTCCCAGCCGTCCTGGCAGCCGTTCCAGTAGGTGCCGGCGCCGACGACGATGTTCTCGACCAGCGCGTCACTGATCTTGTTGTCGTCCAGCACGAGGTCGAAGGCCAGCGTGCCGGGCTCGGGAGGCGTGGTGCCGCCGGTCATCCAGTCCGAATCGCCGAAGTTGTAGACCTTGTCGGCGCGCCATTCGGCGGCCCGGGTGGGGGCGCCGGGCAGCTTCGCGAGCAGTTGCATCGCCTTGCGGACCTGCGGCGCCGCGTCGTCCAGAACGTACGCGTGGACCGCCGTCACGCACACCTGCGGCGCGCCGTCGGCACACACCAGTTTCTGCGCGCCGGCGTCGACGCGGAAGTGGTCCTTCTGCTCCGTGCCCGGCACCGCCGCGGCGATGGTCCCGGCCACGCCCAGCACCGCGACCGCGGCCACCCGGGGCATCCAGGAACGGCCGGTGGCCAGCAGGTAGCCGGCGCCGGCCAGGCCGAGCCCGAGGACGGTCCAGCCGAGCAGCACCGCCGGGGCGATCATCTCCCAGTCGTACGAGGGGGGTTGGGAAAGAAACGAGAGGTTGCGCAGCGGCGAGCTCCCACCGGGACCGCCGGCCTCGGACAGGCCGAGCTGCGCGAACAGGGCGAGCACGGCGACCAGTGGCGGCACCAGCGGCGAGGCCCACGCCCGGCCGGCCGCCAGGCCCAGCCAGACGCCGCCGAGCATGGCGACCATCCCGGTGAGCGGCCACAGCAGCGCCGTGACGCCGGCGTAGCTTCCGGTCACCGCGGGCAGGATCCCGGCGGCGGCGAAAGCGATCCCGTGGGCCAGGGCGGCGGCAACGCCCAGCGCGAGCAGGCCGGGCAGCAGCCGCTGTGCCTTGGGCCGCCCGGTGCTGGCGATCAGCTCGTCGGCCCGGGTGCGCTTCTCGCGGCGGCCGAGCACGGCGCCACCGGCAACGGCCAGCGGGAGGAGGAGGAACAGGGCGGATCCGTGCATGTAGGACAGACGTGTCCAGGTGGTGTGCCAGTCGTTGCCGGACAGGGCCAGCGCGGCGACGGTCGCCCCCACGATCAGCAGCACCAGGGTGAGCGCGTTGGAGCGGCGCAGCTCGATGCCGATCATCCGCCTCATGCCGCGCTCCGGTGGCTCGCCAGGATCGTGCTGTAGCCGCGCTCGGCTGGGCTGTCGCCGACGCCACCCTGCTCGCCGAGCCTGATCAGGTCGGCCGGCAGGCCCTGCCACACGAGGTGGCCCTCGTTGACCAGCACGACGTCGGTGCAGGCGGCGACCACGTCCTCGACCAGGTGGGTCGAGACCAGCACGCAACTGTCGGCGCCGAGGTCACGCAGCAGCGCGCGGAACTCGACCCGCTGCTCGGGGTCGAGGCCCACGGTGGGCTCGTCCAGCAGCAGCACGTCGGGGCTGTTGACGATCGCCTGGGCCACGCCGACGCGGCGCAGCATGCCGCCGGAGAGCGTCTTGAGCCGGGAGCCGGCCCGGTCGGCCAGCCCGACCCGTTCGATCACCCGCTGCACGGCCTCTCCGATGTCGGCCTTGGGCATCTCGCGCAGCCAGGCCACGTACTCCACGTACTCCCGCACGGTGAAGCGCGGGTAGAAGCCGAAGTGCTGGGGCAGGTAGCCGAGCCGGGACCGCAGCGACCGCAGCACCCGGCCGTTCGTGACGTCCTCGCCGAGCAGCCGCAGCCGGCCGCCGGAAGGCCGTTCGACGGTCGACAACGCTCGCATCAGGGTGGTCTTGCCGGCGCCGTTGGGGCCGAGCAGACCGTGCACGCCGACGCCCAGTTTGAGGTCGAGGCCGTCGACGGCCAGGTGCCGTCCCGCCTTGACCTTCAGGGCCTCGGCCTCGATGGGCCAGGCGTTGGTCGAGGGACGCAACTCCGTGGCACTGACCATGCGTACCAATGTTCCTCCATCTACCGAGGGGGTGACGTGTACCGACGGGCGTGGTGTCACCGAGGGGTGTGGTGTCACCGAGGGGTGACGCGCCGGTGGTCGCCGGCCCGCCAGATCGCCAGGGCCGTGCCGGCGACAGCGGCCACGGCCCAGCCGGGTGCGCTGGCCGGCTCGATGAGCACGGGGATGTCCGAGGTGACGACGGCGGGGGTGACGACGGCCAGGAACCAGGCGCCACTCAGGATCGAGGCCGCCGGTACGACCCCGATCCGGCCGCCGAGCAGCAGGGTCGCCGCCGTGAAGGTGAGGGCGGGCAGCAGCCACAGGGCCGGGGACATGCGCAGGCTCCAACCGGCCAGGGCCAGCGGCGGCAGCACGACCGCGAGGATCACCGTCGTACGGCGCAGCAGCAGCTCCAGGCCCGCACGGGCGGTGCCCGCCACGATCTCCCAGCCCGGATCCGTACGGCGGGACCAGGCCACCAGCATGCCCGCGAGCGGGGCGACCGGCGCCAGCAGCAGCACCATCGACGGCCGCTGCGGGAACGTCCGGTCGAGCGCGAACGCGGCGACGACGGCGGCGCAGATGGTGACCAGCCACGGGAGCACCTCCCAGGCGACCCAGCGGTGTGCGAGGCGACGCCAGGCACTTCCGGGGTCCGGTTCGGGACCCGTGCGCACCCCCCTGTCGATCATCACCTGCACCTCGTCGAGCAGCGCGGTCAGCGGCGGCGGGACCAGGTCGGCGAGGTGCGCGCGGCAGTCGGCGCAGTTCTCCAGGTGCACCTCGATCGTCCACAGGGCGGTGTCGTCGAGGGCCGGGTCCCCGGCGGCGTAGGCGGCCAGCGAGCCGGCCGGAAGGTGCGTGCTCACGACAGGGCCTCCTTCAAGGTGGTCCGGGCGCGCCGGGCCCTGCTCTTCACGGTTCCCTCGGGCAGGCCGAGGAGGATCGAGGTTTCCCGTACGGTCAGCCCGTCGAGCACCATCGCGTGCAGCACCGCCCGCAGTTCGGGGGCGAGCCGGGACAGCGCGGCGCCGACCTCGTCGCCGATCGAGCCGGCCAGCGCTTCGTCCTCGGCGGCGGGCGTGCTGCGTACGGGAAGCTCCTCGGACGGGGTTTCCGGGTGGCGCGCCCGTTTACGCATCGCGTCGACGAGCCGGCGGGCCGCGATGGTCCAGAGCCAGCCGGCCGCGCTGCCCCCGCCCTGCAGGCCGGTGAACGAGCCGGCGGCGCGCCAGACGGCGAGGTACGTGTCCTGCATGACCTCGGCGACCATCCCGTCGTCGGAGCAGCGCCGGCGCAGCCGCAGGGCGAGCCACGGCGACGTCCGCCGGTACAGCTCGTCGAACGCGGCCCGGTCGGCCCGTGCGACGCGCCGCAACAGGTGCTCCTCGTCCAGCTCGGTCACTCTCACATCCGGTCAGACGACGGCGGCGCCCGCCATGGATCACCAAACACTGTGACGGCGGTCACACGGTTGCTCGTGCAACCTCAGTAGCGAATATGTCCGGACGTGTTTTGTTCTGTTGACATAACACATTTCGATGCCTCAATGTGGTCGCAACGCGCCGTTGATCGAAAGGAAACACTCGATGCCGCGATCGCCCGTGCGACCCCTCCTGCTCGCCCTCCTGCTGATAACTTCCATCCTCTCGGTCCCCGGTCCCGCCCAGGCCGCCGTGACCGTTCATGGCCTCAAGGGCGAGTACTTCCGGATGTCGGCGCCCGGCGCCCGCGACTTCGCCGAGCTCGGCGGCACGGTGCTCGACCCGAACGTCGACCTGCCCGGGCTGGACGCCACGTTCCAGACGCTGACCGGCCGCAGCGAGCACACCACCGCCCGCTGGACCGGCAAGCTCACGGCCCCGGCCACCGGTGACTACACCTTCTCGATGATCGGCGACAACGGGTTCCGCTTCTACCTCGACGAGCAGCCGGTGATCGACCACTGGGTCGGCGACTGGGACGTCGAACAGACCAGCGCCCCCGTACGCCTCGTGGCCGGCGAGGCCCACACCGTACGCATCGAGCTGTTCCAGGACGTCGGCGGCGCGAACCTGTTCCTGCGCTGGGCCGGCGCCGGGCTGGCCAAGCAGATCGTGCCGGAGTCGGCGTTCACCCCGCCGGACGGCTTCCAGGTCTTCCCGGTGGCGTTCACGGCCGACAAGAGCGGCACCAAGGTGACCGCCGAGTTCGACGGCACGGTGTCCGCTGTCGGGCAGTTCGCGCAGAAGGCCAAGGTCGAGGTCGACACCACCCCGTTCCCGGTCAGGTCGGCCAAGCGCGAGGGCAGCAAGAAGCTCGTCCTCACGCTGGGCGCCCCGGTGCAGAAGGGTCAGCGGGTGCGCGTCGGCTACGACGGCACGGGCGGCCTGGTCGTCGGCGGCGAGACGGTTCCGGAGTTCCAGCGGACCGCCGTCAACAACTCGGCGCACCGGCTGCTGACCCCGTGGGGCGAGAAGCTCAACCCGAACAAGCCGCTGCCCGAGTACCCGCGCCCGCAGCTGGTCCGCAAGGACTGGCTCAACCTGAACGGGCCGTGGGAGTTCGCCGGGGCCGAGGCGGGCGAACAGCCGGTCTTCGGCAAGAAGCTGGCCGAGAAGATCACCGTGCCGTTCCCGGTCGAGTCGCAGCTGTCCGGCCTCGAGCGGCGCGAGGACCACATGTTCTACCGCAAGCTGGTCACCGTGCCGGGGGGCTGGAAGAACAAGCGGGTCAAGCTGAACTTCGGCGCCGTCGACTACCAGGCCAAGGTCTGGGTCAACGGCAAGCTGGTCACCGAGCACACCGGCGGCTACACCGCTTTCACGGCCGACATCACCGACGCCCTCAAGCGCAGCGGCCAGCAGGAGATCATCGTCGGCGTCACCGACGTCACCGGCCCGAACCAGCCCAAGGGCAAGCAGTCGCTCAACCCGCAGGGCATCGTCTACGAGCCCTCCTCGGGCATCTGGCAGACGGTGTGGATGGAGCCGGTTGTGCCGGGCGGCATCGACGCCGTGGTCACCACTCCCACGCTCACCTCCGTCACGGTGCAGGTGAACTCCACTTCCACCGCCAAGGTCACCGCCACCGCGTACGACAGAAGGGGCAAAGAAGTCGGCACTGTCACCGGCTCGCCCAACACGCCGCTGACTTTGAAGGTCAGCAAGCCGCAGCTGTGGAGCCCGGACAACCCTTACCTCTACGACCTCGACGTCAAGCAGGGCAAGGACGCCGTACGTAGTTACTTCGGTCTGCGCACCGTCGAGGTGGAGAAGGTCGGCGGCTTCCCCAAGCTCGTGCTCAACGGCAAGCCGATCTTCTCGCTGGCCACGCTCGACCAGGGCTTCTGGCCGGACGGCCTGTACACCCAGCCCAGCGACGCGGCGCTCAAGTTCGACCTGGTCGAGACGAAGAAGCTCGGCTTCAACGCCGTCCGCAAGCACATCAAGGTCGAATCGGCCCGCTTCTACCGCCACGCCGACGAACTGGGCCTGCTGGTCTGGCAGGACTTCGTGTCGGCCGACATCAACAACACGACCGGCCAGCAGGCGTTCCTCAGCCAGGGCCGCGAAATGATGCGGCAGCTGCACAGCTACCCGTCGATCATCGGCTGGATCGTGTTCAACGAGGGCTGGGGCGAATGGAACCGGGAGGAGACCGGGCGCATCGCCGAGGAGACCAAGGCGGCCGACCCGTCCCGCATCCTGAACGCGCACAGCGGGGTGAACTGCTGCTCCTCCAAGGGTGACTCGGGCAAGGGCGAGGTGATCGACCACCACGACTACGTCAACAACGACCCGCCGTACCCGGACGCCACCCGCATCGCGATGGACGGCGAGCACGGCGGCTTCACGCTGCGCACCCCGGGGCACATGTGGCCCGGCCCGCCGGCCGTCATCTACAGCGGGGTCGCCGACAAGGCCGCGCTGACCGCGAAGTACGTCGACAACACCGAGCGCTTCTACCTCGAGGCGGCCGGGGCGGAGCTGTCCGGGTCGGTCTACACCCAGATCACCGACCTGGAGACGGAACTCAACGGGCTCTGGACGTACGACCGCCGGGAGATCAAGGTCGACCCCGCCCCCGTACGGGCCGTCAACGCCAAGGTGATCAAGGCAGGCGCCCAGGCGGCGTCGGACGCCACGTTCCCCGGCCGCGGGGACTGGAAGCTGGACGAGGGTGAAGGCACGACCGCTCGCGACAGCAGCGGAAGCCGCGCCGACCTGACCCTGACCGGTGACACGGCGTGGACGCCCGGCGTCAAGGGCTCGGCGCTGAAGTTCGACGGCGACGGCGACTCGGCCGACACCAAGGCGCCGGTCGTCGACACGACGAAGGACTACACGATCGCGGCGTGGGTGACGCTGGACAAGCTGCCCGGCAACTACGCGACCGCGGTCAGCCAGGACGGCCGGGCCCGCGAGAACCCGTTCTACCTGCAGTACGGGCAGGGCGCGTTCGCCTTCAGCACCCCCGGCGGCAACCGGGCCCGGCTGGAGACCACGCCCGAGCTGAACCGCTGGTATCACCTCGTCGGAGTGCGCGACCACGCCACCGGCGAGATCCGGCTGTTCGTCGACGGCAAGCGGGTGGCTGCCGTGCCGGCCGGCCCGGACGTGGTCAGCACCGGCCCGCTGTCGGTGGGCCGCGCCAAGTGGTCGGGCAACAAGACCGACTACTGGTCGGGCTCGGTCGACCAGGTGCACGCCTTCAACCGCGCGTTCACCGACGCCGAGGTCGCGGCCCTGCACACCGCCGAAACCCCGTAAAACCGTTCCCCCGTACGAGGCCCGGCCCTCCCGCCGTCAGGAAGAGCCGGGCCTCGTGCCTATGGTTGATCACATGTTCCGTGACGAGGACCTGACCCTGCTCGCCCGTCCGCTCTACGCCTTCCTGACCGTCGCACCCCGCGGCGACCGCTGGCCCGCGCCGCGACCGGTGTGGTTCGAGCACTCCGGCGACGGCACCCTGCAGATGTTCTCCGACCCCGGCGCACCCAAGCTGAAGCAGTTGCGCGAGCAGCCCCGAGCGTCCGTCGTCGTGTCCGCCCCCGCCGGCGAACCCGAGCACTGGGTCTCGGTCGAGGGCACGGTCAGCCTGCACGACGACGGGGCGGACCTGGCAGCCCGGCTGGCCGACCGCTACTACGACATGGCCGACCCGGCCCACCAGGCGCTCGTCGCGGAGTGGAGAACCACCGGCATGACCCGGATCGTCCTGCACCCGGCCAAGGTCAACCGCTTCGCGGCCTGACAAGGATCAGTCGAACTTCAATTCCCCCGTACGGGTTCGCTTGAGCTCGAAGAAGTCGGGGTACCCGGCCAGGGCCACCGCGCCGTCGAAGATCTTGAGCGCCTGCTCGCCGCGCGGGATGCTGTTGAGCACCGGGCCGAAGAACGCCACGCCGTCGATATGGATGGTCGGGGTGCCGACGTCATCACCGACCGGGTCCATGCCCTCGTGGTGGCTCTTGCGCAGCGCCTCGTCGAAGTCGGTGCTGCCGGCCGCCGTGGCCAGCTCGGCCGGCAGACCCACCTCGGCCAGAGATTCCCGTACGACCGCATCGAAGTCTTTTTGCTGCTTGTTGTGAATGCGGGTGCCCATCGCGGTGTAGAGATCGCGCAGCACCCCCTCACCGTGCTGCTGAGCGGCGGCCGTCAGCACCCGAACCGGACCGAGGGCGCGGGTGACCAGCTCGCGGTACCAGTCGTCGATGTCGCGGTGCTCGTTGAGCACGTACAGGCTCATCACGCGGAAACGCAGGTCAAGGTCGCGCTGCTTCTCCACCTCGAGAATCCAGCGCGAGCTGATCCAGGCGAACGGGCAGGCCGGGTCGAAATAGAAGTCAACGTTCGTCACGAAACCCAAACTACTGCTTGCCTATGACAGTTGCCCCTGCTCTGAGAGGCTGCTCATGTGAGCACGGGAGCCGCGGTGGCCTTCGTCGTCGTGGTGGCGGCGCGTTTCCTGCTTCCGCTGGCCATCCCGTACTACCCGCTGCCCGGCGTCATCGCCTGCCTGGTGCTCGACGGCGTCGACCAGACGATCTTCCAGGCCTTCGGGTACGACCCGCCCGGCTACCAGTCGTACGACAAGGCCATGGACGTGTTCTATCTGTCGATCGCGTACCTGTCGACGCTGCGCAACTGGACCAGCGAACCCGCGTTCCGCATCTCGCGGTTCCTGTTCTACTACCGCCTCGTCGGCGCGCTGATCTTCGAGTTCACCCAGCTGCGGTGGCTGCTGCTGGTGTTCCCCAACGTGTTCGAGTACTTTTTCATCGCGTACGAGACCATTCGTTCCCGCTGGTCGCCGGTGACCCTGCTGATCGGCTGGTGGATGAGCCTGGCCGGCGTGATCTGGGTAGTGATCAAACTGCCGCAGGAGTGGTGGCTGCACGTCGCCCAGCTCGACGTCACCGACGAACTGGCCCGGCACCAGTGGGCCATCGGTCTGCTGGTAGCCCTGGTCGCCGGCCTCGCGGTGCTTTTCCAGCGCGCCGTGCGGCCCCGGCTGCGCCCCGCCGACTGGGACTGGCAGTTCCGCCCCGAGCCGCAGCCCGAAGCCATCGACGAGCCCCACGAGCGCAGCGCCTGGCGCGTGCAGAACGACCGGGTCTGGTCATGGAACACCTTCGAGAAGGCCGTGTTGCTGGGCCTGCTCTGCACCATCTTCGCCCAGATGCTGCCGGACTACACCGGATCGACCACCAACCTGTTCATCGGCGTCGGCATCACCGTCGTCCTCAACGCCGCCGTGTCGCTCGCCGTCGCCCGCCGCAGCTGGACGATCCGCAACACCGTCCTGTCCTTCCTGGCCCGGCTGATGCTGAACGTCGCCCTGGCCACGGTCGCCAACTGGATCCTCGACAACCAGCTCGACGGCTACGACACCCTGTTCTTCCTGGTCATGATCTCCCTGATCACCACGCTGCACGACCGCTGGCGCCCGGTCCACGAATACCGCCGCACCATGGCCACCGCCTAGCGTTCAGACGTGCCTGTGATGACACGGTGCAGACTGGCGGATCGCTTGGTCAGGTCGGCGCGTACCGCTTCTATCTGATCCTCGGTCAGCGGCCCGGTGGCAGAGAGCAGGTGCTGAACCCCGGGTGCGGAGATTCCGGCAACGATCATCTGGCGCCGGAGCCGTTCCCGTCTCTGCTCGACGGAGGCGGGGTCGCGGTACAGGTCCACGGCGAGCGCCCGGATCAGTTCGGTGGCCTGGTCGTAGATGTCGCCGATGGTGTTCAGCTCTCTGCGTGCATTGTCCGCCTGCCGCTGCTCACGGGTTTCCCGCAACGCGGTCTCACTGGCGCGGGCGGATCGGCGCGAGTTGGCCGCGCTGATCGCGGAAATGGTCGCCGATATCGCGGCAATGGTCGTCGAGGAAATCGCTAGTATCTCGGTGAGAGGCGTCATGACCGATCGAGCTCACACGTCGAAGAGCACAAGCTGCCGGGCGGGTACGGACACCGGCTGCGGCGGCGGGTCGGCTCGGTCGAGCTGGTCGGCGAAGGCGTGGCGGAACTGGTCGTCCTCCACCAGCCGGCGGATCAGGACGTCGCTGATCATTCGCATCTTTCCGGCGTTGGGGAGAATCTCGTGGACGCCGTCGACGGTGAGATCGCCGCTCACGTCGGTAACGAGATAGTGGTCCTCCAGACGTCGCCGGACAAGGCCGTCGAGCCTTCGCACGGCGGCGTCGAAATCGCTGAAGTGTGCCTGCTTGACATCGTGACCGGAGCGCTGACGGCGCACCCTCGTGGCAACCAGCGTCGTACGTTTGACGTCGCGAAACAACAGAATGGTGCATGATTCGCCGGATGGTTCGGCGTCGACGACGGCCATGTCGATCTTCAGAAATGAGGCGTGAGACTGGCCGAGCAAGGCAGTGTGAAGCGGGCTGCCGAGCGTGGCCAGTGTTCTGCGTGATGGCTCGAAGAGCCGCCGCGGCAATTTGTCCAGCGGAAAGAAGCGCACCTCGGAGAAGTGCTCGTCGCGCATCGCATGTGCCTTACCGCGGACGTCCTCGAAGACCACCGGCACGTGCGCGTACGGCGTCTCTGTCGTGTAGGTGAAGAAGGTGGGCCCCAGCCTGGCGGTCACCCCGAAGAGACCGGTCTCCTCCAGCAGTTCGCGCCGGGCCGTGATGATCGGCGACTCGTTGAACTCGACGTGCCCGCCCGGCAGCGCCCACAGGCCGTGGCCCGAGGTCTGGAATCGTCGCCCCAGCAGGACTGACGCTTTCCCCGGTTGCTGGTACACCACGCACTGCACGCCGCAGAAGAAGGACTGGTTCGAGGTCATTCAACACATCGATCTTGATCGTCTTCCGGTGTGGTCCGTTCGCGAAGTCTAGGGACCCTGGTGGGTCGCGGCAATCACCCCGAAGCCCGTTGCAGCTCCCGCCAGAGAGACGCCCCGAATCGGGCCACCTGCGACGGCGATCGCGTCGTCGTGTCGATCACGTGGGTATTCCGATACGACCGCATGGTGGCGGCGACCTCGGCTCGAAAAACCGCGTCGACGTCCAGGAGTTGCTCGAACGGGTCCAGGGCGCCGCCGCGTGCCGCCAGCCTGGCGCGGCGCACCGACTCGTCGACATCGAGATAGAACGTCACGTCGGGCATCGGAAGCGGGAGGCCACGCAACTTCTGGGCCAAGGTGCCAGGCACACGAAGGTGCAACGCGTGAGCCGAGGCGGCGAAACGGTCGGCGAGCACGATCTCCGGATCGTGGTGTTCCTCGGCGACAGCCAGAACCCCGGTGAGGTAGTACAAATACCGTGCGCTCGAGTTCAGCTCCCGGAACAGGGCGGTGTCCGCCAAGGTCGTCTTCGGGGGCGGCAACGGCACGTAACGAGCCCCGATCATGTCGGCAAGAAGGCGCCCCACGGTGGTCTTGCCGGCGCCGTCCAGTCCTTCCAGCGCCAGGATCACCGCTGGGACGCCCGGTCAGCCGAAGACCGGCATTGCCGAGCGGAGCCGCGTTCCAGAAGGTCGGCCACTTCGTCGAGCGTCATGCGGCTGGTCAGGCGATCGATGCCGCGGTTGGACATGCAGTTGTAGACGTAACCGTGAGGATCGACCCGGGTGCCGGTCAGCCAGCAGAGATCGAAGTTGCACAGGTAGCGGCAGTAACGCACCTCGAAGTCACCGGCGACATGGTGGAGGTTGGCGTCGCCGAATGCCCCGGCAGGGGTGAACTCGGCAAACTGGCCCAGCGTGAGCCGGGCTTGCTGGAGAAAGTCCTCGTACGGCACCTGGGGCTTCGCTGCCATGACGCCACCTGTGCCGTCAGCGCCGAATGTCTGGACGGCGACGTGCTCGAAGAACTTGATGCTTACGTTCATCGTCTGGGCCAACGCGATCAAGGTACCCACCTCCTGGCGGTTGTACCGGGTGAGCACCGTGTTGAGGTCGACCTCGAGCCCGGCTGCTCGGGCAGTTTCGATCACCTCTCCGACCACGAACGGGGTCGGCAGGCGCCCACGCGACGGACGAGGCTTGGTGGTGTCCAGCGAGTCCACGCCGAGGCGGAGCTTGCGCAGCCCGGCCGCCGCCAACCGGTCGAGCCGGCGGCCATCAGCCAGCAGCCCGTTACTCACCATGGTCACCCGTGCGCACACGTCGGCGGCGAGCGACACGATGTCGTCCAGCTCCGGATGGAGCAGGGGCTCGCCGCCGCTGATCGTCACCTCGGAGACGAGCAATCCGCGGTCCCGGACGGCAGTGCTGACTCGCCTGAGGTCGCCCGGACGGGCGAAAGTGTCCTCCTTGGCCTGGCCTTCGTTGTGGCAGTAGAAGCACGCCAGGTTGCATGCGCCGGTGGTGATCAGGCGCAGCTTCTGGGCTGCCAGTGGCATCCTTCCTCCCGCCCTAGTCGAAGGGGTGTGGCCACGTGCCCGTGAAGAAGGGATTGGTCCACGGCGGAGATGCGCACCAGGCCCGGAAAGCGGACTCGTTCGACAGCCGCGAGTGGTGATACCTGGCCGGCGGCGGGAGGATCGCCGACCACCAGTTCGAGCCGGTGAAGTCGGTGCGTTCGACGTTGCGGCAGGAACGGAAGTCGGCCAGCAGAAGGTCGCACCGGACCAGCCGCCACCCGTCGGCGTCCTGCTCACCGAAGTGGGCACGTTGCATGCGGCAGCCGACCGCATTCACGGGCCGCCCCACCTCGTCCGGCAACGACAGAGCGGAGACGAACTCTTCGGGACGGCTGTCGATCTGGTCCCAGGCGCCGTCGTTGACCCCGTCCCACACGTCGGCCAGGTATTGCGGAAGTGGGTCAGGTAGCGGCGCCAGTGCAGATGCCAGGGCAGGAGCGTGCTTGCTCATGAATCTGGTGGTGGCACCCGTGACGGAGACATCGAGGATGTCTTCGTAACGCCATGATCCGTCGGCCGGCAACAGGTTCAGCGCTGCGTTCTCGGCGGATGCGCGCAACGGCAGGGCCGCTGCCCATCGCCGTGCGGTCTGCCAGCATTCGTAGCCGCCGTGATAGCCGCTCGCCGCCGCGACAGTGCTCAGGCGCAGAGCCTTGAACAGTCCGTCGGCCGCAACTTCCATGGAGCGAACCAACGCCTGCTCGACCTGTGTGGCCACCTCGGCGCCGATGGGCCGGAGCCGTTCCGGATCGGGTCCCTGCAACGACAGGTCTTGAAAGATCAAAGCTGCGTCCGCGGACAGTTGAGCGCTGAGCGTTCCGATCACCGGTCCGAGGTATCCGCTTGAGGCAAAGTCGTTGCCTCGCAGTGCGATCAGCTTTTGATGAACATCTGCTTTCAGCTCCCCACGGTCGCTGATGTCGACGAGCGCCTTGAGTACGGACGTCCGAGGCGGCCGGGAAATCGTGTCCCGGGAGTGCCCCGTCAGCAGCGTCCGCAATGCTCTCGCACCGGCGACGTCGCTCCAGGCCGGCCGGTCCGACTGCACCTGGTTGTCCTCCCATCGCAGAGGCCCACCGATCTGCGCACGCACGATATCCCAGGTGAAACCCGGCCCGAGCGCCGCCGTGACTTCTTCACCGCCAAGAGCGAACTCTCCCGTGAGCAGCATTCGGGTGCCCATGAGATCCCACAGCCCTTGCCGGACGATGCGAGCGGACGCATCATTGGCGGTCTCGATCCAGCGGTGAGCCAGCAGGTCCCGTAGAACCGATCCGATCAGTGTGGTGTGCTCGCGAGCCAGTTCCGATGCCATCGCCAGCACGCCGGAGCAGCGCAGCGCCGGATCGTCGAAATCCTCGGGAGTGAGCCCGATCTGCTTGCAGACGTCCGCGAGCTCCGTCGACGTGAACGGCCGAATCTCGTGGACGGCGACAGCTATGCCTGGAGTGCCTCCCCGCAACAGCGACTCGGGACGCACGCGATACGCGCGCTGGAAACGACGGCGCCACTCGGCCCCGTAAGCGAGAATGAGCCGTGACAGACCACTGGCGAACATCGCCGGCAACACGCGGTCCAGGATGGTGAATGCGGCCTGGAACTGATCCCGCTCGGGTATGCGGTCGAGATGGTCGATGAGAACGATATTTGTATCGGCCTGTCGCAGGAGCTCTCGCCATTCGACCAATGACAGATCGACGAGCTGCGCCCTGAGACCGGAGCGGCGACAGGCGGGAGCGAGGTGGCGCAGCAGGGTGGACTTCCCTGCATCGTCCGGGCCGCAGACGATGTCGATTCGTCGGCGAGGGTCGGCGACGAGATCAGCGAGCACCGTACACAAGTCAGGATCCGCGACCGTCGGGATCGGCAGCAGACCGGGAGGCAAGACGGCGTCCCCATCGTTGCTCGTCACTCGACCTCCGGAGACCCGAGGAGAACTCGCGTACACATTGTGACCGAAGGAGTCTGCCAGAGCTACATCGCAAGTGCTTCAGGCCGCTCGGGACGTCGTTCTACGTCACCGTGGCGGCCGCCTCTCGCACCGGCGCCTTGTGACACGCGTACGGGAAATGGTTGTTCATCACGTGTTCTGGTTCTTGAGCGGCCGCCGGGCATAGCTTGAGGGGCGAAACACCAACCGCGAAGGGGGACCGCCATGGGCTACGTGACCACTGACGACGGGGTGGAGATCTTTTACAAGGACTGGGGGAGTGGGCAGCCGATCGTGTTCAGTCACGGGTGGCCGCTGTCGGCCGACGACTGGGACACGCAGATGCTGTTCTTCCTGCAGCACGGCTACCGGGTGATCGCGCACGACCGGCGGGGGCACGGGCGGTCGACTCAGGTCGGTGACGGCCACGACATGGACCACTACGCCGACGACCTGGCCGCCCTCACCGCGCATCTCGATCTGCGGGATGCGATTCATGTGGGGCACTCGACCGGTGGCGGCGAGGTCGCGCACTACATCGGGCGCCACGGTGAGAGCCGGGTCGCGCGGGCCGTGCTGATCAGCGCCGTCCCGCCGCTCATGGTGCAGACCGAGGCCAACCCGGGTGGCCTGCCCAAGAGCGTCTTCGACGACCTGCAGGCGCAGGTCGCGGCGAACCGGTCGGAGTTCTACCGGGCGCTGCCGTCGGGGCCGTTCTACGGGTTCAACCGGCCCGGCGTCGAGTCGTCCGAGGCGATCATCGAGAACTGGTGGCGTCAGGGCATGATGGGCGGCGCCAAGGCCCACTACGACGGGATCGTCGCGTTCAGCCAGACCGACTTCACCGAGGACCTTCGCAAGATCACCGTCCCGACGCTGGTCATGCACGGCGACGACGACCAGATCGTGCCGTACGCCGACTCGGCGCCGCTCAGTGCCCAGCTGCTCAAGAACGGGACGCTCAAGACGTACGCCGGTTTCCCGCACGGCATGCCGACCACGCAGGCCGGCACCATCAACGCCGACCTCCTGGCGTGGCTCAAGTCCTGACCCCGTGCGACACCAGCGGCGCGGTCCGTGATTGGCGTTTTGTTACTACAGTCGTCCGCGATGAAGACGCTATCGAGGGTCGTCGTCGCGCTGGTGGCCGCAACGCTGGGCGCCGGGGCTCTGATCAGCCCGGCCCACGCGATTGCGAACGGTGAGGACGTCGATGACGGACAGTACGCGTTCGCGGTGAAGCTGACCGACATCGGCATCCCCACCAAGAACGGCGGCAAACGCAACAGCTCCTGCTCGGGCGGGTTGATCTCGCCGCGCTGGGTGCTCACGGCCGGTCACTGCTTCAAGGACGAGAACGATCGCCGGGTGTCGCGGCCGGTCGCCGACCGTACGGTCGCCACGATCGGCCGCGCGGATCTGACCGGTAAGGCCGGGTTCAGCGCGAACGTCGTCGAGGTGCGCCAGCACGGCGACGCCGACGTCGCGCTGGCCCGGCTCGACCGGCCGATCAAGGGCGTGCCGCTGATGCGTCTGAACCGCAAGAAGCCCGTCAAGGGGCAGAAGGTCCGGCTCGTCGGGTTCGGGCTCACCGACGGCAAGGACAAACAGACCACCGTACGGCTGCAGACCGGCCTGTTCGAGATCACCCGTACCTCGAAGCTCGAGATGGGCGTCATCGGCAGGTCCCCGCGCGACGACACCAGCGCCTGCCCGCACGACTCCGGCGGCCCGTACTTCGTCGGCGGCCCGACCGGCTCGCCCACCGTGGTCGGCGTGGTCAGCCGCGGCCCGACCTGCCCGCACAGCGGCGCCGACACCTCGGCCCGGGTCGACGCCATCGCCCCGTGGATTCTCTCGGTGATCGGCGCCGACCTGCGCACCGCCGCCGCCAAGCCGACCACCAAACCCCCGGAACCACCTTCCCCCGTACGGGCGGAACCGCGCGCGGCCGAGCCCGACGAACCCGTTCCACCGCTGCTGTGGGTGGCCGCCCTGCCGATCGTGCTGCTGATCGGCGCGCTCGTGATGTGGACGGCGAAACCGCGCAAGGGCTCCCACCGCCGCCGTTAGCAGGCACAACAGCACCGTGTCAGGCGGTGTCAGCGGCATGTGCGCGCGATGTCAGCGCCGTCCGCGAGTCTCTTCCCCGTGGGCAGCCGCTGCCCGCGACGGAGGGGGACTTCACCATGAACGATCTCGTGGTGCGCGCCGAGGGGCTGCGCAAACGGTTCGGCAAGACGCTGGCGCTCGACGGGGTGGACCTGGCGATGCGCCGCGGAACGGTGCTGGGCGTGCTCGGCCCTAACGGCGCCGGCAAGACCACAGCCGTACGGGTTCTGGCGACGTTGCTGCGGCCCGACGAGGGCTACGCCGAGGTGGCCGGGATCGACGTGCTCAAGGAGCCGGCCCGGGTGCGCCGCCGGATCGGGCTGACCGGGCAGTACGCCAGTGTCGACGAGGACCTGACCGGCACCCAGAACCTGGTGCTGATCGGCCAGCTGCTCGACCTTCCCACCCGCGACGCGAAACGACGCGCGGCCGAGCTGCTCGACTGGTTCGACCTGGCCGAGGCGGCGGGACGGCCGGCGAAGACGTACTCCGGTGGCATGCGCCGCCGCCTGGACCTGGCCGCCAGCCTGGTCGGGCACCCCGAGGTGATCTTCCTGGACGAGCCGACCACCGGCCTCGACCCGGCCAAGCGCGAGGACATGTGGGGTGTCGTGCGCAGCCAGGTCACCCAGGGGGCCAGTGTGCTGCTGACCACGCAGTACCTGGAGGAGGCGGACGCTCTGGCCGACGAGATCGTGGTCGTTGACCACGGGCGGGTCATCGCGCACGACAACCCCGACGGCCTCAAACGACGCGTCGGGGGTCTGACCTTGCGCGTACGCCCGGCCGACCCGGCCCGGGTGCCCGATGCGCTGCGGATTCTCGACGCCGTGGCCGCCCCCGGCGCCAACGCTTCCACCGACACGGCCGCCGGCGCCCGGCCCGGCGCGGTCAGCGTGCCCGTCAAGGACGACCTGGCCCTCGACGTGGTCGTGCCCGCCCTGCGTCAGGCCGGCGTCGAGGTGGTCGACCTCGGCCTGCACCTGCCCAGCCTCGACGAGGTCTTCCACACCCTCACCGACGGCGCCCCGAACACCCCCGTCAAGGAAGGTGAGCTCGTATGACCACGCTCGACGTGCCCGTCCGCAACATCACCGGCGACATCGACAAGCCCCGCGGCGGCGCGGCGGCCGCCCTCATGCGCCACAGCGCGGCCCTGGCCCGGCGAAGTCTGATCAAGACCATCCGTACGCCGGAGGCCCTGATCGACGTCACTCTGCAGCCGGTCATCTTCCTGCTGCTGTTCACCTACCTGTTCGGCGGCGCCCTGTCCGGCGGCGACCGCGGAGCGTACCTGCAGTTCCTGCTGCCCGGTCTGCTCGCGCAGTCGCTCGCCATGGGCGGCATCGCCCTCGGTCAGAACCTCAACGCCGACATCGAGAAGGGCGTCTTCGACCGTTTCCGCTCGCTGCCCGTGGCCCGTTCCGCCCCGCTGGTGGGCGCGGTCGCCGCCGACGTCGTGCGTTACCTGACCGTCTGCGTGGTCATGCTCGGCTTCGGCTACGTGATGGGTTTCCGCGTCGAAACCGGCTTCGTCCCCGCCGTGGCCGCGGTGGCCCTGGCCATCGGTTTCGGCCTGTGCTTCTGCTGGATCTCGGTCTGGGTCGGCATGATGGTCCGCACCCCCGGCGCCGTGCAGGGCGTCATGTTCCTGCTGGTCTTCCCGCTCGGTTTCGGCAGCAACGTCTTCGTCGCCACCGACACCCTGCCGGGCTGGCTGCAGGCCTTCGTCCACGTCAACCCGATCACGCCGCTGGTCAGCTCGATCCGGGGTCTGCTGATCGGCGGACCGGTCGCCAACCACCTGCTGCTCACGCTGGCGTGGATGGCCGGCCTGCTGGTGCTCTTCGTGCCGCTGGCCCTGCGGGCCTACGCCCGCCGAGCCTGAAGCAATCGGCGTCGCAGGGCCGGTCCGGGACAGTCGCCGGGCCGGCCCTGCCCGTGCCCCATCTCTGTCATGCCGGCCGGATCAGCCTGCCTCTTCCGGGGTGTGCAGTTCCACTAAGCGTGTAGTCAGAAGTGCGGTACGTAACTAGTGACGGGCTGTCCGCGAACACGCTCAGCGAGAGGGACATACCAACGTAAAGACCCCGCCGTGGGTTCGGATCAGGTTTCCACACAAGAGCCTGAACCCCGACGAGGTCACCGCCAGTATGCGCCCCGCGCACGTGTATGCCAGCATGTCCGAACAGCAACACACCGAACTGATTACGGCCCTGCACGGCCCGTGGCGTAACGCCACCCGGATCATGATGGTGGTGCTGTCCGCGGCCGGCTGGTCCGCCAGCGAGATCGCGGATCTGCTGCACTACGACCCGAAAACCGTTCGCGGCTGGATCGCCCGCCACCACGCTGAAGGCCTCGCGGGGTTACCCGACCGGCCCCGACCGGGACGGCCCCGTAAAGGCAGCCGGCGTCTCGGCGACCGCATCCACACCCTGCTGCAGACACCCCGGTCCTGGACCACCTCCCGGATCTGGAAAGCGCTGGGCCGGCCCCAGCTGAGCATGTCCACGATGCGCCGCCGCATCAAAGAGCAAGCCCGCTGGGCCCGGCCCCGCTTGATCGCCAAAAGCGACCCGAACCGCGACACCATCTGCGCCCAGATCCGCGAACGCATCACCGCCCTACCAGCCGGCAGCGTGGTCCTGGCCGAGGACGAGACCCACCTCGACCTGCTCGCCCGGGTCCGCGCCTGCTGGATGCCCACCGGCCTGCGACACCGGATCCTGACCCCAGGTACCAACGTGCGCCGCACGGTGCACGGCGCGGTCAACCTGCTCACCGGCACCGTGCACCACCACATCAGCGTCAAGAACGTCTCGGTCGTCTTCTGCTACTTCCTGCAGCAACTACTCGACGCCTACCCCAACGCCCCGGTCATCGCCGTGATCTGCGACAACGGCAGCACCCACCACTCCAAAATCACTCAACGGTGGCTCGCCGAGCATCCCCGCATCCAGGTCATCGAAGGCGCGAAATACAGCCCCCAAGACAATCCAGTCGAACGACTCTGGGCCGCGATGAAACGACAGATCGCCAATACCGCGACCGCGACCATCACCGACCGCGTCCAGCAAGCCCACGCGTTCTTCCGCCACCGCACCGACGCCCAGAACTTGGCCACCGCGGCACCCTGGACCTCGCCCTGGCTACCCCAGGGTTACGGGAAGGAGTTCTGGCCAGGGGCTTAGGATCGGCGCGTGCAGATCACGGGGTTGCGGGGTGCGAGCCGCTGGCTGGTCATCGCCGCTGCCGTGGTTCTCGCGGGTTTGCTGGTCTTCCCGGTGCAGGCGCCGGAACCCGGCGGCGACCACCCGCCCAACATGAACTGCGGCAACGTCTTCTGGTTGACCCCGCCCCAGCCGGATCGCGTCGACCCCGACTACGAGTGGTACCGCGACAAGATGGACCGGGGTTGCCGGGGCGCACGCGTGACCAGGGTCGTCTTCATTGTCCTTGTCCCCGTCGTCACGGGGTTCGGCCTCTCCCTGCTCCGCCGCCGCCAGCAGTCCTGGTAGCACGGTGCCGAGCCGGGGCGGCTGCGGGCGCTGGACCGCTTCACCGAGGGGACGGAGTTCTCCGCGTTCGTGTCGCGGCGCTGACTCCCTGGGCGGTCGGCTGCGGGCCGCCCCGGCCGAACAGGACAGTCAGGTCACCGGCCCGGCCCGGCCCGGCCCGGTGCGGAGCCTGGACACTAAGCAGTCCAGCGCGGAGCCTGGGCGCGTAGGCAGTAGCGCCCGGCCGCCAGGAATACTGGCCCTGTGACTCCCCAACCGCCGACGCGTTCGCAGCGGGCGGCTCAGGTCCTGGCCGGCAGTCTGGTCTTCGTCGTGATCGGGGCTGTCGCCAATGTGCTGCAGATCTTCAGCTTCGGCACCGGCTGGGATCTGCCGGACATCATCGAACGCCTGCGCCCGCCCGCCACCACGGCGCCGGCTGGGCCGCCCGCCACCGGGACGCCCGCCTCGAAGAAGCCGACGGCCAAGGCGAGCAGCGCCGCGCCTACCGGGAAACCCAAGGCGCGTACGACCACGACGCGGCCCCCGCAGACTTCCGCTCCCGAGGCGCTCACCGTCCCGTCCGACGCGGAGATCAAGAGCTGCCTCGAGCAGCGGGTGGGCTGGGACACCGCGCAGGAGGCCTACGGGGTCACCGAGGCCGACCTCGGCGCCCGCGTCACGGTGCGGATCAAGGTGTCGCCGGCCGACAAGGCTTATACCTTCTGGCAGACCGATGAGGACTGTGCGCTGCGGGCAGTGGTGCGGGTCAGCCCGGGTCAGAGCCGGACCATCACGACGTGGGGTGGCGCCATGTGGGATCTGGCGCGCGGGTCTGCTGACCCCCGCGTGGACGGGCCGGGGCCGATCAGCCGCCCGCGCTCGGCAGACCTCTTCACCTTCGAGGTCGGCAGCACGACCGTTCGCTACAGCTTCTGACAGTAAGTGCGGCCGCCCGAGCAGGCCAGGTTGAAGCGGTGCTGAATGCCGGGCAGGGTTGCTTTCGGTAGCGAGGCGTTCGCGGAGCGATGACGGAGGAAGTCGTTGCCGTTCGCCGCGGACCAGCCGGGAAATGTCTGTTCCTGCCCGTTCGCGTCGGTGACGGGACGGTACGCGCCGCGCCCTCGCCCGAGATGAGGCTGTCACCGAGAGTGAGGGCGGCGGTGGGTGGCGCGGCCTGAGCAGGGGCGGCGGGGATGATCAGGGTGAGGGCGGCGAGGATGGCGATGCGACGCCGCGGGGACACGCTGCCTCCGGCGCATCCGGAACTCCGATCCGATCGTCCACTTCGGCGCTCGTCAATGTTTTGCCGGGGCGCGCGCGGAGGGTACGGTTTGCGGTCATGACCGAAAGCAACAACCAGCAGTCCGGCCGGCACGCCGCGAAGCCGGACGATCTCGGGGATCGTTCCACCGTCAACATCAAGAAGTATCTGTTGAAGGACGAGGAGCTGGAGCGTCGCGCGGCCGCCGAGAGCCAGGGCCGGCACGCCGCCCCGGAGGCGCAGAGCTGAGCCGTTGAGCCGGCACGAACCTCCCCGGGTTGGGTCCGCCCGGCCCGGCGCGGGAGGATCGTCGTGTGGGTGAGCACGGGGACTCGGGCGCGCGGTTGCGCGTGACGCTGCTCGGCGCCTTCGAGGTGCGCCGCGGCGACACCGTGGTGCCGGTGCCCGGGGCCCGGCTCAGAAGCCTTCTCGTACGCCTCGCCCTGGCCGGCGGCCGGCCCGTCGAACCCGCCGCCCTGGTCGGCGCGCTCTGGCCCGGCGAGGTGCCGTCCGACCCGGTCAACTCCCTGCAGTCGCTGGTGTCCCGGCTGCGCCGCGTGCTCGGCTCGGCGGGCCTGGTCACGCAGAACGAGGCCGGTTACCGGCTCGAGGTGCTTCCCGACGACGTCGACGTGCTGCGCTTCGAACGGCTGGCCGCCGCGGGCCGGGCGTGCTTGCGGGCCGGGGACGCGCGGGAAGCCGTACGGGTGCTGGGCGAAGCCCTGAGTCTGTGGGCCGGGCCGCCGATCGCGGGGGCGGCCGCCCGGCTGGGGGCGATCCGGGCCGAGGCGGTCGACGACCTGGCCGAGGCCGAGCTCGCGACGGGTGAACCGGCCGCGGCCGCCGCCCGCCTGACGTCCCGGCTGACCGAGGATCCCGTGCACGAGCGGGCGGCCGCGCTGCTGATGGACGCGCTCGCCGCCCAGGGTCGGCAAGCCGAGGCTCTCGCGGTGTTCGAGACCGCGCGCGCGGCGCTGGCCGACCAGCTCGGCGCGGACCCCGGGGCAGCGCTGCGTGAGCGCCACGTGCGGCTGCTGCGTTCCGGGGCCACTGCCACCTCTGAGCCCGTACGGGAATCTCGGAGCAACCTGCCGGCGCCGCTGACCAGCTTCGTCGGGCGCGACGACGACCTGGCCCGGATCGACACGCTGCTCGCTGCCGGCCGGCTCGTCACCGTGCTCGGCCCCGGCGGCGCGGGCAAGACCCGGCTTGCGATCGAGGCGGCCCGGCGCCGTGGCCACGAGTTCCGCGACGGCGTGTGGCTGGTCGACCTGGCGGCCGTCACCGAACCCGCGAAGGTCGGCGCGGCCCTGCTCACCGCGGCCGGGCGGCGCGGCGCGGCGATGTTCGAACCGTCGGCCAAGCTGCGGGTCGAGGCGGGCGAGCTCGACGTGCTGGTCGAGCAGTTCGGGGGCCGCGAGACGCTGCTCGTGGTCGACAACTGCGAGCACCTGGTCGACGCGGTCGCGCACCTGATCGCGGCGCTGCTGCCGCGCTGCTCCGGGATCCGGGTGCTGGCCACCAGCCGGGAGCCGCTGGCGGTCGACGGCGAGGCGCTGGTGCCGCTCGGGCCGCTGGCGATGCCCGGCCCGGACGACACCGTCGAGCAGGCCCGGCGTACGGCGTCGGTGCGCCTGTTCACCGAACGGGCAGCCGCCGTCCGCCCGGGTTTCGACGTGGACACCTCCACCCTCGACGACATCCGCCGGGTCACCACCGCGCTCGACGGCCTGCCGCTGGCCCTCGAGCTGGCCGCGGCCCGGCTGCGCACGATGTCGCTGGCCGAGCTGACCGCGGGGCTGTCCGACCGGTTCCGGCTGCTCACCACGGGTAACCGCACCGCGGTGCCGCGCCACCGGACGTTGCGCTCCGTCATCGCCTGGAGCTGGGACCTGCTGAGCGGCCACGAGCGCACGGTGGCCGAACGGATCTCCGTGCTGCCCGGCGGCGTCACCGCGGACACGGCGGCGGCGGTCTGTGCCGGCACCCCCGTGCCCGCCGCCGAGATCCCCGACCTGCTCGCCGCGCTCGTCGACCGTTCCCTGCTGCAGCTGGCGCCCGACGCGGGCCGTTACCGGATGCTGGAGACCCTGCGCGAGTACGGCGCCGAACGGCTGGCCGAGCAGGGCGCGCTCGACGACACCCGGGGTCTGGCCGCCCGGCACCTGGCCCGGCTGATGGCCCGCCTCGACCCCGAACTGCGCGGCCCCGGCCAGGTGGGCGCGCTGCGGGTACTTGGCGCCGAGTACGACAACGCGCTGGCCGGGCTGCGGCACCTGTGCGACGCCGGTGACGCCGGCGCCGCCCTCACGCTGGCTCTCGACCTGGCCTGGTACTGGCAGATGTTCGGCCGGCACAACGAGGCCGCGTACTGGATCGGCGAGGCGCTGGCGCTGCCTCCGGCCGGCCCGTCGTGGCGGCGGGACTGCGCCGTGGCGTTGCAGATGCTCAACAAGATCAGCACCCGCTCGCTGATGAGCGCCGAGCAACTGCAGCAGCGCGAGAACGAGATGCGGGCGCTGGCCGAGCGGCTTCTGGCCCACCCCGAGCTGCCGGGGCTGATGGGCGCCATGGCCGGCATGACGCTTTTCTTCGTACGGGAGAACGATGCCGCCCAGATCGTGCTCGGCCGGCTCGCCGAGGGGCCGGACGTCTGGACGGCCGGGCTGGCACACCTGATCCGCGCCCAGTTCGCCGAGAACGAGGGCAACCTGCAGCAGGTGCGGGTCGACCTGACCGCCGCGCTCGACTGTTTCGGCCGGGCCGGCGACCGCTGGGGCGTGGCCACCGCGCTGCCGATGCGGGCGTTGCTGCGCCAGTACGACGGTGACCTCGACGGAGCGCTGGACGACCTGCGGCAGGCCCGTTCGCTGGCCCACGAGTTCGGCACGCTGAGCCTGACCGACGAGGTCTTCATCGACCTGCGCTGGATCGACCTGCACATGCGCCGCGGCGACGACCACCTGGCGATCGCGATGCTGGAGTCCACCCGCGAACGCATGACGAGGTCGGCCTCGCCCGAGCTGAGCGTGCTGCTCAACGCGCTGGAGGGTGGCATGTGGATCCGGCTCGGCGAACTGGACCGCGCCGGCCTGCTGCTCGACCGGGCCGAGGCCGAGATGGCGGCCGAGCCCGAACTGGGCGGCGACCACGGCCGGGCCATCGCCGGCGCCATGCGGGCCAACCTGTGCCTGCGCCGGGGCGACACCGAGGGCGCCGAGAAGGCCTTGATCAGCGCGTACGCGGCGGGCCTGGAAAGCCGGGACATGCCGATCCTGTCGCTGGTCGCGGTGACGGCCGCCGGGCTGGCCGAGCTGCGCGACCGGCCCCACGAGGCGGCCCGGTTGCTGGGCGCCGCCGCCCGGCTGCGCGGCGCGCACGACCGCACCGATCCGCACATCCGCGAGCTGACCACGCGTAGTCGTGAGGCGCTCGGGGAGGACGTGTTCGAGGAGGCGTACAGGCAAGGGTGGGCTCTGGACGGTAAGGCAGCGTCCGCCGAAGTGGGCCGCTTGTCGCGTTGATTGCCCACTCGGGAACATACGCGGCCCTTTTGTGACCGGGACATTGACGCTTCGCAACGCCGAGTTAACAATCCCCAGAGAGCGCTTTCCCAGCGCGCCGCTCGGTCATCCCCCAACCCGTGCGCCCGTCCCCGCGGACGCGCGGCAAGCGTCCGGCAAAGGCAGGCACATGACATCCCCATCAGTTCCGACCCGGAGACGCCGCGGCACAGTGGTGCTGAGCGCGCTCCTCGCCGCGGCCGTCGGCACCACCGTCGCCGCGGTCGCCACCAGCGCCAGCGCCGCGGAGATCCCCGTTTCGCACGGCAAACCGGCCACCGCATCGTCCGTCGAGAGCGCCGCCTTCCCCGCCTCCGCCGCGGTCGACGGTGACGCCGGCACCCGCTGGTCCAGCACGTTCGCCGACCCGCAGTGGTTGCGCGTCGACCTCGGCAGCACCCAGTCGATCAGCCAGGTCGTGCTGAACTGGGAGGCCGCGTACGCCTCGGCCTTCACCATCCAGACCTCGGCGAACGGCACCGCCTGGACCGACATCACCCCCGTGACCGCGGGCCGGGCCGGTATCCAGACCCTCAACGTCAACGGCAGCGGCCGGTACGTGCGGATGAACGGCACGACCCGGGCCACCCCGTACGGCTACTCGCTCTGGGAGTTCCAGGTCTTCACCACCACCAGCTCGACGCCCACACCCACCCCGACCGGCCCGGCCCTGCCGACCTCCGACACCCCCGACCTGGGCCCGAACGTGCGCATCTTCGAGCCGTCGACCCCCGCGGCGACCATCCAGTCGGCGGTCGACCAGGCCTTCAACGCGCAGCTGCGCAGCCCTGCCGCGCAGTTCGGCACCCAGCGCCACGTGTTCCTCTTCAAACCCGGCACGTACGGGCGGGTGTGGGCCAACATCGGCTTCTACACCACGATCGCCGGCCTCGGCCTCAACCCCGACGACGTGACCATCAACGGCGCCGTCAACGTCGACTCCGGCTGGAACTACGGCGACGAGAGCAACGCGACCCAGAACTTCTGGCGCAGCATGGAGAACCTGTCGATCGTGCCCGAGGGCGGCACCAACCGCTGGGCCGTCTCGCAGGCCGCCCCGATGCGCCGCGTGCACATCAAGGGCAACCTGACCCTCGCGCCCTCCAACCAGGACAACGGCCAGGGCTACTCCAGCGGCGGCTACCTGACCGACTCCGTGGTCGACGGCGTCGTGTCGTCGGGCTCGCAGCAGCAGTGGTACACCCGCGACAGCCGCATCGGGCGCTGGGACGGCGGCGTCTGGAACATGGTCTTCTCCGGCGTCCAAGGCGCCCCCGGCAACGCCTTCCCGAACCCGCCGCACACCACGCTGGGCACCACCCCGGTGAGCCGCGAAAAGCCCTACCTGTACGTCGACAGCGCCGGCCTCTACCGCGTCTTCGTGCCCGCCCTGCGCCGCAACTCGGCGGGCGCCAGCTGGCCGAACACCGCCGGCGCCTCGATACCCATGCGGGAGTTCTACGTCGCCAGACCCGGTGACAGCGCCGCCCGCATCAACTCGGCACTCGCCCAGGGGCTGAACCTGTTCTTCACCCCCGGCACGTACGCCCTCACCGACACGATCCGCGTCACCCGTCCCAACACCGTCGTGACCGGCATCGGCTACCCGACCCTGATCCCCAGCAACGGCGTCGAGGCCCTCAACGTCGCCGACGTCGACGGGGTGAAGGTCAGCGGCTTGACCTTCGACGCCGGCACCACCAACAGCCCGACCCTGATGAGCGTCGGACGGGCCGGCGTGCACACCGACCACTCGGCCAACCCGATCAGCCTGCAGGACGTCTTCTTCCGCATCGGCAGCAGCGTCCAGGGCAAGGCCACCACCACGCTCGCCGTACACAGCGACGACACGATCATCGACCACATCTGGGCCTGGCGGGCCGACCACGGCGGCGCCCCCACCGGCTGGACCGTCAACACCGGCGACACCGGCCTCGTCGTGAACGGCGACGACGTGCTCGCGACAGGCCTGTTCGTCGAGCACTACCAGAAGTACGAGGTCATCTGGAACGGCAACCGCGGCAGGACGATCTTCTTCCAGAACGAGAAGCCGTACGACGTGCCCAACCAGGCCGCCTGGATCGGCCCCCGCGGCAACGGCTACGCGGCGTACAAGGTCGCCGACAACGTCACCGACCACGAGCTCTGGGGTGGCGGCTCGTACGCCTACTTCAACGTCAACCCCAGCGTCCGGGTGGACCGCGCGTTCGAGGTGCCCGTCCGCTCCGGCGTCCGGCTCCGCAGCGTCCTGACGGTCTCCCTGGGCGACGTCGGCACCATCGCCAACGTCGTCAACGACACCGGCGGTTCCGTCCCCAACCCGGCCGGCAACACCGTGCCCCGCAACGTGGTGGCCTACCCCTGACCCTTCGAGCCAACGGCGGCCACCGGAGCACCTCGCACCGGTGGCCGCCTTTCTCGTCAATCGGCGCTGGTGCATTTCGTGCCGGTGGCCGTCTTTGTTGCCGGTTGGCGCCGGTGCACTTCGTACCGGTGGCCTTTCCTGCCGATTGGCACCGGCCGACCGGCCGGGGACAGTGGCTCCATGACGTGCATCGTGGGAATCACGGACGGGCGAACCGTCACCGTCGGCGGAGACTCGGCGGGCAGCGACGGCTGGCACGTCGCGGTGCGGTCGGACTCCAAGGTGTTCCAGGTCGGGCCCTACCTGATGGGTTTCACGACCAGCTACCGCATGGGCCAGCTGCTGCGCTACTCCCTGGACGTGGGCGAGCCGGACACCTGGGACGTCGACCGTTTCATGGCCACCACGTTCATCGACGCCGTCCGCGAATGCCTCTCCAGGGGCGGCTACGCCAGAACCACCGACGGCCAGGAACAGGGCGGACAGTTCCTCGTCGGCATTCACGGCCGCCTGTACGTGGTCGGTGACGACTACCAGATCGGGCACACCATCTCGGGTTACGCCGCCGTGGGTTCCGGTTACCTGGTCGCCCTGGGCTCCCTGCACTCCACCGCCAAGTCAGCCCTCGACAGCCACGCCCGCGCCGTGATGGCGTTGGAAGCAGCGGCGGAGCTCACCGAGGGCGTGCGGCCCCCTTTCACCGTCGTGCAGTCGGAGTGAGCCACTCCCGCAGCTGCTTGTCGTGGAGGCGGCTGAGCAGCACCAAGCTCGTGATCGCTCCGACGCCGGCCATGAACATGTCCCACTGGGTGTCCCAGACGTCGCCCTGGGTGCCCAGGAAATCCTCCGCCGAGGAGCCACCGACCACGGCGGACAGCCACTCGAACAGCTCCCACGTGGCGCTGACTGCCATCACCACACAGAGCACCAGCGCAGCCAGCCAGCGCCCGGGGCGCAGGGGGGTGCACCGCAGCAGGATCTCTCGGGCGACAACGGCCGGCACGAACCCTTGGGCGAAGTGACCGAGACGGTCGTAGGGGTTACGGGCCAGCCCGAGCGCGTCACGCAGCCAGTCGCCGGCCGGCACCTCGGCGTAGGTCCAGTGGCCACCGATCATCAGGATCACGGCGTGGGCCAGGATCAGCCGGTACGCGAGAGGCGTCAGCGGAAACCTGCGGTACGTGGCCACCAGGACCACAGCCCCGATGAGCGCCGCCAGCACCTCCAGAAACCAGGTGCCGATCGACTTGGCGCCGATCGCGGAAACGACCAGCGCGACCAGCCCGACGGCCAGCAGGATGACGGGCTCACGCCGGCGGGGTCCGGCAGTGGGCAGCGTGGAGGATGCGATCATCGCGCCAGTCTCGCGGACGAGCCCGGCGCCACGCATGGGTACAGCTACTCAGTTACCCTGCCGCTGCGGCAGATCAGGGCGCCCTTCGAGCCGTGAGAGATTCGGCCGGCCCGTCACCGTCATCGGACTCCAAAGGCAACCCTCCGCCCGAGTCGGCGGCGGTGACGGATGTTGCGGCGAAGGCCTTTGGCGCCGTTGTCGACTCAGAGCTCGGAGACAGCGAGTCCAGTCTTCGCAGCCCGAGGCTTTCGTGATGCTTAGCAGGATCAGCATCTGCGATCAGGCATACCAGATGCTCGAAGAAGGATAGGTAGGTCGGCGACCTCAACCTTCTCGGCGAGAACGAAGGGCTCCAGCGCTGCCCAAGCCCGCCGAGCGCGACTGGGCACGAGGCCCACAATCATCTTCGTTTCGATGCCTCCGAGTATCGACAGCGCGCCTAAACTGCTGAAATACAGGCCAACACGGCTGACATGGCGACGCTGATCTGGTTGCAAGCCCTGAAGGCCGCGACCCGGAGGCTCCTTCGAGAGCTCGTAAAGAACAAATTCTTCACTTTCGAGGAAGTCGTTGCTCCGGCATTCCCTGGTGAGCAGTTCGATGGTTACGGCCGTACTGTTCGATCTCTGCATCAAACGCAGTTGGCGAAGTCCGAAGAAGGCGGAAAGAGTGAGAGCCAGAAGTGAGATTGTTACGGCGGTGAAACTCAAGACCAGGTTCAAAGCGTGACCGTCCGATCATCTTTCCGATCCGGATTGTCAGCCTAGCAAATGCAGTCGATGTCGATCAATGACTACATTTGCCCGCTCGCGCGATGTTTTGTTCGATCTCCGGAGATCGCCTGTCAGGCATGACCGAACACACTCGAAGTCCGGTGCCGGCCAGGACGCCGATGCGGCGAACTCCTGGGCGGTCAGGTCAGGGTCTTCCCCGGCAGCCGGCCGATCGCACGGTCGAGTGCCCGTTGCCCCGCTGTGGCTCAATGGAAGGTCTAGAGGAGACCGGAGGTGCTGATCATGGACGGCACGGCTGTCGATGCGAACGGTGCGGCCCCAGGCCCGGTGCGCGATCCCGGGGAGCAGTCTCCGGATCCCGCTCAGCCAAGTGGCGCCGACATTGAGATATTCAAGATGGTCGCCGAGCATTTTCGGCAGGACCTACGAGAGTTCTGGGTCCGGAACAACATGTACATGCTTGTCACCGGAATCCTCGTTTCGGTGTTCTCCTCATTGGGGGACAAGGGCGCATACAAGTTGGCGGTGCCCGCCTTCGGCCTGCTCGTGAGCATATTCTGGTTCGCGGTCTCTCATGGGAGTCTGCGATGGCTGCAGATCTGGCGGAATGAACTGTGCAAGATCGATCGTGAGGTTGACAGATTCCAGGTCTACTACCGAGTCGAGCATCGGGAAAGAGCACGCGGAAACGTGTGGTCACCGTCCTGGGTGACTCATCTTCTTCCCGTGGTGGTCGGTGTCGGGTGGCTGGCTCTTCTGATCTTCGCTGTGGTCTGACGTCGAGCACCGCAGCACAGGGCTGGGTGGCGATCAGACGCCGGTGTGTGCGGGCAGCAGGGCGGTCGCGTGTGCGGCGGCTGCTTGCAGGGCCGCCAGGTCGGTGGGCTTGAACGCGCGTGGCTCGGTGTGCATGAGGATCAACGTGCCGACGAGGTGGCCATCGGGGTCGTGCAGCGGCACACCGGCGTAGGACCGCACCCCGCACACCGTGACGATCGGGTTGTCCACATGCGCCGGGTCGTCGTGGGTGTCGTCGATGATCAGGGGGCGGTCATGTTCCACCACCAGCGCGCACGGCGCCCAGCCGAGGGGGACGCCGCCCGCCTCGGCGATCCATTCCGGCATGCCGTGCGAGGCGAGGACAAAAGAGGTGTTCGCCCAGATCAGGTTGGCCGCCACGACAGCGCCGGGGAAGGTCTCGGCGAGGGTGTCGACCAGGGTGTGGAGTCCGGTCGCGGTGCTGGCGTGGCGGTCGGGCAGCGCCGCCGCCACCGCCAGCAGCCGTGCGGGCTCGAGCAGGCGTGTGCCCTGCGAGGAGGTGGAGGACGGCGGGGTGGACGGGCTGTTGGTCACGAGTGCTCCTGACGACGACGGTCGGGCCGATTTGGCATTACGTCTGACGTTAGGCGGGGTGCGGTGCCGCGCGGGGTGAAGCGGCGTTGCCGGACGGTAGCGAATCTGTCCGACGTTTCGCGGGCGCCGACGTGCACGACGCCCACTATCGTCCTGCGGCACGACGTACGGACGGGAACTGCTCAGTAGCGGAAGCGGGCGAGGTTCGTCTGCAGGGCGCCGGCGACGCGGGCGAGCTCGGCGGAGGTCTGTTCGGTGTTGGCGGCGGCGTTGGTGGTCTCGGCCGCGGCCTGGGCGACCCCGCTGACGTTCGCGCTGATCTCGGCGGAGCCCGTGGCGACCTCGGCCACGTTGCGGCTCATCTCGGAGGTGGTGGCGGTCTGCTCCTCCACGGCGGCGGCGATGGCGGTCTGGGTGTCGTTGATCTGCTGAATGACCTCGCTGATGGCGGTGATCGCGGTGACCGCCGCCTGTGAGTCGCCTTGGATGGCCGTGACCCGGGTGGAGATGTCCTCGGTGGCGCGGGCCGTCTCCTGGGCGAGGTCCTTGACCTCGGAGGCGACCACCGCGAACCCCTTGCCCATTTCGCCGGCGCGGGCGGCTTCGATGGTGGCGTTGAGAGCGAGCAGGTTGGTCTGCTCCGCGATGCTGGTGATCAGCTTGACCACGTCATCGATCTCGGCCGAGGAGGTGCCGAGTTTGTCGAGGATCTGGCGTGCTTCGGCGGTGGTGGTGACCGCGCCCGCGGCCACCTCGGCGGCGTTGGAGGTGGACCGGGCGATCTCCGTGATGGAGGCCCCGATCTCTTCGGAGCCGGCCGCGATGGTGGAGATGTTGACGCTGATCTCCTCGGCGGCGGACGAGGCGCCGTGCGCCTGCGCGGCGGATCGTTCGGCGGACTGGTTGACCGACTTCGCCACCGCCGAAAGCTCCTCCGAAGAGGACGCCAGTGTCTCGACGTTGATCCCGATCTCCCGCATCGCCGCGGTCAGCCGCTCGAGAGCCGAGTTGAGCGACTGGCCCATCTGACCCATCTCGTCGCGGCTGCTCACCTGCAGGCGCTGGTCCATGACGCCCTCGGCGAGTCCGGCCAGCACGCCGACTGTGCGCTGCAGCGGGCCGACGATGGAGCGTGTGACCAGCCACACGATCAGCGCGGACAGCAGCACCGACACGACGATGATGCTGATGATCAGCACTTTGGCGCTGGTGGCGGCCGCTCGCGAATCCGCCAGCGACTGGGCCGCCGCCGCTGATTCGATGTCGCTGATCTCGGTGAGCGCGTTCGTCAGCGTGGTGATCTGGGCATCGGCTTTGGCGGTGCGCACCGCGACGAACCGGGTGGTGTTGCCGGCCGACGCCAGGGCAACGAGTTCGTTGTCACGGACGGTCCGGTACGCCGCCAGGCTGTCGGTGACGGCTTTGACCTGCGTCTCCCGGCCGGCGATGCCGGTGTTCTGATAGGCCGCCCACTGTTCGTCGAGGTCGGCGTCGAGCTGGTCGATCTGTTGCTGAGCCTTCTGCTTGGCCGCCGCCGCGTCGGAGATGAGCATGTTGAGCAGCTGGAACCGGATGAAGGCCAGGTCCGCCTTGACATTACCCACGTGCTCGACGGCCAGCAGGTTGTTCTGGTACATACCTTCGGTGCGGTCGTTGGTCTCCTGCAGCCGCAGTATGCCGACGACGCCGACGACCACCGTGAAAGCGCAGGCCAGGGTGAAGCCGACAATGAGCTTTCCCGCCACGCGGAGGTCCCGGAACCACGACAACGGCGTCGACCTCTTTCCAGCTGTACCGTCTGACACGCAAGTTCACCCTTTTCACAGTGCCGGGGAGCGAGAACGACCCGGTATGGCTGTTACACCCTTCTCATCGGCCATCAGGACATCCGACTGAGAAGCACCCAAAGGTCAGGTCAGGGCTGATCGCCGAGAAACACCGCGAGTTGACCTGGATCGCGACCGGCCGCGGATCTGTCATGATCGCCGGGTGGGGGAGTCGTATCGGCCGCTGGCACTGCGTGTCATGGCTGAGCACGGAGCCGATGACGGGGTTTGGGATCCCGACCGGGATCACTGCGGACCGGTTGAGCTGGAACGTCTCGGTGTGAGTGCGGGGCTTGTTCAGCGGCTCAAGGAGTGGAACGGCTCGGCACACGAGGGGGTGGCCCGGCGGCGGGGCGGGGCCTAGGCTCGTCGGATGACCGAGGCCTTTGACACGGGACGTCCCCATCCGGCGCGGGTTTACGACTATCTGCTGGGCGGCAAGGACAATTTCGCCGCGGATCGTGCCGCTGCTCAGCAAGGGGTCGCGGCCAACCCGAACGCGATCACGGCGCCCCGGCAGAACAGGGCGTTCCTGCAGCGGACGGTGCGCTGGCTGGCCTCGCGCCGGGGTGTGCGGCAGTTCCTCGACATCGGCACGGGCCTGCCCACCCGGCCCAACGTGCACGAGGTGGCGCAGAGTGTCGACCCGGCCGCCCGCATCGTCTACGCCGACAACGACCCGATCGTGCTGGCTCACGCGCGCGCCCTCCTGGCCGGCTCCCCGGAGGGACGCACGGAGTACATACAGGCCGACCTGCGGGAGCCGGGGCGGATCCTGCAGGCGCCGGAGCTGCGGGACACCCTCGATCTCGGGCAGCCGGTGGCGGTGCTGCTGTTCGCGGTGCTGCACTTCATCGAGGACGACCAGGACCCGTACGGGATCGTCAAGGAACTCATGAGCGCCCTGCCCGGTGGCAGCTACCTCGTGGTCTCGCACATCACCGCCGACCACGACCCGGAGTCGTGGGGGCGGTTCGCCCAGATCATGCGGGGCCGGGGCATCCCGACCCGGCTGCGGTCGCACGACGAGGTGGGCCGGTTCTTCGACGGTCTCGAGCTGGTTGAGCCCGGCGTGGTGCCGATCCTGAGCTGGCGCCCCGACCAGGAGGTCCCGTTCACCGACGCCCAGGTGGCTCTCTACGGGGGCGTGGGCCGCAAGCCCTGATCCAGCAACGTTTCCAAGCCGTCGAGCAGGCGTCGCAGGCCGAAGTCGAACAGGATGTCGAGGTCGAACTCGCGGTCGTCGGACGCGATGAAACGCGCCATCAACGGCAGCTCGCCCGTGGCGAGGACAGCGGCCAGGCGTTGCCGCTGGGAATCCAGCCATTCGGTGTCGCTGAGGCCCGATTCCTGCTCGGCCTGCGCCTCCTCTTCAAGATTCACGGCGGTTCCCCGTACGTAGTTGGCCACGGTCACCGCCGCGCGGAACTGGGTGTCGGGGTCGAGCCCCTCGAAGGACCGCATCGTCCACTCGGTGTGCGCCATCGCGTGCGGCGCGAGCAGCGGACGGGTGAACGACACGGCCTGCGCCAGCCACGGGTGCCGCCGGTACATCGACCATTGCAGCCGGGCCAGGGCCTCGACGCAGGCCCGCCAGCCGTCCCGTTCCGGCGACATCCGCGGCGGGGGAGGGTTGGCCGCCATCACCTTGTCCATCATCAGCAGGACAAGTTCCTCCTTGTCGGCCACGTGCCGATAGACGGACATGGTGGGGATGCGGAGTTCACCGGCCAGCCGCCGCATCGACAACCCGGTCAGCCCTTCGGCGTCGGCGATCGTGATGGCGGTGCGGACGACCCGGTCGCGGTCGGGTGCTGTGCCGTCGGGCAGGGCGCCGATCGCGACGACCGTCCCGACACCCGGTTTCGCCCGTACGAGGCCCTCGTCGCGCAGGTGGGCGATGACCCTGCTCGCGGTCGCCATGGCCACCCCGTACGTGGTCATGATCTGACGCGTCGACATGATGCGCTCGCCGGGAGCGGGTTCACCGGCGGCGATGCCCGCGGCGATCTCGGCGGCGATCCGGCGATAGACGCTCATGTGACCTCCGGGTGATGCACTAGAGCGTTTCGCCCTGGTGCACTAGCGAAATACGGGTGCCAGCACTACCGATTCGAGGGTAGTGCGTTCGTACGGTGTATCCATGACCGACATCGTCAGGGTAGAAGAGCTGTACAAGACGTACGAGGGTGGCGTCACCGCGCTGGACGGCGTCACGGCCGGTTTCCCCGCCGGCAGCTTCACGGCGGTGATGGGGCCGTCCGGCTCGGGCAAGAGCACGCTGCTGCACTGCGCGGCGGGGCTCGACCGGCCGACCGGGGGCCGCGTGTTCATCGACGGCACCGAGCTGACGGCCACCAAGGACACCCCGATGACGAAGTTCCGCCGTACGCGGGTGGGGTTCGTCTTTCAGGACCACAACCTGCTGCCGTCGCTGACCGTCGAGCAGAACACCGTGTTGTCGCTGCGCCTGGCCGGGCGGCGACCCGACCGCCGACGGGTGCGCGGCGTGCTCGAGCATCTTGGACTGGGGGACAGGCCGGCCGAGTTGCCCGAACGGCTCTCCGGCGGCCAGCGGCAGCGCGTGGCCGTGGCGCGGGCGCTGGTCACCGAGCCGGCGGTCATCTTCGCCGACGAGCCGACCGGGGCGCTCGACCTGCGCAGCGCACGCGGGGTGCTCACGCTGCTGCGCACGATCGTGCACGACCACGGCCGTACGGTGGTCATGGTCACCCACGACCCGGTCGCCGCCGCGTACGCGGACTCGGTGCTGTTCCTGGCCGACGGGCGGCTGGCCGGTTCGCTGCACGCGCCCTCCGCGGACGCCGTGGCCGAGCGGCTGGCCCACCTGGGCGACCAGGTCGGCGGGGTGCTCGCATGATCGCCGTCGCCCTGCGCAACCTGCGGCACCGTCCCGGCGGTTTCGTCGCCACGTTCCTCTCGTCGTTCCTGGGAGCGGCGCTCATCATGGCGTTCGCGTCGTTGCTGGACACCGCGTCGGGGGTCCCGGCCACCGGCGGCAACGAGTCGCTGGTCACCACGGCCCTGGTCGGCGGCGGCTGGTGCCTGGTCATCGTGGCGTTCGCGGTGACCTCGACGCTCAGCCTGGCCGTGCGCCGGCGCTCCGAGCAGATCGCCCTGCTGCGGCGGGCCGGCGCGACCTGGCCGCAGATCGGCCGGATGGTCGTGGGGGAGGCCGCGGCGGTGGCCCTGCTCGCGTCGGCGGCCGCCGTGCCGGTCGGGTGGCTGCTCGGCCGGGTGCTGGTGTCGCTGCTGAAGGACACCGGGCAGGTCGCCTCGGACGTGTCGCCGTCCTTCGCCGTCATCGCCCTGGGAATGGGTTTCGGGGTGACGCTGCTGGGTTCGCTCGCGGCCGGGATCGCGACCGCTCGACGGGTCCGGGCCGCGTCGACGCGTCGTGAACGCCCCCGGCTGCGGCGGGCCGGTGCCGTGCTGTTCCTGCTGATGGGCGCGAACTGCTCGGTGCTCACCGTGACGATCATGGACGGCAGGGGCATCGACGCCATGCAGACGGCGGGGCAGGCCGGCATCTGGGCCGCGATCGGTCTGGCCCTGCTCGCCCCGGAGCTGCTGCGCCTCGTCACGGTGGTTCTCGGGCCCCTCGTACGGGCTTCCGGCGTCGCCGGCTCGCTGGCGGTCACCGGTGTGCATTCCCGGACACGGCAGCTGGCGTCAGCGGTCATGCCGGTGCTGCTGTTCACCGGCGTCGCCACCGGAACCGTGTACATGCAGGGCATCGAGGACCGGGCGGCGGAGGGCCAGGTCCAGGCCGCGTACGCCCGCGACATCCAGACCCTGAACTACGTGGTCGTCGGCATGATCACCCTGTTCGTGGCCATCATGCTGGTGAACACGCTGGTCGCCGCGACGGCCCACCGCCGCCGCGAGTTCGCCCAGCACCGCCTGGCCGGCGCGACGCGGGGCCAGGTGCTCGCCATGGTGTCCCTGGAGGGCGTGCTGATCACCGTCACCGGCGTGCTGGGCGGGCTGGCCGCCTCGATGTTCACGATCCTGCCGTTCGGCTCGGCCCGTGCCGACCGGCTCTGGCCGTCAGCCTCACCGTGGGCTTTCGCGGTCATCGCGCTGTCCGCAGTGGCCCTGACCGCCTCCGCCACGATCCACACCACCCGCCGTACGCTCCGAACCCCGGCCACCACAGCCGTTCGCGCATGAACCACGCCGCCGGCCCCGCTCATCCCGCGACGGTTGCGGGTTCCTGATCATCGAGGATCTCGATGTAGCCCTCGGTGCCGTGCACGCGGATGTGGGCGCCGTCGGGGATGAGACGGGTGGCGTTCTCGACGCCGACCACCGCGGGCAGGCCGTATTCGCGGGCGATCACCGCGCCGTGGGTCATGACGCCGCCGACCTCCGTCACCAGGCCGGACACGGCGACGAACAGCGGGGACCAGCTCGGGTCGGTGTAGGCGGTGACCAGGATGTCGCCCGGCGAGACGTCGGCCTGCGCCATGTCGAGGACGACCCGGGCCCGGCCCTCGGCGGTTCCGGCCGAGACGGGCACCCCGGCCAGTGCCCCGGCGGGCAGGTCGTCGCGGCGGTACGAGCCCGAGATGCCCTCGCCCTCCGAGGTGAGGATCCGCGGGGCGGACAGATTGGCGTACGAGCGGAACTCCTCTTTCCGGGCAGCGATGAGTGCGGCGTCGACGGCCTGATCGCGTACGGCGTCGGAAAGCTCTTGAAACGTCAAGAAGTAGATGTCTTCGCGATCCGGCAACCTGAGCCGGTCGGCCTCGGCCAGCAGCGCCTGCTTGTAGACGAGGTAACGGCTGACGATCCCGTACTTGGGGAACTCGCGATAGCCGATGAACGTGCGCACCCGGTCGATCATCTGCTGGGTCTCGCGGGCCTTCTCCTCGCCGTCCGGCAGGGCGCGCAGCCGCTCCAGCACCTCCCGCTCCTTGCGGGCCGCCCGCTGCCGGCCCTGCTCGAAACGCCGCGCCGCCTCGCCCGGCTCGAAACTGCGCACGTTGTCCAGGATCAGCGGCACCAGCGTCGACGGCTGCTCGCTCCACCTCGGCCGCGTGATGTCGATCTCGCCGGCGCACCGCATCCCGTACCGGTCCAGATAGGACCGGATCGCGTCGCGCGCCTCGGCCCCACCGGCCAGTTCCGGCAGCTCGTCGAGGAAGTCGTCCCCGGCCGTGCCCAGAAAAGCCACAACTTCCCCGTACGGGCGGATCACGTCGGCCACGTCCAGAAGCGCCAGCCCCATCTCGGAGGTGATGTTGCCCGGTGCTGACAAGGTGAGCGTGTCGGCCACGTTCCGCTCGCCCAGCCACTCGAGCAGGTGATCGTTGAGCCACCAGGTCGCGCCCATGCCCGCCGTCAGCGCCCGCATGCTCAACGGGTCGGTGAGCAGGCGCTTGTGCTCCTCGATGGCGTCGAGCAGGAAGTCGAACAGCGCCGGCCCGGACTTCGTGGCGATGTCCCGCTTGAGGGCGGCAAGAGAGTCCTCCGTACGCCGGACCAGCTCGGCCACGATGCCCGGATCGGTGGCGATCGGGTCGGTCGACCCGGCGCCCAGCGGCGGCGGCGCGGCCGGGGCGTCCGGCTGCAAGGGCACGAAGTCACGGTCGAAAACGGTCTGCAGGGCGTCGCCGACCAGCGGGTCCGACTTGCCGGCCAGCTCCAGGAGCCCGGCCCGGCCCGCCGGCGTGACCAGCCGCGGGGTGGCGTCGACGAAGAGCCGCCCGCCGGCCGAGAACATCGGGGCGAGGGCGGTCAGCTGCCACATCGAGATCCCGAGCGGTTTCATCGGGTCGGTCATCATCTGCTGATGCCCGACCGAGAGGTACACGCGGTTGCCCGGCCCGGCCGCCTCGGGGATCGGGAACAGCGTGGTGATCGGCCGACTCTGCACCACCTGGAAGCCGTCACCGTCGAGACACCATTCGACGTCCTGCGGTTTCCCGAAGTGCGCCTCGATCGTGCGGCCGAGGGCGGCCAGCCGTACGGCCTGGGAGTCCGTGAGCGCCGGCAGTCCCCGCTGCCCCGGATCGACCGCGACCTCCTCGGTGCCCCCGGCTGCCGACGGGCGCACGGCCCGCTGCTTGACGGCGAGCGCCCGTTCCACGACGACGCCGTCGCGCACCCGGAACACGTCCGGGTTGACCAGGCCCGACACCAGCGCCTCGCCGAGCCCGAAACTCGCGTCCACGGTGGTGACGTGCCGGTTGCCGGTGACCGGGTCGGCGGTGAACAGGACGCCCGACACCTCCGGGAACACCATCCGCTGCACGACGACGGCCATCAGCACGCGGCGGTGGTCGAAGCCGTTGCGCAGCCGATAGGTGACCGCCCGCTCGGTGAACAACGAGGCCCAGCACCGGCTGACGTGCCGCACGACCGCCCCGGCGCCGACGACGTTGAGGTAGCTGTCCTGCTGCCCGGCGAAAGAGGCGGTCGGCAGGTCCTCGGCCGTCGCGCTGGACCGCACCGCGTACGCCCCCTCGCCCACCGCGTCGGCGATCGCACCTGCCAGGTCACCCGGCACGGCGGTCGCCTCGATCACCCGGCGGACCTCCGCGCTCAGCGCACGGATCCTGTCCCGGCCGGTTGCCTGCGCCAGCTCCCGCAGGAGCGGGTCGAGGCCTTCCGCGGCTGCGAGCATTCGCCGATACGCCCCGGTCGTCACGACAAAACCTTCCGGCACCCGTACGCCGTCAATCCGCGACAATTCCCCCAGGTGAGCGCCCTTGCCCCCCACCGCGGCGACCATCGTCCGATCGATCTCGCCGAACCCCAGAATCATGCGAAAACCTTCCCCGTGGCGACCCAGGCCGACGATTCTGCGCCCCGACCCACGTCTTGCCGCAAGCCCCCGGGTGCGATATACGTTAGAGGTGGCAGGGAGAGTCTTCTCCTTGCCTTTTGTCTTGGTTCACCCATCCGGCACGCCCCACACCGGCGAAGATCAGCCGCCTCGGTGTCGCCGTCGTCCTGGCGCTGCGAGCCGTGGCCCGGGGACGGGCAGCGTCCCAGCCGTCGCCCCGATCGATGTCGCGGCCTCGCCCACAGCACCGTGAGGCTTTCGCGTTCATCCGCCTGGCGTGTTCTCCACGGCCCGTCGAGGGGCCTCGCTTTCGTTCGACCTGGGTGTGGGCACCTGTCTCGCTCTTGCCAACCCGCGGCGCTCGCCTTCGAAGACGTTCGCCTGAACTAGGTTCCTAGGATGCTCGGAGCCCTCGCGTCTGCCGTTGTGACCACTGTCAGCCTCACGGCGATCCTGTGCGCCAGGAGCGTGAAGTGGTCGCGGAGTCCTTGAGAGGGCGGGTTGTTCAGGAGCACGGCCGGTGTGGGGCGTGGGCGTCGCGGGAGGGCGTCTGGCCGTGGCCGCGCCAGGCGGGATTGGTGTGGCGTGGGTTGGTGGAGGGTGTCTGGTCCGGGTCGTGGGGCGGCGTGCGTTGGGGGAGGGCGTCTGGCCGGGTCGGGGTGTGGGTTGGGGAAGGACGTCTGGTCCGCGATCCTTCAGCGGGACCGGGATCGCGTGGATGGCGAGCCCGGGGCGATTCGGCAGTCGATGGGGCCGAGAACGCGGCTGAAGCCGGAACGCCACGCACCGGGGACGGCGCGCAACGGCCTGGCTGCCGGGGGAGTTGCGGTGGGGTGGGTTGGGCCATACTGGGGCGATGACGCGGCGCCGGCTGTGGGCATTGATCGCGGTCCTGGGCTGTGCTCTGCTGCTGGGCGGCTGGATCGTCTTCCTCGCGCGTAACGGGCTCGACCGCTCCGACAAGTGGTCCAGCGTGGTCGGCGCCGTGGTGACCTCTGTGCTCAGTGGGCTGGCGTTGTGGGTCGGGGCCCGCCCGGGTGCGGGTGACGGGCCCGGCCCGGTGCAGATCAACGAGGCGTCCGGCAACTCCACGATGTACAACGTTCAGGGCGGGGACCTGAACATCGGTGGGCGGGCGGGGCCCGATGAGACGTGAGGTCGCGCCACAGCAGATCAATACCGCGGGGGAGGCCGCGACGCTGCTGGCTGTGCAGAACGGTGATCTGCATGTGCACCAGCGGATCGGCACGCACTTCATCGACGAGTTGTCGTTCGGGGCCGTCGCCGTGCCGCCCGGCGAGCTGCCCAGCCGGCTGCTCAACGCGGGCAACCGGGTGGTCGACTTCACCGGCCGCACCCAGGAGCTGGCCGAGCTGACGGCTTGGCGTGACAGCGCCCCCGCCGTGGCGGTCCGGCTTGTGCACGGCGGCGCCGGGCAGGGCAAGACGCGGCTGGGGCACCGGTTTGCCGAGGTCTCGCACGCCGCGGGGTGGATCACCGTACGGGCCCGGCACAGCCGTGACGCCGTGGTGCAGCCGGTCGAGGTCACCGCCGGAACGGCCCTGGTCGCGCAGAAGCCGCTGCTCGTGCTGGTCGACTACGCCGAACGGTGGCCGCTGTCCGACCTGCTCGCGTTGCTGCTCGACCGGCGGCTGCACACCGGCCGGGCGCTGCGTGTGCTGCTGCTCGCGCGGCCGCTGGGCACGTGGTGGGACGCGCTGACCTACCGGCTCTCGGAGACGCTGGGCGTGCACGCCGACAGCGCCGAACTGACCGCCGCGAGAACCAGCCCGCACGAGGTGTTCGAGGTGGCCCGGAGCTGTTTCGCGCGGGTGCTCGGCGTGGACGTTCCGGACGGCCCGGCGCCGGAGGCCGAGGGCTCGTTCCTGACCGTGCACATGGCGGCGCTGGCTCAGGTGCTCGCCGCCCGGCAGGGTGTGGAGCCGCCGACCGAGCCGGCCCAGTTGTCGGCCTACCTGCTGTCGCGGGAACGCAGCCACTGGCAGTCGATGTACGACAACGACCGCCGGGTCGAGTCGCCGCCGCAGCTGATGGGCCGGGCGGTGTACGTGGCCGCGCTGACCCGGTCGCTCGACTACGCGTCGGCGCTGCCGGTGCTGCGGGCGGTGGCCGTCGCCGACGGGGTGCACGACGCCGGTCAGGTCCTGGCGGACCACGCGATGTGCTACCCGCCCCACGACGCGGACACCGTGCTGGAGCCGCTGTACCCGGACCGGCTCGCCGAGGATTTCGTCGCCCTGCAGACGCCGGGTCACGCCGTCGCGGGGTTCCGCCGTCGCGGGGTTCCGCCCCGACCCGTGGGCCGTGGGCGCGCTCGGTGAGCTGCTCGCGCACGACGCCCGCAGCGCCGCCACGGCCCTGCCGATGCTGGTCGACGCCGTACGGCGGTGGCCGCACCTGGCCACCGACCAGCTGGTGCGGTGCTGCGGGACAGGCCCGAGCTGGCCGTGCGGGCCGGTTCGGCGGCGCTCTCGGCGATCGCGGCCGCCCCCGCCATGCCGCTGGACGTGCTGGCGGCCATCGAGTCCGCGTTCCCCCAGGAGCCCACGGCCGACCTGCACGCGGGCATCGCCGCGATCACCGAGCGGCTGGCCCGCGAGCTGGCCGGGCACGCCGATGACCCCGTACGGGCCGGCGCGCTGGCGTTGAAGCTGGGCTGGCGGTTGTTCGAGTCGGGCCGCGTACGGGATGGTCTGGCGCTGCTCACCGAGGCGGTCGCGATCGCGCGGCGGCCACCCGCTCAGGCGGCGCAGCTCGAGCTGGCTCTGCGCAGCCTCGGCCGGGCCTGCACCCGTGCGAAGGACTGGGCCACCGCCGCCGACGCGCTCGGACAGGCCGCGGAGTTGTGGAACGACCGCTGCACGCCACCCGCCGAGGACGTCGCCGCCTGCCTGGCCGACCTCAGCCTCGCGCTGTGGAACCAGGGGCGCGACACGTCGTCGCTGTCGACCCGGCATCGGGCCATCGCGCAGCTGCGGCGGCTGGTCGTGGTCGACGGGCGGTACCGGCTGACGCTGATCCGGGTGCTGGTGCAGCAGGCCGAGCAGCTGCGCCGCGGCGACCGGCGCCGGGACGCGCTCGAAGCGCTGGACGAGGCTCTGGGCCTGTTGCAGGCGGTGGCCGGGAACGCGGGCGCGGGCCTGGAGCTGGATTTCGCCGCGGCCCTGCTCGGACGGGCCATGACGCTGCACTCGCTGCGGCAGCATCAGGAGGCCTCGTTCGCGGCGTCCGGCGCCGTGGCCGTGTTCCGGCGGCTGGCCGAGGTCAACGTTTTTTACGACAAGGAGCTGGCCCGGGCCCGTCAGGTGGAGGCGCAGATCCTGGCCGACCGTACGGCGTGGGGCGGGGCCCTCGACGCGCTGGCCGAGACGATCGCGATCCACCGGCGTCTCGTCCGGATCAGCGCCGAACGGCACGAGCTCGACCTGGTGCAGGCGCTGCTCAAGTTCGCCCGGGTCAGCCTGCCCTCGGGGTTGCGGACCGAGGCTGCCCTCGGCGGGCTGGACGAGGTGATCGAGCGGGTGCGGGCGCCGCGGTTCGACGCCGTCCGCGATCGGTTGGTGCTGGCCGCCCGCACGATCGGCGCCGACATCCTCGACAAGGCGGGCCGGGCGCCCGAGGCCGACGCGATGCGCGACCAGAGACACCGCCCTGCCTCCCCGCCGCCGGGACAGCGCGGCGCCCGGATGACCCGGGCCCAGGTGGCCGACGTGGCCCGGTCGCTGGGCAACCAGGCGCCCTACTCGGCCCGGCTGCGGCTGGAGAAGCTGTCACCGCCGGACATCGCCGCTGTGATCGTCGCGCTGAACCGGCCGCTCGACTGGCTGGAGCTCATGTTCCGCGGCTTCACCCCGGACCAGCGGCTGGCGATCGTGCACAGTCTCGTGCTGGACCGGGCACTCCTCGACAACCAGGTGGTGCTGGGTTACGTCGTACGGCTGATCCGGGACTCCGACGACGAGAACTTCCTGCGGCTCCTGCACCGCGCCACCCCCGAGATCGCCGCCGTGTTCCTCGACTACATCGGCCGGTGGGCGAGCCGGCCGAGCACATCGGGCGTGGAACGGGCGCGGGTGGCGACGGTCATTCGCCAGGCCGGTCACTACCTGCCCCCCGATTATCCGAGCGACTGGACCTACTGAACGGGCCGCCGGGACACGGTCAGGGCAGGATTCCGGCGGTTGCCATCGTGACCCGGCGGCGGGCGGCCGGCTCGTCGTCGCGGAAGCGGTCGACCGCCCACGACAGGGCCAGCACCAGCTCGTAGACCTCGGCGGCGGTGATGCCGGACCCGGGCCGGGCCGCGTCGAGCAGTTCGCCGGTCTTGACCAGCAGCGGGTCCGCTGCCGGCTTCATCGGGGAGCCGGTGTCGTGGTGGGCGGCGGCCAGGCAGTACGGCAGGTCGTGCCAGATGCGCAGCTTCCAGGTGAGCCGCATCAGCCACTCGGCGAGCGCGTCGCCGGGCGTCCGGGTGCGGGCCAGCTCGTCGGCCTCGGCCAGCGCCTCGTCGATGCTCGTCCGCAGGACCTCGGCCAGCAGGTCGTCGCGGGTGGGGAAGTTGCGGTAGAGGGTGGCGTTGCCGACCCCGGCGCGCAGGGCGATGCCGTCGAGCGAGGCCAGCACGCCTTCGGTGTCGAACGTCTCGCGCGCCGCGGTCAGGATCGCGTCCCGGTTGCGCTGGGCGTCGGCGCGCAGCGGGCGGGATGTAGCCATGGACACTCCTCCTTGACTATCCGGGGACTGTCCCCACATAGTTCATAGCGGGGATGCTCCCCAGTTATCGAAGGAGTCTAGATGAACCAGGCACTCGACGGCCGCACCGTGCTCGTGACCGGGGCCAACGGCGGCCTCGGCGAGCACTTCGTGAGGCAGGCCCTCGAGCGCGGCGCGGCCAAGGTCTACGCCGCCGCGCGTACGGGCAAGCAGTGGGACGACTCCCGGATCGAGCCGATCACCCTCGACCTGACCAGCCCGGACGACGCGGAACGGGCCGCCCGGGCCGCCACCGACGTCGACCTGCTGGTCAACAACGCCGCCGTGGCGCCCGGGGACGAGCGGATCACCGGCCCCGAGGACGAGCTGCGGCAGATCTTCGAGACCAACTTCTTCGGCACGCTGCGGGTCACGCGGGCCTTCACGCCGGTGCTCGCGGCCAACGGGGGCGGCACGCTGCTCAACATCCTGTCGACCGCCGCGTGGGTCAACGTCCCGACCGGTTACGGCGCGTCCAAGGCGGCCCTGTGGTCGGCCACCAACGCCCTGCGCGTGCAGCTGCGCGGCCAGCGCACGCAGGTGATCGGCCTGCTCGTCGGCATGGTCGACACCGCCATGTCGGCCCGCTACGACGTTCCCAAGGTCGGCCCGGCCGACGTGGTCGCGCAGGCTTACGACGCCGTGGCCGACGGCTCGATCGAGGTCCTGGCCGACGACCAGACGCGATACCTCAAGTCGCGCCTCAACACCCCGGCCGAGGAGCTTTACCCCTGGCTCGACGAGCAGCTGGCCGCCGTCTTCGCCTGACGCTCAGGCCGGTTCCCAGGCGATGAGCCGGTCGAGGACGCGCCGGTCGCCCTCGACCTTCACCGCCTCGGGTGACAACCGGCCGTAACACAGCAGCACCAGGTCGCCTGCCGGGGCGGTGACGGAGACGTCGGCCGGGCCGTCGCCGGGCTCGCAGCGGGCGCCCTCGGCCGAGAAGAAGATGCGCCAGGAGCGGCCCTCGGTGGCGTCGTAGCGGAGGACGGCGGGCTCGTGCGGCCACGGGCTCGTCGTCGCGACGCACGTGGTCTGGAACTCGTCGACCCCGTCGAGGGCGACCTCGACCGGCAGCGGCTGGGGATCGCCGACCGCGACCTGCGCGTCGTACGTGTGCACGGCGAGCTCCTGCACCTGATGCCGGGCCACGGCCGCACACGTCTGCGGTGACTGGGAGCGGCCCCACCACGTCCAGCAGCCGGCCTCGGGCCCGGCCGCCCGCAACGCGTCGATCAGCTCGCGGGTGGCCTCGGCCAGGGGCACCGGCGGCGCCCCGGACCAGGCGAAACTGCCGGCCGGCCCGGCGGCGGCGATGGCCGCCCACTTGCGACGGCCGTCGACCAGGTGCCGTTCGAGGTCGGCCAGCGTCCACCCGGGACACGTCGGCACCGGCACATCGAGGCTCGGGGCCGACGCGATCACGGCCTGGAACGCGGCCGACCGCTCGTCGATCAGACGCAGCAGTTCAGGGAAGTCCACCCACGGTTTCTATCACCGCTGCCGCGCCGCCGCTGTCCCGGTGGACAACGGCGTCAACCGAAGGTGAAGGCGTACGCGCGGACGCCCGGCCCCGCGAGGACGACCTCCAGGTGCCGCTCCTCGACCGTGCCGGGCTGCCGGATCAACTGGTACATGCGGCCCCCGGTCAGCACCCCCTGGCCGTCGGGCGTGATGTCGGCGCCGTGGGCCTGGCCCGGCGGCTCGCCGTCGAGCAGCACCCGGAACGGGACGGAGGAGTGACCGGCGTCCAGCACCAGATTGGCGTCGCGGGCCTCGAAGCGGAACGCGATGCTGCCGCCCGCGGTGTGCGCCGTGGCGTATTCGCTGCTGCGCGTCCAGTCGCCGTCGAGCGCCCATTGATTGGACTGCAGGAACCCCGGATACGCGTACGCGTGGGAACCGCCCGCCGACACGAAACGCTCCCCCCGGGCGTACCCCAGGTAGGTCTCGGGGGTTCTCAGGCGCTCCCAGTCGGCCTCGGCCTCCACCCCCAGCGCCTCCGGCCGGCTGAGGGGCCTGGCCACGCCGAGCAGACGCTGGATCGTGCGCTCCGACTCGGCGTACCGGCCCTCGCCGAAGTGATGGTCGCGGATCACCCCGTCGCGATCGGCGATGTAGAGCGCGGGCCAGAAATGGTTGTCGAACGACTTCCAGACCGTGTGGTCGTTGTCGACCACGACGGGATAGGTGAGCCCGCGGTCGGCCACGGCCCGGCGGATCAGGTCGCGGTCGTGCTCGAAGCCGAACTCGGGGGTGTGCACGCCGACCACGACCAGCCCGTCGCCGCGGTACGCCTGCCACCAGGCCCGGCGGTACGGCGCCGTGCGCAGCCAGTTGACGCAGGTCAGGGTCCAGAAGTCGTACGCCACCACGCGGCCGTCGAGATCGGGCGGCGCGGAGTCGAGCCACTCGGCGCCGCCCAGCCACGGCGCCTTCATGAGCGGTACGGCGCCAGGAAGTCGGACAGGGCCGCCACCAGCGCCTCCGGGGCCTGTTCGGCGACCCAGTGCCCGGCGTCGGGAACAACCGTCTCCCGTACGTCGCCGGCCAGTGGACGCATCGCCGCCGCGACCGCGGGGCCGTAGCTGAGGGCGCCGCCGATCGCCAGCACGGGCATGGCCAGCTTGGTCTTCGCCCGTTCGCCGTTCTGCGCGATGGTCTCGTCGAGGGCGCGGTACCAGCCGAAGCTGCCCGGCAGCACCCCGGGCTCGGAGAGCACCCGTACGTAGAAGTCGACCAGCTCGCCGGGCAGCTTGCCGCCCTGGACGGCGAACTCGTAGCCGAAGAACAGGTCCTCGTGGCCGGCGACCATCCGTTCGGGCAGGCCCTCCACCCGGTTGAACGGGATGTGCCAGAGCCGGTCGTTGATGTGCGAGGGCACGAACACCGGCGGTGACGCCTCGGCGCGCGGCGGGCCGGGGATCTCGGCCAGGGCGACCCGCTCGACCCGCTCGGGGTGGTCCGAGGCCAGGGCGTACGCGATGGCGAAGCCGGTGTCGTGCCCGGCCACCGCGAACCGGTCGTGACCCAGCGCGGCCATCAGCGCCACCAGGTCGTTCGCCAGCGTGCGGGTGTCGTATCCGGTCTCGGGCTTGCCGGACAGGCCCAGGCCGCGCTGGTCGACCGCGATCACCGTGAAGTCACGGGCCAGGGCCGGCATGACCAGGCGCCAGGCGTACCAGAACTCGGGCCAGCCGTGCACCAGCAGCAGCGGCGGGCCGTCGCCGCCGACGACAGCGTGCTGGCGCAGCTCCCCGGTGTCGACGAAACGGCTGGTGAACGTGTCGGCGAACCCGGCGGGCAGGTTCGGCGCACGGTCGGCCGACAGCACCTCGGAAATGGTCATGGTGCTCCCTCCACGGAAATGGTCGGAACCCGATGAGCCAATAGGGCGTGATTGTGCTTTGGCAAGTGTGCGAGGGGTGAAGGAATGCCCGCGGTTACTTGTCGGCTGCGTACTGGACCGGGCCGGGGTGGCGGAGTAGCGTTTTTCTGACTATTTCCGGAATGATTTCCGGATGGCAAATGAGACAGATGCTCCGGTCACTGTTCCACCCTTTTCGGCTGGACTTCGCCGATCACGGCGTCGGCGTCGGCGTCGGCGGGGGCCGGAGCCGGCTCGGGTCGCGGAGCCTCGGCGGGCGCGGCGGCGGGCGTGTCGGGGGTCGCGGCGGCGGGGGTCGCTGCCGGCGGGGAGGCCGAGGTGGCGGTGGGCGGGGACGCGGTGGTGGCGGTGGGCAGCCGGGCGGGCCGGGCCGGAGACACCCGGCGGCGGCGCAGGCGGGGCCAGCGCTTGCCGAGCAGCAGATAGGCGGCGTAGAGAACCGCGGCCACCGCGACCGGCAGCCCCTGCCAGCCCTCGTGGATGACCAGCGGCGGGCCGGTCGAGATCAGGGCCATCGCCAGCACGAGGCGGTGCGTGGGCAGACGTCCGGGACCGCCGCCCGGGCGCCCCGCCGATGATCTCGTCCCGTTGGCCACCGAGGCCAGGTTAGCCCCGCCCCGAGGAACCGGGCATGTCGCCCCGCCCACGAGCTCGGGTGTGCCGGCTCGGTCGACGAGGGCGGGGTGTCGCCCCGGGCCGGATGGGCCCGGGGCGACGTCGTTCAGGCGGCGGGCCGGTAACCGGCCGGCCGGGTCGAGAAGGTCGCCCGTCCCCGCGTACGGCTGCGCAGGTCGGTCGCGTAGCCGAAGAGCTCGGCCAGCGGCACCACCGCGGTCACCGACTGCGACGTCGAGCCCGTGACCTGCCCGCGGCGGGCCGCGAGGTCGCCCAGCACGGCCCCCAGCGCGTCGGACGGCGCGCTGACCGTCACGTCGGCCACCGGTTCCAGCCGGGCCATCGTGCACGCGGCCAGCGCCGCCCGCAGCCCCGACCGCCCGGCCGTGCGGAACGCCATTTCCGACGAGTCCTTCACGTGCGTGGACCCGTCGACCAGCGTGACCCGCAGCCCGACGACCGGGTCGCCGCCGAGCGGGCCCTCGGCGAGCGCGTCCCGGCAGCCCGCCTCGACCGCCCGCACGTACTCCGCCGGCACCCGCCCGCCGGTCACCGCCGACGCGAACTCGAAATCGGTGCCCTCCAACGGCGCCACGTCCAGCACCACGTGCGCGAACTGCCCGGCCCCGCCGTCCTGCTTGACGTGCCGGTGCACGAACCCGCGCACCCCGCCGGCCACGGTTTCCCGGTACGCCACCCGGGGCCGCCCGACGTTCACGGCCACCCCGGCCTCGCGCAGCCTGGTCACGGCCACCTCCAGTTGCAGCTCGCCCTGCCCCGAGAGCAGGGTCTGCCCGTCGATGTTGCTGACCCGTACGGAGAACTCCTCGGCCAGCACGGCGAGCGCTCCGGGCAGCCGTTGCGCGTCTGCCCGCGTACGGGCCTCGACCGCCACCGACACCAGGGGAGTGGCCGCCGCCGGGGCCTCCAGCAGCACCGGATGCTCGCGGGTGGACAGCGTCGTCCCCGCCCGCGCGCTCTTCAGGCCGGCCAGCGCGACGATGTCACCGGCCACCGCCCGGTCCACGTCGGTGACCCGGTCGGCCTGCACCCGCAGGATCCGTCCCGCGCGTTCGGTCCGCTGCCGGGCCGCGTCCCACACCGTGTCCCCCTTGGCGAGCACGCCGTCGTAGACCCGTACGAAGGTCAGCCGCCCCTGCTTCGCCGCCTGCACCTTGAAGACCAGCGCCGACAGCGGCGCGGCCGGGTCGCCCGTGGGCGCCGGCAGGTAGTCGACCACGGCGTCGAGCAGCGGTTCCACTCCGACGTCGCGGTAGGCCGCACCGCCCAGCACCACCACCGCCTGACCGCTGAGCGTGAGCTCCCGCATCGCCGTCCGCAGGGTGGTGTCCGACATGTCGCCCAGTTCTTCGAGGGCCGCCGGGTGCAGCTCGGCCACCGCCTCCTCCAGCCGCCGCCGGGCCGCCCGCACGTCCTCACGATCGGGGCGCGGGCCGACCAGGTCGATCACGCCGCCGTCGACGGGTAGCTGCGCCACCAGCGCGGTCACACCGAGCCGCTCCCGCAACGAGCGTACGGAGGCCTCGAAGTCCGCCCCGGGACGGTCCAGCTTGTTGATGAACGCCAGTCGCGGCACGCCGTAACGGTCGGCCTGCCGCCACACGGCCTCGCTCTGCGGCTCGACCCCGGCAACGCCGTCGAATACGACAACCGCGCCGTCGAGCACCCGCAGCGACCTTTCGACCTCGTCGGTGAAGTCGACGTGTCCCGGGGTGTCGATCAGATTGAGTTGCTCGCCGCGCCAGGTACAGCTGACCGCGGCCGCGAAGATGGTGATGCCACGTTCCCGCTCCTGCGGATCGAAATCGGTGACCGTCGTTCCGTGATGCACCTCGCCGCGTTTGTAGGTGGCGCCGGTGAGGAACAGAATGCGTTCGGTCAGGGTGGTCTTGCCCGCGTCGACGTGCGCGAGAATGCCGATGTTACGCATTGTTGAAAGTGTCTTTCCTTGACGTGCTTACGGTGGACAGCGCCGTGTTGCCGCTCTTTCAGGCACGTCCAGCCCCGGTGGCGCAGCCGAGGCTGGGCACACCGGACACGAGGAGGAGAGCGGTGCGGTGACGCATCACTGGCCTCCCCTCGGAAAAGATCAACTGCATTTCACCGTACGGGGACTCGTCTGCGCTGTCGAAGCATTTAGGCGCTGCCGTTTCCAGGTCACGCCCAGCAGGGCCGCCGTCACGAGGGATATGCACACATCGGAGAGCAGCGCCATCGCCGGCGTCGAAGACGCGTAGGTGGGCACCGCATAGGCGGTCGCGGCCGACACGACGAGTCCGGCGAACCATCCGGCCGGCGCGTGCCGCTGCCCCCACCCGTCCCGTCGTGACCACCGTACGATCGATGCCACCACCAGCCCGGTCACTGTGGCCTGGATCGCCGGGCCGGCCCAGCCCGCCACCCATTCACCGCTCAAGTGGGGGAGGGCGGCCGCGCCGAAGACGACCAGCGGGTGGGGCGCCCGCCGGACCGTCCTGCCGCGCCGCCGAATCCGCGGCTGGTCGCCTGCTGTCGCGTGCTGTGGGGCCTGCGCCGGCCGATCGTCTGTGGTGGCGTGCTGTGGGGCCTGCGCCGGCCGATCGCCTGTCGTGGCGTGTTGTGGCGGCCGGTTCTGAGTCGTGCGTGGACGTCGGCGGAACAGGGCTGCCGTGATCAGGGCGAGCGCGACCAGCACGGTGAACAGCACCTGCACGGGCGAGGCGAGGAAGTGCCCGTTGCTGTAGGAGTCGCGGAAGATGAGGAGGCTGCCCAGCACATAGACGACGGCGATCACGGCCGTCCCCCGGCGCCCCAGCCACGGCCCCTGGCGGCGCGAGCAAGCCTCCACGATCGCGATGGGCGCGGCGATGCTGAGGGCGACATGCCCGCCGACGTACGAGAAAGCCTGTTGCGCGCTGAAATCGAGACCCGGCACCCAGGTCGCGCGCGCGGAGGCGGCGTCGGCGGCGAACTCGGTGTTGTCGAGGAAGGCCGGGTTGAACAACGACTGGTCGACCAGCCCGGCCTGCACGAACCCGAACGCCGCCGCCATCAGCGCGATCGACGGCCACCCGCCACCGGTGCGGCGGGCCACCTCGCGGATGAGCACGGCGGCGCCCCCGTACTGGGGTGCCAGGATGACGATGACGAAGGGCCAGTCGACGACCGTGAAGCCGCCCCAGACACACTCGGCGGTCCAGGGCGCGAGCGCCATCAGCGCGAGAACTGCTGCCATGCCTGCGACTCTCGCGACGCCACCCGGACACCCGATACGGCCGTAGGTCTTGCCGCCGCCGACCTGAGTCGCCGTCGCACTACCCTGGTGGCGTGCCCCGCCGGCCTGGTGGCGGCGGCACTACCCTGGTGGCGTGCTGCCCGATCGCCTCAACCGTGTCGCCGTGCTGGTGCTCGAAGGGGCCAAGCCGCTCGATGTGGGGATCCCGGCGCAGGTCTTCACGACCAGGGCGAGCATGCCGTACGAGGTAAGGGTCTGCGGCCCCGCCCCGGGACTGGTCACCGGTGGCGACGGCCTGTCGTACCACGTGGCCGACGGTCTGGACGCGCTGGACTGGGCCGACATCGTGTTCATCCCCGGCTATCGTTTCCCCGACCGCGAGGACCCGCCGCAAGCCGTGGCGGACGCCCTGATCGCGGCCCATACCCGTGGCGCCCGGCTCGCCGCCATCTCGACGGGGGCGTTCGCGCTGGCGGCGACCGGGCTGCTCGACGGCAAACGGGCCACCACGCACTGGCACTACACCCGGCAGCTCGCGCTCAAACACCCGTCCGTGCTCGTCGACGAGAACGTGCTGTTCGTCGACGAGGGCAGCGTCCTGACGTCGGCCGGCGCCGCCTCCGGCATCGACCTGTGCCTGCACATCCTCCGCGGCGACCTGGGGGTGGCGGCTTCCAACCACGCGGCCCGGCGGCTTGTGGCGGCCCCGTACCGCAGCGGCGGTCAGGCCCAGTACGTGCCGCGCAGCGTGCCGGAGCCGCTCGGCGAACGGTTCGCGGCGACCCGGGAATGGGCGCTGCACCGTCTCGGCAAGCCGCTCACCCTGGAGATCCTGGCCCGTCACGCGGCCGTCTCCCCCCGTACGTTCTCCCGCCGTTTCGCCGAGGACACCGGCTACCCGCCCATGCAGTGGGTCATGCGCGCCCGCATCGACCTGGCCCGGGAACTGCTCGAACTGTCGCAGCTCCCGGTCGAGCAGATCGCCGCTCAGGTGGGGCTGGGCACCGGGGCCAACCTGCGCCTGCACTTCCAGCGGATCCTCGGCACCACACCGAGCCAGTACCGCCGTACGTTCGTGGCGTGATCCTTGCGAACGGTGGCGTGGCGGCCACTGTACCCCCGGGTGGCGCCGCGTCGAAGCTGAACGCATGACTCGTATCGCCATCAACGGATTCGGCCGGATCGGGCGCAACGTCCTGCGCGCCCTGCTCGAGCGGGACAGCAAACTCGAAGTGGTGGCCGTCAACGATCTCACCGAGCCGGCCGCGCTGGCCCGGCTGCTCGCCTTCGACACGACCTCCGGGCGGCTGGGGCGGCCCGTCACCGCCTCCGCCGACGGGCTCGTCGTCGACGGGAACCCGATCGCCGTTTTCGCCGAGAAGGACCCGGCCGCCCTGCCCTGGGCCGCGCTGGGCGTCGACATCGTGCTCGAGGCGACCGGACGGTTCACGGCGGCTGCCGCGGCCCGCGCGCACATCGACGCCGGCGCCCGCAAGGTGCTGGTGGGCGCGCCGTCGGCCGGCGCGGACGTGACCCTGGCGTACGGGGTGAACAACGCCGCGTACGACCCGGCAGCCCACACGATCGTGTCGAACGCCTCGTGCACGACCAACGCCCTCGCGCCGCTCGCGAAGGTGCTCGACGACCTGGCCGGCATCGAACACGGCTTCATGACCACGGTGCACGCCTACACGCAGGAGCAGAACCTGCAGGACGGGCCGCACCGCGACCCGCGCCGGGCACGGGCGGCCGCCGTCAACATCGTGCCCACCACCACCGGCGCCGCGAAGGCGATCGGCCTGGTGCTGCCCCAGCTCGACGGCAAACTGTCCGGCGACTCGATCCGCGTGCCCGTGCCGGTGGGTTCCATCGTCGAGCTGAACACGGTGGTCGCCCGCGACGTGACCCGCGACGAGGTGCTGGCGGCCTACCGGACGGCGGCTGAGGGGCCGCTGGCGGGCATCCTGGAATACTCGGAGGACGCCCTCGTCTCGTCCGACATCGTCGGCAACCCGGCGTCGTCCGTCTTCGACTCGGCGCTGACCCGCGTGGACGGCCGCCACATGAAGGTGGTCGCCTGGTACGACAACGAGTGGGGCTTCTCCCACCGTGTGATCGACACCCTCGAACTGCTGGCCGCCTGACGGTCGCTGTTGCCGAGTGGTGCGCGCTCAGGCGAGAAACGCGTGGGCCGGCGTCTGACCGTGGACGCCGGCCCACAAGCCGGCCAGGACGCTGACCAACGCGCCTCCGTTCGTGGCCGGGGTGCACGGGTGGACGCGGGCCGGCCGGACGGGCCGAGCGTGATCAGGGCGCCGGGGTGAAGGCGGGCAGGCCGTCGATGCTCGTCTCGTTCTTCTTGCGGCGATACTCGGCCAGGTCGGCCTCGGAGCGGCGTTCCGTCCAGCGCAGCAGCACATCGCGGTCGCCCTCGTAGGACATCAGCGGCACCGAATAGCCGCAGGAGTCGCTGACCCGCTCGACGGCGATGTCGATCACGGAGCGGACGCCGTGGGTGTCGGGCGGTGTGGGGAACAGGGCCAGCATCGCGGGGAACTCCGGGTCGGTCAGCGGCACCGAACGGCCCCGGCCGTGCAGGCGGACGATGTTGGGCGCGCCCTGGAACGAGCAGAACATCACCGTGATGCGGCCGTTCTCGTGCAGGTGGGCTGTCGTCTCGGCGCCGCTGCCGTGGTAGTCGAGATAGGCCACCCGCAGCTCGTCGAGCACCAGGAACGTGCCCGCCATGCCCTTGGGGGAGACGTTGACGTGTCCGCCCGGCCCGTTGGGCGCGGTGGCCACGAAGAACATCGGCTGCGCCTCGATGAAGCTTCGCAACCGTCCGTCGATCCGTTCGTGCACCTTCATGGGCCCGATCCTGCCCCGTGGGTACGACATTTTCGACCCTGCTTCCCACCCAGCGGTCCGGTACGGTCGGGTCGCCATTCACGCACATCGACGGGGGCTGCAGGGTGAGCGCTGGTTCGTTGGCTCCGCTGCGCTACGGGGCGTTCCGCCTGCTCGCCGCGGGCCGCATGATCTCGATGCTGGGCAACGCGGTCGCCCCGATCGCCTTGGCCTTCGCCGTGCTCGACCTGACCGGCTCGGCCGGTGACCTGGGCCTGGTCGTCGGCGCCCGCTCGCTCACCAACGTCGTGTTCCTGCTGCTCGGCGGGGTCATCGCCGACCGGCTGCCGCGGCACCTGGTGATGGTCGTCTCCAGCGCCGTGGCCGCGATCACCCAGGCCGCCGTCGCCGCCGCGGTGCTCACCGGCGCCGCCACCGTGCCATTGCTGATGGTGTTGTCCGCGATCAACGGCCTGGCCTCCGCGCTCGCCTGGCCGGCTGTCTCGGCGCTGCTCCCGCAGACGGTGCCCGAGGCGATCCGCAAGCAGGCCATCGCCATCAACCGGATCGGCGGCAACGCCGCGATGATCCTGGGCGCCCCGGCCGGCGGCATCCTGGTCGCCACGGTCGGCCCGGGCTGGGGCCTGGCCGCCGACGCCGCCACGTTCGCCCTGAGCGGCGTGTGTTTCGCCCTGATCCGGGTGACCGGCGTGCGCGACCACGCGGTCAAGAAGCCGAGCGTGCTGGCGGGCCTGCGCGACGGGTGGAGTGAGTTCACGTCGCGCACCTGGCTGTGGGTGGTGGTGCTCGGCTTCATGTTCCTCAACGCCGCCTGGGCCGCCAGCATGGGCGTGCTGGGCCCCGTGGTCGCCGACGACACCATCGGCCGCCGCGCCTGGGGTTTCGTGCTGGCCGCCCAGACCGCGGGCATGATCGCCGGGGCGCTGCTGGCCATCCGGATCACCGTCCGCCGGCTGCTCGCGTTCGGCGTGATCGCGGTCGCCGGAATGGCCCTGCTGCCGTCCGGGCTGGCCCTTGCCCCCGTCCTCTGGGTGCTGGTGGTGTGCGCGTTCGTGGGCGGGGTGGCGTTCGACCAGTTCGGCATCGCGTGGGAGACGACGATGCAGGAGTACGTTCCCTCCGACAAGCTGGCCCGCGTCTACTCGTACGACATGCTCGGCTCCCTCGTCGCGATCCCGGTCGGCCAGGTCGCCGCCGGTCCGGCCGCTCACGCCCTGGGCGCCCGGACGACGTTGCTGATCGCCGTCGGCGTGATGCTGGTGGCCGTCGCGGGCATGCTGACCAGCCGGGACGTCCGCACCCTGGAACACCGCCCGGCCACCGAGAAGGCCCCCGCCTGAGAAATCCGCCGTATTGCCGTGCTGACGGGGGAGCCGCCGGAGTGGGCCGGGCCGTGGTCCGTGAGCCGGCCGCGAACGGGCGGGACGGGGCTGTGCCGGCCCGGGGCCGAGCCGGGCTGGACGCGGCCACCGACGACGTTGGCCGCTGCCGGGGACGCGGGCCCGGCCCTGCTGGGCCACCGCAGCCGCCGCTGACCGTTGTCAGGACCAGGCGAGGGCCGCGCGGGTCTTCCAGTACTGATCGGCGGGCTCGGCGAGGGTCGCCAACCGGTCCAGGTGGCCGGGGCTCAGCGTCAGGTCGGCGGCCCGCAGGTTGGAGGCGAGCTGGGCCCGGGTGGCGGCGCCCGACAGGACGATGGGGGACCAGGGCTGCTGCAGGGCCGCGGCTGTCGCGACCACGTCGGGGGTGACGGCCAGTTCGGTGAGCACGCTGCTCAGCGACGGGTCGGCGAGGCGGCCGTTGGCCAGGGCCTCCTTGACGATGACGACGCAGCCGGCCGCGTGGGCCTCGGCCAGGGCGGGGCCGGCGCTGGGTTCCAGCAGGTTCCACGTCGACTGGACGCTGCGGAACAGGCGGGCGCCGTTCACCTCGATCGCCAGGGCGGCGCGGATGGTTTCGGCCTGGCGGGGGCCGCTGGTCGAGAAGCCCACCGGCACGTCCAGGGCGGCCAGGCGGTGGTGCAGCCCGGTGTCGGTCAGGGCGGGGCTGCCGGGGGTGAGCGAGTGGATCTGGTAGAGGCTCAGGTGGTTCCCGAGCAGGGCGCGGGTTTCGAGGATCTGACGGTCGAACGTGGCGACGCTGTGGTCCTTCACCTCGTGCACGTCGGCGGTCACCGACCAACCGGCGGTGTAGGTGTAGCCCCATTTGCTGCCGACGATCGCGCCGGGGTGGCCGGGGAGCCAGGCGGCCAGGAACTCCTCGGCGCGGCCGTACGAGCGGGCCACGTCGAAGTAGCGCACGCCGGCCGCCCACGCGTCGGTGAGCAGGGTGTGGGTGCGTTCACGCAGGGCCTCGACGCTGCGGGTGGCGGGCAGGTCGGCGGCGCGGCCGAGGGTGATGTAGCCGGGGCGGCCCACGGCGGCCAGGCCCAGCCCGATGCGGCCGGCGCCGGTCAGGGTGTCGAGGAGCTCCATGAGCCCATCCAAGCAGGGATGCGAGCGGGGCCGCACGAGCCGGGCGGCGAGTGGCGCCGAACGAGCAGGGAAGCGAGCGGGGCCGGACGAGCCGGGCCGGAGAGGTCTTCGGTGGCGGCCGACGATCTCTCCGGCGTTCCGCTGCCCGGGGCGGCGGCCTGTCGGACAGGCAAGCGGCGAAAACCAGGGAGTCCGCGTCCCGCGCGCCGAACCGGCGGCCGGACGCGGACCCTGCGGGGGGTTCGTTTCCCTGCCACCATGCTCGTGGCGGTCGATGGCGAACGCCCCCCGGGGATATGACGGTTGCGTGACGAAACCGTGGTTTGCCTGCACAACTGTGTCGTTCGGGGTCCGGCGCGGCATCATGCGGTTATGAGTGCCGTGCTGTTGATCGAGGATGACGACCGGATCCGGCTGTCGCTGGCCATGGCCCTGGAGGACGAGGGTTACGTCACCCACGCCGTGGCCACCGCCGAGGAGGGCCTCGAGCTGCAGCGTAAACAGCCGGCCGACGCCGTGCTGGTCGACCTGATGCTGCCGGGCATGGACGGCTTCGAGTGCATCCGGCAGCTGCGCCGCACCGACGACGTGCCGGTGATCGTGGTCAGCGCCCGCGACGACACGCACGACATCGTGGCGGGGCTCGAGGCGGGCGCCGACGACTACGTGGTCAAGCCGGTCGCCGTGAAGGAGCTGGCGGCACGCTTGCGGGCGCTGCGCCGGCGGGGCCGGGCCGCGCAGGCCGCCACCCCGGCGATGACCGTGCTGACCTTCGGCGACCTGGAAATTCTGCCCGAGGCGGGCGAGGTGCGCCTGCACGGCGAGCCGGTCGCGGTCACCCGTACGGAGTTCCGGCTGCTGTGCGAGCTGGCCGAGCACCCGGGCCAGGTGCTGTCGCGGCAGCAGCTGCTCAGCCGGGTCTGGGAGTACGACATCGGCGACGAGCGCCTGGTCGACGTGCACGTGGGCCGGCTCCGGCACAAGATCGAGGACAACACCGGCCGGCCCCGGCACCTGGTGACCGTCCGCGGTCTGGGCTACAAGCTCCAGCCGTGAGGCGGGCGGGCCTGCGGACCCGGGTCAGCGCGGCGTTCGCGATCGGCGCGCTGGCGCTGTCGGCCGGTGTCACGTTCGTGTCGTACGAGCTGATCAGCAACACCCTGTTCCGGGAGCGGGAACGCGCGGCCGTACGCGTCACCTACTTCGACGCCACGGTGATCAACTCGGGTCTGGGCGGCAGCGATCCCGAGGTGGGCGACCTGCTGCAGTCGCTCGACGTCGGCGCCGACCGGTACGTGCTGCTCCACCGGCAGGGCCAGTGGTATTCGCGCAGCGCGGACTCCTCGGCAGGCGGGGCGGTGCCCGAGAAGCTGCAGAAGCTCGCCGCAACCGGGCAGGCCGGCGCCCAGCGCATCCGTCGCGACAACGAGGCGGCCCTGGTCGTGGCCGTGCCGGTGCAGGGCGGTTCGGTCTTCTACGAGATCGTTTCGCTGGGCGAGCTGGAACGCACGTTGCAGCTGCTCGCGCTGGTGCTGACGGCGGTGGCGATCATGGTGTCGGCCGGGGGAGCGGCGGTCGGCTGGTACGTCACCCGGCACGCCCTTCGCCCCCTGGCGGCGGTGGCCGAGGCGGCCAGCGGCATCGCCGACGGCGACCTCGACACCCGCCTCGACCCGGACGCCGAGCCCGAGCTGGGCCGGCTCACCGCCTCGTTCAACCACATGGCCGACGAGCTTTCGCGCCGTTTGCAGCGTGACCGCCGGTTCGCCGCCGACGTCAGCCACGAGCTGCGTTCGCCCCTGCAGACGCTGGCGGCCGCGGTCAGCGTGCTCAACCGGCGGCGCGACGGCCTGGACGAGCGTTCGGCGGCCGCGGTCGGGCTGATCGCCGACGAGGTCGCCCGCTTCCAGGCGCTCGTCGACGACCTGCTCGAACTGGCCCGCAGCGACCAGCCGGCGCACCGCGAGCCCGCCGACATCGGCCTGCTGGCCGGGCGGGTGCTGCGCGACCGGGGACTGCCGGCCGGCCTGATCGAGGTCGAGCCGGGCACACCGGTGGACTGGCACGTCGACCGCCGCCGGGTCGAGCAGGCGCTGGGCAACCTGATCGACAACGCCGTGCGGTACGGGGGCGGGCCGGTGGCCGTACGGATCGGGAAGGGTTTTCTCGAGGTCGACGACGCCGGTCCCGGGGTGCCGGCCGAGTCGCGGGCGGCGATCTTCGACCGGTTCGTGCGGGGGCCGGCGGCGAACTCGCGGGGCGGGGGCGACGGCACCGGGCTCGGGCTGGCGATCGTGGCCGAGCACGCCGCCGCCCACGACGGCCGGATCCTGCTACTGGATCGGCCCGGCGGAGGCGCTCGTTTCCGTCTCGAGCTGCCGGACGAGTAGCGCCGCGTCGACGTCCGGATAGACGGCGAAGATCTGGTGCAGCTTCATCGTGTGCAACACCGTCACCACGTACCGGGAGGGCGCGGCCAGGCTCAGGGTGCCGCCGCGGGCCTTGGCGTCGTTGTACGCCCGTACGAGCAGGCTGAGCCCCGCCGAGTCGATCGTCGGCGCCGCGTGCATGTCGACGATCACGTGCCGGTGATCGCGGACCGCGTCGGCCAGTGCCTCGCGCAGCAGCTCGCTCGCGGCGGCGTCGAGATCGTGGGACGGGGTGACGACCGCGACGTCGTTACGGACGCCAATCATCGCAGGCCTCCCTTGGGCGCGGGGGAGCGGTGGTCGGAATGGGAACGGTGCTCGGCCGTGGCCACGACGGCGGCGACCGCGGCCGCGGCCAGCAGCACCTGCAACCCGAGTTCGGTGAGGCTGAAACCGGACGGCAGGTCGGCGGCGATCCGGACGACCGTCGTGGCGAAGACGGCCGCGCCGACCCCGGCCGCCAGGGGCAGCCAGAACGGAACGCCACGCCGCACGAGGGAGCCGGCGACGCCCAGGGCGACGCCGACGGCGACGGCGGTGACCAGACTGGTGACCGTCATACGGTATGTCCTCACACGGGTGGCTCGATCGGAACGTCTCCACCCTGCTCCCGCGAGTTGAAGGAACGTCCCCGGCGATGTGACAGTTCGATGACGGACGCCGGGGCGTGCCCGCGGCCGGGGCATCATTCAAAAATGCGCAGGGCCTGTGGTATCGCGACGACGACCGTTTTCCTGCTGGGCGGCTGCGGCGTCGGCGCCCAGGACGAGCCGCACGTCGTCGACCTGCCGCGGCAGGCGCTGACCAGTCCCGGACAGGGCACGTCGGAGCCGGTCGGCGACGTGGCCCAGGTGATCTGCCTGGTCCGCGACGAGAACCTGGTGCAGCAGGTACGCCGTACGCGGTCCTATCCCACGCCGCAGGCCCAGCTCGACAGCCTGGTCACCGGGCCCACCGCCGAGGAGCGCAACGCGGGGCTCACCACCGTGCTGTCCGGGGTGAAGCTGACCGCCCGGGGCATCACCGGCGCGCAGGCCGCGGTGGAGTTCCCCGACGCCGGCGAGGGTCGCGCCCGCAACGACAAGATCCTGGCGTACGCGCAGGTCGTCTGCACCCTGACCGCCCGCCCGGACGTGGCCGAGGTGCGGTTCACCCGGGACGGGCAGCGGCTCGAGGTGCCCCGTTCCGACGGCACGCTGACCAGCGCACCCTTGCGCAGCAGCGACTACGCCGACATGTTGCAGCCGGGCTGACCCGGCGACGGCGAGGCGGGGGTGTGCGCCCAGGCTACTCTCGCCCGTGGCGCCCCACCGGGCGCCGAAGAAGGCCTTCCGGGACGCCACGAGTGCTGCGAGGGAAGACATGGAAACACCGATGCTGCGGCGGCTGCGCGAGGGCTCGATCGGCTCGGGCGCGGTGCTCGACGGGCCGTACGGGCCGCGCCGGGTGACGTACGCCGACCAGACCGCCTCGGGGCAGGCGCTCGACTTCGTCGAGGAGTACATCCGCCGGACGGTCCTGACCGGTTACGCCAACACGCACACCGAGGCGTCCTCGACCGGGGCCCGCACGGGTGCGCTGCGGGAGGAGGCCCGCGCGATCATCCACCGGGCGGTCGGGGGCGGGCCCGGCGACGTGGTGCTGTTCTGCGGCTCCGGCTCGACGACGGCGGTCAACAAGCTGGTCGCGCTGCTCGGCCTGCGCATCCCGGAGAGCCTGGACGAGCGGTACGCGTTCTCCCAGCGCATCCCCGCCGGCGAGCGCCCGGTCGTGTTCGTCGGCCCGTACGAGCACCACTCCAACGTTCTGCCGTGGCGCGAGAGCATCGCCGACGTCGTCGAGATCGGCGGTGACGAGCGCGGCCACCCCGACCTGGAGGACCTGCGACGGGCCCTGGAGGCGTACGGGGACCGGCCGTTGCTGATCGGGAGCTTCAGCGCCGCCTCCAACGTGACCGGCCTGCTGACCGACGTCGAGGCGATCTCGGCGCTGCTGCGGGAGCACGGCGCCCTGTCCGTCTGGGACTACGCGGCCGCGGGCCCGTACCTGCCGATCAGCATGGCCGGCAAGGACGCGATCTTCCTGTCGCCGCACAAGTTCCCCGGCGGCCCGCAGACCCCCGGCGTGCTCGTGGCGGGCAAGCACCTGCTGGCCAACCGGGTGCCCACGGTGCCGGGCGGCGGCACGGTGGCGTTCGTCGACCCCGACAGCCACCGTTACCTCGACGACCCGGTCGCCCGGGAGGAGGGCGGCACCCCGGCCATCGTCGAGTCGATCCGCGCCGGGCTGGTCTTCCAGGTCAAGCAGACGGTCGGGGCCGACGTGATCGCCGCGCAGGAGCACCGGCTGTGGCAGCGGGCCCGCGAGCGCTGGGCCGGCGAGCGGCGCATCGAGATCCTCGGCGACCTGGAGTCCGACCGGCTGCCGATCGTGTCGTTCCGGATCCGCGCGGGCGAGCACTACCTGCACCACAACTACGTGGTCGCGCTGCTCAACGACCTGTTCGGCATCCAGGCGCGCGGCGGGTGCTCGTGCGCCGGCCCGTACGGGCATCGCCTGCTCGGTATCGGCCCGGAACTGTCGCGCCGGATGCAGAACGAGATCGAGGCGGGCTGGGAGGGCGTCAAGCCGGGCTGGGCGCGGCTCAACTTCGCCTACTTCCTGTCCGACGCGGTCGCCGGCTACCTGGCCGAGGCGGTCGCGCTGATCGCCGAGCAGGGCGCCCGCCTGCTCACCGACTACCGATTCAACCCCTTCACCGGGCAGTGGCGGCACGTCGCCGCCAAGCCGGACAGGCCCAGCCTGGCCGACCTGCAGCTGCTCGCCGACGGCACGGTGCTGCAGCCGGGCGGCCCCGAGACGGTGGGTGAGGACGCCCTGCCCGGCTATCTGGAGTTCGCCCGCGAGCTGATGGCGAGCCGTCCCGACCCGGTCGACGGCGGTGGGGTGCAGCTTCCCGCCCCCTTCGAGAAGCTGCGCTGGTTCCTGCTGCCCGCCAACTGCCTGTGACCGCATCTCAGGAGGGGTTGCTGAGTTCCAGCGTCCTGCATTGCACGGGGCCCGGTGGCCCGGCCCGGATGCCGTCAGGCCACCGGGGACTTCACCCACGCCTCGGCTTTGAGCCGCTCGAACTCGTCGGCGGTGATCGCGCCGGAATCGAGCAGCGCCTTCGCTTCGGTGATCTGCCGGGTGGCGGTGCCCGCACCGGCATCCGATGCCACTGAGCGGATGTAGGTCTCCTGCCGGCGCTGCGCTTCCGCATGCGCGCTCAGCGCCCGGTCGGTCATGCCGCCGCCCCGTGCGATCAGGTAGACCAGCATGCCGAGCAGCGGGAGGATGATCAGGAAGAGCGTCCAGAACGTCTTGGCCACGCCGCCGAGGTCCCGGCTGCGAAACAGGTCCCCGAAGATCCAGAACAAGCCCATGAACCAGGCGAAGAAGATGAAGAACTCGAGCGTGGCCAGCAGAAACGACCCGTTGTCATCGAACACGGAACTGCCCTCCCGGAACCTGGTGAATGGTGACCTCCAGTGCACCGCGGGGGAGGACGGCGAACCTCATCCCGAGCGGACGAAGTCTTGCCCCGGTCGCTGACCAGGGTTGCGATGCCGGTCAGCGGCGCCGGTCGAGTTCGCTGTCGAGCGCGATGCCGGCGTCGATGAGTGCCAGGTGGGTGAACGCCTGCGGGAAGTTACCCAGTTGTTCGCCGGTGAGTCCGATCTCCTCGGAGTAGAGGCCGAGGTGGTTGGCGTAGGTCAGCATCTTCTCGAACGTCACCCGTGCCTTGTTCACCTGGCCTGCTCGGGCCAGCGCGGACACGTACGCGAAGGTGCACAGCGAGAACGTGCCCTCGCTGCCGCGCAGGCCGTCGGGCGAGGCGGCCGGGTCGTAGCGGTAGACCAGGCTGTCGATCACCAGTTCTTCGTCCATGGCGGCCAGGGTGGAGATCCACATCGGGTCCTTGGGCGCGATGAAACCCACGGTCGGCATGCGCAACAGCGCAGCGTCGAGCACATCGGTGCCGTAATGCTGGCGGAAAGCACGGCGCTGCGGGCTCCAGCCGCGAGTCATGATCTGGCGGTAGACGGCGTCGCGCTCGATCCTCCACCGTTCCACACCGGCGGGGCGGCCGTGTTCGGCAGCCATGCGGATGCCCCGGTCCAGGGCCAGCCAGCTCATCAGCCGGCCGTAGGTGAAGTCCTGCCGGCCACCGCGGGTCTCCCAGATGCCTTCCTCCGGCTGATCCCAGTTGACGGTCACCCAGTCGAGCAGGTCGCAGATGCGCTCCCAGCCCTGGTGGCCGACGGCCGCCCCGTGCCGGTCGGCGAAGTAGATGCTGTCCATCGCCTCGCCGTAGATGTCCAGCTGGAGCTGGCCGGCGGCGCCGTTGCCGATGCGCACCGGAGCCGATCCGCGGTAGCCGGACCAGGACGGCAGCGTCTCCTCGCTCAGGTCGCTGCTGCCGTCGACCCGGTACATGATGTTCAGCGGCCCGCTGCCGTTCTTGCCCCTGCCCTCGTCGACGCGGTCGCGCAGCCATCGACCCAGCGCGGCGGCCTCATCGGTGAAGCCCATTCCGAGAAGCGAGTACACGGAGAACGACGCGTCCCGCACCCATGTGTAGCGGTAATCCCAGTTGCGCTCACCACCGATCTGTTCCGGCAGTGCGGCGGTCGGCGCGGCGACCATCGCGCCGGTCGGGGCGTAGGTCATGAGCTTGAGCGTGATGGCCGAGCGATGCAGCGTCTCGCGCCAACGCCCGGTGTAGGTCGATCGGCTCACCCACGTCGTCCAGAACCGGACCGTGTCGTGGAACAACTGCCACACCTCGTCCACCGGGATCCTGCGGATCGGACCGGGCGGGCCGGTCTGCAGGGAGAGGCCGCGCATCTGCCCGGCGGTCAGCCGCAGCTCGGCGTGCACGTCGCCCGCTTCGTCGGCCCACGTGCGGGCCAGCCGCTCGTCGTCGGGCTCGCTGACGAGGCAGACCGAGACGGCCGTGCGGGGACCCTCGAACACGACGCCGTCCTGGCTGATATGGGTGCGGGACGACTCGCGCCCGTAGTCGAAGCGGGGCGCGATGTCCACGGCGAAACTCATCTCGCCGCGGACGCAGCGCACCATCCGGATCAGCCGGTGGTCCTCGGTGGCCGTCGTGCTGTCGACGACCCGCATGAAATCGATGACCTCGCCGACACCCGAGTCGGTCAGGAAACGCGTGATCAGTACGGCAGTGTCGGGCAGGTAGAGCTGCTTGCTGGTCACCACGGGAGCGGTGGGGCGGATCCGGAAGTGCCCGCCGCGCCGGGCGTCCAGCAGGGCGCCGAAAATGCTGGGTGAGTCGAACCGTGGACTGCAGAACCAGTCGATGCATCCGTCGGTGCTCACCAGGGCGGATGTTTGCATGTCGCCGATCAGCCCGTGATCGGCGATGAGCGGGTAATCGTTCGCCATGCCGCCAGCCTCGGGCCGGTGCGGTCGACGCGCGTCATGCCTGGGGGATGAGGCTCCCGGCCCGATCGGGGCATCTCACTCGTGCGGGACAAGGCGTCGCCGTTCCGGTGGTGGCGGAAACGAGAGGGCAGGCGACGGGCGGGGGCGGTGCTGTCATCCGCGCCGGATGAACCGCTCGACGGCGCAGCACGATGACATCAGGTATGGCCGCTGGCGCACTCGCCGTGATGACGGCCGTCGTGTTCGTCTGGGGGACCTTCTCGGCGCGGTTGACGCGCTCCGACGTCACCGGCCCCATCGTGTTCGTCGGTGTCGGGATGCTGATTGCCGCCACGACGCCACTCGACGCCCACACCGGGACGGAGTCCGTCACGGTGCTCACCGAGGCGACGCTGGTATGGGTGCTCTTCTCCGACGCCTCCCGGATCGGGCTCCGCGAGCTGCGGACCGATGCCGGACTGTACGGGCGGCTCCTCGGGGTGGGACTGCCGCTCACGGTCGCCGCGGGGGCTGTCTGCGCGTGGTGGTTGCTGGACGCTCCGGTGTGGTCGGCGCTGCTGATCGGCGCGGCGCTGGCGCCGACCGACGCGGCGCTCGGTGCGATCGTGATCACCCACCCGGCCGTGCCGGCGCGGATTCGCCGGTTGCTCAACGTGGAAAGCGGACTCAATGACGGCATCGTGACGCCGATCGTGCTGGTCGCACTGGCCGGTGTCGCCACCGCGGGCGGGCACGGCGGCTCGGGCATGCTTGACGCGGTTGTTCAGCTGGCTGTCGGAGTGGCGGTCGGCGCCGCGGTGGGCACAGCCGGCGGCTGGCTCATGCGTACTGCCGGTGCTCGTGGCTGGGTCCAGGAAGGCTTCGCCGGCCCGGCTGTGCTGGCCCTGGCCCTGTCGTCCTACGCGGCGGCCGGGGCCTCCCACGGCAACGGTTTCGTGGCCGCGTTCGCCGGTGGGATCGCGTTCGGCCACATGGCCGGAGACCGTGGTCCCCGCGGAGCCTTCTATGTGGAGCAGACTGCGGGGCTGGCCTCACTGCTGGTGTGGACGCTGGTAGGGGCTGTCGCGGTACCGCTGTTGTACGGCCGGTTGGACTGGTCCGTTGCCGGCTACGCGGTCCTGAGCCTGACGGTCGTCCGGATCATTCCCGTGGCGCTGAGCCTCGCCGGCTCCGGTCTGGGCCGGCGCACCGTGCTGTTCGTCGCCTGGTTCGGGCCGCGTGGGCTGGCGTCGGTGGTCTTTTCCCTGCTTGCCGTCGAGGAACTCGGCGCCGCGGGCACCCCCGTGGTGGTGGTCATCGTCAGCACCATCCTCATGAGTGTTCTGGCTCACGGGGTGACCGCCGGCCCACTCGCCGCGCGCTACGGCGCCGGCGCCCCGCCCGACCGGCCGCCTCTGCGCGAGCCGGCACACACCGCCCGTCTGTCGTGGCGGGTGCGGGATTCAGCGAGACCGCCGGCCTGACGTGCACAAGGTGGCGCTCGTCAGATCCCGAGCTCATCGCCGGCCTACCGGCCGTATGGGAGCGATCACACCGTGGCGGATTAGTTGACGGTACAAGTTTCTGACGTATGGTAGGAGGAGCTTCAGGCTTCAACCATTTGACGAGGAGCCCTCATGACCAGCACCACCTCGGCCGCCGACGCCCGCATCCCTGCCTCGCACCCGTTCGCGGCGCACGTGCGCCGGGCCGCGGCCGCCGAGGCCTCCGACCCGCACCGCGAGTGGACCCCGGCCGACGGGGCGATGCCCAGCCTGTACGTCAGCCACGGCGGCGGCCCGATGCCGTTCGAGAGCCCGCAATGGCTCGACCCGCTGCGCACCTGGGCCCGTTCGCTGCCCAAGCCCAAGGCGATCCTGGTGGTCAGCGCGCACTGGGAGTCGGCGCCGCTGTCGGTCAGCGCGGCCCGCCCGGCCGAGCTGGTCTACGACTTCGGCGGCTTCAACCCGATGTACTACACCTTCCGGTACGACACCCCGGACGCCGGCGAGCTGGCCCGGCAGGTCACCGCGATGATGCCCGACCGTGAGCAGGTGCACGGCCACCACAGCCGCGGCCTCGACCACGGCGCCTGGGTGCCGCTGAAGATCATGTACCCGCTCGCCGACGTCCCGGTGCTGCAGCTCAGCCTGCCCACCGAGGACCCCGACGAGCTGCTGGCCCTCGGCGCCCGGCTGCGCCCGCTGCGCGAGCAGGGCGTGCTGGTGATCGGTTCCGGGCACATGACCCACGGCCTGCCGTTCCTGACCCGCGAGATGTTCACCGAGAACAAGGTGCCCGGCTGGTCGGCCGACTTCGACGCCTGGGCCGCCGACGCGCTCGACCGCGGGGACGTGGCCGAGCTGGCCCGCTTCCGCAGCGCCGCCCCGGGCATGCCGTTCTCGCACCCCACGGTCGAGCACTTCACGCCGCTGTTCGTCACGCTGGGAGCGGCCACCGAGCCCACCGCCCCGGTGATCACCAAGTTGGAGGGGTACTCGGTGGGCCTCTCCCGGCGTTCGTTCCAGGCCGCCTGACCGTTACTTGGTGGCGCGGCCGGTCAGCTTGTCGCGCAGCCGGTCGACCAGGCCCACGCCCGGGCCGGCCAGCTTGTGGAAGAGCTCGCTGTTCGGCGCGCTCGGGTGCGGGCGGGTCGGCGCCAGCCGCTTGGCCGTCTCGACCTTGCCGGCCAGCTCGACCAGTTCCTCGCGCGGGATGTGCCGGCGCAGCTCGGGGAACTGGCCGGACTCCTCGTCCTGCACGTGGTCGGCGAGGACGGCCTCCAGCTTGCGCAGCGCCTCGTCGAACTCCGGGCTCGACACGTCGACGTCCTCGAGGCGCTTCATCAGCTCCTCCAGCTCCTTGTGCTCCTCGACGTCGTGCTCCACCGACTTCTCACCGTCCGGCAGGTGCTTGCGCATGGCGGGGTAGACGTGCATCTCCTCGGCCACCGCGTGCCGCACCAGCTCGCTGATCGCGGTGTCGGTCAGGTCGCGCCGCATCATCGGGTCGGTGATCGTCCAGATCTCGCCGATCAGGGCGGTGACGTCGCGGTGGTCCGCGGTCAGGATGTCGACGACGTCCGGGTCGATGGTGTTGGTCATGGTGGTCTCCTCGCATGCTTCGTTGCCGGCGGCGAGGCGGATACCCGTGGCCGGGCGATTCATGCGTACTCGCGGAACTCCCAGTCGGTCACCGTCCGGGCGAAGCGCTCCAGCTCGTTGCGCTTGTAGGCGACGTACGCGGCGACGAACCGCGGCCCCAGCACGTCGGCCAGCTCGGCGTCGGCCTCCAGGGCGGACAGCGCGGACGCGAGGCCGGAGGGCAGCCGGGGCGCCCGCGCGGCGTCGTAGCCGTAACCCTCCAGCGGGGGCGGCGGCTCCAGCCCGTCCCGCATGCCCAGATGCGCGGCGGCCAGCACGGCGGCAATTCCCACGTACGGGTTCACGGAGGCGTCCCCGAGCCGCACCTCGAGCCGCGTCGCCCCGCCCCGCTCGGGCGGCACCCGGATCAGGGCGCTGCGGTTGTCCAGCCCCCAGTCGGCCAGCCACGGCGCCATCGTGCCGGGTCCGAGACGCTTGTACGAGGTGACGGTCGGGTTCAGCAGCGCGGCGAGCGCGGGCGCGTGGGCCAGGATCCCGGCCACCGCCGACCGGGCGGCCCGGGACAGCCCGTCCTGCCCGGTCGGATCGTCGAACAGCGCGCCACCGTCCGGCGCGCGGCACGAGAAGTGCACGTGGAAACCGGAGCCGGCGTCGTCGTCGAACGGCTTCGCCATGAACGTGGCCAGCTTGCCCTGCCGGCGGGCCAGCTCCTGGACGGCCGTCCTGAACCGGAACGTGCGGTCGGCGGCGTCGAGCGCGTCCGAGTGCCACAGGTTGATCTCGAACTGTCCCGATCCGAACTCGTGGTTCGCCGCGACCACCTCCAGCCCGTACGCGTCGAGCCGGCGCAACCACGCAAGCTGCGTGTTCTCGGGGTCGCCCACGGAACCGGCGGTGTAGACGCGGCCCGTGCCCTCGCCATAACGCCTCCAGCCGCGCGGCGCCCCGGAGTCCGGCTCCAGCAGGAAGAACTCCAGCTCCGGCCCGACCACCGGGATCACGCCGTCGTAGCGGTCGAGCACCCGGCGCAGAACGGTGCGGGGGCTCTCCTGCGACGGGGTGCCGTCCGGGTCGAACACGTCGGCGATCATGTGCGCGACGCCGGGCTCCCACGGGATGTCCCGTACGGTGCCGACATCGGGAACGGCGAGCACATCCGGCAGACCGGCCGACAGTCCACCCTCGATGTCGATGACGTCCCCCCGCGGGGAGGTGGCGAAGACCGAGCGGCAGAACGCCACACCATCGGCGGCCGTGCGTGCGAACCGGCGTACGAGAAGGTCCCGGCCCCGCTCGGCGCCCAGGAGGTCGCTGTAACCGAGGCGCACCACGTCGATCCCGCGTTCCCGCAGCCTGTCCTGCGCCTGCTGCAGGGCCTTCGCATCGACGACGAGCATGACCCCGGAACGTACCATCGTCGCCATGAAGGACCACCCGAACCTCGCCGAGACCGAGCGCGCCATGCGCCAGTACGTGGAGTCGCTCGGCCTGGACTTCGCGGCGGCCATGGCGGTGTCCAGCATCTACCGTGCCGCCAACGCCGTCCGCGCGTACGCGTCGAACGAGGTGCTGCGGCCGTACGATCTGACGTGGACCGGGTTCGTCGTGATGTGGGTGGTCTGGATCTTCGACGGCATGGAGACGCGGCACGCGGCCGAGGCGGCGGCGATCTCCAAGGCCACGTTGACCGGTGTGGTGAAGACACTCGAGGGCAAGGGCCTGATCCGCAAGCAGGGCCGCGAGGACGACCGCCGCCTCGTCGAGATCCACCTGACCGACGACGGCAAACGGCTCATGGAGGAGCTGTACCCGCGGTTCAACGAGCTCGAGGCCAAGGTGGTGGCCGGGTTGTCGCGCGAGGGCCAGCACGAGATGACCGAGAACCTGCGCGGCATCGTCCAGACCATCGAGCAGATCGAGCGCCGCTGACGCCTATGCCCTCGGGTATAGACCCATTTCCGCCGATCGCCAGATCCGCCGGCCATGGGCCGCCCGGCACACTTTCCGGCATGCGAAACATCTGGATCCGCCGCATCCTCATCGGCCTGTCCTGCCTGCCGGTGGCCGTCGTCACCATCCTGCACAAGATGGGCCTGAGCGGCGACTACGGCGTGCTGGGGGAGTGGTACGTGATGCTCCCGCTGACCGCGCTCGGCGTCCTCGCCCTGATCCTGGTCGAGAAGACCGTGAAGTCCCAGATCCCGTCCGCCCCGCCGGCGCCCCCGGAGGGCCAGGCACCCCACTGTTGAGAGCCGTTGTGAGCAGCGCATCGTTCGGTGGACGGTTTCCGGGGCGGTCCCCCGGGTAGAGTGCAGCCGTGGCCGACCTCGATGAAGAGACGATCGCTTACGCGCATCGCATGTTCGACCTGGCGCGCTCCGGGGGCACCGAGGAACTGCTCGGGAACGTGGTGGCGGGGCTGACGGCCAACCTCACCAACGACAAGGGTGACACGCTGCTGATCCTCGCGGCGTACCACAACCACCCGGACACGGTGGCCGCGCTGCTGGAGCAGGGGGCCGACCCGAACCGGGTCAACGATCGGGGGCAGTCGGCGCTGTCGGCCGCGGTGTTCCGGCAGAACGCGGTGACGGTGCGGACGTTGCTGGCCGCGGGCGCGGACCCGGACGGCGGGACTCCGTCGGCTCGGGCCACCGCGGAGTTCTTCAAGCTGCCCGAGATGGCGGCTCTGCTCAACGGCTGAGCGCCGGAATCCTGCCTGACCCACCACCACGGCCGTAGCGTGCGCTACGGCCCTTTCGTTGCACTCTGCTGTGCAGCGGCAGCCGCCGAAGGCGGGGTTCTGCCCCGGTGCGGTTGGGGCAGCCGACGAGGCGTACGTCTGCGGTTCGGTCTTTTGCCCTGGTCAAGTGATCTTTCGTCGGGGGAAAGAAACACCGCTGAAACATTGACCCGATGCAGAATGCATTCTATGTTGTGTGCTACGTCACTCGGACATCACGGCGGGTGACGGGAAGCTCGAGCGCGTTTCACACCCCTCGGTCGTCACCGCAGCCCCGAACAGATCCCACCGCGCCCCCGACGTGCGGCGACGGAACCTGCCCGGAGCCGATGACCGGCCCCGATTCGCCAGGAGTCCGCACATGTCCCAGACGATCCAGGAGACCGCCACTCAGAGCCGCAACGTTCCGCCGAGCGTGGACGCCGTCATCGTCGGCGCCGGGTTCTCCGGCATGTACCTGCTGCACAAGATGCGCCAACAGGGCCGCACCGCCGTCGTGTTCGAGGCCGGCGCCGGCGTCGGCGGCACGTGGTACTGGAACCGGTACCCGGGCGCCCGCGTCGACGTCGAAAGCCTCGCCTACTCGTACTCCTTCTCCGAAGATCTGGAGCAGGAATACCCGTGGGAGGAGCGCTACCCCACCCAGCCCGAGATCCTCAAGTACGCCAACCACGTCGCCGACCGTTTCGACCTGCGCAAAGACATTGTTTTCCGTACGCGGGTCACGGGCGCGACGTGGGACGACGAGCGGAAGGTGTGGCTCGTGCGCACCGAGCACGAGGACGCCGTCACCGCCCGCTTCCTGGTCATGGCGACCGGCTGCCTGTCCTCGCCGAAGCTGCCCGAGATCCCCGGCATCGAGACGTTCAAGGGCACCTCGTACCAGACCTCGCGCTGGCCCCACGAGCAGGTCGACTTCACCGGCAAGCGGGTCGGCATCATCGGTACGGGATCCTCCGGCGTCCAGTCCATCCCGGTGATCGCCGAGACGGCCGACGAACTGACCGTCTTCCAGCGCACGCCGTCGTACTCGCTGCCCGCCCGCAACCGGCGCCTGCGCGACGACGAGATCGCCGAGATGCGCGCCGGCTACCGGGCGTACCGCCAGGCCCAGCGCGAGTCGGGCGCCGGCGTGCCCGTTGTGGTACCCACCAAATCGGCCCTGGAGGTGTCGGCCGAGGAACGTAACGCGGCCTTCGAGCAGGCCTGGGAGAGCGGCAGCCTGGTCAACCTCCTGTCCACTTTCACCGACTTCGCCACCAGCCAGGAGGCCAACGACACGGCCAAGGCCTGGATCCACGACAAGATCCGCGACATCGTCAAGGACCCGCAGGTCGCCGACGATCTCTGCCCGGACTACCCGGTCGGCACCAAGCGGCCCTGCCTCGACACCAACTACTACGAGACGTACAACCTGCCGCACGTGAACCTGGTCAACCTGCGGCGTACCCCGCTGGTCGAGGTCACCGAGAAGGGCATCCGCACCTCCGAGCAGGAGTACGAGTTCGACGTCATCGTCTACGCGACCGGGTTCGACGCGATGACCGGGGCGCTGACCAACGTCGACATCCGCGGCCGCGACGGGCTCTCGCTCAAGGAGACCTGGAGCGCCGGACCCCGCACGTACCTGGGCATCGGCTCGGCCGGCTTCCCCAACCTGTTCATGATCACGGGGCCGGGCAGCCCGTCGGTGCTGTCCAACATGATCGTGTCGATCGAGCAGCACGTCGACTGGGTCGCCGACGCCATCGAACACCTCGACCGCGAGGGGCTGCGCACGATCGAGCCGACCCCCGGCGCGCAGGAGGCGTGGGTCGACCACGTCAACGAGCTGGCGAGCTACACGCTCTATCCCCGGGCCAACTCCTGGTACATGGGCGCGAACGTGCCCGGCAAGACCCGCGTCTTCATGCCGTACTGCGGCGGCGTGGGGGAGTACCGCAAGAAGTGCGACGACGTGGCCGCCAAGGGCTACGAGGGTTTTTCCCTGGCCGCTTAGCTTTTCCGACCGTCGAAGGAGTCAACCGTGTCCCGTCGTGAACTGATCGATCCGGAAGTGGCCGTCCCGCTCAACCAGTTGCTCGAGGCCATGCCCGGCGGCTTCAACTCGGTGCCCGACATCGTGCAGCGCCGCGCCACCGTGCAGGCGATGCTGTCCGGCATCGAGATCCCCGAGAACCCGAACGTCGTCAAGGAGGACCGGACGGTTCCGGGCCCCGAGGGCGAACCCGACATCACCGTACGCATCTACAAGCCCGTCAACGCCACCGGTTCGCTGCCCGGCATCTACTACATCCACGGCGGCGGCATGATCCTCGGCAGCGTCGACGGCGAGGACCCCAACGCCACCATGATCTGCGACCAGGTCGGCGCGGTCGTCGTCTCGGTCGAGTACCGGCTCTCGCCCGAACACCCGCACCCGGCGCCGGTCGAGGACTGCTACGCCGGCCTGGTGTGGATGGCCAAGAACGCGGCCGAGCTCGGCTTCGACGCCGACCGGCTGGCCATCTACGGCGCGTCGGCGGGCGGCGGCCTGACCCTCGCGACGGCGCTGCTCGCCCGCGACCGGGGCGGCCCGCAGCTGAAGTTCATGATGCCGATCTACCCGATGATCGACGACACCAACACGACGGAGTCGAGCCACGAGATCACCGACATCGGCATCTGGGACCGGGCCGGCAACATCGAGGCGTGGGCGTGGTATTTGGGCGGAAAACCGGCCGACCAGTACGCCGCCCCGACGCGCGCCGAGGACCTGAGCGGGCTGCCGCCGGCATTCATCGACGTCGGCACAGTGGACCTGTTCCGCGACGAGGACCTCGCGTTCGCTCAACGTCTGATGGCCGCGGGGGTTCCGACCGAACTGCACATCCACCCGGGCGCCTATCACGCGGCGGAGACCTTCGCCGCTGAGGCCGCTCTGGCGCAGCGCATCTGGGCCCTGAGACTGGACGCCCTGCGGCGGGCCCTGGCCTGATCCTGGTGTCGCGGTGCCCCGGGGACAACGGCGTCCCCGGGGCACCCATACGTCCGCCGCCCGAGCGGGCCCGCGCTCCGTTCTGACCCATGATGTCCATGATCGCGTGGCCGCCGGCCCAACCCGGCCGGCCCGCCAGAACCCGCAGCCGGGTGGTGCCGCAGTACCGGCCCTGATGTCCCGGGCCCTGGCCGGAGGCGCGGTCGTGCTGGTCCCGGGCGCGGTCGTAGGCTGGCGATCATGAGCCTTGACGTCGCCCGCATCCGGTCCGATTACCCCGCTCTGGCCGAAGGGTTCGTGCACTTCGACGGGGCCGGGGGCACCCAGCCGGCCACGCCGGTGATCGAGGCGATCGGCGCTGCCATGCGGACGGCCGTGTCCAACCGTGGGACCGCGCACGAGCCGGCCCGCCGGTCGGGGGAGATCGTGGCCGCCGCCCGTGCCGCCGTGGCCGACCTGGTCGGCGGCGATCCGGCGGGGGGTGGTGTTCGGGCCCAGCGCCACGGCGCTCACCTACCTGGTGGCGCGGACCCTCGCGCGGGGCTGGGGCCCCGGCGACGAGGTGCTGGTGTCCCGGCTCGACCACGACGCCAACGTACGCCCGTGGGTTCAGGCCGCCGAGTCCGCCGGAGCCACCGTACGGTGGGCCGATGTCGATCTGACGACCGGTGAGTTGCCGGTGGGGCAGTACTCGCAGCTGGTCGGCCCGCGCACCCGGCTCGTCGCGGTGACCGCGGCCAGCAACGCCGTCGGAACGGTGCCCGCCGTCCGCGAGATCGCCGACCTCGCGCACGCGGCCGGCGCGCTGGTTCACGTCGACGGGGTGCACGCCACCGCGCACCGGCCGATCGACGTGGCAGCGCTCGGCGCCGACTTCTACGTCACGAGCGCGTACAAGTGGTCCGGCCCGCACTACGCCGCGGTGATCGCCGACCCGGCCGTCTGGGAGCCGTTGCACCCGGTGAAGCTGATCCCGTCACCGTCGGTGGCGCCCGACCGGTTCGAGTACGGAACGTTGAGCTTCGAACTGCTGGCGGGGGTGACGGCGGCCGTCGACCACCTGGCGAGCCTGTCCCCGTCCGAGGGCAGCCGCCGTGAACGTGTGCTGGCGAGCATGGCGGCGGCCGAGGCGTACGAGACCGCGTTGGCCGCGCGTCTTCTGGCCGGTCTGCGCGCGCTCGACAAGGTGACACTCTGCCCGGCCGGACGCGACCACTGCCCGACGATCTCGTTCCGGGTCGAGGGCGAAACGCCCGCCGAGACCGCCCGGCGCCTCGGTGAGCAGGGCATTTGCGTGTCCCACGGCGACTACTACGCGGTCGAGTACTTCGAGGCGGCCGGGTTGCGGGCAACCGGGGGAGCGGTGCGCGCGAGCCTTTACCACTACAACACCGAGGCCGAGGTCGACCGCCTGCTGCAGGCCCTCGCGTAGGGACTCAATCGGCCACATGCGCGGTGTTGTCGAGCCAATGCCGGGCCAGGGTGGCGTCACCGTCGACCTTGACCTCGGTGAGGGGGAGCCGGCGGGTCATGGTCAGCAGCAGCGTCTGAGCCGGGCCCGTCACGGTCACATCGGCCGGCCGGGCTCCGTGCTGCCAGGTCGCACCCTCCGGGCGCCGTTCGGCTGACCAGGCGTCGCCCGTGTCGGTGGCTCGCCACTGCAGGATCTGACCGGTGCCGCGCAGGGCGTTCGCGGACTCCGAGCGCAGCATCGCCCACGTCGGCGAGGTGAGCATCGCGAGGTGGTTGCCGACCAGCGCGGCAGCCAGGCCGGCGTCGACATCGACCGTACGGTGGACGGCGTTGGCCGCGTCGAAACCGTGCACGATCGTCTCGTTGAGCACGCTCGCCAGCCAGAACTGTCCCCCGGTCCGCTCGTCGCCGGCGGCGTTGAAAATCGGTGCTTCCAGGGCCTCGTCGGTGAACGCGTCCGTCACCCGCCGGGCCGACTCCGACAGCCACGCGGGCCACTCGCCGGGGTCGGCGGGCAGGGGCGCCATCTCGGTGGGAAGCTGCAGGGGGTCGGTGATGCGCCGCCCGACGATCTCGGCCACCCAGTTCTGGGTCTGGCCGAGGTGCTCGACCAACTGGGCGATGTTCCACTCCGGCGTGGTCGGCACGGCCGTGTCAGGCCCGGCAGCGGCGGCCGATTCAGCCAGGCGCCGCGTCTGCTCGACGATCGTTCGCCGGGCCGGTTCTGCTTTCAGTTCGGTCATCGGTCTGCCTTTCACGGGTTCCTCGTACGGAGGTCAGACCCGGCGGCCCGGCGGAACTCATCGGTGACACGGCAGTCGTGCGGCACCCTGCATTGTCGAACGAGAGCCACGCTGCGAGCTCCGGCCGACGCGGCGAGGCGCGCGACGCCGAACCTGGACCCAGCGCGGCCGGTCGAAGGCGTGCGTAGGCCGACTACAATCAGCTGTCTCAAGAACTACGTGCAGTAGCGGAGGAGTCCAGCGGCGCACGTTGCCGTTTCGGCGTGACCGCACACATCGGCAAGAGCCCCCGCGTCGCGCCACCTGCGGACTCGCCTTCGCCCGGAAGAGGCCGGGAGCCAAGGATCACTGGGATGCGGCGTCGGCCTCGACGCCCCAGGCCGCGAGCAGCGGCAGGAGGCCGGCGGTCTCGGAGTCCGGCTGGACCGTGTAGACGACCATGCGCTGGTGCGGGTCGTGCGGTGCGATCAGCAACTCGACCTGGAAGCTCAGCCGACCTGCCCGGGGATGGTCGATCTGTTTACGGGCCGGCACGAAGTCCCGGATCCGGTGGTCGCGCCACCACGCGTCCACCTGCGGGTCCCGGCGCAGCTCGGTGACCAGCGCTTCCAGAGCGCGATCGCCGGGCAGCCGGGAGGTCTCGCGCCGCAGCGCGGCGACTGCCCACTCCGCGAAGTCCACCCAGTTGACGATGCGGGCACGCGCCACCGGGTCCTGCAGCAGAAACCGGGTGAACGACGTTCCCGGCGACAGCGCCCGGCCCAGGACGGCGGTCAACAGCGCGTTGCCGGCCAGCACCTCGCCGCGCCGGCCCAGCAGCAGGACGGGCACATGCTCCAGGGCCGTCATCACCCGCAGCAGGCTCGGATCGGGTCGCTGCTCCGGTGTGCCCCGGCGGCGTACGCCCGGCACCGGGTTCGCCAGGTCCGCAAGGTGGGCGCGTTCGACATCGTCCAGGCACAACGCCCGGGCCAGGGCGTCGAGCACCGAGTCCGAAACGTTGGCTTGGCGGCCCTGTTCCAGACGGCTGTAGTAGTCGGGGCTCACCCCAGCCAGCAACGCCAGCTCCTCCTTGCGCAGACCCGGCACCCGGCGTGCGCCGGGGAACGGCTCGATCCCGGCCTGGGCAGGGGTCAGGCTGTCCCGCCGGGAGCGGAGGAAAGCCCCCAGGGCGGAGCGGTCGTGCGGCATGGGCAAACCCTAACCGCAGCACGGGCACGGCTACCTGGTCATGACATGCCCTGGTTCGGTCCGCTGGGCAGCCCGTAGACCTGATGCCATGACACAGCACCTGACCGGGCGTACCGCCCTCGTGACCGGGGCGACAAGCGGCATCGGGGCCGCCATCGCCCGCACCCTCGGCGCCGCCGGCGCCCACGTCCTCGTCACCGGCCGCGACGCGGGCCGCGGCGCCCTCGTCGTCGATGACATCCGCAAGGCCGGCGGCAGCGCCGGCTTCGAAGCGGTGGACCTGGCCGCCGGCGCCGACGACCTGCGCGCCTTCGCCGGTCGCGCGCTGTCCGCCGCCGGCGGCAACCTGGACATCCTGGTCAACAACGCCGCCGTCTACCCGGTGGGGCCGACCGCCACGATGAACGACGCCGACACCGCCGGCCTCCTCGCCGTCAACGTGCTCGCCCCGCACATCCTGGTCGGGGCCCTCGTGCCGGCGATGGCTGAACGCGGCCACGGCACCGTCGTCACCGTCGGCTCATGGATGGCCTCCGTGGGCACCGCGTACACGGCGCTGTACTCGGCGACCAAGGCTGCGGTCGAGCACCTGACCCGATGCTGGGCGGCGGAGTACGGTCCGCGTGGCGTACGCATCAACACCGTGTCGCCCGGGGTGACCCTCACGCCGGGCAATGAGGCGCACCGCCCTCTTCTGGACCAGATGACGGCCGCCACCCCCGCGGGACGCGTCGCTCAGCCCGAGGACATCGCCCGTGCGGTGGCCTTCCTTGTCGGCGACGACGCCCGGATGATCCACGGCGCCACCCTCGCCGTCGACGGCGGTATCACCGCCACTCGCCCATCCTGATCCGCCGGCAGCCCGCCGTCAGCCCCGACGGCGGGCTGCCGGCGGAGCCCAGCAGCAGGGTGAATGAGTGCGACCTCGTGTTGTGGCTACAGAGCCTGATCGAGTGCCCACATCTTCTGCGACAACTGGCCCGCGGGCTCTCTGCGAACGTCCACATCTGCGACCGGAAGGCCGGGCTCGGAAGCCAAGGAAGGACCCGCGTCAGGGGCGGCGCCGAAACTCGCGAACAAAGCCGGCCGAGTGACCCCCGTACGCGGGTAAGGCCCACAACCCGGGTTTCATGACATGAACTTCTTGGCCATCTCGCGGGCCTGGGTGTGGGCCTGGTGGCGGCCCGCGTCGGCGTCGGCGGTGGCCAGGTTGGGGCGGAAGTGGATGCTGTGGATGTCGTCGACGCCGGCCCAGCGCAGCCAGTCCTCCAGGTACGGGGCTTGGAAGTCGGCGCCGAAGGCCGGGCCGCGGCCGGGTCCGTACACGGCGCTGGTGTAGATGACAGCGGCGCGCTTGCCCCGTAGCAGACCCTGATAACCCTGCACGGGGTCGAAGCCGAAGACCAGGCCGGGCTGGCTGATGACGTCGATGAACTGCTTGAGGATGTACGGGACCCCGGCGTTCCACATGGGCACGCTGAACACGTACCGGTCGGCGGCGTCGAAGCGGCGGAACGTGGCGACGGCGGCGTTCCACGCGTCGGCCGCCGCGCCCTGGGGCTGTTCGCCGGCGAACACGGTCATTTTGGCGGACGCGGCGTCGGGGCCGAACGGCGGCAGGGTGCCGTCCCACAGGTCGTAGGTCTCGATCGGGGTTGACGGGGAGAGGTCACGGAGCGTGTCGAGGAACGTGGTCGCGATCGCGAGGGACTCGGAGCGCGGGCCGCGCGGGGAAGCGGAGAGGTGCAGAACCTTGGTCACTGCCTGGCCTTTCGTTCGTGTGAAGAATGCGTGCGCACGCACATTCGTACTCTGATGCGTGCGCACGCACAAGAACTGGGTAGCATGGAGTGATGGGCGACACCGATACGGCCGCTTGGGCGGCGCTGCTCCGGGTGCACGCGGCGCTGGTGCCACGCATGGACCGCGAACTTCAGCAACAGTGCGGACTACCGCTGACCTGGTACGACGTACTCCTCGAACTCAACTCGGCCCCGGATCGGCGGCTCAGCATGGGGAGGCTGGGCGAGGTGGTGGTGGTCTCCCGCACACGGGTCAGCCGCGTCGTCGATCAGTTGGTGACGGCCGGTCTGGTGCGCCGCGAGACCAATCCCGAGGACAAGCGTTCCGCGTACGCGGTGATCACCGACGACGGGCGCAAGACCCTGCGTGCCGCTGCGCCCGTCTATCTGGCCGCGATCGAGCGTTACTACACGTCCCGCATGACAGCCGCGGAAACACGCACCGTGGCCGCCGCCTTGGAGAAGGTGCTCGCGGCTGAGCTTTGAGGTCGCGGTTGCGCTGACAAGGCGGCGACGCTTGAGCGCCTGCCCGTGGCTGACTGGTGGGGGCGGCGGACCTCGGGGACGTGTTCAGTGCTGGGCTATGAAGTCGCGGTCGTGGTAGACGAGGCGGCCGCCCGGTGGGCCGAGGAACACGTCGTGGATCTCGGCGATGATGACCGTGGAGGTTCCCACCGGCACGAGCCGCAGCGGGGTGCCGCGTAGCGAGGCCAGGGCGGAGGTCAGCACGGGTTCGCCGGCCGGCAGGAACTCCCAGCCCTGGTCGGGGGTGAAGCGGGGGCCGTGCGGGCCGGCGAAGGTGCGGGCCAGCGCGGCCGATGACGGGCCCAGCAGGTTGACCACGAAGCTCGGCGCCTGCAGCAGCGCCTGGGCCGACGGGGAGTCCATGACCGAGAACGACAGCGCGGGCGGGTCCACCGACACCGACGCCACGCTGGAGGCGGTCAGCCCGACCGGGCCGGCCGCTGTGATGATCGCTACGCCGGTGGGGTAGCGGCGGAAGGCGGCCTTGAACCCGGTGGAGACACTGGTGAGCACGCTTGAACGTTAAAACTTCAACCTTGGTTCACGTCAAGGTGTGCAAGATCGCAATTGTCACGAGCGCGGGCATGCAGGCGAGCGTGGACAGGAAGACGGTGTCGCGGGCGAGCACGACGCCACGGTCGAACGCCTGCGCGTACAGGAAAATGTTCTGTGCGGCCGGCAGGGCGGCCAGCACCGTGACGGCGTACGTCTCGGTCGGTGTGAGCCGCAGGGCCGACGCGAGCAGGAAGGCGACGGCGGGCATGACCACGGCCTTGAGGATGACCGCGGCCAGCACAGGTATGCGGTCGGGCCCGGGTTCGAGCAGGCGGCGGCCCGAGAGCGACAGGCCGAACGCGACGAGGACAACCGGCGCGGCGGCGTTGCCCATGGCGGCGACCGGTTCCGTGAACACGTCCGGCAGTCGCACGTCGGTGACAGAAACGACGATCCCGAGGACGACGGCCACGGTGAGTGGGCTGCGCAGTGGCACGGTCAGCGACGTACGCCAGGAGGTGTGCCCCGTCGTGGCGATCTCGAGCAGGGTCACCGTGATCGGCATGAAGACGAGCAGCTGCAGCATGAAGATCGGCACCACGAGCGCGGTGTCGTGCAGCACGTACATCGCGACCGGGATGCCGATGAAGGCCGCGTTGACGTAGCCGGCGCCGAGCGACCCGACGATCCTGGCCCCCAGGTCGCGGCCGCGGGTGGTGAGCGGGTGCAGCGCGAAGCAGATGATCGCGGCGGCGGCCGAGACCAGCAGAGGCTCGGTGAACAGCGCGCCCGGGTCGGCGGCCGCGGCGCTGGTGAACAGCAGGCAGGGGGAGAGGACGGTGTACGCGAGCTTGCCGGCCACCGTCTCGGTCTCGGCGGGCAGCCGGCCCCACCGCCCGGCCACCCATCCGGCCGCCATGATCACGCCGATGACGGCGAAACCGGACAGGGCCGAGATCATCGCCCCGTCACGGGCATGGCGGGCTCGTGGTTGATCTCGGCCGTCAATGTCATGGGCGCGGCCGGCTTGCGGTTGAGCTCGGCCGTCAACGTCACGGGCGCGGGGCGGCGAGCTCGCGGTCGATCGCGGCGCTCAGCTCGGCGTCGTCAGGCGCGATCTGGGTCGGGAAGCGGCCAACGACCTCACCCGTACGGGAAATGAGGAATTTCTCGAAGTTCCAGTTGACGTCCTCGTCGCCGGAGAGCTCGCGGTAGAGAGGGTGACGGTCGGGGCCCAGCACCTTGATCTTCGAGAACATCGGGAACTGGATGGAGTACGTGCTGCGGCAGAACTCGGCGATCTCCTCGTCGGTTCCGGGCTCCTGGCCGGCGAAGTCGTTGGCCGGGAAGCCGAGCACGGCGAAACCCCGCCCGCTCAGCCGCTCGTGCAGCTGTTCGAGACCCTCGTACTGCGGGGTGAAGCCGCACTTCGAGGCCACGTTGACCACCAGCAGCACCTGTCCCACGTAGTCGCCGAGCGTGGCGTCCCCGCCCGTGATCGTCTTCAGCGGGATGTCCTGAATCGCCGTCATCGCAGTGCCGCTCCTGTGGGATCAAGTTCCGGATGCGGCAAACGGTACATCCGGCAGCCCTCAACGGGGCGGCAGGGCTCCCGCCCCGCCGCGTCCTCTGCCGGAGCTGAGCCCCGGTCATTCCCGTGGCGGCGAATCCGGGCCGCTCGGTCCTGGCACGTCGCCCGGCAGTCCCGAGTCGTCCGGATGGTGCTCGGGAACCCGGGCCGGCCTCGGCCGCTCGGCTCTGTCGGGCAGATCGGTCAGATCGATCGGACGCTCGAAGTCGGGCTGGGCGTTCGGTTCACGAACAGACATGTCAGCCTCCTCAGCTCTCAACTCCGGCATACCCACCGGAGACCACGGATACTCGGCGCCACGGCCCGGACCTGCGAACCGCTGACCGAACCGTAGCCACCCCCGCAGAAGATCGCGGAGTTATCCACAATGCCGGGTTGTCCACAGCCCCCGACCCCAAGATCGGCCGAATCCGGGAGAATGGGGGTCAGGGTGGAGGTCCCCCGGTCGGGGTGGGTCCTGTTGGCACGGCCCTGTTGGCACGGCCCTGTTGCGCGGTCTTGTTGGGGTGGGTCCTGTTGGCGTTGAGCTGCGAAGAGGGGCCTCCCGGAGCGAAGCGGGAGGCCCCTCGGCATTCAGCTCGCGTACGTCTCGAACTCGGCCACCCGCGGCGTCGAGCTCGCGCCGGTGATCTCGAAGGTGACCTTCTTGAGCGAGGCCGGCGTGAAGCTGATGACCCCCGCGCCCGAGCCGGTCTTGAGCACCGCGCCGGTGTCGGCGTTGAGCACCCGGTACGAGGTGACCGCGCTCGACACCTCACGGATGTTGATCCGGCCCACCGTCGTGGCCGTGCCCCACTTGATCGAGATGCTGCCCGTGGTGCCGCTCGGCGACCAGTACGTGCTCAGGTTCCCGTCCTTGACGTTGCCGTAGCTTGTCCCGCCCGCCTTGCTCGAACCGTCGGCGCCGCCGCCGAGGCTCAGGTTCGTGCCGCTCGGCTGGCTCGGCGTGGGCGTCGGGGTGGCCGGGCCGGGCGTCGACGGCGTGGTCGGGGCCGGCGTGGTCGGTGACGGGTTCGTGGGGGTGCAGCTGCCGCTCGACGTACGGATGCCGGTGTTGGCGCCCGCGGTCGAGCGCACCACCTCCGGCGTGCATGAGGCGCCGTCGAGCCGGTACGAGTACGGGACGCTCACCGTGGTCGTCGACGCCATGCCCGGACCGGCCGGCTTGTTCTCGCCGCTGGTGCTCGACCAGGTCACGTTGTCGAGGATGTTGCCGGCGGTCTGCCAGTACCCGGCGGCGTCGGTGTAGAACGTGCCGAGGACGTCCTTCGAGTTCTGGAAGTAGTTGTTCTCGACCTTGGCCCGCGCGCCGGCGCGCGAGTTGATGCCCGACTCGTTCAGGCTGTAGTAGTAGTTGTTGTAGATGTGGGCGATGCCGCCCCGCAGCAACGGCGTACGGGAATCGATGTTCTGGTAGTGGTTGTGGTGGAACGTCACGAAGCCGTTGGACGTGTCGCTCTCGCTCGACCCGATCAGCCCGCCGCGGCCCGAGTTCCGCAGGATGCTGTACGACAGGGTCACGTACTGCGTGTTGTCCTTCATGTCGAACAGGCCGTCGTAACCCTCCGACTCGCCCCCTGACGCCTCCAGCGTGACGTGGTCGACCCAGACGTTACGGACAGTGCTCTCCATGCCGATCGCGTCGCCGCCGTTCGAGGTGGGCGAGCCCGACTTCTTGACGTTCCGCACCGTCACGTTCTGAATGATGATGTTGCTGGAGTCCCGGAGGTGAATGCCCAGCTGGTCGAAGACCGCACCGCCGCCCACCCCGATGATCGTGACGTTGCTGATCTCCTTGAGCTCGATCCTGTCGGCGGCCGTGTTGCAGCTGTTGCCGGAGACCTTGGTCGTGTTGCCGTGGTTGATCGTGCCGGAGACCTCGATCGTGATCGGGGTGCTGCTGCTGGCCCGGCTGCACAGCGCTTGGTGGATCTGCGTGCCGGTGGTGGCCCGTACGGTCGCGCCGCCGTTGCCGCCGGTGGTGCCGCCGTTGCTCGAGGCGTAACCGGTCGCGGAGCCCACCGCGGCCGCGCTCGCCTGGGGCAGGGGGAGGGCCGCGACGATCGCAGCGCCTACCGCGCCGGTGGTCAGCGCCACCAGGGCGCGTCTGGCTGAACGTTTCATGGCTGTTCTCGCTCCTCTTCGCATTGCCGGGCGCTGCCACCACGAACCGTTGTCTCGAACCCGCAGCCCTGTTTCAGGCCGCGGATCAGCCACCCACGCCGACCCGGCGATCCGTCTAGGAAAGCGCTTGCCTCAGCGAGAATAGAAACAAGTCAATAGCCAGGGCAAGCGTTTGCAGTGGTTTGCATACATCGGCCGCCTGACCTGGGGAGCGCTCCCATGCCCGTACGCGGGAAACGTCGCCGTTCGTCGTGAGGTCGCCGGCACGCTGCGCCGCGCCCACCGGTGCGCCGTGCTCCTACCGCCGGCCGCATCGTCGGCGTGCGCCGTCGTCAAACCGGGCGCGCCTCACGGCGCACCGCCTGACCCGTCCGGCCGCACTCGAGATCGTCCTCGACGAGCACGAGCACGAGCACGAGCACGAGCACGAGCACGAGCACGAGGACGAGCACGAGCACGAGCACGAGATGAGCACGAGCACGAGGACGAGCACGAGGACGAGCACGAGACGAGCACGAGACGAGCACGAGACGAGCACGAGACGAGCACGAGACGAGCACGAGACGAGCACGAGACGAGCACGAGACGAGCACGAGACGAGCACGAGACGAGCACGACAGGCCGATCGGTCGCCGCGCCGCCACCCAATCGCCGCCCGTCGGAACGCGAGGCGTCAGCGCCTGCGGCGTCGGCAGAGCAGGATGTCGGCCGCCCAGGCCAGCAGGCCCACGCCGAACAGCGCGGCCAGCCACCCCGCCACCTCGATCAGCACGATGACGGCGGTGACCAGGACCATGACGACCCGGGCCGCGACCGCCGCCGGGGAACCTCGGCGCGGCGGGGAGGGGAGCGTGGCCAGGTCGGCGGCGACCGCACCGAACTGGCGGGCCTCGCGCAGCAGGGTCTCGCCGTCGGCTATCAGGAGGCCGTCGCAGACGTCGCGGACCCCGGGCAACTCGCGGACCTGCGCCAGCAGGGTGTCGTAGACCTCCGGGCTGTCCACCCGGCCGGTCAGGATGGCCACGCCGTTCTGCACCTGCACGGCCACCGGCTGGCGGCGGAAACGTTCGTCCGCCGCCAGGGTCTCGGCGATCAGCCGGCCCAGGTCGGCGTCGGATGGTGACATGGCGGAGACCTCCTCACCGTTTGTCGTCGGCGGTGCTCAGTTCGTCGAGGACCAGCAGATCCTTGCGGGCCAGCCCGGCGCGGTACCCCGCTCGCCCGATCATGTGGGCCGCCACCGGGGCCGTGGCCATGCTGAAGACGGCGACCAGCAGCAGCGTCGTGACGTCCACGGCCTCGCGCAGCCGCAGCGCGCAGCCGATCAGCACCAGCAGCAGACCCAGCACCTGCGGCTTGGTGGCGGCGTGCATGCGGGAGAGCAGGTCGGGAAAGCGCATCAGGGCCAGCCCGGCCGACAGGCCCAGCAGGGCGCCGACGACCAGGCAGACGGCCGCGACCAGGTCGAGCACGGCGTTCATCGGAAACCCCCGGGAGCAGAGCCTTCAAAGGCCGAGCCTTCAGAAGCCGAGCCTTCAAAAGCGGAGCCTTCAGAAGCGGAGCCTTCAGAAGCGGAGCCTTCAGAAGCAGAGCCCTCCGTACGCCGGATGGCGAAGCGGGCAACGCTGACAGCGCCCGTGAAGCCCAGGATGGACAGGACCGCCAGCACCGGCAGCACGGTGGCGTCCCGGGAGAACGCGGCCTCCATGGCCAGGGCCATCACGATCAGCGCCAGCAGCACGTCGGTGGCGACGATGCGGTCGAGCACCGACGGGCCGCGCACGACGCGGATCAGGGCGAGCCCGGCCCCGACGGCGAGCAGGGTGGTGACCAGCACGGCGACGACGGTCATGCGGAGATCTCCTCGATGACACGGCGCTCGGCGCGCGAGCCGAACGCCTCGATGATCCGGCCTTCCAGGTCGAGCACGCCGTCGCGGAACCGGTCGGCCTCCTCGGGTGACGAGACGCCCAGCACGTGGACGTAGAGGATGCCGCGTCTGCGGTCCACGTCGACGATCAGGCTGCCGGGCACCAGCGACAGCGCCTCGGCGGTCAGCGTCAGGTTCATGTCGGACGGGCAGCGCAGCGACACGGCGATGATCGCGCTGCGCGGCACGTGCCCGACGCGGAACGCCAGCAGAGCGACCTGCGCGCTGGCCACCACGAGGTCGCGCAGGAATCGGACGGCGAACTTCAGGAGCCCGTACGGGCGGACCCGGCCGGCGTAGGTGACCGGCGGCAACGGGAACACGATGAGCACGATCACCGCCACGATCAGGCCACCGGTGAAGGTCAGCGGGGTGAACGAGCCCCACAGGAACATCCAGATCACGGTGAGGCCGGCCGCGGCCACGCACCTGTCCCGCCATCGTCCGCCGGTCACGGCGCACCTCCTTCTCCGTAGACCGCTTCGACGTAGCCGGAGCGCTGCATCAGCGTCGACGCGGCCTGGTCGCCCACGTCGAACAGCGGCCCGGCGGCGAACGTCAGGCCCACGCCCAGCGTGACCAGGGCCAGCGTCGGCGCGACCATCAGCGCGGGCAGCCGGACCGACGGCATCGACTTGGGCGGTGTACGCCAGAACGCCAGGTTCCAGACACGAGCCACCGCGTACAGGGTGAGCAGGCTGGTCAGGATGCCGCCGCCGACCAGCATCCAGGCCAGCACGCCGCCGTCGGCCACGCCCGCCTGCACCAGGCCGAGCTTGCCGATGAACCCGGAGAACGGCGGGATGCCGGCCAGGTTGAGGGCGGGCACGAGGAACAGCACGGCCAGCACCGGTGACAGTTTGGCCAGGCCGCCCAGCCTGTCGAGGGCTGTGCTGCCGCCGCGTTGCTCGATCAGCCCGGCCGCCAGGAACAGCGTGGTCTGAATGGTGATGTGGTGGACCACGTAGAAGATCGCGCTGGAGAGCCCGAGCTGCGTGGTCAGGCCCACCCCGAACAGCAGGTAGCCGATGTGGCTGATCAGCGTGAACGACAGCAACCGTTTGATGTCGGACTGCGCGACCGCCCCCAGGATGCCGATCACCATCGTGAGCAGTCCGGTGACGAGCAGGACCACCGCCGCTCGTCCGCCGGGGAACAACAGCGTTTCCGTACGGATGATGGCGTACACACCGACCTTGGTGAGCAGCCCCGCGAACACCGCCGTGACGGGGGCCGGTGCGGTGGGATAGCTGTCCGGCAGCCACGACGACAGCGGGAACACGGCCGCCTTGATGCCGAACGCCAGCAGCAGCATGCCCTGCAGGATCAGCCGCAGGCCGTCGGGCAGCTCGTCCAGCCGCTCGACCAGCTGGGCCAGGTTGAGCGTGCCGGTGGCGGCGTAGATGAGCCCGATCGCCGTCAGGAAGATCACCGACGACAGGAGACTGACCACCACGTACGTGCTTCCGGCGCGGATCCTGTTCTCGGTGCCCCCGATCGTCAGCAGCACGTAGCTGGCCACGAGCAGGATCTCGAACCCGACGTACAGGTTGAACAGGTCGCCGGCCAGGAACGCGTTGGTCACACCGGCCGTGAGCACCAGGTAGGTCGGGTGGTAGACCGACAGCGGCGTCTCCTCGTGCCCGTCGGCCATGCCCTGCCCGATCGAGTAGACGAGCACGCACAGCGTCACCGCCGACGACACCACCAGCATCAGCGCGGCCAGCTGGTCGGCGATGAGCACGATGCCCAGCGGCGCCTCCCACCCGCCCACGGCCACGACCAGCGAGCCGTCGGTGGTCGAGAAGTAGAGCAGCGCGCACGAGACGAGCAGCGTGGCGGTGAGCACGGTGAGGCTGACCGTCCGCTGCGCCCGTGGCCGGCGCGCCATCATCAGCGTGAGCGCCGCGCCGAGCAGCGGCATCACGACGGGCAGGGGTACGAGAAACGTCATGGCGTGGCCTCGTGATCGGTGTCGTCGGTTCCCGAACCCTGATCACGTTCGGCGAGTCGCATGATCCGCTGGTCCTCGACGTCGTCCTGCACCTCGTCGTGCCCGCTCATGGCCCAGCTGCGATAGGCCAGGGCCAGCAGGAAGGCGGTCATCCCCAGCGTGATCACGATCGCGGTCAGGATCATGATCTGCGGCAGCGGGTCGGCCATCTGTTCACCGGGGCCGAGCCCCACGATCGGCGGCGTGCCGGCCTCGCCGCCCAGCAGGATCAGCAGGTTCACGCCGTTGCCGAGCAGGATCATCCCCATCAGCACCCGGGTGAGGCTGCGTTCGAGCACCATCGAGACACCCGCCGCGAACAGCACCCCGATCACGACGACGTAGACCAGGTTCGGAGTCATCACACCGGCTCCTTCTGTCGTTCGAGGGCCCGACGTTCCTCGCGGGCCGCGACGTCGTGCTGGCGGTCCAGCTCGGCGCCGAGGCTGCGCAGGATCTCGAGCACCAGCGCGACCACGATCAGATAGACGCCGACGTCGAAGAAGGCCGACGTGGCGAAGTGGAGGTGGCCGAGCACAGGCACGCGCAGGTCGATCAGGGCGCTCTGCAGCACCTGGCCGCCCACGAGCATGGCCGTAGCCCCGGCACCGACCGAGATCAGCAGGCCGGCGCCGAGCACCAGACCCGCGTCGACCGGGGCCGCCGCGTTCAGCTCGCGCCGCCCGCCGGCCAGGTAGCGCGTGGTCAGCGCCAGCCCGGCGACCAGGCCCCCGGCGAACCCGCCGCCGGGCGCGTTGTGCCCCGAGAACAGCAGGTACACCGAGAACAGCACGATCGTGTGGAACAGCAGCCGGGCCACCACCTGCAGGATGATCGACTGGCGGCGGGCCTCGGGGTTGTCGGCGGCCAGCATCCACGACCCGTGCTGCGAGGTGGTCGTGCCCTGCTCGGCGCGCCGGCGTAGCAGCGCCCCGGTCCGGCGGAAGATCAGGCTGGCCACGCCGGTCGCGGCCACCACCAGCACCGAGATCTCACCCATGGTGTCCCAGGCCCGGATGTCGACCAGCGCCACGTTGACGATGTTGTGCCCACCCCCGTACGACACCGCGGGCTCGGCGTAGCCGCCCGAGATCGGCTCGGCGACCCGGCCGCCGGCCGCCACGTAGGCCATGCCCGCGGCTACCACACCGGTCGAGACCGCGATCACCGCCCGCAGCACCCGGGTCACCCGCAGCGGACGCGCCGAGAAGCGCACCGGCAGCCGGCGCAGCACCAGCACGAACATGACGATCGTGACGGTCTCGACCAGGAACTGGGTGAGCGCCAGGTCGGGCGCGCCGTGCAGCACGAACATCACGGCGATGCCGTAGCCGCTGACCCCGACCAGGATCATCGCGGTGAGGCGGCGGCGCGACCGGGCGGCGACCATCGCCGACCCCACCACGACAGCCCCCGCGACCAGTTGCAGCGGGGTGTCCCAGAGCCGCAGCCCGTCGGGCCACGGAGCGCCGCCCAGCAGCAGCGTGCTGCCGCCCACGAACACCAGCACGAGCAGGATGACGCCGAGCGAGAACGGCAGCGACCCGCGCTGGGTGGCGCCGGTGAGCTCGACGGCTGTCCGGTCGACCGCGCTCATCAGCCGCTTGTAGACGTCCTGGGCCTGCGGCAGCCTCTGCTCGGGCCACGGGCGCCCGTGCAGGTGGATCACGAAGATCACCCCGCCGGCGGCCGGCGCCACCGCCGACAGCATCAGCGGCAGCCCGACGCCGTGCCACAGCGCGAGATGCTCCACCGGGCCGTCGAACAGATCCGCGTACGGGGTGAGGACCCCGTCCAGCCACGACGCGCCGATCCCGGCCGCCAGACCGGTGAGCGACAGCAGAGCGGCCGGCGCCACGAACGTCCAGCGCGGCGCCGGGAACTCGACCGGCGCGACCCCCGGCTTACCGGCGAAGGCGCCCCACAGGAACCTCAGCCCGTACGCCACGGTCAACGCGGACCCGGCGACCAGCGCGAGCAGCACCAGCCGGTCGGTCGTGCCGCCGTGCTCGAACGCCGCGAACAGCGACTCCTTGCCGACGAACCCGGCCAGCGGCGGCACCCCGGCCATCGACGCCACGGCCAGCCCGGCGATCGCGGCCAGCACGGGTGACCGGCGGGCCAGCCCGCTGAGGTCCCGCAGGTCCCGGGTGCCGGTCTGGTGGTCGATGATCCCGACGACCAGGAACAGGGCCGCCTTGAACAGGGCATGCGCGAGCAGCAGGGCCGCCCCGGCCAGCGCCGCCGTACGCCCGGCCGCTCCGAACGCGACCGTCAGCAGGCCGAGCTGGCTGACCGTGCCGTACGCGAGCAGCAGTTTCAGGTCGTGCTGGCGCATCGCGGCCCATCCGCCGAGCAACAGCGTCAGCACCCCGGCGGCCATCGCGACCGGCCGCCACGGCTCGGCCTGCGCCAGCAGCGGGCCCAGCAGCCCGAGCAGGAACACGCCGGCCTTCACCATCGACGCCGCGTGCAGGTAGGCCGACGCGGGCGTGGGCGCGGCCATCGCGGCCGGCAGCCAGAAACTGAACGGGAAGATGGCCGACTTGCTCAGCGCCCCGGCCAGGATCAGGATCGCCGCCACCGTGCTGCCCTCGGGCAACGGCCCCGCGGCGATCTCCGACCACCGGTACGTGCCCGCGCCGTGCCCCAGCATCACGAAGCCGACCAGCATCGCCAGCCCGCCCGCGGTCGTCACCACGAGGGCCTGCATCGCCGCGCGCCGACCGGCCGCCCGCTCACCGGTGTGCCCGATCAGCAGGTACGAGAAGACGGTCGTGAGCTCCCAGAAGACGTACAGGAGCACAAGGTCGTCGGACACCACGAGACCGGTCATGGCGGTGGCGAAACCGAGGAAGACGCCCGCGAAACGGCCGACGGACGGGTCGCCCTCGTCGAAGTAGCGGGCGCAGTAGGCCAGGACCACGGCGCCGATCCCGCTGACGATCAGCAGCATCAGCCACGACAGCGTGCCGGTGCGCAGCGCCAGGTCCATGCCCAGGTGCGGCACCCACGGGTAGGTCTCGGTCAGCGGCGGACGGGCGGACAGGGCCCAGCCGAACGTCGCGGCCGGGATCAGGGCCAGCAGATAAAGGGCGCGGTTGCCGAAGGCACGCACGAGCTTGGGCGCCAGCAGCGCGGCCGCCGTGTGCACGATCAGGACAGTGAGCATCACGGCTCGATCAACCCGGCTCGGATGGCGTACCGGGTCAGCTCCTGGCGGTCCTTCAGACCCAGCTTGGTGAGGATGTTCGACCGGTGCCGCTCGACCGTCTTGACGCTGATGTAGAGCATCTCGGCGATCTCGCGCGTCGAGTGACCCTCGGCGACGAGCTTGAGCACCTCCTCCTCGCGCTCGGTGACCACCCGCGCGGGGATCTCGGCGCCGTTGCCGGCCCGCTCCAGATAGTCGCGCACCAGGGCGGTCTCGGCCCCCGGATAGAGGAACGGCTCGTCGCGCATCGCCGCGTGGCAGGCCTCGACCAGGTCGCGGTCGGCAACCGACTTCAGCACGTAGCCCGCGGCGCCGACCCGCAGCGCCTCGAAGAAGAACTGCTCGTTGTCGTACATGGTGAGGATCAGGATGCGCACGTCCGGGTGGCTGCGGGTGAGCTCCCGGGCGGCCTGCAGGCCGGTCATCCGGGGCATGGCGATGTCGAGCACAGCGAGATCGGGCGGGTCGGCGGCGGCCAGGGCCAGGGCCTCGGCCCCGTCGGCTGCCTCACCGATCACTTCGAGATCCGGTTCGCCGTCCAGGATCAGGCGCACGCCCCGGCGTACGAGGGCGTGGTCGTCGGCCAGCAGGATACGGATCATGTGGGCACCCGCAGCTGAACCGAGGTGCCGCCGGTGGTTCCGGACTCGACAGTCAAGCCTGCCCCGATCAGAAGCGCCCGTTCTCGCATGCCGCGAATCCCTGCCCCTTCTGCCGCGCCTCTCAGGCCACGGCCGTCATCCCGTACGCACAACTGCAGTTGGTCTTTTTCGTGGGAGAGCACCAGATCGACGTGCTGGGCCGCCGAGTGGCGCGCGGCGTTGGTCAGGCTCTCCTGAGCGACCCGGTAGACCACCAGCTCGACCTCCTTGCTCAGCACCGGCAGTTCGGCGCCGACCTGACGCCGCACCGACATGCCGGCCGTGGTGAACTCGCCCGCCAGCGCGCGCAGGGCACTGGCCAGCCCCAGCTCGTCGAGCACGCCCGGCCGCAACCGGCGAGCGATCCGGCGGATCTCGTCGAGGCTGTTGCGGATGCTCTCCCGCACCTGTAACAGCTGGTCACGCGTCTGTTCCGGGGCCGCCTGGGTCACCCGTCCGAGGTCGAGCAGCACCGCCGTCAGCGTCTGGCCGATCTCGTCGTGCAGCTCCTGCGCGATCCGGTGCCGCTCGGCCTCCTGAGCCGACAGCGCGCGCCCGGCGCTGGCCGCCCGTTCGCTCTCGAGCCGTTCCAGCATCGAGTTGAACGCGGCGATCAGCGCGGCGATCTCACCGTGACCCCGTACGGCCAGGCGGGTGCCCGGCTTGAGCAGGTCGACGGTGGTCATCACCCGGGACAGCCGGGCCAGCGGCGCCAGGCCGACCCGCAGCATCGCCGCGTTCGCGATCAGGGTGACCGCCGTGCCGGCCAGGACGATCAACGCCTCGGCCATGCGGGCGGTCGCCGAGACGGTCACCGGGGCGAAGAGCAGCACGAGGGCCGCGACGGTCAGCACCGCCGCGTTCAACGAGAAGATCCGCCAGAACAGCGACACGCGGGATCACCCGGCTTTCAAGGAGAAGAACCTGTTCCCCTTGAATCTGCCCGGCCACGGGTGGGTCTGCCATCGGGTCTGACACCCACATCGCGTTCCGGCCTACGTGAGCCGCACCACGCGGGGCAGGGGAGACGGGTGCGGCGCGTGTGCCGGCCGGCGGCGGTACTCCTGCGGGCTGACCCCGCGTTCCCGCTTGAACGCGGTGCTCAGGGCGAACGCGCTGCCGTAACCGACCCGGCGGGCCACCGACTCCAGTGTGGCATCGCCCTGCCGCAGCAGATCGGCCGCCAGGGTGATCCGCCAGCCCGTCAGATAGGCCATCGGGGACTCGCCCACCACCTCGGTGAACCGCCGGGCCAGCGAGGCACGCGACACTCCCGTGCGCGCCGCCAGAGAAGCCACCGTCCACCCGTACGCCGGATCGTCGTGGATCAACCGCAGGGCCGGCCCCACCACGGGATCGGTGCGGGCCCGCTGCCAGGCCGGGGCGTCGTCGCCCGCCGCGGCCAGCCAGGACCGCAGCACCGAGACCAGCACCAGGTCGAGCAGGCGGTCCAGCACCAGATCCTGGGCGGGCTCGGTGCCGGTCATCTCCCGCACGAGCAGGTCGATCAGCGTCCGGTCGCCCGCCTCGGCCGGCCGGATCAGCAGTCCCGGCAACGCGACGAGCAGACGCCTGCTGACCTCGCTGTGCATCTGATACGTCCCGCTGATCATCACGGCCGGCGCGTCGGGCCGGGTGCCCCACGTACGCACACCCTGCCCGGTCAGCGTCACCTCGGAACCGTCGGCCATCTCGCAGCGCTGCCCCGGGTGGATGATCACCTGCGGGGCGGTGCCCGGGTCGTCGGCCACCACGTACGGATCCACGCCGTTGACCACGGCCACATCCCCGGCGCCGACTCGGGCCGGAGGGAAGCCGTCTTTGAGGACGAAGGCGTCGCCGCGCACCATCGTGATCAGCGACAGCGGCGAGCCGTCACGGATCCCCAGCGACCACGGCGGATCCAGGACCGACCGGAGCAGGAACGCGCCCCGGGCCCGGGGCCCGTCGAGCAAACCGGTGAGCGCGTCCATGCCGACAAACTACAGAGCCTTCCGGGCGTACGCGGAAATGACTCAAAGCCGCTGACGCACAGGCGGGACGCTCACGGCTTGACGAGGCGGGGCAGGGCGTTGACCACGGCCAGCAGGATCACCAGGGTGCCCACCAGCTTGTCGTTCCAGGCCACGCCCAGCTGGTCGGCGAAATCGAGCGCGTACGGCGCGGCGATCAGCCACGCGCCCACCACAACCGCGGCGGCGCTCAGCGCCGGCGATCGACGGGGCAGCACAATCTGCGCGGCGGCCAGCGCGAACAGCACGACGCCGGCGAGCACATCGTTGATCCACGGGTAGACGCCATGATCGATGACGACGGGCGTGACCACCAGCCAGACCCCGGCGACCCCGATGAACGCGCTCGGCGTGAGCACGAGGTCCCGGCCGAGCCGGCGGGCCACCCGCGTCCGGACAGCTTCGTCGGTACTCATACACCGACTCTCACCCACACCGGTGGCGGGCGCTGCGCGTCTTCATGACGGTTACGTGACGATCAGCCCCGTCCGCGGCCCCAGGGGCGGGAGTGTGGTGCGGGACAACCGCCGAGCCTGGGGCACGCGCCGGATCGTCGTGCGGGGGTGCGGCTGGGTCGTGTGTCGGGCGTGCGGGGGTGGGTTGGGCGGTGTGTCGGGCGTGCGCTGGATGGTCGTGCGGGGGTACGGCTGGGTCGTGTGTCGGGCGTGCGGGGGTGGGTCGGGCCGTGGTGTCGGGCGTGCGCCGGATGGTCGTGCAGGGGTGGGTTGGGCCGTGTCCCGGGCGTCCGCCGGATCGTCCGCCGGATCGTCGTCCGGGTTGGGCCGGACCCGTTACCGGGCATGCGTCGGGCTGTCGCCGCGGGGGTAATGAGGGGCGATGGACGAACTTCTGGCCGCTGTCCGGCGTGCGTTCGGCGCCGGCCGGCTGCCGGGCCTGGAACCGGGACTGATCGTCCACGACGAGTCCGGGTGGATCCCGGCCACGGCTCTGACCGGCGGCGACGTGACCCTGCTGCAGGCGGCGGCCCGGCGCCGGTGGGACGCGCGCCCGCATGTGGCCGCCGCGCTCATGTGGAAGGCGTACTCGTACTGGCTTTCCCTGCCCGCCGCCTTCGGCTGGGTGGCCGGCCGTCGCGTCCTGCACGTCACGGCGTCGCAGGTGCTCGTGCGTCTGGACGCGCCCGACGCCCCCGTACGGATCGGAGTGCGACCCGGCACACCGTTCACCGAGGGTGACCCGCTGGCGTTACGCAGTGTGCTGCTCGACCATCACGTGACGCCCCTGCTGGACGCCTTCCAGCGCGAGATCCGGATCAACCGCCGCCCCCTGCTCGGCTCCCTGGCGGCCGGCCTCGCGCACGCGACCCGCCACGCCGTGCGCGCAGTCCCCGGGGCCACCACCGCGGACATCGACATCCTGCTCAAAGCCCTGGACCTGCACGACCTGATCTCGTGGGAGGACGGCCACCTACGCCGGCGGACGTGCTGCCTGGCGTTCACCCTGCCCGAGCCCAAAATCTGCACGGACTGCTGCTACCGCCCCCAGCCCTCCTGAGCCGCTGACGGCCTTCCGTCATGGCCACCGCCCGTCCTCAACCTGCCGTGGCTTTCCTCGGGAGGCGGGACGCGTAGTCCGGTCCCCCGAGAGTTCGGCAGTCCCGCCGCTGGAAGGCCGCGACCCCCTCTCGAAGGTTGTGGGCGCTCACTTACATCGCTGGTCGCGCGGCGGTGTCAAGTTGTGGGGACGGCCATCGGGAGGTCGGCAGTCCCGCTGCTGACAGGCCGCGACCCCTGTCGAAAGGTTGTGGGCAGTCATTCACATCGCTGGTCGCGCGGCGGTGTCATGCGGGGACAACCATCGGGCGGCGGCCGGGCGCCGGCGTCGCGGGGGAGGGGACGGTCGTGAACGGGGCGGCCAGCGCCTCGCGGGCAAGGCTGCCGGCGGCGCGATGGGCCAGGTCGGCGTCGTGGCGGGCGGTCAGCTCGGCGGCGGCCGCGGTGTCGTAACAGTGGCGGCGGTAGGTGACAGTGGCTTTGGTGATGACCAGTTCCTGGTCGACGGGGTGCAGGCGGGCGTCCCAGCCGTTGCGGCCGGCCAGGGCGTCGGCCAGGGCCGCGGCGGGCAGGTCGCCCCGGTCGCACGCGACGGCCACGGCGCGGTGCAGGAAGCGCTCGCGGGCGGCGTACTCCTCGCAGGTGGGCGCCGACCACGGGGTGCCCCAGCGGGCCGCGACCATGGCTTTGCGAAGGCGGGCGTCGGCGTCGAGCCAGGACTCGTACGCCGCGTTCACCGTGGCCTCGGCCTGCTCCCACAGTTCCTGCCAGCGCTGCGCCGCAACGGCGGCCCGCTCGGCGGCCACGCGCACCTCGGAAACGTACTGCGAGGACGCGTACTGCGAGGACGCGTGCTGCGAGGACGCGTGCTGCGAGGACGCGTGCTGGGAGGACGCGTGCTGGGAGGACACGTCCCCGGCGGAGGAGGACCGCGTGGGGAGGTGCCGCGTCGAGCCGTTGTGCGCGGAGGGGACGGGCGTGGAGGCGTACGGGGAAGGAAGGGTTTTGCCGGCGAACAGTCGCGCGCTGCGGAGAGCGGTGAGCAGGTCGCGCAGGGTGCGGCCGGGGTGGCGCATGGCCTCGGGGCTGCCGAGCATCAGCAGCGCGGGGAAGGTGAGCAGGATCAGCGTCGCCCAGATGGCCGCCGGGGCCGGGTCGGTCAGGAGCATTTCCGCAACCACGTTCATGGCAGGTTTCCGTCCGCGAGGTCGTCGATGTCGGACTGCGGCCGTCGGCGGGCGCGGCGAGGCGCCGGCGGACGGTCAGGCGAGCGCGACGGGAGGCGCGCGCGAGCCGCGGACGCCCGCGGAGAACTGCGGGAGAAGCGCCAGAACGCGGTCGGCGGGGACCGGCTCGGCTGCCACCCGGCGCTCCACAGTGGGCTCCGGCTGCGAGAAGAGGCCGACGAGGGCACGCATCAGCATCGCGCTGAGCAGCATCATCGTCACCACGCGTCCAATCTAGCCGCCGTGGCGCGGATCGCCCAGTCGCCACGCGGACGACCGGCGCAGCGCCCACTCCAGCAATCCGGGTGCGAGGCATCAGGCAACTGACCCATCCCGGCGCGGGTTCGAGGGCGGGTCCAGCACCGATAGCGGTATCGCGGGACGGCGGGACCCGGCGCGCCTAGGCTGGCTCTCATGACTTCCAGGCCTGTCCGCGTCGGACTGCAGCTTCAGCCCCAGCACGCCGGTTACCAGAGCATCCGCCGTACGGCCGCCGAGGCCGAGGAGCTCGGCGCCGACATCCTGTTCAACTGGGACCACTTCTTCCCGCTCAACGGGGAGCCGGACGGCTTGCACTTCGAGTGCTGGACGATGCTGGCGGCGTGGGCCGAGTCCACGTCCCGGGTCGAGATCGGGGCCCTGGTGGCCTGCAACAGCTACCGCAACCCGGATCTGCTGGCCGACATGGCCCGCACTGTCGACCACATCTCCGACGGCCGCCTGATCCTGGGCATCGGCTCGGGCTGGTTCGAACGTGACTATGCCGAGTACGGCTTCGAGTTCGGCACGGCGGGCGGCCGCCTCGACGACCTGGCGACCGCCCTGCCCCGCATCGAGTCGCGGTGGGGCAAGCTGAACCCGCCGCCCACCCGCAAGATCCCGGTCCTGATCGGCGGCGGGGGCGAGAAGAAGACGCTGCGCCTGGTCGCCAAGCACGCCGACATCTGGCACAGCTTCTCCGACCCGGAAACCCTCGAGCACAAGCTGGGCGTCCTGGCGCGGCACTGCGCCGACATCGGCCGCGACCCCGCCGAGATCGAGGTCTCGGTGGTGGGCAACCCCGACACCCGGGACAGGATGTACGAGCTGGGCGCCCGCCTCTTCACGGTCCACACCAGCGGCCCCGAACACGACCTGTCCGACCTGCGCGACCTCCTCGCCTGGCGGGACAAGCTGAACGCCTGACCGGCGGGCCGGCCGCGGCGCCGCGCTCGTCACCCGGTACGGGGGAGCGGTGTTTGACAGATGATCACAGGGGTAGGAGGCCCGCATGAGTATTCCGTCTGATCCGGACAAATACCCGCCGCTCGACCCGGGTGCGCCGATCCCGGACGATCCCGGCGAGCTGGAACCGGACAGCCCCGACCCGCTGCCCCCGCCGCCGGCCGAGCCGTCGCCCGTGCCGAGCGAACCGGCCCCCGAACCGGGTGGTGTGCCCGAACCGGCGTGACCGGTTTTGTCGGGAACCGGTCTGTGTCGCGGCCGCCGGCGAGCAGGTGACCTGCCCTCCTTGGCCTGAACGGCCGAAGGGCGGTCGCCTGTGAGTACGCTGTGCGACCCCTGTACTTTGGTCGCGCCACCGTCCGGCACAGGCCGGCCGGGGCGACTGAAACGGGGGCACGACCATGAAGAGCAGATTCGCCGGCGCGATCGCCGGCCTGACCGCGGCCGCGCTGCTGGCCACCGGCTGCGCCGGGCAGAACGACGACGCCAAGAGCCCCGACGCGGCCAAGCCCGCCGCTCCCGCGGGCAACGGCGTGGAGGCCCTTGAGGCCGCGCAGATCCTCGAGAAGGCCAAAGCCGCCCTCACCCAGGCCAAGTCGTTCCACTTCAAGGGCTCGATGAAGGCCGACGAGGGCAAGATCGGCCTCGACTTCAAGATTGCCGGCGAGGACGTTTTCGGCACGATGTCGCTCGACGGGCCGAAGGTTCAGCTGCTGGCCGTCGACGGCAAGAAGTACATCAAGCCGGACGCCGCGTTCTGGAAGATGAGCGGCGGCGCCGAGCAGGGTCCCGTCGTCGCGCAGCTGGTCGGGGACCGGTGGGTGCTGGTCAAGGCCGGCGACAAGAGCTTCGAGGGCATGTTCAGCACCACCGACGTCAGCGAGCTGCTGGAGCCCGAGGGCACGGTCACCAAGGGCGCGGTCAAGGACGTCGACGGCAAGCCCGCCATCACCCTGACCGACGGCGGCGCGGACGGCGGCACGCTCTACATCGCCACGACCGGCGAGCCCTACCCGCTGAAGCTGGAGGGCCCGACCCCCGCCGACGGCGCGCTCACCTTCACCGAGTTCGGCGAGACGTTCGCCGACATCAAGGCCCCCGCCACGGCCGACGTGGTCGACCTGGAGAAGCTGAAGAAGTAGCCGATTCCGGCGCGGTCACCGCGAGCGGGCCCACCGGGCCAGTTCGATCCGGTTGGCCGCGCCGGTCTTGCGCAGCATGTTGGAGATGTGCACGCTGATCGTCTTCTCGCTCAGCACCAGTTCGGCGGCGATCTCCGCATTTGTCCGCCCGGTCACGACATAGCCCAGCACTTCGCTCTCCCGTGAGGTCAACCCCGTTTCCCCGTACGCGGGAACAGGCGCGGCAGCCGCATCGAGCGAGACCCTGGCACTTCGGGCAAGCGCGGTGATCACGAGTGTCGACGACCTCGCGTTCGAAGGACTCCGCGGACCCCGGCACCCGGGGGAATTCGTGCAGCAGATCCTCGAGCTCGCGCAGCGCCGGTGCCGGGTCCACATGACAGTCGCGCACCTGGTCGGCGATCGCCCGCGCCGCCAACGGCAGTGTCCACTGCGAGTCAAGGTCGATCGGGTCGTGGCCCAGCGCGTGCCGGACCAGCACGAGCGCGCGGTCCTTGTCGCCGGCCGCGACCGCCAGGCGGGTGCGGACCTTGTCGAACGGAAAGAACATGTACCCCGACGTCTCGGCGAATACCTCTTCCGCGCGGGCCAGGTGTGCCTCGGCCTCGGCCTGCCGGCCTCGCAGACAGGCCAGCTCGGCGCCGACCAGACGGGCCAGGACGTCTCCCATGGGGCCAGGCCGGGACCCCAGGGCCGTACGCAGCCGGTCGGTACATTCGTCCCACCGGCCCGCTGGCAGCAGCACGTACGCGGCCCACGCGCACATCAGCGACACGTGGTTGTGTGCGGCGCCCGCCGCCTGGAGATCGTCCCGGCAACGATCGTACAGTGACACGACCTTGTCGCTCCCGGCCAGGGGAGCGGAGCGTGAGCACGCGAACGTCGCCTCGGTCATGAGATGAGGGAGCCGGAGGCCGGCGGCGCCGGCATAGGCCTGCTCCGCGATTGCGAACGCCGTCGCATCCGTGCGACGCATCGCGTCGACGATGAGCGCGTAAACTCGCAGCTCTGCGCTGCCCTCAGCGAGAGCGGCCTCGATCGCTGCGGTGGCGACCCGCTCGCCCTCCGGATCCTGGCCGTACAGAAACGTGATGGCCGTCGTGGCCAGAGCGAGGGCGTGCTCCCGGGACGCCGGATGCCTGGCCGTGACGCGGAGGGCCGCTTGCAGGGCGTCGAAGTCGTAGAAGGACCGGCCGGTCGCCAGCTTCAGCTCGGACAGGCGAAGCAGCAGCATCGCGTGTCCGAGCGACTCGGGATCGAGCAGCGGCAGAAGCTCCAGCGTGGCTTCCAGCTCCTCCGTGTCCCGGCCGTCGCGGGCAGCGGCCTGACAGATCCGGACCAGCAGATCGGCTTGCGACTTCGCCGCATCGGGAGGCCGCAGCGCCAGGGCCGTGCGCAGCAGGCGCAGTGACTCGGGTCCGCTCGTGGTAAGTGTGGCGGCTCGCAGGGCCCACGTGTATGCCGCCGCGTGCAGCCCTGCCTGCTCGTAGTGCCGGGCCAGCGAAGCCGCACGGCTGGGGTCTGCCGCGTGATCGTCCAGGGCGGACGCGTAGGCCGAATGCCAGGCCCGTCGCTCCTCCGGCAACAGCTCACCGATCAGGACCTCGGCCAGAAGCGGATGGGCGAACCAGTACCGCCCGTCCGGCTCGACTCGTAGAACCCCGCCGTCGACGCCTTCCCGCAACAGAGGCAGTACGTCGTTCAGCAGTGCCGCCAGTGCTGTGACACGCTGGGGCCGGCCACCCACCGCTATCACCACAGCCGCTTCACGCGCGGCGGGAGACAGACCGTGCCAGGCCCGGGAGAGCGCGTCCCGCAGAGCGCCCGGGAGACCGGCGGGCAGGTTCGTGGCGTCCGGCGACAACCCGTTGACCAGAAGGCTCGTCAGATACGGGTTGCCGGCTGACCGCGTGTACACGTCGTCCAGGAGACCCTGGTGCGGTGGCCGTCCGAGAAGGTCACCGATCTGCTCGCCGGTGGCCACGCGGTCGAGGCGGGACATTGTCAGTGAGGCGAGCCGCGGGAAGCGTCGCACGTCGGCGAGCCAGGGCCTCAACCGTCCGGCGTCCTCGCCCTCCCGCAGGGTCATGATCACGGCGAGCCGGCGGTCGGCCCGTCCGGCCAGGACGTACATGAGCACGTCGAGCGAGCTCTGATCGGCCCACTGCACGTCGTCGATGACGAGAACGACGAGTCGCTCGGAAGCGGCCCGGTCGAGCCAGGCGTCGACTTCGAGCACCGGGTACGTGGCATCCCAGTCCGGTGGGCGCCCCGGAAAGGCCGGCGCCGTGGCCGATCGTAGGGGCAGCAACGGCACGACGAGCGTGCTCAGCGGCAGGCAGGTGGCCCAGATCATGTCGTGCTGGGAGCACACCGACCGGACCAGAGCCGTCTTGCCCGCGCCGGCCTCGCCCGTGACCAGCAGAGCCGACGCGCGTCCGGCGGCCGCCTCACGGAGCACCGCGCTCACGGTCGCCGCCTCCACAGCCCGACCGGCGAGCGCCACGCCTTGAGTCTGCGCCGCCCTCTGAGGGGTGTCGAGCGAAATCTGAGGTCCGTACGGGTGGTTCTGAGGTCTGGCTCCCGATGTCCGCGCGTCGCCCGCCGAGAAGGCTCAGAACCAGATACCGAACCCTGGAGGACATCATGTTCGATCTGATGGTCGCCGTTGCTGTCGCGGTCGCCGTGCTCGCCTCACCCATGCCGGAACCCGGACCCGAGCCCGAGCCGGAGCCGGACAGGACGATGGTCTGCTCGGTCGGCCACGACGAGAAAGGACTGGTCCTCATCTGCCGGTCGGACGGTGTGACCTGTGCGGACGAGTCAATGTGGATCAACTGACATCGGGGCGGGTCATCAGGGGCGCGCGCAGGTGCAGGTCGAGGCGGGGGCCGGTGAGCGGGACGATGTTCCAGGTCGCGGTGGCGGCTCCCGCCTCGACGACCAGGCGGACGCGGTGCGGGGTGGTGATGACGCAGAGCTCGGCGACGAAACGGCCGCCCTGCCAGCCGCCGCACCCGACGAGGGGGCGGCCGAGGGGTGCGCCCTCGCGCCACTGGCCATGTCCCACCTCGATGGCGAACAGTAAGCCGAGGCGCAGCGTCCAGCCACCCTCGACCGGTTCGACGACGATCGGGGTTCCCTCGGGCACAGCGTCGCCGCCGGTGATCCGAGCGGTCAAGGGCCGGTCGGGGCCGCTCGACCCCGCCATGATGGGCAGGGTCAGCCCGCGCAGCCGGGCCGCGAGCCGGGCGTCGTCGGCGGGGCTGTCCGGACGGTCCAGGCCCGGCCACAGGCAGTCCCGGAGCGCGTCCAGGAACTGCTGCGCCTCGGTCATGGCGCCGGTCACGACGACGACCAGGTCGCGCGACGGGACGACGAGGCACATCTGCCCGAAGGCGCCGTCACCCCGGTAGCCGTGCCGCGACATCCAGAACTGGTAGCGACCGCCGTCGAGGTGAACGACTTGGTCAGCGAGTAGAGCAGGTGTGGCCGGGTCGCCGAGTACGGCGCCCACCAGCCCTCGGCGAGGACGTGACCACCCCGTACGAACATGAGCGAGTGACACTCGACGGAGGTGGCCTCGAGCCTGTCCAGCAACGCTTCCAGCGCGCGGGAGGAGACTCCCCGGCTCGCGGGGGCCGAGCGGGGCAGCAGCATGCGGGCAACCTACAAGGGTTCAGCTCCAAGGCGCGAACGCGTTACGTCCGGCCGGCAGCACCCCCTTGAGCTCGGGGCAGTGGCGGTGGATCAGGTCGGTCATGGTCGTGGCGGCGATGTGGTCGAGGCCGAACTGGGTGTAGACCTCGGGACGGTAGTCGACGGTCAGGAACCGGTCGCTCTGCAGGCGCCGCGAGGCCATCAGGATGAACACCCGGAACGCCGTGTCGGAGAAGCCGAAACCCTCCGGCGGCGTCTCGGCGAACAACCCGACCATGGTGTCGACCTCGTCGATGCCGCGGTACACCGCACGCAGCTTCGCCACGGTCGCCGGGTCGTCGCTCAGGTCCTCCCAGCGTGTGATCCGGGGCATGTGCAGCGCCTCGCGGAAGTCGTTGTAGCGCGGCACCCCCCGCATGCGGGTGCGCACGAGGTCGACCACCGACAGGTCGATCAGCTCCCCGTCGCGTTCCAGGCTCAGCAGCGACAGCGGATAGTTGTGCAGCGTGATCGCGCCCGGGTGGGCGGTGCCGAACGAGAACATGACGTTGCTCAGGCCCAGCGCCCGCAGCTCGTCGTCGGCCCGTACGCCCTGCAGGTCGAGGAACGTGCGGTCGCCGAGCGTCTGACCGTCCGGTGTGGAGAACGTGTAGTCGTCCGGGATCAGCGGATGCATGCGGTAGACGGTGACGAAGTCCTCGGTCAGCGAGTACGGCGCGCTGTGATGGTCGGGCGTGGTCCCCGGGATGCCGTGCAGCGCGTTGACGTCGGTCAGCCACAACCCGATCCGGCTGAGCAGATCGTTCGCCGGCACACCGTTCCAGTTGACGTTCATGCCGCGGCGCAGCACGTCGGTGGCGAGGATCGCCGGCGTCCACTCGACCGTGTGGATCTTCGCGATCATCGCGGCCACGACGAGCCGGGCGGTCTGGTAGACGCGCTCGGAGTCCCACTCCGGGTTGCGGCTCGACAACTCGTCGCAGAGCAGGTTGTGCTCCCTGGCGAACAGCGTGTGCATGCTGCTCAGCCCGAGCCACCACGCCTCGTTGAAGCCGGTGATCTCCGCCCCGGCGACGTCGACCGGCAGGTAGCCCTCGGGCGTGAGCCGGATCCTCGCGCCGTCGCGCAGCTCGTGGGCCTTGGCCGTGCCGGTGCCGTAGACCTCGGAGCCGTCCCACCAGTGCGAGGCCACGTTGCCGAAGAGCAGCTCGGTGCCGTCGGCGCCGGTGCCGCGGCTGATGTTGCCGCCGATGCGCATCTCGGGTTCGGGTTCGCCGCCGGGCGTGTTGACCCAGCCGTCCATGCCGGGCGGCAGAGGCACCCGTACGTCGTCGGGGCCCCCGAGCGGGTGGCGCGCGTGCACCACCCAGTCGTGCACCTGGAACTGGATCCACGTCGCGGCCAGGATGTTGAGCGAAGTGGCGGGGCGGAACGCGTCGCGGCGCAGCAGCTCGCGGCTCACCACGATCGGGTTCGGCTCGTTCACCAGGTCGGGCCGGTGCACGGCGGGCACGTTGCGGCCGAACGCAGCCCCCACGGCACCCATGTCACGATCCGAAAGATCATTCCAACGGCCCTCGTGCGTACGGAAATCGCGTTCTTCCGGCCGGGGAGGCACAGGCACATCCCGTACGCGGGGAGGGGCCTCACGATTCTCGGTGTCGATCAGGTTGTCGCGCCGGAGCACGTCGCGCAGGGCCGCCAGGTTGAGCAGCGCGAGCGACGCGGGCAGCCGGTGCCACGGCCGGAACCGGTTGACCAGACCGAAAATCGCGACCATGGCGGAGCTGGCGATCCGGTTGCGGGCCGGCACGTCGGTCAGCCACCGCCGCTGATCCCGGTGGGCGGCGCTGGCGTCGTACGCGGCCTTGCGCACCCGGTTGAGGTTGCCCAGCGGGCGGAAGTCCTCGGTGGTGTTCCACGGGTTGAAGCGCATCGCGTGCACGACCGGGTTGTCGCACGAGCCCGTACGGATCGTCAGCGTGGCCACCGGCTCGGGCGGCGCGTCCGCGGATCGCCAGTCGACCGCGGCGTCCTCGATCGGCGTCTCCTCGGGGCTGCGGAACCGTTGCACACACAGCTCGAAACGCACGTCGCCCCGCTGCAGGCGCGCGCCCATCTCGGCGGTCAGGAAGTCCGGGCCGTCCTGCGCGGGCGGCGCGTCGCCGGGCAGCGGCCTCAGGAGATATTGGACGGCCAGCTCGTCGCCCCAGGTGATCGGGATGCGGCTCCAGTAGGTCTCGGTGGCCACACTGCCGATGCGGCGGCGGCCCTCGAGGACGTTGCGCACCATCCGGATCGTCTCGGCCGGGCCCAGCACGGCCAGCAACCTGCCCAGACCCAGGTAACGGCCCAGCCCGCCGCCCGCCGTGGCCACCGCGAACTCGGCGAACTGGCGGGCGTCGCGGGCGTGGGAGACAGGCGCGTTGGTCATCAGCAGGTCGTGCTGCTCGCCCGTGCCCGTCGTGACCCGCAGGGCGGCGCCGCGCAGGTCGGGTTCACGGTCGTCGAGGATGCGGCCCTCGGCGTTGCTGAACCGCACGGCCGTACGCCAGACCGCCCCCGGCTGCGCGAACCCCACCCGCAGGTCGGCCGGAAGGTCGTCCCGGAAGCGCAGCTCGGCGTCGTCCACGGCGTACGTGCCCTTGGCCTGGAAGCCCGCCACGATCGGTTGCCCGTGCTTGCGGTTCTTGAGCTGGGTCCGCATGATCTGCACGGCCATCCGCTCGAACAGCCGCCGTTCGGCCTCGGGCGAACCGCCCAGGAAGACCTCGCGCCACTGGACCCTGGTCCCCGTTGTCATCGGCACACTATGGACCCGTTCGTCCCCCGGCGCTGTCGGTTAGCCGATTTCCATCGACCTTTCTCGACACGGCTCGCCGTTCCACCGGTCACCGGCCGTGCCCGGCGAGGTGTCGTCAAGGGACTGCCCGGCGAGGATACTGCGAGACGGTGGCTGCTTACCCGGCGCTCTCCGAGGTTTGATCCGTGCCCGGGGACGGGAACGCAGACGGCTGTTCCCTCGACTAGGAGTTGACGTGGAGATCTCCGGCATCATCACCGCGATCATCATCGGCCTGATCATCGGCGCGCTCGGCCGGCTCGTCGTCCCCGGCAAGCAGAACATCCCGATCTGGCTCACGATCCTGATCGGTATCGTCGCCGCCCTCATCGGCACGTTCCTCGCCGCGGCCATCGGCGTCGACGACACCCGTGGCATCGACTGGATCGAACTGATCATGCAGATTGGGCTGGCCGCCGTCGGCGTCAGCATCGTCGCCGGCATCCGCGGACGCCGCACCTGACACCCTCGACCAGGCGCAAGGACCGGTGCGGCCGGCCGGACAGGGCCGGCCCCACCGTTTCGTCAGCTGAGGAGCACGAACGTCGGCTACGCGACCAGGGGCCTCAGGGCTGTGCCGACCGCTGAGACCACACCGGGGCGGTGGCCGTTGCGGATCAGGTTGATGCAGATGCCGTCGACGCCGGCGTTCAGGATCTTCTCCTGGATCTGCTCGGCGACCTGGTCGGGGGTGCCGAGGAAGGCGCGGTTGCGACGGTCTTCGGGGATCGTCTCGCCCAGTTCCTTGGCCTCCTGCTCGGTCTCGCCGACCATGCCCATGATCAGGAAGCTGGTGGCCAGGGTGGCGGGGTCGCGGCCGATCTCTTCGCAGCGCTGCCGCAGCACCGACACCTTGCGGGGCAGGTCGGCCAGGTCGCAGATGATGTTCATGTGGTCGGCGAACCGGGCGGCGAGCCGGAACGTCTTCTGTTCGCCCGAGCCGCCCAGCATGATCGGGATGGCCGGGCGTACCCGCGGGTTGTTCATGGCGCCGCGGGCGACGTACCACTTGCCCTCGAACGTCGCGGGCTCGCCGCGGAGCATCGGGGCGATGATGGTCAGGGCCTCGTCGAGCCGTTCGAAGCGCTCGGTGAAGGTGCCGAACTCGTAGCCCAGGTCGTGGTGCTCACGCTCGAACCAGCCGGCGCCGATGCCGAGCACCGCCCGGCCCTTCGAGACCACGTCGAGCGTCGTCACCGTCTTGGCCAGCATGGCCGGGTTGCGGTACGTGTTGCCGGTGACCAGCGTCGACAGCTGCACCGTCGACGTGACCCCGGACAGGGCGCCCAGCGTCGTGTACGCCTCGAGCATCGCCTGGTCGGGCGTCCCGATGCCGGGCAGCTGATAGAAGTGGTCCATCACCAGCACGGTGTCGAAGCCGGACGCCTCGGCCTCGCGGGCCTGCGCGGCCACCGTGTCGAAGGTGTTCTCGACCGGGACGCCGGGATAGGTGAAGTTCGGGATCTGATAGCCGAGCCGGATCGTCACGGTTCTCCTCCGATGTAAGAGGGCTCTTACTTGGTAATGTAAGAGCCCTCTTACACCGAGGCAAGCGGGGAGGCGGCGTGTCGGTCAAAAAGGGGTACCACCACGGCGACCTCCGGGCGGCGGTCCTCGCGGCCAGCTTCGAGCTGCTGGCCGAGTGCGGGCCGCAGAAGTTCTCGGTCGCCGCGGTCGCCCGGCGGCTCGGCGTGAGCTCGGCCGCGCCGTACCGGCATTTCCCCGACCGGGCGCACCTGCTGAGCGCGGTGTCGGGCGAGGCGGCCCGTGACCTGCGCGCCGAGATCCTGGCCGCCGGCGAGGACGGGCTGGCGGGAGCGGCCGGGGCGTACGTGAGTTACGTCGCACGGACCGGGGCGGGCTTTCCCGTCATCTTCGCGCGGGAGCTGCTCACCGTGCCCGACGACGAGCGTCGCGAGCACACCCGCGCCCTGGTCTCGACGCTGCTCGAGCTGGCCTCCGCCGCCACCCATGCCGAGGCGGCACGGCAGGTCGAGGCCGTCGTCGCGGTGGCCCAGGGGTACGTGACGCTCTACACCGAGGGCTTCTTCAACACCGACGCCATGCCGGTGGAGGAGGTCGCGGCGCGCGCGGTGCAGGCCGCCCGGGCGCTGACGCAACCAGGCCGCACCCGCGAGGGCACGGAGTAGCTCCCGCCGCCCCGGAGTCTCTTCCGGGTGACGACACGACTGGAACTCCGACCGGATCCGACGATCCGCCGCCGGGCCCGCCGGGCCATCACCCTCCCGCTCGCGGCGCTCGCCTTCGGCGTGTCCGCCCTCGCGGCCCCGACCCCGGCGCAGGCCGCCCCGCCCGCGGTGGCGCAGACCTGGAACACGCTGATGTACCGCAGCCTGACGCGGCAGCAGACCGCCGCCACCATCCGGGCCGACGTTGCCGCCCGGCAGGCCACCGTCGTCACCCGCGTCAGCGAGGTTGCGAACGCCACCAACGCCGGCCGCCTGGCCGAAGCTCAGCTGACCACCGCCACCAGGACCGACACGGCGGCCCGGACCCGGGTGACCGCCGCGCAGAAGGCGCTGACCACCGCCAAGCAGAACCTGACCAAGGCGAACAAGAAGAAGCCCCGCAGCACCGCCGCCATCACCAAGGCCAAGAACGCGGTGACGGCCGCCACCAAGACCCTGGCCGTACGGCAGGCCGAGGTCAAGAAGAGCGCCGCCGCGCTGGCCACGGCCAAGACCAACGTCCGTACGGCCACCGCGACGCTCGCCACGGCCGTCGCGAACCGGGACGCCGCCGCGGCCGCGGTCACCGCCGGTCAGCAGAAGCTTGCCGCTCTGCCGACCGCGTACTCGCTGGCCACGCAGGCCGCCGGGCTCAGCCGTGAGGTGGTCAACCAGTCGCGCGGCACGTTCACCGTCGCCGACACCGTGCAGATCCGCGGCATCACCGTGCATCGCAGCGTCGCGTACGCGTTCCGGCGGATGATCGACGACGCCCGCGCCAACGGGGTTGTGCTCTCGGGCGGCGGCTTCCGCACCAAGGAACGCCAGATCCAGCTGCGCAAGACCAACGGCTGCCCCGACGTGTGGACCGCGCCGTCCTCGTCGTGCCGAGTGCCGACAGCCATCCCCGGCCGGTCGCTGCACGAGCTGGGCATGGCCGTCGACATCACCCAGGACGGCAAGTCGCTGACCCGGACGAGCACGGGCTACAAGTGGCTGATCGCGCACGCGAAGGCGTACGGGTTCGTCAACCTGCCGTCGGAGCCGTGGCACTGGTCGATCACCGGAGGCTGACGGGTCACGTCACGGTGCGCACGGGCGGTGCTGCCGCGTTCTTGACGTGACGGTCGGGACAGGCGGCGCTGCCGTGTTCTTGACGTGACGGTCAGGACGGGCGGCGCTGCCGCGGGACCGCGGGACGCAGCACGCCGTCGCGGGCCAGCTCGGTGAGCACGGCGTTGAGGTCGTCGACGTGCTGCTCGGTGTGCGCGGCGGTCAGCTGCACCCGGAAACCGATCTCGTCGCGCGGCACACCCGGGTAGGGCGCGAGCGTGACGTACTGCCCGGCCCGCCACAGCCGCTCGGACACGTCGATCAGGTCGTGGTCGGGCGAGATGGGGATCTCCACGACGGGCGTGTCGTGCACGTTGAGCGTGTGCACACCCATTCCCCGTACGTGGGAAAGAAGTTTCACCGTGAGCCGGTAGAGGTGGGCCCGCAGCTCGTCGCCGCGTTTCTCGTTGACGTCGAGCCCGGCCATCACCGTGGCCAGCGACGCGACGGGGGAGGGGCCGGAATACAGGTACGTGGGGGCGTCGACCTTCAGCTTGTTCTTGACCGCTGTGGGCAGGGCCAGAAAGGCGAGGAGCGACGAGTACGCCTTGGAGAAGCCGCCGACGAGGACGACGTTGTCGTACGACTCGCCCGAATGTTTGACGATGGCGTTGCCACGCAGCCCGTACGGGGAAGGCTCGTCGGGGCTGCGCTCGCCGATCACGCCCATGCCGTGCGCGTCGTCGACGTAGAGGACGGCGTCGTGCGCGCGGCACAGGGCGGCGTACCGCTTGAGGTCGGGAATGTCGCCGGTCATGCTGTTCACGCCGTCCATGCAGACCATGACCGGGCGGGCGGTGGCCGCCCTGAGCAGGCGTTCCAGCTCCTCCAGGTCACCCGAGCGGAACCGGCGTACGGTGGCGCCCCGGCCCCGCGCGAACATGCAGCCGTCGTAGATCGTGCGGTGGGCGCGGCTCTCCATGATGAGGGTGCCCTCGCCGATCAGGGCCGGGATCGCGCCGAGGTGGATCTGCGAGATGGTGGGCAGCAGCAGCACGTCCTCGGCGCCGAGCAGCCCGGTGAGCCGTTCCTCGAGCTGCGGATAGAGCCGGGGGCTGCCGAGCATGCGCGACCAGCTGGGATGCGTGCCCCAGCGGCGCAGCTGCGGCTCGACGGCCTCGATGACCTCGGGGTCCAGGTCGAACCCGAGGTAGTTGCAGGACGCCCAGTCCACCAGCCAGTCCTGGCCGATCCGGATGCGGCGGCCGTCGATCTGTTCGATCACGGCGTCGTACATCCGGCTGTTGACCCGAAGGTCCTCGATGTCATGAGTGGGGGCCGGCACTTCGTGTACCTCATTTCCTAGCTGTCGTGATTCGCCGTACCCGGGAGATCGCCGGACAACCCGAAAGGTCAGATGTATCGGTGCGCGCCTCGTAATTCCGGGTGCCGTGAGCTGGGCGTCCGGCTACGGTGACCGGTCATGACCTTCGTCACGGCCGGTTCGCTGCGACTGTGGACCGAGCGCATCGGGCACCCCGGCCACTCCGCCGTACTGCTGATCATGGGGGCCTCGGCCCAGGGGCTGACCTGCCCCGGCGCGCTGATCGACCGCCTTGTCGGACGCGGGGTGCAGGTGATCCGGTACGACCATCGTGACACCGGCAGATCGAGCATTGTGGACTATGCTGGCAATCCGTACGGGTTGTCGGATCTTGCCGGTGACGCGTTGGCTGTGCTGGACGCGTACGGGCTGGAGTCGGCCTCCTTCGCCGGGATGTCCATGGGCGGCATGATCGCGCAGTGGCTGGGCGTGCACGCGCCGTCCCGGGTGCGATCGCTGACCCTGATCTCGAGCACGCCGATGAACTACGACCTCGGCCGGCTCTGGCAGCGGGCGATGGACGGTCTCCCGCCCGATCCGGGGTCTCTGCCGCCGCCGTCAGCCCGTTTCCTGCAGCACCGGTCCGAAGCGCCGCCCGGCGTCGAGGCCGACGTCGAGCTGTTCCGCGTCATGAACGGCGACGTCCGCCCGTACGACGAGGCCGGCGCCCGTACGGCGCTGACCCGCTGCTGGGCGCGGACCACGAACCCGGCGGCCGCGGCCCAGCACAACCTGGCCCTGAGCCGGACGACACCCGACCGCCTTGTTCCACTGTCGACGATCACCGCCCCGACGCTGGTGCTGCACGGCGACCAGGACCCGATCTATGCCGTGCAGCACGGGGAGGCGCTGGCCGAAGCGATCCCGGGTGCCTCGCTGCGGCTCGTGCCGGGGATGGGGCACGTGTGCTTCTCACCGGGCCTGCCGGAGGAACTGGCCGACCTGATCCTGCTGTAGCCAAGATGTGGTACTTCCGAGGCATGAGTGAGCGGTGGGACCCCGCCGAGCTGCGGGCGATCGGCGACAGCCACGAGATGGAGGTCGCCGTGCGGCGGGCGGACGGCGGGCTCGGCCGGTGGACGACGATCTGGGTGGTGTGCGCCGACGGGGAAGTGTTCGTCCGCACGTGGCACCGGCGGGAGACGGGCTGGTTCGGGGGAGTCGTGCGAACCGGGCGGGCCCGGATCCGGGCCGGCGGGCTCGAGACCGACGTCGTGGTGCAGGACGTCGGGGAATCGGGGCGGGCGGCGGTCGACGCGGCCTACCGCAAGAAGTACTCGGGCGGCGTCACCGACATGGTCAGCGACACCGCCGCGGCCTCGACCCTGCGGTTCAGCCCCGCAAGCGGCACGCGTTGACAGCGCGGCCCCCACTGCAGCTGGCGCTGGTATTGCCCTTCCCACTTCGTCTCTGGCGTCGGATCACCGCACAGTGACGCGGCTCCGAACGTCGCGCTGCGGGAGGTGACCCCCCTGATCCGGAGCGCGGATATGCCGAATTGAGTACGTGCGAGCGCGCGGAGAACAATGCATGTGATTATGACGCTGGAATTCTGGCAGTGCAGTTCAAACTGGGCAGGGCCTTCAGTCCATGACGCTGTCTCGGGACATGCTGACCCGAATCCCGTTACTCAACGCCGCCAAGCGCGTCCTTGTGCTAGAAACGTCGGCCTTATAACAGCTCCGAGTTCGGTATTCTCCTAACTCGCGAATCATATGAATCGAGTTCACCCACATTGAACCGACACAGCTTGGCTGCCCACCAGAATGATTCTTTCGGGTCGCCCGCAATCTTGTATGAAAGATCGGGCAGCAGCGTCGCCCATCCACCATGCTGTAGTGGAATCAGGGTGGCAACCAATGCGCCCGTCGCTGTCCTCCAGAGGCGTATCATTCCGTCATTGCTGCCCGACGCGAGGAGCGCTCCGTCCGCGCTGAATGACAGCCTTACCGCCCATCCCTTGTGGTCACTTAACGTCCGCATCTTCGCCCATGTTCCGGCCTCCCAAAGGACGATGGAGTCCGCGTCGGTGGTTGCCAATATCTTGCCATCTGGGCTAAATGCTGCTGCCATAACAATGCCGGTTCTGCTAGGCAGCCCCGCACTCTGGCCACTCCCGGAAGCTGTCCATACTTGCGGGCCAACTCCAGGTCCAACCGCCACGAAGAATTCGCCGTCGGGGCTATAGGCTATCCCACGCACGCCATATGGGACAGCTTCTAGCTCGCGACAAATACTCAAGCCGGGAAAGTCTCTGACCCGTACATGTCCATCGTCACCGCCAGTCGCTAAGAATCTGCCGTCCGGGCTGAAGGCCACAGCACCTACCCATCTGCGATGTGGCGCTATCGGAATGCGCATTTTTCCCTCATGGAGATCCCAGATACGAACGGTTGGTTCGGCACCGCATGTAACTAGAACGCTTTGATCAGGACTGAACGCCAAATCAAGAATCGGTTCATGATGAGGTAGCTCGGTCAACAGCCGCTGTCCGGGAATTGCCCAGAGCCGAACAGTCTTGTCGCCTGACCCAGCAGTAGCCAGAACGTCACCGCGCGGGCTGAAGGCTATCGCGAGAATGTTGCCGTCGTGGGCAGGCAATACAGCGATCTGCTCCCCAGTGTGGCTTTGCCACAACCGAACGGTGCCGTCCTCGCCGCCTGCCGTAGCAAGGAGGCCGTCGGAACGCAGCGCCACGTCCGGCGCAGCGCTGGAGCCTCCCGAGATCTCACAGGCGACTGAGCCGGAGCCGATGTCCCACATGCGGATGGAATCCGTGCCTACGGCAATGAGATTTGACTCCGGACTGAACTCCAGGCCGCCTACCGGACGGTGCGCGTTGATCAAGCGATGTGATCTCAGCGCTCTGTCTTGGTTGGATCTTGGCCGTCCCCTCTTGGATCCTCTTGGATCGACTAACCGCTGGACTGGGCGAGTTCAGCCGGTCGTAGCATTTGATCTTGACGGGTCGGTGGGACAGGATTCTCGCCCGTGCGCAACATGTTGACCTTGGCCGATCGGGAAGAGATATCCCGCGGCCTGGCCGAAGGCTTGGAATACAAGGAGATCGCCCGGTTGCTCGACCGGAACCCCTCGGTGGTCTCCCGGGACGTCGCCAGGCACGGCGGCCGGGCGCAGTACCGGGCGGTCGCCGCTGACGAGACGGCCGCCGTAGGCCGGCAGCGGCCGAAGGCGTACGCGGTTGATCGTTCGCCGCGGCTGCAGACGGTGGTCAAGCAGCTGTTGAGGGGCGGCTGGTCGCCGGCGTCGATCGCGGGCCGGTTGCCGTACGACTACCGCGACGATCAGGCTGTACGGGTGTCCCACGAAGCGATCTACCAGTGGATGTACGCCCAGCCGGTGTCCACCCTGGCCCGTGAGCTGCTGAAGCTGCGCACCGGCCGTACCGCCCGCCGTTCGGGTCCGCGCCCGGCCCCGGCACCGCGTATCCGCGAGCCCCGCTACCTCGACGAACGTCCCGCCGAGGCCGAGGACCGGCAGGTCCCGGGACACTGGGAGGGCGACCTCGTCATCGGTAAGGCCGGCAAGTCCGCGGTCGCGACGCTGGTCGAGCGGACGTCCCGGTTCGTGGTCCTGGTCCCGCTGTCCGGCCGCGACGCGCTGACCGTGGGCGACGCGGTGATCGCCGCCGCCGGCACTTTGCCGCCGCAGATCGCGAAGTCGTTGACGTGGGACTGTGGCTCCGAGATGGCCGGCCACGCCCGGATCACCGCAGCCGGGCTGCCGGTCTACTTCGCCCGCCCGCACTCGCCGTGGCAGCGCGGCAGCAACGAGAACGCGAACCGTATCCTGCGCGAATACTTCCCGAAAGGCGTCCCGATCACGGCCGATCCGAAATATTTAGCGATGGTGGCTTCCGAAATCAATGACCGACCCCGTAAGATCCATAACTGGAAGAAGCCCTCCGAGATATTCGCCGAACTCGTAGAGGCAAATGCTTCGACCGTCTGAATTCGCCCTGGTCAGGCCGTTCGCGGTCACTCTGGAGAGCTCAGCCGCATCGGCAGGTGGAATTCGGTCTCATCGCGAGCGGGCAGTGATGGCGATGAAGGTGATACTGATAGGGCCGCTGGACCGGACGCGTGACAACGGTGACCGAACGAAGTCCTGAGTTTCGCTTTGGCGTAGAGGGGTGCGAGTTTTGGCGGGTTGCGGTGGGAGCTTGAAGGACTGCGGGCTTCAGCTGGGCCGCGCCCGGCCCGGCCTGACGTCCGCGCTTGAGCGGGCCGTCTGCCCGGTTGCGGGTACTTCGCGGGAGATCGGCTCGACGGCGATGCGATCGCGGATCAGGCCGTGCCGGAATTGGTAGACGCTTCCAGCGCTGCGGAGGACACCGCGTTTGTGGGCGTCGGCCAGGCTGCGGGTCAGGTACACCGGAAGTCTCCTGGAGGCAGACAGGACCACAGTGGCCAGGCAGTACTGCCCCCAAGAGTGCAGCAGCACTGCCGCCAGGGCGGCCATCGCGGCAAGTAGCCAGGTCAGCGGGTTGGCGAGGCCGAAGTTCTGGGCCTGTAACACGACCTCGACAGCACCGATGGTTGCGGCCGACACCATCGCCGCCGTCCGGTCAGTTGCGATCGATGTGAGAGGGCTGGTGGCGATCGGTGCCGGCTCAGCACCGCTCGCGAGCGCCGTGATGAGGCCGACCGTGACCGCCAGGACAGCGCCGATCGCGAGGCTCCTTGCCATGAGGCTGGCAACCAGCATGAGAGGGGCGGCGACCACGAGGAACAACCTCAGCGATCCCCGCAGTGACACGCGCCGTGGAAGGTGCAGGTCGGAGAAAATCATTCGCCCGAATGCTGCGAGCAGGCCGAGTCCCGTGCCGATATTGATCGTTACCTGCAGTGGCGGCAGGCTGTCGTTTGTCATAGATATACCGCCTAATACTGCGGCGAAAATGCAGTACAGAGACACCAGGATTACGTACACGATCGATACGACTTGTGCTGTGGGAACTGGGTGAATTTCCGCGATCCGCCACCACGCGAGGTCAAAGGTCCGTTGCTCGCGAAGGTGACGGGCGAGTGTGGCTAGCCATCGGGTCTCCGTGATCCCGGCCGCCGCACCTCGGCGATCCGCATACACCGCCGGGATCAGGTGCTCGAGCAAATGCTGTTCGATCCCTTCCTTGCTGGCCGCCCACCGCGCCGTCAGCAACTCTGACGGATCTCGTTCCCGATCCTGATAGACCGTCCGGGCGAGCCAGATCATCAGCGGCGTTGACAGCGCCCGCGTGAGCGGTGCCCTGCCCGCCTTCTGGAGGTGCTCCAACACCGGTGACCAGCGCAAATCATCGGCAGTCGCGCTGTCGGCGAGGTGTTGTGCCGCCTCGGCCGAAGGTATCGGGAGCAGTTCGGCCACCACGGTCGCGGGAATCGGGCCGCATGCACTGACGGCGGCTTTGTAGGGCTGTGTCCGGCAGGTGACGACGAACTCACGGCCGGCGACCGCGGCATGGGACAGCCCGATCAGTGCCGCCCGTTGCCGTTCGTCGTCCAGTTCGTCGAGCCCGTCCAGCACCGGCAGCACGAACCCGCCGGCTACCAGATCCCGGGCCAGGCTGCGGGATGTGGCGTTTGGACCGGGCACCGTCGTGGCCAGGCGCCGGTCCTGGGCGATCAACTGGTCGGCGATCCAATCGTCGAGGGGCTGGACAGGGTTCCAGCTTGCCGCGCTGAGCAGCACGGTGACCGGCGCACCCGGCCGGCGGCGGGCGAGCATCTGCACCGTGAGATGAACGGCCAGCAATGATTTGCCCGCACCCGGCTCGCCCAGCATGACGAGCCGTCGCGGCACATCGTCACGGTCGAAAACGGCAGCGACCCGTGCATAGTCGCCCTGGACGTCGACCGGCCCGGCACCGGCCTTCTGCAGGACCGACGCCCAGCCGGCCATCACCGCGCTCGACCCGGCGGTCACCGCCCATGTCACGTTCAGCGGCCACGGTTCACCGACCCGGCGTGCGGCCTGCTCGGCGGTCCACTGCTCACGCTGCGCCTTGGCCATCCTCGCCAGCACGACCTCGCGTTCGCTACCCGCGTCGGCGTTTCCGAGGCGCCACAACCAGGTCAGCGTACCGACGCAGACGGCGAGCGCGCTGACCGAGCCGAAGACGACACCCGACCACTTGTCGGCCCGCTCCAGCCCTTCGCTGCGCAGGAACCAGGCGAGCAGCATTGCCGCCAGGGTGGCCGCCACCAGCATGATCAGAAACCAGACCCGGGGGCGCGTGAACCAATTCGGCACCGCACAATGATGGACCTCGAGCACCGGAATCGACACCACCCGTACGGCTGACTGATCGATAATGATCATTGAGAATCGCTCGGGACAACGGCCGTCCGGCGTCGCGCCGTACTTCACATCCCGGAGGCGGGGATCTGCCGTAGCCATGCCGTCGAGGGCGAGGGTGTTTTTCCAAACGGCACCACGCCACGAGAATCGCGATGCCAGCCGCTTCGCCAACAGACGACGCACGGATTGTCGCTGTCCGGGTGCATCGAATACGGACGGAGTCGTTTCTGTAGGAGATGCGATGCTGCCGCAGGCTCTCGTCGAGGAACATGCTGGTCTCGATGCCTTTCGCATAGATCCGTCGGTGACTGACGAAGACGCCGGGCCCTGTTTGTCCGGCCGCATTCTGGGAGCCGGCCTCGGGGGGAGGTCGCCGGTCGTGCGCCGGGGTGGAACGAGCCGACCATCGTCAGGCAGACACTGTGCGTGATCCCCGGCTGTAGCAGCGGCCGGGAGCGTTGGCTGGGGGGTCATGACAGGACCCTCCAAACCGGGGCATCTGCCCCGTAGATTGACCGGCGTGGTGAGCGACCGACTTCAGCTGGCGGCTTTTCTTCGGTCCCGGCGCGACAATCTCACCCCGCAGCAGGCCGGCATCGTGCCGCTGGCGGGCGAGCGCCGCGTGCCCGGCCTACGCCGCGAGGAACTGGCCGGCCTTGCCGGTGTCAGCACCGACTACTACAGCCGTCTGGAGCAGGGCCGCCAGGCCAACATTTCCCTGGAGGTGCTCGACGCGCTCGCCCGGGCGCTGCGCTTGGACGACGTCGAGCGCGCTCATCTGCATGACCTTGCTGCACCGCGGATGCAGCACCGCCGTGCGGCGTCCATCCGTCCCCAGCCACCGGATCCCGGACTCCTGCGAGTGATCGGCATGCTGGACCACGTCCCTGCTCTCCTGATCGGACGGCGGGGTATCGTGCTGGCCCGAAACGCTCTCTTCGCTGCCGTCTACAGGCATCCCCTGCGGCCGGGCACGTCGTGGACGCGGTTCCTGCTGCTCGACCGCGATGTGCGGGCCAGGATCGATGACTGGTCCGGTGCGGCCCGCGACGCTCTCGCCGGACTACGCCGAGAGGTTGCGCGCTACCCACTCGACCGTTCGCTGCAACGCGAAATCGACCAGTTGCGTCAAGCCGACCCGGACGTCAGACGCTGGTGGGACGAGCACCGTGTCGCCGAGTACTCCTCGAACCACCGACGTATCCGGCACCCGATTGCCGGCGACATGGAATTCGACGTCGAACTCGTCGTGTCCCCGCAGAACGCCGAGCAGCACTTGGTCATCTACACCGTCGAGCCGCACTCGCGTACGGCACGCACTCTTCCGCTGCTCGCTGCCTGGGGACGTGACCCGGCGACAGCCACTGCCCAAGCGGCCCCTGACAGAACCTCTGCCATCGGCCAGGGCCGACGCCCCGGTCCAGTCCGTGCACGCAGGTCTTACCCGAGTATCCCGAGGGGGAGCAGTGGCTGACGACGTGCCCGCGTTGTCGCTCCTGGACGTTCCGGTCCGGGTGGCGGACCGGCCGGTCCCGCTGCCCGGCTCTGACGTCGCGGCGGCTGCGCAGGCTGCGGAAACGGCAGCCAACCGGCGTTGTGGTTCGCAGAACACCACGGACCCGGCCGGTATGCGGACACGTCCCCCAGATCCTGGTAGGACATGCTGCCGCTCCGGTTCGTGAAGCGTCGGCGACGACGGCGGACCGCGCTGCCCGAACGGTATGACGGGGCCGTGTCGGCCCGTCGGCCAGACCCGGTACTTTGCCGTTCCCTGCAGCCCAGGTGCAGGTTGTCGCGAAGACGACGGATGAGTCTGCTGACTGCGGATCAGAACGTGAGGGGACATTTTCAGTGACGGCTTCCCCGCTTCGCGGGACGGTGGTGATCGGATGGTGATCGGGTGGACGCACAACTCAGCTTCTCCGTTCTGGGCCGGGTACGCGCTACGCGTGAGGGGACCGAATTGCGGCTGGGCCCGTCCCAGCAGCGTCTGACACTCGCAGTGTTGCTGTTGAACATGAAGTGTTTCGTTTCCGCCGAGGAGCTCATGAACGCACTCTGGGGTGACAAGCCGCCCAAGTCGGCGGTCAACTCCGTGCGGATCTACGTGCACCGGATCCGGCGCCTGCTGAACGAGCTGGGACATCCCGCAATCGTGAGCTCCATCGGTGGCGGTTACGAGATGCTGGACCAGGGGCAGCGACTCGACTTGAACGATTTCGAATCGCTGCTGGCGAAGGGCGAGCGGGCCAGACACGCCGGTGACCACAGCGCAGCGCTGACCTACACCGGCGAGGGACTCGCGTTGTGGCGCGGCCGGCCACTGGCCGACCTGCCCGGGGACTGGGCACAGAAGCAACGGCACGTGATCGAAGACCGCTACCTTGCCGGGGTCGAAGGGCAGGCGGTCGACCTTCTGGCGATGGGCCGTCCCACTGCGGTGATCAGCACGCTCGGTGGCGTGGCGGCCGACCACCCGTTCGACGAGCGCCTCCGCGAACTGTTGATCCTGGCGATGCACCGCTCAGGCCGCACCGCCGAGGCGCTGAGCATGTACCACGAAACCAGGGAGGTGTTCGCCCAGGAGCTGGGCATCGACCTCGGAGCGTCCCTGCAGCGGTTGTACATGCAACTCCTGAGGGGTGGCTGACGCGCCGCCACGCCGATTGGCCTGTCAAAGCGGGTTGTCGGCTCAGGTCGAGCACGTGGCGCAGTGGATCCCGGAGCGCAGCGGAGAGGCCGGCGCCTCGGATGCGGCTGGTCGCGGTGACGTGCGAGATGGGCGTGAATGCCGTCGAGTCGCCGTATTGGCCTGCGCAAATCCTGAGCCCGGGATGAAAACCGATGCGGACCATCTCCGGGTAAACGTTTTATAAAGCGGGAGTCCATGGTGATCGGTCAGTGTGGAGGGGACAGTCGATGCAGGGGAGTGTGACGGTCAGATGGCGGCAACAGGATTCGATATCGCACTGGTGGCGAGCCGGCGATTTCACGAGCGCATATTCTTGCTGGACGACGCCAAGACGTTGTGGCCACGGCCGGCCACGGTGTCCGGCGCCGAGGTTCTCGAAGAAAACGTGTGGACGTATGTGAGCTTCGGCGGCGAGCTACCCGAGCAGGGGTGGAAAATTCATGTGTCGGCCATTCCGGCCAGGGCCGAGGCGACGATCTCGACGGTGGCCAGGATCTGCGCCGGCACGAAGACGGACTTCAAATACCTTCGCAGCCGGAGCATGCTCGACCTGATGAACAGCAAATACGCGCATCGGGGCTCATCCGGGAAATTCGTCGCCATTTACCCCCGGGACACCGACCTCGCCCTGGACCTTCTCGACCAGCTCGCCCTTGCCTTGCGCGAGTTCCCGGGGCCCTACATCCTGAGCGATTTGAGCTGGTCGGACGACAGTCCGGTCTACACCCGCTTCGGCGGTTTCCGCGAGATGCTGACGTCGGATACCGAGTCGCCGGTGCCGGGTATCCGAAAGCCCGACGGAGAGCTCGTCTTCGATCGGAGGGATTCGACCTTCTACGTACCGGAGTTCGTGCAGCCGCCGGAGCGTTTGTCCGCCCGGCAGCGGGAGGTGGCCGAAAGCGCCTTCGTGACGGCTCCGTTCAATGTTGACGAGGTCGTGCACTTCTCGAACGGTGGCGGTGTCTACCGTGGGACGCTCGACTCGGGTCAAGCTTGTATCGTAAAAGAGGCGCGCCCGTGGACTGCCTCGCACGGGTCCGGCATGGACTCGGTCGACCGGCTCCACCATGAATACGAGGTCCTGCGACGCTGTGCGGACATCCCGGCGGTGGTGAAGGCCTTCGACCTGGTCCCTTTATGGAAACACTGGTACCTGATCGAAGAGCTCGTGGACGGCGTAACGCTCGATCAAGCCATCGTCGAGAACCGTATGCGTCTGGAGCCCGAGGCCTACCACGCGTGGGCCGAAAAGGTGTTTGCTGATGTGGCCGGCGCTCTGGACCAGATTCACGCGCGCGGGATCGTCGTCGGTGACGTGCATCCCAGGAATATCATGCTCACGCCCGAAGATCAGGTGCGGATCATTGACCTCGAGGCGGCCTTCGAGGTTGACCGGAAGCGATCGTTCATCGTGGGTGCCCCAGGATTCGCGACCGCGGACAAGATCGGCATCGACGTGGATCTTCACGCGCTCGCAGCCCTCCAGCTTCGGTTCTACAATGATCTACCTGTCTTGGCGGGACTCGATCCCAGTTCTCTCGGCCGCGGCGCCGCCCTGGCGAGCCGGATGTACGGAGCCAACAGCCGGCAACTGGACGAGGCTGTGAAGGTGCTGGGGGGCCGGCCGGCGGGCCAGCCGGAGATCAGCGACTCGCTGATCAGGTCGTACATTGCAGCACACGCGACACCGAATCGGCGTGATCTGCTCTTCCCGGGATCGGCGCGTTCCATCTCGGGCTACCGGGGTACCAATTTCCTGGATGGCGCAGCAGGTGTGCTGTGGGGGTGGCACACGTCCGGAGCGACCGTTCCGCCGGAGTGGGTAGCATGGCTCGCAGAGCAGTCCTGGGAGGTCCGCGATCGGCGGGTTCTCGGGTTTGACGGGACCCTCGGGGCGGCGACCGTTCTCGACCTCCTAGGCCATCCGTGTGGACGCCAACTGGCCGACTACGCGGCCGACAGGTGGCGCATCTTCTCCAGCGACGATCTTGACAAAGGCCTCCCAGGGGCGCTTCTTTCCTTCCTTGGATTTCATGCCAGGTCCCAGGACGCCACCTACCTTCCCGTCGTCGAGGGGCTCATCGAACGGCTTCCCGGGTTGGCGCCGGACCCGGATGATGTCACCGCCGTCCACCTCTTGGCCGAGGCCGGTGCCGCCACCTTCGACCATTCCAGGATTCAGTCGGGGAATTTGCTGGCGACATTCGACAAGGTGCTGACGGTCCAACAGGAAAAGCCCGACTCGTCGCGTTATCATGGGCTGGGGCTGCGGTCCTTGGCTGCGGATCTTATCGCCTCCGTCGTTCCTGACGAAGGGGCGGTTCTGCAGGAAAGCGTTCGTGCTCTTGCCCGGGATTGCCGCAGCGACACCCGCTCGCTCCTCCACGGTCTTGGTGCTGCGGCGTTGGCATTGTCAGGATCTCAGCAGCAGAGAGATGTCGAAGCACGGACCGCGATAGTCGAGCAGTTGCATGCCCGAGTCGTCCAGGCGCCTGAGGGCAACGCGGTTCCGGCGGAAGGGCTTCTCCGATTCAGTTGCGATCTGACGGCCGGGTCAGCTGCTCTTCTGGTCGTTCATTCGTCGATCAGCAGTTCCAGAAATCAACTCTCCGGAGTATTTGGGCCGCACCCGGCCAGCAGTTGAGGACCGACGGCCGGGGCGAGCGGTTCGGCGGCCATGGGCACGGCGGATGCCGTACGCGGTTGAGGCGAGAGGCGTCGACCGCCAGAGATTTGCGGAGTTTCCGACAGCATCGAGGATGTTGTCCTGGTGGACTCCGTGCAGAATGAGCGATTCAGCGAAAGGAGGTGAAATAGATGAACGTTCTCGAACTGCAGAACCTGGTTTCGGAGAAGCCGGAGGGTCCTGCGGTGACCACGGTCACGACCACCACGACCACCGTGACCTTCACCAGCGCCGTTCACTGATCCGTGCTCACCCGCCTGGATCGCCGATCCAATGAGAAGGAGGTGAAATAAATGAACGTTCTCGAACTGCAGAACCTGGTTTCGGAGAAGCCGGAGAGTCTTGCGGTGACCACGGTCACGACCACCACGACCACCGTGACCTTCACCAGCGCCGTTCACTGATCGCGCACGAGCGGCGTGCCGGCGCGACGCATATGAATCGCGTCGGCACGCCGCTCCCGATCGACATGCGGGCACACACCGCAACCGTGATCTCGTTCAAATCGTTGGAAGGTGCTGACAAGTGGTCGACATTCGGTTGGAGTCGATGACCCAGGGGCAGTATGAAACGTATAGGCAGGCAGGCCCACTTTCCTACGCGAAACATATATCGAAAACGGGAATAACGTCGCTCAGCGAAGCCGAGGAAAGGGCTGAGGCGGAGTATCAGAAGCTCCTTCCTGATGGTATTCTTTCAGCCGGTCAGTATCTTTTTGCGGCGTATGTCGGCGGCACCGAGGTCGGTACGGTCTGGCTGCACCTGGCGGAGTCAGGGGTTACGTCTCGGGCGTGGATCGTCGATCTCTGGGTGCACGAGTCGCGCCGGCGGCGTGGTTATGGTCGCGCGATCGTCCAGGAGGCGGAGCGGTGGTGCCGAGGTCGCGGAGTCGAGCAACTGAGTCTGAGCATTTTCAGCGGAAATGATGGTACGCGTTTCCTGTTCGAGGGGGAGAAGTACTTGCCTGTCGTGCTGCAGATGAGCAAGTTGCTGTGACAAGTGGTCGGCCGACGCGCGGCCCTGTTCCTGCCCTCGAGCCCTTCACCTTCGGACGCTGACACGCTGGATGGTCAAGTCGCTGTTAATTCTTCCTCAAGTGGGCGCGACTAATATTTCGATCGGGTCCGGCGAAAGGATATTCAGTGTTCATGGCGGTCGTCGGTGCGCGCCCGGCACGCTGCGAAGCGGCTTTTCGTGCGTTCATCGCTCGCACTCTGTGGCGCGATTTCGCTGACCCCCGGTGTTGCCATCAGGTGACCGCCGGTCCGCTGCTTCCGGAAGAGGAACCACATGAATGTTCTCGCTCTGCAGGAGATGAAGGAACCCCGCGAGTCGGCAGGGCTCGCCCTCACATCAGGGATCACGCTTTCTCCGCTGTGCGTGCCCACCACCAGGGTCTTGCACTGACTGCGTGAACTGACGCCAAGTGGTCGCGGGCGTCGCCGGCAGGCGGCGAAGGACGCCCTTCGGTGACGGTCACCTGTTCAGAATCGGGTGAGCCCGACGTGCCAGGTCGCTCGCATGAGACGGCGCTGCCGTGTACCTCGTCGGTGCACGGCAGCGCCGTCATCGGTTTGAAGAGGGCTCCTCGTCCGGGTGCCACTGACCTGACAGTGGCGGCCCCCGCGAGCGTCAGACGTGTGGGTGGTGACGGCGATGAGAAGGGGCATACGGGCTCAGCACGGAACCGAACGGGCCGATCGGAGAACAGGAGACACTCGGAGAGGCAGTGATGCGAGGCGGGACAGGCACCGGCCGGCGGCGGATCCGGTTGAGGCTGCCCACGCGCGACGTGATCGTCGTCTGGCTGGCCGGGCAGGACGACGAGGCTGCTTCCGCCTGGCCGCTGCGGGAAAGCCCGCAGCCTCAGCGTTCGTGGCGCCCGCTCGACAAGGCCGTCTTCGGGCGGGCGGACAGCGAGCCGGGCTGTCTCGGGGCCGGGTGGGTAAGCGGGCCGGGCCGGTCGGCGGGCCGGCGTGACGGGCAGGATGCTCCTATAGATGTCAAGCGGCAAGTTCAAGATCGTTTTTGGTGATGAGCTGGTAGAGCTCGCGGGCGACGTACCGCTTCAGGCATCGGATGATTTCTTTTTTTGGACATGCCTTCTTTAGTGCGTCGTTGCATGTAGTCGCGGGTGCGGGGGTCCCATCGCAGGCGGACGAGGACGACGCGGTAGAGGGCTGCGTTGGCTTGCCGGTCGCCGCCGCGGTTGAGTCGGTGCCGGGTGGTCTTGCCGGAGCTGGCGGGGATCGGGGCGACGCCGCAGAGCATGGCGAACGCCGCTTCGGAGGCGAGCCGGTCGTGATTCTGGCCGGCACTGACCAGCAGTTGCCCGGCGACCTCGGCGCCGACGCCGTGGGCGGCCAGCAGGCCGGGGTTGATCGCCGCGACGAGAGGTTCGAGCAGCTCGTCGAGGTCGGTGATCTCGACCGACAGCTGCTGGTGGCGGCGGGCCAGACTGCGCAATGCAAGCTCGGTGGCGGTGGACGGGGCGGCCGAGTTGGCTGGGTCGGGTTGCAGGTTTCCGCAGGTGGCGATCAGTTTCGTGATGGTCAGACCGCGTAGCCGGGCGCGTAGCTCGTCGGTGGCGGTGACGATCAGGGCCTTGATTTGGCGTTGGGTGTCGGCGCGCTGGTCGACCGCGCTGCGCCGGACTACGCGCAGGTTACGCAGCGCTTCGACGCGGCCGTCGCGCTGTTTGGGGTGCCGGTGCGTTCTCCGGCCAGGGCGGCCCGGGCGGCTTGGATCGAGTCGATCGGGTCGGACTTGCCCTGGAACCGGCGGGTCTTGCGGTCCGGGCGGTCGACCTCGATCATGGCCACCTGCTCGGCGCGCAGCAGACGGGCCAGTCCCGCGCCGTAGGCGCCGGTGCCTTCGATCCCGACCCGGTTGAGTCGGCCGTGCTCGCGCATCCAGGCCAGCAGGGCGGTGTAGCCGGCCGCGTCTGCAGGAAACTGCTGCGTGCCGAGGACCCGGCCGATCTGGTCGATCACGGCGGCGGTGTGGGTGTCCTGGTGGGTGTCGACCCCACCGAAGACGTCGATCGCGGCTTCATCAGGTGTAATGGAGGGCATCGTCGTCCTGTCGTTCGTGACTGGGGCAGGGCGGCACGCACCAGCCGGGCAACGCGGACAAGACAGAGATGGGGCCTCTGGCCAGGCTCCTATGAAGTCACAACGCCACGCCTGATGAGTGCACGAGCACCTCCCGATCGAGGCCGACAAATCCCGTTAAGGACCCGAAGTCAGTCAGAGGGTGGGTCAAACCTCGGCGGGAGGTGCTCACAAACATCATCTCTGTCAGAGGGCCGGCCGACCGGGTGCTCAGCGAGCTGAGAAATGGCGCCGTCACAGGCGGGCGATGGCGGAGGCCGGGTCCTCGATGGCGTCGGCGACGCTGCGCATGAAGCCCGCCGCCGTGGCGCCGTCGCATACCCGGTGGTCGAAGACGAAGCTCATCTGCGTGATCTTCCGGACGCGGATGGCCCCGTCGACGACCCAGGGCCGGTCGAGGATGCGGCCGAAACCGAGGATCGCCACCTGCGGGTGGTTGATGATGGCGGCGCTTCCGTCGACCCGGAAACCGCCGTAGTTGTTCAGCGTGAACGTGCCGTTGCCGAGCACCGTGCCCTGCCGCGCGCTTTCGGTCACCCGGCGGATCTCCGCGTCGAGACCCGCCGTGGTCAGGGCGCCGGCGTCGGTGACCGCGGGCACGACCAAACCCCGGTTTCCCTGTACGGCGATGCCGAGATCGATGCGGTCCAGCTGCACGATCTCCTGCCGTTCGGTGTCCACCCTCGCGTTGAGCACCGGGTATTCGCGCAGCGCCGCGACCGTGAAGCGGGCCAGGTAGGCCAGGATCCCGGGGCCGGGCCGGGTGGCTTCGCGCAGCTCCCACAGCCGGGTGGCGTCGACGTCGACCCAGACCGTGGCCTCGGGAATCTCGGCCCGGCTGCGGGTCAGCGCCGTCGACACGGCCTTGCGGAAGCCACTGAACGGGATCCGCCGCTCACCCGGAGCCGAGCCCGGAGCCGAGCCCGGAGCCGAGCCCGGAGCCGAGCCCGGAGCCGAGCCCGGAGCCGAGCCCGGAATCGAGCCCGGAGCCGAGCCCGGAATTGAGCCCGGAGCCGGGGCGAGGGCCGGAGTCCCGACCGCCAGAGCCCGCTGCACATCGGCGCGCACGATCAGCCCGTCCACCCCGCTCCCGGCGAGGGATCGCAGGTCCACGCCGCCCTCACGGGCCAGCCGCCGCACCAGAGGCGACACCACCCGCGGGACCCGATGCTCGACCGGTGCGGTCTTCACCACGGCCGGCCCCGTACGGGGGCGACGGCGACGCGCTGGAGCAGACGAGGCGCCCGCCGTTCCGTAGCCGATCAGCACGTTGCCCGACCCGGCCCGCTCCTCCGCGCGGTACTGCTCGCCCGCCGACTCGTCCAGCGACACCGTCAGGAGCGGCTTGCCCACTTCGAGGACCGAACCTTCCGGCGCGTGGCGGGCGCACACCTTCCCCGCGTACGGGGTGGGCACCTCGACCAGGGATTTGGCCGTCTCCACCTCGACGACGGGCTGGTCCACCGCCACGTTCTCGCCCTCGGCGACGAGCCACCGCACGACCTCGGCCTCGGTCAGGCCCTCGCCCAGGTCGGGCAGCGTGAAGACCTGCTCGCTCACGAGTCCTCCCACTGCAGGTCGTCGACGGCGTCCAGCACCCGGTCGACGCCGGGCAGGTGCAGGTGCTCGTACTTCGGCGGCGGGTACGGGATGTCGAACCCGGTGACCCGCCGGATCGGGGCTGCCAGGTGGTGGAAGCACTGTTCGGTGACCCGGGCGGCGATCTCGGACGAGACACTGGCGAACCCGGACGCCTCGGCCACCACCACGGCCCGCCCGGTCGAGCGCACCGCCGCGCACACCGTTTCGTCGTCGAACGGCACGATCGAGCGCAGGTCCACCACCTGCAGGCTGCGGCCTTCGCGGTCGGCGACCTCGGCCGCCTCGAGCGCCACGGCCACACTGGGCCCGTACGCGATCAGCGTCGCGTCGGCGCCCTCGCGGCGCACGACCGCCCGTCCGATCATCTCCGACGGCCGCAGCGCGACTTCCTCCTTGGCCCAGTACAGCTTCTTGGGTTCCAGGAACACGACCGGGTCGGGTGCGGCGATCGACTCCCGCAGCAGCCCGTACGCGTCCCCGGGCGTCGCCGGCGCGACCACGTGCAGGCCGGGCGTGTGGGCGTAGTAGGACTCGGACGAGTCGCAGTGGTGCTCGACGCCGCCGATGCCGCCGGCGTACGGGATCCTGATGACCAGGGGCAGCGCGACCCGGCCCAGTGTGCGGTTGCGCATCTTCGCGACGTGGCTGACGATCTGCTCGAAGGCGGGGTAGGCGAACGCGTCGAACTGCATCTCGACGACCGGGCGCATGCCGTTCATCGCCATCCCGACCGCCACGCCGACGATGCCGGACTCGGCCAGCGGCGTGTCGAAGCACCGGTTCTCGCCGAACTCGGCGGTCAGCCCGTCGGTGACGCGGAAGACCCCGCCGAGCGGCCCGACGTCCTCGCCGAACACGACCACGCTGTCGTCCTCGCTCATGGCGTCGCGCAGCGCCCGGTTGAGCGCCTGCGCCATGGTCAGCTTCTCGTGCGTCATGCCACCGCTCCTTCCCGGGCGAGCTCGTCGGCGAGCCGGGCCTGTTGTTCCCGCAGCTGCGGTGTCGGCGTGGCGTAGACGTGCTCGAACAGCCGCGCCGGCTCGGGGGTGATGTCCTGGTTGAGGCCGTCGCGCAGCCGGGCCGCGACCCGCGAGGCCTCCTCGTGCATGTCGGACATCTCCGTGTCGGGCAGCGCGAGGTGTTTTTCGAGGCGGGTGACGGGATCCCGTTCCACCCACGCCGCCACCTCGGCGTCCGTGCGGTAGCGGGTGGCGTCGTCGGCGTTGGTGTGTGCGTGCATCCGGTACGTGTGCGCCTCGACCAGCTGCGGCCCCTCGCCTCCGCGGGCCCGCGCGACCGCCTCACCCAGCACGGTCAGCAGCGCGGCCACGTCGTTGCCGTCGACCCGTTCGCCGGGGACGCCGTAGCCGATGCCCTTGTACGCCAGTGACGGCGCGGCGGTCTGCCGGGCGAGCGGCACGCTGATCGCGTACTCGTTGTTCTGGATCAGGAACACCACCGGCGCCTTGAGCACGGCGGCGAAGTTCAGCGCCTCGTGGAAGTCGCCCTCGCTGGTGCCGCCGTCTCCGCACAACGCCATCACCACGGTCGGCTCGCCGCGCAGGCGGGCGGCGTGGGCCACCCCGACCGCGTGCGGAAGCTGGGTGGCCAGGGGTGTGGCGTGCGGGGCGACCCGATGCTCGTACGGGTCCCAGCCGCAGTGCCAGTCGCCTTTGAGCAGGGTCAGCGCCTCGACCGGGTCGACGCCGCGGCCGACCACGGCCACGGTGTCGCGGTAGGTGGGGAACAGCCAGTCGCCGTCGTCGAGCACCTGGGCGGCGGCGACCTGGCAGGCCTCCTGCCCGTGCGAGGACGGGTAGACCGCCAGCCGGCCCTGCCGGACGAGGGCGTACGCCTGATCGTTGAGCCGGCGGGCGACGATCAGGGCGGCCAGGGCCTGCCGCAGCTCGGCGTCGGACGGGAAGACGCGGCCGGAGTCGGCGACGGGGTGGCCGTCGGCGCCGATCAGGGTCACGGGGTTGCCGGTGGGCAGAAGGTGGTGTGCGTCACCTGTCATGACGTCATGCTCGTAGCGTTGCCATTTGGATTCCAGCGTTGCCGGAAAACCGAGAAGATGTACGTCGGTTAGCCTCGTGCGAATGCCGATCGTCCAGTGATCAAGGCGCTGGGGACGGGTGGTGGAGACAAGTGGCCGGTGCTCTGGACGACATCGACCGGCAGATCCTGGCCGAGCTCACCCGCGACGGCCGGCTCTCGATGCGCACGCTGGCCGAGCGGCTGCACATCTCGCGCGCCAACGCGTACGCCCGGGTCGAACGGCTCCGGACGGCGAAAGTGATCCGCGGCTTCCGCGCGGACGTAGACCCGGTTGCGGCGGGTCTGCAGACCACGGCGTACGTGACGGTGAACCTGAACCAGGCCGAGTGGCGCGACGTGGCCGAGCGGCTGCGCGCGCTGCCCGGCGTCGTGCACATCGCGCTGGTCGGCGGCGAGTTCGACGTGATCATGCTGGTCCGCGCCGAGGACAACGCGGCGCTGGGCCGGCTGGTGCTCGACGAGATCCAGGGGATGCCGGGCGTCGTCAACACGCGGACACTGCTCGTCTTCGAAGAGGCGGAACCGGGGTAAGGGAGTGCGGATGAGAACGATCGTGCGAGTGGCGGTGGCCGCGGGGCTGCTGGCCGGCGTGACCGCCTGCTCGGCCGACGAGCCGGTCCCGGCGCCGAAGCAGACGGTGCCGGCGTCGGCCGCCGCGACGGTGCCGGCCCTGGTCGAGACGCGGGTACGCGGTGGCGGCAACGATCCCGTGCAGGCGCCGCCGGGCTGGACGGTCAGCGTGTGGGCGCGGGTGCCGGGGGCGCGGCTGCTGGCCTGGACGCCGGACAAGCGTCTGCTGGTGTCCCGCCCCGAGTCGGGCGACGTGCTCGTTCTCGATGCCCAGGGGCGGTCGCGGCCACTGGTCGAGGGGTTGAACCAGCCGCACGGGCTGGCCTTCGAGGGCGACACCCTCTACGTGGCCGAGAGCAATCAGGTCGTTGCTTACGCGTACGCGGCGGGCGAGGCCGGCGGCAAGCGGGTCGTGATCGGCGACCTGCCCGACGACAAGAGCCCCGAGCTGGGCGGCAAGTACGCGCACGCGCTCAAGAGCGTGGCCGTGGGCAAGGACGGTTCGGTCTACGTCTCGATCGGCTCGACCGGCAACATCTCGGCCGAGGACCGTGACGCCCGGCCCGAACGGGCGTCGATCCTGCGTGCCGAGAAGGGCAAACCGGCCGAGACGTTCGCGCGTGGCGTCCGCAACGGCACCGGGCTCGCGATCGACCCCGACGGCGGTGTGTGGACGGCCGTCAATCACCGGGACAACATCGCGAACCCGGAGAACGGCGAGGTCGAGACGGCGTACGTCAACGACCACCCGCTCGAACCGCTGGCATTGCTCACCCCGGGCCGCGATCTGGGCTGGCCGTACTGCAACCCCGACCCCGACCTGGGCAACGGCGAGATCAGCTACACCGGCCGCCCGTTCGTCCGGGACGTGCAGACCAACCCGGACGGCGACAAGCTCGACTGCTCCCGGCTCAAGCCGTCCGAGCAGGGCATGGGCGCGCACTCGGCGCCGCTGGGCCTGTCCTTCGCCGCGGACCTTCCGGGCGGGTACGGCGACGGCGCGCTGGCCGGCATCCATGGCTCCTGGAACCGCCGGCCGCCCCGGCCGCCCGAGGTCTCGTTCTTCGCGTGGCGCGACGGCACGCTGGGCCCGCAGCAGACGTTGCTCACCGGGTTCCAGCGCACGGACGGATCGCGGTGGGGCCGGCCGGTGATGGCGGTGCGGGGTCCGGATGGCGGCATTTACGTCAGTGACGACCTGGCCGGGGTGATTTATCGCGTCACCTCGTCCTGATCTGCGAAGGCCAGGGCCGGGCACGGCAAATGCCCGGCCCTTCCCTTTGCTCCCCGACATTACTTAATGTAACCGTGAAGTTGATCACAGCGGTCCACGCGCTTCTCCGCTCCTCGTTACTGTGCGACAGCCAGTTACATCTGCGTTCACTATTGACGCTGGTCAGACGCCAGTAGCACGTTGCGGCAATGACACACAGTTATTTCGGCCGGGTTGCGGGACGATGTCGGTCGAAATTACGGAGGGTCATTGTCGTCGAGAGGACGAGGAAGCTCGTGATCCCCGCGCCCCCGTACGACTACGACGCCTACAGCGGCCTCGCCGGGCCGGCTGTGCCCCCGCCCGACGAGCCCGGGCCGACCGCCATGCGGCGCCTGCGGGGCCGCCGGCCGGTCGGCAACGTGGCGATCACCGTGTTCGCGTTCGCGTTCGAGGCCACCTTCGTCGCCTGGCTGCTCAGCTCGGTCGCGGTGCCCGACCGCGCGCTGCACCCGGCCCTGCACGCCGCGACCTGGTTCATGATCGTCGCGACCCTGCTGATCGAGGTGTTCCGCCTGGTCAACGTGGTCACGCTGTGCCTGGCCACGATCTGGGCCCGCGACCCCCAGCCGCTCACGCCCGACCCTGAGCTGCGCGTCGCGTTCCTGACCACGATCGTGCCCGGCAAGGAGCCGATCGCCATGGTCGAGCGCACCCTGGCCGCCGCCACGAAGGTGCGCCACCCGGGCCCGTACGACGTCTGGCTGCTCGACGAGGGCGACGACGACGAGGTCAAGGCCATGTGCGAGCGCCTCGAGGTGCGGCACTTCACCCGCAAGGGGCGGGCCGAGTTCAACACCGGATCGGGCGCGTTCAAGGCCAGGACCAAGCACGGCAACTACAACTCGTGGGTCGAGGTCCACGGCGACGACTACGACGTGTTCGTCTCGGTCGACCCCGACCACGTGCCGCTGCCCAACTTCTGCGAGCGGCTGCTGGGCTACTTCCACGACCCGAAGGTGGCGTTCGTCGTCGGGCCGCAGATCTACGGCAACTACGACAACGTGGTGACCCGCTGGGCCGAGTCGCAGCAGTACCTGTTCCACTCGCTGCTGCAGCGGGCCGGCAACCGGTTCGGCGCGGCCATGCTGGTGGGCACCAACAACGCCGTACGGATTCAGGCCCTGCGCGAGATCGGCGGCATCCAGGACTCGATCACCGAGGACATGGCGACCAGCCTCGCCCTGCACTCCGCCGGCTGGCGTTCCGTCTACACCCCGGACGTGCTGGCCGTGGGCGAGGGCCCGTCGTCGTGGACCGACTACTTCAGCCAGCAGTACCGGTGGTCACGCGGCACCGACGAGGTGGCCGTGACCAAGTTCTGGCCGACCGCCCGGCGGCTCGGCGCCCGCCGCACGCTCTTCTACGGGCTGCTCATGTCGTACTACCCGCTGACCGCGCTGGCCTGGCTGCTGGGCGCGATCAACGCCACCTGCTATCTGCTGCTCGGCGCCAAGGGCGTGCAGGTGCCGCAGCAGGTCTGGCTGATGCTGTACGTCGACGCCGCGCTCTTCCAGTTCCTGCTCTACCTGTGGAACCGCCGGCACAACGTCAGCCCGCACGAGGAGGCGGGCTCGTCGGGCCTGGCCGGAATGCTCGTCTCGACGCTGTCGACGCCGGTCTACGTGTCCGCGTTCGTGTCGGCGGTGCTGCGCCGGCCCGCCCGCTTCGTGGTCACCCCCAAGGGCGAGTCGGCCAGCCCGGACCGGGTCACGACGTTCAAGCACGGGTTGCGCTGGGCCGCGTTCTACGCCGTCCTGCTGATCGCCGCGCCGTTCGCCGGGCACGTCGACGGGTTCATGTGGCTGTGGCCCGCCCTCAACGTCGTCATCTGCCTCACGCCGCCCGTCCTCCGGCTCGCCGCGAGACGCCGGCCGGTCCCCGTCACCCCCCTTGCGAAAATCGAAGAACCCGTGGAGACGTACGCATGAAGCCCCGCCCCCGCCCGACGCTCGCTCGACGACTGGGCAGCGGCCTGGTCGCCCTCGCCGTCCTGTCGGTGGTCGTGGTGGTCAACCGGCCCATGGTCGCGTTCGGCGCCGACGCCCTGCACACGTATTCGATCAACCGGCAGTCCTACAAGGAGCGGCACGGCCACTGGTCGCGCCTGCCCGTGCCGGCCGGTTTCGAGGTCAACGCCATCCACGCCGCGCTGCTCAACACCGGAAAGGTGCTGATCATCGCGGGCAGCGGCAACAACCGGGAGAACTTCGAGGCGGGCACGTTCCGCACGATTCTGTACGACCCCCGCGGCGACGACTTCACCGAGGTGCCCACGCCCACCGACGTCTTCTGCGCCGGGCACACCTTCCTGCCCAACGGCAACCTGCTCATCGCCGGCGGCACCAAGAGCTACGAGGTGCTCGAGGGCGACATCACCAACGCGGCCGGCGTCATGAAGATCAAGAACGAGTCGGCAACGGCAGGACCCCGTACGTTCCCCAAGGGCACCCGCCTCGAGTCGTCGACCGGTTTCGTCTACGAGACCCGCGAGGACGTCACCGTGCCCGCCGCGGTGCAGATGGTCCACGCCGGCGTCCCGATGCAGCACGCCGGCGAGGCCGAGGTGTGGGTCGACGCGATGCTGCCCGGCAACGCCGCCGTCGTCGACAAGCCCGCCCAGTACGCCATCCAGGGCCTGACCGGCGTGGACAAGAACAACCTGTACGGCGTCTCCGACAAGATCACGCGGGAGAAGCAGGAGTACGGCGGGGACAACACCTCGTACGAGTTCGACCCGGTCGCCGAGAAGTACATCCGCACCGGCGACATGGTCAAGAGCCGCTGGTACCCGACCCTGGCCGAGTTGCCCGACGGCGACGTCCTCGCCGTGTCCGGGCTCGACGAGTTCGGCCGCATCCTGCCCGGCGACAACGAGAAGTACCTGCGCGCCCAGCAGAAATGGGTGGCCGCGCCCGAGCTCAAGCGCTACTTCCCGACCTATCCGGCGCTGCACCTGATGGCCGACGACCGCCTGTTCTTCTCCGGCTCCAACTCGGGCTACGGCAGCGACACCGAGGGACGTACCCCCGGGCTCTGGAACCTCGAGGACAACACCTTCGAGGTGGTGCCCGGCCTCGAACAACCGAGGCTGACCGAGACGAGCTCGTCGGTGCTGCTCGCCCCGGCCCAGGAGCAGAAGGTCATGCTCTTCGGCGGCGGCGAGGTGGGCGAATCGCCGATCTCCACCACCCGTACGGCGATCGCCGACCTCGACGCGTCGATCCCGATCTACGAGCCCGGACCCGACCTGCCCCAGCCGGCCCGGTATCTGAGCACCGTGCTGCTGCCCGACGACACGGTCTTCACCACCGGCGGCTCCTCCGGTTACCGCGGGGGCCCGTACGGGGGGAAGCCGCGCAGCGATCTCTTCAACTCGCAGATCTATCAGCCGTCGTCGAACGCGTTCGCGACAGCGGCCGAGTCGAGCGTGGGCCGCAACTACCACTCCGAGGCGATCCTGCTGCCCGACGGCCGGGTCATCACCCTCGGCAGCGACCCGCTCTACGACGAGACCGGCAAGAACCCGGGCAGCTTCGAGAAGCGGATCGAGGTCTACAGCCCGCCGTACCTCTTCCAGGGCGAGCGGCCGGTCATCACCGGTGGGCCTACCACGGTTCAGCGGGGCACGACGGTAACGTTCACCACCGGCAGCACGAACGTGCAGCGGGCCCGTCTGATGCGGCCCAGCGCCGTGACCCACGTGGTCGACGTCGACCAGCGTTCGGTCGCCGTCGACATCAAGCCGACGGAGGACGGATTGGCCATCACCATCCCGCAGCAGAAGGGACTCGTGCCGTCCGGCTGGTACATGCTGTTCCTCGTCGACGACAAGGGCGTGCCCTCGGTCGCCCGGTGGGTGCGGGTCGCGTAGTGGCTCGTCATCGCGTCGGGCGGCGGCGCGGGCTGGTCGTCGTGCTCGTGCTCGTACTCGTGCTCGGGGTGGTCGCGGCGCTGGCGGCCGTCTGGCTGCGTTCCCGGCCTGTCGATCCTGTGGCTTCGCCGTCGTCGCCGCCTTCGGCCGGGCCGCCGGCCCTCTACGTCGAACCGGCCGGCCCGGCCGTCGAGCAGGTCAAGGCGTACGAGGCCGCGGGGCGCACGGCCGACGCGAAGCTCATCCGCGAGATCGCCGACCGGCCGGTGGCGGCCTGGTTCGCCGACGAGACCACCGACCCGGCCGCCCGCGCCCGCGACCTGGTCACCGCGGCCGCGGCGGCGGGCAAGGTGCCGGTGCTGACGCTGTACCGCATCCCGCAACGCGACTGCGGCAGCCACTCCGGCGGCGGCGCGGCGACCCCGGCCGAGTACTCGTCGTGGGTCGCGTCGATCGCCGCCGCCATCGCCGGGCAGCGGGCCGTCGTGATCGTCGAACCCGACGCGGTGGCCCAGGCCGTGCAGGGCTGCCTGAGCGCCGCCGAACGCACCGAGCGTTACCGCCTGCTCGGCCAGGCGATCGACACCCTGGCGGCCAACCCCCAGCTCACGATCTATCTCGACGGCGGCAACCCGAGCTGGATCACCGACCCGGCCCGGATGGGCGACGCGCTCCAGAAGGCCGGAGTCGCGCGAGCCGACGGTTTCGCGCTCAACGTCGCCAACTTCGAAACCACCGCCGCCAACATCAAATACGGAACCAAGCTGTCGAAACGCCTGGGCGGCGCGCACTTCGTCATCGACACCAGCCGCAACGGCAACGGCCCGGCCAAGAAGACGAACCACGACGGCCACTGGTGCAACCCGCCGGGCCGAGCCCTGGGCGACGTCCCCACCCTGCAGACCGGCCACGAACTCGTCGACGCCTACCTGTGGATCAAACGCCCCGGCGAATCCGACGGCGCCTGCGGCCGCGGCGCCCCGCCGGCGGGCCAGTGGTGGCCGGACTACGCCCTGGAACTGGCCCGCGGCTGACGCCCCGTCCGGCCGATTGCAGCGCCGACGGCCAGGTCCTCGTTCGGCGGCTCGGTCCCGCCGAGGGGTCGGTGCGCTGGTTCCGCTCGTTGCTCATGCTGGTCGTCCAGCGCCCGGAACGGGTGCTCGCCCAGGCGGCCGTGCCGCAGGCCGATCGGCCTGAGGGAAATGGCGGAGTGGACCTGGCTGGGCAGGACGGTCAGGCGAACCCGGAATAGGTCGCCTGAGTGTTCGGAATCGGACCACGAAGAGGCCTAACCCAGCGTGGGATCTGGAGGGCCGAGGGTGTTTGCAGGAGGCTTCAACCACCGATCGCCACGGACGAAAGGAGCCCTCGGTGGGCACTGCGAACGCGCGTACGGTGCACCTCGATCCCAGCACCCGGCGCCGCCGTCCGAGGAACGGGGAGGCGGCCGGGCTTTACGTGTCCCGGTCGGTCTGGGCCCCGCCGGAAACGGTCACGCCGGAGCAGCGGCTGCGTGACCTGGCCGCCACCGGACGGCTGGCCTCCGTCGCCGCGGGAGGTGGTCCCGAGCGGGCCGAGCTGACCGGCGCGGCGTACACCATGGTCTGGCCCATCGTCTTCATGCGGGTGACCCGCCGGTTCGAGCGGCAGCGCGGCCACGCGGCCTGCGCCGCGGCGGTGGAGAACCTGGCCGACGAGTGCCTGGACCGCTTCCACGACGACGTCGAGGCGGTCGTCGACGACCTGCTGGCCCACGCCGACCGGCCGATCCGTCAGCTTGAGGCCTGGGTCGCGACCCGGGTCGGCGCGGCCACCGTCAACGCCCACCGGCGGCGCCGGGGTGAACGCGGCGCGCTGCAGCGGCCCCGGCTGCCCGGGTGGCTCGCCGACGGGCTGGGCCAGGACAAATGGCTGACCACTCTGGCCGTCGACATCCTGGTCTGGGTCGGCGTCAGCGGCACCGCGGGCCACGAACTGTGGCCGCTCGAGTCGTGGGCGCAGACGCGTGCCGCGTGCACCGGCGACTGGACCGGCAGCGACCCGGCGACCGTGCGGCGCGAGATCGACCAGGTGCTCGCGGTCATGCGGCGGCGCCCCGACTGGTACGCCTCGTTCGTGGAGCGCCCGCTCGGTGCGAAGCAGGCGCCCGTCGTGGCGATGGCCACCGACCCGTACGGGGAACCGGTAGCCCCGCTGGGTCTCGGCGAGCCCGACGACCGGGTCGAGTCCGAGCTGCGCCGCCTGGCCGGGGACGCCGTCCGCGCCATCGGCGACCGCATCGGGCGGGGCCAGCCGGCCCAGGACGCGGTCGTCGAGGTCGTGCGCACGGTGTTCGGCGGCGTGTTCACCGGCACGCTCGACCAGGCCCCGCACGGCGGCGCCGACCCGCTCCGCGGCGTCACCGGCGCCCTGTCCGACCAGCGCCGCCTCAAGGCGATCGTGTCGGCCGCGCTGACCATCCTGGACGAGCCGGGCAAAGACAAGAACGAGCCCGGCAGGTAGCTGCTCAGCGGTGCGACTCCATGGTGGGCTCCCTGATCCGTAGCGGTCACCGCGGGACTTCGATGCGCAGCGACACCTCGTCGGTCGTCCAGTCGTGGCCCGCCGGCAGAGCCGCGTCCGCGAGGTCGCGGCGCACGCCGCCCCGCACGCCGAACGTGGCGGGCAGCGCCGGCATCACGAACGGCTCGACCCCGAACTGCTCCTCGGCCACGAACAGTTTCAGCCGGTCCTTCACCGCCGCCCCCGCCGCCACGGGGACGCCCGGTGGCAGGTACGCCTTGATCCGCCGCCCGTTCAGGCAGTGACCCACCCGGCCGGCGGCGACGAAGTCACCCGGGAACAGGACCGGGTCCACCTTGAAACGCGGCGTCAGGTCGAGCAGCGCGCAGTAGAGCGGCCGGTCGGCGGTGTTGCGCAACCGGATGAGGATCTCCGGCGGCTTGCCGCCGGCGTAGCGGACGACGTACTCGCCCGACGCGTCCCGTTCCAGCAGCCGGCCGTCGGACGCCGAGAGCACTTCCACCCGTACGGGGGAACCCAGCGCGCTCGCGTCGTTGCGCCGGTGCCACACCTGCAACCACCGGCCGATGTGCTCGATCGCCGTGGCCGCCTCCTCGACGTCGTACTCCTGCTGCAGCAGTTGCTCGCCGTGCTGGTCGGCCACCGTCAGCTCGCCGTCGTCGTAGCCGGCCCGCAGGTCCGGAACATGAGCGGAATCCACCACCCGTACGTCCAGCGACCGCCCCAGCGTCTTGCCCAGCTGCTCGTCGTCGACCGTCACCGTGATCGGCGGAGTCGGCACCGACGTGACCACCATCGGGTACGGCGTACGCTCGTCCGGCGCCCAGCCGGCGACCGGCTCGACCCGGCTGTCCGTCGCCCGGACCTCGACCACGGCCGCCTGCTCGCCCGGCCGTCCGCGCACACCCACGCGCAGGCCGTCCCCGACCGGCAGGCCGTGCAGCGCCCCGGCGTCGATCACCCAGCCCTCCGGCGCCCGGCGCATGCGGATGTTGCGGTCGGCCGGCTGGACCGCCCCGCCCAGGAACGGCTGGTCGAGCAGGCGTGAGGCGCGCGGCCGGGCCTGCGGCGTCTGCGTGCAGGAGTGCATCTCGACCTCGGTGCGCGCGGCCAGCAGCAGGTCGGTGTAGGTGGCGCCGGGGCCGAGCCGCCGCATCGCGCGCAGCAGCGACCAGGTGAAGACGCCGCGGCGCTCGCGGTCCAGGGTCCGTTCCTCGGCGGCCTCGAAGGACCGGCAGGCGGCCAGGACGACGTGCTGGGCCGGGTTGCCGGCCCGCAGCCGCTCCTCGAGCCGGGGGCGCAGGGCGTCCAGCGCGGGCGTGCTGTCCGGTGGCGGCGCCGACCTCGTGCGTACGGCCGGTTCCCGTTCTCTCAGTTCGCGGGTGGCGCCGTCGGAGTGGCAGCTGTCCAGCACGACGGTCACGTGCCCGGCGCGGTCGCTCACGTCGTCCAGCAGCAGCGACAGCTCCTTGTCCCACAGGTCGGGGACGTCACCCGTACGGCTGTCCGCGCACACCAGGGTCTGGATCGTGCCGGTCGGCTCGAACGGCTCGGCCCAGGGCGGGGCGGGCCATTCGGAGCCGTGCCCGGCGAACCAGAACAGCGCGACGTCGTCCGGCCCGGCCTGGCCCAGGTGCTTCACGATCCCGTCGACCACCGCGGCGCGGGTGGCCTGCTCGTTCAGCAGCACCTTGAGGACCAGCTCGGTGCCGGGCGCCGTGGTGGACCCCAGATGGGCGCGGGCGTCGAGAACGTCGCGGACACAGCCCGACAGTCCGGGCACCGTCCGGTAGCGGTCGATGCCGACCAGGAGGGCGTACAGGTTTCGCATGCCCCTTTCTGACGGACCGCTCAGCTTCCCGGCGTCCAGGCGACCCCGTACGCGTGACCCTCGTGCAGGCTGCGGAACTCGAGCGACACCTCGCCGTGCGCGTTCGGCGTGACCGTCCTGCGGCTGGTCTTGCGGGCGTCCAGGTCCGGGTACGCCACCTCGTCGAGCACCCACACCTCCGCCGGCTGCCGGTCGGGGGCGAACCGCACCCGTACGCTGCCGAAGTCGCACGGGGCGAGCGGCACGATCGCGTAGTGCGGCCGGGTCGGCTGGTCCGGCGGCAGCACCACGTGCAGCCAGAGCTCGTGTTTCTCGTCGGCGGTCAGCGGGTGGGGCAGGTCCAGTGTGATCAGGCGGCTCGGGCTGCCGTCCACCCGCCGGTTCTGCCGCACCTGGGCGCCGAACAGGGCGGCGACGACCGGCTCGCCGACCCCGGGCGGGGTGGGCGGCAGCGTGAACCGCACCTCGATCCGGTCGATCTCGCGGGTGGCAACGATCGTGCGGAGCTCGTACAGCTCGGGGGTGGGGGTGTCCAGCCGGAACAGCGACGACAGGGAGGACACCCGCCAGCCGCACCCGTTGCTCGCGGCCTCGTCCGGCTGCAGGTCCTCGATGGCTGCGACGAGGGCGTCCAGCGCCGCGTCGGCCTGCCGCCGGGCCGTCCGGTGGGCGACGTTGCGCATGCCGGCCAGCTGGCCGATCCGGGCGTCCAGAGTGTCCAGCCGGTGGTCACGCCCGATCGCGAACGACACCAGCACCGCTTCCCGCTGGTCGGGCTGCAACGTGCCGGCCAGGTCGGTCAGCCACTTCTCGACGGCCGTACGGGTCTTGGTGTCGTTCTGCTTCGTCATGAGCCCGGACAGCCGGCGGATCCGCAGGCCCAGGTGGGCGTAGAGACCGGGGCGGTAGACACCCTGGCGGCTGCGCAGGCTCTGCAGCTCCTTGGACAGATCGGAGTCGGGGGACATGAGGCTCCTCTGTACCGTCCGTCGTCGTATCACTACAGACAGAAAGTAGCGCCGGATTCAGGCCGTTCGCGACTGCCCAGTCGCGAACCCGTCGCCGGAACCGGTCGGTAACGTTCCGGATCGCTACGGGGAGTTATGTCGAGGTGGCCAGTCGCGGGCCAGAAAAACGGCCACTGAACGGCCTCGATCCGGCTCAGGGCGCGGACATCATTACCGGATGTTCTGGGGGCAGACATATACAACGAGTGAAGTCGTGGTGACTTCACCGCCACACCGTAAGTCACTCTGCCGGGGGCAGCAGTGACCGACGACATCGCGCGTCTCCGCGACCTGGCCGCCCACGGCGAGCTGGGACGCCTGCCCGCGGCCGAGCGTATCCTGCTGCGACCGGCCGCGTACAAGCTCGCCCACCCCATCGTGTTCGACGTGGCCTACCGCCCGGTCGCCCGCAAGCGGGGCCATCACGGATGCGCCCGCGGGTTCCGCCACCTCGGGGAGTGCTGCCTCGACGGGTTCCACGACGATCTCGAAGCCGTGGTCGAGCGCATGCTCAGCATCACCGACGAGGTCGGCGACCTGGAGGACTGGACGGCCCGGTGGGCGCCGAAGATCGCCATCGACGCGTACCGGGCCCGGCGGAGCCGGGTGGGCGCCCTGCAGCGCCCCCGCCCGACCGAGTGGCTCAGCCGGGCGCTGGGCCGCGACCCGTGGCTGTGCGCGCTCGCGCTGAGAATCCAGGAGTGGGCCGGCATGCCGGGCGGGGTGGGCGTCACACTGTGGCCGGTGGACAGCTGGGCCGCCCGGCAGGGGATCACGGCGGCCGAGGTCCTGACCGACATCGACAAGGTGCTCGTGGCGATGCGCGAGCGCCCGGAGTGGTATCACCGGCACATCGAGACGCCGCTCGGGCACAAGACCGCGCCGGTCGGCGGGTGCCCCGGCGAGGGGGTCGGTGACCCGCGTCCGCTGCCGCCGGGCGATCCGGGGGAGGCCGAGGACGCGCGGGTGGGTGAGCTGGCCACGGTGGCCGTCGAGGCCATCCGGGCGGGGCTGGGGCGGGGCGAGGACGCCGCAGCCACGGTGAGGGAGGTGCTCCGGCGCCTGTTCCTGGACGGGACCGGCGCCGACGAGATCGGCCTGGCCCCGGGGGAGGGATCCGGACGTGCGGAGCGGGTGTCAGTGCTGCTCGACGATGCCGTCGCCTTCGAGGCCCTGGTCGAGCGGGTCCTGCGGATCGTGCTCGGTCCCGCCGGCTAGCTGTTCCAGAGCCCGGCGGCGCTCGGCGAGCACCTCGGCGGCCGCCGCCGGCTCGTGGCTCTTCAGCGCGTCACGCAACTCCTGTTCCAGGAGTTGCCGCAACTGCTCCTGCTGCTCCGGCGTGAGCTCCACGACGTGGCCTACCCCGCCGCTCGGCACGGCACATCCCTCATGATCATGCGTCGATTATCAACCAGCCGCCGCGATCGGTGTCTCATCATCGCCCCTTCTCCTGCCGTCGAGGACATTCAGAACTGGCGGACGGCAGGGGCGGGGTGGTGTCAGGAGCGGAACGTTATCGCGCTGATCCGGCTCCCGGCGTCCATGGCGAGGTAAAGGTCGTGCACGCCCTCGGTCTCCGGCACGGCCACCGACGAACCGGGCGTGACCAGGGCGAATTCCCCACCCGCGTACGGGTCGTCGAGCCGCAGCGTCACCGGCGGCCCGTCGCCGTCCACGGCCACCTCCCGTACGCCGGAAAGGTCCGTGCCGTTGAGACAGCACCAGGCGCCGTCCTCGGTGGCGCGAACGGCCTCACCCCGTACGGGATCACCGGTCGCCACCAGCGTGATGCCGCTGTACTCGTCGTGATCGCCGGCCCGGATCGTCCGGTCGGCGGCCCGCTGCGCCCCGACCCGGCTGCCCCGCACGGGCAGGGTGCCGGTGAGCCTGATGTCGCTGGCCGAGCGCCCGACCAGGATCTTGTGGCGGGCCGTCTCGACCACGAACCGGTTCGACGTCACGTCCCAGAACGCCAGGCCGGAAACGTCCAGCTCGAAGCTCACCAGCCGCGACTCGCCCGGCTCGAGGCGCACCTTCTCGAAGGCCCGCAACCGGCGCAGCGGCTGCTTCACCCGCGACACCTGCTGATGCGTGTAGAGCTGCACCACCTCGCTGCCCGCGCGCCTGCCGATGTTGGTGACCCACGCCGTGACGGTGACCCGGTCGCCCGGGGCCGCTGACGTGTGCGAGATGTCGAGGTTGGAGTAGTCGAACGACGCGTACGAGAGGCCGTGGCCGAACGGGTAGAGGGGCGTGCCGCGGTAGTACTGGTAGGTGGCGTCGTTGGTGATGATGTCGTAGTCGAGGATGTCCGGCAGCTCGCAGGCGCTGCGGTACCACGTCTGGGTGAGCCGTCCGCCCGGGTCGGCGCGCCCGGTGAGCACGTCGGCCAGCGCGTGACCCAGCTCCTGGCCGCCGTGCGACATCCACAGCACCGCCGGCAGGTGCGTGTCGGCCCACCCGATCGCGTACGGGTAACTGGAGACCAGCACGAGCGCGGTGTTCCGGTTGGCCGCGTACACCTCCCGCACCAGCCTGTCCTGCGCCGCGGGCAGTTCCAGGTCCGTACGGTCCTCGGTCTCGCGCCCGTTGACCAGCGGATGGTTGCCGACCACCACGATCACGGCGTCGGCGGTCGCCGCCAGGTCGGCCGCGTCGCAAGCGCCGTCGACGACGGTCTCGAGCGTGAACCGGGCCGCCCGCGGGCCGAGCGTGAGCTGCGCGGTCACGGCGCCGCGGTCCGGGTTGCCGGGGGAGCTGTGCGTGCGCAACGCGACCGAGCCGTCGGGGCGGCGATCGATCCGGAACATCTCGTGCACGACCCACTCGGACGGGCCGGGGGAGTCGGCGGCCAGTTTGCCGTCGCGGGCGCGGAGGAACCTGCCGTTGAGCGTGGAGCGCAGGGTCACCACGCCGTTTCCCCAGTCGAAGACGTCGAACGCGGCGGGTTCCCGGGTCAGTCGTACGCCGTGCTCGTCGGCGGCCAGGTGCAGCGCTCCCAGACGCAGCGCGATGCGGTCGGCGCCCTCGGCGTGCACCACCTGCGGCAGCACCTCGGCCAGGCCGGCGCGCGGGGTCACCGCGTACGGGAAGGAACCGCTGTACCAATCGGTGAAGGCGCGATCGGCGTGGGAGCCGACGACCGCGACCGTACGATGCCGCGCCGGGTCGAGCGGAAGCAGGCAGCACTCCGACTTGAGCAGGGTGATCGACTCGCGGGCGGCCTCCCGGGCCAGTTCGATGTGCTCGTCTTTGTTGATGTGGGCATCCGCGTACGGGTTCTGCTCTGGCGGGTCGAACTCGCCCAGCCGTACGCGGACCGTCAGCGCCCGCCGCACGGCCCGGTCGACGTCCTCCTCCTTGATCAGCTCGCGGCGCAGCGCCTCGGTGATCCGCTCGACGGTGACGTCGCTGCGCCGGTCCGCGTCGGTGAAGCTGTCGATGCCCGCCCGCAGGGCCGCCGCGTGACTCTCGGCGTGATCGGGGAACCAGGCCTGCTGCATCGGGTCGGCCAGATTGGTCGGGGCGTACGCGTCGGACACCACGAAGATCTCGTCGCCGGTCCACGTGCGCAGCTCGTCCTCCAGGTAGGGGGAGACGTGCGCGGGGCGGCCGTTGACCAGGTTGTACGAGGCCATCACGGCCACCGCGGAGCCGCGTTCGACCGCCGTGCGGTAGGCGGGGAGCTCGTACTCGCGCAGCACCCGCGGGCTCAGGTTGCTCGAGGTCAGGCAGCGGTCGGTCTCGTTGTTGTAGCCGAGGAAATGCTTGAGCGTCGGGGCGGTGCGCAGCACGCGGGGGTGGTCGCCGGCCAGTCCTCGCGCGTACGCGTCGCCCATCAGGCCGGTCAGGTACGGGTCCTCGGCGTAACCCTCCTCGTTGCGTCCCCAGCGGGGGTCGCGCAGCGGGTTCACCACGGGGGCCCAGACGTTGAGCCCGGCTCGGCCCGTCGGCTGCGGTTCCTCCTCGTACGCGGGGATGTGGCCCCGCTGGTGGGAGACGCGGACCTCGGTGCCGGTGGCCGCGCCGACCCGGCGTACGAGGTCGAGGTCCCAGCTGGTGGCCAGCCCGATCGCCTGCGGGAAGACCGTGGCCTTGCCGAGCCAGGCCAGGCCGTGCAGCGCCTCCGTCCCGGTCGTGAACGCGGCGATGCCGAGGCGGTCGATCGCGGGCTGGTGCTGGTGCAGCATCGCCACCTTCTCGGGCAGCGTGAGCCGGCCGAGAAGGTCGTCGACGCGCTCGGCGAGCGGCGCGTCGTGGCGGCGGAACAGCGGGGTCGTCTCGCTCATGGGGGTCACATCCGGTCGTTCGTCGAAGCGCTTCGGTCGAGCCCTCGAAGCGCTTCGACACGGGGCGGCGAACATGTCGTCCGTGTTTCAGCGAATTGACGAACTGTCTACCCGAGCCCTGCCTGGCCGTCAAGAGATCACCCTCGATCCCGGCGTTGCCGTTCCCGCTGGGGGAAAGCGTTTACCTGTGGTCCGTCGCCGGGTACGCCGTTGCCGTGCGGTGCTTGCCGGCCCGTTCTCGGCCGCTTCGCCGTCGAGTCACTATGCTGCCGCGGATGATCACGACGCGGCTGGCCGGTGTCCTCCTGCTCCTCAGCACCGGGGCTGTAGCCGGCTGCGGGGTGCTCGACTACGGATGCAGCCAGCGCGACCGGAACTACTCCGTGACGCTGGACGACGCCACGATCCTCACCGTCCACCCGCCCGGGGCCGAGGAGGTCGGCGCATACTCCGGCTGCGACGACGACGACGGTTTCGCCTACGCGGGCCGCGAGTTCCGCAGCACACTCACCCGAGACGAGATCATCGAGTTCCACCGCCGGGCGGCCACCGAAGACGGCTGGCAATGGCAGGGCGACGGCACCCCGATCCCGTCCAGCGGCCTGGTCACCAGCGCCGCCGCCACCTGCCTGACCAAACAGATCGACGGCGCGACGGCCTACTTCTCGGTGTGGTTCCCCAGTGACTTCAACGGCCTGCCCGACCAGGAGGCAGCCCCCACCGACGAATACGGACTCTCCCTGACCGGCTCCCACGACGGCGCCGCTTGGTGCTGAGAGCGGGCGCCTCCTCTGTGCGCTTTCTTCCCGCACCCCTCCCTGCGCCACCTCGTCGCGCCTCCGCCAGCTTCCCTCCTCGGGCTTTCTTCCCGCTTCCCTCCTCGCGCCTCCGGCTTCCTTTGCGCTTCCCGCTTCCTCGCGCCTCTTTCCGCTTCCTAGCGCTTCCTCCCGACCGAGCCTCCTCGAGAACCCCTCGCGCCTGATTCGTGGGGCAGTGGCAAGCCCCGAACTAGGTTCCTAGGACGCCTGGCCTCACTAGGCGACGTCTCGTCACGACCTTGAGCCGACGGCGCGTAGGCAGGCTGACGAGCACCTGCCTTCTTCGAGGGCTCGGCGCGAGCGGTACTGCTCGTGTCCAGCGCCCAAAGAAACAGGCTAGTTTCCTAGGATGCCCTAGGCGGGGTGGGGTGGGCCGCCGAGCGGTCGGGCGATCGGGAGCCGGGCGGCACAGCGCGGCGAGAAGTCGGCCCCGGTCAGCGGGCGGCGGCGGTCCGGGGTGGAGGCAGGACCCCAGCGTCTATGGCGTCCAGCACCCGGGTGGCTCCGCCCGCCGCGGCCGCGCTGGAATCGAGGGCGGAGGCGACCAGGCGGGTGCCGCCGCAGTTGGCCGCGACCGAGCGGGACTCCAGCTCCGCAGTAGCCGCCGGGATCAGCCACGGCGACAAGACCGTGAAGTAGCCGCCGAGGGCCACGCAGGCCGGGTTGATGAGGTTGGTCAGCAGCGAGAGGGCGTGACCCAGGTGGCGGCCCACGTCGGTCAATGCGGCCAGCACCTGAACGTCGCCCGCTTTGGCCAGGCGGTGGATCTCGTCGACGTGCGGGCCGAACTCGGACGGGGACAGAGCGGTCTCGATGCCGACGTCGGGCAGCGCCTGGCGGATCAGGGCGCCCAATCCCGCGTACGCCTCCAGGCAGCCCCGCCGCCCGCAGGTGCACGAAGGGCCGGCCGGGTCGAGCGGCAGGTGCCCGAATTCGCCGGCGAAGCCCCGGGCGCCGCGCAGGGGGCGGCCGTCGCAGATGATGCCGGCGCCCAGGCTGGCGCCGCCGGTCAGGTAGACCAGGTCGGCGACGCCGGCCGAGTCGCCGAGGCGTTGTTCGGCCAGCACGGCCAGGTTGGCGTCGTTCTCGACCATCAGTGGGTACGCCGGTTCGCCCAGGGCCGCGGTCAGCGACTTGCGCAGGTCGACCTGTTGCCACCCCAGGCCGGCGGCGAGCTCGACGACCCCGTCGGCGTCGACCAGGCCGGGGACGGCGACGGTGAGGCCCAGCACCTGGCGGCCTTCGCGTTCCAGTTTCGATACGGCACGGCGGGCCAGGGCGGCCAGCGACGCGATCGCCTGGCCGGGCTGGCCGGGGGTTCCGGTGAACGCGCGGCGCCACGACAGCAGGCGCTCGCCGGCCAGGTCGAGGGCCACGGCGGTCAGGTAGTCCGTGTTGATTTCGAGCCCGACCGCCGCGTACGGGGAACCGTCGAGGACCAGCATCATGGCGGGCCGGCCGATCCGGTTCTCGGTCATGCCGACCTCGCGGACCAGGCGCCTGTCGATCAGGTCGGTGACCAGCGACGAGACGGTGGCTTTGTTGAGGCCCGTGGTGGCCGCGATGTCGGCTCGTGAGCAGGGCGAATGGGTGCGTACGTGGCGCAGCACGACGGCGAGATTCGTCGCTCGGACGTCGGCGAAGTCCGCCGGCTGCGGACCGCCGTCCCTAGTGATCACCAAAGCCCCCAGCCACCCCCGCAGACTACGGCACCGGTCGCAACCGGGGCTTGTGGCCCCGGTGTTAGTTCGTTTACCGTCCCAACTAAAGATACCCCGAGACGGAGCGAGACAGTGAACTCTTTCGATAGACGGCGTTTTCTCGGGCTGGCCGGTCTCGGCGCCCTGTCCCTGACCGGCGGCGGTCTGCTGTCCGCGTGCGGCGACGCAAAGACGTCCAGCGGCCCGGGCACGACCAGCCAGGACCAACTGCGGAAACTGCTTCCCGCGTACGTGCCGAACGAGCTCGTCAAGGCCGACATCCCGAGCGTGCAGGGCGCGAACGGGTTCTTCAGCAGCCCGGCCTTCCTCAAGTACCCGGACAACCCCCTGACGACGTCGAACGGCGTGCCGGGCAAGGGCGGCTCGTACACGACGATGACACCGTTGTGGGGCGCTATCCCGTCCGCCGGCGGCAACGCGTACTACGCGGCGGTCAACAAGGCGCTCGGCGCGACCCTGAAGCTGCAGCCGGCCGACGGCAACAACTACGACAAGGTCCTGCCCACCCTGTTCGCCGGGGACAAGCTGCCCGACTGGGTGCAGATCCCGAGCTGGAACATGGGCAACCTGGGCTTCGCGGACGCCGTGGGCAAGTTCGCCGACCTCGGCCCCTACCTGTCCGGCGACGCGATCAAGGCGTACCCGAATCTCGCGGCCATCCCGACCAGCGCCTGGCAGTGCTGCATCTGGAACGGCAAGCTGTACGGCCTGCCCGTCTACTACAGCGGCGCCACGATCGCGGGCACGCTCTTCCACCGCAAGGACATCCTGGCCGCCGAGGGCATCAACCCCGACGACATCAAGACCCCGGACGACCTGGCCGCGCTGGGCAAACAGCTCACCGGCGCCTCGGCCGGCCGGTGGGCGTTCGACGACGTCTTCGACTCCATGGGGCAGATCTTCAAGTTCCCGGTCGACCCCAACCGCTGGGTCATCGACGACAGCGGCAAGATCATTCACCGGTACGAGACCCCGGGCATCATCGAGGCCCTGAACTGGTACCAGGCGCAGGCCAAGGCGGGCCACGTGCACCCGGACGCGCTGGCCGACAAGACCCAGGAGGCCAAGCAGCGCTTCTGGAGCGGCAAGGTCGCGATCACCGGGGACGGGCCGGGCGCGTGGAAGGGCGACGACGCCAAGAGCGGCAAGGCGGCCAACCCCTCGTACGAGCGGCAGGCCTTCAAACTGCTGTCGACCGACGGCAAGCCGCAGATCTGGATGAACCCCAGCGCCGGCATGTACAGCTTCCTCAACGCCAAGCTCAGCGGCGACCAGATCAAGGAGTGCCTGGCCATCGCGAACTACCTGGCATCCCCGTACGGGTCGAAAGAGTATTTGACCGTCAACTTCGGGGTCGAGGGCACCGATTACACGATGGTCGACGGCAACCCGGTGCTCACCGAGCGGGGCAGCAAAGAGGTCGCGACCACCTACCAGTTCCTGGTCACGCCGCTCACCCCGACGACCGTGATCGCCGGGCAGACCCAGGTGGCCAAGGACTACGCCGCGTGGGAGGCCGACATGGTCAAGTACGCGGCCAAGCCCGCCTTCTACGGCATGAACGTCACCGAGCCGGCCCAGTACGCCACCATCAACCAGCCGATGGTCGACCTGGTCAAGGACATCCGGTTCGGGCGTAAACCGGTCTCGGCGTTCCAGGAGGGACTCAAGAGCTGGCGGGCCCAGGGCGGCGACCAGCTCCGCGCGTTCTACGAGGACATCCGCAGCAAGTACGGCACGGGCCAGTGACCGCTCTGCACGAGGCGCCCGCGGCTCTCCGCGCGCCCGAGGAGAAGCCGGTCAAGAAGAGCCGGTTCCGCCGCGACCGCAGCCTGCTGATCATGGTGATCCCGGCGGTCGTGCTGCTGATCGTCTTCAACTACGTGCCCATGTTCGGCACGGCCACGGCGTTCCAGCGGTACAGCATCTACGCCGGGTTCTGGCACAGCCCGTGGACCGGGCTGGAGACGTTCCGGCAGCTGTTCGCGGACCCGCTGTTCTGGAGCGCGCTGGGCAACACGCTCATGCTCAGCCTGGTGCAGCTGGTGTTCTACTTCCCGGTGCCGATCGCGCTGGCCATGCTGCTCCACTCGATCATGAGCAGCAAGATCCGGACGATCGTGCAGTCGGTCGTGTACCTGCCGCACTTCTTCTCCTGGGTCCTGGCCGTGACGATCTTCCAGCAGATGCTGGGCGGGGCCGGCGCGCTCAACCAGTTCCTGCGGTCGAACGGGCTGGCCACCTGGGACATCATGACCAACCCGGACACGTTCAAGCTGCTCGTCACCTCCCAGGTGATCTGGAAGGAGGCGGGCTGGGGCATCATCGTGTTCCTGGCCGCGCTGGCCGCCATCGACACCCAGCTGTACGAGGCGGCCGCCGCCGACGGGGCCGGCCGCTGGCGGCGCATGTGGCACATCACGCTGCCCGGCATCCGCGGGGTCATCGTGCTCATGCTGGTGCTCCGCCTGGGCAACGTGCTCACCGTCGGGTTCGAGCAGATGCTCATCCAGCGCGGCGCTGTCGGGCGTGACGCCGCCGAGGTGCTCGACACGTACGCCTATTTCTACGGCGTCGTGAACGCGAACTTCAGCCTGGGCGCCGCCGCGTCGCTGTTCAAGGGCGTCCTGTCGCTGCTCTTCCTGCTGGCCGCCAACAAGATCGCGCACCTGTTGGGTGAGGACGGACTGTACCGCCAATGACTGTCGCTGTTCCTGTCAGAGATCCCCGCCGCCCGAGCTGGGAGGAACCGCCCACCGCCGCAGGCCAGGCCGGCAAGGGCGTCGTGCTGTTCATCGTGCTGGCCGTCGTGCTGATCCCGTTGTGGATGGTGGTGCTGACCAGCCTGTCCACGCAGAGCGCGGTCAACCAGGCCGGCGGGATGGTGCTCGTGCCCGACGGCATCACGTTCGCCGCGTACAAGCAGATCTTCACCAACCAGCTCGTCATGCATTCGCTGCTGGTGAGCCTCGGCATCACGATCGTCGGGACGCTGATCTCGATGGTGGTGACGATCCTGTGCGCGTACGGGCTGTCGCGGCACGGCTCGTACGCCCACCGCCCGATCCTGCTCGTGCTGGTCGTCACCATGTTCTTCAGCGGTGGCCTGATCCCGACGTTCCTGGTGGTCTCGGCGCTGGGCGGCTACGACAGCTACTGGTCGATGATCCTGCCGACGGCCGTGAGCGTGTTCAACATCCTGGTCGTACGGGCGTTCTTCTCGGCCACGTCGCAGGAGCTGATCGACGCGGCCGCCATCGACGGGGCGGGGGACTGGCGTACGTTGTGGTCGGTCGTGCTGCCGACCTCGCGCGCCGTCACCGCCGTGGTCGCGCTCTTCTACGCCGTCGGGTACTGGAACACGTTCTTCAACGCGCTGCTGTTCCTGCCCGACAACCAGAAGTGGCCGCTGCAGATGGTCATCTACACCTACACCCTGCAGGGCAACGCGATGCCCGGCAGCGGCCAGAACACCACCGGCCAGTACTTCGGCACCCAGGAGATCACCCCGCTGGCGATCCAGATGGCCGTGGTGACCCTGACGCTCATCCCGATCCTGATCGTCTATCCGTTCGTGCAACGCCACTTCACCAAGGGCGTTCTGCTCGGGGCGATCAAGGGATGATCCGGTTCGGCGGCGACTACAACCCCGAGCAGTGGCCCCCGCACGTGTGGCGGGAGGACGTCGCGCTGATGCGGTCGGCCGGGATCAGCCTCGTGACCGTCGGCGTGTTCTCGTGGTCACGGTTGCAGCCGGCCGAGGACAGGTTCGACTTCGCCTGGCTCGACGAGGTGCTCGACCTGTTGCACGGCAACGGGATCGGCGTATGCCTGGCCACCCCCACCGCGTCGCCGCCGCCCTGGTTCACCCGGGCGCATCCCGGTGCGATGCCGGTGACCGCCGACGGGGTCCGGCTCACCCACGGCTCCCGCGACACGTACTGCGTCAACGCGCCCGAATACCAGGAGGCGTCGAACCGGATCGCGAACGAATTGGCCGCACGGTACGGGCAGCATCCGGCCCTGCGGTTGTGGCACGTGCACAACGAGTACGGCACGACGTGCTACTGCGACCATTGCGCGCCGGCCTTCCGGCGGTGGCTTTCCCACACGTACGGGGAAATCGGGCTTGTCAATGAGGTGTGGTGCACGGATTTCTGGTCACAGCGGTACGGCTGTTTCGACGAAGTGCTGCCGCCGCGCGCCACCCAGTACCTGAGCAACCCCGCACACGTGCTGGACTACCGCCGTTTCTCCTCGGACGCGATGCTCACCCACTACCTGGCCCAGCGCGACATCCTGCGCCCGTACGGGGTGCCGGTGACGACCAATTTCGTGCTCGGCGGATGGGTGCCGGTCGACCATGCCCGGTGGGCGCGCGAGGTCGACGTGGTGGCCGTCGACGACTACCCGGAATCGGTCGAAGGCCATCTCGCGGCGCGCGCTTTCGTGGCCGACCTGGCCCGAGGCTGGGCCGGTGGGCAGCCGTGGATGCTCATGGAACACGCGCCCGCAGCTGTGCGGCAGGCGGACGGCGTGACGCGCGCCCTGCCGGCGGGGGAGGCACGGGCGGCCGCGGAAACGTATGTCGCGGGCGGAGCCTCGGCAGTCATGTACTTCCAATGGCGGGCCGGCCGCGGGGGCGCCGAACAATGGCATCCGGCGATGGTTCCGCTGCTTTCCGAGCTCGCGCCGATCGGGCGGTCGCTTGCCACCCGTACGCCGGTGCGGGTCGAATCCACCCGGGCGCTGATCTACGACGAGCAGTCGATGTGGGCGTGGCAGTCCCCGCATTTGCCGACGCCGTTCGTGGATTACACAGCCATCACGCGGCGGTGGCATCACGCCATGGGCCCGCCCGTCGACGTCCTGCCGATCGGGGCGCCGCTGGAGGGGTATTCGCTTGTGGTGGCGCCTGCTCTGCACATGGTTCCCGCCGCACTGCACAAACGGCTGCGCTCGTACGTCGCCGACGGCGGAACCCTGGTCCTGACGTTCGGAAGCGGCCTCACCGACGAGCATTCCAGGACGACACCGGGCGCTTTCGACGACCTCTGCGGCATCCGGGTGGCACGGCACCGCCCCGGCGAGTGCGGTGTTCGCGGCGTTCGGGACGGCCGATCTGGTGAGTGCGGTGTTTGCGGCGTTCGGGACGGCCGATCTGGTGAGTGCGGTGTTCGCGGGGTGCGGGACGACCGATCCGGTGAGTGCGGTGTCGGCGGCGTGCGCGACGACCACCCGAGCGAGCGCGGCGTGGGGGCCAAGCAGCATCGGCCGGGCGAATACGGCGTATGGCTCGACGAGATCGACCCGCAGGACGCCACTGTCGTGCTGCACTCCTCCGAGGGCCGCCCGCTCGTCACCGAACACCGCTACGGCCGCGGACTGGTCCGCTACGTCGCCGCCGACCTGCCCGACCCCACCCCTTGGGCAAGATCGTGACGTATACGACTCCTACCCCCAACCCGCCCACCTGGGGGAACCCCCACCCTAAACACCACGCGCCGGTGCGGGGCCGAGTTTTCCACATGGATGGTGGGCGCGTTTTCGGTTGTCCACAGGCGGGCGTTCGGTGGTTGCCGGGGGCAGGTCAGCGCCTTATCGTTCGGGGCCTCCAGAAGCCGGGCCGGGTCCGCGCCGTCGGGGGAGAGGAGTGCGCTCAACCGAGATGTTGACCGATGACTGCACGATCCTGCGATACCGCGCGCCGGCCGTGGAGTGGACCGACGCGCTGCCGCTCGGCAACGGGCGGTTGGGCGCGATGTGCTTCGGCGGGGTGGGCGAGGACAGGTTCCAGCTCAACGAGAACACCTGCTGGAGCGGCACGCCCGAGACCGCGTACGGGAGCCGCCCTGTCACCGATGGACCGGAGCGGCTGGCCGCAGCGAGGGCGGCCCTCGCAAGTGGGGACGTGCGGGCCGCGGAGGAGGCCGTGCGCGGGCTGCAGGGTGGCAACAGTCAGGCCTTTCAGCCCCTCGCCGACCTGTGGATCACACAGCCGGCAGGTGAGCCGCCGAGTGTCTATCAGCGGTCGCTCGACATGCGTTCGGCTGTCGTTTCGCACACCCACAGCGGGCCGTACGGGCGGGTCAGCCAGGAGGCGTGGATCGGGTCGCAGGCGCTGGTCATCCGCCGGCGCCTGTCGAGACCGGCCCGGCTGCGGATACGCCTGACCTCCCCGCACCCGACGGCGGCACTGGATCGGCCGTCCGCGTTCCCGGCCTCCCCGGACCCGACGGCGGCACTTGATCGGCCGTCCGTGTCCCCGGCCCCGCCGGACCCGACGGCGGCATTGGATCGGCCGTCCGTGTCCCCGGCCTCCCAGCATCCGACGGCGGCATTGGATCGGCCGTCCGCGTGCCCGGCCCCGCCGCACTCGACGGCGGCGGTCGACCGGCCGTCGACGGTGGCCGTCGACCAGCTGGTCATGACCGTGCGGATGCCGTCGGACGTCGGGGACGAGATCACGTACGGGCCGGGCTCGGTCACCGCGATGGCCGGGCTGCGGGTGCTCGGCGCCGCGCACGTCGAGTTCGACGGGGACGAGCTGGTCGTGGACGTGGACGACGAGGTGATCCTGGTGCTGGCCGCGGTCACCGACTACATCGATCCGCTCACGCCCCCGCAGGGCGAGATCGGGGAGCGTCTGCGGGAGCGGCTCGACGACGTGACGACGCTGTTGCGGCAGACGGGCGGGTACGCCACGCTGCGGGCGGCGCACGAGCGGGAGCATCTGCGGTTGTTCGCCCGGACCGGCGTACGGCTGGGACCGCCGGAGGCCGTCTCCCGGCTGGACACCACCGAACGCCTGAAAGCCCACGCAGCCGGGGAAAGCGACCCGGCCCTGGTTGCCCTGCAGTTCCAGTACGGCCGCTACCTGCTGATCTCGTCGTCGCGCCCGGGTGGGTTGCCCGCGGGGCTGCAGGGGCTCTGGAACGACTCGGTGCGCCCGCCGTGGAACGCCAACTACACGACCAACATCAACCTGGAGATGAACTACTGGCCGGCGCTGGTCACCAACCTGGCCGAATGCCATCTTCCCCTGCTCGACTGGCTTCGCCACGCCGCCGTACGGGGGCGGAAATGACCCGTTCCCGGTACGGCCTGCCGGGCTGGACGCTGCACCACAACTCCGACGCCTGGGGCTTCGCGCAGCCCGCCGGCGTGGGGGAGGACGAGGTGCGCTGGTCGTTCTGGCCCCTCGCGGCGGCCTGGCTGGTCCGGCACGCCTGGGAGCACCACGACTACACCGGTGACGACACCTATCTTCCGCTGCTGGACGGCGTGGCCGAGTTCTGCCTGGCCTGGCTGCGGGAGATGCCCGACGGGACGCTGGGCACCTCGCCCTCGACGTCGCCGGAGAACGAGTACGTCGCCCCGGACGGCCGGCCCACCGGCATCGGCGTGTCCGCAACCGCCGACCTGGCACTGATCCGAGCCCTGCTGGAAGCCGCAAGCGGCAACAACAGCGGGACCCGGCCGGCCGAGGGCCGCGACAACAGCGGGACCCTGCCCGCCGCGAGCCGCGACACCATTGGGACCCGGCCGGCCGCGGACCGCGACATCGTGGACGCCCTCAACCGTGTCCCACGGGAGCGGGTGGGCGCCGACGGACGCCTGGCCGAGTGGCCGGACGACGTGGCCGACGCCGAACCGGGGCACCGGCACACCTCGCACCTGGTCGGGCTCTTCCCCGGCCGTTCGATCGACCCGGACGACACCCCGGAGCTGGCCGAGGCCGCCCGCCGCACCCTGGACGCGCGGGGTCTCGAGTCCACCGGCTGGGCCCTCGCCTGGCGGATCGCCCTGCGGGCCCGGCTCCGGGACGCCGACGACGCCCTCGCCGCGATCCGGCGGTTCCTGCGCCCGGCGAACGACAGCGCGGGCGTCTACCGCAACCTGTTCTGCGCCCACCCGCCCTTCCAGATCGACGGGAACCTCGGGTTCACGGCGGGGGTGGCCGAGATGCTGCTCCAGTCCCACCGCGACGAGATTCACCTGTTGCCGTGCCTGCCCGCCGAGTGGGCGGAGGGCGCGTTCGCCGGGCTGCGGGCCCGCGGCGGCGTCACCGTCGACGCCACCTGGTCCGGCGGCGTGCCGGCCGAGGTGCGCCTGGTCAGCGACCGGGACGCGACGGTCACGGTGCGGTCCGGCTCGCACACCGTCCAGGCGAAGCTGCAAGCCGGCGTCCCGCACGTCGTGGAATGGCCGGGCCGAACGGCTTCCCGCCGGTGAGTTAGTCCGATCGGGGCGTCGGCGCGGCCGGGCGTACCGAACCGTCGCGGAGATCGTTCGCGGGCTCCGGAGCTGGATATCGTGCGCTCGTTCGGTCCCTTCCGATCCGAGGCAGACACGTGACACATGCAGAGCTTCCCGCCGTCGAGATCACTTTCGATTCGGCAGAGCCGCCCGAGATCGTCGAGCGGAACACCCGGGCCGTCAAACGCGATTTGCGTGCGGAGATGACCGCGTACGGGGGTCAGGTCGTCGCCGCTCCCCGCCCGGAACCGCGGCCGGTCGACGTCGCCACGATCGGCTCGGTCGTTGCCCGCATCCCGGCGTCACTGCCGGCCGCCACCGAACTGGTGCGTGTCCTGAGCACATGGGTCGCCGCCCGGGAACACCGCCGGGTGTCGCTCACCCTGCCCGGCGGCGCCACCCTCGAACTCGTGCACGGCAGCACCACACCCGAGTCCGCCCTGGTCGGCGTCCTCCTGGACGAACTCGGACACTAAAGAGGTAACGGCACCCAAGTTGGCCCGGATGTCCGTTATGCGTGGTTCATTGGTCTGGCAAACGTTGTGTCGAGAGGGGAAAGACCCATGAATCGCGTTACCCGTCTGCTCGCCATCGCCGGGCTCGGGCTGGGCACCGTGGCGGTCGCGGCCGCCCCGGCGTCGGCTGCGACCGGCTCCGCGCAGGGGGCCGCATCGAGCGCCTCGACGCAGACCCAGGCGTACTGGGACGACGACGAGGTCGTCGGCTACTTCCGGACGCGGTGGGCCTGCGAGCGGGTCGGCCGCATCGGCGAGATCCGTGACCGCTGGGACGACTACGACTGTGACCGGGTCCGGGTCGGCTGGGGCCGGGGCGCCTGGGTCCTGACCGTCGAGGACTGGAACGGCGGCTGGGACAACCACAACTGGTACGGCGGCTGGTACAACAGCTACCGCGGCGGCGACTTCCACGGCGCCTGGCACCGCTGGCGTCGCTGACCCACGAGCGCACCAGGGGGCCGCATCCGCGAGGGTGCGGCCCCGCCTCATTCCCAGGGCCCGGCCCGGCTCGCCGCCGGGCTCATTTGCGGGACCCGGTCAACTCTCACACCCCGGCGGAAGCGGTCGATAGGAAGGGGACGCCCACCGAGAGACGCTGAGGAACCCCCGCATGAAGGTACGCGGCCGCTACCGCCGGCTCGGCACAGCGCTGGTCCTGGCCATCGTGGTCGTCGGTTCTCTCGGCTCGTGGCTCGCGATGGCGCAGGTGCGGGAGGTGCAGCAGCGGCACGCGGCGCTGCTGATGGAGCACAACACCGACGCCATCGAGCGTGCCCTGGCCAACGAGGCCTCCCGGTACGCCGAGACCCTGTCGGACGTCAGCGCCGCGATCGCCGCGCAGACCACGTTCACCCACACCGACTTCGAGGTGATGACGTCGCGGCTCACCCGGGACCGGCTTCCCGGCGCGAGCGCCATCGGATTCGTCGTCGCCGCCGAGCCGGACGAGGCCGCCGGGGTGCAGCAGTACTGGCGTGAACGCGGCGCCGGCAACCTGCGCCTGCGGACCGCCGAGGGCGCCGGGGAGCACTACTACCTGATCTTCAGCCGGGCGCTGGACAACGTGGCCCCGGACGTCGGGCGGGATGTGAGCGCGGCCGAGGAACCGGCGGCGGCGCTGCGGCTGGCGCGGGCCCGCGGGTCTGTCGCCGCCAGCCACCCGTACGTGCTGCTCAAGGACCGCGATCTGCCCGCGGCGGAGCAGCAGCGAGCGTTCCTGCTGGCCGCCCCGGTCAGCAGGCAGATCGACCGGAACGGCGCCACCGAGTTCCTGGGCTGGATCACCCTGACGACGCGCGGCAGCGACTTCATCGAGGAGACCCTGCTCGCGTACGCCGGTGAGCTGGTCAAGGTGACGCTGAGCGCGGTCGACGGGTCCTCGGTCGCCGCCGTCGCCTCCACCACCCCGACCGGGGTCCTGCTGCGCGAGTCCCGTCTGCACCGCACCCGCACCGTCACAGTCGGCGAGCAGGACTGGCGGATCGACGTACAGCCCACCGACAGCCTGATCAGCGGCACCGAGCGCCGCCTGCCCGAGGCCGCCCTGGGCATCGGGCTGTTCGTCACGCTCCTGGCCGGCGGGCTGGCCGACTCGCGGCGGCGCGCGCTGCGGCAGGTCGACCAGGCCACCTCGGCCCTGCGCCACGACATCGAGCGGCGCAAGGAAGTCGAGGCCCGGCTGCGCGAGAGCGAGGACCAGCTGCGCCACCTGGCGCTGCACGACACCCTCACCGCCCTGGCCAACCGCGCGCTGTTCGACGAGCGCCTGGCGAACGGGCTGCGCGCCCAGCAGCGTACGAGGGAAGCTCTGGCCGTTTTCTTCGTCGACCTGGACGGCTTCAAGGCGGTCAACGACGGGCTCGGCCACAGCGCCGGCGATCAGCTGCTCGTCGAGGCGGCCCGGCGCCTGGAGGTGTGCGCCCGGTCCAGCGACATCGTGGCCCGGCTCGGCGGCGACGAGTTCGCGATCCTGGCCGAGGGGCTGACCGGCGACGGCGCCGAGGAGGCCGAGGCCATCGCCGGCCGGATCGTGCGCAGCCTGCAGACCCCGTTCGACATCGACGGCCAGCCGGTCACGGTCAGCTGCAGCGTCGGCGTCGCGATCCGGGAGCCCGGCAGTGACGCGTACGGCGCCGAGCAGCTCGTGCACACCGCGGACGAGGCCATGTACGCCGCGAAGACCTCCGGCAAGAACCGGTTCGTGATGAGCCGCCACGACGGCGCCCCGGCTCAGTGGACGTAGACCGGCCGTCCGGACCCGAGCAGCAGTCCCGTCCCGACCAGCCAGCTCACGGCCACGAACAGCACCGCGCGTTCGACCAGCGCGCCGAGGTCGCTGCGCCCCACGAACAGCATCAGCAGTCCCAGGACAGCGCCGAGCGGGACGAGCAGGGCCACCGCCACACCGGCCAGGCGGGTGATTCCCGTACGCAGGTCCGACAGCCACACCAGAGCCATCGCGCCCGCCAGCACGACCATGCCCACCACACTGGCGGCCGCGTGCACCACATCGGCCGGCGTGGTCGGCTCGTACGGCGGCAGCGGGCAGCGGTCGGTGCACGCCACCAGGCCCGACGTGGCCGCCAGCCCGGCCGCCACGAACAGCGCCACCGACGCCGCCCGCAGCGCCCGCAACGCCAGCCCGACCAGCGCGACACCGGCCGCGAGCAGCACCAGGCCGGCCCGGTACGGGATCGCGTACGGCTGCCCTGCCGTGCCCGCCTCGCTGACGTACCCGGCCCACCAGCTCCCGTCCGGCGCGACCAGCGCCACCAGCATGATCACGGCCCCGGCCGTCACCACCACGGCGCCGCCGGCCCCCGCAACCCTGCTCACCTCTCCATCATGATCGGTAAGGCCGGGTCGTGCCGCAGCCGGCCCTACGGCGAATCCTCGTACCGCTGCCGAGCTCATCCTGTTCACCGTCGAGATGAACACGCACTGTCTGATGGCCGCGCCGCGGGCCGTCGCCGTCGAGACGTTCGGGACCGAGCTGGTCAGCATGGCCACCCGCTACCTGCGCGGCGATCCGGTGTGACCGAATCCGGGGTCCATCCGGTCTTAGTGGGCAGAGGACCGAGCGACAGTGAGGATGACGACCAGTGGACGGGAACCTACGGGAACAGTTCGACCGGGCGGTCGGTGACGACCCCGGCGCCGATCCGGCGGTGCTGGCGCACGCGGCCATCACCGAGGGCGGTCGGGTGCGCCGGCGCCGCCGGATGACGGCCGCCGGGGGAGTGGCAGCGGGGCTGATCGCGGTGTTGAGCGTGGTGGCGTTGCGCCCCGGGGCCCCGGAACCGGCCGCTCCGCCGGTGACGATCGCGGCCGCGATGATGCCGCTCGCCGCCGCGAACTGCACGCCCGGCCGGGTGGTCAGCGGCGTGACGGAGGTGGCCATGTTCCTGGAGGACTCGGCGACCGGGCAGCAGCGTGCGGCGATCCGGTCCGCGCTCGACGGGGACAAACGGGTGAAGTCGTTCGATTTCGAGAACCGGCGGGAGGCGTACGAGCGCTTCAAGGCCCTGTGGAGTGACAGCCCCGACTTCGTCGCGTCCGTAGCCCCGAAGGATGTGCCGGAGTCGTTCCGGGTGAAGCTGGTCGACGACTCGGTCTCCACCCGTTTCGAGGCGCAGTACGCCGCCATGCCGGGTGTGGTCGACGTCGTCGGCCGGATCTGCCCGTCGCCCGAACCCCCCGGCGTGGTCAAGTGACCGTGACCGAGACAGCCTCCGTGACCGAGCCGGTGGCGCCGGCTCCCGCGGGCGGATGGCCGCTGGGCCGCCGGCGCAAGGCCGCCCGGGACGCCGAGTTCACCGCCTTCGTCGAGTCCGCCGCCACCCGCCTGCGCCGCAGCGCGTACCTGATGTGCCGGGACTGGCACCTCGCCCAGGACCTGACCCAGCAGACCTTCACCAAGATGTACGCCTCGTGGACGCGGCTGCGCAGCGGCACCAACCTCGACGGGTACAGCCGCCGGGTGCTCATGAACCTCGTGTTCGACCAGCAGAAACGGCGCAGCGGCTCGGAACTGGTGCTGGCCGAGCTGCCCGACCGGCCGGACGACGCCGGATCCCCGGAGCTGCGCCTCACCCTCGTCGACGCGCTGGCCCGGCTCAGCGTCGAGGACAGGGCCGTGCTGGTGTTGCGGCACGCCGAGGACCACAGCGTCGAGACGGTGGCGACGATCCTGGGTGTGTCCGTGTCGGTGGTCAAGATGCGCAACTCCCGCGCCCTGACCCGCCTGCGCGACCTGCTCGGCGACGACTTCCTCGACCGTTGAGGAGCCTGCCGCTCAGCCCGCGGCCTGCTGGTCCTCGACCCGGACGGCGGCCACCCCGGGCACCGTACGGGCGAGCACCGCCACGATCTTGCGTTCGTCGGCGTCGGTGAACGTGCCGGACACGGTGACCAGCCCGTCGCGGACGCCGACCACCCAGTCGCGCGAGCCGTCGGCGTACTCGTCGAGCCGGTGCTGCACCTCGCGGGTGAGCGTCTCGTCGCCGCGCACCATCGCCCGCAGGATGTCGCGGCGGCTGACGATGCCCACCAGCACACCGTTCTCCACCACGGGCATGCTGCGCACGTCGTACGCGAGCATGGTCTCGGCCACCTGGGCCAGGTCGGCGTCCGGGTGCGTCGTCACCGGCGAGCGCGACATGACATCGGCGACCGCCTCCGGCCGTACGGTGGGAAGGGCCTCCGGGAGCCGGCGCAGGCTCGCGGTCGGATCGGTGGGGACCCGCCGCCACAACAGGTCGCCCTCGCTGACGATGCCGACCAGGGCGCCCGCGTCGTCGAGCACGGGAAGCGCGGTCACGGCCCGCTCGGCCATCACCCGCGCCGCCAGCTCGACCGACGCCGCCGGCTCGACCGTGTGCACGGGGCTGCTCATGATGTCCTTGGCTCGCACCCTGCCAGCTTGACCGCAAAACCGGGCCCGCGGCAGGGGCGAAGGTCCCGCACGTGGCAGGCTTTGCCGGTGAGCTCTCCCGTCGACGTCGATCTGGTGCTGGTGGGCGGGGGTGGCGCGGCCTCACTCGTGCTGGCCGCGCTCGGCCGGAAAAAACTTGGGGGCGTACGGGTGGCGGTGGTCGACCCCGTGCTCAAGCGCGGCCAGGACAGGACATGGGCGTTCTGGGGGCCGCCCGGGACGGCGCTCGACCCGCTGCTCAGCGCCGCCTGGGACGACGTCGACGTGGTGACCCCGGCCGGGCGCCGCGTGCTGTCGTTGCAGCCGCTGCGCTACGCGATGCTGCGGTCGGCGCCGCTGTACGAGCTGGCCGCCCGCACCGAAGCTGTCCGGGTCACCGCGGCGGCCGGCTCGGTGACCGACGACGGCGAGCGGGTTGTCGTGGCCGGCGAGGACGGGACTCCCCTCGTACGGGCATCGTGGGCTCTTGATTCTCGCCCGCGACCGCCGCGCCGGGCCGGGCGCACCAACTGGCTGCAGCATTTCCGGGGCTGGTGGCTCGAGGCGGACCGTCCGGTGTTCGATGCCGGGCGGGCCGTGCTGATGGACTTCCGTACGCCGCAACCCGCGCGCGGCGTGTCGTTCGGGTACGTGCTGCCCGTCAGCGACCGGTTCGCGCTGGTCGAGTACACCGAGTTCTCACCCGCCCGGCTCGCCTCGCCCGCGTACGACCGGGCGTTGCGCGGCTACTGCGACCTGCTCGGGCTCAACGTCGCCGAGATGCGCGTCCGGGAGGTCGAGGACGGCGTGATCCCGATGACCGACGGCCCGTTCGAGCCGCGGCCCTCCCCGCGCGTCATCCGGCTCGGCACGGCGGGCGGCGCCACCCGGCCGTCGACCGGCTTCACCTTCTCGGCGATGCTGCGCCAGGCCGACCAGATCGCGGGGGCCCTCGCCGCGGGGCAGCCGCCCGTGCCCGCGCCGCCCTACCCGGCGCGGCATCTGTGGATGGACGCCGTGCAGCTGCGCGCCCTGGACCGCGGGCTGGTCGACGGGGTGGCGTTCTTCGACCGGCTGTTCGACCGCAACCCGGCGTCGCTGGTGCTGCGTTTCCTCGACGGGACCACCAGTGTGGCGGAGGACCTCAGGCTGATGTCCTCCACCCCGCTGCTGCCGATGATGCGCGCCGCCGCCGGGGACGCTATTGCCCGGCTGCGGTGACGTCCAGGATCACCTTGCCGACCGCGTTGTTCTGCACCGCCGCGTGCGCGTCCGCGGCGGCCTCCAGCGGGAAACGGATCAGCGGCAAGCCGTGCTCCTCGCCCACGGGCAACGCGCCCTCGTCCGCCGCTGCCGCAACGTCCTCGGCCGCCGCGAGGAGGACCCGCTTGCCGACCGTGTAGAGCACCAGGAACTGGAACCGGGCTCGGGTGTCTCCCGGTCGACGAGCCGCAGCACCTCCGGGGCGCCCTTGCCGCTGTAGATGATCGCCTTCATGCCGTCCATAATCGCTGGCCCGCGGCACAGGTGCGCTGTTAGCGTGCCCACTGCCGGGCGGTCACCGCGTGCCTGTCCGGGCGTTTGCCGGTCATCGGACGGGACGGACCCTTGTACATCAGCTGAGACATTCACCGCGCTCGAGTAGACACGCGTTATGCGGTTCCAGGACCCTCTCCGCGTGCCAGGTTGCTGCGACCCTTCACCGGCCTTCGAGACCCGGGTCCATGCCCCGGGCTCGTCCCTGCCCTGATCGTGTTTCGCGTGCCGGGCTGCTGCGAACCTTCGCCGCCTTCATCGTGTTCGCGTGCCGGGCTGTCGTGATTGGTCGCTGCGCTGATCGTGGTTCGCGTGGCGGGCTGCCGCGGTTCGTTCCGTCCTGACCGTCTCCCCGTGCCGATCTCGTGCGTACCGACGTCCCGCACCGACCAGGCGAGTGCGGCGTGCCGTAGTGACACCCGGCCGCCCCTCGCTCCACCGTCGTGCGCGGACACCTCCCGCGGAGCGTCGACTCCGCCCGGAATGTCGCAGCAGATCGGTATCACCACCGTTGACCACCCATTTCGCGCAGTGGCTCGTGTCCCCGACCAGGCTCCCGCTCATCCGCCGTCGGTGCCTGCGTTGCCCATCGACCCGTTTCGAAGCGCACGGCAAGTTCCGTATCAACGCCAACCACAAACTCCTCGACGTCTGGCTGCTCGCCCTGTGCGCGGGCTGCGGCACGACCGTCAAACTGACCGTCCTGGAGCGGGCAAACGTCCGCGCCATCACCCCGCCGCTGCTGGACCGCTTCCACAGCAACGACACAACCCTCGCCGCCGAACTCCTGACCGACCCGTCCCTGCAACGCCGCAACGGCGTAACCCTGGATTGGACCGATGCCTGGACCCTCCGGAAGTCAACGGCCACCACGCCCGGGACGGTTGACGGGTCTCAGGTGGTCGCCGGGCCAGGGGCGGTTGGCGGGTCTTGGGTGGTCGCCGAGCCGGGAGCGGCCGCTTGTCCCGATGCCGGCGGCGGGGCCAGGCCACCGATGACGCTCGCCACGTCGGTCTGTTTCGCTCAGCCGATTCCGCTCAGAGTGACGGCGTTGCTGGCGGTCGGCTTGGGAATCTCCGGCTCCGAGGCCAGCAGACTCATCGCGGGCGGCGCCCTCTGGTCCACCCACCGCCTGACCGGCCGAACATCCACCAACTTCCACTTCTTTATACGGACATAGGAGTCATGTCGCACTCGGGAGCAGCCACCGCCTCCCCCACCCGCCCAAGGGCAGACCGGCGGGGGTGACCCTACGTCATGTCAAGCCCGGCGACCGGAGTTGTCCACAGGAGCGTGACTGCTCGCCGCCACTGTGGACAACTCCGGGCCGCACCACTCGTCCCCGTACGGCGGGAGGTTTGCCGGCCGCCGCGGGACCGGAACCGCGGCGGCCGAGTCGTTGGGCCGGGGAGCCGGCGCAGTGGCGCCGCCGAGCCTGGTCTCACTTCAGGCGTCGTACCACGGCGACGGCTCCGGCCTTGGCCAGCACCGCGACCCCGGCAACCGTGGCCGCCAGCCCGAACAGCGGAAACGCGGCCGACACCCCGAACGCGATCACATGTTTCCTGGTCATGTCTCAAGCACACCGCACACCCCGTACGCGGTGGCAGGGGAGAAGACCCCGTACGTCCGGGACCAAAGACCCGAAGGGCCGAAGCGAGGCGACCGGGGTGGCGAGTTCGCATGAAAATGCGTTGTGGTGCATAATCTAACCCGTGACCAAGGTTCTGTCTTCTCTCCCGGTCGGCGAACGGGTCGGCATCGCGTTCTCCGGTGGCCTCGACACGTCGGTAGCGGTCGCGTGGATGCGGGAAAAGGGCGCCGTGCCCTGCGCCTACACCGCCGAGATCGGCCAGTACGACGAGCCCGACGTGACCTCGGTGCCCGAGCGCGCCATCGCGTACGGCGCCGAGCTGGGCCGCCTCGTCGACTGCCGGTCGGCCCTCGTCGAGGAGGGGCTTGCCGCCCTGGCCTGCGGCGCCTTCCACATCCGGTCGGGCGGCCGCACCTACTTCAACACCACGCCCCTGGGCCGCGCCGTCACCGGCACCCTGCTCGTGCGGGCCATGCTGGAAGACCGGGTGCAGATCTGGGGTGACGGCTCGACGTTCAAGGGCAACGACATCGAGCGCTTCTACCGCTACGGGCTGCTCGCCAACCCGTCGCTGCGCATCTACAAGCCGTGGCTCGACAAGGACTTCGTCACCGAGCTCGGCGGGCGCAAGGAGATGAGCGAGTGGCTGCTCGCCCGCGACCTGCCCTACCGCGACTCCACCGAGAAGGCGTATTCGACCGACGCCAACATCTGGGGCGCCACCCACGAGGCCAAGTCCCTCGAACATCTCGACAACGGCATCGAGCTGGTCGACCCGATCATGGGTGTCCGGTTCTGGGATCCCGAGGTGCACATCGCCACCGAGGACGTGACGATCGGCTTCGCCGAGGGCCGCCCGGTCACGGTCAACGGCAAGGAGTTCGGCTCCGCGGTCGACCTGGTGCTCGAGGTCAACGCGATCGGCGGCCGCCACGGCCTGGGCATGTCCGACCAGATCGAGAACCGGATCATCGAGGCCAAGAGCCGCGGCATCTACGAGGCGCCCGGCATGGCGCTGCTGCACATCGCGTACGAGCGGCTGGTCAACGCCATCCACAACGAGGACACGGTCACCAGCTACCACAACGACGGCCGCAAGCTGGGCCGGCTCATGTACGAGGGGCGCTGGCTCGACCCGCAGGCGCTCATGCTGCGCGAGGCCCTGCAGCGCTGGGTCGGCAACGCGGTCACCGGCGAGGTCACGCTGCGCCTGCGCCGCGGCGACGACTACTCGGTGCTCAACACGACCGGCCCGGCGTTCAGCTACCACCCCGACAAGCTCTCGATGGAGCGTACGGAGACGCCGGCGTTCGCCCCGGCCGACCGGATCGGCCAGTTGACGATGCGCAACCTCGACATCGCCGACAGCCGGGCCAAGCTCGAGCAGTACGCCCAGCTCGGCATGGTCGGCAGCCCGCAGGGCCTGGTCGGCGCGCTGCCCGCCGGCGGCGCTGAGGAGATCGCCTCGCGGGGCGCGGCCGCTCCCGGCAACGACGACCTGCTCGACCAGGCCGCCATGGAGTCCGGCACCGACTGACCGCTACACGTGGGCGACACCCGCGATCTGCGGGTTGAACGTGACGAAGGGCGAGCGCAGCCGGTACGGCTCGATCTCGGCCCGGGTGAACCCGGCCGCCCGCACCAGGGCGGCCAGGTCACGTTCGCACGAGCACCCCTCGAACGTCCACGCCCACGGCCGGCGCAGGGCCCGCTGCAACGCCCGGGTCGGGGTGCCGTCCCGGGCGGCGACGTGCTCGACGAAGCGGAACGTGCCACCCGGCCGCAGGACCCGGCGGACCTCGGCCAGCACCCCGGCCGGGTCGCTCACCGTGCACAGCACCAGCGACGAGATCACGACGTCGGCGCTGCCGTCCGGCAAACCCGTGTCCTCGGCCGGCCGCTCCCGCAGATCGAGTTCCACCCCGCGGCGTCCGGCGGCCGCCCGCAACGGCCGGTGCATGGCCGGGTTCGGCTCGATCGCCACCAGCGTCGACCCCGGTTCCAGGTAGCGCAGGTTCGCGCCGACGCCGGAGCCGAGCTCCACGACCGTACGGGGAAGCCCCGCGAACACCCGTCGTTTGCGATGCCGCACGTGGAACTCGATGTAGGGCCCCATCACCCGGAAGAACGCGGCGTTGAACGCTCCCCGCCCGCGGTGCGCCTCGAAAACGGTCATGCCCTCATCGTGGACCGCCGCCGGGGGCCGGGTCAGGCGGGGAAATACCCCACTGTGCGGTGAACCAGGCCGCGATCTGGGCCCGCGACCGGAACCCCAGGCGTAACCGGATCCGCTCGACGTGCCCCTCGGCAGAGCGCTCGTCGATGCCCAGACGCGCCGCGATCTCGCGGTTGGTGCACCCGTGACTGATCAGCTCGGCCACCTCACGCTGCCGCGCGGTGAGCCCGTCGGCACGGCGCCGGGCGACAGGCAACCCGAGGAAGCGGCGAACCACCCGGACGAGTTGGTCATGGTCACCCGCGTACGGCAAATGGGACCGTCCCGGCAGGAGCGCCGGCTCGGCGTTCGTGATGCCCTCGGCCAGCGCGCGGGCCTGCGCCACCGGAGCGGCCCGGTCCCCGGTGCGGTGAACCACCAGCGTCGGCGCTGTCACGTGCGGCAGATGCGGGCTGACGTCGAGGTCGTAGCTGAGGGCCAGCAACGCCCGCGCGGTCGCCGCGCTCGAACACGCGCGCTGATAACGACCGTGCTCGGCCCGCATCGCCCGGTCCGCATCCGGGGCGAAGATGTCGGTCAGCACGTTCGACCCGAGACCCCAGTGCGCCTCGATCAGCCCCAGGACATTTTCCCGTACGGATTCAGTCGCCAGCTCGGCCCCACGGACCCACCCGCCGTAGAGCACCAGCCGCCGTACGGTTTCGGGACGCGTGGCCGCCCACGCCACCGCCACGGGAGCCCCCATCGACGTCCCCATCAGGTCGAACGGCTCGCCGATCGTCGCCGTCACCGCGTCGAGCTGCTCGAGTTCGTACGCGAGCGACGGCGTCCTGGCCGGACCCGCCGAGAGCCCGCACCCCGCCCGGTCGTACCGCACCAGCCGTGCCCCCCGGGACAGGGCCTCGTAGAACCCGCGCTCGGCAGCCGATTCCCAGCTCAGCTCGAGGTGCGAGAGCCATCCCATCACATAGACGAGCGGCCGCCCGGCCCCGGCCGACGCGTACGCCACCGTGGTGCCGTCGGCGAGCCGCACCCGTCCGAGCCGCTGCCGCATCCCGCGATTGTCGCAAAGAGAAACGCCGCCCGGGATGAGCCCGGGCGGCGTCGGTTGTGCGGTCGGACGGTCAGACGAGGCCGTTCTCGGTCAGCCAGCCCTTGGCCACCGCGGGGGTGTCCTGCTTGTCGACCTGCACCTTGGCCAGCGTGGCGGTCAGGTTCTCGGTCGTCAGCTTGGCCGACACCGCGTTCAGGGCCCCGGTCACCGTCGGGTTGTTGGCCGAGCTGCGGATCAGCGGGATGATGTTCTCGGCCAGGTACAGGTTCTTGGTGTCCTCGAGCACGACGAACTTGTTGACCGTGATCGACGAGTCGGTCGAGAAGATGTTGCCGACCTGGATCTGGTTCTTGATCAGGGCGTTCACGGTCAGCGGGCCACCGGCGTCGAGCGGCTTGAACTCCTTGAACTCGATGCCGTACAGCTCCTTGAGGCCCTTGAGACCCTGGTAGCGCTCCTGCCATTCGGGGCCGGCGCCGATCACGAGGTCCTTGGCGACGGGCTTGAGGTCGTCGATCGTCTTGAGGTTGTACTTGGACGCCGTCTCCGCGGTCACGGTGAGCGTGTCCTTGTCCTCGGCGGCCGACTGCTCCAGCACCTCGGTGCCGGACGGCAGCACCTTCTTGAGGGCGCCCAGCACGTCCTCCGGCTTGCTCACACCCTCGGGCGCGCCGCCCTGCGAAAGCGCCGCGAGCAGGGCGCCGTTGTACTCGGGGAGCAGGTCGATCGAGCCGTCCTGCAACGCCTTGAGGTACAGCTCACGGGCGCCGATGTTGAACTGCCGCTTGACCGTGACGCCCTTGGCCTCGAGGGCCTGGGCGTAGATCTCGGCCAGCAGCTCGCTCTCGGCGAAGTTGGCCGAGCCGATCGTGATGGTGCCGGGAGCGGAGCTGGCACCCGAGTTGTCGTCGGCCAGCGGGTCGTCGCCGGAACCGCACGCGGTCAGCGTCACGGCCATGGCGACGGCGGCGCCCACCGCGCTGAGTCGCTTGAAGAGTTTCATGAGGGACCTTTCACTTGGATGCCCGGAGCCCGGGCGAGACGATCCAGCGCTGCGCGAGCGCCAGGACCAGGTCGAGCAGGACAGCCAGCACCGCGACGACAATGGCGCCGGCCAGCACTCGGGAGTAGTCGTTGACGGCCAGGCCGTCGATCAGCAGGCGGCCGAGGCCACCGAGGCCGACCGCGGCGGCCACTGTCGCGGTCGCCACCACCTGCAGGGCGGCGCTGCGGAAACCGCTCATCAGCACGGGCAGCGCCATCGGCAGCTCCACCCGGAACAGCACCTGCAGGGGCCGCATGCCGACACCCCGCGCGGCGTCCACCACCCGCTGGTCGAGGGTGCGCAGACCCGCGTACGCGGACGTCAGGATCGGCGGGATCACCAGCACCGTGAGCGCGATCAGCACCGGCAGCAGTCCCAGGCCGAGCAGGGTCACCATCAGCATGAGCAGGCCCAGCGTGGGCAGCGACCGGCCGGCGTTGCCGGCGTTGATGGCGATGAACGAGCCGCGGCCGGTGTGCCCGATGTAGAGCCCCACCGGCAGCGCGATGACAGTGCCGAGCGCCAGCGCGAGCAGCACGTACCACAGGTGGGACAGGATCAGCTGCGGGATGCTGCCGGACGAGAAGTCCCAGTGCGCCGGGTCGAACAGGTAGGTGAGGTTCACGCCCGGCCTCCCTGCACGCGGGTCCACGGCGTGACCGCCCGCTGGATCAGCACGATGATCAGGTCGGCGATGCCGGCCAGCAGCACCGACAGGATGATGCCGACCAGGATCGGCTCGATGTAGAACAGCTGGAAGCCGCGGGTGAACAGCTGCCCGAGACCGCCGATGCCGATCAGGGCGCCGACGCTGACCAGGCTGATGTTGCTGACCGTGGCGACCCGCAGGCCGGCCAGGATGACCGGCAGCGCGACGGGCAGTTCGACGTCGAAGAGCCGGCGCGTACGGCGATAACCCATGGCTGTGGCGGACTCGGTGACCAGACTGTCGACGGAGCGAAGGCCGTCGGCCACCGTACGGGCCATGAGCGCGACGGTGTAGATGGTGAGCGCGACCACGATGTTCAGTGGCGACAGGATCTTTGTGCCGAGCACCACGGGCAGGAAGACGAACAACGCCAGCGACGGGATCGAGTAGAGCACGCCGGCCACGTTGATCAGGGGATGGTAGAGCCAGGGGAACCGTACGCCGAGGTAGCCGATGGGCAGCGCGATCAGGAAGCCGAGCAGCACGGGGATCAGCGCGAGCGCGATGTGCTGGCGCAGCGCGGCCAGCACGGTGTCGGAGTTGTTCGACAGGTAAGTGATCATGAGCTGCGTCGTGCCGCCAGGTAGTCGGCCAGGTCGTGGTGGGGCACGACGCCGTCGGCCTTGCCCTCCTCGTTGACGCGCACGGCGATGCCGACCGGGGAGCTGATCGCCAGGTCGGTCACCAGCCGCAGCGAGTCGGCCGAGGTGAATGTGCCGCCGGTCGGGGCGACCCGGCCCGACTCCAGGATCCAGCCCGTCGGCCGGCCCGCGTCGTCGAGCGCCAGCGTGCCCGGCAGGTCGGCGACCGGCAGATCGGCGGCCGTGGTGAAGGACAGGCTGCGGATGCCGCGGTCACGTCCGACGAACTCGGCCACGAAGTCGTCGGCGGGGGCGGTGAGCAGCTCCTCGGGGGTGCCGACCTGGGCCAGCTTGCCACCCTGACGGAAGATCGCCACCACGTCGCCGAGCTTGATCGCCTCGTCGATGTCGTGCGTCACCATGGCGATCGTCTTGCCGAGGTCTTGCTGCAGCCGCAGGAACTCGCGGTGCAGGCCCTCGCGTACGACCGGGTCGACCGCGCTGAACGGCTCGTCCATGAGCATGATGGGCGGGTCGGCGGCGAGCGCCCGGGCCACGCCGACCCGCTGCTGCTGGCCGCCGGAGAGCTGCGCCGGGTACCGCTTGGCGAACTCCTCGGACAGGCCGACCCGTTCGAGCAGGCCCAGCGCCGCCTTGCGGGCCTCGCGGCGGGTCTTGCCCAGCAGCACCGGCACGGTGGCGACGTTGTCGAGGACCGTACGGTGCGGGAACAGCCCCGCGTGCTGGATCACATAGCCCATGCCGCGGCGCAGCAGGGCCTCGTCCTTACCCGCGATGTCGTCGCCGTCGATCAGGACGCGGCCCGATGTGGGGCTGATCATACGGTTGATCATGCGAAGGCTGGTGGTCTTGCCGCAGCCGGACGGGCCGACCAGGACCGTCATCTTCCCGGTCGGCAGTTCGAGCGACACGTGGTCGACCGCGGTGCTGCCGCCCGGATAGACCTTCACGACGTCGTCGAATGTGATCATGGCGCTCCTGCGGCGAACGGAAGATGAATATGGCTATTCATGCTTCAGGGGTAGTGAATAGAATGTCAACGGCCTCGGGGCGGCCTTTACGGTTCGGTAACACGTGTCATAGGTGGCGCCATGCAGGCAGAACGGCTCGACGGGGCGAACCTGACGATCAGTGGTCTCGTGGCCATCGCTTCCGGTCGATGTGGGGTCGAGGTCGAGGCGGCCGCCCTGCGTCGGGTCGGGGAAAGTAACGCGCTGTTGCAGCACGCCCGGGCGCACGGCGCAGTCTACGGGGCGAACACCGGGGTCGGCGCCAACAGGCACGAGCGCGCCAACGACGAGGAGCGCGGGCTGCGCCTGCTCCGCAGCCATTGTGCCGCGGTCGGACCGGTCGAGGACGACGTCACGGCGCGCGCGGCCATGACCGTACGGCTCAATCAGATCCTCGCCGGAGGCTCCGGCATCTCACCACGGGTGGCCGAGGCTCTGGCCGAGGCGCTGCGCGACGGCGCCGTGCCGACCCTCCACTCGTGGGGCGCCATCGGCACGGCCGACTTGGCCGCCCTGGCCGAGCTGGGGCTGACCCTGGCCGGCGAACGGCCCTGGCAGAACGGCAAGGGCCCGACCACCACCATCGACGCCACCGACGCGCTCCCGCTGATCAGCTCGAGCGCGCTCACCGTGGGGACGGCCGCGCTGGCGCTGCAACGGATGCAGAGCCAGCTGCGCGCGTCCGTGGTGGTGGCCGCGCTGAGCTTCCTGGCGCTGCGGGGCAACCCGGAGGCGTACGACATCGCGGTCCACCGCAACCGGGCGCATCCCGGCCAGGTCGAGGTCGCGCGGCTGATGAGCCGGCTCGTGGCGGGGGCGGCCGCGCCGGTCCGCATCCAGGACCCGTTCGGCCTGCGCGTGCTGCCGCAGGTCACGGCCCCGGCCATCCACGCCGCCCGGACACTCGACGACGTGCTCACCGGCGAGATCAACGCGGCCGTCGAGAACCCGCTCGTGACCCCCGAGGGTGTTCTTCACCACGGTCAGTTCCACACGGCGACGCTGGCCTCCGGGCTCGACGCCGCCCGCGGCGCGTTCCTGCCGGTGTTGTCGCTGTCGACCGCGCGGCTCGGGCTGCTGATGCGCCCCGACCTGACCGGCCTGCGCGCGTTCCTGGCGTCCGGGCCGGCGGGCAGCTCCGGCCTGATGATCAGCGAGTACGTCGTGCAGGACCTGCTCACCGAGATCCGTGTCGGCATGACCCCGACCGCGGCCGGCACCCTGAGCATCTCGCTCGGGCTGGAGGAACACGCCAGCTTCGCCACCCAGGGCGCCCGGTCGCTGCGGACGATGACCCAGCTCGCTCCCACGCTGCTCGCGGCCGAGCTGGTGGCGGCCGTACGGGCTCTGCGGATGGCCCCCGGCCGGCTCACCGTCGGGCCGTTGCGCGACGCGTACGAGATGGCCGACGAGGCGCTCGACCCGTCCGAGGACGACCGGCCGCTCGGCATCGACCTGGAGCGGGGCGCCGGCCTGCTGCCACGGCTCGGCGCCGTGCTCGACTACTCCTCGATGGGCCTGACCGCGTAGGCCGCCTCCCTACTCGTCGATGGGCCTGAGCTCGTCCGCGTAACTCACTGCTTTACGGCGCAGCACCCCCGACGGGCTGATCGAATACTGACCCATGCGCCACAGCGGCGGCGAGTACGCGTGCAGCGACACCGACCCGTCGACCGCGCCGCCCATCCGGTGGATGTGGTCGGGCCCGAACGCGAACGACCGGCCCGCCTCGACCACCCGGGTCACCGGCTCGCCACCCATGCGCGGGGTGGCCTCGGTGACCGCGCCCCGGGTCACCGCGACCGCGCCCGACGACGTGTCGTGGTCGTGCCAGCCGGTGTCGTCGGCGACGTTCCAGCACAGCACCCAGACGTCCACGTCGCTGTCGCGGTGAAGCGACGCGTAGTGCCGGCGGCCCGTGTCGTGCCTGACCAGGTGTTCCCACAGCTCGGGCCGCCCGGCCAGCTCGGTCACCCAGTTCTTCAGCTCGTGCGGTTGGAGAACCCGACCGGGCAGGGCCGGCAGAACGGTCATCGCGCTTCTCCTGTCAGGAAGTGGTGGGGGTTGGCGGTGAACAGGGCATGGGCGAAGGCCGCGCCCAGGTCCGGGTCGGTGGCTTCCGCGTACGGGCGGTCCGAACCGGACACCAGCGGGTCCACACCGACCACGCGGATCAGGGCGTCGATCGCGCGGGTGCCGTAGGAAGAGGTCTCGTAGAACACGTTGCGGTCGAGCGCGCCGAGTTTGCCCCCGCGCGCGGCCAGGCGTTCGTGGTGCAGCGGGGCCAGACCGGCCAGCGCGACAAACCCGATGCGCACGTCCTTGCGGCCCGCCACGTGCCACGCCAGCCAGGCCTGGTGCAGCTGCGACACGTACGGGACCAGGGCCGGCCACCACGCGGGCAGGCCCGGACCGCACGCGGGGGCCGGGCCGGGGTGAACGAGCACCGGCTTGTCCGCCTTGACGGCCTCGTCGAGCAGCGGCCCCACCCGGGCGATGCCCTGCGGGTCGGCGAGCGCGGTGGCCGGCAGCTGCAGCCCGGCGACCCGCTCCTCCCGCAGCGCCTTGGCCAGCGCGTCCGGATCGGGTTCGCGCACCCCGGCGGCGGCCCAGACGTGGAACGGCTCGCCCAGCTCGAGCGCGCTCTCATGCCAGATGTCGATCAGCTCGGCCCCGTCATGGGCGGGCAGGTGCTCGATGCCGAGCGGGCTGGAGAGCGAGATCAAGACCCGGTCGGCGGGCTCGGTGGCCCGGCGCAGCTCGACGTCGTGATCGCGGGGATCGACCTCGTACGGGTCCTCGCCCTCCAGGTGCAGCGTCCAGCCCCGCAGATACGGGTGCGTCCGCCGCCGGCGCAGCGCCTCGACCAGCCGCGCCGGCCACAGATGCTGATGGCAGTCCACCAACATCGCCCCAGCTTGCGAGGAGGGAAGCGCTTCACTCATGAGAGAAGTGAAGCGCTTAACTCGCCAGTTCGCAAGACGGTCTCAGCCGCCGGACCGTTACCCCCGTCGCGCACCTCGACACCGAGGCGACGTTCCAGCACAACTCGGCGGCCGTTCTGGACGCCTCACCGCAGCGTGAACCGGGCGGTGGAGCGGCGGTGTTACATTCGGCCGATGTCACGGCAGCAGGGGCGGCGGACCCTGCAGGACCTGGCGACCGCCGCGGGGCTGTCGCTCGCCGCCACCTCGTACGCGTTACGGGGGCTGCGCGGGTCGGAGGCCACGATCCTGCGGGTGCGGCAGCTGGCCGACGAGATGGGTTACACCGTCGACCCGATCGCACGGGCGCTGGCCAGCGGGCGTACGGGGTGGGTCGGGGTCTCCGGCTCCCTGCGTGACCTGTGGCAGCAGGACTTCTCGGTGCTGCTCACCCGGGCCCTGCGGCGCGGAGGGCGGTTCGCGACGATAGCGGACGCGGACGCCGACCCGGAGCTGGAACGCCGCATCGTCGAGCAGTTCGCGGCGCAGCGTGTCGAGGGGGCGCTGGTCTCGCCGGTCGACCCCACCGCCGACTACTGGCAGCTGCTCGGGCCTGAGGTCAACGTGGTGTCCATCGGGGACGCGCTGACCAACCGGCCCGGTTCCGGCAGCGTGCTCTTCGACAACGCGTACGGGGTCAGGACCGCCCTCGCCCACCTGGCCGAGCTGGGACATCGCCGGGTCGGGCTGCTCGTGCCCGCTCTGCCGTCGACCCCCGGGCGCCCGGCGCAGCTGCTCGCGCCCGAGATCGCCGACGCGCTCGGCATCGACCTGGTGGCCATCGCGGCGCCGGCGGCCACGGCCGAGGCTGTCGAGGTCGTCTCGGACCTGCTGGCCGGCTCGGCCCGGCCGACCGGGGTGTTCTGCCTCAGCGACTCGCTGGCGTTCGCGGTCTACCGTGCCGCCCGCGACGAGGGCCTGCGCATCCCCGAGGACCTGTCCGTGGTCGGCTACGACGACCATCAGCTGGCGGTTCTGGTCGAGCCGGGCCTCACCACCATGGCGTGGGACGAGGACGCCATCGTCGAGGCCGCGGTGAACCAGCTGGAGAACCCCGGCGGGATCCCGCTGTTCCGCCCGGACCTGGTCGTCCGCGGCTCCACCAGCGCGGTCTGAACCCGTTTACCGCCGCCGGGCTACCACCGACGGGCGCGGCTCCTGACCCGGCGCCGCGCCCGAAGCGCGCCGACGCGCCCGCATTGCGTTCTGGACCTGTTTCAGCGGGGTTCCAGAAGGGCGGCCACGATCTTCTCGAGGTCTCGGCCCCACGGGCGGTCGGCGGCGCCCGGTGGGAGCAGGGCGTCGAACTCGGGGAGTCGCGCCGGGCCGCCGAGCCGGCCGGCCTGGATCACTGCGAGCATTTCGCAGGCCAGGACCTCGCGCAGGCCGGCGATGACCTCGTCCAGGCATTCGGCGGCCTCGAAGCCGAAGCTCTGGATGTCCTCCTGGCCCAGGGACGTCTCGATCGCGCCGGACAGGGCAGGAACGGCGAAGCGCCGCAACCGGTGGGTGACGCCGACTGCGCGTTTGTGCACGGTTGCCATGCCCGCGTGCAGGCCGGGAGATTCCGACAATTGCCGGTTGAGGCCGGTCAGGTTCGGGTCGAGCAGGCGGTGCAGGCGTGCGGCGCCGAGTTCGGCCAGGTGCATCAGGGCGGTGGTAAGCGTGGACACAGCCGCGGTGAGGTCGGTGCCGGCGAAGCCGAACGTACCGACGAACCCGCCGTCGAGGTGCGCGGGGGAGTCGGTGACCGCGTCGAGGGCGCGGTCGACGGCGGCGTCGAGCGCGTCGGTGGCCCGGAGTGCTACGGCGAGGGCGGGCGCGGTTACGCGGAACGAGACGGGGGCCTGCAGCGCTCCGGCGGCGGTTTCGCCCCGCAGGTTGCTCAGCTCGTGCAGGATCGTGCGCAGTTCGCCGCTGTCGGCCAGGGCCGGGTGCAGCGGATCCCGGCTCGCGCGCACGACATCGTGCGAGGCGGCCGCCACGACGACGATCTGCCTGATCAGCACTCGCGCGGCGTCGCTCGCAAGGACGGCCAGGCCGGTGAGCCCAGGCACGCCTTCCAGAAACGCGATGCCCTCCTTGGGTCCGAACGGCCGCGGCGACAGGCCGGCCGCGGCGAGCGCCTCAGCGGCGTCGACGCAGTCGAGGCCGTCCAACGAGCGGGAGCCCTGCGAATGGCCGTCCTGCGAGCGGGCGTGTGGCGGGTGGTCGTCCTGCGAGCGGGCGTGTGGCGGGTGGTCGTCCTGCGAGCGGGCGTGTGGCGGGTGGTCGTCCTGCGAGCGGCCGTGTGACGGGTGGCCGTCGTGCGAGCGGCCGTGTGACGGGTGGTCGTCGTGCGAGCGGCAGGGGAGGGCGTTGGTGCTCAGCACGTGGCCGGTGCCGTTGAGGACCGCTCCGGCGTGGGCGAGCGGGATGATCTCGCCGGCGGCGCCGTTGCCGCGCGCCGGGATCGCTGGGATCACGTCGGCGTTGAGCAGGTCCGCGAGGGCCTGGCACAAACCGGGGGAGACCCCGGCGGAAGCGTGCAGGAACGTGCGCAGACGTGCGGCCAGCACCGCGCGGGCCTGTTCGCGGCGGAGCCAGGGCGCCGAGCCGACCGCGCGCCCGACCATGAGGGTGTCCTGGTGGGCGGCCTGGGCCTCGGCGCTCAGGCGAACCCCGGCCAGCGCGCCCATGCCCGTGTTGACGCCGTACACCGTCCTGCCCTCGAGGTCGTGCAGCGTGGCGCGGCGGCTCTCGGCGAGTGCGTCGATCAGGCCGGGGGCGAGCTCGACGCGGCATTCGCCCCGCGCGACCCGCTCGATGACTGAGCGATCCAGGTCGTCCGGGCGCTCGACACGGCGTACGGGAAGATCGGCGCGCTCGTCACGGCGTACGGGAAGATCGGCGGGCCCGGAATCGGCGCGCTCGTCACGGCGTACGGGGAAATCGGGGGTCATCGGTCGCGCAGCATTGTGCCCGCGTCGGCGGCTTCGGCACGGGTCAGGACGAGGTGGGCGAGCGCGACGTCGAGGATCGAGAGCCCCCGGTGCCAGAACAGGATGCGCTCGTCGGGCCGTTCGCGTCCCGGTTTCCGGCCGCTCACGATCTCGCCGATCTGCGCGTACAGCGTCTGCTCGCTCAGCCGCCCGGTGTCGACGTGCGCGCGTAACGCCCCGAAACGTCCGGACTGTGATTCGCGCCAGTCGTCGACCACCACCTTGTCCATCACGTCGAGCAGGTCCAGTTCGACGGCGCTGACGGTGCCGTAGGGCACGACGAACGCGCCCGGCTTGACCGCCGCCGTGCGCAGAAGCGGGGCCGGTTCTTCCAGGCGGGACGCCTCGACCAGGATGTCGGCGCCGTCGAAAGCCTCGTCGGCCGTGGCGACCACCCGTACGGGGGTGCCGGTCGCCTCCCGCAGCCGATCCGCGAAGGCCTCGCGCGACTCGGGCCGGCGGCTGGTCACCCGGATCTCTTCGAGGGGGAACAGGCTGTCGAGCATCGTCACGTTGGCGAACGCCGTGCCCCGCGCGCCCACGTGCCCGAGGATCCGGGAGCCGGGACGGGCCAGGTGCTTCGCGCCGACGGCGGTCATGGCCCCGGTACGCACCTCGGTGATCCACGTGGCATCCATGATCGAGAGCGGGACGCCGGTGGCGGGGTCGTACACGTTCATCAGCGCGAGCTCGCTGGGCAGGCCCTTCTGGTAGTTCGGCACGAAGTCACCGACCACTTTGACCCCGCTCAGCCCCCGCTCGCCCAGCGTGTCGACGTGCCCGCGCAGGACGTTGAAATGCCCGGTCCCGCCGTTGTTGGGCACCAGGTGGGTCCGCGGCTCGAACACGGTCTCGCCCCGGCCGTGCGCCGCGACGACGTTCTCGACGGCCGTGATCACCTCGGCCGGCGTGATGGCCAGCGCGTCGATGTCGGCGCCGTTGAGAAACCGGATCCAGAGCGTGTGAATCATGTAATGCACCCTATAGCCTTGGTGTTTCGAAGTATTCAGCTCACAAGCATGGGCGGCCCTATGACGCTGGAGAATCGCCTCGACACCGGCCGGGCCGAGGACTGGTTGCTCGACCTCGCCCAGCGCCACCGGCTCTCGCCCACCCAGCGCCAGATCGTGCAGCGGATGCTCGGCATGTTCCCCGACGTGGCGTTCCTGTCGACGATCGAGATCGCCGAGCGCGCCGGGGTCTCCCAGCCGACCGTCACCCGCCTCGCGACCGCCCTCGGTTTCGCCGGTTACCCCGAGTTCCGGGCGGCCATGCGGCAGGTCGTGCTCTCCCGCGACGGCGACGTCCCCGACCGGCACAGCGCCGTCGACCTCGAAGTGGCCAACCTCGCCGCCGTGAGACGCGTTCTCGACGGCGACCTCATGACTTCCGCCGTACGCCTCCTGGCCGCCACTTCGCCGCTCGGGGTGATCGGTCTGCGGGCGTCGGCGGCGCTGGCCGGCTACTTCGGCTACTTCGCGCGCCGCGTGCTGCCGGGAGTGCAGGTGGAAACCGACGCCGCCTGCCTCGACGACACCCTGCTGGAGCTGCGGCACCGGGGCGCCTCGGCGGTGCTGGTGTTCGCGATGCCGCGCTACCCGGCGGCTACGGTCGAGGCGTTGCGGCTGGCCCGGCAGCTCGGCCTGGCCACCGTGTGCGTCACCGACAGCCCGCTCGCGCCGTTCGCCGCCGAGGTGGATGTGCTGCTCGTCGCGCCCGTCGGCACCGGCCTGGTCTTCGACTCCCACGCGGCCGTGGTGGTGCTGGCGATCAGCCTGCTCGACGCCATCGCCGGCACCGACCCGGAGCGTACGCAGCGGAGGCTCGAAGCCCACGAAACGCTGGTGGATCGCTGGGCCTACTGACCGGCGCGCGTCGCCCGCCCGGGAGCAAGCCGCCCCGCTGGTCGCGCCGGGCCCTCACGAGGTCGGATTTGTGACGTAGGCAGGCCGCCGCCGGGGTGCGGGCCTACTCTCGGCGCCATGGATGTGGCAGTCGCGGGCGCCGGGCCGACCGGCCTGTTCATGGCGGTCGCCCTGGCCCGCCGCGGCCATCGGGTGACGGTGGCCGACCGCGACGCGGGCCCGGCCGCCGATGGCAGCTGGGAGCGCCGCGGGGTGATGCAGTTCCACCACCCGCACGGCTTCCGGCCGCAGATCGCCCAGGCGCTGCAGGCCGAGATGCCCGAGGCGCTCACCGCGCTCGAGGACGCCGGCGCCGAACGGATCGTGTTCCGCGGCGGTGACGGGGAGCCCGCGCCCCATGCGGCCCTGCGCTGCCGGCGTGCGGTGTTCGAGCGGGCGCTGCGCGGGTTCGCTGCCGCCGAACCCGGGGTGACGCTGGTCCAGGGCCACGTCGACGACGTGCTGGGCTCCGGTGGGCGTGCGGCGGGTCCGGGCTCCGGTGAGCGTGCGGCCGGTCTGCGCTCCGGTGAACGTGCGGCCGATATGCGTTCGGGCGGGCGTGCGGCCGGTCTGCGGGTCGACGGCCGCGATCTGCCCGCCGACCTGGTGATCAACGCGTCGGGCCGGGCCTCGCGGATCGCCGCCGACCTGCGCGCCCCGGCCGAGGGCGGTGATTGCGGCCTGGCGTACGTGTCCCGGCAGTACGCGCTGCTCCCCGGAGCGGAGCCGGGCCCGATGAACGCGCCCGTCGGCATCATCCAGACCCTGACCGGCTATCTGATCGCGGTCTTCCTGCACGACCGGCGCACGTTCTCGGCCCTGTTCATCCGGCCCGCCGACGACCGCCGCTTCGGGGCGCTCCGCTTCCCCGAGGCGTTCCAGGCCGCCGCCATGGCCGTCCCGGCGCTGGCCGCGTGGGTCGATCCGGGACGCAGCACGCCGATCACACCGGTTCTGCCCGGCGGGCGGCTCTACAACACGTACCGGGGTCAGCTCGACGCCGAGGGCCGGGTCGCGCTGCCCGGCCTGCTGCACGTGGGCGACACGGTGTGCACGACCAATCCGTCGGCTGGGCGGGGCGTCGCGGTCGCCTTCCAGCAAGCGGTGGCCCTGCTGCGGCTGCTCGACGAGTATCCGGACGACCCGGCAGCGGTGGCGCTCGCCTTTGACGAGTGGTGCCTGTCCGACGTGCGCCCGTGGTTCTCCGACCACGTCTATTGGGACACCGATCTGCTGCGCCGCTGGAACGGGGGCGACGTCGACGTGACCCGGAGGCTGCCGAGCGACCTCATCATGAAGGCCTCCGAGCAGGACCCGTCGCTGTTGCGGGTGGTCGGGCCGTACATGGCGATGGAGGCGCTGCCGGGCACCCTCGACGAGGTTGAACCGCAGGCCCGCGCCCTGTTCGCCTCGGGCTGGCGGCCCGCGCCGCACCCCGGCCCCACCCGCGAAGAGCTCGCGGCGACCCTGCCTTCGGCACCCTGAGTGCCTCTGGCCGATGACGGCGGTGGGACTGACGGGTGCCGGCGACATCGTCCTCGGCTCCGTGAGCGACCCTGACCGATGACGATGGGGCCTTGCGCACGGCGAACGGCGCCGGGAGGTGGCATGTTGGGACCGACGGGTCCCGACGACGTCACAACGGTGGCGGTGGAGGAAGTGAGCTTTTGGTCGCATCGCCGCCGCCGAGCCGGCACACCTCCGACACCGCACGGCCGTGTACTGTGCCGATGCCCCTGACCAAGCAGCGTCCGTCCGTGGTCGGGCTCGCGTGGGCCGACGCGTACGCGGCCGCCCGTGACCTGCCGACCGCCCTCCCGCCCGAGACGGTGCCGGTAGAGGACTCGCGCGGCCGCACCCTCGCCGAGCCGGTCCGCGCCGTCACACCCGTCCCGGCCTTCGACTCGGCGGCGATGGACGGCTACGCGGTGGCGGGCCCCGGCCCGTGGACCGTCGTCGGCCTCGTCCTGGCGGGCCCGATGGACAGGGCGGGCCGGGAGGCCGGGTCCCACTCGATGTCGGACAAATCGGGTATCGAGGCGGTGCCCGTCGCGGCCACTGCCCACCCCGGCGCCCGACCCGACACGGCCAAGGCCACTCCCCACCCCGGCGCCCGGCCCGGTACGACCGAAGCCGCCCATCCCGGCGCCGGACCCGACGCGGCCGATGCCGCCGCCCCACTTGTTACGAGCGCTGCTTCGGCTGTCCGGCTCCGGCCGGGCACGGCTGCCGAGATCGCGACCGGCGCGCCCGTCCCCGGGAACGCCGACGCTGTGCTGCCCTACGAGGACTGCCACGTCGGCGGCGGCGTCGTCCACGGCGCCCGCGGGCCGCGCAGCCACATCCGTCGCGCCGGGGACGACGTGCGGGCAAGGGCTGTGATCGTGCCCGCGGGGGAGACCATGACCGCCACCAGGGTCGCCGCGGCCGTGCAGGCCGGTGTCGAGCATGTCCGCGTGCGCCGGCGGCCGACCGTGACGTTGCTGGTCACCGGGGACGAGGTCGTGCTCGGCGGGCGCCCGGGGCCGGGGCAGGTGCGGGACAGCTTCACCGGGATCGTCGACGCCGTCACCGCCCGCGCGGGTGGGGTGCTGCACGCCGTACGGCATGTCAGGGACCACCCGGCCGAGCTGGCCGCCGCCCTCGACACCGCCGGCGCCGACGTGGTGGTGGTCAGCGGATCGTCCTCCGCCGGCGCCGCCGACCACCTGCACGCGCTGCTCGACGAGCGGGACGCCGACTGGCACGTCCGGGGGGTGGCGTGCCGCCCGGGTCATCCGCAGGGCCTGGCCGCCCGGCCCGGCGGGCGCTGGGTCGTCAGCCTGCCCGGGAACCCGTACGCGGGTCTGGTCTCGGTCTTGACCCTGCTCGAACCGCTGCTGAACGCTCTGGCCGGACGCCCGCCGGTGACCCTGCCGGCCGTTCCGGTCAGCGGCGCCGCCAAGCTGGTGCCCGGCGCCGTGCGGATCGTGCCGGTTCGCGACGGGATGCTGCTGCCTCCGGGGGGTTCGGCCGGGCTGGCCGCCGTGGCCGCCGCCGACGCCCTCGCTGTGCTGCCCGACCACTGGCGCGACGGCGACCCGGCACCCCGCCTCGAACTGCCTTAGTGCCCGCGGAACGCCTCCTCCAGCCACCACGACGGGCGGCCCGCGGCGACCTTCGCGTCCACCACCATCGGCACGTCGCGCGGCCCGGTCAGCCAGGCAGCGACCGGCGCCAGGTCGGACGGGTGACGCACGGTGACCGCGGCGCAGCCGTACCCGCGGGCGACAGCGGCCAGGTCGGTCTCGGGGAACGTCACCGTCGACAGCGGATGACCGTGCGGCCCGAAGTGGTGCACCTCGGCCCCGTACGCCTCGTCGTTGTAGACCACGATCAGCATGCCCAGCCCGAGCCGGCGTACGGTCTCCAGCTCGGCGATGCTCATCAGGAACCCGCCGTCCCCGCAGGCCGCCACCGGCACCCGCTCCGGCGACGCCAGCGCCGCCCCGAGCGCCGACGCCAGACCCAGCCCGACCGACTGGAACGCCTGCGTGAAGCAGAACCCGCGCTGATCGGGAACGGTCAGGAACATCGACGGGTAGCCCATGAAGTTGCCCGAGTCGACAGCGATCACACGCTCGCGGGGGAGCAGGTCGTCGAGGGCGATGCTGAAGGTCCGCGGGTCGATGTGCTTGTCGTCGCCGTCGTCGTCGTAAGAGACGTCCCGCCAGCGGCCCCGGAAGACGATCTTCTCCTGGACGCGGGGAGTCCGGTAGCCGAGGTTGCGACCGGGCAGGGCCGCGCGCACGGCCCGCGCGGTGCTGCCGGCCTCGCCGACGATGCCCAGGTCGACGCGGTGGTGCGCGCCCAGCGCGGACGGGTCGAGGTCGACCTGCACGACTGTGGTGGACGGGCCGACCAGGGCGCCGTGCCGGGTGGTCCACATGTTCAGCGAGGCGCCCCAGCCCACCACCACGTCGGCCGCGGCGATCAGCTCGGCGGCCAGGGGAGTGGCGAACCCACCCGACACGTCGAGGTTCCACGGCAGGCCGTTGAACAGGCCTTTCGCCGCGGCAGAGGTGGCCAGCAGCGCCCCGCACGCCCCGGCCAGCGACGACAGCGGGTCACGGGCGTTGACCGCTCCCCGGCCCGCGATGAACACGGGCCGCTCCGCCGACGCGAGCAGGGCCGCCAGGGCTGCGACCGCGTCGTCGTTGGCCTGCGGGTGCTCCACGGCGACGGGGGCCGGCGGCTCGGTCATCCCGGCCGGCGCCGCCTGCACGTCCAGCGGCAGGTTCAGCACGACCGTACGCCGTTCGCTGGTGGCCAGCCGCCACGCCCGTACGGTGTCGGCAACCGCAGTGGCCGCGCTGTGCACCCGCTCGCTGGAGGCGCCGACCGCCCGGGCCAGCGCGTCCTGGTCGACGCGGAAGTTCGACCGCAGCGCCGTGGCCGCGGGTTCGGCCGCCAGCACCAGCATCGGGGTGCGGCTCTTGGCCGCCTCGGCGATCCCGGTCATCGCGTTGGTCAGCCCGCAGCCCTGATGCACGCTGACCAGGCCCACCCGGCCACTGACCCGCCCGTACGCGTCGGCCGCGGTGGCCGCCCCCGCCTCGTGCCGCGTCGCGACGAAGCGGGCGCCGTGCTCGACCAGCGCGTTGGTGACGTGGAAGTTGCCGCTGCCGACCACGCCGAACACGTGCCGGGCGCCCAGCTTGGCCAGCGTCGCGCCGACCACCTCGGCGACAGTGGTCACCGCTCGACCAGGGCCAGCACACGCGCCGGGCTGCCCGAGCCGCCGACGATCGGCAGCGGAGCGGCGATCACGACCGCCCCGGAAGGGGGCAGCGTGGCCAGGTTCTGCAGTTGGGTCAGGCCGTACTTGCCCGCCCCGAGCACGTACGAGTGGCACGGGAACGCCGGGTCGAACCCGTACGCCTGCCCCGCGTCGGTGCCGACGGTCTCGACGCCGACCCCGATCACGGGCGCCTCCTCGGCCAGCCATTTGGCGCACGCGACCGAGATGCCCGGCGTGTGCGGGCCGGTGTCGTCGGCGTTCAGGAATGCGGCCTGGTCGTTGGAGCGCGCGTCCCACCCCGTACGGACCAGGAGCCACCCGCCCTCGGGCAGTGGCCCGTGCTGCGCCTCCCACTCGCGCACGTGCTCGACCTCGAGCAGGAAGTCGGGATCGGCCGTCACCCGGCCGGACACGTCGATGACCGCGGCCGGCCCGACCAGCTTGGGCGGGGCGATCTGCGAGACGTCCTCCCCGTCCTTGGCCGTCACCCAGTGCACCGGCGCGTCGAGGTGGGTGCCCGTGTGCTCGCCCGTGTGGATGTTGTTCCAGTACCAGGCGGGACCGCGGTCGTCGTACCGGCTGATCTCCTCGAGGCCGAACGTGATGGTGTCGGCGAACGGCGGCGGCAGCTTCAGGATCGGCGTCTCGCTGGACAGCGGCGCCGTCAGGTCGACCACCTCGATCGAGCCGGTCCGGATCGCCGTCACGAGCTCCCGCAGAACACCCATCGTCACTCCACCCCTGTGATCACCGCCACGTTGCCCAGAGCCTACGGCGACCGGTGGCCCGCGGGGGAGCCCGAATGCCCTATTCGGCCGGGTAGGGGTTCGCGACCAGGGCGTGCGCCAGGTGGGCCGCGGTGACGGCGAGCGTCTTGACCGCGGCGCCGGTGGTGTCGGGCTTGGGGCCGGCGTCCTTGTAGTCGACCTTGCCCAGCGCCTCGCCGACCCAGTACGCCCCGCCGTTGGCCGGGACGGTGAAGCCGACGTCGTTGAGGGCCTGGAGCACCTCGGCGATCACGTGGTGGGCGCCGTCCTCGTTGCCGACGACGCCGACCACGGCCACCTTGTCCCACATCGAGGGCCGGCCCCGGTCGTCGGTCTCGGACAGCTCGGCGTCGAGGCGTTCGAGCACCATCTTGGCCACGCTGGCCGGCTGCCCCATCCAGATGGGCGTCGCGATCACCAGGATGTCGGCGGCGAGAACCTTCTCCCGTACGCCCGGCCACCCGTCCCCGCCGCCCTCGTCGGTGCTCACCCCGAACTTGATGCCGTGGTCGACGACGCGGACGACCTCGCCCTCCACGTCGTGGTCGGCCAGCGCGTCGAGGATCTGCCGGCCGAGCAGCTCACTGCTGGACTCCTGCTGCCCGGACTTCAGGGAACAGCCCAGCACCAGTGCTCGCAACGTACGGGAATCAGGCATCGCCGCCACCTCGGATTGATCAAACACGACTCTGGCTGGGGTGCCCGGCCGTGGCGCTCTGAAACGCCTGTACGGTTCGGGCATGACCGACGCCGGAGGCCTCGACGATCCGGCGCGGCTGGATGCGCTGGCGCGCACCGGGCTGGGCCCCCGGGCCGACCCGGCGTTCGACCGTTTCACCGCGATGGTCCGTAAGGTCCTGAACGTCCCGGTCGCGCTGGTGTCGCTGGTGGACGAACGGCGGCAGGTGTTCCCCGGGGCCTGCGGCCTGGGCGAACCGTGGATGGGCGAGCGGCAGACACCGCTGTCGCATTCCTTCTGCCGGCACGTCGTCATCAGCGGCCGGCCGCTGGTCGTGACCGACGCGCGCAGCGACCCCCGGGTGGCCGGCAACGCGGCCATCACCGACCTGGGCGTGGTGGGCTACGCCGGGATGCCGCTGACCGACGCCGACGGCCTGGTGCTCGGCTCGTTGTGCGCGATCGACACCGAGCCCCGCCGGTGGACCACCGGTGAGCTCGAGCTGCTCGCCGACCTGGCCGCGGCCTGCTCGGACAGCCTGCGGTTGCGGATCGCCACCCACGCCGCCACGCGCCGCGAGCGGGTCGCCGCGGTCGCCCTCGACCGCACCCAGCTGCTGCTGCGCGCCAGCAGCACGCTCGCCGACACCAGCACGGTCGCCGACGTGACGGCGGCGGTCCGCGAGCTCGTCGTCGGCAGCCTCGATCCCGACTACGTGGGCATCTCGCTGATCGACCCCGCCGGCCGGATCAGCCTGCGCTCGGGTGACACCCTGCCGCCGGGCGTTGCGGACCGGTGGAACCGTTACCCCGCAACGGCCCGCACCCCCTCCGCGCTGGCCGCCGTGGCCGGCCGGCCGGTCCTGTTGCCCGACCTGGCCGCGGTGCACGAGCACACGCCCGACGCGGCCGGCACGTTCCGCGAGATGGGCTGGCAGTCCGGGGTGAGCGTGCCGCTGCCCGGCCCGTCCGGCCCGATCGGCGCCCTGACGTTCGTCTGGAAACAGCCGTACGAGCTCGACGTCTTCGACCAGGCGGTGCTGGCGGCCCTGGCGGGTTACATCGGGCAGGCCCTGCAACGGGCCGACTACCTCGATTCCCGCGAGCGCGTCGCCGAGCTGCTGCAGCAGGCCATGCTCAGCGACCTTCCCCCGGCCGCCCCGCTCGAGCTGGCCGCCCGGTACGAGCCGGCTGCCCGCGGCGAGCACGTCGGCGGCGACTGGTACGACGCCGTGCGGGTCGCCCCCGATCACCTGGCCCTGGTCGTCGGCGACGTCACCGGCCACGACATGCGGGCGGCGGGACAGATGGGCCGGCTCCGCAGCATGCTGCGCGCGTTCGTCGTCGACCGGCACGAGCCGCCGTCGGCCCTGCTGCGCCGCCTCGACGGCGCCATGCAGCTGCTCAGCGACAACACCCCGGCCACCGCGATCCTGGCGTACGTGCTGTCCACCGCCACCGGCCATCGGCTGCAGTGGGCCAACGCCGGGCACCCGTCGCCCCTGCTGCTCGCGGCGGACGGCACGGTCGACACGCTCACGGGACGCGACATCCTGCTCGGCGTGCCGGGCCGCTGGCCGCGCACCAACCACACCCGTACGCTCCCGCCCGGTTCGACGGTGTTGTTCTTCACCGACGGGCTGGTCGAGACCCGTACGGACCTGCTCGACGACCGCAAGCGGCAGCTCCGCGACGTGCTGACCGGGCTCACCACCGCGCCCCTGCCCGCCCTGCTCGACGAGGTGTTCACCCGGCTGACCGGCAACAAGCACGAGGACGATGTGGCCCTGCTCGCCGTCCGCGTCCCGGGGAAATAACCACGGCAGCGGGGAGGTTGTAGCCGTCGATCTCCTGAAGGAGGACAGAGACATGAAGAACGGCATCCACCCCGACTACCACTCCGTCGTGTACCGCGACCGCAACGCCGACTACGCGTTCCTCACGCGTTCGACCGAGCGCAGCGACAAGACCGTCGAGTGGCCGGACGGGAAGACCTACCCGGTGATCGACGTGCAGATCTCGGCGGCGAGCCACCCGTTCTGGACCGGCCGCACGCGGGTGCTCGACACCGCCGGCCGCATCGAGAAGTTCCGCGCCAAGTACGCCAAGTTCTCGAAGTAACGGGTTCTCACGGGCCCGGCATCCTCAGGATGCCGGGCCTTTTCCGTCCATCGCCTCGCGGATGGCCGTGGTGGCCGCGCGGACGGCCTCCGGAAACGGCGTCCCCGATCCCAGCCACTGCGCATAGGCGTTCTGGAAGACCACCACCCCGGTCTGGGCCAGCAACCGGGCCCGTACGGCATCCACCCCGCGCTCGCGCAAGACCCCCTCGACGGCCGCCGTCACGGCGGCCATTTTTGTGCGCTCCCGTTCCTGCAGTTCCGTGCTGCCGTCGATGATCGCCCGGCGTTCGGCGGGCTGGTCGATCACCTCGACCATCCGCGCGCCGACCTCGGCCACGGCAGCGAACACATCGCCGCCGGCCGCCCGTACCGCGTCGGCCATCGCGGGCGGCAGCTGGTCGGAGCCCGCGAAGAACACCTCGCGCTTGTCCGGGAAGTACCGGAAGAACGAGCGCCGGGTCAGGCCGGCCCGCTCGGCGATCTGGGTGACCGTGACGGCGTCGTAGCCCTGCTCCCGGAACAGCTCGAGCGCGGCCTTCCGCAAACGATCCTCCGCCCCCGGATCCCATCTCGCCATGTCCCTCACCCTAACAAAGTGATGGCTCACTGTGTCATCGGCTGCTAGCGTAGTGACGACACAGTGAGTCATCACTAGGAGCGGGCATGGCGGAACAGGTATGGATCCTCGGGGCGACCGGACGAATCGGGCGTACGGTCGCCGCCGGGCTGACGGAGCACGGCATCGAGGCGGTCCGGGTGGGCCGCAGCCCGGAGGCGATGCCGGCCGGCTCGCTGGTCGTCCGGGACATGGCCGAGATCGCCGCCGAGATCGCCCGCCGCCGTCCCGCGGTCGTCGTGAACGCCGTCGGCGGATACGCGGCGACCGCGCTCACCGTCGCCCGGGCCGGGCTGCCCGGCGGAACCCACTATCTGGACGCGGCGAACGACCTGATCGCTGTCCCGCGCCTGCTCGCCGCCCACGCCGAGGCGGCCGCCGCCGGCAGCACGCTCGTGACCGGCGCGGGCTTCGGGGTGCTGGCCACCGAGGCCGTCGTGGCCGAACTGACCGAGGGGCGTCCCGCACCTTCCCGCGTACGGGTGGACGCCTTGGCCTCTGTCGCCCTGGAACCGGGTGTCCTCGGCTCGGGCTACGCCACCACCATGGTCGACGCCCTGGTCGCGGGCGGTCGCCGCATCCGGGGCGGTCAGCTGGTCAAGTCGCGCCTGGCCGCCAACCCGCGGACCCTGACCCTGCCCGACGGCGCCACGGTCAAGTCGGCCGAGGTGGCGTCGGGGGAGTTGCTCGCCGTCGCGGCGCCCGACGTCTCGGTGACCTCGTCCCTCGCGCCCGCATCACCCGCGGTGCGCGCCGTGCTGCCCGTGCTGTCCAGCCTGCTCGCGATCCCGGCCGTGCGCCGATTCGCCATCGCCCGCCTGGCCGCGCTGCCGATCAAGGCGGCCCCGCGCCCGCGCCCGCACTCGTGGGGCCACGCGGTCGTCGAGTGGCCCGACGGCGTCACGCGGGAGGGCTGGCTGCGCGCCGGCGACGGTATGGATTACACCGCCGCCGTGCTCACCCGGGCCGCCGTACGCCTACTCGACGGCGGCATCGAACCGGGCGCCTTCACCCCGGCCGCCGCGTTCGGCGCCGGCCTGGCCGAGGCGGCCGGAGGCACCTTTCTGCTCGACGGTGACCGTCAGGGCAGGATCGCGTCCACGTAACCCCCGTCGACGCGGACCGCGCCGCCCGTGGTGGCCGAGGCCAGCGGCGACGACAGGTAGACGACCATGTTCGCGATCTCCTCGGGCTCGATCAGGCGCTGCAGCAGCGACTGCGGCCGGTGCGAGCGCATGAACTCGCGCTGGGCCTCGTCCCATGGCAGGCCCTTGTCGACCAGGGAGTAGACGAAGTCCTCGACGCCACCGGTGTGGGTCGGGCCGGCGATGACGCTGTTCACGGTCACGCCCGAGCCCGCCGCCTCCTTGGCGAAGCCCCGCGCGACGCCGAGCAGCGCGGTCTTGGAGACCCCGTAGTGGATCATCTCGGCCGGGATGACGACGGCCGAGTCGCTGGCGATGTAGAGCACTCGCCCCCAGCCACGTTCGCGCATCCCCGGCAGCACCGAACGGGTCAGGCGCACCGCGGCGAGCACGTTCACCTCGAAGTAGCGGCGCCAGTCGTCGTCGCTGATCTCGAGGGCCGGCTGCGCGCCGAAGATCCCGAGGTTGTTGACGAGGATGTCGGCCGGGCCCACCGCGTCGAGTGCCGCCGCGGCTCCCTCGGCGGTGGTCACGTCGGCGGGCACCGGCACGAAGTCGCCCTCGCCCAGCTCCGTGATCGCCCGCTCGACCGATTCCTTCGACCGGCCGTTGACGCCGACGCGCGCGCCGGCCGCGGCCAGCCCGGCGGCGATGGCCTGCCCGATGCCCTGGGTGGATCCGGTCACCAGGGCCGTCTTCCCAGCAAGATCAAGACGCATGCGGACAATTCTTCCCCGAACGCCGCCCAGCCGCACCTCCGCCGCCGGTTCCGCCTCCCGGGTGTGTACGTTCGCACACACTCGGAGAGGAACCACATGGATCGCACCACCGCCCGGCGCCGGCTCGCGCTGTTCGCGTTGTTCTTCCTGCCCGGCGTGTCCATCGCGTCCTGGGTGACCCGCACCCCGGACATCCGCGATCAGCTGGGCGCCTCGACCACCCAGATGGGCCTGGTGCTGTTCGGCGTCTCGGCCGGCTCGATGCTGGGCATTCTCAGCTCCGGGCGGCTCGTCTCCCGCTTCGGCACCCGCCCGGTCGTCACCGTTGGCATGCTCACCACCCTGAGCAGCATGCCGGTGCTGGGCGCGGGCGTCGGCCTGACGCAGTTCTGGCTGGTCACATCGGGCCTCTTCCTGTTCGGCCTGGGCATGGGCGGCGCCGAGGTCGCCATGAACGTCGAGGGCGCCGACGTCGAGCGCCTGACCGGCCGGGCCGTGCTGCCGACCATGCACGGCTTCTTCAGCCTGGGCACGGTCGTCGGCGCGGCCACCGGCATCGGTCTGACCGCGACCCGGTTCCCGGTGACCTGGCATCTGATCCTGGTCGGCCTGCTCAGCCTGCCCGTCGCCCTGCTCGCCATCCAGCGCATCCCGCCCGGCGTCGGCGTGAGCACCGGCGGGCCGGGCGACTTTTCCCGTACGCCGGTCCGGCGCGACAAAATCCTCTGGCTCATCGGCGTCGTGGTGCTGGCGATGGCCCTGGCCGAGGGCGCCGCCAACGACTGGCTGCCGCTCATCATGGTCGACGGCCACGGCCTCGACGCCGCCCTGGGCTCGGTCGTCTACACCGCGTTCTCCGCCGCCATGACGATCGGCCGGTTCGGCGGTGGCTGGTTCCTCACCCGGTTCGGCCGTCCCGCCGTCCTCGGCGCCAGCGCCGTCATCGGCGGCGTCGGCCTGCTGCTGGTCATCGCCGTCGACAATGCGATCGTGGCGGGCGCGGCGGTGTTCCTGTGGGGCGTCGGGGCGGCCCTCGGCTTCCCGGTAGCGCTCTCGGCCGCCGCCGACTCGGGCGAGAACCCGACCGCCCGGGTCTCGCTGGTCGCCACCGCCGGTTACGCCGCTTTCCTCGTCGGGCCGCCCGCGCTCGGCTTCCTGGGCGAGCACTACGGCCTGCGCAACGCGATGATCGTGGTGCTGATCCTGCTCGCCGTGGCGGCCGCCGTCACCCCGGCCTTGCGACGCCGCCCGGCCGCGGAACCCGTGCTCAGTCCACGGTGAGGACGACCTTGCCCCGTACGTGACCCTGCTCGATCAGGCGGTGCGCCTCGGCCGCCTGTTCGAGGGGGAACTGCTGGGCCACCTCGACCCGCAGGCGCCCACCCGCGGCCAGCGAGCCCAGCGTCTCCAGCTCGACCCCGTCGGGACGCACGAAGACGTACCGGCCGCCCTGCTCCTTGACGACCGGGTCGACGACCGACGCGTGCCGGACCGGGTGCCGCACCAGCTTCGGCAACGCCTTGAGGCCGTCGCCGCCGTGGTAGTCGACCGCCACGTCCACCCGGCCGTCCCCGCCGACCAGGTCGGCCAGCCGCTTGGGCAGCTCGTCGCCGTACTCGACGGGTTCCGCGCCGAGCGAGCGCAGGAAGTCGTGGTTCGCCGACGAGGCCGTGCCGATCACCCGGGTCACGCCGAGCGCCCGCGCGATCTGCACGGCGATGTGCCCGACACCGCCCGCGGCCGCGTTGACCAGCAGCACGTCGCTGGGCCCGACACTGGCCGCGGTCAGCGACTGCAACGCGGTCAGGCCGGCCAGCGGCAGCCCGCCCGCCTCCGCGAACGACATCGCGGCCGGCTTGTGCGCACACGCCCGCTCGGTGACCGACACCAGCTCCGCGTACGTGCCGTGCTGCACGCTGTCCTTACGGGCGTACGCCATGACCTCCTCGCCGACCCGGAACCGGGTGACCGCCGGGCCGACCTGATCGACCACGCCCGCCACGTCCCACCCCGGGATCAGCGGCAGGTGATGCGGGTAGGCGCCCTGCAGGTGCCCGGCCCGGATGACGTGGTCGACCGGGTTGACCCCGGCCGCGCGCACCCGGATCCGCACCGTGTCCGGCCCGACCAGCGGATCGGGAAGGTCCCGCAGCTTCATGACATCCGGATCGCCGTACTCGTCCAGCGCGATAGCCCTCATGCCACGCATGTTTCCCTATCCGGCGCGTTCATTCCCCGCGATGCCCGGAAATGCCCATCCCTGTGATCCGCGGCGGCGGGGCGACCGCCGCTGCGCTCAGACCCGGCGCTGGCCGTGGATCTCGCGGTGCAGGCGTTCCATCCGCCGGTCGAGGCGGGCGGCGTCCTCCGCCGCGGCCGCCAGTTCCTCACGCAGCGCGTCCGGCACCGCCGGATCGTACTTGTAATGGATCTTGTGCTCGAGGCTGGCCCAGAAGTCCATCGCCGCCGTGCGCAGTTGCACCTCGACCGGCACGTGCACCACCCGCTCGGACAGGAAGACCGGGATCTCGACGATCAGGTGCAGGCTGCGATAGCCGTTCGGCTTCGGCTTGGCCACGTAGTCCTTGGTCTGCAGCAGCGTGACGTCGGGCTGGCGGGTCAGCATGTCGGCCACCGTGTAGACGTCCGACACGAAGCTGCACACGATCCGGATGCCGGCGATGTCCCGGATGCGTTTGCGCAGGTCGTCCAGCGTCAGCGGGCACCCGACCCGCTGGGCCTTGGCGGTGATGCTGCTGGTGGTCTTCAGGCGCGGGCTGACGTGTTCGATCGGGTTGTGCCGGCCGCGGTGGGTCAGCTCCTCGGCCAGGATGCTGATCTTGGTGCCGATCTCGGCCAGCCCGAACTTGTACACCAGCAGGAAATGGGACAGTTCCTCGCTGATGTCGCGAAACGGCTCGGGGAGGGGATGCCCGCTCGCCCAACGCGTGATCTCGCGATCGGCGTCCTCGGTCGTCACTCTTCCCGTCCCCTGAGCCCGGTGTCCGCACCCCACCGTAGGCGCACGGTGCCACCATCATGCTGCAGACGGGTGAAGTGGGCGGACCGGGGCCCGCCCACTTCGATCAAACCCTATTTCCCGTACGCCTGGAACTCCGCGACACGCACGTTGAGCGCCTGCGGGCTGCCCGTGGCGCAGTCGGTGACCGCCCGCGGGTCGGCGTCCTGCTCACCGGCGAAGTCCGGAGCGCCGGTGCACTGGGTGTGCACGACCTCCAGGCGCAGGTGCGTGGCCTTCGTCGGCTTGATGTCGAACGACTTGACCACCAGGTCCTTGACCCGGGGCCGCGGCGAGACGGACGGGAAGGCGTCCGCCTTGCTGGTGTAGACCGTCTTGAACTGCGCAGCGTCGGCACACGTCACCGTGGCGCTCGCGGTGCACGCCAGCACCTTGAACTGCCGCAGCGCGGTGTACCGGTTCTGCGTGCCGGCGTCCACGTCCCCGGTGACCGGGGGCCGCAGCTGGGCGCTGACCTGCACCCGCCGTACGGTCTGGGCCTCGCCCGCCAGATCGACGGTGACCTGCTTGCCGGCCACCGGGCTGCCCAGCGACGCCCAGTTGGTGGCCTCGTCGTCGTCGGTGATCCGGGCCAGGTTGACGCCGTCGCCGGTCGCGACCGCCCCGGCGGCGCCCGAGGCCAGGTTGCGCGGCATCTTCACGGTCAGCGTGCGGTTCTGGCCGGCCTTGACCGATGTGTCGCCGACCCGGGCGTGACCGTGTCCGGGCGCCTGGGCGAGGAACCCGTACGAGCCCGCGACCAGCTTGACCTCGTCCGGCAGGGCCGTGGCCGGGTCGGTGTCGGCCACCGCGACCGCGCGGGCCTGGTAGTCGCCGACGAACAGCTTGGCGCCGGCCACCGGCTGACCGTTCTCGTCGACCGGCCGGAACTTCACCGTCGCCTCGGTGGCGTGCGGCGAGGCGAAGCTCGGCGTCGGGTCGGCGTCACCGGCGCCGTTGCTGGCGGCGCCCTCACCGAGACCGCGCTTGGCGAACGCGTTCCAGATGATGTCCTGGTTGGCCCCGCCGAAACGGACCCGGTCGGCCGCCAGCAGCGCGTCGCGGGCGTCGACCTGGCTGTTGGCGCTGTTGGCCAGCAGCAGGAACGAGTCGAACACCAGCTGCACCCAGCGCCGGCTGCCCGGGCAGTCGGTGACGGCCCGCTTGCCGTTGGCGCACGCCTTGTTCACGGCGGCCGAGCCCGACCCGTACCGCTTGACGAAGGCCTGCCGGACGTCGAAGTTCGTGGCGCTCCACAGCTCGCCGGAGGCGTGCACCTGCAGACCCACGAAGTCGTAGTCGACGCTGGAGTAGTTGAGCGGGCTGTCGCTCATGTTGTAGTTGCGGATGCCGGCAACCGGGTCGGTCGTCACGTACTGACCGATCGTGTAGCCCTTCTGGCCCTTGGGCGCGTACCCGTACTCCTGCAGGTACTCCATCGCCAGCAGGTCCGACCAGCTCTCGCTCATGCCCTGCGGCGAGCTGAGGCCGCCGTCCGGGCCGGCGATCATGCGGTTGGTGATCGCGTGGGTGTACTCGTGCCCGATCACCGACATGTCGTAGTCACCGTCGACACAGGCGCCGTAGAACGCGGCGGCGATCGGCTGCCACAGGTACATGTTCGTGATCGGCGCCTCGCCGTCGGGCGGGGTGATCTGGTTCGCGTTGTTGCGCGCCGCGAAGTTCGGCGGGCCGCCGGTGATGCCGCCGGCCTGCGCGTTGCCCTGCTCGTAGTCGTTGCCCAGGCCGCCCGCGGTCCCGTTGTCGTCCTGCATGTTCCAGGTCGCCTCGGTGAAGCCCAGGTGGTACGACCAGTCGTGCATGCGGTTGTGCATGGCGAACAGGTTGGACCGGGCCGCGTCGATGTCGTTGCGCTGCGGCGTGGTGAACACGTCGGGGGAGCACCGCTCGCGGTACCACTGGTTGGTCCACTTGTAGTCGTACGCGCGGTTCGGCTTCGGCGTCGCGGTCTCGGTGCCGACGGTGAACGGGTCGTTGGAGTTCAGGTTCTCCACGGCGATCGCGTTGTTGCCGCGCGTGGTGAACGTCGGCTCGCCGGTGGCCGGGTCGACATCCCACGGCAGCTTGGACGCCGACGTGGCCACGACCTCGTCACAGCCCCGCAGCGGACCCCAGCACCAGGTCAGGCGGTCGTCCGAGGAGGAGTAGTTCAGCGGCGGCGAGCTCGGGAAGACGTCCCACGACGGGTCGTCCTCGCTGTGGTCGACGATGCTCTCGCGCACCAGCACACGGCCGTCGCGGGCATCCACGTACGAGGTGAACGCCTCGGGGTCGGCGCCACTGAGATCGGCGCCGAAGGTGACCTGGTACGCCGCCCGGGCGCCCTCGGTCGCGGTCGGCACGGCGACCAGCTTGTTGGCGATCACTGTCGGCGTGGCGATCCCGGCGTCACGCCCGGCCAGCGACACGGCCTGCTCGGCGGTCAGGGTGGCCGGCTCGGGCGCGGCGGCGTCACGCGCCAGCGACGAGCTGACGTGCCAGACCTTGCCGTCGCGCACGCCCAGGCTCAGCAGGCCGTCACGCCCGGCGACCAGGTCACCGAACTTCTGCCGCAGCACCACCACGGCGCCCTCGCCCAGCTTCGCCGTGGTCAGCACATCGAGCGCCTCGGCCCCACGGGCGGTCAGCCCGAGCACATCCAGATTCTTTCCCACGTACGCCTTGGCCGCCGCGACCGGGTCGGCCGGAAGCCCCGCCTCGAGCGGCTGAGCCGTCGCGGTCAGCGAGGCCGGTGTGCCCAGTGCGTTCCAGCGGGCCTCCGCACCCGCCGCGGCCGCGCGCTGGCCGCTGGTCGGGGCGATCCGCCCCTTCCTGTTGTCGACAAGGTGGTCGTGATGATTGTCGCCTTGCACTTTCGCCTTCTCGGCCTGGGCCGGTGCCGCGGGGGCCGCGTTGCCGCCGGATGAGGCGGTCAGCACGATCGCGGCGGCCAAGAGCCCGGCAGCGGTTCCCGCCAACGCACGGGGTGGGGTGCGCACGGTACCTCCTTTGTGGAACGGCTGTTACCAAGAACATCCGATCGCACGCGGGACCTGGGCAACATAGTACAAACATCTAAATACATCTATAAGTATGTGATGCTGTTCTACTGGACGTGTGCACTTCACCAGAACCACGGACGGCGTCACCATCGCCTACCAGAAGCTCGGCCGCGGCCCCGCCCTGATCTGGATGCCGTCACTCAGCAACATCGCGGCGCAGTGGCGCATCCCCGCACTACGCACCGCGTACGAGGTCCTGTCCCGCGAGTGCACCCTGGTGCTCTACGACGGCCGGGGGACAGGCGACTCCAGCCGTGACATCGACCTGGCTGATTTGGGAGTCGATTCCCACGTACGCGACCTGACCGCTGTCCTGGAAGCCACCGGCTTACGCCGCGCCACGCTGCTCGGCTACTACCACTCCGTCGCGACGGCCATCTCTTTCGCCGCTCTTGAGCCCCGCCGAGTCAGCCGCCTCATCCTGTACGGCGGCGCCCCGCGCATGAGCGACGCCATGCAACCCGCCCAGACCCAGGCCCTGCTCTCGCTGGTGGACAAGGACTGGTCCCTGTTCGCCGACGCCGCCGCCACGGCCTGGCTCGGCTGGGACGGCGCCGAGTCGGGCCGCTGGACAGCCGAAGCCTTCCGTACGGCCACCACGCCGGCCATCGCGAAGGCCTGGTTCGAGGCCGCCCGCCACATCGACGTCACCCCGTCGCTGGCTCAGGTCGAAGCGCCCACCCTGGTCCTGCACCGCCAGGGCGACCAGCAGATCCCCGTGTCGGTCTCCCGCCGCATGGCCGCCGGGATTCCCGGCGCTCGCCTGGTGGAACTCCCCGGCAAGACCCCCACCCTGTTCGTCGAGGACCCGGCGGCTGACCTGTCCCTGGTCATCGGTTTCGTCACGGCCGGCCGGGTGAGCCGCACGTTGCCCTCGGGCGCCCTGACCCGCCGTGAACAGGACGTGCTGCGCCGTCTGGCCGCGGGCGACACCAACAACGAGATCGCAGCCAACCTGGGCATCGCCGTCCACACCGTCGAACGGCACCTCGCCAACATCTACCGCAAGCTGGGCGTACGCGGCCGCACCGCCGCCGTGGCCCACGCCCTGCGCGGCACGTAACGGATTTCCGGGAAGCGCACCCCCGTCCAGCTCCCTTTAACTGCGGTCATGACTACCGACACGTCCTGGCGTCTCGCCCGAGCCACCACACCGTTCGTCCGCTCTTTGGCCGGCCGCCGGTTCTCCCCATGGGCCGTGGTCCACCACCGCGGCCGGGTCTCGGGCCGCGCCCTGGCCGTCCCCGTGGTCGTGATCGCCACCCCGTCAACGTTCATCATCAACCTGCCCTGGGGCGCCCGAACCAACTGGGTCCGCAACGTCCAGGCGGCGGGCGGTTGCACGATCCGTTGGAAGGGCGCCGACCACCACACCACCGACCCCCAGATCCTCGACGAGGCCGCCGCCCGCCCGTACTACTCCCGCCCCACCTGGTGGACAGCCCGGACCCTGTTCCCCGCCGACGCCTGGCTCCTGCTCCGCCGCACCCGGTAAGTGCTCCTGGGGACGTCGATGGCCCTTGGCCGGGCGCGCCTTGGAAACGCTTCGCCGGTTTGCGGCAATGCTGTTGATGAGATCATGATCGACAAGAGGGCGATGTGTGGTGGGGGATTTGTCCCCGACATGGTCAGCTGGACAGAAGTCATCAGACTGTATCGATCTCCGGCTCGCCCGCTGAACTCGCTGCATGAGACATGGCGACGTCGAATGATGCTATGAAGAGCCGCTCCTCCGAGATCAGAAAATGTTCCCGGTCCTGCAGGAAGCGCTCGTCGTCGCCTTCACGTAGCCAGGCCACCGCGGCATCGGGAACGCCATGACTTTCCAGAAGGTCCTGGTCGGCTTCGAGTAGTGCTCGGCGTGCTGATGTGCCCGGAGCGGTGGGAAGCATGAGCCGGTTAGCGGGGCTCGATCGGCGCGGCCCGCGCGGGATGATCTGGCGATAGGCGCTGGCATCCGAACGCAGGAGGAGGTCGACCGGGTCAATCATGTGACCGTTCGGACGTAGCCGATGCGGGAATCGTCTCAACTCCCAGAGGACGAAAGCGCGTACACGGGCGCTCCGTAGATCGAACCTTTCGGGGAAGGGGCGAGCCTGCTGACCGCCGAGGTCAAGATCCGTCAAGCCCTTGGCGAATTCGCGCATCTCGATCAGCGCCAGGCGTATCTGCGTTGTGTTGGCGCCCGCGAAGTATCCCGACCACGAGGTGCTCCAGAACCAACGCTGCAACGCCCGTCTCTGTCCTGGCGTCGGGTCGGGGTTTTCGTGGAACGCGACCGTCAGCAGGACGAGCTGAGCGTTGTAGGGAACCAGTCGAGCCAGCGGCACCCCGACTTCTTCGCGAAGGAAGGCGACGGCATGGTGTAGAGCCTTCTCCGTGTGTTTGACGTCCCGGTCCAGGTCGTCGCGCATCCGGGCGGCAAGCCGGTCCCAGCGCGTGTGCTGGACGTCGTTCTCCCCTGAAACTGCGAGTACCGCCTGGAAAAGGGTGTTCGTCGGGATCTCACCGAATCCGAGTTCCCCGATCTCGTTCTGCAGCGTCTCGATGCGGTCCGCCAAGGTGTCGCCCTCGTTGTAGGTCAAGGCGGACACCATCTGCGTGGGGCTCATTGACTGCCCACTGCTGTTCAGCCGGGAGAAGACCTCTACTGCGTGCTTGAGCTCGCCGCCAACTAGGCGCACCACGGCCATCTTGTACGACTTGATCCGCTGTGCGAGCTGCTCAGCCTCGTTCATCAAACGCTCGACGTCGTGGTCGCTGCCTGCCAACTCGCGGGCGAACAGCAGAAAGTCCATCGTACGAAGGACGTTGCGCATCGGGAGAAAGTGAATTGGTGCTGGTCCGGGTTTGCGCCAGTGCTGGAACCGGCCTCCTGGTCCGTCCGGCACTCCCAACGTCCTGTAGATGTTCCAGATCCAGCCACCGGTGCTGGACAGGTCGTGTTCGGCCGGACGGCGCATGAGACAGCCGTAGAGCGTCGTCAGTCGCTGGTGACCGTCGAGCAGGTAGGACACCGGTGTCCCGGGCGGCGCTGGAATCCGCATATCGGCGATCTGATCGAGGCTGTCCACTCGTTCGGCCCGTGTCCCACACCAGCAATGATCCGACCGGGTAACCACGTTCGATGCTGTCAAAGAGGTCGATCATCTGATCCGGTCGCCACACGAACGGCCGTTGGAACCGGGGAACCCGAAGCCGACCGTCGGCGATCTCAGCGAGGACGTCCTCCAGCAGCATGATCTCGGGCTTGACGGTGATGTCCCCGCTGGGACTGCTCATACGCTCATCCGCTTCCCCGGCCACTCCTAGATCACGCTCTCGATGGTTGATAGTAGTGCCCGAAGGTCCACTTCCACATGCGCACCAAGCGCGCCGAAGTCGGCGATGTTGAGAGTCTTGCTATGTTCCTCCAAGCGAGGGAGCAGATCTTCCCCGAACCCTCCCCGAAGTTTGTTGCGTATCTGTGGGTCGAGGTCGCGGAACAGCGCATGTTGTTCGGTGCGGATCCTGGGCGGCTTGTTCCGGGGGCCGAACCCGTGCTTGATGTCGAAGTGGTCACGTTGATCAGGGGTCAGTTGCTTGAGCGCGGTGAGGGTTGCCGATGTGACCGACGGATCCCCGCACGATGCCAACACACGGTACGGCAGGTAGTTCTCTGCCTCTCGCAGCGCCAGTACGTGAACCGCGACCCCTACAGCGCGGAACTCGTCGGCCTTTGCGTGGATCGGGGTGTTCGCGCCGGGAAGGTAGCGATCGCTGTCAGCGATGACCGCGACCCGAGTGAGCGACCGAAAACGCGACCTCTCCGCCTCGACCAGAGCAGGAAACCGACCAGTGCCTCCGCCGTGCCGCAACACAAGCCACTCGTTGCGTAGCGCAGTCAGCACCCGCTGTTTGCCGAAGACAGTGGCTACGGCTCGAACGAACGCTCCATCGTTCTGAAGATCCTCGACGATCAGAACCGCCGCTCGGCAGAGATCCTCGGCCAGGTGAGAAAGATCGGCCTCGGTCACCCGTACTGGGTCGCTCGCTGGACCAGAGGACCACACAGCATCAACGATGGCCTTCTGGCCCAACGTACGTGCGGCCGGCGCCAGCGAAGCAGCGTACTCCTCGAAGTAGGCAGTCAGCGCCGCGATCGCCGCCTCGTCCGCCGCCCACTCGTGTCGCTCCTCGGCGAAGGCATGCAACAGACGGTGCAACGGGTAGAAGGCCTCCGGACCGGCGCAGGCGTGCGGGCTGAGTTCAACGCGCATTGGGCTCGACCTGCTCCAACTGCGCCTTCGCAAGAGCCCTTGTTTCCCTGTAATCCTCGGAGAAAACTCCCTCGGGCCAGTAGTCCAGATTCCCGGCTGAGTCGATGTTTATCCGGCGAACCCTGCCCACTCCCTCGGTGCTCTCCACGAAGTAGATTGCCACGTCCTCCGGATCAGCCTTCTGCTCGGCAATCCGCACCCGAAGGCGGAGAAGAAGAGTTTCGCTGTGGGTCTCAACCAGGAACCGTACTCCGGTGTCCCGCGCTGCCGTGAGGTAAAGATCGGCGAGGGCCGCATGGGCGTAGGGATGAAGGTGCAGTTCGGGTTGTTCCACGATTTCCAGCACCGGCCCGTCCGGGGGCCTGGTCCGATCGAGTGCCCGCTGTACGAATATGGGAAGTGCTTGCGCCACCCCGGTGCCGGTGTCGACGAGGTTGACAGCGAGCGCGTCGTCCTCACTGGATCGGAGGACTACGGAGACCATGCCGCCGCGCTCGACCACGTCGACCGACCAACCCGGCAGGCTCTCGGAAAGCCCGGCATTGATCTCGCGCAGAAGCTGTCGTTGACCGCGAGTCGAGTCACTGGCCAATATACCGGCCATGTTCTCACCGCTCGCGCCGACCGAGGACGGCATGCGGGCGGGGACTCGGTAGAGCCGGCTGGGTCGTTCCCGGAACGGGCCCAGGTAACGCACTCTGCCGAATAAGCGACGTATCAAGTCATTGTGCTTGGTCACGGCTTGGTCGACGGAACTGGACGGGACCGGCAAGAATCCTTGGAAAGAAATATCTACACCGCGACGCGGGCCCTGTCCGGGCACCTCCACCGTGTAATGCTGAAGCCCGTCACCGGCCTCCTTGGGCTCCCAGGTCAGCCGTGGACCTACCTCTCGCTGATAGTCGACCGCGAAGTGCTCGACCACCTGAGTGCGCAACTCGCTGATGTTCCGGATGCCCACACGACAGCGCACGAACTCGGTGTCGCTCGACGCAAGATGAAGATCGGCACTCAGACTCCCGTGCGGACGACCGCCGTAGACGAGGTCGGTGAAGGAATCGACGATATCCTCCCCACCTTGTCGAGGTCGAGCGGCGCCGGCGAATCGGTGTCGATTCCCGTCGACAGCACGAGGGGCGCGCGGACCAGTGCGCTCTTGCCCGAGTTGTTCCGACCGAGGACCACAGTGACGGGGCGAAGCTCGACGTCGATCGAGCCGGCGAAGCAGCGGTAGTTGTTCAGACCCATCCGGACAAGCGACATGGTCCGTGACCTTATCGGCCTTGCCATACACGCACAGTGGGGTTTTGGTCACCATCCGCCAGAAGGCCGTTGTGTTCCGGCTAGCGCTTTCCAAGAATCGAGCAGTGTCGGCGCGAGGTGCGCCCCTGTCCTCGCGTCTGCTTGGAGACTGTTGGCACTGGCGCCGCGCGGATCATCATCGAGTACCAGATGCGCCTGGAGGCGAAGCCGTGTCGGACGACAACGAGTTGACATCGAACGAGCGGGCGGTACTCCTGGTCCTCATGTCCGAAGGGCGCCAGGTCAGCAATACAGAACTGGCTGAAAGGTACGGCTTCCGCATCCCCGCGGCCATCCGAGACCGTCTCAAAGACCTGGGCCTGCTGGACGTTGTTCGAAGTGGGAGCGCCTACCTGCACGAGGTCAGCGATCCGGGCTGGAAGCGGGGCGGAACTGAGTTGCTGGCCGACTTCGAGGTGCCGGCACGGCCACCGAAGATGCAGGTTGCTGCATGGAAGGCTCTCGCCCATGCTGCGGGTCGTTACCTGGCTGCCGCCGGCGTGACGCCGAGCGAGTTCTTCAGCGCGCAGCCGGCCGTCGCTACAGAGACGGTCAACGACGAGAAGCCGGCGGACCTCGAAGGCCGGATCCGCGCTGCGTACCAAAAAATTGCGGATCGCCCGAACCAAAGTGTGCCACTGAGCGACCTTCGCGAGCAGATCAACGGAGCACCGGTCAGCCTGCTCAACCAGACGCTGGTGAAGATGTACGCGGAGGGGCTCATCAACTTGACCCCAGGGGCCGATCAGAAGTCCCGTCGCAAGATCGACGAGCAGGCCGCGGTCCGAGCTGGCGGTGAGGCCAAGCATTTCCTGTCGATGGAGCTGTGATGAGCCAGCGGGAGCTGAAGGCGCTGGCCGCACTCCGTCTTCACTGGGCGCCGGTTCCGGAGGACGTATGGATGCCGTCGCCTTTCCACGTCGACGGTCTGCACCGCGGCGCGGAACGGACTGTGTCCGCGGGACTCGACGACGCTGCGGCAAGCATCGGGCCCAGTCCTATTGGCGTGGCCCTGATCGGACAGGGCGGAGCGGGTAAAACGCACTTTCTGGGCTGGACCCGCCAGCAGATTCAGGACCGCGGTGGGTACTTCTTCCTGATCGAACTTGTCGATCCCACCCGGTTCTGGGACAGCGCGATGGCGTCGATCCTGGAAGGGCTGGCGGTTCGGCCGGCAACCGGCGGCACACAGCTGCGTATGCTGCTGCAACGTTTGATCTTCCGGACCGATCTCGCGCCGGAGCAATACGCCGAAATCCTGGGTGGTACTGAGCTGACTCTTCCGACGCTGGACAGCTTCGTCAACGGGCTTCGCGTCGACAATCCTCAGCTCGTGCGGGAGTGTCAGGACACTCTTCGTGCGCTGGTGTTGTACAACAGCGTCAACCCGCTGGCCCAGGATGTCGCGCAGACCTTCCTGACCTCTTGTGCCGAGCGAGAGCCGGGTGAGCGTGCGGTATGGCGGATCCGCCAAGAGACCCGGCCCGCAGAGTTTCTTCTTCGTGACGTCTCGCGGATACTCGCCGTAACTGGCCCAGCCGTGATAGCGGTCGACCAGCTGGATCCGGTCTTCGCGCAGCTACGTACGGCCGGTGACGAGGAACTCCCTGGGCAGTGGCAGCATCTGCTCCAGCTCAACAACTTGGCTGCCAACCTCATGCAGCTGCGCGAGACCACCCGACGGACCCTGACCGTCGTTGCCTGCCTGCCCGAGACATGGGAACTCGTTCGCCGACGGGCGATCAGCACCGTCATGGACCGCTTCCGCGAGGCGAACCAACTCTCAGCGATTCCAGATGAAGCGACCGGCAGGGCCCTTGTATCGAGACGATTTTCTCCCCAGTTCAGTCAGGTGGGCTTCGACCCTCCGTACGAAACGTGGCCCATCCACCCGGATGCGTTCGCGCTCGTGACCACGTTTACGCCTCGTCTGCTGCTAAAACGAGTGGATGCTCATATTCGGCATTGCGTCGACTCCAATCGAGTCATCGAACTCCGCTCCTTGGACGACGAGATCGCGACGGCGGAGATCTGGGAGACGGCTCCCCGTGACGGGCTTGCCGCAATCGACGATCTGTTCAGCCGCTTGCAGGTGGATGCGAAGGCCGAAGTCGCGGCTGCGCTCGACCCGGTGTCCGAGGACGAATACATGCCGCCTCTCCTGAGCGCTGGATTGCGGGCCTGGACGATCGAGCGCCGCGTGACTGACCACTGCGAGTTCGACATCCCAACCAAGGGGAAGCCCCTATTACACGCACGGCTCCGGGTCCGGACGGAGGACGGCAGCGAGCGCGAGGACCATTTCGCCTTCCGCGCCGTTTCCGCCGAGCACTGGAGGACCGTCACCTCGAAGATCGAGAACGCCCGGCTCAAAGCCGGACATGACGGATCGGCGGGACGATCACTGTTTCTCCTGCGGCCCCAGGGAGGGCCTTGGCCGACGTATCCGTCGGTCCAGAAGGCGCTGGTGCAGTTCGAGCAGGCGGGCGGCCGGCGTCTGGGGATCGCCGAGAAGGATCTTCGGGTTTTCGCTGCCCTGCGCATGCTGCTTGAGAACAACCCTGACGGGCTCGCTAATTGGCTCAGTAAACGGACACCAGCCGGCGGGACCACAGTGTTGCGCGAGGCCCTCGGCGACCCGGACGGATTCGCCTCGGAAGGCCCGGCCAGCCCTGTGCCTGACTTGGATGCCCCGGCGAGGCCAGAGCCGGGGCTGGCCCCTGAAGAGCTGAACGCGCCCGCTCGTGCTCCCTCATCCACCGCGAAGACCCGGATCAAGACAGTGCATGTCCCTCCGATGATCACTATCGGGGTGGCACAGGATCCGTTACGCATCGAGTTGTCCTCTCTGCGCAAGCATGTTGCGTTGTTTGCCGGCTCCGGTTCCGGCAAGACAGTGCTGATCCGGCGGCTGGTGGAGGAATGTGCCCTGCACGGCGTCTCCGCGATTGTTCTGGACCCGAACAATGACCTGGCCCGTCTCGGCGATCCTTGGCCCCATCCGCCGGTCGGGTGGGGGCCCGACGATCCGGCGCGAGCGGGGGAGTATCTCGCCAATACAGACGTCGTCATTTGGACACCCCGTTGGGAGGCCGGTCGGCCGTTGGCTTTCCAGCCGCTGCCGGACCTGGCCGCCACGCTGTACGACCCAGACGAGTTCAGTCAAGCGGTCGACGTCGCCGTCGCTGCCCTCGCGCCTCGGGCCAAGGTGGATGGCGGAACGGTCAAGGCGACGCACTCCCGGGCGGTACTCACGGAGGCACTACGAGCGTTCGCGAAGCAAGGACGGTCCGGACTGGGTGATTTCGTAGGTTTCCTCGGCGCGCTTCCCGAGGGGGCGAGCCGGATGACTCAGTCCGCGAAGCTGGCAGCCGAGATGGCTGAGACGCTGACCGCAGCGATGGTGAACGACCCGCTCTTCGGGGGTGGTGGCACGCCGCTCGATCCCGGTGTGCTTCTGACGCCGGCCGAGGGCAAGAAAGCCCGGGTGTCAGTGATCAGCTTTGTCGGACTACCGTCGGACAACCAGCGGCAGAGTTTTGTCAATCAGCTCCAAATGGCGCTGTTCGCCTGGGTCAAGCGCCATCCCGCCGGCGACCGGCCGCTCGGCGGTCTGTTCGTGATGGACGAGGCGCAGACGCTCGCGCCGTCCGGCGCGATGACGCCGTGTACGGCGAGTACGGTGGCGCTCGCATCACAGGCTCGCAAATACGGTCTTGGTTTGGTTTTTGCTACCCAAGCTCCGAAGGGTTTGCACAATCGAATACCCGGCAACGCCAGCACCCAGTTCTTCGGGTTGCTCAACAGCCCGGTTCAGATCGCGGCCGCCCGCGATTTGGCGCACGCGAAGGGCGGCGACATGCCGGATGTGGGTCGGCTGGGAGCCGGACAGTTCTATGTCGCGCTGGAGGGAACGTCCTTTGTAAAAGCTCAAACGCCGCTGTGCCTGACCCATCACCCAGCCAGTCCACTGACCACCGAAGAGGTCGTTCAGCGCGCCCGCGCCTCCGTGGACCGGACAAATGTCCCGTCCGTGGCAGATGAGTAGCAGTCAGGCTTGGATCCAGTCGAAGGTTCGGGATACGGCGCGCTGCCAGTTGTCGTACTCGGTTTTTCGTTTGGTGGGGTCCATGGTGGGGAGCCACTGCCCCGCGCGGTGCCAGTTCTGGCGTAAGCCCTCCAAGTCGGGCCAGTAACCCACGGCCAGGCCGGCCCCGTAAGCCGCGCCCAGTGACACTGTTTCGGCGGCCAGGGGGCGGACCACCGGGACGTCGAGGACGTCGGCTATGAACTGCATGAGGAGGTTGTCCGCGGTCATCCCGCCGTCGACGCGCAGGGTTGTCAGGGCCAGGCCCGAGTCCGCGTTCATGGCGTCGACCACTTCGCGGGTCTGCCAGGCGCTGGCCTCCAGCACGGCGCGGGCCAGGTGGCCTTTCGTGATGTAGGAGGTCAGGCCGACGATCACCCCTCGGGCTTCGCTGCGCCAGTACGGGGCGTACAGGCCGGAGAAGGCGGGCACGATGTAGCAGCCGCCGTTGTCCGTCACTGTGCGGGCCAGGGTTTCGATCTCGGGGGCGGTGGCGATGAGTCCGAGCTGGTCGCGGAACCACTGCACCAGCGAGCCGGTGATCGCGATCGAGCCTTCCAACGCGTACGCGGCCTCTTCGCCCTGGATTTGGTAGGCGACGGTGCTGAGCAGGCCGTGGGTGGAGCGCACCAGTTCCGCTCCGGTGTTGAGCAGCAGGAAACTTCCGGTGCCGTACGTGCATTTGGCCTCGCCGGGCGCGAAGCAGGTCTGGCCGAACAGGGCCGCCTGCTGGTCGCCGAGGGCGGCGCCGATGCGTACGCCGGGGAAGGCCGCGGTGGCGGTGCCGAAGACGCCGATGGACGGGCGGACCTCGGGCAGCATGGCGCGGGGGATGCCGAAGAACTCGAGCGACTCGGGTGACCAGTCGAGGGTGTGCACGTCGAGCAGCAGGGTGCGGCTGGCGTTCGTGACGTCGGTGACGTGCAGGCCGCCGGTCAGGTTCCAGATCAGCCAGGTCTCCATGGTGCCGAACAGGACCTCGCCGCGTTCGGCTCGTTCGCGCAGGCCGGGATGACGGTCGAGCATCCAGCGCACCCTCGGCCCCGAGAAGTACGTGGCCAGCGGCAGGGCGGACCGATGCCGTACGCCTTCCGCGCCGGGGGCGTCGTCGAGGCGGCCCACCATCGTGTCGGTCCGGGTGTCCTGCCAGACCACGGCGTGCCCGATCGGGACGCCGGTGGCCTTGTCCCAGAGCACGGTGGTTTCCCGCTGGTTGGCGATGCCGACCGCCGCGACCTGGTCGATCGTGGCCCCGGCCCGTTTCAGCGCCTCGGGGCCGAGCCGTTCCACGTTGCGCCAGATCTCGGCGGCGTCGTGCTCGACCCAGCCCGGTTTGGGGTAGTACTGCTTGTGTTCCTGCTGGGCCAGGGAGACGAGCTGGCCGCGCCGGTCGAACACGATGCACCGGGTCGACGTGGTGCCCTGGTCGATGGCGACAACATAGCGCTCGGTCATGGTTCCCCCAAGGTCGTTCAGCGTCGGGCGGCTCCGAGGTCGCGCGAGACCGCTCGGGCGGCGTCGCGCACGTTGGCCACCAGGGGCGGCCGCGGACGGTATCGGCTGTCGCATATTCGTTCGACGTGCCCGGAGATGCCGATGGCGCCGACCACCAGACCCCCGTACGCCCGGATCGGCGCGGCGATCGACGCCTCGCCGGGGGTGTGTTCCTCGATGTCCGCGCTCCAGCCGGCTTCCCGCACCTCGCGCAGCGCCCCGGCCAGGTCGCGGTGGTTGACGAGGGTGCGGCTGGTGAACCGGTCGAGCCGGGCCGGGACGGAGGCCCCGTACGCGAGGAGCGCCTTGCCCAGCGCGGTGGCGTGGATCGGCAGCAGGCTGCCCACGTCGAGGGTCTGGAAGGTGTCGTCGGGCCGGAAGACGTGGTGGACGACCAGCACCTGTCCTTCCAGGACCGTGCCGATCCGTACGGCCTCCCCACTGCGCGCGGCCAGCGGGTCGGCCCAGTTGATCGAGCGGGAGCGCAGCTCGTTGACGTCCAGGTAGCCGGTGCCCAGCCGCAGCATGGCCGCGCCCAGCTGGTAGTGGCCGGACGCCTTGTCCTGCTCGACGAAGCCCACTTTGCGCAGGGTCTGCAGGATGCCGTGGGTTGTGCCCTTGGCCAGGTCGAGCGAGCGGGCGATCTCGGCGAGCGACAGCCGGCCCGCACCGCCCGCGAGCAGACGCAGCACAGCGGCTGCGCGCTCGATGGACTGCACTGTTCCCGGCACGTTTCGACACTATGACGCACTACGGACAGTCCCGCAGCACAGCGTTCGACATTGTCGAATGGCGTTCATTGTTCGTGTCCGGGTGGCTACCTAGCGTCCTTCGCAGATGCAGCTCCAGAGAGCTCAGCAGGAGGGCAAATGGCAGCACGACTGAAGATCCCGGGAGGAATCGTCGCCGAACTGGCCGCCGAGTTCGCCGGGACCATGATCCTCATCCTGTTCGGTGTCGGTGTGGTGGCCCAGGTGGCCGGCGCGGGCATCGGCGATCACGACAGCATCGCCTGGGCCTGGGGCCTGGGCGTGGTGCTCGGCGTCTACGTCGCCGGGCGCGTCAGCGGGGCGCACCTCAACCCGGCCGTCACGGTCGCGCTCGCGGTCTTCAAAGGCTTCTCGTGGCGCAAGGTGCTTCCGTACACCCTGGCCCAGACGCTGGGCGCCTTCGTCGCCGCGCTGCTCGTCCGGTGGAACTACACCGAGGTGCTGCACGCCGCCGACCCCGGCCTGACCATCAAGACGCAGGGCGTGTTCTCGACGCTGCCCGGCAACGGGACCCTGCCGGTCGGCGAGTGGGGCGCGTTCCGCGACCAGATCATCGGCACCGCGATCCTGTTGTTCCTGATCCTGGCCGTGACCGACGCGCTCGGCACACCGCCGCAGGCCAACATGGCGCCGTTCATCATCGGCCTGATCGTGGTGGGCATCGGCATGGCGTGGGGCACCAACGCCGGTTACGCGATCAACCCGGCGCGTGACTTCGGCCCGCGGCTCGCCAGCTTCCTGACCGGTTACGGTGGGGCGTGGCGGGACCAGACCGGGTATCTCTATTTCTGGATCCCGATCGTGGCGCCCGTCATCGGCGGTGTCCTCGGCGCCGGTCTGTACCAGGGGCTGGTCGGCCGGTTCCTGCCCGGACTCGGCGCACCCGAGCCGGGACGGCTGCCCGAGCAGGAGACCCGAGAGAACGTGGAGGCACGCAATGGCTGACTTCGTCGGCGCCGTCGACCAGGGCACGACCAGCACCCGTTTCATGATCTTCGATCACGGCGGCAACGAGGTGGCCCGCCACCAGCTCGAGCACGAGCAGATCCTGCCGCAGGCGGGCTGGGTCGAACACAACCCGGCCGAGATCTGGGAGCGTACGGTCACCGTCGTCCGCACGGCGATGCAGAAGGCCAACCTGGGCGCGAAGGACCTGGCGGCCCTGGGGGTGACGAACCAGCGCGAGACCGCGGTGGTGTGGGACCGTCACAGCGGGCGGCCCTACTACAACGCGATCGTCTGGCAGGACACCCGCACCGACCGGATCGCCTCCGCGCTCGACCGGGACGGCCGCGGCGACGTGATCCGGCGCAAGGCCGGCCTGCCGCCCGCCACCTACTTCAGCGGCGGCAAGATCCAGTGGATTCTGGAGAACGTCGACGGCGTGCGGGAGGCGGCCGAGCGCGGCGACGCGATCTTCGGCAACACCGACACCTGGGTGCTGTGGAACATGACCGGCGGGGTCGACGGCGGCAAGCACCTCACCGACGTCACCAACGCCAGCCGCACGATGCTGATGAACCTGGAGACGCTCGACTGGGACGACGAGCTGCTCAGCTTCTTCAACATCCCCCGGCAGATGCTGCCCGAGATCCGGCCTTCGTCCGATCCGAACACGTACGGGGTGGCGCGGTGGCCCGGCTCGCTCGGCGGCGAGGTGCCGCTGACCGGGGACCTGGGCGACCAGCAGGCGGCCACGGTCGGGCAGGTGTGCTTCGCGCCCGGCGAGGCCAAGAACACGTACGGCACCGGCAACTTCATGCTGCTGAACACCGGAACCGAGCTCGTACGGTCGGAGAACGGCCTGCTCACAACGGTCTGCTACAAGTTCGGCGACGCCGCGCCGGTCTACGCGCTGGAGGGTTCGATCGCGGTGACCGGCTCGGCCGTGCAGTGGCTGCGCGACCAGCTGCACATCATCAACGACGCCGCCGAGAGCGAGCGGCTGGCGTCCGAGGTGCCCGACAACGGCGGGGTCTACTTCGTGCCCGCGTTCTCCGGCCTGTTCGCGCCGTACTGGCGTTCCGACGCCCGCGGGGCGATCGTGGGGCTGTCGCGCTTCAACACCAGCGCGCACATCGCCCGGGCCACGCTCGAGTCCATCTGCTACCAGAGCCGCGACGTCGTCGACGCCATGGCGCAGGACTCCGGGGTGACGCTCGACGTGCTCAAGGTCGACGGTGGGATCACGGCCAACAACCTGGCCATGCAGATCCAGGCCGACGTGCTCGGGGTGCCGGTCAGCCGGCCGGTGGTGGCCGAGACGACGGCGCTCGGCGCCGCGTACGCGGCCGGGCTGGCGGTCGGGTTCTGGAAGAACACCGACGAGCTGCGCGAGAACTGGAACGAGTCGCAGCGCTGGCAGCCGCGGTGGACCGAGGAACAGCGCGCCGAGGGCTACGGCAAGTGGAAAAAGGCCGTCGAGCGCACCCTGGACTGGGTGGACGTGGACTGAGATATGACTGTCGCACTCTCCCCGCAGTATCGGGAATCGGCGCTGGCCGCGCTGGCCGGCGCCGAGCTCGACGTCCTGGTGGTGGGCGGTGGAGTGGTGGGCTCCGGGGCGGCGCTGGACGCCGTCACCCGGGGCCTGTCCACCGGCCTGGTCGAGGCGCGCGACCTCGCGTCCGGCACGTCCAGCCGCTCCAGCAAGCTGCTGCACGGCGGCCTGCGCTACCTCGAGATGCTCGACTTCGGCCTGGTCAAGGAGGCGCTGCGCGAACGTGACCTGAGCCTGTCGCGGCTCGCCCCGCACCTCGCCCGGCCGGTGCAATTTCTCTACCCGCTCAAGCACCGGGCCTGGGAACGCGCCTACACGGGTGCGGGCATCACCCTGTACGACACGCTGGCGCTGGGCGGCGGCATGCCCCGGCACCGCCACCTCACCCGTACGGGGGCCCTGCGGGTCTGCCCCGCGTTGCGCAAGGATGCCCTGGTCGGGGCGTTGCAGTACTACGACGCCCAGGTCGACGACGCCCGGCACACCATGTTCCTGGCGCGCACGGCCGCGGCGTACGGGGCACACGTCGCCTCCCGCACCGAGGTCGTCGGCTTCCTGCGCGAAGGCGAGCGGGTCACCGGCGTACGGGTGAAGGACCTTGAAGTTGACCGGACGTTCGAGGTGCGGGCGCAGCAGGTGATCAACGCGACCGGGGTGTGGACGGACGACACGCAGGCGCTGGTCGGCGAGCGCGGGCAGTTCCACGTCCGCGCGTCGAAGGGCATCCACCTGGTCGTGCCGCGCGACCGCATCCAGTCGTCGACCGGCCTGATCCTGCGCACCGAGAAGAGCGTGCTGTTCGTGATCCCGTGGGGCCGGCACTGGATCGTGGGGACGACCGACACCGACTGGTCGCTCGACAAAGCGCACCCGGCCGCGTCCAGCACGGACATCGACTACCTGCTCGAAAACGTCAACTCCGTGCTCTCGACGCCGCTGACGCGCACCGACGTGCAAGGGGTCTACGCGGGACTGCGCCCGTTGCTGTCCGGCGAGTCCGAGGCCACCTCGCAGCTGTCGCGTGAGCACATGGTCGGCAGTCCGGTGCCGGGGCTGGTCGTGGTGGCCGGCGGTAAGTACACGACATACCGGGTGATGGCCAAGGACGCGGTGGACGCCTGCGTGCACGGTCTGGGCCGCTCGGTGCCGCCGTCGTGCACCGACCGGGTGCCGCTGCTCGGCGCGGAAGGGTACCCGGCCCTGTGGAACCAGCGGCGGGTGCTCGCGTCACGGTCGGGGCTGCACGTCGCGCGGGTGGAGCACCTGCTCGGCCGGTACGGCTCGCTCGTGCACGAGGTGCTGGCCCTGATCGAGGCGGACACCTCGCTCGGGCAGGCGCTGACCGGCGCTGACGACTACCTGCGGGCCGAGATCGCCTACGCGGCCGGGCACGAGGGCGCCCGGCACCTCGAGGACGTGCTGACCCGGCGTACGCGGATCTCGATCGAGACGTTCGACCGGGGCACCGCATGCGCGCAGGAGGTGGCCGAGCTGATGGCCGGCGTGCTCGGGTGGACGCCGGAGCAGACCGCCCGCGAGGTGGAGAATTATCGCGTACGGGTGGAGGCCGAACGCGAGTCGCAGGAGCAGCCCGACGACGAGACCGCCGACGCCACCCGGCTCGGCGCCCCCGACGTCGTGCCCGTCTCCGACTGACCGTCAGCCGCGTTCGCGCTTGACGATGTCGCGGACGGCCGGCGCGACCTCGGCGGCCAGGCGCTCGGCCGTCGCGGCGTCGTCGGTCGCCACGATGAAACCGCTGATGCCGTACGTCAGAGCGAGCTCGGCGAGCTGCTCGGCCCTCGCGTCCTGCGGGCCCAGGTTGAGCAGCCGCCGCACGCTCCCGGGCGCCCGTCCGGCCTCGGCCGCGGCGTCGTCGATGCGCGCGTTCATGCCGGTCAGCGACGCGGCGCCGTCGGGCAGGTAGGCCAGCGAGGGCAGCCAGCCGTCGCCGAGACGGCCGGTCAGCGCGAGCATCTTCGGCTTGTACGCACCGACCCAGATGCCGATGTCGTGCGCCGGCGCAGGCCCCCGCTTGGCCCCGCTGATCTGGTAGTACGTGCCCTTGTGCTCGACCCGCTCGCGGGTGTCGGTGTTCCACAGGTCGCGGATGATCCCGATCCCCTCGGCCAGCGCCTCGATGGCCTGCCCCGCGCTGAGCTTGCGGGCCCCCATCGCGACCGCGGCGTCGTTGAAGGCGCCGGCCCCCAGGCCCAGCTCGATCCGGCCGCCGCTGAGCCGATCGAGCGACGCCGCCGCCCGGGCCAGCACGGCCGGCGGCCGCAGCGGCAGGTTGAGCACGTTGCCGCTGATCCGGATGCGTTCGGTGCGGGCGGCCACGTAGGTCATCAGCGTCCACGTGTCGAGGAACGCCGGCTGGTACGGATGGTCCTGGAACGTCACCAGGTCCAGACCCGCCCGGTCGGCCGCCACGGCCAGGTCGAGGGCCCGCGCGTTCGGGGTGACGAAGGTGCCGAAGAGCAGGTCGTGCCCGTAGTCGGTCATCGGTCTTCTCCTTGCGGGTCGATCGGGAAATTGTCGCGGAACAGGCGCCCGGGGTCGTAGCGGCGCTTGAGCTCACGCAACCGTTCCAGGGTGGCGGGCGGGAAGGCGTCGTGCAGGCGTTCGGGCCGCCGGTCGGTCTCGAAGCTGAGGTAGAGCCCGTCGAAGTGCCTGACCATCAGCCTGTCCCACGCCTCGTCGAGCGCCTGCCTGTCCATGCCGATGGCGGCCACCGAGAACTCGGGGGTGCGATGCGCGAACGCGGTCGCGTCGGACGGGGTGTCGGCGATCGCCCCGCCCATGTGCCGCAGCTGGAAGAAGAAGGTGGTGCCCGAACGCAGCAGCTCGGCGGCGTCGCGGGCGAACTCGTCGGTGAGTCGGGGCAGGAAACCGGACCGGGAGATCGGCTCGCCCCGGCCGTGGTGCCCCTCGGCGCCCACGTCGGCCGCCTGGGCCATCACGTCGGCGTACCGGGCCACCACCACCTGCTGCTGGGCGAGCAGCCCGGTCGTCGCGAACGGGGTGAGCCGCTCGACGATCGTGTCCGGGTCGCCCGAGTCGACCATCCCGTACATCTGGATCACGGACTGGCCCTGGCGGGGCTGACCGGTCAGCCAGAAGACCGTGGTGTCGCGGGGTGCGTCCCGGGCCACCTCGCCGAACTGCCTCATCGACTCCTCGAGGTCCTGGGTGACCAGGGCGAGCTGGGCCCAGCCGACCTCGGTGACCGCCTCGGCCTCGAACTCGAAGGCGGTCGCCACCCCGAAGTTCGCCCCGGCGCCCCGTACGGCCCAGAAGAGCTCTTGATTCTCGTCGTCGCTCGCCCGTACGGGGGTGCCGTCGGCAAGCACAAGCTCGACCGCTCGCAGCCTGTCGATGGTGAGGCCCTGCTCGCGTGAGAGGAAGCCGATGCCGCCCGCGGTGGCCAGCCCGCCCACCCCGACCCCGCCGTAGTCGCCGGATCCGAGCGCCAGGTCGTACTTGTCGAGCGCGGCGGCGACCTGCTTCCACGTGGCGCCGGGGCCGACCCGTACGTGCCCGTTGGCGAGCACCTCGATGCTGTTCAGGCCGCCGACGTCGATGATCAGGCCGCCGGTGTTGGTGGAACGGCCGCTGATGCCGTGGCCGCCGCTGCGCAGACCCAGGGCCAGCTCGGGGTGCCGGCGGGCGAAGGCGAGGGCGTCGGCGACCTCGCCCGGGGTGCGGGGACGCAGGATCAGGGCCGGCCGGCCGCCGCGCATGTAGGTGGAGCTGCGGCCGCGGTAGCCGGGGTCGCCCGGTTCGAGCTTGAGGACCCCGTCGGGCAGGTCGTCGAAGCGGCTCGGAGCGCCCGGGACCCGTACGCGGGTGCCGGCCAGCGCGGTCAGGGTGTCGAGGGCCTTGTCCGCCATCTCGGGCGACACCGCCGCCGGGGCCGCCGGCAGGGTGATCCGCGCGTTGTCGTCGCGGGCGGCGAGCCAGACGGCCGCCGTCCACGGGTCGAGGCCGCCCTCGTGATCCTCCAGGACAGCGGGGCCGTCGAGGTGGGTCGTGGCCGCCGCGAACGTCGCGGGGTCCAGCGCGATCCTCTGGTCCATGATCACCGATTCCTCCGCAGATACGATCGTCGTCTGGCTAGATAGTATTGCTGGAAGACGATCTGTCCAACAGATAGGATGGTGCGGTGAGCAACACGACAGCGGACTTCGGAGCGGCCCTGGGCCTCCTGCTGCGGTCGTACGCGGAGATTGTCGGCCCGAAACTGAAGGACTTCCCGCAGGGCGAGCGGGGCTACCACACGCTCTGTGAAGTGCTGCAGGGCACGCCCCCGAGCCAGGCGGCGCTCGCGGCCCGGCTCGGCATCGACCGGACGATGATGACCTACCTGATCGACGACCTGGTCTCCGCCGGGCTGGTCGAACGGCAGCCCAACCCGGCCGACCGCCGGCAGCGGCAGATCGTCGCCACCTCGCGGGGGCGTGATGCTGTGGCCGCCCTGTGCGACCAGGTCACCGAGGCGGAACAGGCCACCCTCGGCGGCCTCGACGAGCGGGAACGGGTGGTGTTCCGCCGGCTGCTGGAGAAGGCGGCCGGGGTCGGGTCCATGCACACCGCCGAGGCTTGCGCGATCGTCAACGAGGCGCTCGAGGTTTAGGTCCCTTTCCGTGCGCTCCTCCGGGGCGCTTCTCTGCAGCACTCCTTCGGGGCGCCTCTCTCCGGCGCTCCTCTGGGGCGCTTCTTTCCGGCGCTCCTCCGAGCGTGATCGACAGCACAGTTCAGTCGTCCGGGTGACCAACTCGCCCGTTGTGCGCGTCTCTGTACGGGAGATCCATCTACCGCAGAGGCGTACATATGCGATATCGCGCGTTGACGGCGGCGCTGCTGCTGGCCGGGTTGACCGCCTGCGGTGATCAGGCCGCTCCGACGCCGGTCACCTCATCAGCCCCGGTCCGTTCGGCGGCGCCGACCGTGGAGTCCGCGCCGGCGACCGCTGATCCACGCGCCGCCCTGCCGCCCGCCCTGCAGGCCCGCATGCCCCGGTTCGCGCCGCCGCCCGCCGCCACCAAGGTCACGTTGCCCGGCAACGGCACGGCCGGATGGTTCAGCCGCATCCCGACCGACCAGAAGGTCGCCTTCATCACCATCGACGACGGCTGGGAGAAGAACCCGCTCGCGGCCCAGCTGTTCCGGGCCGCCGACGTGCCGATCACCCTGTTCCTCGAAGTCAACGCCATCGCGGACAACCCGGGCTACTTCCGGACGCTGCAACAGACCGGCGCGACGATCCAGAACCACACGATCAGCCACCCGGTCCTCAAAGGCCGCTCCTACGCCTTCCAGAAACACGAAATCTGCGGCGGCGCGGACAAACTCGGCCAGCTCTACGGCACCCGCCCGACCCTGTTCCGCCCACCCGGCGGCGCGCACGACGCCACCACCTTGCGGGCGGCCCACGACTGCGGGATGAAGGCGGCGTTCTTCTGGAAGGAGGCCACCAACAAGGGCAAGGTCTTCTACCAGGGAAAGAAGGTCGTCCAGCCCGGCGACATCATCCTGATGCACTTCCGGCCCCGCTTCGTCGACGACTTCCTGGCGGTGCTCAACGCCATCCATAAGGCAGGCCTGACCCCCGCCCGCCTCGAGGACTACATCCCCTGACCGCCGGAACCACGGCTGAACGGTTCGCCCCAGGGGTGGCGCCGCGACGATATCGTCGTTGGCGACATCGATGGAGGCAGATGTTGACTCCGAGATCCCGCGGTCACGGCGGCGGTAACGACCGGCCGCCCTCCGGCAACCGCGGTCGCAGGGGTGGTCGGCCGGGCAACGTGGAGCAGGCCGAGGGCCACGTCCAGGAGGCGTTGCAGGAGGGGCGGGCAACGTCTGCAGGCGGCGGATCGTCCTCTTCGGGATCACGGTCCTCGTCGTCCGGCCAGCCTTCCGGTGTCCCGTACGGTTTCCGCGACTTCGCGCAGTTCCGGGGGTTCGCGGCCAGGTTCCGGGACCGGATGCGCGAGCTTTACCCCGACCTGGACATGGGATTCCAGGGTAGCTCGGTAACTGGACGCAGCGCGGAGAGCGGGGCGCTGTTCGACGAAGGCCGGGTCAGTGACTACGACATCGCGATCAGCGGCGACTCGGTCAACCGGGCAGCCCACGATAACGGCGTGCGCTTCCGCGGCGACGGCGTCTCGACCGGGCCGCTGAGCGAGCGAGACCTTGACCGGCTCGGTCTGGACGGCATCATCGACGATGCGTCGGCCGAGACAGGCCGGGAGGTTCACATCATGATCTTCCGTACGATCGACGAGGCCGCCGCCCGCAAACCGACCATCAAGGTCTGGTTCTGAACGGAGCACTCAGTGATCTACGACGTGTACGGCTACGACGAGCCCAGCCTCGGCGATCAGCCCGGCAAGCTCGCCGAGGCTCTCGGGGTGGAGTGGGTCCGGCACGAGAGCGACTATCGGGGCGTCTATTTCGCGGCGCGCCCGCGGTCCGGCGCCGGCAAGCTCCGCCTCCAGTCCAACGACCTGCACGACGGAGACGAGGAGTACCAGCAGGAGCCCGACTTCCCGGAGTGCCGTTACCTGCTGTTCGTCGACAAGTTCGATCGTCCCGACGAGGTGCGGATGAGACTGGCGTCCTTGCCGCGCTGGCGGTTCCTCTACCGCAGCGTTGTGGAGTAGAGGTTGATGCGGCTGGTCGACACCCGGCCGGAGCGGCTGGCGGCGGTGCCGTACCGGGCGGCCGGCCCCGGTGGTGTTCCGCAGAGCCTCCAGCTCGGCGTCGAGCTTCTGCGGGTCGACGAACTCCCGGCCGGCTGCGACGTCGTGCTCGCGGCCGGGGACCTGCAAGGGGTGGCGCCCTCGCCGCTGGGCGGGGAGGAGCAGTTGCTCGGCGTCGCGCTCGCTGACTACCTGGCAGTGTGGGCGGAGAGCGGTCTGCTGCCCCCGGCCGACCGGATCGGTGTTCTGCTCACCGGCGACCTGTACTCGGCGCCCGGCGCTGATCGACGCGGGGCTTCCGGCCCGGTCCTCGACGTGTGGCTCGCCTTCGCCGCCGCGGGATGCCCGATGGTGCTCGGGGTGGCCGGCAACCACGACGAGGTGACCGCCGCGCAGGTCGCCGAGCTGGGCCGGACCGGTGCGGCGCTGCTGGACGGTGACCGCCGCAGCTTCGGGGGCGTCACCGTCGCCGGGATTTCAGGGATCGTCGGCGACCCGCGGCGTGGCCTGCGGCGCACGGAGAGGGATTTTCTCGCGCTCGTCGGGATGCTCACCACGCCGCGCCCGGACGTGTTGCTCCTGCACGAAGGGCCGAACGGGGACAGGGCGGGACAGTTGGGCCGGGAAGCGGTGCGCGGCGCGCTGCAACGGCGAGCGCCGGCGCTGACGCTCTGCGGCCACGTGCACTGGACCGAACCGGTGGCCGCTCTCGGCGACGGACACATCGTCAACGTCGACGCCCGGCTGGTCGTTTTCACGACATAGCCATCGACCAAGGTCAACGGACGCGGCGGAGCAGCAGGAACGCGACCTCAAGCCGGAACGGGACCACCGGTGGACCCCGCAAAGCGGCTCACGAATCGCCTGAGTGGTGGGCCCGAACCAACAGGATGCGGAATCGGTTCTGAGTTCTGTCGATGATCCGCGACCGGTGCGGGCGGCCAAGGCCATCAGGCGCTGACACCGAACAAGCCCGTTACCCCAGGAGCGTCGGACGCGCTCCTGGGGCACATCGTTGACCGACTCGTATGCAGGGTGGGTGATGAGCAATTCGCCGGTGCTGATGTTGGAATTGCGTGGCCTCGTCGTGGGCTTCGAGGCTGTCATCCGCTGAAGCCGGGCGTTCGAATGTCGTCGGCCAGGGCGGCTCGGAGTTCGACGCGTGATGTGATGCCGCGCTTGGCGAAGACCTTGTGGAGATGGTATTCGACGGTTCGCGGGCTCATGAACAGCCTGGTTGCGATTTCTGGGTTGCTCAGGCCCTCCCGGGCGAGCCGGGCGATCTGCCACTCGCGTGGGGTCAGGTCGCCGGTGGTCTCGACGCTTCGCCGCCGCGCGTTCTTTCCCGTTGCCCGCAACTCGGCGGCCGCGCGGCGGGCGAACGCGTCCATGCCGATCGCGTCGAACATGTCGTGAGCGCGACTCAGGTGCTGGCGCGCTTCCAGCCGACGCCGCTCACGACGTAGCCATTCGCCGTACAGGAGGTGGGCGCGGGCGGCTTCTGACCGGAGGCGCGTGCCGTTGAGCCGCTCGATTGCCTCCCGATACAGATGATCGGCCTGTTCGCGCGACGCCAGCAACGCACGTGAGCGGGCTTCGATTCCCCGTGCCCAGGCGCTCCGGCTCGCGTGCGTGCTCTGCAAGAGTTGTTCCAGGGCGCGTGTGGCCAGAGTGATGTCTCCGCAGCGCACGGCCGCCTCGACGAGCTCGACCGGAGCCCACTGGGCGGCCGCGCCCGGGACCGGACTGTCGGAGCTCGCCGCAACGGCCGCATCCCGGGCGTCCGTGTACCGGCCGAGGCCGTTGTAGAGCACGGCCCGGGTCCACTGGACGTTGGTCAGACCGACTCCTTCGCCGCGTGCTGTCGCCTCGATGATCGCGGCCGCGCCGATCTGCTCCGCCTCTTCCTCGCGGCCCTGCCACGCGGCGAGAGCGAGGGCGCCGTAGTTGGTGATTCGCATCCCGGTCGCCGTGGTGATGGTGGTGACCTCGTCGACAAGGGCGGCGGCCTCGTCGAGATCGCCTTCGAAGAAGTGCAGAAGGATGCGGGAGCTGAGAGCCAGCGGCAGCACGGCAAGCGCGCCGGTTCGGCGAGCGAGGTTCACGTGCAGTTCGGCCACCGCGCGCAAAGCGTCGTCGTCCCAGCAGGCCATGGCGAGGATGAACGCGAGCCACGACCACCGTAGCTGTTCCTCCGGGGAGACCATGCCCTCCCGGAACCGGTGCAGCGCTGTTCTGATTGACGGCGTCGCCACGTTCGCGTTCTCGGTCAGAAGCAGCGTGAACCCGTCCAGCAGCAGGTCAGTGGCGGCGGGGAGGGCCGGCGAGGGTGGGGCGGCGCGCGCCGCTCGGGCGATCTGCGTGACGCCGTCGCCGGCGGCAAGCCGGCCGGTGAACATGGCGGCGGACACCGCCTGAAGGTAGGTCTGCCGGGCGAGAGTGATGTCGAATGCGGCCAGTTGCCGGGCGGCGTCGAGCAACAGCGGAGGGGCTTGGACGCCATGGTCCGTGGTAAAGGCGATCTCGGCGTGGAGCAGGCTGATCCGGGCGATGACGCCCGCGTCTCGTGTCCCGCGCCGAGCTGTTTCCAGCAGTTCTTGAGCGGGGCCGGCCGCGCCGGCGTCGTGATGCGCGCGGGCGGCGTCCAGCGCGCGTCGCGCGCGGTCTTCAGGATCAGGGGTGAACATGACGGCGCGGTGCAGGAAGGCCGCCGCTGCGGCAAGGCCGCCCCGCGCCTGGGCTCGTGCCGCCGATTGCTCGAGATCCTCGGCCAGCGCTTCGTCGGGGGCCGTCGTCGCGTGAGCGCGATGCCATGCGCGCCGCTCGGGGTGAGCGTCCCGGTCGAGCGACTCGGCCAGCGCCGCGTGCACGCTCATGCGAGTCCGTGCCGAGGCCGAGCGGTACACGGCCGAGCGCACGAGGGGATGACGGAACTGGATGCGGGTGCCGAACTGGACCAGCCCGGAGGCGGCCGCGGCGGCTGCGGCGCTCGCATCGATACTCAGCCGGGCGGCCGCACGCCAGACGACGATCGGATCGCCGTACAACTCGGCTGCCGCCACCAGCAGCAGCCGCCGCGCGTCTGGTGGCATCTGGCCGAGGCGCCGGAGAAAGCTCTGCTCGATCCGCAGCGTGAGGGCCTGAGCGGCCGGAAAGCCCGTGAGCGCCTGAGCGGCCGGAAAGCCGTAGCCGCCGGCCAGTTCCACGTTCGTCAGCCCGTGCGGCAGCTCGATCAGGGCCAGGGGATTGCCGCGGGCCTCGGCGATGATGCGATCCCGCACCTGGTCATCGATGGGGCCGAGAACCGCCGTGCCCAACAGTGTCCGGGCGTCACCGTCGCTCAGACCGCGCACCCACAACCGCGGCAGGCCCGCGTCGTCGATGGAACGTGATCCACGTTTGGAGCTGTCGTCCGCGTCGCGGACCGCGAACACGCAGGCCACTGGCTCCGCGCCGAGCCGTCGGGCCAGGAAGGCCAGGGCCGCCGCCGAGGCCTCATCGAGCCACTGGAGGTCGTCGATCACGCAGAGCAGCGGCTGGCTCTCGGCCACCAGGGCGAACAGGCCGAGCACGCCGAGCCCCACCAGGAAGCGATCGGGCGGCGGTCCGCCGCGCAACCCGAACGCCGTGCCGACAGCGTCGCGTTGCGGTTCCGGTAGCTCGCCGAGCCGGCCCAGCAACGGCGCACACACGTGATGCAATGCCGCGTACGCCAGCTCGGCCTCGGAGGGGATGCCGGCCGCGGAGACCACGCGACAGTCGCTTGCCCGTGCGATCAGATAGTCCAACAGGATCGATTTGCCCACCCCGGGCTCACCGTGGATCACCAGCGAGCGGCCCTGTCCGCCGCGTACGGCCGAGAGCACCTGGTCGAGTGCCTCGCACTCCGCTTCCCGCCCCAGCAGCGCACGTGCGCTGCTGGGGTGAGAAGGCCGCGTCGTCCGAGGTCGTTGCCATGTCACCCCCGTACGGCGGAGCCCCGAGGCAACTCTAGGCTTGGACGCCGAATCGTGGGGGTGCCGGCGGCAGTGATCTCGGTCGTGAGCCGTCCCTAGCCGATCGCGGAGGCGGCCTCACGGATCAGGCCGGCCACCGTGGACGCCTCCGGAATGCCGACGCTGTGGGAGCCGCCGGGCAGTTCCACGGTTCGCCGAGAGCCGGCTCGCTGCGCCATGAAGCGATGAACCTCGGCGGGAATGTTCTTGTCCTCGGTGCCGAAGAGGAACCAGGAGGGCACCGTCCTCCAGGCCGGGTCGCCGGACGCCTCGTTGAGGGCGGACTCGACGATCGGGCGCTGCCCCACCGCCATGATCGCGGCCTCGGCCGCCGGCGAGTCGGCCGCGAACTGGACGTGATAGAGGTCCTGCCGAATGTAGAGGTCGGTGTTGCCGTCGGGCAGCTTGACCGGCAGGAGGGTCTCGCCGAGAGTGCCGCCTTCGTACCGGCCGGCGAGCTTCGTCGCGCTCTCGCCCGCGTCGGGGGCGAAACCACCGACGAAGACCAGCGCCCGCACCGCGGCGTTGCCGGTGGCCCCGTTGGAGATCACGCAGCCGCCGTACGAGTGACCGACACAGATGATTTCACCGTCGATCCCGGCCAGCACCGCACGCAGGTAATCCGAGTCGGAGGCGAGACCACGCAGCGGGTTCGCCACCGCGATGACCCGGAAGCCGTCGCCCAGCAGGTCAGCGATCACCCCGTTCCAGCCGGCCGACTCGGCGAACGCACCGTGGACGAGAACAATCGTGGGTTCACCCATGGTCGGGCTCCTCGATGAGGTCGAGGGGACGTCCGGACTCGTGGCCGGCGGTGCCGAGCGCGTCCCGCAGCACCGCGATCGCCTGGGCGATCGCGGCCCGGGTGGCATGCGTGCCGCTCAGCGGGTTGAGCATCATGAAGTCGTGGGTGATGCCGCCGTACCGGACCGCCGTGACCGCAACGCCCGCCGCTCGCAGCTTCGCCGCGTACGCCTCACCCTCATCCCGCAGCACGTCGGCCTCGTCGACGATCACGAGGGCGGGAGGGAGCCCGGCCAGCTGCGCCGGTTCCGCCCGCAGCGGGGAGGCGAGGATCTCCTGCCTGCGCTCGACGTCCGGCACGTAGGCGTCCCAGAACCATTGCATCGCCTTGGCGGTGAGGAAGTAACCGGTGGCGAATTGCTCGTAGGAGCCGGTGTCCATCCGGGCATCCGTGACCGGGTAGTACATCGACTGGTGCACGAAGCGCACGTCGCCGCGTTGCCGGGCCATCAACGCCAGCGCAGCAGTCATGTTGCCCCCGACCGAGTCACCGGCGACGGCCATCCGGAGAGGGTCGAGCCCGTGCGACGCGCCCTCGCGGACCACCCAGCGAGAGGTGGCATAGCCCTGCTCGATCGCGACCGGGTAATGAGCCTCGGGCGACCTCGTGTACTCCACGAAGACGACGGCCGCCCGGGCGCCGACCGCGAGCTCACGCACGAGCCGGTCGTGAGTTGCGGCGTTGCCCAAGATCCAGCCGCCGCCGTGCATGTACAGGATCACGGGTAGCGGCGACGCGGCGGCTTTCGGCCGGACGATACGCACCCGGACGTCCCCGACGTCCGCCGGGACGGTGATCCACTCATCGTCCACGGGTGGCAGCGTGATCGGGGCGGCCTGGACGTCATCGAGGACCTTGCGGGCGTCGACGGGGCTGAGGTCGTACAGGAAAGGCGGTCGGGCAGTGGCCTCGACGAATTGCTGGGATGCCGGCTCGAGAACAATTCTGCCGGCAGTAGTGATGGTCACGGGCGTTCCTCCGAACGGTTGTCGGGGTCGGGCATTTGAGGCCGCGAACGCGATCCTCGGGGCTCAGCGCTGATCGTCCGGCCCGCGCCGCCCTGATCGCATCCGTGAGTCCCTAGCCCAGTGCCGGTCAGCGTTCTTGTCACCGGATCGCGGGTGAGCGCCGGCCCGGCCGCGCGGGTCGAGATGCGCGCCGACCGCGAAACGGCCTACCGGCATGTCAGAAATACTCTTGGCTCGGATGTTCTTGACTCGGACGTTCTTGGGTCGTACGGTTTCGGTATGGTCATCTCACCTTCCGCGTACTGGACAGGCCCGCTGCCCGAGGCGACTCCGCCGGCGGACATGGCGCTGTACCGTCTGCCCACCGGCACCTACACGACGCGAGCGGTGTTCGCCGTGACCGGCGGGTCCGTGCGGGACAAGCGCGAATTCGCGGCCACCGCCGTGCTCATCTCCCATCCGAAGGGCGACCTGCTCATCGACGCCGGGTTCGGCGAGCACGTGGCGGAGCACATCGCGATGCTGGCGCGCATGGAGCGTGCTCCCCACCGGCTCGGCCGGACCGCGGCGCAGCAACTCGACGCGGCCGGCTACGACCGGTCCCGGCTTCTCGGCGTGCTCGTCACGCACGTGCACTGGGATCACGTCAGCGGCCTGGACTCCCTGCGGGTGCCGGTGTGGATCAACGAGGCCGAGATCCGTTACGGCGCCGCCGACTCGCACGCCACGGTGTTCCGCGCCGTGTCGCAAGGCCTGGAGATCCGGGAGTACGCCTTCGACGGCCCGGAGTATCTCGGCTTTCCGGCGAGCTTCGACGTCCACGGGGACGGCTCGGTGATCGTGGCCCTCGCGGCGGGGCACACCCCCGGTTCCGTCGTCGTGTTCGTCACGCCGCCCACCGGGAAGCGGTATGCGTTCATCGGCGACCTCACCTGGCAGATGGACGGCATCTCCCGTGGCGCGGAACGCCCGTGGTTGCTGCGCCGCGTCGCCGATGTCGACGCCGGAACCGTCCGGGCCGGCCTGCAGCGCAGCATCGCCCTCAGCCGCGTGATGCAGGTCGTGCCGGCCCACGATGTCGCCGCCTACGACAGCATTCCGCTCCTGCCGTCCCGGTTCCCGAGCGTGACACCGTGACCATGCCTGCCTCCTCCGCCTCGAGCCGCCCCGATCCGACGATCGGCGACGAGGCGCCGCTGCGCCCCACTCTGGGACCGGGGCCCGACTCGGAGCTGACGTGGCTGCTCCACCGGGCAGCCCAGCGGATGCACGCACTCGTCGGCGCGGAGGCAGAACGCCACGGCCTGTCGCTGCGCGACCACATCGTCCTCAGCGCTCTGCACAAGACCGCCGATCTCACCCAGGTCGAACTCGGGCAAGCCCTCGGCATGGACAAGACGACTCTGACCGCGGAGATCGACCGGCTCGAGCGCAGGGAACTCGTCTCACGGCGCGTCAACCCGCGAGACCGGCGGGCCCGCATCGTCGCCATCACCCCGAAGGGCGATGCGGCGCGGGCGGCGATCGCTGCCGGCGCCGAGGCTCGTGAGGCCGACGCGGTCCGGTCCCTCCCGGCGGCCGAGGTCGCACAGCTGCGACGGGCTCTTTACGCCATCATCGGCTCGTCCGAGGACCCGGGATCATGCATATGAACGCTTTCGAGGACGTGGCCGGCCGCATCGTCGCCGGCCGCGCCGTGTACGCCCGCAACCTCGGCGTGCCGGAGGACGAAGCCGAGATCGCCCTCACGGCGCGAGCCGGCGCACAGTACGCCCGGGAGGCCTTTCTGGCGGCCGGCGGACCCGGCTGGTCCGGAACGGAACTGACCGACCGCGACCGCAGCATCGCCGTCATCGCCGCCCTCGTCGGTCAACACGTCGTCGATGCCCGGCTGATCACCTATCTGAACGCCGCACGCGCCGCCGGTGTCACGGAAGAGGGCCTGGCCGAGTTGATGGTGCTGCTGACCGCCTACCTCGGTCAGCCTGCGGCATCGGCCGCCATGGCCACCGTCCTGAGCACGGCGCCACAACCCGCCGCGGCCACCACCGGCTGATTCCGGACCCCGTCGATCAGCTCCGCGGCGGGGCCGGTTCTCGCTGTAGACCGAGAGGTCCGGTCAGGTCGTTGCCGCGGGAAGAGGGCCATCAGGTGGCGAGGTGCACAGGCCCCGGGGACTGGATCCAGGCCTGGCTGCGCGCGCCGCTCGCGGGAGGTGTGCGCTGCCCGAACCTGCCATGGCACACGAAGTGCGGCTGCCGTACTAGCATCGGGTGGGTTGCGGTCGCCTCGCCAGGAAGACGTTCATGCCGGCATTCTCGGTTCATCTGCAGGACTCGACGGTGGGCAAGGTCGGCGGAATCGCCGAGGCCGTGGTCAGGGGCTCTTCGATTCCGGGCGTCAACCACATGGATGTCGCGGTGGCTTATGCCAGCGCCGCGGGTGTTGACATTCTTGAGGGTTACCTGGCGACTGTTGCCGGCTGGCGCGAATGGCGGAAGCGATTTCTGATCAGTATCGATTTCGGCACCACCGAGCCGGCCGTTTTCGAGAGGATCGGGCGGATTCCGAACGCCGAGGTTCGTATCCCTCGCGGGGCCGAGGTTCTGCGACGCCCCGGCCTGGTGCCACGCGTACCGTTTCACAGCAAAGCCTGGACTTTCTACCGCGCGGCCGGACGCGGCCCCGCGGGTTTGGTGATCGGGTCGGGGAACCTCACCAGAAGTGGCATGAGCACGGGCGGTGAAATGGCGGTGGCGCTCACGACACTGTCGCCGTCAGCATGGCCGGCGGCCTGGCAGCAGACCTTCGACTGGTTCGAGACCGTATGGGACGGGGCCGACCCGGCCGGTGACCTCGCCCCCGCCTATGCGGAGATCGTTCGCGCCGCGCCCGGCTTCGGTTCGCCACCGGAGGATTCGACGGAGGCGGCCCGGCAGGTTCGTGCCCGGCCCGTTCCGCCGGATCTGCCGGGGCGGCTCCAGGAGGCCGACGCCCTCTTCGTTCGAGTTGATCGGGTCACCCGCAACCGGGGACGTGACAGGCCGGGAAACCAGATCGATGTGCCGCTCAGGACGAGCCGGTTCTTTCACCTTCAGCCGCGTGAGACGGTGGGAATTGTCGGCGAGGTCGCGTTGCGTGTGCCCGGATTTCCGGCGGTGGTGCGGAATGTCCGCGTCGGGGCCAACAGCATGGACAAGATTGATCTGCCGTTGCCCGAGAGCGTGGGTATCGACACCTACGACGACAGCTATCTGATCTTCAGGAGGACGAGGGGCCGGCATGAGGGCGCCGCGCTTTTCGAGCTGGAGATCACGGACGAGCCGGGCCTGCGCGACGTACGGGCGCCGGCCTCTCACTCGTTCGCCTGGCGGATGCACGGCGGCCGGGAGTGGGGCCTGGTGTTCGACTGACCCTTCGGTATGGTGCTGCGTCCCGCGCCCCCGGCGGCGACTAGGCTACCCCGGCGGGCTGACCAGTGGATCAGCGCCCGGGAGCGGACGGCCGAACCGGGGCAGGCAGCCCACGGTGCAAGTGCGTGCGCGAAAGAGGAATTTCCATGGCGAGGCTCAACCTGAGGGCCGTGGCGGAGCGCGTCGCTCCTCTCGGCGGGCGCGAGTCCTACGACCGCGAGTTCATCTTCGAGCTCCTGCTCGCGTACGGGAAACCGCAGGCCAACGTCACCCGGCTGCGCAACGGATCCCTCAACGTCGCCGACGACAAGGCGACGGAGGTCGCGCAGAAGAATGTCGTCTATTTCAAGGAGACGACCGGCGACCCGCTCGCGGTCATCGACGAGCTGAAGAGCTCGCCGACGGTGGTCAGGTACCGGACCCGTTTCGTCATCGTCACCGACTATCTCGAGCTGCTCGCCGTCGACACGAAGACCGGCGAGAACCTGATGATCCCGATCCGGGACATCCACCAGCATTTCACCTTCTTCCTGCCGTGGGCGGGCATGGAGAAGGCGCAGTACGTCGCCGAGGCGCACGCCGATGTGAGGGCGGCGGAGCGGATGGGCAAGCTCTTCGACGAGTTGCTCGGCGCGAACCCCGGTCTGCTCGACGGGCCGAACGGACGCCACGCCCTCAACGTCTTCTTCACGCGGCTGCTGTTCTGCTTGTTCGCGGAGGACACGGGCATTTTCGGGGAGAACCAGTTCACCAACGCGGTCGGGTCACACACCCAGCCCGACGGCTCGGACGTCGCCGATTTCCTGACCGATCTGTTCCTCGCGCTCGACACCGAGCACGCCGAGGACAAGCCGAGGCACCTGGCCACGTTCCCGTATGTCAACGGGCGGCTTTTCGCGGCCGATCCGAACCAGGGGATACCCGCTTTCACGAAAAGGGCTCGTGACCTGCTGATCGAGGCGGGGACGCTGATCTGGCGCGAGATCAACCCGGACATCTTCGGGTCCATGTTCCAGGCCGTGGTCAACCCCGAGGAACGGAGCAATCTCGGGCAGCATTACACCTCCGTCCCGAACATCCTCAAGACCATCGAACCGCTGTTTCTCGACGGCCTCCGGGAACAGTTCGACGCCGGTTTCGACTCCGTCCGCAAATTGGAGGCGTTGCTCGATCGGATCAGCGCGATCAGGGTGTTCGACCCCGCGTGCGGGTCCGGCAACTTCCTCGTCATCGCCTACAAGGAGCTGCGCAAGCTGGAACACGCCATTCTGGAACGCCTGGCCCGGCTCGACCCGAGGCATCAGGTGCTGTTCACCGAGTCGAGGATCAGCATCGAGAACTTCCACGGCATCGAGCTGGCCGATTTCGCCTCGGAGATCGCGATCCTGTCGCTGTGGATCGCCAAGCATCAGATGAACACCGAGTTCAAGGAGAAGTTCAACGTCTCGATCCCGCTGATCCCGCTGAAGGAGACCGGGAAGATCCGGCGGGGCAACGCGGCCCGCGTCGACTGGAACGACATCTGCCCGAATGACGGCGGTGAGATCTACCTGATCGGTAACCCGCCGTACAAGGGCGCCAAGGCCCAGACGGCGCAGATGAAGGCCGATTTCCCTTTCGTGTTCGGCGGGCGGCCCTTCAACAAGAACCTGGACTACATCGCGCTGTGGTTCGTCAAGGGCGCCGACTACATCGCGGGCAGCGGCGCCCAGCTGGCGTTCGTCACCACCAACTCCGTCTCGCAGGGCGAGCACGTCGGGCTGATGTTCCCCATGATCTTCGCCCGGGGCGTCGAGATCGGGTACGCCTACACGTCGTTCAAGTGGGAGAACAACGCCAAGCGCAACGCCGGCGTCACCGTGGCGGTCATCAGCCTGCGCAACAGGTCAGCCGCGCCGAAGTACCTGTACACCGGCGATCTGCGGATTGCGGCCACCAACATCAACGGTTACCTGGCCGACGGCGCGGACGTCGTGATCGAGCGACGGAAGAGGCCGCTGGGCGCCGGACTGCCCGAGATGGTGTTCGGGTCGATGCCGCGCGACGGCGGAGGGCTTGTGCTGTCGCCCGGCGAGCGCCGCGAGATGCTGGCGTCCGACCCGGCCAGCGCACAGTTCATCAAGCGCTACACCGGATCGTCGGAGTTCATCAAGGACGGCGAGCGTTACTGTTTGTGGATTCCCGACGACATGGCCCCGGTGGCTCGATCGATCGATGCCGTCCGCGCCCGGCTGGACAGGGTCGCTCAGGTCCGGTCCGAGAGCAAGGCGGACAGCACGGCGGCCTTCGCCGCGCAGGCGCATCGATTCGTGCAGATCAGCTACCGGCCGACGGATGCGATCATCGTCCCGAAGGTGTCCTCGGCCCGGCGTGAGTACATCCCGATCGGCTACGCGGACCCCGACACGGTGATCTCCGACCTGGCTTTTGCCGTGTACGGCGCCGAGCCGTGGGTGTTCGCTCTGCTCACGTCCGCGATGCATGTGGCGTGGACCCGCGCGGTCGGAGGTCAGATGAAGACCGACTACCGCTACTCGAACACGATCGTCTACAACAACTTCCCGGTGCCGCCGCTCACCGGCGCCGTGAAGGAGGAGCTCACCGTCGCCGCGTTCCGAGTGCTCGACGTGCGGGAGTACCACTGCGAGAGGACGCTCGCCGAGCTGTACGACCCGCAGCTGATGCCCCCCGACCTCCGGGCGGCCCATGCCGGCGTGGACGACCTGGTCGACTCCCTCTATTCCAAGCGGGGGTACGAGACCGACGAGCAAAGGCTCTCGGACCTGTTCGCTCTGTACGAGGCCATGACCGCCGAGGTGGCCGCATGAGGACCGGCAAGAAGCCGATCAACGTCGTCGACGTGACGTACGCCCGCACCGGCGGATCGGTGAACACCGACGCGATGGGCATGCGCGAGATGCAGCAGCGCGTCTTCGCCAAGCGGGACGCCCAGCACCTGCTGGTCAAGGCCCCGCCGGCCTCGGGCAAGTCGCGCGCCCTGATGTTCGTCGCCCTCGACAAGCTCTACAACCAGGGCCGGAAGAAGGTCGTCGTCGCCGTTCCGGAGCGATCCATCGGCGCGTCGTTCTCGTCGACGAAACTCACCGAGTTCGGGTTCTTCGCCGATTGGGAGGTCAGGCCGGAGCACAACCTCTGCGACCCCGGTTCCTCGCAGGGCAAGGTCGGCGCGTTCATCGACTTCCTGAACGGCCACGACCCGGTTCTGATCTGCACGCACGCGACGCTGCGGTTCGCCTTCGAGAAACTGTCACCCGACGCGTTCGACGGCACGGTGCTGGCGATCGACGAGTTCCACCACGTCTCCGCCGACATCGAGGCCAGCCGGCTCGGCGCTTTGCTGCACGGGGTCATGAACGGCTCGGACGTGCACATCGTCGCGATGACGGGCTCGTATTTCCGCGGCGACTCGGTTCCCGTGTTGTCGGCCGAGGACGAGGCCCGGTTCACGCCGGTGACCTTCAACTACTACGACCAGCTCAACGGCTACGAACACCTGCGCTCGCTCGGCATCGGCCACCACTTCTATCAGGGGCGCTACACCGACGCGATCGGCGAGGTCTTCGACCTGGACAAGAAGACCATCCTCCACATCCCGAACGTGAACTCCGGCGAGTCGACCAAGGACAAGATCGAAGAGGTCGGGTTCATCATCGACTCGATCGGCCACGTCGAGTCGACCGATCCCGGCACCGGGATCATCACCATCCGGCGGTCCGACACCGGCGCGATCCTGCGGCTGGCCGACCTCGTGGACGACACCGACCAGAAGAAGCGCGCCGGCACCCTGCACTACCTGTCCACTGTCGCCTCGAAACAACGGGACGCCGTGGACGTGATCGTCGCGCTCGGGATGGCGAAGGAGGGCTTCGACTGGCCGTTCGCCGAGCACGCCCTCACCGTCGGCTACCGGGCCTCGTTGACGGAGGTCATCCAGATCATCGGCCGTGTCACCCGAGATTCGCCCGGCAAGAGCCGCGCCCAGTTCACCAACCTCATCGCCGAGCCCGACGCCTCCGTGGGCGAGGTCAAGGTGTCGGTGAACAACATGCTCAAGGCGATCACCGCCTCGCTGCTCATGGAGCAGGTGCTCGCGGAGAACTTCCGGTTCGCCACCAAGCGCGGCGACGACGAACCGAGGCTGCCCGGTGTCATCACGATCAAGGGCTTCAAGGAACCCAGCACCGACCGGGTGAAACAGATCGTCGAGACCGATCTCAACGACCTCAAGGCCACGATCCTGCAGGACGACACGTTCGCGAGGGCTGCCGCCGGCTCGATGGACCCGGAGACGACGAACAAGGTGCTCGTCCCGAAGATCATCCGCGAGCGTTACCCCGATCTGGACGAGTCGCAGGTCGAGGAGCTGCGCCAGCAGGTCGTCGTGGATTCGGTCATCAAGAACGGCGAGGTGCGCGAGGTCGGCGACAAGCGGTTCATCAGGATGGCCGAGAAGTTCGTCAACATCGACGACATCACCATCAACCTCATCGACTCGGTCAACCCCTTCCAGCGGGCCTTCGAGGTCATCTCCAAGTCCGTCACGCCGTCGGTGCTGCGGATCATCTCGGACACGATCGCCGCCACCCGTGTCGACGTGACCGAGGCCGAAGCGCTGGCGGCATGGCCGAGGATCCGGCAGTGGGTCAAGGCCAACGGCGGTCGCAGGCCGAGCATCCGCTCCGACGACCCGACCGAGAAACGGCATGCCGAGGTGCTGCTCTACCTGCAGCGCAAGAAGCAGGAACGCGACGCGGCCGCGCGGATGACACAGACGGTGGAAGAGTCATGAGCGGTGGTACGGACGACGAACAGGTCGAGGGGGCGTTCCCGGCCGGCTTGGCGGCGATCCTCGACTCCGACGTCGACGGTCTGCTGGATGCGCCCGAGCAGCCGGCCAGGGTGTCCGCCGAGGACCGACTCGAGCGGGCGTTCCTGGAGATCGTGGACTTCCGCCGTGTTCACGGCCGCGTTCCCAGCTCGACGACGCGGAACATCGCCGAACGTAAGCTCGGTGCGCGCCTGGACGGGATCCTCGCGAACGCGGACCGGATCGCGGCGCTCCAACCGCTCGACGAGTTCGGCCTCCTGGCGCCGCCGGAGTCGCCGGAGTCGCTCGACGAGTTGCTGGACAGCGACGATCTCGATCTGCTGGGCGACGAGTCCGGCTTGCTGGACCTCTCCGGCCTGCCGGCACGGCGCCAGGTCCACGACTCCGGGAAGGCCGCCCGCCGCGAGAAGGCCCGCGACTTCGAGACGTTCGAGCCGCTCTTCCGGCAGAAGCACGCCGAACTGCGGGAGGGCGCGAGCAAACTCCTGCCGTACCCCGGCATGGCCCACATCGCCGAGGGCGCCTTCTTCGTGCTGAACGGCGTCATGCTCTTCGTCGCCGAGGTCGGCGAGGTGGAGTACAAGAAGACGACGGTGCGGGAGAACAAGCGCGAGCGGCTCCGATGTGTTTTCGAGAACGGCACCGAGTCGTCGATGTACCGGCAGTCGCTGGGGATCAGGCTGAGTGACGAGCACGGTCAGATCGTCGTTCCGAGCGAGGCGCCCGAGATCTTCGCCGAGGACACCGTCCGGGACGGCCTCTGAACGGGCCGCCGGTCACCGCTGTTCGGCGCGGTCGCATTCCCGCTTGAGGACGGCCAGATACCTCGACGTGGCGCGAGCGCGAGGGAGGAAAGCTGTCAGCGCCCCGCGGTCGCCCGAGGCCTCCAGGGCCTGCATCAGGGCCAGGGCCTCGTGGGGGATCTCCTCGGGGCCGGGGCGGCGGTTCATGCCGACCATCCGCTCGGCCAGGGAACGAGCCGTTTCGACGTCGCCGAGGGCCAGGGCGAGACGCGAGCGCAGCACCTCGGCGTTGCCGGGGTGGACGAGGTCGGGGGTGACGGTGGCGGCCACCGAGCGGGCCCGTCCGGGTTCGCCGCGGTGGGCCAGGGCGAGCGCGCCGGCCAGGGGGCCGCTGCGGATGTACGGGCAGGACATCTCGGCCACCGGGCCCTGCCGCACGCGCAGATGCTCATCGAGGTAGGGGTCGACCTCGTCGTAGCGGCCCAGCTGTTCCAGGCAGATCATGACCACCGCGGTGCCGTGCAGGCGGTCGTGCGGGGAAAGGGCGCGGGCCCACTCGTACGAGCGGAGCGCGTGCTCCAGCGCCGGCTCGTACTCGCCGCGGACGCCGCCGACGAGCAGGCACGCGATGAGGTGGCCGAGCGCGCGGTCCCGGTCGCGGCCCTCCTGTTCGACCAGCGCGACCTCTTGCAGCACGGCCTCGACGGCGTCCTCGTAGCGTTCCTCCTGGAAGTGGACGGCGGCCACCCCCAGCATGGCCATGCCGCGCAGCGAGGCCGAACCGAGGCGGCCGGCCAGCACGGACGCCTCGGTGGCGGCTCGGCGCCGCTCCCGTACGGGCACCGGGTCGGGGTGACCTGTCCACGCCCAGCGGCCGCCGCACAACGCGCGCAAGGCGAGCAGCTGGGCCTTCGTCGACGGGTCGGTGACCGCGGCCAGGCCCTCGCCGACCACCCGGTCGCCCAGCGCGGGGTCGGCCGGCGTGCGGAAACCGCCCCACCGGGCGATCACCATCTGCGCCGTCTTCAGGCACAGCCGGGCGCGCCGGTCGTCCTTGGGCAGCGCGGTGATGGCCTCCCGCCAGGCGGTGATCGCCTCGTCGCCGGCGTACGCGCTCTCGTGGTCGTCCCCGATCGCCTCGAGCGCCTCGGCCCGTTCGGCGCGGTTGGACGCGTACGGGATGGCCCGGCGATGCAGGTCGAGGGCGCGCCGCACGGCGTAACGGCGGCGGGCGCTCACCCCGGCGGCGATCAGCGAGCGGAACGCCTTGCCCCGGATCCAGTCGCCGGCGTCCGGCCCGTCCGCCGCGGCGGCGTAGTGCACGGCGATGACCTCGATGAACTCGCCGACACGTTCGCGCGCCACTTCCTCGAGCCACGCGGCGGCCTCGGCATGCCCGGCGGCTCGCTGGGCCCGGGGCAGACCGGCGTACGCGACGTCGCGCAGCAGCGCATGCTGGAACGCGTACTCGTCCTGACCGGCCACGGCGGACGCGGGCCGGGCCCGGATCAGGCCACGGCTCTCCAGCGCCTCGAGACGGCCCGGTTCGGCGTGCAGGGGAGCGGCCCAGAAGACCCGCCCGATCACGGCCGCGCGCCGCAGGACCTGCTTCTCGGCGGCCGGCAGCGCGTCGACCCGGGCCGCCAGCAGGGAGTGCACCGTGTCGGGCAGGGCGCCACGGCCGCCCTCGGCGAGGTGGGCGGCGAGCTGCCCGAGGAAGTACGGGTTGCCGTCGGCGCGGGCGAGGATCCGTTTCCCGTCCTCCGGCGTGATCCGGTGGGGCAGCGCCTCCAGCAGGGCGCTGCAGTCGGCGTCGGGAAGCGCGCGCAGGAAGACGACGTCGGACGGCTGCGGCTGCTCGTACTCCGGCCGCGCCGTGGTCAGCACGACAACCGGCCCCTCGGCCCGCGCCACCAGCCTCGACAGCATCGCGATCAGGGGCGCGCCGGCCCAGTGCAGGTCCTCGACGACCAGCAGAAGCGGTTCCCGTACGGCCAGGGCAGTGGCCAGCCGAGGCCAGGCGCGCCCGAGTTCGTCGTCGACGTCGCGCGGGTCGGCGTCGTCGAGCGGATTGCCCGGCAGCCGGATGCCCGCTGTCGTCGCGAGCGCGTGAATCGTCCGGTCGGGCAGGGCCGGAGCCAGCGCCTCGCGCAGCCGGCGGTGCGCGACCTCGCCGGAATCGGCCAGCGTGATCCCGCACGCCTCCCGCAGGATCTCGCCGAGCGCCCAATAGGTGATGCCGTCCCCGGCGGCCAGGCAGCGTCCGCGCAGCACCCGCATGCCGGGCCGCCGGGCGATCACTTCCCGGACCATGCGGGACTTGCCGATGCCGGCCGGCCCGGTCACCGTGACCAGCCGGGGAACCCCACCGGCGGCGGCCTGGTCGACCAGGCTGAGCACGGCGCTGAGCTCGGCGTCCCGGCCCACCATGGCCGGCTCGGCGGCGTCCTCGGCGACCGCCCGGGACGCCGAGACGAGCCGGCGCCCATCATCCGTGGTCCGCGCCACGGGTGATGCCGGGGCCTCGCCGGGCAGGCGGGCCGGCTCGGCGGCGAACTGGAAGGTGCCGTGCGGGGTTGCGGCCCGGCAGGTCCGGCCGGTGGCCAGCAGGCTGCCCGGGGCCGCAACAGCCCGTAGCCGGGCCGCCGCATCGAGGACCGCGCCGCAGACCTGGGGGAGGGCGCCTTCGCCGGCGGCGGGGGCGATGATCTCGCCGGTGTCGGCGCCCAGGCGGATCGGGATCGGGAAGCGGCCGTGAATCTCGTGACCTGCCCACAGCGCGCGGGCGGCGTGGTCCTCACACGCGTCCGGGTAGCCGAACAGGCCGATGACGCCGCCGCCGATCACCGGCTGGGCCGCGCCGCCCCAGCGGGTCACGATCTCGGTGAGCTGGGCCGTCCACCCGGCGATCTCACGGCGGGCGCGTTCCGGGTCGGCGTCGGCGGCCTGCCCGCGTACGCCGCGAAGGTCCGCGTCCAGGACGGTGACCAGCTTGCGTTCCTCGGTCACCCGGGGCTCGGCGGCGGGCGGCGTCAGGCTCGCGTGCAGGCGTTTCACGTCGTCGTGGGGTTCGACGCCCAGTTCGGAGCGCAGCGTCTCGGCGAGGCGGTCGTACCAGCGTACGGCCAGATGACGGTGACCCTGCGCCGCCTCGAGACGCATCAGACCCGCGTACGCGTCCTCGCGCAGGGGATCGAGTTCGACGACCCGCTCGAGGTCGGCCCGGCCGCCGCGCTCGATCAGCAGGGGCACCACGGTTTCGCGGAGCTGGGTGCGGCGGGACTCGGCCCAGCCGTCGAACCTGTTCTCGGGCAGCAGGTCACCGGGGTAGAGCGCCAGCGCCCCGGCCGTGTCACCGTCGCGCGCGGCCTGCTCGAAGGCGTCCACGTCGATCCACAGGCCGGCCGGGTCGAGGCTGATCATGTCGTCGCGCAGCAGCAGACGGTCGCTGCCGAGGACCCGGCGGGCGAAGTGCAGCGCCTTGTTGAGCCGGCTCGTGCCGAGCGTCGTCTCCGCTTCCGGCCACAGCAGATCGGTCACCTGATCGCGGTGCAGCCTCGGTCCGTGCAACGCCAGGACCTTGACCAATCCGATCGCGCCGCTGCGCTGCCATTCGTGGTCCGCCACCGTACGGCCGGCGACTTCCGCTCGGAAGCCGCCCAGCAGGTGGAGTCGCAGGTCGGCGGGCATGCGCGACATTCTCCCCGCGGCGCGTCCCCGGTGCGGACAGCTAGCGGACAGTCGGCGGAAATCGGCGTCACTACCTTGCGCGTCGACATTCGATTTCTTCACCAGGGGGACAGGCCATGACGACGACGGTGGACGAGCAGCGGTTGATGGAGTTCGTGTTCAAGGCGGTTGGTGACTTCGGCGCGCAGCTCAACGGGGCGCTCACCGTGATCGGCGACAAGCTGGGGCTGTACCGGGCGATGGCGGGGGCGGGCCCGATGAGCTCGAAGGAGCTCGCCGCCCGTACGGGCACGGCCGAACGATACGTACGGGAATGGCTGAGTGCGCAGGCCGCGGGCGGTTACGTGGCGTACGAGGGTGACGGCCTGTTCTCGCTTCCGGCGGAACAGGCGATCGCGCTCACCGACGAGAGCAGCCCGGCCTGCGTGATCGGCGGGTACGAGCTGATGCTGGCCGCGGTGCGCTCGACGGATCGCCTGATCGAGGCCTTCCGCACCGGCGAGGGCGTGGGCTGGCACGAGCACCACCACGACCTGTTCTCCGGGTGCGAGCGGTTCTTCCGGCCCGGGTACCACGCGTACCTGGCGGAGTCGTGGTTGCCGGCCATGCCCGGGGTGGTGGAGCGGCTGCGTGCGGGGGCGAGGGTGGCCGACGCGGGGTGCGGGCTCGGCGCGTCGACGATCCTGATGGCGAAGGCGTTCCCGGAGTCGACGTTCGTGGGCATCGACTATCACGCGGGTTCGATCGACGCCGCGCGCGAACGGGCGGCCGAGGCCGGTGTCGGCAACCGGACCCGGTTCGAGACGGGCCGGGCGGCCGAGCTGTCCGGGACGTACGACCTGATCTGCCTGTTCGACTCCCTGCACGACATGGGCGACCCGGTCGGGACCCTGCGCAGCCTGCGGGAGCGCCTCGACCCGGGCGGCAGCCTGCTGCTGGTCGAGCCGTTCGCCGGCGACCAGGTCGAGGCCAACCTGAACCCGGTGGGCGCGGTGTACTACGGCGCCTCGACGTTCCTGTGCACGCCGAACTCGCTGTCCCAGGAGGTCGGCGCGGCGCTGGGGGCCCAGGCGGGGGAGGCCCGGTTGCGTGCCGTCGCGTCGGAGGCCGGGTTCGCCTCGTTCGAGCGTGTCGCCGAGACGCCGTTCAACCTCGTTTTCCACGTACGCCCGTAGCCCTTGACGCAACTGACTGGTTGCTATAGCTTTATGGCAACCAGTCAGTTGCTACTTGAGGAGACGGACATGGCATTTCCCGATCGCATCGAGCGGACGCTCGAGATCGCCCACCCGGTCGACAAGGTGTGGGCCGCGCTGACCACGGCCGAGGGGCTGGGCACCTGGTTCGGCCACCGGGCCGAGGTCGACCTGCGCGTCGGCGGCGAGGCCAAGCTCACGTGGGACAGCGGCGACACCGCGACGCTCACCATCGAGCGGGTCGAGCCGACCACGGTGTTCGGCTACACCTGGCCCATCCACGGGCTGGCCGACGGCGACCCGCGGCGCACCTATGTGGAGTTCACGCTGGCGCCGTCGGCGGGCGGCACTACGCTGACCATGGTCGAGTCCGGTTTCGCGCAGCTGCCCGAGGCCGAGCACAAGACCGCGTTCTCGGGCAACACCGGGGGCTGGACGAACGAACTGGGTGAGCTGGTCACGTATCTCGATGGAAAACTCTGACCTGGAGTCCGTGGCGCAGGAGGTCTTCGCGGCCCTGGCCGACCCGAGCCGGCGAGCCCTTCTCGCCGCCCTGGCGGCCGGGGGCCCGGCCACGGCCACCGACCTCGCGGGCAAGCTGCCCATCACGCGGCAGGCCATCGCCAAGCACCTGGCCCTGCTGGCCGAGGCGGGCCTGGTGGTCGCCGAGCCGGGGGAGCGCCGCCGCGTCCGCTACCGCCTGGACTCCGCCCCCATGAAGGTCGCCCAGCAGTTCCTGGCCGCCCTGGCCCGCGACTGGGACGGCCCCCTTGCCGCACTGCGCGACCACCTGCGCTGAGCGCGTCCCGATCCTTGGCGAATCTCTGTTCCGGGGAGTGTGCGATGTTCGATCCCGCTGCCATGATCATGGCCGACAGAACCACCAAGCAGAACGTGTTGTCCGCCCGTCCGGACGCTCCGATCCGGCCCGACCCTCCACCGGCCCGCCGCCGCGCCGCCCTGCGCCACTGGACCGGATCCGCCCTGCGCCGGCTGGCCGACCGCATCGAACCCCACCCGGCTCCGCGCCCGTGCCCGGCGCCCTGAGCGGGGACGGCGTACGGGTCAGGGGGCTGTGCTCTGGCGGATCTGGAGCTGGGCCGGGAAGACGCAGCGCCAGTGCTGGGCTATCTGGCGGTTGACGAGGGCGCGGGTCGCGGCGGCGGCCATCTGCTCGACGGGCTGGTGGACCGAGGACATGGGCGGGTTGGCGCAGGCCGCGATCACGCTGTCGTCGAAACCGACAATGGCGACGTCCTGGGGGATGCGGCGGCCGGCGTCGCTGAGGGCCTGCATCGCGCCGGTGGCGAGCAGGTCGCAGCCGGCGAAGATGGCGTCGAAGTCGGGGTTCTCGGCGAGCAGGCGCCGGGTCAGCTCGTAACCGGACTCGCGGCCGAACCGGCCCGTGACCGCGATGTCGGGCAGGTCGAAGTCCTTGACGGCGCGCCGGTAGCCCTCGCGGCGGCCCTCGGCGCAGGAGTTGCCGTCCGGCCCGTGCAACGCGGCGATCCGCCGGCGCCCGGTTTCGTGCAGGTGCCGCACGGCCGCGTACGCGCCCTCGGCGTTCTCGCACCCGACGAACGGGAGCCCGGGCACCGTCGGGCCCATCGTCACCACCCGGTCGCAGCGGCGGTAGAACGCCCCGGCCAGCGCGGGCGGCACGTTGATGAGCAGCACGCCGACGCTGACCGACGCCGCTATCCGGTCGAGCAGCGCGGCAGTGTTCGGCTCGTCGACGACGTGCACCCGCAGCTGCGCGTTGCTGCCGGCGAGTTCCTGCAGGATGCCGGCGGTGACCCGGCCGTAGTACGGGCTGGTGCCGAACACCGACGTCTCGTCGACGATCACCAGCTCGACCACCTCGCCGTGCCCGGAGGCGAGCGCGCGGGCGACCGGGTCGGGCCGGTAACCCAGGTGCGTGATGACCTGGCGTACGTGCTCACGGGTCCGCGCCGACACACCGGGGGCGTCGTTGATCACCCGGGAGACGGCTGCTTTCGACACGCCGGCTTGCGCGGCGACATCGGCCAGCGTGGGTCTCCTCTGCGCCATCCGGCAAGTGTATGGACGCTCCGCGTAACCGAAATCAGGATTTCAGGTAGCCGACGACGTCCACCGTGACATTTGCCGATGTCGGAGCGTTGTTGACCACGGTCATCCGGCCACCTGTGCCGAGCGTCACCCGGGTGGTCGCGTTGCCCGGCCGGCCCGGTCCGTGCGAGGCGAGCACCGAGCGGCTCGCCGGGCTCAGCTTGAGGCTTCCCGCGCTGGTCACACCGTTGACCGACAGGTTGACGAGCACGGTTCGGGCGGTCGCCGGCACACCCGCGCGCCCCGCCACGGCAAAGGTGATCGCCTGGTGGGCCTTCAGGCCCCGAGCTGCCAGTACGCGGGTGGGAGTGACCGGGAGGTACGCGCCGGCGCGATACCAGCCGACGAGGTTCGCGGCCAGGTTCGCCGGCCCGCTAGACGCGTTGCGCAGCGTGATCCGCCCGTTCTTCGGGAACGGCACGACGATCCGCTGCGTCACGGACTGCCCGGTGCTGTGCAGGTTGGTCGCCACGGCGGGCGGCTTCGTGCCCTTCGGATAGGCCAGGACGCCACCCGGTGCGCTCCCGCGTGCCACGGCGACGTCGATCGCCACGGCCGAGGCGTTGGTGCCCCGCACGATGACGTCGACCTCTTTCCCGGGCCCGACGCGGGTCGGCGCCAGCAGGCGGCCGGGGGTGATCGGCACGTACGCGGGCACGACCGTACGCGGGAGCAGACGGACCACGCTGGTCGTGGAGCCCTCCGACGCGAACGTGACGATCGTGCGGTCGCCGGGCTGCGGGCCGCCGCCGCTGTCACCGAGGGCCCGCTGCGTGCCCGCCTGGTCGACGACGAGTTCACCCGCATCCGTCCCGGCAGCGGTGAATTGCTGCACGTGGACCAGACCGGCCTCGCACTCGCCGATCGCCGTCGCTCCGGCGCTGGTCGGGAAGGCGCGCCGGGCGGCCGGGGCGCAATCGTGCGCCGCCCCCACGGCGAGACCCTTCATCCCGTACGTGGGGTCGGGCGCGCCGGTGGGCAGCAGCTTGACGACGGCCATGCGGTTCGCCGAGCGGCCGCTGACGAAGGCCGGGCTCAGCCCGTACGGGTCGAAGCCCGCGGGCAGCGTGAACCGGACCGTCTCGGGGGCGCCGCCGGGGGAGTAGCGGACGATCGAGGTGCTCGTGGCGGTGAGCAGATGGTCGCCGGTGGCCGTGATCGCGCGGATGTCTTCCGTTGTTTCCACGACGCCGTCGCCCGACCAGGACGGATCGAGCGAACCGTCCGGTTTGATCGCCACCAAGACGTGCGGGGTCTGGACGATGAGGGTGCCGTTCCGGCGAACGGTGACCGCCCGTACGGCCTCGATCGGGCGGCCGTCGAGGGCGGTGGTCGTGGCGCCGCCCACCCGGTGCACGCGGATGCCTGTCGGAGCGGTCGCGACCACGGCGGCCGAGCCGTCCGAGCCCGTGGCCAGCAAACCCGCGAAGGGCACGACGGCCTCGTGCTCCTTCATGCCGTCCGGGGTGAGCGTGGTCAGCCGCGTGACCCCCTGATCGTCGGTCGTCAGCAGCCTGATGCGGCCCGAGGCGTCGACGGTCGTGTCCACGGAACGGCCGGGGACCGTGACGACGCCGCCCGCGCCGAAGCCCGAGTCGACGTTGGGGGTGGGCGCGGCGTGCGCAGGCTCGGCGCCGCTCAGTGCCGCGAACCCGAACGCCGCGACGAGTGCCAGCCGGAGTGCCGCTGCTCCGGTTCTCGCCGCTCGGTCCGGGCCGGGGGTGTTCCGCCGCCCGCGGGAGGCCGTCACCGACGGACATGACTGGACATAACGGGCGTCAGGCATGCGGGCCAGGATGGGCCATTTCGGGGCGGGGCTCAACCTCCGTCCGCCCCGTGTCCGGCTCTTCAGCCATCCGTGCACCTCTGGTCCAGCTGCGCCGGGCGCCGAGGATCCAGATCTCTGTCAGGCGTTGGGGTGGACGAGCGTCTTGAGGCCCTGGCGGGCGGCGGCCGCGGTCAGGGCGGCGTTCACGTCCTTGAGCGGGTACACGTCGGTGGCCAGCGGTTTCAGGTCGACCAGACCGCGGACGGCGAGGTCGATCGCGCGGTCGTAGACCTCGCCCATGCGGCGCGACAGCACCAGGCTCAGGCCCTTGCGGCGGGCGCGGGCGGCGCTGAACGACGTCCGGTCGCCGTCGGGGATGCCGACCAGGATGACGCGCGCGCCGGGCTTGGCCAGCCGCAGCGCCGAGTCGACGGCCTCGTCGGAGCCGGAGACCTCGAAGACGACGTCGGCGACCGCTTCCGCTTGCTCCTCGGGCTCCGCGCCGAAGCGTTCGGCGGCGGCCATCCGGTGGGCAAGCGGCTCGGCGGCCAGCACCCGGGTGGCGCCGTGCCGCAGGGCCAGCTGGATGAGCAGCAGGCCGATCGGGCCGCAGCCGACCACGGCGACCGTCGACGCCATGCGCAGGTGCGCCAGGTCGAGCGCGTGCAGGGCGACGCCGAGCGGTTCGAGCAGGGCGCCGTCGTCGTCGGAGAGCGAGCCGGGCAGCCGGTGCAGCCGGTGCGACGGCCAGGTCAGGAACTGGCGCAGGCCGCCGTCGTGGTCGCCGTGCCCGGCGAACACGATGTTCAGGCACAGGTTGACCCAGCCCGTGCGGCACGGTTCGCAACGCTCGCACGGGATGGCGGGATCGACCGCGACCCGTACGCCGTCGTCCGGTCCGCCGCGGATGACGCCGGCCATCTCGTGGCCGAGCACCAGCGGCCGCGCCACGGCGGCGTCACCGATCGCCCCCTCGGTGAACCAGTGCAGGTCGGACCCGCACACCCCGACCGAGGTGATCTCGACGAGGCGTTCGTCCGGCCCGCTCGGCGAGGGCTGGTCCTCGGTGTGCAGGCGAACATCCCCGGCGGCGTGCAGACGCGATACCAGCATGGTGCGACGCTAACACCGCTCGGACCCGGCGGCCGGGCGGCGGTTGTGCCGGCGGGCCGGGCGGTGGCAGCCTCGGAACGTGCGGATTCCCTTCCCGGCGCAGGTCGCGCTGTCGGCCGTCGCCGGGGTCGTGTCGTTCCTGGTCGCGCGCTGGGTCGGCGAGGCGGTGGTCGGTCACCTCCACGCGATCCCGTTCGCGCTGGTCGTGCTGGCCGTGGTGCTGCTGGTGGCGCGCTTCGGGGGCATCCTGTTCGCCCTTCCGGTCGGCACGGCGGCGATCCTGGCGTACGACTGGTTCTTCCTGCCGCCGTTCCGCGACCTCAACGAGGCGGCCTTCACGCTGCTCGGCACGTTCCTCGGGATGGCTGTGATCGTCGGCACGGTGACCACGGTGACAGCCCGGCGGGCGGTCGAGGCGGAACGGGCGCGCGGCGACATGGCCGAGGTGCAGGCGTCGCTGCGACGGCTCGCGCTGCTGATCGCTCAGGGCGAGGCCCCGCAGCGGGTGTTCGAGGCGGCCACCGGGGAGGTCCGGCGTCACCTCGGCAGCGACACGGCCGCCCTCATCCGGTACGAGCTCGACGGCTCCACGACCGAGCTGGCGTGCGAGGGGGCGGCCGAGCCGAAGGTGTCCGCGGGGCTGATCAACCGCGTACGGGAGACCGCGCACTCGTCCCGGCTCGACGCCACCGCCGTGGGGGTACCGATCGTCGTGAACGGCCGGCTGTGGGGGATGTTCGCGGTCGGCTCGGTCGAGGGCGGGCTGCCCGACGACACCGAGACGCGGATGAGCGACTACACGGAACTGGTGGCCACCGCCGTCGCCGACGCGCAGAGCCGCGCCGAGCTGATCAGCTCCCGCGCCCGTCTCGTGGCCGCCGCTGACGAGGCCCGCCGGCGCATCGAACGCGACCTGCACGACGGCGCCCAGCAGCGGCTGGTCGCGCTGGCCCTGCGGCTGCGCATGGCGGCGCAGGACGACGAGGTGGCCGAGATCGGTGGCGACCTCATGACGGTGATCGACGAGCTGCGCGAGTTGTCGCGGGGCATCCACCCGGCGGTGCTCTCGGAGAACGGGCTCCGGCCGGCGCTCAGGGCGCTGGCCCGCCGGTCGCCGCTGCCCGTCGAGGTCGACGTTGAGCTGCCGCGCCGGCTGCCCCAGCCGATCGAGGTGGGCGCCTACTACGTGGTCTCCGAGGTGCTGACCAACGCGGTGAAGCATGCGGCGGCCCAGGTGGTCGAGGTGTGGGCCCGGGCCGAGGACGGGAGCCTGCGGCTGCGGGTGCACGACGACGGCTCGGGCGGGGCCGACTTCTCGGGCGGGACCGGGCTGCTCGGCCTCAAGGACCGGATCGAGGCCCTCGGCGGGACGTTCGACGTGAGCAGCCCGGCCGGCGCCGGAACGACCGTGTCCGTGCGGGTCCCGCTAAGCGGCTAAGGGCTGGGGGGCCGGTTCGCGGCGGCGCGTACGGGTGCTCCGGCGCCGGATCCCGGTGACCGTCGCGGTGGGTGCGGGCTCCGGTCTCACGACCGCGTCGAGCACGACCGCGCCGTTGCACAGCAGGCTCCAGCCCAGGTCCTCGTGGTGGACGAGCACGGCAGCGGTGTCCCAGCCCGGCTGGTCGATCGGCGGGCACTCGGGAGTGTGCGTACACATGCATACAGGCTCATGAAAACGCGGCGGCGGCACATCGATGCCATCCCCACTCCTCGATACCGGGTAGCCGGTAGCCGCATAATTCCACCATGACCGGGCTCAGGGTGGTTGTGGCCGAGGACGACGTTCTGCTGCGCGAGGGGATCGCCAGCCTGCTCACGCGGGAGGGGCTGGAGGTGCTGGGGCAGGCCGGTGACGCCGGCGAGCTGATGAAACTCGTACGGGCCACGAAACCGGACCTGGTCGTCGCCGACGTGCGCATGCCGCCGACGCACACGACCGAGGGTCTGCGGGCCGCCCGCGAGATCCGCGCCGAGCTGCCCGGCACCGGCGTGCTCGTGCTCTCCGCGTACGCCGACGTCGACCAGGCCATGGAGCTGCTGGCCGGCGGCCGCGGCATCGGCTACCTGCTCAAGAGCCGGATCACCGACGTACGGGAATTCCTCGGGGCGGCCGAGCGGGTCGCGAACGGCGGCTCGGTGATCGACCCGGGCCTGGTCTCGGAGCTGGTCACCGCACGCCGGCGCGACGACCCCCTGGCGGTGCTCAGCGCCCGTGAGCGCGAGGTGCTGGCGCAGATGGCCGAGGGGCAGTCCAACTCCGGCATCGCGCGCCGGCTGTGGATCACCGAGGGCACTGTCGAGAAGCATGTACGTGCTGTGCTGAGCAAGCTCAAGCTGCCCGAGACCGACGATCACCACCGCCGGGTGCTGGCCGTGCTCACCTTTCTCGAGGCCCGCTGACCAGCTCTTTCACCGCGGCGCCGGAAAGGTCCAGCTTCGACAGGAAACCGATGGCGGGGCTCTCGTCGACCAGGTCGGCGTAGTCGTCCCCCGCATGGGTGGAGATCATGATCACAGGGGTGGGCGCCAGGCTCCGGGCCAGATCGAATCCGTTCTCGGCGCCCAGGTTGACGTCGACCAGCGCCACGTCCGGGGCCAGCTCGCCGGCCCGGCCGAGCGCGCCGGCGATGGTTTTCGCGGTGCCCGCGACCTCCAGGCCGTCCCGTTCGAGCAGCGAGCAGGCGGCGGCCAGGAAGTGGTCGTTGTCGTCGACGAGCAGGCAGCGCAATGTCACGCCCTCAAGGTTTCCAGGTCACGGCGACGTACACATTCCTGCTAGCCGGAACCGCTGCCCAACGGCGTACCCCCGGCTTCGGGTCACCTGTAGTCTCCTGACGAAGCTTTCCAGGTGAGGTAGGGACTCTTTCCGGTGTTCACTCGCATTGCCGTCGTCAACCGTGGTGAGGCCGCCATGCGGCTCATCCACGCCGTCCGTGAGCTGGCCGCGGAGACCGCGACCCCGATCGAGACGGTGGCCTTGTTCACCGACGTGGATCGTGGCTCGACCTTCGTGCGTGAGGCCGACATCGCGTACGACCTGGGCCCGGCCGCCGCCCGGCCCTACCTCGACCTCAAGACCCTCGAGCGGGCGCTGGTCGACACCGGCGCGGACGCCGCGTGGGTCGGCTGGGGTTTCGTCGCCGAGGACCCGGCCTTCGCCGAGCTGTGCGACCGCATCGGCGTCACGTTCATCGGCCCCGGCGCCGAGGCCATGCGCAAGCTCGGCGACAAGATCGGCGCGAAGCTGATCGCCGAGGAGGTCGGCGTCCCCGTCGCGCCGTGGAGCCGCGGCCCGGTCGAGACCCTCGAGGCCGCGCTGGCCGCCGCGACCGACATCGGCTACCCCCTGATGCTCAAGGCGACCGCCGGTGGTGGCGGCCGGGGCATCCGCGTCGTGCGAGACCCCGGCCAGCTCGCCGACGCCTACGAGCGCACCAGCCAGGAAGCCGCCCGCGCGTTCGGCAGCGGCATCGTCTTCCTCGAACGCCTGGTCACCGGGGCCCGGCACGTCGAGGTGCAGGTGATCGCCGACGGCCAGGGCACGGCGTGGGCGCTCGGCGTGCGCGACTGCTCCGTGCAGCGCCGCAACCAGAAGGTCATCGAGGAGTCGGCGTCGCCGGTGCTGCCGCCCGAGCGTGCCGCCGAGCTCAAGGCCTCAGCAGAGCGTCTCGCCGTCGCGGTGGGCTACCGCGGGGCGGCCACTGTCGAGTTCCTCTACCACCCGGGCGACGACCTGCTGGCCTTCCTCGAGGTCAACACCCGCCTGCAGGTGGAGCACCCGATCACCGAGTCGACCACCGGGTTCGACCTGGTCAAGGCCCAGCTGTACGTGGCGTCGGGCAACCGGCTGACCGGCGAGCCGCCCCGCGAGCGCGGGCACGCCGTCGAGGCCCGCCTGAACGCGGAGGACCCCGACCGCGACTTCGCGCCGTCGCCCGGCCGCATCGCCCGGCTCGACCTGCCCGCCGGCCCCGGCATCCGCGTCGACACGGGCGTGAGCGAGGGGGACACGATCCCCGGCGACTTCGACTCGATGATCGCCAAGGTCATCGCGTACGGGAAGGATCGGGACGAGGCCCTGGGGCGCCTGCGCCGGGCGATGGCCGACACGACCGTGGTGATCGAGGGCGGCGCGACCAACAAGAGCTTCGTGCTCGACCTGCTCGACCAGCCCGAGGTGATCGACGGCTCGGCCGACACGGGGTGGATCGACCGCGTACGCGAACAGGGCCGGCTCGTCTCGCACAAGCACTCCGCCGTCGCGCTCGCCGCGGCCGCGATCGAGGCGTACGAGGAGGAGGAGCGCACCGAGCAGCAGCGCCTGCTCTCCACCGCGTTCGGCGGGCGCCCGCAGGTGCGGCACGAGAGCGGCACGCCCCTCGACCTCAAGCTGCGGGGCGTCACCTACCGCGTACGGGTGGCCCGGGTCGGCGCCCGCCGGTTCCGCGTCGGCGTCGAGGCCGGTCACGAGGTGCGCACGGCCGACGTCGAGCTGGAACGCTTCGACAAGCACAGCGGCCGCATCACGGTCAACGGCCGGCGGCACAAGGTGCTCACCGGCGCCCACGGCCCGATCCACCTGGTCGAGGTCGACGGCATCACCCACCGCATCAGCCGCGACGAGGGCGGCGTGCTGCGCTCCCCGATGCCGGCCCTGGTCATCGCCACCCCGCTCGCGGCCGGGGCCGAGGTCGAGGCGGGCGCGCCCGTGCTGGTGCTCGAGGCCATGAAGATGGAGGCCGTGCTCCGCGCGCCGTTCAAGGCCCGCGTCAAGGAGGTGCTGGTCACTGTCGGCGCCAAGGTCGACTCGGGGGCCGCGCTGCTGCGCCTCGAACCGCTCGGCGACGCCGAGGCCGAGCAGGAGGCCGCCGCCGGTGACGTCGAGATCGACCTGCCCGCCGCCGAGGCCGAGCCGTCGCCCGGGCTGCGGGTCGCCCGCGGCCAGGAAGACCTGCGCAGCCTGCTGCTCGGCTTCGACGTCGACCCGCTCGACGAACGCCGTGTGCTGGCCGGCTACCTGAGCGCCGCCGCCGCCGAGACCCACCGCCCCCTGGCCGGCGAGGTGGAGCTGATCGAGGTCTTCGCCGACCTGGCCGACCTCAGCCGCAACCGGCCCGCGACCGACGACGGCCTCGGCGAGGCCCACGTGCACAGCGCCCGCGAATACCTGCACACCTACCTGCAGAGCCTCGACGTCGAACGGGCCGGGCTGCCCGAGTCGTTCCAGGCCCGGCTGTCCAAGGCGCTCGGCCACTACGGCGTCAAGGAACTGGAACGCACGCCGGAGCTCGAGGCCGCCGTCTTCCGCATCTTCCTGGCCCAGCAGCGCGCGTCCGCCGACGCCACGGTGATCGCCGCCCTGCTGCGGGCCTGGCTGACCACCGCCCCGCCGGACGACACGCTGCGCGAGCCGGCCGGTCTGGCCCTGGAACGGCTGATCGCGGCCACCCAGGTGCGTTACCCGGCCCTGGCCGACCTGGCCCGCGGCGTCGTGTTCTCGTGGTTCGGCCAGCCGCTGCTGCTGCGCAACCGGGCCCGCGTCTACTCCGGCATCCGCAAGCACCTGCGCCACCTCGACGCCGAGCCGCAGTCACCCGACCGCGGCGAGCGCATCGCCGAGATGGTCCGCAGCACCGAGCCGCTGGTGCGCCTGCTCGGCCAGCGCCTCGTGCGCGACAACCTCGACAACTCGGTCATGCTCGAGGTGCTGACCCGCCGCTACTACGGCAACAAGGGCCTGACCGGCCTGCGGACGTCGGGGATCTTCGTCGTCGCCGAACGGGCCGGCTCGTGGATCGTCTCGGCCGCCGTGTCGTTCGACGGGCTGGGCGCCGCGCTCGACGGCCTGGCCGCGCTGGCCGGCGACACCGCCATCGACACCGACATCTACCTGTCGTGGGAGGGCCAGCCCGGCGACCACGACGCCATGGCCGCCGCCCTGCAAGAGGTGATCGGCGCGCACCCGCTGCCCACGCAGGTGCGCCGGCTCACCACCACGGTCGCGGGCCGGGGCGGGGCAGTCATGCACCACCACTTCACGTGGCGCCCGTCCAGCGCCGGGATGACCGAGGAAAGGCTGATCCGCGGCCTGCACCCGTACATCGCCCAGCGGATGCAGCTGGAAAGGCTGCGCAAGTTCGACCTGACCCGGCTGCCCTCCTCCGACGAAGAGGTCTACCTGTTCCGGGCGGTCGCGCGGGAGAACCCGGGCGACGACCGGCTGGTCGCGTTCGCCCAGGTGCGTGACCTGACCGAGCTGCGCGAGCACGACGGCCGCCTGGTGGCGCTGCCGACCGCCGAGGACACGATCGCCACCTGCCTCGACTCCATCCGTCGCGCCCAGGCGCAGCGGCCCTCCGACAAGCGGTTCAGCACCAACCGCATCGTCGTCTACGTGTGGCCGCCGATCTCGATCTCCCGCGAGGAGATGGAGATGATCGCCCGGCGCGTCCTGCCGACCAGCGCCGGCGCGGGCCTGGAAGAGATCCTGTTCATCGGCCGGTACCGCGACCCCGGATCGGGCACGCTGACCAAGGTCGCCGTGCGCATCTCCAACGACGCCACGGGCGCCCCGGTGCTGACCTTCAGCGAGCCCACCGACGAGCCGGTCGAGCCGCTGGACAACTACCGCCTCAAGGTTCTGCGCGCAGCGGCCCGCAACACCGTTTATCCGTACGAGCTGACGGCGCTGCTCGGCGACTTCCAGGAGTATGACCTCGACGAGTCGCACGCGCTCGTGCCGGTCGACCGGCCGAAGGGCCGCAACTCGGCCGCGCTGGTCGCCGGGGTGGTCACCAGCCGCACCGAGCGGCACCCCGAGGGCATCACCCGGGTCGTGCTGCTGGGCGACCCGACCAAGGCCCTGGGCGCGCTGAGTGAAGCCGAGTGCCGCCGCGTGATCGCCGGTCTCGACCTGGCCGACCGGCTGCGGGTGCCGCTGGAGTGGTACGCGTTGTCGGCCGGCGCCCGGATCTCGATGGAGTCCGGCACCGAGAACATGGACTGGGTCGCGGCCGCCCTCAAGCGGATCGTGGAGTTCACCCAGGACGGCGGCGAGATCAACATCGTGGTCGCGGGCATCAACGTCGGCGCCCAGCCGTACTGGAACGCCGAGGCCACGATGCTCATGCACACCAAGGGAATCCTGGTCATGACGCCCGACTCGGCCATGGTGCTCACCGGCAAGCAGTCGCTCGACTTCTCCGGCGGCGTGTCGGCCGAGGACAACTTCGGCATCGGCGGCTACGACCGGGTGATGGGGCCGAACGGGCAGGCGCAGTACTGGGCGCCCAACCTGGCGGCCGCGCGCGACGTGCTGATGGCGCACTACGACCACACGTACATCGTGCCCGGCGAGGCGTTCCCGCGGCGCGCGGCGACGACCGACCCGGTCACCCGCGACATCTCGTCGTTCCCGCACGACGTCGCCGGCAGCGACTTCGCCACGGTCGGCGAGATCTTCTCGGCCACGGCCAACCCCGACCGCAAGAAGGCGTTCGACATCCGGATCGTGATGCGGGCGCTGGCCGACCAGGACCACGCCGTGCTGGAACGCTGGGCCGGCATGGCCGACGCCGAGACGGCCGTGGTGCAGGACGTGCACCTCGGCGGCATCCCGGTCTGCCTGCTGGGCATCGAGTCACGGTCGGTGCCGCGGCGCGGGTTCCCGCCCACCGACGGGCCCGACACGTACACGGCGGGCACGCTGTTCCCGCGCTCGTCCAAGAAGGCGGCCCGCGCGATCAACGCGGCGTCGGGCAACCGGCCGCTGGTCGTGCTGGCCAACCTGTCGGGCTTCGACGGGTCGCCCGAGTCGATGCGGAAACTGCAGCTGGAGTACGGGGCCGAGATCGGGCGCGCCATCGTCAACTTCCGTGGCCCCATCGTGTTCACGGTGATCTCCCGCTATCACGGCGGCGCGTTCGTGGTCTTCTCGAAGAAGCTGAACCCGAACATGACCGTGCTCGCGCTGGAGGGCTCGTTCGCTTCGGTGCTGGGCGGCGCGCCCGCCGCGGCGGTGGTCTTCACCGGCGACGTGAACCGGCGCACCGCCGCCGACCCGCGCGTCAAGGCGGCCGAGGAGCGTCTGGCCGCCGCGTCGGGCGCCGACCGGGGGGCTCTCGCGGCCGAGCTGGAGGAACTGCGCAACTCCGTACGGACCGAGAAGCTGGGCGAGGTCGCCACCGAGTTCGACCGCGTGCACAGCATCCAGCGGGCCGTCGAGGTCGGCTCGGTCGACGCCGTCATCAAGGCCACCGAGATGCGCCCGCGCATCATCGAGGCCATCGACGCCGCCCTGCGCCGCCACGACAGCTGAGGGCGGCATTCGTCAGCGTGAAGCGCGGCAGCCCGTCCTGACACGACGTGACGGCGGGCTGCCGCCGTCCCGGCGGCCGGAGCTGAGGGCGGCATTCGTCAGCGCGAAGCACAGCAGCCCGTCCGCACACGACGTGACGGCGGGCTGCCGCCGCCCCGGCAGCCTGATGGACGCCGGGACGGGCTTGCTGCGCGCGGCCCGGACCGGCGCCGTCGAAGGCTGGGGGATCAGGCCGAGTCAGGCATGCGGGCCCGTTGAGGGTCGCCAGCCCGCCGGGTCGACGCCGCCGGGGATCGGGGCGGACGGGTCGTAGGGGTGCCGGGTGAAGACGAACGTGCCCACGTCGAGGTGGGTGGCCGCGCCGGTGGCGTCGCGTTTGACGGTCAGGCGTTCGCCGGCGTAGTAGCCGTTCAAGCCGATCCAGCTGCCGTTGCCCGACGGGCGGAACCGGGCGCCGCGCCCGCTGCCGGGTGACAGCGGGCCCAGTTCGAGCCCGCCGTCGGCGAGGGGACGCAACACGTGGGCGGCCGGGCCCCAATACCAGGGACCGGCCAGCTCGAGCACGGCGGGATCGACCTCGGCCAGCGGCTGCCACGGCGGCGGGATGCGGGGTTCCCGGTCGGCCACGAGCTCGAGCAGGTCGGCGGCCACCGTGCCGACCGGCAGGCCCGAGGTGGTGTTGGCCAGCAGCACGGCGCCGAGCCCGTCGTCGTGGCTGACCCAGATCGACGCGACGAAACCGGGCACCGAGCCGGTGTGGCCCGACAGCAGCCGCGCGCCCCGGCGCAGCAACTGGGTGCCCAGCCCGTACGAGGAATCCCACGCCGTGGCCTCGGGAGCCGACGACGGGAAACGCATCTGCTCCCGCGACCCGGCCGTCAGCACCCGCTCGTCGCCGTCGAGCAGGAACACCGCGAACCGCGCCAGATCGTCGGCCGTGGACCACAGCTCGCCGGCCGGACCCATCGGGCCGTAATCCTGGGCCGGCTCGGGCAGCAGCACGTCGGCCCACGGATGCACCGCCCAGCCCGACGCGTGCGGCGGTGACGGCCGCAGACCCGTCCGCTTCATGCCCAGCGGCTCGAGGATCTCGCGCGTGAGCACCTCTGTCCACGCCTCGCCGCGCAGCCGCTCGACGAGCGCGCCCAGGATCGCGAAGCCGGGATTGGAGTAGTGGAAGCGGTGGCCGGGCACGAACACCCGTGGGTCTTCCTGCAGCACGTCGCCCAGCTCGGGCCGCAGCGTGCCGGGCGAACGCTCCCACCACGGGCCCGGCGGCTCGGCGGCCAGACCGGCGGTGTGGGCGAGCAGGTCGCCGATCGTGGCGTCGCCGATCGTCGTGCCGGGCAGATGCTCGTCCAGCCGGTCGGTCAGGGCGAGGCGGCCCTCGTCGCGCAGGCGCAGCACGAGCACTGTCACGAACGTCTTGGTGATCGAGCCGATCCGGTATTGCACGTCGCCGCCCGGGGACTCGCCGTCGACGCTGCCCCAGCCCTCGCGCCACACCGGCCCGCCGTCGCGCACCACGGCGCCGGCCACTGAGGGCGCTCGCGCGGACACCTGGGCGGTGGCCAGCCGGTGGCGAAGAGCGCGGGTGGTCTCGGGCAGCAGATCCGATCGATGCGATGGCATGCGCAGAACCTACAAGGCTCCGCCGGCACTTTCGGGCCCCTGTGGACGACGCGCCAGGGCGACGGCGATCCGGTCGAGCAGCGGGGTGACCGACGGTGACAGCTGGTTGTTGATCACGACGGAGAAAACGAGCGGACGGTTGTCGGCGCTGGTCACATAGCCGGACAGAGCCGACGCGCCGGTGAGTGTGCCGGTCTTCGCGCGGACGTTGCCGGCGGCGGGCGTGTCGCGCATACGCAGCCGGAGCGTGCCGCCAACCAGCGGATCGGGGTGGCCGGCCAGGGGCAGCGCGTCGTACCAGAGCCGGAACCACGGCTCGCTCCGGACGGCGAGCAGGAACCGGGCGATCGCGGCGGGCGGCACGAGGTTGTGCCGGGACAACCCCGAACCGTCGGCCAGCCGCATCGTGCTCGTGTCGACGCCGAGCCGGGCCAGGTAGGAGGCGATCGCGTTGGTGCCCGCGGGCCACGTCCCGGCGCCGGCCGCCGTACGCCCGACCGCCTTGACCAACTGTTCCGCCATGGCGTTGTTCGAGCGCTTGAGCAGCGGTCTCATCAGTTCCCGGAGCGGCCGGCCGCGGTGCCGCGCGAGCACCGACGCCTCCGCCGGCGTGGCTTTCCCGGCGACGATCAGACCCTTCACCCGTACGCCGTGACGCCGCAACGCCGTCCGGAAGACGTCCGCGACCAGCACCGTCGGCTCCCGTACGGTCACCGCTCGCGTGACCGGCGCGGCGCCTCGCAGGACGCGGCCGGTGACCGTGATCTCGTCGGTTCCGTGGCGGCGAGTGACCTCGATCCCGGGTGCGCTGCCGACAGTAGTGGTCCGGTTGATGACGGTCAGTTGCCGGCTCGGCGGGTCGACAGTGAGACGCGCCGGGCGGTTGTCCACAGGCGCCGCAACGGCCTTGACGGTCACCGTCCCGGCCAGATATTCCTCATCCGGCGCCAGCGTGAGCGCCGAGACCGGAGCCGCCCCGGGTGAGGTTTCGTCGTCCCACGCCCAGTCCGGTCCGAGCCGTTGCGAGTCGAAGGAGGTGTCGTCGGCCACGAGGTTGCCGGTGATCACTTGGAGCCCGGTCGCTGCCACGTCCCGGGCCAGCCCGTCGAGGTCGGCGGGGGAGAGCGCCGGGTCACCCTCGCCGCGCAGGTGCAGATCGCCGGTGAGGGAGCTGCCACGGCGTACACCGGAGGCCTTGACCTCGGTCACGAACCGACGGCCGGGGCCGAGGATCGCCAGGGCGGCGGCCGAGGTGAAGAGCTTGACGTTGGAGGCGGGCAGCAAGCGGCGCGCGCCCGCCCGGTCGACGAGCGTGGCGCCGGTCCGCGCGTCGGCCACCACGACACCGGCCTGCGATCCCGCCAGCGCCGGATCCGCAAGCACCTCGTCGATCACCTCGGCGATGCCCGCCGGGGGATGCGGGTCGGTGCCGGCCTTGGCATGCGACGTCTGCGCGGTGAGGGCTGCGCGACGCCCGGTTGCGGGTGTCGGGGCCGGCACGCTGGGCGCGGCGGCTGCGGGTGTCGGGCCCGGCACGGCCGGCGGGGGGAGGAGGGCGGCGGTTGCGGTGGGGGTGAGCGTGGGCTGGGCCGCCAGGGTGAGCGCCGCGGTGATGGTCAGGGCGGCGGCTCGTACGCGGGTCATACCTTGATCAACGAGTGGGAACCCGATCCGTGGCTCGGGGTGTCTGCGTACGCGGGCCGCCTTTCGCCGGAATTTCGGGGGCTGCCACGAGCATGGACGGCAACGACGACGGAGGTTTCTCTTGCGAGCACTCCCCGCCCTGGCCGCGGTCTTCGCGCTGGCCGCCTGCGGCAGCACGGCCGAAGCCGGTGACCCCGACGCGCCGTCGAGCAGCCCGGAGGTGGTCGCGACCGGCATCGACGTCCCCTGGGGCCTGACCTTCCCGCGAGGCGGCGGCGCGCTGGTCGCCGAGTGCGACACCGGCCGCATCCTGCGGATCACCCCGGGCGGGCAACCCGAGCCGGTGTACGAGGTCCCGGGTGTGGCAGCGGGCGGCGAGGGCGGACTGCTCGGCCTCGCGGCCACCGGCGACTGGGTCTACGCGTACTTCACCGCCGCCGACGACAACCGGATTGTCCGGTTCAAGCCGGCGAGCGACGCCCCACCCGAGGTGATCTTCGACGGGATCGCCAAGGCGGGCAACCACAACGGCGGGCGCATCGCGTTCGGCCCCGACGGGATGCTCTACGTCGGCACCGGCGACGCCGGCGACACCAGCCACTCGCAGAACCCGGACAGTCCCAACGGCAAGATCCTGCGCCTGACCCCGGAGGGCGACCCCGCGCCGGGCAACCCGACGGCGGGCTCCCCGGTCTACAGCCTCGGCCACCGCAACGTCCAGGGCCTGGCCTGGGACGGCAACGACCGGCTGTTCGCCACCGAGTTCGGCCAGAACGACGTCGACGAGGTCAACCGGATCGAACCGGGCCGGAACTACGGCTGGCCCGACGTCGAGGGTGAGGGCGGCACCGACGGCGGCCGCTTCACCAACCCGCTGGTCACGTGGCCGACGAGCGACGCCTCCCCGTCAGGACTGGCGATCGCCGGCAACACCCTGTATGCGGCCGGGCTGCGCGGCGAACGGCTGTGGACGGTCCCGATCGAGGGCGACGGCCTGGGCGAGCCGCGGGCGATCCTCGAGGGTGAGTTCGGCCGCCTCCGTACGGTCGAGGTCGCGCCGGACGGCTCGCTCTGGGTGACCACCTCGAACACCGACGGCCGGGGCGACGTCCGCGACGGCGACGACCGCATCCTGCGCCTCACACCCCGGTGACCTTGTCGATCACCGTCTCCAGGGTGAGGTCGGCCGCGCTGGGCAGCACGAGGTCCGCCGCGGTGAAACGGCCGGCCTCGACGAACGCGTTGGGGATGGCCACGCAACGCAGGCCGGCCGCCTGAGCCGCGGCGACGCCGTGCGGGGTGTCCTCGAAGGCCAGCGCCCGCGACGGCGGGATGCCCAGCCGTTCGAGCGCGAGCCGGTACACGGCCGGGTCGGGTTTGTGCGCGGCGACCTCGTTGCCGCAGGCCGTGACCTCGATGCGGTCGAGCAGCCCGGCCCGGGTCAGATTGCCGTGCACCCAGCCCGCGCCCGAGCTGCTGGCCACCGCCAGCCGCAGGCCCAGCTCCGCCGCCTCGCCGAACCACTCGCGGATCCCCGGCGCTGGTTCCAGCGTCTCGTGCAGCCGGGCCCGGTACGCGTTGCGCCGGGCCTCGCTGACCTCGCGGTCGAAGCCCGGTCCGACCGCTGCGGCGAGGGCCGTGTACCGCTCGGGAACCGGGCCGCCGTGAGCCGCGAAGAAGCCTTCCTCCGGCAGTTCCAGGCCGTGCCGGCGCCACTCCCAGCGCCAGCTCTCCAACAGGGTCGACTCGGTGTCCATGATCAGGCCGTCGAAATCGAAGATCAGCGCGTCGAGAGTCACCGGCACAGTATTGCCGCCCCAGACCGGGCCGGATGACGCGCTCGCCCGCGGCGCCCCCGGGCAGGTGGCGGTCACCGTGAAGTGGTTAATCGGAGGCGCTCCTGATCTTGGCCAGCTAGCGTGAGCCACGCCAGCAGGCCGAGAGCCCGGAAGGGGTGACTGCGATGGAAAAGATCAACGAGCGTCTGGTGAACTGGGCCAGCCTGCTCGAAGCGGGGACCAAGGAACAGGCGGAGAAAGCCTCCCGCCTGCCCTTCATCTTCCCGCACATCGCGCTCATGCCGGACGCGCACCTCGGCAAGGGCGCGACCGTCGGGTCGGTCATCCCGACGCTCGGCGCGATCATCCCGGCCGCCGTCGGGGTCGACATCGGCTGCGGCATGGCCGCCGTGCGCACGCAGTATCACCGGGACGAGCTCAAGCCGGACCTGGCGAAGCTGCGGACGGCGATCGAGAACGCCGTGCCGCTCAGCGCGGGTTCGTACAACACCAGCGTGAGCGACACCGCCCGTACGCGGGTCGAAAAGCTGACCGTCAAGGCGGAGAAGGCCGGCTTCGAGCCGGGCCGTTACGCCGGCAACTGGGAGCTGCAGCTGGGCACGCTCGGCTCGGGCAACCACTTCATCGAGGTCACCGCCGACGAGAAGGGCCAGGTCTGGCTGTTCCTGCACTCGGGGTCGCGCGGCGTCGGCAACAAGATCGCCACACATCACATCCGGGTGGCGCAGGAGTCGGCGAAGCGCTGGTGGATCGACCTGCCGGACCCGGATCTGGCCTACCTGGCCGAGGGCACTGACGAGTTCTGGGAGTACATCCGTCAGCTGCGCTGGGCCCAGGACTTCGCGCTGGCCAACCGCGACGAGATGATGGACCGGGTCGTGGACTGCTTCGCCGGCTACGTTGGCGGGGCGGTGCGGGAGCTCGAGCGGGTGCAGTGCCACCACAACTACACCGAGCAGGAGACGCACTTCGGCAAGAAGGTGTGGCTCTCGCGCAAGGGCGCGATCAACGCCGAGAAGGGCCGGCCGGGCCTGATCCCGGGGTCGATGGGCGACGCGTCGTACGTGGTGGCAGGCAAGGGCAACCCGGTCGCGCTGAACTCGTCGCCGCACGGCGCGGGCCGGCAGCTGTCGCGGTCGAAGGCGCGCAAGACGTTCACCCGTGACCAGCTGCGTGAGGCGATGAAGGGCATCGAGTACCGCGACACCGACGCGTTCCTCGACGAGATCCCGGGCGCGTACAAGCCGATCGACGTGGTCATGCAGGACGCGGACGACCTGGTCGAGGTGCGGCACACGCTGCGCCAGATCGTCAACGTGAAGGGCGACTAGCTCACCACCCGGCCCCGGCCCGAGCTCTTGGCCTGGTACAGACGCTTGTCGGCGCCGGACGCCAGGCCGGCGAGCTGGTCGGGGCCGCCGTGGTGCACGCCCACGCTGATCGACACGGCGAGCCCGGGGGCGACCGCGGGCCAGTCATGATCGCGTACGGCGTCCACCACGGCCTGGGCGCGGGCCCCGGTCACCTCCGGCCGCACCCCGGCCAGGATCACCACGAACTCGTCGCCACCGAGCCGGGCCGCCAGATCGGCCGGGCGGACGTGCTCGGACAGGATCGCCCCGATGGCGGCGAGCACGCGGTCGCCCACATCGTGGCCGAACCTGTCGTTGACGAGCTTGAAGTGGTCGACGTCGATCATCATGACCGCGTACGCGGGCTGCGCCGGCTCACCGGCCAGGTAGGCCTGGTAGCCCCGCCGGTTGGCCAGCCCGGTCAGCTCGTCGGTCAGGACGTCCCGGCGCAGCTGCTCGTGCTCGACCCGCCGCCGCTCGACGTTTATCGCGTCGCGCATCGCGGTCATCCGCTCGATCCGGTCGCTCCATCGCAGGCGGGCCAGCTCGTCGCCGTACCGCAGGGCCGCCTCGGCCGTGCCGGGCCGGTGCGCGGCCAGGCTCAACGCGAGCAGCCGGGTGCCGGCCGGTGTCAGCTCGGGAAGCGTCAGTCCTTCGGCGAGCCGCGCGGCCTGCAGCCCTCGGCCGGAGCGGGCAGCGCGGATCGCCGAGGCCAGCGCGGCCACCGCGTCGTCCACCTCGACGAGTCCCAGGCCGGTGAGCGGTTTCCCGGCCAGCGCTGCCAGCAGCAGCAGATGGCCGTGATAGTCCCGCTGCCACGTCGGCGGCCAGTCCTCTCCGACCACGTCCCCGGCCCCGTCGAGGACCGGCGCGGCTCGGTCGGCCGCCCCCGCCCAGTCACCGATCATGGCTTGGGAGCAGCTCCAGTCCAGCACCAGGTCGATCTTGTTGATCGCGATGACTATCCGCTGCCGCCGCACGGTTGCCGCCCACGGCGCGTCTCCCGCGGCGTCCAGGGCCTGCTCGGCGAGGTCGCTGTGCTCGAGCGCGACCTCCCAGAACCCCATCAGGTGGGCGACCTGACCGACCTCGATCTGCGCCGCGACCCGATGCACCACGGGGCCGTCGGCGGCGTCGAGCAATCCCACCGCACGGACGAAGGGGCTGGCGGCGCCCTCGGAGGCTTCGAGCGCGCGGCGGGCGTCGGCCCGGCGGGCCGCGCCGGCGCCGAGCGCGAGAGCGAGCAGGGCGGGATCGCCGAGGCCGACCGCGCACCGGAGCATCTCCTGCAGGTGCGCCGAATGATCGACACCGGTTTCCCGTACGGCCAGTGACCGCGCGAAGTGCAGCAGGATCTCGACGTCGGGCCGGCCGGCGTGGCCGATGTGCCGGCAGGCGGCGTCGACCTCCGCCGGGCTCATCTCGCCCTGCGCCGACTCGATGAGCGCGTACGCCTTCTCGATCGCGGCGACATGCTCGTCGTCCGGCCCGCGGGGCAGAGACATGCGCCCCTCCCGATGCCGTCGCCCTCAGCCTGACCAGGTTACGGCCGGGACATCTCGGATCACCGCAGAACAGGGAAAACCGTCCCGGCGATCAGCGCCCCGACCAGCGTCCCCGCGATCACCTGCGCGAGCGTGTGCGCCGACAGCACCAACCGGGACCAGCCCACCAGCGGCACCAGCGGCACGGCGATCAGCGCGACCGGGCCGTGGACGGCAACCAGCACGGCCACGGTCCCGGCGGCCACCCCGGAGTGGATCGACATCTTCCAGTACGCGGTGACGACCCCGAAGACGACCAGGCCGGTGATGCCGGCCGCGAGCAGGGCGAGCAACTCCCTGGGGGCACCCAGCGCGACGAGAGCGGTGGTGCCGATCGCCACCGACACCATGCCGAAGAGCAAGGGCCCGCGGCGGTGCTCGCGTTCGGGGATGTGGTGGCTGGTCAGCCGGCCCCGGCGGACACCCCTGACCACGTACGCCATGGGAATGCCGGCGGCGAACAACGCGGCCGGCGCCCCCCACCACCGCGAGACGCCCGGCTCGCCGCCCGCATGGAAGCCGACCACCAGGAGCAGCAACGCGACGAGCACGCCGGGCGCGAACACCTCGGTGATCACACGGGCGAACCCGATCCTCACCGGCGCTCCTGGTCCGTGCGGCAGGAGGTCGGCGGCGCTCCGGCCACGGCGGTGAGGTCGCGCGCCGGATGCGCCTGGTCGCAGCGGCTCAGATCCGCCGCGGGCACGTCCAGCTCGGCCGCGGGCACGTCCGGCTCGGCCGGCGTGCCGGCCCGGATGCGGCCCGGCGCCTCGTGCAGCCGTGCGCTCCGGACGTCCCATTTCGGGCCGGCCCCGGCGTAACCGGCGAACAACCGCTGCAGCCCGCCCGCACCCGGAGTGAGGATGGCCAGCACGCCGGGAAGCCTAACAAGTCCCGCTCGACCACGCGGTGGCGCCGAGCGATCGCGACCCGTCCCGCTGACGTCCGCCGGGGGTGCCGGGCGCCGGCCCCGGCACGCTGGTTGCCGGGGTGTATGTCGGTTGCGTCCGGGGCGGGGGTGCGGGAAGGCTCTGCGGCATGGAACCACCCGAGATGATCAATGCCGGTGAGCTCGTGCTCAAGCGCTGGGAGCTGGAGTGGGCCCCGGAGGCGCTGGCCGCCGTCAAGGAGTCGCTGCCCGAGTTGCGCGAATTCCTGCCCTGGGCCACCGAGGCCTACAACCTCGACGACGCGGTCGACTTCATCACGCGGTCGCGCGAGGGCTGGGCCGACGGCGAAGAGTTCAACTACGCGATCTTCACCAGCGTCGGGGAACTGGCCGGCTCGATCGGGCTGATGACCCGCCGGGGGCCGGGCGTGCTCGAGATCGGCTACTGGACCCGGACCCCGTACGCAGGGCGCGGCTACATGACGGCGGCGGTCAACGCGCTGACCCGGGTGGCGTTCACGCTGCCGGGGATCGCCCGAGTGGCGATCCTGCACGACGAGCTGAACAAGGCGTCGGCCGCGGTCGCCGCCAAGGCCGGGTTCACCGAGGTGGGGCGGGAGATCCGGGAGCCGCAGGCGCCGGGGGAGAGCGCGACGACGATCGTCCGGGAAAGACAACATTGACGTACGCCAGTCCGGCCAATAACTTACGAGGAACCTCCGGAAGTTACGGGAGCGAACCACCGACGTTCCTAGAAGGAGTTCCACGTGAAAAGAGCAACTCGTGCCGTGGTGGCCGTCCTCGCCACCACGGCTACTCTCAGTTTTGTTGTTCAACCCGTCCAAGCCGGCGGCAAGGACCAGACCCTGCGATCGGCGGCTCCCCGAGACTTGCGGATCGGCACCGCGGTCGCGGGCGGCGGCCATCATGTCGACCAGCCGTATCCCGACCCGTTCCCCAATGACAAGCCGTACCGGCAGGTGCTGGCCAAGGAGTTCAACTCGGCCTCACCCGAGAACCAGATGAAGTGGGAGTTCATCCACCCCGAGCGCAACAAGTACAACTTCGGCCCGGCCGACGCGATCGTCCGGTTCGCCCGCGACAACGGCCAGGCCGTACGGGGTCACACGCTGTTGTGGCACAGCCAGAACCCGGCGTGGCTCAACGAGGGCACGTTCACCGAGGCCGAGCTGCGGAAGATTCTCAAGGACCACATCACCAAGGTGGTCGGCCGCTACAAGGGCAAGATCCACCAGTGGGACGTGGCGAACGAGATCTTCAACGAGAACGGCGAGTACCGGCAGGAGAACATCTTCATCCGGGAACTCGGCCCCGGCATCGTCGCGGACGCGTTCCGCTGGGCCCACCAGGCCGACCCGAAGGCGCAGCTGTTCCTCAACGACTACGGCGTCGAGTGGCCCGGGGTGAAGGTCGACGCCTACGAGACCCTGGCCAAGCAGCTGCTCGCCGCCCGGGTGCCGTTGCACGGTTTCGCCTCGCAGGCCCACCTGAGCATGCGGTACGGCGCCCCCGACCAGCTGGCGGGCGTGCTGCAGCGTTTCGACAACCTGGGTCTCAAGACCGCCATCACCGAGCTCGACGTCCGTATGGATCTGCCCGAGGGCGGCGTGCCGACCGCCGAGCAGCTGGCCACGCAGGCCACCTATTACAAGACCGTGCTGGACGCGTGCCTCGCGGTCGACGACTGCAACTCGTTCACGATCTGGGGCTTCACCGACAAGTACTCCTGGGTGCCGGTGTTCTTCCCGTCCGAAGGCGCCGCCACCGTGATGTGGGAGGACTTCACCAAGAAGCCCGCCTACTACGCCCTGCGTGACACCCTGGCCGCCGCCCGAGGCCACGGGCATGGCCACGGGCACGGGCACCACTGACCGCTCCACGACCCCACTGCCGACCCGCGCCGGCCGCCCATCACCGGCCCGCGCGGGTTGCCGGTCGTCTCACCCGGCCCGTTCGACCCGGGCGGACCGTGCGCTCTTGGACCCGTGCGGGCCGCGTCCTCTCGGCCCGCACGGGTCGCCGGTGCTCTCGCCCGCCCGCCCCCGTTTCTCGATGCGGGCGGGCTTTCGCGACCGGTTCGTCAGGACTTGTCGTTGAGGACCTCGCGCAGTTTGGCGGCGAAGTTGTCGGGGTCGCCCATCTGGCCGAACTCGCCGCCCAGGAAGCCGCCGTGGTGGCTCGGGAACGTCACCGGCTCGGATCCCAGACCGGCGGCGACACCTTCGCCGGCGCGGTGGGCCAGCTCGCCCTCGGACTCCGCGCCGACGGCGACCACGATGCGCGTCGAGGCGCCCCGCAGCTTGGCGAAGTCGGGCTCGTAATGCGTACAGGAGATCAGGTTCTGACCGAGGAGGATGTCGTCGCGGGAGCCGTCGTCCACCGAGGACATGCCGAACTCCTCCGGCGTGGGGCCGGGCTGGTCGATCCACCCGGCAGGGATCTCGCCCTTGACACTCGTGCTGAGGATGAACCTCACCATCGCCGGGCCCTGTCCCGATTTCTGGTAGAGGTCATAGATGCCCTGGACGGCGGCGAGCGCGTTTTCCCGGTCGGGCAGCACGGGCAGGGCCGGCGGCTCGTGGGCGACGAGCGTGCGCACCTGGCCCGGGTGGGCGGTGACCAGCGCGAGCCCGTTGACCGCGCCGCCGCTGCTGGCGAACACGTCGACGGGGCCGCCGCCGATCGCGTCGATGAGGCGGCTCAGGTCGTCGGCGTGCTGCTCGGGAGTTGATGTGCTCTGGCCGCCGGTCAGCTTGCTCCGGCTGATGCCGCGCGGGTCGTAGGTGACCACCGTACGGTCGGGGAAATGGCCCGCCAGGGTGGTGAACCCGCTTGCGTCCATCGGTGAGCCGATCAGCAGCAACGTGGGGCCGTCGCCGGGGCGTACGTCGTAGGTGATCTCGGCGCCGTCGGTGGTCAGAGTGTGCGTCTCAGCAGTCACTTCAGTGCCTCTCGTTCTTCGGTCTTGCCGGTACGACCTGCCCTGGCGGCGGAACTCATCGGTGCCGCCGGAAGAAATTCTGGACGCTCGGAGCCCGTCGCGGGACCTACTTGAGCACGGGGTCGAGGCAGTACCGAAGCATCAGCCGAAAGTCGCAGTGGATCCACCAGGTTTCCGGCTCACAGCCGATGCGAGAATCCCTCCGGCTCCGGGATTCTCTTTCCGGAACCGACCACGGGAGGGTCACGATGACAATCGAGGACGACAACCGGCCGGCGCGGCAGCGGGTCGCTCTGACCGGCATCAGCTCGCGGGCCTGGGAGCATCCCGCCGACCGGGGCGCGCTGACGGCGCTGCGCGAGCTGCGCGGCTTCGACGACGTCGTGCGCGGCCTGTTCGGCATGTGGAACGAGCGGGGGTTCCGCCTGTCGTACCTGGCCGGCTCGATCCGCGTCGACCACCGGCAGTACCCGCGGGTCCACGGGCTGTTCGTCGAGGCGGCCGACACGCTCGACGTCGCCGAGCGCCCCGAGCTCTACGTGACCCAGCAGCCGATCATCAGCGGCAAGGCGATCGGCATGGACAGGCCGTTCATCGTGATCAGCACGGGCGCGGTCGAGAAACTGGACGACGAGGAACTGCGCACCCTGCTGGGCCGCGAGATCGGCCACGTCCGCAGCGGCCACGCGGTCTACCAGACGATCATGACGATCCTGACCCGCTGGGTCACGAACATCAGCTGGGTGCCGGTGGGGGTGATCGCGATGCGGGCGATCATCGCGGCCATGTACGAGTGGTGGCGCAAGGCCGAGCTGTCGGCCGACCGCGCGGGTCTGCTCGCGGCTCAGGACCCGGCCGCCTCGCTGCGCCTGTTCATGAAGATGGCCGGCGGCGGCGACCTGTCGCAGATCGACACCGCGGCCTTCCTGGAGCAGGCCGCGGAGTACGAGGGCGGCGGCGACATCCGCGACAGCATCCACAAGATCGGCATGACCGCGTTCAGCGGCGAGCCGTTCCCGGTGGCGCGCGCGGCCGAGCTGCAGAAATGGGTCGACTCGGGGGAGTACACCCGGATCCTCGGGGGCGACTACCCGCGCCGCGACGACGACCGCGACGCCTCGGTGACCGCTGACATCAAGGACGCGGCCGCCAGCTACCGCGACACGTTGCGCGAGACGCCCGACCCGCTGGTCACCTTCGCCCGCAAGGCCGCGGGCGGGGCGGCCGACCTGGTCGGCTCGGCGGCCCGCGGAGCCCGCGACTGGGCCCGCGGCCGGGGCGACTCCAACGGCAGCAACGGCAACGGCAACTGATCAGCCGGCCCGCCCCGCGTGGCATGTTCCGCGCGGGGCGGGAGCGGGCCGCGAGTTTCGCCCCGCGACCCGGCTGACGAGGTCGTCCGGGGGTGGCGCGGGTATCGAGGCCGCGCCCCCCGGAGTCACCGCGCCGCCCCGGAGGGGGTCACTGGGCGTCGTGGGCGGCCATCACGTCCTGGCGGTGGGGCTCCTCGCGCAGGATCGCCGCGTTGAGCCACTCGTCGGGCACGGCGAACGCGTCGACCAGCGTCGCCATGTGCGGCCGCAACTGCCGGAGCAGGTCGTTGACCATGCCGGTGACCGCCTTGGAGCGGGCCGGGGTCAGCCGTTGGTGCTCCAGATACCAGCCCTTGTCCGCCTCGACGGTGCTCAGCGCGTACAGGTCGCAGACCTTGGACAGCAGCGCCTTGACCTCTTCGTCGGCCGTGCGGTCGATGCCGGCCACGAAAGCCTCCAGCACCACCCTGTCGATGTGCGCCCGAGCCGTCTCGAGCACGTGGTCCTGCACGTCGTTGAAGATGTCGAACTGCCGGTCCTTCTTCTGCGCGGCCCCGTTGCGCAACCGCCGCACCGCCCCCTCGAGCAGGTGCTTCTCGCGGTCCTCGAACAGCGCCAGGTGCCAGCCGCGGTCGGTCAGGGCGACCTCTTCGTCCCGCCCCGGCACCGCGTCGATCAGCCTTTGGATCAAACCCCGGGCGGCCGTGCGTTCGAGGACCATCGACCGCACCTGATCGGCGGCGAACGTGGCCCGCCCCCAGCCGTCGAGCGAGCCGAACGCGTCGCGATACCCGGTGAGCAGACCCTTCGCGACGAGCTGGAGCAGAACCGTGTTGTCGCCCTCGAAGGTCGTGAACACGTCGGTGTCCGCCTTGAGCCCGGGCAGCCTGTTCTCGGCCAGATAACCCGCGCCGCCGCACGCCTCCCGCGCGGCCTGGATCGTACGGGTGGTGTGCCAGGTCTGCGCCGCCTTGAGCCCGGCGGCCCGCGACTCCAGCTCACGCTGCCGGTGCTCGTCGACCGGGCCGTCGGCGGTCTGCACCTCGTGCAGCGCGTTGACCAGCTCGTCCTGCGCGAAATGCAGCGCGTACGCGTGGGCCAGGTTGACGGTGAGGATGCGCTGGTGGGCCAGGTAGTCGTTGAGGGCGATCTCGCGTTGCTCGCCCGGCGCGCCGAACTGCCGGCGGGACTCGCCGTAGCGTACGGCGATGGTCAGCGCGCTCTTGGCGGCGTTCGCGGCCGAGCCGCCGACCACCACGCGGCCCCGGACGAGGGTGCCGAGCATCGTGAAGAAGCGGCGGACGTCGTTGTCGATCGAGCTGGTGTACGACCCGTCCGGCGCGACCTGGCCGTAGCGGTCGAGCAGCATCTCGCGCGGGACCGTCACGTGGTCGAAGGAGAGCCGCCCGTTGTCGACGCCGAGCAGCCCGGCCTTGTGCCCGTCGTCGCCGATCGTCACCCCGGGCATCGGCCGGCCGTCCTCGTCGCGGACCGGCACCAGCCAGGCGTGCACGCCGTAGCGCTTGCCGCCGGTGATGAGCTGGGCGAACACGACTGCCATGCGTCCGTCGCGGGCGGCGTTGCCGATGTAGTCCTTGCGGGCCGCCTCGTGCGGGGTGTGCAGGTCGAACGTCTGCGTCCCGGGGTCGTACTCGCAGGTGGTGCGCAGTTGCTGCACGTCGGAGCCGTGACCGGTCTCGGTCATCGCGAAACAGCCCAGCAGGTCGGCCGAGATGATGTCCCGCAGGTAACGGTCGTGGTGGTACTTCGTGCCCAGCGCGACGACGGCCCCGCCGAACAGGCCCCACTGCACCCCGGCCTTCACCATCAGCGACAGGTCGACCTGCGCGAGCATCTCGGCCGCCACGACCGACGCGCCGGGGTCGGACTGGCCGCCGTACTCGATCGGGAAGCCCGCGGTGACGCCCGGGTCGGCGGGCAGCTCACGCAGCAGCCGCGTGACGCGTTCGCGCGCCTCGTCGATCCTCTCGCCGTGCACGGTGGCGAACTTGTCGCCGGCCAGACCGGTGCGCGCGGCCTTGCGGACGTGCGCCCACCTGCCGTCGAGAACATCCTGGAGTCGTTCGCTGAGCATGTCGCCCTCCGCCCTTGTTACCGGTGAGTAGCAACTTTACCCCAGCGGGCGGCGGGCCAAGCCTCAAGCGGCGAGCGCCCAGCGTGACCCGTACAGATCCTCGACGACCTGGCGCGCCCAGCGCATGCGGGGAGCGGCGCACTCGGGATGATCGCCGTACTCCCCGGCGACGTCGGCCGCGCACCCTCGGACACCGCCGCGCGTGCGCACCGCGTGACGGATCGCCTGCTCGACGGCGACGGGGGACGGCTTGCTCCCGGTGGGCAGATGGCTCGTGAACAGCGCTTCGGCGCGAGCGGCTGTCAACATCGATGTGGTGGCGGTCATCGGACCCAACTCCTTCGTCTGGCACTCTCCGTAGTAAGACCGGCGGCCCGTTGAGGACTCATCGCCAAGTTAGCCCCGGGGTACGACATTTTCTGCTGCGCGGCCGCGTGGTTAGCCCGCAGTCATTCCGCCGTCACTCGTAGGCGAGGTGCAGCATCATGCCGGCGTCGGCGTGCGGCAGGTTGTGACAGTGGTTGGCCCAGACGCCCGGGTTGTCCGCCTCGAACGCCACCTCCCACACCTCGCCGGGGCGGACGTCGAACGAGTCCAGCCACAGCGGGCTTCCGGTGGCGGGCCGGCCGTCGCGCGCCAGCACGAGCACGTGATGGCCGTGCAGGTGCCACGGGTGCGCGACCAGCGAGCGGTTGACGATCGTGAACTTGACGACGTCGCCGTCCCGTACGGTCTGCGCGGGGATGTCCGGTGCGGCCGCGCCGTTGACCGTGTGCGCATAGCGGGGCAGCAGCCCGCGCAGGTCCAGCCCACGGTCGAGCACCAAGGTGAACGAGCGGTCGAAACGGGACCACGGACGGTTCGCCGTTGTGCCGTAGGCGAGCGGATCGAACACCGGCCAGTCCGCGGTCCCGGCGGACGGCGTACCGGTCGACCAGACCTCACGACCGTCGACGGAGAGCGCGGCGGGCGCCGTCGTCACGACGTCGTAACGGCCGCCGGCCGGAATCAGGAGCGCCCGTTCGGACAGCGGTGAGGGGCCTCGCAGATCCACGCCGTCGATGGCCGCCACGTGGAAGGGCGCGCCGGTGACGGCGTACCGGTGGGTGGTGTCGTCGGTGTTGATCAGGCGCAGCCGTACGGGGGTGCCGGGCGCTGCCGTGGCAACGGCCGGCGCGGGCAGCAGGTGGCCCGCCAGCGTGTGCACCGGCACCGTCACCTCGACGCCGCCGGCCGGCCGCGGACGGACGACGAGCACCCCGTACAGGCCCATCCGCACGCCCACGTCCGAGACCGAGTGGGTGTGGTACCAGTACGTGCCCGCCTGGTCCGCGCGGAAGCGGTAGACGAACTCCCGCCCGGGCAGCACCGCGTCCTGCGTCACGCCCGGCACGCCGTCCTGGTCGTTCGGCACGTCATAGCCGTGCCAGTGCAGCGTCACGCCGCGGTCGATGTCGCGGTTGCGCAGCGTCACCTCGATCAGGTCGCCGACGGTGGCCGCGATCTCCGGCCCGGGCACCTGACCGTTGAACGCCCACGCGTCGACCTCCGCACCGCCGGCCTCGATCCGGGCGGTCCCGGCGGTGAGGGTGAACCGCCTGGTGGGCCCGTTCACGTCGGCCCCGGACACCGGCTCGTGGCGGGCGCTGGAGCCGGCCTTCCCGGTCTCGGTCAACGGCTTGCGGTGAGGGCCGGAGGCGGCTTTTCCGGCCGGGGGCAACGGCTCGTGCTGATAGCTTGCGGCAGCCGCCCCGGCTTCGGTCGCCGGGTTGTGCTGATGCTGCGTGGTGGAGGTCGCCCCGCCTGCCGTGGCCAGTGCCGTTCCGGCGACAAGCGCTCCGACCGCCACGACTACGGCCGCCCTGGACATGACGGGTGAGGGCCGCGTCCCCAGGGTCCGCCAGGTGACGGCGGTCGCCGCTGCCACACCCGCGACCGCGAACAGGGCCACGCCGCCGGACACCGGGTAGCCGTGCAGGAGGCTCACCAGCAGCGACGCGGCCGAGGTGTATCCAGCGAACAGCAACGCGACCGGGGCGAGCCGCCGCCCCGAAGGATCAACGGCGTGACCGGTTCCGGACACGGGGGCGCGGTCGCGAAGCAACGCGATCACGGCGACGACCGTCCCGGCGAGCAGCAGAGGCGCGGCGACCACGACCTTCTCCGCGGCGAACCACCACCCGGCCCGCGCCAGCCCGCCGATCGTGAGCGCGCGGACGGCCGTGGCGACCAGAGCAAGACCGGTCAGTCCGAGCGCGGCCCGCACCCGCCCGGCCGCCGCCGTGGCCCCGGCGCCCAGCCACGCCGCGGCCACCAGAACCGCGATGAGGAGGTCGACGACGAGCAGGGATCCGGTTGTCATGCGACCTCCACGGAATCCGCCGGAACGGACGCGCGGGGACGATCGAGTTCCCGCGCCCCGCGCACGGCGGCGACCACGAAGTGCACGGCGACGATGCCGTTCACCGCGTGCAGGCCGCCGACGACCAGGCTGATGGTGGTGCTCCCGCCCGACGCGCCGGCGAACGCGTCGGCCAGCACGGCCAGCAACGCCTGCAGGATCGTCAGGCCGAGCGGCAGGACGGTCAGCCCGATCAGGCGTCCGGGAGCCCTCGCCAGCAACGCGAACACCGTGGTCAGCACCGTCAGGGCCGGGATGATCGCCATGCCGGTGAGGCTGTGCAGGGCGTACGAGGAATCGCTCTGGGGCCGGGTGAACGCGCCCACCGCGGCGAAGACGAACTGGAAGGCGAAGACGAACAGCAAGGCTGTGCTGCTGATGACGAACGCTTTGCGCATGGCGGCGCTCCTAACGGTGAGCCGGGTCGAGCGCCCGGGCGACGTGGTCGGTGGCGGTGATCGCGCCGAAGGCGACCAGCCGCACCAGGTCCGCCTCGGCGGGGTGCGAGAGCTGCCACAGACCCACGTCACCCGCACTGATCGCGTACGGGGCGAACGCGGCCAGCAGCGCGATCCGGGCGCCGACGCGGTCGGTGGCGGGCAGGCCGCGAACCAGGTCGGTGGCCCATTCGGCGGGACGGCCGGGATGCCGTCCGTCCTCCCAGCGAACGGTGGCGACGACGGTTTCGCGCGCCGCGTCGCCCAGCAGGGACCCGCCTCGCCCGGCAGTGTCGAACAGGGCCGCGTACGCCGTGCCCACCGGTGTTCGTCCTGACCAGGCGGGCGGGGGTGAGGTCGCGGCGGGCAGCAGGTTGAGGCTGCGGCCCGGCTCCTTGGGTCTGCGGGCGCTGCGAGCGACGAGCCGTCCGCCGACGGAGCGCACGGCCGGGAGCCGTTGCAGCCCGCCCGGGAGCAGATCCGGGGCGAGCAGCGCGGACACCATCCGGTTGAGGAAGTGGAACGTCAGCGCCGTGCCGGTCAGATGCGGACCGTACGGGCTGGTCCAGGCGCTCTTGCGAGGTGTGCGGCCGGCCGTGGCCCACCGCGCGAGCTCCGCGTGCCGCGCACCGGGCAGCGGGTCGCCCCGGGCGACTCGTTCGGCCAGGTCGTGCTCGCCGAGGCCGTGCAGCAGGGTGACATGAGCGTCCAGACAGAACCGGCAGCGGTTGGCCCGCGAGACGACGGCCGCCACCAGTTCGCGCTCGGCCCGGTCGGCCGGCGGCTCGGCGTCCGCGAGCAGCGATTCGCGCATCAACGACCAGGTCGCGGCCATTACGTCGGCGGCGGGGGAGAGCGCCTGGAACGCCGGCAGCGGGCCGAGGAAGTCCTCGCGGAGCTGGTCGTTGACCCGCGCGGCCAGGCCGGCGGGCTTGGGCGGGGTGAAGAAACGGTATGTCATGCCCCGATGCTCGGGCGGCGGGGGCGCGGAAACGTCCGGCCGGCGCAGGCAACCGATGACGACGACTACTGCGTCCGCAGTACGCCAGAACTACCGCGCTGAGGGGATGCCCGTCGATGGGCCGCAGTCCTACAGTGCCAAGGTGCGACTCGACCTGCGTTACCTCGGCGGCGGCCTCCTTCTCGGAACGCTGCTGCTGGTCAATGCCCTGATCGCGTCCGACGCCGGGCCGCTCGGCGTCGTCGGTGTGTTCCTGGTCGTCGTCATGGCCGCCGCGGTGGCCGTCAGCCCGCGCTATCCGGTGACGGCGCTCGCCCTCGTGACGGTCGCGATGCTGGCGCTGCACCTGCGGGTGCACGCCGGGGTGACGGCCGCCTTCCCGGTGATCGGCCTGGTCTATCTCACGGCCTGGCGCGGTCACCGGCTGCCGGCCGCCCTGGCAAGCGTGGTGTTCCTCGGTGTTTTCCTCACGCGCGACATCGCCGTGGCTCCCGAGGGGCAGGCCGCGCAGCAACTCGTCGAACGCACGTCGCTGCTGCTCGGGTGGTTCGTGGCGGCCAACGTGGCCGGGGTCGTCGGCCGTCAGCGCCGGGCCTATCTCGAGCAGGTCGAACAGCGGGCTGTCGAGGCCGAGCGCACCCGGGAAGAGATGGCGTTGCGCCGCGCGGGCGAGGAACGGCTGCGGATCGCGCGTGACCTGCACGATTCGCTGACCCACAGCATCTCGGTGATCAAGGTGCAGGCGGGGATAGCCGTTCACCTGGCACGCAAGCGGGGCGAGGAGCCGCCGGCGGCGCTGCTGGCGATCCAGGAGGCCGGCGGCGCGGCGATGCGTGAGCTGCGCGACACCCTCGATGTGCTGCGCGGACCGTCCGACACCCAGGGCGTCGGGCTCGCTCATGTGGAGGCGCTGGCTGAGCGGACGAGGGCGGCCGGTTTCCCCGTACGCGTCAGCGTCTCGGGCGATGCACCCGAGCTGCCCGCGGACGTCGATCGCGCGGGCTACCGCGTGGTTCAGGAAGCCCTGACCAACATCGCCCGCCACGCCGGGCCTGCCAGCGCCGAGATCGCCATCGAGCACACGCCGGCCCAGCTGGCGATCTCGATCACCGACGACGGGTTGGCGTCACCCGATCATCCCGCGCCTCCTGGCGTGGGCCTGCGCGGCATGCGTGAGAGGGTCCTCGGCCTCGGCGGCGAGTTGCGGGCCGCTCCCCGCGACGGCGGAGGCTTCGCCGTACGGGCAACGTTCCCGCTGAACAGCCCACGGCCGGCTGCGGATGGTGTGCGGGTCGGTGGGGCCGGAACACCCGGCGATGCGGCGGCGGGGGCACGGGCCGGTGGCGGCTCGGCCGGGGATGGGGCGGGTTGATCCGGGTTCTGCTGGTCGACGATCAGGCGCTCATGCGGGCCGGGTTCCGGGCGTTGCTCGAGGCCGAGGACGATCTCGACGTGGTCGGCGAGGCCGCCGACGGTGCTGAGGCCGTGCGGCAGTGCCGCGTGCTCCGGCCCGACGTGGTGCTCATGGATGTGCAGATGCCGGGGCTGGACGGCATCGAGGCGACCCGCCGCATCGCCGCGGAGCCCGGGCTGGCAGGCGTCCGGGTGCTGATCCTCACCAACTACGGGCTCGACGAGTATGTCTTCGCCGCGCTACGGGCCGGGGCCAGCGGGTTCCTGCTCAAGGACGCCGACCCCGGCGACCTGCTGCAGGCGGTCGGCGTGGTGGCCCGGGGCGACGCGCTGCTCGCGCCGACGGTCACCCGCACGCTGATCAGCGAGTTCGTCACCGGGCCGCCCCCGCCCGACCCGTCGGCCGGGCGCGACGTGCTGACCGGCCGCGAGCAGGAGATCGTCGAGCTGGTGGCCCGCGGGCTGACCAACGACGAGATCGCGGCGCGGATGGTGATCAGCCCGTTGACGGCGAAGACCCACATCAACCGGGCCATGACCAAGCTGCACTGCCGCGACCGCGCCCAGCTCGTCGTCTGGGCGTACGAGTCGGGGCTCATCGCTCCCCGGCGGCAGCGGCGACCGGGCGGGACAGCTTCGCGATGATGCGGTTGATCTCGTCGAGGACGAACGCGGCCAGCCGGCGCTGCGCGGCGATCGCGTTCGGGTCGGTCTCCTCCAGGTCGCCCAGCACCACGATGTTCTCGTCGTTGAGGGTCGCGGCGGGCGCGGTGTAGTTGAAACTGCCCACGATCACCAGCTGCTCGTCGATCACCATGAGCTTGTGGTGCACTTTGCGCACCCCGTTGCCGGGCGCGTTCTCGTGCAGCTGGGCGCCCCTGTCCCGCAGCGGGATCGTGGCCGCCCAGGCCTGGCTGCCCTGACCGCGATCCAGCACCCCGCGTACGGGAATGCCGGCCTTGAGCAGCCAGAACATGGTGTCGTCGATGCCCGAGGACTGGGCGAAGGTGAACATCGCGAAGTCGACACGATGCTGCGCCTTCAGCATCTGTTTCATGATTTCCATCTCGGGACCCTGGTGCGGCGCGAAGACGGGCTTGACCCGGATGCCGCCGAGCCGGAACTCGCGTGGGCGCGGCTCACGGCGCTCCCGCAGCTCACCGAACGTGCCGCTGCGCAGCCGCTCGAACTCCCGCACGTACAGCCCGGTCGCCGTCTGACCGCGCAGGATCAGCACATGGTTGAGGTTGTTGCCGCCGGAACGGCCGCCGGTGGTGTTCTTGCCGGTGTCGGTGAGCGTGAAGTTCGTCGACCCGGTCAGGACCGCCGCAGTCGGGGCGCCCGGGTCCCGGACGATGAACTTCTGGTGGAAGATTTTCGGGTTGAGGTCGGTGACCAGGTCGACGCCGCCACGCAGCAGCGCCGAGTGGATCACCCGGTTGTGCTCGTTGTCGCCGAGCGGGCTCCACGGGTCGGCGAGCGGCGGATCCTCGACCAGGTAATCGCCCTCGAGGATCACCTGCACGCTCACCTTGCGCGCCTTGGCCGCCAGGACAGCCTCCGCGATCGCCCGCGAATCGATCTCCTGCACCGCGATCAGCAACGTGTCGGTGGCGCCCGCGATGAAATCCCTGATCACCGCGTCGAGGTCGTCGGGCCCGCCGAGCACGGACGGCCCCGCAAAGAGTTCCACACTGCCCAGGTCCACACCCATGCGGTCAGTGTGGGCGCTCATGGGCCGCCGCGGTGTCGCCTGAGCGACGAGTTCACCCATCTCGACCGGTGGGCCGATGCCCCCCAAGCCGCCTGTCCACCAGGCTGGGGGAGGGCACGCGTCGATGGGGGAGTCGGATGGCAATCGTGACGTCCAGGGGAATCACCGCGGCCGACGAGACGTACCTGGAAAGGGCCGTGGCGCTCGCCTGGGACGCGCGGAAACGCGGCGACCAGCCGTTCGGCGCGCTGCTCGTCGGCCCCGCCGGGAATGTGGCCGAGGCGATGAACTCGACCGTCACCCGGTCCGACCCGACCGGGCACGCCGAGACCAACCTCGTACGGGCGGCCGGCGACTGGGAGATGACCGTTCTGGGGGAAAGCACGCTTTACACGAGCACCGAACCCTGCGCCATGTGCGCGGGCGCGATCTACTGGTCAGGGATAGGCCGTTTGGTGTTCGCGTTCGCCGCCGACGAGCTCGGCGCCATGGTCGACGGGGAGGACGTCGTGCCCCCGCTGCGGCTCTCGTCGCGGGAAGTGTTCGCGCGGGGTGGGCGCCCCATGGTGATCGACGGCCCGGCCGCGCTCCCCAGCGCCGCCGACGTGCATAGAGACTTCTGGAAATAGGTCCCCGGACGGCTGGACCGGGCTGACCGTACGGGCGGCCGACCGGGCGCAACTGGTGGTTTACGTGCGCCTCCCCTGCATGATCGTCTTAGGGGCTTTCTCAGAGTGCGACCGTTGGCGGAGGCCCCATCCATGTCTGCAAGTCCCGTCACCGCGGCCGTCACCGCCCCGGCCAAGTCGCGGAACCGCTACATCGACTCGCTGCGCGCGCTCGCGATCGTCCGCGTGGTCGTCTACCACGCCTTCGGCTGGGCCTGGCTCACCTATGTGCTGCCCGCGATGGGCGTCATGTTCGCCATCGCCGGCTCGCTGATGGCCGCGTCGCTCGCGAAGGGCGGCGCGCGCAAGGCCGTCTGGTCGCGCATCCGCCGCCTGCTGCCGGCGCTGTGGACCTTCGCCGCCGTGGCGCTGCCGATCATGTTCTGGCACGGCTGGTCGGCGAGCGATCCGGACCACCCGCTGCACAAGCTCAACCTGGTGTTCTGGCTGTTCCCGCTCGAGGACCCGCCGGGCAGCTCGTGGGGCGAGCCGTTCTGGGAGGTCCTCTGGTACCTCCGGGCGTACCTGATCTTCGTCCTGGTCTCGCCGATCCTGTACCTCGCGTACAAGAAGCTCGGCTGGGTCGTCGTCGCGCTGCCCCTGGTCGCCCTGGCCGCGCTGCACCTGACCGGTTTCCGCCTGCCCGACCCGGTCGACGGCATCATGTGGGACTTCGTCACCTACGCGGCGTGCTGGATGGCCGGCTTCGCGCACCGCGACGGGCGCCTGCACCGGCTGCCCGTCGTGGTCTGGGCGGCGATCACCGCGACGATCGGCGGCTACGGGCTGTACTGGCTGTTCACCCACCCGACGGCGTGGGGCTTCGACCTCAACGAGGAGCCCATCGCCCGTACGCTGTGGTCTCTCGCCTTTGTCCTGATCGTGCTGCGGTTCCGTCCGACGATGGCCGCGCTCGACAAGGTCAGGTGGCTGTCGGAGTCGGTGCGGGTCATCAACGCCCGCGCGATCACGATCTACCTGTGGCACTTCCCGCTGATCACCGTCGGTGCGGCCGTGCTGGAGCACTACCAGGTGCCGTGGGCGACCTTCCAGTACGTCGTCTGGATGCTCTTGCTCGAGACGGTCATGGTGCTCGGGGCGGTGCTCGTGTTCGGCTGGGTCGAGGACGTGTCGGCCAAACGCAAGGCCTCGCTGTGGCCCCGGCTCGCCGCTCCCGCGGCAGTGGTCGCCGGCCCACCAGCCGCGTCCCCCCGTACGGCCGGGGGCACGGTCTACGGCTCGGCGTCGGCCCGCGGGACCGCCCGTGTCGACAACTACCGGCACGAACAGCCACCGCGGACCGGCTGACCGCTCAGCCCTTGATGCCGTTGACCGGCGGTACGGCGAGGGTTCGCTTCTTCGCCGTGCCGCCGAGCACGATCTTGCGTACGGACGTGTTGTTCGCCGTGCTCTTCTCGCTCAGCTTGCCGACCGGGTTCGCCTTCACCTGGATGTAGTAGGTGCCGTTGGGTAGCGACGTGACGTCGAACGACTGTCCCGGCCGGTCCTGGGTGTAGGTGTCGCCGTTGCCGATGTCGAGCACCTCACGCACCCCCACCGAGTTCTTCTCGCCGCACGACGTCTCGAGGTCGGTGTTGTACGGCCGCCACTTCGCCAGCGGGATCGTGTAGTCGACCTGGTCGGTGTTGGCCAGGCAGAACGCCTCCTTGCCGCTGCGCGCGACCTGTTTCTGGTCGGACTTGAGCAGGTTGTACTGCGCGAAGTCGGTGAAGTGCCAGTGGTTGTGCCCGGCGCGCGGATCCCACTCCATCGTCCCGGCCTGCACGGCGCCGACCTGGTTGCCCTGGGCGTCGAAGAAGTACTGGTACGCGTCCATCAGGTCCTGCCCGCTGCGGCGGAACCCGTCGACCAGCAGCGGCGAGTCACCGGCGTTCCACACCGTCGCGCCGAAGTTGACGTACCACTTGTTCTTGGCGCCCTTGCCGATCGAGATGCCCCAGGCGGGCAGCGAGCGCAGGTCGGGCCGGGGTCCCGGCGCCGCCTTACGGATGGCCGGCCGCTGAGCCGGCACGCGGTACTCGGCGTGGGTCTCGGACACCTGCTGACCGTGATGCTGATGCGCATTGGTGCGCGCTTCCGCCCGCGCGGACTCCTTGACCACGGTCAGGTTCAGCGCGACGGTCGCGTCCTTGGCGGGCAGATTCAAGAGCTTCTGGTACGGAGGATTGATGGTGACGCCGACCGAGTACTTCCCGGGCGGCAGGTCGAACGGCTTGCCGTGGGTGGGTATGTCGCTCGTCTTGGCGCTCCACCCCGCCTGCACGCCCCACACCGTGCCGAGCGTGAACGGGTTCCCGGACGGGCAACCTGTCGGGTACGGCGTCTGCGCCGGCGCGTCGGGGCGGGTGCGCACCGAGTCGTACGCGTTGGGGCAGAAGTTCGTCCAGTAGCGCTTGACCACGGCGCCCTTCGTGTTCTTGATCGTCACCGTGGTGAACTGCTTGAGCGTGTACAGGTCGGGGGCGAGCACCCTGGGCAGCGTGACCTTGCCCTTCTTCGTGATCAACTCGGCCACGACCGGACTCGCGTACGTCTTGCGGGTGGCCCTGATCTCGATCGGCTCCTGCCCGGCGACGACGTTCAGGCCGAGGTCGAGGTCGACCGTCCAGCCGGCGCCGTACTCGTACCGTTCGGCCTTGATGTTCTTGCCGGCCGAGACCAGCTTGACGCCGTCGCCGGCGACTGCCTTGCTGGTGGCCGCGTCGGCGACCTGAATTCCGGTGAACGCCAGCGCCGCCGGCATGACCCCCGCGACGGCGGCGAGTCCCCATCTGCGTACCCGTCCCACAACAAACCCCCCAGAGCGCTACGAATGGACGCCTGCCCATCTCATCCGGTCGTCTGTGAGTCCCCTGTGAACCGCCGCGCGAAGGTGGTCGAATCAGCCCCCGGTGTCGCCCATACGACTCACCGGGCTGACATGATCTGCCCGTGAACACCTCGCCGGCCTGGTCGCCGCGCCGCTTCCTGCTCGACATGGCCGTCATCGCGGTGGCGGCCAGTGTGCTCGGCTGGATCGCGGCCGGGCTGCTCTACTCGGCGCTCTTCGGCCGCTGGGTGTCCCCCGCATGGGAGTTCCTGATCACGTACGGGTGCGCCTACACGATCTTGTTCCCGTTCTTCTCGTTGCTGGTCACTCGGCGGCGCCCGCCCGTGCTGCGCCTCACCCCGTACGGGATCGAACTGGCCGCCGCCCGCAGCGACGGGGTGCTCGTGCCGGGCGACGCGGTGACTCGCGTACGGGTCCGGCGCCGGCGGCCGATCGCGACGCTCGAAGTGTTCGTCCGCGAGGCGGACGGTGCTCGGATCGTCCCCGTCGACCGGGACGGCAGGCGGGCGCGGGGCAAACGTGGGGGAGGGGCCGTGCGGTACCGGGTGCCGCTGGCAGGGTTGAACGAGTCGGCCGTCCGGGCCGCGATCCACGAACACCTGGACGGCGGCGGAACATGGCGTTCGGAGGACGAGACCGCCCGGACCGCAAGCGAACGGTGAGGAGCTGACTTGTGCGGCCCGTTCGGGTGGCGCTGGGTCGTTCGGAGCGTTTGACTGCCGGGGCCGCCGGGTTGCGCTGGGGTCGCTCCGAGCGTTTGACTGCGGGGCCGCTTGCATTGCGCTGGCTCGCTCGAAGCCGCCTGGCTGTTCGGCCCGGGCGGTCGGTGGGGCTCCCACGGGGTGCGCTGTTACTCCTGGCCGTGTGTTGGCGTAGCTGATCGCGCCGGACCTTCTGGCTCGCTCGGAGCCGCCTGGTTGTTCGGCCCGGGCGGTCGGTGGGGCTCCCACGGGGTGCGCTGTTACTCCTGGCCGTGTGTTGGCGTAGCTGATCGCGCCGGACCTTCTGGCTCGCTCGGAGCCGCCTGGTTGTTCGGCCCGGGCGGTCGGTGGGGCTCCCACGGGGTGCGCTGTTACTCCTGGCCGTGTGTTGGCGTAGCTGATCGCGCCGGACCTTCTGGCTCGCTCGAAGCCGCCTGGCTGCCCAACCCGCGCGGTCGGCGGGACTCTTACGCGGCCCGTTGCCACTCCCAGCCGGGCTCAGCAATGCTTGGCAGGATTAATCCTAGCTTCCTAGGACGCAATTGCGGTTGTGACGCCGGGCAAGGGTTGGAGCGTGGGGCTGGAGCGTAGGGGTGGGGGTGGCGGGGGAGCGTGGCGGGGGCTGGAGGGGTGGCGGGGCGACGATCAAGACGAGGGTGCGGTTCGGGCTGGGTTGTGACGTGGTTCAGGTTGGTCAGCGGCGGCGGGAGCGGCGGGCCAGTAGGACGACGGCGACGGCCAGGAGGGCTGCCAGGGTGAGGATCAGGCCGACGACCACGGTGATGTAGTTGAAGCGGGGTGAGCCGTCAGCTGCGGCGGTGGCGGGACCAGGGCCGATGGCGGCGCTGGAAGGGCTGGGTTCGGGGGCGGCGGTTGAGGGCGGGGCCTGGGTGGGTTGCCCGGAGGGCGCTTCGGGACGGTCAGGGAGGGCGTACCGGAGGATGACCGGGTCTTTGGCCGCCTCGCCTGAGGACTCGGAGACGGTGAGCAGGGCGCGGCCGTCGGGGGTGTAGGTGATGGCCTCGCCCTGGGGTTCGTCGGGTAGGGGGATCTGCCGGGGTTTGCCGCTGGTCAGGCCACGAATGACGTCGCCGTCGGGGATGGGGAACTCGAAGGCGTCGGCGTAGGTCCGCAGGGCTACGTGGGTGCCGTCGGGGGAGGTGGCGGCGCCGGTGATGACGGCTCGGCCCAGGAACGAGAACGGGTTGCTGGTGGAGGTCAGGGGGAGGGTGACTTCGCCGGCCCTGCGCAGGGGTGTGGGGGCGTCGCGGCTGAGTGGGCGGGCCGGCACGTAGAGGCCGGCTGTTCCGCCCTCTTTGGAGATGACGATCGGCGTGTTGCCGGGGGTTACCAGCAGTGCCTCGGCATTGCGAGAGCCGTCCGGATAGGTCATGCGGAACAGGGTGGGAGTGCGCGCGCCGGGGGCGAGTTTCCACAGCGCGATCGTGGTGCGGCTGCTGCTGTTGTCTCCGATGTCGCCGACCCAGAGAGTGCCGTCGCGGCCTCGGGCCAGGTCTTCGGTGTCGCGCGGGCGGGACGGGTACGAGACTGTCCTCGTCACCTTGCAGGCCGAGTTCAGGAAGAAGATCTTCCGGCGGGCGGCGAAGTCGGAGCCGTCGTTGACGACGACGTAGCCGGATCCGACGGCCACCATGCCGGAGAGCTCGTCGAGCCGGTCGTCGCGCACGGTGCAGACCGTCTCCGCCGCCCGGCCCAGCGCAGCGGAAGCGGCAACCGGGTGCAGCGCAGCGGAAGCGGCAACCGGGTGCAGCGCAGCGGAAGCGGCAACCGGGCGCAGCGCAGCGGAAGCGGCAACCGGGCGCAGCGCAGCGGGAGCAGCAACCGGGTGCAGCGCAACGGAGGCGGCAGCCGGGTGCAGCGCGACGGAAGCGGCCGGGCTCATCGCGACCGGAGCGGCGGCCGCCGGGTGGGTGAGCATGGTGGCTGCGGTGAGGAGACTGACGACGCGCACGGTGAACGATTCAACCTCCTGGGGCGGGGTTGCCCACCCGACTATGGCAGGGATCAACCACCCCGGGGACGGGCGCGGGGCTGTTTCGGGGCGGCCGGCGGATTTAACATCTCGGACATGAGCCGCCCGACGATCTACGACGTGGCGCGTGAGGCGGGGGTGGCCGCCTCCACGGTGTCGCGGGCCTACGCTCGGCCGGGGCGCGTCAACGCCGACACCGCGCAGCGCATTTTCGAGGCGGCCGAGAAGCTGGGTTATCGGAGCGGGATCGCGGCGAGGCGGCCCGGCCCTCCGGTGGTGCGGAACGCTATTGCCCTGGTCGTGGCCGATGTGACGAATCCGTTCTACGGCGACATCATCAAGGGCGCGTACGAGGCGGCTCGCGAGGCCGGCTATCAGTTGATCCTGTCGCACACCAACGAGTCGCCCAAGGTGGAGCGGCAGACCATCGAGCAGGAGCTGGCGCAGGTGGACGGGGTGGTGATCGCCAGTTCCCGGATGACCGACTCGGCGTTGCGGATGGTGGCGAAGCAGAAAGCCGTCGTCCTGCTCAACCGGATCATTCCGGAGGCCAACTGTGTGCTCAACGACGCCGAGCGGGGGATCCGGCGGGCGGTGGAGCATCTGGCGGCGCTGGGGCATGAGCGGATCACGTACGTGGCGGGGCCGGAGACGAGCTGGTCGGACGGCGTACGGTGGCGGGCTTTGCGGCAGTCGGCGGCCGAGCTGGGTCTGGAGGCGCGCCGGTTGGGGCCGAACGAGCCGACTGTGCTGGCCGGGATCGGCGCGGCGTTGCGGGTGGCCGAGACGGACTCGACGGCGGTGCAGGCCTACAACGACCAGCTGGCGATCGGGATCGTGAAGGGGCTGAGCCGTCTCGGGGTGGCGGTGCCCGAGCAGGTCAGCGTGATCGGGTTCGACAACATCATCTTTGACGAGCTGGTGGAGCCGCAGCTGACGACCATCGCGTCGCCGCTGTACCGGATGGGGTTCACCGGGATGCAGAACTGCATCGCTGTCGCGCAGGGCGCCCGGACCACTGGCCGGCCCCTCGTCCTGCCCGTACGGCTGGTGGTGCGCAAATCAACCGCAGCGAGGCCGGCTGTGCCCCGCCCGCGCCCGGCCCGCGACGGCCGTCCGCGCTGAGGCCCACCGGGGTTTCAGCGCAGCCGGAACAGGACTTCGCCGGCGCGGGGGACGACCAGGGTGCCGGGGTCGCCGGCGAACGAGGCGACGTCGATGGTGGACGGGTCGCGATAGCCCAGGTTGACCGAGCGGCACACGTCCTCCGGAATCGCCGTGGCCAGGGTCACGTCCACGCGTAGCTTCTCCACACCGGTTGCCGGGTCGTAGGTGCCCGCCCCGCGCAGGTGGGTGGAGTGTGCGAGCACCCCCCAGTGCACGTGCTTGAACCTGTCCCACTGCTTCACGAAGTAGTCGCGGCAGTGGTAGCCGATCTCGTGGATCTGCGGGTGGCTGGTCGCGATCTCGCGGATGTGCGGCGCGTACAGAATCACCTCGCCGCCGTCGGCCACGATCGGTTCCACCTTGTAGAAGCCCTTGGCGCCGGTCCAGATCTCGTCGTACATCTGCGGGATCACCGACAGCACCCGGCGGCGTGGCCGGTCGAGGTAGCTGACGTGAGTGGCCGCGCTGATCTCGGCCGCGCTCGCCCACGACGAGACACAGTCGCCGAACGAGATCGAGTGCAGGGCGCTGCTCTTGTCGCTGTCAGTCCCGCCCGGCGAGAGGCCGGCGTGTGGAACACCGGCGTCTGGAACTCCGGCGGGTGGGAGGCCGGCGTGTGGAACTCCGGCGGGTGGGAGGCCGGCGGCCGGGTTCTCGGCCGTGACCACACAGAACGCGTACTTCTCGGCCGGGATCAGCGCCGCGCCGTCGTTGATGAGAGCCCGTACGGGGGTGAGCCCGGTGGTGCCGATGATCTCGGCCGAGGTGATGAGCGCCCCCAGCCAGTGCGACACGTCGATGATCTGCTGCCCCGCCACGCCGGGGAAGAAGTACTTGTTGCCGCCCGACATGCCGACCACCTCGTGCGGCAGCACCGGCCCGACCACGATGGCGATGTCGTGCTCGACCACAGCCCGGTTGAGCAGCACCGGCACGTCCCCGCTCATCCGCCCGTCGGAGAGCTCCTCGATACGTGAGCTCGGGATCGTCCCGAGGTGGGCAAAGGTCTCCGGCTTCCACCACTCGTGGTTGATCACCGTGGTGCCCGGATAAATCCCGACATGTTGGTTTAGGGCGTCCTGCGACATCGCGCCGTGGGTGCCGAGGGCCACCAGCACGGTCAGCCGGGACACCCGCCCGTGCAACGCCCGATGCGCGGCGCTGACCAGCAACGGCAACGGGCACGTCCGGGTCGCGTCGGGCACCAGCAGGCATACGCTGCGCCCGTCCACGTCGAGCCTGCCCAGCTGCTCGAGGATGAACCCGGTGACCTCCTCCTCGGTGAGCACCCGATCCGCGCCTCCGGCCCGAGCGGCCTGCCCCACGTCAACCGATGTCACGGCTGGTCCTCTCCCCGGCGCAACGCCGAGCGCCGGCCGCGTTGACGAGTGCGGCCCGACGCCGAGCGCCGGCCGTGTCCACGATGCATCACTCGGTGACTCTGCCCGTGAGCGCCCGCCGCGCCCATGCGTACGACATCTCGTGCGACGACAGTTTCGACTCCACCGACGGCTCATCCACTTCGATCATGTAGTCGCCGTCGTACGACGCCGGGATCGCGGCCAGCACCGCGTCGAAGTCCACCACACCCAACCCCGGTTCCGCCCACAGCCGTTTCGAGGCGGTGGCTTCCCGGTACGACAGCGTCGAGCCCGAGAGGTGGTCGGGGAAGACGTCCTTGATGTGGATGCCGCCCAGCCGATCGGCGTAGCGGCCGATGAACCCGGCCGGCTCGATCCCCGCCCAGCGCAAATGCCCCGTGTCGGGACCGAAACCGATCACGTCCGGCCCCAGTTCGTCGAGCAGCCGGGTGATCTCGTGCTCGGTCTCGAAGATCCCGCCGACGTGCGAGTGGTGCAGCGGCCGCAAACCTTCGGCTGCCAGCGCCCGGCACACCTCGCCGCACATGTCGATCGCGCGGCTCAGCCGCCCCTCGTCGAAGCCGGCCCCGACCGCCGGGCGCTCCATTCGCGCGGCCACGGCCATCGAGGACACCATCGTACGGTCGAGTCCCAGCGCGACCTGGTCGGCGGCGAACCGTTTGGCCCTCTCGACCTCGCTCGCCGCGGTGACCGTGTCGTCGAACGGGGAGTTGAACAGGCTGAGCGACGGAGACAGCCCGTACCCGCCGATCCAGGCGCGGTAGTCGCCGGCGCTCATGCCCTCGGGCACGTCGGCCTTGACGGCGGTGAACCCGATCGCGTGGAAGTCGGCGAACGCCTCGGCGAACACCTCCCGGCTCTTGCCGGCGGCGGCCCAGTACGGGATGGGGTTCGCGGCGATCCGGCTCATGCGAGCCTCACCGGCTTCCCGGTGCGGGCCGACTCGTACGCCCCGGTGATGACCGCGATGGACTGCCGGTTGGTCTCCAGGTCGACGCGCAGTCCGGCGTCCCCGGCGAGGGCGTCGAGGAAGTTCTCGTACTGCCGCCGGTGCGCGTCGGACAGCATGCCCGGGTTGCCGGCCGCGGTGTCCGTCCCGCCGCCCGACACCACCTGGGTCCCGCCCATCAGCTTCTCCTCGACCGGCGCGCCGACCGGGGTGGAGTGGAAGAACGCCAGCTGGTCGTTGTCGATGACCGCCGACCCCCGATCGCCGTGCACGTGCAGGCGGGCGCTCAACCCCGGGTACGCCGACGTCGTCGCGTGCAGCACCCCCAGCGCGCCCGACTCGAATCGTACGACCCCGGCCGCCACGTCCTCGACCTCGATGCGTTCGTGGGCGAGGGTCCCGGCGTACGCGAAAACCTCGACCGGCTTGCCGAGCGCGGCCACGAGAAGGTCGACGGTGTGCACGCCCTGGTTCATCAGCGCCCCGCCGCCGTCGAGCTCCCACGTGCCGCGCCAGTCGCCGGAGTCGTAGTAGCTCTGCCCCCGCCACCAGTCGATGGCCGCGATGCCCGAGCTGACCCGCCCGAACTCGCCCGCCCTGATCGCGGCCAGGGTCTGTTCGGTGGACGGGTCGAACCGGTGCTGCGAGATCACGGTGACCAGCGTGCCGGCCTTGTCCCGAGCCGCGATGATCTCGTCCGTACGGGCAACGGTGATCTCGGCCGGCTTCTCGATGATCACGTGTTTGCCCGCGTCGAGGGCCTCGATCGCGACCGGCCCGTGCAGTCCCGTCGGCGTGCACACGACCACCACGTCGATCTGTTCGGCGGCCAAGGCGTCCCGCAACGACCCGTACGGGTTCCCGCCGTGTGCCTCGGTGAGCGCGCGCGCCCGGTCGAGCTCGACGTCGGCCACCGCGGCCAGTTCCAGCCGGTCGGCCAGCTCGCTCATGACCCTGCCGTGGTGCTTGCCGATCACGCCCGCGCCGGCCAGGGCGAACCTCGGAACACTCATGCGTACTCGATCTCCTCGGTGTCGAGCAGGCCGGTGAAGGCCCGCCAGGCGGTCGTGAACAGCTCGGGCCCGGAGAAGCCTCCGGTGGCGTGGCCGGCGGCCAGGTGCGGTTCCAGCGAGAAGAACCCGTCGAAGCCGTCGTGGCGCAGCGCCCGGATCGTGGCCGCCACCTCGCCGTCGCCCTGCCCGGCCGGCACCACGCTGCCGTCGGCGAACAGCGCGTCCTTGATCTGCACGTATTCGACGTGCGGGCGCAGCTGGGCGTACGCGTCGGTGTAGGGGCGCACGCCGACCTGCACGAAGTTGGCCGGGTCCCAGGCCAGCCGCAGGTACGGCGAGCCGACCGAGCGGATCAGGTCCAGGCAGCGGCTGGGCACGTCGCCGTAGATGTGTTTCTCGTTCTCGTGCAGCAGGATCAGGTCGGCCTCCTCGGCGACACGCACCAGCGCGCGCATGCGGTCGATCACTTCCGCGCGGTGCCCGGCCGGGTCGTCGCCGCGGGGCAGGAAGAACGAGAAGATCCGCACGTACGGGGCCTCGAGCAGTTTCGCCACGTCGGCGGCGTGACGCATGCGGTCGAGGTGCGGCGCGAAGTCGTCGGTGACGGCGATCTTGCCGATCGGCGACCCGATGGAGGACACCTTGAGCCCGTACGTGGAAAGGGTCTTCTTGATCGTGTCGAGCTGGTCGGGGGTGAGGTCGAGGATGTTGACGTCCCAGGCGCTGCGCACCTCGACGTATCTCATGCCGAGGCCCGAGACGACCTCGCACTGCTCGGTGAAGTCGGGGGAGATCTCGTCGGAGAATCCGGAGAGGGTCCACATGGGCGGCGCCTTCCTGTGGCTCAGGGGTGCAGGTGATAGATCCGGTCGATCAGGTGCTGGCTCCTGAGGGCCTCCTGCGGCCCGATCCAGAACGGTTCGGGGTCGTCGAGCGAGCCGTAGAAGTCGGCGATCAGCAGTTCGTGCGAGGCGCCCCAGTACGCGCGTCCGCCGCCCTCGGGGGCCAGTTCGGCGATCGTCTCGACCCGTCCGTCGGCGTACGTCACGGTCAGGTCGCCGCGGATCAGCAGTGTGCCGTGCTCGGCGACGATCTCGACGGTGACGGGGGAGTCGACCGCGTTGGTGGTGGTGGCGAAGAAGACGCTGCGCGCGCCGCCGGCGTGGTCGAGGATCAGGTGCGCGGTGTCCTCGACGTCGCCGGACACCCCGCCGTAGCGGCCGGCGTGCCCGCGGACGGTGGTGACCTCGCCGGCCAGCCACTGCAGCAGGTCGAGGGTGTGGATGGCCTGGTTGATCAGCACTCCGCCGCCGGAGCGTTCCCGGATGCCCCGCCACGGCCGGGCGGCGTAGTAGGCGGCGTCGCGGTGCCACAGCACGGACGCCGAGGCCCCGATCACCCGGCCCAGCTCGCCCGAGGTGAGGATCTCGTGGGCGGCCTGGGAGGTAAGGTTGTAGCGGTTCTGCAGGCAGACGCCGACCTTGAGGCCGGGGTGGTCCTTGGCTGCCGCCACGAGCAGGTCGGCCTGCTCGATCGTGTGTGCGACCGGTTTTTCGAGCAGCACGTGCACTCCGCGCTCGAGGGCGTCGAGCGCGATCGGCACGTGCTGGTCGTGGGGTGTGCAGATGTGCACGACGTCGGGGCGTACCTCGTCGAGCAGCGCGCGGTGATCGCCGCGCGAGTCGCACACCCCGGCCAGTGTGGCGCGCAGTTTCTCGATGGCGGCGAGGTGCACCACGGACACATCCCCCAGCCCGACGACGACAACCCTGGGCGCGGCGGTCATTTCACCCCTCCCGCGGTCAGGCCACCGACCAGATAGCGCTGGAAGGCCAGGTACAGCAGCACGACCGGGGCCGCGCAGATGAGCGAGGCGGCCATGATCTGCGAGTAGACCGGCAGCGCGCCGCCCTCCTGCGAGGAGCCGACGATCTGCAGGGCCACGGCGGCGGTGTGCGTCTCGGGGCGGGTCAGCACCGAGGCGAACAGCACGTCGTTCCAGCCCAGCAGAAAGGCGAAGATCCCGGACACCACGATCGCGGGCAGGCTGAGCGGGAAGATGATCCGCCACAGCACGACCAGTGTGGAGGCGCCGTCGGTGCGGGCGGCCTCCTCCAGCTCACGGGGCAGCCCACGCAGGTAGGTGACCATCACCCAGGTCGAGAACGGCAGGGCGAACGTCAGGTACGCCAGGAACAGCCCCCAGCGGGTGCCGATCACGGTGATGCCCAGGTAGTTGCCGGCCGACGAGAACAGCACGAACACCGGCAGCAGCATGAGCGTGCCCGGGATGGACTGCAGGCCGACCAGGCCCCGCAGGATCGTCAGCCGGCCCAGGAACGTGTAACGGACCAGCACGTACGCGGTGGTGGTGCCGAGCAGGGCCGACGCGGCCGCGGTGCACGCGCACACGATCAGGCTGTTGACGATGCCGGTGGACAGGTCGGCGGTGGTCCAGATGCGGCGGTAGCTGTCCAGGCTCCACGAGCTGGGCCAGAACTCGCCCGACGCCACGCCGACGTCGCTGTTCAGCGAGGCGAACACGATGTACAGCACCGGCACCAGCACCATGGCGAGCAGCGTTGCGGTCAGGGCGGCCAGCATCCAGCGCGGCAGCAGCCGGGTGGCCTCGGCCGAGGCGGACACGCTCACGTCAGCACCTCCCGGGCGTGCCCTCCTGGCGTTTCGACCGCTTCGCTCACTGCGGTGCAGTCGGTCATCGCCGGACTCCTTCCTCGTGCACGTCCAGCCGCACCGCGCGCAGATAGACGAAGAGCGGGATCGCGATCAGCACCAGCGACAGCACCGCCATCGCCGCGCTCAGCCCGAACCGCAGGCTCTGGAAGCTGGTCACGTAGACGATCATCGGCATCACGTTGACGTCCTCCGGCGCGGGCGCCCCGAACAGCACGAACGGCAGCGTGAAGTTGTTGATGTGGTTGAGGGTCGCCAGCAGGCAGGCCAGCAGCACCGGGCCGCGCAGGTAGGGCAGGATCACCCGGCGCAGCTTGGGCCACCACGTCACCCCGTCGACCGCCGACGCCTCGTGCACCTCGTGGTCGACCGACTGCAGGGCTGCCAGCGCCATCAGATAGATGAACGGCCAGGCGGCCCAGATCTCGACCAGGATCAGGGTCCAGTACGAGGCCGGACCGCTCAGCCACAGTCCGCCGTCGATGCCGATCTTGGCCAGCCACGTGTTGACGATCCCGTCCGGCTGCAGCATCGTGCGCCACACCGACGCCACGACGAACGACGGGAGGACGTACGGGATCAGGAAGACCGCCCGGACCAGGCCGCGGCCTCGGAACTTGTTCTGCGTGACCAGGGCCGCCGCGATCCCGATCGGCACGGTGGCGGCCGTCGAGATGACGGCGAACGAGACGCTGATCCAGATCGAGTGGAGCAGGCCCGAGCTGAACGACTCGACGTAGTTGCCGAACCCGATGAACGGCGCCTGCACCCACCGGCGCAGCGTGTACTGGTCCAGGTCGATCAGCGAGATCCACACCGCGAGGATCAGCGGCAGCACGATGATCAGCGTCATCAGGATCCCGCCGGGGGTGAGCAGCCACAGCGGCCGTTGCTGCTCGGTCACCCCTTTCCGCCGTACGGGGTCAGGTGGCGCCTTTTGCTCCGGAGGCGCGAGCGTGGCCATCTACTTCGCCCTGTCCAGCGAGCTCTGCGCGGCCTTCTGCGCGTCGGCGATCCGCGAGTCGAGCTGCCCGGTGTTCAGCGGGCCCTTGGTCAGCTCGGGCAGCGTCTGCACGGCGACGTTGGTCAGCGCGAGCTGGACGTCGGCCCAGGCGCCGGTGAACGGAGTGGCGACGGACTTCTTGGCGGCCTCGGTGACCGGTTCGAGCTTCTGGTCGGAGGCGAGGGTCTGCAGCGCGGCCGCGTTGGCGGGGAGGTTGCCGAACTTCTGGTAGTAGTCGAGCTGCGCCTCCTGATCGGTGACCAGCTTGACGTACTCGAAGGCCAGGTCCTTGTTCTTCGAGTAGTCCGCGACGAGCAGGTTGTCACCGGAGAGGATGCTCGCCGCCTCGACACCGCCGGCCGGGCGGCTGGTCGCGCCGGGAGGCACGGTCGGCAGCAGCGCGAACTTCCACTTGCCCTTGACCGCGCCCGAGTCGAGCGAGTTGGTCGCGGTGGTCGTGGTCAGCAGGAAGTAGCCGGTCTTGCCCTTGGCGAACGCGGCCAGGGCCTGCGGGTTGGTCCAGCCGACCGAGGCCGGGTCGACCACCTTGTCATTGGCCAGCCAGCCGAAATAGGTCTGATAGGCCTTCTGCACCGCCGGGTCCTGCAACTTCGCGGTCTTCCCGTCGATCAGCGGGTTGCCGGCCTGGGTGGACATGCCCCACACGAACTTCCACGGGTCGAAATTGTCCTTGTACGCGATCGCCAGGCCGTACTGGTCGCCCTTGGTCAGCTGCTTGGCCTGCGCGGTCAGCTCGTCCCAGGTGGTCGCGGGCTGGTCGATGCCGGCCGCCTGCAGCAGCTCGGTGTTGTAGGCCATGACGAACGGCCGGCTCACCCACGGAATGCCGACCTGATTCTGATCGTCCGGTCCGGAAATGCCGAGCGTGGCCGGGTTGAACTTGTCCTTGCCGCCGATCTTCTGCCATTGTTCGTCGCCCATTTTCACGAAGGCGCCGGTCGAATAGGCGGTCGGCGTGAACGTGGTGCCGACCGCGTACACGTCGGGCCCGGAACCCGACACCACCGAGGTCTGAATCTTGGTCAGCTCGTCGTTGGCCGTGGCGAAGGTTTCGAACTTCACCTCGGCGCCGGTGGCCGCCTTGAACTTCTCACTGATGTCCTTCTGCCAGGCCTGGAACTCGTCGGGGTACTGCGTGTTCGCCGCGATCAGCACGTTCAGCGTCTTGCCGGCGCCGCCCGCACCACCCTCGTCGTCGCCGCCGCAGGCGGCCACACCCAGCGCCAAAGCCGTCACGGCGGTCAACGCCGTCCACCTTTTCGCATTCACGGAAGTCTTCTCCTCTGAGCCGCTTGCGGTAGGGAGTGATCGGGGTCACTGTGAGACGCCCGTTAACACGATGGCAATCAGTTGCCAGTTGTTGCCCCGGCCCCGAGGCAACAACTGGCAACTGATTGCCACGGATCAATGCCGGAACAGAGGCTCGGCAACATGGCTGCCCTGACGTTGCACCCCGATCGGCTGCTGCCGGCCGAGCCGGGGGTCCGTGCGATCGCCCGCCGCCTCTACGAGCAGGTCGCCGACCGGCCCATCATCAGCCCGCACGGGCACGTCGACCCGCGCCTGATCCTCGACGACCAGCCCTTCGCCGACCCGGCGTCGCTGTTCATCCAGCCCGACCACTACGTGACCCGGCTGCTGCACTCCGGCGGGGTGCCGCTGACCGCCCTCGGGGTGGGGGAGGGGCCGCTCTCCGAGGAACGCGCCCGCGAGGCGTGGCGGCTGTTCTGCGCGCACTGGCACCTGTTGCGCGGCACCCCCGTACGGTATTGGTTCGAATCGTCGCTGGCCGAGGTCTTCGGGGTGGCCGAGCGGCCGTCGGCGGGCAACGCGGACGCCCTGTACGACCAGGTCGCCGCGCAACTCGGGCGGGACAGCCACCGGCCGCGGGCGCTGCTCGACCGGTTCGGCATCGAGTTCCTGGCCACCACCGACGACCCGGCCGACGACCTGGCCGCCCACCGGGCCCTGCGCGACGACCCCGCCGTGCGCACCCGGATCGCGCCGACGTTCCGGCCCGACCGCTACCTCGAACTCGGCCGCCCCGGCTGGCCCGAACTGATCAAGGAGCTGCCCGGCGACGTCGGCACGTACGCCGGCTACCTCGCGGCCCTGGAGGAACGACGGCGCTACTTCGTCTCCCTGGGCGCGGTCTCGGCCGACCACGGTCACTTCGACGCCGGAACCGAGCCCCTGCCCGCCGCCGAGGCCGGGCGCATCTATCGCAGCGCGCTCGACGGCACAGTCACCCCGCGCGAGGCGACGGCCTTCCGCCGCCACATGATCTTCGAGATGGCCCGCATGTCGTGCGACGACGGCCTGGTGATGACACTGCACCCCGGCGTGTGGCGCAACCACCACCCGGACACGCTGGCCGGGTTCGGGCCGGACACCGGGCACGACATCCCCGTACAGGTGGAACTGACCGCCGCCCTGCAGCCGCTGCTCGACCGCTTCGGCACCCACCCCCGCCTGCACCTGGTGCTGTTCACCGTCGACCCCGACGTCTACAGCCGCGAGATCGCCCCGCTGGCCGGCTTCTACCCGGCCGTGTACGCGGGCGCGCCCTGGTGGTTCCTGGACAACCCGAGCGAGATCCGGCACTACCAGCGGGCCGTCACCGAGATCGCCGGGTTCAGCCGCATGTCCGGGTTCATCGACGACACCCGCGCGTTCTGCTCGATCCCCGCCCGGCACGACATGTCCCGCCGCCTCGACGCCGGGTTCCTGGCCGAACTGGTCGCCACCCACCGCCTCGACGAGGACGAAGCGCTCGACACGCTTGTCACGCTGGTCGACACCCAGCCGCGTAAAGTGTTCAAACTGTGAGGCCCGTCCGCATCGTCCACCTCGGACTCGGCGGGTTCTTCCGCGCCCACCAGGCCTGGTACACCGGCGCCGTCAGCGACGACTGGGGGATAGCGGCGTTCAGCGGCCGCTCGTCAGCCCTGGCGTCGGCGCTGATGGCGCATGGGTGCCGCTACACGCTCGTGGTCCGCGGCCCGTCGACCGACGAGCCGCAGGTGCAGGAAGCGCTCGTGGCCGCGTACCCGGGCGGCGACGCCGAGACGTGGCGCTCGCTGGTCGCCTCCCCGGCGGTCGCCGTGATCACAGTGACGATGACCGAGGCCGCGTACGCCCCCGGCGGGGTGGTCGCCGACCGTCTCGTCTCCGGCCTGGCCGCGCGCCGGCTCGCCGGTTCCGGCCCGCTGGCCGTGGTGCCGTGCGACAACCTGCCCGGCAACGGCACGGTGACCGCCCGGATCGTGCACGACCTGGCGGCCCGCCTCGACCCGGCCCTCGACGAGTGGATCACGGACAACGTCTCGTTCGTGACCACGATGGTCGACCGCATCACCCCGTCATCCGCCGACCCTCTGACGGTGATCACCGAGCCCTGGACCGAGTGGGTGCTCAGCGGCACGTTCCCCGCCGGGCGGCCGCCGTGGGAGCGGGCCGGCGCCCGCTTCGCCGACGACGTCGTGCCCTACGAAACCCGCAAACTGCTGCTCCTCAACGGGGGACATTCCCTGCTCGCGTACGGGGGGAGCGCGCTCGGCCACGAGACGGTCGCCGACGCCGTGGCAGACCCGCTGTGCCGCGCTTGGCTCACCTCCTGGTGGGACGAGGCCTGCCGGCACGTCCCGTTGCCCGGCTCCGAGCTGACGGCCTACCGCTCGGCGCTCCTGTCCCGGTTCGCCAACCCGCGCATCCGGCACACCCTGGCCCAGATCGCCGCCGACGGCTCCCAGAAAATCCCCATCCGCATCCTGCCGGTGTTGCGGGGCGAGCGCGCAGCCGGCCGTGTCCCTGCCGGAGCCGCCCGCATCGTGGCCGCATGGATCGCCCACCTGCGCGGGGCCGGCGCCCCGATCGCCGACGCGGGCGCCCGGCCGTACATCGACCGCGCCGACTCTGCACGTGACGTGCTCGCCCTGCTGGCCCCCGACCTCGCCGACGACACCGAGCTGATCAAAGCCATCGAGACCGCCGAGCTCCACTGAGGCTTCCACCTCCGATTGCTCACCTCTCAGGTCGCGTCCATGGCTTTACCCCTCCGCCTGCCCACGCCCACGCCCACGCCCACGCCCACGCCCACGCCCACGCCCACGCCCACGCCCACGCCCACGCCCACGCCCACGCCCACGCCCACGCCCACGCCCACGCCCACGCCCACGCCCACGCCCACGCCCACGCCCACGCCCACGCCCACGCCCACGCCCACGCCCGTTAAACTAGGATCCTAGGACGCTGCCTGCTGCCCGCGATGCGAAAGCCTCGCTGCCCGATGAGGTCCGGGGCGCGTTTCGTGGCGGCCTCGCTGTGTGGCGACTTCCGGGGAGTCCAGCAACGCCCGCGCCTCCTCGTGTGCGGGCGCGGTTGGCCGCTTCCCGGCGATGAGCTGCGGCTAAACGGTGGCGAGCCACTCGTCGATCGGGGCGGTCACTTCGGCCGGCATGCGGCGGGCCCACGTGAAGTGGTCGACCCGTACGCCGTCGGTTGTCCGCACCCGCATGCGCTCGGCTTTGGCGGCCCGTTTGGCCAGCAGGGCGACCGCCCGGGGGTTGATCAGGTCGTCGCCCTCGATGTCGAGCATGAGGCGGGGCGTGGTGAGCTCCGACAGCGCCGCCTCGTAGTCGAAGGGGTCGCCGTGCAGGCGGAAACGGCCGTGGCTGGCCTCGTACGCCCAGTCGCGCATCACCGTGCTGGGCTGGCGTCCGGCAAAGCCCAGCCGATGCCCCGGCCAGTAACCGAGAGCACGCGTCACCGTCCGCACGACCCGGATCGAGGCGTAGCGCTGCACCCGCCGGCGTGGGCCGAACTCGGCGGCGCACCGGCTCGTGCCGGTGGCGATGGTGACCACGGCGTCCGGCGTGACCGTGCCCGCGGCCGTGGCCAGCAGCGCGAGCGCCCCGCCCATGCTGTGACCGATCAGGACCGTACGCCGGGCCTCGCTCACCTCCGGCAGCGCGAACACGGCCGGCAGGTCGGCGCGGATGATGTCGCTGTAACCGAACCGGCCCCGGCGGACCCCGGCGATCGGGCTCAGCGGCTGGCCGCGATGCTCGACCCCGACCACGGTGCGCCCGGCCGCGGACCAGACGTCGAACAGTCGCGCGTAGTAGCCGAGCGGCACACCCAGGGCGGGCAGGAACACGACCGTGGTGTCCCCCTCACCGGGCCGGCGGATCTCGTAGCCGATGAGGTGGCCGTCGGCGGCCCGGACCGTGCTGTTCATGAGCGGAGCCTACTGCGCGGGACGCAAGTTCTCCGGCAGGGCTGCCCCCACGATCAGGCCGGCTTCACCCGCGGCGGCCAGCGCCTCCTGCAGCATCAGGCGTTCCGGCCGTTGCTCGCGGCGGGCCAGGGCGGCCACGTCCTCGAACTCCGGCATCACCTGAACGATCACGCCGCCCCGATGCGCGACCTTGACCGCGATGCGGGTGTCGTGCACGGTCACGTCGGCGAAGGCCCGCTTCAGCGCCACCTTTCCCCGCGTACTGTGCCGCACGCCGAGCGTGCTGGTGTCCCGGAAGATCTGCTCGCGCAACGGGTCGGCCAGGCCGGGCGGGCACAGCACGCTCAACGTGTGCGCGGGACGGCCCTTCTTCATCACGATCGGCACCAGCCAGGCGTCGCTCGCTCCGGCCGCGAGCAGACCGGTGAGGATGCCCGGCCACAGCCGCGGGTCAAGGTCGTCCACATTGGCCTCGAGCAGCACCGCCGGCTCGCCCGGCTCGGTCTCAGCCGGCGCCGGCTTCGTGATCCCCGGCCGGGCTTCGCCCATCGCCGGCCCGCCGAGCCCGTACGAACTCAGCCCGCGCTCGCCCGACGCGTACGAACCCGGTCCGCGCTGGTTCTGCCCGGAGGCGCTCGCCCCGGACTTGCTGACCCCGGAATCCGGCTGGACGTCGGGCGCCGGGGCCTCGCCCGCCGTGCCGATCATTACGCGTACGACGTTGGCGTGACCAGCCGGATCACGGCTGCCCGCGCCCACACCGACCGCCTCCAGGGTCATCGGCGGCAACGGCTCACAGGCCCGGGCCAGGCTGCGCAGCAGGGCCAGCCCCGTCGGCGTGGCAAGTTCGCCGTCGCCGCCCGCGCACACCCGCCACCCCCGGGCCAGCTCGGCCACCGCGGGTGCGGGCACCGGCAGGCGACCGTGCCGGGTGCGGACCGTGCCGGAGCCCAGCGCCACCGGCCCCGCCGAAACCGTGTCGACTCCCAGGTCGGCCAGCGCCGCACAGCACCCGACCACGTCGGCGATCGCGTCGAGCGCGCCGACCTCGTGGAAGTGGACGTCGTCGGGTTTCATGCCGTGCACCCGGGCCTCCACCTCGGCCAGGCAACGGAACACCGCGACGGCCGTACGGGTGTCCGTGCCCGCGCGTTCGAGCAGGTCGCGCACGTCGGCCCAGGTGCGGTGCGGAGGGTCGTCGACCAGCGGCTCGACCTCGGCCTTGAGCGCGCGCAACCCGCCACGGGCGACTTCACGGCTGCGTACCTGCACTGTCCCGCCCGAGACGGCGTCGACCGCGGACTGCACCACCGACAGCGAAGCCCCCGCGTCCAGCAGCGCACCGAGCAGCATGTCACCGGCGATCCCGGCCGACGCGTCAACCCACGCGTGCCGCCTCACGATCGTCCCGGCACTGCGGCGTCCGGCACTGCGGCGTCCGGCACGTCCGGCACGTCCGGCACGTCCGGCACGTCCGGCACGTCCGGCACGTCCGGCGCGGGTTCGGTGCCGGCAGTCCGAGGGCCGGGCGCGGCGGTGATCTGGGCCGCCAGATGTCCCGCGCCGTAGCCGTTGTCGATGTTCACCACGGCCACCCCCGGAGCGCACGAGTTCAGCATGGTCAGCAACGCGGCCAGCCCTTCGAAGGCGGCGCCGTACCCCACCGACGTCGGCACCGCCACCACCGGCGCCGAGATCAGGCCGGCCACCACGCCCGGCAGCGCGCCGTCCATGCCGGCCACCACGACGACCACCCGGGCCTGGCGCAGCAGCTCGACGTGGCCGAGGATCCGGTGCAGGCCGGCCACGCCGACGTCCACGATCAGGTCGGTGGCCCGCCCGAGATACTGGGCGGTCAGGGCCGCCTCACGGGCGACGGGCAGGTCGGACGTGCCGGCGGCCACGACGACGACCCGTTCGCCGGTGGGCTCCGGCGGGAGCGGCGGCCAGGCGAGCAGCTGGGCCACCGGGTCGTGGAAGGCGTCGGGAAGCGCCGCCAGGACGGCTTGAGCATGCTCGGTGCTCGCGCGGGTGAACAGCGTGACACCGCCGGCGTGCTCGGCCAGGGCGGCGGCGATGCCCGTGACCTGCTCGGCGGTCTTGCCCGCGCAATAGACGGCCTCCGGATAGCCGCGTCGTCGTGTCCGGTCCAGATCCAGGTCCGCGTAGGAGGCCAGATCTTCGGTCATCGACCGGTCCCGCGGTCCGTTCCAGTCGGTTCGGCGCTGACGCTCACCTGCCGGTCCTCCGTCTCTGCCGCTCCGTCGCGACGATCGGTCGTGAAGGCGCCCGTGAACGCGCCCGACTGGATGCCGGCCAGGTCGAGCGCGACAAAGCGGAAGCCCGCCTGGGTCACGGCCTGGAGTACCCGCCCTCGCATCGGCTCATGCACCGCCCGTACGAGGTCGTCGGCGGGCAACTCCACGCGGGCGACGTCGCCGTGATGGCGTACGCGAAGATCGCCGAAGCCCAGGCGCCGCAACGCCGCCTCGGCCCGCTCGACCTCGCTGAGCTTGCGTGGGCTGACGATCTCGAAGTGGGGGATGCGCGAGGCAAGACACGGGGCCGCGGGCTTGTCGGCGCACGGCAGCTCGAACGCGCGCGCGATCCGGCGCACGGCGGCCTTGTCCAGCCCCGCGTCGGCCAGCGGTGTCAGAACCCGGTGCGCCGCGGCCGCTCTCGCGCCGGGCCGGTCGTGACGGCGTACGTCGTCGGCGTTTTCCCCGTACGCGACGGCGTCGAGCCCGTGCAGCCTGCCGACCTGGTCGTCGATACGCGTGAACAGCTCGTCCTTGCAGTGGAAACAGCGGTCGGGGCCGTTGGCGCGGTACGCGTCGCGCTCGCCCTCACGGGTCTCGACCTCGATCACCGGCACCCCGATGTGCCGGGCCACCCCGTGCGCGGCGGTCCGCTCGTCGGCGGCCAGGCTCGGTGACACCCCGAGGATCGCCACCACCCGTTCGGGCCCCAGCACGTGCACGGCCAGCGCCAGCAGCACCGACGAGTCCACACCGCCCGAGAACGCCACGCCCAGCCGCCCGACCTCGCTGAACTGCCCCGCCATGTGCGCAATCGCCCGTGCGACGTCGGGTGGATCCGGATGTGTCACGCTGTCATTGCACGCCGCCCACCCCTGTCGACGGCAAGCGGTTGCCATTTGTTGCGGTCCTACGTCCCCCACGCCGTCACACCTCCCGGCGTCCCCTTGTTTCTGCCAGCGCCACCGAACCAGGCTCTGCTTGTTCTGACTGCGCCGCTGTCCTCGGCTGTGCTTGTTCTGACTGCGCTGCTGTCCCAGGCTGCGCTTGTGCTCACCGCGCCACCGAACCAGGCGCTGCCCCCGGCGCCGACTTGAGGCCGCCGCTCGTTCGTCCCGGCGCCGCAGACCCCGCCACCGTCCGTTGGCCTCAGCGCTGCCGGTTGGCCTCAGCGCTGCCCGTTGGCCTCAGCGCCGCCGGTTGGTCCCGGCACCGCCCGTTGGTCCCGGCACCGCAGCTCATCGGGGCGGGTTCGCCCCTCTTACCGTCGAAGTTCGCCCGGCGTCCGGGATCACATCGGTCACCTGACCGGTCGTGTCATCCAAGCGGAGTCCTTTCTGTCGGAAGGCAATCACGCCGTTTCGGAAAACGATTCTCCGGCCCATTTTCGAGCTGGAGGACAGAACTCGCGTGAGGCCGGCCGCCCTAGCGTGCCAGTTCCTCCAGCTCGAACTCGTTGCCCCGTACGCCGCTGAGGAAGGCCGTCCACTCCGCCCTGGTGAACGCCAGCACAGGACCGCTCGGGTTCTTCGAGTCGCGGACGCCGATGACCCCGTCGACCAGGGCCACCTCGACGCAGTTCGTCTCCGAACTGCTCCGGGACTTGCGCCACCGGGCCGACCGAAAATCAAGCCGACGCATGACTTTCCACCTCCATAAGGATCGGTTTGCCCCGACCCATCGTATGGAGTAAACGGAGTGCCGCTATGTCCAGCGACTGTCCGGTAACCGACTGCCAATCTATCGCAGTCAATCACTTGTATTTCCCAGCAGGGCGCGCGCGGCCGCCCGGCGCAACTTGCCGGACGGGGTCTTGGGCAGCGAGCCGGGCGGCACGACGCGCACGGCGGCGGGCCGCGCGTCGACCTCCGCGACCACCCGCGAAGTGACCTCCTTGGCGATCTGTTCGGCGGCGTCCGCGTCACCGGCCTGGCGGGACTCGGCCAGCACCGCGAACGACTCGCGTGCCACCCCGTCACCGGCGAGCAGGCGTACGGCGGCGACGTTGCCCTCGCGTACGCCGGGAACCGCTCCTGCCGCCCGCTCGATGTCGGTCGGATAGATGTTGCGGCCGCCCATGATGATCACGTCTTTGCGCCGCCCGCAGACGACGATCTGCCCGTCGGCCACGTAGCCCTCGTCGCCGATGTCGAGCCAGCCCTCGGCATCGCGCGCCGGCTCGAACCCGTCGGGCGTGATGTAGCCGTCGGTGACCGACTCGCCACGTAGCTGCAGCCGGCCGACCTGGCGTTCGCCGAGCGGCGCGCCCTCGTCGTCGACCACACGGACCTCGACACTGGGGAACGGGCGCCCGAGCATCGGGATCTCGCGCGGGCCGGGTTTGGCGAGCCTGTCGCGTTCGAGCGCCGCCGGGTCGACCCGGTCGAGCATCATCGGGTCGGACACCTCGGACAGCGAGATCACCAGGGTGCTCTCGGCGGCGCCGTAACAGCAGTTCACCGCGCCGGGATCGAACCCGAACCGGGACGCGGCGGTGACGAACGCGCGCATCGCCACCGGGTCGATCGGCTCGGCCCCGTTGCAGGCGACCCGCAGCGTGGACAGGTCGAGCGTGCCAGGTTCGACCCGGGCGAGTTGCCGGGTGAGCACCGCCCACGCGAAGTTGGGCGCCGTGGTGATCGTGCCGCCGTACTTGCTCATCAGCTCGGCCCACAGCAGCGGCCGGCTCAGGAAGTCGGCGGGTGTGACGCTGACCAGCTCGAGCCCGCTGAGCATGGGCAGCGCCAGGCAGCCGATCATGCCCATGTCGTGGAACATCGGCAGCCACGACACCATGACGCCGTCCTCGCCGCAGCTCAGATGGGTGCTCGAGTCGGTCAGGTTGGCGAACAGGTTGCGGTGGGTGATGCGCACGGCCTTGGGCTCGGCCGTCGAACCGCTGGTCAGCTGCAGCAGCGCCAGACTGTCCTCGTCGGCCTCGACCGGCTCGGCGTCGCCGCCGCCGGCCAGGACGGACGGGCTGACGTTCCTGATCCCGTACGCGGTGAGGGCCGCCGCCATCTGCTCGAACGGCGCCCCGACGACGACCAGTCGTGCGTCGATCATGCGTAGCACGCGCAACGTGTCGTCACGCCAGACGGCCAGGTCGGTGCGCGGGGTGGGCTGGTGCAGCATCGTCACGCTGCCGCCGGCCAGCCAGACCCCCTGCGCGACCGGGGCGATCTCGGCCGGCATGCCCGCGAGCACGGCCACCGCCTGCCCCGGCCCAAGCCCGTTCGCGATCAGCCCACCCGCGACGCGCCGGGCCTGAGCGTGCAGCTCGGACCATGTGCGCCGGGTGGCCGCGCCCGGCTCGCCGGTCACCATGCCGGTGCGCGCCCGCTCGGCGTTCGCGACCACACCCTCGACGAAACGACTCACGCGACCTCCCACACCGCACGGCTCCGGACCGGGGCGCCGCCCTCGCGATGACCGGCCCGCTGGTGCCGGACCGTGGCCCTCGCGACGGCTTGGACCCGGCCCTCACGCTACGCGGACGCCGTCATGATCGCGTTCCGTTGTCCACAGGGCCCGCCGCCCGTCGGCCGCCTGTGGATAACCCGCGGCCCGGCCTTGACATGCGCTAACGTGCGGGCCAGCCCCCGGGTGGGTGGGGCGTGTGAACAGTGGCGCCAAAACCGAGCCGCGCAGCCGCCGAGTGCACCGGAACGGCGAGTGCACCGGAAACGGCGAGTGCATCGCTGTCGCCGAGTGCATCGCGACCGCTGAGTGCATCGCAACCGCCGACTGCAACGGAACCGCCGAGTGCGGTGGAAACGGCGAGTGCAACAGAAACGGCGAGTCCACCGCGATCGCCGCGCAATCATGGGGCCCACGCAGTAGACAGGCTCGGTCGCCGGCTCGGCCCGACAACCCAGGCCCGGGGCTCAGATTTCCAGCTGCTGTTCGATGGTGCGCAAACGGTGCCGGGCCATCGCCAGGTTCGCGCGGTCCCGGTGCAGGGCCAGATAGACGAAAAGACCGCGGCCGTCCGGTTTGTTGACCGGCCGGATCAGGTGGTATTGCGAGCCCAGCGTGACGAGGATGTCCTCGACCGTCTCCTCCATTCCGAGCATTTCCAGCGTCCGCATTTTCGCGCGCAACACCTCCGTGTTGGTGGCCGCCGCGACGGTGACGTCGAAGCCGAAACCGCCGCCCGCCGTCCCCAGTGCCATGCCGCTGGTCGAGTCGACCACCGCTACCGCGATCGCGCCTTCGACCCCGAGGGCGTCCTTGAGTGCCACATCCATCCCGGCCATGCCCCGTGTGCTCCTTCCGTCTGTGTGCGCCCAGCATGGACCGCAGCGGCCGGTGTCGATCGGACAGCAAGTCCGTCGCGCCGACGTGCCGGCACCGCAGAGTGATCGTGTAGGGGAGTCGAATTGAAGACTTTCGCAATTCGCCAGGTCGCCAATTCATGATCGTCGCGGATCGGGCCTGTTCATCGGCGGCCCGGGGAATTCCGTACAGTGGTCGGCACGCATTCAGGTGGGGGAGACGTCGATGTCAGTGCCGCTCTACCAGGCGAAGGCCGAAATGTTCCGCACGCTGGGCCATCCGGTGCGGATCCGGGTGCTCGAGCTGCTGCAGGCCGGCCCGCTTCCGGTACGCGATCTGCTGTCCGAGATCGACGTCGAGCCGTCCAACCTGTCGCAGCAGCTGGCCGTGCTGCGCCGCACCGGAGTGGTCACCTCGTTCCGCGACGGCGCGCTGGTCATGTACGCGTTGAGCACCCCGGACGTGGCCGACCTGCTGGCCGCGGGCCGCCGGATCCTGGGCTCGGTGCTCGCCGACCGCGACGGACTACTGGCCGAGCTGAAAGCGCACAGCCCCGCGGAATGACCAAGCGCCGAGCCGAAAGCGGAACGGCCAAGCGCCGAGCCGAAAGCGGAACGGCCAAGCGCCGAGCCGAAAGCGGAACGGCCAAGCGCCGAGCCGAAGGCCGAATGACCAAGCGCCGAGCCGAAGGCGGAACGGCCAGCGCCGAGCCGAAGGCGGAACGGCCAGCGCCGAGCCGAAGGCGGAATGACCAAGCGGCCGAGCTCAAAGCGGAGTGACCGAGCGGCCGAGCTCAAAGCGCACGGCCCCGCCGATTGATCCACCCGATAGGGTGCTGCGATGGAACGCACCGCGTTGGTCACCGGCGCCTCGTCCGGCATCGGCCTGGCCACGGCCGCCGCCCTCGTGGCGAAGGGTTACCGGGTTCTCGGCACGAGCCGCCGGCCGGAAAAGGTCGCGCAACCCGTCGAGGGCGTCGATTACCTGCCGCTCGACCTCACCGACCCGGCCTCGATCGAGGCGCTGGCCGAGCCTCTGAAAACCGTCGACGTCCTCGTGAACAATGCCGGCGAGAGCCAGTCCGGACCGTTCGAGGAACTGCCCGCCGACGCGTTGCGCCGTATTTTCCAGGTCAACGTCCTCGGCCCCGTACGGCTGGCGCAGTTGGCTCTGCCCGGCATGCGTGAGCGGGGATACGGCCGGGTGGTGATGGTCGGTTCGATGCTCGCGTCGTTCCCGTTGGCTTACAGGTCGTCCTACGTCGCGACGAAAGCGGCCGTCAAAGGGTTCGCCAACGCCGCCCGGCACGAGTTCTCCCCGTACGGGGTGTGGCTGACGACGGTGGAACCGGGTTCGATCGCGACCGGCATCAGCGAGCGCCGCACGAGTTACATCGCCCCGGATTCGCCGCACCGCGCGGATTACGAGCGCATGCTGGCCGCCCTCAACCGCAACGAGGCGGCCGGCATTTCCGCGGAACGGGTCGCCGCCACCATCGTCACCGCGATCGAGGCGAGCAAACCCCGGCAGCGGTACGCCGTCGGCAGCAACGCCGCAGTCGTGTTCCCGTTACGCCGCCTGGTCCCCACGGCATTGGTCGAGAAATTGACCCACAAACGCCACGACCTGCGGCGTTAGGACAGTTCGGCGATGATGCGGGCGACCTCGGCCTCGTCCGTGGTCTCGCGACCGGCGTCGGCCGTGCCCAGTGAGACACCCCCGCTGCCGGGCAGGGTGCGTTTGGCCGAGGCGTGCACGGCCGGGACACCGGTGCGCACGATCGCGGCGACGACCTCGGGGCGCACACCCCCGCCCGCCATGACCTCGATGCGGCCGGCGGCCTCGGCGACCAGGCGGGCCAGCGCGGGCAGGGCGTCGGCCACGCTGGTGGCGCCGGCCGAGGTGAGGATGCGGCGCACCCCGAGTTTGACCAGGTCGTCGATGGCTTCGCCAGGCGAGGCCAGGGTGTCGAAGGCGCGGTGGAAGGTCACCTCGGTGCCGGTGTCGGCGACCCGGCTGACCAGGTCGACGTCCACCCGTCCCTCTCGTACGCCCCCGATCACCACCCCGGACGCCCCGGCTGCGATCGCATGCCGTACGTCGGAAAGGGTTGTCGCCACCTCGTCGGCGGAGTATTCGAAACCGCCCGGCCGTGGCCGCACCAGCACGTGCACCGGCGGAATGCCGGGCGTCGCCACGGCCGCCTCGATGAACCCGAGCGACGGCGTGACCCCGCCCAGCGGCAGCGCCGAGCACAGCTCGATGCGGTCGACGCCGGCACGTGCCGCCACGGCCAGCCCGTACGCGTCCTGAACAGCCAACTCGAAGGCAACCATCAGGGCGCGATCTCCCAGTGTCGAGGGCATGACCGTCTCAGTATTTCATCGATCGCCTTTGCAGGAGTTCGGTGGTGGCGGCCCACAGGCGGCGCTCGCGTTCGGGGTCGACGGCGACCGGCTCGACCTGGGTCAGGCGGTCGCGGACGACGAAGGCGCCGTCGCGCAGGCCGGCCCACCGGGGGTCCAGCGCCATCGAGGCCAGCTGCGGGCCGGAGGTCTCGGGGGTGGCGACGCCGGGGATGCGGGCGATCGCGCGGCCGATGGCCTGGACGGCGGCGGGGGTGTCGCGGCCCAGCGCGGTGCCGGGCATCCAGCCGGGTTCGAAGACCGAGACGTTGATGCCGGGGCCGACGTGTCGTTGCAGCTCGTGGGCGTAGTAGAGGACGGCGAGCTTGGCGTTGGAGTAGGCCACGCCGGCCGAACCCGGGGCCGGGCGCGCGATGTCGATGGGGTCGGTCCACTCAGCGGCGGGCACGTGCAGCAGGCGCCGCCAGAAGTTGGCGTGGTAGGTGTTCGACCCGAGCAGCACGATCCGCGCGGGCGTGTCCAGCACATCCACCAGGTCGCCGATCAGCTGGGCGTGCGCGAGGTGGTTCACCGCGAACGTCATCTCGTACCCGTCGGCCGACGCCTTGCGCGTGTCGGCGGTCATGGCGCCCGCGTTGGCGATCAGCGCCCGGAGCGGCCGCACCACCCCGGCATCGAGCATTTCCCGTACGGTCGTGGCCGCGGCCCGCACGTCGGCGAGCCGGGACAGGTCGGCGCCGATCTCGTGGACGGTTGCGCCGAGCGTACGGGCCTCGTTCGCGACGTCGGTGAGCGCGTGACCGGGGCGTCCGACCAGCAGCAGATCGGGGCGTTCGGCCTGCGGGCGGCCCGCCATGGCCAGTGTCGTGGCCCGGCCCAGACCGCGGGTCGGGCCGGTGATCAGAACGGTTGTCATGCCGACCAGCCTGCTGCTCGCCGGGCCGGGCAGGCAGCCGTCCGGTTTTCGTAGGACTGTCAGGGCCACGACAACAACGGAACCGGCAGCTTGCGTAGGACTGCCAGGGCCAGGACAACCGCGGGCCGGGCGCGCAGACTCGACGGTATGGAGTCGTGGGAGTTCGGCCGGATGCTGCGCCGCTGGCGTGACCGTGTGACACCCGAGGCCGTGGGCGTGCCGACGGGTCGCCGCCGCCGGGCCACCGGGCTGCGCCGCGAGGAGCTGGCGGCGCTGGCCGGCATCTCGGCCGACTACCTCACCCGCCTTGAGCAGGGCCGCGCGACGGCGCCCTCGGCCCAGGTGGTGGAGGCGCTGGCCCGCGCGCTGCGGCTCCCGGACGCCGAGCGGGACCTGCTCCATCAGCTCGCCGGCCACGCCGCCCCGGGACTCGGCGTGGTGCAGTCCCGGGTCACCCCGAGTGTGCAGCGGCTGCTCGACCGGCTCGGGCACACCCCGGTGGTCGTGTACGACGCCACCTGGACGCTGGTGCTCGCCAACGCGCCGTACGACGCGCTGATGGGTGAGACCACGTCGTGGCGCGGCATCGAGCGCAACGCGATCTGGCGTAACCTGCTCGGCCCGGCCTCCCGGGTGGTGCACACGCCGCAGGAGCAGGCCGAGCACGTGGCCCGGCTGGTGGCCGATCTGCGGCTGACCGCGTCGCGGTACCCGGCCGACCGGGCGCTGCGCAAGCTGGTGGGCGACCTCGCCGAGGCCGGCCCGCGTTTCGCCGAGCTGTGGGACAGCGACACCCCGCCACCCGCACCGGGGGACACGTCGAAACGCAAGATCATCGACCATCCGGCGGTGGGCCGCATCACGCTCGACTGCGACACGCTGGTCGTGGCCCTCGACGACCTGCGCATCATGGTCTACACGGCCGAGCCGGGCACCGAGGACGCCGACCGGCTCGCCCTGGCCGTCGTCCTCGGCACCCAGTCGCTGACCGCTGGTTGAAGCGGCCGGGCCGTGCACGCCCTGAGTGAGAGCCGGGCTCGGCCTGCGCGGGGAAGCGGGCGCCACCGAACCGGCCCGGGTCACTCGTTGCGGGCCACCTCCGGACCGGTGATCTGACGCAACAGGGGCAACGTCAGGCTGATCACGCCCAGCGGCGCGGCGAGCCCCGTCAGCACGACGGCGTAGAACCCGAATCCCGGCAGCCGTAGCGACGTGTCCAGCTGGGCCCGCAGGAACAGGTGTGCCGCCAGCAGCCCCGCGCCCAAGGCGACAGCCGAGGCGGCCAGCAACGGGGTTACGCTCTCCAGGGCCACGACCCGGCGCAAAGTGGACAGCGGCACCCCCGTCAGGCGCAGCATGCTGAACGGGCGCTTGCGTTCGCTCAGCCCGCCCGCCACGCTGACGGCCAGGCTGCATCCGGCGATGGCCAGGCCGGCCAGCACCACCACGTCGGCCAGTCGTGTCCAGCCGTCGAAGACGCGGTCGTTCTCGGTGCGGCCTTCACCCTCGGTGTACGGCGGCCTCGCGGCCGGCAGGGCTTTTTCGATCACTGTACGGGCCCTGGCCCGCGCGTCCGACGTGCCGTCGGTGAGCGTGACGAACGCGTCCGCCGGCAACGAGCGCAGGGCCGCGGCGGGGATGTCGGCGGTGGGCCACGTGCCGGCCCAGCCGTCCGGGCCCTGCAGGTCGTGCCACGTCCAGGCCACCTCGGCCCCCGGCGCGCAGCGCCCGTTCGAGAGCATGGCGAGGTCCGCGCAGGTGGCCAGCGAGGACGGGAAACCCCAGCTGCCGATCTCGTCGCGGGGGATGGGCATCGACTCCGGCGGCTTGCGGGTCACGGCGATTTCCCGTACGCCGGAAGTGCCCTGCAGTGCCGCCGGAACCGGGTCGGTGGAATCACCGCGGATCATGGTGATGAGCCTCGACCGGTCGGCGGCCGACGCGCCGGGACCCCGGCCGGCCGAGATCGTGCCCATGATGCCGATCGCGACCGTCGTCACGAACAACGCGATGACCAGGCCGCTGACCGCGCGGAACCCGGCCTTCGGGTTGGCGGCCAAGCGGCGGGCGGCGATCAGCGACGCGGTGCCACCGGCCCTGCGGGCGACCAGACGCGCGGCGGTCATCGTGAGCCACGGGCCGGCGATCAGCAGCCCGGTCATCGTCAGAAAAATCCCCGACAGGTACGCGGTGACCTGCTCGTTCGTGGTCGGTGGGCGCCGCCCGATGAAGTAGGCCAGCTCGCCGAGTCCGAGGAGGAGCGGGACTGTCCGCCACGCGCGGGGCGGGCGCGGCCGTGCCTGACGGGTCACGCCCAGCGGCGAGATCCGCACCCGCCGCAGGGACACCAGCGCGGCCACGACGGCCAGCGCGGGCACACCCAGCACCACCCCGAGCGCGATCGGCGCGGTCAGGGCCAGGTCGGAGGGGAACATCGGCGCGCCGGTGAACGGGACACCAGCCACCGTGCCCCGTGCGGCGAAGAAGACCGCGAACCCGCCGGCTGTGCCCGCGATCGCCGACACGGCGGCCTCGACCGCGGCGAGCAGGGCGATCTGCCGCGGCGTGCCACCGGCCAGGCGCATGGCCGCGAACCGTTGTTCCCGCCTGGTCGCCGACAGCCTGGTCGTCGTCGCGATCAGGATGAACAGCGGGAAGATGAGCGCCGCGGACACCACCGCGAGGATCAGCCTGACACCGGCCGTGTTGACGCCGGTGAAGCACCAGTTCCGGCAGCGGTCGGGAGGCGTGTCGGCGATCCTGCCGACCCGTGACGCCTCGGATCGCTGGGACAGCTCGGCGGGGGAGTAACCGGCCACCGCGATCAGCGAGTCGGGCGCGGGCAGCGCGGCGTCGCCGATGGTGCCGGCCATCCGGGCGGGGTAGCGGTCGCCGAGCTGGTCGGTGGGCGTGACGGCCAGCCGCTCGGCGAGCGCCGGCGAGGCGAAGAACTCACCCGGGGCCGGCAACCTGTCCAGGCCCGGCGGGATCGGGGACCGCGGGCCGGAGGCGGCCAGGTCGATCCGGGCCGCGACCTCGTCGCCGACGATGTCCGTGCGCAGGTGCCACCACAACGGGTCCGGGCCCTGCTCGGCGCCGGGCTCGTTGGCCGAGTTCAGCCACGCGTACCGGTCGGCCTGCGCGGTGACGCCGCCGAGCCCGGTCAGCGCGGTCAGCAGCATGCCGACCCCGAGCGCCAGCGCCACGGCGACCACCGCGAGCCGTACCAGCGCCTCACGGCCTCCCGCCACCGTGAGACGCAGCCCGAAGCGGATCATGCGATCGGCTCCGGGGCGAGGGCCAGGACTTTGCCGTCACGCACGACAACTTCCCGATCCGCGTACGCCGCCACGCGCGGCTCATGGGTGACGAGCACGACGGTCGTGCCCTCGTCGCGTGCCGAGCTCACCAGCAGATCCATCACCTGTTCGCCGGTGAGAGAGTCGAGCGCGCCGGTCGGCTCGTCGGCGAACAGCACACGGGGCCGGGCGACCAGACCACGGGCCAGGGCGACCCGCTGGGCCTGACCGCCGGACAACTCACCCGACGTCCTCAGCCGCAGGCCGTCCAGGCCGAGCCTGTCCAGCCAGGTCCGTGCCTCAGCGAGCGCCTTCGTACGGCGTACGCCCGCAAGCAACAGGGGGAGGGCGACGTTCTCCTCGGCGTTCAGCTCGGGAACCAGCTGTCCGAACTGGAACACGAACCCGAACGTGTCACGGCGCAGACTGCTGCGTTCGTGCTCGCCCATCCGGTCGACGCGCCGGCCGGCGAACACGACCTCGCCCCGCTCCGGCACGAGGATGCCGGCCAAACAGTGCAGCAGCGTGGACTTGCCGGAGCCGCTGGGGCCCATCACGGCCAGGATCTCGCCCTCCCGTACGGAGATCTCGGCCCCGCGCAGGGCGGGCGTGGCGCCGAACGAGAGGTGCACGTCGTGGGCCTGCAACAGAGTCATCGGTTTCTGACCTCTCGGGCGAGCGCGTCGAGCCGGGCCGCGGTGAGGTCGATCCAGCGCAGGTCGGCCTCGATGTGGAACAGGGCGTGGTCGGCCAGCAACGAGTCGACCAGGCTGCCGGAGCGCTTGACCTGGGTCAGCTCGCGCATGCGCTGCATGTGGGCGGCGCGCTGGGTGTCCAGGTACTGCTCGGCCGGGCGGTCGAGCAGCAGCGCCAGCGTGACCTTGGCGAACAGCACCGTCTGCAGGTGCGGCTCGGGCGCGACCGGCTCGGTCAGCCAGGCCCCGACCTCGGTGGCGCCGCGATCGGTGATCACGTAACGCTTGCGGTCGGGGCCGGCGCCCGCCTCGGGGTCGCTGATGACGACCTTGCCGTCGCGCGCGAGCCGGCTCAGCGTCGAGTACACCTGGCCGAACGAGAGGGGTTTGTCGCGGCCGAAGAACGCGTCGTAGTCACGTTTGAGGTCGTAGCCGTGGCGCGGTTCGCGTTCGAGAAGCCCGAGAAGGGTGAGCGGAACTGTCATGCGCATCACTATACGCCGAGAGTATACGCTCGGAGTAGACCCGTCCTGCATCTTCATCGTCAGCACCAGCGGGTCGCTCCCGCCCCGGTCCCCCGGGCGTAGCGGATGGCTTCGCTGCCCGCCCAGGCCAGTCCGGACAGGCTCTCGATCACCGCTCCCACCGACCTCGAACGAGCGCGTTGCGTGGCGTGGTCAGGGAGCGGGCGGGCTGACGGGCATGTGGCGGTCGAACCAGGCCAGCATGCGGCTCGGGTCCTTGGCGAACTGGAGGTAGCCGTCCCAGCGGCGCGTCGAGCCCTCGATCCAGAACAGGTCCTTGTCGGCGAGCGGGATGTTGTCGTACATCGCCTGCACGTCGCTCGGGCGGGTCAGGATGTCGTCGCGGACCTGGTAGAGCAGGGTGGGGACGGTGACCGACTTCGCCGTGTCGACGGGGTTGTCGTCGTCCAGGCGCAGGCTGGTGCGGCGGCGGAGCAGTTCGCCCAGGTCCTCGATGTGCTCGGCGGCGTCGGCGCCCAGCAGTTCCAGGGTGCGTTCGAGGGTGACCCGCACCGACAGCGGCTGGGGTGCGACCATGCAGCGCACGCCGTCGAACGCCGTGGGCTGCTGAGCCATCGCGGTGAAGGTGGCGTTGGCGCCCATGCAGCGGCTGAACAGGCCGATCGCGGCGCCGCTCAGGTCGGGCCGGGAGCGCGAGTACGCGAGCGAACCCAGCACGTCGCGGGCGTTGTAGCGGGCCGAGATCACGCCACCGTTGGCGGCGCCGCTGTGGCCGAAATTGCGCATGTCGTACGCGAGCACGTGGTAGCCGGCATCATGCAGGATCTTGTAGTCGGGGATGAAGTCGACCTCGACGTCGTTGCCGGTGGAGGCCCAGCGGGACCGCCACGGCTCCAGGTGTGAGGGCAGGCCGGCCCGGGTGAAGCCGAGTGGATGGTTCGCGATCACGACGCGCCGTGCGCCGGGCGACGGGATGAACCAGCCTTCGAGCGGCACGCCGTCGGTCGCCGGGAACGTGACGTTCTCGTAGTCGAGGCCGGCCTCGTCGGGGGTGTGCAGGATCGGGGAGCGTTCGTGCAGGGCGCCGAAACCGTCGGCCATCTGTTGCACCAGGTTGTTCATGCCGTCCACGCTGCCGGGGACGAGCGGGTTCACCGAGGCAAGGTTCTTCATAGGAGTCGCACTCCTACGTTGCTCGCGGCGCGCGTTCCTACCATGGGTGTCATGACCAGCAGCAACGCACTCGGTGACTTCCTGCGGGCCCGGCGGGCGGCGACGCGGCCGGAGCACGTGGGCATGCCGGCGGGCGGGCGGCGGCGGGTGCCGGGGTTGCGCCGTGACGAGGTGGCCGTGCTCGCGGGCATGAGCACGGATTACTACGTACGCCTGGAGCAGGGGCGCGAGCGTAACCCGTCGGACGAGGTGCTGGGCGCGCTGGGCCGGGTGTTCGGCCTCGACGGCGACGGGCTGGCCCATCTGCGGCGGATGGCCGGCCCGCGCGAACAACCGAGCGACACCGCGCAGGTCTCGGCGGGAATGCGCAGGCTGCTCGAGTTGTGGCGGGACACCCCAGCCCTCGTGCAGAACCGGTACGGCGACGTGCTCGCGTACAACCGCCTGGCCGGCGCGATCCACCCGGGGCTGGCGCGTGACCGCAACCTGCTGCGCCTGTTCTTCCTCGACGCCGAGGAACGCGCGCTGTTCCCCGAGTGGGAACAATCGGCCCGTACGGCGGTGGCCTGGTTGCGCGCCGACGCCGACCCCGACAGCGCGCGGCTGGCCTCGCTCGTCGGCGAGCTGACCCTCAAGAGCCCCGACTTCGCCCGCTTGTGGGCGCGTCACGACGTACGGGCCAAATCAACCGGGCGCAAACTGTTCCGGCACCCGGTTGTGGGCGAGTTCGCAGTCGACTACGAGACGTTCCGCCTCGAGGACGGCAGCGGCCAGACCTTGACCGTCTATCACGCCGAGCCTGGCAGCCCGGACGCCGACGCGTTGGCCCTGCTGGCCAGCCACACCGTCACCGGAACCGTCGAGCGGCAGCCGGACCCGCATCGTTGACGGCCCGCTACGACCGCTGTTGCGGGAGCCGGCGCTGGACTCGGCGTCAGGTCAGGTGCACTCCCAACCCGGTCATGCCTGGCGCCACATCCGGCCGCAGCACCAATTTCTCGTCGTAGTCGCCGCTGTTCTGCGTCCGGTACGGAATTGGTTCGGCTCCGGGAATCGCGAGTAGACGCTCGCGCAGTTCCTTGAAGGCGGTCTCGCCTTCCTCGGGCGTGAACCGGTCCGCGCCGCAGATCAACACGGGGGGAAGGACCTCCGCACCCGCGTAGAACAGCATGCCGTGCTGCAGCGGGAACAGCAGTTCGTCGACGCTGCCGTGGATACCACGTTCGCCGTACAACCACGCCGGCCCGCCCATCGTCACCACGGCCAATGCGCGCTTTCCCGCAAGAAATCCGTCTCCGTAGCCGATCCACTCACCGTGTGGGCCGCGTTTGCCGTACGCATAGCCCAAATGCCAGACCCGGTCGAACCAGCCCTTGAGGATGGCAGGCATCCCGAACCACCACATCGGGAACTGCACGACGATGGTGTCCGCCCGGTTGATCTTCTGCTGCTCGGCCCGGATGTCCGCAGCCAGCACATCGCTTTCGTGAGCCTTTTTCGCGGCCTGCGCGACCTGAAATCGCTTCGCCGGGTCGTGGGCGTAGCTCGCGGCGTCGACCACGGGGTTCCAGTCCATCGTGTACAGGTCCGACACCTCGACCTCGTGGCCTGCGGCGCGGAGTGCGCGCTGACCCTCCGCCGCGAGGAAACCGTTCAGTGAGCGAGGTTCGGGGTGGGCCAGGATCCAAAGAACGTTCATGCGATTGATCATGGAAGACCGTGAGCGCCGTGACGACTGGCCCGATGGCCAACATGTGCGAAGATCGGGCCATGGCTGTTTTCGCTGGTGATGGCCGCCACCGGGTGGCCGTCCTGGCCCGCGACGGGGTGCTGCCCTTCGAGCTCAGCATCGTCCATCGACTGTTCGGCCAGGCCCGCACGGCTGCCGGCGCCGCGCTCTACGAGGTCGTGACCTGTGCTCCCGTACCCGGCGACATTCGCACCGACGCCGATTTCACGCTGTCCGTCACTCACGGCCCCGAGGCCCTGGCCGAAGCCGACACCGTCGTCGTCCCCGGATCGGACGTCGACCGCGAACCCGGCACCGATTATCTCGGGCCGTCGCTCACCGCCGCGCTGACGCGGATCCGCCCCGGGACCCGAATCGCCTCGATCTGCACCGGATCGTTCGTACTGGCCGCGGCGGGGCTGCTCGCCGGCAGGCGTGCGACCACGCATTGGCGCTCGTCCGCGCGGGCCCGGGAGCGTTTCGCGGACGTGACATTCGACCTTGACGTCCTCTACACCGATGACGACGGTGTTCTCACCTCGGCCGGCGCCGCGGCAGGCATCGACCTCTGCCTGCACATGATTCGCACCGACCACGGCGCCGCGGTGGCGAATGAAGTTGCCCGCGGCACTGTTGTCCCGCCGCACCGCGAGGGCGGGCAGGCGCAGTATCTCAATCGGCCGATTCCCACGCCTGGCATATCCTCGACCGGCCGGGCCCGCGAATGGGCGCTCGCGAATCTGCACCGACCCGTCACATTGCGAGAACTGGCGGCTCGGGAATCAACAAGCACGCGGACCTTCACCCGGCGCTTCCGCGACGAAATCGGCACGTCACCCGGTCGTTGGCTCATCCAGCAACGCGTCGAACGCGCCCGCGGTCTCCTCGAGCGTACCGACCTTTCCATCGAGGAGATCGCCGTCACCGCCGGGTTCGGAACCGCTGGGTCGATGCGGCTGCACCTCCAAGCCGAGCTCGGCGTCTCACCCAGCGCATACCGCACCACATTCCGCGGACGCGACCGGCCAGCTCGCTGAACACGGACCGAGTGCTAAGCACCGTTCACGTATTCGGGTACGAGGTCATGACAGCAGCCGATTGTCCCATCGCAGTCCCGAGGGTGACCTCAAGCCGATCGGCTACGGGATGGGCCTTGTCAGGCCGTGGCGTAGGCGGGGCGGGTCCCGAGGGTGATGACCTGGTCGGCCCGGGCCAGCGCTGACTCTCGATGCGCCGTCGCGAGCACGGTGAGCGCCGTCCCGGCCAGCCTCCGCAGGATGCGGGCCTCGACATCGGGAGCGAGGTCGTCGGTGGCCCGGTCGAGGATCAGCAGGGCGGGGAGGCGGAGAAGTGCGCGGGCCAGGCCGATCTGGCGGCGGTCCGGGGCCGGCCCGTCGATCGCCGCCAGCCACAGCGCGCGCCGCACTTCCTCTTCGGTGGGGGCGGCGCCGAGGCAGATGTTGTCGCGGACCGAACCGGCGATCAGGAACGGGTTGGACGTCACGACGGCCACGCTTGACGGGACTTCGTCGCCGGTGAGGAGGCGTACGTCGGTGCCGTTGAATTTCACCACGCCGTCGGTGGGGGCGAGGCCCGTGGCGAGGTCGAGCAGGGTTGTGGCGTCCTCGCCGGTGACCACTGTGAGGGTGCCCGGTTCGAGGGTCACGTGCACGCCGGCGGCGCGTATCTCCACCCGCAACATCTCCGTACGTCCTTTCCCTGCCGACGAGGTCCCGGGGGCGTCGTATCCCCGCCCCGTGTCGACCCACAACACCGATAAAACTAGTAGGCTTTATCGGTTGCTGTCCATCGGCTGCCGAAAGATCCTCATCACTGGCCGGGGACGCCCGGCCGGGCCGTCGCGCGCGGTTCAGTCCTCGCCGGAGAAGCGTTCCCAGGCGGACTGCTTGGTGATGCCCAGTGCCTCGCCGATGGCCGTCCAGGTCGTGCCCCGGCTGCGTAACAGCCGCGCGATGCGTCCCACCGCCCGGTCGACGTGGTGTTTCAGCGACGCCACCCGCACCATGGTGGCCATCAGCTCCTCGTCCGACTGGTCGTCCCACAGGCGGACCCCTTCGAGGCGCTTGCCCGCGAGCACGTCGTTGCAGAGGTGCACACATTCGTCGCAGATGGCCGGGCCGGGGCCGGCGATGAGCTGGGCCACCTCCTCCTGCTTCTTGCCGCAGAACGAGCAACGCATCTCGAGCGCATGAACCGTCATGAGCGCCTCCTCGGTAGCGTCAGGATCACCCTGACGTCGTCAGGCTAACCCTGACGCGTACGGGGAAACAAGACCTTGCGCCTCACGTGACGTCAGGGCCCATAGTCGATCTCGTGGACGAGCACCTGAGCGTGGGGCGGGTGGCCGAGCTTGCCGGCGTCACCGTGCGCACGTTGCATCACTACGACGAGATCGGCCTGCTGCGGCCGTCCGGGCGAACGGCGGCCGGGTATCGGGCGTACGCCACGGCCGACGTGGAACGGCTGCGCGAAGTGCTCGCGTACCGGCGTCTCGGTTTCGGGCTGCGCGAGATCGCCGAGTTGGTCGGCGACCCGTCCATCGACGCCGTCGAGCATCTGCGGCGGCTGCGCGGCCTGCTGGTGCGGCAACGCGACGACGCCGCGGCCATGGCGCGGGCCATCGACCGCGAGCTGGAAGCCCGGGCCAAGGGGATCACGACACCACCGGAGGAGCAGTTGAAGATGTTGTACGACGTCATCGGGCCGGCCTACCCCGCGACGCGGCGGACCGAACCGCGCATCGCCGCGCGTATCCGGGAGGCGCTGGGCGACGCGCGGACGGTGCTCAACGTGGGGGCCGGCACCGGATCGTACGAGCCGCACGACCGCGACGTCACGGCGGTCGAGCCGTCCGTGGTGATGCGGGCCCAACGTCCCCCCGGGCGCGGCGCCGTGCGTGGCCGCCGCCGCGGAGAGCCTGCCGTTCGAGGACCAGAGCTTCGACGCCGCCATGGCGGTCAGCACCGTGCACCACTGGCCGGATCCGATCGCCGGGCTGCGGGAGATGCGCCGGGTGGCCCGCCGGGTCGTGGTGTTCACCTACGATGCCGCCGGCTGGCGCGAGCGGTTCTGGCTGACCCGGGACTACCTGCCCGAGGTCGCCGAACTCGAGGTCGGCTGGCCCGCCCTGGCCGACATGACGCGCGCGATCGGTGGGCGCGCCGAGCCGGTGCTCATCCCGTGGGACTGCGCCGACGGCTTCTTCGAGGCGTACTGGCGTCGGCCCGACGCCTACCTGGACGAGCACGTACGCCGGGCGGTCTCGGTCTGGACCAGGGTGGGCGCCGAGGCCGAGCAGCGGGCCGTGGCCGCCTTGCGCGACGACCTCGCCTCCGGCCGCTGGGCCGAACGTAACCGGGACGTCCTCGCCCTCGACACGGCGGAACTGGGCCTCCGCCTGCTCATCGCCTGATGGGCGCATTCCATGGTCGTTCCGGCGAGTCCGGGAAACCCGCGCGGTGGTTCACGACCTGGTCGAGGTGACGATCGGCGGGGTGTCCGTCCGCGGGGCCGCCGCTGCGACCCTGCTCGCCGTGCAGTTCAGGGGCCGGTGACCGCTGATGCGGAGAATTTCCCGAAATACACATGCGAAATCTCCGCCTGATTATTCCGCCCTGGCCAATTTGCCGCATGGTGTCCGTTCGCGCCGGGTGACCATCGGGAACGGATGGTCCGATATGCGCCGGAATTGCGCGAGGGGCGTCACACGATCCGGTGTCGCATGGACCGATCGGACCATTTCTCTGACCGGCCGTCCGTCCGGGGCGCCGACTCGTTGAATCGCGGCGGCCGATGGTTCGGGAATGGTCGTGACCTTGCTCGGAGAGGATCGGATGTTGAGCGGTCAGCCGCGGCCGTTCGGTCGATCAAGTCCGGTTACCGGTGTGTTTCGATCGTGAGCAGGATTCATTCAGGACTTAAGGAATCTCGTGAACAAGAAGCTGGCCACATGGATCGCCGCCCCCGTACTGCTGATCGGGATGTGGGCTTGCGGCGCGGGTGGCTCGGACGACACCGGTGAAGCTGTCACCGGGGTCGCCGCCGACACGAAGCAGGGCGCCGCGGCCGACGAGTCGGACGACAAGGCCACGCCGGGCGTGTACAAGTTCGGGCAGACCGTCAAGTTCAAGGACGGCAGCACGCTGACCGTTGGCAAGCCGGTCAAGTTCAAGAAGGACAAGTACGCGGCGGGTGGAGAGGGCAAGAAGGTCTTCCTCAAGTTCCAGTCGACCTTTACCAACGGGACCAAGGACGTTTTCGACCCGGCGCTGACCTCGGGCTCGGCCTCGGGCGACGGGGAGGAGGCCGACTCGATCTACCAGGACGGTCTCGACGCCCCCGAGAACAAGATTCTGCCGGGTAAGAAAGTGTCCTGGTGGATGGGCTACGGTTTTACCACCGCCAAGGAGATTCAGCTCGAGGTCAACGTCGGTTTCCTCGATTACGGCACCGTCATCTTCACCAACTGACCTGAATCAGCGAAAAGCCTCGATCGTTTGATCGAGGCTTTTCGCTTTTCCGGGCGACCACCGGGAACGTCCCGCGGGCGCGCTACGCCCTTGAGTTTCACGCTCGAACCCTCCTCCGTACGGGCCGAACTCGCGCGCATCGGAACGGAACTGGCCGGGCTCTACGCGCGCGAGTGATCGGCGTCACTCGGGCGGTGCTCAACTACGAGGTCCGGCAGCCGATTTGCAACGTCCCCAGACCCGAACCGAACCCAGCGGGACAGGACGAATGACTCGTAGCTTCGCCGGCCTCAGAACCGGTCTTCCCCTCGCCATGGCGGCCGCCCTGCTGGGTGGCAGCCTGACCGGCTGCGCGAGCCTCAAGGAGGTCACCAGCAGCAGCAAGCCGCTCCTCCCCGGCGGCTCGGCCAGCAGCACCTCGCCGTCCCCGTCGGCCGCCCCCACGGCCCAGACGGTCAAGGCCCCCGTACGCGCCAGCGGGCCCCTCGACACGGGCACCGTCACGCACAGCCTGAAACAGGGCACGTTCTCGGTCGCCCTGACCTACTGGACCTCCGACAACGCGAAGCTGTACACCGCCGAGTCGCAGAAAACCATCAACGTCGCCGCGCATGTCGAGGACACCGACAGCACCCACCGGGTCCGGCTCACCACGTTCCAGGTGACGCAGGACGACGGCACCGCGCGGGCCGAGGTCGCCACGGACAGCGGCAAGTTCGACGTCACCCCGCCGTACCCCTACAACACGGTCGTGACGCTGCCGGCGGCCACCGCGGGAGCGAAGGCGCTCACGCTGACCATCCGGATGGACCTCCTCGTGGAAACCGCGCCCAAGTCGAACAGCTACTACCGCTCCACGGCCCTCGACACCCTGACTCTGCCGCTGCTCACGAATGGTGACCACCAGTGACCGACACCGTGCCCGGACTTCGCCGGGCCTCCGATCGCCAGATCCTGCTGCCGCGCAGCGCCAAGGCCGGGCAGCTGGCCCTGCCGCCGGCCACGCCGCAGCTGACCGACCTGGAAACCGTCGAGACGGTGTCGGGCGAGATCGCCGCCCGGGCCGCCAACGCACCCCGCCACGCCACGATCAGCTGCATCATCCCCTGCTACAACGAGCAGGAAACGATCGCCGACGTGCTGAAGAGCCTGCTGGCCCAGACCCGGCTGCCCGACGTCATCCACGTCATCATCAACAACACCGACGACGACACACCCGAGATCGCCCGTACGTTCGAGGGTGAGCACACCCGCACGGTCAAGGGCGAGGAGTTCGTCACTCACATCCACGTGCACGACATGGGCGTCAACCCCGACAAGAAGGTGGGCGCGCTCAACTACGGCTACTTCCTGTCCCGCGGCTACGACTTCATCCTGGGCGTCGACGGCGACACCACGCTGGCCCGCGACGCCGTCGAACGCCTCGAACTGGAGATGACCGACGACCCGCGCATCGGCGGCCTCAGCGCGATCTACAGCATCGACAAGAACCGCTACAAGGGCCTGATGGCGCGCTTCCTGATCGCCGGTCAGCGCGCCCAGTTCGCCGCGTTCAACATGGACAACCTGTTGCGCGGCCGCAACATGGCCGTGCTCGGCGGCCAGTGCAGCCTGTTCAACGTGCGCGCGCTCGAAATGGTGATGGTCCGCCACCACCAGCAGGCGCCGTGGGTGCGCGACTCCGAGGTCGAGGACAGCAAGCTTTCCCTGCAGATCAAGGACGCCGGCTACAGCACGAAGATCAGCGCCACCGCCCGCGCGTTCGTCGGCCCGATGACCAACCTGCGAGCCCTGCACGGCCAGCAGGTCAAATGGAACTTCGGCGCGATCGACCTGTTCTGGCCCGGCCAGCGCGGCGACAGCAAGGGCCAGCCCCTGCACCCCAACCTGCGGCTGCGCTGGTTCGAGAACATCTCGATGGCCTTCAACATCGCCTCGCGGCTGGGCTTCCTGCTGTTGCTCGTGGCGGCCCTGTCGATCGACGCCTTCGTCTTCAACCCGATCTGGCTGATCCCGCCGGCCATCGCCATCCTGCTCAACCTGCGCCTGGCCCTGGCCATGAAGGACAAGAGCGCCTCCGACCTGCTGTACGCGGCTTTGGCCATTCCCGCCGAGATGTACATGTGGGTGCGCATGGGCCACTTCGTGTCGGCCTGGGCGCAGTTCCTGGCCAAGACCGACCAGGACAACTGGGCCGCCCAGGCCAACGCCGAAAAGGGCAAAGGCTCCGCCTACGTGATGCCGCTGGTGGTCCTGCTGGCCATCATGGGCGGCGCGGTCTTCGCCTGGACCCAGCAGAGCGTGGGGGTGCAGTCGGCGATCCTGTCGCTGGGCTGGCCGATCCTGTACATCGCGACGATCGCCCAGACCGTGTTCATGCTGCGCAAACTGGTCCGCCGGCACCGCGGGTTCGCCGTCTGATACGCCCTTGTTCCACACAGCCCGGCCGGTCCTTGGGGATCGGCCGGGCTTTTCCGTGCGCCGAGCACGGTCGGTTTTCTGACGGCACCGGCGGGTGTGCCGCGGGCGAGGCCGGCGACGCGATCGTGGCGTTGGGCGGTTCGAGTCTGCGCGGCGGGCCGTTGGGTGGCATGCTCACGTCCCGTGATTCATGATCTCGTGAAGGCCCGCCGGTGAAGGCTGTCATTGTGGCGACCGCGGTCGCGTTCATTGTTTCGCTGTTCGGTACGCCGGTGGCGATCCGGGTGTTCACCGCGCTCAAGGCCGGCCAGCCGATCCGGTCCATCGGGCCGGCCACGCACCTGACGAAGACGGGCACGCCCACGATGGGTGGTGTCGCGTTCATCCTGGCCACCGTCGTCGCGTACGTTGCCGGGCATGTGGCGCTGACGACGTTGCCGGAGCGGCAGATCGCGCAGGAGGGGCCGACCATGACGGCTCTGGTGCTGCTCGGGTTGTTCGTGTTCTGCGGCGCTGTCGGGTTCGTCGACGACCTGCTGAAGGTGCGGCGGCGCAACTCCGACGGGCTGAGCGCCAAGGGCAAGCTGCTCGGCCAGGCGCTCGTGGGTGGTGGGTTCGGCGTTGCCGCGCTCTACGTGGCCAGCACGAACGGGCAGACCGTGGCCAGTGAGCACATCTCGCTGATCCGCGACATCAGCTGGCTGGATGTGGGCAAGGTCGGCTCGGTGCTGGTGTTCGTCTTCGTGATCACGGCGATGTCGAACGGCGTGAACCTCACCGATGGCCTCGACGGGCTGGCCACCGGCGCGTCGGTGCTGGTGCTGGGGGCGTACGCGCTGATCGGGTTCTGGCAGTACCGGCACTGGTGCGCCGACGACGGGTACGCCCGGGTCGACGAGTACTGCTATCAGGTCCGCGACCCGTTGGAGATCGCGATGATCGCGGCCGCGGCGGCCGGGGCCTGTCTCGGGTTCCTGTGGTGGAACACGTCCCCGGCGCGGATCTTCATGGGGGACGTGGGCTCGCTCGCGCTCGGCGCGCTGATCGGCGGGCTCGCGGTGGCCACCCGTACGACGTTGCTCTCGATCCTGATCGGCGGGCTCTTCGTGCTGATCACGGTCACCTGGGTCATCCAGATCGTCTCGTACCGGACCACCGGGCGGCGTGTCTTCCGGATGGTGCCGTTGCACCACCACTTCGAGCTGGCCGGCTGGAGCGAGGTCAACATCGTGGTGCGTTTCTGGGTCATCGCCGGTGTCAGCGTGGCCGCGGGCCTGGGCCTGTTCTACTCGGACTTCCTGGCCGCCACCGGTTAGAGGGCCCGGCCGTCCAGGCTTTCGGCGAGGGACGGCCAGAAGCGCTGAGCCCAGTCGAACCAGCTCTGAAACCCGGAGGGTGGGGCCGGCAGGGACGAACCGGTGAGCTCGTCCGGGCCGGGGACCTGGAACTGCTCCCTCCAGGGGTCGAGTTCCGCCTCGGCCATGGGAAGGTCCGCTCCGGCGTTTGGTTCCAGCGGTTCTGGATCCGGGTCCACTGCACGTCGCGTTCCACCGGCAGGTACACGATCTCGCAGGACGCTCCCACCGCGGCGGCCATCCAGCGCAGGGCGGACCGCTCGTCGCGTGACCAGAGTCCGAAGTCGAGGACGACGCTGAGGCCCAGGCGCAGGGCGTCGATCCCCAGCGCGACGAGCCGGCCCTCCAGCAGCCAGCGTTTGCCGCCGGGCTCCTGGTGACGGTCCTCCTGACCGAAAAGGGTGAGCGCCCATTCGTCGGGGGTGAGCCGCAGGGCGCCGTGTCCGGCCGCCAGCTCCCGCGCCCGGTGGGTCTTCCCGGACGCGGGCAGCCCCACCATCAGGTACAGGGTGGGGACTTTCACCGGGCCGGCTCGAGGTGGCCCGAGCGCAGGGGGAGCAACTCGTCGGCCAGGTCGATGATCCGCTGGTCGTGGGTGGCGGCTACCACCAGCGTGCCCGCGGTGACCGCGGTGGTCAGGGCGGTCAGCACCAGCGCCACGTGCTCGTCGTCCTGGTGGGCGGTGGGCTCGTCGAGCAGGGCCACCGCGGGGGTCAGCACCAGGGTGCGGGCGATGGCCGTGCGCTGCTGCTCGCCCAGCGACGTGTCGTGGGCCGGGCGGGCGGCCAGACCGGAAAGGCCCAGTCGGGTCAGCAGATCGGCGGGTGGGGTGCGGCCGCGCAGCCGGGCCGGCAGGTGGGCGTTCTCGGCGACGGTCAGCTCGGGGGCCAGGGCGGGGCGCTGGGGGAGCAGGGCCACCCTGTCCCACTCGTGATGGCCGACGGCCGGTTTGCCGTCGACCAGGACGGTGCCCGAGGTGGGGGACATGACGCCGGCCATCAGGTGCAGCAGGGTGGATTTGCCCGAGCCGGAGCGGCCCGCGAGCACGGCGAGGCGGGCCGGGGGCAGCGACAGCGAGATGTCGCTGAGCACGGTGGTGGCGCCGCGCACATGGGTCACGGATTCCAGGCGTACGAGGTCAGCCGTCGTCACGGTAGGAGGCCTCCTCGGCGGAGCGGCTGGTGGTGAACAGGGCGGCCAGAACCACCGCGCCCGCGCCCACCGTAGCGGTGATCAGCAGGGCGGGACCGGTCAGGGCGAAGTGCAGCGGGGGCAGGCGGGCCGGCTCGTCGTCGAGCAGGCGCGTACCGAAGGGCAGCAGGACGGCCACACCGGCGATCGCAGCGGTCGTGGCGACGGCGGCGAGCAGCACCAGTTCGAGCAGCCGGACCCGCAGGGCTCGAGCCCGGCCGAGCCCGACCCGGATGAGCATGAGGTCACTGGCCCGGCGGGCGGCCGCGGTGCGCTGAGCGTGCACACAGAGGGTGAGCACCGCGAGCAGCGCGAGGTAGGCGGCCACGGCGACCTGATAGCCACGTGCCCGGGCCGCCGCCACATGGACGTCGCGTTGTCGCAGCGAGGCGGCCGTGTTGACGCGTTCGGGCTCGGCGCCGAGCGGGACGGTGACCGCGTCCTGCCCGCCGTCGAAGCCCTGGGCGGCCACCCGGCGGCGCAACTCGGCGACCCCGCGACCGGTCTCGCGCGCCTCGGTCAGGGTCGCGTCCGGGTCCAGGGTCGACTCGGCGGCCCACAGGATCTGGTCGTGAACCTGCACGGCCAGCCGTTCGGTGGTCGGCACGTCGCCGATGATGAGGTGGGCCTTGACCGAGGTCGTCCTCGAGTCGAACGGCAGGTCGCGGTCGCGTAGGGCCCAGAGCAGGCTGCCGGGCAGGTCGGCGGGCCGCCGCCCGTCCGGCCCGACCGCGTACAGGCCGGTGACCGTGGCGGTGGCCCGCTTGTCGGCGACCGCGATCGTCACCGTCTCACCGGCACGGAAACCCAGCGGCTGGGGCAGCCAGACCCCGCCCGGCGGGCCGCTCGCGTCGGTGACCACCAGCTCGGCGGCAGGGTCGGTCACCGCGTACAGCCGGGCCTTGGCCTGGCGCGAACCGGCCGTGACGGTCGACGACCACGGCTTCGACCAGGACAGCTCACGACCGGCCGAGCCGCCGTCGAGCCGCGGCTCCGACAGGTGCGGGATGGTCCGCAGCTCGGTGAGCAGGCGCTGCTGGCCGGCGCTGCGCGGGGAACGGGAACCGGTCACCCGTACGAGGGCGGCGTCGTCCTGCCGGGCCGTGGCGGGCACCGCGTCGCGGGCCGCCTGGAAGGCCGCGTTGCGCGCGGCCTCGGCGAACATGCCCGGCGCCGCGCATGCCGTGCCGGCCACGACGAAGGCCAGCACGACCAGAACCGACCACAGGCCGCCGCGGAACAGCGCCCCGAACGCGGCTCGCACCAGCATGGAGCCATCCTGCCGCAAACAGTGGCCCGGCCGTTGCCCCCGTTCAACGTCGCAGGTGGGCGAAGTCCGTGTCGGAGACCCGGACGGAAGGGCAGCACGTGGCGACCGGCGCCCGCCGCGCGGCCGCCTGCCGTCCCGGTGGGTGGCAGCGCCGGCGAGCGGCCTGTTCGTCCCCGTCCTCGACGAGCGGGTAGTCGCTCATCGAGGCGCAGAAGTTCCAGGTCACACCGTGTGCTGCTGGCGGCGCTCGCGGTAGGCGCGGGTCTTGTGCCGGTTGCCGCAGACGCCCATCTCGCACCAGCGTCCGCGGCCGTTGCGGGAGGTGTCGTGGAAGGCCCAGCGGCAGTCGGGCGCGGCGCAGAGCTTGACCCGCTTCCAGTCGCCCCGGGCCACGCTCGCCGCCACGGTCTCGACGATCTCGTCGAGCCACGGCCGGCCCGTGCCGGCGGCGAGGCGCAGGCCTTCGTCGGGCGGGCCCGGGACGAGGCGTACGGGGTAGCCGGCGAGCGCTGCCGAGTCGCCGTCGAGTGCCGCCCGCAAGGCCTCGCGCAGCGCGATCGCGGCCGCGAGGTCCCCCGGATCCAGGCGGGAGCCGTGGGAAGTGGGCAGATGGGCCGTTGTGAGCCAGTCGGCCAGGGCCTGCGGGGAGGTCAGGTGCTCGCCCGCCACGTGGGGCTCGCCGTGCCGGCGGAACGTGCGTTTGTCGATCGTGTTCAGGAGGTCCACGACCACATCCAGATCAACCACGACACCATCGTATCGGAAAAGCGGTGTTTGACGTCGACCCAACACCGGTATTAGCGTTTGTTGGTGTCGACGAGTGATGAGGGAGGAACCATGACGTTGCTGAACGTCTCCGACGAGGACCTTGACGACCTGCGGGCCCGTCTGCGGGCGACCCGGTGGGCGCGGCAATGGCCGCTCGACGGGCGGAACGCCGGGTTCGACGGCGCCGAGCTGCGCCGCCTGGTCGAGTTCTGGGCTTCGGCGTACGACTGGCGCAAGCACGAGGCCGCCATCAACGCGCTGCCCTCCGGGTCGGCCGAGATCGACGGGCTGACCGTGCCCTATCTGCGCTTCGACGCCGAGCGGGCGGACGCCCCGGCGCTGCTGATGGCGAACGGCTGGCCCAGTTCGTTCCTCGAGCTGACCGGGCTGGCCGAGCGTTTGTCCCAGCCGTCCCGCTTCGGGGGAGACCCGGCCGACGCGTTGACCGTCGTCCTGCCGTCGCTGCCCGGGTTCGGCGTCGCCCCGCAACGGCCCGCGCTGGGCGCCCCGCACACCCACGACCTGTGGCACCGGCTGATGCGTGAGGCGCTGGGATTCGAGCACTACGGCCTGCACGGGTCGGACATCGGCGCCGGCGACGTCATCCGGATCGCGCAGGCCCACCCCGAGGCGGTGACCGGCCTGCACGTGCTCGACCTGGCCGACCCGCCGAGCTTTGACCCGGCGTCGCTGACCGACGAGGAACGGGCGTACCTGGAACGCAAGCAGCAGTGGTTCGCCGCCGAGCGCGGCTACTCGCACCAGCAGGAGACGCGTCCGCTCACGCTGGCGCAGGGGCTGACCGACTCGCCGTCGGGGCTGCTGGCCTGGATCGGCGAGAAGTACCGCGCGTGGAGCGACGACCCGGCCAAGATCGATGACGAGTTCCTGCTCACCCAGGCCTCGCTGTACTGGTTCACCGGCTCCGTCTCGACGTCGTTCCGGCCGTACTACGAGCGCGGCCACGACCTGGTGCCCCCGGTCGAGCGGGTCGAGACGCCGACGGCGCTGGCCCTGTTCCCGGCCGACATCCCGGGCGGGCAGCCGCGCAGCTGGGCCGAGCGGACGTACAACCTGGCCCGGTACACGGTCATGCCGCGCGGGGGCCACTTCGCGGCGTACGAGGAAACCGAGCTGCTCGCCGAGGACATCACGGTGTTCTTCCGCACGCTGCGGTGACGACGGGAACTCCCGGGCCGCGATCCGCGACAACCGGAGTGTGAGAACTCCGGTTGTGGTGGGTTCGGCCGCGGGGGCGGCCGGTGCGGTGCTGGTGGCGGCGCTGATGTTCGGCGGCGCGGTGAACACGGAAGCGCTGCCCGGGCTGCCCGATCCGGGGCCGGTGACCGAGTGGGCGCTGCCGGCGTTCACGCTGCTGGCCGAGGTGCTGGGCGTGCTCACCGTCGGGCTGGCCGTCACCGCCGCGTTCCTGCTGCCGGGTGACGGCCGCAGCGTCGCCGCGCACGGCTGGGTGCTGCTGCGCCGCGTCACCTGGCTGGCCCTGGCCTGGGCGTTCGCGGCAGCCGCGATCGTGGTTCTGTCCGTGTCGGACATCCTCGGCATCCCCGTCGCGGGCCTGAGCCGCCAAGCGGTCGTCAGTTTCGGGTTCTCGGTCTCGCAAGGCCAGGCTTTGCTGCTGCAGATCGGGTTCGCGCTCGCGGTGGCCGCCTGTTCACGTGCCGGTGTCTCCCGGGCCGCGGCCGCCGTCACGGCCGGGCTGGCGATGGTTGCGCTCCTGCCGCCCGCGTTCACGGGACACTCGGCCGGCGCGGGCAACCACCAGATCGCGGTGACCAGCCTGGCCCTGCACGTGCTGGCCGCCGCGCTGTGGGTGGGCGGTCTGACCGGCGTGTTGCTCGTACGGCGTCACCGCCGTTTCGCTGACACGGCCGCGCGCTACAGCCGCCTCGCCCTCTCGTGTTTCCTGGCCACGGCGGTCAGCGGGGTCGTCAACGCCGGAATCCGGGTGGGCTCGTGGGAGGCGTTGCAGAGTTCCCCGTACGGGCAATTGGTGCTGTTGAAGGTTTTCGCGCTGCTCGCCGTGGGCGTCATCGGGGCGGTGCACCGGACCCGGACGCTGCGCGCCTCGACCACGTACGGGTTCGTGCGGCTCGCCGTGGGTGAAGTGGTCGTGCTGGCCGCCGCGACCGGGCTCGCCGTGGCGTTGTCCCGCAGCCCGGCCCCGGTGCCCGAGGAGCTGGCCGAACCGGACCCGCTGGTCGAACTGCTCGGGTTCGCGATGCCCGGCCCGCCGACCGCCCGCGCCATGCTCGCGAACCCGCTGCCGGACATGTTCTTCCTGACCGTCGTGGCCGTCGGCATCGCCGCGTACGTGGCCGGTGTCGTCCGCCTGCGCCGGGCCGGGCACCCCTGGCCGATCGCGCGGACCGCCTCGTGGATCGGCGGGATGCTGCTGCTCGGCGCGGTGACCGGACTGGGGGTCGCGCGGTACGCGTACGTGCTGTTCAGCGTCCACATGGTGCAGCACATGGCGCTCTCGATGGCCGTGCCGATCCTGCTCGTCGGCGGCGCCCCCGTCACCCTCGCCCTGCGCACGCTGCGGCGCCCCGCCGACCCGCAGGTGCGCGGCGCCCGGGAATGGCTGCTGGTCGTCCTGCACAGCCGGGTGGCACGTTTTCTCAGCCACCCGGTGGTCGCGCTCGTCGTCTACGTGGGCAGCCTGTACGGGCTGTACCTGGGTGGCCTGCTGGGCACGCTGATGCGTTACCACCTCGGGCACCTGGCCATGCTGACGCACTTCGTGCTGGCCGGCTACCTGCTCTTCTGGGTGCTGATCGGCGCCGACCCGGGACGCCGGCGGGTGCATCCCGCGCTGCTCACCGTCGTGCACTTCCTGTCGATGGTGGCGCACGCCTTCTTCGGTTTCGTGCTGCTGCAGTCGGCCACCGTCATCGCGTCCGACTGGTACACCGCCGTCCACCCGCCGTGGGCCGCGCCCCTGCTCGACGACCAGCATCTCGGGGCGTCGCTGGCGTGGGCCTTCGGCGAGCTGCCGGCCGTGGTGGTCCTGCTCGTTCTCGTACGGCAGTGGATCCGCTCGGACGAGCGCGAACAGGCCCGGCTGGACCGCGCCGCCACACGAGCCGACGCCACGGGGGAGGAGGACGAGCTGGCTCGGTACAACGCTTTCCTGGCAGCGGCGTCGACTGGGGAGCCGGCCCGCCAGGAACCGTGACGGCGTCCGTCGCCGGTATCGATCGGGTCGGTGTTTGGGGATCCTTTGGGGCGTGCGGCCAGCATTCCGGGCATGAGAATTCGGATGGTTGTGGTGTCCCTGCTGGCTGCGACGGCGCTGACCGGGTGTGCGAGCGCGTTCGACGACATTCCGTACGCGGATGACGCCATGCCCACCGCGACGCCGGCTCCGAAGTGCGGCGATGACACGGTGAAGGCCGTCGCGGACGTGATGACGTCGGACGCCGTCGAGGTGGTTCAGGTGATCGCCGGCTGCACGACGCTGTACGTCGGGACGTCGCTCGGCCCCGCGGACAAGGACGCGGCGCGTGCTGTCTGCGAGGCAGCGGCTGAGGTGGCGTACGTGGGGGAAATCGGGTCGATCATCGTGGACGGTGACGACGAGCGGAAGCTGGCGACGGGGGTCAAAGGCTCGCCGTGTGTGTGAGCGCCGGCGAAAAAGTCGGGTGGGGGCGGGAACTTCCCGGGCCTCGGACGGGACCAACGCAGCGCAGTCCCCGAACGAGGAACGGACATCATGCGAATCAATCTCATCGCGGTCGCGGCACTGGCCGCGCTCGGTCTGACCGGCTGTGCGAACAGCGACGACACGGCCACCGCGGCCGGCGGCACTCCCGCACCGGCGACAGCGGCCGGGGCCACGCTGACGATCAAGGACCCGTGGGTCAAGGCGGCCCCGGCGGGCACGATGACGGCCGCGTTCGGCACGCTGGTCAACGACACCGGCGCGGACATCACGGTCACCGGCGCGGAATCCCCGGCCTCGCCGCTCGAGCTGCACGAGATGACCATGAAGGACGGCAAGATGATCATGCGGCCCAAGGAGGGCGGCTTCGTCGTCAAGTCCAAGGGCACGCACGAGCTCGGCCCGGGCGGCGACCACCTGATGCTGATGAAGCCGAAGGAGGCCATCGAACCCGGTGACCAGGTCACGTTCACGCTGAAGCTGGGCGACGGCTCGACGGTTCCGTTCACGGCGATCGCCAAGCCGTTCGCTGGCGCCGAGGAGAGCTACGACCCGGGCTCGCACGGCTCGGGCATGCCGATGGGAAGCATGGCCCCGTGACGACACGCCGCCACTTGCTCGCCGGGGGAGCGGCGGTCGCCGGGCTCGGTGTGGCGGGCGGCGCCGCGGTGGTCGCCACGACCGGCCGGGAAAGTGTTCCCGCAACCGCCGCGGCGCTGACCACCGGGACGGCGACGGTGCCGTTCCACGGTCCGCGCCAGGCGGGCGTCGCCGAGGACCCGCCCGCCCACGCCGCGTTCGTCGCGTTCACCCTGCCCGCCGGCACCGACCGGCGGGCCCTGGCCCGGATGATGCGGCTGCTCACCGACGACGTCGCCCGGCTGACGCAGGGTGTGCCGGCGCTCGGCGACACCGACGCGCCCCTGGCCGTGCTGCCGGCCCGGCTCACGGTGACGTTCGGGTTCGGGCCGGGGCTCTATCGCGCCGCGGGGCTGAGACCCCCCGTCGCCGATCTGCCCAAGTTCCGCATCGACCGGCTCGAGAGCCGCTGGTCAGGAGGAGACCTGCTGCTGCAGATCTGCGCCGACGACCCGCTGACCGTCGCGCACACGCAGCGGATGCTCATCAAGGACACCCGGCCGTTCGCCGCCGTCCGCTGGGTGCAGCAGGGTTTCCGGCGCAGCCCCGGCGTGCAGGCCCCCGAACACACCCAGCGCAATCTGCTCGGCCAGCTCGACGGCACCGCCAACCCCCGCGGCGCCGAGATCGAACCCGTGGTGTGGAACCCGGACGGATCCACCACGCTGGTGGTGCGGCGGATCCGCGCCGAGATCGAGACCTGGGACAAACTGGCCGTCACCGACAAGGAGAACGCGGTCGGCCGGCGCCTCGAATCGGGAGCACCCCTGAGCGGCACGAAGGAGCACGACGAACCGGACTTCGCCCAACTCGACGAGTCGGGGCTGCCCGCGATGCCCGACTTCTCGCACGTCACCCGGGCCCGCGTGACCGATCCCAAACTGAAGATCCTGCGCCGCCCGTACAACTACGACGGCGCCCCGAACGCGGCCGGGCACCCCGACTCGGGTCTCATCTTCGCCTCGTACCAGCGGTCCATCACCGAGCAGTACCTCCCGATCCAGCAGCGGCTGGCCGACAAGGACCTGCTCAACGAGTGGATCACGCCGATCGGGTCCGCGGTGTTCGCTGTCCCGCCCGGCTGCTCGCCCGGCGGGTGGATCGGCGAACAGGTCCTGACATGAGGCGTCTGATGGTGGTGCTGGCCGCGGTGGTGGCGGTGAGCGTGCCGGCCGTCCCGGCGTGGGCGCACGCTCAGTTGCTGTCGTCGGCGCCGGCCGCGGGGGCGGTGCTGCCCACCTCGCCGGCCGAGGTCACATTGCGCTTCAGCGAGGAACCGAACCCGTCGTTCACCACGATCGTCCTCAGCGACACAGCCCGTACGCGAATCCCAACCGGCCCACCGGCGATCACATCCGCGACGGTGACGGTGGCGCTGGAGGCGCCCGTGGCGGACGGTGTGTACACAGTTGCCTATCGGGTCGTGTCCAAGGACGGGCACACCGTGCAGGGCTCGTACGTCTTCACGGTCGGCTCGTCCTCGTCGGCGCCGTCCCCGGTAGCCGTGCCTGCCGCATCGTCCCGCGTCGTCCCGCCCGGCGTGCTCCTCGTCTTCGGCGTGGCCGCCGTCGCTCTCATCGGTTTGGCGGCGTACTTCGCCCTCACCGCCCGGCGCGCCTTGAAGTCGAAGCAGTTGCCATGACCTTCCGGGTCAGGTGGTTTTGCGCTGGTGGTGCCGGCGCGCCTTGAGCCTGCGGGTTCGGGTTGTCCGACGCGCCCGGCGCGGACGAGTTCGGCTACACGTTCGACGCGCTGAGCGAGCTGACGGCCGGGTTGCTCGACCAGCTCGGGGTTCGGCGCTACGCGATCTACGTGCAGGACTACACCCAGGGTGGTGTAGCCGATCAGCAGGTGCCGACTGCCACGACCGGGCCCACGCCCATGCCTCGCGAAGAAGCCGATCTGGGACAGGGCCGCGCGAGTCCCGGTGTTTGTCCCGGGTCACCGGACGGGATGTGACGCACAACCCGGTATGCCGCCGGCGGGGCGGGATAAGACTGGGGATGAACACTCGAGAGGGGATCCATCCATGGCCAGGACCTGGTTCATCACCGGCACTTCCCGCGGCTTCGGACGGGAATGGGCCGAGGCGGCGCTGGAACGGGGCGACCGCGTCGCGGCGACGGCGCGGGACGTTTCCACGCTTGACGCGCTCGTGGAGGCGTACGGGGAAAGGGTTCTGCCTCTCCCCCTGGACGTGACCGACCGTGGGGCCGTCATCGCGGCGCTGGCTCGGGCCCACGAGAACTTCGGGCGGCTCGACGTGATCGTCAACAACGCCGGCTACGGGCAGTTCGGCATGATCGAGGAGGTCAGCGAGGAAGAGGCGCGCCTGCAGATCGAGACCAACCTGTTCGGGGCGCTGTGGGTCACCCAGGCGTCGCTGCCGTACCTGCGGGAGAGCGGCGGCGGCAACATCATCCAGGTGTCGTCGATCGGCGGGATCTCGGCCTTCCCCAACATCGGCATCTACAACGCGTCGAAGTGGGGGCTCGAGGGCTTCAGCCAGGCCCTCGCGCAGGAGGTCGCGCTCTTCGGCATCAAGGTGACCATCGTCGAGCCGGGCGGGTTCAGCACCGACTGGGGTGGCGCGTCGGCCAAGCACGCGACGCAGCTGCCGGAGTACGACAAGGTGCGCGAGATCGCCGCCGAGGGCCGCCGCTCGCGGGTGTCCAACCCGGGCGACCCGCGAGCGACCCGCACGGCCATTCTCAAGATCGTGGACGCGGAGAACCCGCCGCTGCGTGTGTTCTTCGGCGAGGGTCCGCTCGGCATCGCGACCGCCGATTACGAGTCGCGCCTGGCCGGTTGGCGCGAATGGCAGCCGCTGGCGGTCGAGGCCCAGGGTTAGTCGACCTGGAACGTGCCCTTCAGCTCGGCCTCGGAGCTGCCGCCGACCCAGACGTCGAAGGTGGACGCGTCGAGCACCCAGTCGCGGGCGGCGGCGTGCCAGTAGCGCCGCTGCTCGGGGCCGATCGTGAACTCGACGCGCCGGCTCGACCCGGCGGGCACCACGACGCGCTGAAAACCCTTCAGTTCCCGTACGGGCCGGGACGCGCTGCCGTGGCGCTGGTGCAGATAGAGCTGCACAACCTCGGCCGCGTCGCGCTCCGACTCGTTGGTCACCTCGGCCGACACGGTCACAAGCCCATCCCGTACGGGGGAATGCTGGGTGATCGTGAGGTCGTCGTAGGTGAACGTGGCGTAACTCAGGCCGTGCCCGAACGGGAACAGCGGGGTGCTCGCCTCGTCCCAGTAACGGCGGGTCTGGTTCTCCGGCTCGTGCGAGATGGTGTGCGCGTACGTCATCGGGATCTGCCCCGCCGTGCGCGGCCAGGTGAACGGCAGCTTGCCACCGGGGGAGACCGCGCCGAAGAGCAGGTCGGCGACGGCGTGACCGCCCTGGGTGCCCGGGTACCAGATGTCGAGGATCGCCGGCACGTGCTCGACGGCCCAGCGCAGGTCGAGCGGGCGGCCGTTCATGACCAGCGCGACCGTCGGGGTGCCGGTGGCCACCACGGCCTGCAGCAGCTCGAGCTGGCGGCCGGGAAGCTCCAGCGAGGACCGGGACGCGGCCTCGCCGATCATGTTCTGCCACTCGCCCACGACAACAACGGCGACGTCGGCGGCGGTGGCGACGGTGATCGCACGCTCGAACTCCGCGTCGGGGTCGAAACCCTCGGGGTCGGACGGGCGGTTGCGGCCGAACATGTCGAACATCGACGGGAAGGTGCGTTGCGCGACCGGGATGCCCTGGACGTGGTCGACCCGTACGGCGTCGCCCGCCGCCTTCCGGATGCCCTCCAGCACGGTGACTGTCTCGTCGAGGTCGAAGTCGAACACCCACGGGCCCAGGATGTCGCGGCGGGAATCGGCGAGCGGGCCGACGACGGCGATCGAACCGAGGGCGGAGGGGTCGAGGGGGAGCAGGTTGCCCTCGTTGCGCAGCAGCACGGCCGAGCGCTGGGCGGCCACCCGGGCGGCGTCGCGGTGGGCCGGGTCGTTCAGGACCTCGCGGGCCGCGTCCTCATCCACGTACGGGTTGTCGAACAGGCCCAGCTTGTCCTTGGCCTCGAGGATCTTGCGGGCCCGCTCGTCGAGCACCTTGTCGTCGACCTGGCCGGCGATCATGCCGTACGCGGGCTCGCCCATGGCCATCTCCATGTCGACCCCGGCCGTCACCGCGCGGGCGCCCGCCTCGGGCAGGTCACGTGCGTAGCCGTGGGTGACCAGGTTGCGGACGGCGTTGGCGTCGCTCACCACGAACCCGTCGAAACCCCACGTGTCCCGCAGCACCTCGGTGAACAACCAGTGGCTGGCCGAGGCCGGGATGCCGTTGAGATCCATGTACGCCGTCATGACGTTCCCGGCGCCGGCGTCGATCGCGGCCCGGAAAGGCGGGAAGTAGACGTTCCGCAGCTCGTACTCGCTGATGTTGGCCTCGTCGTAGTCGCGCCCGCCGACCGCCGCGCCGTAACCCGCGAAGTGCTTCGGCCCGGCGATGATGTGCTGCTGGAAGCCCTTGACCTGCGCCGCCGCCACGGCAGCGCCCAGGAACGGGTCCTCGCCGGCCCCCTCGACGATGCGCCCCCACCGCGGATCCCGGGCGATGTCAACCATTGGCGCGAACGTCCAGTGGATGCCGACGGCTCGCGCCTCCCGCCCGGCGACGGCCTGGCCCCGGGTGATCGTCTCCAGATCCCAGGACGCGGCCATGGCGATCGGCACCGGGAAGATCGTGCGCAGCCCGTGGATCACATCGAACCCGAAGAGCAGCGGCACCCCCTGCGGATTCCCCTCGATCGCCTGGCGTTGCAGCCGGTTCGTCTCGGCCGGGTCCTTCACGAACAACAGCGACCCGGCCCCGCCGCGAGTCAGCGCTTCCTCGACACCGCGGGGCTGGGCCTCGACGTCAAGCCCCAGAGCAGGGTCGGGCTGCGCGTCGGCCGGCAGCTTGAAGTAGAAGTACTGCGTCAGCTGCGCCGCCTTCTCCTCGGCCGACATCCGCGCCAGCAGGTCCTCAACGTTGGCCATAACGCCCTCTCTTCGATCCGGTGTTACATCCCGCCCATGCGGCTGGTCCCGCCCGCCTCACCGCAGCGCCGCGTCCCGCTTCCCCGCGCCACCCACGTGAGCTGCGCGGCCCTTGCGAGCGGCGCGGCCCTTGCGAGCGGCGCGGCCCTTGCGAGCGGCGCGGCCCTTGCGAGCGGCGCGGCCTTATGAGCTGCGCGGTCCTCGAGCCGTGACGGCCCCGGCGAACTGCCCGGCCCTTGTTTGTCGTGCCGCTCTGGTGAGTTGCGCGGCCCGGCCGCAGCCGTTCCGATCAGCATCGCCCGAAGTCCGGCGTCACAACGGCTCTTCGGTGGCTCCTTACGTCGGCTTACACGTGTAAGCCGGAAGCTTACCTGGAAGATCCCGCCCGCCCAAGGGCGCGGGCCCAGCGACGGCCGGGACGGGGGCGTCAGGCGGAAGATGCCAGCCGCGCGGGGCGCGGGCTCAGTGTCAGCTGTGACGAGGGCGTCGGGGCCTCAACTGGAAGATCCCGGCCGCCCAAGGGCGCGAGTTCAGCGTCGGGCCGGGACGAGGGGGTAGGGGCGTCAGGTGGAGGATTCCCGGCCGCGCAAGGGTGTGGGCCCAGGGGAAGCGGGGACGGGGTCGTCGGGGCGTCAGGCGGAGCCGCCACCGCGCGAGAGTGCGGGCTCAGCGACGTCCGGGACTGGGGGCGTCAGGTGGAAGAGTCCGCCCGCCCACGGGTGCGGGTCAGGGTCAGCGTGGACAGGGCGTGGGGCGTCAACCGGCCGCGCAGGGGGCGCGGGCTTGGCGTCGGCCGGGACGGCGGCGTGGGGGCGTCGGGCGGAAGAGTCCGCCCGCCCACGGGTGCGGGTCAGGGTCAGCGTGGACAGGGCGTGGGGCGTCAACCCGCCGCGCAGGGGCGCGAGCTTGGCGTCGGCCGGGACGGCGGCCTGGGGGTGTCAGGTGGAAGACTCCGCTGGCGCGAGGGTGGGGGCCCAGGGGAGCTGAAAGCGAGGGCGGGGGAGCGCTACTTCGGCGGCAGCCGGCGTTGCGAGGCGGTGCGGTCTTTCGCGGTCGATGGGGTGCGGCATCACTCCAGCAGGGGGCGCAGCGTTGCGTAGGCCCACGCCTGCAGGGTCGTTGGGGTGGTGGTCGCGTAGTCGCGTTTCTGCTCGGGCACGAAATCGTCGCGGGTGCCGGCGGTCATGCCGGCCACCCCGGCCGCGGCGGGCTCGCTCAGGCCGGCGGCGAGCAGGGCCCGGCGCAGCTCGTCGTCGGTGATCTGCTGCGCCGTGATCGGGCGGCCCGTGGCGGCGGACAGGATCGACGCCGCCTCGGCCCAGCTCAGGTCGGCCGGGCCGTGCACCGCCGCGATCGAGCTGCCGGGCCGGCGGGCCAGGAGGCGGGCCGCGGCCACCTCGCCGATGTCACGCGGGTCGACCCAGGCCTGGGGACGGTCGAGCGGCATCGTGGTGGTCAGCACCCCCGCCCGCAGGGCGTCGAGCATGCCGAGCAGGTTGGTGAAGAAGTAACCGCAGCGCAGCGTCAACACGTCGGCCCCGGTGCCGCGCAGCTGTTCCTCGTTGCGGGCAAGGCCGTCGATCAGGCCGGCGCCGTGCCGCCGCTCGGCGCCCACGCTGCTGACCTGCACAACGCCGGCCACTCCGGCGGCCCGGACGGCGGCCGCGGCGTACGCGCCCATGGTCACCATGTCGGCCAGCGGGTCGGGCGCGGCGAACGACTCGGGGCAGGCCCAGAACAGCGCGTCGACGCCTCGCAGGGCGCCCGCGACGTACGACGGATCGAGCAGGTCGCCCTGCGCCACCTCGACGAGGGGTCGCAGATCGGCGGGGAGTTTGTCGGGGTGGCGCGTGAGCACGCGTGGCCGCTCGCCCGCCTGCACGAGCAGACGGACGACACGGGAGCCGACATTTCCGGTGGGCGTGGTCACGGCGATCGTCATGCCAGTCACTCAACACCGGGGGTACGACAGTTTCTCAGCGAACGGCGACGGGACCGCACCCGGGCAAGCACATCGCAGGGCTGCAGACGCAGGGTGAGGGTCGCGTCGTGGTGGTCAGGGCAGGTGTGCGGCCACCGAGTCGCGGACCTTTGCGGCGTTGTCGCCCAGCCACGCGTTCACCGCCACGGCCAAGCCACCGCACACGAACAGCAGCACGACGACCGTGATGATCAGCCAGCGCCACTCGCCGCGCTGGGATGCGGGTCCGGCGTCCGAGTCCTGATAAGGAACCAGCGGATCCTCATCAGGATCGGTCACCCCAGGAGTCTAGTCGTCACCGCGAGCGCGGCAGGCAGCACTTCTTGTATTTGTTGCCCGAACCGCACCAGCACGCCGCATTGCGCTCCGGCGGCCAGGGGATCTGCCCCTCGCGCCCGGCCAGCTGCTGCGCGTAGCCCGACCGCGTCCGGGCGTCGGCCACGTCACCGTCGGCGCCGGCGAAACCGGTCAGTCCCACCACCGTGGCGGGCAGCACGGTCAGACCCGTACGGCCGGTGTTGGTCAGACGCACCAGCTCGCGCTCGAGGATCGCCCGGTGCTCGTCCCAGTCCGCGCCGAACGCCGAGGTCAGCGCCGGGAGCTCGGAAAGCAGCCGGTCGAACTCGGGCTGCCGGAAGAACAGCAGGTCGACCTGGTCGTTCGACGCCGCGCCGGCGTTGGCCAGCCGGGTCTCGAGCCGCTCCGCCAGGTTGTCGTGCGTGTCGTGTTGCAGGCCCAGGGCGTGCCGCAGGCGGTGCCGCTGCTGCAGCAGGAAGAACAGCACCCCGGCGTCCTCGGCCGACGACGGCTCGGTCGTGCTGCCGGAGGCGGCCAGAGCATCCTGGACGGCCTCGGTCAGCCATTTCTCGGCGAGCCGGTGCTCCTGACCCGCACCGAGGGCCGCGGTGATGTAGGCGGCCGCGTCGGGGTATTGGGTCAGCAGCGGGCGCAGCGGCTCGAGCGAGGCCATCGCCTCGTCGGCACGACCCAGCCGGAACAGGATCCGCGCACGCAGGGCCTTCGCCCCACCGGCCTGACTGTCGTCCCTTTCCCCGTACGCCTCCACGGCGCGCTCCACATAGCGAAGCGCGGCGTCGAGCTTCGTGCGGCTCTCCGCGATCTCGGCGGCAAGCGCGAGGGCATAGCCCGCGTCGTCCTTGTCCGCGAGGCGCCCCGCCTCGGCCGCGTCGGCCAGGTCGGCGGCAATGCCGAGCGGGTCGGCCGCGCCCAGGGCGGACTGCCGGATCTCACTAAGGTCTTCGCTGGTCAGCTCAGTTTTGAAAGCCACGCCGTCACCGTACTGCGCGAGACGACCCCTCGGCCATTGATCGACCGTCCGGCATGGCGCAGATCTCGGCGGCCCCGGGAAAGCAGATCTTGGCGGCCCCGGGAAAGCAGATCTTGGCGGCCCAGGTAAGGCAGATCTCGCCGCCCCGGCAAAGCGGCACGCCGGGCGGTGAAATTGTCGGTGCCGGTTGAGAGGATGCGGCATGCCCATCGACGGTGACAGCGCCCGGCTCCTGAGCGAGGCCTTGCTGGACAGCTTCCTGCCCGACCGGCTCGACCAGATGCTCTTCTACCGCCTCGGCAAACACCGCCACCGCATCACGATGAAACCCGACTACGAGTCCGTCGTGTTCGACCTGATCATGGCGGCCGACTCGGAGGGCTGGCTCGACCGGCTGGTGCTGGCCGCCCGGCAGTCGCGGCCGTCCGAGCCCCGGCTCTTCGAGGTGGCCCAGCGCCGGCGCCCGACGATCGAGTCGGGCGGGCTCGAGAGCATCCTCAACATCCGCGCGCCCGCTGTCGAACCGGCCAAGTTCCGGGCCGCCCTGGCCGCCGCCGAGGCGCAGGTGTGCCTGCTCGCCCGCCGTACGGCCACCGGCTCCGTGCCACTGGGCACAGGTTTCCTCGTCGGTCCCGACCTGTGCCTGACCAGCCACCACGTCGTCGGTGGACTGTTCACCGGCGAGCTGCGCGGCGCCGACATCGAGCTGAGCTTCGACCACGGGGAAACCCTGCATCGGCTGGCCGGCGATTGGCAGGTCGCCGCCGCGCCGCCCAGCGCGTTCGAGGAACTGCCCGGCCCGTCCGACCAGGTCCCCGCCCCCGGTGAGCTCGACTTCGCGGTGCTGCGCCTGGCCGGCGAGCTGGGCAGCCAGCCGGTGGGGGCGAAACCCGAGCCCGGAGCCGAGAGCCGCGGCTGGATCGAACGCCTGGCCCCCGGCCCGCTCCGCGCCGGCGACGACCTGCTCGTGCTGCAACACATCCAGGGCAAACCGATGCGGCTCACGCTCGGCCAGGTGCTCGACGTGAACCCGAACGGCACTCGCCTGCGCCACACCGCCAACACGGACGGCGGCTCATCGGGCTCACCCTGTTTCACACTCGCCATGGAACTGGCCGCCATCCACCAGGCAGGCGACCCCGGCCGATCGAAATGGCACGTGCCCGACCACAACCGAGCCGTCCCCGCCGCGGCGGTGTTCAGCAGGTGGCGATCGTCATGATCCGCGCGATCTCGGTCAGGGCAAGTTCGTCCGTCCGGCGTACGCGCGTGACCGTGTCCGCCGCGGACGCTGCCGGGTGCTGCCGGGTGCCGTGGGCGCGGCGGGTGGGGGGTGCCGCTGGGTGCGGCGGGTGCGGGTGTCCCCGGGTGCCGTGGGCGCGGCGGGTGGGGGTGCCGCCGCGTGTCCTTTCAGGAAGCGCGAGGCAGGTCGTACAGCTGAATGACGCGGTTGTCCATGCGCCGGGTGGTCAGCCGGGCTCGGCCCGGCGGCGAGCCGTTTCCGGACGGTTCGGGCCACCTGGACAGAAGCAGGGTGGGCGACGACATCTCGTCCAGCACCGACAGAACTGGATCGTGAATGATGGGGTTGGTGTCGGCCGGGCTACGGGTGATCGCCAGGTGCATTCCGATGTCATGACCGTGAGACACGAGCTCGCGCAGCGCCGCGAGCGGCCCAGTGTCACCCGTGACGAGTTCGTAGTCGTCGACCAGGACGAACATCTCCGGGCCGGCCCACCAGGAACGGCGGCGCAACTGCTCGGCGGTCACGTCGCGTCCCGGCAGGCGCTCCCGCATTTCCTGAGCGATGTGCGCGACCAGTTCGGCGGTCGCCTCGGCGGTCTCGGCAAAGCCGTAGAGATAGTCGGACGGCACAGCGCCGAGCAGGGAACGCCGGTAGTCGACGACGGCGATCCGAACATCGTCCGGTGCGAGCTGCCGGGTGATCGTCGTGGCCAGGGCACGCAGGAACGTGGACTTGCCACTGCCGTCGTCACCGCTCACCGTCACATGCGGGTCCGACCGGAAGTCCAGGCTCACCGGCTCCAGGGTGTCCTCGGCGACCCCGATCGGCAGCCGCAAGCCGGTGTCCGGTTCGCAGGCCTCGTACGGGATGTGGCGCGGCAGGGAGGGAACCTGCGGCGCCCGCTTCCCGCGCCAGTTCTTGGCGATCGACTCGATCAGCCGGGCCTCGTCCATGGTGGTCAGCTCCGGCCGTGCGGTCACCAGGTGACGCCCCCGGCTTGTCGTTCCCCCGGTCGTGATGCCGTGACCAGGACGAGGCATGACGGTGCTCGCCGCGTGACGGTCGATCGTGGACTGCGCCGGATCGTCCAACCGCAGTTCCAGCTTGACCTCGAACGTGTCCGCCAGGCCCGGCGAGATCACCGCCCAGCTTGTCGCGGTGACCATTACATGGATTCCGTGCGCGGAGCCGCGCCTCGCGAACTTCTTGACGGTCAGCTCGAGATCCGGGAAGTCGCTGCGAACGGTGTCCCAGCCGTCGACGAGGAGGTACACATCCGAGGGGTCCCCGGCTGCCGCCCCGAGCGAGCCGGACATCTGCTCGCGACGGCGGAGCAGGCTGTCGACCAGATCGATCACCCGCCGCACCGTTGCCGGCTCGGCCGATCCGGTCACGGCGCCGACGTGGGGCAGGACGCGCAGGGGTGACAGCAAGTCCCCGTCGAGACCGAGGCAATAGACCTGGGCTTCCTCCGGTGTCCGGGTCAGGGCGAGCCCGCAGACGAGCGCCCGCAGGGTGGTGGACTTGCCGGACCAGGCCTCACCCACTATCACGACGTTGTGCCCGGATCCTGAGCCCAGCCGCAGCCACAGCACGTCCTGTTGTTGCTCGAACGGCATGTCCACCAGCGCTATCGGCACGCCCCGGAACTCGTCCTGATCGGCGTCGGCGAACCGGAGACCGCGTACGGGATCGGCCACGACCGGGCCGCCCAGCTCGTCGAGCGCCGGCGACCCGTCGAGTGGAGGCAACCAGATCCGGCGCGCGGGCCAGCCGTAACCCCGGAGGCTGTCCACAACGGATTCGAGCATGCTGGGCCTGTCCCCGGAGACGTAAGCGGCCTTGAATCGCACCAGGGTGTCACCGGAGTACTTCAGGTAGCCGTGTCCGGGCGCCAAGGGCAGCTCGTACGCGTCGGGCACGCCGAGAACGACCCGTGACTCCGCCGCCGAGAACATTCGCAGGCCCAGCCGGTACGACAGGTGCGTCTCCAGGCCGCGCAGGCGGCCCTCCGCGACCCCCTGGCCGGCCAGCAGCAGGTGCACGCCCAGCGAACGGCCCAGCCGCAAGACCTGGAGGAGAAGATCGATGAAGCTCGGCACCGCCGCGAGCAACGCGCTGAACTCGTCCACGATGATCAGCAGCGTCGGGACCGGTTCGGCATCGGCGGGGCGGGCCTGCTCGTACTCGCGGACGGTGGCGAGGTCGCCGGACCGGCGCAGCAGATCCTGCCGGCGGACCAGCTCCCCGCTGATCGCGTCGGAGAGCCGTTCGATCATCCCCGGCTCGTCCCGCAGATCGGTGATGACGGCGGCCGTGTGCGGCAGGCTCTCGAACGGCGCGAACCCGGAACCCCCGTACGGGTCGACAAGCAGGAAGTTGACCTGGTCGGGCGGGTGCGTGACGGCCAGGGCGGTCACCAGCGTGCGCAGCAGTTCCGACTTGCCGCTGCCGGTGGCCCCGACGAGGAGGCCGTGCGGCCCCATCCCCTCCTGAGCCGGTCCCTTGAGGTCGAACAGCACCGGCTCGCCGTCGGCGGAGACCCCGATCGGCACGCGCAGGAAGTCCCGGCCCGACCTCCACCGGCTGACCAGGCGCAGGTCGTCACGCTCCGACGGGTCCAGGCCGAGCAGGTCGAGCAGCGTCGGCCCGCCGTCCACCACTTCGGCGGGGGCCGGCTCGGACGGGAAGAGGGCCCGCAGCGTCGCGACGATCTCCGCGGCCAGGGCGTTGCTGTGTGCCAGAAGGACGAGCGTTGGCAGGACCTCGTCCAGGTCGGCGCCGGGCAGCAGGGCCAGCTCGCCGAGCGCGCTCACTGTCTCGGGCCGGGTCGGCTGGGGGTGCAGGACCTGGCTACGCAGCAGCGCGAACTCCGAGGCGAGGGTTTCCGGCTGGGCGAGGCGTTCGCGCATGGCGACGAACCACTCCTGGCCGAGCGTTTCCTGCCCGGTCCGGCTCTGTTGCGCCCCGGCCAGCCAGTCGGCGGCGCGGGCCGGGTCGATCATGCTGAGGGCGGTCAGCCGCTGCGCGTATTCGAGTTCGCGCGGCTGCCACGGGTCGGCCGTGTTCGTGTACTGCTCCAGCAGCAGCGCCACCTTTTTCAGGCGGTCCAGCCCGTACGCGGCGTCGAGCCCGGCCAGCAACCGGCGGCGCAGCTGCGGGTCGACCTCGTACAGGCCGTCGCCCGTCTCGTGGAACAGTGGCGAGTGGAGCAGCGAAGCCTCCACCTCGTGGCTCAGCACGAGCGGCGGGTCGAGGAAGAAGTTGATCCGCAGCAGGTGCAGGAAGCCGGGGTCGAGCACGGCGGGAACGGCTGCGTGACAGGCCAGTTCCAGTGCGCCGCGGGGCAGCAGCGTCCGTGCCTGATAGAGCAGGCTGGTGGTCCAGGCGCTCACAGCGGCCGCTCCGTGGGATGGGGCCGGCCGCGCAGGGCGTCGACGGCCCGGTGCAGGCCCTCGGCGGTCAGCGGGGACATCGGCACGTGCCGGGCGACCTGTTCGGCGGTGGTGGAACCCCAGCGGGCCGCGGGCACCGGGTTGATCCAGGCGACCGGGCACGGCACCGCGCGCAACGCCTTGAGCATGGCCACCGTGCCGACCAGGCGGCCGGTCTGCAGGGTTCCGCGGGCGGCGCCGGCGTCGCTGATCACGGCGGCGGTGGCGCCGGGCGTGATGCCGGCGAGCACGGCCGGGAACGGGCGGGGCTGGGTCAGGTCGGGGTCGGCGTAGAGGCGGCCGGTGCCCATCGGCGCGATCAGGTCGAGCACGGGGTCGAGGCGCGGGTCGAACGGGTCGGTCAGGCCGCCGAGCACGGTCGTGTCGACCCGGTTGCTGGGCAGGTTGTGGAAGTACCACAGGTCGATCGATTCGAGGCGGCCGGCGTTGCGGATCTCGCGGACCAGGTGTTCCACGTACGGCTCGTACGGCGTCATCGAGCCGTGCCGGTCGACGAGCAGCAGCAGGCGGGCGGTGTTGCGCCGCGGCGGGACCAGCACCGGCCCCTCGAAGACCCCGGTACGCGCGTGCCGGTCGAGGGTGGCGTCCAGGTCGACCTCCGACGGCGTGCCGTAGCGGACCGGGCGGCGCAGCCGGCGCCACGTCTGCGCGATCTCGCGGGCGGTCAGCGGGAACTGGGCCGCCACGGCCAGCGACGCGTCGGTCTGCCCGGTGCTGGGGGGAAGCAGCGCCATGCCGGTCAGCGGCTGCACGCGCGGCACCTCGGGCGGCTGCGGAGCGGGTGGCGCCGGCGAATCGGGTGCGGGGTCTTCGCGCGGTGAGGGGACTCGGTGAGGCGTCTCCACAGAAGGCACGGACCCCGGCTCGGCGGGCGTGCCGGTGGCGTCCCATCGGGGGAGTTCGACGCCGGCCAGGACCGCGCGGACCGTCTCCTGCTCGCTGAGCGACTTGGCCCACAGGCTGATGCAGAGCTGCTCGAAATCGGCCGCCGACCCGACGCCGAACCCGGCCGCCACGGCCGACCGCAGCGTGCGGCAGTCGTCCACGCCGAGCGGCAGCCCTCGCCGCCGGAGCCGGGCGACCAGCTCGGCCACGAAGCCGGGCAGCTCGGCGCCGGTCATTGCCGCAGCAGCCGCTCGGCGGCCCGCACCTGATCGGAGCGCTGTTTGAGCAGCGCGTCCACGTAGGGCAGGGCGGCCACCTGGCCGGGCGGGGTGTGTACCGCCTGCAGGAAACCGGCCCAGTCGAGCAGCTCGCTCAGGCCGGGCCGCTTGACCAGGTCCATCTCGCGCAGACGGCCGACCACCGTGAGCACGGCGTCGCGCAGCTCGGGCTGGTCGACGCCGTGCAGGCCCAGGATCGTCTCCAGGTCGGCACGGTCGGACGGGAACTCGATGTAGTGGAAGACGCACCGCCGCAGGAAGGCGCCGGGCAGCGTCTTCTCCTCGTTGTTGGTGACCACGATGACGGGCCGCAGGTCGGGTCGGTCGCGGGGGACGGCGTACCCCCAGCCGGGCACCTCGTCGACGGTGAACGCCAGATCGTCCAGCTCACGCAGCAAATCGTTGGGGAAGTCCAGGTCGGCCTTGTCGATCTCGTCGATCAGCAGCACCGAGCGGCGGCCGTGGTGGGCGCGGGCGATGACCCGGCCCAGCGGCCCGAGCCGGATGTACTCGCGGACGTCGTCCTTGCGCGGCTCCAGGCGCAACTGGGCGTCGTGCAGGCGCCGGACCGCATCGTACGTGTAGAGCAGGTCTCTGCCCTTGCTCGTCGACTTGATGTGCGCCTGTTCGAGCGGAAGTCCCAGCGCGTACGCGACGGCGTGCGCGAGCCGGGTCTTGCCGACTCCCGGATCACCCTGCAGCAGCAGCGGGCGGCCGAGGCTGACCGCCAGGTTGATCGCGGCCTGCAGGGGCTCGGTGAAGCGGTACGGCTCCCGCTCGACCTCGCGCATCACGGGCTGCTCGGCTTCGACGGCCGCGCCGGGGTCCTCGATCGGCCGCGACGGCGGAAGTTCGAGGGCCGGGTCGAACCACAGCGAGGTGTCAACGCGGTGACGGGTCTGCACGGCTTCCCACTTCCTCCAGCTGCCGCCGGAACTGCGACGGCGATTGACGGACCTGGCGGATCGAGCTGTCCATCGCCTCGAACAGCATGCGCATGTCGAGGCCGGCGTCTGTCCGGCACTCGGCGGTGATCAGCGTGGTCCACGACTCGGCCAGCCGCGGGGGCCACTGCCGCTGCGACACGAGCTGCTGGGCCCACAGGATCAGGTCGGTCTCGTCGGCGGCCGCCGGTGGCAGCACCACGACCCCGTCCGGGTGCACCGGACCGACGAACAGCGTGACGAACCAGTACTCGTGGGCGCCGAAGTGCTGACCGATGCCCTCCCAGAACGCGGTGACGGCCTGCTCGGTCGCGCCCTCGGTGAGGATCGGGCAGACGACGTTGACCATGGCGAGGTCGGGCAGGTAGCGGCGGACCTGTTTGAGCCGCAGGTCGACCCCGCCGCGTTCGGGCCGCAGGTGCAGCCAGTCCTTGCGCTCGGTCTCGTACAGGTAGTACCGCAGCCACTCGCAGAGCTTGTTGACGACCAGCTGGTCGGCGCCGTGCAGGCCGAACCCCAGGACCCGGCGGGTGGCCTTGGTCCTGGCGTGGATGATCCCGCGCTTGAGCGGGTCGAGGTCGAAGAACGCGCTGTCGAGCATCTGATGGTCGGCGGGCGGCTCCGGTGCGGCCCAGCAGTCGGCGGCCCAGCTGCGCAGCGCGTCATTGCCGTCCCGATCGGCCAGCACCGCTGTGACCAGCGACTCGAGCCAGCCGCCGCCGGTGGCCGCCTCGAGCAGCCGGAACACGATCATCGGCAGCGGCGCGTTGACGTCGGCATGGTGCGACAGGCGCTTGTCGAGTTTGTACAGCAGCACCCGTTCGAGCGCGTCGCGGGAGCGGTAGGCGTCGACGATCGCCTCTTCCAGGCTCTGCAGCTGTGGACCGGTGAGCACCCGGGTCGAGCGGCCGCTGATCTTCTCCACCTCCGTGTGGCTGCCGGGCTCAGACGGGTCGCCCGCCAGTAGAGCACCGGGCAGACTGCCGCGGCAAGGTGGGCCGGGACGCCCGCGGCAACGGGCGCCCTGGAGATCTCAGAAGTCGTCGTCGAACGACACCGAGCCGGAGACGCCGACCTGGTACGCCGACACGCGCCGCTCGAAGAAGTTCGACAACTCCTGCACGTCCTGCAGCTCCATGAAGGCGAACGGGTTCCGGCTGCCGTACAGTGGCTCGATGCCCAGCGCGGCCAGCCGCCGGTCGGCCACGTGCTGCAGGTACTCGCGCATGTCGGCCAGGGACATGCCGGAGACACCCTGGGTGAGCAGGTCTTCGGCGAACTGCACCTCGCACTCGACCGCCTCGGCCAGCATGTCGCGCACCTGCTGCCGCATCTCGTCGTCGAACAGGTCGGGCTCCTCGGCCCGTACGGTGTCGACCACGTCGAACGCGAACGCCATGTGCATGCTCTCGTCGCGGAACACCCAGTTGGTGCCGGACGCCAGCCCGTGCAGCAGCCCCCGCGAGCGCAGGAAGTACACGTACGCGAAAGCGCCGTAGAAGAACAGGCCCTCGATGCACGCCGCGAAGCAGATCACGTTGAGCAGGAACGCGCGTCGATCGGCCTTCGACGAAAGCGACCGCAGTTCGTAGATCGAGTCGATCCACTTGAAGCAGAACTCGGCCTTGCGGGCGATCGACGGGATGTTCTCGACGGCCGCGAACGCCGCCGCGCGTTCGTCGAGGTCGGGCACGTACGTGTCGAGCAGGTTCAGATAGAACTGGACGTGCACGGCCTCCTCGAACAGCTGCCGCGACAGGTACAGCCTGCCCTCGGGCGAGTTGACGTGTTGATAGAGGTTGAGCACCAGATTGTTGGCCACGATCGTGTCACCGGTGGCGAAGAACGCGACCAGCCGCGACACCAGGTGCTGCTCGGCCGGCGACAGCTTGGACAGGTCGGCCAGGTCGGAGTGCAGGTCGACCTCCTCGACGGTCCAGGTGTTCTTGATGGCGTCCTTGAACCGGTCGAAGAACTGGGGGTACCGCATCGGCCGCAGCGTCAGGTCCATGCCGGGGTCGAGCAGCATTTGCCGTACGGGGGTGGTGGTCACTGACAGGCCTCACAGGACTCGGGGTTTTCCAGGGAGCAGGCGACGGCCTCGTCGGCGGCGACCGCGGGCACGACGGAGACGGTGGCCTGCTGGATGCGGGTGGCCGGGCGCGACCGAAGGTAGTACGACGTCTTCAGCCCGGCCTTCCACGCGTACAGGTACATCGACGAGAGCTTGCCGATGGTGGGCGCGCTCAGGAACAGGTTGAGCGACTGCGACTGGTCGATGTAGGGGGCCCGCGCCGCGGCCAGGTCGATCAGCGCGCGTTGCGGCAACTCCCACGCCGTGCGGAACAGCTCGCGCACCTCGTCGGGCAGTTCGGCGATCTGCTGCACGGACCCCTCGGCCCGCTTGATCTGCTCGCGGATCGCGGCCGTCCACAGACCGCGAGCCTTCAGTTCCCGTACGAGATAGGTGTTGATCTGCAGGAACTCGCCTGACATGGTTTCACGCTTGAACAGGTTGGACACCTGCGGCTCGATGCACTCGTAACAGCCGGCGATCGAGGCGATGGTGGCCGTGGGAGCGATCGCGACGAGCAGCGAGTTGCGCAGACCGGTCGCCGCGACACGGATCTTGAGCGCCGCCCACCGGTCGGACTGCTCGGGCGTGGCGCCCCACAACTCCGGGTGCAGCTGCCCCTGAGCCGCGCGTGTCTCGGCGTACGCGGGGTGGGGTCCGAAACGCTCGGCGAGACCGGCCGACGTCTCCAGCGCGGTCAGGAAGATCTCCTCCTGTACGCGGGTGGAGAGCTCACGCGCGGCGGGGGAGTCGAACGGCAGCCGCAGCGTGAAGAACGCGTCCTGCAGGCCCATCAGCCCCAGCCCGACCGGCCGCCAGCGCGGGTTCGACCTCTCGGCCTGCTCGGACGGGTAGTAGTTGATGTCGATGACCCGGTCGAGGAAGTGCACGGCCGTACGCACGGTCTCGCGCAACCGTGGCCAGTCGACGCCGTCGGCGGTGGTGTGCGCGCCCAGGTTGATCGAGCCGAGATTGCACACGGCGGTCTCGTCGTCGCTGTTCACCTCGAGGATCTCGGTGCACAGGTTGGACAGGTGAATGGTGTTGCCGGGCGCGCCGGTCTGGTTGGAGAGCGCGTTCGACCGGTCCTTGAACGTCATCCATCCGTTGCCGGTCTGGGCGAGCGTGCGCATCATCCGCCCGTACAGGTCCCGGGCCTTGACGGTTTTGACGGCCTTCTTCTCGGCGGCGCGATACGCGAGATCGAACTCCGTGCCGAACAGGTCGGGCAGCTCCGGCGCGTCGGACGGGTCGATCAGCGACCAGTCGCCGTCGGCCTCGACCCGGCGCATGAACTCGTCGGGGATCCAGTTGGCCAGGTTCAGGTTGTGGGTGCGGCGCGACTCCTCGCCGGTGTTGTCGCGCAGCTCCAGGAACTCCTCGACGTCCGGGTGCCACGGCTCGAGATACACGCAGGCCGCGCCCTTGCGACGACCGCCCTGGTTGACCGCGGCCACCCCCGCGTCGAGCGTCTTGAGGAACGGGACGATGCCGTTCGAGCGGCCGTTCGTGCCCCGGATCAACGCGCCCCGGCCCCGCACCCGCGACCAGGCGATGCCGATGCCGCCGGAGAACTTGGACAGCTTCGCGACCTGGTGATACCGCTCGTAGATGGAGTCCAGCTCGTCGCGCGGCGAGTCGACCAGGAAGCACGACGACATCTGCGTGTGCCGGGTGCCCGAGTTGAACAGCGTCGGCGAGCTGGGCAGATACGCCAGCGACGACATCAGCCGGTAGAACCCGATCGCCTCGGCCGGGGTGCGCGACAGGCCGCATGCCACGCGCAGCAGGAAGTACTGCGGCGTCTCGACCACGTCCCGCGACTGCGGGTGCCGCAGCAGGTAACGGTCGGCCACCGTACGCAGCCCGAAGTACTCGAAGCGCAGGTCCCCGCCGACGTCCACGGCGTCGTCGAGCTTGCGCGCGTGAGCCGCCACGAACTGCGCGGTCGTGTCCCCGATCAGGCCCAGCTGGTGCGCGTACCGGATGGACTGGCTGAAGCTCGCCACCTGCTGCAGGCGAACCTCCTTGTCCACGTACGCGGCCAGCAGCCGGGCGGCCAGCTTCGAGTACTGCGGCTCCTCACCGATCAGCTCGGCCGCCGTCTGGATCGACAGCTTGTCCAGTTCCTCGGTGGTGGCGCCGTCGTAGAGCCCGCTGATCGTCTTGGTCGCGACCCGCAGCGGGTCGACCTCGCCCAGGTCGGCGGCCCAGCGCTCGACCGCCTTGACGATCTTGTTGACGTCGACCGTTTCCAGGTCGCCGTTGCGTTTACGCACCTGCATGGGTGCCATGTCCCCCTCTTCCCAGCCCTCGTGGGGTCTCGGGACACGCAGGGGGACGCCGCCCAGGCGTAACAAGGCCCGGGCGTACGGCGTCAGCCGTCCCACGCGGCCTTCGACCACCGCACACCGAGGCCCGGCGTACGGTGCGCTGGCAGGTCTTCGGACTCGTGGGCGTCGAACACGCTCCTACTGGCCGTCGCTTCCCAGGCTCGTGGCGAGCCCAGTGCTTGTGTGACGGCGGTCGTTCCCACTCACCGCTGCGGGGCAGTCCCGGATTTTCACCGGCTTCCCTCTTGCCTCGACCGCCGCCTCACGCGGCGCTCGAACCAGCTGCGGGAGACACCATATATGGGCGGGGGTGTCGACACGCAACACCAGATGGTGTGCCAGGCGTGTCGCGCCCTCATGATCGTCTGTAAAGTCCGGGCATGACATGGCAGACCGCGCTCGGCGGCTTCGGCGCGGGTCTGCTGATCGCGCTGGTCACCACCCCGGTCGGCGTGTCCGGGGCGGTCTTCCTGCTGCCGGTGCAGCTCAGCGTGCTGCACGTGCCCAACCCGGCCGTCACCCCGACCAACCTGCTGTTCAACGTGGTTTCCGGGCCGGGCGCGCTGCTGCGGTACGGCCGCAACGGGCAGTTCGCTGGTCCGCTGGCCCGGCTGCTCCTGGCCGGCACCCTGCCCGGCGTGGTGATCGGCGCCTGCGTACGGGTGTTCCTGGTGCCGGGTCCCGGGGCCTTCCGCATCGTCGCCGGGGCGGTGCTGCTGCCGCTGGGACTGTGGCTGTGCGTACGAGCTCTGCGGCCCGGCCGCCCCGACCGTCCACCGCTGCGGTCCCGGACAATCGTCGGTCTCGGGGTGGCGGCCGGAACGGTCGGTGGGGTCTACGGCATCGGCGGCGGGTCGCTGCTCGGCCCGATCCTGGCCGGCCGGGGCACGCCGATGAGCCGCATCGCCCCCGCCGCCCTCGCCGCGACTTTTGTGACATCCATCGCGGGCGCCGCCACGTACGGGATTCTCGCCGTGACCACGACCGGGGACATCGCGCCGCAGTGGACACTCGGGCTGCTCAGCGGGGTGGGCGGCCTCATCGGCGGTTTCCTGGGCGCACGGCTGCAGCCGCGGCTGCCCGAGACCGCGCTGCGGCTGCTGCTCGGCGTGCTCGCGACCGGGATCGCCGTCTTCTACCTGACGTCGTAGGCGCAGCCTCCACCTGACGTCGTCATCCCGGCCTCCCCGTGTCGTAGGCCTACCCGATTCTCTGGCCGTAGACGTGGCCGACCTTGAGCACCAGCAACACGCGCCGGTCGTCGACCATGACCTGGCGGTACTCCTGCCAGTCGGGGTGCTCGCCGGCGGCCCGGCGGTAGTAGTCGACCAGGGCCTCGACCTCGGGGCCGTCCGGGTCGTCGCTCGGGCCGATCAGTTCGACCGTTCCCTCGGCGGTGGCCCACGACCGCCCGTCCGAACTGGTCACCTCGATGGCGGCACGGGGGTCACGGCGTACGTTGGTGGTCTTGGCCCGGCCCTCGACGACCGACACGTAGACGCGTTCGGCCTCACGGTCGTAGAACGGCGTGACGGGGGAGAGCTGGGGCATACCGGACGACTTGAGCGTGGCCAGCACACCGAGGCGGCTCTCGGCGAGCAGCGCCCGCGGATCGAATTCAGTCACCGGCCCATTCTGCCCCGCGCATCGCCAATTCTTGCCCATGCCTCTTGCCTGGCCGCGTCTCTGCTTGGCCGCGTCTCTGCTTGCCCGCGCCTCTGCTTGGCCGCGTCTCTGCTTGCCCGCGCCTCTGCAGGTCGTGGCTTTCGCTGGCCGCGCCTCTGCAGGTCGTGGCTTTCGCTGGCCGCGCCCCTGCTGGTCGTGGCTTTCGCTGGCCGCGCCCCTTCTTGTCCGCGCCGTTTCACGGCCTACGCCGCGTCCTGGCCGGGCCCCTCCTACTCGTGCCGCTTCCGATCGCGCGCGTGGCCGGTCATCGGGGACGTTGGCGCGGAAGCCGCACGTGCCGCTTTCTCTGGCCGCCTTTTGTCCCGCGTGTGGTTGGTGATCGGGGAGGTTGGCGTGGTCGCGGCGCGTGTCGTTTTTCTGGCCGTCTCTTGTCGTGGGTGTGGTTGGTGATCGGGGAGGTTGGCGTGGTTGCGGCATGTGTCGTTTTTCTGGCCCCCTTTTATCCCGCGCGTGGCCGGTCATTCCGGACGAGGACGCAGTCGCCGCACGTGCCGCCGCCGGGGACTCGGTAGTAGAGGCAGCAGTTGCGGCGCCTCAGGAACCATCGCGGCTGCCGGTCCACTGTCGCCATGCCGGCCAGCGGAGGCACGGCCAGCAGCTCCGACGCGAGAGCGGCGGCCCGCTCGTCGGCGATCATGCCGGCCGCGCCTCCCAGCGCCGAGGCCACATTGCCCCACAACACGTGCTGCGACAGCACGAACCGGCGCCGGAAGACCGTGACCAGCGGCGCGACGAGCCCCTGGATCGCGACCCGGTTGAGTTCTCGCGCCGAGCCATCGAGAGCTTCCATTTCCCCGTACGCGATGGGCAGTGGCCCGCTCCCGGCGGCGCGCCACCGCAGCCGGTCGGGCGCGGCCGCTGGGATCACACCGGTCAGCGCAGCGGTCGCGAGCAGCGGAGACACCAGCCGTGACGCGAACCCGAGGAACACCACGGAAGCCGCCACCCGCTCCTCGATCTGATCCGGACCCATTCCTGCCGAGCGCGCGATCACCCGCCGCCCGGCCGCGACCCGCTCGGCGGCAACCTCCGGTTGGAGCAGGTCGCTGAACGGCCGCCAATCGGGCTCGCCCGCGACCCGTTCGGGCAACCAGGCAAAGTAGGGCCCGAGCCGAGCCGCCGCCGCGAGCACTGTCCCGGCGTCGTCCACGAAACCCGGCATGCCGTCCACTCTACGGACGACCCCCGACAAAAACGGCCCCGGACCGCCGCGCGTGTGGGAGCAGCGCAGCGGCTCAGATCGCCCCGCCCGTCAGAGGAGTGCGATGGCCTCGGCCGGCCGCGTCCGACAAAGGGCGGGACGGCCTCGGGCGGTGGTGCCCGTCAGGACGGTGGGGCGGTCTGGGGCGGTGGTGCTTGTCAAGGGGGGTGGGGCGGTTTCGGGCGGTGGTGCCCGTTAAGAGAGTGGGACGGTTTCAGGCGGGCGGCGCCCGTCAAGAGGGTGGTGGGGCGGTGTGAGGCGGCCGCGCCCGTCAACAGGTGCGACGGCTCCCACGGCCGCGCAGGCGAGTGGGCTGTCGACCGGGTGCGGGCCAAGGCCCGGTGACCACTAGATTGGGGTCATGGCTGCTCAACCGGATCGCCGAGGGCTGGCTGCTCGCATGACCGAGGCGGCGCGGGCCTGGCTGGAACTGCTGAGCGCCGAGCAGCGAGCGATCGCCCTCGGGGCGCAGCCGTCGGACGACGCGACGGACGAGGAGCGGCGGCGCTGGTTCTACACGCCGACCGATCACGGTGGGCTGACGTTCCACCAGCAGCGTCCGGCTCAGCAGCAGGCGGCCATGCGGCTCGTGTCGACCGGGCTGTCCCGCGCGGGTTACGTCACGGTCGCGACGACGATCGGACTGGAGAACGTCCTCGACCATGCCGAGGGCTTCCCGGCCTCCTCCGGCAGGGAACGCCGCCGCGACCCGGGCCTCTACTACCTGCGTGTCTTCGGCGAGCCGGCCGGCGGCGGCACGTGGGGGTGGCGGTTCGGCGGGCACCACGTGTCGCTGAACAATCTGGTCGTCGACGGTGAGGTGGTCGCCACCACGCCGTGTTTCCTGGGCGCCGACCCGGCCTCGTCCGAGTTGCTCGGCGGGGCGGTCAACCGGCCGCTGGCCCGTGTCGAGGACCTGGCCCGTGAGCTCGTCGAATCGCTCGACAGCGAGCAGCGGCGCCGCGCGATCCTGTCCGTCGAGGCCCCCGCAGACGTGCTGACCGGCAACCGTTCCACGATCGGTGAGGACGACGACGCCGTACGGCGGAAAGGGGTTGCCGGTTCCGACCTGTCGGCCGGGCAACGTGACCTGCTGCGGGCGCTGCTGTCGACGTATTTCGACCGGGTTCCCGCGGCCGTCTCACCCTTTCCCGCGTACGAGGGAAACGCGCTGGACGCTGTGCATTTCGCCTGGGCTGGCGCGACCGGTCCCGGCGAGCCGCACTATTACCGGGTGCAGGGCCCGCGCCTGCTGATCGAGTGGGACAACACTCAACGCGGCGCCAACCACGCCCATTCGGTCTGGCGTGACCCGGGCAACGACTTCGGCCTCGACGTGCTCCGCGCCCACCGCCGCGCCCACCACCTCAGCGCCGCCGGCTGATCAGTTCCTCGAGCGGCTTACGGGGCCGGCTCGGCCGCCAGGTGAACCGGCGTCAACACCCCGGCCACCGCCACGTCGCCCGGCAACCCGGCCGCCGCCAGGGCAGCCAGGTCCTCGGGCAGGGCGGGGCTGTAGAAGCCGCTCACTTACGTCGGGGCTCCGGTGGAGCGGCTGGGGATTGATCCCGAGGTGGTGCCGGTCCGTATGGGGTAGGAGGCGTCGCCTTATAGTGCGCCGGACGATGGGGAGGTCTACTGGTGCGGAAGTCCGCTCTGCTGGCGGTCATGGTGTTCGCTGTGCTCGGCTGGCCCGCCCCGCCGGCCTACGCGCACGCCGTGCTCAGCGCCGCTGTGCCGCAGCAGGGCTCGGTGGTGGCGGTGGCGCCCGAGCAGGTGGTGCTGCGGTTCAGCGAGGCCGTGCAGATCGTGCCCGGCCGGTCCCAGGTGATCGGCCCGGACGGCAAGCGGATCAGCGAGGGCGACCCCGAGATCACCCCCGCGGGCCTGGTCATCAAGCTGCGGCCGGCCGAACGCCCGCTCGGCACCTACCTGGTCAGCTATCGCATCATCTCGGCCGACAGCCACCCGGTCTCGGGCGCGTACACCTATTCGGTCGGCGCCCCCTCCGAGAACGCCCCGACTGCCCCGGTCGAAGAGGTCGACCCGGCGGTGCAGACGGCCACGGCGGTCACCAAATGGTTCGGGTACGCCGGGCTCTCGCTCGCGCTGGGCCCGGTGCTGGTGCTGGCCCTGTGGTGGCCGCGGCGGCTCTCCCGCGCCGGGCCGGTGCGGCTGGCCCGGGCCGGTCTGGCGCTGGTCGGTCTGGCCACGCTCGCGGCCCTCTGGCTGCAGGCGCCCGCGTCCTCCGGCGCCGGCCTGTTCGACGTGTCCGCCCGCGAGCTCGGACAGGTCCTGACTAGCGACTTCGGCATCACACTGACGGTTCGCGCGGCCCTGCTGGCCGTCGCCGCCGCGCTGGTCGCCCGGGTGCGGCGCGGGGGCGGGTGGCGGTCGATCGTCGGCCCCGCCGTTTTGACCCTGGCCGTCCTGGTGACCTGGCCGCTGACCGGGCACCCGGCCGCCGGGCCGCAGGCGTGGCTGCTGGTCGTGGCCGACACGGCCCACCTCGCGGCGATGAGCGTCTGGCTCGGCGGGCTGGTCGCGCTCGCCGTGTTCCTGCTGCGCCGGGCAGACACCCGGGAGCTGCGCCTGATCCTGCCCGCCTGGTCGCGGTGGGCCGAACTCGCCGTGTACTGGCTGGTCGCGGCCGGCGTGATCCAGGCCTTGATCCAGATCGGCACGCTCGACGCGCTGTTCTCCTCCAACTACGGCCGGCTCGTGCTGGCCAAGGCCGCCCTGCTGGCGGTCGTGCTGGCCGTCGCGTTCGTGTCCCGGCGGCTCGTGCGGCGGGGGATCGCCGCGGCCACCCCGGTCCGGCTGCGGCGCCTGGTCGGCATCGAGCTCGGCATCACCGTGCTGGTGCTCGCGGCCAGCGCCGTGCTGGTGCAGACCACCACCGGCCGTACGGTGGATGTCGAGGCTGTTGCCGCGGAACGGTCGCGCGGTTTCGTCGAGACACTCAACAGCCCCCTGTACGCGGTGCAGTTCGAGATCTTCCCGGCCACCGTGGGCGAGTACAACACGCTGCACGCGTTCGCCTACACGCCCGAGGGCAAGCCGCTGAAGGTCCTCGAGTGGAAGGTGTCGGTGTCGATGCCGTCGCAGGGCATCGAGGCGATCCCGGCGCCCGTCGCCACCGTGATCGACAACCAGGGCCTGGGTTCCGTCACCTTTCCGATCCCCGGCGACTGGCAGCTCTCGATGACGTTGCGCGTGTCCGAGATCGATCAGGCCACGGTCACCACGACAGTGCCCGTGCGGTAACCCACCTGCTTCACGGGCCGACCGGCGAAGTCATCGGACCGTCACATTCCGGCAGGGCTGCCGCGACATCCGTCGGCGATCGTGGAGGGCCGACGGATGGGGTGACGACATGACCGCTGGCCTGCACGCGGCCACAGTCCGGCTGACCTGCGACGACTGCGCGATCACGGAGGTGGTCGAGCGCGACGGCGCGGCGGCCGGCACGGAATGGACCGTTTCCCCGTACGGGCGGGGTCGTCACCTCTGCCCGGAGTGCAGCCCGCCCGGCGAGCCCCCGGCCGACCTCTCGATCGCGATCACCTCACCCGCCGCCGTGGTGCGTGTGACCGGCCGTGTCGACCTGCGCGTCGTCCCGGCCCTGCGCAGCACGCTCGAGAACGCCGTGGAGCTGCACCCGTACGTCATCGTCGACCTCACCGCGGCCCGTGACCTCGGCACCGTCGGTGTCGGTGTGCTCCGGCGGGCCCGCACGGCCGCCCGGCGCCGTCGCGGTGACCTGCTGATCGCGGCCGCGCCGGGCCAGAAGCGCTGGAATCGTGAGTTCCGGACGTTCGCGACCGTGCCGCAGGCGATCACGGCCGTGGTGGGGCGGCCCTGATGCCGGCGCGGTGCACGCCCCGGCAACCGGTGTGGCTGGGCTGGCGCCTGTTCACCGGCCTCCCCGGGCTGGGCTTCTGCCCCGACGCCCGGGTGCGGCGGCCCCGTGGCCGCAAAACAGTGCGGCGGCGTTGAACCCGATCACGGTGAACGGCGCGTCTTACCTGGTGTGAAACGAAGCCTGGACGCGGTTGACGAGGGAGAACTCGTCCGCCGCGTCGCCCGCGGAGACCGTCGGGCGTTCGACGAGTTGTACCGGCGTACGGCGCCGTGGCTGGAGGTCCGGCTGCGCCGCCGTTGCGCCGACCCGGACGTGATCGCCGACGTGCTGCAGGAGACCTACCTGGCGGTGTGGCGGGCGGCCGGGAGCTTCACCGGCGACGAGGTCAAAGGCAGCGCGGTCGGCTGGCTGTGGACCATCGCCGCCCACCGGCTCGTCGACGCCTTCCGCCGCCGTGCCCGCCACGAACAGATGCCCAGCGTGACCACGGCTGAGACCGTCGCGCCGGCCGCCGAGGACGAGGTGATGGCCGGCCGGGTCGGGCAGGAGCTCGAGCGGGCGCTGTCCGAGCTGCCGCCCGAGGCCCGTGAGGTGCTACGGGCCACGGTGCTCGACGGCTTCTCGATCCGGGAGACGTCGCTGCTGCTCGGCGTCCCCGAGAACACCGTCAAGTCCCGGGTCCGCCGCGCCCGGATCGCCCTGCGGGAGGCCCTGTCGTGACCAGCCATCCCACTCTGCTCGAGATCTCCCGGTACGCCGAGGCCGACGCGACACTGGACGAGGCGTCCGTGTGGTCGATCGAGGTGCACCTGGAAACCTGTGCCGACTGCCGGGCCCGCCTGGCCGGCAGCACCACCGACCGGTCCCGCGACATGATCGCCCGGGTCGGCGCCGCGCTCGGCGAAGAGATCGCGACCGGCCCGGCGCCCGCGGGACGGCCGGTGCGCACTCCGCGGCGCTGGTTCGTGACGGCGCTGCTGCCCTGGGTCACGATGACGGTCGCGGTCATCGGAGCCGCGGCGGTGCTGACCCGGTTCCTGCCCCAGCTGCCGTCGGTCGTGCTGCTGCTGGCCCCGCTCGCGCCGCTGCCCGGGGTCGCGGCCGCGTGGAGCCGCCGCGCGGACCCGGCCTGGGAGCTGATCTCGAGCACGCCGGTCACCGGGCTCACCATGCTGTTACGACGTACGGCGGCGGTGTTGATCCTGGTCATCCCCGCGCTGGCGATCGCCGGCCGCTCCCAGGGCCTGGCGCTGGTGTTGCTGCCGTGTCTCGCCTTCACCGCGGCGACGCTGCTGCTGGGCTCCGCCGTGGGCGTGCAGCGCGCCGCGATCGGGCTGATGGCCGCGTGGACGCTCGCCGTGGTCGCGCCCAGCCTCGTGCGGGCCGACCTGCCGGTGCTGCTCGAACCGTCCAGCGCCCCGGCGTGGGCCCTGCTCACGGTCGTCCTGACCGCCCTGACCTTCCTGCGCGCCCCCAGCTTCCGGCGCCTGACCACCTTCTGAGGAGAACATCACGATGCGTGCGGTGACCACGGCCGAGACGGCCGCCACCACCCATCCCTGGGCGATCCATGCCGAGGGCCTGAAGGTCCGCGCCGGCCGCCACCTGGCCGTCGACGGCCTCGACCTGCGGCTCGGCGCCGGCGTGCACGGGCTGCTGGGACCGAACGGAGCCGGCAAGACGACGCTGATGCGGGCCCTGGCCACGGTCGTGAAGCCGGCCGGTGGTTCGCTGACCCTGCTCGGCCGGTCCGCCGACGGGCGTGCCGACCTGCGCCCGGTGCGGCGCGTACTGGGCTACCTGCCGCAGCACTTCGGGTTCTACCCGCGCTTCACCGTGCGCGAGTTCGTGGCGTACATGGCCTGGTTGAAGGAGATGCCGAAAGCGGGCATCGCGTCGGCCACCCAGCGCGCGATCGACCGGGTCGGGCTCGGCGCCAAGGCCGACGCCAAGCTCAAGACGCTCTCCGGCGGCATGCTGCGCCGGGCCGGCATCGCGCAGGCCATCGTCAACGACCCGCAGATGCTGCTGCTCGACGAGCCCACGGTCGGTCTCGACCCCGAGCAGCGCCTCGACTTCCGTGAGCTGCTGCGCGACCTCGGGACCGACGCGTGCGTGCTGGTCTCGACCCACCTGGTCGAGGACGTGGCCGCCGCCTGCACCGAGGTGGTGCTCGTCAACGAGGGCCGCCTGGTCTGGCAGGGCACTCCGGCCACGCTGGTCGCCCAGGGGGACGCGGGCCATGCGGGCGACAGCGCCGCCGAACGCGGCTACTCGGCGATCCTGCGCCGGCACCGGGCGGAGGCCGCCCGATGAACATCCTCGGAGTCGAACTCAGGCGCTCGGCCGCCCTCGGCGCCGCGCTGCTGGCCCTGACGGTCGGCGTGATCGCGCTCTACGCCGCCCCGGCCCGCTGGTCGCACGGCTGGCTGGCGCTGGCCATGACCACCCGCGAGTACACGATCCTGCTGTGGCCGCTCGCGCTGGCAGCCGGGGCGTGGCAGGGCCGCCGCGAGCATCGGGCCAACGTGGGGGAGCTGTTCGCCACCACGCCCCGCCCACGCCGTCAGCGCATGGTCCCGGTACTCGGCGCGATGGCCGTCGCCACCGGATTGGCGTACGTGCTGGTGGTCGCCGCCGGAGGCGCCTCGCTGCTGACCCGGTCCCACTACTTCTCGCCCGACTTCCTGGTCATCTCGGCCGTCGGGGTGCTGTCGCTGGTCGCCGCGGGCTGGCTCGGGCTGGGCCTCGGACGCCTGCTGCCCGCCCTGGTCACCGCGCCGGCGCTCGGCGTGGCCGGGGTGCTGCTGGTCTTCTTCTCCGCCGTCGCCAACCCGGACTGGCTGGCCGCGGTGCTGTCACCGATGTACGGCACCGGCCAGTTCACCCCCGACCAGACCATCGACGGCGGGGTCAGCGGCGCCGTGGCCATCTGGATGCTCGCGCTGGCCGCCACCGGCGCGGTGCTGCTGACGGCCACGAACTGGCGCTCGCGCGTGGCCGCGGCGCTGCCCGCAGTGCTCGGCCTCGGACTCGCCACGGCGGTCGTCCCGCGCGACCACGACCGTCTCACCTCGCCGATCGACCCGGTGGCCCGGGAACTGGTCTGCACCGACGACGCCCCGAAGGTCTGCGTCACCCGGGTCAACGCCGGCGTGCTCGACGAGCTGGCGCCGCTCGCCCGCGAAGGACTGGCCGTGCTGGCCGAGCTGCCCTCCCCGCCGACCGCGGTGCAGGAGGGTGTGACCGGGCTGCCCGCTCCCGGCCCCGGCGTGGTCAGGATTCCCGTACGCATCGACAAGAACGGCGGCCTGGCCCATCCCTCGGTCGTCGTGTACGAGGTCGTGAGCCGCCTCGGTGTCGAAGGCGACGCCCGCTGCCCCGGCGACCCCATGGTGCTTCGAGCCGCCGCGTACTGGCTGCTCGGCCGCGAACCGTTGTCCGACGTCGGCGTGGTGCCCGAGGTGATCTTCGAGGACGAGCCGCTCAACGCCCAGGCCGTACGGCTGTGGCAGGGTCTGGCCAAGTTGCCCCGCGAGGAGGCTTCCGCCCGTGTGGCCGCCGTGCAGAGGGCCGCGCTGAACTGCCAGGACACGACCGGCCTGCTCTCCCGGCCCGCCCGATGACGTACACGCTGCTCTATCTGCGGGCCCGCCGCGTGCCCCTGGCTCTGTCGGTGGCCGTGGGCGCCGCAGCCGCCATGTGGACCCTGTGGCTGCTGCTCTCGGACCAGCGGGACGCCGGCCTGACCGCGGTGGTCCTCACCGTCGTGCTGATGGTCGCGGTGCTGTCGGCAACCCTGTCGGCCCCCGACGAGAGCCTGGAACGCACGGCGTCGTTCCGCTGGCCGTGGCGCCGCGTCGCCCACCTGCTCGCCGTCCTCGCCGTGGTGCTGCTGGTCCTGCTGGCCACCCTGCACACCGGCGCGCGTTTCGGCCCGGCCGGCGTGGTCACCCGCGACGCGGCCGGTCTGCTGGGCCTGACCGCCCTCACCGCTACGGTGCTGGGCGCTGCCCGTTGCTGGTTCGTGGCCCTGGGCTGGACGGTGGTCGCGGCCGTCTTCCCTCAGTCCGGCACGTGGGGGACGCTGGCCACCTGGCAGGCCGCGCCGCCCGGCAGCCGGCCGGCGGCTCTGCTGGCCGCCGCCTTCGCGGTGACGGGCCTCCTCACGTACGCGGTCGCGGGCCCGGCCCGGCGTCTCGCCGACTGACCGGCTGTCCGGCGTTGATCAAGGGTGCCGTAACGTCGGAACAGGGGTTGGCAGCGTTGTGCCCCGACCCGTTGAATGTGGCTGGGACGACGAAGGGCGGGGCATGGCCGGGAACCTGACGTTGGGGGCTGACTTCCCCGCCGCGACCGCCGGGCAGTGGCGCCGCCTGGCCCTGGCCGCGCTGCGCAAATCGGGCGCGGCCACCGACGAGACCACCCCCGAGCAGGTTGAGGAGCTGCTGGCCACGGCGACCTACGGCGGTCCCTCGATAGCGGCGTTGCACACCACAGGCCCGGACTCCGGGGTGCCGGGCGTGCCGCCGTTCGTCCGGGGCACAAGGGCGGCGGCGGGCGCGTGGGACATCAGGCAGCGCTACGCCGACGCGGCGCCCAAGGAGGCCCGCGAGGCGGTTCTGACCGACCTGGAGAACGGCGCGACCTCGTTGTGGCTGGTGCTCGGCGACGGCACGCTGCCCCCGGACTCGCTGCCCGAAGCCCTCGACGGTGTGCACCTCGACCTGGCGGCCGTGGTGCTCGACGCGGGCGGCGACACCGGGCGCGCCGCCCGCGCCTGGTTCGAGCTGCTGGCCGCCCGGGGCGCCGACCCGAGCCGTGTCACCGGCAACCTGGGCGCCGACCCGTTGGGCCTGGGAGCCCGTACGGGGGAGGCGGCCGATCTGCGAGAGGCGGCCGAGCTGGCCGTTCGCTGCGCGGCGGAGACGCCCGGCGTGCGGGCCGTCACCGTCGACGCCACGGTCTACCACGACGCCGGCGGCTCCGAGGTGGAGGAACTGGCGGCGGCCACGGCGACGGGGGTGGCCTACCTGCGGGCGCTGACCGGCGCCGGGATGTCCGTGCCCGCCGCGCTCGGGCAGCTCGAGTTCCGGTACGCGGCCACGGCCGACCAGTTCGCCACGATCGCCAAGCTGCGCGCGGCCCGGCGCATCTGGGCCCGGGTGGCCGAGTTGTCCGGGGCCGCCCGGGCCGGGGGTCAGCGGCAGCACGCGGTCACGTCGGCGGCGATGATGACCGCCCGCGACCCGTGGGTGAACCTGTTGCGCACGACGATCGCCGCCTTCGCGGCCGGGGTGGGCGGGGCTCAGGCGGTGACCGTGCTGCCGTTCGACCACCAGCTCGGCCGCCCCGAGCTGATGGCCCGCCGGCTGGCCCGCAACACGCAGACACTGCTGGTCGAGGAGTCGCATGTGGCCCGGGTGGCCGACCCGGCCGGCGGTTCGTGGTACGTCGAGAAGTACACCGAGCAGCTGGCCGTCGCCGCCTGGGAGTGGTTCACCCGGATCGAGAAGGAGGGCGGGGCGGCCGCCGCGCTCGGCAGCGGGCTGATCGCCGACCGGCTGGCCGAGGTGTGGGCCGCCCGCGAGAGCAACCTGGCCCACCGGCGCGACCCGATCACCGGGGTCAGCGAGTTCCCCGACCTGGCCGAGCGGCGGCTCGAACGACGCCCCGCGGCCGAGCCGCCGGGTGGGGGACTGCCGCGGCGACGGTACGCCGAGGCGTACGAGCGGTTGCGGGACCGCGCCGACGCGCACCTGGCCGCCACCGGTGAGCGGCCCACGGTCCGCCTGGCGCTGTTCGGGCCGGCCGCCGCGCACGGGGCCCGGCTCACGTTCACGACCAACCTGTTCGCGGCGGGCGGCATCGCGGTCACGACCGAGGGTTCCTCCCCCGTGGTGGTGTTGTGCGGGCCCGACAAGGAGTACGCCGAGCACGCCGAGGCCGAGGCGGCGCGCCTGCGGGAGGCGGGCGCGACCAGGATCGTGCTGGCCGGGAAGGGCGAGTACGCGGGCGTGGACACGTACGTGCATGTGGGTGCCGACGCCGTGGCGGTGCTGACGACGACGCTGGACGACCTGGGGGTGGCGCGGTGATTCCCGACTTCTCGACGGCGCAGTTGACGACGCCGGGGGCCGAGCCCGGGGCGCGGGAGGCCTGGCGGAACGCCGTACGGGAGGAAACCGGGAGCACGCCCGAGGAGCTGACCTGGCACACCCCGGAGGGCATCGCCGTGCCGCCGCTCTACACCGCGGCCGACCTCGACGGGCTCGACTTCCTCGGCACCTACCCCGGCATCGCGCCCTACCTGCGTGGCCCCTATCCGACCATGTACGTCAACCAGCCGTGGACGATCCGGCAGTACGCGGGGTTCTCGACAGCCGAGGAGTCGAACGCCTTCTACCGCCGGAACCTGGCCGCCGGGCAGAAGGGCCTGTCGGTGGCGTTCGACCTGCCCACCCACCGCGGCTACGACTCCGACCACCCGCGCGTGACCGGTGACGTCGGCATGGCGGGTGTGGCCATCGACTCCATCTACGACATGCGGCAGCTGTTCGAGGGCATCCCGCTCGACCGGATGAGCGTTTCGATGACCATGAACGGCGCCGTGCTGCCGGTGCTGGCGCTCTACATCGTCGCGGCCGAGGAGCAGGGGGTCGCGCCCGAGAAGCTGTCCGGCACGATCCAGAACGACATCCTCAAGGAGTTCATGGTCCGCAACACCTACATCTATCCGCCGGCGCCGTCGATGCGGATCATCTCCGACATCTTCTCGTTCACGTCGCAGCGGATGCCGCGCTTCAACTCGATCAGCATCTCCGGCTACCACATCCAGGAGGCCGGGGCCACGGCCGACCTCGAGCTGGCCTACACGCTGGCCGACGGCGTGGAGTACCTGCGGGCCGGGCGGGCGGCGGGGCTGGACATCGACGCGTTCGCGCCGCGGTTGTCGTTCTTCTGGGCCGTCGGCATGAACTTCTTCATGGAGGTCGCCAAGCTGCGCGCCGGGCGGCTGCTCTGGGCCCAACTGGTGCGCGAGTTCGAGCCGAAGGACCCGCGGTCGCTGAGCCTGCGTGCGCACTGCCAGACCTCCGGCTGGTCGCTGACCGCGCAGGACGTGTTCAACAACGTCATGCGAACCTGTGTGGAAGCGATGGCCGCGACCCAGGGGCACACGCAGTCGCTGCATACCAACGCGCTCGACGAGGCGCTGGCGCTGCCCACCGACTTCTCGGCCCGGATCGCCCGCAACACGCAGCTGCTGCTCCAGCAGGAATCCGGCACCACCCGCGCGATCGACCCGTGGGCGGCAGTGCCTACGTCGAGCGGCTGACCCACGACCTGGCCGCCCGCGCCTGGGAACGGATCGCCGAGGTCGAGGCGGCCGGGGGCATGGCCAAGGCGATCGACGAGGGCATCCCCAAGATGCGGATCGAGGAGGCCGCGGCCCGTACGCAGGCCCGCATCGACTCGGGCCGCCAGCCGGTGATCGGCGTGAACAAGTACCGCCCGCAGACCGACGAGCCGATCGACGTCCTCAAGGTCGACAACGCCGCCGTACGGGCCGAGCAGGTCGACAAGCTGCGCCGGCTGCGCGCCGAGCGGGACGAGAACGCGTGCGTCTCGGCTCTGGACGCGCTGACCCGGGCGGCGGCCCAACCCGGCGGGGGCAACCTGCTGGCGCTGGCCGTCGACGCCGCGCGGGCCAGGGCGACCGTGGGCGAGATCTCGGCGGCGCTCGAGAAGGTGTTCGGCCGGCACACGGCCCGGATCCGTACCATCTCCGGTGTGTATCGGCAGGAAGCGGGCCGGGTGGCCGACATCGAGCGGGCCCGGGAAGCGGCCGCCGGGTTCGCCGAGCAGGAGGGCCGCCAGCCGCGCATCCTGGTCGCCAAGATGGGGCAGGACGGTCACGACCGTGGGCAGAAGGTCGTCGCCACCGCGTTCGCCGACCTCGGCTTCGACGTCGACGTGGGCCCGCTGTTCGCCACCCCGGCCGAGGTGGCGCGGCAGGCGGTCGAGGCCGACGTGCACATCGTCGGCGTCAACTCGCTGGCCGCCGGGCACCTCACGCTGGTGCCCGCGCTGCGCGACGAGCTGGCCGCCCAGGGCCGCCCCGACATCATGATCATCGTGGGTGGGGTGATCCCGCCGCAGGACTACGACGCGCTGCGAGCCGCGGGCGCCTCGGCGATCTTCGCGCCGGGCACGGTGCTCGCCCAGGCCGCGATCGAGCTGCTCGCCGAGCTGACCCGGCGCCGCGGTGACTGACCTTGCCGCCATGGCCGACGGGGTGCGAGCCCGGACACCCGCGTGGGTCGCGCGCGCCATCACACTCGTCGAGTCGACCCGCCGCGATCATCAAGAGCTCGCCCAGCAGCTGCTGACAACCCTTTCCCCGTACGCGGGGAAGTCGCACCGCCTCGGCATCAGCGGGGTGCCCGGAGCGGGCAAGTCGACGTTCATCGACGCGCTCGGCAGCACCCTCACCTCGGCCGGGCACCGGGTGGCCGTGCTCGCCGTCGACCCGTCCTCGTCGCGCAGCCGCGGCAGCATCCTCGGCGACAAGACCCGCATGGCCCGCCTGGCGGCCGACCCGGACGCGTACGTGCGGCCCTCCCCGACGGCGGGCACCCTGGGCGGCGTCGCCAAGGCCACCCGAGAGGCGATCGTCGTCGTCGAGGCGGCCGGTTACGACGTGGTGATCGTCGAGACCGTCGGGGTCGGACAGTCCGAGACCGCGGTGGCCGACATGGTCGACACGTTCCTCCTGCTGGCCCTGGCCCGCACCGGCGATCAGCTGCAGGGCATCAAGAAGGGCATCCTCGAGCTGGCCGACGTGATCGCCATCAACAAGGCCGACGGCCCGCACGCCGACGACGCGAAACGGGCCGCGCGCGAGCTCTCCGGAGCGTTGCGCCTTCTCCGTACGGGCGACGACTGGACCACGCCGGTGCTGACCTGCAGCGCCCTGGAGGGCACGGGTGTCGACGAGGTGTGGGCGCAGGTGACCGCGCACCGGGCGAAGACCGACGTGGCCGAGCGCCGCCGTCACCAGCAGCTCGACTGGATGTGGGCGATGGCCCGCGAGGGCGTGCTGAGCCGTTTCACCACCGACCCCGCCGTCCGGTCAACCGCCGATTCCGTACGGGGTCAGGTTCTCGACGGCACTCTCACACCGGCCCAGGCCGCCCAGCGCTTGCTCGCCGCGTACGGGAAAGAGTAGGTTGGCCGGCACTGTGACCCCGCCCGAGGAGGTGAGACCCGTGACCGTTGATTCGCCGTGGGTGCTCCCCGTCCCGTCACGGCCGGGCGACTGACGCAGGTGTCGCCGGGAGCGCCTCAGACTCCCGAAAGGCACCACCCATGTTCGACGTGATCATTGCCGGCTGCGGTCCGACCGGCGCCATGCTCGCCGCCGAGCTGCGGCTGCACGACGTACGCGTGCTCGTCCTCGAACGCGATGCCGCGCCGTCGCCGGAGGTCCGCATCGTCGGCTTCCACATCCGCAGCCTCGAGCTGATGGCCATGCGGGGACTGCTCGACCGCCTGCTTCCCCACGGCCGGCAGCGACCGTCCGGCGGCTTCTTCGCCGCGATTCCTCAGCCCGCGCCCCAGGACCTCGACACCTCGCTGCCCTACATCCTGGGCATCCCGCAGCCGGTCGCCGTCCGCCTGCTGACCGAACACGCGATCGGCCTGGGCGCCGAGGTCCGGCGGGGGAGTGCGGTGACCGGCCTCGAACAGGACGACGACGGGGTGACCGTCTCGCTGTCCGACGCTCGGCAGGTGCGTGCCCGCTACGTTGTCGGCTGCGACGGCGCCCGCAGCACCGTCCGCAAGCTGCTCGGCGTCGGTTTCCCCGGCGAACCCGCCCGCAACCAGTGGATCATGGGCGAGGTGGAGCTGGACGGGCCACCAGCCGCCGTGGCCGACCCGCGCTGCCACTTCAGACCGGCCGGGGCCGGGGCCTATCAGGTCGTGGTGCCGACGGCCGGGCTCAGCGACCGGCCGCCCACCCTCGACGACCTGCGACGGGAACTTCGTACGGTCGCCGGCAGCGACTTGGGCGCACGGTCACCGCGCTGGCTGTCCCGTTTCGGCGACGCCACCCGGCTGGCCGAGCGCTACCGGACCGGCCGGGTGCTGCTGGCCGGCGACGCGGCCCACATGCACCCGCCGCTGGGCGGGCAGGGCCTCAACCTGGGCGTGCAGGACGCCGTCAACCTGGGCTGGAAGCTGGCCGCGCAGGTTCGGGGCTGGGCTTCGGAAGGGCTGCTCGACACGTACGAGGCCGAGCGCCGCCCGGTCGCCGCCGACGTGCTCGACAACACGGGGGCCCAGATGGAGCTGCAGGCCCCCACCCCGGGCGCGCGAGCCGTTCGCCGGCTGCTCACCGAGCTCATGGGGATCGCCGAGGTCAACCGCCGCCTGATCGGGAAGATCGCCGGGATCGACCTGCGGTACGACTTCGGTCCCGGCCCCGATCTGCTGGGCCGTCGCCTGCGCGACCTCGACCTCTCGCCGGGCACCCTCTACTCCCACCTGGGCGGCGGCCGCGGCCTGCTGCTCGACCGCACGGGAAAGCTGACCGCGGCCGGCTGGTCGGGTCGGGTCGACTACTTGGCGGACCCTGCCGCACCCGTGGACTTTCCCGCCGTCCTGTTACGCCCCGACGGTCACGTGGCCTGGCTCGGCGACGACCAGGCGGACCTCGACCGGCGCCTGCTCCGCTGGTTCGGCGCCCCGGCCACCTGATCCGGCGCTGGGGCCGCCGGCAGGGTGCACACCCACGCGCCCGCGGACGCACGGGTCGTTCCCCTGGGCTGCCGGCGGACGCTCTGACCGTCGCTCGTAGTCACGGGCGGTTCGCCGGCAGCGATTGATCCACGAGAATGTTCGCTCGACTACCCGCAGGCGGAACCTCCTGACCCGCCTGCCGGGCCGAGTCGACCCGGGGTGCCGGGCGCCCGATCGGTCCCGGACGAGATGCCACGGGATCACCCGGCGACGAGGGGGGAACCCGGTCTTGCCAGCGCGCTACACAAGCGTATAGTTCGCTATTGGTATGAGTAGCAGGCCATACAGACGTATATGGAGGTGTTGGCGATGGCGCGCCCCGCGGGAGATCCGGCGTTCGAGGACCTGACAGCTCGGGCACGGATCAGAGACGCGGCGATCCGCCTGTTCGCGGACGGCGGCTTCGGCAACACGACCGTTCGCGACATCGCCCGGGAGGCCGGCGTGTCGCCCGGCCTGCTGCGGCATCATTTCGGATCCAAGGAGGCGCTGCGTGAGGTGTGTGACGCCTACGCGCTGGACCGGCTGATAAGGATCAAGGAAGAGCTGATCTTCGAGGACAAGTTCACCAGCCCGACCTTCCTGCCGTCGGTCCACCCCACCGTCCTGCAGCTGTACAAGTACCTCACTCGCGCCCTGCTCGACGGCTCGACAGCCGCCGCCGCTCTGTTCGACCAGATGGTCGCCCAGACCGAGCAGTGGGTGGAGAAGATGTCGCCCGGCGTCACCGACGACCGGCGGGCCTTCGCCGCGGTGCTCGTCGGCATGCAGTCCGGCCTCTTCGCGATGCACGAGCACGTGTCACGAGCGCTCGGCATCGACATGTTGACCACCGAGGGACACCTCCGCATGTCCGGCGCCCTGGTCGACTTCTACCTCAACCCACTGCTCGACCCTGAACTCACCCAGAAGGTTCGGGACATGAAGGACTCGTTGCGAGCAGCGAACCCACCGGCCACCGCGGCGACCGAACCGCGGCCGAAGGAGCATGAATCATGACCGAGGCGATCCGAACAGACGCACTGGTCAAGACGTTCGGGCGCACCCGCGCCCTGGATGGGCTCGACCTGACCGTGCAGACCGGGGAAGTGCACGGCTACCTCGGCCCCAACGGCGCTGGGAAGTCCACCACCATCCGGGTCCTGCTCGGCCAGCTGCGCGCCGACTCCGGCTCCGCGCAGCTGCTCGGCGGCGACCCGTGGCGCGACACGGCGACGCTGCACCGCCGGCTTGCCTACGTGCCCGGTGACGTCACGCTGTGGCCCAACCTCACCGGCGGCGAGGTCATCGACCTGCTCGGCCGGCTCCGCGGCGGGCTGAACAAGCAGCGCCGAGCCGAGCTGCTCGAGCGCTTCGACCTCGACCCCCGCAAGAAGAGCCGCACCTACTCCAAGGGCAACCGGCAGAAGGTCGCACTGGTCGCCGCGCTCGCGTCGGACGTCGAGCTGCTCGTGCTCGACGAGCCCACCTCCGGCCTCGACCCGCTCATGGAAGAGGTCTTCCGCCAGGTCGTCCGCGAACAGCTGCGGCAGGACGGCAAGACGGTCCTGCTGTCCAGCCACATCCTCGCCGAGGTCGAGGCGCTCTGCGACCGGGTCACCATCATCCGTGACGGGCGGGTCGTCGAGACCGGCACGCTCGCCGAGATGCGGCACCTGACCCGTACGTCGATCGAGGTCAGCCTGGCCGGCCCGGCGGCCGGCCTGGAGAACCTGCCCGGCGTTCACGACCTGCAGCACCGCAACGGCACGGTGCGCTTCGACGTCGACACCACCGAGCTCGACGTGGTGCTGCGCGAGCTCACCGCGGTCGGGGTCCGCACCCTGACCAGCCAGCCGCCGACCCTGGAGGAGCTGTTCCTGCGCCACTACGACCGTGGCGGGCAGCCGGCGGGGGCCACGCGATGAATGCGCTGACCGGCACACGTGCCCTGATCGGGCTGGCCCTACGGCTCGATCGCGTGCGGCTGACCGTGTGGGTCCTCGGACTCGCCGTGATGCCGATGGCGACCGCGGCGAACTACTTCAAGCTCTATCCGAAACAGTCCGATCTCGACGCGGTGAGCGGCGTCCTCGCCAATCCCTCGCTGGTCGCGGTGAGCGGCCCGCTTTTCGCCAACAACATCGGTGCTCTCACCGCGTGGAAGATCGGCGTCACCGAGTTTGTCCTCGTGGCGCTGATGAGCCTGCTCACCGTCGTGCGGCACACCCGCACCGAGGAGGAGACCGGCCGCCTCGAGCTGATCGGCTCCACCGTGGTGGGCCGCTACGCGCCGCTCACCGCCGCGCTGGCTGTGGCGGGCCTCGCCGACATCGTCATCGGCGTGCTGGCCGCCCTCGGTCTGATGTCGACCGGGCTGGCGACCGCCGGAGCGATGGCTTTCGGCTTCGCGACCACCCTCGTCGGCCTCCTGTTTGCCGCCTTGGCAGCCACCACGGCCCAGCTCACCCAGGGTGCGCGGGCGGCCATCGGCATCGCCGGAGCCGTGCTCGGCGGCGCCTACCTGTTGCGCGCCGTCGGCGACACCGGGCCGACCGAGCTGACGTGGGTGTCGCCCCTCGGCTGGGCGCTGCACCTGCGCCCCTACGCCGGTGAACGATGGTGGATCGCGGTCCTGTTCGCCGCCTTCGCGGTTCTCTTCACGACGGTGGCCTACGCCCTCGTCGCCCGCCGGGACGTCGGTGCCGGTCTGCTGGCCGAACGGCTCGGCCCGGCCGAGGCGGTTCCGTCGCTGAGCAACCCGTTCGCGCTCGCCTGGCGGCTGCATCGGGGCCTGCTCCTCGGCTGGCTCGTCGCGACGGCGCTGACCGGGGCGGTCCTGGGCGGTGCAGCCGCCGGCATCGGCGACCTCGAGTCGCCGAACCAGGAGATGACTGACGTCCTGACCCGGATGGGCGGCAGCAAGGGCATCGCGGACGCGTTCCTGACCGCGATCTTCGGGATCATCGGCCTGGTGACCGCCGCCTACACAGTCCAGTCGGCGTTGCGTTTGCGCCAGGAGGAGAGCAGCGGCCGGGTCGAGGCGTTGCTGGCCACCCCGGTCGGGCGGCTGCGGTGGGCGGCCAGTCACCTGGTGTTCACCCTGGTCGGGACCACCCTGTTGCTGGCGGCCGCGGGCGTCGCAGGCGGTCTCTCCTACGGCGCGCAGGTCCACGACGTCGGCGGTGAGTTCGGCCGGGTGCTCGGTGCCGCGCTGGTGCAGGCGCCGGCCGCCTGGGTGCTGGCCGGGTTGGGGGTGGCGCTGATCGGTCTGGCGCCGCGGCTCAGCGCGCTGAGCTGGGCCGCGCTCATCGTGTCGGCCCTGCTCTTCATGCTGGGCGCCCTGTTCGGCCTGAGCCAGTGGGTGATCGATGCGAACCCGTTCGCGCACGTGCCCAAGCTGCCCGGCAGCGACTTCGCCATGACCCCGATGCTGTGGCTCGCCGGCATCGCCGTGGCCCTCGGCGCGGCCGGCCTCGCGGGGCTGCGCCGCAGGGACATACCGGTGGCGTAGCCGCCGGTCGGCGCGACGCCGGGGAAAGGCGAGGACGGCCGGCACTCCCGGCTGACCGAGCACGTTGTTCAACGGGCTCTCAGGGGGCGACGCAGACCCGGTTGCGGCCGCTCTGTTTGGCCTCGTAGAGCGCGTGATCGGCCCGGGTCAGCAGCAACTGCAGGTCCAGGGCGTCGCCGCTGCCGCTCGCCAGGCCGACGCTGATCGTGACCGGCAGCAGGCCCGCGGCGGTCTGCACCGGCTCACCCGACACGACCCGATGCAGCCGCGCCGCCACCTCGGCCGCGGCGTGCGTGTCCTGCGGGACGACCAGCGCGAACTCCTCGCCGCCGTACCGCCCGAGCACGTCCCCGGCGCCGAGCGCCTGGCGCAGCCGGTCGGCCACCACGCGGATCACCTCGTCGCCGACCGGATGCCCGTACGTGTCGTTGATGCTCTTGAAATGATCGATGTCGACCATCACCGCGGCGATCGGCGTGCGGTGCATGCGGGCCAGCCGGACCTCGCGGTCGGCCTCGGTGAAGAAGTGACCGCGGTTGTAGAGGCCGGTCAGCCCGTCGATCGTCGCCAGCCGCCGCACCTGGCTGAACAGGCGGGCATTCTCGTACGCGGTCATGCCCTGGCCGGCGATCGTGGCCGCTATCTGCGCCTGCGCCTCGGTGATGGGCTCGTCGCGGGCCGAACCGACGAGCAGGATGCCGAACGGCTCGCCGCGGACCGCCACCGGGATCGCCCACCAGCTGCGCGGCTTCCCGAGCAGCGCGTCGACCGACTCGGCGCCGTGGGCCGTCGTGCGGGTGCGCGGCCCGGTCAGCCCGAGCAGGTCGGACGGCACCGAGAACCGCTCGCCCACCGGCGCCCCGTTGCCGTGCGACGCCGCCACCACCAGCCCGTCAACCTCCGTCCGGGTCAGCAGCACCGCCGAGCTGCCCCCGACCGTACGGGTCAGGCTGCTGAGCAGGCGCCGCATCACCTCGTCGGGGTCGAGCGACGAACTCTGGTCGGCCATCGCCGCGCGCAGGGTCTCGGCCACGTCGCGCTGCCGGCTGGCCGTCTGCACCGCCACCTCGAGCTGGGCCGCCCGGGCGGTCTCGAGCGACACCGCGATGTGGTTGGTGATCGCCTTCAGGATCGCCACGTCGTCGTCGGTGAACACGCCCTTGGCGACCCGGCTGTCCAGGTAGACCACGCCGCGCAGCTGCCCGTCGAACTTCAGCGGCGCGATCATGATGCTGCGCAGCCCGTGCGCCTGCATGCTGTGCGAGCCGAGCGCGACACCCTCCTCGGTGCCGGTCACCACCAGCGGCTCACCCGATTCCCGCACCCGCTCGACCAGCGTGGCGCTGTACCCGGTGAGGTGCCGGATGTCGTGGCTGGCGCCGTCGCGGCCGACATGCGGGACGAGCTGGTTGAGGTCGCGGTCGAGCAGGAACAGGAAGGCCCGCTCGGCGCCGAGGAAGCGCAGGGTCTCGTCGAGGGCCACCCGAGCCAGCTCACGCGGCTCGAGCAGGGTCGCCGAGGCCATGCTGACCTGCTGCAGCGCCTCCAGCCGGCGGCGGTAGAGGACGGCCGCCCCGCCCTCGGCGGCGTGCCGTCCACCCGTGGTGACCAGCGGCGCCGGGCTGGGCAGCTCGGGGCGGGCCTCGGGGAACTCCTCGTCCACCCACCGCACCCGCTGCGGCCACTGCTGGTCGGCGGCGATCGTGCGGGCCATGGACGCTTGCAGCGCGGCCGGTCCGGGCTGGTTGAGCGCGAGCAGCGCACGGGCGCGGACCCGGGCCGCCTCGTACGTGATCAGCGGCGCGTCCATCGGCAGCAGCGAGGCCTCGACGCCGGCCAGCGTGCGCACGGCGTCCTCAGGCCGCCCGTCCAGCACCTCGAAGTCGGCCGTGGCGACCAGGTGGTACCCGCGCAGCAGCTTGTTGGCCGCCGTCTCGCCGAGCCGGTCGACGGCCGCCTTCGCCGCGGCCAGCAACTCCGGACCGCCCCCGGCCCGGCGGCAGCGGGTCAGCCGGCCCAGCGCCTCGAACGTGAAGAACACCCGCTGCTGCGGGACGATCGACCCCGGCTTGAGCCCGAGCCCGGCGAACTCGGCGGCCAGCCGGTCGAACGGCTCGCCCAGCTGCTCGTGCTCGACCAGCGTGATCATCCGGGCCCCGTACAGGTTGATCAGCTGCATCGGGTTGTCCGGGTTGGCCCGCAGGAACCGGCGCAGCGCCTCGATGTGCGCGTTCGCCTCGTCGTTCCGCCCCCGCTGCGCCGCGATCACGGCCTCGACGGCCCAGATCCCGGCCCCCTCGGCCTGGGCGCCGGGGCCTATCCGGGCCTTGGCGCGCTGCAGCCAGGCCTCGGCGTCGGCGGTGCGGCCGCGCTGGAAGTACTGCATGCAGACGCCGCCGACCGCGGTCAGGTAGTCGCCCAGCTCCAGCCAGCGCTCGTGTTCGATCAGGATCCGGCCCCACAGCTGCGAGTCGTCGTCGCGCCCGCTCAGGTGGCTGCCCGCCCCACGCTTCCACTCGACGTAGCCGACCAGCTCCGGGTCGCCGAGCTCGGCGGCCACGGCGGCCGAACGGTCGAAGAGCCGGGTCGCCAGCGCGTGCTTGCCGGCCACGTCGGCGATCACCCCGAGGCCGGCCATGTGCTGGGCGTACTCGCGGCCCGGACCGAGCCGGTTGATCGGGTAGAGCGCCCGCAGGCTCATCATCGCCCGCATCAGCCGCCGCATCCGCATGGACAGCGCGAACGTGCCCAGGTCGTACAGGACGGCCTGCAGCCGGTAACGCTCCCGGGCGCGGTCGCGGGCGGTGCCGAAACCGATGCGGGTACGCCCGACGACCAGCCCCAGCAGCACCGAGGCCAGGGTGGTCAGGATCAGCCCGGCCCGGCCCCGGGGCAGCGGCCGGCCCAGTTCGGACAGCCCGCGGCGGACGGCGTCGTAGGCCCGGTCGGGGTTCCACGAGGCGTTGTGCACCTGGGCCACCTGCGCCTGGATCTCGGCCCGGCGCACCTTGTCCGGCTCGACGCGCAACGCGTGGTCGAGGTGCCGCAGCGCCTCGGCGAACCGGCCGGTGCGCGCGCAGCTGGTGCCGAGCGCGACGAAGAAACCGGGCAGCGGGGTCAGTCCGGCGGTCTCGGCGGCACGGGCGGCGACCTCGAGGAACCCCCGGGCCTCGGCCGGGGCGTGTTCGGCCAGGGCCAGGCGGCCGGCGTTGAACCCGCTCAGGTGCACCCTGTCCGGCCGGCGGTGCAGCTCGCCCAGCGCGTAGTGCCGGGCGGTCAGGTAGACGTAGCGGCGGTCGTCGAACGTGGACGCGTCCAGCGTCTCGGCGATCCGCTGATGCAGCCGGCGGGTGGCCGCCTCGTCCAGCCCGACCAGCAACGCCTCACGGATCCGGTCGTGCAGGAACCGGTAACCCCCGGTGCCGGCCGCGGTGACCAGCCGGCGCGACTCCGCCTCGGCCAGCAGGGCGCCCGCGTGCCGCCCCTCGATGCCGCAGACCGCCGCAACCAGCTCGGTCGGGAACCACCGGCCCGCCGTCGCCCCGGCCACCAGCAGGCGGCGGCTCTCCTCGCCCAGCCCGTCGATGCGCTGCAGCACCAGGTCGACGGCGTCCCCGGAAAGTTCCAGGCGGTCGAGCCCGGCCAGGTCGAGAGTCCACTCGCCCCACGCCGGGGTGATCAGCCCGGCGTCGAAGACGGCCCGCACGTACTCGCCGACGATGAACGGGTTGCCGCCGGCGCGTTCAGCCAGTTCGAGAACCTGGTGGCGGGGCAGGCGCACGCCGCCCAGGTGCTCCTCGACGAGCTGCAGCACGGCGTCGGTGTCGAGCGGCCGCAGCGGGAGCCGGGTGTCGAGGGTGGCGTCCATGTCGGCGCCGAACCGGTCGAGCGCGGCCGCGCTGTCCGGGTCGTCCCGGCTGGTCGCGATCACGAGCAGCGGGGTGCCGGTGAGCCGGTTGGTCACCTGCTGCAGCACCCGGCGGGTCGGGCCGTCGAGCCACTGCACGTCGTCGAGGTGCAGCACCGCCCCCTGGAACTCGTCGGCCAGCCCGACCAGGAAAGCCGCGACCGCGTTGACGAACTGCTCCTGCCGGTGGGTCTCGCCGATCCGCTGCACCCGCATCAGGTCGGCCAGCAGCGGCGACAGGGTGTGCAGCAGGGGACCGCCCCGGCCGGCGGCACGGCGTAACCGGGCGACGGCGTGTTCCCGCTCGGCGGCGGGCAGGCGTTCCACCGTACGGAGGTGACGCTCCACCGCACCACGCAGCGGCGCCAGGGGGATCGGGTCGTCGGGCACGCACTTGCCGTAGAGCACCAGGTCGCCGTCCGAGGCCACGGCGTTCGTCAGCTCGCGCACCAGCCGGGTCTTGCCCGCGCCGGCCGGGCCCTCCACCAGGGCCGCCCCGCCCGCGCCGTCCCGTGCCCGCAACCAGCGGTTGGCCAGCGCGATCACCTCCTGATCACGGCCGACGAGCAGGGTCGGACCCATCGGCCGGACCCCGCGCCTGTCCGTGCCCGGCTCGAACCGCTCGCCGGGCCGCTCGGCCAGCCGCTGCAGGTCGGTCAGCAGGGCGTCACCGCTCTGGTAGCGGTCGTCGGGGTCCTTGGCCATGAGCGTGGCGATGATCCCGGCCAGGCTCGGCGACAACCCGGGACGCAGCGCCCGGGCGTCGGGGACGGGGGCGGTGGCGTGCAGCCGGATCAGCTCGCCGACGTCGTCCGACCGGTACGGCACCCGGCCGGTCACGCATTCGTGGAGCAGCACCCCCAGCGCGTACAGGTCGGAGCGGCCGTCGACCGGGCGCTTGAACATGCCGGTCTGCTCGGGCGCGCTGTAGGTGACTGTGCCCGTCACCCCGTCGTCGTGCGTGCCGTACCGCCCGGCCAGTCCGAAGTCGATCAACCGGGCCGTGCCCGTCCGGTCGACGATCACGTTGTCCGGCTTCACGTCGCGGTGCACCAGGCCGACCCGGTGCGCGGCCGCGAGGGGGCCGACCAGGTCGACGGCCAGGCGTACGACGTCGTCCTCGTCGAGCGGGCCGCGCTGCAGCACCTGGGTCAGCGGGGCGCCGTCGATGTACTCGAGCACCAGATAGGCCCCGGCGTCGGAGCGGCCCACCTCGAAGATCCGCGGCAGCAGGGGATGCCCGACACAGCCGAGCAGGGCCGCCTCACGCCGGATCGCGGTCAGCGCCCGGCCCGAGTCGGCGGCCGCGAGCACCTTGAGCGCATAGTCCTCCCCACGGCGCCGGACACGGTAGACCACCGTCTCGGCCCCCCGGCCGAGCTGCGCGACCACTTCGAGATCGGCGATTGATCCCGGTGTGGTCCCAAAGATGGCGGTCAACGTTTCCTTCCCGTTCTCGGGGGCTCCCCGGACGGTACGCCCCGGCCCAGGTGGGACACCACCTCCGCCCCCATTCGATCCTTGGTACGGCCCACCGCCCCGCCCGGTTCGATAAGCCCGCCGCCGGGTCCGGTACGCCGCCCACGCGTCGGTCGCCATTCACCGTGCCCGCGCCGTGCGGTCGCGGCATCCCACGCCGGGCGAAACCTCCACGCCGGCTCGGTTTGCTCTCGCCGCGGTGAGAGCCGGCGGGCGGACGTCGGCGGGCCGGCGGTGGTGGGCCCGCCACACTCGGCCCGGCGGGGCGGGGTCAGCGGCGTAAGGCGTCGGCCGGTTCGCTGCGGGCGGCGCCCCGGACCACCCGGGCCGTACCGCCCGGGATCATGGCACCGAGCAGCGTGTCGGCTCTGCGCTCGACGTCGTCGACGATGCCGATCACCGCGAACGGGGTGCCGCCGACCGCGGGTTGATTGTCGACCCAGGTCACACCGAGACGACCGGCCGCGCCCGAGCCGAGCCGAGCACCAGAGTCGGGCGTCTTTGGGAGGCCCGCTTGAACCGAACCGTCGCGGGCGGCGTGTGGACAGGGCCAGGGCTGGAGACCGACCGAAGGCTGTGCCAGATGTGCTGCTGTTTTGAACCCGGTGGACGCGCCGCCCGTACCCCGGAGCATGTGGGATGACGGACGGTTACTGGCAGCGCTGGCGGCGCTGCCGGCTGAGGCCTTCATCGATGGCCAGGCCGACGATGATCTGCGATGGCGGCGCACGGCGCGGCATCTGCTGCGCGAACTCGGCGCGGAACAGGTGCTGCCCGCGCTGCCCCCGGGGCACGTCGCCCCGGTCCTCCAGCTTCGGCCACACCCGGTCGACTGATCCGGTCGGCCGTCCACTCCGAGACAGGGCGGTGACCAGATGAACACGCATAGTCTGCCCGAGCAGCTCGCGACCGTCGACGAGCTGCGCGACCAGGCGCGAAGCGACGAGCGCGACGTCGCGGTGACGGCCCGAGCTTCCCTCGTGCGCCTGATCACCGCCGACAATCCCGAGGTGTCAGCGGCCGCGCGGCAGGCCGTGCGCGAGACCTCGATCTCCCTGGTCCCGCCGAGGATCGACTTCGGTCCCGTGTCACCGGGCACGCCCCGGCTCTCCGCGGCGATCAAGATCGAGGGCGCCCCGATCGCCCTGACCTCCACGATCAAGGTCACCGGCGCGGGCCTTCGAGCGCGCATCGCCGGAGGACTCCTGCAGGTGCAGTGGCTGCCGGGCGACGGCCCGCTGACGGGCATGGTCTCGCTCGACGGCCCCGCCGGGGCGGCCGACCTGCCGGTCACGGGCCACATCACCGCCGCCCGGACCACCTTCGATCCTCTCGAAGCGGAATGGCCACCAGCCACCGCCGTGCCGTCCGAAACGGCCTGGCCCTCGGGTGCCGCCGTGCCGTCGGAAACGGCATGGCCGTCGGGTGCGGCCGTGCCGTCGGAAACGGCCTGGCCCTCGGGTGCCGCCGTGCCGTCGGAGACGGCCCTGCCGCCCGAGGCTGCCCTGCCGCTCGATGCCGCCTCACCCGCCGAAGCTGTCCAGCCGGCCGCGACCGGCACGTCTCCGGCCGACGACGTGGCGGACCCGGCCCCAACTGCGACATCTCCGACCCCGGTCGAGCCGCTTGAGGGTGAACAGGCTCCGACGCCGGACGGGTTCACGCCCGACCCCTGGGGAACGGACGCGCTGGCCGGGTGGCCCGGTGAGCCGGAGCGGCCCGACACGACCCCGCCCTCTGCCGAGCAGAGTGACGTGTGGCCGGCCGAGACGACACCGCTGGCGACCCACCCTGTCACGACCGACGAGCGGGACGACGACGAGCCGTATCGCTGGGAACCGCTGGAGACCGAGCCGGCCTCCCGTGGCGGATGGGCGGCTGTCGACCGTGCGCCTGCCGTCGCGTCGCCGTCGAGAACCCGCCGCCGGGGTAAAGGGCTGATCATCGCCGGGGCGACCGCGCTGGTGCTGCTCGCCGGCACGGGACTCGCCGCCGCCGTGACACTGCGCGACGACCAGTCCCCGCCCACGAAACAGGAGCAAGTGGCCCAGCCGCCCGCCGACGAGCAGGGCCGGACCGGCGGCAACGGCGCCGACCAGGGCAGCGGCGCCGACGAGGGTGACGAGACCGGAAACGGCAACGCCGGTCAGGGGAACGCCGAGCAGCAGGGCAACGGCCAGGCAGTTCCGGCGAGCCTGGACAAGCCGACCGTCGCCGGCACGATCGAGGTGGGGGACGAGCCCGAGGGTGTGGCCGTCTCGCCCGACAGCAAGACGCTGTACGTAGCCAACCAGAACTCGCGGATCCTCTCCGTGGCCGACCTGCAGTCCGGGCAGGTCAGGAACGTCACGCTGCGCAACACCCCGCGATTCGTCACCGTGTCGCAGGACGGCAAGCGCGTCTTCGTCTCCATGTACGAGGACGACCTCAGCGGCAGCGGGGTAGCCGTCGTCGACGCCCAGAAGCTGACCGTCCTGCAGAACCTGAGGACCGGAGTCCAGCCGTACGCGCTGGCGGTGGCCCCCGACGGACGGCTGTGGGTGCCCATCCACGGCGGTCGCAACGTCGAGATCTACGAGTCCGAGGAGCTGACCGGCCGCGTTTTCGTCCCCGAGAACCCGCACGCCGTCTCGTTCGGCACCGACGGGCAGCGCGCGTTCACCCCGGACCACGAGTCGAGCACGGTTTCGGTCATCGACACCCGCAACGACAAGCGGCTGAAGTCGATCCCGGTCAGCGCCGCCCCGCACAGCCTGGCCGTGTCACCCGACGGCCGCACGGTCGTGGTCGCCTGCTTCCAGGCCAACGCCGTCGACCTGATCGACACCGAGACGCTGGAACGCCGTGGCCCGTTCAAGGTCGGCCGGAAACCGCAGGCCGCCGCGTTCGCCGTCGACTCCGGGCACGCGTACGCGGTCAACGAGGCAAGCAATTCGGTCTCCGTCATCGACCCCGCCAGCGGCAAGGTCACCGCCACCGTCCCGGTCGGCCGGAGCCCGCGCACGATGGCCGTCGCCCCCAACGGCAAGTTCGCGTATGTCTCCAACGGCGGCGACGACACCGTGACGATTCTGCGGGTGAGCTAATGTCGCCGGCATGCATCGACGGGGATTGCTGAAGCTCGCCGCTGGACTGCCGCTCGCGGCCGCCGGACTCAGTGCCGCACCGGCCGCGGCGGCCACCGCCCCACTGCCTCCGCCGCGCGGGCGGGTCGCCGGGCTGCTCGTGCGCGAGGATCATCTGGTCCGTCCGGCCAACCGGAGCCGGCTGCGCGGGCTGGTGCTGCGGCTGCCCTGGAGCGTCGCCCAGCCCACGCCCGGCGCGGCCATCAGCGAAGCGGCCGAGGAACTGCTGGACGGCGCGGAAGCGGCCGCCGATTTCCCGTTCCTCAAGCTGCGCCTGCTCGCCGGCATCGATTCGCCCGAGTGGGCCAAGGAGATCGGCGACGGCCCGCTTCCCTGGGTCGATCCGGACGACGTCACCGCGGCACACACCGTGCCGCACTGGTGGGATGCCGGCTTCCTCGCCGCGTACGAGGATCTGCTGACGAAACTGGCCCCTGTCCTGGCTGGACGTCCGCGCTGGGCCGAGGTGACGGTCTCGGCCACCTGCACGGTGTTCGCCGAGCCGTGCATCAAGCAGTTCGGGGTCGCGGCCAACCGGAGCACGGCCATCTGCGCCGGCTACACCGACGGCGCCGACCAGGACGCCTTGGAAGAAGCGATGGCCGCTCACCATCGGAGGCTGACGCCGCTGGGCATCACGTCGTCGGTGGCGTACAACCCGTGGCAGACACTCGACGCCGGCGGCGCGCTGAAGACTGATCCGAACACGACCATCGCCCTGATGAACCACCAGAGGACCACCATGGAGACGTACGGGGTGTGGGCCAACAACTCCCTGAGCGTGCGCGAGGAGAACGGCGAGCTGGTGCAGACCCGGCCCGAGTACGAGTCGATGTACCAGCACATGATCACCGCCGCCGGGCAAGGACATCCCGTGCAGTTCCAGACCGCGACGCTCGCAAAGATCGAAGACGCGGGCGGTACGGTGTACGACACCGCGTCCTGGGCGGCCCGCAACGGCGCCGTCTCGGTCGAGCTGCCGCGCGGCTGGGAGCAGGCGCCCGACAAGGTGATCAACCAGGACCGCGCCGACGAGCTGAACGCCCGGTTCGCCGACAATGCGGCGGACACCCTCTGAGCGCCGATGATCCGGTCAACCCGTTCGTCTGTTCGCACCTCGATGAGGAAGCCGCACGCCGGTACCCGCACCAGCAGGCCACGGCCACGTTGCCGGAGGCGCTGGGTGGGTGGGCTGCCCTCGGGTTCGGCCGGACAGCCCGTGCCCGTGGCCTGTCAGGACGCTGTGACCGGGACCTTGACGACGGCGTCGAACAGGTAGCCGAGGGTGTTGTGGCGGGCTACTTCCGGCTGCGCATTTCCCCGTACGTCGGTAGCCCGCGCCTGCAACACGTGGGTGCCGGCGGTCGGGCGCCAGTCGACTTCCCAGCGCTGCCAGGCGTTGTCGATGGACGGGCCGACGGGGCGGGCTCGCCGCCAGCGGGTGCCGCCGTCGGTGCTGACGTCGACGTGTTCGATGCGGCCGGCGGCGGACCAGGAGCGGCCGGTCAGGCGCACGGTGCGGCCGGCCGGGAACGTGGCGCCGGGGTCGAGTTCGAACGCGCTCTTGATGGACTGCCTGTCGAACGGCTGGCCGTCGGCCGGGAATCCGGGGCCGAAGAGCCGGTAGAACTGGGTGTTCCAGGGCGAGAACAGGGGCTCGTCGGAGACCTCGATGCTGCCGACCCACTTGATCGACGAGATGCCGATCCAGGAGGGCACGACCAGGCGTACGGGATGGCCGTGGTCGGTGGGCAGCGGGGAGCCGTTCATCTCGTACGCGAGCAGCACGTCGTCGAGGGCCTTGCGTACCGGCATCGGACGCCGGACGGGTCCGAGGTCGACGCCGCCGCTCACGAAGTTGGCATCGAGCCCGGTGGCCTGCACGTCGACGGCCCGCGGCGAGAGCCCGGCCCGGCGCAGCACGGTGGACAGTCTGACGCCTCGCCAGCGGGCTACACCGACGGCGCCCAGGCCCCACGCCGTACCGGAAACGGTTTGGCCCTGTTGTGACGTGAAGTAGCCGCGGGCGTTGCCGGCGCACTCGATCGCGACCGAGTGGGTCACGGAGGGCAGGCCCTTGAGGTCGCGCAGTGTGAACTCGGCCGGGCCGCCGCGCAGGCCCGCCCCGAACACGTTCAGCCGCCACGACCTGCTGTCGACGGCCGGGGTGCTGGTGTGGTTGCGGACGAAGAACCGGTCGATCGGCACGTGGTAGCCGACGTCCTTGAGCGACGACCACAGCGTCTCGGCGTTCGTGCCGAACTGCTTGAACAGCTCGGGCGGCAGCGGTTTGACGATGGGGGCGCCGGCGGCGACGGCCGGGGCAGCGTCGGCCAGAGCCCCTGCCGCGCCGACCGCCGCGGTCAGTTTCAGCAGGTCACGCCGGGAGAAACCGCGAGCGCGGCCGGACCGCCACTGGCTCAGCCGGAGCTCGTCGTATGCGCGTTCATCCATGACGCTGACTCTATAGAACCTATAGGAGATGAGGGTAGGGTGCGCGGCTCAGGTTCCTGGTCGCGTTCCGCCCGGGACTGCTCTCGCCGACGCCTGCAGCGCGGATGGCGTCCACGTCCGGCGGCCTTCCGGCGGGCGCCTGCCGCTCAATGCGGTCACCGATGGCGAGTCGCACGAGCCGCGCCGGTTCGGTGACTTCCTGGCCGGCCCGCCGCCATCAACATCTCAAGGCGGCGGCGACCTCCCCGGCCGCCGCTGACTCTCAGGCCGGGGTGGCGACCTTCTCCGGCTGGGTCGCTGCCGGGCGGCCCGGCCACCAGAACCGGTCGCCGCACATCGTGGCCAGGGCGGGCACCAGCACCGTACGGACGAGCAGCGTGTCCAGCAGGACGCCGATGCCCACGATCACGCCGATCTGGGTCAGCGTGATCACCGGCAGCACCCCGAGCACGGCGAACACGGCCGCCAGCAGGATGCCCGCGCTGGTGATGACGCCGCCGGTCACGGCCAGGGCGTGCACCATCCCGTCGCGGGTTCCGCGCTCCGGTGTCTCCTCCCGGGCCCGGGTGACCAGGAAGATGTTGTAGTCGACGCCGAGCGCGACCAGGAACAGGAACGACAGCAGCGGTACGCCGGTGTCGAGCGCCGGGTAGTCGAAGACGTGCCGGAACAGCCAGCTCCCGGCTCCCAGCGCCGCTGCGAAACTCGCGATCACCGTCACGAGCAGCAGGACCGGCGCGACCAGGGCCCGCAGCAGGCCGATCAGAACGAGCAGCACCACGATCAGCACGGCCGGGACGATGACGGTGAGGTCCCGGCGAGCGGCGTCCCGGTCGTCCAGGCCGGCCGCCACGCTTCCGCCGACGAGCGCGTCCTCGCTGTGCACCCGCTCCCGCAGAGCCCGTACGGTGTCGTACGCCTCGGGTGTGTCGGGGGCGGCTGTCAGCACGGCGCTGATGCTCGCCAGGTCACCGGCCTGCTCGCCGATGCGGGCGCCGGCGACCCCGGGCGTCTTGGTGACGATGCCCAGCACCTCTTCGGCGCGGGCCGGGGTGGTCATGACCGTGGCCGGGTCGGTGGCGCCGGCCGGGAAGTAGTTGCTGACCGTCTCGAGGCCGTCGACCGCCTCGGCCTCGACGCGGAACTGGTCGGCCTGCGACAGGCCCAGGCTGGTGCCGATCAGGCCGCTGCCGAGCACGCCGAGAATCGCCACGGCGGCGACGGTGACCACGGCCGGGCGGCGCGAGACCCCCCGTCCGATCCGCGCCCAGAGGCCCTTGCCGGCCTCGACACCGGCCTTGCCGACGCGCGGGACGAACGGCCAGAACAGCCCGCGGCCGCAGACCAGCAGCGCGGGCGGCAGGACGAACAGCGCGAAGACGGCCGCGATGGCGATCCCGGCCGCCCCGGCCACCCCGAGCGCGAGGTTCCTGCCCAGGCCGGCCAGCAGCAGGGTGAGCAGGCTCAGCACGACCGTGCCGGAGCTGGCCACGACGGCCGGGCCCGCGCCCTTGAGCGCCTTGCGCATCGCCTCGAACCGGTCCTCGTACCGGTGCAGCTCCTCCCGGTAGCGCGAGATGATCAGCAGCGCGTAGTTGGTGCCGGCCCCGAAGACGAGCACCGTGATGATGCCGTTGGTGGACGCGTCGATGGCCAGGTCGGTGTGCCGCGACAGGATCGCCACGACCGAGCCGCTGAGCCGGTCGGCCAGGCCGACCACCGCGAGCGGGACCAGCCAGAGGATCGGGCTGCGGTACGTCACGAGCAGCAGCAACGCCACCACGACGACGGTGACGAGCAGCAGGCGGGTGTTGGCGCCGGAGAAGCTGTCGGCCAGGTCGGCGGTGAAGCCCGCGCCGCCGGTGACCTGCGCGGTGATGCCGTCGGGGGTCTGCGCGCGAACCTGCTGACGCAGTTCCGTCACGGCGTCGACGATCTGTTCGGCCGAGTAGCCGGCGGGGTAGGGCTTGGAGACGATCGCCGCGTCCTTGCCGGGAGCGACGATCGGCCGGCCGAACGACTGGATCTTCTCCAGCTCCGCCGGGGTGAGCGGCGTGCCGTCGTCCTTGGCGAAGACGATCAGCGCGGGGTTGACCTGGCCGGACGGAAGCTGCCGCTCGAGCTCGGCGACCCGTGTCGACTCGGCGTTACCGGGTAGTGAAGCGGTCGGGTCGTTGGTGGTTTCGAGCGGGCCCGCGAAGGCCAGCACGCCACCACCGATCAGGACCGCTATGACAAGCGTGAGCCAGGCGCGACGCATGGTGCCTCCACGATGAAGAATCTCGACAATCGAGATTCTTACCCACCGGGCGTTCGTCTGCAACACTGACGCTGTGAAGGAACGGGACGATCTCCGCGCCGACGTGGTGGACCTGCTTCGGCTCTACAGCATCGAGGCGCAGCACGTGGCTCACTCGTTCGCGAATCAGGAGGGGCTGCACTTCACCGACCTGCAGGCCCTGATCGCGGTGATGCACGCCGAGCGGCGCGGCGACCCGCTCACGCCGGGCCGGCTGGGCGAAACACTCGGGCTGTCCTCGGGCGCCACGACAGCGGTGATCGACCGCCTCGAACGGGCCGGGCATTTACGCCGTACGCGGGAAAGCGCCGACCGGCGAGTCGTGCACCTGCGGTACGGCGAGCCCGGGATGGAGCTCGCCGCCGCGTTCTTCGGTCCGCTCGGCCGCCGCAGCCAGAAGGTCATGGACGAGTTCAGCCGCGGCGACCTGGAAACGGTCAGGCGCTTCCTGAGCGGAATGCTCGGTGCGATCACGGAGCACCACCAGGAGCTCCGCACCCGAACTCCACCCCGCCGTACCTGAGGTGGGCCGAGGTCACGGCCGATCGTTGAGCCCGTGACCGCCGTACGGGCTCAGACGGTGACGTCGATGAGGGCCGACCGATGCGTGTTGATCACGCGGCGGCTGTCCTGCACGGCGGCGCGGTCGGCCGCGATGGTCCGCTGATCGGCGCCGGATACGAAGTCCGTTCGCAGTCGCTGCACATCCGTGTGCAGGTGGACGAGGCTGATGTGCGACATCCAGTGGGTCGGCCCGATCGTCATGATCTGTCCCTCCGCTTCCGGGGAATGGGGTTGCTCCTCGTTGGCAACCACACGATCGGCACCGGCGCCGCCGCGGTTGAGGATTTCCGGCAACCCGAACGCACCCGCGGCGAACCGCTGCCCGCGCCCCACGCGGCCGATCACCACGGCGTGCAGAGCGAAAACCTCCTCGACCGTGCCGGTGACCTGCTCTCGAACGGTCAAGCCGGCCAGGCCGCGACCCTCCTGGCACCCGTCGTGGGCGCCGAACCCGGCAACGGCGTCGCATGGCTGCTGATGGCCCGCGCCCGGATGGCCCTGGGCGCGCACGCCGAGGCGCTCGAGGCCGCCCGTACGGCCTTGAACCTGCACCCGCACGGCATCGAGGAGCTGTTCTGGGTGAGCGCCGCCTACACCGCGCTCGGCCGGCACGATCTCGCCGTCACCGCTGCGGCCGCCGCCTCGGACGAGGAACCTGGCCACCCCCGCCTCGCCGAACGCCACGGCCGTGCCCTGCTGGCCGCCGCACGCACCACCGAAGCCGTCCTCGTGCTCGAGGCCGCCGCCGAGATCGCCCACTACGACGCCGACGTGCAGGTCACGTACGGGATGGCCTTGTTCGCCGTGGGCCGTCCGCTCAGCGCTCGTGAGGCGTACACCCGTGCTCTGCGCCTCTCGCCCGGGCACCCGCGCGCGCTGGCCGAGCTGCGCCGCCTGAGCGCGGCCGAACGGCACATCCGCGACGCCGATTCCCTCGTACGCGTCGCCGACGAGTTCGCCGAGTCGCTGCGAATCCCCGCCGGTGGTCTTCGCGGCGCCTCCGATCCGCCGGTTCTGCAACATGTCGCGCGGGTCGCCTTCGGCGTCTGCCTGGCGGCGTTGCTGCTGCTCGCCGTGCTGATCCGAGTGGCCGGTGTGGACGTGCCGGCGCAGCTGCTGATCGGCACCTTCACCATCACCGGCGCAACGGCGTTCCTGACCGCCTACACCCAGCTGCGCCGCTGAGGCATCGTCCAGGAACCGACGATGCCTCTCCCGGTCAGGCGGTGTGGGCCGGGGGCTGCTGAGCGGAGCGCGGGTAGTAGTTGTCGAAGGCCTCCGACTCGATCTGCCATGCGAACGACTTGGTGAACTTGCCGTCGGCGATTTCGTAGAGGTAGAGGCGCGGGACGATCAGTTCAGGCTTGCCCGGTCGTGCATGCCTTTCCTGGACGAGAAGCACCACGACGGCGTCGCCCGCGAGGAGGATCGCAGGCGGGCCGACGAACGAGACATTGCCACCGCTGAGCTCCTGTAGTCGCTTCATCGCCTGCAGGGACTCCTCGGGGCTGCGGGACTCTCCAGCCAGCTCCGAGTTGCCGGCCATGTAATGCGTCTTGTTCGGCGCGTAGAAGGCGGACATGCGCGCCAGTCCCTCTGCGCCTCCCTCCCCGTAGGCGGCGTAGTAGTCGGTCAGGAGCTTGATCGGCAAGGCGGACACGATTGTGGTTCCCGCCTTCGATCCCCGTCGCGCCACGCCCACCTTGGATCCTGCCCTCGCCGAGGCGATCTCCCTCGTGGCTCCCGGCACTCGGGTGATGTCGATCTGCACCGGCGCCTTCGTCCTCGCCGCCGCCGGGCTCCTCGACGGCAGGCCCGCCACCACGCACTGGCTCCTGGCGGATCAGTTCAGCCGCTGGTTTCCCCGGGTGCGTCTCGACCCCAGCGTTCTCTTCGTCGATGACGGAGACGTGCTGACCTCTGCCGGCACTGCCGCCGGGATCGACCTCTGTCTGCATGTGCTGCGCTCGGATCACGGGAGTTCGCTGGCAAACCAGGTCGCCCGCAGGTGCGTGACCCCGGCGTGGCGCAACGGGGGCCAGGCTCAGTACATCGAGCGCCCCGTGCCAACGCAGCCAGACATGTCCACCTCAGCCACCAGGCAGTGGGCGCTGGAAAACCTGGACCGCCCGCTGACACTGGCGGACCTGGCCACGTACGCCCAAATGAGCCGACGCACCTTCACGCGGCGATTCCACGAGGAGACCGGCGACAGTCCTGGGCGGTGGCTCACGCGTCAGCGCGTCGTACGTGCCCGCGAACTCCTGGAAGAGACCGATCTGGGCATCGATCAGGTAGCCGCCCGGGCGGGATTTGCCACTGCCACTTCACTGCGCCAGCACCTGCACGCCGCCGTTGGCGTCGCCCCCCTGGCGTACCGTCGAACCTTCCGCGCGGCCGAAGCTTGATCGTCGGGCTGCGCCGGCAGCTCCGGAAGCCTCTCTCACGGCGCGTCGTCCGTCAGTCGTTGTCGTCGCGGAGTTTGCGGAGCAGGCGGGTCAGTTCGGCGCGGTCGGCGGCGGAGAGGGTCGCGAAGAACTGTTCGCCGGCCTCGCGGCGGGCGGCATGGATGTCGCGGCTGACCCGCTCTCCCTCGTCGGTCAGCGTGACCAGCACGGCGCGCCGGTCGGCCGGGTCGGGGCGGCGTACGGCCAGGCCGAGGCGTTGCAGGTCGTCGACCACCTCGGTGGCCGAGCGGGGGGCGATGCGCAGACGTTCGGCCAGCGCGCCGGGGCGCATGTCGCCGTAGCGGGAGAGCACGCTGACCGCCCGGCCCAGCGACGGGGAGAGCTCCCACGGCTGCAGTGCCTCGCGGGTGCGGCGGCGCAGGCGGCGGGACACGGAGAAGAACTCGTCGGCCAGGCCGTCGTCGTCGACCGAGTGCACCGGAATACCGTACCAGGGACTTCTGTTGTTCCCTCATGTTGAGGTAACCTCAGCATTGTCATCGTGTACGGGAAAGAAGGTCCGCACTTGGGAAGCAAGAAACCCACCGCCGCCGAGATCGCGCAGGCGAGGAACGTCTCGCTGCGCCGCATCGGCGCCCTGTTCACCGACCACCGCCGCCCGCTGAGCGTTGTGGTCCTCACCATCGTGGCCTCGTCGATCGTCGGCATGGCCAGTCCGTTCCTGCTGCGCGAGGTGATCGACACCGCGCTGCCCGAACGGAACGTCCAGCTCCTGGTCTGGCTGGTGATCGGCATGGTCGCCGTCGCCGCCGTGACCTCCGCGCTCGGCGTCGTGCAGACGTGGATCTCGACCACGATCGGCCAGCGCGTCATGCACAGACTGCGCACCGACGTCTTCCGTCACCTGCAACGCCAGTCGATCGCGTTCTTCACCCGCACCCGCACCGGCGAGGTGCAGTCGCGCATCACCAACGACATCGGCGGCATGGAATCGGTCGTCACCTCCACCGCCACCTCGATCGCCTCGAACCTCACCACCGTCGTCGCCACCGCGGTCGCCATGGCCGCGCTGTCCTGGCAGTTGTCACTGGTGTCGCTGCTCGTGCTGCCGCCGTCGATCTGGCTCACCCGCCGGGTGGCGAGCATGCGCCGGGCCATCACCGCACAACGCCAGCGCGAACTGGCCGACCTCAACGTCATCATCGAGGAGGGCCTGTCGATCGGCGGCGTGCAGCTGACCAAGACCATGGGCACCGGCCCGGCCCAGGTCGAGCGCTTCACCGCCTCGTCGAGCCGGCTCATCGACCTCGAGCTGCGCTCCGAACTGGCCGGCCGCTGGCGGATGGCGTCGATGAGCATCGTGTTCGCCGCCATCCCCGCGGTCATCTACCTCGCCGCCGGCCTGCCGATCACGTCCGGGTCGATGAGCATCGGCACGCTCGTCGCGTTCACCGCCCTGCAGTCCGGGCTGTTCCGGCCGCTGATGTCGCTGCTCAACGTCGGTGTCACGGTCACCACCTCGCTGGCGCTGTTCGCGCGCATCTTCGAATACCTCGACCTGCCGATCGACGTCGACGAGCCGGCCCGCCCGGTGCCCCTGAAGGCTCCGCGCGGCCACTTGCGGTTCGAGGACGTCACATTCTCGTACGCGGGAAGCAACGCCGCCGCCGTGGCCGGGGTGACCCTGGACGTGCCCGCCGGGTCGTCGCTCGCTCTCGTCGGTGAGACCGGCTCGGGCAAGAGCACGATCGCCGCGCTGATCGCCCGGCTCTACGACCCCACCGCCGGGCGCGTCACGATCGACGGCGTCGACCTGCGCGACCTGTCGCTGGAGACGTTGTCGTCGATCGTCGGCGTCGTCTCGCAGGAGACATACCTGCTGCACACGAGCGTGCGCGAGAACCTGCGGCACGCCAAGCCGGAAGCCACCGACGCCGAGATCGAAGCGGCCGCCCGCGCCGCGCAGATCCACGACGTGATCGCCGCCCTGCCCGACGGCTACGACACCACGGTCGGCTCCCGCGGCCACCGCTTCTCCGGCGGCGAGAAGCAGCGCATCGCCATCGCCCGCACCCTGCTGCGTGACCCGCGGATCCTCATACTGGACGAGGCGACCAGCGCGCTCGACAACGAGACGGAACGGGCTGTGCAGCGGGCCTTCGACGAGCTGGCGCGCGGCCGCACGACGGTCACCATCGCCCACCGGCTGTCCACGGTCCGCAACGCCGACCAGATCGCGGTGGTCGACCACGGCCGCATCCTCGAGAACGGCACCCACGATTCCCTGGTCGACGTGGGTGGCCGGTACGCCGCCCTGGCCGCCTGACCCTTACAACATGCCATTCGCGTACGCCGTGAGGGCGCGACCGTAGTGCGGGGCGTGCGCGGCCAGGGCGCGGACGGCCAAGGCGGTTGCGCGTTTCTCGTCGCCGGCGTCCACGAGGGCGAGCGCGAGAAAGGCCAACCGCTCATCCTCGTACGCCCCGAGACCGCCGGCCTCGGTGAGCAGGGTGACCGCCTCGGCGGCGCGGCCCAGGTTACGCAGCGTGCTGGCCAGCTGGATCACGGCTTGGGGCCGGAGGTCGTCCTGCAGGCCCGCCGCCAGCGCCGCCCGGTACAGCGGCTCGGCCTCCGCCTCCCGGCCGGCGAAGTCGCGCGCGGAGGCCCGTTCGAACAGCCCCGCCGCATCCTCGCCCGCCAAGCCGTCCATCGTGGCGACCACCTCGTCAGGGGAGAGCGAACCGGCCGTGCCCCAGAAGGCGGCGATCGGCGACTCCCGGTCGGGGCTGCGACGTTCCAGCAGCACAACGTCGCGCCAACGGTCGCCGTGCTTGCCCAGCCGGGAGCGGATTCCCACCGTACGGAAGCCGCAAGCGCGATGAAGCGCGAGGCTGGCCGTGTTCTCGGGGAAGACGCCGGACTGGATCGTCCAGATGCCGGCGCGCTCGGTCGAGTCGATCAGTGCCTCGAGCAGCGCACGCCCGACGCCCCGGCCCTGAGCGGCGGGGGAGACGTAGACCGAATGCTCGACGACGCCCGCGTAGACCGGACGGGCCGAGACCGGTGTGACGGCGACCCAGCCCAGCACCTCGTCCCGCTCGCCGGTCGCCACGAATCGGTGCTCGTCCAGACGGCCGGCGTCGAACGCCTCCCACGTCGGCGCGGTGATCTCGAAGCTGGCGTTCCCGCCGTCGAGCCCGGCCTGATAGAGGGCGAGCACCGCCTCGGCGTCGGCCGGCGCCATCGGGCGGATCGTCACGTCAGTCATGCAGTCTCCCGGCGGGGCGTAGGTCTCGCGAGTCAGCGTCAGCAGTTCCGGGCAGGGCGGCCGGCGGTGTGTCCGTCCACCACGCCGGCCGGACGGGGATCGGCGGGGCATCCCGTACGGCACGGTAGGCCACGGCTGGCTGAGGGTTTCTGACGGGCGGTCGCCTCCAGCGTTTCCGCCCTGCTTGCCTGCAGATCGCCGTCAAGCTCTGCCTGGCTGGGCGGTCCGTGCGCTGTTGACCTGCTCATCCTGCGTCGCGTGCCCGCAGGGTTCCCCGGGCGGTCGGCCGGTTGTCCGGGAGATGCCGGCCGCGCGAGTGAAACTTCCTGAGAACGTGCTCAGGACCGGCCCAGCGGGGCCATCCTCCCCTTGATGGCCCCGACCGGGTCCTCTCTTCCGATGTCAGCGCCACAGGCCTACGAGAAACCTGCAGTGAGACCTGTTAACGCTAACAGATCACGACGGCCGAAAACCAGGCATTCGAGGAAATTGCCGAGCCGGGCATCGATCCGCCTCCATCGGTGGCGCCGGTGTGCCGTTGATCGCAGAATCGTCTTCCTCGGCTCCCACGGGCGAGGTCGACCATGCGGTCGTGCCAAGGGCTCGGAATCCGGTTGCTGCTGTGGACGTGAGTACCCACTTGCATCGCTGTGCAGATCGGGCACGTTCGTGCGGGAATCGAGGGAGAGCTCCCGCGTCGGCCCTGCTGCCCGGCCCCGAGCTGCTGCGGCCCGGCGGGCGCCGGGCGGCGCTTGTTTCTGGGGCGCGGCGAAGCGCGCCCGGGCTTCAGCGCGGGCGCGGTGTGGCGGCCGTCGGCTTCCGCGGTTTGAGTCGAGTCAGCGGGTGGGTGGGGGAGCCACGCTGTCGCGGGTGATCAGGGTGGGGGCTATCGTGCGGCGGGCGCTGGAGCCGGGGGTGCCGGATTCGATCTGTTCCAGCAGCAGTTCGACGCCGGCCGTGGCGACGGCGTCGAAGTCGGGGCGCACAGTGGTCAGGGGCGGTGTGTAGTAGGCCGCCTGCGGCACGTCGTCGAAACCGACGATGCTGATCTCTTCGGGGACACGGCGGCCGTGTTCGCCCAGCGCTCGCAGCAGGCCCAGGGCGATGTGGTCGTTCGCCGTGAAGACGGCTGTCACCTCGGGCAGGCGGGCCAGCAGCTTGCCGTTGCGGTAGCCGGATTCGGCGCTCCAGTCGCCGGTCAGCTGGGGCGGCTGTTCGGCGCCGGCTGCCTTGAGGGCTTCCTGCCAGCCCCGCACCCGGCCCGCGGCGTCGAACCAGTCGGCCGGGCCGGAGATGTGCCAGACCGTCGGGTGGCCCGCGGCCAGCAGGTGTTCCGTCGCGGCACGGGCGCCCGCGACCTGGTCGACTGTCACGAGGGTGCTCGCGCGTTCCGGGTCGCCGTCGATCGTGACCAGCGGGACGTCCTCGGGGAGACGGGCCAGGGCCGGGCCGGCGCTGACCACGGGGGCGATCACCACCAGGCCGGCCACGCGCTGGTCGAGGTGGCGTTCCACGGCGTCGGCGATCGAGCGCTCGTTGAGGCTGCGCACGCTGCCCACGTTGACCGCGAAACCGCTTTCCTGCGCGGCCTGCTCGAACGCCGTGAGCATCGACGACGGCCCGTACAGCGCGGTGTTGGGCGCGACCACGCCGATCACCTTCGACGTGCCGGTGACCAGGGCCCGAGCCGTACGGTTGGGCCGGTAGCCGAGCTCGGCGATCGCCGCCCTGACCTTCAGGCGGGTCTGCTCGCTGACGTTCTTGTGCTCGTTGAGTACCCGGGACACGGTCTGGTGCGACACCCCCGCGAGCCGGGCGACGTCCATCATGCCCGGCGGCCGTCCGCGCTTCACGCTCACCCGTACCCCGCATCCACTGGTTGCGGGCAGGATATCCCTTCACTTCAGCCCTCCGTGACGTGCGGGTGCTCCACGCCACCGGAATCCTGTCGTCGTTCACCGTGGGAGCGTTCCCGGCAAGGGACGCGGGAGTACGGCCGGATCGACAGGCCGCTCGCTGTGAACGATAACAGCGAAGACGACGCGCGGCGTCAGGCGGGCGCCTGGGTGGCCTCGCCGACCAGGTCGCGGATGCTGTTCAGGACGTCGCGCAGACTCGGCGCCAGGAACGCCGAGTTCAGGGTCCACGTCAACCGGCCGTGCGCCGAGCTCACCCGGAGGTCGAAGTTGTCCACCGTGGCCCGGTGGATGTCGCGGTAGGCGATGCCCTGTCCCCGCCAGGGCTGAACCCTCGTCGTGGTGAACACGATGCGTTCCCGCCGGGGCATGATGGCCCACTGCCACACCAGCAGGCAGGTCTCGCCCCGCAGCAGCAGGCCGTCCCCGGCCACGTCCCGCAGCACCGCGGGGTCGATCGGATAACGCCACACCTCGCCGCGGAGCTGTACGTCGTGGAGGTAGTCGGCGACGGCGACGGCCACCGGGTCGCCGGCCTCCTCGGCCGGCAGCCACAGCGGGCCGAGAAGGACGCGACGGCGGCCGTCGTCGATGCCCGCGAGCTGCAGGCGTGAGCTGACCGCGGCGGCATCGGCGGGGGAGGCCGCCGAACGGTACCGATCGGCGAGCTCGAGAGCCAGCGCCGGCCGGCTGCCTCGATGCATCTCTGTCAGCAGGGCAACGACGAGGTCGACGCTGCCTTCCGCGAGCGGGCCCAGGATCCGGGACAGCTTCTGGGCGCCGGCCTCTCGCGAGACCGCGTTCAACACCGCGACAATCTCCGGCGCCGGGCGTGCGATCAGGTACCTGGCGAGCGCCTGGTCGTCGACGGCGCGCACCACGGCGTTGATCACCTCCGGCGGCAGGGCGGTCAGGGCCCAGCCGGACGAGTCGCTCGTCTCGAGCTGTTCCACCACGAGACCGACCAGCGGGCCGTTCAGGGCCGGCGCGTCCTTGAGGGCGGTGATCAGGGCGGCCCGATCGACGTCGGCGAGGCCGGCGAACGCGTCGGCGTCGACACGTTCCCTCAGCAGCTGGGCGGCCGAGTGGACCTCGCCCCGGCGCGCCAGCTCGGCGGCCAGGCTCAGCAACTCGGCCGGCGGCCGGGCAGCCCACTCCTGCTCGACCAGGCCGGCGAGACCGTCATCGACCGACCGTACCCGGAGATAGAAAGTGATCATCGACGTCGGCGGGACGCTGGGGATTCCGGTCAGCATCCGCCGCAGCAGCCCGGCCCGGTAGGGCGGGGGGAACCAGGCGGCGAGACGCGCCAGGTCTTCGCCGGCGCGGCCGGCGGCGGCCCATTCGACCAGGCGGAAGACGTCGCGTAACCGGTCCCTGTCGAGAAGGTCCTTGAGGAGTTCGAGGAACTCGTCGATCGACGCGGGGGCGGCCGCCGCGATGTAGATCTCGACCGGGTCGCTGCCGTGGCCGCCGAGCAGGTCCGCCAGGCTGAGCAGGCTCGTCCGGTCCAGGCCCGCGCCGAGCGTGGCGATCAGCCCGGATCGCAGCTCGGCCAGGGCCGGGTCGGCGGCCAGTGCGACCAGGAGCCGGGCCCGCGCCGGGGCCGTCTCGTCCTCCTCCGCGGCCCGGATCACCAGCTCCGCCGCGGCGCGTGTGAGCCCTTGGGCCACCAGCCCGGCGGCGACGATGGCGATCTGCTCGGGGGCGCGCCGGGCGACCTCGGGCAGAGCGGTCGCGTACAGGCGGGCCGCGTCCGGGTCGCGGCCCGCCTCGCGCAGCGCATCGGCGACCTCGGCGGCGTCAGCCCCGCGGAGCCGGATCACCGCCTCGGCGACGACGGCGTCGGCGGCGTCCTTCATCCCGCGGCGGGACAGGCCGGCCACCAGGTCGATGACCTGATGCGGGCGCCCGCCGGCGGCGACGGCGACCGCGTAGCTCAGCAGCGCGGCGCTGCGGGCGGCGTCCGCCCCGGCCAGCGCAGCCGCGAGCTCGACCGTGCGCTGCGGGGATCCGGCGGCGATCCGCCGCAGGAAGAGGTCGACCGTGCTGTCGGCCTCGACGGTCAGCAGCAGATCGAGGATGCCCTGGATCTCGGGCAGCGGGCGGGTGGCGGCGCCGTCGAGCACCGCCGCCGCCTCCCGGCTGTTCAGCCGCAGGACGAGCCCGGCCACCTCCTGATCGGGTTTCACCGCCCCGGCCGTACGGAGCAGTTCGTCCGCGGTGTCGCCGCGTCGCCGGGCCTCGGCGATCAGAGCGGCGTTGGACGCCGGTAGGTCGACCGGAGCCACCGGCGCCACCCGCGAGGGAGCTACGGCCGGTTCTCGTCGCCGCCGGCTGCGGTTGCGGCTCAGCACGATGGTGGCGCCCTCGTTGCGGGTGCCCTGCTCGGGACGTGGCCGGCCCTTGGCCTCGAGCTCGCCGCGGACCTGCCAGAAGATCTGGTCCACGCTGATCAGTTCCGGGGAGCCCTCGATGCCGTTCTCCAGCACCTTGATCAGCTCACCGGTGAACGCCGTGTAGGGCTCGCCGGGCGGTGCCACCGCGATCTTGGTCTCGGCCGCCGCCGCCATCAGGTAGGTGCCGTCGACGGCGGCGTGCCGCTTCAGGTCGTCGGCGTCGCTGCCACCCGCTCCCATGCCGCCCGCGATGGCTCGGGCGCTGTAACAGCAGTCGAGAATGATGACCTTGGCCGAGCGGCGGTTGGCGCCGCGCACCTGGACCCGTACGTCGTCGAAGCGGATCGCCGTGTACGGCCTCTTCGCGTCGGTCGCGGACAGGGCGAGCAGCAGGTTGTCGTTGCCGTCCAGCAGGCCGTGCCCGGCGTAGTACACCAGCAGCGTGTCGTGGGCCTCGACGGCGGCCCGCCGGATCTCGTCCAGGGCAGTGCCGGGGGAGTCCGGGTCGGACACGACCACCACGTTGGCCTCGGGCAGCCCCCAGACCTCGGGATCCCTGAGGAGCGCGGCGAGCCTGGTGAGGTTGGCCGACACCGCGGGCAGGTCGTCCATGCTCTGATAGTGAGCCGCTCCGATCAGGACAGCTCGGGATCGTGCCGGGTTCGGCAGGTTCACGACTCCTCACCGGACAGGGCCGCGATCACCCGCTCGATCTCCTGGTCGGTCGGGTCGTCGATGCTCAGCTCGACGTCGCCGCGGCGGAACGTGAACCGGGGTTCCCGCTCGTGGTGCTTGGCGTTGCGCCAGGCGGCGAACGAGACCAGCAGCGAGGCGATGGCCGTCGCGTTGCTGAGGATCACGTCGACGACATCCAGGGGGCCCTGGGCTCCGGGCCTGCTGCCGGACGAACGGCGCGCGATGTCGAAACTGTCGTCCTCCAGCCAGCGCGCGAGACTGTCGAGGCTGGCGTCGTCCGAGGACGTGATGCTGACCGGCATGTGGTGATCCCTCCCGCGTCCCAAGCTAAGCCGCCGGGCGCGCGGAAGCGAATCAGGCTTTCGGGTAGTCGCTATCGCACGGGACGGGGGCCGCTGCTCGCCCGGACCACCAACTGTGGAGCGACGAGAACGTGGTCGGGCGGGGCCGTCTCGGCCACGGGGGAGTGGGTCATGTGTTCCAGCAGCAGGGCCAGGCTGCGCCGGCCCAGTTCGCCGAAGTCCTGGTGGACGGTGGTCAGCGGGGGGACGAGGAACCCCGAGTCGGGCATGTCGTCGAAGCCGACCACGCTCACGTCGGCCGGCACGCGCTTGCCGGCCTCGTGCAGTGCTCGCAGCACGCCCAGCGCTATCCGGTCGTTGGCGCAGAACACGGCCGTGACGGCGGGGTCGCGGGCCAGCGCCCGGCCCTGCGCGTAACCCGACTCGGCGTCCCACCAGCCGTGTTCCACCGGGGGCACCACGGCGCCGGCGGCGTACAGGGTCCGGCGCCAGCCTTCGATGCGTTCGGCTGATTCGGGCCAGTCGGGCGGGCCGGCCGCGTGGTGCACCGTGACGTGCCCAAGGTCGAGCAGGTGCTGGGTGGCCAGGCGGGCGCCCAGTGCGTTGTCGATCGAGACAGTGGGGGCCGCGTCCGACTCGCCGGCGCCCCCGACCGCCACGCACTGCAAGGACGGCGGCGCCTGGGCCAGGGCATGGTTCACCGACTGCTTGGGGGCGATGGCGATGACCCCGTCGACCGAGTGCTGGGTCAGCCGGTCGACCGCCTCGAGCACCTGGCGGCGGTCCAGATCCCGGACGGAGGCGATGCTCACCATGTATCCGGCGTCGCGGGCCGCGCTCTCGATGCCGTACAGCATGGACGCGGGGCCGAACAGGGTGGTCTCGAAGCCGATGATGCCCAGCGTGTCCGACTGCCTCGTGACCAGGGTGCGGGCGGCGAGGTTGCGGCGGTAGTTGAGCGACCGCATCGCGTCGAGCACGCGGGCCCGGGTCTCCTCGCGCACGTTGGGGTGGTTGTTCAGCACGCGGGAGACGGTCTGGTGCGACACGCCGGCCAGCTTGGCGACGTCCCGCATGACGCTGAGGCGGGGCCGGTCCACCCCGTCGGTGGCGGGCTTTCTCGATGGCAAAGACGACCTCCGATGTGAGCGCGCACAGTGTAAGGCGAGGGTGGCCCGTGTCCATCGATCCCACCAAGGTCTTCCTGCACCAAGTGGGAAGCGGCAATCTGTCGGTAACAAACCGGCAGCGAGGCCTTGACTCGCGTGTTGAGAACGGTAACACTTCCGGAACGCGGGTCCTGAGAGTGAGCTCACAGCGACTCGCCGCGACGAACAAGGCGAGCACGGCTAGCACCACCAGCACCACTGAGACTCTGAGCCGGCCCCCCGAGGCGCCGCGACTCACCCTGTGAACGTTAACATGAAGCACCCCCGAATTGTGGAGGATTCCAGTGCTCAGAAGACTTTCGATCGCGGTGGCCGGCGGGCTCCTGCTCGCATCGACACTGGCCGGCTGCGGCGGTGACGACGCCGGTTCCGGCAACAGCGGCGGCGGCGGGGACGACAAGATCACCCTCGGGTTCTCACAGGTCGGCGCGGAGAGCGGCTGGCGTACGGCGAACACCAAGTCGATTCAGGAGTCGGCCGCGAGTGCGGGCATCGACCTGAAGTTCTCCGACGCCCAGGGTAAGCAGGAGAACCAGATCAAGGCGATCCGCAGCTTCATCACGCAGCGGGTCGACGTCATCGCGTTCTCTCCGGTGGTCGAGTCGGGCTGGAGCACCGTGCTCAAGGAGGCCAAGGACGCCGGCATCCCGGTGATCCTGACCGACCGCGCGATCGACGACCCGGACACCTCGCTCTACAAGTCCTTCATCGGCTCGGACTTCGTCGAGGAGGGCAAGAAGGCCGGCGAGTGGCTGGTCAAGGAGTACGAGGGCAAGAGCGAGCCGGTCAACATCGTCGAGCTGCAGGGCACGCCGGGCGCCGCGCCGGCCAACGACCGCAAGAGCGGCTTCGCCGACGTCATCAAGGCCGACACCAAGTTCAAGGTCGTGGCCTCGCAGACCGGCCAGTTCACCCGCACCGACGGCAAGGCCGTGATGGAGACGTTCCTCAAGTCGCAGCCGAAGATCGACGTGCTCTACGCGCACAACGACGACATGGGCCTGGGCGCGATCGAGGCGATCGAGGCGGCCGGCAAGAAGCCCGGGACCGACATCAAGATCATCACCGTGGACGCGGTCAAGGACGGCATGACCGCTCTGTCCGAGGGCAAGATCAACTTCATCGTCGAGTGCAGCCCGCTGCTCGGCCCACAGCTGATGGACCTGGTCAAGAAGGTCAACAACGGCGAGACCATCCCGCAGCGGGTGCTCACCGAGGAGACCACCTTCACCCCCGAGCAGGCCAAGGCGGCACTGCCCGACCGCAAGTACTGAGTCCCGCCCGGTGGGCCGTCGCTGAAGCGGCGGCCCACCATCGAACGGAGCGCACATGGTCCTGCAGATGACCGGCATCAGAAAGGTCTTCCCCGGCGTCGTCGCGTTGGACGGCGTCGACTTCCGGCTGTTACCGGGCGAGATCCACGCCCTCATGGGTGAGAACGGCGCCGGCAAGTCGACGCTGATCAAGGTGCTGACCGGCGTGTACGACATCGACGGCGGCGAGATCGAGCTGGCCGGCGAGCGGGTGCGGTTCACCGGCCCGCTCCAGGCTCAGCAGGCCGGCATCAGCACTGTTTATCAGGAGGTCAACCTCTGCCCGAACCTGTCGGTGGCGGAGAACATCTTCATCGGGCGCGAGCCCCGCAAGTTCGGGCGCATCCAGTGGTCGGAGATGCGCAAGCGCGCCTCGGCCCTGCTGGCCCGGCTCGACCTCGACCTCGACGTCTCCGCGCAGCTCGACAGCTACTCGCTGGCCATCCAGCAGATGGTGGCGATCGCGCGGGCCGTCGAGATCGAGTCGAAGATCCTGATCCTGGACGAGCCGACCTCCAGCCTGGACGCCGGCGAGGTCGAGCGGCTGTTCGCGATCATGCGCCGGCTCCGCGACCAGAACGTGGCGATCCTGTTCGTCAGCCACTTCCTCGACCAGGTCTACGAGATCGCCGACCGGATGACCGTGCTGCGCAACGGCGGCCTGATCGGCGAGTACCGCACCGCCGAGCTGCCGCAGATGCAACTGGTCAGCAAGATGATCGGCAAGGAGCTCGAAACTTTGGAGCAGATCGAGGAGCAGGCCAAGGAGGCGCCGGCCCAGGGCGCGCCCGTCATCGAGGCCAAGGGCCTGGGCCGTACGGGTTCCATCGCGCCCTTCGACCTGACGATCCACGCGGGGGAGGTCGTCGGTCTGGCCGGGCTGCTGGGCTCCGGGCGTACGGAGCTGGCGCGGCTGCTGTTCGGCGCCGACCGCCCCGACCACGGCGAGCTGGAGGTCGACGGCAAACCGGCCAAGTTCCACAGCCCGCGCGACGCCATGACCAAGGGTATCGCGTTCTCCAGCGAGAACCGGCGCACCGAGGGCATCATCGGCGAGCTGACCGTCCGCGAGAACATCATCCTCGCCCTGCAGGCCGCCCGCGGCTGGACCCGTCCGATCCCGCGGCGCCGCCAGGACGAGCTGGTCGACAAGTACATCAAGGCACTGCAGATCCGCCCGGCCGATCCCGAGCGTCTCGTCCGCAACCTCAGCGGCGGCAACCAGCAGAAGGTGCTGCTCGCCCGGTGGCTGATCACCGAACCACGGCTGCTGATCATTGACGAGCCGACCCGGGGCATCGACGTCGGCGCCAAGGCCGAGATCCAGCGGCTGGTGGCGCAGCTGGCCGACGGTGGCATGGCTGTGCTGTTCGTCAGCGCCGAGCTCGAGGAGGTCCTCCGGCTCAGCCACAAGATCGAGGTGCTGCGCGACCGGCGGCTCGTGGAGGAGCTGACCAACGGCGAGGACGTCGACGCCGACCGCATCATGCAGACGATCGCATCCGGCGCCGGCGGGGCGATCGCATCGGGAACCAGCGGAGCCACCTCATGACGACCCTGCTCAGACACCGGCTGTTCTGGCCCATCGCCGTCCTGGTGGTGCTGCTGGCCAGCAACCTGATCTTCTCGAACAACTTTTTCACGATCACGCTGCAGGACGGGCACCTCTACGGCTCGCTGATCGACATCTTGCGCCGCAGCGCTCCGCTCGTGCTGGTGGCGCTCGGCATGACGCTGGTCATCTCGACCGGCGGAATCGACCTGTCGGTGGGCTCGGTGATGGCGATCTCGGGCGCGCTGGCCTGCCTGCTGATCGGCGACCTGAGCAACCCCGACGCCGTCGGCCCGGTGCTGCTGGTGGTCGGCCTGGCGATCGCGCTCTGCCTGGTCTTCGGCCTGTGGAACGGGTTCCTGGTGGCAGTGCTGGGGATCCAGCCGATCATCGCGACGCTGATCCTCATGGTGGCCGGCCGCGGCGTGGCCCAGTTGATCACCGACGGGCAGATCCTCAACGTGCACTCGGCGCCCTACCGCGTGATCGGCGCCGGCTACTTCCTGTCGTTGCCGGTCAGTTTCCTGATCGCGGCGGCCGCGGTGGCGCTGACCGTGGCCCTGACCCGCCGTACGGCGTTGGGCCTGCTCCTGGAGTCGGTCGGTGGCAGCCCCACGGCGAGCCGCCTGGCCGGCATCCGGGCGCGGCGCATCACGATCATGGTGTACGTCTTCGCCGCCGCGTTCGCCGGTGTGGCCGGGCTGATCTACAGCTCCGACGTGTCCAGCGCGGACAGCAACGCGGCCGGCAACCTGATCGAGCTCAACGCGATCCTGGCCGTGGTGCTCGGCGGCACGGCGCTGACCGGTGGGCGGTTCTCGATCGCGGGCAGCGTGCTCGGCGCGGTCATCATCACCACGCTCGACATCACCGCGGTCAGCGTCGGCGTCCCGGTCGAGACGACGCTGCTGTTCAAGGCGGTCGTCGTGATCATCCTCTGCCTGGCCCAGTCGGCGACGTTCCGTGCCAAGGTGTTCGGTCGGTTCTCCGCGAAAAGGACGGTCCCGGCATGATCGACGTGACCACCCCGCCGGCGCCGCAGCGCAACCGGCCGATCTTCGGGACCCGGCGGACGTACCGGCCCAACGCCCGGCACATCCCGGTGCTGGCCACCCTGGCCCTGCTGGTCGTCATGTACTCGGTCGGCGTCTACAACTACGACGGCTTCAGCGACACCCAGGTGATCCTGAACGTCTTCGTCGACAACGCGTTCCTGCTGGTCGTCGCGGTCGGCATGACGTACGTGATCCTGACCGGCGGCATCGACCTGTCGGTGGGCGCCGTGATCGCCCTGACCACCACGGTCGCCGCCACGCTCCTCGAGGCCGGTTGGCCGGCGGGAGTCGTGCTGCCGCTGGCGCTGCTCATCGGCACGGTGATGGGCCTCGGCATGGGCTGCGTCATCCACTTCTTCAAGGTGGAGCCGTTCATCGCCACGCTGGCCGGGATGTTCCTGGCCCGCGGCCTGTCCCTGCTGATCAACCGTAACTCGATCCCGATCACGAACGAGTTCTGGACCCAGATGGCCCAGAAGCGCTTCCGGTTCGACGACGGCGTCTTCATCTCGCTCAACGTGGTGATCGCCGTGGTCGTCGTCGTGATCGCGGCGATCGTGCTGGCCTGGACCAGGTTCGGGCGCAACATCTACGCGGTGGGTGGCAACGCCGACTCCGCCCTGCTGATGGGGCTTCCCGTCGGCCGTACGCGGATCGCCGTCTACACCTTCAGCGGCTTCTGCGCCTCGCTCGGCGGCGTGCTCTACAGCTTCTACACGTCGTCCGGCTACAGCCTGCACGGGCAGGGACTCGAGCTCGACGCGATCGCCGCGGTGGTCATCGGCGGCGTGCTGCTGACCGGCGGCTCCGGATACGTGCTGGGCACGGTGCTCGGCGTGCTGGTGCTCGGCCTCATCCAGACGATCATCACGTTCCAGGGGGACCTGAACTCGTGGTGGACCCGGATCGTGGTCGGCATCCTGCTCTTCGCCTTCATCGTCCTGCAGCGCCTCGTCACGAGAAAGGCCAAATAGATGCCCCAGTACGCGATCGGGGTCGACTACGGCACCCTCTCCGGCCGCGCCGTGGTCGTCCGGGTCTCCGACGGCGCCGAGGTCGGCACAGCGGTGCACGAGTACCGGCACGGCGTCATCGAGCGCACGCTGCCGGCCACCGGGCAGCCGCTCAAACCCGACTGGGCGCTGCAGGACCCCGAGGACTACCTCGACGTGCTGCGTACGGCGGTGCCCGAGGCGGTCGCGGCGGCCGGCGTCGACCCGTCGGAGGTCATCGGCATCGCGACCGACTTCACGGCGTGCACCGTGCTGCCGGCCCTCACCGACGGCACCCCGCTGTGCCGGCTCGACGAGTTCAGCGGCCGTCCGCACGCGTACGTGAAGCTCTGGAAACACCATGCGGCGCAACCGCAGGCGGACCGGATCAACGAGCTGGCCCATCGCCGCGGCGAGCCGTGGATCGACCGGTACGGCGGCAAGATCTCCTCGGAGTGGCAGTTCGCCAAGGCGCTGCAGTTGCTCGAGGAGGACCCGGAGGTCTACGCGCGGACCGAGCGCTGGATCGAGGCCGCCGACTGGATCATCTGGCAGCTGTGCGGCCGCGAGACCCGCAACGCCTGCACGGCCGGGTACAAGGGCATCCACCAGGACGGGCAGTACCCGAGCAAGGACTACCTGGCCGAGCTCAACCCGGAGTTCGCCGACTTCGCCGACACCCGGCTGGCCCACCCGATCTCGGCGCTGGGCGAGCGGGCCGGCGGGCTGACCGCGCAGGCCGCCGCGTGGACCGGGCTGCCCGAGGGCATCGCGGTCGCGATCGGCAACGTGGACGCGCACGTGACCTCGCCGGCCGCGCGCGCCGTCGGGCCCGGCCAGATGCTGCTGGTGATGGGAACGTCCACCTGTCACGTGATGAACGCCGAGGAGCTGAAGGCCGTCCCCGGCATCTGCGGCGTCGTCGACGGCGGCATCCTGGCCGGGCTCTACGGCTACGAGGCCGGGCAGAGCGGGGTCGGCGACATCTTCGGGTGGTACGTCGACAGCCTCGGGCAGGGACACGACGAGCTGTCCCGGCAGGCCGCCGAGCAGCCGACCGGCGGGCACGGGCTGGTCGCTCTGGACTGGCAGAGCGGCAACCGGTCGGTGCTGGTCGACCATCACCTCTCCGGCGTGATCGCGGGACTGACCCTGGCCACCCGGCCGTTCGAGATCTACAAGGCCCTGATCGAGGCCACCGCGTACGGGACCCGGAAGATCGTCGAGACGTTCGAGGCGGCCGGTGTTCCGGTCACCGAACTCGTCGCGGCCGGTGGGCTCAAGCGCAACCCGCTGGTCATGCAGATCTACGCCGACGTGCTGCGCCGGCCGTTCAGCGTGGCCTCCTCGGAGCAGGCGCCGGCGTTGGGCTCGGCGATCCACGCGGCGGTGGCGGCCGGGGCGTACCCCGACGTGGCGGCCGCGGCCGAGGCGATGGGCAAGGTCGAACGCGACGTCTACCAGCCCCGCGCGGCCGACGCCGACGTCTACGACCAGCTCTACGCCGAGTACTCCGAACTGCACGACTACTTCGGCCGGGGCCCCAACGAGACCCTTCACCGCCTTCGCAAGATCCGGAACGAGGCACTATGACGATCGAGGACATCCGCGCCGAGGTGTGCGACCTGCACCGGCACCTGACCCGGTGGGGGCTGGTCACCTGGACGGCCGGGAACGTGTCGGCCCGCGTACCGGGAGAGGACCTTTTGGTCATCAAGCCGTCGGGGGTCGAGTACGACTCGCTGACGCCGAAGTCGATGGTGGTCTGCGACCTCGACGGCAACCTGGTCGAGGGCGAGCACAGCCCGTCCAGCGACACCGCTTCGCACGCGTACGTGTATCGGCACATGCCCGAGGTCAACGGGGTGGTGCACACCCACAGCCCGTACGCGACGGCGTGGGCTGCCCGGGGTGAGCCGATCCCGTGCTCGATCACCGCCATGGCCGACGAGTTCGGCGGTGACATCCCGGTCGGGCCGTTCGCGCTGATCGGCTCGGACGACATCGGCCGGGGCATCGTCGAGACGCTGCGCGGCTCCCGTTCGCCGGCTGTGCTGATGCGTCAGCACGGCCCCTTCACGATCGGCCCGACGGCGAAGGCCGCCGTGAAGGCCGCGGTCATGTGCGAGGACGTCGCGCGCACCCTGCACCTGGCCCGACAGCTCGGTCCCGTCGACCGGCTGCCCGCAACCGCCGTGGACCGGCTGTTCGACCGGTACCAGAACGTCTACGGCCAACCCCTGATGGAGGGACACCAATGAGCGAGCACGAGGTCTGGTTCCTGACCGGCAGTCAGGGGCTGTACGGACCCGAAACCCTTGATCAGGTCGCTTCACAGTCGCGCGACATCTCGGACAAGTTGCAGGCCGGTCTCGATGTCAAGGTCGTCTGGAAGCCGGTGCTCACGGACTCCTCGGCGATCCTCTCGCTGGTCAACGAGGCGAACTCCCGCGCCGACGTGATCGGCGTGATCGCGTGGATGCACACGTTCTCGCCGGCCAAGATGTGGATCAGCGGGCTCGACGCGCTGCGTACCCCGCTGCTGCACCTGCACACCCAGGCCAACGTCGACCTGCCCTGGGCGACGATCGACATGGACTTCATGAACCTGAACCAGGCCGCCCACGGCGACCGCGAGTTCGGCTACATCGAGGCCCGCCTCGGCGTGGCCCGCAAGACCGTGGCCGGGCACGTCTCCGACCCGCGGGTCGCCGCCCGGGTCAACACGTGGGTGCGGGCGGCCCGCGGGTACGCGGCGATGCGCTCGCTGCGGCTGGCCCGGTTCGGCGACAACATGCGGGACGTGGCCGTCACCGAGGGCGACAAGGTCGAGGCGCAGCTGCGTTTCGGGGTCTCCGTCAACACGTACGGGGTCAATGATCTTGTCGCCGTGGTCGACCAGGTGCTGGACGCCGAGATCGACAAGGTCATCGGCGAGTACGAGGACCAGTACGAGATCGACCCGGTGCTCAAGGGCGAACGCAACGAGTCGCTGCGCTACGCGGCCCGGATCGAGCTGGGCCTGCGTGGTTTCCTCGAGGCGGGCGGCTTCAAGGCGTTCACCACGAACTTCGAGGACCTCGGCGGGCTGCGGCAACTGCCCGGTCTCGCCGTGCAGCGCCTGATGGCCGACGGCTACGGCTTCGGCGGCGAGGGCGACTGGAAGACGTCGGTGCTGCTGCACACGCTCAAGTCGATGGCCCCGGGCGGCACGTCGTTCATGGAGGACTACACGTACGACCTCACCCCCGGCAACGAGCGCATCCTCGGCGCCCACATGCTCGAGGTGTGCCCGTCGATCGCGGCCGGCACGCCCCGCCTCGAGATCCACCCCCTCGGCATCGGCGGGCGGGAAGACCCCGTGCGCATGGTGTTCGACGCCGCCCCCGGCCCGGCGGTCGTCGTGGGCCTGACCGACATGGGCGAGCGGTTCCGCCTGGTCGCCAACGAGATCGAGGTCGTGCCGCCTTCGGAGCCGCTCCCGAAGCTGCCGGTCGCGCGCGCGGTCTGGAAGCCGGCCCCCGACTTCTCGACGTCGACCGAGGCGTGGCTGACCGCCGGCGGCCCCCACCACACGGTGCTCTCGTCGGCGGTCGGCTCGGAGGAACTGGCCGACCTCTCGGAAATGCTGTCGACGGAACTGCTCGTCATCGACAACAACACCCGGATCCGCGAGTTCGCCAAGGAGGTCCGCTGGAACCAGGCCTACTACCGCCTGGCCCGCGGCTTCTGAGCCTGTTTCACGACTGAGACGGGGCTTCGGCTTCGTCCCACCACTTCAGCACCGTCAGGGCCCGAGCAGTGTTCCACCGGCTCGGGCCCGGCGGCTCAATGGCAAAGAACTGCTTTCCCGCGTACGGGGAGTAGGTGGACCAACGGCCGTCGGGACGTCGCCGATTCCGGACTGTTCGTACGGCGTCCACGAGCCTGTCGTCTTTCACGCCGGCGGCCCGGAAGTATTCGAGCCCGCGCAGGACGTCGAAGTGCCATTCGGGGAACGCGGGAAACTTCGTGCTCGCCGGGATCGCGACCGCGCCGGTGCGATGCGACTGGTAGAGCCGGTGGTTGAGGAAGAAGTCACGTCCCCTGTGCGCGGCCGCGCTCATGTCGATCGGTCCACCCCTGGCCGCGTACGCGGAAAGGGCCTCGAGCGCCAGAATCGAGGTGTGGAACGAGCCGTGGACGTCGGTGCCGGTCTTGCTCCTGCAGTTCCACCCGCCGTCGTCCTGCTGCCGGTCGAGCAGATGCGCGACCATTTCGTCGAGCCGTCCGGCCGGATAACCGCTGTCACTGGTGACGCGAACGAGAATCGACACCACGCACGTCTCCGGAGCACGCCACCGGGACTGCCATTCCCAGAGCCGTTCGCACGCTTTCAGAGCCGCCGGATGGCCGGGCAGCAGACCCAGCCAGATCAACCGCAACAGCGTGTACGTGGTCGACGTCCATTTCGGCGAGTAATTACCCTCGCCCCACCCGCCGTTGTCGTGCTGCAGGGCGAGCAGACGCGCGCCCCACCCGTCGGTCGCGACCCGAGCGCGTTCCGCACGAACGACCTCGTCGGGCGCGCCGCTCAGATCCCGCAGCACCCGCCACCGGACCGCGGGATCTCCCTCGAGCAACCACTGCTCGACCATGCCCGCCACTCTAACGGCCGGCGGTGCTTTGTCACGCCGTACGGGAGGTCACCGTTCCGCGGGGCATGAGCACAGGGTCCAGGCGTACGGACTCGGCGGTGTGGCGGCCCGAGTCGAGCTGGGCGAGGAGCAGGCGCAAGGCCTCGCGGCCGACCTCGGCGAACTCCTGGCGGACGGTGGTGAGGCCGGGGTACGTGTAGCCGGCCTCGGGCACGTCGTCGAAGCCGACCACGCTCACGTCGTCGGGGATGCGGCGGCCGCGTTCGGTCATCGCCCGCATGACGCCGAGCGCGATGTCGTCGTTGGCGGCGAAGACGGCCGTGCACGCCGGGTTCTCGGCCAGCAGCTTGCCGCAGCGGTAGCCCGACGCGGCCGACCAGTCGGCGCGTACGGTCGGAGGAGCCTGCACCCCGGCCTCGTCCAGCGCGGCCCGCCAGCCGGCCTCACGGGCGCGGCTGCCGTGCCACTGCTCGGGGCCGGCCACGTGCCAGACCGTACGGTGGCCGTTGGCGAGCAGGTGACGCGTGGCCAGGACACCGCCGGCGTGCTGGTCGACCGAGACGTTGGGGGCCGGGCAGCCGGGTGGGCCGTCCACTGTCACCACCGGCAGGCCCGCGGGCACCGCCTCGAGCATCTCGGCGGCCGCGTCGACCGGGGCGATCACGATGAGGCCGGCGATGCCCTGACCGGTGAGACGGCGTACGAGGCGGCGGGACGCGGCCACCGTGTCGGCGCCGGAGACGTGGCCGATCGTGACCGGCAGGTCGGCGCCGAGGCTGGCGTCGCCGATCGCCTGCACCATGCTGGCGGGTCCGTACAGTGTGGTGTTCTGCGCGACCACGCCGATGACGGGGGCTTGGTGGTCGCGGCCGCGGGAACTGGGCGGCGCAGGACGTGTTCGCATGCTGTTCGTCCTTTGCGGAGAGGTCCCACGAGTCTTCGGTGAACGCAAACATGCTCGGTGTGGTCGCGCCCGGTCAAGCCTCCGTTACGTCCTTGTTACATCCATGTACGGAGATCGGTCCAGGCCGCAAATTTCGGCCTGGACCCTTGCAAATCTCAGAACGAGTAGGGCCCGAAACGGCCCCACGCGACGACGGCCGCGAGGATCAGCAGGACGACGTTCGCGATGATCATCTGGTTCTCCTTGCGGCGGCCGTGCACCACGATCGCGCCCGCCATGATGATCACCAGGCCGGTGGCGGCCAGCGGCACGAGGATCGGCGCGATGTCGAGCGCCGCCGGCAGGATCAGGCCGATCGCGGCGAGCACCTCGAGTGCGCCGATCAGCTTGACCGTGCCGTCGCCGAAGTCCTCGGCCCAGCCCAGCCCGGACGAGATCAGCTTGGTCCTGGGCTGCAGCAGCTTCATCAGGCCGGCGGCCAGGAAGGCCGCCGCGAGCAGGATTGCGATGATCCAGAGAACGACGTTCATATCGGTTCCTATCGAAGAGTTCGCTTAAATCGTTGAGTGACGGTAGCGCCGGGGCACTTAAGGATGCAAGTGATCAGGCTGGGTTACGCTGGGCGCGTGGACACCCCGCACGAACCGCGCTGGCTGGACGACGACGAGCAGAGGACGTGGCTGCGCACACTCGCGATGATCATGCGGCTGATGCCGGCGCTCGACGCCCAGCTGCAGCGCGACGCCGGGCTGAGCAACTTCGAATACCAGGTGCTGGCCGGGCTGAGCGAGTCGGAAGGCCGCACGATGCGGATCAGCCTGCTGGCCAAGATGGCCGAGGGCTCGCTGGCCCGGGTGTCCCAGGTGCTGAGCCGGCTCGAGAAGCGCGGGTGGATTCGTCGCATGCCCGATCCGGAGGACGGCCGCTACACGCTGGCGGTGCTCACCGACGACGGTTTCGAGGTGGTCCGGCGGGCGGCGCCCGGCCACGTGGAGACCGTACGGCGGTATGTCTTTGATCCTTTGACGCGGGCCCAGGTGAGGCAGCTGGCGGCGATCAGCGGCCGGGTGCTGACCGCGATCGACCCCGACGAGAACTGTTTCTGATCGCCTCTCGGTTTACGGACTGCTGTCGATGCTGTCCTCGATCGGACCGAGCGTGGTTCTCGATCACCACGGGAGACGCCGCACGGGGGTGGCCGCGAGCGGCCCTGCCTGCGGCGCGGGGGCTTGCGGGAGCCCGTACGGGACAGGGTCTCGGCCTGGCTCGGCGGCGACCACCATGCCCGCGCTATGTCCGGACTTGTGGGGAGTTAAGGGGTTCTTCGTGTTCGCCGTTATCGGCGGTCACGGCGACAGAAGGTACGTTCATCGCCGCGATGGGCAATCGTTTCCCCATGGACGAAGGGTTCTACGCACGGAGGCCTAAGCAGCGTGACCTGCGCATGCACATCACGGCGGCCCTGACAATACTCCGAGCGAGCGACAGCGCCAGGCCTCTGTCCGGTACGGAATACATCGCAACTGCTGACGTACTCCCGGTGGAAGACTGCGTTGTCGACGCATTCGTCCACGTGAGAGCTAACGGGAAACCACGCGCCCTGATCGTCAGCGCCCTCCTGCACGCGGCCCCCTGACCCAGGCCGGAGCGGCGCACAAGGAACAGAGAGTGATGATGACCGATCTACCAACAGTCGTGTCGATTGCCGCACTGCTCGCCGTCACGATCGCCATCGTGGTGCAGCAACAACAGGCACGCACAGCTCAGGCCGTCGATGTCCGGGAGCGCCACTTCGAGCTGATCAAGCTGATGCTCGACCATCCCGAGCTCGACTACAACGCCACCGAACGGCCCCCGTCCGACGAGCGCAAGACCGCCATCGGCATGAGCCTGTGGATGGCGCACTGGAACACGCTCTGGCACATCGGCCAGCTCGACGAGAAAGCCCTGCGGTTCAACCTCGAGGACCTGTTCGCCGGCGCCGAGGCCCGCTCGTGGTGGCGCCGCGTCGGGAGCGCCTGGTCGTCCAAGGGCACCCGCAAGGAGCGCCGCTTCCTCACGATCGTCGGCGAGGAATGCGAGAAGGCGGCCCGGGCCAAGCCCGCGGTGCAGCTGCGGGAGCCGGTCAAGAGCGGTTCAGGCGTACGCGACTAATCCTCAACCCGCCCCCCGGCGTGCCGAAGAGACAGGCTCCACCTACCTTCTGAGGTGCAGTGTGAGCCTGTCCCGATACGCGCTCCGGACAGCGGGCTTCGGCGCGCTCTACCTGCTGGCCACGTTCGCCGGCTCCGCGCTGTTCTGGCCGGCCGCCGTGGTCGGCGCGCTCTGGCTTGTCGCGCAGGGCCGGTACGGTCGTCGCAACCTCGACGTCATCGCGCTGTCGGTGATGGCGGTGCTCGCCCCCGGCCCCGGCGACGGTCTGCTGCACGCCTTCGTGCAGGCGGTGCCCCAGGTCGTCCCCGCGGTCGTGTTCGCGGTGCTGCTCGACCGGTGGCTGCCCGGATTCTGGCTCGGGCACGGCGACCGGTTCCGCCGTCGGGGCCCGGCGGTGGGCCGTCTCGCGGGAGTGGCCGGGCTGACCGGTCTGACCGGGGCGGTGCTGTACAAGGTCGTCGACACGTCGCTGGGGTTCGGGGACGTGGGGTACGCGCTGCTGCGGGATGCGGTGTGCGTGCTGCTGGCGGTGCTCGCGGTGCGGGCCGTGCGGCAGCTGCTGAGCCGTCGCGGTGGCGGGCCCGGGGGCGACGGGCCCCGAGGAGACGGTGGGCCTCGCCGGCCGCGGCTGACAGTGGTCAAGTAGCGCCGGGTTCAACGCGCCGGGCCGCTTCGCCTTCGAGGTCGCCGGGCGATGGGTGGCGCGCAAGACGATCCGCGAGTGAGAGGGTCGCCGGGATCCTCTGTGGTCGCCGGAGATCCGGAGTGAGAGGTCGCCCAGGAACTCCTGCGGTCGGCGTGATCCGGAGTGGGGGGCTGCCGTGGGCCGCCTCTAACGGGGGATCGAGGCGGCCCACGGGGTCAGGGGGAAGGTAGTTGCCGCACATCGTGAACCTCTTCGCTGGTTTTCGCCACCCCGTAGGACCGCCCGGCCGGGCAACCTTTGCCGACCCGTCGGCAACATATAGGTATGCGTAAATTTCTCCTGACGGGCGTGACTGTCTTGCTGGCCGCCACCGCCGCCGTTCGCGGGGTTTCCCCGGCGAACGCCGCCACCTACCCCAACCCGGGCACAGTCACCGGCTCGACCGGGGCCCACGACCCGACGATCGTGAAACGCCCCAGCGGCGGCTACCTGATGGCGACGACCGGCGCCGGGATCACGCTCAAGACGTCGAACGACCGTACGGCGTTCGCCGACGCCGGGCGTGCCTTCCCGAACGGCACACCGTGGGCCAACCCGTACACCAACGGCGACACCAACCTGTGGGCGCCGGACATCTCACACCGCAACGGCCGTTACGTCATGTACTACTCGGCCTCGTCGTTCGGCTCCAGCAGGTCGGCGATCTTCCTGGCCACCAGCACCACGGGCGCGGCGGGCTCGTGGACCAACCAGGGCCTGGTGATCGAGAGCACGACGTCGAGCAACTGGAACGCCATCGACCCCAACCTGACGGTCACCTCGTCGGGGGAGTGGTGGCTGAGTTTCGGGTCCTTCTGGAGCGGCATCAAGCTGATCAAACTGAACCCGGGCACCGGCAAGCGCGCCGACAACACGCTGATCAACCTGGCCGAGCGCGTCGTGAACGACAAGTCGGTCGAGGCGCCCTTCATCCACGCGCGCGGCGGTTACTATTACCTGTTCGTCTCGTTCGACTTCTGCTGCCGCGGCGCGACGAGCACATACCGGATCATGGTCGGCCGGTCCAGGAGCATCGCCGGCCCGTACGTCGATCAGGCGGGCGTGGCCATGACAGCCGGCGGCGGCACGGAGATCCTGGCCGGTCACGACAGCATCCACGGCCCCGGCCACCCGGCCGTTCTCAGCGACACCGACGCCGACGTGCTGGTCTACCACTACTACACGAGCTCCGGCGCCGCCTGCCTCGGCATCAACCTGCTCGGCTGGACGTCCTCGGCGTGGCCGTACGTGTACTGACCCGGCCGGCCCCACGTCGGTGGGCTCGACGACGCGGGCCCGCTACACCGAATGGCCGGGCCGGCCACGGCGGAGGGAGACCGGTGCGATCAGCCGTCGCGGACGGGGTCCGTGGGGGTCGTACGGGGGCGATCGGCTTATGGGTGGAGGCGGGCTATCAGGTCGGCGAGCGGTCCGGGGCGGGCCGAGCGGAAACCCGTGCCGGCCCACAGGTTCAGGCCGTCAGGGTCGGCGGCTCGGGCGGCGGCGGCCCGTAGCGGGGCGGTCAGGTGGTGCACCGCCGGGTAGCCGATGGGGGCGGCCTCGGTGTAGGTGTCGGTGAAGCGGTTGCGCAGGGCGCGGGCCGGCCGGCCGGTGAACGCTCTGGTCACGACCGTTCCGGTGGCGCGGGCGGAGAGCATGAAGTCGCGCTGGGCCGGGCGGGTGCCGGCCTCGTCGGCCAGGAGGAAGGCCGTGCCGCATTGGACTGCGGTGGCGCCCGCGGCCAGCAGCCGTTCGACGTCCGATCGGTCCGCGACGCCCCCGGCGGCGACTACGGCGACCGTGAGGGGTTGGGCTGCGGTGGTCGAGCCGGCGGTAAGGACATCGGCCGGGCCATCCGCGGCGGGGACACCGGCGGCCGGGGTGTTGGTCGGGGTGGTGGTGGAGAGAGGCTCGATCGCCTGCCTCACCGCGGTGAGGACCTCGACGGTGGAGACGTCACCGGAGTAGGAGGCCGGTGTCAGCGTGGCGGAGTGGCCACCCGCTGAGCCGCCCTGGACGATGAGCGCGTCGGGGGAGACGGCGAGGGCCGAGACGGCCTCGGACGGCGACGTGACGGTGATCAGGACCTGGGAGCCGGCAGACTGCAGGGCGGCCACCACCTCCCGCGGCGGCACCCCGAAAGTGAAGCTGACGAACGGAACCCCGTACGTGACGGCCAGTGAGACCTTGGCCGCGAAGTGGTCGTCGTCGGCGAGCCGGAGCGGGGGAAGTGAAACCCCGTAACGGTCGGCCTCGGCCTGCAGCAGCACGCGATAGTCGTGGACCGCCTCCACGGAGGGCGGCGGGGGGCCGGGCACGAAGATGTTCAGCCCGTACGAGCCGTGCACGGCCCGCAGCTCCTCCGAGACCTGCAGCGGCGTCTTGTAACCGGCGGCCAGGAAGCCGGTCGCCCCGGCAGCCGTCGCCGCGTTCACCAGGGCGGGTGTCGACGGGCCGCCGGCCATGGGTGCGACCACTATGGGGCGGAGCATGGGGTTGAGCCTAACCACCGGGAACGTCCCGATCGCGCGCTACGGCCGTGAGCGCCGACCGGGCCGCGGTCACCCCCCGGTTCTGTCCCGATGCGGTTGTGGTCACCTGACCAGCCTAATTGTCCGCGAAAGGTGGTGAACGGGGAAGCCTATGGCCGATGATCGGACCATGAGCGACGCCGCCACCAAGATCCTGTTGTCCGAAGAGGAGATGCCGCGCAGCTGGTACAACATCGTGCCGGACCTGCCCAGCCCGCCCCCGCCGGTGCTGCATCCGGGCACGCTGCAGCCGGTCGGGCCGGACGATCTCGCGCCGCTGTTCCCGATGGCGCTGATCGAGCAGGAGGTGACGACCGAGCGGTACGTGACCATCCCCGAGGAGGTGCTCGACGTCTACCGGCTGTGGCGCCCGTCGCCGCTGTTCCGCGCGCGCCGCCTGGAGAGGGCGCTCGGCACCCCGGCCAAGATCTATTACAAGTACGAGGGGGTGTCGCCGGCCGGGTCGCACAAGCCGAACACCGCGGTGCCGCAGGCGTACTACAACGCGTCGGCGGGCATCCGGCGGCTCACCACCGAGACCGGTGCGGGACAGTGGGGAACGGCCCTCGCCTTTGCCGCGGCGCAGTTCGGCATCGACTGCGAGATCTGGCAGGTGCGGGCGTCGTACGACCAGAAGCCGTACCGGAAAATGATGATCGAGACGTTCGGCGGCACGATCCATCCGTCGCCGAGCGACCTGACCGAGGCCGGACGCAAGGTGCTGGCCGACGATCCGGAGTCGCCCGGTTCGCTGGGCATCGCGATCAGCGAGGCCGTCGAGGTCGCCGCGCAGCACCCTGACACCAACTACGCGCTCGGCAGCGTGCTCAACCACGTGCTGCTGCACCAGACCGTGATCGGCGAGGAAGCGCTGCTGCAACTGGCCAAGGTGGGCGCGACGCCGGACGTCATCGTCGGGTGCACCGGCGGCGGCTCCAACTTCGCCGGGCTCGCCTTCCCGTTCCTGCGCGAGAAGCTGGCCGGGCGGATGTCGCCGGTGGTGCGCGCGGTCGAGCCCGCGTCCTGCCCGTCGCTGACCAAGGGCGTCTACGCGTACGACTTCGGCGACACGGCCGGGATGACGCCGCTGATGAAGATGCACACGCTGGGGCACGACTTCATCCCGGATCCCATTCACGCCGGGGGCCTGCGCTACCACGGCATGGCCCCGCTGATCTCGCACGTCTACGAGCTGGGGCTGATGGAGGCCGTCGCCAAGACGCAGCGCGAATGCTTCGAGGCGGGGGTGCTGTTCGCCCGTTCCGAGGGCATCATCCCGGCGCCCGAGCCGACTCACGCGCTGGCGGGCTGCATCGAGGAGGCGTTGTGGTGCAAGGAAACGGGCGAGTCCAAGGTGATTCTCACGGCTCTCTGCGGGCACGGGCATCTGGACCTGCCGGCGTACGGGAAATTCCTGTCGGGTGACATGGTCGACCACGAGCTGTCGTCGGAGGCGGTCGAGGCGGCGCTGACGAAGCTCCCCGCCGTTCAGGCCGACTGACGCCAGACCACGGGGGAGTCGAGCAGCAGGCTCGGCTCCACCGGGTCGCCGGCGATCTGGCGCAGCACCAGTTCGGCGGCGTGGCGCCCGATGTCGCGGGCCGGTTGGTGCACTGTGGACAGCGGCGGCTGGGTGCGCAGCGCCCACGAGCTGTCGTCGAACCCGACCAGCCCCACGTCCTCGGGAACGCGGCGGCCCGCCTCGCGCAGCGTCTCGAGCGCGCCGGCGGCCACCGCGTCGGAGGCGGCGAACACCCCGTCCAGCGCCGGTTCCCGGTCGAGCAGCGCCCGCATGCCCTTGACCCCGTACGCGTAGTCGTAGAGCGGGACGTCGGCCACCAGGGCAGGGTCGAACCTGTCGCCCAGCGCTTGCTTGAAGCCGGTGAGGCGGTCGGCGCCGGAGTCACGGTCGAGCGCGGCCGCGACCATGCCGATCCGTTCGCGGCCGGTGCCGATCAGCCGCTCGGTGATGGCGCGGGCCGAGCCGATGTTGTCTATCCCCACGAACGGGATGTCGCGGGCGAGGTCGGGCGGGTGGCCGACGAACGTCGCGGGCAGGCCGATCTCGGCGATGAGCCGGGTGATCGGGTCGTGCGAGCGGGCCGACACGATGATCGCGCCGTCGACGAAGCCGCCGCTGAGGTAGCGCCCGACCCGCTGCATGTCGCGGTCGGAGTCGATGACCAGGCTGACCATCTGGTGGTCGGCCAGCGACAGCACCGCGTTGGCGCCGAGCATGATGGCGCCGATGTTCGGGTCCTCCAGCAGCAACGAGTGCGGCTCGAGGGCGAGGAAGCCGACGGCCTGTGAGCGTTGCCGGGCGAGCTGGCTGGCCGCGCGGTTGGGCACGTAGCCGACCTCGGCGATGGCGGCCTCGATGGCGGCGCGGGCGTCGACCGAGACGTAGCCGCCGTTGAGCACCCGGTTGACCGTGCCCCGGGACACGCCGGCGGCCGCGGCCACGTCATGCACGGTGGCGCGGCGCGCTTTCCTGGTCCCGGTCACGGCCAACATCGTACGGCCCGGGCGCGGCGCCTTGATTCGACGTTCTCTCTTGACCCGTAGTCAGGGCCGTGCCTAGTGTGTGCCCGTTCACACATTCGTCATCGGCGGTTCTGCGCGGCGAAATGTGTGCACGTGCACACATGAGAGGAAGCCGATGTTGCCACCGTCTGCCGTGCCCCTTGCGGGTATCGGGCTGGGCTGCGACTACAACTACGAACAGTGGTCGCCGAGCGTCTGGCGCGAGGACATGGCGCTCATGCGCGAGGCCGGCATCGACCTCGTCGCGATCAACGTCTTCGGCTGGTCGGCCCTCGAGCCGCGGCCGCGGGAGTACGACTTCGCCGCGCTCGACCAGATCGTCGAGCTGCTGCACGCCAACGGCATCAAGCTCAACCTCGGCACCGGCACCGCGTCGCCGCCGCCGTGGCTGACCCGCCGGCACCCGCAGGTGCTGCCGGTCACCGCCGACGGCACCACCCGGTACCCGGGCGGCCGCCAGGCGTTCTGCCCCAGCTCGCCGATCTTTCGCGAGCACGCGTTGCGCCTGGCCGAGCAGGTCGCCACCCGGTACGGCAACCACCCCGCGCTCGCCCTCTGGCATGTCTCGAACGAGCTCGGCTGCCACAACGCGCTGTGTTACTGCGAGGCGAGCGCCGAGGCGTTCCGGGCCTGGCTGTCCGCCAAGCACGGCACGATCGAGGCCCTCAACAAGGCCTGGGGCACGGCGTTCTGGAGCCAGGGCTACAGCGACTTCGACGAGGTGCAACCCCCGCGCCTGGCCCTGTCGACGCGCAACCCGGCCCAGCTGCTCGACTTCCAGCGGTTCTCGTCGGACGCGCTGCTCGAACACCACCGTGCCGAGGCCGCGGTGCTGCGCCGCCACTCCGACCGGCCGGTCACCACGAACTTCATGGTCACCGCGCACATCCGCAACCAGGACTACTGGTCGTGGGCCGCCGACATGGACGTGATCGCCAACGACCACTACCTCGACCACCGCCTGAGCGACCCGGTGGCCGAGCTGTCGTTCGCCGCCGACCTGACCCGCGGGCTGGCCGGCGGGCGGCCGTGGATGCTGATGGAGTCGGCCACCGGCGCGGTCAACTGGCAGCCCTACAACCTGGCCAAGGAGCCCGGGCAGCTGCTGCGCAACTCGCTGACCCACGTGGCCCGCGGCGCCGACACGATCTGCTTCTTCCAGTGGCGGGCCTCGGAGCAGGGCGCCGAGAAGTTCCACTCGGCGATGCTGCCGCACGCGGGCACCTCGTCGGCGCTCTGGCGTGAGGTGCTGGACCTGTCGGCGGCGCTCGACTCGCTCGGCGAGGTGGCCGGCACCACCGTCGAGGCCGACACCGCGCTCGTCTTCAGCTGGGAATCGTGGTGGGCCACCGAGACCGAGGCGCGCCCCTCGCAGGACCTGCGCTATCTCGACCAGGTGCACGCCGCCTACCGGGCGCTGCGCGAGCTGGGCGTGACCGCCGACATCGTCGCCCCGGGCAGCGACCTGGGCCGGTACCGGGCGGTGATCGTGCCCTGCCTGCACATGGTCTCCGACGCCGAGGCGGCCGCGATCAGCGCGTACGTCGAGGGCGGCGGCCGGGCCGTGATCACGTTCTACAGCGGCATCGTCGACCGCGACGACCGCGTACGCCTCGGCGGCTACCCCGGCGCGTTCCGGGAGCTGCTCGGCGTGGTCAGCGAGGAGTTCGCCCCGCTGCTGCCCGGCCAGGAGGTCCCGCTCGCGGGCGGCGGCCGGGCCACGGTCTGGACCGAGCGGCTGCGCACCACGACGGCCGAGGTGGTCGAGGCGTACGCAGACGGCACGCCCGCCGTGACCCGCAACCAGTACGGATCCGGGCTGTCCTGGTACATCGCCACCGTGCTGGAGCCGGCCGGCCTGCGCGACGTGCTGCGGCAGGCGGTCGGCGACCGAACGGGCGGGAACAGCGACATCGAGATCGTCCGCCGCAGCGGCGACGGGCGCAGCTACGTCTTCGTCGTCAACCACGGCGGCAAGGACATCGAGCACCCGATCACCGGCGCCGAGCTGGTGACCGGCCAAGCCGTGACCGGGTCGGTGCTCGTGCCCGCGGGCGCGGTCCGAGTCGTCCGGGAGGAAGCATGACGTCGGCCCCAGCACGAGCGGCCCGCCACGGACGGGCTGTCCCGTTCTTCGTCGTCCCGTTCGGCGTGCTGTTCACCCTCTTCTATCTGCTGCCGATCGGGTACGCCATCGTGCAGTCGCTCTACAAGGTCGAGCGCACCGGCACGTTCGGCCCGGCGCGCGAGGTCTTCGGGGGGCTCGTCCAGTACGAGCGGGTGTTCGCCGACGGCGCCTTCTGGACGTCGATCGGGCGGGTGCTGGCCTTCGGCGTCGTGCAGGTCCCCGTCATGCTCGGCCTCGCGCTGCTGCTGGCCCTGCTGCTCGACTCCGGGCTGGTCAGGGGACGCCGCTTCTTCCGGCTGGCCTTCTTCGTCCCGTACGCGGTCCCGGGTGTCATCGCCGCGATCATGTGGGGCTTCCTCTACTCGCCCAACCTGTCGCCGCTCAAGCCGGTGACCAGCGCCATCGACTTCCTCTCGGCCGACCTCGTGCTCTGGGCCATCGCCAACGTGGTGACCTGGGTCTACGTCGGCTACAACATGCTGATCATCTATTCGGCGCTGCTGGCCATCCCGGCCGAGGTGTACGAGGCGGCGCGGCTCGACGGGGCCGGCCAGTGGCGGATCGCCTGGTCGATCAAGATCCCGCTGGTCATGCCCGCGATCGTGCTGACCACCGTGTTCTCGATCATCGGCACGTTGCAGCTGCTGGCCGAGCCGCAGGTGTTCCGCAGCTTCTCGTCGGCGGTGTCGAGCACGTACACACCGAACCTGACGGTCTATTCGACGTCGTCGATCCCGAACTTCAACCTGGCGGCGGCGTTCTCGGTGGTGCTCGCGCTGACGACGTTCGTCCTCTCCTTCGTCTTCCTGCGGTTCACCAATCGGAAGGGCGTCCAGTGAGCGTCACAACTTCCGCCCCGGCCGGCGGCGCCGCCGGCAAGATCCAGGAGAGCCTCTTCTCCCGTACGGGGGCCATGCTCGTCATGGCCGTCAGCACGCTCTACTTCCTGACGCCGATCTGGTGGCTGTTCGTCGGCGCCGGCAAGCGCTCCGACGAGTTCACCAGCACCAACCCGCTGTGGTTCGCCGATTTCGAGCTTTTCGCCAACATCGGCGACCTGCTCGAGTACCGGGACGGGGTCTTCCTCCGGTGGCTGCTCAACAGCATCCTCTACACCGGCGGCGCGGCCCTGATCGGCACCGTGCTCGCCGCGATGTGCGGGTACGCCCTGGCCAAGTACCGGTTCCGCGGCCGCGAGCTGCTGTTCAACGTGGTGCTCAGCGGTGTGCTGGTGCCGGCCACCGCGCTCGCCCTCCCGCTGTTCCTGCTGTTCAGCAAGGTCGACGCGACCAACACGTTCTGGGCTGTCTTCCTGCCCAGCCTGGTCAACCCGTTCGGCGTCTACCTGGCCCGGATCTACGCCACGGCCGGCGTGCCCGACGAACTGCTCGATGCGGCCCGCATCGACGGCTCGGGCGAGGTCCGCACGTTCTTCAAGGTGGCCACCCGGCTGATGTTCCCGGCCCTGGTCACGATCTTCCTGTTCCACTTCGTCGCGGTCTGGAACAACTTCCTGCTCCCGCTGATCATGCTCAGCGACGAGCGGCTGTTCCCGGTCACGCTCGGCCTCTACACCTGGAACACCCAGGTCAACCAGATCCCCGAACTGCGCGGACTGGTGATCGTCGGCGCCCTGCTCTCGATCACCCCTCTGGTGATCGCGTTTCTGGCGCTCCAGCGGTTCTGGCGGAACGGCCTCGGCGCCGGCGCCGTCAAGTGAAGTTTCCCCCCGATTAAGGACACAGCATGCGCAAATCCCTGCTCAGCGCGATAGTCATAGCGGCGCTGGCCCTGTCCGCCTGCGGCTCCGGCGGCGACGACGACGAAGCGGCCGGCGGCTCGTCCGCCGCGTCCTGCGCCCCCTCGTCCGGCCCGGTCAACCTGACCTACACGACCTGGATCCCCGGGATCGAGAACGTGGTGAAGGTCTGGAACGACAAGAACCCGAACATCCAGGTCAAGGTGCAGACCGGCCCGAACGGCAACGGCGGCACCTACCAGAACTTCTTCAACCAGCTCAAGGCCGGCAACACCCCCGACCTCGGGCACATCGAGTACGACGCGCTGCCCAGCTTCCGCGTGCAGGACGGCCTGTTCGACGCCGCGTCCTGCGACATCGTCGCGAAGGCCAAGGACCAGTTCATCCCGTGGACGTGGAACCAGGTCAGCCTCGGCGACGAGAAGTCGGCCTACGGCATCCCGCAGGACTCCGGCCCCATGGCGATGTTCTACCGGGCTGACCTGTTCGAGTCCAACGGCATCCCGGTCCCCAAGACCTGGGAGGAGTACGCGGCGGCGGCCGTGAAGGTGAAGGCGGCCGGCGGCTACATCACCAACTTCTCGCAGAGCGACATCAACCAGTTCGCGGGTTTCGCCTGGCAGGCCGGCGGCCGCTGGTTCGCCAACGACGGCCGGCAGTGGACGGTCAACCTGACCGACGACAAGACCAAGAAGGTCGCCGGCTACTGGCAGGACCTGATCGGCAAGAAGCTCGTCTCGACCGTCCCGCCGTGGACCACCGAGTGGGACAACGCCTACAACTCCAGCTCCGCCTGGACCTGGGTCTCCGCGGTGTGGGGCGCCAACTCGATCATGAGCGGCGCGCCGAAGACTGCGGGCAAGTGGCGGGTCGCGCCGATGCCGCAGTGGAACGCCGGCGAGAACGTCGCGGGCAACTGGGGCGGCTCGGCCACCGCGATCTTCAAGAACTCCAAGCACCCGTACGAGGCCGCGCAGTTCGCCCTGTGGCTCAACACCAGCGAGGAGGCGCTCGCGCTGCTCAACAAGGAGGCCCAGCTCTACCCGGCCACCACCGCCGGAACCAAGTATTCGTACCTGACCAACCCGGTCGAGTTCTATGGTGACCAGAAGATCTACGAGGTCTTCGCCGAGGCGTCCACCCAGGTGACGCCCGACTTCACCTGGGGGCCCACGATGACCTCGACGTACACCAGCGCCTCGGACGGCTTCAAGGCGGCGGTCTCCGGCAAGGGCACGCTGAGCGACGCCCTCACGGCGGCCCAGAAGTCGACCGTCGACACCCTCAAGTCGCAGGCCATCCCGGTCAAGGAGTAACACGCGTTGTTGATCCACCTGCAGGCCGCGGGCACCAGCTTCGTGCTGGACGCCCGCGGCCCGCGGCTTCCCGTCGTGCTGCACTGGGGAGCCGCGCTCGGCGATCTCGATCCCGACGACCTTTCCGCGTACGCCGCGTCGGCCGTACCCGCGAACCCGCCGAGCTCGCTCGACGAGCCGCCGTACCTGTCGCTCCTGCCGACCGTGGGCGACGGCTGGAGCGGCCGGCCCGGGTACTCCGGCGCCCCCGGCCGTCCGCGCTGGCAGCTGTCCGAGGTGTCGCAGCCGTCGCCGGGCTCGGTGCTGCTGGTGCTCACGGCCGGCGCGCTGACGGTCACGTCCGAGGTCGAGCTGAGCGCGCAGGGCGTGCTGCGGCTGCGGCACACCCTGGCCAACGGCGGGGACACGGACCTCGACCTGGGATCGCTGAACGTCGTGCTGCCGGTGCCCGCGCGGGCGACCGAGGCGCTCGACCTCGCGGGCCTCTGGGCGTACGAGCGCCAACCCCAGCGGACGGCGCTGCGGCACGGCGCCTGGGTTCGCGAGACCCGGCACGGCCGCCCCGGGCACGACGACCCGTACGTGATGATGCTCGGCGCCCCCGGTTTCACGTTCCGTACGGGCGAGGTGTGGGCGGTGCATCTGGCGTGGAGCGGCGACAAGCAGCTGTGGGCCGAACGGCAGACCCTCGGCGCGACAGTGCTGGGCGCGGGCGAGCTGCTGGCCCCCGGGGAGGTGCGGCTCACCCCTGGCGGCTCCTACACCACCCCGTGGACCGTCGCCGTGTGGTCGGACGGCGGCATCGACGGCCTGTCGAGCCGCCTGCACTCGTGGATCCGGTCACGCCGCGCCCCGGCCAAACCCCGCCCGGTCGTGCTCAACACCTGGGAGGCCGTCTACTTCGACCACTCGCTGCCCCGGCTCACCGCCCTGGCCGACGCCGCCGCTTCGGTGGGAGTGGAACGGTTCGTGCTCGACGACGGCTGGTTCCGCGGACGCACCGACGATCGCCGCGCCCTCGGCGACTGGACCGTCGACCCGCAGCGCTGGCCCGACGGGCTGGGCCCGCTGATCTCGGTCGTGCACGAACGTGGCATGGAGTTCGGGCTCTGGCTCGAACCGGAGATGGTCTCGCCCGACTCCGACCTGGCCCGCGAACACCCCGAGTGGATCCTCGGCGGCCCCGGCGCGGCCACCTGGCGGCATCAGCAGGTGCTCGATCTGGGGGCGCCCGGCGCGTACGAGCATCTGCTCTCCGCCTTGAGCGCGCTGCTCACCACGTACCCGATCGCCTTTGTGAAGTGGGACCACAACCGGGATCTGCTGCAGGAAGGCTCGGCCCACCGCCAGACCACGGCCCTGTACCGGTTGCTGGCCGAGCTGCGGCGACGCTTCCCGGCCGTCGAGATCGAGAGCTGCGCGTCCGGCGGGGCCCGCATCGACCTGGGCATCCTCGACCACGTCGACCGCTTCTGGACCTCCGACACCAACGACGCCCTGGAACGCCAGCAGATCCAGCGCTGGACCGGCGTGCTCATGCCGCCCGAGTTTCTGGGCTCGCACGTCGGCGCCCCGGCCGCGCACATCACCGGCCGTACGGGGTCTCTGGGGTTCCGCCTGGCCACGTCGCTGTTCGGGCACGCCGGCATCGAATGGGACCTGACCACGGCCACCCCTTCGGAGCGCGCCCTGATCGCCGCCTGGGTCACCGAGTACAAGCAGCGCCGCGCTCTGCTGCACGGCGGTGTCACCGTCCGCACCGACGGAACCTCACGCCTCGTGCACGGCATCGTCGCACCCGACCAGCGGACGGCCCTCTACGCCCTGGTGACGTTGAGCGCCCCCTCGTCGGCGATCCCTTCCCCCGTACGCTTCCCCGGCCTCGACCCCTCGCGGCGCTACACCGTACGGCCCCTGGAAGTGGGCGGCCCGCCGCACGTCGTGCAGGACGCCCCACCCCCGTGGCTGACCGCGGGATCGGTGACACTACCCGGCCGCCTGCTGACCGAGCTCGGCCTGCCCCCGGCCCTGCTGACCCCACAACAGGCGATGCTGTTCACGGTCGACGCGGCCTGACGGGAAGGTCTGGACACCTCGATCCTGCGCCGGAAGCAGGCGTTCCCACCACGTTGTCGCCGCGGGTGTTCTCGTCGGCCCGAAGGGCGCTCGCTCTTCCGTCGTCAGAGGACGTTCCGGCGCCTGTCGTACCGCTGTGCCTGCCCGGCAGGTCCGGCCCATCGGGCACGGCACGGTAAAGGTGAGGCGTTCGAGGAAGCCCGGTCGTAGGGTCTGCGGCGTGATCGAGATCGTGAAGCTGTCCGGTGAGGACTGGGGAATCTGGCGGGAACTGCGGCTGGCCGCGTTGGCGGAGGCGCCCTACGCGTTCGGGAGCAGGCTCAGCGACTGGCGGGGCGACGGGGACAAGGAGCTGCGGTGGCGTGACCGGTTGACGATTCCGGGGTCGCACAACGTGGTGGCGGTGCTCGACGGCGCTCCCGTGGGGATGGCCAGTGGGGTTCCGGCCGGGCGGGACGGCCAGGTGGAGCTGATCTCGATGTGGGTGGCTCCGGCGGCTCGCGGCCGGGGAGTGGGTGACCGGCTGATCGAGGCGATCGAGTCCTGGGCCGTCCTGGCGTGCGGAGCCGTGGAGCTGCGGCTGGCGGTCATGCCGGGGAACGAGAAGGCGATCGCGCTCTATCGGCGGGCCGGATTCGCCGAGACGGGGGAGCTCGGCGATCCGGCCCCGGACGGGCAGGGCCGGGAACTGGTGCTGGCCAAGGCGCTGCACGCATAAGCCGGCGTGGGGCCGGAGCCGGCCTGACGCCGAAGCCGGCCTGACGCCGACGCCGGAGCTGGTCCCACGCCGGAGCTAGCCCTACGCCGGAGCTAGCCCTACGCCGGAGCTAGCCCTACGCCGGAGCTGGCCCTTCGCCGGAGCTGGCCCCACGGCGGCGCCGGAGCAGACGCCGGCGGGGAAGCAACCGGCGGGGGAAGCAACCGGCGGGGCAGCAGCCGCCACGCCCGGTCAGGAGTTCGCCGACTCGGAGGGTTCGCTCAAGCGCCGTGTGGTCGCGCCCGGTCAGGAGTCGCCGACTCGGAGGGTCTCGCTCAGGCGCCGCCGGCGGCGGGTCACGACCTCGGCCGTGATGATGGCGATCAGGGTCAGCAGCAGCGCCGCGACGGTGGCGGCTGTCAGCTGCCACCACGGCGTCACCACTGCGGGGTCGGTGGCCTGGGCGGTGAGCAGCCGCAGCGCCAGCGGGCCGAGCGCCGACCATGCCAGCAAGGCGCCCAGCAGGGGGGCGCAGAGGGCGGCGACCACGGCAGGTGGGAGCAGCTCGCCGGCGGCCACGCGGTGGGTGTCGCGGGGGCGCAGGCCCAGCGTGCGCAGGCGGGCCAGGGTCTCCCAGCGTCCGGGGGCGCTCGCGGCGGCGGCCAGCGCGTAACCGAGCAGGCCCAGCACCAGCAGGATCGCCGCGGTCAGCAGGCTCAGGGCGGCCAGGCTGGAGGTCAGCGGGGCCGTGCGGCGCTCCTTGAGCAGGTCGGTGCGGGCGACGACCCGGCCTCCCGAGGCAGCGGCCTTGAGCGCGTTGGCGGCACCGGGGCCGGTGGCCCAGATGGTGTTGGGCTCAGCGGGCAGACCGGCGGCAGTGGCGGCCGAGGTGTCGACCACGACCACGTCGTCGCCGACGCCCAGAACGGGGGCGGTGCCGACCGCGGTCAGCTCGACCGCCTGGTTGGTGACGATCGGGAGCCGGAAGTCCACGCCGGGGGAGAGGCTGCCGTCGGCCGTACGGACCAGCGCGGGCACACGGCCGTCGCCGCCGGTCAGCGAGGTCGCGGGCAGCGGGGGAAGGGGGGTGTCGGCCAGCAACTGCCGGAAGGCCTGGGTGTCCACGACGATCAGGCGGGCCGGGACGGCGGTGTTGTCGGCGATGAAGCGGGCGCTCTCGCTGACCCGGGCCGCGACCGCGTGGCGTACGCCGGGGGCGGCCGCCGTCCGGGAGACCACGTCGGTGGCGTGGCTGGACGAGTCGGAGGTCAGGCTCAGCCGGGCGTCGGACCCGGTGGTCTGCCAGGCGCCTTCGGACAGGCCGCGGTCCGTGGTGGCGTACAGGGTGACAGCGAAGGCGCTCAGGGCCAGCGCGGTGGTCAGGGCCAGCGCGGGCAGGACACGGGCCGAGGTGGCGGCGGCGCGGGCGGCTCCGAACAGGGCGAGGGGGTGGCGGGAGCGCAGGGCCAGCCGCAGCACCAGGCCGGTGGCGAGGGGCAGCAGGCGCACGAGGAGCAGGGAGACGGCCAGGGCGCAGAGGGTGGGCGCGGCGGCGGGCAGGTCGACGGTGGAGCCGATGTCCCTCTGCCGAAGAGCGACGAGCGACGCGACGGCGAGGGCCACCACAGCGGCGTCCACGGCGAACCGCCGGATCAGCTGGGTGTTGCGGATCCAGCGGCGGGCGCTGCGGTTGGCGGGGGCGCGACGGTCCCGGGTGGCCCGCGCGGCGGTGAGCGTGCCGAAGGCCGGGCCGGCGGCGACCGCGATCACCACGAACGGGAGGACCCAGGTCAGGGAGGCGCCGCCGGCCAGGGCGAAGGACAGCGCCAGCCCGAGCAGGGCGGCGGGAACGGCCACGGCGGCCGATTCGACGACCAGCTCGGCGGCCAGGCCGGGCAGGGAGGCGCCGCGGCGGCGGGCCGTGGCCAGGGCGGTGGCACGGCGGCGGGTCAGCAGGTCGGCGGCCAGGGCGATCACCAGCAGGGCCCCCGCCAGCACGGCGATGAGCAGCACGGAGGCCTGGGCCGTGGCCGTGGCGACCTGGTCGCGCAGGTCGCTGAGCACGCTGTCGAGCTGGGTGGCCCACTTGAGCGACTGGTCGCGTTCGGCCGACACCGCCGAACTGCCTTTGAGCGTGCCGACCGAGGCGGCCAGGGCCTGGGCGGACTCCCACGTGAGCGTGTCCGGGTCGACGTCGAAGCGGACCACGCGACGCAGCTGGTCGGTGCGGAAGGCGAGCCGGAGGTCGGGCACCGACTCGGCCGTGAGCAGCGCGCCGATGCGGGTGGTGCCGAAGCCGTCGCGGTTCGCCGAGGGGTTGAGCACCCACGGCGCCGGACCCCAGGCGGGGTCGTTCGCGTCGACGGGGCGGAACACCCCGGACACCCGTACGTCGTACGGGTTGCGTCTTTCGTCCTGCACCGGGATGCGGTCGCCGGGCTTCACGCCGAGCGCCGCCGCGCCGGCCTCGGACAGGCCGACCTGCATCGGCCAGGGGCCGCCGTTGAGCGGGATCTCCACGAACTCGTCGGCGGCCGACGGGCCGGGTGCGCGGCCGGAGACCCAGGTGACGGCCGGCTCGCCGGTGGCGTTGGTCAGGTACTCCAGCTGCAGGCGGCGCTGGACACTGCCGTCGGTGATCATCAGCGAGATGCTGGAGACGGTGGTGACCGGCGGGCGCAGGGCCGAGCGCAGACCCGGGTCCAGCTGGAACTCGGCCCGGCCGGCGACGTCGGCGATGTCGGCAGCCAGCCCCGGGCTGCGCGCCCGGCCACCGTTCGGCCCGTAGTCGTCGGGCCACTCCGCCTCCACCCGTACGGCGGCGTCGTCGGCCGCGCGGCGGACCGCCTCGCGGGTGGCGTCGTCGGACGTCGAGCGGATCAGCGGCGGGGTGGCACCGGCCAGCAGCGCGACGGCCGCGACGACGGCCGCGACCAGCAACAGCGGGCCCGCGTCGGCGCGGGCCCGCCCTCGGATGCTGGGCCAGTGCAGCACCAGCCGCCGGCGCCCTCCAGGCTCCGGCCGTGAGGGCTGTTGCTGCTCAGCGTCGGTGTGCGGGCGTCGGCGGGTCATGACGCCACCCGCAGGTGCGCCGCGTCGGCCCGGCGGGCCTGGACGAAGACGACCGCGCTCACCGTCACCGCGCACGCGGCAACCAGTCCGGCCAGCAGCAGCCCCTCGGCCGCCCACGGCCAGGCGGCCGTGGCCGGCGGAACGGCCGCCGCCCCCGTCTCGGACCGGATCAGCAACGGCGCGACCAGGTAGGTCGCCAGCGCCCCGATCCCCGACCCGGCCACGAGCAGCGGCACCAAGATCGCCGCATGTTCACCGATCAACGCCGACCGGATGCCCCGCCGGGAGACGCCCAGGCCGCGCAGCCGGGCCACTTCCACCGCCCGGGCCTGCAGGTCGCACACGACGTGCAGCAGCACCCCACCCAGCAGCAGCACGACCGCGGCCGCGACCAGCACGCGCAGCATCGCCGGATAGGAGGACCGCAGCGGGCTTCCGGTCAGCCGCTCGGCCTCGCCGTCGCGGGTCGTGGCCGTGCCCAGCCGCAGCTCGCCCATCCGCGCGGCGGCGTCCGGGGCGGGGTCGCCGGCCCACCAGGCGGTCACCGGGGAGTTCACGTTTCCCCGCACGGCCAGGGTGCGGCTGAGCCAGTCCACATCGGCCAGCACCGCCGCCGATCCGGGCGCGGACGGCACCTGCGGCACGACGCTGCTGACCACGGCGTGCACGGCGGTCTGGTCGACGGCGAACGTGAGCTCCGACCCGGCGCTCGCGCCGATCGCCGAGGCCAGCTGTTCCGACACGACCACCGGCACCGGTCCCGGGTCGGGGAACGCCGTCGCGACAAGCACCCGGCTCGCGGCCGCGGCATCGGAGAAGCTCACCGCGGCGGTCAGCCGCAGCCGCCGCCCGTCGAAGCTGACCTTTTCGCCGCTGAGCTGCCGCGCCTCGGGGGAGGCCGAGCGTACTGTCCACGGCGGGCCGGCCGGGCCGCCGCCGGGCAGGGTCATGGTGACGTCGATGGCGCTGATGTGCTGCACCTCCGTCTCGCCGGTGATCGGCAGCGCGACACCGATCAGCCGCAGCCCGTCGACCGTGGCGCACCCGGTCACCGCGTGCCGGCGGCCGTCCAGCAGGATCGGGTCCGCGGCGCAGCCTGTCCGCAAGCCGCTGTCGTCCTGGAGCAGGAGCTGGGGAGTCACCAGCACGGGCTTGTCGCCGGTGGCGGTTCCGCTCACCGTCGGGGCCGCGTTGCGGGGCAGGGGAACACCGGCCACCGGCGCCGGGGGCTGCAGGGGTTTGGTCACCTCGTCCCAGTCCGGTCCCCGGCCGCGCAGCACAGCTCCGGCCGAGCGGGTGTCCAGGGCGACCAGTTGCGGCACCGAGCCGGGACCGCCGAGCCACTGGCCGACCACGATGTTCTGCCGGGCGACCGGGGTGACCGTGCCGCCGGCGGCGTCGCGTACCACGGCGCTCTGCCCGGTGGTGGGCACGGTGGACAGGGTCAGGGCCAGATCGGTGCCGACGGACAGGTCGGCCTGGTCGCGCTGGGAGGTGTGCCAGGTCGACCCGAACGCCGTGCCGAAGGTGGCGGCGGCACAACCCAGGCAGATGAGCAGGCCGGCGGCCATGGCCTGAGGGCGGCGGGCGGCTCCGGAGGCGGCCATCGACCAGGCGAACCCCCGAGCCCGTCCGGCCAGGCGTTCGGCGACGCGCAGCAGGGGCGGCAGCGCCCGCAGCGTTACCGCGGCGCCCGCCGCCAGGATCAGGGCGGGGGCGAGGACCCGTACGGCGTCGGCGCGATAGCCCTCCCCGGCGGGCTGGGACCGCAGCTGCCACCAGCCGACCGCCGCCAGGCCCAGCAGCAGCAGGTCGAGGCCGGAGCGGGCGAGCACTTCGCGGCGGTCGCGGGACACGGTGGCGGGCCGGGCCGCGGCCAGCAGGACGTGCAGCGCGGCCAGGGCCAGGGCCGCGCCGGCCACCACGAGCACCTGGGCGCCGGTCACGGTGACCGCGGCCGTCAACCCCGCCGCCGCCAGCGGAGGCAGGTGGGTCAGGGCGGAGAAGAGCAGTGCGGAGGCCGGCGCGGCGAGAGCCACCGCGATGACGGCTATGCCGCCGGCCTCGAGCGCGGCCACGGCGGTGAACTGCCGGCGACTGGCGCCCAGCGTGCCGAGCAGATCCGATTCCCCCGTACGGACCCCCGTCGTCAGGCGGCCGGCCAGGGCGAGCGCGATCGCCGTCAGCAGCAACCCGATCAGCGCCAGGGCGAGGACCGCACCCGAGGTGAGCTCCTGCTGCCGGCGCGCGTCGATCAGCAGCTGGGGCAGCGGGGACGCCACCCGTTCGACCTCGATGCGGTCGCCCAGGGTGCCGGCGAGCTTGCGGTCGGCCCGCAACAGCGAGGCGGTCAGCTCGTCGAGTCCGCGGCTGGTGGGCTCGGACAGGTCGGGCCGGGCGGCGACCTCGAGCCGACCCAGCGCGGACCCGCCGGCGAGCAGCTGATCGAGGTCGATGAGGAAGGGCCCGTACGCCCGTACGGGACGGGCCGACGTGTTCTCGGGCGGGTCGGGGTCGTAGCCCGCGCCGCCGAGGGGATCACGGTCCCAGCCCGCGTCCTGCCGGGGACGGACCACGGCGACCACCCGGACGTCGACGGCCGGTCGCGGTGAACGGCCCAGCTCCGCCCCGAGGCGTACGCGGTCACCGACTTCGACCCCGAGAAGCCGGGCTGTGCTCTGCAGGACGGCTGCCTCCATCGGCCCCCCGGCGCCCGAAGAGCGCGGCCAGCTCCCGGCGACCAGCACCGCCCGGTTCGGCAAGTCCTCGATGGCGGCCAGGTAACCCCCGCCCGCCTCGCCGCCCACCGGCAGCCTCCGCATGACCGACGACGCCCGGGTCACTGTCGTGGCGGTGAACGGCGCGACGGCCGAGGTCAGCACCGAGCGGGTGTCGGCGGCGACGGACCGTGCGTCGGCCGCGCCGATCCCGGCCACGTACGCGGTGACGGCGACGTCGTCCGGCTCGGCGCGGGAGGCGGTGACCTCGACCGAGCGTTCCGAGGTCCGGGTGATCAGAAGCGTGCTCGTGCCCAGCAACGTGGTGCCGATGACCAGGGTGGCCAGCAACGCTGTCAGCAGCGGCCACTGGGCGCGGGCCCGGCGGGCGACGAGACTCAGCACGGGCCGGTCACGGCGTCACGTGCCCGTCGGCGATCCGGATCACCCGGTCGGCCAGCGCCATCATCACCGGGTCGTGGGTGGCGACGACGGCCGTGACGCCCTCGGACTCGACCACTCCGCGCAGCAGCGCCATCACGGCCAGGCCGGTCTCGGCGTCGAGCTGGCCGGTCGGTTCGTCGGCGATCAGCAGGCGCGGCGACGCGGCCAGGGCGCGCGCGATCGCCACCCGCTGCTGCTGGCCGCCGGAGAGCTCGCCGGGCCGCTGCTCGGCGTGGCCGGCCAGCCCGACCAGGTCGAGCAGCAGGGCCACCCGCTTCTCGCGTTCGGCCGGCTCGGCCCGGGCCAGCCGCAGCGGCACGCCGACGTTCTCGGCCGCCGACAGCACCGGGATCAGGCCGAAGGTCTGGAAGATGTACGAGACCCGCTCGCGCCGCAGCTTCGACAGCCCGTCCTCGTCGAGGCCGCCGAGGTCGAGCCCGTCGACGACCACCGAGCCGGAGTCGGGCCGGTCGAGCCCGCCGACCACGTTGAGCAGCGTGGTCTTGCCCGAGCCGGACCGGCCGACCAGGGCCACCATCGTCCCCGGCTCGACGTCGAACGACACGTCGCGCAGGGCGTGCACGGCGGCCGGGCCCGTGCCGAACGTACGGTTGACGCCCTTGACCGAGAGCAGGGCGCCGCTCACGCGTCGGGCCTGATCGTGATGTGGTCGGGCTCGAGCGCCAGGCGGACCCGGCGGGTCAGCGCGAGCGCCTCGCGGTAGTCGCGGGGCACCTGGATGCGCCCGGCCCGGTCCATCACGGCGTACTCCTCGGCGATGACATGGGTGCCGCCGTCGTCGGCGGTGGTCGTGCGGCGCAGCACCTCGCTGCTGGTGCGGCCGTCGCGGATGGCCACCGTGCGCTCGACCTGCCCGCTGACCGCGGGGTCGTGGGTGACGACGACGACGGTGACGCCGAGGTCGCGGTTGACGTCGCGCAGCCCGCCGAACACCTCGGCCGAGGTGGCGGTGTCGAGCTCGCCGGTCGGCTCGTCGGCCAGCAGCACCTGTGGCCGGTTGGCCATGGCGACGGCGATGGCGACCCGCTGCTGCTGCCCACCGGAGAGCTGGCCGGGCCGGCGTTTGGCGCAGTCGCCGACCCCCAGCGCCTCGAGCAGTTCCCCGCTGCGCTCGCGGCGTTCACGGGCGGGGACGCCGGCCACCGCCATCGGCAGGTCGACCATCTGCTCGGCGCTCAGATAGGAGATCAGGTTGCTGGCCGTCTGCTGCCGGACGAAGCCGACGGTGTGCCGCCGGTAGCGCACCCGGTCGGCCCGCGACATCGCCAGCAGGTCCCAGCGGCCGACCCGGGCCCGGCCGGCGGTGGGGGCGTCGGTGCCGGCCAGGATCGACAGCAGGGTCGACTTGCCCGAGCCGGAAGCGCCGACGACGGCGACCATCTCGCCCCGCTCGACCACCAGGTCGAGGCCCTGCAGAGCCTGCACCTCGACCGGCCCGGTCTGATAGATGCGGACCAGGCTCTCGCACTCGATCAGCGCGCCGTCAGCCGCCTCCGGCGCACTCGGCATGTCCGTCCCCCGTCCGTGAAGATCCTTTTATACCGGAACACCACGGAACTTACGAGAGGGGGTCAAGCGGACAGGCGGATCACCTCGAGCTTGCCCTCCGGGTAGAGCGGACCCGCGGCGTACGGGACCAGCAGGGTGTCGCCACGGCGGGTGGGCACCGCGTCGTGCTCGCCCGAGATCATGCCCTCGCCCGAGATCGTGACCAGAATGCTGAAGCCGCGCGGCAGACGGTCGCCGCCGGTGTGCCGGGTGGCCGTGAAGAACTCGTCGGCCGCGGCGGGCAGCAACCGGTCGCCGCCGCCGCGCAGCCCCGCGAGACGGTCCGGCGACCAGGCGCTGCGGTCGACGCACTGCAGGGCCAGGTCGTAGCCGAGGCCGAGGTGCCCGTCGGCCAGGCCGAAACCCTCGTACTCCAGCAGCACCGAGAAGTCGGTCGGCTCCTGCACCTCGACCAGCAGGATCCCGTCGCCGATCGCGTGCGGCAGCCCGGCCGGGCACAGGAGGGCGTCACCGGCGGCGACCGGCACGCGGTTGGTCGCGGCGAGCATGTCACCGGCCCTCTGACCGGCCACCCACGCGGCCAGCTCGCCCGCCTCGACGTCACGGGCGAACCCGAGGTGCACGTACGCGTCCGGGCGAGCCTCCACGATCACCCACGCCTCCGTTTTCCCGTACGGGGAACTCAGGTGCTGATGGGCGTATCGGCGATCCGGGTGCACATGCAGCGGCAGGCGCTGACCGGCGTCGAGCAGCTTGACCAGCACACCGGTGTCGGCGCGGCCGGGACCCAGCCAGAACCGCGGGTCGGCGGCGATCGCCTCGGCCAGCAGCCCGCCGTCGGGCAGGCTCGACTGGCCCGACGGGGCGAGGCCGAACCGGTCGGTGGTCGAACCCACCCAGTCCTCGGGGCGGTCGGCGATCGCCGGCACGTTGCGGAACGCGGCGATCCGCCCGGCGCCGCGGTAGAACGTCTCGGGCTGGTTCGCGGGCAGGGCGATGACAGTCAACGGTGGGCCTTTCCAGCGATGGCGGAGAGGAAGCCGCCGACGAAAGTGTCCCCGAGACCGACCGTGGTCGGGGTGGCGACGTCGAGAACGAACCCGGGAATCACCCGTGCCGGGCCGTCCATCAGCTGTTCCAGCTCCGCGGCGAAGCTCGCCGGCCGCCGGGGACGCCGCCGGATGTGCTCGACGTCCTCGCCGGTGAAGCTGTCGCCGTGCACGTAACGCGTCGCTGCCATCACGATGCCGGCGTCGACCGCTCCGGCGTAGTCGTGGGCGCGCGGGCCGAACACGCCGGCCCAGTACTTGGTGTGCAGCACGAGGGCCGGAGCCGGGATCAACGCGCGCACCTCGGCGACGGCCGCGGCCACGTCCGCCGGGGAGAGCAGATCGACCGTACGCCCGAGGTAGGACTGCAGCTCGTCCTCGTTCAGCCCGTACACGTCGATCCGGTCGAGCAGCGCGTCACGGACCCGGGCGCTGAACGCGGGCTCATGGTACGCCGCGTCCTCGAAGTAGGTGATCGCCGACGGCGGCAACCGGGTCATGTGCGTACGGAGGTCCCGAAGGCGCTCGTCGAGCAGCACGGCGTCGCGCATCGCGTTGAACCCGGAGATCAGGAAGACCTCGGCCCGGGACAGCCGCTCGCCCAGGTCGCCGGTGAGCAGCATGGTGTCGTTGGGCGGGTCGTTGACGTAGATCAGCCGGTTCGGGAACGGGGCGGTGACGGCGATGTCGCCCGCCTCGACGTGCAGCCCCTGGTCGAACTGGACGATCAGGTGCGGATAGAAGGTGTCCTCCGCGCCCGACGAGAACCATTCGGTGCCGGTGGGCAGCAACCGGCGGAAGTCGTCGTTGACGGTCACCAGGTGCAGCGTGGACGGGATGCCGAGCCGGTGCAGCAGCAACCCGGCGCGCACCGAGGTGCCGCCGAGGGTCGTACGGTGGGGAAAACGCGCGGCGAAGGCGGCCAGGGCCGGGGCCGAGGCGACGAAGTGCTCGCCGCCCCCGCCCCGGGCCACGTAGCCCAGGATCGACACGACCAGGTCCCGTTCGCCGCGCACGACGGCGGGCGGCGACGTGAGTTCGGCGGCACGGACGCCGTACGAGGTGATCAGCTCCTCGAGGACGACGGCGGTGAGCTTGAGCTCGAAGTCCACACAGCCGCCGAGGCCCAGGAGCACACGGGACGCATCGCTCATGTCAGTACAGCGAGGCCTTGCCGGCGGCGCCGAACAGCTCGATCTTCTGCGCGGCGACCTCGTTCATGGCCGCGATGCAGGCGGGCTGGATGGCGTTGGGCTCGCGGGTCTTGGGGTCGTTGCCAAGCACCTCGCGCATCTTGTTGTGGTAGGCGACCTTGATGTCGGTCGAGATGTTGATCTTGTTGATGCCGGTGCGCGCGGCCTCGCGGATCTCGTCGTCTGGGTTGCCGGAGCCGCCGTGCAGCACCAGCGGGATGCCGACCCGGCCCTTGATCTCCTTGAGCAGGTCGAGCTTGAGCTCCGGCTTCATGTTCGCCGGGTACATGCCGTGGAAGGTGCCGATCGCGATGGCCAGGCTGTCGACGCCGGTCTGCTCGACGTAGGTGACCGCGTCGTCGGGGTCGGTGTAGATGATGGTGTCCGAGCCGCCCTCGGCGTACGTGTCGTTGCCGCCGATCGTGCCGAGCTCGCCCTCGACCGAGACGCCCAGGATGTGCGCGGACTCGGTGACCTTGCGGGTGATCGCCAGGTTCTCGTCGAACGGCTTCATCGACGCGTCGATCATCACCGAGGTGAAGCCGTACTGGATCGCCTGCAGGGCCTGCTGATAGGTGGCGCCGTGGTCCCAGTGGATCGCGATCGGCACGCTGGAACGGTGCGCGCGCTCGATGATGCCGGCCACCATCTCGCGGCCGATGTGGGCCACCTCGTCGGGGTGGATGGCCACGATGAGCGGGGCGTTCGTCTCCTCACTGATCTCCACGATGCCCTTGAACATCGCCCAGTCGCTGATGTTGAAGGCGGGCACGGCGAAGTTGTGCTCGTTAGCGACGTCGAGAATCGCCTTGCCGGTCGTCAGCATGTCCGTGTTTCTCCTTTGGTGCGTTGCTGGGGGGTGTGTCAGGCCTTGACGGCGCCGGAGGTGAGTCCCCCGATGAACCGCCGCTGGAAAATGAGGAAGAGGACGAGGACCGGGATGGACCCGAGGATGCTCATGGCCATCATCTGGTTCCACTCGTACGAGTGCTGACCCATCAGCAGCTGGATGCCGATCGGGACGGTGCGCATGTCGTCGGTGCGGGTGAGCGCGAGCGCGAACAGATACTCGTTCCACGAGATCATGAAGGTGTAGACGCCGACCGCGATCAGGCCCGGCACCGAGATCGGCACGAGGATCCGCCAGAGCGCTGTCCAGCTGTTGCCGCCGTCGACCTTGACCGACTCGTCGAGCTCCTTGGGGAGCGTGTTGAAGTAGGCGGTCATCATGATGATCGCGTACGGCAGCGTGAACACCATGTGGGTGAGGATCAGCCCCGGGTACGTGTTGTAGAGCCCGAGCGCGACGACGAGCCCGAAGTACGGAATGACCAGCGTGATCGGCGGCACGGCCTGGACGCTGACGATCACCGCGTTGATCGTCTTGGCGAACGGGAACGTGAACCGGCTGAACGCGTACGAGGCCAGGACCGCGACGAGCAGGGTCAGCAGGGTCACCGCGATCGCCACGATGTAGCTGTTGAGGAAGAACCGCAGCTGGGCGCCGTTGCCCAGGATCTCGGTGTACGCGTCGAACGAGAAGTTCTCGGTGGTCAGCCTGGGCGGGTTCTGGAAGACCTCGCCGTTGGCCTTGAACGAGGTGGAGAGCATCCACAACACCGGCAGGCCGGCGAACAGGCCGCCGAGCGTCAGCCCGATGATCAGGCCGGTCTTGGCCAGGGTGCGGCGGCCCTTGGCACTGGTGGCTGTCATCACCGCTCCCTTTGCTGACGGACGTAGAAGAAGGCGAGGATCATCGTCAGCAGCAGGACGATCACGGCGCTGGCCGAGGCGGTCGCGAACTCGTACTCGCTGAAGGCCAGCTTGTAGGTGAAGGTGCTGAGCATCTCGGTCGAGTTCAGGGGCCCCCCGCCGGTCATCATCCAGATCAGCGCGAACTGCTGGGACGTCCAGATCAGGTCGAGCACGGCCATGCTGATGATCACCGGGCGCAGCTGCGGGATCGTCACGTTCCAGAACTTCTGCCACGGGTTCGCCCCGTCGACCGACGCCGCCTCGTACAGCTCGCCGGGGATGCCCTGCAGGCCGGCCAGCAGGCTGATCATGAAGAACGGGTAGCCGGACCAGATGTTCACGAACGTCACGACCCACAGCGCCGAACCCGGGTCGCCGAGCCAGTTCACCCCGTCCTGCACGATGCCCAGGGTCTGCAGCACGTAGTTGACGACGCCGGCGGGATCGAGCAGCAGCCGCCAGATGACGGCGATGACCGCGATCGTGAACAGCCAGGGCAGCACGTAGACGACCCGGAAGATCGCCTTGGTGACGCCGCTCAGCAGGCCCGAGTTGAGCATCATCGCGAACGCCAGGCCTAGCAGCAGGTGGGCCACCATGCTGACGGTGATGAAGATGAACGTGTTCTTCAGCGCCGCCGTGAAGTCCGGGTCGGTCAGCACCTCGGTGTAGTTGGCGAACCCGGCGAACACCGAGTTCTCCTGGACGATCACGTTGTCGCGGAACGAGTAGCTGATCACCATGATGATGGGGACCACCATCAGGACCACGATCAGCACCACGGTCGGGGACAGGTAACCGAACGGGACGAGCCGCCGAGCCAGGTTCTTCGTGGTGCGCGTGGGCGCCTCGGGCTCGGCCGGCGGCGGCTTTTCCACGGTCAGGGAAGTCATTGCTGTCTCCTTGGTGCGGGCGCCGCGCCCGGGCGGGGCGCGGCGCCCGAGCCGGCTATTCGATCACCGAGGACCAGGCGTCCTGGGACTTGGCGAGGGCGTCGTCGACGCTGCTCTTGCCGGTCAGCACCAGCTGGAGCTGCTCGTCGAAGCTGCGCATCAGATCCTCGGACTTGGGCAGGCCGACGAACTCGTTGGCCGGGAAGCCCTCCTGGTAGATCTTGAATGCTTCCTCGAACAGCGGGTCGCTCTTGCTGAAATCGGGCTTGGCCGTCTTGTTGCCGGGGAAGCCGTTCGCCAGCGTGGCCAGCTCGGCGTTGGCCTTGGCGTCCATCAGGAACTGCACGAGCTTGAACGCCTCGGCCTTGTGCTTCGAGGAGTCCGCGACCCCGATGCCCCAGGACGCGTACGGGATGCCGCGCTTGCCGGTGAAGCCGTCCTCGGCCGGAACCGGCGCGATGGCGAACTTCAGGTTCGGCGCGTTCTCCTTGACCAGGTTGATGTGCGCGAGCGAGTCGATCATCATGCCGACCTGGCCGGTGGTGAACTTCTCGACCTTGTCCTGCTCCTTCATGGTCAGCGAGCCCTCGGCGATCACGCCGGCGTCGTTGAGGCTCTTGACGTACTCGACCACGCTCTTGACCTGCGGCGTGGTCAGCGCGGGCTTGCCGTCGGCCAGCATGCTGCCGCCGGAGGCCCACAGCCACGACATCACGTCGTTCTGGATGCCGTTGGGGACGGCGGTGTCCAGCGGGAGCGCCCACCCTTTCACGTTCCCGCCGGTCGCCGTGATCTTCTTGGCCGCGTCGGCGAACTCGGTGCGCGTGCTGGGCACCTTGTCGACGCCGGCCTTGGTGAGCAGGTCCTGGTTGACGAAGAGCGGGTAGACGAAGTTGACCACCGGGATCATGTACGTCTTGCCCTCGAGCTGGATCTGGCTGGCCAGCTGGCTCGAGTCGTAACCGGCCTCGTCCATCAGCTTGGTCAGGTCGGCGATCGCGCCCTGCTTGGCGAAGTCGTTGACCCAGGCGCCGTCCAGACCGACCACATCGGGCAGCGTCTTGGACGCCGCGCCGGTGACCAGCTGCTGCTTGGTCGACGCGTACGGGCCGCTGAGCAGCTTGACCTTGATGTTCGGGTTCGCGGTCTGGAACTCGTTGATGATCTTGTCGAACGACCCGTCGGGGAGTTCCGGCGCCCACCACTGGGCGAATTCGAGGGTCACAGTCCCGTCCGACGCGACGTCGTCCGAGTCACCACCACCGCAGGCACCCAGCGCGAGCGCGACTGTGGCGGCCGTGAGGGCCCCTATCAGCCGCGTCCGAGACGCCTTCCGAATGGCCATGTCGAGCTCCTTCTATAGAGAGTTCCTTCTGTTCTCTGCGAGGTGAGCGTCACGTTAGCAACGTGTTACGGGAGTTAACAAGGGCAAGAACAGCAGAATCTTGCGTAGTCCTGCAGGATGCGGCAAGGTTGCCTCCGGGTCCGATCGGGCGATTGCCGGGTGAAGGCCTGCTGGTGCAGGATGTGCAGCCTGATTGCGCGACTCTGCGGCTCTGCGCTGCTTCTCGCGGCGGTGCGGATCGGGAACGTCGGGTTGTGGCATACTGCCGCACAAAACCGAGGGGGAGCGGTGAGCGTCGATAAGGATGAGCGGCAACGCCATCTGCCGGCCGGGCGCAAGGCGCAGCTGGCGGCGTACGTGGCGGAGGCCGGGCAGGTCACGGTCAGCGCGCTGGCCGAGCGGTTCGGCGTCTCGATCGACACCGTGCGGCGCGACCTCGACCAGCTCAGCGCCGACGGCGTTCTCGTGCGCACGTACGGGGGAGCGGTCAGCCGGTCCACCCTGCAGCGCACCGACCGCGCGGTCGACCAGCGGCTGAGCATTCAGGAGCAGGAGAAGGACCAGATCGCGCAGCTGGCCGCGGCCCTGGTCGAGGACGGCTCGACCATCATGATCAACGGCGGCACGACCACGCTCGCGCTGGCCCGCAACCTCGGCCGGCATCGCGAGCTCACCGTGGCCACCAACAACCTGCTGGTGCCGGCCGCGCTGCCGTCGAGCGCGATCCGCGACATCTACGTCTTCGGCGGCGCCGTCCGCGCGCTCACCCTGGCGACCATCGGGCCGGTCAGTTTCCGCGCCAACGGCGGGGCCGACCTCGACATCAGCTGCGACCTGGCGCTGATCGGCGTGGGCGCGATCTCGGGCGACGCCGGCTTCACCACCAGCAACCTGGCCGAGGCGGCCATGATGCAAGAGATGATCTCCCGCGCCGAGCGGGTGGCGATCCTGGCCGACTCCTCCAAGTTCGGCCGCCGGCTGTTCGCCCAGGTCTCCGAACTGGCGGCGGCCGACTACCTGGTGACCGACACGATGCCCCCGCCCGACCTCCAGGAGGCCCTCGAGGCCGCCCAGGTCGAGGTGATCACCCCCGGGCGGTGACCGGGTCAGCGCGCCCGGTCGTAGACCAGAGACAGTTCGCCGTGCTCATCCGGGGATCGCTCGGCTTGGCGTAGCTCAGAACGTGGCGATCGGGTTGACCGGGCTGCCCGACGTGCCGGCCAGGCGGACGGGGGCGACCGCGAGCTGGAAGTCCCACTGGTTCAGCTCGATCGCCGTCGCCGCGCACGCCTCCAGGTCGCAGTTGTCGACCAGCCACAGGCCCATCGCGACCAGTCCCACGGCGTGCACCGGCATCAGCACGCCTTCGTAGCCGGACGGCTGCACCTCCTGCGGGGTGTCGGCCCCGATCAGCGCGACCCCGCGGTCCCGCAGCCACGGCAGGCAGGACGCGTGCCAACCGGCCTGCGTGATGCCGCCCGCGTCACCGGCCTCGTGCCGGCGGCGCCCGTAGCCGGTGCGCAGCAGCACCGCGTCGCCGGAGCGCACCCGTACGCCCTGCCGCCGCTCGGCTGCCTCGAGGTCGCCGGGGAAGACGCCCTGCCCTGGTTCCAGCCACGGCACCTCACGGACAGCGGCCACGTCGAGCAGGACCCCGCGCGTGACGATGCCGTCCGCCGCCGCCGTGACCGCCGCCCACGCCGAGCCCGTCGTCGCGCCGACCAGCTCGTGCGGCCGTCCGTTGTACATCCGGCCGTCCCAGAACAGGTGGCACGGCGAGTCCAGATGGGTGATGGTGTTGCCGTGGAACATCAGGCCGACCCGCTCGTTCGAGAACCCCCAGCGCCGGTCGGCCTGAAACGCGGGCGGCATGTGCTCGGCGCCCGGCATGTCCACCGCGTACGGGCACGAGGTTGTCGCCCGCTCCATCTCGGACAGTTCCCACGCGCAGGACACGCTGCGGCCGTGCCGTACAGCGCGCGCCGCCGCCAGCCGTACGTCGTCGGTGATGAGGTTGAGGGTGCCGCGCTGGTCGTCGTCACCCCACCGCCCCCAGTTCGACAACGTCTCGAAATACCCGAGCACGTCCTCCCGCGTCGGCGCCGCCGTCATCCTGTTCCCCTCCGTCCGGGTGTCGACCCGCCGGACATTACCGCGAACCGGACAGGTGATCGCCGCGTTACGAGGCGCGGAGCACGGGCGTGCCGCAGGGTTTCTCCCCGTGAACGTTGCGCGGGGTGCGTCTTTTTTTGACAGGATGGTTCACGCCATGGAGGCGTGCCAGGACGCGGTCTTCGCGCGTGCCGACACGTTTCGGATCTAAGGTTCGCCAGCTGCCGGTCCGGGACGGGCAGAGGGTAGCCTGATGCGACCGGAGACCCCGGTATCCGTCCGCCATACACCGATCCGCCATACACCGACCTGTGAGTAGATGAAGACTGAGCAGACCAGCGGTGACCAGGCCCGGCACCGGATCCGACCGGTGCTCGTCGGGGTGCTCGAACGCACCCGCCTCGTACGGACGCAGTCCAGCCGGCAACTCCTCATCGAGCAGCTCCAGGACCGTCTGGGTCAATTCTCCTTGCGTGAGCACTCCGAGATCCGGCTGCAGACGGCCGAGTTGGTCCGTGCCTGCAGCCGGCTCACCGATGGAGTGCAGGTCCTGGTCGAGACCGTCGAGTACCTGGAGCCGGACACCGACGAGATCAACCAGCTGCGGCGCCTGCGTGACGAGTGGGAGGCAGCCGACGTCCTGAGCGAGGACGACTGGACGACGCTGCGGCCCTTTCTGGAAAATCTGACGCCGACCAACCTCACGGTCCTCTATCAACGCGCTACTGAGCATCGGTCGCCGGGGCCGCCTTCGTGGTGCGCCGACGCCTGGCAGGCGTTCGTCCATCTCGCCGGGCAGAACGCCGGACCGGACGGCCTCCAGCCGAGCACGAACTTCCTGGTGCTGCTGGAGGATCAGGTGGATCCGAAGGCGGCACGGTGGATCCGGCTGCGCAACAGCCGGCTCGCCGGCGGGCAGGGCCTGACCCGGCAACTGGAGGAACGGCGGGCCTATCTCGCTCGCGGCGGAGAACAACCGTCAGCGTCGGCTGCCTACCTGGTCGTGCTGGTCGAGCCGCACCTGGATCCGGTCGGTGACGAGGAGAAGTACTCCCTGTCGCACTTCCGTCAGTGGTACGGCGCCGATTCCTGGTATTCACGACGAGGGGAGACGATTCTGGTTCACCTCCGCGACCTGGAGCGTGAGGTGGAGCAGCTGATCGAGCAGATGGAGATCGACTGGTCGGACCGGACGGGCACGGTTTTCGTCGAGTTCGTGCTGCCTTGGGAACTGCTCAACATCGGAGTGGACCGCTGGCGCAAGGAGTCCGATTCCGCACGGCCGATCGCGCTGTCGATGGATTATCCGGTGGTGGTCCGCAGTCTGGAACGGCTTCGCACTCAGCGCTGGCATCGAGCCTGGCACCAGCGTTGGCGGCAACTGCTGAAGGCGCCCGCGCACAGCAAGGTCTACTGGAGCCATCCCGGCGGGAGCGATTACTTCACGCGGCTCGAGTCCGAACTGAAGGCCGACGATCGTATCGTCTCGCTCGTGTTGAGCGAGCCACCGGCCCAACGGGGCGAAACCGGCCAGCAGGAGATCGAGGCAGCCCTCCGTGCGGGGCTGCCGGTGATCATCTGGCATCGGAACGACTGCACCGGCGCGGAGTTCCGGGAAGCCGTCACCAGCATGGTGACCGATGGTGGCGTCGGCCGGTTGCCGCTTCGGGCGAAAGAGTTGCGGCACGAGGCGTTACGACTGGAGCCCGACCAGAGGGACGGCCACATCGGTCACCATCTGACGATTCTGTGGGACGACCCCGAGCGCAGGCCCGACGCGCTGGGCACTCCCGCTGACCGAGGGATCGGGGAAAGCTGGTGACCCGGGGCGATGCCGAGGACACCTGGGGAGCCATCTCACAGGCGCTTCGCCCGCTGTCCGAGTCGTCCCCCGGCGGAGCAAGCCGGTGGGAAGTGACGGTGCTGCTCGACGCCGCGCCCTCCATGGCGGTCTGGAGCGACATCGTCGACGGTGTGGTCGAGGTCCTGCGTGGCCACGCTGATTTCGGCGATGTCACCGTGCTGCCGTTGGACGCCTCCACGATGGACGACACCGGTCCTGACCGATCGATCGTCGGTCCCGGCCGGATAGTCCTGATCCTCACCGACGGCACGGGCCCCGCCTGGCATGCCGGTACGATGCTGCCGTTGCTGAGCGCCTGGGGCCGCCGGTCACCGATCGCCATTCTTGACCTCCTTCCCCAACTTCAGTGGTATCGGACGGGGATCCGCCCACGACGACTGCGGATGTGGCTGCCCACCCCCGCGCCGGCGTCCGCCAACGCCGACTTCGCGTGGGAGATGCTCAGCCCGGTGCCCGAGGTGTTCGACGAACCCGTGGGCGACGACCCGGTGCCGGTTCCGGTTCTCGAGCTCGATTCCCGGTGGCTGGCGGCCTGGGCCACTCTGCTCACCGGTGGCGGGTCCCGGCTGCCCGCCCTGCTGGCGAACGACTCCGTGCCGCAGGACGTGACCGTGCCGGCGACGGCGCAGGACGTCAGTGCCCGGACGCGGGTCCGCGAGTTCACCGCGTGGGCAACGCCGACAGCCGTCACTCTGGCCACGCAGCTCGCGGCGGCACCGCTCAACCTGGCGTTGATGCGATCGGTTCAGCGCGCCCTGATTCCGGAGGCGCAGACCTCGCATCTGTCCGAGATCCTCAACAGCGAGCTGCTCTATCCGGTGTCGGCCGCCGGCGCGGTCCCCGAGGGCGCCGGGATCGCCTATGAGTTCCACCGGGGAGTCCGGGAGGAACTGCTTGCGGCCGGCCGCCGGGCGGACGCTGCGCGGGTGCTGCGGGTCGTCGACGAGCAGTTGGGACCGAACGTTCCGGCGGTACGAGGGCTGAGCCGCATGCTCGACGATCCCGACGCGTCTCCGATGTCGCCGGTGACCCCGGAAACCGCGCCGTTCATCCGGGTCGAACGGGCTGTGCTTCGCGCTCTTTCCGGGCGTTACCTCGCCCGGGCCCGCCATTTGCACGAAGCGTTGGGCGTAGAACCGGAACTGTCGTCGGTGAGCGCAACGACGGGCACGTCCTTTGCCACAATGGAATCGGCAGCACCGGGCACCACCGATCGCAGATCCGAAGGAGCAGGCGTGTCGTCGAGCAGGGTGGCGGACGTGACCACGTCACCGAGGACACCGGCCAAAGCGCCGGCCATCTGGGGAAACGTCCCGCCCCGCAATCCCAACTTCACCGGCCGGGAGGCTCTGCTGGCGAACCTGCACGAGCAGATGCGGGTCGGTACGACCGCGGTGCTGCCGCACGCGCTGCAAGGCATGGGTGGCGTGGGCAAGTCGCAGCTCGCGGTGGAATATGTGTACCGCCACCAGCACGAGTACGACGTCGTCTGGTGGATCCCGTCCGAGCGGCCGGCTCAGATCGGCAATGCCCTGGCCGAACTGGCCCAGCGACTGCAGCTGCCGGTGGGCCCGGAGGCCAATGCCGCGGTGCCGGCCGTGCGCGAGGCCCTGCGACTGGGGCAGCCGTACGCCAATTGGCTTCTGATCTTTGACAACGCGGAAAGCCCGGAGGCGGTGCAGCGGTACTTTCCCAACGGCGGGCCCGGGCACATCATGGTCACTTCTCGTAATCCGCAGTGGTCGAGCATCGCTCAGCAACTGGAGGTGGACGTCTTCGCGCGTCGCGAGAGCGTCGATCTGCTCCGGCGGCGCGGCCCGGAGCTCAACGACGATGACGCGATCCGGCTGGCCGAGGCGCTCGGCGACCTCCCGCTGGCGTTGGACCAGGCCGCTGCGTGGCGCGCCGAGACCGGAATGCCCGCCGACGAGTACCTGCGCCTTTTCGAGCAGAAGAGGACCGAGCTTCTCGAGGTATCGGTGCCGTTGGACTACCAGCTTCCGGTTGCGGCTGCCTGGAACGTCTCGCTGGACCGCTTGGCCGATTCGAGCCCGGGCGCGCTCCGGTTGCTGCAGGTCTGCTCCTTCTTCGCGCCGGAGCCCATTCCCCGGACCCTGTTCAGCCGCGGCCGGGCCAGCGACGTGAACCCCGAGCTGGACGAGGTGCGGCGTGATCCGATGCGGCTCAACCGGGCCATTCGTGAGATCAACCGTTACGCCCTGGCAAAGATCGACTATCGGACCAACTCGATCCAGATGCACCGCCTTGTTCAGGCCGTGCTGATGGACCGGCTCGACGACGCCGAACAAGGGTCCATGCGCCGAAGCGCGCACCTCCTGCTGGCCGACGGCGACCCCAACGATCCGAACTCGCCGGACAGCTGGCGTGCCTACGCCGATCTCTACCCGCACGCCATGACGGCTCAGGCGTTCCGGTCCACCGAGCCGTGGGTGCAGCAGCTCGTCGACAACCTGTCCCGGTATCTCTACTGGTGGGGCGATCACCACGCCGCGTTCGAGCTCGCCACGCGGGCGTACGAGGCTCGCCGGGAGCAGTTGGGGGCCACTCATCAGTCGACCTTGCGGATGGGTCACTGGGTGGGGTGGCTGTTGTTCGTTCTCGGCCGGTTCGACGATGCGGCCCGGCTCAACCAGACGGTGCTGAACGCCTACCGCGAGACCGTCGAAGAGGACAATGAGGATCTGCTGCGTGCGCTGGGCGCCGTCGCTGCCGACCGCCGGGTGGCCGGCGACTTCAAGGGAGCGCTGGAACTGGCCGAGGAGGTCTATCAACGGCACGTGCGGGCACTCGGCCCGGACGACGTCGAGACCATCACCGCGGCCCACAACCTCGCGGTGAGCCTGCGGCTGACCGGCGAGCTGCTGAGGGCGTCCGAGATCGACGAGGAGAACCAGCGGCTGCGAATTCAGCTGTACGGCACCGAGCATCCGATCACGCTGGAGAGCACGCGCAACCTGATCACCGACCGGTGTGAGCTCGGCGATTACGTCAGTGCTCGATCCGAGGCGCAGGCAGTGGCCGATCAATTGAGTCATCAGCTGACCCCGGGTCACCCGCAGACCCTGCGAGCGATGCGGACCCTGGCTGTGGCCCTCCGGAAGGCCGGCGACCATCGAGCCGCCCGCCGGATCTCCGAGGAGGTCCAGGAGGGCTTCCTCACCCGGTACGGCGAGGACCACCCGGACACCATCGCGGCCTCCCTCAACCTCTCGAGCGACCTGCGGGAGACCGGGGACCTCGACAGCGCAGCCGAGCTGGGCGAGCGGGTCTACGAACGTTACCGGCGGCTGCTCGGCAGCGACAGGCACCCGCACGTCATCGCCGCCAAGCTCAACTGGGCGGTCACCCAGCGGCTGCGGGGCAGAGTGGACGAGGCCCGGCAGATGGACGAGGAGGGTTTCGCCGAGCTGCGTGAGCAACTGGGCGATGACCATCCGCTCACGCTGTCGGCGGCGCTCAATCTGGCGAGCGACCTCTATGCCCAAGGGGAGTACGCCCTGGCTGTCGAGCGGGACACCGACGCGATCGAGCGTCTGGCGCGCGTCCTGGGGCCGAACCACCCGACCACCCTTGCCGGTCAGGGAAACCGGGCGATGGACCTGCTCAAGCTGGGGCGACTGGAGGAATCCGCCGAGGTGCACTCGAGCGCGGTGGAGAACTTCCGGCGGCTTCTCGGCGACGACCATCCGGCCACGGCCGTGGCGGTGGATCTCACCCTGCGGGCCAACTGCGACATGGATCCGCTGCCGCTGTGAGCGTCATCCCGGCCCTATCCAGCCGGCGAGCTTCACCGGGTCGCTGATCTCACCGGTCGAGCTGCGGACGGCCTGATGCACAGCCCGGACCAGTTCGGGCCGGCGCATCAGCGCGTCCGCGGCCCGGCCCGGCCCGGCCGCGGACAGGACAAGTCCGAGCCCGGCCCAGGCGCTCGGGCTGTCCGGGTCCACGGACAGTGCGGCGAGATACCCGTCGCGGGCGTGGTCCAGTTCACCCGCCACGTAGGCGAGATCGCTGGGGCCCGCGCCGGTGACGTGGGCGCCGATCGTCGACGGGTCGCGCCGGAGCTGGTCGAAGCCGGCAGGATCGGTCAGGCGCCAGAGCATCAGAACGGCCCTGGCGTCGAGCCCGCGGGCGCCGGGATCGGCCGCGACTACTGGCGCCGGCCCGGCCTGCTCGGGGCGGTCGACGCCGGCCGTCCAGGATGCCGCGAGCGCGTCCACGACCTCCGCCGACGGCCGCAGATGGTGAAGCCGCCACCGGGCCCGGTGATCGCTGACGGCGGCGTCGGCGGCCACCCGCACTCGCGCCGGCACGTCGTCACTCCGCCAGCCGTCCGCCGTGGCCATGAGGCCGTGCACGAGATTCTTGCCCACCTCGGTGAGCTGCGGCAGCTCGGCCAGCATCGCCAGGGTGGCGTGGACCTGCCGGCGCCAGCGGGCGAACTCGAAGTGGGCCAGCGCAGCGGTGCTGCCCGAGGACCGCTCGCGGAGGGCTCGCCAGAACTCGGTGATTCCGGCGAACGCGTAAACGCCCTGCAGCAGCCCACCCAGCGGCCTGGGATCGTCACGCCACGGCGCGTACAGCCTCTGCACCGGCTCGCCGGTGTGCAGAGGCGCCAGGTGCAGCAGGGCACCCAGCTTGATGTGCTGGAACTCGTGGACCATCGTGACCGCGAGCTCGACCGCGTCCCGCGGCTCGGACATGATCATGCTGCCGAAGGCGTCCCCCGCGGAGGCGCTCATAGTCCGGAAGCGCTCCGCCGGCGGCTGGGGCACCACGGAGAAGAGTCCCTGTGCCATCGGCGCGGCGAGCGGAGGGCTCGTCTCGACCAGCAGGCGCCATGCCTGGGTCAGCAGCTCGCGCCAGTGACGCAGCTCCGGTTCGCTCAGCAGGTGGGGCGGTGTCGGCGCCCGGAGATTGCGGTACGGGTCCAGGCAGTCCAGCCGGACCGCGAGGGTCTGCCCGGCCGCTTCGACGCGAACGCCCGGCATCGCATTCCACCTGCTTCCGCCGACCACCACCGCGCCGTCCGGTGTCTCGACCACACCGGATCCGCCGGCGCCGTGCACGTCGGTGCGGTCCCACTGCCGAGTGCCCGGCACGTGCGCGGCGCCGAGGGTCGGCAGCACTGTGAAACCGTCCCGCACCGGCACGGTGATCCGGAAGTCGGCGCCGGTGCTCAGCGCTGCCGCGGCGGCGAGGGTGTGCAGATAGCCGAGGTCCACCCAGAGCGGCGCCGGGGAGTCGGCTGTTCCACGCAGGCGTCGCAGAACATACCCCGCCCAGATGCCCACCTGCGGATGCAGCAAGAGGCCGGCGACCTTCGGCGGATCGCGTCGCTCTGCCTCGACGAGCAGTGCCCATGCGGTCCCGACGGAGGCAAGTGGACCGACGTCGTGTTCGGGCCGGACGAGGTCGAGCAGGGCACGCAGTTGGAGCATCCGCCAGCTGCGCTCGACGGTCAGAAGCTGGGTGACGGAATCGGCGTCCCCGCCGCCGGAGAAGAGTGCTGTCACATGCTGCTTGTCCAGCCGATGGTGGCGGGGCGGCCCGTCCGAGGCGCCGTCATTGCCCATGCAGGAACTCCGACCCAATCATGTTAATCAATGCGTTGAGGATTGTAGCCGCTGGTGATGCTCTCGGGATCGTCGATGCGCCGCAGCAGCCGATGTATGGTCGGGGCCAGGATCTGCTCGTCGTAAGTGGGCAGATCGGCGAGGGTCACCTCCGTAAGGTCTGCCACGTCTGACTCGATGTCGTCGATCGATCGGATCACTGAGGCCGTCTCCTCACGTCGCTGCGGTTCCGTCGCTCATCATGTCGCACGCGGTAACGATCCTGGAAGCGGTAAGTGAGGGGTGGCCACTTCGGAGCGGATGGCGTTGGACCGCCTACGGTAGGTTGACGTCATGAGCGGGGACCTGGGAGTCGTCTTCATCCACGGGATCCTGTCGTCGGCCGACACCTGGTCACCGTTCCTGAGCCTGATCGAGCGGGACGCCGATCTGAGCTTCGTGGCGCCCTCCACGTTCTCCTACCCGAGCCCCCCGCTGTCGCTGAGTCCGCTGCGGCGGATACCCGACATCAATGACATCGCCGACAGCTTACGTACCTACTTGACCCATGAGCGCGCCGATGACACCGGGCTCGTGCTGGTCGCGCACAGCCAAGGCGGTCTGGTGGTGCAGCGGATGCTCGCACGCACGCTCGCCGACGGTCGCGGTCCCGAACTGGCCCGGATCCGCCGCATCGTGCTGTTCGCCTGCCCCAACTCCGGCTCCGAGCTGCTTCTGCTGCTGCGCCGCGGTCTGCTGCGGTGGCATCCTCAGGAGCGTGACCTGAGACCGCTCAACCGGGACATCACCGAGGCGCACCGGATCGTGCTCAACCAGGTCATCCACGCCACCACAGTGTCGGAGTCCACTTGTCCGATCAGGATCACCGCGTACGCGGGGGACAGCGACGGTGTCGTCACTCCCGTCTCGGCGAAGAGTGTCTTTCCCGAAGTGGGAGTGTTGCCCGGCGACCACTTCACGATCATCAAACCGGACTCGACCGGCCACCGTTCCTACGCGGCACTGAAACGGCACCTGAGGGAGGCGCGGTTGACCGACGTACCCGAGCCCGCACCGAACGCGTCCACACCGGCCGGGTCATCGGCGCCACGGCCGCCCGCCGATCTGTACCGTGTGCTGGTGGACAGATTGCTCACTGTCCCGAGAATGAGCGAGCCGGCGTTCCGCGAACAGATCTACGACCTGCTGCCGCCGGTGATCATCCACCAGATGCGCCGCGACAACGCCGCCCGGGTCGAGCTTTTCTCCCTGCTGCGCAGCTTTGAGCACTACCGTCACCTCGCGCCGTGGGATTCGCTTGCCGTGGCGCTGGAAACCCTGGTTCCGGAGCATCCGGCGGTCACCGGTGTGCTGGACGATCTGGCGAGCGCGGGACTGAGGACGGCGTAACGGCGTGGCCCGCAAGGGGAAGTTGTGTGACATGCACACCTTCGCCGGGGTGCCGATCGGCGTAGCGTCGCTCAGGAGACGTTCGTCGGAGGGAGTTCAGTGGTGAGCACACCGGACGCGAGCAAGGCGGGAACCATCGACGTCGGCGGCGACCTCACGGTCAATCGCCTCGGGTACGGCGCCATGCGGATCACCGGGGACGGCATCTGGGGCGACCCGAAGAGCCGGGACGAGGCCAAGGCGGTGCTTCGCCGGGCGGTCGAGCTGGGTGTCAACTTCATCGACACGGCCGACTCGTACGGGCCCGACGTGAGCGAGACGCTGATCGCCGAGGCGCTCCACCCGTACGCCGAGGATCTGGTCGTCGCGACCAAGGGCGGGCTGACCCGTCCGGGGCCGGGGCACTGGGTGCCGAACGGCCGGCCCGAGCATCTGCGGTCGGCGCTGGAGGGCAGCCTGCGGCGGCTCCGCCTCGAGCAGATCCCGCTGTACCAGTTCCACCGGATCGACCCCGAGGTCCCGCTCGAGGATTCGATCGGCGCGATCGTCGAGTTGAAGAACGAGGGCAAGATCCGGCACATCGGGGTGTCGAACTTCGACGAGTCGCAGCTGCGGGCGGCCCAGCGGCTCACGCCGATCGTGTCGATCCAGAACCGCTACAACGTTGACGACCGCAAGTCGGAGTCGCTGGTCGACCTGTGCGAGCAGGAGCAGATGGTGTTCCTGCCGTGGGCGCCGATCCAGAACCTCGACGGCAACGCGGCCGTGCAGGAAGCGGCCACGAAGTACGGCGTGACCCCCCACCAGGTGGTGCTGGCGTGGTTGCTGGCCCGGTCGCCGCAGATCCTGCCCATTCCCGGTACGGGTTCGGCCGGTCACCTGGAGGAGAACATCGCGGCCGCCGGGCTGAAGCTGACCCCGGCCGAGGTGGCGGCCATCAGCGGCTGGAGCTGATCGCCGGGCTTGCCGATGACGAACGTGTTCGTTACGATCGCGTTATGAGTCCTCGTCGTGTTCCCGTGAGCCGCCGCGACCGGCCCGCCAAACCCCCGCTGAGCCGGGAGGGCGCTGTCGCGGTGGCCATGCGGATCATGAGGGAGGAGGGGCTGGCACGCGTCACGATGCGGCGGCTGGCGGCCGAGCTCGACACCGGCCCGGCCTCGCTGTACGTCTACGTGGCCAACATGGCCGAGCTGCACGGCGCCATCCTCGACGAGTTGCTGGCCGGCCTCGACCTGCCGTCCGGTGGCGGCGCGCGGTGGCAGGAGGAGCTGCGCCAGATCCTGTGCACCTACACCGAACTGCTGATCGGCCAGCCGAGCCTGGCGCGGTCGGTGCTGACGCTGCGGCCGTCCGGGCCCCACTACGTACGGTTGGTCGACACGCTGCTGGGGTTGCTGCGGGCGGGCGGCGCCTCGGTCGAGCAGGCCGCCTGGGGCGTCGACCTGCTGCTGCAACACGTCACCGCGACCGCCGCCGAACAGGGCGCCCGCGACGAGCAGGTCACGGCCGAGTCCGAGCAGTACGCCCTGGTCACCGCCCTGAGAGAGGCCACAGCGGCAGACCATCCCCACGTGGCCGAGGCCGGCGCGGCGCTCTTCTCCGGCACCGGCCCGCAACGCCTGTCCTGGATGATCGACGTGCTGGTCGCCGGCATCCGTACCGTACCGACCCCCTGACCGCGCCGCCGCCCGCCACGTAGTCACCGTCGCCGCCGTCACGTCACTGCCACCTGCACGCCGTCACCGCCACGCCGCCGTCACTGTTTCACGCCGCCGTCACTGTCACGCCGCCGTCACTGTCACGCCGCCGTCACTGTCACGCCGCCGTCACTGTCACGCCGTCATCACTGCCACGCCGTCATCACTGCCACGCCGCCGTCACTGGTCGCCACACGGTGTCGCACCCGACTACCCGCCCGCCGGCAGGGCAGCCGTCGCCAAATCGACTACCCGCCCGCCGGCAGGGCAGCCGTCGCCAAATCGACTATCCGCCCGACGGCAGGGCGGCCGTCGCTGCTGCGTCTGCCGTCTCGGACCACTCCCGCCGGCCCAGCCCCAGAGTCAACGCTCGTTGTCGCTCGCCCTTGCCGAACACGTTCGTCACGAACACAATTGGAGGAAATCATGACCACTCCCGTCACGATCGTCGGCGCCGGACTCGGAGGGCTCACCCTCGCTAGGGTCCTGCACCTGCACGGCATCCCGGCCACCGTCTACGAGGCGGACGCCTCACCCGACGCCCGTACGCAGGGCGGCATGCTCGACATCCACGACTACAACGGTCAGGTGGCGATCCGTTCGGCCGGGCTGACCGAGGAGTTCCGGCGCATCATCCACCCCGGCGGCGAGGCGATGCGCATCCTCGACCGGACCGGCACGGTGCACACCGACGAGGCCGACGACGGGCAGGGCGGCCGCCCCGAGGTGGACCGCGGCGACCTGCGGCGGATGCTGCTCGACTCGCTTCCTGAGGGCGTCGTGCGGTGGGGGAGCAGGGTCACCGGCGTACGGGAAGATCTTGATCTGGTGCTGGCCGACGGATCGACCGTTTCTCCCGGCCTGCTGGTCGGGGCCGACGGGGCCTGGTCGCGGATCCGGCCCTTGCTGTCGGACGCCCGGCCCGCCTATGCCGGGATGTCGTTCGTCGAGCTCGACCTGCGTGACGCCGACGTACGCCACCCCGGACCGGCCCGTACGGTGGGAGCGGGCATGCTGTTCGCGCTCGGACCCGGCCGCGGCTTCCTGGCTCACCGCGAGACCGACAACAGCCTGCACGTCTACGCGGCTCTGACCAAACCGTCCGATTGGATCGCCGGCGTCGACTTCACCGACACCGCCGGGGCCAAGGCTGTGCTGGCCGACGAGTTCCGCGACTGGGCGCCCGAGTTCCGGGCCCTGATCACCGAGGCGGACGGCCCGCTCATCCCGCGCGCCATCCATGTCCTGCCGATCGAGCATCGCTGGCCCCGGCGTCCCGGTGTGACCCTGCTGGGCGACGCGGCCCATCTCATGTCCCCGTTCGCAGGGGAGGGTGCCAACCTCGCCATGCTCGACGGCGCGCGCCTGGGTGAGGCCATCGCCGCCCACCCGGGTGATGCCGGGGCGGCGCTTTCCGCGTACGAGGACGAGCTCTTCCCGCGCAGCGCCGAGGCGGCCCGGGACGCGGCGAACAACCTGGCGCTCTGCTTCGCCGACGACGCGCCGCACGGCTTGCTGGCCCGGTTCGCCGCCTACGCCCGCTGACGGGCCGGGCTGTTCTCGCGCGGTGGAACGCGAGGGCAGCCCCGGCCCAGGACCGGTTACCAGTAGGTGCCGTCGGGGCCGGAGCCGGTCCCGTTGTTGCCGTTCGGCGTCGTCGATGAGCACAGATGTAAACGTTTTCAGCATCATACGCAACGATCGTGCTCGATGTCTTGACCGCCAAAACGGGCCGCGCCAAGACTGGCCGCGTGGCAGCGACCATCAAAGATGTTGCGCGAGCGGCCGGTGTCTCGGTCGCCACCGTGACCCGGGCGCTGTCCACCCCCGAGCTGGTCCGGCTCGACACCCGTGAGCGGGTGCGGGCAACGGCGGCCGCGCTCGGCTACCACCCCAACCGGGCCGCCCGCGGCTTGATCACCGGGCGTACGGGCAATCTCGGCCTGCTCGTCCCCGATCTGTCCAATCCGTTCTTCCCCGGCATCGTCAAGGGCGTGCAGGGACGCGCTCACGAGGCCGACCACGCCGTGTTCCTGGCCGACACCGACGAGGACCCGGCGGCCGAGGCCGGTCTCGTGCGCAAGCTGGCCAAACAGGTCGACGGCGTGGTGCTCTGCTCGCCCCGGATGCCCGAGGCCGAGTTGCGCGCGCTGGCCGGCGAGATCCCGATCGCACTCGTCTACCGCCGTGTCCCCGGCACCCCGTCGGTCACGGCGGCGTTCCTCGACGGCATGCGCCAGGCCGTCAGCCACCTGGTCGCGCTGGGGCACCGGCGGATCGCGTACGTGGGCGGGCCGCGCACCTCGTGGGCCAATCGCGAACGGGTGCGCTCGCTGCGCGCGGTCAGCAAGACCTCCGGTGTCGAACTGGTCGAGATGGGCAGCGTCATTCCCCAGTTCGAGGGCGGGGTGGCGGCTGCCGACCAGGTCATCGTGGCCGGCGTGACCGCGGTGATCGCCTACAACGACCTGGTCGCGCTGGGTCTGCTGCACCGCTGCGCGGCCCGGGGCGTACGGGTGCCGGCCGACCTCAGCGTGCTCGGCTTCGACGACATCCCGCTCGGCGCCATGGTGCACCCCGCCCTGACCACCGTCGCGCTGCCCCAGGGCGCGGCCGGGCGAGCTGCGGTCGATCTGCTGCTGAACGAGAGGCAGGACCGCAAGGAAAGGCTCGAACTTCCCACCCAACTGATCGTCCGGGGCTCCACCGGCCCCGCAGAAGGGTCATGACCATGCCAAGAATCCGAATCGCCCTCGCCGCGGCCGTCCTCCTGCTCGGGGCGTGCGGCGCTCCCGACGCCCCGAACAGCGGCGGCGCCACCGACGGACCCGTTCCCGACAAGCCCGGCGAGGCCGTCACCCTCAACATCCTCGACGTGGCCGGGAACCTCCAGCTCACCCAGGGCATGATCGACGACTTCGTGTCCCGCGCCGGCGACCAGATCGACAAGGTCACCTACTCCAAGGCAACCGCGCCCGAACTGGTCGGCAAGGTCAAGGCCCAGCAGAACGCGGGCCGGGTCGACATCGACCTCGTGCTCACCGGCGTCGACGGGCTGGCCGCGGGCATCGACCAGGACCTGTGGACGCCGCTGCTGCCGGCGTCCTCGTCACGCCTGCCGGGCATGAGCACGTACCTGCCGGGCGCCGAGGCCATGCAGAAGCTCGCCGGCGACTTCGGTGTCACGGTCACCTATTACCCGTCCGGGCCGCTGCTGGAATACCTGCCCGCCAACGTGCCGAGCCCGCCCAAGTCGGCGGAGGAGCTCCTCGCGTACGCGAAAGCCAACCCGGGCGCCGTGCAGTATGCCCGCCCGTCCAACTCCGGCCCCGGCCGTACGTTCCTGATGGGTCTGCCCTATCTGCTCGGCGACTCCGACCCCAAGGACCCGGTGAACGGCTGGTCGAAGACGTGGGCCTACCTGGCCGAGCTCAACAAGTACGTCACGCTCTACCCGTCGAGCACGTCGGAGACCATGAAGAACCTGGCCAACGGCTCGGCGAAGATCATCGCCAGCACCACCGGCTGGGACATCAACCCGCGCGTGCTGGGGACGGTGCCCAAGGAGGCCAAGGTGCAGACCCTCGAGGGCTTCCACTGGGTGACCGACGCGCACTACGCCGTGATCCCGCGCGGGGTGCCCACGAACAAGCAGGCTGCGATCCTCAACCTGCTGCAGGACATGCTCACGCCGCAGCAGCAGGCCAAGGCGTACGACCAGGGCTACTTCTATCCCGGGCCCGCGGTCAAGGACGTCACCCTGAGCATGGCGCCCGAGGAGAGTCAGAAGGCGCTCGCCGAGTTCGGGCGGCCCGAGTACGACCAGCTGATCGCCGGCAACCCGATCGAGGTGCCGCTGGACGCGAAGGCGCTGGTGGCCGCGTTCGACCGGTGGGACCGCGAGATCGGCGGCGCGAAGGTGAAGAAGTGACCGGGTTCTCCGAGCTGCGCCTGGACGGGGTGCGCCGGCGCTTCGGCGACCGGGACGCGTTGACCGGGCTGAACCTGACGATCCGGCGGGGCGAGTTCATCGCCCTGCTGGGGCCGTCCGGCTGCGGCAAGTCGACCGCCCTGAACTGCCTCGCCGGGCTGCTGCCGCTGTCCGAGGGCAGCATCTGGCAGGACAGGACCCGCCTCGACACTGTGCCACCCGAGCGCCGCGGTTTCGGCATGGTCTTCCAGAATTACGCGTTGTTCCCCCATCTTTCCGTACGCCGGAACGTCTCGTTCGGCCTGCAGATGCGCCGCCTGCCCCGCGACGAGGTCCGTCGCCGCACCGACGAGGCGATCAAGCTCGTACGCCTCGAGGAGCACGCCGCCAAGCTGCCCGGTCAGCTCTCCGGCGGGCAGCAGCAGCGGGTCGCCATCGCCCGCGCGATCGTGCTCGAACCGTCGCTGGTGCTGATGGACGAGCCGTTGTCGAACCTGGACGCCAAGCTGCGCCTGGAGATGCGTACGGAGATCCGGAGGTTGCATCAGTCACTCGGCCTGACCACCGTCTATGTGACGCACGACCAGGAGGAGGCGCTGTCGCTGGCCGACCGTCTGGTGGTGCTGCGCGACGGCCGGGTCGAGCAGATCGGCACCCCGCAGGAACTGCACAACCGGCCCGCCAACCGGCACGTCGCCGACTTCATGGGCTACCGCAACCTGCTTCCGATGAAGGTGAAAGCGGCGCACGGTTCGACGGTCACCCTGGAGGGCGGGGGCCTGACGCTCGACGGCACCGCGGCGGACGCTGTCGCACCCGGGGACGACGTGGTGGCGGCCGTCCGGCCCGAGGACCTGCGCGCCGCCGCACACGGGGTGCCGGTGACGGTCGAGGTCGTCGAGTACCAGGGGCGGGAGTTCGCGGTGGAGGCCCGTACGACCGAAGGGGTTGCCCTGCACTTGAGATCCCTCGAACGCCCGGCGCCGGGGGAGCGGATCACGGTCACCGCCGCTCCGTCGCGAGTGCTGGTGTTCGCGTCATGAGCGGCGGCACGGCCCTGCGGCACCGGCTGGCCGAGCGTGGCCTCGATCGGCAACTGCTGCTGCTCGTACCCGGTCTGGCCTGTGTCCTCGCGTTGTTCATCTACCCCTTCGCGTACGGGATCGGCCTGTCCTTCCAACCGGCGAGCGGGGGAGTGCTGGGGGCGTACCGGGCGTTCTTCACCGACGCCTACCAGCGCGACACCATCGCCACCACGCTCGGGCTGTCGCTGCCGGCGGCGATCCTCAACGTGGCGGCGTCGGTGCCGATCGCGTACCGGATGCGCGGCCGGTTCCGGGGCAAGCGGCTGCTCACCACGATCCTCGTCGTGCCGATCACGCTCGGGACCGTGCTGACCGCCGAGGGGCTGCTCAACTACCTCGGGCCGACCGGCTGGTTCAACCGCGCGCTGCTCGGCCTCGGGGTGATCGACGAGCCCGTACGCCTGACCAACAACTACTGGGGCGTGTTCTTCTCGCTGGTCATCACCGGGTTCCCGTTCGCGTTCCTGCTGATCCTGTCGTACCTGTCCGGCATCGACCCGACCCTGGAACGCGCGGCGGCCACCCTGGGCGCGGGCCGGTGGCAGCGGTTCAGCCGGATCACGCTGCCGCTGCTCGCACCCGGACTGGCCACGACGTTCTGCCTGACCTTCGTGCTGGCGTTCAGCGTGTTCCCGTCCGCGGTGCTGGTCGGCGACCCGGCCGGCTCGACCCGCGTGGTGTCGATCGCCGCCTACCACGCCGCGTACGAGGCCTACGACTATCCGCTGGGCAGCGCCATCGCCGTGATCATGGGCGTGGTCGAGCTCATCGTGGTGGCGGTCGTGCTGGGCCTGCGATCGCTGTTCTACACCGGCTCGACGGGAGGCAAGGGGTGAAGCGCCTGACAGTGGGGGCCTGGCTCGTCTGGGGCGCGGTCGCCTTCTTCCTGATCAACCTGGCCGGCCTGATCGGCGCCGTGGTCGTGAACTCGGTCGGGCAACGCTGGTTCGACACGTGGCTGCCGCAGGGGTGGACGACCCACTGGTACGCCGGCGCGTGGGAAGAGTTCGGCCTGTTCCAGGTGCTGGTGGTGACGCTCGAGGTGGCGCTGCTGGTGGTGGCGATCTCGGTGCTGGTCGGGGTGCCCGCCTCGTACGTGCTGGCCCGCCGCTCGTTCCCCGGCCGCCGCGTGGTCTATCTGCTGTTCCTGCTCCCGATCCTGATGCCGCCCATCACGTACGGGATTCCGCTGGCAACCGTGCTCTACAAGTACGGCTTCGCCGGGCACCTGGCCGGGGTGGTGCTCGCCAACCTGGTGCCGTCGATCCCGTTCGTCATCCTCACCATGACGCCGTTCATCGAGCAGATCGACCAGTCCGTGGAACGGGCCGCCCGCATGTGCGGCGCTCGCACCTGGCAGATCTTCACCCGCATCCTGGCGCCGTTGCTGGTGCCGGGGATTCTGGCCGCTTCGATCCTGGTGCTGGTGCGGACCGTGGGGATGTTCGAGCTGACGTTCCTGACCGCGGGGCCGGACTCCCAGACGCTGGTGGTGGCCCTTTACTACTCGATGTCGGCGGCGGGGATCCGGGCGCAGCAGTCGGTGGACGCGATGGCTGTGCTCTACACGTCCTCGATGCTCGTGCTGCTCGTCATCGCGCTGCGCTTCGTGAACCCGACGCAGCTGGTGGCCCGGGTCAAGGACGACCCGGACTGACTCTCCAAGTTGCCGGGTCTCCCGGCCGGGGTGACGATGAGATCCGATCTTTCCCGATGGGCAGGAGGCGCCTGCTTTGTCTCTACTGACCAGGCTCGACCGCGAACGTTCCGTGGCGCCGCCCGGCTTCAGCCGCTGGCTGATCCCGCCGGCCGCCCTGTCGGTGCACCTCTGCATCGGCCAGGTCTACGCGACCAGCGTGTACAAGAACTCCTTCGTCTCCCACTTTGAAACGTCCCAAACGGCGATCGGCATCATCTTCAGCATCGCGATCGTGATGCTCGGCCTGTCCGCGGCCGTCGGCGGCACCTGGGTCGAGAAGAACGGCCCCCGCAAGGCCATGTTCGTGTCGGCGTCGTTCTGGGCCGCGGGTTTCCTGGTCGGCGCGCTCGGCATCGCCACCAAGCAACTGTGGCTGGTGTACCTGGGTTACGGCGTGATCGGCGGCATCGGTCTCGGCATCGGCTACATCTCCCCGGTGTCCACGCTGATCAAGTGGTTCCCGGACCGCCCCGGCCTGGCGACCGGCCTCGCCATCATGGGCTTCGGCGGCGGTGCGCTGGTCGCCAGTCCCGCCTCACGCCAGTTGCTCTCGTTCTACGACGAGGGCTACGACCCCAACGTCGCCACCTCGGTCGCCTCCGGCGGAGCCCTGGTCGCGTTGTTCCTGACACTGGGCATCGCCTACTTCGTCATCATGATGTTCGGCGTCGCCAACATCCGGGTGCCCGCCGAAGGCTGGCGGCCCGACGGCTGGGACCCGGCCACCGTCAAGGAGAAGCCGCTGGTCACCACGGCCAGCGTGTCCGCCGCCAACGCGATCAAGACCCGTGCGTTCTGGCTGCTCTGGATCGTGCTGTTCTGCAACGTCACCGCCGGCATCGGCATCCTCGAGCAGGCCAGCCCGATGATCCAGGACTTCTTCCGCTCCAACGGCGTCTCCAGCGTCAGCGTCGCCGCCGCGGGCGGTTTCGTCGGCGTGCTGTCGCTGTTCAACATGGCCGGCCGGTTCGCCTGGTCGTCCACCTCCGACGTGATCGGCCGCAAACCCATCTACATGGTCTACCTGGGCGTAGGCATGGTCCTCTACCTGCTGCTCGCAACCGTCGGCGACGCCGCCACGGCCCTGTTCGTCATCCTGGCCGGCATCATCCTGTCCTTCTACGGCGGCGGGTTCGCCACAGTCCCGGCCTACCTGCGCGACCTCTTCGGCACCTACCAGGTAGGCGCCATCCACGGCCGCCTCCTCACCGCCTGGTCCGCCGCCGGCGTCGCAGGCCCCCTGATCATCAACGGTTTCCTCGACGCCCAGGGCAAACCCGGCACGCTGACCTCGTCGGCCTACCAGCCCGCCCTGTTCACGATGGTCGGCGTGCTGGCCGTCGGCTTCATCGCCAACCTCGTGATCCGCCCGGTGCCGTCGCGTTACCACGAGCCGGCCCTTGAGAAGGAGGTCGCAGCATGAGCGCCCGCCTTGTTGTGTCCTGGCTGCTGGTGGCCGTGCTACTCGGCTACGGCATCATCCAGACCGTCATCACGGCAGCCAAACTCTTCGAATAGCAGCCGTGGCCGGGGTCCATCGGGCCCCGGCCACAATGCATGCCGGACGGCCGGGGCAGTGCCAAGCATCCTCACGCAGATCAAGCGTGACGACCACCCCGCGCGTCGCTGCGGCACACCCACTCACGCCAGGTCGCGCCACCACGACTGACGCAATACGCATCTCCGGCTGAATTGTGCAGCCGGTGGAGGGAACACCGAGCGTGGCGACTTGCCGCCACCAGATCCGCGTGATGCAAAGTCCTGGTGAGCGCGCGAAACGGACGGACTCTGGCATACTCTGCGGCAGGTCTCGCCGCCCTCAGCGGAGCAGTTTGGCTGTTGCAGCGGCTTCCGTTCGGCGATGTCGACCCGCTCAGCGCGGCGATCGGATTCATGTCCCTCCTGACCGGCATCGTCGCCTTGTTGCCCGCCCTCCGGCCCAGGATCGACGCCGCTCAGCTGGCCGAACGCCTGGCCACAGCTGTTCATCAGGAGGAGCAGCTGGCGCTTCGGCAACTGTGTGGGGCAGGTGAACGGGACACCTCCATCGACGTACAGTTCAATCACCGGCCCGCACCCGCCCGGGACACTCAAGGCGCCCGCCGCCACGGTCAACTACGCGACGTAGCGGACTACTACCAGAGACTGAGGCCACGCCGGATGGCAATCACCGGCGCGCCCGGCGCGGGCAAGACCGTACTGGCACTTGAGCTGATGATGGCGGTGCTGGCCACCCGCTCTGCCGACGACCCCGTGCCTGTGCGCCTGTCCGCCTCAACGTGGACGGCAGGCGGTGCCCCTCTGCTCGAACCGGGCACCGGTGCGCGGCTGATGCGACATTGGCTCACCACCCATCTGGTGGAGGTTTACAAGCTGTCCCGACGGTCGGCACGGGCGCTCGTGGCGGCGGGCAGGGTCCTGCCGGTTGTGGACGGTCTGGATGAGCTTGATGCCACCGCTCAGCCGGGCTACACATCGCGGGCGGGCCAGGCACTGCGGGTGTTCAACGACTACAAAGCGCCGATGATCGTCACCTGCCGCAGCGAACACTACGACGCCCTGAGCGCGGACCACACCTGGCTCCACGCTTCCGCCCGGGTGGAGATTCGCCCGGTCGAACCGGCGAAGGCTCGTGAATTCATCGTTTCCCGGACCGTTCACGTCGACCGGTGGCACACGGTGCTGGACCGTCTCGTCAACGACCCGCACGGCCCACTCGCCGCCGCGCTGGCCACCCCCTGGCGGCTCACGTTGGCAATGGCAGTCTACGAGCGACGTCCGCACGGGACGTTCACGAGGGACCCGCAGGAACTGGTGGCGCCCAGCCTCGGCACCGTGGACGCAGTCCGCGACCACCTTCTCGGGCTGTTCATCCCCACAGTCGTGAACGGCAACCCGGACTGGCCGCACGACCCGGCACGGGTACACCGCTGGCTGGCCGTCCTCGCCGGCTTCCTGCACCATAATGCGACCACCGAACGCACCGTCGGCGGTCGGCGGTTGTCGAGCACGGACATCGTCCCGCACGAACTCTGGCCGCTGGCCGGGTTCCGTCGCCCTCGCCTGATCGCCCTCGGGTGCCTCGTCCCGCTCTGGTTGATCGTGGCCTGGTCCACGCGGTATGCCGACGAGGGAATCACACCCAGCTGGCTGGCTCTGGCAGCCAGTCTCGTCACACTCGTCCACATCGGACTGGTCAGGACTTGGACGACACCCTGGCCGAGACCTCGTCAGCTGAACCTGAGCCGGCTCGGTTCCTCGCGCGCCGCCGTCGATTCCTGTCCGGATGCGTGGCGGGTTTCCCGCTCGGCATCGTGACGGGGGCTGCGGCCGGGCCTCTCGCGGGACCCGCCGACGTGCTTGGGTACGGACTCGTTTTCGGCCTCTTCCTGGGGCTTGTGGCCGGCCTCATTGACAAGGCGGGTGTCACGACACCGAACCCGCGATCCGCCGTCGGCCGTGATTTCGCGACGGCTCTCGCGGCTGGCTCAGCCACCACGCTCGCGTTCGGGTTGCCGGGCCTCGCAGTCGAGTTCCGTACGGTACCCGGTGTCGGCCTTGCGGACGGGCTCTTGTTCGGGTTCTTGTTCATGCTCTGGTACGCGATTCCGACCGGCTTCCCGCTGGGCCTCGGCGTCGGGCTCGCTTTCGGGTTCGGACTCACGGGGCCGCGCTATCTCGCGTTGCTCCTCTGCACCCGCAGATGGAGCGGGAAGTGGCTGCCCTGGAGGCTGTGCAGGTTCCTGGATCTGTGCCACCGGGCAGGACTCGTGCGCATCGCCGGTAACGGTTACCAGTTCCGGCACGGAGAGCTGCAGGACTATCTCGCCCGGCAGCCGCAACCGACAGTCCACGAGATTTCGGTCCACGCAGTCGACCCACGCCGATAGGTCTGCTGCCCTCGCAAATCGGCTGGGTCAGGACCGCGCCCGGCTCCATCGTCCGGTTTCGGCCGGGCGAGGAAGACCTCCGACGGGTAGCGCCGCCTGACCGAGCCTTACCAGCGAGCCGAGATCATCAAGGCGCTCGCAGTTTTCGCCCGAGCCGTACTCGTTCGCAGGCCGGGCTGGCCGCCCGGCCCGACACGGCAACTGTCGATCCGGCGGTCGCCGGGGCCGTCTCGAACCAGGGCTGCAGGGGAGCCGGACGACGGGTGATCGCAGAGGGGCTGCGGTCTAGGGTTTGCGGGCAACCGCCCCGTAGACCGAGACCTGCCCGTCCGACGGCGGCGGCTGTTCGGTGGGCTCACCGAGCTCCGGGTGCCATGCGGGCAGGATCTGCAGCCCCGGGTCCACCATTTCCAGGCCGGTGAAGAACTGTTCGATCTGCGCCTTGGGACGGACCCTCATGGTGACACCCTGCCGGCGGTAAACCTCCGTCACGTGTTCCCAAGCCTCCGGCCGGAAGTCGCCGGTCAAATGCGACAACGCCAGGTAACTGCCCGCCGGCAACACCGCCAGGAGACGGTCGACAATGTCCCACGGCTCGTGCTCGTCGCCGATGAAATGCAGGATGGCGATGAGGAGCAGGCCGACCGGGCGGTCCAGGTCGAGAGTTTCGCGCAGGGTCTTCGAGCCGAGGATCGAGTCGACGTCCCGCAGGTCCGCGTCGATGTAGTCGGTCTTGCCGTCGGGGTGGCTGGTCAGCAGCGCACGGGCGTGGGCGAGGACGATCGGGTCGTTGTCCACGTAGACGATCCGTGAGCGGGGATTGATGGCCTGGGCGACGTGGTGGACGTTCGGCGCGCTCGGGATACCCGTACCGATGTCGAGGAACTGGTCGATGCCCTGCTCGGCCAGGAACCGCACCGCCCGGCGCAGGAAAAGCCTGTTCTCGCGTGGAGGGATCCGGCTGTCCGGGTTGGCCTGCAAGCCTTTGTGGGCCGCTTCGCGGTCGGCCGCGAAGTTGTCCTTGCCGCCGAGCAGGTAGTCGTACACCCGGGCCGGGTGCGGGCGATCGGTGCGCAGGCCCAGCCGGTCTTGTTCGGACATCCGTGCCCTCTCCTTCGCCGGCCTTCCGTGGCCGAGTCGGCTACCGCAGGATCCTAGAGATCAGCTGCCGTCCGGTCGAGGGCGGCTTCAGAGCAGGTGGGTGTTGGCCGCCCGCGCCCGCCCCGCGAACTCCGGCATCGCCACGACCTCCACGCCCGCGGCCGTCAGCAACGCCACGCCCTCGCAGGTCACGAACACGTCCGGCTCGCGCCACGCGATCGCCACCCGCCGGATGCCGGCCGCGATGATCAGGCTCGTGCACGTGGCTTCCGGGCGGCTCGCCCGCTTCGAGCACGGCTCCAGGCTGCTGTAGAGCGTCGCCCCGGTCAGGTCTCCACCGGCCCGTAGCAGGGCAGACTCCTCGGCGTGGACCAGCGGATCCACGTCCCGTGACCACCCGCGGGCGATCTGCGAGCCGTCCGCCCCCACGATCACGGCCCCCACCGCGAACGCCGTCGACGATCGCGGCGACCGCCCGGCCAGATCCACCGCGCGGCTCATCCACCGGGCGTCGTCCATGCTTCTCCACTCGCTTCGCGCAGCAAAACCCTAAACCCCCAACACCCCGTACGGGGGGAGCCTCTCCGCACCCAGCGCTGGGACGCCGCTGCATCACCGAGCGCCGTTGCCCCGCCGCGCCGGTCCCCATCAGGGTGGACTACCCAGCGTGTTGTCCACAGACGCTCGGGTTTCCACAGCTCGCCCCCTGCGGCGTGACCCGGATCCGCCCGGCCCGATAAACTGGCGGCGGGGAGGCCCCCTGGGAGGGTGGGACTCGCACGCGCAGTCGGGTCACGGCAGCGCGAACTCCGGGACGACGCCGCCCGGAGGGGTCGGTTCCGCGGGTCATGTGGCGAACAGGATCACGGCCACGGCGACGGCGAACACCACGATCGTCCACCGCAGCGCCTCCGACGGCAGGCGCAGGGCGATGCGCGCCCCGATCACGCCGCCGACGATGGTGGCGGGTGCCAGGACGGCGACGACCGCCCAGTTGACCGGCCCGAAGAGGCTGTACGTGAGCACGGTGGTCACGCCCACCACGGCCGAGAAGACATTCTTGAGCGCCCCGATCCGCCGCAGCGGCTCCTCCAGCACCAGCGCCAGCGCGGCGATCAGCAGCAGCCCCATGGCCGCGTTGAAGTAGCCGCCGTACAGGCCGCACAGGAAAACCGCGATTTGCACGTACGCCGTGCTGCCGCCCGACGAGCGACTCCCGGCCAGCGCTTTGAGCCTGTATTGGAAGGCCATCATCGCGGCCGCGAGCAGCAACAGGAACGGGACCACGACGTCGAACACCGACCGCGGGGTGAACAGGAGCAGAGAGCTGCCGCACAGTGTGCCTGCCACGATGGTGGGCACGACCGACCAGATGCGCCGGCCCTGCCCTCCCAGCTCGGGGCGGCTGGCCACGGCGCCGGCCGCGTAACCGGGCGCCACCGACAGCGCGTTGCTCACGTTGGCCGCGACACCGGGCAGCCCCAGCCCCACCAGCAGCGGGAACGTGATCAGCGACCCGCCGCCGGCGACGGCGTTCACCGTGCCCGCCGCCAGGCCGCCACCGAGCAGGGCGAAGACTTCCCAGAGCCGCATACGTCGATCATGCTCGGCGGGGGATCAGTCGTCGTCCTTGCCCTTGTCCTTCTCGCGTTCCAGCGCCAGGTCCAGGGCCAGCACGGCGCCGATGATCAGCAGGGGCTCGACACCGCCGGTGATGCGGACCGCGTACGTGTCACGGATGGTCAGCCAGCGCTTGGAGACCGCGGCCACCTGTTCGCCGCCGCGCTCGATGACGTACTCGTGGTCGAGCAGGTCCCCCTTCATCTCCAGGTCGTCGGGGCCGGGCACGTCGATGGTGAACTTCTCGCGGAACGGCGTGAACAGCTTCTTACGGACCTCGGCCGCCTTCTCGCCGCCGATCCGGATCTCGTACGTGGGCCGCAGCGACACCAGATGACGGTGCAGCGTCGCCACTTCCTGGCCGGACGGGTCCTCGATGACGACCTTGTCGCGGACGCTCAGCACCTTCCCGTCGACGTGGAAGACCTTGTTGCCGTGCTCGTCGAGCACGTCGAAGTCGTCGCCGACGGAGAAGAACCGTTCCCTGATCACAAACATCCCCCCATCCAACCGCAGCCCGTCGTGGTGGCGCATCCCGGACCGAAGGGTTGTCGGGTACCTGCCTGTCACGGCGTCGCGGGTTACCTACTGTCACCTGAACTGTCGTTAAGTCACGGGGGAGTGACCATGCCACGACTGGGACACGGACGTTCCATCACCGAGAAGACCATCGACGTCGCCGAGGCCGGGCTGGCCGACGCCGTCACCCGCGATCCGGCCGCGTTCGCGCTCGTACGACGGGTGGACGGCCAGGGCTTCGACTTCCTGTTCCCGGAGCTGCAGGAGGACGCCGCCAACCTGCTGCCGCAGACCGCGGCCATGCCCGAGCTGCTCAAACGGCTGGGCAACGCCATGGTCGACACCGACACTGCGGGCGAGGACAGCCCGATCCCGGCGGCGTACACGTACTTCGGCCAGTTCGTCGACCACGACATCACCCTGGAGATCCAGCAGGGCTTCGGTTCGGCGACCATGGAGCAGCTGCTCGACCCCGCGATGACGCCGCTCGCGCTCGCGGCGATCCGCAACGCGCTGCTCAACCAGCGCACGCCCGCGCTCGACCTGGACAGCGTGTACGGGCTGCCCGCCCCGCACGACCCGGCCGACGGCAACAAGATGCTGCTGGGCAAGGTGACGTTGCTCCCGGACCCGGAACCGCCGGCGGCGCGACCGGAGGGCACGGAGGGCGACGACTTCCACGACCTGCCCCGCGAGCCGGCCAGCCCCGGCAACATCGAGCACGACCGGGCGGCCGTGATCGGCGATCCGCGCAACGACGAGAACCTGATCGTCGCGCAGCTGCACGTCGCCTTCCTGCGGGCGCACAACGCGCTGGTCGAGCAGGGGCTGTCGTTCTCCGGGGCGCGCCGGGTGCTGCGGCAGCACTACCAGCACGTGGTGGTGCACGACTTCCTCAGGCGCCTGGCCGAGCCCGCGATCGTCGACGACATCGTGGCCAACGGCAACCGCTGGTTCGACCCGCTGAGCGAGCCGTCGTTCATGCCGCTGGAGTTCTCGGTGGCCGGCTACCGGTTCGGGCACTCGATGGTGCGCGCCGAGTACGACTTCAACTCCAACTTCAACACCGTCGGCGGCATCCCCGCAACGCTCGAGCTGCTGTTCACCTTCACCGCGCTCAGCGGCCAGGTCGGCGGCACCCCGACGCTGCCCGAGAACTGGATCATCCAGTGGCACAACATCATCGGCGACGACCCCACAGTGATGAAGGCCCGCCGCCTCGACCCCAGCCTGGCCGCGTTCAAGCAGAACGAGTTCCGGGCGCTGTTCGCCCTCAAGAATCTGCAGGGCGAGACCGAGACCCCGGATCTGGCCGCACGATTGGCCGTACGGAATCTGTTGCGGGGTTATCGGCTGAGGTTGCCCACCGGTCAGGCCCTCGCCCAGCACCTCGGTCTCCCGGCGCTGACCGGGCCGCAGATCCTGGCCGCCGCGGGCAGCGACGCCCAGCGTACGGCGCTGAAGGCCGGTGGGTTCGACACCCGTACGCCGCTCTGGTACTACGTGCTGGCCGAGGCTCGGCACGTGCACAACGGCGAACGGCTGGGCCCGGTCGGCAGCACCCTGGTCGCCGAGGTGCTGCTGGGCCTCGTACGCCGGAGCCCTGACTCGATCCTGGCCCAGCCCGGCTGGAGCCCCTCACTGCCGTCGGCGCAGACCGGGAAGTTCGAGCTGGCCGACCTGCTGCGCCTGGCCGGGGTGCTGCCCGGCACGTCGAAGCCCCAGACCCACACGGTGCAGCCCGGCGACACCCTGAGCGGAATCGCCGCCGCGAAGCTCGGTGACGCCGAGCGCTGGCCGCAGATCTACGCGCTCAACCAGGCCCTGATCCGCGACCCCGATCGCATCACCGTCGGCCAGGTTCTGCTGCTACCCCCGAAGCAGCCGGTCGGCGACATCCCCCGCCTGCACACCGTCAAGCGCGGCGACACCCTGACCGCCATCGCGGCGGCCAAGCTGGGCAACGGCAACCGCTGGCCCGAGATCTTCGCCCTGAACAGCGCCATCCTGACCAATCCCGGCCGAATAATCCCCGGCCAGGTCCTGATCCTGCCCAAGAGCTGACAGCTTCCCGCGGCCGGGCGCCTAACGCGGGACCTGAGCGGCACATTCGTGCCGGCTGCCTGCCCGCGTCGTGGGTGCCCGACCGTGCAGCGGGAGCCCGGCCGTCGGCAGTGACCGGCGGCCGGGCTGCGCGGTCCTTGTTCGTGATCAGCGGTGGGCGGTCGATGCTCGACGAGCGCATCGAGGGATCTCCGAGCTCGGCGCGCGCCGGGAGACCTGGCCCGTCCATGCCTGGCGGTTGTCGCCTTGGCCGACGCCGGCAACCCCATGGCGTAGTTGCGAGCCGGTCCCGTGGCGGTCGCCTCGGCGACACACCCGGTGGGGGAATCGCTCTATGGTGGCTGTGCCGCGGCAAGGGACGGAGGCATGCGCCGACGACATGCGACCCGAATCACCCCAGGAGCCGCCGCGGGCCGGCACTGGGCCAGGCTTTCGTCGATCGTGAGCGTGATCGGGCTGGCGGCAGCCGCATTGCTGGCCGCCGTCGCGGTGTGGATGAAGCTGTACGACAGGGGCGACGAGCGCCTGAAAGACCTGATTGTCTGGTCGATCGCCCTGACCGGAGCCGGTCTCGCCGCGGGGGTGGTAGGCAAAGTCGCGGACCTTCGCGCGGACCGCGCCCGTCACGACGTGCAATGGCGAGCATCGGTGCGCAGTCTGTTGCGCGAATGTCCCGGGGGATCGTTGCCCAGGTTGTCGCAGTTGACGGACGCGGCGCTCGGGGTCACCCCGACTCGTTACAGTGCCGGCGACGCGCCCTACGTGGCGCGGCCCGCGGCGGATCAGGCGTTGGCGGGCCTGCTCAAACCAGAGGGGCCGCCGTTCGCTTTCGTTCTGGTGGTCGGCCGAGAGAAGTCGGGAAAGTCTCGTACGGCTGCGCAGGCGGCTCGGGTCGCATGGGCGAAGACCGACCCGCCGATTCTGCTGCCACTTGACGGCAAGGCACTGGCCGATCTGGTGGCACTGGATCCGCCGTTGCGCCTGACCGGGCCGACGCCGGTGTGGATGGACGCCGCGGCCGTGCCGGATCTCAACGCGCTGAGTGGTCCTGTCCTGGAAGCGGTGGCGGGTTACGGCCCGCTGGTGGTGACGATGACCGCTGCCACCTGGAATGAGATCGAGAACGGTGGGCCGATCGCGATCGGGGCGCGGCAGGCGCTGGAGCGAGCCGCGTCGCCGGTGTTCCTGGAATTCGAGATGACGGAGGCCGAGAAAGCCGACGCGCGGCGGCTCTATCCCTCCGAAGAGATCACCGCCAGTATTGCCGAGACCCTGGTGGGCGGGTCCACACTGCTGAAGAAATACTGGGCTGGTCCCGACGAGCAGCCGGTGGGCTGTGCCATTGTCAGGGCGGCTGTGGATATGCGCCGGGCCGGCCTCACCCGGCCGGTCACACGCGCGGAACTGCAGGCGTTGATTTCGCTCTACTGGAGCGGAGCGCAAGGATCAGCGCGACCCGTCGATGACGTGTTCGACGCCGGGCTGGAGTGGGCGGCGAAGCCGGTCGCCTCGGAGGTCGCGCTCATCACCGGCGTGTCCGGTGGCTGGCAGGTTCTGGGTTACGTCGCCGCGGCTGACGACGGGGAGAATCTGATTCCGCCGCGCCGCATACCATCACAACTTTGGACCGAGATCCTCACGCGCGCGACTCCCGAAGACGCTGCGGCGATCGGCGTTAATGCATACCTCCGTGGCGAAGCGGAGGTTGCGGTGCAGGCTCTTCGGAAGGCCGCCCTGTCCGGCCATCCGGACGCGCCGTTTGCGGCGGTGGCTCTGGGAATCGTCTTGTCGGAGCAGGGTGACCGTCAGGGGGCCAAGGAGGCTTACCAGATGGCGCAAGCGAACGGGGTTGTCCCGGGTTACCAGCTTGATCTTGGGGTGACGGTGAGGACCGAGTCCCTCGAGGAAGGGCAGATTGCCTTGTTTCTGCAGCCCGGTGAGCCGATTGAAATTACCGCCTCGTGGAGCTTCTCCGGTCGGGTGGTGCCGATATTTTTGGCGGCGCTGTCGGCTGCGGAGAAACATTGGACCGTCAAAGCCTTCGTCAACCGGTACGACGGAGGCGAGTCGCTGCCGATGGGAACGGTTGAGGTTCCGGTTCGCGGACCGTTCTTTTCCGAGAACGAAGTCTATTCGGCCACTATTGGGACCAGAGCGCCGAGAGAACCCGGGGTGTACCAGTTCACGGTGGTCGAGTTTCTGGGAGGTGCGGCCATGTTCCAGGAGACCCCCCTGCACGAAGTGGTTGAGTTCTAGCTGCGTGCCGTGTTGGCGGTCATGGCGTCGATGATCTGGGGCCACAGAGGCTGTGGCAGGTCGTGGCCCATGCCCGGGAGGACGAGCAGTTCGGCGCCCGGGATGGCTGCTGCGGTGGCTCGGCCTCCGCTCACGTTGATCAGGGGGTCGGCCTCGCCGTGGATGATCAAGGTGGGGGTGGTTACGGTGGCCAGCGCCGTGGTGCGGTCGGGGGAGGCGAGGATCGCGGCGTACTGGCGTTGTGTGCCCTGCGGGCGGTAGCTGCGCTCGTAACTGGCGACCGCCTGCTGGTGCAGCCGCTCGTCGGGGGCCGGGTAGGCGGGGGAGCCGATCGCGCGGCTCGTCGCCACCGAGCCGGCCAGGATTTCGTCGCGGGTGGTGCCGGGTGGGCGCATGAGCACCGCCATGGCTTCCGGGGTCGGGCGTCCCACCGTACGGTCGCCGGTTGTTGACATGATCGAGCAGAGGGACGCCACCAGGTCGGGGTGGTCGATGGTCAGCTGCTGGGCGATCATGCCGCCCATCGACACGCCGGCCACGTGTGCCCGGGGGAGGTCCAGGGCCTTGAGCAGGCCTGCGGCGTCGGCGGCCATGTCGCTGATCAGGTAGGGGGCCGTGGACGGGTCGCCGCCCATGATCGCGGCGACGTCGGGCGGGCCCAGCTCGTCGAAGGCTGTGGACAGGCCGACGTCGCGGTTGTCCAGGAGCACCACGTGGAAGCCGCGGGCGGCCAGCTCGGCGCAGAAGTCGGCGGGCCATGCGATGAGCTGCGCGCCCAGGCCCATGATCAGCAGGAAGGCCGGGTCGTCCGGGTTCCCCACTGTCTCGTAGTGCACGTCGATCCCGTTGGCCCGCACAACCGGCACGCTGTTTCCCCCTCGAAGAGCTGCGAAGCGGCAGTCCCGAACAGCATGCCGCAGGAAGGCAAGAGCCGCATCGGCGGAACCACCGGTATCAGATCTAGCTTATATAAGCCGAACCTGATAGCGTTTCGGCCGTGCACGCGTTCGATGTGCTCGGGGATCCCGTACGGCGCCGGATTCTGGAGCTGCTCGCCGAGGGGGAGCGGACTTCGGGGGCCGTCACCGAGGTGATCCGCGCCGAGTTCGGGATCTCGCAGCCGGCCGTGTCGCAGCATCTGAAGGTGTTGCGGGACAACGGCTTCGCGACCGTACGGCCGCAGGGGGCTCGCCGCCTCTACGCGGTCGATGACACCGCGCTACGCGAGGCCGACGCCTGGCTCGCGCGGTTTCGGCGCTTCTGGGCGCCCCACCTGGCTGCCATGGCCACCGAGGTGGCGAGGGGTAAAAGGCAGCGACGACTCACAGACGAGGGAAGAACCGATGATTGACGTCGACACGCAGATCAGCCAGGTGCGCCGCCGGCTGGGCAGCCGCACGCTCGAGGCCGGGGAGGCCCGGGTCTCCACGATCAGCCAGATCTATCCGACCGGCATCGACGACCTGTGGGACGTGGTGACCAACCCCGAGCGCATCGCCCGCTGGTTCCTGCCGATCGAGGGCGAGCTCAAGGAGGGCGGGCACTACCAGATCACCGGCAACGCCGGCGGCACGATCACCCGGTGCGACAAGCCCCGGTCGTACGCGGCCACGTGGGAGTACGCCGACCAGGTGAGCTGGATCGAGGTGCGCCTGACCCCCGAGGGCGACGGCACCCGGTTTGAACTGGAGCACGTGGCGCATGTGGCCGACGAGTGGTGGGACCAGTTCGGCCCCGGCGCGACCGGCGTGGGCTGGGACATGGGGCTGCTCGGGCTGGCCGACCACCTGGCCGACCCGTCGCACGTGGTCGACCACGCCGCGATGGCGACCTGGCACGAGACGCCCGAGGGCCGCTCCTTCCTGCGCCAGGCCAGCGACAAGTGGGTGGAGGCGTCGATCGCCGCCGGCACCGACCCGGCCGCCGCGCGTGAGGCCGGCGAGCGGACGTTCGCCTTCTACACCGGCGCGGCCCCCGGCGCCGAGAGCTGAGACCCGGCCGGGCGCCTACAGGTAGTCGTCGACGGGGCCGGCGGTGAGCACGCCACTGCCGGCGCCCGCGATCTGGCCGGAAGCGGGCCGCAGCGCCCGGCGTGCCCGCTGCAGCGCCGGCCGGTCGTCCAGCGCGACCGCGGCGCGCGCGACGAGCGCCCACAAGGCCTCGGACAGCAGATCGGCCGGCGGCTCGGGAACAGCGTGCAAAGCCTCCCGGGCGGCGGCACGGTCTCCGGACGCCAGCAGCAGATGCGGGCGCGCCCACGGCTCGTACGGGCCGAAGTCCGAGCCGACCGGCTGCCCCAGGCACAGCAGGGCAAGCGGGAGCAGCCCGCTCTCCAGGCCTGGCATCCCGGCCCCGGCAAGCAGGTTCGCGGCGCTGCGGTAGGCGGCCTCCGACGGGTCGCGCATCGCCCGGTACCAGCCGGTGAACACGGCGACCAGCGGGATCTCGTGCCGCTCGGCGAGACGATCGGCGGCGCGCGCGTGTGCGTCGGCGCCCGCGACATCGGCCAGTGCCGAGCGCGCCTGCATCCGGATCAGATGCCCGAGGACCTCGTACGTGGTGAGGCCGTGCCGCCGCGCGAGCGTGACCAGCTCCTCGCCGATCACATCGCGCGCCGGGGCGAGCCCGCAACGGTGGCAGCTCTGCATGAACTGTCCGTTGAGGGCGAAGGCGAGCAGCTCCGGATCGTCCAGCGTGCGCGCGATGCCGACCGCTTCGTCAGCACATTCCCGCCCGTACGCCGTTCCACCGCCCCGCGACTCCAGCGCGATCGTGGCCAGCAGCCGTGCGCGGGCCGCCCCCTCCTGCCCCGGAAGTGCCCGTTGCGCCGCCGCCACGACGAGCGCGGCCTGCTCGGGATCGTCGGACCGGGTCCAGATGGCCGGCACGTCGTACGCCCCGATCACGCGGGCGGTCAGCGCCGGGTCGCCCAGTTCCTCGGCGGCGGCGATGGCGGCCGTCCGGTGGCGCCGGGCCGCCTCGAGCCCGCCGCCGCCGGTGACGGCAAGTGTTCGCAGCAGGCCGACGGTGGAGTCCAGCCGCGCCCCGGCCGTCACCATGCGGTCGTAGTCCGCCGCCGCCGAGGCCCAGACGCTGCCGGCGGCCGGCCCGAGCGGCGTGTCGACCCCCGGTTCCGCGCGCTCGACGCCGCCGGGACGGGACGGGAAGGCCGGCCACGGGACTGTCCGGCGCAGGATGTCGGTCTCGAGCCGGGACAGGGCCGGCCCGGGGTCCAGGCCGAGCTGCGTGGTCAGCTTGTCGCGGGCGCCGCGCAGCACCGCGAGGGCGTCGCCCTGCCGGTCGTCGAGATAAAGGGCCAGGGCCAGCAGCCGCCAGGCGTCCTCGCGCCACGGATGCTCGATCACGTGGGCGTCCAGGTCGGCGATCGCCTCGGCGTAGCGCCCCCGAGCCAGGCGCTCCTCGGCGAGCAGTTCCACCGTACGCAGGCGCAGCTCGGTCAGCCGGGAACGTTCGGCGTGCGCCCACGGCTCGGTTGCGAGGTCCGCGTACGCCGGTCCGCGCCACAACGTGAGCGCCTCGCGCGGGTTGTCGTGCATCAGGCGCTCGAACCGCCAGGAGTCGACGTCGGTGGCGCGCAACGCGTAGCCGGGACCCTCGGTGACCAGCAGGGCCGGGGGAGTGCGCGGCGGACGGCCGGGCTCGAGCGCCCGGCGCAGGGCGGCGACAAACGTCCGTACGGCGGAAACGGCCCCCTCGGGCGGCGCCGTCCAGAGGTCGTCGACCAGATGCCCCACCGGGACGACCCGCCCTCTCGCGACGATCAGCCGGGCCAGCACGGCGCGGTGACGTGGCCCCTTGAGCGCGATCGGCTGCCCCTGCGCGTCCCGGGCCACGATCGGCCCCAGCACCCCGAAACCGACCGTCACCGGGCCACCGTAGCGCTCATCGGATGCTCATCCGCGCGCCGCATGCTCGGGGCATGGTTCAAGAGCTCAAAGTACGCGTGGACGACGACGTCGAACTGTTCGTGAGCGTCAGCGGCTCCGGCAGGCCGATCGTCCTGCTGCACGGTTTCCCGCAGACGCACCTGATGTGGCGGCACGTCGCCGCCGACCTGTCCGCCGACCACACCGTCATCTGCCCGGACCTGCGCGGGTACGGCGCCAGCGACAAGCCGGCCGGGGACTACTCGAAGCGCACGATGGCGCGGGACATCGTCCGGCTCGCGCGGGAGCTGGGGCACGACCGGTTCGCGCTGGCCGGGCACGACCGGGGCGCGCTCGTCGCCGTCCGGGCCGGGCTCGACCACCCCGGCCACGTCACCCACCTGGCCTCGCTCGACGTGCTGCCGACCCTGGACATGTGGGACGTGATGCACGGCGAGTCCGCGGCCGTCGGTTTTCACCTGTACCTCATGGCCCAGCCGCCGGGCCTGCCCGAGCGCATGATCGCAGCCTCGGCCGACGACTTCTTCGGCTACTTCCTCGACCTGTGGACCCGCGACCCGCAGGCGATCCCGGCCGACGTCCGTGCGCACTACCTGCGGGCCAGCCGCGCCGCCGTCCCGTCGATCGTCGCCGACTACCGGGCCTCGGCCGGGATCGACCTGCAGCACGACCGCGAGGACCGGGCCGCCGGCCGCACCCTCACGATGCCGACCACCGTTCTCCAGCAGGACTGGGGCTCACTGCTGGGCTTCGACGCCGCCGCGCTGTGGCGGGCGTGGGCCCCCGACCTGCGCCACGTGCCCGTGACCTGCGGCCACTTCATGGCGGAGGAGGACCCGGGCCTGGTGGCGAAGGAGCTGAGGGCGCTGCTCGACCGCTGACCAGCCGCAGCCCACGGCACTCCGATGCCGCGTGATGTAATGATAAATACGACAAATCGGATAGGGTGGCGGGCATGCGCCGCAGTCCCGCCTTCCTCACGGCTCTGATCACCGCCACCCTCCCGACTCTGCTCACGACGCTGACGCCCGCGCAGGCCTCGCCGCCGTTACAGGAAAGGGCGAACCCGCAATCGAGCAGCGCGACGGAAAACGCGCCCGGCGGTGCCCTCGTACGGGAACAGCCTGGTGGCGGAGCCGCGCGAGATGTGCCCGGCGGTGGACTCGTGCGGGAAGAGCCGGGTCGTGACGGCGTACGGGACAAGCCTGGTAACGCCGTCAGCGGGCGGGCCGGCAACCCCATCGACCTGATCGGGCTCGACTTCCAGCTGATCAACGCGGCCAGCCGCTGGTGCCTGACGTCGGGGCTGACCGAGCTGCCCTGCGCGACCACCGACCCGTACCGCTGGCGGTTCCGCCCCGTCAACGTCGTCGGCGGCTTCGAGATCCTCAACGTGCGCACCAGCACCTGTCTGAGCATGCCCGGCGGCGTCACCACCGACGGCGCGCGAGCCGGTCTGGCCCCCTGCGCCGCGGTGCCGTCCCGCCGGTGGGAGCTGCGGGACTCGCTCGGGGACACCGCCAAGGTGGTCAACACCCGTACGGGGAAATGTCTGCAGATCGAGGGTGGCGTGGCGGTGCAGGGCTCGTGCGCGGGAACGCACGGCATCCGCCGATGGACCGTCCGTGTCGTGGGGCTGCCGTTCTTCTCGGCCGGCAAGCGGTGATCAAGTTACGCCCGTGAGCGATTCTCGTCACGGGGCTGGATTTCACCGCGGTCGATTTGGTGGGATGCCTTCTCAGCCCCTGACGAGACGGGACGCCGATGCGCCGCGCTTTCACCGCCACCCTCGTGGTGGGCGTCCTGCTGCTCGCGACCGGGCTGGTGATCTCACGTCCCGAGCGGCCCCGCGTCGCCATCGCCGCCGGCCCGGCCCCCGCCGCCAAGACCCCGCAAACCCCTTTCGAGTACGCCGTTGAGGCGCTCGACCGGCACGCCGCGGCGCTGATCAGCGGAGACGAGGCGGGCTGGCTGGCCGCGGTGGACACCCCGCTCAAGGCCCGCTACCGCAACATGTTCCGCTCTTTGCGCGCTCTCGACGTGACCCGGTTCGGCTACGAGACCGGGGTGGGACAGCCGGTCAAGGGCGACCCGGCCGCTGTCACGTTCCGCGCCGAGGTCAAGTACTGCCTCGGCCCCGACATGTGCCCGGCCCAGCCCGGCAGCGACTGGCAGGGCCCGGCGCACATCGAGCAGCGCCTCACCATGCGCCGGGCCGCCGGCCGTTACGTGATCAGCGTGGCCGCCCCCGGCCCGAGCGACGACCCGCGCCGCCCCGCACCGTGGGAGAACGGTGAGCTCGTCGCGCTGCGCGGCACCCGGGTCACGCTGTTCGCCGCCCCCTCCCAGCGCCGGTATCTCACCCGGGTCCTGCCGATCGCCGAGGCCGCCGCCAAGGCCGACGACCGGTTCGCCGCTCTGATCGGCACGCAGCAGTCCCGTTACCGGATCTATCTGGCCGGCGAGGCGCAGTGGCGTTCCTGGTACGGCGGCGAGGAGGACGACTGGGCGATCGGCTTGGCCATCCCGCTCAACATGCACGGCATCGACGTCATGCTGCGGATGAAGGAACTCGAGGACAACCCGGTCATGCTCCGGGTCGCCCTGCAGCACGAGCTCGGCCACGTCGTGACGCTGACCGGCGCCTACCGGGCCGACGCGGCCGAGGACACCTGGCTGAGCGAGGGCATCGCCGAGTACATCGGCTGGTCACCGATCAGCGCCGGCAAGACCCTGCGCCGCTTCAGCGTCCGGTGGGCCCTGAACCGCAGAGCGGCGACGTCGATGATCCCGGCCCAGCCCGGCCCGGATGCCGGCTCGCGGGCGGGCGACGCCTTCTACGGGCTCAGCCACCTCGCCGTCGCCTGCATGGCCCGCAAGTACGGCGAGCGGAAGCTGTTCGCGTTCGTGCGCCTGGTGCTGGCCCAGGACAACGAGCTCGACCAGGCGGCCCGCGACGCGTACGGGGTCCCGTTCGCCACGGTCGACCGGGCGTGCGTGCCGTGGGTGCGGCAGCAGGTGCTATAGCTGTCACATGCTGGTTGACTTCGCCGCCGATGTCGCGGCCACGCCCATCCAGGTCGAGTCGGCCGCGGTCGCCGCCGAGAAGGACGGGTACGACGGGTTCTGCGCGGCCGAGACCAAGCACGACGTGTTCACCGCGCTCACCCTGGCTGCCCGGGCGACCGAGCGGGTCACCCTGCAGTCGGCCATCGCTGTCGCCTTCGCGCGCAACCCCATGTCGGTGGCCGTGCTCGCCAACGACCTGCAGCTGATCAGCGGGGGCCGGTTCCAGCTCGGCCTGGGCTCGCAGGTGCAGGCGCACATCGAGCGCCGCTTCGCCATGCCGTGGGGCCGGCCCGCCGCGCGGATGGAGGAGTTCGTGCGGGCCGTACGGGCTGTCTGGGCGGCGTGGGGCGGGGAGCGGCTGGCGTTCCGGGGCGAGTTCTACCGGCACACGCTGATGACCGACTTCTTCAACCCCGGCCCCAACCCGTACGGGAATCCGCCGGTCCTGCTCGCAGCGGTGGGTGAACGCATGACCCAGGTGGCCGGGCGGGTGGCCGACGGCCTGCTCGTGCACCCGCTGACCAGCGTGGACTACCTGCGGGAACGCACCCTGCCGGCGCTGCGCGAGGCCCGCGGCGGCGAGCTCGGCGACTTCGCGGTCTGCCTGTCCGCCATGGTCGTGCTGGGCGAGACGGAGGCCGACCGGTCCCGGGCCGAGCAGGCGGTCAAGGGCCAGATCGCGTTCTACGCCTCCACGCCCGCCTATCGCGCGGTGCTCGACATGCACGGCTGGGGTGAGCTGGCCGACCAGCTCAACGCGCTGTCGCGCCGCCAGGCCTGGGCCGGGATGACGGCGCTGATCAGCGACGAGGTGCTCGGCACGTTCGCCGTCTCCGGCGGGGCGGAGCTGCGGGAACGGTTCGGCGCTCTGGTGGACCGGGTCTCGCTCTACACCCCGTACGAGGTCGACCCGGCCCTCAAAGCGCAAGCCCTGGCCCGCGGCTGAGCGTCGATCAGGCGGTGACCTCGATCGAGTCGACCCGATCCGGGTAGAACGCGACGTGGCCCTTGATCTCGGCGACGGCCTCACGCGGGTTCTCGTAGACCCAGATGGCGTCCACCGACTTGTCGCCGCCGGCCGTGATCGAGTAATAGCTGGCGTCGCCCTTGTACGGGCAGTAGGTCGTCGTCTCGGTGCGCTCGAGCAGCGACTGGTCGACGTCGCCGATCGGGATGTACGGCACGGGCGGGTACGTCGACTCCTGCAACGTCAGCGCGCTGTGGGTGTCGGCGACCACCTTGCCGCCCACCTTCACCACGATGTGCGCGGTGCTCGGCGTGATGGTGATGGGGTGGTCGGGGCCGGGCACGAGTTCGGGCCGCTGGGACATGACAACTCCTCCGATGACTGCGGTCTGCTCTCGGATCAATCCGCTCTCGCACACCACCATTCCCGCTGTGCGTGGCGCATACCGCGAGCATGTCGTCGTCATTGCCACGGTTTTCGGGACGGATATCCATCCCTACCTCAACCGAACGGTCCAAAGGCCGCTGTTACCGCATACCGGTCGAAGCGGCGTGATGGTCTGAGGGCGCACAAATCGGCTCGAGGAAGGGTGAACCATGAAAGCGGCAACGCGGATTCTGACACTCGCCGGAGTGAGCCTGCTGACGGGCGCGACGCTCGGGGCCGCACCGGCCATGGCGTCGACATCCGCACCAGACCCGGCAGCCCGGACGGCGGCGACGACGGTTGACCAGCCGCGTCGCGACCGTGAGTGGACCGTCGGGTACTTCGACACGCGGCGCGAATGCGAGCGGGTCGGCCGGTTCGGCGAACGCCGTGACCAGTGGGACGACTACGAGTGCGACTTCGTCCGCTGGGGTCGTCACCGCGGCGACTGGAAGCTGACCGCCGAGAAGGACTGGGACTGGGACTGGCGTGACCGCGATCGTGACCGCGACCGCGACGACCGGGACCACGGCGACGACGACTGAGCACCACCAAGGCCAGGCCACACCCCGTACGGGTGTGGCCTGGCGCTATTTTTGATCACATGACGAATCCCGCCGAGGCCGCCGCCCTCTCGCTCGGTCTGCGCCCCACGATGCTGACGCACCGGCCGGCCGGCAGCGTCGCCGAGGCCGCCGAGGCGCAGGGCGTCGAGATCCGCGACCTGGTCAAGACCCTGGTCGTGCGGCGCGCCGACGACGACTACGTGTTCGTGCTGGTGCCCGGCGACCGCTCGATCTCATGGCCCAAGCTGCGGGCGCTGCTCGGCGTCAACCGGCTCTCCATGCCCGACGCGGCCACGGCCAAGGCCGCCACCGGCTACGAACGCGGCACCATCACCCCGTTCGGCTCGGCCCGCCCCTGGCCCGTCATCGCCGATTCCCGTACGCGGGGGCGCACGATCAACCTGGGCGCGGGTGTTCGCGGCGTGGGGCTGCAACTGCCCGCCGACGAGGCCGTCACCGCGCTCGGCGGAACGTTCGCGGACGTCACCGACGAGGTGGGGTAGGTTCCTGGCGTGACGAGCGAAGCGATCCAGCCCGACGTACCCCCCTCCGGCACCGGCTGCGTCGAGTGCCTCGACAACGGCGGTTGGTGGTTCCACCTGCGACGGTGCGCCCAGTGCGGGCACATCGGCTGTTGCGACACCTCGCCGGCGCAGCACGCCACCGCCCACTGGCGCGAGACCGGCCACCCGGTCATCCAGTCGTTCGAGCCCGGCGAGGACTGGTATTGGAACTTCTCGACCGAGGAAGCGGGCAGCGGACCCCAGCTCGCCCCGGCCACGAGCCGCCCCGACGACCAGCCTGTGCCCGGCCCGGCCGGCGCGGTCCCGTCCGACTGGCGCTCGAAGCTCAACCGCTGACCGTTCCACCGGCCGTCCGGCGGCCCGTCCGCCGCCCGGGGATCCTCGACAGCTCACAGCGGCCCAGCCTGAACCCTGCGGCCGGGCGTCCGCACGTTGGTGCCCTCATCGCGGAAGCCGGTCTGACGCCTGCGTGTGCAGGACGGACCGGCCCTGCTCGGCGGCGCGCACGATGTTCTTGCTGACGAAATCCAGGAACCGGGCGATTCGCTCGAGCCGCTCGGCCGCCGGGGTGCCGGGGCCGAGCACGGCGACGCCCTCACGTGCGGTGGCGATGAGCTGGTCGTTGGCGCGAGCGCTGGCGATCGCGGCCTGATAGAACAGCTCGTCGTCGACGACGTACCGATCGCGCCGGCGCTCGGTGCGTTCGCGCCGCACGAGGCTCTGGCCCTCGAGGAACGCGATCGCCTTGGAGATCGAGGCCGGGCTGACCCGCAGCCGCCGGGCCAGGTCGGCCGCGCCGAGGCTGCCCTCGTCGGTGGTGAACAGGCAGGCCAGCACGCCGGCGGTCATCCGGGACAGCCCCGAGAGCATCAGCACGCCGGTCAGCGTCTCTTCGTAGCCGGCCAGCGCTTCGGCCGGGCGCGCGTCCTGGGTCCCGGGGGCGTCTTGCGCTCGGCTGCCGGACCGGCGTGGCTCGGGGCCTGCCGGGCGATGGCGGCGGGCGCGGCGTTCGGTCGCGTGGTGGGCGAGCTCGGCGCGATAGCCGTTGGGCCCGCCGTTGCGCATCACCTCGCGCGTGACCGTCGACGTCGGACGGCCGAGACGCCGGGCGATCTCCGCGTACGGCAGGTCGCCGGCCAGTCCGCGCGCGATCTGGTGGCGGTCCTGCTGGGTAAGCCTGCCTCCCGGCACCGGGTGGCCTCCTCTCTCGTGGCGGCCCTCACGCTAGCGTTCACAGTCGGCCATTGCAACGGACCGTTGCGTTGACCTTCAGCGCGCTTGCAACGATTTACCGCCTACGAGATGCGATAACGTTGGATCTTTGCTTTTCGCTAGCAGGAAAGCAACGTAGCCTTTCCATCAACAGAAACATTCTGGGGAGGCACTGACATGACCGTCAACGCTTGGACCGGCATGGTGCCGGTGGACGACACGGCCCTCGCGGTCAGCGACACCGGTGGCGACGGGCTCCCGGTGCTCTATCTCAACGGGCAGTTCGCGACCCAGGGTTACTGGCGGCGCGTCATCGGCGATCTCGGCCCGTCGTGGCGGCACATCACCTACGACGAGCGGGCCCGCGGCCGCAAATCCCACCGCTCGGCGGACTACTCGTTCGAGGCGGCCGTACGCGATGTGGACGCGGTGCGGGCGGCACGGGGCGTCGAGCGGGCGCTGCTGGTCGGCTGGTCCTACGGCGCCGTCATCGCGGCCCACTGGGCGGCGCGCAACCCCGGCCGTACGGTGGGGGCGGTCCTGGTCGACGGCGCTTTCCCGTACGACTGGCTGGACACGGCCGTGGAACTTCGAATCCGTAAGCTGTTCCGCCGGCTGCGGGTGGTGGCGCCGGTGCTGCGTCCGGCGGGTCTGATGCCCAGGATGACCGCCGAGCAGCAGGCCGAGAGCAACATCGAGCTCGGCCGGCTGTCCCGCTCGGCCTCGCTGGGCCCGGTGCTGCGGTCGCTGACGGTTCCGGTCCGGTACGTGGTGGCGTCGGGGGCGTCGTTCGGCAGCAAGGGCGGCGAGCAGGAGCGGATCCGGGAGGGCCTGGAGTCGGTGCTGACCGACCACGTCCGGATCAGCGCGAAGGTGCCCAGCAACCACGGCGCGATCCTGCGCAAGGATCACCGGGCCGTGGCCGACGCCGTACGGGAGGTGGCCGCGCTCGACGCCGAGCGGGCACAGGCCTGACGCGGGCGGGGCGCTTGCACGAACGGGCTTGCTCGACGCAGATCAGGGGCGGGCTTGCCGGTGAGGGACGGTTCGGCGGCTTGAGTCCGGTTGCCGGGAGGCGGTCCGCCGGGTCGATGCGGGCGGCCCGGAGCCGGTTCGCTGGGTCAGGACCACGCCGGCGAGCACAACCGCGGCGGCCGCCAGGGTGGCCCGGGTGACGGTCTCGCCCAGCAGCAGGGCCGACCAGAGCAGGGTGAGCACGGGCTGGGCCAGCTGGATCTGGCCCACCCGGGCGATCCCGCCCCGGGCCAGGCCCGCGTACCAGGCGAAGAAGCCGAGGAACATCGAGACCACGGTGAGGTAGGCGAACGCCGACCAGGCGGAGGCTGTGCCGCGCGGGGGTCCGGCGGCCGCCGAGAGCAGCGTGATCGGCGCCGTCACGGGCAGGCTCAGCAGCAGCGCCCAGCAGATCGTGCGGGCGCCGCCGAGCTCGCGGGCCAGGGCGCCGCCCTCGGCGTACCCGAGGCCGCACAGCACCACGGCGGCCAGCAGGAACAGGTCGGACGGGGCGAGGGACCCGCCGGCCGCGCCCGTGGTGATCAGGAACGTCAGCACCGCGGACAGGCCCGCGAGAGCCGCCGGCCAGAACAGTGGGCGCGGGCGTTCCCCGGCCCGCAGCACGGCGAACACGGCGGTGACCGCGGGCAGCACGGTGACGACAACCGCGCCGTGGGCCGAGGTCTGTGTGGTCAGCGCCAGCGAGGTGAACAGCGGGAACCCGGCGACCACGCCGAGGGCGACGACCGAGAGCCGGCGCCACTGGACGGCGGTCGGCCGGGGTGCCCGGGTGAGCCTCAGGTAGGCCGCGGCAAGCAGGGCGGCGCCGACGGCGCGGCCGAACGCCACGAACCAGGGGTCGAGGTCGTGGACCGCCACGCGGGTGGCCGGCAGGGACAGGCTGAACGCCAGCACTCCGAGCGTTCCCAACGACAACCCGGCCGCCCTCGCCGTTATCGTCCGGTCGGCGATAGCGCTACTCTTGCTTCTCATGAATGACGGTAACGCAGCCGGACGCGTTATCCAAGATCTCCGCGACCGGGCCTCCTCCGCGTCGCCGGGCACCCGGCTGCCCTCGGTGCGGGAGCTGACGGCACGGCACCAGGCGTCGCCGGTGACGGTGGCCACGGCAATCCGGGCGCTGGTCCGCGAGGGCCTGGTGGAAGCCCGGCCGGGCCAAGGGACGTACGTGGCCCGGCGTGACCGCATCGAGCCCCGGCCGGACCTTTCCTGGCAGACCGTGGCCCTCGGCGCGCGGCGGCCGGGCGAGGCGGAACTTCAGGCGTTGCTGGCGACCCCGCCCGCGGGGGCCATCCCGTTGTCCGGCGGCTACCTCGACCCCGACCTGCAGCCGGCGGCCGCGCTGGGCGCCGCGCTGGCCCGGGCCGCCCGCCAACCCGCCGCCTGGCAGCGTGGGCCGGCCGAGGGACGTGCCGACCTGCGCGCGTGGTTCGCCCGCGGCGCCGGATTGCGCGCCGACGACATGGTGATCAGCCCCGGCGGTCAGGCGGCGATCTCGTCGACGCTGCGGGCGCTCGCCGGCCCGGGTGACACGCTGCTGGTGGAGTCGCCGACCTACCTCGGAGCGCTGGCGGCGGCACGGGCGGCGGGGCTCACGGTGATCCCGGTGCCGGCCGACGCCGACGGCGTGCTCCCCGGCCAGTTGCGGAGGGCGTACGCGCGTACGGGCGCCCGGCTCTTCTACTGCCAGCCCCTGTACGCCAATCCGAGCGGCGCGACGCTCAGCGCATCCCGCCGGGCCGAGGTGTTCGACGCCGTACGGGAAGCAGGGTCTTTTCTGATCGAGGACGACTATGCCCGCGATCTGACCGTGGAGGGCTCGGCGCCGCCACCGCTCGCGGCCGACGACGCCGACGGCCACGTGATCTATCTGCGGTCGCTGACCAAGTCGGCCGCGCCGGGGCTGCGCATCGCGGCGATCGGCGCTCGGGGGCAGGCCGGCGCCCGGCTGCGCGCGGCCCGGCTGCTCGACGACCTGTTCGTCGCCGGTCCGCTGCAGCAGGCCGCGCTCGACGTTGTGACTTCGCCGGCCTGGGACCGTCATCGTCGCGCGCTCGGCAAGGAGCTGCGCGCCCGGCGTGACGCTCTCCTGACCGCGTTGCGGCGGCACTTCCCGCTGCACGTGCCCGAGGCTGTCCCGTACGGGGGACTGCACCTGTGGATGCGGCTCGCCCCAGGAATCGACGACGTGGCCCTGGCCGCCGAGGCAGCAGCCGAGGGCGTGGTCGTGTTTCCCGGGCGTCCGTGGTTCGCGGCCGAGGCCCCGGCGCCGTTCCTGCGCCTCACCTACGCGGCGGCCCCGCCCGAACTGATGGACGAGGCCGTCACCCGGCTGAAACGCGCGGCCGACCGGCTCAGATCCCGCCCAACCTCCGCAGGGCCAGGTCCAGCGTCGTGAAGATCGTGTCCCCGTTCTCCCAGTCCGGCACCGGGTCCGGTTGGCCGGGCGCCGGCGCGTAGAGCCACCACAGGTTCTGCCAGGGGTCGAGAACGCGGCCGAGCGTGGTCTCGCCGTAGAACGCGGTCGGCTCGGTGACTGTCGTCGCGCCGCGCTCAGCTGCGCGTTTCTGCACGATCGCGACGTCCTCGACCCACACCTGCAGGAAACCGGGGCGCATCGGCCAGCCGTCCATCCGGTCGGCAATCATCAGGTCCACAGTGCCGAGGCGGACCTCGGAGTGGATCAGTTTGCCGTCGGGCATCTCGGTGTGCGCCTCCGGCTTCTCCTGGACGCCGAAAACCTCGGACACGAACGTGATCAGACCGGCCGCGTCCTCGACCATCACGAACGGATTCAGGACGGCGCCCTGCGGGGGCGTGTGCAGCATGCTCATGAGCCGAGCCAACCAGCCACTCAGGTCACTTCCCGACCGCTTCATACAACTTCAGCAGACGGCCGAGGTAGAGCGCGGGCGTGTAGGCCTCGGTGGCGGTCAGGCCGTCGACGGCAACCTGTGTGCGCAGGGCGTCGTCGTCGAGCATGCGGCACAGGGCGGCGGCGAACGCTTCCGGGGTCGGCTCGCAGGTGAACCGCGGGGGGCCGCCACCCGGCCGGGACGCCAGGGCGGGGTCCGCCACCACGGCGGGAAGGCCGGCCGCCTCCGCCTCCGCCAGCACCAGGCTCTGGGTGTCGGTTGTCGACGCGAAAGCGAGCACGGTCGCGCGGTCGTAGTGGCCGGTGACCTGCTCGGGCGGGACGGGCGGCAACACCCGCACGTGAGCCGGCAAACCCAGCGAGTTGATCCGGCGGGTCAGTTTCGCGCGGCCCAGGCGCACTCCGAGAAGGACCAGACGGGCGTACGGTCTGTCCCGCACCACCAAGGCGAACGCGCGCAGCAGCAGTTCCGGGTTCTTCTCGGCGGTCGCGCGCCCCACCGACAGGACAACACCACCATTGCGTACGGGATTGCCTCGAGGGTTTCGCACGACGGGGGTCGGCAGCACAGCGACGTGAGGAAGGCGCCCGTTCGAGGTGAACTCGTGAAAGGCCGCCGCCGTCTTCTCCGAAGGCGCGATCACCGCCGACATGTGAGCGAACATGCCCTGTCCCAGATTGATCAGCCGTTTGCGGCGTACGGGTCCCGGCCGGGCCAATTGCAGGAAGTCGCGCGGCGACCAGCCCAGCCGCAGACGCAGCGCGCACCACGCGGCGCCGATCGGAATCTCCGGGTAGATGTCCGCGTACGCCACCAAGTCGGTGTGCCAGGTGACGACCAGGGGCGCCCGCCATGTCGCCGCCATCCGGAAACCGGCCATGCCGATCGGGCCGGTCGTGTGCGCGTGGACCACGTCGGCCGGGCGGCACCGGAACCACGGCGAACCCACACGCCACTGCCGGCCGGGAACCGGAAGCGACGCAACAGTGGACGGATCGTGGAAATCGACCTCACAACCGGCCTCCCGCAACAGTTCCACGGTGCGGGCCGCCGATCGTGACACCCCGTCCGGGCGGCCGGAATGACTGTCGCAGAAATGGGCGACCCTCACGGGGCTGCGAGCGCGCCCGCGATCGAGGTGCGGGCCAGCTCCTTCACCGTCGCCGCGTCGTCGTGCGGCTCGATCGGCGGAAGCACCTCCACGTGCACGTCGACGCGGTCACGCAGGACCAGGCCGTGGCGGGGGAGGGCGCGCCGGGTGCCGTGAACCGCGATCGGAATGACCGGCACCTGGTGGCGTACGGCAAGCTCGAAAGCGCCGTCCTTGAAGGGCTGAAGCTCACCGTCGGAGGTGCGCCGGCCCTCCGGGAACAGCATGACGGGCGAACCGGCTTCGAGGAGCCGATCGCAATGCGCCATCATGCGGCGCACCGACTCGGCGCGGCCACGCACCAGCGGCACATAGTCGTTGAGCCGCATGTTCCACCCGATCAGCGGGACGCGGAAGATCTCCTGCTTGGACACCCATTTGAACGGCCGGAAAAGCGCGAACAACACCAGGATGTCGATGAGCGAGGCGTGATTGGCGACCAGAACGGCGGGGCCGCGCCAGGGAATGCGGTTCCGGCCGGTGACTTCGAGACGCCAGAGCGGGTTCACGTAGACGTAGAAGGAAGCCCAGGCCGACGAATACAGATGCAGGACCGTGCGCCGCCGGTCGAACGGCAACGTCACGAGCCAGACAACAACCGCGCCGGCGAAGAAGACGACGCAGGTGATGCCGATGAACGCCCAGTACGCCACCGAAAACACCCTGAGCATGGCCGCCATCGTAGACGGCGGTGCTGGGGGCTTCCACGTGGGGAGTTCTTCACTTGACTGAACGGCGGCTGATCGTCGCCGCGGCTGTGGCGGCACGTTGGCGGTGGGTTCGGCGGGTGTGGCGGCACGTTGGCGGTGGGTTCGGCGGGTGTGGCGGGCACGTTGGCGGTGGGTTCCGCCGCGGTGGGGGCACGTCGGCGGGAGGCTTGGCGGCCGTAGCGCACACGCCGGCAGCGGTCAAGGGGCGGGTGGCCGCTGTGGACAACTTCGACGGGCGGCGCGCGGTCGAGGGGTGGGCTGTGGACAACGGCCCGATCTTGTCGGTGCCGGCGCGTAGGGTCGGGCACACCCCCAGGGCGGGGGGTGGGGGCGGAGGTGGGTCAACAGTGGTAGGGGCGCCTCGGGATCCGGGGGTTGAGCCGTTGCCCGATCGGGGGGACTGGGTGGGCCGCGACGAAGCGCGACGACTGCTGGGGCAACGCCAATGGTGGCTGGTCGCGTGCGCGGCGCCGGCCAGGATTGAGGGGGTGTGACAGTGGAGCGATCGATCGCGGAGTGGGTCGAGCAGGTTGCGTTGCCGGGGCGCAGGATCGTCGGCGCGCGGACGCTGACCGGTGGCTACAGCAACGAGAACACGGCGCTCACCACCGATGACGGCGGGCGGTACGTGCTCCGGCGCTATCTGCGCCACAACAGGTGCGCGCTCGAGGCCGCCCTGGCCGGACGGCTCGACGGCATCGTGCCGGCGCCGGGCGTGGTGGCTTCCGACCCCACGGGCGAACGGGCGGGGGAACCGGTCCTGCTGTCGGTGTTCGTCGAGGGGCGGCCGGTCAACGAGATCCTTGCCGACGGTGACGACGCCGGGCTCGGACACGACGTCGGAGCGACCCTGGCCCGCATCGGAACGGTCGAGTTCGCGGCGCCGGGCTTCCTCGACGATCGCCTCGAACCCGACGGCGCCGAACCGACCGCTGGGCTCGACGAGTTCGTCGACCGGTGTCTGCGCGAGGGCAATGCCGCCGGGCACCTCACCGGCGACGAGCAGCGGGCCCTTCGCCGTCATGCCGCGGCGGCCGCCACCGAGCTCGACACGGTCAAGGGCTCCCGGCAGCTGGTCCACTCGGACTTCAACCCCAAGAACCTGCTCGCGGCCAGGTCCGGGGACGGGCGGTGGCGGGTCACGGCGGTGCTCGATTGGGAGTACGCGTTGGCGAGCACGCCCCTGATCGACATCGGCAACATGACGCGCGACCCGCGGCCACCGAAGTTCCTCGACGGGTTCCTGAGCGGGTTCCGTGAGGCGGGCGGCCACCTTCCGGCCAACTGGCGCGCGGTCAGCCGGGCCGCCGACCTGTTCGCGCTCGCCGATTTCCTGACGCGGCCGGTCGAGCACCGGTATTTCCGCCGCTCGATCGACCGCATCAGAGACCTGCTCAACGCCTGACACTGCCGGGTCAGACTGGCGAAAGCTTGCCGTGCGGCTTGGGGTGTGGCCGGGTGCGGAGGCTTGCCGTGCGGGGTGGGGTGTGGCCGGGTGCGGAGGCTTGCCGTGCGGGGTGGGGTGTGGCCGGGTGCGGAGGCTTGCCGTACGGGGTGGAGTAGACCGGGCGGGAAACCTGCCGTACGAGGTGGGGTCAGCTCGGCTTGAAGGCGTGCCGTGCGCGGATGGGGTCAGGTCGGCTCGAAGGCCTGCCGTACGCGGATCTGGTGGAACCCGGCCCGCTTCAGGTCGGCGACCGTGTCGGTGAGCGTCGCCTCCACGTCGGCGATCACCTCCTCGGCGCCGCCGGTCGTCAGGGCGTGGAGGGCGGCCGCCAGCAGGGACGAGCGCGCGCCGGGGGAGGCGTCGGGCAGCCGGCCCAGATAGACCAGCATGGGCCAGCACGCGTCACCGGCGGTTCCGGCCAGTCCCGTGCCGCCATCGAGCACGTGCCAGGCCGCGGCGGGGCCGGTCAGCCACGGGAGGGGGTCGCGGGCCAGGTCGAGTCCGGCCACTGCCAGCGCCGCCTCGGAACCGGTCAACACGTCTGGCCGGTCAATCAGCGCCACGAGAGCCCGGACCTCGTCGGGTCCCTTCGCCGCGCGGACAGCGGGGACGCGAGCTGCGTGGACAGTCGGGTCGGGAGCTGCGTGGACAAGTGGGGTGGGGTCCGCGTGGGCGGCGGGGGTGGAAGCTGCGTGGACAGTGGGGTCGGGAGCTGCGTGGGCGGCGGGGACGGAAGGGACCGTGTTCCCGGTGGGGGTCCACCGGAAGCGCAGGCGTTTGACGGTGGGTTCGAGGCCGGCCAAGCGCGCGGCGGCCGGCACACGCGGGTCGGCAGGGAGCGTGGCGTAGAAAGGCCGCGGACCACCCAGATCAGCGTGAGCCGCGTTCAGCAGGGCGGCGCCGACGGCAGGGGTGTCGTCGAGGTCGAAAAGTTCCAGCCACGGGCCGCCGACCGCACCGGGTGGCAGCACCCAGGCGGCGCGGGCGACGACCTCACCGTCGCGCAGGGTGATCCACGTACGGGAAAGGTCGTAGCCCCCGCCGGCGAGGCCTTCGGCGAAGGCGGGCAGGGAAGCGAACAGGGCTTCCTCGCCGGGGAGCAGGTGGCGGTGGATGACGGTGCTCATGGGCGGACCTCCGAGGCGATGACGCCCCGGGTCAGAGCCGCGGAGACGCCGGGCCGCGGAAGGGGCGCGATTCGTGGGACACGGTGCGACCTCCTTCCGGGCTCAGACGGCGTACGGGTATGAATCTATCAGCCGCCGCGCCACCGTCAGGCTGCGCCCGGTGCTCACCGTCATCCGAGGGCGCTTCAGCGCGTACGTGTCAGGCCGGCGGCCTGGCCAGCCTCCGCGTCACCACGCCTGCCCCCACGGTTACGAAGCCGGCGACGGCCAGCCAGAGCACCGCCGCCCCGGTCACCGGCAGGGTGGCGCCGGTGTCAGCCGCCTCGGCCACAGTGAGGTCGAGGCGCAAGGCCCGGAACTTGCCGTTCTTGTCGACGCCGGCGGCGACGAACGAGTGGGTGCCGAGGCTGAGACCTTCGGGCACGTCGATCTCGGTCTCGAAAGCCCCGTCGGCGTCGGCCGTGACCGTGCCGAGGATGGTGGGCTCCGAGTACACCGCCAACGTGATCACCGAGAACGGCGCGTACCCGTTGCCGGCCATCTTCAGCCGTCCGCCCCGCGCCGCCGAGGTGACCGGGCCGTCGGGCGTTTCGAGCGGCAGGTCGGTGACGGGGGCCGCGGCCGGCACGGTCAGCTCGTTCGGGGTCACGGGATTCGAGGACATCGAGTTCCGGGACTCGCCGGCAGCCGAGAGGGCCACCACCCGGAACGTGTACGCGTTGCGCGTGTCCCCGCCGACCACACAGCTCGTGCCCGTGCTCGTGCAGCTGGCACCGCCAGGCGTAGCCGTCGCACGATAGCCGGTGATCACGGCGCCGTTGTCCGCGGGCGGGTTCCACGACACGGTGATCGAGTTCAGGCCGGCGGTGGCTGTGACACCGGTCGGCGCGTCCGGAACCACCGGGGCGGCGCTGGACGGGGCGGGTGTGGGCGGTTCCGAGGTGGGCGCGGTGGTCGGCGCCGGTGTGGTCGGCTCGGTCGTGGGTGGCGTGGTGGTGGGTGGCGTGGTGGTGGTGGTGGGTGGCGGGGTCGTGGGTGGTGTTGTCGTCGGCGCCGGTGTGGTCGGGGACGTCGTGGTCGGGGACGTCATGGTCGGGGCCGTCGAGGGTGACGTTGTGGTCGGCGACGTCGGTGTCTCGCTGGGCGGGTTGGTCGGTGCCGAGGTCGCCGGCGAGGTCGTCGGCGCGGTCGCGGGCGTGACGGTGACAGTGAGGTGTTCGCTCGCGCCGCCGCCGTTGCGGGCCCGCAGCAGGATCTCGAAGCTGTCCTCGACCGTCAGGTCGGGAATCGTCGCGACCAGCGTGCCGTCGTCCCCCGGCTCGGTGGTCAGCGTCGTCCAGTCCTCGCCGGCGTCGAAGCTGATCTCGTATGCCAGATGGTCCGGGTCGTCGCCGTCGTCGGCCGACGGCAGGAAGGTCAGTACGGCTGAGGTGGCATCGGCCGTGGCCGTCACCTGGCTCGGCGCGGACGGCGGCCGCGCGGGGATGCCGGTCACCGGTACGGACCCCTCGCCGGGTCCGATGGTGTTTACGCCGCGAACCCGGACCTGATAGGCCGTGCCGTTGACCAGGTCGGTGACCGTTCCGCCCAGCCGCCCGCCGCGCTCGGCGTCGTCGAGGGGCAGCTGTTTCCAGTCGCCCCCTTCCGCCAGCTGCACCTCGTAGCCGTCAGCCGGGTTCATGCTCGGCATGAAGGTGACCGTGAGTTGCTTGTCGGCCGACTCGGTCTGCACGTCCATGGGAACGCTGGGCGCGACGACCTGGCCCGGATAGACCCTGGCGGTGGTGGCCACACCGGGTCCCTGCTGATTGCGCGCCCGCAGGCGGACGTGGTGGAACGGCAGCGTCAGGTCGTTGATCACCACGCTCTGCATTCCGTCCAGCTCGTCCTGGTCGCTCATGACCTGGGCGGGCTCACCCACGGCATCAGCCGACGCACTGGGCTCTCCCGTGGGTTCGGGGGTTGGGGTTGGGCTGGGTTCGTCGGTGGGTTCGGGGGTTGGGGTGGGGCTCGGTTCGTCGGCGGGGTCGTCGGAGGGAGGTGTGCTGGGCTCTTCGGCGGGCGGACCCTCACTGCCGTATGCCGGAACCCACAGCAAACCGTCGACGCTCGCCTCGTACCCTGTGATCTCGCTGGCCCCTTGATCCACCGGCCAGAAGTACAGGGTCGCCGACTTGTCTCCCGGCTGGATCCGTTCGATCCTCGGGGTTCCCGGCAGCGAGTCGTCCGGCGTGACCGTGGCCGTCGCCACCTTGCCCGTGGTCTCCGTGACGGGGTCGTAGGCACGGACGTACAGGTTGTTGGCCTGGCCGTTCTCCAGCCCGCGGAAGACCGCTTCGAACTCGTTCTCGCCCGTCGCGTAGACCTCGGCGCCGCTCCATATGAGACGGTCGGACGAGACCTGCCACGCGGTGGCGTTCACCCCGTTGTCGTCGCCGGGCGTGAACGCCACCGAGGCGGTCCGGTTGCCCGGCGTCGGGGTGCCGAGCGTCGGCGCCTCGGGGCCGACACGCGGGCGGATGCCGTTGGACTGGAACGGGTTGGACCGGCCGGTGTTGTCACCGTCCGGGGTGTTGAAGGCGGTGATGTGGAAGGTGTAGTACTCGCCGTTCGTCAGGTTCGTGATCGTGCACGTGGTCAGCCGGGTGGCACAGATCGGTACGTCGGTGGGTACGGGCTCACCGATCTCGTCGCCCACGAAGGTCTCGACCTCGTACCGGATGTCGGAGGGGCCGCCGTTCGTCTCGGAGGTAGCCCAGAACACCTGGGCCTGCCGATCCCCGCCCTCTGCCGACGCCCCGCCGGGCATGCGGGGCAGTGTCCGCACGGCGATCGCGGTCAGGCCCTCGATGCCGGTCGCCACCGTGGTCGGCTCCCAGTCCAAGGTGCCCTTGCGCCGGATCGTGCCGTCGGCCGTGGCGTAGAACAGCTCGCCGGATTCGCTGACCGCCACGTCGACCGGTGCGCTGCCCAGGCCGGTGACGAGTTCGGTCTCCGTTTCCTCCTCCGGGTCGTACTTGACGATCGACGTGGCCCGGCCCAGGTACAGGTTTCCGTCCGCGTCGGCGGCGAGACTGACGGTGGGCGTCTCCGTCAGCACGGGCTGCACACCGTCGCCGGCGGTGTAGCGGTACAGGCCCCCGTCGTCACCGTCGACGAAGTACACCCCGGGCAGCCGTGTCGACCACCTTGACGGGGTGGACGCCCGGCGCCAGGGTCGACGCGGGTTCGTCGCCCGGGCCCCTGGCGGTCAGCGCGGTGGTGTCGGCCACGACGACCCGGCCGTCCCGCACCGCGACGTCGGCGGCATCCGTCAGATGGGGGAACAGCGACGTGCCCCACGACCCGCTGGGCTCCAGTTCCCGGACGAGCGGACCGGCCTCGGGCCGGCCGGCGACGTAGACGCTGCCGTCGTTGTCGAGGGCCACGCTCGTCGCGCCGGTCACCGGGAAGGTGTCCTGCGGGTAGCCGTACGAGCCGACCCGGGTCAGGCCGCCCGGTGCGGTGAAGTACAGCATCGTCTCGCCGGGGTTGTCGATGTGCGGCTCGGCGCCGGCCGGCCGGGCGCCGACCAGGCCGCCCAGGGCGATCACGAGCGTCGCCAGCAGAACGGCACAGGCGCGCCGCGGAATTGATCCGACCATTTCGTCTTCCCGTTCTGAGTTCGTCCGCACGCACGACAAACCGAAGGAATGCCGAGGCATCCTCACGTTATGGCGGTGTTCGGGCTTCCGCCCGCGATTCGCCGGATGTCCTCAGGGAGGAATTCGGGGGCCCGGCGCACTTCATCAGACGGTGACGGGCGGTCGCCGTGTCAACCGGTCGTCGCCGGCTCGTGGGCCGGCCGGGCGCGGATCCGGTGGAAGCCGGCCCGGTGCAGGTCGGCCACCGTGTCCGGGAGCATCGACTCGACGTCGGCGATCACCTCTTCGGCGCCACCGACGGGTGCGAAATCATTCCGGGCTCAGACGGCGTACGGGGGATATCTAGCAGACGGACCGAATGGCGACGGTCAGGCGGCCGGCCGCCTCGGTCAGGTCGGCCGGGGGCAGATGCGAGAAGCTGAGCCGCACGTGGCCGGAGCCGTCCCGACGGTCCACATGGAACGCCGGCCCCGGCACGAACGAGGTTCCGTGCCGCTCGGCGACGGCTAGCAGCGCTTCGGCGTCCACCCCGGCGGGCAGCCGGAGCCACAGGAACCAGCCGCCGTCCGGTGCGTCCGTGCCGAGTGCGCCGGCCAGGGCGTCGCGGTGTGCCCGATAGCGGTCCCGCAGCAGAGCGACATGCTCGTGGTACGCCCCTGAGGCGCAGAACTCCGCCATGGTCAGCGCCGTCGTGTGGTTGACCCCGCCGCCGCTGTGCACGTATCCGAGCCGGGCCAGCCGGGTGATCAGTTCCGGCGCCGCGGTGATCCAGCCGAGCCGCAGGCCGGGCGCCACGGTCTTCGCGAAGGACCCCAGGCTGATCACGTTCGCGGCCGAGAACGACGGCGGGGGACTGGTGTAGTACAGCTCCCGGTAGGGGTCGTCCTCGACGATCGGCAGACCCAGCCCGGCCAGCGCGTGCCGTTGCGGCAACGTCAGGCTCCGCCCGGTCGGGTTGCCGAACGTGGGCACGACGTACAGGAAGGCTGCCCTGTGCTCCCGGGCGCGCCGGCCCACCTCGTCCGCGTCCTCGGCCCGTACCGGGAGAAGCCGCACGCCGAGATCGGTCAGGATCCGGAACGCGTAGTGGTAGGTGGGCGAATCCACCAGGACGGTGTCGCCCGGCCGGGTCAGCACCTGCGTGAGCAGCGCGAGCCCGTGCGAGGCGCCCGCTGTCACGAACGTCTGCTCCGCGCCCCCGCCGCCCAGGTGGAAGGCGATCCATTCACGCAGCGGGGCGGGGCCCGGCTCATGACCGTACGTGAGTGCCTTCCACCCGTACGTCCGAAGGGAGGTCTCTGACGCCACCGCCCACGCGCCCGTAGGGAGCAGCGCGGGCAGCGGATGCCCCCAGCCGAGGTCGAGGATTCCGTCGCGGTGCTCGAACTGAACGATCGTCACTGAACCAGAATGGGGGACATGAAGCTTCTGCTGCCCGACAGCATCGACCTGAACCTGGATCTGCCCGCGGGCGTGACCGCCGTACGCTACGCCGTCAACCGGCCCGTCCCCGACGAGCACACCGACGCCGACGTTCTGGTCGTCTGGAACAACCCGGGTGATCAGCTGCGCGACGCGGCGCAGCGGCTCAAGCGGCTGCGCTGGGTGCAGACCCTGGCCGCGGGGCCCGACGCCGTGGTGGCGGCCGGGTTCGCGCCCGAGGTCGTCATCACCTCGGGGCGTGGCCTGCATGATCGGACGGTCGCCGAGCACACCCTGGCCCTGACCCTTTCCGCCGTACGCCACCTGCACGTGCTCCGGCGGGCCCAGGCCGCCCGGCACTGGGCCGACGAGATGCGCGAGCTGCAGGCCAAGCCGGACACCGCGCGGTTCTACACGCTGCGGGACGCGCACGTCGTGATCTGGGGGTTCGGGGGCATCGCGAAGGCGCTCGCCCCGCACCTCGAGGCGCTCGGCGCGCGCGTGACCGGGGTGGCCCGCAGCGCCGGCACGCGCGACGGCGTCGACGTGGTGACCGAGGACGCCCTCGACGAGCTGCTGCCGGCCACCGACGTGCTGATCGGCATCCTGCCCGCCACGCCCGAAACGCAGCACGCGATCGGCGCGGACGTGTTCGACCGGCTGCCCGAGCACGCCTGGGTCATCAACGTGGGCCGGGGCGCCACCCTGGACGAGGAGGCGCTGCTCGACGCGCTGCGTGAGGGCGGCATCGGCGGGGCGGCGCTCGACGTGTTCGAGACCGAGCCACTGCCCGAGGACTCCGGCCTGTGGAACGAGCCGAACGTGATCGTCACGCCGCACGTGGCCGGTGGACGTCCGCTCGGCGCGCCGGAGCTGATCAGCGAGAACTTGGTCGCATTCCGGGAGGGCCGTTCCCTGCGCAACGTCGTCGAAGGTTAGCGTGGCCTAACTGTTCGGCGAGGGTGTTGGGGCGCGCATGACGAGGGTGATCGGCACTGAGGCGGAACTGCGGGAGTTCGTGGCTCCGCCGCCGCAGTTCATCGCCGAGAAGGGCGTCGACCGCATCGACCCGCAGTCCCGCCGGTTCATCGAGCTGAGCCCGTTCTTCCTGCTCGCGACGTCGGCCGAGGACGGCACCTGCGACGTCTCCCCGCGCGGCGACCCGGCGGGCAGCGTGCTCGTGCTCGACGACCGTACGCTGGCGTTCGCCGATCGCAAGGGCAACGGGCGGCTCGACAGCCTGCGCAACATCCTGCAGCGGCCCCGCGTCGGCATGGTCTTCATGGTGCCGGGTTCGGGCGACACCGTACGGGTCAACGGGCTCGCCCGGATCGTGACGGGCGCGCCCTATCTGGACAGAATGGCTCTGAAGGGCGTGACGCCGCAGCTGGCGATCGAAGTCGTGGTCGAGGAGCTGTTTCTGCACTGTGCGCGGGCTTTCACACGTTCGCGCCTGTGGGACACCTCGACCTGGCCGGCGAAAGCCGAGGTGCCGAGCGCGGGCACGATCGCCAAAAGCATCTCGGGCGCCGACATCGAGGCCCAGGCCATCGACGACGCCCTCGCCGTAGCCGCCCAAGACGCCTACTAGGCCCACCCCGCCGCACCCAGGGGGCTGGCCTAAAAATACGCGCCGCAAAACGGGCAATCCGAGTTGTCCACAGGCCAGAAGCCGTGATTTGCCGGACAGTGAATCGTGAACAGCGAACGGCCGCGCGGTCGAGAACCACGCGGCCGTTCAGGAAGGAAGCGGAACCTACAGGGCTGACTCGGCCAGCTTGTCCGGGTTGCCGAAGCGGTGGGCGGTGATGCTGACGGCCTGTTCGTGCAGGAACGGCAGCAGCTCGATCCGCCCCGCCTCGGTTACCGGGCCGGACCACACGGCCAGGTCCGGGCGGCCCTCGGTGGCGCGCGCCAGGGCCTCGAACGAGCCGCCGATCAGCCGTACGCGGTTGACCGAGCGCAGCCCGGCCGCGAACGTGTCGTCGTCCTCCACCCGCACGTCGTACGGGATGGCCGCGGTCACCGATGACGGCAGGGGATCGGCCACCGAGACGGAAACCGGTGCGCCGGCCCGCACCCCGGCGGCCACGACGCGCAGCAGCTCGTCAACGGAGGCACCCGCAGACAGGCGGACGGTGACGGGAACGGGCAGGTAGCGCAGCACGTTGCGCTCGACCCCCAGCCCCGAGACGTCAGCCTGCCGGAAATGTCCAGACCATGCCCGGGCGTCGCTGGCGACGGCGCGAGCGACCATGTCGGATGACGCCAGAACGCGTACGTCGCCGGGCACGTCGCCCGTGGCGGCGGGGGCGGAACGCCACCCCGTCAACCCGGCCAGGTAGTTGGGACCGCCGGCCTTGGTGCCTGGTCCGACGGCCGAGCGCTTCCAGCCGCCGAACGGCTGCCGCCGCACGATCGCGCCGGTGATGCCCCGGTTGACGTACAGGTTGCCGGCCTGCACCCTGTCCAGCCACGTGCTCAGCTCGGCCGGGTCGAGCGAGTGCAGGCCCGAGGTCAGCCCGAAGTCGACGTCGTTGACCAGGTCGATCGCCTCGTCGAGGGTTTCCGCGGTCATGATGCCGAGCACCGGTCCGAAGTACTCGGTGCGGTGGAACGCGGACCCGCGGGCCACGCCGTCACGGATGCCGGGGCTCCACAGACGGTTGCTCTCGTCCAACGACGCTGGCTTGAGCAGCCACTGCTGGCCCGGTTCGAGCTTGGTCAGGCCGTCCAGCAACTTCCCGGCGGCGGGTTCGATCACCGGGCCGACCTGGCTGCGCGCGTCTGCCGGCCAGCCGACGGTGAGCGAGGCCGCCGCGTCCAGCAGCTGGTGGCGGAAGCGCTCGGAGCGGGCGACCGACCCGACCAGGATCACCAGCGAGGCGGCCGAGCACTTCTGGCCGGCGTGCCCGAACGCGGAGTGCACCACGTCCTTGACGGCCAGGTCCAGGTCGGCGCTGGGGGTCACGATGATCGCGTTCTTGCCGCTGGTCTCGGCCAGCAGCGGCAGGTCGGCGCGGAACGACCGGAACAACTGCGCGGTCTCGTACGCCCCGGTCAGGATCACCCGGTCGACCAGCGCGTGGGCGATCAGCTTGCGGCCCAGCGTGTTTTCTTCCACCTGTACGAGGGTGAGCAGGTCGGCGTCCGGCAGAACGGGCTTGATGATCTCAGCCAGCAAAGCGCCGCACCGTTCGGCCGGTCCGGCCGGCTTGAGGGCGACGGCCGAACCGGCGGCCAGGGCGGACAGCACCGAGCCGGCCGGAATGGCGACGGGGAAGTTCCACGGCGGCGTGACCAGGGTCAGCTTCTCGGGTACGGCCACCGCGCCGTCGACGTCGTCCAGTTGCGCGGCCAGTTCCGCGTAGTAGTGCGCGAAGTCGATCGCCTCGCTCACCTCGGGGTCTGCCTGGTCGGCGGTCTTGCCCGTCTCGGCCGCCATGACCTCGATCAGGTCGGTGCGCCGGGCCTCCAGGGCCTCGCCGACCCGGTGCAGCACCTCACCGCGCTGAGCGCCGGTCATCGCGCCCCACGCGGCGGCGGCCGCGACCGCCGAGCCCAGCCGGTCGTCGAGGCGCCGCTCGTCCGCCACCCGCGCGGCCTCGATGGTGGCCACGCCGAGCTGAGACGACGGCACCCGGGCGAGCACTTCGCGCATCATCGAACGGTTCGACGCGACGGACGGGTCGGTGTCCGGCACGTTCTCGAAGTGCCCGGCCCGTGACGGGGCAACGGCGGCGTGGCGGTCGGCGACCCGATGAGGCGGCGGGACGGAGGAATCCAGTGCGGCCAGCGACGCCAGGAACCGGTCACGCTCACGCGCGAACAAGGCGCTGTTGCTGTCCAGCTCGAACACCGCGGACATGAAGTTGTCGCTCGACGCGCCCTCTTCGAGCCGGCGGATCAGGTACGCGATGGCCACGTCGAACTGCTCCGGGCGTACGACGGGGGTGTAGAGCAACAACCCGCCCACCTCGCGCCGGACCACCTCGGCCTGGCCCTCGGCCATGCCGAGCAGCATCTCGAACTCGACGCCCTCGCGCACCCCGCGACGACCGGCCAGCAGCCACGCGTACGCGACGTCGAACAGGTTGTGCCCGGCCACGCCGAGGCGCACGTTGCCGATTCGCTCCGGGTCGAGCGCGTAGTCGAGGACCCGCTTGTAGTTGGTGTCCGTCTCCTGTTTCGAGCCCCACGTCGCCAGGGGCCAGCCGTGCACAGCCGCCTCGACCTGCTCCATCGGCAGGTTCGCGCCCTTGACGAGGCGCACCTTGATGCCCGCGCCCCCTGTCCGGCGGCGCACCGTGGCCCACTCCTGCAGGCGGATCATCGCGGCGAGCGCGTCCGGCAGGTACGCCTGCAGCACGATGCCGGCTTCGAGGTCGTGCAGCTCGGGCTTGTCGAGCAGGCGGGTGAAGACCGCGATAGTGAGGTCGAGGTCCTTGTACTCCTCCATGTCGAGGTTCACGAACTTGCGGGTACGGGCGGTCGCGGCCAGCGTGAACAGCGGGGTCAGCTGCTCCACGATCTCGGTCACGGCCTCGTCGAAGGCCCACGGGTTGTGCGGCGCGACGGTCGAGGACACCTTGATCGACACGTAGTCGACGTCTCCGCGGGCGAGCAGGCGCTCGGTCTCGCGCAGCCGGCGGGTCGCCTCGCCCCGGCCCAGCACGGCCTCGCCGAGCAGGTTCACGTTCAGGCGTACGTCCCGGCGTTTGATCTTCGCGATGGCGCGGCCCAGCTTGGCGTCGGTGGCGTCGACGATCAGGTGGCCGACCATGCGGCGCAGGACCCGGCGGGCGATCGGCACGACCACCCCCGGCATGATCGGCGCGAGCACACCACCGGCGCGGACGGCTGCCCGCAGGGGAGCGGGCAGGAACCGCGGCACGTCCGGCGCGAGGGCGGCGAGGGCGCGGGCGCTGACCCGTACGTCTTCGGGCCGCACCACGCCGTCGACGAAGCCGACCGCGAAGGCCAGCCCCTTCGGATCGCGCAGCACGCCGGCCAGTTGCGCGGCCGAACCGGTGGTCTTGATCGCCGAGGCCTCGTGGAGCCAGCGGCGCACCAGGGAGATCGCCTCGTGAGCGAGCTCGTCCCGCTCTGCCTCTGCGGGCCGGGACTGGACGACGTCAGACATGCCGAAAGTGTCCTTCCGCTGTCCGTTCAGGAAAAGCGACGGTTTCCGACGAGTACTCTTCAGTTCTTCTTAACGTTCGGGAGGTCCCCGCCATGCTGGAGATCAGGCGTCTTGTGCTGCTGCGCGAGCTGGCCATCCGGGGCACCATCGCGGCCGTGGCCGACGCGCTCAACTTCTCCCCGTCGGCGGTGTCGCAGCAGCTCAGCCTGCTCGAAAAGGAGGCCGGCCGCCCGCTGCTGCGCAAGTCGGGCCGCGGCGTGCAGCTCACCCCCGAGGCCGAGGTGCTGGTCGAGTCGGTCGGCGAGATCCTCGACAGCCTCGAACGGGCCGAGGCCGGGCTGCGGGCGGCAGGCACCCGGGTCGGCGGCCGCGTCCGGGTGGCTGTCTTCCAGTCGGCCGCGCTGGCCCTGATGCCGGCGACTCTGCTGGCCATGGCGTCCCGCTTTCCCGACGTACGGGTCGAAATGGTGCAGCGCGAGCCCGAGGAGGCGCTGCGTGAAACCTGGGCCCGCGACTTCGACATGGTGATCGCTGAGCAGTACCCGGCTCACGCCGCCCCACACCACCCCGGCCTCGACCGGCACCCGCTCACCACCGACGCCATCCGCCTGGCCCTGCCCTCAGCCGACGCCGCCCTGCATCCGGTGGCCTCCCTCGACGAGGCCCGCCACATGCCGTGGGTGATGGAGCCGCGGGGGACGGCGTCGCGCCATTTCGCCGAACAGCTCTGCCGTTCCACCGGTTTCGAGCCCGACGTACGGTATGAGACCGCCGACCTGCAGGCCCACATCCGCCTCGTCGAGTCGGGCAACGCGGTCGCCCTGATCCCCGATCTGCTCTGGCTGGGCCGCTCCACCTCATGCCGCCTGCTCGACCTGCCGAACCGCCCCCGCCGCACCATCTTCACGGCTCAGCGAGTGGCCGGCGCCGCCTCCCCGGCATCCCAGGCCCTGCGCAGGACCCTCGAGCAGGTTGCCGGCGGTCTCACGGCCGGCGGCTAAACAAGACTGAGCAGCTGCCGATGGAGCGTCTGCCCGGTAGAAACCACGAGGGGACGGCAATGCTGACGGCGCTGCGCAGGATCAAGATCGGTGTACGGCTGGTGCTCAGCATGTCGTTGCTGCTCACGCTGATCGTCAGCATGATCGCCGTTGGATTGTCGGCGATGGCGGGTCAGCGGCGGGCCACGGCGGCGGTGCAGGAGTATCGCGAGGCCACGCGCCTCGCGATGCAGGTCAAGTTCCGCTCGGCAGACTTCAACGGCTGGCAGACCGCGTACGCCTTCGACGTCGCTCGCGGTGTGCCCGGCGCGACGGCCGACACCGCCGGAAGCCGGGCCGCGTTCCTGGCCTCGGCCGACGCGTTCCGCCGCGAGCTGGCCGCCCTGCGCGGGGCCCGGCTGACCGACGCCGAACGCACCGCCGCCGGCCGGGCCGCGGAGTTGTTCGAGGAGTTCATGAGCCTCGACAAGACGATCATCGCTGACTACCGCAACGGCCGTCCGGCCGCGCTGGCCCGCGGTCACGAGCTGGTTGCCGTCGACGAGATCAAGCTCTTCAACGAGGCCGCGGCCGCTGTCGACCAGCTCGTGGACTCCGTCGACCGCAACTCGCTGCTCGCCGTGAAGGCTGCCGAGGAGGCGTCCCGGCGTTCGTCCGCGGTGATGATCGCCGCCGGCATCGTGGTCGTCCTGCTCGGCGCGATCCTCGCCGCCCTCCTGGTCAGCTCGATCACCCGGCCGCTGCGCGACCTCAACCTTCGGCTCGCCGAGATCGCCGACGGGGACGGCGACCTGACCCAGCGCGTGCACGACGACGGCCGCGACGAGGTCGGCCGGGCGGCCCGCAGCTTCAACCGCTTCGCCGAGCGCATGCAGCGGCCTGTGGCCAAGGTCGCCGACGAGGCGGGCCGGGTCGCTCGCGCCGCCGACGAACTCGGCACGGTCAGTGCCCAACTGGCGGGCGGCGCGGCGCAGACCAGCAGTCAGGCCGGCGTGGTCAGCACGGGCGCGGAGGAGGTTTCGGCGATCGTGTCCACGATGGCGGCGTCGGCCGAGGAGATGACAGCGTCGATTGCCGAGATCTCCCGAAGTGCGGCCCTGGCCACCGAGATTGCCGAGGGCGGCGTGCGTGCCGCTGCCGAGGCCAACGAGACGATCATCCGGCTCGGCGAGTCGTCCGCTGAGATCCACGAGGTGGTCAACCTGATCACGTCAATCGCGCAGCAGACCAACCTGCTCGCGCTCAACGCGACCATCGAGGCCGCTCGGGCGGGCGAGAGCGGCAAGGGCTTCGCCGTCGTCGCGGGTGAGGTGAAGGCACTCGCCGAGCAGACAGCGACCGCCACCGAGCGGATCGCCCAGCGGGTCACCGCGATTCAGCAGGGCAGCGCGGCCGCGACGCAGGCGATCGGCCAGATCGGGACGGTGGTGGCGGACATCAACGCCACCCAGCTGACGATCGCCTCGGCGATCGAGGAGCAGTCGGCCACCACGGCCGAAATGAGCCGCAACGTGGGCGAGACCGCCACCGGCGCCGGTGACATCGCCGCCAGCATCCAGGGTGTCGCGCAGAACGCTCAGGGGACCACCGAGAACGCGGGCCGCACGAGGCGGACCGCTGAGGATCTGGGCCGCGCCTCGGACGACCTCCAGGCCTTGGTCGCGTCGTTCCGGTACTGAACGCGATTCTCCATATCACCGATGTGACGGGCTGTAGCGCTGATAGGTCGTTGGCGTACCATTGATTACATGACGACCCTCACGCCCGACGTGCGAGCCGCGATGATTGCCGCCGCCGAGCAGCAACTGGTGGCCTCGCCGGACGGCGACATCGCCACCCGGGCCGTCTGCGAGGCGGTCGGCGTGACCCAGCCGGTGCTCTATCGGCTCTTCGGCGACAAGAACGGGCTGCTCGACGCGCTGGCCGACGACGGACTGCGGCGCTACGCCGAACACAAGGCGGCACAGCCCACCACCGACGACCCGGTGGCCGACCTGGTCGCCGGCTGGGACGACCACATCGACTTCGGCCGTCGCAACCCGGCGCTCTACCAGCTGATGTTCGCCCCGCGGCCCCGCTCGCACGCCCAGGCCCGCCGCAAGATCATGGACCTGCTGGAAGCGGCCCTCCTGCGTTGCGCCGCCGTCGGAGCGCTGCGCGTCACCCCCAACGCGGCCGCCCAGCTGATCCTGCCGGCCAACGTCGGGCTGGTGCTGAGCTGTATCGCCCAGCCGGAGCTTTTCGACGACCCCAACCTTTCCTCCCGTACGCGGGACGCCATCTTCGCCGCCGTGCTGACCTCGCCCGCCGAGCTCGCCGCCGAAGATCCCGTGGCCGCGGCCGCGCTTCGGCTCCGCTCCCAGCTGGCCGTCACCGGCGCCGACGCCCTCGAGCCGGCCGAGCTCGCCCTGCTCGACCGCTGGTTGGAACGCCTCTCCTGGCCGGGCAGCCCGGCAACGCCCGGAAGCGTCGCCTGACCGGGTGGCGCCACAACGGCACAACCCGCCTGCTAGCCGGGCGGCGCGACCTCGGGCAGCGACCACTGCCTGCGGAACGAGTTGACTGTCAGCCAGGCCAGCCGCGCGTTGACGGCGAACAATTGCCGCGCCGAGGCCAGCGTGTCGAAAGACCCGCGACGGTCGGTGTAGTCGTTCTTCCGTACGCCGGTGAACGCCTCCAGCACCGTGGCGCAGAAGTACAGGTAGCCCAGCGTCTCCATCTGCAGGTGCAGCGCGTCGGCCAGGTCGTCCGCCTGCTCGGCGGGCAGGGGCGGGGCCGCCACCGCCTTCAGCAGCACGACCGGGTCCGGTTCGGTGTTGTCGTTGACGAACTTCATCAGGTCGCTCGCGTACGGCTCGGCCAGCCCGCGCCGGGCGATGACGGCCCCCAGCCCGCGTGCCTTCATGCGCAGGTCCTCGCCCACGAGCGACCGGGCGATGGCCCCGAGGTGCTTCTCGTCGCGGTGCCGCACGAGCGAACGGGTGTACCGCAGCAACTCCCGGGGCAGCCCGCCGCCGAGCGAGTGCAGCAGGGCGATGAACGGGTCGGGCAGCCCGGCAACCCGGTCCGATATGAGCGCGGTCGCGTCGTCGAGGTTGAGGTATTCGACCGGCACGACCGCGTCGAACGTGCTGTCCATGGCGTCCCGGATGGGCAGGCCCCGGCGCTCGAACCGGGCGAGCGCGTCCTCGGACACCGACACCAGGAACAGGCAGCCCGCGATCTCCAGGCTGAACAGCGACTTCACCGTGTTGAGGAAGTCCTGCACCCGCTCCGGGTCGCTCATCTTGTCCAGTTCGTCGAACACGATCACCACGGGGATGCGGCTGATCGAGCCGGGCAGCTTGGCGGCGCCGAGCAGCACCACGGCCAGCCACGCGGCCCCGGCCGTGATCGCCACGGTGGCGCTGACGCCGAACCGGGTCCGGTGACTGCGGCCGCGTGACAGCGACGGAGGCGGGATGAACGCGACGACCTCCTGGCACAGGCGGCCGTAGAGGTAGAGCACGTATTCGCGCGGCTCGTACCTCACCGGCACGCTCTCGGTGACGACGAGCTGCCGCCCGGCGGTGCCGGCTTCCGCGATGCGGCCCGCCCGGTACTGGTCAAGCAACGAGGACTTCCCCGCGCCGCGTGGGCCCGCCAGTCCTACGGCGCCACCACTGAGCCTGGCGATCTCGGCGCTGAGCCGGCCGAAGGAGCGGGTCCGCACGATGTAGTCGGCGCCGCGCATCTGCTGCAGGCCGTGCGGACTGATCTGGCCCAGGGTCGTGGCGAAACCGGGGGTTGACCCGGTTGGCGACCTCGGCCTGCAAACGCTGGATCAGCAGCGCCGTCGCCGCCTCCTGCCGGCCTGGCCGGCGATCGAGGGCGGCGGATCGGTGGTGTGGGCGTCGAGTGCTCGCCGTTTCGCGACGACGTCGTCGATCTCGCGGTTCGTGCGGGCCAGGAGCGTGTCGGCCTGCTCGGCGATCGAGTCGAGCAGGGCCGATTGCAGCAGCTCGTCCTTCCACCGCGACAGCGCGGACTGCAGGCCGGGATCATCGCGCAGCGCGCGCCCGGCGAGATCGATCAGCCGTCCGCGGAACTCGTCGGGCGCTGTCCACAATGAGCCGCCGAGGGCCGGCCCAGGGTCGGTCATGCGCGCCCACCGTGAGTCACAGCCCGATCACCAGATCGCATGACGCCGATGGTAGGGACAGTTGATCGCGGAAGGTGAGGACGCAAGGTCCGGTCCGGACGGTCCGAACGGGGGAGTCCGGCCGGCTGCCCCCTCGCTGCCGGCCGGACCCTGCGCCGGGCGTGGCTCCCTCGCCCGGCGCCCCGATCAGCGCCGCGGCTCCACCAAGCCGTCGGCGCGCTGGGGATGGGCCGCGATCCCGCCAGATCGCGGCCCACCACCTCAGGACTGGCGGACAGGCACCTGTCCCACCCGCAGGACGTTCGCCGGGTCGTACCGCTCGGCCAGAGCCATCAGCCGCTCCAGCGTGGCCGGGTCGTACGAGCGGGCGATCCGGTCCGCCCCCGTCCCGGCGGCCATGTTGGGCAGCGCCCCGCCGGTCGACCACGGCGACAGCGCCGCACGGATCGCCGCCGCGTGCGGTGTGATCAGGGCGGCCACCGGCGGCACGGGCACGCCGATGATGTTCAGGCTGAACGCGGCGTCGCGGTGGCACAGGGCGCTCGGGTGTTCCGGCGGCGCGGCCAGGGCGCCGCCCAGCTGGCGCAGCTCGACGATCACCTGAGGCGAACGGGCAGCCGGCCCCGCGACCGCCAGCAGCGCGTCCGCGGCCGGAGCCGGGAACGAGGTGAGCAGGTCCGTCTCCTCGATCACCGGCATCGGGTCGGTGGGATCGGCGTGGATCATGCCGATGGCCGCGTACGGAATGGTCTGCACCGCGTCGATGATCGGGTCGGCCGCCGCCCGGATGGGGGCCAGCACCGACGAACCCGCCTCCGGGGACTCGGTCCAGGCGAACCGCACGGCCACCGTGAACCGGCCCGCGAGCGGTTCGGGCACACCCGGCATCGGGGGCAGCTGCAGGAAGGCCAGCGACGTGGTGGCGGCCGGCGGCAGCGTGGACGACCATTCCCGCCAGCGGTGCAGCACCGTCGCGCTGTCGGCGCCGGCGAAGTACAGGGCGCCGGCGTACAGGGAAGGCTGTTGGATCAGGTCGAACTCGAGGGCCGTGACGATGCCGAGCGCGCCCTTGCCGCCGCGGACACCCCAGAACAGGTCGGGCTCGTCGGTCGCGGTGACCCGGCGCGGCACGCCGTCGCCGGTGACGATCTCGACGGCCCGTACGCGGTCCGACGCCCACCCGAACGTGCGCGCGACCGGGCCGAGCCCTCCGCCGGTGGTGTAGCCGACGACACCCACGCCCGGCGCCGCCCCGCACAGCGGGGCGAGCCCGTGCTCCGCCGCCGCGTCGATCACCTGCTGCCAGCGCACCCCGGCGCCGACCCGGGCCCAGCCGTCCGGGTGCACAACACACTCGTCCAGCTTGCCGGTGTGCACGAGGATCGCCTCGTCGAACGTGCCGGCCAGGCCGTGACCGGTCGCCTGCACGCCGGCCGCGCGTCCGGTGGCGGCGGCGAACCGTACGGCCTCGGCCACGTCCTGCGCGTCGCGTGCCTCGACAACGGCGGCCGGCTTGGCCGTGATCGCGACGTTGAACCCGGCCGTCAGCTCGGTGTACCGCGGATCGCCGGGCAGCGCCAGGGCGCCGGTGAGCCTGCGACGCAGGGTGTCGAAGGACTCGACAGCGGTGGTCATGGTGTTCCCTTCGGTCATCCGTTTCTCAACACCGACGACTCTGCCGCACCCCACTTGTGATCGGCTTAAGAACGACTGCGCGGTGGTGTCGATTTCGCCGGACGGCGCGCGACGACCCGGCGACAGTCGTCCACGAGAGGATGAGAGCCATGAAGTACGCACTGCTCATGTACAGCGTCGAGAAGAGCTGGGCCGAGGCCGACGAGGCCACCCGGGAGAAGGTGTACGCGGCGCACGGGCGCTTCTCGGAGCTGCTGCGCGAGCGCGACGCCGAGCGTGGCGGAGAGGAACTGGCCCTGTCGAACACCGCCACGACCGTACGGGTCCGCGACGGCGAGGCGTTGCTGACCGACGGCCCGTACGCCGAGACCGCCGAGCAACTGGGCGGCTTCTACCTGGTCGAGGCCCGCGACCTGGACGAGGCGCTCGAGTTCGCCCGGCAGCTGGCCACCGTGGAGGACATCATCGAGGTCCGCCCGGTCGTGGAGCACCCGGCCGGATGACCGTCGTCGAGGCCGCCTTCCGGGAGCACCGCGGGCCGCTGCTCGCCACGCTCGTCGCGGAGTTGCGCAGCTTCGACCTGGCCGAGGAGGCGCTGCAGGACGCCTTCGCCGCCGCCACCGCCCAGTGGCCCGGCGAGGGCGTCCCGCGGCGCCCGGCCGCCTGGCTGCTCGCGGTGGCCCGTCGCCGGGCGGTCGACCGGCGTCGCCGTGAGGAAACCCTGACCCGCTACCTGCCCCTGCTGATCACCGAGGAGCCGCGCACCCCGAGCGCGGCGGACGACTCGCTGGGCCTGCTGTTCGCCTGCTGTCACCCCGCGCTGGGCCGGGAATCACGGGTCGCGCTCACTCTGCGGTTCGTCGCCGGCCTGACCGTGCCCGAGATCGCCCGGTTGTTCCTGGTGTCCGAGAGCACCATGGCCGCCCGGATCACGCGGGCCAAGCAGAAGATCCGGACGGCCGGGATCCCGCTGCGGCTGCCCACCCCGGCCGACCTGCCCGAACGGGTACCCGGCGTGCACGCCGTGCTCTATCTGCTGTTCACCGAGGGCTACCGGTCCTACCGTGACGAGGTCGCCGCGGAGGCGGTCCGGCTGACCCGGCTGCTGCACGATCTGCTCCCGTCCGACGCCGAGACGGCCGCACTGCTCGCGCTCATGCTGTTGCAGCACTCCCGGCGGCGCGCGCGACGACGGGACGGTCGTCTTGTGCTGCTGGCCGACCAGGACCGTACGCGGTGGAACGCCTCGGAGATCGCCGAAGCGCTCACGCTGCTCGCGGCGGACGCCCCGGACAGCCCGTACGGGCTCCAAGCGCTGATCGCCGCCCGGCATGCCACCGCCGAACGGGCCGAGGACACCGACTGGCCCGCCATCGCTTTGCTCTACGCGCGTCTCGAGGCGGTGACCGGCTCGCCCGTCGTCCGGCTCAACCGCGCGGTCGCCGTGCTCGAGTCGGAGGGGCCGGCCGCCGCTCTGAGGTTGCTCGACGGGCTGGAGGAGCAACTCCCGCGAAACCACCACGTTCCGGCCGCCCGCGCCGAGTGCCTTCTGCGCCTCGGTGACCGGGCAGCCGCCGCGGAGCACTTCGAGCGCGCCGCCGTCCTGGCGCCGACCGCTACCGAACGTGACTTCCTGCGAGGGCGGGCCGGTACCGGTTCCGGGGGCTGAAGAACCCCTCGGACAGTCTGTTCGGGCAAGGTCGGTTCCGGAACCGCGGCGCTATGTCCGAAGCCTGTGCGAATGCCGCACCGGGCCGGCGAACGGACCCTTGACATGCCGAACGGTCTATTGCTTCCTGTGATCCAGTTTGTTGCACCCCCATTACGGAAAGGACCTTTCCGCATGACGAAAACTGCCGGTCGCCGGCACCTGCGACGGATTCTCGCCGTCGGGCTCACCGCGGTCACCGTCGGTGCGCTCACCGGCGCGCCCGCCGCCGCAGCCCCCGCCGCGGCCGCCGCAGCCGCACCGAATTTCGGCACCAACGTCACCATCTTCGACCCGAGCATGCCCGTCGCCGAGATTCAGGCGAAGCTCGACGCGGCGCACGCGCAGCAGGTCAACGCGGAGATGGGCACCAACCGCTACGCCTTCTTGTTCAAGCCGGGCACCTATGGCACCGACGCCCAGCCGCTGCAGATCAAGGTGGGCTACTACACCGAGGTCTCCGGCCTCGGCGCGTCACCGAACGACGTCGTGATCAACGGCAAGGTGGAGGTCTACAACCGCTGCCTCACCGAGAACGGCACGGCGAACTGCCTCGCGCTGGTCAACTTCTGGCGCACGCTGTCGAACCTGTCCATCAAGGTCAACGGAGCGGGTCAGGACGGGTGCCGCGCCGGCGCCAACTTCTGGGCCGTCTCGCAGGCCGTGTCGCTGCGCCGGCTCAACGTCGACGGCAACTTCACGCTGATGGACTACTGCACCGCCGGCCCGCAGTACGCCAGCGGTGGCTTCATCGCCGACTCGCAGTTCGGCAACGTCACCAACGGTTCGCAGCAGCAGTGGCTGACCCGCAACAGCAAGGTCGGCGCCTGGTCGAACGCGGTGTGGAACCAGGTCTTCGCCGGTGTCGAGGGCGCGCCGGACGACTCGGCGTTCCCGAACCCGCCGTACACGACCCTGGCCACGACCCCGCTCAGCCGGGAGAAGCCGTTCCTGTTCGTCGACGCCAAGGGCAAGTACGCCGTACGGGTTCCCAGCGCGCACCGCGACACCAGCGGCGTGAGCTGGGACGAGGACCTGACCAAGGGCCGGACGATCCCGCTGAGCGACTTCTTCGTCGCGAAGCCGTCCGACCCGGAGTGGCTGATCAACGCGCAGCTGCTGCTCGGCAAGAACCTGCTGTTCACGCCGGGTGTCTACAACGTCGACCAGACGATCCACGTGCTGCGCCCCAACCAGGTCGTGCTCGGCATCGGCCACGCCACGCTGACCGCGGTCAACGGGGTCACGCCGATCAAGGTCGCCGACGTCCCCGGTGTGATCATCGCGGGTGTCACGATCGACGCCGGCGCCAAGGAGTCGAAGAACCTGCTGCAGGTCGGGAACAAGAACGGGCTGAAGATCAGCTCGCCGTCGAACCCGACCACGCTGTCGGACGTCTACTTCCGGGTGGGCGGCCCGCACATCGGCAAGGTCGACACCGCTCTGGAGATCAACAGCGACAACGTGCTGATCGACCACACCTGGGTGTGGCGCGGTGACCACGGTGTCGAGGGCTTCACCGAGGGCGTGAACGGTGACACCCAGCGGTGGCGCACCAACACCGGTCGCTACGGCGCCGTGATCAACGGCGACAACGTGACCGCGACGGGCCTGTTCGTCGAGCACTTCCAGAAGTACAACACCGTCTGGAACGGCGAGAAGGGCACGACGGTGCTCTACCAGAACGAACTGCCGTACGACCCGCCGACCCAGGCGGACTGGATGAACGGCAAGACCAAGGGTTACGCGGGTTACAAGGTCGGAGACAAGGTCAAGAACCATTCCCTGTACGGGGCGGGTGTCTACGTCTTCAACCAGAACAACCCGTCGATCGTGACCGAGAACGGTTTCGAGGTGCCTCAGCGCCCCGGCGTGAAACTGCACCACATCATGACCGTCAACCTCAGCGCCGGCGTGATCAACCACGTCGTCAACGGGGTGGGTGAGGCCGCCGACATGACGAAGGTGGGGGCCCCGGTCTTCATCACCGACTACCCCGCGTCCTAGGGCCGGTCGGAGCAACGGGCCGGGGTCGCGACGACCCCGGCCCGTTCGCTTGTTGCCTAGGGGAAGGATGCCTCCTGGCGGGGATAGGCACCCGTCCCGTCCGCCATTCTGCTCCTTCGCAGGCCACGCGCCATTGTCCGAACAGCCACCGCTCGGACAGCTTTACGACAGGGCAGCGACCGCTTCGCCGATCCGGCGCATCCCGGCCATGACCAGCGCGCTCTGCTCCTCGGGGAACTCCGCGAGCACCGCGTACGGCTGGTGTCCGATATAGCCCACGTCGGCGCGGATGCCGTCGTCGGTGCCGGTCTTGTTGCGCACCGACCGGGTGTGCGTGAGCGGGTCGGCGCCGAACGCGGACGCCACCATCGACAGGTCGGCGCTGGTCGCCATCCACGCGTCCATCCGGGCCGAGACGGCGGGCGACACCAGTTCCCCCCGCGCGATCGTCCGCATCATGCCGGCCAGCTCTCCCGCCGACCCGGTCGAGAGCGTCGGCGGATCATGAGGACCCCGATCCCGTCGTACGCGGTCAAGCAGTCTTGTCTCGTGCAAGCCGAGCTTGCCGGTCAGCGCGGCCACCGCCGCCAACCCGACGCGCCCGAGCAGCACATTGGTGGCGTAGTTGTCGCTCACCGCCGCGATCAGCAGCGCGACATCGGCAACCGGCAGCGCGTCCACGCTCAGGTGCTGCCACAACCCCGAGTCGGCGACCGCCACCGCCGGGTCCTTGACCAGCATCTCGCCGGCGTCGAGCGTGCCGTCCTCGAGGCGCCGCGCGGTCTCGATCAGCAGGAGCAGCTTGCCGACGCTGGCCGTCCGGAGCCTTCGCCCGGGCTCGTGCTCGCCGAGACCCGGCACCGCGATCGACCACCGGACGTCCGGGGTGGCGGCCACGACCTCGTCGATGACGGTCACAGGGACTTCTCGATCAGGCCGATCGTGGCGCGTGGGTCGTCGACCTCGACGATCAGGCGCGCGTAGTGCTCGTCGCGCAACTCGATCACGATCGCCTTCATCGGGTCGCGGACGTCCCAGAAGACGCGCTCGCCGTCGACCCGGAACGAACCCGCCGTGATCACGCCTGGCCAGTGGGTGCCGGCCGTCCGGATGCCCTTGCTCTCGCGGGTGATGCCGGGGTCGAGGGTGGCGCCGCGGACGTTGGCCAGCGGGATGGTCAAGCTGCTCTTGAGCGCCCAGAGCTTGTCGAACCCGTTCATCTCGACAACCAGGTCGGCGCCGGAAATGCGTACGTCTGCCATGAGAACTCCTCAGGATGCGGCGCGGGCCCGCAGGCGGTCGCCGAGCAGGGTGGCGGTGGCCCCGGCGCTGCCGAGGGCCTGGTCGAGGTCGTGCAGGACGGCCTGGACGAGCGCGGCGACCTCGGCGTCGACCGGCGCGCGTTCGGCCATGGCGAGCAGCAGCAGATCGAGGCCGGGCCCCTCGCCGGCCAGCCCGTGCCGCAGGGCGGCCAGATAGAGCCCGCGCTTGCTGCCGAACACCTTGTAGAGGCTGTTGCGGTGCACCCCCAGGTGGTTGACGAGGTCGTCGACCGACACGCTGTCGTACGCCCGTCCGGCGAACAGCGCCGCCGCGTCTCGCACAACCTCGTCCTCGTCAAAAGCCCTCGGCCGTCCCATGGCGATCACGGTAGCCAATAAAGGAACGATCAGTCAAGAACGAGTGTTCCTGAACTCGTCCGCTTGTCGATCCGGGCACCGGGCTAGGCGGCGAGGGAGTGGGCCACGCGGCGCAGGAACTCGCGGTTGGAGGAGGTGCCGCGGAGCTGGTCGAGCAGCTGGCGCATCGCGTCGGGGGTGCCCAGCACGCGCCGCACCTGGGTGACTATCGCCAGTTCGGCGGGGGAGAGCAGGGTCTCGTCGTGGCGGGTGCCGGTGGACGACAGGTCGATGGCCGGGAAGATGCGGGCCTCGGCGAGCCCGCGGTCCAGCTTGAGCTCGGCGTTGCCGGTGCTCTTGAACTCCTCGAAGATCAAGTTGTCCATGGCGGAGCCGTTCTCGACGAGCGCGGTGGCGATGATGGTGAGCGAGCCGCCGCCGTCGATGTTGCGGGCCGCCCCCAGGAAACGCTTCGGCGGGTGCAGCGCCGTCGCGTCGAGGCCGCCCGAGAGCGTACGGCCGCGGCCCGGCGCCATCAGGTTGTAGGCGCGCCCGAGACGGGTGATGGAGTCGAGCAGCACGACCACGTCCCGTCCCTGCTCGACCAGGCGTTTGGCCCGCTCGATGGCCAGCTCGGCCAGGGCGGCGTGCTCGTGCGGCGGGCGGTCGAACGTGGCCGCGACGACCTCGCCGTTGACCGTACGGGTGAAGTCGGTGACCTCCTCGGGCCGCTCGTCGACGAGCAGGACCATGAGGTGCGCCTCGGGGTTGTTGGTGGCGACGGCGTTGGCGATCTGCTTGAGGATCGTGGTCTTGCCGGCCTTCGGCGGGGCCACGATCAGCGCCCGCTGTCCCTTGCCGATCGGCATGGCCAGGTCGATGACGCGGGTGGTGAGCAGCCGCGGTTCGGTCTCGAGGCGCAGGCGCTCCTGGGGGTGGAGGGCGGTGAGATCGTAGAAGGCCGGGCGGCGGGCGATCGGCTGGTCGAGCCGGAGGGTGGCCGGCTTGCGGCCGTTGACCTCGGCCAGGCCGGTGACCCGGTCGCCGCGGCGCAGGCCCAGCCGGCGGACCTCGTGCATGTTGACGGGGATGTCCTTGGGGCCGGGCAGGTAGCCGTCGAGGCGCAGCCAGGCGCGGTCATCGACGATGTCCAGCAGGGCATCGACTGAGATTTCCGAAACTTCGGTCATTGTGGTTCTCCAGTGGGAGTGAAACGCCACGGTGGGTTGTGGCAGGACGGCGCCGCACGAGGGCGTGGCGCCGGGTGAGCTGCGAGACTCCGCGCGGTGAGCGGGCCGCCGGATCAGCCGGGCGGCGGAATGTCGCGGTGGTGGAGGTCGGAAGGATTCACGACCTGGATCAGCGTTCCGGGGCCGAGCCGTCCGGAAAGCGCTGCGGTCAAGGTAGCACTCCCCGGGCGAAGATCACAGCACGGCACGCCGACATGACACCTGCCGGTCACCGTGGGTTGGCCGTACGGACGTCTGCCCGGGGTGGAATGCGGCGTGCACCACGCCAACCACTACTACGGCCATTCCCACGTCCTGGCGCGTTACTGCGGCCTCGACGACGCCGACCCGCCGCGCATCCACGGCTACCTGCAGCACGGCTGGAACATCGGCGACGGCATGGCCCCCGACCACGAGTACGTCCCGGGTGTCGCGAAGTTCGTCTGGTCGGAGCGGGTGCGCCGCCGGGCCTGGTCGCTGGGCCGGCGCGAGGTCTACGTGACCGGGGCCCCGTGGGCGTACCTGCTGGCGATGGAACCGCCGGCCGGCGAGCCGCGCGAGGGCACGATCTGGTACCCGTTCCACGGCTGGGAGGGCCAGCACATCGTGGGCGACCACGACGGCCTGATCGGCGAGATCCGCGACACCGAGACGGGCCCGGTCACGGTCTGTTTGTACTGGCAGGAGTTCCGCGACAAGCGGGTGCGGGCACTTTACGAACGGGCCGGCTTCCGGGTGATCTGTCACGGCTACCGGGGTGGCTGGTGGAAGGACCTGGACCCCGGTTTCCTCCTCCGTCAACTGACTGAGCAGCGCAGACATTCCCGGGTGGCATCGAACCGGCTGTGCAGCGCTGTCCTGTACGGCACACTCGCCGGCTGCGAGCCGGCCGTCTACGGCGACCCGATGCGGCTGGAGGGCGAGCAGTCCGCGTTCGGCGGCCAGGCCCGGATCGCCCGCGAGTGGGGCCGGATGCACGGCCCTTCGATCGACGCGGCGTACGCGCGCGAGCTGGCCGTCGCCGAGCTGGGCGCCGACCGCCTGCTGCCCCCACCCGAGCTGCGCCGCCTGTTCCGGTGGCCGTCCCCACAGCAAGATCCCGCACTCGAAGCGACCGGAGCGTCCCCCCGATGACAGGCCCCCGACCGATCCCGGCAACAAACCCCACACCGGCTCCTGCGGCGAGCCCTGCGGCGTCTCCCGGCGCGGGCCCGGCCACGACTTCCGCGGCGGGTTCGGCCACGACCCCCGCGGCGGGTTCGGCCACGACCCCCGCGGCGGATCCGGCTTCGACCCCTACGGCGAGCTCGACGACGACCCTGATCGGCGGTGAGATGCTTGCCTGGTCCGATCTCGACGGCAGCCACGGCCCTGCCCCCGCCGACGGTGACGCTCTGCGGCTGCTCCTCTCCACCGCTTTCGGCCGTACGCTCGTAGCCGGCCCCCACGCCCCGCAGCTGCTCGCCGCGCTGTCGACCCCCGACGTGACGGTCCTGGTCCGCGGCGACGCCGACGCGACCGCCTACCCCGGCGTGAAAGTGCTGTGCGGAAGCCTCGAGAAACTGGCAACCCCTTCCCGGTACGACACCGTGATCGCCCTCGACGGTCCGACCCGTTTGCATTCCGCCGAGTCACCCCCGTTCACCTGGGCCGAAACACTGGCGCAGCTCCTGGCCCTCCTGAAACCCGACGGCCGCCTGCTGTTGGTCCACGAGAACCTGCTCGGCGTGCACCGCCTGACCGCCCTGCCGCCCACTCCCACCGACGCCGACTGGGTCGTGCCGGACGACCACGACCCCGCCCGGCCCGCCGGCCACGCGCAGTTGCTGTCCCACCTCACCGCGGCCGGTCTGCGGATCACCCGCGACTACTCGGTGTTCCCGCGCCCGTCCTCACCGTCGGTCCTGCTGAGCGGGGAGGTGCTGGCTGTGCCCGAGGTGGCCGGCGCTCTCGAAGCCGCCGTGACAACGGCATTCCGAACCACCGCTCGCGCCGATTCGGCCCCGTCCGCGCCCGGCGTGCTCGCCGATCCGGCCCCGTCTGTCCCTGACATGGTCGGCGATTCGGCCCTTTCCGCGCGCGACATGCTTGGCGATTCGGCCCCGTCCGCGCCCGACATGCTTGGCGGTTCGGTCCCGTCCGCGCGTGATGTGCTTGCCGATCCGGCCCGGCTGGCCGCTGCGGCCCTCCGGCACGGCCTCGGCACCGCGTTGGCGCCGGCGTGGATCGTCGTCGCCGACCGAGGCGCCCCGCCGCAGACATCCGCCCCGGGGGCCGTGATCAATGCGACTCCGCTGGACGTGACCGCGTTGCCACCCGGCCGCACGCTCGCCGGCCACCTGCTGGCCGCAGCCCAGCGCCGCGACCTGCCCACCATGCGCGAACTGCTGACGGTCTGGCAGTCGGACCTGTGCGCAGGGGTCCCCGCCGACCAAGTCATCGTCGGCCCTCGCACCGTGCCCGCCGCCGGAACGCCGGCCGGCATCTCGGTTTCTCTCACCGCGCCGGCGCCTGCGGGGGAGCCGCTGGAAGCGTTGCGGGCCTTCGCCGCCGAGGTCATCGCCGGTGGTTACGCCCATCTGTGGCCGGGCCCTGCCGACGAGGCGGAGCTGACCGCTGTCCTCGCCGGCATGACCGGCCGTGACCTGGACCCGGCCGACGTTCCACCCATCCCGGCTGCCACGACCCACGTGGTGGGCGACCTGCTGGCCGGGCGGGAACGCCTGACCCGCGAGCTGGCCGAGGCCCGGGCCAAGCACGACTGGTACGAGAAGATGCTGCTGCACCGCGAGGCCGAGCTGAAACGCGTACGCCGGATGAACGCGCTCCTGTCGGCCACGGCCCCCGGCAAGGCCGCCGCTGGTCTGGTCGGGCGCCTGCGAGCCGGCAAGCGAGCCGTGCGCAGATTCCGGAACAGGTGACGCGCCTCCGTCAGCCGCGGATCGAGCCCGGCACCTCGGCGTCGAGCTGGTACGCGAAGCGGACCACGCCGTGGCCGCTCGTGCTGGTGACGTCGGAAGCCGGTCTATTCGCGTTGCCCCGTTACCTCGTCGTACACGTCCTCGAGCCGGCGGCTCTGCGCCACGACGTCGAACTCGGCTCCGGCTCGCGCTCGTCCCGCCGTACCGAAGGAGGTTCGGAGGTCGGGGTCGTCGAGCAGTTTGCGCAGGTTGGCGGCGAGCGCTTCCCGGTCGCGCTCGTCGCTCAGCAGGCCCGTCCGTCCGTCGGCCACCGCTTCGGGGATGCCGCTGTGGCGGGTCGCGACCACGGGCAGGCCCAGCGCCATCGCCTCGACGACGGTGGTCGGCAGGCCTTCGCTGTCACCGTCGGCCGCCGTACGTGAGGGGGCCGCCAGCAGGCGCGACGACGCGAGCACCCGATACACCTCGTCGGCGGGCCGGGCGCCCAGGAATGTGGCGTCGACGCGCAACTCGCGGGCGACGTCGCGCATCTCCGCCAGCAGCGGGCCGTCGCCGACGAACACGGCCTTGGCGTCGAGGGTCGCGAGCGCGGCCAGCAGGTCGTCGGCGCCCTTCTTCTCGACGAAACGGCCGACGAACGCCACGTCCCAGCGTTTCGGCCCGTCAGGAATCCCGGCCGGGATCGGGACGCCGGTGTGGTGCACGCGAACCTTGGCCGGATCGGCGCCCCACCCGATCGCCCGCTGCCTGATCACTTCGGACACAGCGACGAGGATCGAGGCGCGCCCGAACACCGTACGGAGGTTGTGGCGGTGACGGATCCCCTTGGCGCCGGGGCTCGCCGGCTGGCGGGTGACGTCGTGGCCGTGCAACGTGACGACCAGCGGAATCCCCGTGCGGGCGCTCTCGCCGCTGATCAGCCAGCCGTCGCCGCCGAAGTGCGCGTGCACCAGATCGGGTTGCTGAGCGGCCAGTGCGCGGCGCAGCGCGGGGGAGCTGCCGAACAGGCGCAGGCGCAGGAAGTCCGGGTCGCGTTGCGAGCGGAACAGCGTGATGTCGGTGTCGCGGGCCAGAGTGGAGCGCGTCTTGGTGGCGCCCAGGTAAACCGGCGTCCAGCGGCTCAGCGCGTCGGCCTGGTTGCGGATGAACGTCTCCGAAGCCGGGATCATCGCGCTCCGCCAGACGACGACCTTACGCATTCGCCTTCCTCAGCACCAGATCCCGTACGCGGTGACGAAGGCTCGGCGGCAGGGCCCAGATCTGCAGGAACGTGACGTAGTCAAGGACCCCCGGCCGTCCGTGGGCGCGTGCCTCGCTCAGCAGCTCACGAAAGACCTTCGGGCTGCGCGTCGGGGCGGCCATCGAGCTGATCACGCTCATGGTGACGGCGGCGTAGGCGCGCGGCGTGAACAGGTGCCGGCTCTCGCGCACCCAGGCCAGCTGCTCCTGCCACGGGTTGTGCAGGCTGATCCGGTCACGGTTCTCGTCCTGGTGCCAGAGCACGAGCGGCTCCGCGGCGTACAGCAATTCGACGTCGTCGTGCTGCAACGCGCGCAGCGTCCAGTCGAGTTCCTGCTGGCGGCGCAGTCCCACGGTGAACGGCACCCGCCGCAGCAACTCGGCCGGCGCCATGATCGTCGAGGTCTGGATGAACCCGTCGCCGTAGAACAGGCCGCGGCGTACGGTCAGGTATTCGCTCAACGGCTCACCGGGTTCGGGCAGCCGGCGCGGCATCACGGTGTCGGCCCGCGGGGTACGGCTGATCATGCGGGACGCCACGATCGGCGCGGACCTGGTGGCGGTGGCGGCCAGCGCGAGCTGTGCTTCGATCTTGCCGGGCAGCCACTCGTCGTCGTCGTCGAGCAGCGCCACCCACCGGCCCGCGGCGGCGTTGACGCCCTGGTTGCGGGCGTTGGGGGCCTTACCGCGTACGGGCAGAGCAAGTACGCGAAGGCGGGGGTCGCCGATCTGCTCGAGCGCGTGGGCCGTGGCGTCGTCGGGTCCGTCGATCACCACGATGACCTCGAGGTCGCGGTGCGTCTGCCCGAGCGCACTGCGGACCGCGCGGGTGGCCAGCTCGGGGCGGTTGCACGTCGGGATGACGACGCTGACGTCCATTCTTCGCTACCTGCCTGCCGTTCCACCGGCCCGGTCACCGGTGACTGGGCCGGACAGTAGGCAGGCCCGGCGGCGGGACGGTGAATGCCGGACGACGCCGAGGCGAAGCTGGGTTGCCAAGCGGGGAGTCACCCGTACGAGGTAACGCGGTGGAAGCGATTCGAAGCGTACGGTGAACGACGCTCTGCGCGTAGGTGTACCGCTCTACCTGGGGAGGGCCGTGGCACTGCTCGACCGCATCGAACTCGGGGACCACGTCTGCTGGACCGTCGAGGACGATGACGTCCGGCGCGACGAGATCGCCGGGGTCCTGCACGCCGGGCTGCTGTCGGGGCACAAGGTCATCTATTCCGGCAACGACCCGGACACCGTGCTCGCCGCGGTCGAGCGCCGCGGTGTCGTGCTGCGGGCGGTCCTCGCGTCGGGGCAGTTGCAGGCGGTCACCGCCGAGGCCGGCTACCTGGCCGGCGGATCGTTCGACCCCGAGGGCCTGATCGGGCAGTTGCGCGCCGAGAAGGAACGGTCGCGGGCCGAGGGTTACCGGGGCCTGCGCGTGATCGGCGACATGAGCTGGGCGCGGCGGCGGGTGCCGGACGCGGAACGGCTGGAATGGTACGAAACGCGCTGCAACGCCGTGTTCGCCGACGGCTATGTGATGGGGATCTGCGCGTACGACAAAGGGCTCTTCGACCCGGTCCTGCTGAGGCGGCTGGCGCTCGCACATCCGGGCGCCGCCGGGCCGCTGCTGCCGTTCGACCCCGAGAGCTCGCTGCGGATCCGGCGGACCGAACAGCCGTACGGGCTGTGGATCTCGGGCGAGGCGGACCTGTCGAACCGGCACGCGCTGCAGGCCATGGTGGAGGATGCCCTGCTCCGGCGTGGTGGCGAACCGGTGGTCACGATCGACCTGACCGCGCTCCGGTTCGCGGACACCGCCGCCGCCCGGGTGCTGCTGCAGGCGGCGGCGGGCGCGGGTCGCATGCACGTCGTGGGTTGCTCACCCGCGCTCGTCCGCCTGCTGTTCTTCCACGGCGCCGGGTTGATTCCCGGTCTCGTCGTCACGCCGGGCTACCTCAACGACGGCTGAGTTCCTCCCGTACGTCCATGAGCGCGAACCCGAGCAGGTTGGCGCCCCGCCAGCGACGCGGGTCGGCCGCTCGCGGGTCGTCACGGCCCAGGCCGATGCCCCAGATGCGGTCGAGCGGGCTCGCCTCGACCAGCACCCGGTCGCCGGTCGTCAGCAGAAAGTCGCGCAACTCGTCGTGCTGGGTGAACTTGGCCCGGTTGCCCGAGACGACGATCTCGTAGCGGTTGGCGTTCCACACGTCCTGCCGGAAGTCCGCCACCCGCCCGCCCAGGGCCTTCGCCACCTTGGGGTGCGGCGCGGCCAGGATCCGCCCGGCCATGGCCTCGTCGCCGAAGAGGACGGCCTTGCGCCACATCATGTAGTGCTCGGCCGTCGCGAACTCGTGCCCGTCGGCGGCGAACCGGGACGGCCACCACTGACTGAGGCAGCCGGCGCCGGCGCTGCCGTCACGTTCGGGCTGGTGACCCCAGAAGAACAGGTACTTCACCCGGTTGGCGGAAGCGTAGGCGGTCAGGTCGTCGACGGTGCGGGCCATGACAGACATGCCCGCGAGTGTGCCCCACGACCGGGGTCCCGCGGGATCCTATTTTTGTCGCACCCCGGCGCTAAGTTCTCCGGCATGAACACCGACACCCGACCAGTCTCCCGGCCCTCGCGTCCGCCCGTCGTGCCGGCTGTCCTGCGTGTGCGCCGGGCCCGCCGCGCGCGACTGCGTGCGGCGGCGGCCGCTGCGATCCGCCGGGCTGCGGTGCCCTGAATTCCTTGACTCTCGAGTTGGTCGAGGGCACACAGTCACGGGCGTCGTGCCGATGCCTACCACCTGGAGTGAGCCGTGCCCGAGACCCCGGACCCCGCCTCGCAGGGCGCTGCCCGCGTCTCGCCGGGCGCTGCCCGCGTCTCGCCGGATGTTGACGGCGAGTCGCCGGATGTCGACCCGAGCTCGGATGCGGATGGTGTGGATGACGGCGATTGCGGCTGCCGTCGCGCGGGGACAGTCCGGTGACCGGGCCGGTGCGCGGCAGGCGCTGGCCCAGTTGTGGGACGGCAGCGGCGATCCGTTGCATCGGTGCAGCATCGCGCACTATGCGGCCGACCTGCAGGAGTCCGTGGCCGACGAGCTGATGTGGGACGAGCGCGCCCTCGCCGAGGCGAGCAGGCTCACCGACGCGCGCGCGAAGAGCTACGACGCGGCGTGGCAGGTCCGGGCGCTGCTGCCGTCGCTGCGGCTCAACCTGGCCGACGCGCACCGCCGCGCCGGGGATCCGGAGGCGGCACGGATCCACCTGTCCGCCGCGCTGGAACATCTCGACGCGTTGCCCGACGACGACTACGGCAAGCTGATCCGGGCCGGCGTCGGCAGAGTCCGCGCCGTGCTCGCGGCGGGGTCGGTCGAACGGTTCGGGCCTTGAGCCGTTGTGGCTGCGGCCGCTGCGGGCTGGGGCTGGCAGAGTCCGCGCCGTGCTCGCGGCGGGGTCGGTCGAACGGTTCGGGCCTTGAGCCGTTGTGGCTGCGGCCGCTGCGGGCTGGGGCTGGCAGAGTCCGCGCCGTGCTCGCGGCGGGGTCGGTCGAACGGTTCGGGCCTTGAGCCGTTGTGGCTGCGGCCGCTGCGGGCTGGGGCTGGCAGAGTCCGCGCCGTGCTCGCGGCGGGGTCGGTCGAACGGTTCGGGCCTTGAGCCGTTGTGGCTGCGGCCGCTGCGGGCTGGGGCTGGCAGAGTCCGCGCCGCGCTCGCGGCCGGGTCGGTCGAACGGCTCGCGCCCTGAGCCGCTGTGGCTCCAGCCGCCAGGCATGGACGCGGGCGGGGGCCAATGCTGAGTCGCGCTTGGTCGCAGTGCAAGGGTGCGTTCGGCTTTGCCAGGGGTGGCGTAGAGCAGGACTGGGGCCGTCCCGTGCCGGCGGTCGGGGGTACGCGTTGCTGAGCCGTCCCGCGTCCGGGAGGGCTTGCGGGGGCGGCGCGGGCTTGGCGTCCGGGAGGGCTTGCGGGGGCGGCGCGGGCTTGGCGTCCGGGGCGGCGGTGTGGCGCCGCGAGGAGGCTTGCCGGGGGCGGGTCTACGCGAGGTAGGCCCCGGAACACGCGCCTTCAGGGGTCGCCTTCGGGCCCCCGGCGACCGTATGCGTGGGGGATGGCGACCTACTGGTGCTCTGCCGCGCCTGGTGTCTGCGGTCGGTCCACGGGGCGCCGGCCGCCGCGTACGCCCTGTGCAGCGGCGGCGGGGGACTGGTGGCCGTGGAGCCAGGTCAGGATCTCGGGCGGGGCCAGCGTCGCGGCGCTGGTGTAATAGGCCGACAGCTCGGTGGGGGTGAGCAGTTCGGCGGCGGCGCCGGGGCTGCCCCGGGGGAAGAAGGCCCGCGCGTCGTGGAAGAAGCCGGGGACCAGGTGGGTGGCGCGTTCACGCATGCGGGGCAGGGTGGCTGACGCCGTGAGGACGGGCCACAACGGCTCGGGCACGGGGATGCCCAGGCGGGCCGCCAGGTAACGCATCTGGCCGGGCAGGTCGGCGGTCAACTGGTCGTAGTGCACGAGCACCACGTTGGGCAGCCAGGCCCGTTGCCAGGCGTCGGTGGCGTGGTGCAGGACGGCCGGCAGCGACTCGGCGCTCTCGTCCGTGGCGATCCAGCGCAGCAGGGCCAGCCGGAGGTCGGGAGCAGGCGTGCCGTGCAGGTTGGACAGGTGGCGGCAGAGCGAAACGTGCGTGTCCAGCGGATGCCGCCCGCTCACCAGGTACGTCACGCGGGGGTCGTACGGCAGGGCCGCCAACGGCGTGTGGGTCTTGATGAACCGGCGGTGGGGCTGGGCGTCGAGGCGGGCGTGCACCCACGCCGGCGGTTCGATCCGGTGGTCGAGCCAGGGGGAGAGGTGCCACAGCGGGGCGGGCAGCTCGGGCGTCTGAAAGATCAGCAAGCCGCAGATCGTCTGCAGCCACGTCGTGCCGGTGCGGCGGCGGGTGCTGATCACGATGTCGCCGGGACGGAAACGGAAACCGAGCCAGCGGGCACTGTCCTCCTCGGAGGTGAGGTAGCGCTGCACGCCGGGAGATTAGCAGGCGCCCAATAGTCCGGAAAACACCACGAATACGCGCCCAAATACCCGTATGAAACGTGGGTCAGCGGGCCGGCGCCGGACCCGATAACGTCGTCCGTGAGCCAATCAAGCGGGGGCGCTCAAATGATCAATATTGGTTCTCCTCCGGCGGCGATCACCTCGGTCGGCAGCGCTTTTCCGGACGCTTCCTACACGCAGGCCGAGGTCGGCGCGCTGCTCGGCCTCGACAACCGGGTCGCGCGCCGCTTGCTCGCCGCCCCGCACATCCGTACGCGCCGGTTGTTCCTGCCCCCGGCCGACCCGGTGACCGGCCGGGCGCCCGAGGAGTCGCCCGCCGAGCTGCACGCCAAGTTCCGCCGCGGCGCCCTCGAGATCGGCGGCCGGGCCATCGCGAACGCCCTCAAAACCGCTGCCCTCACCCCATCCGACGTGGGCTTTCTGCTCTGCGTGACGTCAACCGGCTTCCTCGTCCCGGGGCTCAGTTCGCTGTTCTCGCGCGAGCTCGGCTTCCGGCCCGATCTCGTCCGCGCCGACCTGGTCGGCATGGGCTGCAACGCCGGGCTCAACGGGCTCAACCCGCTGGCGCAGTGGGTGCGGCACCATCCGGAAAAGGTCGCTGTTCTCGTCTGCTGCGAAATCAACTCGGCCATGTACGTCCGCGACGGAACCGCGCGAACCGGAATAGTGAACAGCCTCTTCGGCGACGGCGCGGCGGCCGCCGTGATCACCGCGGAAAGCGCCGGCGGGCCGTACGTGCTCGATTTTGAAAGCCATTGCCTGCCCGACCGGTGGGACGCCATGCGGTTCGACTGGGACGAGAATGCCGGGAAGTGGAGTTTCTTCCTCGACCGCGATATCCCGTACGTGATCGGAAGCAATCTCGTCGTGCCGGTGACACGCCTGCTCGAGCGTCACGGGCTCCGACCGGAATCGATCAGTCATTGGGTGCTGCACACCGGCGGCGGCGCGGTGATCGACAGCGCCCGGCAGAGTCTGGGGCTGAGCGAGCACGACGTGCGGCACACACGCTCGGTGCTGCGCGACTTCGGCAACATCTCCAGCGGCAGCTTCCTGGTCAGCCTGGAACGCCTGCTCGACGAGGGGTCGGCCCGGCCCGGCGAGCACGGCGTGATGATCACGATGGGGCCGGGCGCGCAGATCGAGACGGCGCTGATCGAGTTCGGCGCCCCGCGGAAGGGATCCCGGTGACCGACGACGTGCGCAGCTCACCCCGCACCGGCACGGTCCTGCCGCGGGGACGACCGTTCTGGATCGTCGACGGGCGCGCCTACGACTTCACCGAGTGGGCCCGCGTCCATCCCGGCGGCGCGACCTGGTTCGGTCCCAGTCAGGGTCGTGACATCAGCGCGCTCCTTCACACCTATCATCGTGACCCCGTACGGCTGCGGAAGTTCCTTTCCCGGTACGAGATCGACGGGTTCACCGAGCGGGACGTGCTGCCCAAGCTGGGAGTTCCGCCGTTCCTGCTCGAGCCCGGCTTCGACGCGGCCCGCGACCTGCCCCGGCTCGACTACGCCGACGAGGGCAGCCTGCTCGCCGACATCCGCACCGCGATCAACGAACGGTTCTCCAAGCGTGACCTCAAACGCCTCGACCGCCGGTTCGACCTGGTCACCTGGGTGATCGGGCTGGCCCACGTGGCAATGCTGGCGTCGCTCGCCGGCGGGCTCACCCCGGCGTGGGCGTTCGTGATCGTCATGGTGCTGACCCGCACCGCGCTGGCCGGCGCCGGCCACTATCACCTGCACCGGCGCTGGAACGACAAACGGCGGCTGCAGACACCGCTCGGCAAGGCCCTGTTCGACATCAACTACGTGGGCACGAGCCTGATCGGCACCGACGGGCACGTGCTGCTGCACCACCCGTACATGGGCTCCGGCGCCGACGTCAAAAAGACGTTCTTCGACGGCATGCTGCGGCTGCACCCGGTGCTGCGCGTCCCCGGATACACGCTGCACAAGCTGGGCATCTGCCTGCTCGGCCTGTCCCTGCGGGCCCGCGAGATCGCCCGTTTCGAACAGCGCGGCGGCAACGCGCCGATCCGGCTCGACTTCTGGCTGGTCCGCGCCTGGCTGCTCGTCGAGCTGGTCGCGTGCGTGGTCACCGGTCACTGGCTGGCGTGGCTCGTGCAGTTCTTCCTGACGCTCTGGTACAACACTTTCCTGGTGGTGTCGAGCCACGACTTCGAAGACGACACCCCCGACGACCTCACCGCGATCCCGGTTACCCTGCGTGATGACTGGGCGGCCCACCAGATCTGCCTCAGCTACGACCTGACAATCGTCGGCAATCGATGGCTTGATCTGTGGCTGAGCGCCGGCCTGAGCCCGCACCGGGTGCATCACGTGCTGCCCTATCAGGCATCCGGCTTCGCCAACCTCCGGTCCGAGGCCACCGTACGGGCAGTGTGCGAGCGGGCGGGCATCACCTGGGAACGGCCCCGCAACCTGCTGTTCGACCGCTTTCCCGCCGTGATCCGTCACTACCTGTTCCGCCCAGCCAAGGCGCTGCCACTCCCACCGCCTCCGCCGGGGTCCGTGCCGCCTCTGCCGGGGTCCGTGCCGCCTCTGCCGGGGTCCGTGCCGCCTCTGCCGGGGTCCGTGCCGCCTCTGCCGGGGTCCGTGCCGCTCCCGCCGGGGTCCGCGCCGTCTCCGCCGGGGTCCCCGCTGCCTCCGCCGCGGTCTCAGCCGTCCCCGTCCACGCCGCCGCCCTCTCAGCCGTCAGCGCCGGGCGATGCGCCGATCGGGTCGGCCGGCGGGTTCCCCACGCCGCCCGCGCCGGTGATTCGTCCGGTTCGGGCGGGGCAGCTCGGGTTGCTCGTGCGCTACACGGTCGACGGCTTCCGCGGCGTCGGAGTATGACGGCAGCCCGCTGACCAAGACGACCGGTGTCGACCGGCCGCCGCAGCGGGTGCGACCGGACTAACTCCGCGCTGCCGAGCGGCCGCGGCCTGGCTCACCACGGACCGTGAAACGGCACGCCGCGACGGCCGCGTCAGCACACCGGTGGGGCATCGGGTGGCCGCTACGGACGGCCGGGGACTCGTTCTGCGTCCACCACTTGGCGGCTGCTCCGATGCCTCGTGAACCCGCGGTCCGGGAGGCGGCGGTGTCGAGCAGGAAGGCGTGAACCGGCGGCCCGGGAGGCGGCGGCGTCGAGCTGGAAGGCGCGAACCCGCGGCCCCGGAGGCGGCGGTGTCGAGCTGGAAGGCGCGAACCCGCGGCCCCGGAGGCGGCGGTGTCGAGCTGGAAGGCGCGAACCCGCGGCCCCGGAGGCGGCCGTGTCGAGCTGGAAGGCGTGAACTCGCGGCCCGGGAGGCGGTGTCGAGCAGGAAGGCGTGGTCCTGCCGTCCCAGCAGGCCTGGACGTACCCGGCCAGGTGTGCCCCGAGGACGCGCCGACCCAGGTGAGCGCGTGCCGGGTCAACCGCGAAGCCCGGGGCGTCACCACCGACGGGTCGCTGTCGAACGCGAGGGCGTGCAGGGCGCTCAGCTCGGCGTCGTCGACCGGGAAGCGGGTGGCCGGCGTGATCGTCGTGCGCTCAGGAGATCATGCCTTAGCCGGTTCGAGACCCTTCTGTTATCGATAACAAAGTGTCGGGCAAATGTCGGCAACGTTGCTAAGAATGGTTGACACCCGTTCGTGTGACCGTTCACACTCGACCGCACTCCCGCTCCGACGGACCCGAAGAGGAGTCCCGCATGAGACTGTCCAGGATGGGTGCGGTGGCCTCCGCCGCCGTGCTCGCCGCCTCCCTGGCCGCATGTGGTTCCAGCGAGAAAACTGTCGACCAGAAAGCCGGCGCCACGGACAACACGGGCGCCCTGATCGGTGTCACCATGCCCACCCGCTCCAGCGAGCGGTGGATCAGCGATGGCGACAACCTCAAGAAGCAGCTCGAGGCGCTCGGTTACAAGGTCGACCTCCAATACGCCGAGGACAAGATCCCGACCCAGACGCAGCAGCTCGACAACCAGATCACCAAGGGCGCGAAGCTGCTGATCATCGCGTCGATCGACGGCACCGCGATCACCACGCAGCTGGAGAACGCGAAGGCCAACAACATCCCGGTCATCGCGTACGACCGGTTGATCCGTAACAGCCCGAACGTGGACTACTACGCGACGTTCGACAACTTCAAGGTCGGTGTGCAGCAGGCGACCTCGCTGCTCACGGGGCTCAAGGTGCTCAAGCCCGACGGCTCGGCCGGCGACGCGAAGGGCCCGTTCAACATCGAGCTGTTCGCGGGCTCGCCGGACGACAACAACGCCACGTTCTTCTTCAACGGCGCGATGAGCGTGCTGAAGCCGAAGATCGACGACGGCACGCTGGTCGTCAAGAGCACCCAGACCGACTTCAAGGAAGTGGCCATCCTGCGCTGGCAGGCCAAGACCGCCCAGGACAGGATGGAGAACCTGCTCACCTCCACCTATCGGGGCGGCGCCAAGGTCGACGGGGTCCTTTCCCCGTACGACGGTCTCTCGATCGGCATCCTGTCGGCGCTCAAGAGCAACGGCTACGGAACGGCGGCGCAGCCCTACCCGATCGTGACCGGGCAGGACGCCGAGCAGGCCTCGGTCAAGTCGATCCTGCGCGGCGAGCAGTACTCGACGATCTACAAGGACACCCGCGAGCTGGCCAAGACCACGGTCTCCATGGCCGACGCCGTGCTCAAGGGGCAGACGCCGCAGACCAACAACACGAGCGACTACGACAACGGCGTGAAGGTCGTCCCGTCGATGCTGCTCGAGTCGGTCATCGTCGACAAGAGCAACTACAAGAAGGAACTTGTCGACAGCGGCTACTACAACGAGTCCCAGCTCAAGTAATGACGGACTCCATCCTGCGCATGCGGGGCATCTCCAAGACGTTTCCGGGCGTACGGGCCCTGGACGACGTGAACCTGGAGGTGCTCCGCGGCGAGATCCACGCGATCTGCGGGGAGAACGGCGCCGGCAAGAGCACCCTGATGAAGGTGCTCTCCGGCGTCTACCCGCACGGCGACTACAGCGGCGAGATCACGTTCGACGGGCAGGAGTGCCGGTTCTCCGGCATCCGCGACAGCGAGCACCGCGGCATCGTGATCATCCACCAGGAGCTCGCGCTCGCGTCGAACCTGTCGATCGCCGAGAACATCTTCCTCGGCAACGAGCAGTCCAAGCGCGGCCTGATCGACTGGAACCGCACCAACGCGGCGGCGGCCGAGCTGATGGCCCGCGTCGGGCTGCACGAGAACCCGGTCACCCAGGTGCTCGACCTCGGCGTCGGCAAGCAGCAGCTCGTCGAGATCGCCAAGGCGCTGTCGAAACGGGTCAAGCTGCTGATCCTCGACGAGCCGACCGCGGCGCTCAACGACGACGACTCGGCGCACCTGCTCGGGCTGCTGCGGGGGCTGCGCGACGAGGGCATCACCTGCGTGATCATCTCGCACAAGCTCAACGAGGTGCTCGAGATCGCCGACCGGGTGACGATCCTGCGCGACGGCAAGACGATCACCACGCTCGACGCCGACGGCCTGACCGAGGACCGCATCATCAGCGGCATGGTCGGCCGCGACCTCGACCACCGGTTCCCGCCGCACGAGCCGAGCATCGGCGAGGAGATCCTGCGCGTCGAGAACTGGACCGTGCACAGCCCCACCCAGCACGGCCGGCTGCTCGTGTCCGACGCGAGCTTCACGCTGCGCCGGGGCGAGATCGTCGGGCTGGCCGGGCTGATGGGGGCCGGGCGCACCGAGCTGGCCATGAGCATCTTCGGCCGCGCGTACGGCACCGGCATCAGCGGGCGGATCTTCAAGGACGGCCGGGAGATCCGGTTGCGGTCGGTTCGCGAGGCCATCGCGCACGGCATCGCGTACGCCACCGAGGATCGCAAACGCTACGGGCTGAACCTGATCGAGGACATCAAACGCAACGTGTCCGCGGCCGGGTTGCGCAAGCTCGCCCGGCGGGGCTGGGTCGACGACAACGAGGAGTACAAGGTCGCCGAGACGTACCGGAAAAGCCTGAACATCAAGGCCCCGAGCGTCTCCAGCATCACCGGGAAGCTCTCCGGCGGCAATCAGCAGAAGGTCGTGCTGTCCAAGTGGATCTTCACCGACCCCGATGTGCTGATCCTCGACGAGCCCACCCGCGGCATCGACGTCGGCGCCAAGTACGAGATCTACACGATCATCAATCAGCTGGCCGACGCCGGTAAGGCCGTGCTGCTGATCTCCAGCGAGCTGCCCGAGCTGCTCGGGCTCTGCGACCGTATCTACACCCTCTCGGCCGGGCGGATCACCGGTGAGGTTCCGCGCGCCGAGGCCACCCAGGAAGGGCTCATGACCCTCATGACCGCCGGACAGGAGGTACGCCCGTGAGCGTCGCCCCGGCCGCACTCCGCAAGCTGCCGTCCGATCCCGCCGAGCGCGGGCCCCGCCGGTTCCGGATCAACCTGAGGCAGAGCGGCATCTACATCGCGTTCGCCGCGATCGTGCTGCTGTTCACGATCCTCACCGGCGGCGACATGCTCGCCCCGCAGAACATCAGCAACATCATCGTCCAGAACTCGTACATCCTGATCCTGGCCATCGGCATGATCCTGGTGATCATCTCGGGGCACATCGACCTGTCGGTGGGCTCGATCGTGGCGGCCACCGGCGCGGTCGCGGCCGTGCTGATGGTCAACCACGACGTGCCATGGCCCCTGGCGCTGCTGATCACGCTGCTCGTGGGGGCGGCGATCGGCGCGTGGCAGGGCTACTGGGTGGCGTACTTCGGGATCCCGGCGTTCATCGTCACGCTCGCCGGCATGCTGCTGTTCCGCGCGGTCACCTACAACATCCTGGGCAACCGCGGCATCGGCCCGTTCCCCGACGAGGTACGCACGCTGTCGAACGGCTTCACCGAGGGTTATCTGGGCAACATCGGGCTCGGCGCGCTCGGTGGCGCCGACCTGTTCTCGCTGCTCATCGGGGTGGCGGCCGTCGCCGGCATCGTCGTGACGCAGTGGCGCTCGCGGGCCGGGCGGGTCAAGTTCGGGCAGGTCGTCGAGCCGTTCGCGCTGTTCGTCCTGAAGATCGCCGTGGCCGCCGTTGTGGTCATGTTCGTGATCGTGCAGCTGGCCCGGTTCCGCAACCTGCCCTGGGTGCTCGTGCTGCTGGCCGCGCTGGTGCTCGGCTACTCGCTGCTGACCAACCGGGCGGTTTTCGGCCGTCAGATCTACGCCGTCGGCGGCAACCTGCAGGCGGCGACGCTCTCCGGCGTCAAGGTCAAGTCCGTGGTGTTCTGGATCTTCGTCAACATGGGCGTGCTGTCGGCCCTGGCCGGCATCATCTTCGCGGGCCGCCTCAACCAGGCCAACCCGACCGGCGGCGACCAGTTCGAACTCGACGCCATCGCGGCGGCCTTCATCGGCGGCGCGGCGGTGCAGGGCGGCGTGGGCAAGGTGGTCGGCGCCATCACCGGCGGTCTGATCATGGGCGTGATCAACAACGGCATGAGCCTGATCGGTGCGCCGAGTGAGCAGGTCATGCTGGTCAAGGGCGCCGTGCTGCTGGCGGCGGTCGCCTTCGACGTGTGGACCAAGCGGCGGGCCGGCGCGAGCCGCTGACCCGCCGTCAGCCGGGGATGAACCCGAGCAGCGCCTGAGCCACCGCTGCCGGGTTCTCCTCGGCCATGTGGTGACCGGATTCGATCGGCACACCGCGGACATCGGCGGCCCATTCGCGCCAGATCGCGAGTGGGTCGCCGTACAGGTCCTCCATGTCGTCCCGCGTCGACCAGAGGAACAGCGTCGGGCAGGTGATCATGCGGCCCTGCCCGCGGTCGGCGAGTTCGTGCTCGTGATCGACGCCGAGCCCGGCCCGATAGTCCTCCAGCATCGCCCGTACGGTGCCGGGGTCGCGGGTGGCAGCCCGGAACTCCTCGTGATTCTCCGCGCCCATCCGCTCGGGCGTGCCCTGATAGAAGGCGTCCGGGTCGGCGTTGATGGCGCGTTCCGGCTTGTCCGGCTGGGCGAAGTAGAACCAGTGATACCAGGCGGTCGCGAACTTCGCGTCGCACCGGGCCAGGGCCTCGCTGATCGGCACCCCGTCCATGACAACCAGACGCCGTACGGCCTGAGGATGGTCAAGGGCCAGCCGCAGGGCGACGTAACACCCGCGATCATGCCCCGCGACGGCGAACCGCTCGAACCCCAGCGTCCGCATGAGCCGCACCATGTCGCCGGCCACTGCCCGCTTCGACTGCTGTCCGTGGTCGTCCTTGATCGCGGCCTTGCTCGACTGGCCGTAGCCGCGCATGTCCGGGCAGACAACGGTGAACCCGGCCTCTTTCAGGCGCGGGGCCACGGCGTGCCAGGTCGATCCCGTACGGGGGTGGCCGTGGATCAGAAGCACCGGTGGCCCTTCCCCGCCGTGGCGCACCCGCAGTGTCACTTCGCCGACGTCGATCCGCTCATCCTTGAATCCCTCGAACATGGACCGCGGGTACCCGGATGCCCGGCCGCTCATTCAGCGCCTGCTGTGGGGTATTGGCCATGCGCCATCCCGTGCGGGCGCTACGGCCTGGAGCCCCGCTCAGGCCGGCCGAAGACCCCGGTTCGGGGCCGGTGCGGTTGTCCGAGGTGACGAGGCGTACGGGATCTTCGGTCTCAGTCCAGGCAGAACTCGTTTCCCTCAGGGTCGGTCATGACGATGAAACCGGCGCTCATGGGCGGGGCGGGTTCGGAACGGCTGACCCGCTCGGCGCCCAGGGAGACCAGGCGGTCGCATTCCTTTTCGAGGGCGGACATGCGGTCGTCGCCGTCGAGGCCGGGGGCGGCTCGGACGTCGAGGTGGACGCGGTTCTTGGCGACCTTGTCCTCGGGCACCTGCTGGAAGAACAGGCGCGGGCCGGTGCCGTCGGGGTCCTCCAGGGCGGAGGCGGCGTTGCGGCGTTCGAGGGGGACGTTGTTGCGTTCGAGGAACTCGTCCCAGGCTTCGAGCGGGTCGGTTCCGGGGGCGACGGTGACTCCGGGCGGGCCGGGGTGCACGTAGCCGAGGGCGTCGCGCCAGAAGATGGACAGCGTTCTGGGGTCGTGGGCGTCGAACGTGACCTGGATCGTGCGGCTCATCGGGTGACCTTCCTCAGGTATAGGTCGCGCAGCAGGGCGACCTCGGACAGGTGGTGGATCAGTTCGCGGTGGATGTGCAGCACGAGGGCGGCCATCGGCAGGTCGGGGTAGGGCTCGGCGGGACCGCACGGGCGGCGCAACCCGTCCTCGCCCAGACCTCGGACGCCGGCCAGCCACGCCTTCAGCTGCTCGTCGAGCTGCTTGCGGGCGTCGGAGGCATTTCCCGCGTACGCCCAATCCTCGTACGACGCGGCGGGCGCGCCGAAATGGGCGGCGTTGCGGACGGCGAGCACCCCGACGATGACGTGCCCGAGCCGCCACGCGATCGTAGTCATCGGGGGCGGGTCGGGCTGGGGGAAAGCGAAGTCGATCGTGTGGTCGCCCCGCCCGCCCTGCATCTGCGCGGTCGACGTGCCGCGGGGGCGCACGCTCCACGCGCCGGGTGCGGGCTCCCAGAAGTACTCGTCGTCGGTCAGGCCGTCGAGGCGGGCCCGCACCTGGTTGTCCCAGTGCCATTCCCACTGCTCGCGCAGCGTCCGGTTCCAGTTGAATCCGTCCATGCGCCTCACCCTGCCACGGAACGAGGACAGGATCGGTCCGCTATCTCTGAAAGACTGAGAACGTGGACGACATGGGGACGACCGAGCGGGTGCTCGCGCTGCTCGGCCTCCTGCAGCAGCGCCGGCTGTGGACCGGACCCGAGCTGGCGTCGCGGCTGGGGGTGACGACGCGTACGGTGCGGCGCGATGTCGAGCGGCTGCGGGTTCTGGGTTATCCGGTGCATGCGGGGCAGGGGGTGGGGGGAGGTTATCAGCTCGGGCCGGGGCAGGACCTGCCGCCGCTGCTCCTCGACGACGAGGAGGCCATCGCCACGGCGGTCGCGTTGCTGGCGGGGGCGGAGAGTGGGGATGCCGCCCTGCGCGCCCTGACCAAGCTGGACAGGGTGTTGCCGACCCGGCTCCGGCATGAGGTGCGGGCGCTGGCCGGGTCGGTGTCCTCTTTCGGAGGCGGGCGGCCGGCGGTCGACTCCGAGGCGCTGACGACGTTGGCGCGGGCCTGCCGGGACGAGGTTCTTGTCCAATTTGTGTACGCGCGCCCCTCGGGCACCGGGCGCGTCACCGATGGCCCGTCCGGGGCGGTCGCGGATGGCTCATCCGGGGCCGTCGCCGGTGGCTCGCTCAGGGAGGTCGAACCCTATCGCCTGGTTGCCTCGGACCGGCGGTGGTATCTGCTGGCCTTCGACGTCGGGCGGAACGACTGGCGCACCTTCCGCGTCGACCGCATGTCCGAGATCTCGGAAAAGTCGTGGCATTTCAAGCGTCGGGAGGCGGTTCCGGAAGCGGCGGCGTTCGTGCAGGAGAGCGTATCCAGCCGCGTCTACAAGTATCAGGCCCGTTTCCTCGTACGGGCCCCCATGGCGACAATCCGCGCACTGATCCCGGCCTCGGCGGCGGTCGTGCGTGAGAGGACAGCCACGACCTGCGAAGTGATCAGCGGCGCGGGCAACCTCGACTTCATCCTCATGCACATGACGTTGCTCGGCCACGACTTCGAGGTGCTCGACCCACCCGACCTGCGCGAGCGCTGCGCCGTCCTGGCCGACCGCCTGCGCCGCGCCGCCGAGCATCAATAGGTCAGTTCCAGCACGAACCACTCGCCCGGACCGGTCAGGGTCAGCGGGCCGCCGGGGTGGTGGGCGACCGCGCCGTTCCTGGCCAGCTCGGCGATGACGTGCGGGCGGGCGCTCAGGTCGAGCTTGCGGGCCTCGTCCCCGCCGACCTCGACCGTCCACACGCTCACGTGCGGGTGCAGGATGACCGGGAGCCGCCCGTCGCCGGTGGCCGGGCCGGGCCGCTGCCCCTCGACGCTGCGGTCGCCGGGCCCGATGTCCAGCGGCTCGGGCCTGTTCTCGCCCAGGTCCTTGAGCTCGACGAGCCGGTTCTGATAGAAGCGTGACCCGATGTTGGTCAGCCGGTGCACGGGCGAGAGCGGCCGATAGACCGACCCGCCGCGGTACTCGTTGAGCAAGCGCGGCTCGCTGCCGTCCAGCCAGTCCATCCGCGCCTCGGAACCCGAGATCGAGAGGACCACGTACGGGTTGTGGTGCAGATGCCACGGGTGGGTCTGCCCGGGTGGCAGCGCGACGTCCCACACCCGTACGAGCTCGTTGTCCAGCAGCACCGTCTGCCCGACGTCGTCGAGGACGATCCGCTCGCCGGCGGGGGAGTGCACAACCTGACCCTTCATGATCACCACCCCATCATCCGATGTGGTCCAAGTCAAAACCTGTGGCCGCTGTACGTCGTTGCTTGCCCACCGAGCGCAGCCGCCGTTGTCACCCGATGATCGCGCCACTGTCGTGCGGTGAGCTCAGCCGGTTATGCGGGCCAGCGTGCGGCGGCCGAGCTCGGCCATCGCCGGGTTCGTGGTGGCGTAGTACCAGGGCAGGCCCATCGCCTGCGCGAAAGCCCATGCCTTGCCCCGTTCCCACTCCAGGTCGCCGGGGTTCAGCGCCTCGCGCAGCGTGCGGCGGGGGCCGTCCTCCAGCAGGTGCCACGCGCTGACCAGCTCGAGGGCGGGATCGGTGGGGGACAGACCGCCCACGTCGAGGACACCGGTGAGGCGGCCGCCGGTGACCAGGACGTTGCCGGGGATCAGGTCGCCGTGGGTCATCGTGTCGGGGGTGTCGCCGCGGGGCAGCTCGCGCAGTTCGGCCCAGACGCGGCGCAGCGAGGGGTCGCTGTGCTGGAAACAGGTCTCCATCCAGTCGTCCTGGGACTTGAGCTCCCCGCCGCGGCCGGTTCCGGAGAACGTGCGCCCGTGGGTGGGCATCGCGCGTACGGCGGAAATGAACTCGGCCAGATCGAGCGCGAAATCATCACCCAGCGTCTGGTCGCCGGCGACCACACCGGGTAGCCACGTCTGGACCGACCAGGGCAGGGGGTAGCCGGGGCCGGGATCACCGAGCGCGACCGGTTCGGGGGTGGCGAATCGCGTACGGCCCAGCAGCTCGCGGGCGGCCGCGGCCTCGCGTTCGAGCCACTCGCGGGCGTCGGGTCGCGGGCGCAGCGGGAACCGTACGGTGAACGTGTCGCCCAGGCGGAAGATCGCGTTGACCGTGCCCTGGGTGGCGAGCCCGCGCAACGGCAAGCCGCGCCACCGCGGGAACTGGCTGTCGATCAGCGCGCGGGCCGTGGCCGGGGAGATGTCGAGCTGGTCGGCGTGCACCCCGGCCTCAGAGTTCGTCGCAGGTGTTGCGGACGTCGACCACGAGCTGCGCCACCCGGCCCAGGTCGAAGGTCACCACGGCCTGCTGCACCTGCTGGGCCTGCGCGGCGAGCACCCGGTAGTCGTCGTCGGCCCGCCCGGCGGCCTGGGCCAGCGAGATGGCGCCGCCGAGCTGGAACGTGGTCTGCTCGGTCAGCGTTTGAGCCTGCCACTCGTCCGGCAGCCGCTCGAACACGCCACAGGCCGCGTCGGCGTCGGCTCCGGCGTCGTCGTCGCCACCACCGCCGACGAACGAGCTGGCCGCCCACAGGATCCCGACCACCAGCGCCCCGGCCAGCAGCCCGACGCCGCCTCCGATGAGGAACGGCCGCGGCCCGCGCGGTGCGTTGCTCGCTTCGGGGAACGGCACGCCCTGGTCGGGCCATGCGGGGGCGGGACCGGTCCACGCCGTGTTCTCCGGCCGGCCGCCGAAGGCCGCGGGCGCGGCGCCCTCGTCGGGGCCCGGCCCGGCCTGCGCGTAGCCGGCGGCCGTCTCCGCCGCAGGCGCCTGTGCGGCATTCCAGGCCGTCCCGGCGCCCGGCGCTTGCGGGTCACTCGCAGGCGTCCCAGCGCCGGGCGTTTGTGGAGTGTTCGCAGCCGTTTCAGCGCCGGGCGTTTGTGGGTTGTTCGGGGTCGGTCCAGCGCCCGGCGTTTGTGGAGTGTTCGGGGTCGTTTCAGCGCCGGCCGCTTGCAGGTGGTTCGCGGCCGTTCCAGCGGCGGGCTCCTGCCGGTCCGGCGCGGGGCCGGCGTCGTCCGCCGGGCGCTTCCAGGGGTTGTCGGCCGCGGGCGCGCCCGGCGCCGGCGAGGGAACCGATGCGGGCTGAGACTGCTCAGGCGGCTGAGGCGTCGTCATAGCCGGAAAGAATTCCATATCCGATCGAACCCGGTCACCGCACCGCCCAAATCCCACCCCCGCCCCGCCTTCCCCGGCCCGGCGATACGGTCTCCGTCACCCAGGGCGGCCGGCCGCCCTGACGGCGTACGGGGGGTGAGGGCAGTGGATCGGCGCTGGCCGATGAGGGGTGGGACGGTGCTGGTGGCGGCTCTGCTCGGGCTGTCCGCCTTCCTGGCCGACTTCGTGGACGGTCCGGCCGGCCGCCTGATGGTCGTGCTGACCAGCAGCGGCTTCGCGTGGGGGCTGGCGGGCTTCCTGGTTGCACGGTCGACTCCGTACGGTGCCGGCGCCGCGGTCCGGCGGTCCACGGCACTGCTGATCACGGCGACCGTTGTCTACTACTCACTCATCCTGGTCGGGACCCGTCGCTGGATGGCGGGCGGCGTTGTCGCGGAGGGGCTTCTCGACGTCGGGCTGATGACGGCCGTGTGGGTGGCGGGGTCGGTCGTCGCCGGCGTTGTTCTCGGGATTCTGGGCTGCTTGGTGCGAAGAGACGGGCTGACCGAACACGAACATCTCGGCCTGAGGTCGCGTGAGGACGGCAGGGCCGGCCGGGAACAGTCCGGCTCGGCGGCGGGTGAGGGTGGGCAGGCCGATCGCGGGCGGTCCGGCTCGACGGTGAGTGAGGGTGGCGAGGTCGACCGGGGACAGGTCGGCTTGACGATGCGCAACAACCCGGCGATCGCTGCCGGTGCGTTGGGGCTGGCCTGCGGGCTGCTCGCGGGGCAGGGTCTGGCTCGGGCGGCGGTGGCCCGGCCGTGGTGGCTGTCGGGAGGGCGCAGCGAGTTCTTCGCCGCGTTCGGGCTGGGGGAGCTGCTGATGATCGGGCTGCCGCTCGGTGTGCTCGTCTGGCTCGCCACGGCCCATCGCCTGTGGCGGGCATGGCCTGTCCTGCTCGGAGCCGGCGCCGGGGCGGCCGGTGGCAGCGCGGTCTGCTGGGTTCTGGTCGAGCAGGTGGCGCAGTATGCGATCCACGGCCAGCCGATCGGGCTCTGACACGGGTCAGCGCTGGGCGAAGCGGTATTCGACCTCGGGGCGGCCCGGACCGCCGTACCGGGGGCTGCGGTTGACCTGGCCGGTCTCGGCGAGGTGTTCCAGGTAGCGGCGGGCGGTCACGCGGGAAGCACCCATCCGGGCGGCGACCTCGGCCGCCGACAGGCCGGGCGTGCCGCTGCCGTCGAGGGCTCGCAGCACGCCCAGGACGAGGTCGAGGGTGCCCTGGTCGAGGCCCTTGGGCAGCGAGTCGGGGGAAGCGCCGCGCAACGCCGCGAACGCGCGGTCGATCTCGTGTTGCGCCGCCACCTGCTCGACGGCGAGCAGCTGTTCGCGGTAGCGGGCGTAGCCGCGCAGCTTCTCGCGGAAGGTTGCGAACGTGAACGGCTTGAGCAGGTAGTGCGTGACGCCCAGCGAAACCGCCGAGCGCACCATCGCCAGGTCGCGGGCCGACGTCACGACCAGCACGTCGGTGCCGAAACCGGCCGTGCGCAGGGCCCTGGTCAGTTCGAGGCCGTTCATGTCGGGCAGGTTCAGGTCGAGCAGCACCAGGTCGACCGGCGTCGAGCGCAGCGTGGCCATCGCCCGCTGCGCGGTGTGCGCGACGGCGGCCACCTCAAAACCCTCAACCCTTCCCGTGTACGCCGCGTGGGCTTCCGCCAGCAGCGGCTCGTCCTCGACGACGAGCACGCGGATGCCGCTCACGTTGTCCCCGGCCGCGGGCCGCTTGCGGTTGCCGGGACGGGAAGCCGTACGGTGATCAAGGCTCCTCCGCCCGGACCGGCGGACACCTCGATGCTCCCGCCGTGCCGGTCGGCGACCTGTCTGACCAGCGCCAGCCCGAGCCCCCGCCCCTGCGCCTTGGTCGACCAGCCGCGCGCGAACGCCTCGGCGGGCAGGCCGGGCCCGGTGTCGCCGACCCGCACCAGCACCTCGCCGTCCGACTCGACCACCAGCACCGTCACCACGTGCGGCGGCTCGACGCCGGCCACCGCCTCCAGCGCGTTGTCGACCAGGTTCCCCACCACGGTGATCAGGTCACGGCTGGGCAGCGGCGTCGTGTCGGCGAGCCGCGAGTCCTCGTCGATCACCAGTTGCGCGCCGCGCTCGGCGGCCTGGGCCGACTTCCCCAGCAGCAGCGCGGCCAGGGCGGGTTCGCTGACCGCCCCCACCACCTGGTCGGTCAGTTGCTGAGCCACGGCCAGCTCGGCTGTCGCCAGGCGCAGCGCCTCCTCGGTGCGGCCGAGCTCGACCATGGTCACGACGGTGTGCAGCCGGTTCGCGGCCTCGTGGGCCTGCGACCGCAGCGCCTCGGTGAGACCGCGTACGGAGTCGAGCTCGCCTGTCAGCGTGCGCAGCTCGGTGTGGTCGCGAAGGGTGAGGACGGTGCCGACGACCTGCCCCTCGGAACGGATCACCCGCTGGTTGGCCACCAGCACCCGGTCACCGGCCAGCACCGGCTCGTCGGCGACCGGGGCGCGCGACGCGAGCAGATCGCTGATCTCGGGTGGCAGGTCGACCCCGGCCGGCATGTCGGGTGCGTCGCCGGTCAGTCCCAGCAGCCGGCGGCCCTCGTCGTTCACCAGCGTCACCCGTCCCGCCCGGTCGACCACGAGCAGGCCCTCACGCACCGAATGCAGAACCGCGTCGTGGTACTCGTACATCCTGGTCATCTCGGCCGGCCCGAGCCCGTGGGTCTGGCGGCGCAGGCGGCGGCTGAGCAACCACGATCCCGCAGCCGCGATCAGCAGCGCCAATGCTGTCGGGAACGCGACTGCCGGCGTACGGGAAAGCAGTTTTCGGTTGAGGGCCTCGGTGGTGATCCCGACCGACACGAGCGCGATGACGGCGGTGTTGTCGGTGACCGGAACCACCGTGCGCACCGATTCGCCCAGCGTGCCGACGCTCTTCTCGATCACGGTGCCGCCCCGCAGCGCGGCGTCGATCGAGCCGATGAACGGCTGCCCGATCAGCGTGGGGTTGGTGTGGGTGAAGCGGGTGCGGTCCGGGGCCATCACGACGATGAAGTTGGTGCCCGTGGCCAGGCGGACGCTTTCGGTGTACGGCTGGAGCACCTCCGACGGGTTCTGGTCGCGCACCGCCGCGATGACCGTGGGGGAGCGGGCCACCGCCTGCGCGATGCCGATGACCTGGTCGATGGCTGCCTGCTCGGTGTCCTCCTGGGCCAGCCGCACCGCGCCCGCCGTGCCGATCGCGACCAGGGTGGTCACCACCAGCACCTGCCAGACGAACAACTGGCGCGCGATGCTCCAGGCCCGTTTCTTCCTGAGGCCCCATGTGATCGGCATGTTCCGGTCCGGTTCTCCGCGGTAAACAGAATGAACACAAGGTCGCGTTCGGGGTGAGACGCAGGACACAGTCTGCGGCATGGAGACCCAGAGCCCCACCCCGCGGGTCCGGCGGGACAGAACCCACTACCTCTACCTGGCGGTGATCGCCGCGGTGCTGGCCGGCATCGTCGTCGGACTGGTCGCACCGGACGTCGCCAAGGAGCTCAAGCCCATCGGCACCGGGTTCGTCAACCTGATCAAGATGATGATCGCCCCGGTCATCTTCTGCACCATCGTGCTCGGCGTCGGCTCGATCCGGCAGGCGGCCAAGGTCGGCCGGGTCGGCGGTCTGGCCCTCGGCTACTTCCTCGTCATGTCGACCGCGGCGCTGGCCATCGGCCTGATCGTCGGCAACATCGTGCACCCCGGCTCCGGCCTGCACCTGGACCCCGCGGCGGCCGCGGCCGGGCAGAAAGCGGTGGGGAGCGGCGGCGAGGAAGGGCTGGCCGACTTCCTGCTCGGCATCATCCCCAACAGCCTGCTCTCGTCGCTGACCGACGGCGAGGTGCTCGAGACGCTGCTGGTCGCGCTGCTCGTCGGCTTCGCCGTGCAGGGCATGGGCAGCCGCGGCGAACCCGTCCTGCGGGCGATCACCGTCATCCAGCGGCTCGTCTTCAAGATCCTCGCCATGATCATGTGGCTGGCTCCGATCGGCGCGTTCGGCGCCATCGCGGCGGTCGTCGGTGAGACGGGCGTGGACGCGCTGAAGAGCCTCGCCCAGATCATGCTCGGCTTCTACGTCACCTGCGCGATCTTCGTCTTCCTCATCCTGGGCGCGATCCTCTGGGTGTTCACCCGGATCAACCTCTTCTCGCTGCTGAAGTATCTGGCCCGCGAGTTCCTGCTGATCCTGTCGACGTCCTCGTCGGAGTCGGCGCTGCCCCGGCTGATCGCCAAGATGGAACACCTGGGTGTCAGCAAACCCGTGGTCGGCATCACCGTCCCGACCGGCTACAGCTTCAACCTGGACGGCACGGCGATCTATCTGACGATGGCGTCATTGTTCATCGCCGAGGCGCTCGACCAGCCGCTCTCGGTCGGCGAGCAGATCTCGCTGCTCGTCTTCATGGTCATCGCCTCGAAGGGCGCGGCCGGCATCACCGGAGCGGGTCTGGCCACCCTGGCCGGCGGCCTGCAGAGCCACCGCCCCGAACTGGTCGACGGGGTCGGCCTGATCGTCGGCATCGACCGCTTCATGTCCGAGGCGCGAGCCCTGACCAACTTCGCCGGCAACGCGGTCGCCACCGTGCTGATCGGCACGTGGACCGGCGAGATCGACCGCGAGAAGACCCGTGCCGTCCTGGCCGGCGACGACCCCTTCGACGAGTCGACGATGCTCGACGACGACGACGCGTCCGCGGAGGAGCCCGCCCCCGCCGCCCCCGAACCGGCGCCGGCTCGGACGGCCTGACCCAGCAGGCCTCGCCCGTCCGGTGCCACCCCCGCGGCCCGGCCTTCAAGCCCCAGCGTGAAGGCCGGGCCGCGCTGGGCGGGGCCGTTTCGGGGCTTGAGTAACATGATCGGGTGCTTGCCCCCGGAGCCATGCTCAGCGACCGTTACCGCCTCACCCAGCGCCTCGCCGCAGGCGGCATGGGTGAGGTCTGGCGTGGCGAGGACGTCATGCTGCACCGCCCGGTCGCGATCAAGGTGATGCTCCCCGCGTTGCGCACCGACCGCGAGTTCGTGACCCGCTTCCGCACCGAGGCACGCATGATGGCCGCGCTGCGTCACCCCGGCATCGTGCAGGTGTACGACTACGGTGAGACCCCCGACGGTGACTATCTGGTGATGGAGTTCGTCGAGGGCATCCCGCTGTCCCGGCGCATCGAGCAGGCGGGCCGCCTCTCCCCGGCCGAGACGATGACGGTCGTGGCCCAGGTCGCCGACGCGCTGCAGGTCGCCCACGAGGCGGGCATCGTGCACCGCGACGTCAAACCCGCCAACCTTCTCGTACGCCCCGGCGGCGCGATCGTGCTGGTCGACTTCGGTGTCGCCCGCTCCGAGACGGCGAACGGCCTGACCGGCACGAACGTGGTGCTCGGCTCGGCCAACTACATGGCGCCCGAGCAGGCCGAGGGCAAACCGATCGGCCCGCCCACCGACGTGTACGCGCTGGGCGCGGTCGCCTACTGCTGCCTCACCGGGCGCCCGCCGTACGTCGGCGAGAACCCGCTGCAGGTGCTGACCCAACTGGTGTACGGGGAACTGCCCGCCCTGCCGCCCGATGTGCCCCCGCCGGTGGCCGCGCTGGTGTTGCGCGCCTTGGCCAAGGAGCCGGCGCAGCGGTTCGCGAGCGCCGCCGAGCTCGCCTCGGCCGCCCGCTCGCCGGGGCGCGGGTCGTCCGGGGCGCCGCCGCAGCAGACGCGCCCGTACCGGCCGAACGGCGGGCCCGGTCAGACGGCCGCCGGTTTCCCCAGCTCGGGCCGGGCACAGGCGGGCCCGCGGCCAGGCCAGACCTCGGGCCGGATGCCGATCCCGGGCGCCGCCGCGGCCGGTGGCTACCCCGGCAGCGCCCCTGGTGGCGGCTACCCTGGCGGCGCCCCTGGTGGCGGCTACCCTGGCGGCGCCCCGGCCGGCGGCTACCCGCCCACGCAGGTGGGCGGCTACCCGTCCGGCGCGCAGGGCCGTTTCCAGCCGGGAGCGCAGGGCGGCCGTCCGTCCGGCGCACAGGCCACACCCGGGGCGCAGGGCGGTGCGCCGGGGGCGCACGGCGGCTATCCGTCAGGTGCGCAGGCCGGTGGTTTCCAGCCGGGTCGCGCCCAGGCCGGCCGAGCCCCGCAGACCGGATTCAACTCGTCGGCCTCGGCATCCGTCTCCGGCGCCGCCGCGGTCCCGCGCCCGGGCGCGGCGAGCGGGTCGGGCGGCGGCACAGGCGGAGGGGGCTTCGGCGCCGGCACACCCGACCCCGGACCCGCCAAGCGCAGCCGGACGATGGTCGTCGCGGCTGTCGCGGCTGTGCTGGTCGGCGTGGGCGGCGTCGGCACGGCCGTGGCCTGGCCGTCGCTGACCGGCGGTGGCTCGGACGGCGCCGGCGCCAGCCCGTACGACGCCCTGAACGGCGGTGACACCACCACCGAACCCACCGCCAAGCCGGGCGGGACCGACAAGACGAAAACCCCCAAGCCCGGCCGGACCACGAAGACGGAGCCGGCCCCCGAGCCGACGACGGCCAAGCCGGAGGCCGAACCCCAGGACCCGGTCGCGGCCTGCGGCGACGGCTTCGACGTCGTCGACCAGAAGAACCTGCGCGGCGGCGGCACCAGCGGCCGGGTGTACCTGCTCCACAACGACGACAGCGACGAGGACTGCGTGGTCACGGTCAAGCTGACCGGGATCGGCGAGAACTCGCCCATGTCGGCCTACCTGGAGGTCGAGGGTCAGGGCCCGACACAGGACAACACCTCGTCGATCGACTACGTCGGCCCGGTCCGCGCCCAGGCCGCCGAGGCGTGCATCAAGTGGGGCGGCTCGATCAACGACAAGTCGTTCTTCAGCGACTTCGACCACTGCGACTGACATGGGCGCAGTCGGCTTGGCGCAGCGACGTGAAGGAAGACTCGTCCACATCAGAGCTAAAGTCGGCACATGGACGCCGAGTCAGGCCTGGGACCTCCACTTAGCAGAATCGGCGCGCCCAAGGTGGTGTACACCCACCGCCTCGGTGTTCTGACGAACGACAGAATTGCGGGCCCCGGCGGTGACGTCGGCACTTACCTCCGATGGGAGTGGGCCAGCTCCGGCGTACTAATCGTGCCGTTCGACGGTGAGCGCTTTCATTTCTGGCGGATGTACCGGTACCCGATCGCGGAACACTCATGGGAGTTCCCACGAGGAGCCGCCGAGCCAGGTGAGTCGGTTGAGAGGACCGCAGCACGCGAACTCGCTGAAGAAACCGGGTACACCGTTCAAAGATGCGTGCGGCTCGGACAGGTCTTCGCCGACAGTGGCCTCGTCTCGAATCCGACCGAAGTGGTGCTTGGCCGCTTCGTTGACGGGCCCAGGGCGCGAGCTGGCACGCCGGGAGCGTTCGAAGTGGTCGGCAACGCTGTTGCTTTGAAAGCTGAGCAGGTCGAAGCCGAGATTTCAGCAGGGCGGTTCAAATGCGCCCTCACTATCGCTTCGTTCGTCCTCGCTCGGAAGCATCTGGAGGGAAGGTAATGGATGACGACCGGAGCCTCAACCATCTTAGTTTTCCTACTTTCCTGCAGACCCACGTAAATCGGGGTCCGAGCGATCGAATCGAGAAGGGAAGGAGGTTCGAGCGTTATATCAAGGAAAACGCGCTGCGGTCCCGGGGACTCGTGATCCCCGACTCCGATCTGAACAACAACGGTTTCTTCTATCCTACGTCGGCAGAGCCGATGGAAATATTCTGGACCGCGCTCAGCACGGGATTCATTCGACGAGGGGCCCGGCGTACCACAGACCAGAGAATCCTGTCGCAGATAGAGGTGGCCGAGGGGCTGAAGAAAAGCAGTCCCGAGCGCTACGGGCGAATATCACAAGATTACTTGAACAGGCTCGATGCCACGATCGAACGATATGAGAGCGCCGGTTCCCGCGGGCCATTAGTGTGGGACCATGCGAAGGTTATGAGGATTTCTGGACAGCGGTTGCTTTCCCTGCTTCGTCATCCGAACAATATTCGCGGAAAGTCGGTGGCTGAACGCAGACTCATGGATCGCTATGAGGACTGGACGATCGGTAAACTTCGGAGCGGAGCGCCGTTCGGCGCCGCCGACCTCGAGTCCGAGTTGAAGTCGAGCGTGGACCCGACCGTATGGAATGCCGTGTGGCCGATCGCGCTGGAGGCGCACGCCGGCAACATCCCCATGGCGTTCGGTGGGGGGCTCGCGACGCTCGGGCTGCCGGCGGCCAAGGATCGACTCATCCCGGCGGGTCCGGAATCCGACGTGACCGAAAGCCGCGCGGAAGCGTTGTTCTACGGCCGGCCGGACGTGTCCGGCGCGAACGGCGACGTCGAGCTCGAGATCCGTCATCCTCGGACAAGCCGGTCAGAGAATTTCAGCATAAACTACGCAGTGCTCGATGATTTGACCCTTCCCCAGATAGAAGAGATTCGCGAAACAGCCGAGCCAGACGAATTCCTTGATTGCCGCTTTCAAGCCGCTGCTTCAGGAGAAAGGAACGCAGATCTCAACGAGCGTCTGGAAGCACTCGCATTGGAGTATCACGCTCGGCTGGTGAAGAGCGGTGTCATGCTTACCGAACGCGCTGAGCGAAACGCGATCGTGGAGGAGCTGGACGCTCGACGGATCATCGGCCCGCCGTCATCGGGTAAATCTCTTGAAGTTCGGGTCAAGGTTCAGCTGGAGCGCCAAGTCGAAGTCAATTACATCATGCAGGCCATCAGCCCTTTCCCGCTGCTTGGGACGCAGCACGTTCTTTGCGACATCCAACGTCTGCGCGAAGTGATGGAACCCGGCGTGTACGACCGTCTTCACGCGACACATCACCATCATTGGATACTTAAACGTCCCGACTATCGTGTAGTCGAGGCGCTGGCCGGTGTGGATGAATGATCAGTCGTTCTGGACGGGTCCGTCGACGTCCGCTTCCAGTAGGGGCTCGCCCGACAACAGTTCGGTTGTTACTGCGGTGATGGTGCTACGGACGATCACCTCTTCCAAACGTGCACGGTCACGACCGATCGCGTCGCCGGCCTCTTCCAGATCATGGCCTTGGTGGACGGGCACGTTCGTCGTCTCCGCATGCGTCGAGTTCACTGAGGAACGAAGCTCTCGGAGCTCCCCAGTCATTGGACCGAGCAGCGCCCGACGGCGCTCGTCGAGGTCCAACTGCCGCTCTGCGAGTTCAAACTCCCTACTTCTGGCTTCGAAGTCCTGAGTCCGGATCCGGCCGCGAAAGTCCAAGGCCCAGTCGGCGGCATCCTTGGTTATCTTCGCCAGCGTGGCGAGGGCGGGAAGTCCGGCGATCGTGGCCCGCACCATGGGGTCGAGTGACTCGATCACCTGCGTGACGCCTGTTGCGAGATCAATGACGAAGCTGCCGCTGTGCAGTGATCGCAGGCGTAACCGTGCCGCCCGCGCTCCCGGTAGGGCGCGATAGGCGGGATATGCGGAATAGAGCAGCTGGTCGTAGATGCCGTCGAGGCAGACCAGGATCTCGCCCAGGTCGAGCGCATTGAAGTAGCCCTCGTAGTCGATACGCACACGCATGACTTGCTCAGCCGGGTTCGTCATGCTGTCTCTTCCTGGTCGAGAGCGGCGTCCGAGATGATGTCCGCCAGACTCCGGCGCGGAGTCCATCCAAGGAGGCGACGAGCGGCCTCGATGTTGGCAATGCTCACGTCGCTTTGGTCGCCGGCGGCGGGCGGTGGCGGCACTGTCGGCACGGGTCGGGCTACGAGCTTTTCCAAGCAAGCGATGACTTCGCCTGTGGTGTGACCCCGTCCGGACCCGACATTGACCACCCGGTGTTCGGCCGGATGAAGATCAGCCTCGAGTGCAAGCCGGTAGGCGCGTACGACATCGGCGACGTGAACGTAGTCACGCACGGAGTGCAGTGAGTTGATCTCCGGTGGTGGCACCTCGCCCTTGGTAGCGGCAAGAAGGCGCGGGATGAGACGCCTGAGGTCGCCGTCAACTACGCCGGGTATCCCGCCGGAGACGTTGAAGCAGCGCAGTGACCAAGCCGAAAGCCCGGCCGTCGCGCTCTGCAATGCGATGACTCGTTCGCACAACAGCTTCGAGACCCCGTACGGGCTCGAAGGTGCCGTGGGTGAGTCCTCGCTGATCGCTCCCCGCAGGCTTTCGGCGTAAACAGCGCGGCTGGACGCGAAGACCAGCCCCGCGGAGTGGCCTTGCATCGCGGTCAGCAGACTTACCGTGCCTCCGACGTTGACGCTGAAGTATTCGTCGACCCGTTCGGAAGAGTCTCGGATTCCGGTCAGTGCGGCCAGATGACACACGCGTTCGCACCCTGCTCCAGCCAGGATCTTTCGGAGCAGCGCGGTGTCGCGCAGATCGGCGGTGACCACCTCGTGGTGGTAGAACGACCGAGGGACCTGTCTTGTGTGTGCCAGCAACGTCAGTTCGTGTCCTGCGCCAGCCAGTTCACGGACCAGTGCGCGGCCGAGGAACCCGCTGGCTCCAGTGATCAGGATCCGCAACTGGGATCGTCCATTCGCATGCGAGGAGCATAGTCGGCTCTGTGTCCGGAGTGCTTGGACGCCGAATCACGGCTGGAGGGCTATTCGCGGAGCAACGTCCCGTCCCGCACTTGGCAGGGACCGACTATGCGGACGTTGCCATGCACGACGACGCCTGCCCCAAACGTGACCTTGCCATCGACTCTCAGCCTGGTGGCGTGACGTAACGACGGTGGACCGGCAGGAAACCGCTGTTCGAAGTCGGCAATCATGCCGAAGTGGCGCGGATCCAGCGTCACGACCGGACCTGGACCGTCGAATGTGGGACGAACTTGTCCGTCCCCGGTCACCTCGTAGGCATCCGACCGGACTACGAGCAGGTCATCGGTGGTCTTGACGGGGGCGAACCTTGTCCTGGGCACGAGAACTGGCAGAGCCCCGGGGATCGAGGCGATGGCAGCACCCGCTGCGGTCTCGAGCTGGATGATCGGAGGGCTGGAAGGGTCCCGGGGGTCGACGGTCTTGCGGTTGACGATCAGAGGAAGGGCGGGGCCCGTTGGGTCCGCCTCTTGCAGGCGGCGTAGCGCCTCCAGATCTATCCAGAGATTGTTTGTGTTGTAGAAGCGCCAGCGCTCGATGTCGGTGAACGAGTGGTCGCCAGCGGGAACCTGTGCAGTCTCTCGCAGGACGGTGCCGTCTCGATACAACGCTAGGTGGCCGCCCTTGCGGTCCGCCGGAGTTCCTCGAACTACCTCCATCAGAAAAGGTATCTGTGCGTCCGCAACCCAGGCCGCCAGGCGCGCGTCTACTGTGGCGCCCAGGTTGTCCGAGTTCGATACGAAGCACCAACGCAGGCCTGCGTCGATCAGCCGGTCGAGTGTTCCCGACCTTGCCAACGTGGTGTAAAGATCGCCATGGCCCGGCGAGAACCATTCTAAATCGGGATTTCCGGGCCATTCCACCGGATAAAGATTGTCGGCCCGTAACTTTGGGTCACGGCCCTGGAGGAATTCTAGAGGAAGATACTGTTGCCCAAGACCCGGGTAGCGATCGAGCACTGCCAGCGCCTCTCGGCTGGCCGATGCTGAATTCTTCAGGAGGAGTGGCAGCCGGATGCCGTAACGACTCCGGGCCGCGAGAATCTGCGTGGCGATGGTGTCGAGAAAGGTCAATCTGCCCTTGACCTCGAGCAACGATTTCGGTCCGGTCAGCCCCATGCTCGTACCGAGTCCGCCGTTCAGCTTCACGACCACCAGTCGGTCGAGAATTTCGCGTGCCCGCCCCGCTCCGGGATTCTGCAGATCAGTCAGCGCGACAACGTCCCGGAGCGGCTCAAGAAGCTCGCCGGGCAGTAGGCCGGCCCCTGACACCCTGAACTGCTGGAGCCGTCGACGCAGCGCCGCGAGATCAGCGGAATGCGCGCCGTCTCGCTGTGCTTTTGCGAGCGCTGCCACTACGAATGCAGGTGTTTCCATACCGGATCCTCCGTGATCCGCCAGCGTCGCAACCTTACGACGGAGGAAAGATCCACAGCGATACCGGATGTGTTATTTGAGAGGATGCCGCGTTGTGGCGCAGCCGCGAAGGTCAGGCCACCGGAGTCCGCAGGATGATGTCCACCGCCTCGCACACCGCGCTCAGGTGGGGGTCCAGCGCGGCCAGGGCGTCCACGGCGGCGTCCAGGTCCTCGTTCCGGGCTCGCTCCTCGAGCAGCCCGCACGCGTCCGCCGCCTCGTCCGCGCCGATGTTGGCCAGGATTCCCTTGAGCTGGTGGGCCTCGGTCCGCAGCGTCTCGGCGTCGTCCAGGGCCAGGGCCTGTCTGATGTTCTCGACGTGGCCGGGGATGCGGCCGGCCATCGCCCGCAGCAGGCCCTCGATGACCGGTGCGCTCTCGGCCGGGTCGGGGCCGCGCAGCTGGTCGAGGCGTTCCTGGATCCGGGTCACGACAGTGGGCGTCGCCCACCGGGCCAGCGCGGCGGCGACGTCGGCCGGCACCAGGGGCTTGGCGATGTGCTCGTCCATGCCGGCGGCCAGGCAGCGGGCGCGGTCCTCGGCCAGGGCGCTCGCCGTCAGCGCGATGATCGGCACGTGTCGTCCCGTGCCCTCCTGCCGGCGGATCTCGGCCGTGGCCGCGTAACCGTCCATCTCGGGCATCAGGCAGTCCATGAAGATCAGCTGATAGCGGTGCTCGGCGGCCATCCGCACCGCCTCGCGGCCGTTGGTGGCGACGTCGGCCGAGTAGCCCAGGTTGGCCAGCAGCCCCAGTGCCACCGTACGGTTGATGTCGTTGTCCTCGACCAGCAGGACATGCCCGGAACCGGTGGGCGCGGGGGTCGGCGGGGATGCGGGCATGTCGTCGACGGCCAGCACACCGACCAGCGCGTCGTACAGCTGCGACTGCCGCAGCGGCTTGGTGAACGCCGCCGACAGGGCCGCCGCGTCGGGTTCCGAGGGCAGCGACTGCGAGTCGTTGGTGAGCAGGATCGTCTTCGGCACGGGCGTGCCGGCCGGCGCCGTCCCGAATGCGCCGTCGTGGATCACCAGGTCGATCGGGCGCCCGGTGGCGGCGGCGTCGCGCAGGATCTCGTACGCCTCCTCACCGCGCTCGACCCCCGTGGCCTGCATCGACCAGGCCGCCAGCTGGTCGGAGAGCACGGCGCGGTCGTTCTCGTCCTGGTCGACGATCAGGACGCGCAGCCCGTCCAGGGCGTGGCTGTCGGACACGTCGAGCCCGGCCCGCGCGGCGCGCAACGTGACGGTGAACCAGAACGTGCTGCCCTGCCCGGGTGCGCTGTGCACGCCGATGCTCCCGCCCATCAGCTCGACCAGGTCGCGGGAGATGGCAAGGCCCAGACCGGTGCCGCCGAACCGCCGGGTGGTGCCCGCGTCGGCCTGCGTGAACGGCTCGAACAGATTCTCCTGCTGGCGCTCGTCGATCCCGATGCCGGTGTCGCGCACCTCGAACCGTACGGGAACCGCATCGGGCCCGGCGGCTTGAGCGGTGTCCGGGGTGACGGTGACGGTGACTTTCCCGTACGCGGTGAACTTGATCGCGTTTCCGGCCAGGTTGAGCAGGACCTGGCGCAGCTTGGCGGCGTCGCCACTGACAGTCACGGGCAGCCGGGGGTCGCACTCGCCGCTGATCGCGACCGAACTGCTCGTCCCCGTCGGCGCGGCCAGCGCCACCACGTCGTCGACGAGCCGGCGCAGCTGGAAGTTGCTGTCATCGAGCAGCACCTTGCCCGCCTCGAGCTTTCGAGAAGTCGAGCACGTCGTTGATCACCGACAGCAGCGCGGACCCGGCGGTGCTGATCCCCTCGGCGTACCGGCGTTGCTGGTCGTCGAGGGGGGTGCCGAGCAGCAGGCTGGTCAGGCCGATGACCCCGTTCATGGGCGTACGGATCTCGTGGCTCATCGAGGCCAGGAACTGCGACTTGAGCCGGGCCGTCTCGATCGCCTGGTCGCGGGCCTGGGCCAGGGCCTGCTCGGTCTCGCGGCGGGCGCTGATGTCGCGCGCGAACGCGTGCACGTGCAGGGCGCGGTCGTGCTTGATCCGCCACATCGTCAGCTCGATGGGCAGTTCCCGGCCGTCGTGGTGCAGCGCCAGCATCTCGGTGGACCGGTCGAGCAGCCATTCCCACCGGCCGTCGAGGAAACGGCGCAGCGCCGCCCGGTACTTGCGCGGCAGCACGGTGGTGGTCACGTCCCGGCCCACGATCTCGTTGCGGGGCCAGCCGAAGACCTGCTCGGCCTGCCGGTTCCACTCCAGCACCACCCCGTGCGAGTCCATCGTGATGAACGGATCGGCGGCCGCTTCCATGATCATTTCGAGTTGTTCCCGCTCGACCCGCAGGCGCTTCTCGGCCTGGACGCGGGCGGTGATGTCGTGGGCGACCGTCGAGGCGCCGATGATGCGGCCGTCGTCGTCGCGTACGGGGGCCATGCTCAGCGACACCTCGATGATCCGGCCGTCCTTGCGCATCCGCCGGGTCTCGTGCTGCGGCACCGTCTCGCCCCGGTTGACCCGGCTCAGCAGGTGCTTCTCCTCGAACAGGCGGTCCGGTGGCAGCAGCCGGGTGACGTCGTGCCCGATCATCTCGGCCGCCGTGTAGCCGTACAGCCGTTCGGCGCCCGAGTTCCAGGTCTGGATCGTGCCGTCGAGCGCCTTGCTGACGATCGCGTCGTTGGACGACTCGACGATCGCGGCCAGCCGGGCGTTGGTGTGCGCCTGCATCCGGCGTGCGGTCACGTCCTGGATCGCGGCCAGCACCATCGTCTTGCCCTCGGCCTGCACAGGGGACAGGCTCACGTCGACCGGGAACTCCGAGCCGTCCTTGCGTTGCGCCGTCAGCAGCATTCCCTCGCCCATCGGACGCGCCGTCGGCGAGGCGAAATACCGATTGCGATGCTGTACGTGGACCTTGCGGCTCGCCCCGGGCACGAGCGTCTCGATCGCCGAGCCGATCATCTCGTCCCGCGGGTAGCGGAACAGCTCGACGGCCCGCCCGTTGGCGTGCACGATGTGCCCGTCGCTGTTCACGCACACCATGGCCTCGGGCGACGCGTCGAGCAGGCTGCGGAACTTGCCCTCGGCCAGCCGCAGCTGGGTGACGTCGACGCTGGCCCCGAAGATCGCGTACGGACGGCCGCGCCCGTCGCGCAACGCGTGCAGGGTGGTGACGTGCCAGCGGTCGCGGATCTCTTCCTCGTACGCGACCGGGCCGGTGCCCTCCAGCACCTCGCGGTCGTGGCGGGAGATCTCGGCCATCCGCTCCGGCGGGTGCATCTCGTGGTCGTAGCGCCCGGCCGCGTCGTGGAGCCCGTACAGCTTCTCGTAGGCCGGGCTCACGACCTGGTAGCGCCCGTCGATCGTCTTGACGAACGCGGGCGCCGCGGTCTGCTCGAGGATCGCGGCGAGGTGGATGTAGCGCCCGTTGCGGCGGCTGTGACGCCGGGCGAGCGCTCGCAGCCCCCAGATCACGCCGCCCGCTGCAGCCGCGGCGACGGCGACATGTCCGTTCCTCACGGTCAATAACCGTACAAGGAATTTATAGTGCTTTAGTCTTGTAACGGACATGAGTAGATGAGGAGCCGCCGGTGGCCACCGTGATGGTCGTCGACGATGTGGCGGCGAACCGCGACATCGTCCGCTTGCTGCTCGGCTACCGCGGCCACCACGTCATCGAGGCCGAGGGTGGCGCCGACGCGCTGCGCCTCGCCCACGAACACCACCCCGACGTCGTCATCTCCGACGTGCTCATGCCCGGCATCGACGGCCTCGAGCTCGTCCACCGGCTGCGCACCGACCCCGACGAGGTGGCCGCCCAGGCGCCGGTGATCTTCTACACGGCCAACTACCTCGAACCGGAGACCCGGCCCATCGCCGAGGCGTGCGGGGTCAGCCAGGTCGTGCTGCGCTCGCAGAGCCCCCAGGAACTGCTCGACGCCGTCGACACCGCCCTCGCGGAGGGGCCGATCTCGATCGACGTGGTGCCCTCCGACGACTTCGCCCAGGCCCACGTGCAGGCGGTCAACGCGAAGCTCATCGAGAAGGTGCGCGCCCTGCACCACACCGAGCGGCGTTTCGAGGCGATGGCCGTGGCCTCACCGGTCGGCATCGCCCTGCTCGACGCGGACGGCGAGGCCGACTACATCAACCCGCGTCTGCCCGAGATCATGCGTACGCCCAGATCGGCGCTGCTCGGCCGGGGTTGGCTCGCCTGCCTCGACGCCGCGTCACACCGGGACGCCCTCGACGTGCTGCGCGGCGCGGCGGCCGAACGCCGGTTCACCCACCGCCTGGAACTGCCCGACGGCGACCGCCGCTACCTGCGGCTGCAACTGCGGCACATCCCCGACGAGGAAGCCGACCTGGCCGGCGGCGTGCTGATGGTCGACGACGTCTCCGACCTGGTGGCGGCCGAGGAACGGCTACGGGCGGAGAGCCGGCGACGGCAGGACGACGCCCGCCGGCGCGACGCGGAACGCCTGGACAGCCTGCGGCGCATGGCCGGCGGGGCCGCGCACGACTTCAACAACATCCTCGGGGCGATCCTCGGCTACACGACCCTGGCCCTCGAGTCGCTGGAGGACGCCGCGATCCCGCCCGGCCTGGCCGCCTCGCTGACCGCCGACCTCGACCAGGTGATCAAGGGCGGCGAGCGGGCCAGGGCGCTGACCCAGCAGCTACTGGCCTTCGGCCGGCGCGAGATCACCCAACCGGCCACGTTCGACCTCAACCCGCTGCTGCGCGACCTGCTCGGCGCCCTGCGCGAAGCGGCCGGGGCGGCCACGGTGATCCTGGAACTCACGCCCGATCCGGTCAACGTGCGGGCCGACCCCCGGCAGATCAGCCAGGTGCTGGTCAACCTCGTCAGCAACAGCGCCGACGCGATGCCCGACGGCGGCGCCATCACAGTCACGACCGCCGTCGCCCCCGACGGGAACACCCAGGTGACAGTGCGCGACACCGGGCAGGGCATGGCGTCCGACGTGCTGGACCGCGCCTTCGAGCCGTTCTTCACGACGAAGCGGTCCACCGGCACGGCCGGGCTGGGGTTGTCGACCGCCCACGGCATCGTCAGCCAGGCCGGGGGGCAGTTGAGGCTGACCTCGGCCGAGGGGGCGGGCACGACAGCGACGATCATTCTTCCGGCCGTACGGTGCACCGGCGTGCCCGAGTCCCCGGGTGATCCGGCGGGGCTGGGTGTTTCCGCTGCTTCCGGTGCGCCGCCGGGGGCTCCCGGTGCGGCTGTCACGATGCCCGCGGAAGCTGCCGACGGCCCGGTGGTAGGTGGCGGTGGCGACGGGGGACAGGCCGGGCACCCTGTTGCTCGGTCGGCCGACGATCGTACGGGTTCCGGGGTGTCCGGTGATCCGGCGGTTGCTGGGGCGGTCGGCGATCGCACCGGAACGGGAGTGCCTGAACCGGCCGTTGCCGGGTCGGTGGGTGCTCGGACGGGGCCGGCAGTGGCTGGTGGTTCGGCGGTCGCCGGTCGTACGGGCTCGCGGGCGGGCGATGGTTCGGCAGCTGCGGGGTCGGTTGACGGTCGGACGGGTCCGGGAGGGTCCGATGTTCCCGCCGTTCCGGGAACGGCCGGCAACGGCGGCGGGGAGACGCTGCTGCTCGTCGACGACGAGGCCGACCTGCGTGAGGTGACAGCCCGTTTCCTGGGCGGGGCGGGTTACCGGGTGCTCTCGGCCGCCGACGCCGTCGAGGCGCTGAGCCTGCTCGACCGCCACCACGACCCGATCGCTGCCATGATCACCGATGTGGTGATGCCCGGGATGAACGGCCGTCAACTTGCCCGGGTCGCCAAGCAGCGCCGCCCCGGGCTGCGGGTCGTCTTCGTGTCGGGTTTCGCGGAGGCCCTGATCGACGAGGCCGGCAACAACCTCGAACCCGACTCGATGATCGTCGCCAAGCCGTACACCCGGGACCAGCTGCTGGCCGGAGTGCGGTCGGTGCTGCGCCGCGCATAGTCCATACTCTGCCGATCATGCCGATCATGCCGAACCCGCGAACCGCCCACCCGCCAAGGATCGCGATTCAATCCAAGATCGTGGATCAATCCCAGATCAAGGGCCCGCCCTCCACCGGGGGCCCCCTCCTCGGACAAGTTTATCGAGTTGGGCTGATCTTCGCGGGTGGCTTGTGGACAACCCGGGACTGTGGATAACTTCGCCGGCCGCTTGACAGGGGCGGCGCTGGTCACCGGTGTGCTGTTGCTTGCTGTCGTCGCGCCGCCTCCGCGCTTGCCCTCGGGGGTCGGCCTGGTCGACGTGTGCCGCGACGCGCTCGGCGGCTACACAACGGGCGGATTCAACGACACCCCCGGCGGCGACGAGAGCAGTGACGTCGACGGCGGGGATGTGAGCGGTGATGTCGACGGCGGGGATGTGAGTGGTGACGTTGGCGGCGGGTTGAGCGGCGGGTTGAGCGGTGACGTCGGCGGCGGGGATGTGAGTGGTGATGTTAGCGGCGGTGTTGTGGGTGGTGACGTCGACGGTGGGTTGAGTGGTGACGTCGGGGGCGGGTTGAGCGGTGATGTCGACGGCGGTGGTGTGAGCGGTGATGTCGACGGCGGGTTGAGTGGTGACGTCGGCGGCGAGGTTGACGGCGATGTGAGTGACGGCGCAGGTATCGGGCCCGGTGACGTGGCCGGCGTGCCCATGGGCAACGCGGCTGGTGAGCCGGGCGATGGCACGGTTGGCACGCCTTCAGGCGGCGTGAGTGGCGAGCACAGCAGCGATGCGGAGGGCGACATCGGCGACCACCCGGGCGGGGACTTCGGTCGAATGCTCGACGACATCGCACGGTCGGGGCGGGCCCGCGGTCAACTGAGCTTCTGTTCGGTCACGATGGTGGATCCGGGTTGGGCACCGCGTCCGGTGCCCGTTGAGGCCGGGCGACCGTACTTTCCGTCGCCGGGAGCGCCCGTGCCGGTTCGTCTGATGCCCGGCTGTGGAGCGGTTGTCGGCACGACCGAGGGGTTGGAGCTGTCGGCCGGGTTCGCGACGCTGGACGGGTCCCGGCCGGCGGATGCGCTCTTCGAGTACCGGCTCGACGGTGACACCGGCAGCGTCTTCTCGCGGGTGCCGGTGGAGGGTCCGCGGGCTGTTCTGAGCTTCGGGACGGGCGAGCTGGGCCCGGGCGAGAGCTATCGGTGGCGCGTACGGGGAACCGCCGATGATGCTCTGGCCCCGACCTGGTCGGACTGGTGCACGTTCGAGGTGGCGGCCGACGCCCCGGACCTGCGGGCCCTCGATTCGGGGGAGCGGGAAGCCCTGCTAGAGCTGGGTGTGCGGCCGGAGCGGCGGTATACGGTCACGTTGACGGCGGCCCAGTGGCGGCTTGTCCGGGAACCGTTCGAGTTCGATGCGAGCGACGGCGTCGCCATGGGGGAGCCGAGCCATGACGACCTCGTACGCGGGCAACGACTGGCCCGGCTGGCCGCCGTGATTCCTCGTGGCGGCGGGCGGCTCACCCTGACCGGCGCCGAGTGGAGCACCGTGGCCTTCGAGGTGGCCGGCTGGGTCGAGATCGTGCGGTTCGGCAACGACGAGGTCGAGCCCGAGTTCTGGACGGACACCGATCAGTACTGGAGGGTGGTGGACCGCATCTCCCGGCAGCTGGGCGGCCCGGCCCACCCGGCGTTCGGCATACGATGACCAGGTGAGCGACCCCGTGACCGATGCGCGTGAGCTCGTACGGGAGCGGTTCCCCCGCGCGACGTGGGTCGTGCTCACCGGCAGCGTGCTCGGCCCGGACCGTACGGCGGGCTCCGATCTGGACATTGTGGTGCTTCGGGACGAGGAGCCGGGCTTCCGCGAGAGCCTGCGCTTCCGTGGCTGGCCGGTCGAGTTGTTCGTGCACACGCCCGCGCAGCTCGAACGTTTCCTGGCGAGTGATCTGGCCGCCCGCAAACCCAGCACCCACCGGATGATCGCGACGGGTGTGCCGCTGGCCGGGGACCCCAGCGTGCTGCAGCGGCGGTGCGCGCAGGTGCTGGCCTCCGGCCCACCGCCGCTGACCGGGGCCGAACGTGACCGGCTGCGGTACGGGCTCACCGACCTGCTCGACGACTTCCGGCACGCGAGCGACCCGGGGGAGCGGGCGGTGCTCGCGGTCACGCTCTGGACGGAAACGGCGAAGGCGGCGCTGCTGCTCGGCGGGGGCTGGGTGAGTCACGGCAAGTGGCTGCTGCGCGAGCTTCGGGGGCTGGATCCTCAGTTTGCCGAGCGGTGGCTGGCCGTACGGGAGAACGCCGTTGATCTGGCCGGGGAAGTGCTCGACGGCGCGGGCGGGCCGCTGTTCGAGGGTTACGTCAGCCGACCATGAACGGGGTGGTGGTGACCTTGGGCGAGGCGGCGGCCGTGGCGTCGGCGGCGGCGTTGACCACGTAGCGGTAGGTCATGGTGCGGTTGCCGCTGACCAGGCCCACCCACGCGCCGCCGGTCTTGTTCGTCGCGAAGGTCGCGTTCTGGTCGGTGACCCAGCTCGAGCCGCTGAGGTGCTGCAGCGACACGGTCACCTGACCCGCGTGCCGGGGCAGGATCTGCAGGTCGGCGTGGACGGCGTCCAGCGATCGGTAGTGCGCCACGCCCTTGACGACGCGGGTGTGGCCGGTGAGCGTGGCCGTGGCCGCGCCCGCGGTGACGAACGTGGCCGAGCCCGCGCCCGCTCGCAGGGTCCGTGTGCCCGGGGCGTTGACGGTGACGCGCCCGCTGCCCCGCGCGGCGAGGGACCACGAGGCCACTCCGGCGGCGTTGGTGGTGACCACCTTGGACGACGCCGTGCCGCCCGCCACCACCCTGATCGTCATCTTGGTGCGGGGGCGGTTCGCGGCCTTCACCGTGACAGTCATGCTTTTCCCGTACGCCGTCGCGCGCTTGACGCTGACGGCGACGCCACCGGGAGCGGACAGGGCGGGTGTGACCGGGGCGACGAGAGCGCCGGCGACAACCGCGGCCGAGACGATGGCAGTCCTCAGTTTCAGCACGGCCCCCGCATCGGACGGGGCAGGCGCCGGCCTGAGCACTCCGGCGACGCGGAACGGGACGGCAACCGAACCGCTACGCGTACACGACGAAACCGGCCGGCGGCACCGTGAGCTCGACGGCCTTGCCGTTGCGGGCCTCGACCCGGGCGCGGCGGCCCTCGTCCGCCGGGTCGGTGCTGAACTGGCAGGTCAGGCTGTCGCCCGGGGAGTGCAGGTCGTCGTCGACGGTGACCCACGCCGTACGGGGGTGGTCGGGGTCGGTGTTGATGGCGGCGACGACCTCGGCGCCGGCGAACAGGCGGGACCACGGGACGACGGAGAGCATGCGGTCGCCGAGCACGCGGGGCAGGCCGAACGACACGCCGTCGCCGGAGATCTCGCGCAGGTACTGCCGGCCGCGGCGCAGGGCGGGCAGCCGGCGGCGCAGGGCCAGGACGCGGGCGAACTGCCGGTACACCGGGTGGTTCTCGTCGAAGCTGTGGCCGCCGCGGCTGCGGAACGGGCCGAACTCGCCACCGAACATGGCTTCGCGCAGGTAGCGGTCGTTGTCGCCGCCGCCGTCGAAGACCTGCTCGCTGCCGTAGTAGACGCAGGGGATGCCGAGCGTCGTCGCGTTCAGGGCCAGCGCGGCCAGGGCCAGGCGGGCGCCGTCGCCGTCGGCCGCGAACCGGGCCTTGCGCGCTCCCTTGCGGACCTGGTCGTGGTCGTCGTAGCTGGTCACCACGCGGTCGCGGAACCACGTGTGCGAGTCCTTGCCGATCTCGAACGAGTTGCGGAACAGGTCGAAGTACTCGGCCGGGTCGCGGCGGCCCTTGACCAGGCCCTCCAACCTGTCCTGCACGTCGGCGATCCCGAGCGCCGCGTCCATGCCGACGGCCTCCAGGGTCCGGTACGCGAACCCGCGATCGCCGGTGATCTCGGCGATCAGGCAGAAGTTGTCCTTGCCGATGCTCTGCGCGAACTCGTGGATCGCCGACGCGAAGTAGCGGGCCGCGCCGGGATCCATGTGCTTGACCGTGTCGACCCGGAAACCGTCCAGGTCGGCGTACGCGATCCAGAACTGATACGCCCGGGTGAGCGCGCGCAACGCCGGTGACGGCCGGTACGCGTCGACCGGGCCCGCGCCGAGCCGGATGTCCTTGAGCCCGAGGAAGTCGCCCTCGAGGAACTCGGCCGGCCAGTCCCAGTTGTCGATGCGGCCCTTGCCGGTGAACGTGCCCGGCTGCTGCAGCTCGGCCGGCCACACCGCGCCGTCGGGCCAGGCCTCGTCGACCGGCCCGAACGGCAGCAGGGGTTTGCCGCTCGCGTCGCGAAAACCCTCGATCCGGTACGGGTCCCCGTCCCACCGCGGGTCGAACGAGCCGTCCGGGTTCAGGTAGCGGTCGGGGTCGTAGCCGAAGACGTCGCCGGCGTGGTTGACGACCACGTCGAGCACCACCCGGATGCCCTGCTCGTGAGCGTCGGCGACCAGGTCGCGCAGTTGCTCGGCGGTCCCGAAGCGCGGATCCACGTCGAGGAAGTTCTGCGTCGCGTACCCGTGGTACGTCTCGGCGCCGGGTGCCTGGCGCAGCACGGGGCTGATCCAGACCGCGGTGACGCCCAGCCGGCGCAGATAGCCGAGCTTGCTGCGCAGCCCCGCGAACGTGCCGCCGGTGAACCGGGTGCCGGCCTCCCGCCAGCGCCGGGCGTCGGCGTCGGTGGTGACCGCGTTGCCGTGGTCGGCGGCGCGCAGGGGCGGGGTGCTGCCGGTGCTGACGGGCTGCCCGTCCCGGTCGAGGAAGTCCCGCTCCCGGCCGTCGGAGAACCGGTCCAGCATGAGGAAGTAGAGAACCTGGTCCTCCCAGGCGGTCGGGGACGGTTGGAAGTGACGGTCGGTGAGCTGAGCGAAATCGAGATCGGCCACTCGGCGTACGGGCATGATCGCCTCCTCGAAGCGGACCCCCTTGAAGTTATCGCTGCCCGGCGGATGTGACCCATGTCAGATCACCGACCGCCCCGCCTATGACTGCCGCGATGGTTAGGTTAGCCTCACCTGCATGACAGGGGATCTGGCGCTCGCCGGGAGTGAGCTGACGCTGGCCTACGACGGGCGCACCGTCGTGCACGGCGCGGGCATCGAGCTGTGCCGCGGGCAGGTCGTGGCGCTGGTCGGGCCGAACGGCTCCGGCAAGTCGACGCTGCTGCGCTCGCTCGCACGGCTGCACGCCCCGCAGTCGGGCCGGGTGACGCTGGACGGCGGGGACGACGCGTTCGCCCTCAAGCCCAAGGACTTCGCCCGTCAGGTCACGCTGCTCACCCAGTCGCGTCCCACCCCCGGGGGCGTACGGGTGAAGGACGTGGTCGCGTACGGCCGGCACCCCTATCGGGCCCGGTTCGGCGCGGGCGACGCCGACGGGCACATCCACGTGGCCAAGGCGATGCGCATGACCGGGGTCGAAGCGATGGCCGAGCGGGCCGTCGACGAGCTCTCCGGCGGCGAGCTGCAGCGCGTCTGGCTGGCCACCTGCCTGGCCCAGGACACCGGCGTCGTGCTGCTCGACGAGCCGACCACCTTCCTCGACCTGCGCTACCAGGTCGAGATCCTCGACATCGTGCGCGAGCTCGCCGACGACCACCAGGTCGCGGTGGGTGTCGTGCTGCACGACCTCGACCAGGCCGCCGCCGTGGCCGACCGGGTCGTGCTCATGCACTCCGGCGTCGTACGGGCGGCCGGAACGCCCGCCGACGTGCTGACGGCCGGCCTGCTGAGCGAGGTCTACGGCCTGCGGATCGAGGTGAACGTCGGCGACGACGGTCACCTGCACACACGTCCGATCGGGCGGCACACCGCCCGCGTCACCATCTGAATCACCGAAAGGGAACCCCCCGATATGGCCATCACCCGCCGTGCGTTCGCCGCTACGACGGCCGCCGCTCTGTCCGCCGTGCTGCTCGCGGCCTGCGGCACCACCGAAGAGCCCGCCGAGCAGGCCGGCGCCGCGTCCGCCCCGCCGTCGAGCGGCCCCGTCGAGCTCAAGGACGAGCGCGGCACGGTCAAGCTCGACGCCCCGGCCAAGAACGTTGTCTCCCTCGAGTGGGGGCTCACCGAGAACCTCGTGGCGCTGGGCGTCAAGCCGGTCGGCCAGGCCGACGTCAAGGGCTACAACGCCTGGGACAAGAGCGCGCCGATCGACGCGTCCACCCCCGACGTCGGCACCCGGGGCGAGCCCAGCCTCGACGCCATCGCCTCGCTCAAGCCCGACCTGGTCGTGGCCGTCAAGGACCTGCCCGAGAACGTCATCGCGCAGATCGCCAAGACCGCCCCCGTGCTCACCCTGCGCGGCTCCGACGGCGCCGACCCGATCGGCTACATGCGCCGGACGGTCACCACGCTCGCCCAGGCCACCGGCACCACCGCCCAGGCCGAGAAGCTGCTGGCCGACTTCGACGCCAAGGTCGCCTCGGGCAAGGACGCCCTGGCCAAGGCGGGCAAGACCGGCGCGCCGTTCGTGATGAGCGACGGCTGGGTCGAGTCCGGCAACGTCTCGCTGCGGATGTACACGCCGACCTCGTTCTTCGGCGGCATCGCCAAGGAGCTCGGCCTGAACAACCAGTGGCCGGACGGCGGCGACAAGGACTACGGCCTGGCCCAGAACGACGTCGAGGGCCTCACGAAGATCAAGGACGCGAAGACGACCTACATCTACGTGGCCAACGACAGCGACGGCGGCGACTTCACCGACAGCCTCAAGAACAACGCCGTCTGGAAGCAGCTCCCGTTCGTCAAGAACAACAACGTCAAGCGGATCCCCGACGGCATCTGGATGTTCGGCGGCCCGGCCTCGGCCAACGCCTACATCGACGCCCTCACCGCAGCCCTGACCGCATGACCGCCGGCACGACCGCCCCGGCCGAGACAGCTCCGCCGGCGATCCGGAAAAGCGGTTCCCGCACGTACGGGGTCATCGCCGTCTTCGCCGTGGCGGTCGTGCTGCTGGCAGCCCTCTCGGCGGTGCACCTGACGCAGGGCACCGCCGACGTGGGCCTGACCGAACTGCTGCGGGTGCTGTGGCCCGGCGGCGAGGCCGGTGACGCCCGTACGGAGGCCGTCGCCGTCCTCGTCGCGAGCCGCCTGCCCCGCCTCTTCGCCGCCCTGCTGGTCGGCCTCGGCGTGGGCATGGCCGGCGCGGTGCTGCAGTCGGTGGCCCGCAACCCGCTCGCCTCGCCCGACACCCTGGCCGTCAACGCCGGGGCCTACGTCTCGGTCGTCGCCGTGGCCGCGTTCGGCATCTCGCTGCCGTTCCTCGCCGGTGGGGCCGTCGCGTTCGTCGGCGGCCTGCTCGCCTCCGGCCTGGTGCTGCTCGTCTCGCGTGGCGGCGCGGCCGGACCGACCCGGCTCGTGCTGGCCGGCTCGGCGGTGGCGCTCGCCCTCAACAGCCTCACGACAGTGCTGCTGATGCTCTTCGAACAGAACACGATCGGCCTGTTCGCCTGGGGCAGCGGCACCACCGTCCAGAGCGGAAGCCAGAACGTCACCATGGCCGCGCCCGTGCTGGCCGTCGGCGTCCTCGTCACGATGCTGCTCGCCCACCGCCTCGACGTGCTCGGCCTCGGCGACGACTCGGCCCGGGTGCTCGGCGTCGACGTCCGCCGCACGCGGGTCCTCTCGGTCGGCGCCGCGGTGCTGCTCTCCGCGACCGCGGTGACCGTGGCCGGCCCGATCGGCTTCGTCGGCCTCTGCGCCCCCGTCATCGCCCGGCTGGTCGCGCGCCGGGTGCCCGGCCTCGGCACACACGTGCTGATGCTGCCGTTCGCCGGTCTCGCCGGCGCCCTCACCGTCGTCGTCGCCGATGTGCTGCTGCGCCTGGTCATCCCGGCCGGCACGGCGATCTCGGTGCCCACCGGCGTCGTCACCACCCTGGCCGGCGCGACCCTGCTCGTCTGGCTGGCCCGCCGTCTGCGTGACGGCGGCCCCGCGGCCACTCCCGCGCGTGGGGCGCAGGGCTCAGTTCGATCCCGTACGTGGGTCGGGGTGATCGCTGCTTCGCTGGCGGTGGCGCTGGTCGCCGCGTTCGTCGCCGCCCTGCTGCTGGGCGACCGCCTGATCCTGCTGGGCGACGTCACGAACTGGCTCAGCGGCAACGCCGGCCGGCAGGTCTCGTTCGTGCTCGACCAGCGCTGGCCCCGCGTGCTGGCCGCCCTGTTCGGCGGGGCCGCGCTCGCGCTGGCCGGCATCATCGTGCAGGCCGTGTGCCGCAACCCCCTCGCCGAACCCAGCCTGCTCGGCGTGACCCCCGGCGCCTCCGTCGGCGCGGTCGCCGTCGTGCTGCTGTTCCCCGGCGTGGGCGGCTGGACGGTCATGGGCGTGGCCACGGTGTTCGCCCTCGTCACATTCCTGCTGGTGTACCGCCTGGCCGCCGGGCGGGGCCTGTCCTCCGACCGGATCGTGCTGGTCGGCGTGGGCGTGAGCGCTGCCGCCACCGCCCTGACAACGTTGATCGTGGTTGTCGTCTCGCCGTGGAACGTCGGCACAGCTCTCACGTGGCTGGCGGGCTCCACGTACGGGCGCGGCATCGACCAAGTTGTGCCGGTGCTCGTGACGCTGCTGGTCGCGGTGCCGCTGACCATGCTGAGCACCCGTACGCTCGACCTGGTGTCGCTGGACGAGGATGTGCCCCGGCTGCTGGGGGTGCCGCTCAACCGCGCTCGGCTGGGTCTGCTCGCTCTGGCCGCGGTGCTGACCGCGGCCGCTGCTACGGCGGTGGGCGCGCTCGGCTTCGTCGGCCTGGTCGCTCCGCATGCCGCCCGCGCGCTGGTCGGCGCCCGGCATGCTCGCGCTGTGCCGGTTGCCGTGGGGCTGGGCGCCTTGCTGGTGTGCGTGGCCGACACCTTGGGGCGCACGGTGATCGCCCCCAACCAGCTGGCGGCGGGGTTGGTGACCGCGCTGATCGGGGCGCCCTATTTCGTCTGGCTGTTGTGGCGCAGCCGGGCGTAGGTCGTTTGACTGGCTGTTGCGGCGGGCCGGGCGCAGGTCGTTTGTGGCGGCTGGCTCTGGCGCTCCTGGCGTTGGCGCCGGGGTGGCAGGTCGGGCTTCGGATGTTTGCGCGGGGCAGCCGGTCGCGGGCCGTGGCCGTAGGCCCTGGGCGTGAGGCGGTGGCCGCCGCCCCTGCCGGTTGTCGCCCGCGGAAGGGCTGCGCCGTAGGGGCGCAAGGGTCGCGCCGTAGAAGCGCAAGGGCTGCGCCGTGGAGGCGGAAGGGCTGCGCCGTAGGGGCGGAAGGGTCGCGCCGTAGAAGCGCGAGGGCTGCGCCGTAGAGGCGGAAGGGCTGCGCCGTAGAAGCGGAAGGGCTGCGCCGTAGAAGCGGAAGGGCTGCGCCGTAGAGGCGGAAGGGCTGCGCCGTAGAAGCGGAAGGGCTGCGCCGTAGAGGCGGAAGGGCTGCGCCGTGGAGGCGCAATGGTCGCGCCGTAGGGGCGGAAAGGTCGCGCCGTAGGAGCGCAAGGGCCGTGCCGTGAAGCGCAAGGGCCGCGCGGCAAAGCGGAGGGGCCGCGCCGTGAACGCGGCCGTTCTGCCCCGTCGTAGGCGGGCTACGCGGGCCGGCGGCGTCGCAGCAGCAGGTGGACGACCGCGACCCCCAGCGCGAGCGGGACCAACCCGAGCGCGACCTCCTGCAGCAACGCCAGGTCGTTCACGGTGAAGCGGTTCCAGGACGAGCCGGCGATCTGCTCGGCGGTCTGGAACGCCACATGGAACCCGACCGGCGCCCACACCGAGCCGGTGGCCTGCCTGATGAACCCCTGCACGATCGCGAACCCGAAGAACAACACGACCCGGCCGAGGCTCCCCGCCGCGCCGATCAGCATGCCGAAAAGGGTGAACAGGGCGGCCTGGGCGAACACGGCCACCCACGCCGGCATCAGCGCGAGCAGGTTGCGGTACAGGTAACCACGGAAGACCAGTTCCTCGGGCAGGGCCTCGTACAGGAGGACCAGACCGGCGAGCGCGAGGACCGACAGGATCGTGACGCCGGCCGGCCCGTTCGTGTCGATCGTCAGCCATCCGAGCAGCAGGCAGGCCGTGACACCGATCACGGCGGGGATCAGGTACCCGGCCGCGCCGAGGGCGAACAACCGGGGTGAGGGTTTCTCGAGCGGCACCTGGTCGAGGCGGCGGCAGGCGAGCAGCACCATCGGCGCCACCAGCAGCGTGATCGCGAAGGCCGACGCCACGTGCCGGGCGCGATCGTAGCCGTCGCCCCAGATCGCGTCGCCCAGCGCGATGACGGCGAGCCAGATCAGCGTGGCGGCGGTGAAGACGACGGCGATGCGGGCGACGGGATGCAGCGGGCGGGCGCGATCCATCCGCCGAGTCTGCTTGGCGCCCCAGTGCCCTCGCTGCGGCAGAAAGTCGATTCCCGTACGCCGAAGGTCGGTGGACACGCCCCTCGTGGGACGCCTCTTGCTGTACTCCTATCGAAATGATAGGCATGATGGGCGCGGTCAAGAATCCCCCACCGCCTGGACTCTGGAGCGACCATGAGGAAACTGATCCTCCTAGCCCTCGTCGGCCTCGGCGCGCAGCTTGTCGACGGCAGCCTCGGCATGGCGTACGGCGTCACGTCGACGACGCTGCTGCTCGCCATCGGCACCAACCCGGCCGCGGCGTCCGCCACCGTGCACCTGGCCGAGATCGGCACCACGCTCGTCTCGGGCGTCGCGCATTGGAAGTTCGGCAACGTCGACTGGAAGGTCGTCCTCAAGATCGGTGTGCCGGGCGCGGTCGGCGCGTTCGCGGGGGCCACGTTCCTGTCCGGGCTCTCGACCGAGACCGCGGCCCCGCTGATGGCGATCATCCTGCTCGCGCTGGGTCTGTACGTCTTCATCCGGTTCACCACGATGGGCCTGCCCAAGGGCCGGCTCGGGCTGCCGCTGCGCAAGCGGTTCCTGGCCCCGCTCGGCGTGGTCGCCGGCTTCGTCGACTCGACCGGTGGCGGCGGCTGGGGCCCGGTCGGCACGCCCGCCATCCTGGCCAGCGGCCGCCTCGAGCCGCGCAAGACGATCGGCTCGATCGACACCAGCGAGTTCCTCGTCGCCGTCGCGGCCAGCCTCGGCTTCCTGTTCGGCCTGGGGTCGGAGAGCATCGACTACGGCTGGGTGGCGGCACTGCTCATCGGTGGTGTGATCGCCGCGCCGATCGCCGCCTGGCTGGTCCGGCACATCCCGCCGCGGGTGCTCGGCTCCGCCGTCGGCGGCGTGATCATCCTGACCAACAGCCGGACCCTGCTGCGCTCGGACTGGATCGACGCCGGCGACACGACCCGCTACACGATCTACGCGATCATCTATGCGGTGTGGGCGGCTGCGCTGGCGTATTCGATCCGCGAGCACCGCCGCCACGCCGAGCAGGAGCGCCGGATCATCGCCGAGGCCGAGGCTGCCTCGCCGCGCGACGAGCGGCAGCTCGACCCGGCCTGAGACTTTCCTCCGCCCTGGTGGCCGCGCCGACCCCTTCGGCGCGGCCACTACTAGATTGGGCGTTCATGATGACCGAATTGGCCCAGCGCATCGCCGACGCCCTCAACGAGGCCCTCGACCAGCGCGTGGCCACCGACTACTTCGCCGGGCACGTGGAGCGCGGCCTGGCCGACGGCGGCCCCGACGAGCCGATCATCGCGATGACCGTCGACGAGGTGGCCCGCATCGCGGCCCGCACGGCCCGCGACTACTCCGAGGGCCGCTGACTCACCCGCTCTGACGGAACCGCCGGGCCAGCTCACGATACTGCTCGGCGGCGCGGCCCGACTGCGCCAGGAACTCGGGGCTCATCCCGGGCGTGGCGGCCACCCGGCGCACATAATCCGCCAGCTCCAGGTAACGCCGGTGCGCGAACTCCCGGCACGGCAGGCAGGTCACCTTGGCCGGGTCGGTCGACGTGGTCGCGTACGGGACCCGCAGTTCACACCCCGTCGTGGCGTGGCTCGGCAGGTCGGCCGCCAGCCCGAACGTGCTCGCCAGCATCGAGCGCCGGCCGACCTCGGCGTGCAGGTCGGCATCGATGTGCGTGTGCGGATCCACCGTACGAGCGTGTCACACCTTCTCGGCGCAGCGAACACACCGAGCGGGGCACGGAGTCACCGCCGCCGCCCCGGCCAGCCCGCTGTCGTGCAGCACCGCGGTCACGACCTCCTCGAACGTCATGCTCTCGGGCAGCACCACCTCATCCCGTACGCGGAGCAGGTCTTGAGGCGCATACCAGGCGCGCATCTGCTCGGCCGTCACCGGAACGGGCTCAGCCCGCCTGCCGTGCCGCCGGACGGTCTCCTCGAACGAGACATCCAGGTAGAAAACCGTTCCCCCGTACGCGTCCACAAGCCCCCGTAGCGGTTCGCCGTACCGCGCCGAGTGCAGAATTCCCTCCAGCACGACGTGATAGCCGCCCTCAAGCGCAGCGCGAGCCGTCGCCACGATGAACCCGGGCGCCACGGCCCCCATCCCGCCGCTGTCGTGCTCCCGCAGCACGATCCGCCGCAGATAGTCCTGCTCCAGCAGCGCGCAGCCCCGCCCGTAGCGTCGCCGTACCTCCCGGGCCACGGTCGTCTTCCCGCTGCCACTGTTCCCCCGAATGATCACGAGGTTCGTCGGGTGCGGGGAATTGTGCCGAATGCAAGAAGTATCGGCTTCCTGACCTTCTGTCATGGCGGAGCCTAGCAGTTGGGCATGTCCGCCCAGCGAGGCCTTGATCTGTGATTCCGCTTCGTGTCATGCGTCTGATGCGGGATTCGTGCACTGGCAAGGAAGAGCGCGCGGCAAATCAGGCCGCAACACCGCCCGACGGACCTCGCCGGCCAGCTGCCCTCGGCCGTCCTCAGCCAGCTGCCCGGCCGGCATGGGTCAGCCAGCGGTGGAGCGGCGCGTACGGGGTCAGCCGGTCGGCGCACCACTCGACCAGTGCGGGCGTGGTGACCGCCCTGGGGTGCGGGTAGACGCGGGTGAGGTGGAAGCCGTCGCGGACCGCGAAGCGGGTTGCCGGGCCGGTCGGGTCGAACCCGGCCGGCGGCCGCGCTCGGGTGGGCTCGCTGAGCTGGGCCCCGTCGGCCTCCAGGGCGGTCACGTGCCGGTCGATTTCGGCCGCGCGCTGCGGATCGCGCAGCGCATCCCGGTAGGCCCGCAGCGCTGGGCCGGTGCGGGGCATGACGCCGGCGCCGAGCAGGATGGTGGTGGGGCTGAGGCGCAGGATCAGCGACGGGTCGCGGCGTGGCCCGGTAGGGCCCTGCCAGAACGCGATGTCCAGGTGCGGCTTGTACGGGGGCCGGCTGGGGGTGAAGCGTAGGTCGTTGGCGATCCGGAACAGGCTGCCGCCCACGCGCGGCTCGGCGCGCAGGTCCGCGGTCACCCGCTCCCGCAGGATCGCGCCGAGGGCCACGATGAACGCCTTGGCCGGCTCGAGCAGTTCTCGTTGGTACGTCGAGCGATGGTCGTCGAAGAACCGTTTGGTGTTGTCGTGTTCGAGGCCTGCCAGGAAATCCAGCCCGGCTTGGGCGAACCCGGCGAAGCGGCCATGATCACCGGTGTTCGCCGCGCCGGCCACGGGGCCGGCGGCGTGGTCGCGGGCCTCGGCGAGCAGGCCGCGCCAGCGGTCCCGGTCCGGCTGCGGCATGGCCACCCATTCCCGGAACACCCGTCCGGCCGGGGCGAATGCCTCACCGTCCCCGGCGGTGATGAGCTGGGCGACCCGGTCGGCCGGCAATTTCACCAGCAGCGCCGCGGTACGCCGGTCGAGGGAGGCGAAGAACCGGCCGTTCAGGCGTACGCAGGGCAGCCCCATCATGGTCGAGCGCTGGACCGCCGGGTCGGCGTACAGCGGCTCGACGAGTTCCCAGAACAACTGCTCGCCGTCGATCGGCATGGTCGCCTCCCTCGGTCGCACGCGACGTGATCAGTTCGCGGGGACGAACAACGCAACCAGGCCGTCTCCGGGATCGGCCACGACCACCGACGTGCCGGCCGGGCCGCTCGTCTTGTCCCGCACCACCCGGCCCCCCAGCGCGACCGCCTGCTTCGTCGCGCTGTCCAGATCACCGACCACCACGTACGGCACCCACCGGCCCGCCGGCACCGCGTCGCCGGCGACGACACCGGCCCACGGCTGCCCGCCGTCGGTGAACCAGGTGGCATGCCCGCCGGCGCTCGGCGCCGTCTGCCAGCCGAAAAGGCCCTGGTAGAACTCGCTGACCTCCCCGCCGGTGCCGGTCAGGTCAAACCACACGAACGGTGCACCCATCAGCGTCGCCTTTCTCGCGTCGAAGCGGCGGCAGATGCGACCGCCATCCTGTTCAATCCCGGCGAGGCGCAGAACTCATCGGTCCTGTCACACCCGAGCGCTACCGTGTCCCCGTGACTTTGCAGACGAGCACCGAGACGCTGCTGCAGGCGGCCCGCGGCGGAGACGAGACCGCGTTCCAGGAACTGGTCGCGCCGCATCTGCGGGCGCTGCATCTGCACGGGTACCGGATGCTCGGCTCCTACCATGACGCCGAAGAGGCACTGCAGGAGACGCTGTTGCGCGCCTGGCAAGGCCTACCGAGGTACGAGAGCCGCGCTCCGCTGCGGCACTGGCTGTACCGGATCACCACGACCACCTGCCTCAAGATGATCAATCGGCGCGCCCGCAGCGTGGTGGATGCCGGCTGGCTCCAGCCCTACCCGGATCGGCTGCTCGACCAGCTCGGTGACGCCGACGCCGACCCGGCCGTCATCGTCGACCAGCGGGAGAGCGTCGCGCTGGCGTTCATCGCCGCCGTGCAGTTGCTGCCCGGCACCCAGCGCGCCGTGCTGATCCTGCGCGAGGTGCTCGGCTGGCCCGCCCAGCAGGTCGCCGACCTGCTCGGCACCAGCGTGGCCGGGGTCAACAGCGCGCTGCAACGCGCCCGCGCCACCCTCGCACACGCGCATGGCAGCGCGGCCCCGCCGACACGGCCCGGCAGCGACCAGGAGCGCCGGGTCGTCGCCGAGTTCGTGCGTGCCTGGCACGAGCGCGACATCCCGGCCCTGGCCGCCCTGTTGCGCGACGACGCGATCCTGACCATGCCGCCGCAGGCTGTCAAGATCACCGGCCGCGACGCGGTCATCGAGTTCTTCGCCACCGTTCCGGCCGACGGCCGGCTCGACCTGATCCGTCTGGTCGAGATCCGCGCGAACGGGCAGCCCGCCGTGGCCGCCTACCTGCCCGACGAGCACAGCGGGGACTGCCGCGGCTACGGCATCATGGTCCTCACCCTCGACGCCGACCAGGTCGCGGCCATCACCGGCTTCCCCGAGCCGGCACTGTTCCCGGCATTCGCGCTGTCGACCGTCCGCTGACCACGAAGTCCATCCGCGACCCGGCCGCCACCGGCCCGGGAGCGCGCCACTCGGCCGGTGCGAGATCACTCCGGCGAACTGCGAGCCGGGCTGACGCAACTGAATGGACGCGGCCGCGGACCGTCTTCTTCCACACCCGCGTCGAACTTCCCACACGACGATGTCCGGATACCGGTCGTCGTCTCCGACCGAGAGCCGACACGTTCGCGGCACGGATGACCGGAGAGGGCACCGATGAAGTACATGATCATGATGTTCGGAGGTCTGGGAGCGTCACTCGCGGAACGCAGCCAGGAGTGGATCACCGAGATGCAGGCCACGATGATGCGCATGGATCGGGAGCTGCGCGAGTCCGGTGAGCTGGTGGAGAGCCGGCATCTGACCGATCCGGCCCAGGCGACCACCGTACGGTTCACCGGCGGCGTGCCGGCCCCGACCGACGGGCCGTTCGCCGAGATCAAGGAGTCCCTTGCCGGATACTGGGTCATCGAGGGCGGCTACGAGCGCGCGGTCGAGATCGTGTCGCAGGTCGTCGCGGTCACGCAGTATCCGATGGAGGTGCGGCGGGTCATGGACGAGACACCGCCCGGGGAATGAGGCGAGCGACCGGTGGCCGAGCCGTTCGAGGATCTGCTGCGCGAACTGGCGCCGCGGGTCCTCGGCACCCTCGTACGCCGGCACGGCCAGTTCGACGCCTGCGAGGACGCCGTCCAGGAAGCCCTGCTCGCCGCGGCTGTGCAGTGGCCCGCCGACGGTGTTCCGGACCGGCCCCAGGCCTGGCTGACCGCCGTCGCTGCCCGCGCGCTGATCGACCATTGGCGTAGCGACAACGCACGGCGCCGCAGGGAAGCGTCCGTCATGCTCGATCCGACCCGGCACCCGGCGGCGGACGACGGGGACGACACGCTCGTCCTGCTGTTCCTGTGCTGTCACCCCGACCTGTCGCCGCCGTCCCAGCTCGCTCTTACTCTGCGCGCGGTGGGCGGGCTGACCACCGCCCAGATCGCCGCGGCGCTCCTCGTGCCGGCGGACACCTTGGAACGGCGGATCAGCCGCGCCAAACAGCGCATCCGCCAGTCCAGTGCCGGGTTCGCCATGCCCACCCCCGCCGAGCAGGCCGACCGGCTCGGCGTGGTCCTGCACGTGCTGTATCTGATGTTCAACGAGGGCTACACCGATCTGACCAGGGTCGACCTGACCAGCGAGGCGATCCGGCTCACCCGCGTGCTGCGACGGCTCCTCCCGCGAGAGGGCGAAGTCGCCGGGCTGCTCGCCCTGATGCTGCTCACCGACGCCCGTCGCGCCGCGCGCACCGACCACGACGGCTTCCTCGTCCCGCTCGCCGACCAGAACCGCGAGCTGTGGGACCGAGCCGCCATCGCCGAGGGGCAGAAGCTCCTGACCCGCACCCTGGGCGCCGGACCGGTCGGCCCGTACCAGGTCCAGGCGGCCATCGCCGCCCTGCACGACGAGGCGCCGTCCGACGCCGGCACCGACTGGCCGCAGATTCTCGCCCTCTACGACGTGCTCACCCGGATCGCGCCGGGCCCAGCCGTCGCGCTCAGCCGCACCGTCGCCCTGGCCACGGTTCACGGCCCGATCGCCGGCCTCGCCGCGCTGGGCGCCCTCGAGGGCGGCGACCGGCTCCTCCGCAGCCACCGCCTCGAAGCCGTCCGTGCCCACCTGCTCGAGCGGGCCGGCGACCACGACGCCGCCTACGAGTCGTACCTACGCGCCTCCCGCATGACCGCCAACCTGCACGAACAGCGCTACCTCACCCGCCGCGCCACCGACCTGCACTCCGCCGCCCGTCCCGATGGCACGGTCCAGGCCCACTGACAGAGGAGTGACGGTGCCTCCGCCCTCGAAGGGGCCTACCCCAGCGGAGGTATTGCGCACCTTCTGATATCCGGCTCTCCCACCAAGTCGGAACGGCAAGTGTCGACCGGGGACCCGCCCGGCTACGCTGTGCTGCGCGTCAGAGGTACGGAGAGCGGGGACTGCGTGAGCGACGAGCTGTTCAGCCCGACGATTCGGGATCAGGCGCCGGTGACGCGGCGTCCGTGGCGGCCCGAGTCGATCGTCTATCCGGCGTTCTTCGGTGGGCCGCTCGCGGCCGCGACGCTCGGGGTGCTCAACGGGCGCCGGCTGGGGCTGGCCGCGCAGCAGCTGGCCCTCATCGCGGCGGCGGGGGTCGTGGGCTTCGGGGTGCGTGTCGGGGTCAGCGCGTTCGTCGAGGACAGTTCGGGGGTACGCCTGGCCGGCACGGTCTGCGGCATCCTGGTGTGGCTCGTCGTCCTGGCGTTCCAGCGCCGCCCCTTCCGGGTGGCCACGCTCCGCGGTGTCGAGCCGAAAAGCCTGGTAGCGCCCGGTTTCCTGGCCGCCATCGGCTTCGCGCTGCTCGAGGCCTTCCTCATCCTGGTGCTGGTCCGATGACGTCGCCGTCGCCGGTCCTGCACCGGGCGCAGGCCCTGCTGGCCACCGGGCGGGCCGAGCAGGCGCTCACCGAGCTGTCGACGCTGCCCGCCAACGAGGTCACCGGGTCGCCGGCGATGCAGTTGCGCTGCGCCGCGCTCGGCCGGCTCGATCGCTGGGCCGAGGTGGGCGAGGCGGCGCGGGCCGGGCTCGCCGCCAACGGGCCCGATCCCGACCTGCTGCTGTGGCTGGGCCGGGCCGAGCACGAGGCGGGCCGTGACGAGGCGGCCGAGCGGGCCCTGCTCGACGGGCTCGCGCTCGCGTCGAACGACGTCGACCTGCTCTGCGCGTACGCGGATCTCTGCGCCGCCAACGGCCAGCTCGACAAGGCCGGCAAACTGGTCGGCCTGGCCGCGGCGCAGGCGCCGCAGGCGCCAGTGGTCTACGCGACGCGCATCCAGGTGGCGCACGCCCGCGGCGACGACCGGGAGGCGCAGCGGATCAGCCGCGAGTTCGTCGGCGTGCACCCCGGCAACCCGGTCGCCCACGCCCTGCTCGGCGGCACGAGCGCGGCCCGCGGGCACGTCGACACCGCGTACGAGGGTTTCCGTCAGGCCGCCGCGGCCCGCCCGAGCGAGGCGGTGTTCGCCGAGTCGGCGCTGGAGCTGCGGGTCGCCCGTCACCCGCTGATGTTGCCGCTGCGCCCGGTGCTGCGGTTCGGCGCCCTCAAGACGTGGCTGGCGGCGGTGGCCGGCATCCTGCTGCTGCGCGCGGCCGGGCTGTCTGTGCTGGCCGGGCTGCTCGGCCTCACCTGGCTGGTGTTCTGCGTCTATTCGTGGGTGGTGCCGCCGTTGGTCCGCAAGTGGGTGCGTCGCGGCTGGAGCTGATCACGCGTCCCGGGGGAGCAGGCCGAACAGGGTCGCGGTCACGGCCCGCTTCAGGTATGCCGCCGGCTCCAGCTTCAGGCGGGCCAGCTCGGGTTCGGCCTCGTAGGCTGCCAGCAGGCTGGGCGGTGGCACCCGGTAAGCCGAGAGCGCGGCGGCTGTGAGCAGGGCCTGAGCGCCGCACAGTTCCGCGTCGTCCCCCAGCTCCGGCAGGTGGTTCCCGATCAGGCCGGTCAAGGTGTCCAGCCTGTCGAGCGAGCCGCGCTTGTAGCGGGTGATGACCTCGATCGAGACGTTGTGTTCCAGCACGCCGCCCTGCGCGCTGAAGAGTTCGCACAGGGCCGGCCGGTCGGACAGCGACCGGCTGAGGATCCCGGCCACCGCCGTCGCGCGCTCGCCCAGGGGCAGGCCCCCGTCGACACCCGTCGCCAGGTCGCCCGCCAGGCCGGTCAGCCATTCGAGCAGGTAGTGGTCGAGCAGTTCGAGCAGCACCGCCTCGCGTGACTCGAAGTAGCGCAGCACGTTCGGTTTGGCCAGGCCGACGCGGCGGCTGAGCTCGTTGAGGGTCAGCGCGGCCACCGGCATCTCGTCCAGCATCGCCGACGCCGTGTCGAGGATCGCCCGGCGGCGGATCTCGCGCTGCTCCTCTGTCCGGGCCCGCTGAAACGTCATGCCCTCACCCTAACTTACGTACCGCCGGTACGTTGACAAAGTACCGCGGGTACCTTAACGTCATCCCCACAAGATACCCCCGGTACTTTGGAGGAGCGACCATGTGCGAGACGACTGCACCGCAGGCCCACCGGTGAACGCGGGAGTCGTTCAGCCGCGTCCGGTGTGCTTCTTCCGGGAGTTCGTCCAGGCGCCGGCCAGCGTCGGGGCCGTCGCCCCGAGCGGATCGAAGCTGGCCGAGGTGGCGACCGCGGTCGTCCCGCGGACCGGCTCCCCGGTCGTCGTCGAGCTCGGTCCGGGCACCGGCGCCTTCACCCGCGTCATCCAGCAGCGCCTCCCCGCGTCCGGCCGGCACGTCGCCGTCGAGCTGAACGCACGGTTCGCCGACCGGCTCGCTTCGCAACATCCACAGGTCGACGTGGCGGTCGCCGATGCCACCGACCTGCGCGAGGTGCTCGCCGACCGCGGACTCGACCGGGCCGACGTCGTCGTCAGCGGGCTTCCCTGGGCGGCGTTCGGCGAGAAGCTCCAGCGCGACATCCTGTCCGAGGTGGTCGCGGCCCTTCCCCCGGACGGGGTGTTCACCACGTTCGCGTACGCCCACGCCCGCTGGTCGCCCCCGGCCCGGCGCCTGCTGCGGTCCCTGCGCGAGAGCTTCGACGAGGTGGTCATCAGCCGTACGGTCTGGGCCAACCTGCCGCCGGCGCTGGTCTACGTGTGCCGGCGCCCCGTGACGCCTTAACGGCTCAGTGGCGAGCCGACCCGGTGCAGCGTGCCGTCCGGGTCGACGTAGGCGAACTCCCGCAGCCCCCACGGCGTGTCCCGCGGCTCGTCGAGGCGGCCCTCGACGGCTCCGCGCCACGAGGCGTGCACCGCGTCGGCGTCGGCAACGTACAGATAGACCGACGCGGCAGTGCTCAGCGGGTCGTGACCGGCCCACTCGGTAAGGTGCAGCGAAACGGAGTCACGGTCGGCGAACCCGTAGCGCTCGGGTCCGTCGTACGCCCGGGTGGCGAAGCCCAGCCGCCGATAGCGGGCCAGGGCCGCGTCGAGGTCGCGTACGGCAATGATCGGCGCCACGGACTCGAACATGGCGTCAGTCTATTCAGGCGGAACGTCTCGGCCGTCCAGATGGTGCGGTCCGTTTGCCGGTGGCGCAAGGTTGGCTCGGGGAAGGAGCCTGACTGTGCGGGACGCGTACGCGGTGGACCTGGTGTTTTGCCTGGATGTCACCGGGAGCATGTATCCGATCGTGGATCGGCTCAAGGAGGGTGTGCCAACTTTGCCCAAGCGGCTGGCGGAAGCGGCCGCGGCCGGCGACAAGGCCATCGGTGAGCTCCGGGTGCGGTTCGTGGCCTACCGGGACTTCCGTGACAACCCGGCCGACGCGCTGCAGGAGTGCCGCTTCTTCAGCCTGCCCGCCCAGACGGCCGAGTTCGAGACCGCCGTACGGGATCTGGAGGCGGCCGGCGGCGGCGACGAACCGGAGTCCGGGCTGGAGGCGCTGGCCGTGGCGCTGGGCTCGGACTGGTCACACGGCGCGAACCGGCGGCACCTGGTGGTCGTGCTGACCGACGCGTCGGCCCATCCGCTCGGGGTGGGCCGCACGGCGCCCGAATATCCACCGGCGGCGCCCTCCACCCTCGACGACCTCGCCGCCAACTGGGTGAGCCGCAACCCCGGCAGCTCGCGCCTGTTGCTGTTCGCGCCCGCGACAACCCCGTGGCAGGGCATGACCGGCTGGCGCGACACCGTGCACGTGCCGTCCCGCCCGGGCAACGGCCTCAACGAGTACGCCCTGACCGAGATCGTCGAGGCGATCGCGGCCCGCATCTGAGCCCGAGGCCGGCCTCCGCGGCCGCGTACGCCGTGGCGCGTGTGCCGGGGTGAGCCGGAACGGGTCGTTGGTTCGGAGGAATCCGGTCGCGGGGCGCCGTCGCTACAGTCCCAGCCATGGATCCGTGGGACGACGAGACCGTGCAGGACGCCGTCGCAGTCCTGCGGGACGTGGCGGAGTGGCACCACACACCGCAGAAGTGGGCGCAGGTCGAGCTGGCCATGGGTGCGCTCGACGACGCCGTCGGGACCGGGGACGCCGAGGCCGTGCGGGCCGCCGTGGGCGAGATCAACCGGCTGGGGCCGAAGCGGATTCTGCGGATCGGCAGCACGACGGCCACCGGGATCCCGGCGCCGGTGCTCGACCGGCGCGACACGCTCGTGCACCGGCTGACCCACTCCCGTGACGAGGGGGACGGCCGTGGACGCCGCCGGTCTCGTTGAGCCGGAGTTCGTCGCGCACGTTTTCGCGCCGCTGGACGGGCCGGACAGTGACGCCGCCCAGGCCCGGGTGCGCGCGCTCTGGGTGAACTGCCGGGACCAGCTCGGCATGGACCGGCCGATCGTCGAGGTCGGCCTGCCCGCCGTGCTGCCGCCGGGGTTCGGCGACGGCGCCGATCGGGCGGTCGCGGCCACCGAGGACGCGGCCGCCCAGTTCCAGATGATCGCGCGGGTCGAGCACGACCTGCTCAACGTCTCGTTCGCCGCCGCGTCGGGGTCACGGCCGTCGCTGTCGACGCCGGCCCCGGTCGGCTGGCACGAGTTCAGCCGCTGGTGGGCCACCCTGGGCGGGGAGGCGCCGATGCTGGGCTCGGTGATCGTCCTGCTCGCCAAGGCCAGGGACCTCACCGGGCCACAGGTGCGGACCGAGGTTCCCGTACGGGATGACGACGGTGACCGGTGGTGGGAGTCCGGGTTCCGGCTCGACGACTTCGCGGCCTGGGAGACCGGAGCCCCGGGTCCTGCCGCCGCGCGACGCCTGGTGCTGCTGGGCGCACCCGACCAGGACGCCGAGCTGAGCCGTTTCGTGTGGAGCGACGGCGGGACGGGCCTGCCGCCGCTGGGCCGCTACCTGATGCACGCGGCCAAGCTGCGGTACCTGGTCCGGGTGCACGACCAGGGCCGCGACCTGGCCCGCCTGCAGACCGAGGTGGCGAACCGGATCGAGGAGGTCACCGGCCTGCTGCGGGCCAACGGCAGGGTCGCCGGGCCCGCCGCCGCGCTGGCCGCCGCCGAGGCCGAGCTGGCCGGCGCCCTGGCCGCCCTGCGCACGATGCGCCGCAGCGCCCAGATCGCCTTCGCCAACATGACCGGCGCGCTCGGCCACCCGCTGCCGGCCGACGCCCGCCTCGGACCCTGGCTCAGCGACCAGCTCGCCGACGACACCGAATACCTGCAGGCCACGTACGAGCAGGTCCGCGCGGTGCGGGCGGCGTTGCCCGGCCCGGCCGGCCGTGAACCCGCGCCGAAACCTCCGGCGCTGCCGCACGACCCGGCGGAGCCGGCGGCCCGGTCGGCCACCGGAGGTGACAAGCCGCCCCGTCCGGTGCATCGGGTCGCGTTCGGTGTCGACGTGGTCAGCTACAGCTCGCGGACCACCCCGCAGCAGCGCGAGCTGCAGCAGCGGGTCGCGGGCATGGCCGAACGGGTCCTCGCCGGGCTCGGTCTGGAGCTGCGGGACACCGACCGGCAGCCGGCCGGGGACGGCATGATGGTCGTGCTGCCGCCCGGCGTCCAGGAACATGCGGCGCTGGCGCAGTTGTTGCACGGCTGGCGTGGCGAGGTCATGGCCGACAACGCCCGGCACCCGGGGCATCGGATCCGGTTGCGGCTGTCGGTCGGCTCGGGATGGTTCACCGAGGCGGCGCTCGGGTTCAGCGGCAACACGATCATCGCGGTGGGGCGGCTGCTCGACAGCAACGCCGTCCGCGCCGCCGTCCTCGATCATCCCGACGCCGACCTGGTCGCGATCGTCTCCGACCGGATCTTCCAGGACGTGGTGGGGGAGGGTTACGACGGGCTCACCGCAGACGAGTTCCGGCGGACCGAGGCGGGCGCCAAGACGTACCAGGCCACGGCCTGGCTGTGGACCGGTTCCGGGCCCCGTCCGGTGCCCCGGGCCACGCGGGACGTCTTCGTGATCCACGGGCGGGACAAGCGGACCCGGGACGCCGTGTTCGGCCTGTTGCGCGCGCTCGACCTGGCCCCGCTCGACTGGGAGGAGATGGTCGGCCGCACCGGCAAGGGCACGCCGCAGCGCGACGAGGTGGTGCGGCAGGGGTTCGAGGCCGGGCCGGGTGCGCTGGTGGTGCTCACCCCGGACGACGTGACGGGTGGCGCCGGTGACGTGCTCATCCGGGCCGGGCGGGCACTGGCCCTGCAGGCTGACCGCACGATCCTGGTCGAGATCGGGAACCTGCCGCGGATCCGGGATCTGGACGGGCGGGAGACCGTACGCCTCGACGAGGACAACCCGGAGGCGCGGGTGGTGTTCCAGCACCGGCTCGCCCACCGGCTGCGTCTGGTCGGCTACCCCGTCGACACCACCGGCGCCGGCTGGCTCGACGCCGACCGCTTCGCCGGGCTGACCTGACCAACGCCGGCCCCGTCCGGCACAGCCCGGCCGGCGCGGCGGGCCGGCTCGGAGTCAGGGTGGCGTGACGGCGGCGCCGTTGCTCCCGTACGGAACACGGTCAGCCCGCCCCGGCCAGCACAGCCCGGCCAGCACAGCCCGGCCAGCACAGCCCGGCCAGCGTGGCACGGCCGGCTCGGAGGCGGGCGGCGTGAGGGTCGGCGCGGCCGGCGAGGCCTACAGGGAGTTGAGGAAGGCCTGCAGCTCGGCCCGGTTGAGCCGGCCGAACTCGGCGGGCCGCACCACGATCCGCAGGCGGGTCGTCAGCAGGCGCTCGCGGGAGGCGGCCACGAACGAGAGCAGGATCAGGCGCAGCAGGGCCTCACGGTCGAGGGCGTCGACCCGGGCGAGCGTAGCGCCCACGATCGGCATGGCCAGGGGCCGGCGCTGGCCGCGATCGTGCACCTCCGACCAGAGGCGGCTCAGGCTCAGCCAGAGCATGTCGGCCGACGACCGGGCGACCAGGTTGGGGCCCATCTCGCTGTACCCGGCGCAGAAGAACAGCCGGCCGGGCTCGCCCAGCGTGGCGATGGTCCCAACCGGGTAGCGGCGGGTCTTGCCGAGCGCCTTGCCGGTTGTCGTGAACGGCTCGCCGGTCAGCGCCTTGTCGAGGTCGGCGTCGAGCGCGGCCACGTCGCCGAGGTAGACGCGGCGCAGGAACTGGCCCTGCACGCTGGACTCCTCGACGATGCGGCCGTCGGCGACGTCGGTGTCGAACACGTCGGTGAACCCGATGACCAGGTGCGCGTCGGCCTGCTCGAACAGGTCGCCCGGCACGACCTCGATGCGGCAGCGGCCCCGGTCGAGGTCCCGCGTGACGGAGCCGGCCGGCCGGGCATGCCACACCCCGTACGCGAGGGAGCCGGCCGCCACCACCACGGCGACGACGACGGCGTGGCCGGCGAACAGCGCCCTGTCCCAGATCGCCTGGTAGGACTGGAGCAACAGCGCGGCCACACCGAACGCCGCGAAGCTGTGCACGGCCAACCGGCGCAGTCCGCGGCTGGTCAGTGGGCCACCAGGTGCGCCTGGACGAGGGCGGTCAGCCGGGTGGCGGCCTGGGTGCCCGAGAGCAGCCCGCGGTGGATGAGCGTGAGGTCCTCGACCGCGCAGGCCGGGGGAGCGTGGCCGACGGCCGCGGCGAGCTCCGGCTTGTGCTGCGCCCACTTCACCACGGCGGCGGTGAGCTCGGCCGCCATCACCTCGGCCGACATGCCGGTGGTGATCGTGCGGAGCAGCCGCTGCCGGTACGGCCAGAACGACCAGACCTTGGTCTCGTCGATCAGCTGCTCGACCGGGTCGTTGCGCAGGTAGCGCAGGGCGATCTGGATCGCGTCGGAGCCGCCGTCATTGATCAGCTCGTCGACCATGCGGTGCCGCGCGTGCGCCCCGGCGACCTCGTAGAAGGTGCTGCGGCAGCCCTTGTCGGCCGCGGCCACGATGTTCTTCCAGGTCAGCGCGGGCCGCGGAACCGCCTCGAGAACCTGCTGGGCGGCCTCGAAGTAGATTTCCTTGGTCTTCCAGTGGTTGCGTCGCGGCGAGGTGTTGCCGGACAGACGCTCCACCCATCGGGACACGGCTGTCTCGTCGAAGCCCTCGAACGCCGGCGGGGCGGTAGGTGCCGTAGTCATCTCGGAGTGTCCTTTTCGATTGATCCCACCGCAGACGGGGAGTTCTGCGCGTGCCGAGCCTGTCGAAAAGGGAGCCCCGCCACATCACGTGGTCACGTGATCCCGCTCGCGATGTCCCGTGACGACGTCGAGAACGGCGTCCCAATCGGACGGCGGCCCGGCCGCCCGCCAGGCGATGTGCTGGTCGGGGCGCACCAGCACCAGGTGGCTGCGCCAGGCCGAGCGCAGGCCGGGGTCGTCGACCGGCAGGTGGGCCATCGGGATGCCGCGCGCCACCGCCGCCGCGAGGAGCGACCGCCCGTCCGGGCCGCGGGTCAGGTCGATCAGGGTGAACTGCGGGCCGAGCAGGTCGAACAGATGCCGCCCGTCGCGCAGCCGGACGGCCGGCAGCCGGGTGCCGGCCGGTTCGGGACCGTCGTGCCAGACCACCGGCGACGTGGCGTGGTGGCTGGTGGTGGCGCCGGCCGGGTCGACGTCGGGCGGCTGCCGGCGCAGCAGGGTGGCCAGGCTGTCGGGGGAGGCGCCGGCCGCGGCAAGCCGCCCGAACCTCAGGCGCACCTCCAGCCGGCGCGACAGGGTCTCGCGTTCCAGCATCGCCTGGCGCCGGCGCTCGCCCTCGTAGCTGCCGAGCAGGTGCGGCCCACCCCAGCGCTGCACCGCCGCCGCCAGCTTCCACCCCAGGTCGACAGCGTCGGCGAGGCAGGTGTCCACGGTGGCGCTGGGCGGGTGGAACCGGTGCGCGGACTCACCGACCAGGTAGGCCGTGCCACGCCGGTACGTGCCGGCGACGCCCAGCGCCTCCTGCCACGGCGTGACCCCGACGATCTCGTACGGCCGGGGACCGAGCCGCTTGCTGAGCAGGGCCGCCGGGTTGGTCAGGTCGGCGTCGTCCTGGTCGAGCGGCACGTGCCCGATCCACAGGTCGTGTGCGTCGCGCCGGATCAGGGCCGTGCCGTCGGTGGTGATCGTGGACAGGGCCGGGTACGCCGGCCGGAGCGTTTCGCTGCGGAAGGAGACCGTGCAGTGCCGGGCCGGGGTGATCGCGTCCCGCAGCGGGACGCCCAGGCAGCGGCGAACCGTGCTCTGCGCCCCGTCGCACCCGGCCAGGTGATCCGCTTCGATCTCGTGGCGGACGCGGGCGGCCCCGTCGAACACCGTCGCGACCGTACGGCCGGCGTCGAGGCGCAGGTCGGTGAAGGTCCAGCCCTCGCGCAGCTCGATCAGCCGGTTCGCCCGCACGGCCGTTCGCAGCCGCGTGGTCAGCCCAGCCCCCGTGAGCAGCACGTACGGCTCGATCGGGGCGCTGCCACCGGCGTTCGCGTACTGCCGGCGCAACTCGTTGGCCGACGGCGTCGAGCTGACCAGCACCGGTTCCTCGCCGATGGCGCGGCTCCAGACGACGGTGGCCGGGGCGTCCGGGTCGGCCCCCTCGGAGCGGATCGCCTCGGCCAGCCCGAGCCGGCGCAGCAGTTCCATGCCGCGCCCGGTGACCAGGCTGGGCTCGGAATGCCGGGGTGGCCGGGCCGAACGCTCGACGACGATGCTGGGCACGCCGTGGTGGGCGAGTTCGAGCGCGAGCACGCAACCGGCCAGGCCGGCCCCGACGACGAGCACCGGCGTTTGCGTTACGGACATGATGGCGGCTCCTGGTCCCCGTGGGTGTGGTGGCGGCAACACCTACCGCCATGCTCGGGTGACGCGGCGGGAGCCGGAATCACGTGTTTACGTGGCGCCCTCCCGGGTGACCACCGCGGCCAGCTCGACGCGGCTGTGGATGTCCAGCTTCTGGAAGACCTTCCGCAGGTGACTGTCCACGGTGTGCGGTGACAGATGCAGTTGCCGGGCCGCCGCGATGTTGGTCATGCCGGTGGCGACGAGCAGCGCGACCTGCCGTTCCGCGGGCGAGAGCGGGTCGAGCAGCGAGGGTCTGCCCGGGGCCGGCTCGGCGGCGGCCGGGGTGCCGGTGCCGCGCCAGCCGCCCAGCTCGGCGAGCAGGCGCTCCTGGGAGCCGGTGGCCCCGGCCCGGACGAGCAGCGCGTTCGCCTCGTCGTAGAAGTCCTGGGCGGCGGCCCGGTCGGCGACCCGGCTCTGCGCCGCCGCGTCCTGCAGGGCTGTGGCCAGGGCGAGGGGCCGGTCGGTGAGCCGGAACTGGGCGATCGCGAGGTGCAGCTGCTCGGGCTCGCGGCGCAGCAGCCCGGCGGCGTGGGCGGCCGCCCCGGCCAGGGTGTGTGAGGCCGGGTTGCGGGCGGCGAGCCGGGCGGCGGAGTCGACCACCCTGGTCGCGCGTTCCCGGTCGCCGATGGTCACGGCCAGGCGGACCAGGGCCGGGGTGGCGGCCGGGTTCTGCGTGATCAGCGTGGGCCGGTCGTCGATCCGGTCGTAGAGGTCGCGCACGAGCCGGACGGCCCCGGCGGGGTCGCCCTGCGCGGCGATCAGCGTGGCGAGGGGCCACGCCACGTCTTCCACGGCGGCGCTGATGCCGGTGGCCATGAGTTCGGTCATCCGGTCGCGGAAGGCGGCCGCCTGGCCGAGGTCGCCCCGCAGCACGGCCAGCCGGATGAGGGTGCCGAGCAGCGGGACGGTCAGCTGGTAGGCGGTGAGCTGTTCGGCCAGGGCCACCCCGGCGTCGGCCTCGGCGGCGGCGTCGTCGAGGTGGCCGCGGGCGATGAGCAGCTGGGCGGAGTAGTAGTGCAGCAGCGGCTGGGCCCAGGCGGTGCCGAGGCCCTGGGCTTCCTGGCGGCCGCGGCGCAGGGCCCGTTCGGCCTCGTCGAAGCGGTCGAGAGAGGTCAGGGCGTTGGCCAGCCAGATGCGCGGGTGCCGGTGCAGGGCCGTGGCGCCGGTGCGGTCGGCCAGCTCGGTGGCGGTGGCGGCGTGTTTGTACGCGTCGTCGAGGCGTCCCTCGGCCTGCGCGACCAGGCTGCGCGCGGTGAGCCCGAAGACAGCGGCGCCGGGCTCCTGCTCGCGGCCTGTTCGGTCGGCCGCCGTCCCGGATTGGTCGGCCGTGCGGTAGTCGTCGAGGTAGAACGTGGCGTGGGCGTGGATGGCGTGCAGGCGGGCCCGTACGGGCGGGGCGATGTCCGGCTGGCTCAGCCCGTCCTCGGCGTACTCGGCGGCCCGCCGGTTCTGCCCGGCGTGCTTGGACGCCTCCGAGAGCCCGAGCAGCAGCGTCGCCTTCGTCCGGGGTTCGAGGCCGGCCCGCAGTGCCTGTTCGCCGAGTTGCTGGGCCTGGTCGATGCGGGCGGCCGAGGCCAGCAGTCCGACGGTGTCGGCGATCATCTCGGTGCGGCCGGGCTCGTTCTCGTCGACCGCGTGCAGTGCCTGCAGCATCAGGTCGGCGGCGGCGCCGGGCGCGCTGGTGGCAACCGAGGCCGCGTTGTCGCGCAGCATGCTGACCGCGGCGGCCGCGCCCCGGCGTCCGCTGTGCAGCAGGTGCGCGGCGATCTCGGCGGTCGGCCGGCCGTGCTCGCGGGCCAGGGCAGCGGCCTCGGCGTGCAGGTGCTGGGCCCGGGCTGCGCCCAGCGTGTTGCGGATGGCCTGGTGCACCAGGTCGTGGCCGAAGGCCATGCCGTCCTTGTCCTCGACCAGGATGCCCGACGCGATGGCCTCGTCGATCAGCTCGAACAGGCCGGCCGGCTCGCTGCCCATGAGGCGGGCCGCGGTCTCGATGTCGAACGGCCGGTCGAGCACCGAGGTGGCCTTGATCAGCCATTGGGCCTGTTCGGACAGGGTGCCCATGATGTCGCGGACGGTGGTCACGAAGCTCGACGGCAGGTCGTCGCCGACCACGGTGGCGGTGCCGTCGGCGATCACGATCTGCTCGGTGGTGCGCAGCGCGGTCAGCAGTTGCTCGATGCGCAGCGGGTTGCCGCCGCAGCCGGAGACCATGGCCAGCACCGTCGCGTCCACCTTGGCGCCCAGCATCTCCTCGCAGAGCAGCTCGGTGGACGGGTCGTCGAGCACGTCGAGCCGGATCGGGGTGCCGCGTTCGGCCAGCCAGTTCAGGGTCTGCCAGCCGGCGGCGTCGGTCTGCTTGGAGCGGCCGGCCAGCAGCCAGCGGACCGGGGCCGAGGCGAGCGCGGGCACGAGTTCGCGGATGGCCAGCGCGCTCAGCTCGTCCATCCAGTGCGCGTCGTCGATCACGATGAGCAGCGGGCGCTGAGCCGCGTAGCGTTCCAGCGACTCGCGCAGCCGGTAGATGCGGGCGTAGTTGCCGGTGTCGCCGGAGTCGCCCTCGGACATCCAGGCGAAGTCGGCGGCCGGCGGGCTGCACGCCTGCAACGCCCCGGCCAGGGTGACCAGGGGTGCGGCCATGTCGTGGCGGAACGCCTCGCGGGCGGCGACCGCGATGTCGTGCTCGAAGGCGTAGTCGCCGGCGGCGCGCAGCAGCTTGCTCTTGCCGATGCCGGGCGGCCCGAGCATGACGTGCCAGCCGCCCGTGCCGCGGCCGGTGTCGTCGAGGGCTCGATGCAGCAGCTCGAGCTCGCGGTCACGGCCGACTATGCGGTCGGTCATGCGTGGCCTCCGCCACCGTCGCGGGCGGAACGCTCGTCCAGCAAACCCGTCTCCCTCGCCAAAGGCTGCTCGTCTCGAGGGGTGCCGCCGGTTGTCGTCCGCGGCAGCGATGAAGTTAGAACCCTTTGCGGGGTTGTCCCACCGTCTGTCCGGTCGAGCTTTCCGACCGGCCGACCACTCAAGACCGGACGTGTCAGGGGCACCTTGCCGTACCCGGCCGCCCGAATCCAATCGATCATTGGATGGCACGGCGACCACCCGGATCCTCGTTCGCCCGATGGTATGACCCCGAAACTGTATTGATCGGACCATGACCACCGTCAATGTCTAAGGGAATTCGCTGGTCGCGTCGCGTGTCACCGCCGCCGGCCCGGCCGCGTCCGTCCAGGTCACCCGGCCGGGGCCGCTCAGCGCCCCGGACGGGCCGGCGGGCCGCCCGCCGGGACTGTCCGTCAAGGACGATTCATCGGCGAATTCCCTTCAAAGATCACCCGATCGGGTGACGTCCGGGCCGGGTTGCGCGGCGGACCTCACCACGATGCCGGACCGGCCGGGGGCCGGCGCACCTACTCGTGTGCGGAGGAAGGCAGTGACCTGCGCCTTCGCCTTTACCTACTCATTCGTGCAGTGGGTTCGCATTCGTGTCGTGGCTAGCGTCCCCATTCGAATACGGAACTCGTGACGATCGGGGTGACACCGTGTACGCCAATGGATCCTTCGCCCGGCGCCTGCGACTGCGCCGGCTCCAACGGCACCGGACCGGCCTGCTGGTGGTGCCGCTCGACCATGCCATCGGCGCCGGGCCCCTCGCCCATCGGGGCACCCTCGACGGTCTGCTGGCCCGGCTCGCCGACGGCGGCGCCGACGCCGTGGTGCTGCACAAGGGGGCCGTACGCCGGGTCCGCCCCGAGCGGTTCCGCGAGATGTCGCTGATCCTGCACCTCAACGCCGGCACCGGCCTGGCCGCCGACCCGGACGCCAAATACCCCGTCGCCACCGTGGCGGAGGCGCTGCGGCTCGGCGCCGAGGCCGTCAGCGTGCACGTCAACGTGGGCTCACGCACCGAGGACCGGCAGATCGCCCACCTGGCGGCGACGGCCGAGCAGTGCGACCGCTGGGGCATGCCGCTGCTGGCCATGATGTACGTCCGCGGCCCCGGCATCACCGACGGCCGTGACCCCGCCCGCGTCGCCCACGCGCTGATCATCGCCGCCGAGCTCGGCGCCGACCTGGTCAAGACGGCCCTGCCCGACGACCCGGCGGCGATCGCCCGGATCACCGCGGCCTGCCCGGTCCCGGTGCTCGCGGCCGGCGGCGACGCGGCCGACGGCGACGCCACGATCACCCGGCTCGAGTCGGCGCTGCGGGCCGGGGCTTCCGGGATCGCCGCCGGTCGCGCGGTCTTCACGGCCGACGACCCGGGTGCGGTCACCGCCCGCCTGTCGGGGCTCGTGCACGGGCACCGCGTACCGGTCGGCGTCCGATGAGCGCGAAGCTGTGCTGGCTCGACCTGCGGGCGGCCGGCGACACCAAGCGGGCCGTCACCGAGGAGGCCGTGCATCAGCGGTTCGACGCGGTGCTGGCCGGCGACCCGGCCGACCTTGCCGGGCTGCCGCCGACCGTCACCCGCGTGCTGGTGGTGACCGGCGACCGGCTGCCGGCCGACCTCGGCGCGGCCGACCTCGTGCTCGTCACCCCGGGCACGCCCGTCGACGCCGGACAGCACCCGGGTGTGCGGTTCGGGGAGCACCACGACGTCACCGACCGGGCGAGCCTGGACCGGGCCTGCGACGCCGTGCGCCGCGACGGGGTGACGCTGCTCAGCTTCGCCGACCCCACCAACATCCCGATGGAGATCGTGCTGGCCGCGGCCGCCCGGACCTCCGGCACCATCATCACGGCGGCGGGCGGGGTCGACGACGCGCTGGTGCACCTCAGCGTCCTCGAGCACGGCCCCGACGGGGTGCTGCTGACCGCTCCCCGGCCCGGCGACGCGACCCGGCTGGCCGGCCTGGTGCGCGCCCCCTCGCCCAAACTCGACCTGGTCACGCTGACCGTCACGGGCGTCCGGCACGTCGGCGCCGGCGAACGGGCCTGCGTCGACACGTGCACCTACCTGCGGCCCGACGAGGGGATCCTGGTCGGCTCATGGGCGCGGGCGCTGATGCTGTGCGTCAGCGAGACCCACCCGCTGCCCTACATGCCGACCCGGCCGTTCCGGGTCAACGCCGGCGCGATCATGTCGTACACGCTCGCGGACGCCGAGCACACGCGCTACCTCAGCGAGCTGTCGGCGGGGGACACCGTGCTGGCGGTGGGCGCGGACGGGCGTACGCGGAAAGTGACCGTGGGCCGGGTGAAGATCGAGACCCGGCCGCTGTTGGCGATCGACGCCACCGACCCCGACGGCGGGCCGGTCAACCTGATCGTCCAGGACGACTGGCACGTACGGGTGCTCGGGCCGGGCGCGGCGGTGCTCAACACGACCGAGCTCCAGCCGGGCGACGAGATCTTGGGGCACCTGCCGGGCCGGGAACGGCACGTCGGGTACCCCATCGACGAACTGTGCCACGAGCTGTGAACGTCCTCGACTTCCACGCGCGGCTCGTCCCCGGCGACGGCGAGCCGGGTCGGATGCTGGCGGCCATGGACGCGGCCGGGATCGGGCAGGCGGCCGTCTGCGCGGGCGGGATGCTGCCCCTGGAAAGGCTGGCCCGGCAGCTCAACGACGGCGGGCGCACCGAGACGGCGGCCGACAACGAGGGCGTACGGCGGGCGTGTGAGGCGTCCGGTGGACGGTTGCTGCCGTTCTACTTCGCCGACCCCGTACGCGACGTGGAGGCGTACGGGAAATGTGCCTTCGACTTTCGTGGCCTGGAGATCTCGCCCGCCGTGCACGGGGGACGGCTGGACGACCCCGGCGTCGGCGAGCTGGTCGACATCGCCGGGATCGCCGGGCACCCGGTCTATCTGGTGACCGTGGCCCAGCCCGGCGCGCGACCGGCCGACCTGGTGCGGCTGGCCGCGAGGTTCCCGCACGTGACCTTCGTGTGGGGGCACTGCGGGCACACCGGGCTCGACATCACCGGGCTGAACACCGTCGCCGGCAGCCCCAACGTGCTGGCCGAGCTCTCCGGCTGCCTCACCGTCACCGCGCGGCTGGCCGTGGCCCGGCTCGGCGCCCGCCGCGTGCTGTTCGGCACCGAGTACCCGCTGCAGCAACCGGAGGTGGAGCTGTGCAAGATCGCCGCGCTCGATCTCGACCGGCCGGACCGCGAAGCCGTCCTCGGCGCCAACGCGCGCCGGGTGCTCTGCGAGGAGACGCCATGGAAACAACCCTGACCGAGCGCCTGGACCTGACCCTGCGGGCCGCCGCGCGCTCACCGTTCTACGCCCGGCGTGGTGTGCCGGCCTCCCGTGACGAGCTGGCCGGCTATCCGCTCACCACCAAACAGGACCTGCGCGACGCGTACCCGTTCGGGCTGCTCGCCGTCGACCGGGCCGAGCTGGCCACCTATCACGAGTCGAGCGGCAGCAGCGGGATGCCGACCGCCTCGTACTACACCCCGGGCGACTGGGACGACCTGGTCGAGCGGTACGCGCGTAAGCACGTCGGGATCCGCGCCGACGACATCTTCCTGGTCCGGACCCCGTACGCGCTGATGATCACCGGTCATCTGGCGCACGCGGCCGCCCGGTCCCGCGGCGCGACAGTGGTGCCCGCCGACAACCGCTCGCTGGCCATGCCGTACGCGAAAGTGGTTCGGGTTCTGCACGACCTCGGCGTGACCCTGACCTGGTCGCTGGCCACCGACACGCTGATCTGGGCGGCCGCCGCGCGGCTCAAGGGGCTGAAACCGGACAAGGACTTCCCGGCCCTGCGCGCGCTGTTCGTGGGCGGGGACCCGATCGGCCCGGCCAAGAAGGCGCGGATAGCCGAGACCTGGAACGCGCCCGTGGTCGAGGAGTACGGCGCGACAGAGACGGGAAGCCTGGCCGGCGAATGCCCGTACGGGAAACTGCACCTCTGGGCCGATCGCGCGCTGTTCGAAGTGCACGACCCGGTCACCGGCAGGACCACGCCGACCGGGCGCGGGCAGCTGGTGGTGACCCCGCTCTACCGCGAAGCCATGCCGCTGCTGCGCTACAACCTCGAGGACGCCGTCGAGGTGTCCGCATCGGACTGCTCGTGCGGGTGGGGGTTGCCGGTGGTCCGGGTGCTGGGGCGTTCGGCCTGGACCGTGCACACCGGCGCGGCCGACCTCAGCCAGGGTGACATCGAGGACCTGGTGTTCGGCCTGCCCGCGGAGTACGAGGTGATGTTCTGGCGTGCCCGCGCCTCGTCGTCCTCTTTGCGGGTGCAGATCGAAGTGCCTTCCCCGTACGCCGGACCGGCCGCGCGCCACCTGCGGGAGGCGCTCGGGGAGGCGTACGGGATCGCAGCGGTCGTCGAGGCGCTGCCGCCGGGCACGCTCGTGCCCGAGCGCCTGCTGACCGCCGAACCCGAGGTGATGAAGCCGCGCGGGTTGTTCCGCGAGGGGGAGGACTGGAACAAGGCACTGGAGTACTACTGATGGACGGGCCGGTCGTGATCGTCGGCGCGGGCATCGGCGGGCTCGCCACCGCCGCGGTGCTCGCCCGCCGCGGGGTGCCGAGCATCGTGCTCGAACGCGCCGCCGAAGCCCAGGACAGCGGCGGCGGCATCCAGATCGCCCCGAACGGGTCCGCCGTGCTGCACCGGCTCGGTCTCGCCCAGGCCCTCGCCGGGGCCGCCCGGCCGGTCGAGCGGCAGATCCGGCGTTGGCGTGACGACGCCCCGATCGGCACGGTCGAGCTCGGCGAGGCGGCCGTTCGCCGCTACGGCAGCCCCTACTACACGCTGCGGCGCTCGCGGCTGCACCGGATGCTGCTCGACCTCGCCGACGTGCGCTTCGGGATCACCTGCACCGGCGTCAACGACCGCGGCGACCACGTCGTGGTGTCGCTCGCCGACGGAACCCGGCTGACGGCCCCGTTCGTGATCGGCGCCGACGGGCTGCGCTCGGTCGTGCGCCGGGCCGTCGTCGCGGACCGGCTGCGGTCCAGCGGGTGGGTCGCCCACCGGGCCGTGGTGCCGGCCTCGCGGGTGCCCGGCCACGGCGAACGGGTGATCGTGCGGCTCGGGCCGGGCCGGCACCTGGTGAGCTATCCGCTCGGCGACGGCGCCGTCAACGTCGTGGCCGTGGCGCCCTCGGCGCTCGCCTCCGGCGGCCGGCGTGTTCTCGACCCGCCGTTTGTCTCCGGCGGCCGGGAAAGCTTGTCGCTTGTCTTCGGTGACTGGCACCCCGCCGCGCGAGCCCTCGTCTCGGCCGGGAACTTCACGCGGCACGAGCTGTTCGACCGCCCGCGGGCCGCGTGGCGGCGGGGCCGGGTCGTGCTGCTCGGTGACGCGGCGCATCCGCTGCTGCCGTTCGTGGCGCAGGGTGCGTGCCAGGCCCTGGAGGACGCCGAGGCGATCGCCGCGGGGGTGGAGAACTACCAGGCGGCCCGGGCCCCGCGGGTCGCCCGGGTCGCGGCCGCCGGGCTGGCCGGGGCGCGCGAGTACCACTTCGACGACGGCCCCTCCCAGCGGGCCCGCGACGACCGGCTGGCCACCGCGGGACTGCCCGGGCAGGACTGGCTGTTCGGTCACCGGTCATGAAGCCTCTTCCCGCGGCAACCGGGCCGCCAGCTCCACCCGGGAACCGATCCGCAGCTTGTGGAACACCTGCCGGAGGTGGAAGTTGACGGTGTGCGGGCTGATCCCCGTCCGGTGGGCGATCTGCTGGTTGGTCAGCGCCTGCCCGGCCAGCTCGGCGATCTCCCGTTCCCGGGGGCTCAGCACCGACCAGTCGGCGGGCTCCGTGCTCTTGCGCGGGATCACGCGGCGTGGCGGGGGCACGGGCCGCAGGGCAGCCGCCACCGGCCGGGGCAACGTCGACTCGACCGCGGCACGCACCAGATCGTGCCCGAACGCGAGCAACTCGCCGTCCCCGCCGAGCAGCCCCGACTCCAAGGCCTCCTCGAGGGCGGGCAGCATCGTCACCGGCCCCACCCCCATGAGCCGGGCCAGCCGCAACAGGGGGAACGACACCCCCACGGTCGCCGCCGCCTGCAACAAATGCCGGGCGGGCGCGGACACCGACGCGACCTGCCCACGCAGATGCGCCTCGATGCGCCGGGGCAGGCGGCTGACCCGCAACACGGCCCAGCCACCCTCCACCCGCAACAAGCCCTCCTCGTCCAGGCCCGCGACCAGCTCCCGCAGCGCCCCCGGCCGGCCGGCGGCCACCCGGCACAGATCCATCAGCAACGGGTCGGGCCGCCCACCGGCCAGGCGCGCGACGAACTCGGCCTGCGCGGCCGGCGACAACGGCGGCACCTTCACCCGATGCACGTCGGCCGGGGGCAACCGGGCCCCCTCGGCCGGACCGGTCAGCGCCACCAACGTCGGCGCGGTCTCGGCCAGCAGGTCGAGCACGCCCCAGGCACGTGGATCGACCCGGCGCGGGTGATCACCGAGAAACAGCAGGGGGCCCGGGTGGTCGCCGGCCGTCCGCAGCACCTGCCGCGAACCGACCGCGCCGGCCCACTCCGGCTCGGCCAGCACCGTGAAGTCGCGGCGCCTCGCCATCCGGGCCGTCTCGTCGATCAGCCGGGTGCGGCCGCTGCCCGCCGGCCCCTCCAGGGCCAGCACGGTGAGCCGGCCCGGGCGCAGGTTGTCGAGCACGTCGGCGATCTGCCGCAGCTCCTCGTCCCGGCCGATCAACCTGTGCCCGGCGATGCGTGGGAACACCATCACCCCTCCTCGATCGTTGCGGTACGCACGATCGTGGGGCCGATCCCGCCGGGAGATGACCTACTGGTAGGGGTTTGCGCTTTTCCGACTGCCCCTCAGCGTGCCGCCGTGCCACGCATCCGCCGGCGCCACGCCGGTTCTCCGGCGCCAGGAACAACCCGGCCCGGCCGTCTCGCATCACGGCAGGGTTACCGAACCGTTACACACCGAACTCTTGCTGGACATCAGGCGGGCAGCCCTAATTTGTACAGACGATAGACAAATATCAATGCGTGGGTGTGGCGTGAGACCGCTGTCCACCCAGGACAAGGAGCAACGCGTGCCCCGTCCACGTCGTGTTCGCCCCCGAAGAAGCCCGCTCACGGCCGCCCTGCTCGCGTGCGCCCTGCTGGTGACCGTCCTCAGTGGCACCCCGGCTCGGGCCGCCCCCGCGGGCCCGCAGTCCGTGGCGGTCCGGGCCGCGGCCGGCGCGGAACCGTACTCCGTCCTGGTCTTCTCCAAGACAGCCGCCTTCCGGCACGACGCCATCCCGGCCGGCATCGCCGCCATCAAGCAGCTCGGCGCCGACAACGGCTTCAGCGTCGACGCCACCGAGGACAGTGCCGCCTTCACCGACGCCAACCTGGCCAAGTACCGCGCGGTGATCTGGCTCTCCACCACCGGCGACGTCCTGGACCCCGGCCAGCAGGCGGCCTTCGAGCGCTACATCCAAGCCGGCGGCGGGTACGCCGGCATCCACGCCGCCTCCGACACCGAGTACAGCTGGCCCTGGTACGGCGAACTGGTCGGCGCCTACTTCGCCAGTCACCCCGCCAACCAGCAGGCGACCGTGAAGGTGGAGGACCACGCCCATCCGTCCACGGCCGAGTTGCCGGAGCGCTGGTCGCGTTTCGACGAGTGGTACAACTTCCGGTCCAACCCCCGCGGTGACGTGCACGTGCTGGCCAGCCTCGACGAGACCAGCTACACCCCGGGCGCCGGTGCGATGGGCGCCGACCACCCGACCGCGTGGTGCCAGGACTACGACGGCGGACGCGCCTGGTACACCGGCGGCGGCCACACGATCGAGTCGTACACCGAACCGGCGTTCCTCGCCCACTTGCTGGGCGGCATCCAGACCGCGGCCGGGCACCTGGACGCCGACTGCGGCGCCTCGCTGACCGAGAGCTTCGAGAAGATCACCCTGGACAGCAACACCAGCAACCCGATGGAACTGGACATCGCCGACGACGGCCGGGTGTTCTACGTCGAGCGCGACGGCCGGGTCCGGATCGTCAAACCCGGCACCGGCACCACGGTGACCGCGGTCGACCTCGATGTCTTCACCGGCAACGAGGACGGCCTGATCGGTGTCCGGCTCGACCCGGACTTCGCCGGCAACGGCTGGGTCTACCTCTACTACGCCCGCAACGACGGCGTGGCCCGCAACCTGCTGTCCCGGTTCACCGTCACCGGCGACACCATCGACCCGGCCACCGAGAAGGTCGTCCTGCAGGTCGACACCCAGCGCAACACCTGCTGCCACGCGGGCGGGAGCATGACCTTCGACAGCGCCGGCAACCTCTACCTGGCCACCGGCGACAACACCAACCCGTTCGAGTCGGACGCGTTCACCCCGATCGACGAGCGTTCCGGCAGGCAGGACTACGACGCCCAGCGCACCGCCGGCAACACCAACGACCTGCGTGGCAAGGTGCTGCGGATCCACCCGGAGGACGACGGGTCGTACACGATCCCGGCGGGGAACCTCTTCCCGGCGGGCACCGCGCAGACCCGCCCGGAGATCTACGCGATGGGCTTCCGCAACCCGTTCCGCCTCGGCATCGACCCGGCCACGAACACCCTCTACGTCGCCGACTACGGGCCGGACGCCGGTGCGGCCAATCCCGACCGCGGCCCGGAGGGGACCGTGGAGTGGAACATCGTCACCGGCCCGGGCAACTTCGGCTGGCCGTACTGCATCGGGGCGAACTACGCGTACAACGACTACCAGTTCCCGTCCGGCCCCAGCGGGGCGAAGTTCAACTGCGCGGCGCCGGTGAACAACTCGCCCAACAACACCGGCCTCACCACGCTCCCGCCGGCCGTCAGCGCCACCGTCGACTACGACTACAGCGGTAACCCCCGTTTCCCGGAGATCGGCGGTGGTGGCGCGCCGATGGGCGGCCCGGTCTACCGCTACGACGCCGACCTGAACTCCACGCGCAAGTGGCCCGCCTACTACGACGGCAAGGCGCTGCTGGGCGAGTGGAACCAGTCCAAGATGTACGCCATGCAGGTGACCGCCGACGGCCGGTCCCTGGTCGACATCAACCAGTTGCTGTCCGGGATGCGCTTCATCCGCCCGATGGACTTCGAGTTCGGCCCGGACGGCGCGTTGTACATGATCGAGTGGGGCACCGGCTTCGGGGGCAACAACGACGACTCCGGCATCTACCGGATCGACTACATCGCCGGTGAACGGGCGCCGATCGCCGCGGCCGCCGCCACCCCGACCTCCGGGCCGGCGCCGTTGACCGTACGGTTCTCCAGCGCGGGATCCCGCGACCCCGACGGTGGCGCGCTGACCTATGCCTGGACGTTCGGTGACGGCGCGACCTCGACCGAGGCCAACCCCACTCACACCTACGCCACGGCGGGCGACTACACCGCGCAGCTGACCGTCACCAACCCCAAGGGCCGCAGCGCGGTGGCCAACGTCCCGGTCACGGCCGGGAACACCGCGCCGACGGTTCGCATCGAGTTCCCGCCGGACGGCGGCTTCTTCGAGTGGGGTGACCAGGTCCGGTACACGATCAAGGTCACCGATCCGGAGGACGGCGAGATCGACTGCGACCGGGTGCGGTTGCAGGTGCTGCTCGGCCATGACGAGCACGCCCACCCGCTGGAGCAGCACACCGGCTGCACCGGCACCGTGCAGACCACGCTCGCCTCGGGGCACGGCGCGGAGGCCAACGTCTTCGCCGTCTTCGAGGCCACCTACACCGATGACGGTGGCTCGGGCGGCGCCGGGCCGCTCACCGGGCGGGCTCTCGAGCGTTTGCAGCCCAAACGCAAGCAGGCCGAGTACTACACCGGCACCGGCCGGGTGCCCGGCGGCGTGGGCGGTGGCGACCCGGGCGTGACCCGGGAGACCGGCAGCGACCCGGCCGGCGGCGGCCAGAACATCGGCTTCATCGAGGACGGCGACTGGTGGTCGCTGGACCCGGCCAGCCTGACCGGCATCGAGTCGATCCGCTTCCGGGTAGCGTCGGGTGCCTCCGGCGGCCGGATCGAGGTCCGCGCCGATGCCGTCGACGGCCCGCTGGTCGCCACGGCCGACGTGCCGGGCACCGGCGGCTGGCAGACCTGGACCGACGTCACCGTGCCGGTCACCGGCGCCAACGCCGGCGCCCTGTTCTTCGTCGCCCGGGACCCGGCCGGCGGGACGGCGTCGCTGCTCAATGTGAACTGGCTGGACTTCCTGGGCCGGGGCGTCACCGAGAACGCGCCGCCGAAGGTCAGCGCGGTCGCGACACCGGCCACCGGCACCGCGCCGGTCACCGTCGCGTTCGACGGCACGGCCACCGACGCCGAGGGCGACACCCCGCTGACGTACGCCTGGGACTTCGGCGACGGCGGCACGGCGACCACCCTGGACGCCAGTCACACATACCGGGTGCCCGGCACGTTCACCGCCACGCTGACCGTGACCGACAGTCGCGGCGCCCGGTCGTACGCCAATGTCCCGGTCAAGGTCGAGGCGCCGAACACCTCCTGTTTCGGGGCACGCTCGGACGACTTCCTCGGCAGCACGCTGGACCGTGACCGCTGGACGGTGGTCCGGGAGAACCAGCTCTACTCGGTTGCCGACGGGATGCTGCGGCTGCCCACCGGCGTGGGCGATCTCTACGGCACCCGTAACGACGCCACCAACCTCGTCCTGCAGCCCGCGCCCGCCGGGGCCTGGCAGGCCACCACCAAGCTCACCGTTCCGATCACCGCGACCTACCAGCAGGCCGGCCTGCTCGTGTACGGCGACGACGACAACTACGCCAAGCTCGACCTGCTCTACAACGGGGCGCGCACGGTGGAGTTCATCCGGGAGACCGCCGCGAGTCCCCGCAACGAGAGCGGTGACAGCACCCCGGCGCCCGCCGGCGACGTGATCTATCTGCGGCTGACCAGTGACGGGACGAATCTGACCGCGGAGGCCTCGGCCGACGGCCGGGCCTTCACCCCCGTCGGCCGGTCCGCCACCCTGGCCGGCATCGAGAACCCACGCGTCGGGGTCTTCGCCCTCAACGGAGGCACCACCGCGCCGGTGGTGGACGCGACGTTCGACTGGTTCCAGGTCACGCCGGACGCCCCGGCGGAACCGATCAGCCCGTCGGACGAGTTCACCGGCGCCGCGCTGGACAAGTGCCGGTGGAACGCGATCGTCCGGGAGGACCCGGCGACCTATCGGGTCACCGACGGGGCCCTGCGCATCGACGTGCCCGACGGCGACATCTACACCGCCAACAACACCGGGCCGACGAACTTCGTCCTGCAGGCGGCGCCTGCCGGCGACTGGACCCTGCAGACGAAGGTCGACGGCAGCCTGCTGGACGAGCAGTACCAGCAGGCCGGGCTGCTCGTGTACGGCGACGATGACAACTACGTCAAGCTGGACTTCGTCGCCGACAACGCCGCCGGCCAGCCGGTCAGCCGGCGGATCGAGTTCCGCAGCGAGATCGGCGCCGTGGTGCAGGACCCACAACCGCAGGCCGGCAGTCTGACATCGGCGGTGTGGCATCTGCGGCTGGCCCGGGCCGGCAACACCTACACCGCCGCGTACTCGGCCGACGGCACGGAGTGGACGACGTTCGAGCCGCTGACCAACGCCACCCTCGGGGCCGCCCCGAAGGTGGGGCTGTACAGCCTCGGCGCCGCCCAGACCGCCTCGAAGACCGTCGCGTTCGACTACTTCCGGGTCAGCGCGGAGAACGCCGACACGACGGCGCCGGTCACCGGAGCCAAGATTTCCGGCACCCCGATCGAGGGCTGGTACACCGGAAACGTCACGGTCACGCTGACGGCGGAGGATGAGACCGGTGGCAGCGGGGTGGCAGGCACCGAGTACCAGCTCGACGACGCCACCGTCTGGACCGCGTACACCGCCGGTGTGCCGGTCAGCGGCGACGGCGCCCACGAGGTGCGGTTCCGCTCGACCGACTCGGCCGGCAACGTGGAACAGGCGAAGTCGGTCACGATCAGAATCGACACCACGGCTCCGGTCACCTCGGCCCAGTTCGCCCCGGCCAACGACAACGGCTGGCACGACGGCGCCGTCCCGGTGGTCCTCAAGTCGGTGGACGCCGGTTCCGGGGTGGGGCTGCTGGAGTGGTCGCTGGACGGTGGCGCCTGGACGCCGTACACCGCACCGGTGGACGTAACCGGTGACGGCGAGCACGAGCTGCTCTACCGGGCCAAGGACAGGGCAGGCAACGCCGAGACGCTCAAGTCTGCGGTCGTGCGGATCGACGGCACCAAGCCGACCCTGCTGGTCTCCGGGTTGGCCAACGGCCAGCTGTACGGCGACAGCCAGGACGTCCGGACCTCGTGGCAGGCGGTCGACCCGACCTCCGGCATCGAGACCACCACCGGCACACTCAACGGACGGCCGTACACCAACGGTTCCCTCCAGGCGCTGTACGAGCTGCCACTCGGCCTGCACGAGCTGACCGTGACCGCGATCGACAAGGCGGGCAACAGCACCTCGACGACGGTCCGGTTCTTCGTCACCACCTCGTTCCGGGACATGCAGAACCTGCTGGACCGGTTCAAGGCGACCGGCCGGCTGTCCACCAAGGCACATCGGCAGCTGTCCACCAGACTGGACACGGTCCGGGCCTCGGAGGCGGCCGGCGAGGACCAGCGGGCAGTGCGGCAGCTGGTCACCTTCAGGACGCTCGTCAACGACGCTGCTCTCGTCGCTGACACCGATGTCCGCGACACCCTGCTCCGCGATGCCGACGCGATGATCGAGCGGCTCGGCGGCACCGCGAGCCGGGCCGGAACGCGGGCGAACGACGACAAGCCGCTGACCCGCACCGGCCGACTCGCCGAGGACCCCACCCGGATCTCCCCGGACCGCGGGCTCTGACGACAGCGGCCCCGTCCCGTCACCAGGCGGGACGGGGCCTCCCGGTGCAGGAAGGAACAGCTTGATGCTTCGTACCCGTGGGGCGGCCGCCGCCCTGGCCGGCCTGTTGCTGGCTCTTCTGCCGGCGGCCGGCCCGGCGTGGGCGCACAACGGAAAACTCAAACTGGAGGTCGCGGGCGACGGCGCCGCCGGTGTCACCGTGCAAGCCCGCCATGCCGACGGGCACCAGCTGGAAACGCTGGTCCGGCTGACACTCACCGCCACCGCCGCGGACGGACGGGCGGTCGGACCGGCGCAACTCGAACCGGCCCGCGAGGGCCACGGCTTCTACGCCACCGGCCCGATCCTGACCCCCGGAAAGTGGCGGGTGACGGTTCGCGCGCCGGCGCCGCACACCAGCCAGGCGACCGCCGAGGTGCAGGCCCGAGCGGCCCAGTCCGCTCCGGCGCAGGTGCCGGCGGTCTCGGCGGCGAAACGGGGCGGGGCGCCCCAGACCACACTCTCGTCGTGGTGGAGGCCGGTCGTGCTCGGCGGCCTCGCCGTCCTGGCGATCATCGCGGTGGTGTGGCTGACGGTGCGCAGGCGCAAAGCCCGGGAGGACACCGGTAAACCGTGACCCGACGGATGACCATCTCTGCGGCACAGTGGTGCTCACGCCGGGAGCAGCACAGATCAATCTCACGTTGAGGGTGTGTCTGCGCGTCGGGGCGTCATGTCGGGTTCTTCTGGTTCGGTCTGTGCGCGACGAAGCGTCGAGGGCGGCAGCCCGGTGGGGGTCTCCAGGTTGATCTCCGGGTTGCCCAGCTCCGCCCGAGCAACCCGGTTGAATTCCCGTTCTGCGTCTCGGCACGCCTGGATGAATGGTTCGGGAACCTGACCGGCCTCGTGCTCGGCTCTGGCTTCGGACAAGCGTCCCACCGCCAGCATGAGGGCGGCGGCGGCCTGGACCGTCGCCGTGGTGTGCGCGATCAAGCCGATTTCGGCCCGGTGGCGGACGACCTGGACGCGCGGCTGGCCACCGTCCGCGTGTGCGTTGCGGGAGACCGAGGACGCCGGGATGATCTGCACGTCCGGGCCCAGCACCGTCGCCCGCCACTCCCGGCAGGCGGCGACGAACGCGGCGTACGTCGCGCGCCGGTCGCGTAGCGACGTGGTGTTCTCCTGGTGTGCCCAGGAAGCGCGCTGTACCCGCGCGTTGAGCAGTGACCCCATCATCACGCCGGTCAGCGCGCCGATCACCGAGAGGAACGCAAGAACCACCTGAGTCATGGATTCAGGGTCGCCCAGGGCGTCAACCGTCCACAATGTCCGGCACAACTCGCTCACGGCGATCGCGAGAACCGCGGGATCCGAGGCGCTCGTCCGCGGTCAGGGGTCTGCGAGTTTTCTCAGCGCCGACGGGTCGGTGATGACGATGCGGCGGTAGCCGGTGGTGATCAGGCCTTGGTCGCGGAGTTCGTGTGCGGCCTTCTCCACGGTGGCCTGCGCGATCGCGACCATGGCGGCCAAGTCCGTCTGGCTGAGCGGCACCAGCAGTTCGACGCTGCCGTCGCTGCGTCTGCGGCCGCAGACCTCGGCCATTTCGGACAGCACCCGGGCCAGGCGGATGGGCGCCGGGAAGGCCGCGAAATCCGTGCGGCGGCGGTTGGCCCAGCGCAGCTGGCGGGCCACCGCGGCCGCGATCAGCGCGGAGGCGTCGGGGCGTTGCCGCAGGAAAGCCTCGAAGTCACCGCGCTGCAGCCGGCCCGCGACCAGCGGGCCGGAGGCGCTGACGGTGGCGTTGCGGGGTTCGCCGGTCAGCGCTCCGATCTCGCCGACCACCTCGCCGGGCAGCCGGATGCCGAGCAGCGTCTCGACCCCCTCGACTGCGGTGGTCACCTTGACGAAGCCGCTGAGCAGCAGGAAGACGTGGGAGTCGAGGGCGCCCTCGCGCAGGATGACCCGGCCGGCCGGGAAGCTGAGGCGGACACTGCGCTCGACCAGCGATGCGGCGACGTCCCGGGGCAGGCTGCCGAGGAACGTGCCGGCGGCCCACCCGTAGTCGCGCACGACCCCACTCAACCACGCACCCTGTTTGGACAGCAATGCGCAGCTGCGAGCGATTCGCGGACTTCGACCGGCCGCCTGGCCCCGCGCGGCTGGGGCTCCTGCCGGGACACGGCCGAGCAGGCGGCGTTGCCCGGCCAGGGGGAGCCGGCCGGGCAACGACTGGTCAACGGGTCAGACGGAAGCTTTGGGCCGCGGTTCCGTTACACGTGTACTGCACCAGTTGGACGCCGTCGGCTGTGGAGGCCGCGGGGACGTCGAGGCATTTGCCGCTGTTGCGGTTCACGAAACGGTAGTAGCCGCCGCCCTCGTCCACCGGCAGCCACTGCTGGTTGGCGCCACCCCCGTACGCCCAGGTCTGGATCGGCGCGTTGTCGGCCGTGGACACATTGGTGACGTCGAGCGCCTGCGCCGCATTGCCCCGGCCGTTGATGCGCACATAGCCGCCGCTCGTCGGGGCGAACTGGAACTGCTGCGCGTTCGAGCCGTTGCACGTGTACTGCTGGACGGCCGTGCCGTTGACTGTTCCGGCCGCGCGTGCGTCAACGCATTTGGCGCTGTTCCTGCTGACCACCGGATACCAGGCCGCGGGGTCGATCGGTGCCGGGGGCTGCGGGGTGCTGTCACCGCCGCCCAGCCACAGAATGCTGTTGATCAGCCACTGGTTCTGCTGGGCGCTGGCGAACGTGGACGACGTCCGGGTGTTGGTCTCGTAGTTCATGCCGTTGTGGCCGAAGTTCGTGTAGACCATCTTGTAGTTCCGGTTCGACCAGATCAGCGGGTAGAAACCGCTGCGCCACTGCTGGTCCGGGTCGGTGCCGACCGGGAAACTGGACGCGTCGACCGAGGCCAGGATGTCGATGTCCGGGTTCTGCCGCAGATCCCGGCTCCACGAATACCACTCGCTGACCGCCGACGGAATTGTCGCCGGCAGGCCCGCCGTGGTCGGATGGTTGCGGTTCTCGATACGCAACGTCTCGGCCGTCGGGCCCCACGTGTTCGTGGCGAAGTTGCCCGAGCCCAGGAACGTGTTGTGATACCAGCTCCAGCCGTTGGCGTCGGTCGTGAAGGCGCTCACGTGAAAGCCCAGCCAGGCGCCGCCGTTCTGCATGTACTGCTGGAAAGCCGCCCGCCGATCCGCCGGAGGGGCGTCGTCGAGAAACATGATGACCTTGTAACCGGCCAGGCCGGATGCGCTGAGCCGGCTCCAGTCGGTGGTGGCCTCCCAGGTGAAACCGTTCTGCGCGCCCGCCTGCGGGAACCATTCCCGGGCTTCCTTGTCGAAGTCGATGTGCGCGGCATCGTAGGTGCCGTTGTAGAAGGCGAGCACCTTGAACGGTTCAGCGGCGCGCATCGGCGTCATGGCGTGGGGGGTTTGTGCTGGAGCGGCGGCGTGTGCGGGAGCGGCGAGGGTGCCGACCGTGAGCAGCGCCGCGACCAGGGCGCGTTTGAGCAGACGCATGGCGAGACCTCAGGGGATGAGTGCGGGGATGGGGGGCGGCGCCGCGAACCCATCCTGAGGCATCGACAGCCCTTGATACAAGTAATAGTTAATCTGATTTCCAGAAAACACCTCCTGCCTTCGTACGCCTCATCCTGGATCCGGCCCGCCAACTCGAAAGCCAGGTGCGCCGACGCCCTTTCCCGCAGCAGAGCCAACCCCTCCCGTACGGCCTGGGTCTCCGGCGCCCGCAGGTCGCCCCAGTACGACCCGACCCGGCTGCGCAGGTTGGTGGCACGTCCGACGTAGAGCACCCGGCCGCCGGGGTCCCGGAACCGGTAGACCCCCGGTGCGGCGGGCAGCCGGGCGCTGAGTTCCCTGGACATGGCCGGAATCTACTCGACCGCCGGCGGGGGAGCGGTGCTGGCGCGCTCGACCAGCGTGGTCGGGACCAGGACCGTGCCCGGTTCGAGGGTGTGCCGGCGGATCTGGTCGAGCAGGCCCTGTACGCACTGCCGGCCGACCTCGGCGAAGTCCTGGTGCACGGTGGTCAGCGGGGGAAGGTAGGAGGCGGCGTCGGGGATGTCGTCGAAGCCGACCACGCTGACCTCGGCGGGAACCCGGCGGCCGCGCTCGTGCAGGGCCCGCAGCACGCCCAGGGCCATCTGGTCGTTCGCGCAGAACACCGCCGTGCAGGACGGGTCGGCGGGCAGGCGCAGGCCGGCCTCGTAACCCGACAGGGCCGACCAGTCGCCGCGCTGCACGGGCGGGACGGGGCGGCCGGCCTCTTCGAGCACGGTCCGCCAGGCCAGGGCGCGGCGCTCGCTTGCGAACGACTCGGCGGGGCCGGTGACGTGCCAGACCGTGTCGTGGCCGAGTTCGAGCAGGTGGCGTACGGCTTGGCGGGCGCCGTCGGCCTGGTCGGTGTCGACGACGGGGTAGCGGTCGCCGGCGTCGGAGTCGACGACCACGACCTGAACGCCCGGCGGGAGGGTGAGGTTGGCGGCGTCCAGCAGGTGCACTTCCATGATCACGATGACGCCGTCGACGGCCAGCTCGCCGAGGCGGGTGAAGGCGCCGAGCACGCCGTCCTGGGTCGGCATCGCGACCGGGATCAGCGTGATGGCGTACCCCTCCTGGGCGGCCTGGGCGGCGATCGCCTCGACCGTGCGGCTGTTGCCGGTCGTCGCCAAGGTGAACAAAATGACGCCGATAGTACGAAATTCGCCCCGTTTGAGGGCGCGTGCGGCACTGTTGGGCCGATAACCCAGTTGTTGCATCGCGTCCAGAACCTGACGCCGGGTCGACTCGACCACGCTGGGGTGGCCGTTGGAGACGCGGCTGACCGTCTGGGCCGAGACACCAGCCAGGCGGGCCACGTCGGCCATCGAAACACCCCGGGGGCGGTTGCTTGACGATCGCTGCACGCGGTGAAACTATCACCCTCATGTTTGCGTAAACATCACACCGGTGAACTCGTCGAAACATTGTCGAACACCTTTGATCGATGCCATGTTTGCGCAAACACCCGCAACCACCGCCCGTGCCCGGCAGGACAGGATGACGGCAGATGGCAGTTCCCCAGGTCGCGGCGCCGCCGCCGGCGACGAGACGAGTGCGCCGCTCCTACCGGGGCTGGCAGTTCGTCGGCCCGTTCATGATCGTGTTCGCGCTGGTCTTCCTGGCCCCGATCGCCTACTCGATCTACCTGAGCCTGTACCGCAACCGGCTCATCGGCGGTAACGCGTTCGTCGGCCTCGACAACTACACCCAGGCCCTGCAGGACCCCAACTTCTGGTCCGGCGTCGGGCGGGTCGGTCTCTTCCTGGTCGTCCAGGTGCCGATCATGTTGTTCCTGGCCCTGCTCGTCGCCCTCGCCCTGGACAGCGGCCGCCTCTACGGCAAGAGCTTCTTCCGCGTCTCGATCTTCCTGCCGTACGCCGTGCCCGCCGTGGTCGCCGCGCTGATGTGGGGCTTCATCTACGGCTCGCAGTTCGGTCTGGTCGGCGGCATCAACGACGCCCTCGGGATCTCGCTGCCCGACCCGCTCCAGCCCAGCCTCATCTTGGCCTCGATCGGCAACATCACCACCTGGACGTTCGTCGGCTATAACATGCTGATCTTCTATTCGGCCCTGCAGGTGGTGCCGAAGTCGCTCTACGAGTCGGCCGCCATCGACGGCGCCGGCCAGGTCCGGATCATCCGGTCGATCAAGCTCCCGGCCATCCGGGGCGCGCTGGTCATCGCCACGATCTTCTCGATCATCGGCAGCTTCCAGCTCTTCAACGAGCCGGCCATCCTGCGCAACCTGGCGCCCAACGCGATCACCACGTACTTCACTCCGAACTTCTACGCCTACTCGCTGACCTTCTCCGGCCAGCAGATCAACTACTCCGCGGCGGTCGCGGTCGTGATGGCCGTGATCACCATGATCGTCGCCTACGTGGTGCAGCTGCGCGGGACGAAGGACCTCTGATGACAACCACGACTCCTGCGGTGCAGTCCTCACCCCGTACGGGAAAGCCTGTGACCTTGTCGTCGAGAAGGCGGCGCAAGGGCAGCGTGCTGCTGACCGTGCTCACCGGGCTGATCGCCGTGTACTCGCTGTTCCCCTCGCATGGCTGCTGATCAACTCGACCAAGACGCAGGACGGCTTGTTCTCGTCGTTCGGGCTGTGGTTCGACGACGGCAAGTTCGCGCTGTTCAGCAACATCGCCGACACCTTCACGTACGACAACGGGATCTTCCTGCGCTGGCTCGGCAACACCCTGCTCTACGTGGTGGCCGGCGCCGGCGGGGCGACGTTCCTCGCGCTGCTGGCCGGTTACGGGCTCGCCAAGTTCGACTTCGTCGGCAAGAAGGCCGTGTTCGCGATCGTCATCGGCGCCGTGGCCGTGCCGCCGACCGCGCTGGCCGTCCCGACGTTCCTGATGTTCAGCAAGATGGGGCTCACCAACACCCCGTGGGCCGTGATCATCCCGTCGCTGATCTCGCCGTTCGGCCTGTACCTGATGTGGACGTTCTCCGCCCAGGCGGTGCCGACCGAGATGCTCGAGGCGGCCCGGGTCGACGGGGCCGGCGAGTTCCGCACGCTGTTCCGCCTCAGCGTGCCGCTGCTCATGCCCGGCATCGTCACGACGCTGCTCTTCACCATGGTCGCGACGATGAACAACTACTTCCTGCCGCTGATCATGCTCAAGAACCCGGACTGGTACCCGCTCACCGTCGGCCTGAACTCGTGGAACGCGCAGGCCGCCACGGCCGGCGGCGAGGCCGTCTTCAACCTGGTCATCACCGGTTCGCTGATCACCGTCGTCCTGCTCCTCGCGGCCTTCTTGTCGCTGCAGCGTTACTGGCAGTCCGGCCTGGCCGCCGGCTCCGTCAAGGAATAACCCTTTTGTGAAAGGACCCTCCTCCATGACCCGTTTCCTCAAGGTGGCGGCCGCTGCGTCGGCTGCTGTCCTGGCCCTGGCTGCCTGCGGTGGCGGCGGGGACGACTCGTCCACAGGTTCCGGCTCCGGCGGCTCCACCGTCTCCGACGCCGACGTCACCGCCGCGCTCGAGAAGGGCGGCACCCTGACGGTGTGGGCGTGGGAGCCCACGCTCAAAGACGTCGTCACGAAGTTCCAGGAGAAGTACCCCAACGTCAAGGTCGAGCTGGTCAACGCGGGCACCGGCGACAAGCAGTACACCGCCCTGCAGAACGCGATCGCGGCGGGCAAGGGCGTGCCGGACGTCGGGCAGATCGAGTACTACGCGCTGCCGCAGTTCGCCATCGGCAAGGCGCTGACCGACCTCAAGCCGTACGGGGCGGAAGCTCTGAAGGCCGACTTCAACCCCGGCCCGTGGAACTCCGTCAACTCCGGCGGCGGCGTCTACGGCCTGCCGATGGACTCGGGCCCGATGGCGCTGTTCTACAACAAGGAGGTCTTCGACAAGCACAAGATCGAGGTGCCGAAGACCTGGACCGAGTACCTCGACGCCGCGCGCAAGCTGCACAAGGCCGACCCCAAGGCGTACATCACCAACGACACCGGTGACGCGGGCCTGACCACCAGCCTCATCTGGCAGGCCGGCGGCAAGCCGTACCAGGTCGACGGCACCAACGTCACGATCAACTTCACCGACGCCGGTTCGCAGGAGTTCGTGAAGGTGTGGCAGGCGCTGATCAGCGAGAAGCTGCTCGCCCCGGTCAGCTCCTGGAGCGACGGCTGGTTCCAGGGCATCGGCAACGGCTCGATCGCCACGATCGCGACCGGCGCGTGGATGCCGGCCAACTTCGTCACCAGCGCCCCGGCCGGCTCCGGCAAGTGGCGCGCGGCCGAGCTCCCGCAGTGGACCGCCGGCGCCAACGCCAGCGCCGAGAACGGCGGCAGCTCTCTTGCGATCATGGAGAAGGGCGCCAACAAGGAGCTCGCGTACGGGTTCCTGAAATTCGCCAACGACGGCGACGGCGTGCAGATCCGCGTCGACGGCGGCGCCTTCCCGGCCACCAGCAAGACCCTGGCCGACCCGAAATGGCTGGCCGACGAGTTCGAGTACTTCGGCGGTCAGAAGGCCAACGAGGTCTTCGCCAAGTCGGCCCAGAACGTCGTCACCGGGTGGTCGTACCTGCCGTTCCAGGTCTACTCGAACAGCATCTTCAACGACACCGTGGGCAAGGCGTACGTCTCGGGCACCACGCTCACCGACGGGCTGAAGGCCTGGCAGGAGCAGTCCGCCAAGTACGGCAACGAGCAGGGCTTCACCGTCAAGTAAGTCCGTTCCACCTGGGAGATCTTGTGCAAAACCCCCGTTGGCTGCGCCGGGCCGGAGACCCTCGTCTCGAGTACGGCGCGGACTACAACCCCGAGCAGTGGCCCCGCGAGGTCTGGGACGACGACGTACGCGCGATGCGCGAGGCCGGCGTCACCATCGTCTCGCTCGGCATCTTCTCGTGGGCCAAACTGGAGACCGCCCCGGGCCGGTACGACTTCGGCTGGCTCGACGAAGCGATCGAGAAGTTGCACGCCAACGGGATCGCGGTCGACCTGGCCACGGCGACGGCCTCCCCGCCGCCGTGGCTGACCACCGCGTATCCGCAGGTCCTGCCGGTGGACGCCAAGGGCAACACGATCTGGCCGGGCGGCCGTCAGCAGTGGCGGCCGACGTCGCCGATCTTCCGTGAGCACGCGCTGCGGCTCGTACGGGCGATGGCCACCCGGTACGGCAACCACCCGGCCGTGGTGGCCTGGCACGTCAGCAACGAGCTGGGCTGCCACAACGTCTACGACTACTCCGACGACGCGGCGGCCGCGTTCCGCACCTGGCTGCGTGCCCGATACACGACGATCGACGCGCTGAACGAGTCGTGGGGCACGGCGTTCTGGTCGCAGTGGTACACCGGCTTCGAGCAGATCCTGCCCCCGCGCCAGGCCGCGACCCACCCCAACCCGACCCAGCAGCTCGACTTCAAGCGGTTCTCGTCCGACGCGCTCAAGGACTACCTCGTCGCCGAGAAGGCCGTCCTGCGCGAGATCACGCCCGACATCCCCGTGACCACGAACTTCATGGTCATGGGCGAGACCAAGGGCATGGACTACGCGGACTGGGCGGCCGAGGTCGACTTCGTCTCCAACGATCACTACCGCCTGCCCGGCGGACAAACCCTGGACGAGCTGTCGTTCTCGGCCAACCTGACCGGCAACCTGGCCGGCGGGCGGCCGTGGTTCCTGATGGAACACTCCACCAGCGCGGTCAACTGGCAGCCGATCAACCTGGCCAAGAAGCCGGGCGAACTGGCCCGCGACTCGCTCACCCACGTCGCCCACGGCGCCGACGCGGTCTGCTTCTTCCAGTGGCGGCAGTCCCGGGCCGGCGCCGAGAAATACCACTCGGCGATGGTCCCGCACGCCGGCACCGACTCCTCGCTGTTCCGCGAGGTGGCCTCGCTCGGCTCGACGCTTCGTTCGCTCTCCCATGTGGCGGGCGTTCCCCGTACGCCGGCCAAGGCTGCGATCCTGTTCGACTGGACCTCGTGGTGGGCGGTCGAGCAGGACTCCCACCCGACCGCTGCGCTGCGCTACCGGCAGGAGGCGCTCGACTGGTACACGGCGTTCCTCGACCTGGGCGTACGGGCCGACGTGCTGCCCGTGGCGGCCGACTTCTCGGCGTACGACGTGGTGGTGGCGCCCGTGCTGCACGTGGTGCCGTCCGGCCTGGCTGACCGGCTGACCTCGTACGCCTCGTCCGGTGGGCACCTGATCACCACGTACTTCTCGGGGATCGTCGACGAGAACGACCACGCCTGGCTCGGCGGCTACCCCGGGGCGCTGCGCGACCTGCTCGGCATCCGCATCGAGGAGTTCGGCCCCCTGCTCGACGGCGACACGGCCGAACTCGACAACGGCCTCACCGGCACCCTGTGGACCGACCGCATCGACGTGGTCTCGCCCGACACGGCGGTGCTGGCCACCTACAAGACCGGCGACCAGGCCGGCCGGGCCGCGATCACCCGCCGTACGGTCGGCGCCGGCTCGGCGGCGTACGTGTCGACCCGCCTCGGCCCCGACGGTCTCGGCCAGGTGCTCGGTGACCTGCTGTCCCGCGCCGGCGTCACCAGCGAACTCCCCTCGCCGCTGCGCGGTGTGGTCGAGCTGGCGGTGCGCGGCGACACCCGCTTCGTCATCAACCGCACCTCGGAACCGGTCGACATCGCGGCCCTGGGTGGCCCCGACCGCACTCTCACCGCCAGGGGAGTGGCGGTGTTCCGCGCCTGAGTCCCAGCTCAGGCGCGTCGGACGCCCCGGGAGCGCGCGCCGCTCCCGGGGCGTCCTTGTCTCCGCCGGGGCCGCCCGGCCGAGTCGAGTTCCCGCACCCACTCAAGGTGGATTGCTTGTAGTCGTGTCGATGCTCTCGGCTTGAACGCTCTCGGCCTCAACGCTCTCGGCCTCAGAGGGCGGTCCGGGAGGTTGTGTCCGTTCCGGGTTGAGGGTGAACAGGCCGGGTTGGCTCTCGGCCAGGATCTGCCGGTTGACCAGGCGTTTCAGCTCGGCTCGGATCAGTCCCAGAGCGTCGACGGCCAGCCCCCGCTTACGGCCCGGCACCTTCTTCCCGTCCTTGCCGGTGGTCGCGGCCGGAACATGGTTCGCGGCCCGGATCGACTGGGTGTCCAAGATGACCGCCGACGGATCCTCCCCCGCGCCTGACAGCGCAGCAGATCGTGAATGGCCTGGTCGGTGCCGTCGTCCCGCCACAACGCGAAGTAGTAATACGTCGCGGACTTCGGCGGCAGGTCATACGGCAGATACGCCCACTGACAGAGATGATGTTTGTGAGCACCTCCCGCCGAGGTTTGACCCACCCTCTGACTGACTTCGGGTCCTTAACGGGATTTGTCGGCCTCGATCGGGAGGTGCTCGTGCACTCATCAGGCGTGGCGTTGTGACTTCATAGGAGCCTGGCCAGAGGCCCCATCTCTGTCTTGTCCGCGTTGCCCGGCTGGTGCGTGCCGCCCTGCCCCAGTCACGAACGACAGGACGACGATGCCCTCCATTACACCTGATGAAGCCGCGATCGACGTCTTCGGTGGGGTCGACACCCACCAGGACACCCACACCGCCGCCGTGATCGACCAGATCGGCCGGGTCCTCGGCACGCAGCAGTTTCCTGCAGACGCGGCCGGCTACACCGCCCTGCTGGCCTGGATGCGCGAGCACGGCCGACTCAACCGGGTCGGGATCGAAGGCACCGGCGCCTACGGCGCGGGACTGGCCCGTCTGCTGCGCGCCGAGCAGGTGGCCATGATCGAGGTCGACCGCCCGGACCGCAAGACCCGCCGGTTCCAGGGCAAGTCCGACCCGATCGACTCGATCCAAGCCGCCCGGGCCGCCCTGGCCGGAGAACGCACCGGCACCCCAAACAGCGCGACGGCCGCGTCGAAGCGCTGCGTAACCTGCGCGTAGTCCGGCGCAGCGCGGTCGACCAGCGCGCCGACACCCAACGCCAAATCAAGGCCCTGATCGTCACCGCCACCGACGAGCTACGCGCCCGGCTACGCGGTCTGACCATCACGAAACTGATCGCCACCTGCGGAAACCTGCAACCCGACCCAGCCAACTCGGCCGCCCCGTCCACCGCCACCGAGCTTGCATTGCGCAGTCTGGCCCGCCGCCACCAGCAGCTGTCGGTCGAGATCACCGACCTCGACGAGCTGCTCGAACCTCTCGTCGCGGCGATCAACCCCGGCCTGCTGGCCGCCCACGGCGTCGGCGCCGAGGTCGCCGGGCAACTGCTGGTCAGTGCCGGCCAGAATCACGACCGGCTCGCCTCCGAAGCGGCGTTCGCCATGCTCTGCGGCGTCGCCCCGATCCCCGCCAGCTCCGGCAAGACCACCCGGCACCGACTCAACCGCGGCGGCGACCGGCAAGCCAACGCAGCCCTCTACCGCGTCGTCCTCGTCCGCCTGCGATGGGACCCCCGCACCCGCGACTACATGCAACGACGCACTAAAGAAGGCATGTCCAAAAAAGAAATCATCCGATGCCTGAAGCGGTACGTCGCCCGCGAGCTCTACCAGCTCATCACCAAAAACGATCTTGAACTTGCCGCTTGACATCTATAGGAGCATCACCCGGTCCGGTTCTGATGGAAGATCGAGTTCAGGATCTCCCGCAACGAGTAACGGCCCGTGTGCCCCGACGCCGACGGATGCTTCGCTTTCCACGCGTCCAGGAACGGACCCACCACCGCCCACTGCTCATCGGTGAGGTCACTGGGATACGCCTTCCGCTCGCCCATGACCAGCTCAACCAGCATGCCCACCGATCAGACATCGGCGCCGCTCGAAGGTCACGACATCGAGCGATGACGAACCAAGGAAAGCTCACAAACCGCTCCCCAGCGCCCCGCAGCGCTCGGTGGAGATCAGCTCACTCTGGTGATGTCGCTGCCGCGGTGAGCGCCGGGGTTGCTTCTCCGGAACCGCCTGTCTAGTATCTCAACGCTTGTCTAGTTTTTGGTTGCCGGTGTGGCTTCCGCCCTTGCCGGGACCTGCCTGCGACGAACCCACCAGGTTGAGGAATTCGTATGAAGCTGATCGTTTTCGGGGCCAGCGGCGGCACCGGACGCCTCGTGGTCTCCGGCGCGCTCGACCGCGGGTACCAGGTGACCGCGGTGGCCCGCCACCTTGACGGGCTGCCGTCACATCCCGATCTCGCGTTGCAACCCGCCGACGTGCTGGCCGGTGGCCGCCCGTTGCGGGAGATCGCTGTCGGGCACGACGCGGCGATCTCCGCGATCGGCAGCACGGCCCGGAATCCGAACGGCATCTACTCCAAGGGTGGCCAGGCGGTAGTCACTGCGCTGCAGGACGCTCAGGTGCAGCGGTTGATCGTCGTCTCGTCCGGCGGGGTGGAGTCCAAGGACCCCGGGTTGCCCTGGTGGTTCCGGCTGATGATTCCGTTGTTCCTGCGTGAGTTGTACGAGGACATGCGCGTGATGGAGGACATCGTGCGGTCTAGCCGGCTCGACTGGACTCTGGTCCGGCCCGGTTACCTCACCGACAAGCCGGCCACCGGGACGTTCCGGGTCGAGGACGGGAAGAACCCGCCCGGCGGGTCGCGGCTCAGCCGCGCCGATCTGGCGAACTTCCTGCTCGACGAACTCGACACCAGCCGGTGGAGCAAGGCTGCCCCGACGCTGACCTATTGATCTCGTCGTGGGTTCAATTTCTCCGTACGGCGAGAAGGCACGGCGAGGATTTGATGCGTACGACGGCGGAGCATTCCGAGCAGGCGAGCCCTGCGCCGTGTCTCGCTGATCCTCGTTGCTCGGCGACTCGGCATTCACCTTGCCGATGTCGCGGAGATCGTTTGCGACGCTGCCGATCGGCCCGCGCCGACCCAGCGGGACTGAGGGCATCGGATTCGGTCGGGGCGACCCGGCTGTCAGGTACCGGCCGTGCCCCGCGGACGCCTCACGCGAGAGCCTTCCGGGGCATCAACATGCAGTTCGCAGGGCGCGGAGCCGCGCAGGAGGAGCATCGCCGGGCGGGCCCGGCGTTCCGGGCAGGCTCAGCGTCCCGGCCAGGCCGACGCCGTCGCCGGCGGGGACGGTCAGGTCATGGTGGACCGGCAGCGGGGCGGCGACCGGAACGGTCATGCGGCCCGGCCCTGCGGGCGCGGACGCAGCCGGCCGGTCCGGGCCGCTCGGCGGAGCAGGAAGAACGCCGCGACGAGGCAGAGCAGCAGCGCGGGCAGGCCGGCCTCCGGTCCGAAGGCGCCCCCGGACAGCAGGTCCGGGCCGGTCAGGGTGGTGTGCAGCAGGCCGGTCTCGGCGGCTCCGACGCTGCTGGAGGTCGGCAGCCCGAAGATGCCGATGTGGGTGAAGTTCCAGGCGAAGTGCAGGCCGATCGGCAGCCACAGCGATCGGGTGAGGAGGTAGCAGGCGGCGGTCAGGGTGCCGCCCTCGATGCCCAGGGCGAGGGTGCCCCACAGGGTGGCGTGGTCGTTGACCAGGTGGGTGAGTCCGAAGAGCAGCGACGACACCACCAGCGCGATGACGCTGCCGACCCGCTCGTCCAGGATGCGGAACAGCACGCCGCGGAACAGCAACTCTTCGTTGACCGCGATGCTGGCCACCGCGCCGAAGCTCGCCAGGAAGCCGCCGGCTGATCCCCAGCCGGTCCGGCCCCAGCCGCCGAGCAGCCCGATCGCCAGGATCATGACGGTGAAAAGGGCGAACCCGAGCAGAGCGCCCCGGGCGAGACCGGACCAGCGGCCGGTCGCGGCCAGTTCGGGGACGGTCTCGCGGGCCTCGACCGTGCGTGACAGCCACCGGTAGCAGAGCAGCGCGCCCGTCGCGGTCCCCAGGCCGACGATCAGCGCGACCACGGGGTGGCCGGCCGCCTGCACGTTGAGCCCGCGGGTCGCGGCCAGCACCACGAGGAGCGCGACCACCAGCACCGGGACCCGGAGGCTGCGCAGCCGGCGCCGGGCCGGTCGGAGGTCGATCGCGGTCGGTGGCATGGGCGGGCCTTTCGACGTGGTGGCGGCGAGGGATTCGCTGCCGGGCACGACGATAGGGATGACCGAGGTGCGGGTCATCCCTCCGGAGTGGACACTTCGGGTGGCTCCCGCGAGGGACCCGCGGGCTCAGCCCGCGTCCGGTGTCAGACCGATCCGGTACGCCAGGATGGCCGCCTGGACACGGTCGCGCAGGCCCAGCTTGAGCAGGATCCGGGACACGTACGTCTTGACCGTCTCCAGGGAGAGGACCAGCTCGGCGGCGATCTCGGAGTTCGAGCGGCCGGCCGCAATCTGCTTGAACACGTCCAGTTCCCGTGCGGTGAGCGCCGCGCTGACGCTGTCCCGTTCCGGCGACGAGGTGTCGGGCCGGACCCGTTCGGCGAAGTGCCCGATCAGCTGGCGGGTGACGGCGGCCGCCAGCAGCGAGTCGCCACCGGCCACGGTGCGGATGCCGTCCACCAGCCGGGCGTACGGCGTGTCCTTGAGCAGGAAGCCGCTCGCACCGGCCCGCAGCGCCTCGTACACGTATGCGTCGACGTTGAAGGTGGTGACGACCAGCACCCGCACCGGATCGGCGACCTCCGGGCCGGCCAGCCGCCGGGTCGCCTCGATGCCGTCCAGCACCGGCATCCGCACGTCCATCACGGCCACGTCCGGGCGCAGCACACGCGCCAGGCGGACCGCCTCCTCCCCGTCCGACGCCTCGCCGACCACCTCCAGGTCGGGCTGAGCGGCGAAGATCGTGGCGTAACCGGCCCGGACCAGATCCTGGTCGTCGCAGATCAGCACGCGGATCGGGCCGGTCACTCGGCGCCACCCGCCGGGAGCACGGCACGGACCCGGAAGCTGCCGTCCGGCCCGAACCCGGAGACCAGCTCCCCGTCTACCTGCCGCACCCGCTCCCGCATCCCGGTCAGCCCCCGCCCACCGGCCGGAGGCGCCGTCGCGGCGGGTGCCGGTCCGCTCGTGGTGACCTCGATCTCGACCTCGCGGCCCCGGTGATCGACCAGGACCGTGGTCGGGCGGCCGGCGGCGTGCCGGATCGCGTTGGTGAGCGCCTCCTGGACCACACGGTAGGCCGCCAGCTCGACGTCTGCCGGCAGCGGCGGCCCCTCCCTCGCGGGGATCCACTCGACCGGCTGCCCGGTCAGTCGGGCCTGCTCGACCAGATCGCCGATCCGCCCGGCGGCCAGGGCCCGGTCGGGCGGATCCGGCTCACCGGTCGCCTCGAGGGTGGCCAACAGGGTCCGCAGCTCGGTCAGCGCCCGGCGCCCGGCCGCCCCGATCGCGGTCAGCCCGTCGGCCGCACGGTCCGGCGTACCCCGGAGAAGCAGGCCGGTCGCATCGGCCTGGACCACCATGGCGGTAACGTGGTGGGTAACCACGTCGTGCAGCTCGCGGGCGATCCGGGCCCGTTCGGCGGCCGAGGCCACCTCGGCGGCCAGGCGCTGGTGCTCGGCCTGATCGGCCCGCCACCGCCGGACCCCGCTGCCGGTCCACCAGATCGCCGCCAGGATCAGGTAGAAGGCGGTGAAGTCGAGGAACCCCTGCGGGGACCCGAGGAGGTGCAGCACGACGGCCAGCACCAGGTAGGCCGCGGTCACCGTCCCGGCGACGACCCGACGCCGCCGGGCCAGGTGCGCGCCCGCCGCGTACACCGCGAACAGCAGTGCGGACTTGGCGAACGTGTCCGGACGGCCGAGTACCTGACCGATCGCCCAAGCGCTTCCGACGACGGTCAGGCAGATCAAGGTGCGACGGGTACGCAGGGCGAGCGGCAGGCTCAGCCCGAGGATCAGCACCACCTCGGCCGCACCGGGCTCCCGGCCACCCGGCAGATCACCGATCTCCGGCCCCAGGTGGGCGACCGTCGGCACGAACGCCAGCACGGTCACCAGGACGGTCAGCCAGACGTCCTTCGTGGATGCGGGAAGGGACCGCCACCGGAACACGCCGGGAGTCTAGTGAGCGCGGCGGCGCAGTGGTACCAGGTGGCCGCGGCGGGCGGCGGCGAGGAGCATCGGGACGGCGATCAGCAGGCTCACGACCACCGGGACGATCGACGCCTCCAGCCCGAACGCGCCGCCGGTCAGCAGCGCGGGCCCGGTCGGGCGGGTCACCAGCAGACCCTCGGCGGCATGCCCGGAGACCGGGATGCCGAGCAGCCCGACCGCGGTGTTCCAGGCGAAGTGCAGGCCGACCGCGAACCAGATGCTCCGGCGCCACAGGAACGCCGCCCCGAGCAGCACGCCGGCCTCCACAGCGATGGCGAGCGAGCTCCACGGTGTCGCGGCCGGGTTGGCCAGATGCAGCAGCCCGAACAGCAGCGCGGTGACCGCGAGCGCCACCCCGCTGCCCGCCATCCGTTCCAGTGCCTGCAACGCGAGACCCCGGAACAGCAGTTCCTCGGTGACCGCCGCGCCCAGCGAGGTCGCCGCCATTCCCGCCACGATCGTCACCGGATCGCCGGTCGACCGGCTGAACGAGAACTCGGTCAACAGCGCCAGGATCGACACCCCGATGAACAGGATCCCGAACACCGCGCCGAACAGCAGCTCGGGCACGGCGGTCCGCCCGGTGATCTCGGGGGTGTCCCGCCCGGCTACGTGACGCATCACCAGCCGGTAGACGACGACCGCGACCGCAGCGCCGACCAGGCCGAGGACCGGCCCGCCGAGCGACAGAATCGAGGCCGCGCCGACACCGGCCAGTCCCACCAGCATCCAGACGACCGGCCGGCGCAGGAGACGACCGGCCGGCCCCGGCCGGACCTCCGTGTCCGATTCCGACTCAGTACTCATCGACCAGCTCCCGTCCCGCGGCGGGTCGCCCCGTCCGGCAGCCCGCCGGTGAACGCTAGAGAGTCATCCGGGCCGGCGAATCCCCCGAGAGAGGACAGCGGCGGTAGCTCTCCCGAGGGATACGGCGCTGCGGTCGGCTACGGCTCGTGTCAGTTCTCGTCGCCGCAGTGGAACGGCGTCACGCCGGCTGCCATCCGAAGGCCGCCGTATAGGTGGGCCAGCAGCAGCGGATCGTTGTAGTAGTCGCTCTTGCTCATCGGGAGTCCCCCTTGCGGGGTGCTACGCCACAGAGCGGGCAGCGCCGGAGGCACCGCCTTGTGCCCCATCGCAGTGTAGAAGACCCGGCCCCCGTCGAACGGCTGGCATCAGGAGACCGGGTGGTGGGGACCCATGCCGGGCGAGCCGCCGGGGGCGCAGCCTGGACAAGTGGACGAACGACCAGTCACGCCGACGGATCGGCCCGGCAGCGATAGACCAGTTCGAGTCGCTGCCGGGCTGGCCCGGCAGGTAGCCGCGAGTGGCAGGCGATGACTCCCTATGCGTCGCAGAGCGCAGTGCGGGCAACCAGCGTCTCACCGCAGGCACATGCTGCGCCGCGTCTCGCTGTTCCTCGTTGCTCGGCGACTCGGCATTCACCTTGCCGATGAGGCCAGCCGCTGACCCCAGGCACGCTACGTTGCGTGCCGGGGGGAGTACTTCATGATGCGGTGTGCCGTCGCGCACCTGCCGACAGGGCGAGCGTGAGCAGTTCGAGCAGACGGCTTTCAGTATCGTTGCAGCCGAGCATGTGCCGGCGATCTTCGGCGCCGACGCGTAGGCGTCAGGCCGTCGGGGCGATGACGTTGCGAATGGCCGGGCCGGCCAGGCGCAGGACGTCGTCGAGGTCGGCGTCGGCGATGTAGGGCATGCGCAGCAGGTAGCGCTGCGCGGCGATGCCCATCATCATGGCGCCGGCCAGGGAAGCGCGTAGGTTGGCCTCCGGATCGTCGACGGTCGCGGCGATCGCGTCGACGACCTCGGTGGTGATGTGACGCCGCAGCAGTTCGGCGGCTTCTTCGCTGGTCATGCTGGCGCGCACGAGCACCGCCATCGGACTGTTCGGGTCGGCGGCCCAGCTGCTCAGCATGCCGTGCAGGAAGTTGTGCACGCTCTGCGCCGGATCGTCGGCGGTCAGCTCCGCGATCGGGACGTGCCAGTGCACCGCGGCCCGGAACAGCTGCTGCTTGCTGCCGAAATACTGCAGGATCGACGACTTGTCGACCTCGGCGGCCGCGGCGATCCCGCGGATCGTGGTGCGCTCGTAGCCGAGCTCGGCGAACAGGGCGCGAGCGGCCTCCAGGATGCGCCGCCGGGTGCGCTCGCCCTTGCGTTCACCCTGCGGCGCCGCTGCGGCGGCCTCGGTCATCGTGCAGCCCTTCCGTACGTCGGCGTCTGATCGTACAAGCCGGCACACCCCTACTCGAAGAACTAGACAACCGTTGAGATATTGTCGCGGCCCCACCAAAACTCAACACCCGTCTAGTTCTGGAGTCTCTGATGTCCGTCCCCGCACCATCGGCTCCGCCGCGCACCTCCACCCATCCGGCCCTCGCGCTGATCGTCATCGCGGCCGCGCAGCTGATGGTCGTGCTGGACAGCACGATCACGAACATCGCGCTGCCGAGCATCCAGAAGGACCTCGAGGTGTCCGCCTCCGGCCTGTCCTGGATCGTCAACTCCTACGTCCTGGCCTTCGGCGGGCTGCTGCTGCTCGGCGGGCGCACCGGCGACCTCTACGGCAAACGGCGGGTGTTCCGGATCGGCCTGACCGTGTTCGCCGGCGCATCGCTGCTGGGCGGCCTGGCCCCGAACGTGGAGTTGCTGATCGCCGCCCGGGTCCTGCAGGGCCTCGGCGCGGCCGTCATCGCGCCGACCGCGTTGTCGCTGATCGCGACCACGTTCGCCGAGGGTGCCGCCCGTAACCGGGCGATGGGCGTCTACGCCGCGATGTCCGGGCTCGGCGCCACCGTCGGCCTGCTGCTCGGCGGCGTGCTCACCGACTACCTGAGCTGGCGCTGGGTGATGTTCGTCAACGTCCCGATCGGCGTGCTCGTACTGCTCGGCGCCCGCGTGCTGGCCAGCGGCGAGAAGCTGCACGGCGAACTGGACGTGCGCGGCGCGGCCACCGCCACCGGCGGCCTGACTGCCCTGGTCTACGCCATCACTCAGGGCGGCGACCGCGGCTGGACCGACCCCGTCACCCTCGGCATGTTCACCGTCGCGGCAATCCTGCTGATCACCTTCCTGCGCTCGCAGCGCAGGAACCGGCACCCGCTGCTGCCCTTGCGGCTACTGCGTAACCGCAACCGGGCCGGGTCCTACGTCACCATGCTGTTCATCGGCGCGGCCATGTTCGCCACCTTCTATCTCCTGTCGCTTTTCATGCAGCAGGTCAAGGGCTACAGCCCGGTTCGTGCCGGGTTCGCCTATCTGCCGTTCAGCCTCGGCATGGGGATGGCCGCCGGGATCGGCTCACGCCTGGCCGGCCGGTTCTCGCCACGCACGCTCGCCGGCCCCGGCCTGGTCGTCGCGGCCGGCGGGATGCTCTGGCTCAGCCTGCTCGAACCGTCCTCGTCGTACTTCACCCACCTGATGCCGGCCATGTTCATCACCGCCGTCGGCCTGGGCGCCAGCTTCCTGCCGATGACGCTCGGCGCGATCTCCGGCGTCGACCGCAACGACACCGGCATCGCCTCGGCCGTCCTCAACACCGCCCAGCAGATCGGCGGCGCCGTCGGCCTGGCCGTCCTGGCCACCGTCTCCACCAGCGCCGCCGATGACAAACTGCCGCACGCCGACGTCGCGTTCTTCCGCGCCCTGACCAGCGGCGACCTGACCCTGGTCCAGCGGGCGGCCGACGCGCTGTCCCACGGCTACACCGTCGCGTTCGCCTCCGCCGCCGGCTTCCTGCTGGCCGCGCTGGTCATCACCGTCACCACGCTCAACGCAAGCCCCCAGCAGCGCACCGAGGACGCGGCGCCCGTACACATCGGCTGACACCCCGCTGCGGCGGCGCTCCTTCGGCGACACGTATGCGGACAGCGGGCTGGTGGCGGTGTCGAAGTGAGCTACTGGAGTCCGGTACACAACGGTTCCTGCCCGGCAGAAACGGTGGCCGCCACAGGTATCACGACGCCCGAGCTTGCCGATGGAGTCGCTGGGGCTACATCGGCACCTGGCGGAGAGGGCGGACGACGGCTGATGAGGCGGTGTGGAGCGGCTCCGGGAACTGGGTGTTCTCGGTGGCGAACAAGTTCACGATGCGGGCGAGCATGTCGTTGTCGTGCTCCAGACAGTGGATGTGCTCCATGGCTTCGGCAAGCCGACGCTGGGGGGATCTTCTACCAGAACCGGACCGGGTGTCAGTGGGCGTATCTGCCGCACAACACCGAACCCAAAGACACCAAAAGTGTCCCAGCCAAGCTGAAACGCCTGCTCAACCACCAATCCTGACCGAGAGCCAACCCGGCCTGTTCACCCTCAACCCGGAACGGACATAACCTCCCGGATCGCCCTCTTAACGTGTGTGCGGCGTCGTCAACATTGACGGGGTTCGGTCATGTTGATGACCCAGAATCAATGCGGTCAACATGTATTGCTCCGTCAACGTTGACTGGGTTCACGCGTGTTGACGAGCGGCGGGATCAACCTCAAGGGCGGCGTCTGCACCGCCGGCCGGTCGATTTCATCGGCCCGTTGACGATGTTGGCCGGCTGACTCTGCGGGCCCCGGTGGGATTCAATACTGTGGCGAGTTGCCGCTGACCCGGGGAAACTGCGGCGATGTCTGCTTCTGCGGTGCTTCGGCCCCGGGCGTTGAGGGCCGGGGATCTCGTTGTCGTTGCGGCGTTGTCCGGGCCGCTCGAGGCCGCCTACGAGTCCGATCTGGGGCTGGCGGTGGGTGTGCTGGAGGGGATGGGGTTCCGGGTGCGTCTGGCGCCGCTGCTCGAAGGTGGGCGGCGGCACTGGTGGAGCGCGGGGCGGCCGGTCGAGATAGCTGAGGAGTTCAACTCACTGCTGCGCGATCCAGAGGTGCGGGCCGTCGTCGCGCACGACGGGGGGCAGACGGCGCTCGGCTACCTTGACCTGATCGACTTCGACGCGGTCGTGGCCGATCCCAAGCCGATCCTCGGGTACAGCGACATCTCGCTGCTGCATCTGGTGCTCCACGGCCGTACAGGGCTGGCCGGGTTCCACGCCGATCTGGCCACGCCGGGCCTCGGTGGTTACTGGCAGCGGGCGTCCGTAACCCGCCGGGCGGAACTGGAACACCTCTACTTGACGTTGCTGACCAGCACGGAACCGGTCGGTGCGCTGCCGGGCGGCTCGTCGTGGGAGTGCTGGCGTCCGGGGCGGGCCGAGGGGCGCCTGATCGGCGGGGTGATCAACCGCATCGTGCTGAACCAGGCGATGCCGTACGCGATCCCGCCAGGACGCTTCGACGGCGCGGTGCTGTTCTGGGAGGAGATGGGCGGGCAGGCCGCGTACGTGTGGAGTTACCTGCAGGTGCTGAGGCATAGCGGCATCCTTGACCGCATCGCCGGCATGGTCGTCGGCGTCCCGCATCAGATCGCCGGCCTCGGGCCCAGCGCGTCCCCGGCCTCGCGTGAGATCGGCGGCGGCGAGACGGGCGCGTCCGCCGCCGCGTCTGGGATCGGCGGATGTGGGTCTGGCGTGTCCGCGGCCTCGCGTGCGATCAGCGGCGGCGAGAGGGGTGCGTCCGTGGGCTCGTGTGGGATCGGCGGCGGGGACGGTGGACATCCGAGCCTGCGCGAGATTGTTCTGGATGTGGTCGGCGACCGTGACATTCCGATCCTTGGCAACGTCGACATCGGGCACGCCGGGCCGAACCTGCCGCTGCCCGTCGGCGTCCGGGCTGCTCTCAATGCTGGGGAGCGGACGTTGTCCCTGCTGGAGCCGGCGGTGCGGGCTGGCTGAGGACCACGAGGTCGAGTTGCTCGACGACGGGGACGGCGATGCGGCCCTCGGCGGCGTCCGCTCGCAGGGCGGCGAGCCCCTCCTCGAAGAGCTGGTCCGGGAGGTCGGCGAGAGGGCTCAACGATCGGGTCGCCGCCTTCTCGATCAGTTCTTCGGGGCTGTTGGCGTACGTCTGCTCGACCCGGACGTGGGCGGTCACCGCGAAACCCGCCTCGGACAGGACGCCGGTGATTTGATCCAGCGTGACGAGGGCCGCTTTGCTCTCTGTCCAGGCGCGGGGGAAGTATCTGTAGAAGGGGAGTTCGGTCGGCGGGCCGAAACCGCCCCGGATGAGCAGGTGACCGTTGGGCTGCAGCACCCGGCGCAGCTCGGCCGCGAACGCCGGTAGGTCCCTGACGTGGTGAATCATCTGGGATGCCCACACGGCGTCGAAGGTGCGGGCGCGGAACGGCAGTGCCTCTGCGGCGCCCCCGACCAGCACGGCATGGGGAGAGCCGGCGCGGAAGACGTCGCGCATGGCTGCCGAGGGTTCGCAGGCGACCACGGTCGCTGTGCTGAACCAGGCCAGGGCGTTGGTGAAGCGGCCGGTGCCGGCGCCCATGTCCAGGATCCGGCCCCCGGCCGAAGGCAGGTACGGGCCGGCCGCAGTCATCCACCGCTCGATGTCCCGGGGGTGAAGGCCGCGCCCGCGGTTGTAGGCGGCAGCCATGGCTGGTCCGTAGGTCATCGGCTTACCCGTTTCGGCCGGCTGAAGGGGCTGGGTCCGAGTGGTTGTGGGTGGTTGGCTTGGTCCGGACTGAGGGCTGAGTCCGGGGTGGCCCGGGTCGTCGGCTTGGTCCAGGAGAGGGGCTGAGCCCGCTGGAGCCGCCAGGGACGCTGGAACCGCCGGGGAGCGGTGAGAGCCGCGCGCCGGTGGTCATCGGCTTCGGGCGGCGGAGACGTTCAGGCCGGGGCGGCCGTAGGCGGCGAAGAACTTGTTGCGGAACTCGTCCATCCGCCACACCGGGGCGCCGGCCGGTTTGAGGCCGTCGGTCCAGTTCCAGGCGGCTATGCGGTCGAGGACGGCCGGGTCCTGGGCGATGACGGAGACCGGCACGTCGTAGCCGGCCCGGGGACCGCTGACCCTGGCCATGGGCTGGTGGTCGCCGAACATGATCAGGACGGTGTTCTTGCCGGCGTGGTCGGCGGCCCACGTGGTGAGCGCCTCGACCGAATAGGCGACTGTCCGGGCGTACGCCGCACGGGTTTTGACCTTGTCGGCCCACAGCTCGGAGCGGGACGGGGCCGAGGCCGCCTGGGGGCCGTAGACCTTGCCGTCGCCGATCGTGTTCCAGGGGATCATCGACGGGACGTGGGTCCACGGTGCGTGACTGGACGTTAGGCTGATCTCGGCCATCAGCGGCTTGGTGCGGGTGGCGTAGACCTGCTCCTGGAACGTGTTCAGCACGTACTGGTCGGGTATCCGGGACCAGCCGAACTTCGGGCCCTTGTAACCCATCGTGCGCGAGTCGAGCACACGGTCGTAGCCGTAGAAGTCCGCCTCGGGCCAGTCCTTGGTGTTGCCGGGTTCGATGCCCGCCGTCTGCCAGCCCGCATCCTTGAAGGCCCGGGTCAGCGTGAGCCGGTCGCCGGTGACCATGCCGTCGTAGCGCCGCTGCGAGGTGATCCACAGGCCGGACTGGAAAGAGCCGTGGGCCAGCCAGCTGCCCCCGCCGAACGTGGAGGACGTCAGCCATCCCGTACGGGCGTGGAAGCCGGCGGCCTGCAGGCGGGCCTGAGCCGCGTCGAGGGCGGGGTTGACGATCGCCGACATGCCGGGGTCGGTCAGCGAGCTGCGGCCGAAGCTCTCGACCACGCCGATGATCACGTCTTTGCCGCGCAGGCCGGAGACCAGGTCTGCGCGCGGCACCGAGGCGTACGGGTCGTGCCTGACGGCCGCCGCGAACTCCCGCTCGTCGCGGATGGTGGCCGGCACCTTCCGGACCGTCGACTTGAGCAGCGTGAGCGCCGAGTCGGAAGCGACCGGGGCGTTGGGGAACAGGGCCACCCCGGACAGGGCGAGCGCGACCCACACGGCGCTGAGCCCGACGAGGATCCGACGGGTGGGCAGGGCGCGGCCCTCGAAGACCCGGGACAGGCGTACGGACGCCGCCACCAGCACGGCGAACACCACGATCGTGCCGATGACCGCGCCCGCCACGTACAGGTTGGCCGTGGTTCTGCCGTCGGTCTCGGTCACCGCGTTGTAACCGTCGCCCAGCAGCGGGATGTCGACGACCGGGTCGAACTTGCGGCCCAGCACGCTGCGGTACCCGATGTGGGCCGCCTTGATGATCACCAGCAGGCCCACGCCGAGCCCGAACAGCACCGCGAACCGGCGCCGCCACCGTACGGGGAGGGCGAAGACCACCGCTCCGAAGAGGATGACCTCGATCGGGAACCGCAGGAACGCGCCCGGAACAAATGCACCGTGCTCGCGTCGGGCAATCGCCTCCGGCACGACCAGCGCGGCCACGATCAGCGCGGCGGCCAGGACGGTGAGCAGGAGGGCGGAGACGCGGCGAAAAGAGGCGGGCACGACCCGGGATACGGGTGCGGGCCGTGCAAGGTTCAGCGTGGCGAGTACACCCACAGTCGAAACACACTGTTGATCGGCGGGAAACGATCCGCCTATTGTCGAGCCACCACGAAGGGAGCCCCACGATGGCGCTGCTCGAACCGTCCCGCTGGCATGACCTGTTCTTCACCGACGGCGCCTGGCGGGCCGGCAGTGGGGAGACCGTCGACGTGGTGGAACCGGCCACCGGCGGCACCCTGGGCCGGGTCGTGCTGGCCACGCCCGGCGACGTGAGCGCCGCCGCGCGTTCGGCCGCCGCCGCGCAGCGGGAATGGGCCGCCCAGCCGCATTTCGCGCGGGCCGCCGTGCTGCGCAAGGCCGCCGCGCTGTGGGCCGAGCACGCCGAGGAGATCTCGTGGTGGAACATCCGCGAGGTCGGCGCGATCCCCGGCATGGCCGGGTTCGCCGTGCACGTCGCCGAGCAGGAGTGCTGGGAGGCGGCGGCACTGCCGGGCCGCCCGTACGGGGAGCTCATCCCCTCGGCCGAGCCGCGCCTCTCGATGACCCGGCGCACGCCGGTGGGCGTGGTCGGCGTGATCGCTCCGTTCAACGTGCCGATCATCCTGGCCATCCGCTCGGTGGCGCCGGCCCTGGCCCTCGGCAACGCCGTCCTGCTCAAACCCGATCCCCGTACGGCGGTCACGGGCGGCCTGGTCCTGGCCCGCATCTTCCAGGAGGCGGGCCTGCCCGACGGCCTGCTGCAAGTGCTGCCGGGCGGCCGTGACGTCGGGGAGGCCCTGGTCACCGACCCGCGCGTGCCGGTCGTCTCGTTCACCGGCTCGACCGAGGCCGGCCGCCGCGTGGGTGAGCTGGCCGGCAAGCACCTCAAGCGGGCCCACCTCGAGCTGGGCGGCAACTCGGCGCTGGTGGTGCTCTCCGACGCCGACGTCGACACCGCTGTCAACCTGGCCGCCTGGGGCAGCTGGTTCCACCAGGGCCAGATCTGCATGACGACCGGCCGGCACCTGGTGCACGAGAGCCTGTACGACGACTTCGTCGAGCGGCTGGCCGACAAGGCGGCCAAGCTGCCCGTCGGCGACCCGGCCCGCGACCAGGTCGCCCTGGGCCCGGTCATCGACGCCGGCCAGCGCGACAAGATCCACGACCTGGTCACCTCGAGCGTCGGCGGGGACGTGCGCCTGGCGGCGGGCGGCGAGTACGACAACCTGTTCTACCGCCCGACCGTGCTGGCCGGTGTGACCGCGTCGACCCCCGCGTTCGCACGGGAGATCTTCGGCCCGGTCGCGCCGGTGGCCCGGTTCGGCAGCCTCGACGAGGCCGTGGCCCTGGCCGGCGAGTCCGAGTACGGCCTGTCGCTGGGCATCGTGACCAGCGACGCCATGCGCGGCGTGGAGCTGGCCGAGCGGATACCGACCGGCATCGCCCACATCAACGACCAGACGGTCAACGACGAGGCCAACGCCCCGTTCGGCGGGGTCGCCGCCTCCGGCACGGGCTCGCGCTTCGGCGGCGCGGCGGCCAACATCGAGGCCTTCACCGACACCCGCTGGATCACCGTACGGTCGCAGGCCGCCACCTTCCCCTTCTGATCACCACAGCTGCAGGCCCGGCACGGGCTTGATCTTCTTCAGCCCTCGCTTGACCTTGCGGCTCGCCCGCCGGCGCAGGCTCTCGCGGGGCTTGGGGACCAGCGTGGTGAGCTGCTCGGCGTGGTCGATCATGCCGATGATGGTCTCGATGGCGGCGTCGAGCACCGTCTCACGGTCGAGCTGGTCGGGCGGCGGCACCGGGTCGATGTCGACCGGGCGCAGCTCGGCCAGGTCGCCGACCACGTCGCAGGGGTACTCGTCGAGCTCCTTGATCTGCTGCTCGGCCAGGTCGAGGACCCACTCGGCGCGTTGCGGGCCGACACCGAAGCGGACGTCGTTCGTGCGCTGCTTGAGCACCGCGTCGACCAGGTGCCGCTGAACCACGCGCTGGTAGGGGGCCCGATGCGGGTAGCGGTCGCCGAGAGCCCGGTTGACCCGGCGCAGCACCTCGACCTCGGCCGCGCCCAGCGAGGTGTTGGCGCCCGCCGCGACGGTCAGGTCGCAGATGCCGTCGGGAATGCCGATGACACCCGCGAAACGGCGCCACAGCGTGTCCTGGGGCATGCCCGGCCCCGGAACGGTGATCAGGTGCCGCTGCCCGGCCGGCACCAGGTCACCCCAGCGGCGCAGCATGCGGTTCGCGGTGTGATGCTCCCAGAAACCGTCGAACCGGCCATGTTCCACGGCCCCGATGAAATCCTCGAAGCTCCACACCCCGCGGGCCCGGATGCTCTGCTGCCACATCGACGGGAAGGTGCGCCACAGATCACGCGCCGCCACCAGCACGTGCACCTCGGCCGGTTGCAGGCTGCGGACCGCGCGGGCCGCCTGCGCATCGGTCGCCGCGCCCAGGCCCTCGTTGGTGATGACCACGTCACCGGGCCACCCGGCCGCCTTGGCGACCAGCCTCTCCCACGACCACGACGGGTTCGCGTGCCAGCTCAGCCCGCGCAGGTCGGCCATCGCCTCGTCGTGCGCGGCGAAGTAACCGGGCAGCAGAATTCCGGCGTGGCGCAGCTTCTCCACATTGTTCCAAAGCACGTTCTGCACGTACGTGCTGCCCGTCTTCGGCGCGCCGATATGAACAAAGACGCGTCCTGCCATGCCGCCTCCCGGTGCACCCGCGCGCCTACGGGCCTGGCGCGGTCGGTTTCGAGGGCTCAACGTGCCAAAACACCATAGGTATCGCCTGTGAATGCATTGTGTACCACGTGTGATCACCGGCGTGGCGAATCCGTCCATATTGTCGTCGTCCCTGCTCAGGGCGTTTTGGATGCGAAATGCGGACGGCGCTCGGAATTGCACTTCTTTCACTCGAAAGGGGCGGCCCTCACCGCCGTTCGCGAAGCATTCTCCGGGATACGATGTCGGCCTGCCGGGTCGGTTCCGGAATGCGACAGCGGCCGCTCAGCCGGACCGTCAGTGAAATGCAGTCATCGAGACCGATCCGATGCCCGGCCGAGACGAAGACGGGTTTCACCCCGTGCTGGGTGCGCACGACAGCGCCGACCACCTCACCGTCGTCGATCAGCTCCGAGGTCGCGCCCCGCTCCGCGCCCGGGGGCGTGAACTCGCCGACGTAGGGGGTCTTGGCCACCCCGTACGAGGGCAGGTCGAGCAGCGCTCCGAGATGGCCGGCCAAGCCGGCGCAACGCGTCATGCACGGATGTGGATCCCTCCGACCTTTTGTGGGGGCCTTGTGTCCGCTGTGGAGGCTCCGACAGGCTTGCTTCCTCAGCCGTCCACGGGGGATGTGACATGGCTCGACGATGGTATGCCCTGATCCTGGTCCTCTCGATGATCGGGATCGCCGCTCCGGCCCGAGCCGCGGCCCCCGCGCCCCAATCCCGTCGTGCTCTGGAACAGCCACGCCCAGCAGGCCATCTACGAGGTGGCCCGCCAGGCGCCGTACGTGGCGCCGCGCAGCTTCGCGATGGTGCACGGCGCGATCTACGACGCGGTCAACGCCATCTCCGGTACGCCGTACGAGCCGTACCTGGCTGCCCCGCGAGCCCACCGGGGCGACTCGCTCGACGCCGCCGTGGCCGCCGCCGCATACAGGGTGCTGCTCTCGCTGTTTCCCGCGCAGAGCGCCGCGCTCGACCAGATGTACGCCGACGCGCTCGCCCCGATCCGTGACGGCCGCTCGAAAACCGGAGGCATCCGGGTCGGCTCCGACGCGGCCGCGGCCATGGTCGCCGCGCGGGCCGGGGACGGGGCTTTCGCCGACAAGTCGTGGAACCCGTCGACCGTTCCCTGGCAGTGGCGGCCCACCCCGCCCACGTTGGGCTCCGACGGCGCCTGGGTCGGCGACATGCGCCCGTTCGTGATCCCGCGCGCCGACCTGTTCCGTACGGCGGGGCCGCCCGCCCTGACCAGCGCCGCCTGGGCCCGCGACCTGCGAGAGATCAAAGACCTCGGCGGCGTGACCAGCACGCTCCGCACAGCCGACCAGACCTCGGCCGCCATCTGGTGGCACGACCGCCGGCTCACCGAGTGGGAGATCAAGCGGCAGGTCGCCGAGCGGCAGCACCTGTCGACGCCGGCCGCGGCCCGGTTCTTCGCCATCGCCGAGATCGCCAACGCCGACGCGCTGATCGCCTGCTTCAACGAGAAGAAGCACTGGAACTTCTGGCGCCCGGTGACCGCCGTGCAGGAGACGTCCGACCCGGCGTGGACGCCGCTGCTGGTGACGCCGCCGTTCCCGGAGCACACGTCCGGTCACACCTGCTCCACGTCCGCGATCATGTACACGATGCACTCGTTCTTCGGCCGCGACACCATCCCGTTCAGCGCGTACAGCGCGGACTCGGGCACGACCCGGCACTTCCCGAGCTTCTCGGCCGCCCTCGACGAGGTGGTGGAGGCCCGCATCTGGGGCGGCGTGCACTTCCGGAGTTCCGACGAGCAGGGCGTGCGCATCGGCACGGGCGTCGCCGGATACGTTCTGGCCCACGAGTTCCGCCGCCGCTGACGGGGGTGTGGCTGTCGACGACGAGCTCTACGACAGGGAGCTGGACTGCGCCGACGGTCCTGCCGCGTTCGAGGCCGTGCACGGCTTGGCGGCGGAACTCCGCGCCCCGCAGAGACCGGAGCCGGGGGTTTGAGCCCAGCCACCGGGAACGTCCCGGTGGCGCGCTACGGCCTTACGCCGCGCTCAGGCCGCGAGGAGCCTCGGGTGCTGGGCTGGTGCTTCTGAGGGAGGCGAGGTGGCGTACGGAAATCTGAGGTTTTCTGCAGCGCCACCTCGAGGACACGGCCCAGATCGGCGCGCTCCAACGACGGGTCCTGGGTGTGGGCCCAGCTGACCGCCTCCTGCTTGGAGCAGTGCGTGCCGGTGGCGGCGTAGTGCCAGATGCGGCACGCGGTCTGACGCATGAAGGTGACGTGATCGAGGTCGTCGGTCAGGTCTTGCCAGGTGCGCAGCCAGTGCCGGCCCCGGGCGACGACCCAGCTGCGCTACGGAGTGAGCACTCACTCCCGCAAACGACATGACGGCAGCCCCACGTTTGGGGGCTGCCGTCATGTGCTCACTTCAGTTTGAGCTGCACGTTGAACGTCGGGCTGGCGGCCAGCGTGCGGAAAGCCGCCAGGCTCGACGGGGCGCTGTCGATGCTGATGTCCCGGTCGCCGAACGCGTCCTTCTTCGTGTCGAAGTACACGATCGCCTTGACCTTGGGGCGCTTGGCCAGCTCCGGCAGCACGCTGTTGAACTGCTTGCTCTTGTCGACGACCTTGCCGATGCGGTGGTAGGCGCCCCACTCGGCGACCATCAGCGGCTTCGACGGGTGGTTCCTGGTGGCCCAGTCGTAGAAGCCCACGCCGCCCTTGGCCTTGCGGTCGAGCAGGTCGGCGAACACCCCGGCGTGGTAGTAGTTCTTCTCCGAGCTCACGTACGAGTCCAAGCCGATCCAGTCGACCAGGTCGTCACCCGGGTACAGGTCCTTCCACCACGACTGCGCCATCCACTTCTCGTTGCCCATGTACGCCACCACGTTGATCATGTTGGTCAGGCCCTTGGACTTCAGCCGCTTGATCACGTGCCGGTACGAGGCCGCGAAGTCCTTGGCCGTCATGCCCGAACCGGCGGCCGGGCGCACGTCGTCCTCGGGCTCGTGGTTGAGCACCAGGAAGAACTTCTCCGGCATGGTCGCCTTGACCCGCGCGGCGAACGCGTCGATCCGCTTGTCCAGCTTGCCCGAGGCGACGTTCGCCCAGGTCGAGCCGTACTCGACCCGCCAGTTCAGCAGCAGCACCCGCGGCTTGGCCGGGTCCCGCACCATGGCGATCTCGGCGGCGGTCGGGAACTTCTCGTCACCCTTGTGATACGTGTGGAAGATGGTGGCGGTGCGGCCGCTGAGCCTCTCCCAGTTCCTGTGCTCCAGGTCGCGCGGCTTGCCGGTGAAGCCACCCGCCGCCGCGCCCCACAGCACGCCGCAGCTCGGAACCAGCTTCGCGTCCGTCACACACTGCTGAGCGGCCGGCTTGGTGGCGCTCGTCGCGTTGGTGGCGGCCTGCGCCGTGGCCGGGCCGGCACCGAACGCGGCGCCGACCCCGGCGACGAGCGCGGCCAGCGAGTACACGGACTTACGAAGCATCTGATCTCCCCCGGTTGTCCGGCCGTTGTCAGCCGGGCATGGGAAAGAGATTCCAGGCCGTCAGGTGCGCGTCGAGTGCCCGATCCGGTGCGCGACGGTTGCGTGCAAAAAGACCCCCTGACGTCGGCCCTGCGATCGGTCGCGCAAGAGGGTGGTTGAGCTTTCCGAAGATTCCGTACGCCCTGTCACCGCGGGACAAACCCCCGAGGGCCCCCGGCCCACCGGTCCCGGGGTTCCGGTTCGGAACTTCGCCGGTATCGCGTTCCCCGGCGCGCGGTTCCCGGACCCCGCGTTCCTCCGGTTTCGGCGCCGCTGCCGCGCGCGCCAGGGTGGTGATGGCGTGGGTGTTCCCGGGGGCGGCGCAACAGGGACGCGCGCTTCGATCCTCGAACTCTCCGACCTCCGGGGTCGCAGATTCCGGGCGCTCGGATTCGCGGCTTCCCCGACCGTCAGGGTTCCCCGGTCATGTTCCGCGACGTCGCCACCGCCGCATACTCCAGCGACCGCACAGCTCGGTCCTCAAACTCCCCGGCCTCATGCCACGGGTGCTCCGGTCCCGGGGTTTCCCCGTCCGCCAACACCCATGACCATCCCGGAAACCGGCCTCACCGTCGTCGCCGAGGTCGGCCGAGGCGACGACGTGGACAGGTCAGAGCCCGAAGACGTGCCCCAGCCCTGTGACCTCAATAGCCTTACGCACCGGCGGCGACGGCTGCGCCAAAGTCAACGTGACCCCCGAGGCCGCCGCGCTGTTGCGGGCGCTGACCAGGGCGCCCAACCCGTACGAGTCGATGAAGTCGAGCCCCGCCACATCAACCCGCAGATAACGGCAAGCCGGATCGGTCGAGATCGCAGCCAGCCGATCACGGACAGCATCGGCCCGGTCGAGATCGAGCTCCCCGCTGATCGAGGCGACGACAAGGCCGTCCGCATCGGCCGGTTCGTGCTGAATCGTGGCGTCCGGTTGCATTGCTCGAATGCTACCCGCGCCCAGCCACCCCGGCAGCGGACAAGAACGCACCCCCAATGCCCCGGCACACCGTCCGAAACGCGTGCCCATTGCCCGGCACACCGTCGGCGGCCTCCCGGCTGACACGTGCCGGGGACGAGCCCTGCGGCCGACTCGCTGTCGCTGGGTCGCGCCGGACGCCCGTCCCGTCCCAGGTGCTGCGGCCGGGTCCGCTCCGGGGAGGTGCTGCGGGCGGGTCTGCTCAGGGGAGGTGCTGCGGGCGGTCCCGCAGCCCGGCGCCCGACACACCGCCGGCAGCCCGGTGCGCGCCGGCGCCCGGCGATCCGGTATCGTTCACCCCAACGCGGACGTAGCGCAGCTGGTAGCGCATCACCTTGCCAAGGTGAGGGTCGCGGGTTCGAATCCCGTCGTCCGCTCGTAGGCGGGAGGCCCGTGTCCACGGAAAGCGTGGACCGGGCCTCCTCGCATTTCTGCCTGGGGCCCGAGCCCCAGACCCCACGGTGCGGTCTGTTGCGGTTGGGTGGGGGGTCGCGCTGGGTGGTGGGCGGCCTGCGGCCTGCCGGTAGGTGGTGGGCGGCCTGCGGCCTGCCGGTGGGTGGGGGTGGCCTGCTGGTGGTGGGTCGTGAGCGGCCTGCGGCCTGCGGGTAGGTGGTGGGCGGCCTGCGGGTAGGTGGTGGGTGGTCTGCGGTCTGCCGGAGGTGGCTTTCGCCTGGCGGATGGGGGGCCTGGCCAGCCTGTGGGGGGTGACGGTGGTCTGCGGTGGTGGGAAGTGCTGCTGGCGGCTGGTGGGCAGTTCGGTTTGGCCCGTGTAGACGGCCTGGGAGTGCGCGTCGGCGTCAGCCCTCGCGTTTCAGTGGTGGTGTGCACGTAGGTGGCTGCCGAATTGATCCGCGTCGATGTGCTGCGGCCGGCGCCGCGCTGACTTCGTCGGGATCTTCCCCGGCGGCTGTGCGGTACCGATCAGTCCGGGCGGTGGCGGGCCGGGACTGACCGCGGAGCTGCTCTTTTCCGACAGCGTCGGGGTGGGTGGGCGGGACTAGGGTGAAGCTCCACGGGAGGCGAGCCGATGGAGCCGTTGGCCGGGCGGGGCAGCAGCGCGCGGGTGGCCGTGTGGGTGGTTCATCTCGCGGCGCCCCTGGCTGGGCTGTGGCTGCTGGTGGCGAGGCCCGAGCTCGACGGGCACTGGGAGCATCAGGCGGCGCACTTCTGGCTGGTCCTGGCGGTGGCGGTGATCAGCCTGGCGCTGGCGGTCGTGATCAATCAGGCGGCGGTCCGGCGGGCGGACACGCGGCTGTTGCTGGTGGCATTGTCCTGCCTGGTGGCGGCCGCTTTCCTGGGACTGCACGCGGTGGCCACGCCGCAGGTGGTGCTGGACGCGCGCAACGCCGGGTTCGCGTACGCGTCGCCGGTCGGGCTCACGTTGGCGGCTGTGTTCGCGGGGCTCAGCGCTGCCGAGTTGACGCCGCGGGCCCGGGCGTGGCTGCTGCGCCGGTCCGGGGTGGTGCGGGGTGTGTTGCTCGGGCTGGCCGTGGCCTGGGCGGTTGTGTCGCTGACCGGCAACCCGCCGCTCAACCGGGTCCCCGCCGCCGATGAGTCCGCGCCGGCGATTCTGCTCTCGGCGGTCGGCGTCATCCTTTTCGGGTACGCCGCCCTGCGGTACTACCTGCTCTATCGGCGGCGCCGGGCGGTCATGCTGCTGTCCGTCGTCACCGCGTACGTTCTGCTCGCCGAGGCTGCCGTGGCGATGGCGCTCGGCACGAGCTGGCACGTCTCCTGGTGGCTCTGGCACGCGCTGATGGCGGCCGGGTTCGGCTACGTCGCGTACAGCGCCTGGGTGCAGTACCGCAACGAGGGCGCGGCGGCGGGCCTGTTCGCGGCGGTCGGCACCGACGACACCGTCCAGCGGTTGCGGGCCTCGTACGGGGAAGCTCTCGAAGGTCTTGTGGGTGCCCTGCGGAGCAGTGAGCAGGGGACGATCGGCGAGGAACAGCTGGCCGCGACCACCGAGCGGGTGGCCCGGCGGTTCGAGCTCACCGACGGCCAGGCGGCGGTGCTGGGCCGGGCGGCCGGTGCGCTGGCCGCCGAACGGGACCAGATCCGCAAGCTGGGGGCGCTGGTCGCGGTCGGGCAGGACGCGCGGGTGGTGGTGGCCGACGACGAGCTGGTGCGGTCGGCCGTGCAGCGCGTCGAGTCGGTTTTCCAGCATTACTCCGTACGGGTGGGTCTGGTCGACGACAACCGGCTGGTCTTCCCGGCCGGGTCCCCCGTGACCGCCGAGACGTTCCGGGTCGCGCAGCGGGCGATGACCACCCGGGCGGTCGAAACCGGCCCGGCGGGCGCACTCCACCTGCCGTTCCTCGTCAAAGGACACGCGGCCGGGGTGCTGGTGGCCGACCGGGGCGGCCCGGTGCCCGAACGTGACGCCGCCCTCCTGGCCTCGCTGGCCGCGCAGATCGCGATCGCCCTCGAGAACGCGCGGCTGTACCGGACGCTGGACGGGCTGTTCCGCCAGTACATGTCGCCCGACGTCGCCACCGCCCTGGTCGCCGACCCGCGGCAGGCCGCGCTCGGGGGCGCCGTGCTCGAGGTGACCTCGCTCTTCGCCGATCTGCGCGGGTTCTCCACGTTCTCCGAGTTCTCGTCGCCGGGCGAGATCGTCGAGATGCTGAACCGCTACTTCGACGTCGCCACCCGGGCCGTGCTCGGCGAGAACGGCACCGTCGTGCAGTTCGTCGGGGACGCGCTGATGGCGCTGTTCAACGCGCCCGCCCGGCAGCCCGACCACGCCGTACGGGCGGCGCGGGCGGCTCTGCGGATGCAGCACGACGTGAACCGGATCGCGGCCGACCGGCCGGAGTGGCCCCGGTTCCGGGTCGGCATCAACACGGGGGAGGCGCTGGTCGGCAATATCGGGGGCGAGGCGTTGCGCAACTTCAACGCGATGGGCGACGCCGTGAACGTGGCCGCCCGCCTCGAGTCGTGCGCCGAACCGGGGCAGGTGGTGATCGGGGCGTCGACCCGCGACCTGATCGGCGGCTGCGCGCTGGTCACGCCGCTGGGTGAGCTGATGGTGAAAGGACGCGTCCAGCCGGTCGGGGCGTACGTGCTGCACGACCTGTCGGGAGGTGGACATGAACACTGACGTCGACCCCGGGGAGTTCGTGGCCGAGCTGGCGCCGGCCGACCGTGACGACCTGTTCCGCATCGGGCAGCGGCGCCGCTGGCCGGCCGGGGCGACCCTGTTCAGTGAGGGCGACCGGTCCACCACCGTCGTGCTGGTGATCAGCGGCCGGGCCAAGGTGTTCTCGCTGACCGCGCAGGGCGGTGAGGTGCTGCTGGCCATCCGCGGGCCGGGCGCGCTGCTGGGGGAGATGTCCGCGCTCGACGGCGCTCCCCGCTCGGCCTCGGTGTCGGCGCTGGAGCCCCTGGAGGCGTACGTGGTGACGGTGGCCGCCTTCCTCGACTTCCTCGGCGCCCACCCCGACGCGGCGGTGCGGATCGTCCGGATGATCGTGTCCCGGCTGCGCGACGCCGACCGCAAGCGGGTCGAGTTCGGCGCGTACGACGCCCTGGGGCGGGTCGCTCTGCGGCTGGCCGAGCTGGCCGAGCGGTTCGGCGACTCCCAGGCCGATGCCGTACGCATCACCCTGCCGCTCACCCAGGACGAGCTCGCCGCGTGGACCGGCTCGTCGCGCGAATCGGTCACCAAGGCGCTGGGGACGCTGCGCCGGCAGGGGATCATCGAGACGAGCCGCCGCTCGGTGTCCGTCATCGACCTGGACCGCTTGAGGGCTCGCGCGAAGTGACCGGGCGGAGCGCCGTTGCGGCGCCCCGCCCGGGAACGGAGGGTTTACAGCTCGCAGCTGTTCTTGAAGTCGAGCAGGTCGGCCACGCACCGGTCGATGCCGACGCCGCCGAAGTTGCGGTCGTTGCCCCGCACGCCGTCGCGGCTGTTCAGGTTGTCGTTGCCGGCGTCGCCGAACAGCAGGTCGCTGCCCGCCCCGCCGACGACGGCGTCGACGCCCAGGCCGCCGCGCAGCACGTCGTTGCCCGCGTCGCCGAAGATCCGGTCGTTGCCCGCGTCGCCGGTCACCGTGTCGTTGCCCGCGCCGCCGCGGGACAGGTCGAAGCCGGCCGCCCCGGCGACCCGGTCGTTGCCCGCCGCGCCGTTCTGGTTGTCGTTGCCGGCGCCGCCGACGAGGGTGTCGTTGCCCGCCCCGCCGTTCTGCGTGTCGTTGCCGTCGTCGCCCAGGACGGCGTCGATTCCGGCGCCCCCGTTCTGGGTGTCGTTGCCGTTGTCGCCACGCAGGGTGTCGTTGCCGGCATCACCGTTCTGCGTGTCGTTGCCGAGCCCGCCGTTCAGCCGGTCGTTGCCCGTCCCGCCGAACTGCCGGTCGTTGCCGGCCCCGCCGTTGAGGGTGTCGTTGCCGGCGCCGCCCAGCTGGGTGTCGGCCCCGTTGCCGCCGTTGAGGATGTCGTTGCCGGCGCCGCCGGACTGCCGGTCGTTGCCGCTGTCGCCGTTGAGGATGTCGTTGCGCGAGCCGCCGAGCAGCGTGTCCGCTCCGTCCCCGCCGTTGAGCACCGAGTTGGTCGTCGTGGTGTTGCTGACCCGGTCGTTGCGGTCGCGGGCGTTGACCCGGATGAGGTTGACGTTGGTGGCCGAGCAGCGCACCACGTTGACGTTGACCTGCGCGCAGCCGGGCCCGGCGACCGGAGGGTCACCCGCGTCCTGCACGAAGAAGAAGTTCCCGGCCCGGGTGACGGTGATGTTGTTGGCCCGGTTGGCCTGGGCGTTGACGGTGATGGTGCCGCCGGCCTTGGTCACGCCCGTGGCGGCGTACGCCGGGGCGGCCAGGATCAGAGCGGGCGCCGTGCCGGCCGCGGCCAGCGTGGCGAATCGGAGAATCCGGCGCCGGCGCGCCTCGTTGTTGCTCATGTTGCTCGTTCCCCCCTCGAAAGTTCGCACCCGATGCGTCGGGCACCGGAGAACCATCGCAGGGGAATGGGCGATCGGCGCAGGAAGAATTACGCTTTCGAACGGGTAAGAATGCCTGTTCGCAGTGTCGGGAAATTGCTGGCGAACGGCGATCCGCTCATTGTTTGCGGCCTGTTGCTACTATCGCTCGCCCATTGTTTCCGGCGCAAGTCCCGGGCCGCTCGCCCGTGGAAGGCAGCGGGGGATCAGAGGTACTGGGCGCCCAGGCGGGCCACCATTGCCACAACGACAAGCACCAGGACGACGCGGACGAAACCGGCGCCGCGCTTCAGGGCCGTACGCGCGCCGAACCTGGCCCCGACGATGTTGCAGACGGCCATGGCCAGGCCGAGCTTCCACAGCACGTGCCCGCCGGCCGTGAAAACGATCAGCGCGCCCAGGTTCGTCCCGGCGTTCAGGATCTTGGCGGTGGCCGAACTGGCGACGAAGTCCATTCCGAGCAGCGCGGTGAATGCGATGATCAGAAAAGTGCCCGTGCCGGGGCCGAATACGCCGTCGTAGAACGCGATGGCCGTTCCCGCCAGCAGCACGGCCGTTATCCGGCGGCGCAGCGTCTGCTCGGGTTCGGTGACGAGGACCCCGAACGACGGCCGGGCCACCACGAACGCCAGCACCAGCAGCAACAACACCATCACGGCGGGGCGGAAATACTCGACCGGGATGTGTGAGGCGGCCAGCGCGCCCGTTCCCGAGAAGACCACGGCGAGTGCGGCTGCCGGTCCCGCCATGCGCCAATCGATCTTCGTACGGCGGGCGTACGTGATCGCGGCGGACGTGGTGCCGCAGATGCTGGCCACCTTGTTCGTGCCCAGCGCCGTGACCGGCGACATGCCCGGCAGCCCGAGCATCAGGGCCGGCACCAGCACCAGCCCGCCCCCGCCGACGACCGCGTCGACCCACCCGGCCGCGCACGCGACCACCAGCAGCAGCGCGACGGTCTGCCATTCCAACCCGTACAGCCATTCCACGGCGACAACCCCTTCACGGTCGCCACCCATCCTGCTGTAATGGCTTTATGCATCTCAACCCTTACGGCGAGGATGCCGTGCGGCTGGGCCTGTCGCTGGTCACCGATCCGCCCGGCACCGACGACGCGATGGTGGCCCGCTGCCTCGCCTATGACCTGGTCATCGAGCTGCCGGTGACGAATTATGACCGCCTGGCCACCGCCCAGTTCCTCGCGGAGTGGCTGACAGTGATCGACGCCACCGACCACGACGAACGGGCCCGGCGCCTCAACGAGCTGCTGCGGCACGCCTCGGCCTACCCCCGGCTGACCAACCACGCCGACGACGGATGGCACATCCACTACCGCGATCCCGGGCAGCCGCTCACCTCGGTGCTCCGCACGCTGATCAGCGTCGGCACGGCCCTGCACCTGGCGGGCCGCGGCATGCACCGGCTCGGGCGCTGCGCCGCCGAGGGCTGCGGCAAGCCGTACGCGGACTTCAGCCGTACGGGAAAGCAGACGTACTGCTCCCCGGTGTGCGGCAACCGCGACGCCGTACGCCGGCACCGCGCCCGCGCAGCCGCCCGGAAGTAGCCGCACGGCGATACGATCGCGCCGGGAGGCGCCGATGTGGACAGTCAACCGCTTCGTCGACCGGCAGGACGCGCTGGACGCGTTCGACCGCTTCGTGAGCGCGCCCGACCGGCTGCTCTTCTTCTCCGGCATGTCCGGGCTGGGCAAGTCGACCCTGCTGGCCGAGCTGGTCCGGCGCCGCGGCCCCCGGCGCGCCCGCGTGATCGACCTCGAGTCGCTGGCCGAGACCGCCCCCGGCGGCCACACCGACCTCGCCTTCGCCGTCACCGACGCGGTGGCCGAGGCCTGCGTGTCCTGGACGGGCGGCCGCACCCGCCGCTACCGGCTCGCCCGCGACAAGGCCGCCACGGCGCTGGCCGACGCCTACCGCCAGGTTCCCGACGTCAAGGTCACCGCGACCGGGGGCTCGACGATCCGGGACGTGTCCATCAACGTCGTCACCGACCCCGCGGCCGTACGGGCTGCGGGTCTGCGGGCGCAGCACCGGCAGCTGCTGGCCCGGGCGCTCGCGGACGACCTGCGCGGCCACGACCTGGACGGCCGCGTGCTGCTGTTCGACTCGGTCGAGCGGCTGCCCTACCTCGACGAGATCGCCGGCCCGCAGGAGGAGCCCGGCGGCACCCGGCAGACGTCCTGGTTCCTGACCAGCCTGGTGCCCCGGCTGCTCGACGCCGGGCTGCGGGTCGTGCTGGCCGGCCGTGAACCACCCCCGCCCGGCCTCGGCGCTGTGCACGTGCCGTTGGCAGAGTGGGCGGCCGAGCACACCGCCGAGATGCTCGAATCCCGCGGTGTCGAGGACCGGGAGCTGGCCGCGGCGCTGCACCGGACGTGCGGCGGGCTCCCCGGCTGGGTCGACCTCGCCGCGGCCGCCGTAGCCGAGGCCCGCGGCTCCGGAACGGGTCTCACCGCGTCCGAGGTGGCCCGCCGCGCCGCCGCCCACCCTGTGCACCGCTGGCTGCCCGAGGTCTTCCTCGATCGGCTGCCGCCGGCCCGCCACGCGGTGGTGACAGCCGCCGCCGTTCCGCGTGTGCTCGGCCGCGCCACCCTGCGCGCCCTGCTCGACGACGGCGGGGTCGAGGAGGACACGCTCGACCGGTACTCGTTCGTCCGCACCGAGATCGGGCCGGACGGCGAGCCGGCGCGCACCCTGCACCCGCTCGTGCGTACGGCACTGCTGGAGAGTCTGCGCCGCAACGACCCCGGCCTGCTCCGGCGCTTGCACGAACGGGCCCGCGACCACTTCGCCGCCGTCGGGCCCGATGCGGAACACCGCTACCACGCGCTCGCCCTGGCCGACCCGGCGGCGGTGCAGGCCTGGCGACGGCAGGTCGAAGAGGCCATCACCTCGGCCGACTTCGCCGCCGCCCGTACGGCCCTCGATCTGGTGCTGGTGCCCGAACAGCGACCGGTGCTGCTGGCCGGCCACGCCGTCGCGGTGATCGAGGGCGAACTGGCCGCCTCGGTCGTGGGGCGGGCCACCCACCGCTTCGACGAGGCCGTCGCGCACCTGGACGAGGCCGACCGGCTCGCGGGCCGCTATCGCAACCGGGAGGCGCACGCCGCGGTGGCCCGGGAACGCGCCCGGCTCGCGCTGCGGCGCAACGGCATCGCGGACGGGCTCGACGAGGCACGCATAGCGCTGCAACTGGCCGAGGACCTCGGGCTCGGCGGCGAGGCGGGCGAGGCGCACGACCTGCTCGGCGATCTGAGCGTCCGGGCCGGCGACCTGAGCGCGGCGCAGCAGCACTTCGAGCGCGCGATCGAGGCGTACGGGAAATCGGGGGTGAAGGTCGGGGAGGCGAACGCGCTGCTGTCGCTGGGCACGCTGACGATCCGCACCGGCGACCGGGACAGGGCACGTGAGCTGCTTGAGCGGGCCCTGAAGACGTACGTGGAAGAGGGGCGCCGCGGTGGGCAGGCCGACGCCCACCAGGCCCTCGGCGAGGTCGCGCTGCAACGACAAGACCACGACGCCGCCCGCCGTCACCTGATGACCGCCGAACGGCTCAACGTGGCGCTCGACGACCAGCTGGGCGTGGCGAACTGCCGTTACCGGCTGGCCGAGCTGGCCGTGGCCGAACCGGACGCGGACGAGCGGTTCCACCAGGTCGAACAGGACTACCGGCGCCTCGACGACGCGCTCGGGGTGGCGAACGCGCACCGCGGCCGGGGCACGGCGGCGCTGCACCGGCGCGACTTCCCGGCCGCCGAGGAACACCTCACCCGCGCCGAGCTCGAATACGCCGACCTGGGCTCGGCCTACGGGCAGGCGATGTGCCGTTACCTGCGGGCCCGGCTGCTGATCGAGCGCAACCAGCCGATCGAGGCGGCCCGGATGCTCGTGCTGGCGCTGTCCGCGTTCGGGGAGTCCGACGACCGGAGTGCGCGGGCGCGCGCCGAGTCGCTGCTCGGGATCCTGCAGATCGAGAGCGGAGCCGTACGCGAGGGGGAGCTGCTGCTGCGTTCGGCGCGGGACGAACTGGCAGCGACAGGCCGCACCGAGGACGTGGCCGCGATCGACGAGGCGCTGGCGAAGGTCGACGCCGACCGGGCCGGGATCGGCCGGCGCCTCGACACCCTGACCCCGGCCGCGCACCTGCTCCTCGACCTGCTCGCGCTGCTGCACCCCGCCGACACTTTCCCGTACGTCGTCACGGGGGTCTGGCCGGTGGCGTGGCAGCAGACGTTCCCCGGTCAGCCCCCGCCCGGCCTCGACGCGACGCTGGCGGCGCTCACCTCGGGCGGCTTGATCGCCGTCGTCGACGGGCAGTACACGTTCCCCGATCCGGCGCTGCGCCCGATGGTGCGCGACGCCGTGCCCGCCGAACGCCGCAACATGATCAACGAACTGCTCACGGTGGCCTGGATGCAGGTGTTCGAGGCCGGCCGGCACGCCCCCGACTCCACCACCGCGCGGGCCGGTGCGGGCGCCGCCGTCTACGCGATCGAGCGCGGCGAGTTCGACGACGCCTGGGCCATTCTCACCGAGGCCAAGCCGATCGCGTCCGCGCTGGGCCTCGACGGCGAGATCCTCGAACTGATGCGCGAGTGCGCGATGCGTTCCGGCGACAGTTCCCGGTACGCGTCGTACTTCGTGACCGGTGTGGGCGGTCCCGGCGAGGCCCTTGAGGTGATCGAAGACCTGGACGAGGCCGGCGACGACATGCTGGCCGAGATCCACCACCAGTTCCTGGAACGGCACCAGCCGGCGGCCGCGCTGGCCCTGGCCGAGCGGATGCCGAGCGGCCGGGGCAAGGCACTGCGCCTGAGCGCCCTGTACGCGCTGGGCCGCCACGCCGAAGTTCTCTCCGGCCTGGAGGAGGCGGTCGCGGCCGCCGCCGGCGACCGGGAACGCGTCTCGGTGCTGCACGACGGGGTCGGTTCGGCCAAGGCCACCCGGCAGTGGGAGTTGTCCCTGGTCCTCAACGAGCGCATCCGCCAGTTGCTGCTCGCCCGGGGTGCGTCCCGGCACGAGCTCATGCACTACGCGTTCAGCGACAACGCGGCCCTGATGGAGCTGGGCCGCTTCGACGAGTGCTCCCGGCTGCTGGCGTCGTGCGAGGTGGTTTTCCGCGGCGCCGGCGACGAGGCCCAGCTGCGACATGTGGCGGCGGCCCGCGCCCTGCTCGCGAAACCGCCAGGGTGATGTGACCGGTGGCCTGCCGCTGGATCGCGCGGCGTTGCGCGAGGCGTACGCGGCCCGCGACGCCACCGCCGCGGCCAATCTGCACGTCAACTACGCCAACCACCTGCGCCTCGCCGGTCTCGACCCGGCCGAACGCGTGGCCCACCGCCTGGCCGCGGTGATCCTCTACGAACTGACCGGCAACGAGAGCCAGGCGTCGCGCGCCCTGATCCAGGCGCATGCCGAGCCCCGCCGTCACGGCCTGCGTTCCACCATGCCCAAGCGCTTCACCGAGTTGGCCACCGTGGTCGCCCGGATCCCGGGCCTCGATCTGCGCGCGCTGCTCAACTCCCTGCGCAGCCCGGACGCGATCAGCCGGGCCGAGGCGCTGATCGAGGCAGCTCGGCGCTGATGCCTTTCGCCTTCTCCCGGCCGAGGGGAGTTGAGGTTGCCGCACTGCCTGCTCGCGAAAGTCCTAAGAGCGCGCCACGACCGCGGGGGGTGAGTGAGATGCTGAAAAGCGGCGACTACGTGCTCCACCCGGCGGGCTGACGGGCGCGCGATCCCGGCGGTGAGCACCGGCGAGCCGATGGGTGGATCATCAGCGCGGTGAGGCCTGGCCGGGGGTGGGTGGCGGCCCGGCTCTTGACATCGGTCGCCCGATGACGGCATCTAGGCGTATGCCCCGCGGCGCTGCGAGGTCCCGTGGGGGTTTGCTACGGCGGATCTCTGGGACGGGAGAGGCGACATGCGGATCAGCGACATTCTGCGGGTCAAGGGCGAGCGGGTGGTGACGGTGGCCCCCGGGGCCGATGTGACGGAGCTCCTGGGCGTGCTTGCCGAGCACAAGATCGGTGCGGTGATCGTGTCGAGCGACGGCGGGCGGGTCGAGGGCATTGTGAGTGAGCGCGACATCGTCCGGGCGCTGGCCGCGCGTGGGGCCGCGGTGCTGAGCGAGCCGGTGACGGCGATCGCGACCACGCAGGTGCGGTCGGTGTCGCGCGACGCGGCGCTGGTGGATGTCGAGCGGTTGATGACCGAGTGGCGGTTCCGGCACGTGCCGGTGGTTGAGGACGGCCGGCTTCAGGGCGTGGTCAGCATCGGTGACGTGGTGAAGTTCCGCATCGACGAGCTCGAGCACGAACGCACGAGCCTCGCCGAGTACATCACCGGGGAACGGGCCTGACGCGTGCGTCCAGCTGGTCGTCGGCGGGGCAGCGGCCGCGCATGACGTAGCGTTCGGTGAACTCCGCGACCTGGTCACGCAGGTCGCGGGCCACGCCGTGCCGGGCCGAGGTCCCGTACGCCTCGACGAAGTGCTCCTATCCGGTCAGTAGGCATCGCCCGTTCGGCCGAGTTCGGTTACCGAGGTGTAACGGACAGGGGTCGGGGTATGCGACCGCCACCTGCACCGGAAGAGACGAGGGAACGGTTGCCGAAGATTGTTGACCACGAGCGGCGGCGGGCCGAGATCGTCGGCGCGTTCCTGACCGTCGTGGCCCGTGAGGGGCTCGCGGGTGCCGGCAGCCGGGCCATCGCTGCCGAGCTCGGGGTGGGCGCCGGGGCTCTCTGGCACTACTTCGACAGTCTGGACTCGGTGGTCTCGGCCGCCTATCAGCGCATCCTGGAGCAGGTCGACGCGCGCATCGAGGGCGCGGCCGGCGGCCGGCGCGGCCTGGCCGCCGTCGACGTGACGCTGCGCGAGATCCTGCCGGTCAGCGCCGAGACCCGCGACGAGGCGCAGGTGATGGTCGGCTTCTGGGGCCGGTTGGCGGTCAGCCGCCGCCCCCGGTCGGTGGCCGCCGACGCGATCACCCGCTGGGGTGATCCGATGCGCCGCCGCCTCGGCGAGGCCGTCGAGGACGGTGAGCTCTGCCCCGAGGCGCCGGTGGCCGAGCTGGCCGACGTGCTGCTCTCGGTGGCCGTCGGTCAGCAGGTGCATGTCGTGCTCGGGACCGGGACGGATGCCGGCAGCTGCCCGCTGGCCATCATCGAGCACTGTCTGGCCCCGTGGCGTCCGGCTCAGGCCACGAAGATGCAGAACGGATGGCCGGCCGGGTCGGCGTAGACGCGCAACGGCTCCTCCGGGTCGTCGCTGCGGTCGTGCAGCAGTTCGGCGCCCAGCGCGAGCGCCCGGTCGTGCTGGACGTCGAGCTCCGCGACCGACGGCACGGTGCTGTCCAGGTGGATCTGCTGGGGGACAGGGCCCTCGGGCCAGGTGACCTCGGGCAACGACGGCACCTGCTGGAAGGCCAGCGCCCGGCTGCCGTCGGGGCGCAGCAGCACGAGCCAGCCCTGGGCCTTGTCCAGTTCGTCGCCGGGACGGTAGGTCAGGCCGAACAGCTCACGGTAGAACTCGGCCAGGCCGCGGACGTCGACGGTGTCGAGCACGGGCTGCAGGATTGCCGGGTAGCTGGTCATGGCGACCAGGCTGTCAGCCGCCGGCGCCGAGCACAACGCGGTTGCGGCCGGACTGCTTGGCCCGATAGAGGGCATGGTCGGCGTGGGCCAGCACCTGGTCGAGCCCGTCACCGTCGGCCAGCGGCGCCACGCCGACGCTGATGGTCACCGGGACAGGCCCGGCCCTGGTCGGCACCGGGGTGCCGGCGACCGCGGCCCGCATGCGCTCGGCCAGATCGAGTGGCGACACGTCGTCGGTAGCGTGGTCGGGCAGCACCACCGCGAACTCCTCGCCGCCGTACCGGCCGAGCACGTCGGACTGCCGGATGCTCGCCCTCACCCGCGCGGCGACCTCGCGGATCACCTCGTCGCCCACCCCATGCCCGTACGTGTCGTTGATGCTCTTGAACTTGTCGATGTCGAGCATGACCGCCGCCAGTGACCGCCCGCCGCGTGAAGCCGCCTCGACCAGCGCTCCCGCGATGGCGTAGAAGTGGCGCCGGTTGTGCTGGCCGGTCAGCTCGTCGGTGGTGGCGAGCTCCTGGACCCGGCTGAACAGGCGCGCGTTGTCGTAGGCGGCCATGCCCTGGAACGCCAGCGCCGCCGCCACCTTGCGAGCGGTGTCGTCGAAGGCTTCGCCGCCCAGCAGCGCCACCCCGGCCCGGCCGTCGCGGTGCTGCAGCGGGACGGCCAGCACGACGGCCGTGCCGAGCAGGCCCGGGTCGTCGACCAGCACCGGGGCCGACCCCGGCGCCGTCACCTCGGGACGCGTGCCGATCAGGTCGGCGGGCGCGTCGCCGGACACGTCGACGATCCCGGCGTCGCCCGCGCCCAGCAGGCAGCCGGCCGTGGCGCCGAGCTGCAGGCTGAGCGTGGCGAAGAGCTGCCGCAGCAGCTGGGCCGGGTCGTGGATGCCGCTCAGCTCGGCCAGGCTGGCCCGCAGCACCTCGGCGAACGCCTGCTGCTGCCGGGCGGTCTGCACGGCCAGCTCGAGCTGGGCCGCGCGGGCGGTCTCCAGCGAGGTGGCGAGGTGGCTGCTCATCGCGGTCAGCACCTCGATGTCGTCCTCGGTGAAGATGCCCCGGGCCATCCGGCTGTCCAGGTAGAGCACCCCCAGCGTGGTGCCCTTGAACCGCACCGGCGCGACCAGGATGCTGCGCAGCCCGTGCACCACCGCGCTCTGCGAGCCGAGCGCCGCGCCCTGCTCGGTGCCGGTCAGCACCAGCGCCTCGCCCTCGTCGGCGACCCGGCGCACCAGCGTGGTCCCGTACGCGGTGGTCTCGGTGAGGTCGGCGCCGTCGGCGCCCCTCCCGGCGTAACGCACCGGTTCGCCCGCGTCGTCGAGCAGGAAGAACAGGGCCCGCTCGGCGCCGAGGATCCGCAAAATCTCGTCCAGCGTCACCCGGGCCATCTGCCGCGGGTCGAGCACGGTGGCCGCGGCCGCGCCGACCTCCTGCAACGCCTCCAGCCGCCGGTTCCGGCCGGCCTCGGGACGCCGGCCCGCCACCGTACGCCGCCCGGTCGCACCGCCGTCGTCGGCGCCGAACTCGGCCCGCACCTGCCGCCGGCGCAGCTCCCAGCCGTACTCGGTGGCCAGCAACAGCGCCCACCGGGCGTTGCGGTCGGCCTCGGCGCCCAGCCCGAGCTGCCGGAACGCGCGGGCACGGAACCGCGCCACCTCGAACTGCACGATCGGCGCGTCGAACCGGCGGGCGACCTTCTCCGCCTTGTCGGTCCACTCGATCGCCTTGCCCGCGTCGCCCTGCAGCTGCGCGAGGGCGGCCTCGCCGATCAGATACGCGCAGTCGATCAGCGGGGAGCTGCGGCGCACCTTGCGCAGGTCGGCCACGGCCGCCTTGGCCCGGGCCAGCGCGGCCGGCCGCTGCTCGTCGGAGGCCAGGCGCAACTGGGCCATCCGGCCGTGCGACTGGAACGCGTAGAACCACTTGTGCTGCTGCATCAGGTCGCGGGTGCGCAGCCCCAGCGAGCGGAACTCCTCGACGATCGCGTCGAACCGCTCGCCGAACTCGCCCTCCTCGACCGCCGCGCAGGCCGCCGACACCACGATGTTGATCCGCTGGGCCACCGTGGCGGTCCCGGCCGGGTAGGCCGCGCGCGCGTCGGCCAGCACCTTGGCCGCCTCGCCGGGCCGGCCCTGGATCGCCGGCACCATGACGCCGAGCATGCTGAACGAGCTTCCCAGCGCGTCGGCCGGGTTGGCCAGCACGGACAGCCCGCGCTCGTACTCGGCCCGCGCGTCCTGGACGTATCCGCGCAGCACCCGGCGCAGCCCGATGGTGGAGTGGCCGACGAGCAGCTGGGCAGGGCGGTACCAGCGCAGGTTGCGGCTCATCGTCTCGACCCAGGCGGTGCCGTCGTCCTGCCCGCTGAACAGCATCGCGCAGCCGCGCAGCCATTCCACGTACGCGCCGAGCCCCGGATCGCCCAGCCCGGCGGCGACCCGGGCCGCCCGGTCCAGGCAACGGGCGCCGATGCCCCGCAGTCTGACGACAGTGGTCACGTAGCCCGCCAGCGCGTAGACCCGCACGTACTCGGGGCACGGGCCGAGCCGGTTCACCGCGTACATCGCGCGCATGGCCAGCAGGAGCGCCTCCCGCAGCCGCAGACCGATCGCGGCGGCGTAACCCCCGGCGTCCAGGGCGGCGGCGAGGGCGGCGAGATCCTCGCGGCGTTTTCCGCTCACGGTTCCCGACCCTTTGCCCGTACGCCGCACCGCCGCCCCGGCCAGGGCGATGCCGATGGTCGACAGGATGAGGGGCAGTCCCCGGGCGGGCAGGGGCCGGCCCAGCTCGCCGAGCGCGCGCGAGGCGGCGTCCAGGGCGTACTGGTCCTGCCAGACGGTGTGGTGCGCCTCGATCTCGGTCGTCAGCAGCCGTGCGCGGGTGCGGCGGTCCGGCTCGCCGGCGAGCGCGCGCCGGATGGTCGCCAGGGCCTCGTCGATGCGCCCCGCCCGCAGGTAGGCGACCGCCAGCGGGTGCAGCACCGCGGTGGGCGGCGCGGGGTCCCCGTCGACGGCGTCACGCAGGTAGTCGAGGGCCTCGTGCGGGGCCTGGTCGTCGAGGGCGGCGAGCCCGGCGGCGAACGCGCTGCGGCGGCGCTTGCCGGCCGGCACCGCGTCCCCGGCCCTCTGGTGGTGGCGGGCGATCTCGTACACGCGCTCGGCGTCGCGCAGCGCCCCGGGGCTTCTCTCCAGCGCGTCGGCGACGATGGCGTGCAGGCGGCGGCGCCGCTCCTCGGAGACGCCGGCCATCAACTCGACGCGCAGCAGGTGGTGGATGAACCCGTACGAGCCGTCGGCGCGGTTCTCCAGCACCCGCCGGTCCAGCGCCACCGCCACCGCGGCCACCACCTGGTCCTCCGGGAGGCCGGCCGCGACCAGCGTCTCGTTGCGGAACCGGGCGCCGGCCACCGCGGCCGTCGTCAGCACCTCGTGCACCGCAGCGGGCAGGTCCTCGAGGCGGGCAGCAAGTAGGGCGCGTACGTCCTCGGCGGCGGGCAGCGCGTGGGCGCCTGCCCCGTCGAACCACCACTCGCCCCAGAGCGGGCTGAGCAAACCCGAGTCGATGAGCCGCCACAGGTACGCCACCACGGCGAGCGGGTTACCGCCGGTGCGGTCGGCGACGTGCCGGGCCAGCTCGGCGGTCACCCGCGCGCCGGGCAACCGGGTCGCGATCAGCTCCTCGACCGCGGCCGGGACGAGCGGCTCGCACTCCAGCACGGTGTCGGCGGGCAGGTCCGGGCCCGCCTCGCCGGTCAGCTCGGTCAGCACCACCAGCAGCGGCAGATCGGGCAGGTCGGGGGCCAGCCGGGTCAGCACCTCGCGGGTGGCCGGGCCGAGCCGGTGCGCGTCGTCGATCACCAGCAGCAGCCCGCCCGAGCGCCGGGCCAGGTCGCCCAGGAAGGCGGCAGCGGCGGGCAGCACGAGCTCGTCGCGGCCCTCGTCGGGGGTGGCGCCGATGATCTCGGCAAGGCGGGGGGAGAGGCGGGCCACCAGGGCGGGGCCGGCGGCCGTGGCGGCCTCTCGCAGGTGCTGCTCGGCGGCCTCGCGTTGCGGCTCGGGCCGCCACCGCAGGGTCTGCAGGTAGCCGTCGATCGCGGCGCGGAGGGCGGCCAGCGGCAGCGGGGTGTCCAGTTCGACCGTGGTGGTCAGCACCGGGTACCCGGCCGCCGGTTCCACAGCCTCCTCGGCCAGGCGGGTGCGACCCGAACCGGCCGCGCCGCGGATCCGCACGACACCGCCGTGCCCCTCAAGGGCCTGCCGCCGGCGCCGGACCAATTGCTCCCGCTCGGCGTCGCGTCCGGCCAGGGGCCACCGTACGGCCGCGGGCTCCTCGGCCGCCTCGCCACCGGGGCAGGCGCGCAGGTCGGACAGCAGCGCCGCCGGGTCGGGGTAGCGGTCGTCGGGGTCCTTGGCCAGCAGCCGTTCGACCACCGCCACCAGGGCCGGGTGCACCCCCGGGCACAGCTCGTTCAGGTCGGGAACGGGCGCCACAGCGTGCCGGCGCAGCAGCTCGCCGACGTCGGAGGACTCGAACGGCAGCCGCCCGGTCAGGCACTCGAACAGCACCACGCCCAGCGAGTACAGGTCGGAACGCCCGTCCACCGGCCGCTTGAGCATGCCCGACTGCTCGGGCGAGGTGTACAGGAACGTGCCGACGGCGTGGTCCTCGGCGGTCCCGTCGCCCTGGCCGAGCTGGGCCAGGCCGAAGTCGATCAGTTTGGCCGGGTGGCCCGGCGAGACCATGATGTTGCCCGGTTTCACGTCGCGGTGCACCAGCCCCACCCGGTGCGCGGCGGCCAGTCCCCGGGCCAGCTGAGCGGCCAGCTCGACGACCCGCACCGGCTCGAGCGGGCCGGCGCCGAGCAGGTCGGCCAGGGAGCCGCCGGGCAGATGCTCCAGGACCAGCGCGGGATTGCCCTCGAACCGTCCGGCGGCGAAGATGCGGGCCACACCGGGATTGTCGACACAGGCGAGCAGGGCGGCCTCCCGCTGGAACGCCGCGAGCAATTCGGTGTCGCCGTCCCGGCTGGAGGCGTGGCGCTTGAGGGCGTACAGGTGGCCGTCACGCCGCACCCGGTGCACCGTCGTGAAGGCGCCGCGCCCCAGCTCGGCCTGCACCTCGAACCCGGACAGCTCCGCTGCCCGGCCCCCGGCCGTCCTCGTCACAAGCTCACTCCGCGCTCTCGCCTTCTGCCTCCCCTGATCGGCAGCCCGGTCCGATACCTGACCCGCTCAGAAGCGGCGCCGGGCGGCCGATGCGGATGATGACGACGAATCGGCACGAACAGCGACGGAAATGACAACTGTCCGGCTGCGGGCTCCTGACACATAGGCTCGCGCTCATGACCGACGGCGACTGGAGAGACAGCGGGTTCCGGCAGCGTCGGCCCTCCGCGGAAACTCTCGCCTGGGTTGCGGCGTCGATGGGCCGAGGTAGCCGCATCGCCGGCTATCGCCGGTTGACCGCTGGCGTCTGCTCCGCCGTGAATCGGCTGACGATCGAACGACGTGGAACGCGAACTCTGGTCGCGCGGAAGGATTACCGGGCCGACCGACTGGAACTCCGTCCATCGAGGGTCGCGTGCGATCGACGTCGGGCACTGCCGGCGATACCTGGCGGCGCTCTGCTCACCCGGGTGGGCTGAGCAGCTCCGGTCGTTCTACGAGTCGATCGCCGGAGCGACTCTCGATCCGTGGTGGGACCTGTACGCCCTCCTGCACCATGACGACAGCCAGCCGAAGTGGATCCGTGGTCAGGTCGCAGGGCGCCGTCCCGTTGATGTGCCCGGCATGACTTCCCGAGTCGAGGTCGCTGTCGAACGAGCGCTGAGGCGCCTCGGGTAACCGTAAGTTCCGACAACCTCGCGGCACCGTGGTGCCGAACTCGCGACACGAAATCCGCCGACGATCAAGCGGTGTCCACAGCGACGTTCGAACGGTGTCCGGAGACGCGGAGACAACCACTCCTGGCGTCCTCCGGCGTCGCGGCGGCCGGACGCCCGCGCGGCGGCCGGCCGCTTCCGGGTCTAGTCGAAGATCGACGCGGCCCACTCCGGGTGGTCGATGAACGGGTTGCGGTTGTGCTGGTAGGTGGCGTAAATGGTCTGGTTGCGGGCGCGCTCGGCGGCGTCCGGCGGGTCGGCGGCGTGCCAGGCCAGCAGCGCCGAGACGCGGCCCATGCGCGGGGCCGTGCCGCTGCTGGTGGCGTCGTCGACCTCGAGGTCGGGGTAGGAGTCGCCGCCCTCGTACCGCACCGCCATGTAGAAGATCATGCGGGCCACGTCGCCCTTGACGGCGGCCCGGGGCTCCCACGAGTTGCTGTCGCTGTAGTTGCCGGGGGCGCCGGAGACCGCCGTGCCGCCGTTGTCGAAGTCCTTGTTGCCGCGGGCGCTGTTGACCCCCACGTCCTCGGGTCGCAGGTGATGCAGGTCGGTGCCCGGCCCGGCGGAGGTGCCGAAGTCGCCGTGGGACTGCGCCCAGACGTGCTCGCGGTTCCAGTCGCCCGAGTCGCCGCCGTTGAGCGACTTCGACCGGCTCAGCCCGGAGTAGAACAGCTTGACGTTGGCCGAGTTGGCCGGGTCCTGGTCGGTGACCTTCAGGGCGTTCCAGACCCCGTCGTACGACAGTTTGGTCACGCCGCTCGAGATGATCCCGTGCAGCGCGGTCTTCAGGTTCTCGCCGGTCTTGCCGGCCGCGGCCGCGTAGTACGAATCCGGCGTCGGCGTGGTGGTCGCGGCCCCCGTCATGGCCGTCGGCGACTTCAGGCCGGGGTGCGAGAAGTACGCGGTCAGCGTGCCGGTCACCGTGATCGTGGCGCCGAGCCGTCCGGGGTTGCTGAGCAGGCCGAACGACGACCGGTAGGCGCTGGTGATCTGGACGTAGAGCATCCGCGCGGTCGAGGTCTCGCCCCGGCTGTCGGCCAGGGCCAGCGCCGTGTCGCCGGTGAAGCCGCTGGTCCGTACGGTGGTGGTCGCGGTCGGCTCCCCGACGACGTATCCGGTCACCGTTCCGGCGCCGCTCTGGCTGCTGATCGCCTGCGCGACCGTCAGCGTGGCGGCTGCTCCGGCGGGCACGGTGAGGACGGCGAGCGCGACGAGCGGCGCTGCGAAGAGGGCGATGCGCCGATGCCACGACATAGCAGCGAGTCTATGGGCGGGCGGGTGTCCGGCGGGCATATCGGAAGTGTCATACGCCGTACGGGCTCACGGCGCGGCGTTGAGCAGGTCCAGGGCGCTGTGCTGGCAGCTGTGGTTGGTGCTGCGCCACGGGCCGGCCCAGTGCGACCCGTACGCGTCGAAGCTGTTGCGGCCGGCGGCGTAGGCGGTGTCGGCGTTGCGGCGCAGGTAGGAGTCGTACGCGCCGCCCGTCGCGGCGTTGAGCACACCGAGACCCCGTACGGCGGCGCCCTTGAACGAAACCCCGTCGCCGGAGCACTGGTCGGGTTCGTTGGGTTCGCGCATGATTCCGCCCGGCGACAGATAACCGCTGGTCGTGAGCGCGTTGCCGATCCGCCGCGCGGTGGCCAGCGCGTCCGCGTCCCCGGTCAGCCGGTTCAGCTGCACCAGGGCATTGATGAGAACCCCCTGGTTGTACGTCCAGGTGACGTCGCCGTTGTTGCGGCAGGTCGACATGTTCAGGCCGTCGTTGACCAGGTCCTCACCGTTGAGCATGCCGGTCGACCTGAACCAGTTCCAGCCGGCCTGCGCGCGCTGCCGGTACACGGTGTCGCCCGGGACGCGCAGGCTCAGGGCGGCGTTGAGCTGGATGTAGAGGCTGTTCGGGATGGCGTTCTTGGTGGCGCGATCGGTCTTCCAGTAGACCCCGCCGCCGCAGCGTGTGTCCCAGTGGCTGAACATCCAGTCGGCGTCGGCGCGGGCGGTGTTCAGGTAACGGCTGTCGCCCGTCACGTCGTACGCGGAAACCCAGGCCAGACCCCACCAGCCGGTGTCGTCGAGGAACTCGTTGCGGAACTGGCCCAGCCGCGAGTTCACATTCTTGTCGTACGTGGCCGCGATCGCGTACTGATAGCTGCGCATGCCGCTGCGCCGGACGTTGTCGATGATCGCGGTGAGCGCGTTCGCGCCGGTCCACCAGCCGTTGGTGTCGAAGAGCCCGGTTCCGCGGTCGAACCGCATCATCAGGGCGGTGGCGGCCGCCGTACGCCGGTCCCAGGCGTTCCAATTGCTGCGTGCCCACGCCGTGCACACGATCTCGGGCCGGTCGCCGGCCTTGCCGCAGGCCCGCAGCACCCCGACGCCGTTCGAGCCCCAGTCGTCCACGTTGAACTGCCCGGTACGCCATCCGTTCGCCCCGCCGGGAACGGTGGTTCCGCCGATCCGGCTGTCGGCCCAGCTTTGCCCGCCGTCGAACGAGCGGTCCAGCCACACCTCGTCGCCCGGCTGCCCGTTCTCGACCGAGCCCCAGGCCATGGCGTCGGTGTCGTTGACGTGCAGCTTGAAGCTCCGCCCGTAGAGGGTGACGGTGACCGGGACCCGGTCGGCGGGGGCCAGCGCGGCGTCCCGGCCGTCGCAGTGGCGATTGCAGATCGTGGCGGCCTGGGCGGCGGCCGGCGTCTGCAGCAGTGCCGCCGAGGCCAGAACCACCACCATCGCGAGCCGTCGAACCGTCACGGGCATCGGGGCTGCCGGCCGCTGCGTCATATTGTCAACAAACCCGCTCCATTCACTGCAGTCAATGTTCTGTGCCCTTTCGGGCAGGTTCTAGGGTGTGGCCCATGGAGTTGGAGTTCTCGGGGGAGATCTGGTTCTGGCGCGGCCCCGCGCCCTGGCACTTCGTGACCGTGCCGGAGGCGCAGTGCGAGGAGCTCGAGGCCGCGTCGTCGCTGGTCAGCTACGGGTGGGGGATGATCCCGGTCGGTGCGCGGATCGGGCGGACGGCCTGGGCCACCTCGCTCTGGCCCAAGGACGGGCGCTACATCGTGCCGATCAAGACGGCCGTACGCCGCGGGGAGGACCTCGACGTCGGTGACACCGTCACCGTCCGGCTCACCGTGGGTGAATAGACGGCGGGGCGGTCACTGTCCGGCTCACCGGCGGCGGGTGGGTGGCAGGACGAAACGCCCCGAAACGGGCCGCCAGTCCGCGGGCGGGTCCTCGCCGACCCGCCCGTCGACCGCCTCGCGGAGCAGGTCGGCGTGCCCGGTGTGGCGGCCGTACTCCTCGAGCATGTCGCAGACGAACCGGCGCAGCGTGGGACGGCCGCCGTCGGGCCAGGCCGTGGCCGACACCTGGTCGAGGCTGCCCGCCGCGTCGAGACGAGCCCGTGCCCGCACCACGGCGTCGTCGTACCACTCGTACAGGTCGGACGGTTTGTCGTGGGCGGCGCTGTCGAACTCCCAGTCGTCTTCCGCGCCGGCGGGCCGCGACAGCCAGGGCTCGACGGTGAACGACGCCACCTGCTCACCCGCGAACTTCACGCCGAACGTGTAGTCCTCGGCCAGGGCCAGGTGTTTCAGCAGGCCACCGAGGGTCAGCTTGGAGACGCCGAGACGCGCGTTCAGCCCGTACGCGTCGAGGCCGTCGGCCTTGTACCGAAACGTCGTGCGTAGCCTGTCCAGCGCGCCCAGCAGGTGCTCACGCTCGGTGCCGGCGATGGGCGGTTCCCAGGGAATGTCGGTCATGGCCCGACCATAGGGCCTGATCCGGACGGTCGGCGTCCGGAAAGACGGCTCCCGGAGTTCCGGACGTGCGGGCGCGCAGTAGTGTCGCCGCGTGACCCCGCCTGAACGCCGTGACATCGCCGGGCTGACTTGCGCCGAGTGGAACCCGGAAGCGACCGGGCCCGTGGTGCTCGCCCTGCACGGGCTGACCAACAGCTCCGAGGTCTGGCGGGCCTTCGCCGAGGCGTCGCCGGGCACCCGCGTGATCGCGCCCGACCTGCCCGGCCGCGGCGGCTCGCTCACCACGAAGGCCGCCCCCGGCCTGGCCGGTCACGCCGCCGAGGTCGTCCGCGTCGCCGACGAGTGCGGCCTCGACGACGTCGTCCTGCTCGGCCACTCGATGGGCGGCTACCTCGCGCCCCTGGTCGCGGCAAAACTCGCCGACCGCGTACGCCGTCTGGTGCTGCTCGACGGCGGCGTGCTGCCCGAGCCCTCGTGGCGCAGCCGCCGCCTGGCCGTCCGTGCTCTGTGGACCCTGTGGACACGCCCGCTGGGCCGCACCTTCCCCGACGCCGCCACCTTCGTCGACCAGGTCGAGGGCCGCCCGATCGCCCGGCGCCCCGACCTGCGCCCCCGCCTCGAACAGTGGGCGGCCCACCTGCTCGACGACGCCGGCCACCCCCGCGTCGACCTGCCCCGCCTCGTCGACGACGCCGTGGACACCCTGGCCGGCCGCCCGACGTTGCCGCGGCTCGCCTCGCTCGACATCCCCGTACACGTGATCCTGGCCGAGCATGACGGCGACGACTCGGCCCGCCCCTTCATCAGCGACCGCGCACTGGCGCTCGGCCGCGCCCAGCTGCCCCGCCTGACCGCCGAACGCATCCCGGCCAACCACGTGACCATGCTCTTCGACGAGGCAGTGGTCCGCGCCGTCTGAGCCAGACCGCGGGCGTACACGGCCCTTACAGAACCTTGACAAACACCACCTACCGTCCCCGGGCATGACCGAACGCCAACGGGTGGCCCACCTGCTGCGCCGGCTCACCTTCGGGCCGACGGCCGCCGAGGTCGACGAGGCCGCCCGGGTGGGCTTCGACGCCACCCTCGCCGCACTGCTCCGCCCGGCCGCGGCGCCGCCCGGCCCCGGCCTGCCTCCCGACCCCACGGCCCGGCTCGGCCCGGACGCCACCCGGGAGCAGCGGCAGCAGGCCCGCAAGGAGCAGCGCGAGCAGGTCGTCGTGGCCACGCGCTGGTGGCTGACGCGCATGGCCGGCGGCGGCGCGGCCGAGAAGCTGGCGTTCTTCTGGCACGGGCACTGGGCGACCAGCGTGCGGAAGGTGCGCTCGGCCCACCTGATGCTGGCCCAGCAGGCGACTTTCCGGCGGTACGGGACGGGCGACACCGGCCCGCTGGTACGGGCGATGCTGCGCGACCCGGCACTGATCCTCTGGCTGGACGGGCAGCGGAACACCCGGGCCGCGCCGAACGAGAACCTCGCCCGGGAGGTGATGGAGCTGTTCACCCTGGGCGCCGGGGCGTACGGGGAAGCCGACGTCAAGGCCGCGGCCCGGGTGCTGACCGGGTGGCGGGTGGACCGGGCCGCCGGACAGGCGCGGCTGGTCCCGCAGCGTCACGACAACCGCCCGGTGACCCTGTTCGGCCGGACGGCCACCCTCGACGTCGACTCCTTCGCGGACATCCTGGTACAGCACGAGGCGCATGTGCCGTTCCTCGCCGGACGTCTGTGGGCGCGATACGCCGGGGCAACCCCGCTGCCGGCGACGATTCTTCCGGCGGGCCGTAACACCACCGCGCTGATCTCCGCGATGTGCCGGACACCCGAGTTCGCGGCGACGGCTGGGACCCTGGTCAAGCAGCCGGTCGAATGGCTGGTGGGCGCGGCCCGCCAATTGGCCGTCCCGGCCGCCGCCGGGCAGAAGCTGATGCCTGCGGTGCTGCGCGAGCTCGGGCAGGTGCCCTTCGCGCCGCCGTCGGTCGGTGGCTGGCCGGCCGGCCCGGCCTGGCTGACCACCTCGTCCACACTCACCCGGCTGCGCGCCGGGCAGCGCCTCGCGGAGCTCGCACCCGCCGCAACCGACCGACTGACGGGCCGCGACCGGCTCGACGCGCTCGCCGCGATGCTCGCCGTCGACAGCTGGACCGATCGCACCCGTGCCGCGCTGGGCGACGTCCGCGACCCTCGCCGGCTACTGGCCCTCGGCCTGGCCAGCCCCGAATACGCCGTCCACTGAGAGGAACGCGAGAGCATGGACACCCTCACCCGGCGCCGTTTCCTGATCGCCGGCGGCATCACCGGCGGCGCGGCCCTGGCCGCGGGCGCGACCACGCTCGGCCTGGGCGACATCCTGCGCACCGCCGGCGACCGGGACCCGGCCGCGAAGACCCTCGTCATGGTCACCCTGTACGGCGGCAACGACGGGCTCAACACCGTGGTCCCGTACGAAGATCCGGCGTACGCGGCCGCGCGGGCCGGGATGACGTACGAGCCGGAGGCCCTGCTCGGTCTCGGCGACGGCGTCGCGCTCAACCCCGGCCTGCCCGGCCTGCACCGGCTGTTCGGCGAGAACCGGCTCGCCGTGATCCGCGGGGTCGGCTACCCGAGGCCGAACCGCAGCCACTTCCAGTCGATGGACATCTGGCAGACCGCCCAGCCCGACCGGCCCGGCACCACCGGCTGGCTCGGCCGCTGGCTCGACTCGGCGGGCGGCGACCCACGCCTGGCCGTCTCGTTCGAGCCGGTCCTGCCGCCCCTGCTGGCCGGGGCGACCAGTGCCGGGGCAACCGTTCCCGGCGGCACCCTCGCGCTGCCCAAGTCGGCCGGCCCCGCCGTGCTGAAAGCGCTCGGCACACCGGCGCCCGGCGAGTCCCCGTCCCAGGCCCGCGCCGCGGCCTGCTTCGCCGACCTCGTGCGGGTGCGGGACCTGATGGCGCAGGTCGGCGGCGAGACACCGGCCGACGACGACAGCGACCAGCCCGCGACCGCCACCGGTGGCGCCGCGGCGCCCCTGGACAGGCAGCTCGCGCTGGTCACCCGGTGCATCGAGGCCGGCGCCGCAACACGCGTCTACTCGGTCTCCCTCGGCGGCTTCGACCTGCACGCCGGCGGCCGGGACGTCCAGCAGGCGCAGCTCGCCCGGCTGGACGGACCGTTGACCGCGTTCGCCGATCGGATGTCCGGCCGGGGTGTCGTCGTCGCTGTCTACTCCGAGTTCGGCCGCCGCGTACGGGCCAACGCCTCCGACGGCACCGACCACGGCACCGCCTCGGACGTCTTCCTGCTCGGCGACGGCGTTCGCGGTGGCCTGCACGGCGAACCTCCCAGCCTCACCGACCTCGACGACGGCGACCTCAAGCACACCGTCGACTTCCGGGACATCTACGCGTCGCTGCTGACCGGCGTGCTCGGCGCCGATCCGGACCGGATTCTCGGCGGCTGGACGGGACACCTCGACGGGGTGCTGGGCACAATGGGCCGGTGATGGACAAGGGCCTGGTCCTCGTCGTGGAGGACGAGCGGCCGATCGCCGACCTCGTGCGGCTCTACCTGACCCGCGACGGCTACGGAGTGCACGTCGAACACGACGGGGTGGCGGGGCTGGCCGCCGCCCGGACGATGCGGCCGGTGGCGTGCGTGCTCGACATCGCCCTGCCCGGCCTGGAGGGCACCGAGATCTGCCGCCAGTTGCGGGCCGACGACGACTGGACGCCGATCGTCTTCCTGACCGCCCGCGACGACGAGGTCGACCGGATCCTCGGGCTCGAACTCGGCGGCGACGACTACCTCACCAAGCCGTTCAGCCCACGGGAGCTGGTGGCCCGGGTCCGTGCGCTGCTGCGCCGCGCGGCCGGGCCGGGCGACGGCGAACGGGTGCGCACGGCCGGGGCTGTGTCGCTCGACCCGGCCCGGCGTACGGTCACCGTCGCCGGGCGCCCGGTCACGCTGACCCCGACCGAGTTCGACCTGCTGGGCCACCTGCTGCGCCGCCCCGGCCGCGTGTTCACCCGCGAGGAACTGCTGGCGCAGGTGTGGGGATACCCGGCACACGGTGGCACCCGCACGGTCGACGTGCACATCGCCCAGCTCCGGGCGAAGCTCGGCGCCACCGAGGTCATCCGGACGGTCCGCGGCGTCGGCTACACCGCCGATGCCTAACACCCTCGCCGGCCGTACGGTCCTGGTCACGGCGGCCACCGCGGTCGTCGCCGTCATCATCACCGCGTTGGTCGCGCTGCCGCTGGCCGCCCGGTCGGCCGACAACGCGGCCCGCGCCGACCTGGCCGACAAGGCCGCGCTCGCCGTCGAGTTGCTGGCCGCCGAGCGTCCGGTGGTGCGGGAACGCATCGTCGCCCGGCTGCGCGACGACGGCATCGCCGTCTACCTGATCCGGCGGGGCCGGTCCGACCGGCCGGGCCTGCCCGAAACCGTGATCCGGCAGATCGCGGACGGATCGGTGGTCGACGCGCACGGTGTCGTCTCCGGCGAGGACGTCCTTGTCGCCGGGCGTCCGCTGCGCGGCATCGACAGCGGCGTGGTCCTGACCCGCCCGGCCAGCTCGGTGACGGCCGGTCAGGTCCTCGGCGGGGTGTGGGCGGCCCTGCTCGCGGGGCTGGCCGGTGGCGTCGGCGCCGGGGCGTTGCTGGCCTACTTCACCGCCCGGCCGTTGCGCCGGGCGGCGCTGGCCGCGAAACGCCTGACCTCCGGGGACCGTTCGGTGCGCCTGGCCGTGCGCCCACCGGCCGAGGTGGCCGAGCTGGCCACCGCGCTCAACCAGCTCGGCGCGGCGCTGCAGACCAGCGAGGGCCGCGAGCGTGAGTTCCTGCTGTCGGTCTCCCACGAACTGCGTACGCCGCTGGCCACCATCCGCGGCTACGCCGAGGCCCTGTCCGACCGCGTCGTGACCGGCGACGAGGCAGTGCGGGCCGGGGAGACCATGCGTCAGGAGGCCGACCGGCTCGACCGGCTCATCAGCGACCTGCTCGTCCTGTCCCGGCTGGAGGCAGCCGACCTGCCGGTTCACCTCGCGGAGGTCGACCTGACCGAGCTCGTCGACGCGGCCGGGCGGGCGTGGCGGACGCGGTGCGGGCCGGACGGCCCTCGCCTGACCGTAGAACTGCCCGACGCCCCGGTGACGGTGACGACCGATCCGGGCCGGGTACGGCAGGTGATCGACGGGCTCTGCGAGAACGCGGTCCGCGTGATCCCACCCGGCGCGCCGCTGGTGCTGGCCGTCCACGTCACCGACCGCGGCGGCACGGTGCAGGTCCGCGACGGCGGTCCCGGCTTCACCGACGACGACCTGGCCGTCGCTTTCGAGCGCGGCGCGTTGCACCACCGATACCGGCACGAGCGCAAGACCGGCAGCGGTCTCGGGCTCGCCTTGGCCGCGCGTCTGGTCACCCGGCTGAACGGGACCATCGAGGCCGGGCACGCCCCGGAGGGTGGCGCCATGTTCACCATCACCCTGCCGTCGTCCGTCATCTAGGCGTTCGCCAACACGTCGCTTGACTAGTGGTCGTGCGACGGGGCAGACTGCCTCGCGTCGATGGCGGACGGGGGAGGATCAGGGTGGTTCGGAGCGTGGCGTCGGCCCGGGATTTTGACGGGTTGTTCAAGAAGTTGCTGGAGGCTCATCCGCGGGAGGCGTTGCAGCAGTTGTGCGGTGCTCGGGTGGATGGCGGGACGGTGGTGGTGGACGGGCCGACTGAGCAGCCGCGGCAGCGCAGTCTTCAGCTGGACAAGGTGTTCGTGGTCCGGCGGGGTGGGGGTGTTCCGGCGGATATCTATCACGTTGAGGTGCAGGTCAAGCGGACCGACGATTTTCAGGAGCGGATGGTCTCCTATTGGGCGTCGTTGGCGTTGCGGTATCGGCGGGCGGAGCATCGGATTCATCAGGTGGTGTTGTGGCCGTTGGGTGGGGGTTATCCGGGGCGTTTTCGGCGTGATCGGGTGCAGCTGGACTATCGGTCGGTGAGCGTTCCCGATGACTTGGAGCCCGGGGTGTTGCTGGCGGGTCCGTTGGCGCCGTTGGCGTTGTGGTCGCAGAAGCCGCCGGTGGACGTGGTGGAGCGGGTGGTGGATCGGATCGCGGCGACGGTTGCGGTTGAGGAGCAGTTGGTGCTGGTGGAGCTGGGTATGCTGGCGTCAGGTTCGCTGGCGGCCCAGGTGTTGGAAGCGTTGCGGAGGAGAGGCATGAACAACGTTCTCGAGCAGTCCGAGGCAGGTCGCGAGATCGCCCGCAAGAACCGCGAGGAGGAACGTGTGGACAGCATGCGGGCGCTTCTGCGGGCCAAGTACGGCGAGTTTGACGACTTGGACGAGCTGGCGCGGAAATTGGCCGGGCGTGACAAGGTCGGCACGATGGCTCGCATCGTTGCCGGCGCGTCCCTGGCGGAGCTGCGTTCTTAGTTCACTGCCGCAACCCGTGCGGAAGCAGTCCGAGGCAGTCTGTGAGATCGTCCGCCAAACGTCGAGCAAGGTCTCTTTCCTGCGATGCCGGCCGTTCCGAAGAGCACCTACGGCGAGTTCGACAACTTGCGGGAGCTTGCCGAGCGTTTGGCCGGCCTCGGCTTCGAGGGTGTTGTCATTCGCATTCTTGGTGGTGCGACGTTGGAGGAGTTGCGGACTGATCAGGTGGCGTTGACCTGGGTCAGCAGAGGACGGGCCACGGCGGCGAACTCCTCCGGACGTTCCAGCTGGGGCATGTGGCCGGTGTCCGGGAACATGTGGGTTTGCGCGTACGGGAGGGCTGCGCGCGCGGCCTCCAGGTGGGCTGCGGGGAGGATCAGGTCGCGTTCGCCCCAGACTATGAGGGTGGGATGCTGGGTGGCGGCCACTCGGGGGAGCAGCTGGTTGCGCCAGCCGTCGGCTATGCCTCGGAAGCCGCCGAGGGCGCGGGCCACCTCCAAGTAGACGGCGGCGAAGTCGGGCCGGCGGCCGATGCGTACGGCCATGTCGACGCGCTCGTCGGTGACGTGGGCCCGGTCGAAGAAGATCGAGCGTTCGATGCGGCGGGCCGCGCGCGGGTCGATGCGGCGCAGCAGAGAACGGCCCAGCAGCGGGACGGCCAGGATGCGCAGGGCCATCGTGACCTCACGGCCGAAGCCGGCGCTGTTGACCAGGGTCAGCGTCGAGACGCGGGCGGGATCATCGACGAGCATCTGCATGCTGACGGCGCCGCCGAGCGAGTTGCCCATCAGGTGCGCGGGGGCCGTTACGTCGAGGGCGTCGAGCGTTGCCCAGACGGCGCCGGCCAGGCCGCCGAGCGTGGTCGGGGCGGGGAGGCGGTCGGAGAGTCCGAAGCCGGGCATGTCGAGCGTGATCACCCGGTGGTCGGCCTCCAGGAAGGGGCGCTGGGGTTCCCAGTCCTCCAGGCTGCGGCCGATGCCGTGCAGCATCACGACCGGGGGCGCGTCCTTGTGGCCGCTGACTTCGTAGCGGATGCGGCTCCCGCCGGCCTCGACCCAGCTCACCGGCCGCCCTCCGCGGACGGCTCACCCGCCGGGGCGACCGGCATGTCCGTTGAACCGGATGAAGAGGGTGTCGTGGTGAGGGAGGAGGGAGCCGCTGAAGCAGAGGGCGGAGGCGTGGTTGAAGGCGGGGAAGACGGAGCCGTTGACGCAGCGGGCGGCCGCGTGTCTGTCGGCGGGGATGAGGGAGAGGGCGGCACGGCGGCTGCGGGGGAGGGCGTGCGGGAGCGGTGTGTCAGGGTGTTGGTGATGGCCTGCATGATGCGGGCGTGGCCGACCGGGGCGAGGCGGGCCAGAAGGTCGGGGAGCTTGGCGCTGGAGGCGATCAGCAGGCGGGCCTTGCGCCGGGTTACCGCGTTGAGGATCTGCTCGGCGGCCTTCGAGGGTGGGTAGGTCAGCAGCGCGTCGAAGATTCGCTGGTGGGGTTCCCTGTCCGCAGCGGGGACGCCGGTGCCGACCAGGGCGCTCTGGGCGATGCGGGTGCGGATGCCGCCGGGGTGCACGGTGGTGACACCCACGCCGTTCTCGGCCAGCTCGGCGCGCAACACCTGGCTGAGACCACGCAGGGCGAACTTGGACGCGGAGTAGGCGCTTTGCCCGTACGGGGAAATCAGGCCGAACAAACTGGACATGTTGACGATGTGGCTGCCCGGCGTGGCCGTCAGCGCGGGCAGCAGGGCGTGGATCAGCAGCATCGGGGCGCGGAAGTTCACGTTCATGACCTGCTCGAACTGCTCGACCGAGACCTGGTCGAACCGTCCGCCCAGGGCGATGCCGGCGTTGTTGATCAGCAGGCCGATCGTGGGGTGCGCGGCCAGCACCCGCTCGGCGACCCCGGTTGCCTGCGCGCGGTCGGACAGGTCGGCGATCAGCGGCGTCACCTCGAGAGCCGGGTGCGCGGCGCGGATGCGGGCGACGACCGGCTCGAGCCGTTCCGCGTCGACGTCGACGAGCACCAGGTGGCTGCCGCGCTGGGCGAGCCCGTACGCGAGCTGTTCGCCGATGCCGCTGGCCGCGCCGGTCAGGACGGCGGTGCGCCCGGCGAACCGGTAGGGATCGGTCATGAGGTCCTCTCCTTGAAGGTCATGTCGCGGGTGACGTCGGCCCGGGGTGTGGTGATGACGTCGGTCAGGTAGTTCTGCCGCACGATCCACGGCGCCTTGTCGCCCTGCCGGGGGAACAGGTCGAGCGCGCGTTGCACATAGCCCGACGACAGGTCGAGCAGCGGCCGGCCGGTGCCGTCGGGCGTGGTGGGCGTGGCGACGGCGAGCCCGTGACGGTCCATGTGCCGCAGCAGGCGCATCACGTACCGGTGCGAAAGGTCCGCGCGCAGGGTCCACGAGGCGTTCACGTAACCGATGCAGTAGGCCAGGTTCGGCACGCCGCTGAGCATGAGCCCGCGGTAGGCCGCCCGCTCGCCGATCTTCACGGGTTCGCCGTCGACGGACACCTGTACGCCGCCGATCGGCAGCAGTCGCAGCCCGGTGGCCGAGACGACGATGTCGGCCTCGAGCTCCCGGCCCGACCGCAGGCGGATGCCCGACGGCACGAACGTGTCGATGTGGTCGGTCACCACCGACGCCCGCCCCGACCGGATCGCGGCCCACAGGTCACCGTCCGGAATCACGCAGAGCCGCTGGTCCCACGGGTCGTACGCGGGGGTGAAGTGCTCGTCCACATAACCCGCGTCGCCGAGTTCCCGCACTGCCATCGTGCGCAGCAGCTTGCGGACGCGCTGCGGCCGGCGCCGGGCGAGCTGATAGAACCCCTGGGTGAGCAGCACGTTCTTCGCGCGCGCAACGGCACTGGCGGCCCTCGGCGGCAGGGTGCGGCCCAGCGCGGCGGCCACCACGTCGCGCGGGGGCAGCGCCGTCAGATAGCTGGGGGAGCGCTGCAGCATGGTCACGTGCGCGGCGTCCGGGGCCATAGCCGGCACCAGCGTCACGGCCGTTGCGCCGCTGCCGATCACGACCACCCGCTTGCCCGCGTACGACAGGCCGGACGGCCACGCCTGCGGGTGGATCAGCCGCCCGGTGTAGTCGGACAGGCCCGGGAACTCGGGTTGGTAGCCGCCGTCGTACGAGTAGTAGCCAGCACACGCGTACAGGAAATCGCAGGTCAGGGTTTGCCCGTCGGCCAGGGTGACGGTCCAGTGATCGCTCGACCAGTCGGCGGTGACGACCTTCGCGCCGAACCGGATGTGCGCGGTGATGCCGCCCTCGTCGGCCGTGTCCTGGATGTACTGCCGGATCTTGTCGCCGGACGCGAGCGACTGGGTGTCCGTCCACGGCCGGAACGGGTAGCTCAGCGTGAACATGTCGGAGTCGGAGCGCACACCGGGGTAGCGGAACAGGTCCCAGGTGCCGCCGATCGCGTCGCGCGCCTCCAGGATCGCGTACGTCTTGCGCGGGAACGCCTCCTGCAGGCGCCACGCCGCGCCGATGCCGCTCAGCCCGGCCCCGATGATCAGGACGTCGTGGTGGCTCATGCGAACCACGGCGGTGTGCCCGTCCCCGACAGCCGGACGCCACCCCACGGGTCCGGCTCGCTCAGCCGTACGGTCGTGGGCCGCTCGCCGATCGCCAGGGAGGCCTCGCGCAGCCCCGCGCCGACCCGCTCGGTCAGCAGCGCGTCGGAACCCGTACGCCCCGCCCAGCGGTAACGACCCTCGATCGGCTCGAACCGGGCCGACAACCGCACCTGTACGGGATGCCGGTCGTCGCCGATCCTCAGGACCGCCGGGCCGCGATATTCCTCGTCGTTCACGTGGTCTCCTGTCCGAATGCCGCCAGGCCGCCCGGGACGTCGGCCGCGTGCTGGATGCCCGCCACCCCGCCCCACAGAAACGTCGTCAGGTAGTCGCCCAGCGCTTCCCGGCTGATCGGCTGCTGCTGCCGCAACCACCAGTCACCGACCGCCTGCACGTAACCCACCACCCCGTACGCCCAGGGCAGCGCTGCCCCCGAGTCGAGTCCCCGGGCTCGTAGCCGGTCGCCGAAGATGCGCGCGAGCCCGCTGGCCACCGTGTCGACGACATCGGCCACCACGTCACGATGCCGGGCGATGTCGGGCTGGTGCACGACGAACTGGTAGAGGTTCGTGTCGGCCGCGATGTGGGTCAGATAGGCGTCGATGGCGGCCCCGATCGCGGCGCGTTCCTCCCGTACGGCGGCCACGGCCGGGACGATCGCGTCGAGCACCAGGGCGCCGGAGCGCTGCCCGACCGCGAGCCACAGCTCCGACTTGTCGGCGAAGTAGCGGTAGAGCACCGGTTTGCTGACGCCGGCGTGGGCGGCGATCGCCTCCATGCCGACCTCGGGGCCGTGCTGCCGGATGGCGTCGATCGCGGCGTCGGTCAGCTCGGACCGGCGCTGTTCCCGGTGGCCGGCCCAGCGCTCGCGACGAGCGTCGGTATTGACCGGCTTCTGTTCCGACTTCATAGTACTAGAAGTAACTGTTACCGCCGGTAACGTCAAGCGCTTCCGGGAGGCATCATGACCGATCGCGACCGCACAGCGACCCGGCTCCTGCAGTCGTCCGCTTCCCACTCGTACGACCCTTCGGTGGAGATCGATTGGGAGGCGCCCTTCGAGGACGGCTTGTATTTCGTCCCGCCGCACCGGTCGTCGCTCTACGGCACGTCCCTCTGGGACGGTCTCACCGAGGAACAGCGGATCACGCTGACCCGGCACGAGGCGGCCAGCATCGCCGGGCTGGGCATCTGGTTCGAGACGATCCTCATGCAGCTGCTGATCCGGGCGTACTACGGCCAGGACCCGACCACCGCCCACGCCCAGTACGGCCTCACCGAGGTGGCCGACGAGTGCCGGCACTCGGTCATGTTCGGCAAGATGATCGAGACGCTGGGGACGCCGGTCTACCGCCCCGACGGTGTCAACGCCTTCCTCGGCAAGTGGATCGCGACCACGGCCACCGGCCCGCGCATGTTCGCGGCCATCCTGATCTGCGAGGAGATCCTGGACACGCTGCAGCGTGAGGCCATGGCATCCGAGCAGGTGCAGCCCCTCGTACGGATGGTGTCGCGCATCCACGTCGTCGAGGAGGCCCGGCACGTACGGTATGCCCGCGAGGAACTGGCCCGGCAGGTCCGCGCCGCGTCGGGTAAGCGGCTGGCCTTCGACAAGCTGGTGATCGGGCGGGCGGCGTACCTGTGCGGCACCCGGCTCATCCATCCCGCCGTGTACAAGGCGATCGGTGTCCGGCCTTCCGACGGCTGGCGGGCGGCCCGCGCCAACCCGCACTTCCAGGAGACGATCCGCTGGGCCAGCGAGCGTGTGGTGGCGTACCTGGGCGAATTGGACCTTATCGACGGGCCCGGGAAACCGTTGTGGAACCGCTCGGGCCTGCTGCCCCGCTGAGCGAGTGACGGCGTAGTCGCAGCGCCGCCCATACCCCGAGGGCCAGCGCGGCGAGCAGGTAGGCGTTGCCGGGAACGTGCTCGACCGGGTCCCAGCCGTATTCGCGGCGCTGTCCCCACGGCTGCCACACGAACAGACGGGAGGCGAAGACCGCAAACCACAGGACGCTCGCAGTCCGGCTGCACGTCCACAGTGCCAGCCCGACGGGGACGGCCCACACCCAGTGATGCGACCACGAGACCGGTGAGGCGAGCAGCATGGCCAGCGCGCCCAGCCCGGCCCCGAGCAGCCGGTCGCCGCGGCGCCACCGCACCGCCCCGAGCACCACGAACGCCAGAGCGAGCGGCCCGGCGACCGCGAGCCACATCAGGTTCGGGGGCACGCCGTCCAGCAGCCGGGCCAGCGCCCCGAACACCGACTGATTGTGCGCCATCTCCGGAGGCCCGACCCGGCCCGCCGTGAAAAGATCCTCCGTCCAGTACGCCCGCGCCGAGCCGGGAGCGAACACGAAACCGGCCGCCACGGTGGCGGCGAAGGCCAGCAGAGCTCGCCCCGCCGCGGCCCGGCGACCGATCAGCACCAGCAGCACGACGAAGACCAGCGGGGTCAGCTTCACCCCGGCGGCGATCCCGACGAGCACGCCCGACCAGCGCCGTTCCGGTCGCATCAGGTCGACGAGCAGGGCCGCCATCAGGAACAGGTTGATCTGGCCGAAAGTGAGGTTCTGCCACACCGGTTCCAGGGCGAGCGCGCCCGCGGTGAGCAGCGCGACCTGCCACCCCGTCAACGAACGGCCGGCCAGCGCGATCACCCCCGCCAGGGCGGCCGTCGAGGCGGCCGTCCACAGTGCGGTGACGAGCCAGAACGGCAGCAGCGCGAGCGGCGTCATCAGGACCGCGGCGAACGGGGGATAGGTGAAGCGCAGATTCGTCGCCGGGTCGCGGGTGTCGTAGAGCGGCAAGCCGTCGAGCACCAGCCGGCCGCCGTACCGATAGACCGACAGGTCGACGAAGCCGCCGTGCAGGTGCAGCCTCGGAGGCACGCCGGCCCAGGCGACCGCGCCCGCGACGACGGCGGCGACAACCACCACGACGAGGACCGGAACGTAACCCCGGCGTCTCACCGGGGCAAGGGCCGGCCGTACGCGTCGAGCGCCGCCGCCAGGATTGACGTCATGCGCGAATCGTACCGGCCCACCCGATTTCCGCTATTCGGCGACGGCGAGCAGGGCCTCGGGGAAGTTGTGCCGCCAGTTCACGTAGTCGTGCCCGCCGGAGTACTCGGTGTAAGTGACCCTGCAGTGGCGGGACAGCAGCACGTCCCGCATCTCGCGGACCACCTCCAGCTGCGACAAACCGGAGGCGGCGCCGGGACGTCCCTCCAGCAGGCCGACGTCGAGGTAATAGCGCACGTCCGGGTGGGCCAGCCGTTCGGCGTCGCGGATCAAGGTTCCCGGGGTTCCGTCGGCGCGGGGAGGCCACCAGAAGCTGGCGGAATGGGCGATGACCCCGCGGAACAGGTCGGGCCGGCGCAGCCCGAGGTGCGTGGCGACAAGGCCGCCACGGGAGACGCCGGCCACCAGGTTGTCGCCCATCGGTGAGCCGACGCCGGAGCGCGACCCCGCCCACTCGAGGGATTCCTCGACCAGCTTCTCGAGGGGCGGGCCGGGGGTCAGGTCGCGGGAACGGTTCTCTTGCCGGCCGTGGACGAACAGCGCGGCCATCGGCTCGAGCCGTCCCGCGGCGATCAGGTTGTCGAGGACCGTCGGGACGCGGAGCACGGTCTGCGCCTCGTGGCCGTCGAACATCACCAGCACCGGCAGGCCGTCGGGCTGCACCCCGTACGGGAGATAGGTGGTGATCGCGACGCCGGGGCGGAACTCGCCGTGGGTCAGACGGCCGGCCGGGTTGCCGGGGTCCGGCGTGGTCCACGGTGATCGCGGCGCGGCGGGCAGACGCAACTCGGAGGCCCAGCGGCTGACGTCGGTCGGGTCGCCGGGGTCGGCCTCGAAGGGGACCGTGAGCGGGTTGCCGTGGTCGAGGCGCGCGTCACCAGGGGTCGTGGGCAGCTCCTCGACGTCGTCGCGCACGAGCGCGTAGATGGTGCGCAGGTCGTTCGGGAAGACCTCGGAGCCGTGCCAGACGTCGGTGCCGGGAATGCGGGTGAGCGACACGTCGATGTCCCACCACGCCCGGACCCGCTCGGCCCGGCCGCGCCACAGGAACGTGACCAGGCAATGGCCGTCGTCCCAGGGCTCGATCAGCGGGGTGCCGCCGGCGGTGAGCTCGGCCCACAGGCGGTCGGCGTCGGGAGGGTCGGTGGCCTCGATCAGGCCGGTGAGCCGGGGGCTCCGCATGTCGATCCTGACCAACTCCTTTCCCCGTACGGGGTAATCACCTCGTGACGCAGGGTTTCAGTCAGCCGTCGGCACTGTCAAGAGACCGGGCTCGATGCAGACGGATCCCGGCCGTGTGGCGCTCCGGGTGCTTCTCCGGCGACGGCCGCCGAGGATTCTACGCCGGACAGCCCGGCGGATCACCGCTCGGATTCGCCTGCTCACCGTGGGTGCGACGGTGGCCCAAAACTCGTCCGAACGCGCCCTTGACCTCGAACTTTAGGATTTCCGGCTGGGCGAATCGGCCGGTGGGAATCCGGGTTCGCGCATGTGAGATTGATTCGCGGTGTCTGCGCCTGACCGCGCGACAGGAGCGTTCAGGAGGACTGATGGACAGCGCGGACTTCGCCCTGCGGGCCTACGACGAGGGGCGGGCCGACGGTGTGGCCGGGCGGGAGGACCACGCGCGGGACAGCGACGCCGACTATCGGGTGGGGCTGGCGGACGGGCAGCTCGCCGTGTTCGAGGCCGACCTCATCGCGGCGATCCGCAAGGCCATGGACGGCAAGAATGGACGATGAAATTCGCGCGTACGACACCGGGCGTACGGATGGCATCGCGGGGCGGCGCGACAACGTGAAAGCGGGGGACCCCGACACCGGCGCCGACTACCGGATGGGCTTCCTGGACGGGCGGATCGAGGTGTTTCATCTGCTCGCGGCGGTGCGGCGGATCCAGGACGAGGCCACCGACTGACGCTCCCCGTGGCGCTCGTCGCGGCGCTCACAAGATCAACGGCTGGAATTGTGACCCCGGCTTATCGGCCCCGAAACATGACGACGACGTCACGGTAACCCGCCCTGGGAACCCTGGCGGAAGCGAAATGATGGGGGAGTCGATGACTGAGGGTGTGCTGACGGGCTTCACCGTCGCTGTCACCGCCGAACGGCGGCGCGACGAGATGGCCGCGCTGCTCACCCGTCGTGGCGCGCGGGTCGTCACCGCGTCCGCGATCTCGATCGTGCCGCTGGCCGACGACGAGGCGCTGCACGCCGCGACCGCCGCCTGCATCGGGCTGGAACCCGACCTGGTCGTGGCCACGACGGGTTTCGGTTTCCGCGGCTGGCTCGAGGCGGCAGAGGGCTGGGGCCTGGGCGACCAGCTGCGCGAGGTGCTCGGGCGGGCGCGCCTCGTGGCCCGTGGCCCCAAACCGTGCGGCGCGATCCGGGCGGCCGGCCTGAGCGAGGACTGGGCGGCGGCCACCGAGTCGACCGACGAAATCCTCGAACGGCTGCTCGCCGCGGGTGTGGCCGGCCAGCGCATCGTCGTCCAGGAACACGGCGAGCCGCAGACGGCCTTCGTGACCGCCCTGCGCGGCGCGGGCGCGGCGGTGGTCGAGGTGCCGGTCTACCGCTGGGTGTACCCGCAAGACCTTTCCCCCGTACGCCGGTTGGCCGAGCAGATCACCGCCGGTCAGATCGACGCCGTCACGTTCACCAGCGCGCCGGCCGCGAAAGCCTTCCTGACCGTGGCGTCGGAGGCGTCGCCGGGCGCCCTCGACCGCCTCCTCACCGGCTCGACCCTGGCCGCGTGCGTGGGGCCGGTGACCGCCGCGCCGCTGACCGAGCGGGGGATCCCCGTGGTGATGCCGGCCCGTTTCCGTCTGGGCGCCCTGATCAAAACCGTGACGGACGAGCTGCCGCGCCGCTCGGTCAAGCTGCGGGTGGCCGGCTCCACCCTGGAACTCCGGGGCCACGCCGTCCTGATCGACGGCGCCCCCTACGCCCTGGCCCCGGCGGCGATGGCCATTCTGACCTCCCTGGCCGCCCGCCCCGGCGCGGTCGTCTCCAAGGAGCAGTTGATCGAGGCCCTGCCCCGGGGCAACGACGGCCACGCTGTTGATGTGGCGGTGGCCAGGTTGCGGACGGCTTTGGGCTCCGGCCGCCACATCGAAACCGTGATCAAGCGGGGTTATCGCCTCCGCCTGGACGAACCCGCCGCCTGACCGCTCCGGCCGGTTCCGGTAGCCCGACGGTCGATCCTCCGCACGTCGCAACGTGGCGACAAATCGGAAATATCCTGATTAGGGAGACCGACAGCATGCCCACGTTGATCGTTGTCGCGCACGGCACCCGTAGTCCCGCCGGCCAGGCCCAGATCCGCGACCTGGTGGCCCGGGTGGCCCGCCGCCGCCCCGGTCTCGACGTCCGCCTCTGCTACGCCGACGTCCAGGAACCCCGGATCGCCGAGGTGGCCCAGCAGACCCCCGGCGCGGTGGTCGTGCCCTTGCTGCTGTCCGCCGGTTACCACGTACGCGTGGACATCGCCAACGCCGTGGCCGGCCGCGACATCCCCGTCAGCCGGCCGCTGGGCCCCGACGCCGTGCTGCGCGACAGCTTGCACCGCCACCTGCCCCCCGCGGACGCCGTGGTGCTGACCGCTGCGGGCTCCTCGGACCCCACCTGGAGAGCCGACGTCGAGGCCCTGTCCATCGATCTTGGATATCGGATGAATGCCGCGTCTTCCCCAAGATCGCCTGTACGCCACCGCCACCCCCTCCCACCCGGGGTGGAGCGTCGTGAGCAGCCTACGCGTTTTCGGGATGGCGAACCGGAGTCGTCCACAGGCACGCGCGGGGACACCCTGATTGTGGACAACCCGCGGACCCCCGTGCGGATCGGCTATGTTTCGGGGCCGGGACCACGGGTGGCCGATGTCGTCGCCGAGCTGCGGCAGGGCGGTGCTCGGCGGGTGGCCGTCGCGGCCTACCTGCTGGCTGACGGTTTGTTCTACCGCCGCCTCGGTGAGACGGGCGCCGACCACGTCACGCCGCCGCTCTGCCTCGACCCGGCGGTGACCGAGCTTGTCCTGCGACGCTTCGACGAGGTTGTTGCCACGGCATCGGCGTCGGCGCCACGGCTCGGTGCTGCGCTGCGGCGCTGAGGGGAGCGGCGGGGTCCGTGCTGTGGCGGGCGGCGGTGTCGGGGGCGGCGGGGTCCGTGCTGTGGCGGGCGGCGGTGCCGGGGAGCAGCGGCGGCGGCGGCTTCGGTCGGGCGGGTGCGACGGCTGACCATCGAAGCTCCGTACGGTGAAGGTCTCACAACGGCGTCCGGGCGCTTGTAGGGATTTCTGTACGCCGGCGCAACGGCAGCGGTCACGGCGGTAAACAAAAGCTGCCGAGTATTCAGGGCGTGACGGCGACCGATACGCATTGCCCCTACTGCGCCCTGCAGTGTGGGATGACGCTGACCCCGCAGGTTCCCGGGGTGAAGCTCGAGCCGCGTGACTTCCCTGTCAACAAGGGCGGGCTGTGTGCCAAGGGTTTCACCGCGGCCGACCTGCTCGATCACCGGGATCGCCTGCTCACCCCGCTGGTGCGCAAGGGCAACGGTCTGCGCGAGGCGACCTGGGACGAGGCCCTCGACCGGATCGTCGAGGCGATAACTCACTCCCAGAGCAGGTACGGCCGCGACAGTGTGGGCGCGTTCGGCGGGGGTGGGCTCACCAACGAGAAGGCGTACGCGCTCGGGAAGTTCGTGCGTGTCTCGCTCAAGAGCGCCTCGATCGATTACAACGGACGGTTCTGCATGTCCAGCGCGGCCACGGCGGCCAACCGTTCGCTGGGCGTGGACCGCGGTCTGCCGTTCCCTCTCGAGGATGTGGCCCAGGCCAAGACCGTGCTTCTCGTGGGGGCCAACCCGGCCGACGCGATGCCGCCGTCCATGCAGTATCTGGACGCGGGCCGCGAGAACGGCGCGCGGCACATCGTGGTCGATCCGCGGCGCACCAACACGGCGGCCGGCGCCCACCTGCACCTGCAGCCGTTGCCCGGCACCGATCTGGCCCTCGCGAACGGGCTGCTGCACATCGCCGTCCGTGAGGGATACGTCGACGAGGACTACGTCCGGGAGCGGACGACCGGGTTCGAGGCGGTGCGGACGGCCACCAACTCGTACTGGCCGGAACGCGTCGAGCGGATGACCGGCGTACCGGAGACGCGGCTGCGGGAAACGGTGCGGCTGCTCGCCACTCAGGGCCCGGCGATGATCCTGACCGCGCGCGGCGCCGAGCAGCACAGCAACGGCACCGACACGGCTCAGGCGTACCTCAATCTGGCCTTGGCGCTGGGGCTGGTGGGCAAACCCTTCTCCGGGTACGGGACGATCACCGGCCAGGGCAACGGGCAGGGTGGACGCGAGCACGGGCAGAAGGCCGACCAGCTGCCGGGTTATCGCAAGCTCGACGACCCCGCGGCGCGGGCGCACGTGGCCGAGGTGTGGGGCATCGACCCCGACGAGCTTCCGGGGCCGGGCCAGTCTGCGTACGAGATGCTCGACCAGCTGGGCGAGAAGGTGCGCGTCCTGATGGTCCTGGCGAGCAACATCGCGGTCAGCGCCCCGAACAGCAACCGGGTCCTGCGCAAGCTCAAGGACCTCGACTTCCTCGTCGTCTCCGACATCTTCCTGTCCGAGACCGCCGAGCTCGCCGACGTCGTCCTGCCGACCGCCCAGTGGGCCGAGGAGGAGGGCACGATGACCAACCTCGAGGGCCGGGTGATCCGCCGCAAGCGGGCGCTGCCGCCACCGCCGGATGTCAGGACCGACCTGGAGGTGCTGGCCGAGTTGTCGCGGCGGCTGGGGCGGGAGGAGTCCAGCGACCCGCGCACGGTCTTCGAGGAGCTGCGCCGCGCCAGCGCCGGGGGGATCGCCGACTACGCCGGGATCACGTACGAGCGCATCGAGGCCGAGGACGGCGTCTTCTGGCCGTGCCCCGCCGAGGACCACCCGGGCACGCCGCGGCTGTTCGCCGACGGTTTCCCGACCCCGTCCGGCAAGGCCCGGATGATCCCGGTCGTCCACCGTGACCCGGCCGAGATGCCCGACCGCCAGTTCCCGTACGTGCTCACGACCGGCCGCAACATGCAGCAGTACCAGAGCGGCAACCAGACCCGGCGGGTGAAGGCGCTCACCGTGGCGCTGCCGGAACCCCGCGCCGAGCTCCACCCCGACCTGGCCCGCCGGCACGGCATCGCCGACGGCGACCTGGTCGAGTTGCGCAGCCGCCGCGGCGCCGCGGTGCTGCGGGCCCGGCTCTCCGACGGGATCCGCCCGGACACCGTCTTCGCCCCCTTCCACTGGCCGGGCGCGAACGCGCTGACCAACCCGGCCCTCGACCCGCACTCGCGCATGCCCGCCTTCAAGGCCTGCGCCGTCGCTATCTCATGCCTGAAAGACGGCACCCGGCACACGAGAGGAACCGATTAGCGGTGCACTCCACCCCGCGATTCCTGCAAGGCGTCTTCGCTTACGAGGGCAAGGGCCTGGACCGGCCCGCCCCGATCGACCCGGCGCTGTCCTATGTGGTCCCGGACGGGTTCACCACACAGGCCGTCTACTTCCGGGGCGGCAACTCGGCCGCCGAACTGGTCAGTGTCGTGCTGATGCGCGACGGCAGCCCGATGCGATGGTTCCCGATCGGGGCCAAGGCCGACGTGCACGTGCCGCTGCGGGTCGTCGAGGACCTCGCCGCGGGCACCGCCGTCGAGCTGTGGCTGGCCGCGCCGGCCGGGGTCGCCGGCACCGTCATCGTCGACCTCGGCCTGGTGGAGATCTGAGATGCGGCAACGACTTGTGGTCATCGGCAACGGCATGGCCGGAGCCCGTACGGTCGAGGAGATCCTCGCCCGCGGCGGCGACTTCGACATCACCGTGTTCGGCGACGAGCCGTACGGCAACTACAACCGGATCATGTTGTCCAACGTCCTCGCGGGCGTGGAGGACGAGTCCGGGATCTTTCTCAACGACCTCTCCTGGTACGCCGACAACGGCATCACGCTGCACACCGGCACCCGGATCGAGCGCATCGACCGGTTCGCGCGGATGGTCTACAGCGAGGACGGCACTGCCACCCCGTACGACAAGCTGATCATCGCCACCGGCAGCCGGGCGTTCGTGCCGCCCATCCCCGGCATCCACCGCCCCGGCCGCGGCTACCACCAGGGCGTGTTCGCGTTCCGCACGCTCGACGACACCCGGGCGATGATCCGGTACGCCAAGGAGCACGAGCGCGCCGTGGTCATCGGCGGCGGCCTGCTGGGCCTGGAGGCCGCCCGTGGCCTGCAGAACCACCTGCCGCACGTGACCCTGGTCCACGCGGCCGGCCACCTGATGAACACCCAGCTCAACGAGGTCGCCGGCGAGACGCTGCGGGCCAGCGTCGAGGCCAAGCTCGGCATCGAGGTCGTCGTCAACGCCCAGACCACCGAGATCCTCGGCAAGCACGCGGTCACCGGGGTCAAGCTCGCCGACGGCCGGGTCATCGACTGCGACGTGGTCGTGGTGGCGGCGGGGATCCGGGCCAACGCCGAGATGGCCGCGGCCAGCGGACTCGTCGTCGAGCGGGGCATCGTCGTCGACGACCAGATGCGCGCGCAGGACGAGGACGACATCTACGCGGTCGGCGAGTGCGCGCAGCACCGCGGGGAGACGTACGGGCTGGTCGCCCCGCTCTGGGACCAGGCCAAGGTGCTCGCGGACCACCTGACCGGGGTGAACCCGTTCGCCGAGTACCACGGCTCGCAGGTCGCCACCAAGCTCAAGGTGGCCGGCGTGGACGTGGCCTCGATGGGCCTCAAGGAGCCCGCGAGCGACGACGACGAGTCGCTGACGTACACCGAGCCCAAGCGCGGCGTCTACAAGAACGTCATCATCCGCGACGGCCGGCTGGTCGGGGCCACCTTGATCGGCGACGTCAAGAAGGTCGCCTTCCTCATGCAGGCCTTCGACCGCGGGCTGGCGCTGCCCGAGGAACGCGCCGAGCTGATGTTCGACCTGGGCGGGCCGGCCGGCGAGGTCAAGGTCGAGGACATGCCCGACGACGAGCAGGTCTGCAACTGCAACGGCGTCAGCAAGGGCGCCATCTGCTCGACCGTGCAGTCCGGCTGCAGGACGGTCAGCGGCGTCATGGACAGGACCCGCGCCGGCAAGGGCTGCGGCACCTGCAAGAGCGTGGTGCAGCGGATCGTCGAGTGGGCCGCGGGCGGCGAGGTCGAGGAGGACCCGGCCGCCTCCTACTACGTGCCGGGCATCCCGATGCCCAAGCCCGAGCTGATGAACGCGATCCGCCTGCACGAGCTGAAGTCGGTGTCGTCGGTCTTCGCGAAGCTGGGCGGCGAGGAGGACGCCAAGAGCAAGATGGGCCTGGCCTCGCTGCTCAAGATGATGTGGGGCGGCGAGTACGTCGACGAGCGCGACGCCCGGTTCATCAACGACCGGGTGCACGCCAACATCCAGCGCGACGGCACGTTCTCGGTGGTGCCGCAGATGAAGGGCGGCGTCACCACCCCGGCCCAGCTGCGCCGGATCGCCGAGGTGGCCGAGAAGCACGAGGTGCCGATGGTCAAACTCACCGGCGGGCAGCGCATCGACCTGCTCGGGGTGCCCAAGGAGAAGCTGCCCGAGGTGTGGGCCGACCTGGACATGCCATCCGGCTACGCCTACGGGAAGAGCTTCCGCACGGTCAAGACGTGCGTCGGCTCGGACTTCTGCCGGTTCGGGGTGGGGGACTCGACGGCGCTGGGCATCGCGCTCGAGGAGCGGTACCAGGGCGTCGAGGGGCCGGGCAAGATGAAGCTCGCGGTCACCGGCTGCCCGCGCAACTGCGCCGAGGCGTACGTGAAGGACCTCGGGGTCGTCGCGATCGACGGCGGCAAGTGGGAGATCTACGTCGGCGGCGCGGCCGGCGCCCACATCCGCAAGGGCGACCTGCTCGCCACGGTCGGCAGCGGCGAAGAAGTGATCACCCTGACCGGCCGGTTCCTGCAGTACTACCGTGAGAACGCGAACTGGCTGGAGCGCACGTACGCGTTCGTGCCCCGCATCGGCATCGAACGCATCCGCGAGATCGTGGTCGACGACGCCGACGGGATCGCGGCCGCCCTCGACGCGGCCATGGACGCCACCGTGGCCTCCTACCGCGATCCGTGGAAGGACCGCGAGCAACCGGCGACCCCGGGACAGTTCCGCACGTCGCTGCCGCTGACCGTCCTGCCCCAGGTTCCGGTGCGCGCATGAGGGCCATCGGACTGGTCGACGAGATCCCGCTCGGCGAGGGCCGCACGTTCACCGTGGACGGCGAGATGATCGCGGTCTTCCGGCTGCGCGACGGCTCGCTGCGCGCCACCCAGGCCGTCTGCCCGCACAAGGGCGGCCCGCTCGCGGACGGGCAGATCGACCTCAAGCAGGTGCTCTGCCCGCTGCACCTCAACGCCTGGGACCTGCGTACCGGCTGCTCGCTGAGCGGCCAGCCGGACCTGACCACCTATCCCGTGCACCTCGACGACAACACGATCCTTCTGGGGGACCCGACATGACAGCCACCCTGCCCGCGGTCCGCCCGGCCGCGACCATCAAGGGACACTGGATCGACGACTGGCGGCCCGAGGACCGCGAGTTCTGGGACACCACCGGCGCCCCGATCGCCCGGCGCAACCTGATCTTCTCGATCACGTCCGAGCACATCGGCTTCTCGGTGTGGTCGCTGTGGTCGGTGCTGGTGCTGTTCCTCGGCCCCGAGTACGGCATCGACCCGGCCGGCAAGTTCCTGCTCACCGCCGTTCCCACGCTGATCGGCGCGGTGCTGCGGATCCCGTACAGCTTCGCCGTGGCCCGGTTCGGCGGCCGCAACTGGACCATCTTCAGCGCCGCCCTGCTGCTCGTCCCGGCGATCCTGGCCGCCTTCCTGATCCGGCCCGGCGTCGACTACTCCACCCTGCTGATCCTGGCCGCCGTGGCCGGTGTGGGCGGCGGCAACTTCGCGTCGTCGATGACCAACATCAACGCGTTCTACCCCGACCGGCTCAAGGGCTGGGCGCTCGGCATCAACGCGGGCGGCGGCAACCTCGGCGTGGCCGCGGTGCAGCTGGTCGGCCTGTTCGTGCTGGCCGTCTTCGGCGCCGGGCACCCCGGCCTGGTGGCCGGCATCTACATCCCGCTGATCGTGCTGGCCGCGCTCGGCTCGGCGCTCTACATGGACAACCTGACCCAGGCCCGCAACGAGAAGCGGGGCATGCGCGACGCCGTCAAGGAGCCGCACACCTGGGTGATGTCGCTGCTCTACATCGGCACGTTCGGCTCGTTCATCGGCTTCGGCTTCGCGTTCGGCCAGGTGCTGCAGGTGCAGTTCGCCGACGTGTTCAGCACCCCGGTGAAGGCCGCCTACCTGACCTTCCTGGGCCCGCTGCTGGGCTCGCTGATCAGGCCCGTCGGCGGCGCGCTCGCCGACAGGCTGGGCGGGGCGCGGGTCACCTTCGTCAACTTCATCGCCATGGCCCTGGGCGCGGCCACCGTGCTCATCGCCGCCCAGCTGCGCTCGCTGCCGCTCTACATCGTCGGGTTCATCGCCCTGTTCGTCTTCAGCGGCATCGGCAACGGCTCGACGTACAAGATGATCCCGGCCATCTTCAAGCGCAAACACGCCACCGACGACCACGAGGCCCGCCGCCTCTCCAACGCCGTCATCGGCATCGCCGGCGCGGTCGGCGCTCTCGGCGGTGTGCTGGTCAACCTGGCCTTCCGCCAATCCTTCCTGACCACCAAGGAGGCGGACGCGGCGTACGTCGCCTTCATCGCCTTCTACGCCGTCTGCGTCCTGGTCACCTGGGCGGTCTACCTACGCCCCTCCCACCAGCGAGTTTGATTTTCCCGTACGCGTCGTCCCCGCCCTCAACCGCACCAGGCCCGTCCCGGGCGCGCCTCGCGACCTGCGTGATTCACCAGGCCGTAGCGCGCGCCCGGGACGTTCCCGGTGGAAAGTGTGAGACCAGAGGCTCTTCGGCTTCGCGCGCCCCGCGTATGAACCGTGGACGCTCAACGATGTCTGGCGCGGCCCCGCCCCGGTTGACTGGGGGCATGTTCGCTTTGATGGTGGCCGCACTGATCGCGGCGACGATGACGACCGGGCTGATGGCCGGCGTCTTCGGTCTGTACCAGCACACCGTGATGGCCGGGCTGGCCGGCACTGACGACCGCACGTTCATCGGCGCGTTTCAGGCCCTCGACCGCGCGATCATCAACCCCTGGTTCATGTTCAGCTTCGGCGGCGCGCTGCTGTTCACGGCGGTCGCGGCCTTCCTGAACCCCTCGCCCTGGGTGTTCGCCGCGCTGGGGCTGTACCTGGTGGTCTTCGTCATCACGGTGGCGGTCAACGTGCCGCTCAACGACGCGCTCAAGGCCGCCGGCCCGCCGGACAGCCTCGCCGACCCGGCCGCCGTCCGCGCCGCCTTCAACGAGGCCCGCTGGACGGCCTGGAACCTCGTACGCACCCTCGCCACCACCACGGCCTTCGGCTTCCTGTGCTGGGCCCTGGTCGCGCGGGGCAAGCTGGGCTAGGGTCGGCCGCGTGTTGCGTCCTGAAAGCTGGTCCAGGCTTGCGGGTGGAAGTCCCGTCCCGGTAGGTACCGGAGCGCCGGGTAGCAGGTCCCGGTTCGTCGGAGAGATCCGGCGGGCTGAGCGGGATGTCGAGAGCCTTGTTGGAGGGAGCAATCGCGCGGGCCGCAGCGTTAAGCGAACCTTGCAGCCTCGTCAGATCCACAACGGGAGAGCCGAGCCGCTCATGTCACGGCGAAGGCCATGTCTGCCGGGCCCTGTTCCGGGGTCAGCCTGGCGGGTCTCTCCGGGGTAGGGAGGGTGGCACGTGCGAACAGTCTGGGCTGGAACAGGAGAGACCCGTCTGCGTGGCCTGCGTCGGGCAGAGACCGGGCGTATAAGCCGATGGTGAAGTCGTCCGGAGTGCAGCGGGAGTCCGAGGGGGTCGTAGTACCGGTGATCGGCGTGCAGCAGAACGCGCCGGGAGGGAAGGGCTCTCACTTTGATCATGCTGGTGGAGAGGGTAAGCGTCAGGGCATGACCGGGACAGCCCGGTCCAACGACCCCGGCAGGCCGTTGCCTGCCGAGCCCGGTCCGGTGCGCCGGTTCGGGAAGGTGCGAGAACTTCAACGCAAGCTATGGACTGCGGCCAAGCAGTCACCGGAGCGGCGTTTCCACGCCCTGTATGACCGTGTCTGCAGGGGTGACGTCCTGCGGGAGGCGTGGCAGCGGGTGCTTCGTAACCGGGGTGCGGCCGGGGTGGATCGACTCACCCTGGAGCAGGTGCAGGAGTACGGGGTCGAGCGGATGCTCGACGAGCTTGCCCGTGATCTGCGCGAAGGTGTCTACCGTCCGGCGCCGGTGCGCCGGGTGGAGATCCCGAAACCAGATGGTGGCAGGCGGCCGCTGGGTATTCCCACGGTTCGTGACAGGGTGGCCCAGCAGGCGGCCAAGCTCGTGCTGGAACCGATCTTCGAGGCCGATTTCCTGTCGGTGTCGTACGGTTTCCGGCCGAAGCGGTCCGCGACGCAGGCGATGGAACGGGTGCGAACCGGGTTCATCGCGGGTCACGTGTTCGTGGCCGAGTTCGACATCGCGAGTTTTTTCACCGAGATCGATCACGAGAGGTTGATCGGGTTGGCGGGAGAGCGGGTGTCGGATCGTCGGGTGCTCAAGCTGGTCCGTCAGTGGCTGCAAGCGGGGGTGATGGTCGACGGGGGTGTCGAGCGGACGGTCGCCGGCACGCCGCAGGGTGGGGTGATCTCACCACTGCTGTCGAACATCTACCTGCACGTGCTGGACACCGAACTGACCCGCCGTGGAGTGGGGGAGCTGGTGCGCTACGCCGATGACGGTGTGGTGTTGTGCCGTACTGCGGCGCAGGCCAGGGCGGCCCTGGACGCGGTCGGGGAGATCCTGGCCGGTCTGGGGTTGCGGCTGCATCCGGACAAGACCCGGATAGTAGATCTCCGGGAGGGCCGGGACGGGTTCGACTTCCTCGGCTGCCATTTCCGGGCCCGGATGTCCGGCAGGTTGTGGGAACAGAAGCGCATCAAGCGCTACTACCTGCACCGCTGGCCGTCGCAACGGGCGATGAAACGGCTGCGGGAGAAGGTCAGGGCCCGCACCGGCCGCGACCGCGTGGGAGTGCGAGATATCCGCGCCGTGATTGACGTTCTCAATCCGATCCTGCGTGGCTGGGGCAACTACTTCCGGACCGGTAACGCTGCCGACAAGTTCACCCAGGTCGACGACTACGTGGTCTGGCGTCTACGCCGCTTGATGATCAAGAAGCGTGGCCGCAATCTACGAGCCGGGCAGGCCGAGCGGTGGACGGAGGACTGGTTCAACGGGCTGGGCCTATATCGGTTATGAGGCACTATCCGCTATCCGAAGGCGGCGTAACCCATGTCAAGAAGATCATCGGTAAGCCGTATGCGGGAGAACCGCACGTACGGATTGAAAGGGGGATGGGGAACCGGGCTCGCAAGAGCACCGCGCCCCTGACTACCAATGCCTGAGCTGGTGCTGCTGCACGCCTCCCACGCGGCGGCGGTCCTCGACTTCGAGCTGGCCAATCGCGCCTGGTTCGCCACCACGATCCCCGACCGCGGCGACGACTACTTCGCCACGTTCCCCTCGCGCCACGCCGCTCTGCTGGCCGAACAGGAGGCAGGGGTGTGCGCCTTCTACCTGCTGACCGGCGAGCGCGGCGAGGTGCTGGGCCGCTTCAACCTGTACGACCTTTCCGACGGCGGCGCGGTGCTCGGCTACCGCGTGGCGCAGCACGCCGCCGGCCGGGGCTTGGCCACCACAGCCGTACGCGACCTGTGCACCCTGGCAGCCACAACCCACAGCCTGACCCGGCTGCGCGCCGCCACCACCCACGCCAACGTCGCCTCCCAGCGGGTCCTGCTCAAGACCGGTTTCGTGCCCGACGGCCCCGCCGACCTCGAGGGCAAACCCGGCATCTGGTATCAGCGCGAGTTGACGTAGGCGGCCAGCTCGCGGACCACGTCGACGAAGAAGTCGATGTCTTCCCTGGTGGTGCGCCAGTTGACGATGGCCGGGCGCAGGGCCACGTGGCCGTCGTAGAGGGTGGTGCCGGCGTAGACGCGACCGTCCTCCAGGAGGGCGGCGCCGAGGCGGCGGTTGAAGTCGTCGAGGTCGGTCACGCCGGGTGGGGCCGCGCGGAAACACACGATGCAGAGCGGCACGGGGGCCAGGCGTTCCAGCTCGGGCGCGGCGTCAACCAGGGCGGCGAGGTGCTGGGCCAGGTCGAGGTGCTTCTCGACCATGGCGCGATGACCCTCTTTGCCGTACGCGGCCAGGGTCGCCCAGATCGGCAGGGACCGTGCCCGCCGCGACGACTCGGGGCCGGACAGCGCGTACCCGGCGGCCGGGTCGCCCGCGCCGGGCAGGTAGGCAGCTCCCGGCATCCCGAACGCCTCGTGCAGCCGGGCCGGCTCCCGGATCAGGGCGAAACCGCTCTCGTACGGGACGTTGAGCCATTTGTGCCCGTCGGCGGCGATCGAGTCGGCCCGGTCGACCCCGGCCACCAGGCCCGACGTACGGGGTGACAGCGCGGCGAACAGGCCGAACGCGCCGTCGACGTGCAGCCAGCAGCCGAATTCCTGGGCCAGGCCGGCCAGCTCGGCGATCGGGTCGAAGTCGCCCGTGTTGACCTCGCCCGCGTTGGCGATGATGACCCCGTGCGCGCCCTTCAGCGACTCGAGGCGCCGGCGCATGAGGGCCAGGTCGACCCGGCCGGCGCCGTCGCGGGCGCAGACCGTCACCGAGTTGCGCCCGTGCCCGAGCATCTGCAACGCCTTGCGGGCGCTCGAGTGCACGTAACCCGACGACAGCACCGGCATGCGGGGCAGCTCGGCCAGCCCGTCGGCGGCGGTGTCGACGCCGTGCTGGAACCCCCACCAGTGGGTCGCGCAGCCCAGCGCGGTGAAGTTGGCGAACGTCGCGCTGGCCACGAGCGCCCCGCCCCACGAGGCGGGCAACCCGAACAGCTCCCGCAGCCACCCCAGGGCCACCGTCTCGACCTCGTGCGCGAACGGCGACGAGACCTTCGAGAACGCGTTCTGATCGAGCAGCGCCGCCGCCCAGTCGGCCGCCAGCGCGGCCGGGGTGACTCCCCCGGTGACGAAGTGGAAGAACCGCGGCCCGGACGAGGTCGTCGCGGCGGCCGTCCCCACCGCGAGCAGCCGCTCGATCACCTCGGCCGGTTCGGCGCCCGCCTCGGGCAGCGGCCCGCTCAGCGACGCCAGCAGCTTCAACGCGTCCCGATCCTGCACCGGCCGCGCTGCCAGCGACTCAAGATAGGGGCCGGCGGCCGCGTACACCTGCCCGAGAAGATCCGTCATCCCGAAAGGCTATCGAGACGGCCCGTCGGCGCCGTGGCGACCACCGAGATGATCGCCACGGCGCCGCGGCGGGAAGCGGGCCGTGGCGATTACCCGGCCGGCTCGATCCAGACGTTGCGGTACTGGACCTTGTTGCCGTGGTCCTGCAGGCGGATGGCGCCGGTGGCCGGTCCCTCGGGGATGTTGCCGCCGGTGCCGTTCGGGATCTCGACGTTGTCGTGGACCTTCTTGCCGTTCCAGACGACGGTGATGCGGGCGTTCTCCGTCTTGGCGCCCGAAGCGTCGTAGCGGGCCGCGCGGAACGTGATGTCGTACTTCTGCCACGTCTCCGGCGCGGTGGCCGCGTTCACGTCGGGCGCCTTGACCGTGTAGATCGCGCCGGCCTCGTTGTTGGCGGGCGTCGTGTCCCCGTACGAGTCAAGGATCTGGACCTCGTAACGCTCCTGCTGGTAGACGCCGCTGTTGCCCCGGTCCTGCCCGGTCACCTCGGGCGGCAGCAGCGGCACCTTGAACTCGACGTGCAGCTTGTAGTCGCCGAACGCCTCGAGTGTACGGAGGTCACCGCAGCACACCTCGGTGGCGTCCGGCGCCACGGAAGGCCACTGTGGACGCCGCCCGTCGGTGTGCTGCCAGTTGTCGAGCCCGTCGCCGTCGAACAGCGTGATCCGCGCGCCGGGCTTGCGGACGCTGATCTGGTCGAGGTTGATGTGCCCGGTGTCGGTGGCGTCGACCCGCCATTGAATCGCGTTGACGCCCTTCTTCAGCTTGAGCGTCTCGTAGACCGACGCCCACTCCTCCCAGGTGACCGTCGACGGCAGCGACACCTGCCGGATCTTCTTGCCGTTGACGTAGACGCTGACGGTCTTGGTGCCGCTGAACGGGTTGGGGCCGTTGGAGTAGCGCAACCCGACCCTGTAGTCGCCGGCCTTGTCGACGGTGACGTGGCTGGTGGTGGACGCGTTCAGCGAGCCGAACCCGGCCACGAACCCGATTCCGGAGAACCCGCGGTGGTCGGTGGCCAGCGACGCGCCGCCCTCGCGGTTGCCCTCCTCGGCCTCGTAGAAGACCTGCTGGGTCCGCGGGCCGGGCTTCTCGTTCATGGTGTACCAGGCCTCGGTGCTCCACAGCGTCTCACCGTCGCGCGCGGCGAACGGGCGGGGCGACCGCAGATGCACGACCCTGTCCTTGCGCAGGCCCTCGACGGTCAGGGTCACGGTCTTCTTGTCGCCGGAGACCTTGGCGGCGTTCACCTTCAGCGTCTCCCGGTCGACCTCCGGGCCGCCGTACTGCGCGGTCGGCACGTAGCGCCACTGCTCCACGGCGTACTTGTTCGCGAGCCCCTCGACGGTCGCGTCGGAGAGCGGCTTGGTGTACTCGATCTTGAAGCCGGTCGGGGTGGCCTTCATCGTCTTCATGTCGAACACGGTCTTGCCGTTCGGGGTCAGCTTCTGCAGGCCGAAGCGGAGCTTGCCCTCCTGCCCCCAGTTGCCGTCCGCGCCCAGCCCGCCGACGTAGAGCGCGCCGTCCGGCCCGATCGACACCCGGTTGACGCCGGCCTCGAGGCCCTGGGTGTGCCGGAAGACCGCGCCCTGCTCGACCCCGTGCACCGTCTCGAGGGCGGCCCGTTGCAGACCCCCGTACGTGACGTCGCCGATCAGGAATTGACCCTTGTACGCCCCCGAGGTCAGCAGCACCGGCGTGCTGGGGGAGTTGGCGATCTGGTTCTGCGGCAGCCACAGCACCGGACGCGTCACCGGGTTGGCGTCGAACTTGCCGTCCGGGTTGGTGAAGTGGTTGTAGAACGCGTCCTCGGAGATCTTCAGCAGCTTGGAGGAGGGCAACCAGCCGCCCTGGTTGTCGGTGACGTAGAGGTCGCCGCCGGAACCCCAGCCGATGCCGTTGGGCGTACGCAGCCCGCCCGCGACCGTGGTGACCTTGCCGCTCTTGCGGTTGACCACGATGTGCGTGCCGCGCCCGCCGACCGGCTGCGGGTCGGTCGTCGCGCCGCCGAGGTTGATCGAGACGGACAGGTTGAGATAGAAGTTGCCGCCCTTGTAGAGCAGCCCGAACGCGAACTCGTGGAAGTTGCCGCCGAACGGCCAGGTGGCCACGGTCCGCCGGCTGTCGAGAACGTCGTCGGAATTCGTGTCCTTGAACTCGGTCAGCTCGTGCTTCTGCGACACGTAGACCAGGCCGTCGACGACCGCGATGCCCATCGGCTCCTTGAGGCCTTCGGCGATCTTCTTGTACGTGACCTTGCCCGGCCCGGTCGTGCCGGTGACCCCGGAGACCAGGTAGACCTCGCCCTTGAGCTGGTCGGAGCCGCCCCACGTGCTGAGCAGCATCTTGCCGTCGGGCCGCCACGCGATCCCGGTCACCTGGGGCTCGAAGCCCGGCGGGCGCAGGTCGGTCAGGGTGTAGCCCGGGTTCACGGCGGTCAACGGCAGCCCGTCCCCGGGGGTGTCCGTGCCCTCGGCGCACTCCTTCTGCCCGGGCGCGGTCACCCGTACCACCCCGGCGTCGGTGGTGAGCGCGCTCGTGGGCACGACGGCGAAGTCGCTCGCGCCCGGCGTCCGCCAGGACAGGGTCAGACGCTGTCCACCCGTACGGTCGAAGTGCTCGATCCGGAGTTTGTGCACCCCGGCGGTCAGCTCCGTGGCGCCCTCGCCCGGCGGTTCGACGTCGTGCAGGCCGTCGTGGTCGACCACCAGCTCGTCGTCGAGGTACAGCTTCGCACCGTCGTCGCTGACCAGGCGGAACGTGTACTCCCCGGTCGCGGGGGCGGTCAGGTTGGCCAGCGCGTGGGTGATGAAGTTGTCGTTGAGCCCGAACTGGTCGGTGGTGGACCAGTCGATCGTCGGCATCAGCTTGTCCACATTGGGCGTCTGGCCGGGCTTGAGCGGGCAGACCTTGCTCATCGGGACCCCGATGTCGAAGGTCCTGAGCGTGACACCCGGTTCCTGCGGCGGGTCGGCGGCTGCGTAGGCCGGGGCGGCGGCGAAGGTCCCCACGAGCAGGGCGGCCACGAGCAAACGTTTCATCGGCACTCCAGGGTTACCGAGAGAATTCATGGTGATGAACACCATCGTTTGCTTTCGTTGTAAAGTCCATGGCTTTCGCCGAACTCGACAAAAGTTTTCCCGTACGAGCCGAAAGTTCCTGGAGTCTTGACATGTTGCTCTTGGACTGTCCAGGGTGGAGCGGCACCCTCAGGGTCGGCGGGCGCGGTCCATGACCTCCTCGTCGGTGAGCGGGCTGCTCGGGTGATGGCTGAGGCAGAGCGGGGCGTTGATCTTCTGAGGGGGTTCTCCTTCGAGGGCCACGTAGAACTCGCCGAAGGTGAGCGCGCCGATGTCGGGCACCTCGCCGCCCTTGACCCGGGCCATCTCCTGGGCCGCGGCGATCTGGACCGGGGCGGTCAGGCGGCCGAACAGGTGCGTCGCGGCGTTGCCGGACACCCGGTTGTGCAGCCCCTTCGGGGCCTGGGTGGCGAAGAGCAGCCCGAGGCCGTACTTGCGGGCCTGCGCCGCGAGGGCGAGCGTGCTCTGCGTACAGGCGGTCATCGCCCCGGAGGGCGCGAAGTTCTGGGCCTCGTCCATGACCAGCAGCCCCAGCAGCGGACGGTCCGTGGCCGGGTTCTTCCTGATCCAGGCGAACAGGCCCATCTGCAGCTGGTTGACGAAGCTCTGCCGCGCCTCGTCGTTCAGGCCGATCATGCTGATCACCGAGACCCGCGCGCGTTTGCCGGGCGACGGGGTGAGCAGGACGCCCGGGTCGGCCGGGGTGCCGCTGCCGCCGAACATCGGGTCGTTGTCCATCGACGCGGTGAGGGTCTGGCCGAGATCCGCCGCTATCCGGGCCGCGCCGTCGAGGTCGCTGACGCCGTCGGGCAGGTCGCCGAGCACCTCGATCAGGCCGCGCAGGCTGCTGCCGCCTCGCTCGCCGTAGTAGCGGATCGTCCGGCGCAGCACGGCCATCCCGAGGTGCGCCTTGGTGCTGCGGCCGGCCACGTTGGCCCGGGGGCCCAGCGCGGAGGCAGCCGCCTCTACGGCCGCGTCGAACTCGTCGGGGTCGTCACGCACCTCGGCGAAGTCGGGCAGCGGCTGAAAACTGAGCGGCCGGCCGGTTTCCCGCCGGGGCGTCCACACCACGACCTCGGTGCCGGCCAGGTACTCCTCCGCCCGTTCGGCGTCGCCGGGACGCCACCGGCCGGGCGGCTCGGGCCACCGGTCGCCGAGCCGGGCGAGGTCGTTGTTCGGGTCGAGCACGATCGCCGACACGCCCAGCAGCGCGCACTCCTCGACCACATGCCGGATCAGCACCGTCTTCCCGGAGCCGGAGGCGGCGAAGATCGCCATGTGCTTACGCAGGGCCTCGAGGGTGATGGACACCGGGACGGCGTCGTCGTCGTGGGCCTGCCCGATCGCGAACGCCTCCGGCGAGGGCTCCGGCCGGGCGGAGGCCGGGCTGGTCCAGGAGTCGGCGTCGGCCAGGGCCTCCTTGAAGAGGGCGAGCTGCTGCGTCGGGCATTCGCGGACCAGCCACGCCTCCAGCTCGGCCGGGTTCTCCTGGCGCAGCCCGTGCAGGGCGGCCAGCACCCGCAGGTCGGCCTCCTCGATGTGCAGGACGACCCCGCCGTCGGCCTTCAAATCGGCGATGACCTCCTGGGTCTTGGCCGACGGGGACCACGGGCCGTTGCGGATCAGGAAGAGCTTGCGCTTGGTCACGTCGGCGCTGAGGCCGGCGGCCGTCCGGGCCCGGCGGATCCGGTGCAGGGCGGCCAGGCCGTGGTGGGTGTCGCTGATCGCGCGGAACGACCAGTGCGCCTCGTCCTCGCTGCTCACGTCGTCCTCGTCCCCGCCGCCGAGCGCTCGCCGCAGCCGGGCGTGCAGGTCAGCCTTGGCGCTCGGCGGGGGATCGACACGGAACGCCCGCCCGGCGTCGCCCCGCTCGGCGATCCAGGCGTTGAGCCCGGCGGCCAGCAGCTCGGGGAACCACTGGTCCTCGGTGTCGCCCTCCATCGGCGAGGTGACATCGGCCGTCCGCTTCAGCTCGGAGAACCTGGCGTCGATCCGGCGCATCACCTCGTCGCGGACCACCGGCGCCGTCCTCGACGCGGGCTCGACCGCATGGTTGTCGGCGGGGATGTCGGCGAGATCGGTCAGCTCGGCGATCTCGCCGTCGAGCAGGCATCCGCGGATGTGGCGGTCGATGTCGGCCAGCAGCCGCCTCGGCGTGTAGTTGACGGCCTGGTCGAACACCCGTGGCTGGACGGGCCAGGTCGGGTACGGCGGCTCGAACCCGACCGTGGCGTACCGGGCGGTGAACCGTTTCTCGACGATCTGCCGGGCGAGGTCGGCGCTGCGGATGCCGCCCAGGGCCAGGTTGCCGCGGAAACGGTCGCGGAACGAGGACGGCACCCGGCTCTCCAGCAGCTTCCACGTCTGCGACAGGGTGGTGGTCAGCGTCAGCGTGCGCCGGGTCAGGTCGCGCAGGTCCATCAGTCCGGTGGCCAGGTCGGCCACCACGCCGGCGGCATGCAGGTCGACGGCCTCGGGCGAGATCTTGGCCAGGTCCTCCTGGATCGCCGACTGGGCGATCGGCGTGTCGAGCTGGTCGAAGGCGATGACGGTGGGGCCGGTGACCGCCAGCAGGGCCGAGACTTCCCGGACGAGGTCCTGGGGCGTCCGCCGCCTCGGCCCGATGCCCCAGCGCCTGCGTTCGCCCGGCACTGCCTCGTCGGCACAGCCGAAGTAGCTGTCGGCGATGTCCTGGTGCTCGTCGTCGTCCGAGGCGAGCAGCGCGAGCGCGCGTGCGGTGTCGCGGCACTGGCGGTGGACGTACGAGTCGTAGTCCTTCAGCCCTTCGATGAAGGCGTCGAGAGCCGGGCGCGTCAGCGCGGTCTCGCCCATGACGGCCCGCCGGGCGTTGCGCGGCGCGCCGATGCGGGCGGACAACCGTCGCAGCAACAGCTCCAGCTGGGTGTCGCCGCCGGTGACCTGCCGGGCCAGGCCGTCCAGGAGGAACAGCAGCAGACCGTCCCAGAACTGCCGCCCGTCGAGCAGGCCGATCAGGAAGAAGTAACCACCGCGGCGCTGCACCTGCTCGCGGACCCAGCCGAGCAGGTGGGTCTTGCCCGAACCGGCGGGGCCCTGCAGCGCCAGGCCGACCGGGTCGGCGGCCGTGCTGGCCTCCGCCTCGGCGATGCCGTCCAGCACGTCCTGGACGATCGTCCGGTGCAGGCCGTCCACGTGGAACGGTGACTCCCGCCAGACGTCCTCGGGGGCCTGAACCCAGTTGAAGCGCAGCGCGGCCAGCGCGGACCGCTGATCGTCGTTCATCGCATCCCGATCGCCAACTTGTGCCTGTCCTCACCGCCGATGCGGACGGCCGCCTCCTTCGCCGCCCGGTCGAGCCGGTGCCGGTGCACCTCGGGGTCCAGCCGCACGTCGGGCGCGTCGAGCATCTTCTCCAGCACCACGTCGAGCTCGGACTTGGCGACATCGGGAAGCAGGGGACGGATCGCGGTGAGGTCGACCCAGTCGCCGGGACCGTCGGCCACCTCGGCGTAGGCGTCGCGGACCCGCTTGTCGAGGCTGCGCGTGTCGGGGGCGGGCGGTTGTTCGACGGCCCGCGGCTGGTGCACCGCCCGCAGCGCGGCCCACAGCACCCGCTCGCGGAACGTGCGCTTCTCGGTGGCGTCGGCCTGTTCCTCGTCGATCGCGAGCGGCCGGGCCAGCACGGCGGCGCCCTTCGCCGAGAGGCGGTGCCGGTACGGGCGGCGCTGCGTGTTCGAGATGACGTATTCCGAGCCGTTCAGCTTGGCGTACAGCGATCCGGTGAGCCGGAACCCGTACGTGTCGTGCAGCTCGGTGTTGGAGATCTCCCGGTTCTCGTGGCCGAGCAGCAGCAGGATCGCGTAGTCCGAGGGGGTCAGGTCGTCCGACATCAAAGGGGCCCTTTCACCAGAGGTCACAGCGGGAAGGAATCGTGGTCGAGGAGTTGTGACCCGTCGGCGTTGAGGCCGAAGGCTCGCAGCCGGGCCGTGTGCTCGGGCGGTGTGCCGGTCGCGGTGTGCAGGGCCAGGAAACGCTCGGCCGCGCCCTCGGTGCCCGCGTCGAGCTCGGCGGTGAGCCTGTCCATGTCGCGCAGGTCGAACAGCAGAGCCGACAGCTGCACCGCGGCCTCCGGCTTGCCCTCCTCGACCGCGGCGCTCAGCTCCTCCATCTGGACGGCCGCGCTCGCCTGCCGGGCCCTGGCCGAGGGCATCCGCGAAAGTCGTCGCTCGGCCGTGCGATCGCCCTTCTCGGCCCGTTCGCGCAGCAGGTCGGCCTCGCCCCAGGCGACGTAGAGGTCGGCCAGCGCCTCGGCCGCGACGACCTGGCCCTGGTCGGCCCGCTCCCGGATCTCGGTCAGGCAGCCCCGGTCGACGAGCAGCTCGACCAGGCGTTCGGCCGCGGTCAGGTCGCCGTCGCGTTCGCGCGTCCGCAGGTCGTCGCTGAGGCCGCCGTCGATCAGGATCTCGGCTATCCGGCCGCGGGCCGACCGGTCCCCGGCGTCGGCTCGGGGCTGCAGTCGCTCGACCCTGTCCCACAGCTCCTGCGCGCGGGCGAGCCGCCGGCCGATCGCGCGGTCGCGGGGGTCGTCGTCGAGCCGGCGGCGCAGGACCTCGGTCGCGCGCTCGAACCGGCCCTGCCGGATCAGCAGGTCGGACAGCTCGCCCGCCGCCACCGTGTCGTCGTGGGCCGTGGCCAGCCGCCGCAGCGCGGGCTCGGCGTAGCAGTACCGCATCCGGCTCATCGCGGCGTCGGCCAGCCGGCGCAGGTCGGACGGGCGGTCGACCCCCTCGACGAAGGCGCGCCAGGCCTCGTGGGGCACCGGCTCGGTGCGCCGGACCTTGCGCAGATGCTGGGCGAGATAGTCGGCGACGACGTAACCGGCGAGGCTGCCCGGCTTCCCGCCGTCGACCGGGGACAGCGCGGAGACGTCGCCGTACAGGGGGCGGGTCGCGTGCGGCCGCGCCTGCTCGAGCCACACCTCGGTTGTCTGCACCCGCTGGGCCGGCCGCAGGTAGCCGTACATCGCCTCGGCCAGAAGCTCCTCACCGAGCGGCGCGTGCACGCCGAGGCGATGGCTGTCGGCGGCGGCGGTGATGATCGCTTTCGCGTACGGGTTGGCCGGTTGCTCCCACGCCATGACGAGAGCCGGCCCGCCGGCCAAGGCCTGGGTCAGCCCCGCGTCCTGGGTGTCGAGGGCCTGCCGGATCCGGCTGTCCCGCTCGGCCACGCCGCGGGCCTGGTTCAGCTCGGCGGTCGACAGCCGGCCCGGCACGCTGATCTGGATCGCCGTCCTCATCAGCCGATGAATCTCCGGCGAGGCCGATGTCAGGGCGCCGAGCTGGTCGGGCCAGACCGTGCCGACCACGACGTTGCCGTGGCGCAGCAGGCTGCGGACGCATTCGTTGGTCAGCGGGGAGCGGCCGCTCAGGTATTGCTGCAACTCGTCGAGCCAAAAGACCGTCCGGCCGGGCGGATCATTCTTGAGTTCGAGCAGATATTCGGCGTGCGGCGGCTGGATCAGCCACCAGTCCGGATAAATCTCGCGGACCGCCTCGTACAAGGATCGGGTCTTGCCGGTCGAGGACGAGCCGAGCATCACCACGAAGGGGCCGCGGCCGGCGTTCGGGGTCAATGCGGCCCGCAGTTTGAAGTCGAAGTCCCTTTCCACGTACGCCGGCAGGTCGTCGTCCGCGTCCGAAGCGGTGATCGCGTTGTGAATGCCCAGGTCACGGGGCATTGCGTCGTCGACGCGGACGCGGTCGAGGGGCTGTGCGCCGCCGCCCGGCCCGAGTGTTCCGATGCGGGTCAGCACGCCGTCACCCCACGATCGCGTACGAATCAGGTGTTCACCGATAACAGGAACGGGCCGGCGGAAAGCGCGGCGAATGTGATCTGCGTCAGCAGTAGCCGGACCCTACAACAGCAATTCACATGATCACCAGAACCTCGTTGCTGACGAATCGCAGGGTCTTGTTTGCGACAGCTCGCGCGCATTCTCATTGCATTCGCGGAGCCGGAATGCCATCCGCCGAACAGGTATCGCCGATGCCGTCGTCGGTCCGGAGAAAACGTGATCGGCGACGGGCGTGCCGCGCGGGTAGCTCAGCGGCGCTTGGCGGCGATCCTCGCGCGCACCCGGGCCAGCCGGATCGCCTCCTGCAGGGTGGCCACGTCGTACGCCCCGTAGTGGCGGCGGCCGTTGATGAAGAACGTGGGGGTGCCGGAGACGCCGCTCAGGTCCGCCGACTCCAGGTCGGCGGTGATGTGCTCGGTGCAGGCCGGCTGCATCATGTCGTCGTGGAAGCGGTCCTGGTCGAGGCCGAGCTCGCCGGCGTACCCGATCAGGTCGGCGATGCGCAGATGCTCCTGCCGGCTGATCAGCAGGTCGTGCATCTCCCAGAACCTGCCCTGCAGCCCGGCGGCCTCGGCGGCCTGCGCGGCCAACTGCGCCTGCGGGTGCACGTCGGTCAGGGGCAGGTGCCGCCACACGTAGCGCAGGTCGTCGTCGGTGAGCAGCTCGCGCACCACAGGCTCGGCCCGGCCGCAGTACGGGCACTGGAAGTCGCCGTACTCGACCAGGGTCACCGACGCCTCGTCGGGGCCACGGACGTGGTCGCGGCCGGGGTCGACGTCGGGGATCAGGTCGGTCAGCTCGTCGACGTCGCCCAGCAGCGCCACCGCCTTGCGGGGCTTGGGCAGGCGGCTCGTGCCGAAGAAGACGGCCCAGGTGAGCAGCGACGAGACGACAATGCCGAGCAGCAGGCCCAGCTTCGCCTCGGACAGTTCCGGGTCGTCCAGCGCCAGGTTGGCGATCAGGAACGAGACCGTGAACCCCATGCCGGCGATCGTTCCCGTGCCGAGCACCGAGGCCCAGCCCGCGGCGGGGCGGACACGGCCGCGACTGACCCACGTCACCAGCGCGGACACGCCCGTGATGGCGACCGGCTTGCCCACCACGTACGCGAGAAGGATGCCGACGGTGACCGGGGACGTGATCGCCTCGCCCAGGAAGTCGCCGTGGATCTCGATGCCCGCGTTGGCCAAGCCGAACAGGGGAACGATCAGGTAGCTCGACACGCCCGACCACGTGCGGGTCAGCCTGTCGTTGGGTGACAGCGACCGCGCCAGGCCGATCCGGGCGAACCTGGCCAGTTCCGGTGTCGGCTGCTCGCGGAACGAGCGGAACAGATCGCTGGCCCGCTCGAGCTCGCCGCGGGGCGGGGTGTACGCGGCCGCGGCCAGGCCGATCGCCAGTCCGGACACCACCGGGTCGATGCCGCTCTCCAGCGTGGCCACCCAGACGACCAGGAAGAACGGCACGTAGACGACGCCGCCGCGGACACCGGCGCGGATCATGACGAGGGTCAGCGCGAACACCGCGACCGCGAGCAGCAGCGGGGTCAGGCGGAACTGCTCCGAGTAGGCGGCCCCGATCACGACGAGGGCCACCACGTCGTCCACCACCGAGACGGTGACCAGGAACAACCGAGCCGGCGCGGGCACGTTGCGGCCGACCAGCGCCAGCAGGCCCAGCGCCAGCGCGGTGTCGGTCGACATGGCCGCGCCCCAGCCCGCCGCGCCCGGCCCGCCCGCGGTGAAGGCGAGGTAGATGCCGATCGGCAGGGTCATCCCGACGATGCCGGCCAGCGCGGGCAGCACGAACCGCCGCCGGTCGCGCAGGTCGCCCAGGTCGAACTCGCGCCGTGCCTCCAGCCCCACGACCAGGAAGAACAACGTCATCAGGCCGCTGTTGACCCACTCGCGCAGGCCCAGCTCGAGGCCGGCGCCGCCGAACCGGAAGCTCAGCGGGGTCTCCCAGAACCGCTCGTAGCTCGAGCCGGCCACGTTCGCCCAGATCAGCGCGGCGACGATGGCGGCGACCAGCACCCCGGCGCTGCCCGCCTCGGTGTTCAGGAAGTCGCGCAGGGGCGTGGTGACCCTGGGCCTCCACCGGGTCGTGGAGGTCGTGTCGCTCAGCTCGGTGGCTTCACTCACGGTGAAACCCAAGCACGCCGCGCGCCGCCTTTCCACTGTCTGTGACGAGCGACAGTCAGAACCGATCCCCGTACGCCGACACGGGCGCCCGCGAACTGGATAAGATCCGGTCTTCAGGCGCGTGGCACGGATGCCGCGGCCGCTGGGGAGGCGGGTTGACCAGCATCGAGGATCTGTCGTCGCGGTTGTCCGACGCCCTCGCGCAGCTCGACGGGCTCCGCACCCTCCAGGAGGTCAGCCGGGCGGTGCACGCCAGCCTCGACCTCACGGCGACGATGGACGCGGTGGTCCACGGTGTCACCAGGGCGTCCGGCTTCGAGGTCGCGGTCATCAACGTGGTGCAGCCCGGCGGCGACTTCATGGTGGTCTCGGCGGACGGCACCGACGAGATCCGGCGTTCGCTGCTCGGCACCCGCACGACCCTGGCCATCTGGGACGAGCTGTTCGGCAAGGCCGAGCGGTGGGGCTCGCTGTATTTCATCGGCGCCGGCAACACCATCCCCGAGTCGATGATCACGTGGACCTCGGACACGCTCCCGATGCCCGAGACACCCGACGGCTGGCACCCCGACGACATGCTGCTCGCGCCGCTGACCGCCCCGACCGGTGAGCTGGCCGGCGTGCTCAGCGTCGACCTGCCCCTCGACGGGCGGCGGCCCGGCCCGGTGCAGCGCGAGATGCTCGAGCTCTTCGCCCAGCACGCCTCGATCGCCGTGCACCACGCTCGCCTGCACCACGAGCTGGCCGAGAGCCGGGCCCGGCTGGCCCACGCGGCCACCCACGACCCGCTCACCGGCCTGGCCAACCGGGCGATGCTGCGGGCCTTCACCGAGGAGCTGGCCGGGCGTGCCGGCGGCGAGGTCGGCGTGATGGTGATCGACCTCGACGACTTCAAGGCCGTCAACGACGCGGGCGGGCACGACGCGGGCGACGAGGTGCTGCGCGCGGTGGCCGAGCGCATGTCCGCCCTCGTACGGGGGGAAGATCTTTTGGCCCGGGCCGGTGGGGACGAGTTCGTCGTCGTGGTCGCGGGCAGCGATGTGGAGCCGGTGTTGCGCGACACGGCCGAGCGGATCCATCAGGCGCTCAGCGAGCCGATCGAGACGCGCGACGGGCCGTGCAAGGTGGGCGCGAGCATCGGTCACGCGTACGGGGAGAGCGGCAGCGATTTCGCCCAGCTGGCCGCTGCGGCCGACGCCGACATGTACCGCAGCAAGCAGCGGCACCGGGCCAAGCGCCCCTGGGTCGCCTGATCAGCCTTGGCGGCGCAGGTCCTCGAGCCCGTTGAGCAGCAGGTCGAGCGTGAACTCGAACTCGGCCTGGCTGTCGCACCAGCCCAGCGTGGGGTCGCCGGCGTCGTGGATCTCGGACGCCACCATCGCGGTGACATGGGGCAGCGCCTCGGCCATGGCCGCCAGCTCGGCCTCGGAGGCCTCCGGTTCGAAGTCGCCGCCCGGCGCGAACACCTCCTGGGCGAAGCCGAGCGGCATGCTCCCGAACGCGTGCAGCGCCCGGTGCGCCAGGTGGTAGGTGAAGCCGGCGCCGACCAGCGTGGCCAGGATGCCGTCGTAGTAGGCGAAAACAGTCGGTGGCACGGACGTCCGTGAGGCGATGAGCCCCGGCGCCCACGGGTGGCGCAGCATGACGCGGCGAGCGGTGAGGAACTGCCGGCGCAGCTGGGTGCGCCAGTCGCCGGCGTGCTCATGCGCCACCGCTGCCGTCACCTCGCCCAGCAGGCACTCCACGACGCCGTCGAGCAGGGCCTGCTTGCCCGGCAGGTGGTGGTAGAGCGACATCGCCTCGACACCCAGGCCGGCCGCGAGACCGCGCATGGTGAGGGCGGCCAGCCCGTCCCTGTCGGCCAGCGCGACCGCCGCCTCGAGCACGCGTTCCCGGGTCAGCGGAGTCCTGGTCACCACGGCTTGACCTTACAACGTATGGTGAACCTTACAACGTAAGGCAGATCGTTTCGGGAGGCAGTCATGATCCGTACGGCCCGTGTCACCGGGCTCCTCTATCTCGGGCTCGCCCTCGGCGGCGGGGTCGGCTTCCTGCTCGTCCGCCCGCGGCTGTTCGACCCGGCCGACCCGTCCGCGACGCTGGCCAACCTGGTCGCCGATCCCGCGCTGGCCCGGGCGGGCATCGTGTTCGAACTGTTCGCCGTGCTGACCCAGGCCCTCGCGGCCGTCTGGTTCGCCCGGCTCTTCCGCCGCCCCGCCGCCTGGGCCATCGCCGCGTTCGGGCTGGCCAACGCGTTCGCGCTCATGGTCAGCGCGGCCCTGTCGGCGACCGCGCTGTCGGTGGCCGAACGCCCGTACGGGGATCCGGCCGCCCTCGTGCAGACGCTCTATCTGGCCGGTGACCACCTGTGGGGGGTGGGTTCGGTGTTCTTCGGGCTGTGGCTGATCCCGATGGGGTGGTGCGTGCTGCGCTCCGGGCTGATGCCGCGGCCGCTCGGCTCGATCCTGATCGGCGGCGGCGTGGGATATGTGCTGAGCGCCTTCTCGCAGTACGCCCTGCCGGACGCGGGGCTGGTTGCCGAGTTGCTGGTCCTCCCGGCCACGGTGGGGGAGTTCTGGATCATCGGCTACCTGTTGATCGTGGGGGTCCGCCGCGGCGTCGCGCCGGCCGGCCCGGACATTCCGGAAGTTTCGCCGGCGCTACCGGCATGACCGGGTGGGGGATCGTGGCGGGCCGGGCGCTGCCGCACCTGAGCGGCGCGCTCGGTGACCGCGTCGATCTGGGCCGACAGCTCGGGATGCCGGGACAGATGCGGCTGAGCGTCGGCGAGCAGGCCGGGCAGGGCGGCGGCGTCCGGGGCGCCGAGGGCCTCGTGCAGCCGATCGACCGGCTCAGTGGCGGCCTCGGTGAGGTCGGTCAGGGCCACCACCTGCCCGGCCAGCCGTCGCAGGTCTGCCGTGTTGTCGTTGGCCCAGCGGGTGACGGCGCGGTGCCCGGCGCGGCGATCACGTTCGGCCTGGACGCGGGCGTCGCGGGTGGCTCCGTCTCCTGTTGTCAGGGCGCTGCGCAGGTATCGGCGTTCGGCGGCCTGACGGCTGGCCACACCGAGCGCGGACGCCAGGCTCTGCCACGAGACGCCCGCGGCCCGCGCCGCGGTGATCAGGACAGGTTCGATGGCGGTCAGCTCGGCCTGGGCCCAGCGCAGCAGCTCCAGGGCTTGCAGCAGATGCTCCGGGCTGACCTGGTTGTCGTCGGCGTTCGCGCGCAGCGAGCCTGCGACGGCGGCCAGGGCGGCGGTGACGGCGCCGAGGTCGTCGCGGTTCCCCTCGGCGATCACTTCGGCAGCGGCGTTCGGCATGCCTACCTCTCCGGCATCTGTCATCTTTCCGATGACGTTCCACTTGTCATCGGAACGATGACATGCTAGAAACAAGGTACGCGCATTGACCACCACAGTCGAGACCGAGGAGGCAGCCATGTTGATGCGCAGTGAGCCCTTCTACGAGTTCAACCGGCTCGCCCAGCAGTTCTTCGGCGGCACACCCGCCGGCAGCTGGACTCGTCCGGCCACGATGCCGGTGGACGCCGTCCGCAACGGTGACGAGTTCGTGATCGCCTTCGACCTGCCCGGCGTCGACGCCGACAGCATCAACATCGACGTCGAGCGCAACGTGCTGACCGTGCGGGCCGAGCGCCGCCCCATCGACCTCGGTGAGAAAGCCGTCACCCAGATGTCCGAGCGGCCCCTGGGCGTGTTCTCCCGGCAGCTCTTCCTGGGCGACGCCCTCGACACCGAGCGCATCGACGCCGCGTACGAGAACGGGGTGCTCGTGGTGCGTATCCCCATCGCCGAGAAGGCCAAGCCGCGCAAGGTCGCCGTGACGACCGGCCAGGCCGACCGGCAGAAATCGATCACCAGCTGAACCGGCGGCTCCTCTGCCGTCGCGGGCGACAGGCGGTGACCTGAATTGATCGACATCCTCGAGGTGCGGGCACGGACCGCGCTGTCCCCCGAGTGGGACCACGGGTTCGACGAGGCGTTCGCGGAGCTCGTCAGCAGCGACCCCGACCTGGTTCAGGCGGAGTTCGACGACCTCATCGCCTCGTCGTGGACCGGACCGTCCGACGTCGCGCCGCCCCCGGACCCGCCGGTCGCCGGCCCGGAGTCGTCACCGTCCGACGCCGCGCCGCCCCCGGACCGGCCGGTCGCCGGCCCGGAGTTGTCACCGGACACTGCCGCCCCCGGGCCGGTGGGGGCGCGACCGGACGGTGATTCGTGCGGCGCCCCCGCTCACCAGCGACCACCTCCACCCTGAACAGGCGTCCTCGGCTCGCCGGCCGGTTCGGCCGGCGAGCCTCCGCCTCCGCGTGTGACCAGCGTGAATCCCAGAACGTGGGAACAGAAGGCCCGGCCGAACCGGAGCGGGCTGTGATCCGTATTCCACTTTGGATTCCGCCAGGTCCTACCTCTGGTGCGCCGGACCCGCCACTGATTGAGGTCACATGCGAAAGAAACCCAGGTCCATACGTTCCAAGGTCGTGCTCGCGCTGCTGGTGCCGCTGCTCGCACTCACCGGCCTGTGGGCACTCGACGTGAAGTCGTCGTTCGCCGACGCCACCGCCCTGCGCGACACGTACAACACGCGGGACAACGTGAGCCTGCCGACCGACCGGATGGTGGCCGCCCTGCAGAGCGAGCGCACCGAGTCGATCGAGTTCCTGGCCACGCCCGACGGTGACGCCGGGGACCTGCGAGCCCGCCGGGCGGCGACCGACGCGGCCGTGGTGCAGTTCCAGGAAGGGTCCCGCCGGTACCGGGGGAGCGGTGTCTCCGCCGACATCACCCGGGCCCGCTTCGCGGACATGGCCACCCGCCTCGATTCCCTGACCTTGATGCGGGCCCGGGTCGACGCCCGCGCCGCCACCTCGATCAGTGTCCTCAGCGGTTACAGCAGCGTCATCGGGTACGCGTTCAGCGTCTCGAACGCGGCCGCGGCCTCCGGTGACCCGCTGGTGGAACGGGTCATGCGCACCATGCTCGACATGCGCCGGGCCGGGGAGCTGCTGTTCCAGGAGGACGCCCTGCTCACCGGCGCCACCACGGCCGGCCGCTTCGGCAACGGGGAATACCAGCAGCTGATCCAGATCGTCGGGGCGTTGCGGTTCCAGATCCCGACCGCGGGCGCAGCCCTGCCGGTGCCGGCCCAAGCACAGTTCAAGAGCATCCTCAGTGGCCCGGCTTTCGCGGCGCTGCGCTCGGCCGAGGATCAGATCATCACGCGCGGCCGGGCCGATGGGCCGGTCGAGATCACCTGGGAGGTCTGGAAGGAGACCTCGACCCCGGCCATCGCGCAGCTGTTCGCCTTCATGTCAGGCGGCTACGACCAGGCGGTGAACTACGCCAAGCAGGCCCGTGACCGGATATTGAAACGCTTCGGCATCACCGGCCTGCTCGGTTTGATCGCCATCCTGCTGTCGGTGGCCATCGCCGTCCGGATCGGCGGCTCTGTCGTACGGCGGTTGTCCCTGCTCCGGACGGCGGCCACCGAGCTCGCCAGCCAACGGCTGCCCGACCTGGTCCGGCGGCTCCGGGCCGGTGAACGGATCGACGTCGACGGCGAGACACCCCGCCTGCGCCTGGGCGACGACGAGATCGCCGAGGTCGGCACCGCCCTGACCGACGTGCATCGCAGCGCGCTCGAATCGGCCGCCGGGGAAGCCGCCATGCGACACGACATGAACAAGGTGCTGGTCAACGTCGCCCGGCGCAACCAGACCCTGCTGGACCGCCAGATCGAGGCGCTCGGCCCGGCCGGCGGCGTCGACGCCCGCGCCTACCAGCTGGCCGTCCGCATGCGCCGGCACGCCGACCACCTGGTGATCCTGGCCGGCTCCGCCCGAAGCCGGCGCGGCCTGGGCCCCGAGCCGCTGGCCACGGTCCTCAGGCGGGTGGCCGGCGAGAGCGAACACGCCGACCGCGTCGCCTTCGGCCCGATCGTCGAGGCCGAGGTACGCGAGCACGTCGTCACCGACCTGGGCCACCTGACCGGCGAACTGCTGGAGAACGCCGCCGCCTTCTCCCCGCCGGACACGCCGGTACGGCTGTCGGCCCAGCGGGGCCCGGACGGTGTCGTGATCGAGATCGAGGACAACGGCATCGGCATGTCAGCCACCGCGATCGAGGAGACCAACCACCGGCTGGCCCAGCCGCGCGAGTTCGACCCGGCCGACAGCGCCCGGCTCGGCCTCTTCGTGGTCGCCACCCTGGCCGCCCAGTACGGCATCAGGGTGACCCTCAGCCCGGCCGCCGCCGGCGGCATCCGCGCGGTGATGACCATCCCCGAGACGCTGGTCGTCCCGGCCGAGCGGGTCCCCGAGGGCCCAGCGACAAGACGCTCCAATGCGTCCCGCCTCGTGGGAATGGCGGGCCGCGTGGGCCCGCGAACCCACCACACCATGAGCCCGGACCGCCCCGGCGCCCTGATCGAATGAACACGTGCCGCCCCGGACAGCCTCCACCGGTCCGGGGCGGCCGGACCGTGCCTCACCGGCTGGCTGTCGCTGGGCAAGCCGTTCGCCGAGGCGGCCTTCGACGACCTCGCCTCCGCCCGGCGACACGGACGGTTCTGCGCGTCGTTCTCCGGACAGCTGCGAGCCTCTTCCTGATCGTGGAGATCGGCGCGATCGGTGTCGCCGTCGACGGGGGTTGGGTCACTGAGCCGGACACGACGGCCGGCGACCCCGTCGCGATGGCGATCGCCGCCGGCCCCATGCTTCTGATCCCGCCGACGGGCTCGTTCTCCTGATTGTCCGATTCATGCGTCGGTCCCGCCGGAAATTCCCCCACCCCCTTCGCCGGTCGGGGGTGTTACACCGGAGTGGGGACCGGTCCTACAGTGCCCAGATGACAGCGTGGGGTGAGGACTGGCGGGTGGCCGGCGGTGTTGCGACGGCGTGGTTCGACGCGCCTTCGCTGAGTGCGGGTGCCGCGCTCGCCGGTGGGGAGGCCCTGGTTGCGGTTGACCTGCGCGCTGACGGGGTGCGGGTGCGGGTCGGTGAGCCCGAGCATGCCGCGGAGGTTTCGGCGGCGGCGCGGGAGGGCGGGCTGACGGCGAACCCCGCGGTGCTGCGGGAGCTCGGCGTCGTCGTCGAGTCCGGGGATCCGTCGCGGGTGGAGCCGTTCTGGCGGCGGGTGCTGGGCTACGCGCCGGCGGTGGGGGAGGGGCTGGCCGATCCGCTCCGGCGTGACCCGGCGATGCGGTTCCGGCGGTCGGGCGAGGTGCGGCCGTTGACGATCGTGTCCGGCTGATCCCGTACGGGGACGCTTGTCCCCCGTGCGGGGTAAGCGCACTGTCCACTCTGCGGTGACGTTTTGCGGAGATCGTTTCTCTAGCGTTTCCGGCATGAAGAGATCACTTGTGGCAGGGATCGTCGCGGCGACGGTGGCGGGGGGCGCCCTGGCCGGCATCGGGGCCGCTCAGGCCGGGACAGGCGATCGGCCGGCGCCGGTCGCGCACCGGCCGAACCCGACGGCGACCCTGCAGTCCGACGCGGACGCCCTGCTGAAGTTCGGCGCGCCGGGAGTGCTGGCCGAGCTGGACACCCCGCGCGGCGCCGTGCGGGTGCGCAGCGGATACGGCAACGTCGCGGCGCGTACGCCGGTGCCGTGGGAAGCGAAGTTCCGGATCGGCAGCTACACCAAGCCGTTCGTGGCGGCGACCGTGCTGCAGCTCGTGGGGGAGCGCAAGCTGTCGCTGGACGACAAGGTCGAACACTTCCTGCCCGGCCTGCTGCGCGGCAAGGGCATCGACGGCCGGAAGATCACCGTACGGCAGCTCCTGCAGCACACCAGCGGCGTGCCGGAGTACTTCCGAGGCATCACCGACACGGGAACCGAAGAGGGCTTCCTCAAGAACCGGCTGCGCGGCTACACCGACGTCCAGCTCGTCCGCCTGTCCCTGCAGTTCCCGGCCGACTTCGCGCCGGGCGCCAAGTGGTACTACTCCAACACCAACTATGTGCTCGCCGGGATGATCATCAAGAAGGTCACCGGGCACTCGTGGCAGCAGGAGGTCCGCGCCCGGATCGTCAAGCCGCTCGGCCTGCGCGACACGTCCCTGCCGGGCGCCAGGACGGCGGTTCCGCGCCCGCACGCGGTCGGCTACCAGCGGTTCTCCGGCCCCGGCGCGACCCCGGAGGACCCCAAGTACGGCGAGCCGATCGACGCGACGGTGCTGAACCCGTCGGTGGCCGACGCGGCCGGCGAGATGATCAGCACCGCGGCCGACGCCAACACGTTCCTGCGGGCGCTGATGACCGGCAAGGTGCTCAAGCGGGCCCAGCTGAACGAGATGCTGACGACCGTCGACACCATCGACCTGCTGAAGAACCGGTGGCCCGGCGCCCGGTACGGCCTGGGCATCGTGTGGGCCGAGAACTCGTGCGGCGGTTACTGGAGCCACGGCGGCGACATCGAGGGCTTCATGACCCGCAACGGCGTCACCCCGGACGGGTCTCGCAGCGTCACCGTGTCGATCAACACCGACTCGCTCAAGCCGGCCCCCGGCGTGCAGCTGCCTGCCACCGACATCGCCACCGAGCTGGTCGACCACGCCCTCTGCGGCGTTCGCTGAGTCCCGTGGCAGCGGGGTCGTGCCCATCCGTACGCCGGGCACGGCCCCGCTGCTTCGCCGAAGGGGAACCTTGACATGAAGACTGTGAAGATCGTGATCGCCGCTGCCGCCGTGCTGGCCGCCGGCGTGGGGGTTGCCGACGCCGGCGTGGGACCGGAGGCCGGCTGGGGCGGCATCACCCGTGAACAGGTGCGCATCGACCTCGGCCAGGGCTGGGTCACCAAGGCCGAGCTGACCTATCCGAGCCGCTCGAAGGGCCGTCTGCCGCTGGTGGTTTTCCTGCACGGCAGCGGGCGCAACGACATGAACCAGACGCTGCCGGGCGGGCGGGGCTCGACGTTCGTACGGCTGGCGCAGTCCGCCGGTCACGAGGGGTACGCGACCTTGCGGTTCAACAAGCGCGGGGTGACCGGCATCGGGCCGGTGCGCACCACCGATCCCGCCCAGCTGGAACCGGCCAACCCCTATGACCGTACGCTGCGGGACGCCGCCGCCGTGGTCCGGTTCGCGGCCAAGTCGCCCCGCGTCAACCCGTCGAAGATCTTCCTGCTCGGCCACAGCGAGGGCACCCACGTGGCCGCGAACCTCGCCGCCGACCCGAAGCGCCACGGCATCCCGAAACCGGCCGGTGTGGTCGCTATGGCTGTTCTGGGCAGGCCCGTCGAACAGCTGCTGACGTTCCAGGTGTACGGGCGTCTGCTGCTGCAGCTGCACGACGAGTTCGACCTCGACGGCGACGGCGCGCTGACGGCCACGGAGGTCGGCGACGGCCTGGTGGGCCGGCCGGAGCAGGTCGCCGGCCTGTTCCGTTCCGTCCTGCTCGACGGCGCCGAGGTCAGGGCGAGCACCGACAAGAACCGGGACGGCCGGATCGCCGTCGACGCCGAGGCCGGTCCGGTGCTGCGCGAGATGACCGGCATCGACGCGTACCCGAACATCCCGGGCCTCGACCCGTTCCTGGTCGGCTATCTCGAGGACCTGGCCCGTTTCCCGGACGTCTCGAAGGCGCTGCCCCGGTTCGCCGGTCCCACGTTGCTGCTCAACGGCGAGAACGACCTCGAGACCCCGGCCCGCGCCGCGCTCGCCGCCGACGCCGCCGTGGCCGCGGCCGGCAACCCCGACCACAAGGTCGTCATCTATCCCGGCATGGTGCACACCATGAACCTGGCCCCGAAGTTCAGCGACGCGCCGGGCGAGCCGGACCAGCGGGTGATCGACGAGGTGCGCGGCTGGCTCAAAGCCCACCGCTGATCGGAATCACAAGGCCGGGACCTCGTACGCGCGGAGGTGCGGACGTTCGCACCGAGGAAACTTCTCCGAGGCGCGCCGTGAGGTCCCGGCCTGTCCACGCGTGCACGTCAGTGACCGCCATGCTGGTTAACGCTGTTAGGCTGGGGCTTCCGAGCACGCCGTCGAAGCGAAGTGACCACCATGCCGACCAGCACCAGGCGGGCGCGCGAACGCGCGAGCACCCGCGAACGCATCGTCGAGGCCGCGCTGCACATCCTCGAGAGCGAGGGTGCTTCGGCTCTGACGATGCGGCGGATAGCGGCCGACATCGAGTACTCCGCGCCCGTGGTCTATCAGCACTTCGCCAACAAGGACGCGCTCGTGCTGGAGCTGGTCGAACACGGCCACCGGCTGATGGCCGCGTCGTTCGAGCAGGCCGCCGGGGAACCCGGCATCGACCGGCGGATGATGCGGATCGCGGCGGACTACATCAGGTTCGCCGGTGAGCACCCGCACCTGTACCAGATCATGAACGGCACCGCCGTCGACGCGGAGGCCCGCCGGCGGGCGGCCGCCCCGATCAGCGCCGTCCTGATAGAACTGGTCACCGCCTGGTCGCAGGCCTACGACGTGGTCCTGGACGACTTCGACGAGGCCTGCGACATCATCTGGGGCACCCTGTACGGGATCGCCTCGCTCGGCAACCTCGGCACGGTCGGCAACGAACGCGCCCAGCGGCTCGCCCAGCAGGCGTTGCGAACGCTGCTCCGGGGATGGCGCAGCGACCTGCCGGACGAGCCGTGACGGGCGGCGTCAGCTGCCGGTCGGGGTCCAGTCCGCGGGCAGTCCGGAATCGCTCAGGATCTCGCCCCGGTTGTAGTAGTCGTTGCTCGAGACGACCAGGTCGCCGCGCAGCCGCAGCACGGTGACGACCGGAACCGCGAACGGGCGGGGCGCCCCGGCGAGGTGTCCGGTGAACGTGCCCTCGATCACCACTCCGTCGCCCCCGCGGAAGCCGCGCTTGACGTCGAACCCGAGGTTGCGGACGAGCTGGTGCGACCCGGTCGCCCACTCCACCACTCCCGCGCGACCGTGGAACACCAGGTTGAGCGCCTGGTCGGTGTAGACCGCGTCCTTGGTGTACAGGCGGGCCAGCTTCGCCGGGTCACCGCTCATCCAGGCGGCGGCCCATCGTCGCCCGATCGCCGGCACCTGATCGTGCTTCCCGCCCGGGTGTGCGTGCCCGCCCGCCTGCGGCGCCGCGGCCAGTTCCACTGGCGACACCGCCGAGGATGCCGAAGGCCCGGCGACGACGGTGACGGCGATGACGCCCGCGGCGGCCAGCGCGGCGGCGAGGCCGGGAACGACGGTCGGTGTGCGCATGTGAGTCTCCCCTGTCCTGGGCCGGCGCGGCATCCACTCGGGCCGCGTCCGACCTAACGTCGTTAGATCTTCTAACGCCGTTAGGTTAGGTCGGTGCGGAAGCCCGCGTCAAGGGAGACGAGGGTCACGTGACGGGTGATCAGATCTTGAACTGGCCGACGAGCGCCTGCAGCCCGTTGCTGAGCCGGGACAACTCCTGCGTCGCGTCCCGGATGTCGATGACGCCGTCGGTGGTGGTCTGCGCGCCCGTCGAGATGGTGGCGATGCTCGCCGCGATGTCGGCCGAACTCGTCGTCGAATCGGTGATGTGGTCGCTGATCTCGTCGGTGGCGGCGGCCTGTTCCCGGACGGCCGCGCTGATGGTGGACTGGAAGCTGCCCAGCCGTCCGGTGGTCTCGACGATCTCGCCGACCGCCTCGGCCGCCATCGCGGTGTCCTGCTGGATGTCCTGCACCTTCGCCGTGATGTCCTCGGTGGCGGCCTCGGCCTCCTGCGCCAGCTTCTTCACCTCACCCGCCACGACCGCGAAACCCTTGCCGGACTCGCCGGCCCGGGAGGCCTCGATGGTGGCGTTGAGCGCGAGCAGGTTGGTCTGCTGGGCGATCGCGCTGATGACCTTGACGATGTCGCCGATCTGCCGGCTCGAGGTGGTCAACCGGCCGACCACCTCCTGGGTGGTGCGGGCCGCCCGCACGCTCTGCTCGCAGACCCGGCCCACCTCGCCGGCCGTGCTCGTGATGGTCTGCAGCGAGCCGCCCATCGAGGAGGTGCTGGCCGCGACCGTACGGACGTTGGCCGCCACCTCGTCCGCGGCCAGCACGACCTCACCCGACTGCCGGGACGTGGCCTTGGCGTCCACCATGATCTGGATCGCGGTGCGGGTGAGCTTCTCGCTGGCCTGCGCCACCGCGTTGGCCGAGTCCCGGATCCCCCGTACGGCGGTGGCGATCTTGTCGACGAACGTGTTGAACGACCGGCTGACATCGGTGAACTGGTCGTGGCCGGTGGTCTCCAGCCGCTTCGTCAGATCGCCGTCGCCCTCGGCGATGTCCGCCAGGCGGTCCTGCAACGCGCTCAACGGCCGGAGGATCGACAAGGAGATGAGGATCGTGAGCACCACCGCGAAGAACAGCGACAGGCTACCCACCAGGGTGGCGACGCCACTGGTCCGGTCGGCGGTGTCCTCCGCCTCCTGGTGCGCGACCGCCTCCTGCTCCCGCGCGGTTGCTAGCAGCCGGTCGACGCCGCCGGCGATCACCGCGTACAGGTCGAGCCCGGGCCCGGCCACCAGGTGGTTGGCCTGGGCGACCCCCGCGGGAGTGCCCGCCCGATAGCCGGCGATCACCCGGTCGTCCAGCTCCTGGAACCTCTGGAAGCCGGACCGGATCGTCGCCACGTCCGCTTCCTCGCCCGGGGTCAGCGGCAGCGCCGCCATGTCGTCCAGCTCCTTGAGGAAGCTGTCCATCGCGGCCAGGAACGCGCTTCGCTCGGGCGCCGAGTCGGTGGTGGCCCCCGGCGCCCCGCGGACGATGTTGAACGCGTACCCGGCCTGCCACCCGCTCACATCGGTGACGCGGAACTTGAGCTGCTGGGCGGCGTCGACCCGGGCCTGGGAAAGAGCCAGCGCCGCCGCCGTGTCGCGGGTGCTGTTCGCCGACCACTCGGCGGCAATCCACAGGGCGCCCACGCTCAGGGCCAGGAGGAGCGAATACGCCATCAGGCGCGTGGTCACCCGCATTCGCCGTAGCAGTCTCACGTCGAGCCTCCGAACCGATGGTAGCCAGGCGTCACGCAGCCGGACCGGCAAACCGCGAACCCGGGCGACGAACCGGCGTTCGACACCACCACTACGATCGCGGGGTGACAACGGCTACCGTGCGGACCGAAGCGGCTCCCCAAGAGGCCGCCAAGCGGGGAGTCCCGGACATCGTGCGGCGGCGGCTGGCCACGCTCGACGACTGGCTCAACCCGTACTCGTGGCTGGTCACCGCGTTCGTCGTGGCGGTGGCGGCGCTGCTGCGGTTCCCGGGGCTGAGCGACCGCAAGGGCTACATCTTCGACGAGGTGTACTACCCGACCGACGCCTGGGACATGTTGCAGCACGGCGTCGAGTGGGACGAGAAGACCAACGGCCCCGCGTACGTCGTGCATCCCCCGCTGGGCAAGTGGCTGATCGCCGCGGGCGAGGCCGTGTTCGGCAACAACGAGCTCGGCTGGCGGGTCCCGGCCGCCGTCGCGGGCACGCTGATGATCCTCATTCTCGTCCGGGTGGCCTACCGCCTGTTCCGCTCGGTGCTGCTCGCCGGCGCGGCCGGTCTGCTCATGGCGCTCGACGGTTTCCAGCTCGTGCTGTCACGCACGTCGCTGCTCGACATCTTCCTCGGCCTGTTCGTGCTGGCCGCGTTCGCCGCCATGGTCCTCGACCGCGACCATTACCGGCGGCGGCTGCTCCGCGCGCTCGAGGACGGCTACGACCCGGAAATGCAGTTCCGCGCGCCCAGGATCGTGCCGTGGTGGCTGCTCGTCGCGGGTGTGCTGTTCGGGCTGGCGCTCGGGGTGAAGTGGAGCGCGCTGTTCTTCCTGCCGTTCTTCGGCGCGCTCGTGCTGGTGTGGCGCTGGCAGGCCCGCCGCTCGACAGGTCTGGCCCGACCGATCTCGACCGGGCTCGGCCAGGACATCGGCTGGGGCGTCGCCGCCGTGGCCCTGACCGCGGTGTTCTACCTGGCCACGTGGACAGGCTGGTTCGTCACGAACACCGGCTGGTTCCGGCACCACCGCGAGGCGAACGGCCTGAGCGAGCCCCCGATCCTGGGCACGTTGCTCAACCTGTGGCACTACCACCAGGAGGCGTACGGGTTCCACAGCGGCCTGACCAAACCGCACCCCTACCAGTCCTGGCCGTGGCAGTGGCTGCTGCTGGGCCGGCCGGTCGCCTTCGACTGGAACACGCCGACCGGCTGCGGGGCGCCGAGCTGCGCGCGCGAGATCCTGCTGCTGGGCACGCCGCTGCTGTGGTGGTCGTTCCTGCCCGCGCTGGCCGGCCTGGTCTGGTTCGGCCTGGCCCGGCGTGACTGGCGGGCGTGGGCGATCTTCGTCCCGGTGTTCGCCGGGCTGGCGCCCTGGTTCTACTACGCGGTCAAGGACGGCCGCACGATGTTCTCGTTCTACGTGCTGCCCGCGCTGCCGTTCCTGATCCTGGCCGTCGTCTACGTCCTCGGCGCGATCATGACACCTCCGACGGGCATGGCCACCGGCAAGGCCCGCACCGACCGCCAGCTCATCGGCACGGTGGCCGCGGGAGCCTACGTCATACTGGTGGCGCTGTGTTTCGCGTACTTCTTCCCGATCTTCACCAACCAGGTCATCCCGTACGAGGACTGGTCCGCCCGCCTGTGGCTCGGCAGCCGGTGGATCTGAGCGGGAGCGCCCCGGTCACGGCCGCACCCGGCGGCCGGCCGCCCCCTCGTTGCCCGGAGCGCTCCACACAGGCCATTGTCGGGCCGTGACCGTGACGCGTCCGCAGCGTGGAGCGCACTGCCGTATGCACCTGGCGCACGCGTGACACCCTGAGAGCATGCGCACGGTGTTCGACAGCGCCGCCTTCGCCGCCCCGGACCGTCTGGCGGCCTGGGAGAGCGCGACCTCGGCGTCCCTGATCCCCACCGAGATCGCCAGCCCGGACCCGCTCGCTTTCACGGCCCGGCTCGGCGTGGCGGCGCTCGGCGACGCGCAGGTCACCTCGCTGTCGTACACGTCGCTGTTCTCGCGGCGGAGCCCCCGCGCGATCCGCATCTGCGATCCCGAGTTCTACCAGGTCGGCCTGATCGGCGGCGGGCGGCAGCGCATCGACCAGGACGGCGTCCGCGCGGTCCTGGTCGGCGGCCAGTTCGTGATCTACGACAGCTCCCGCCCGTTCGAGGCGGTAACCGGCGACGGCATCTCGAAGTCGATCGTCCTGCAGTTCCCCAAGCGGCTGCTGCCCGTGGCCCCGGCACAGATCGCCCGGCTCTGCGCGACCCCGCTGCCCGCCACCCACGGCATCGGCCGCCTGCTGGCCCAGTTCCTCGTCACGGTCCGCGACGACCACGACGACTACACCGGCCGCGACGCGAAACGCCTCGGCCACACCGCCGTCGACCTGACCACGGCGATGGTCGCCCACCACCTCGAACGCGACGACCCGCCGCTGCGTTCCCCGTCGCACGTGCTCTACCTGCAGATCATGGCGTACGTGGAAAGGCACCTGGACCGGCCCGGCCTGGCCCCCGGCTCCGTGGCGTCGGCCCACCGGATCTCGCTGCGTTACCTGCACCGCATCTTCCAGCAGCACCACCACACGAGCGTCGCCGCCCACATCCGCACCCGCCGCCTCGAACGGGCGGCCCGCGACCTGCTCGACCCGCGCCTCACCCAGCACACCGTCGCCTCCATCGCCACGCGCTGGGGTTTCGACCGACCCTCCGACTTCAGCCGCGCCTTCCGCCACCACACCGGCTTGTCCCCCCACGAATACCGCCGCGGCCCGCAATAGCCACCGAGGGCGGCGGTCCCTGACCCGCGCCGGAGTCCCCGCACGAAGCAGGCTTCCCGGCACCGGGAAGGGCTGGTGGTTTCCGGTGCCAAGAGTGACCCCGGCGACGCGCACGCTCTGGCGGACATGGTGCGCACCCGGCGTCACCAGCTGCGGCAGGTGGCGGCGGACTCCGATGTCGCCGAGGCGGTCAAGGTCGTCGCCCGGGGGCATCAAACGCTCATCCGGGAACGGACCCGGCACATGCTGCGGCTGCGCACCGCGCTGCGGGAGTACTTCCCGGCCGCGCTGCACGCCTGTCAGCCGTTGACGCTGACCGCCTCGGACACGCTGCAGCTGCTGGCCAAGGCACCGGCTCCGGCCGCCGCGGCCAAGCTGACGATCACGCAGATCAGCGCCGCGCTCAAACGAGCCCGGCGTCGTGACATCCCGGCCAAGGCCGCCGCGATCCAGCAGGCCCTGCGCACCCAACATCTCGGGCAAAGCGACATCGTCGCCGGTGCCTACGCCGCGACCGTCCGCGCCACTGTCGCGGTCGTCATTACGCTCAACGACGAGAATCACCACCCTGCAAGGGCAGGTTGAGGCGCATTTTGGCCAGCACCCGGACGCTGAGGTCCACCTCAGCCGGCCCGGCATCGGCGCGATCGTCGGCGCCCGGGTGCTCGCAGAGTTCGGCGACGCCACCGGACGCCACACCGACGCCAAATCCCGCAAGAACGACGCCGGCACCGCACCGATCACCCGCCGATCCGGCAAGTCGAAGACCGTCCACGCCCGGTTCTCAGCTCCGGGGGTGCCTGACCCGCCGTCGCACCGACGCTCTTCGAGCAATCCCCGCCGGGCGCAGGGACTCAGACGCCGGGCAGGCCCAACAGCCCGGCGGTCAGGCCGAGCAGCGCCGCGATGCCGAGCACCCGCAGCACCGGCCACTTCACCGTGAAGATCAATACGGCGGCGACGACGGCGACGGCCACCGGCGCCCAGCGGACCGTGTCGAGTTCGGGCACCTGCAGATTCAGCGGGCCGGCAGTGACCGAGCGGGTTTCGCGGAACAGGGTGTGCACGGCGAAGTAGAGCCCGAGGTTGGCGATGACACCGACGACGGCGGCGGTGATGCCGGTCAGGGCGGCGGACAGCGCGTGGTTGCCGCGCAACTTCTCGACGTATGGGGCGCCGAGCAGGATGAACAAGAAGCACGGCACGAACGTCACCCAGGTCGTCAGCAGCGACGCGACGACGCCGGCCACCCACGGGTCCAGCGCGCCGGGGTGATGGTAGGCGCCGAGGAAGGCGACGAACTGCACCACCATGATCAGCGGACCTGGCGTGGACTCCGCGAGGGCCAGGCCGCGAACCATGTCGCCGGCCGACAACCAGGCATAGTGCTCCACTGCTCGCTGAGCGACGTAGGCGAGGACCGCGTACGCCCCGCCGAACGTGACGACGGCCGCGCCGGAGAAGAACAAGCCCTGTTGCGTGTAGACGCTGCCGGTCCCGGTCGTGATCGCGACGAGGGCCACGGGCAGGAACCAGGCAGCCAGGCCGATGACGAGGATCTTCACGGCTCGGCGGGTCGAGGGCTGGTCGTGGTGCAGCGCGTCGTCGGAGATCAACGGCTCGGGGCCGTCCGAGCTCTTGCCGCGTCCGCCGCCGCCGGCGATGAGCTGCGGACGCCGGCGGTGCAGGGCCCAGCCGGCGAGCGCGGCCGCGGCAACCACGACGGGGAACGGAACGCCGAACATCGCGAGCGCGAGGAACGCGATGACGGCGAACCCGACGAGGACCCGGTTGTGCAGCGAGCGGCTGCCGACCCGCCAGACGGCCTGCGCGACGATGGCGACGACCGCCGGGGCCAGGCCGGCGAACAGGGCGGTGACGACGGTGGTGTCGCCGAAGCCGACGTAGATTGCCGACAACGCGAGCAACGCGGCCATGCCGGGCAGCACGAACAGGGTGCCGGCAACGAGCCCGCCGCGCAGGCCGTTGAGCAGCCAGCCGACGTAGATGGCCAGCTGTTGCGCCTCGGGGCCGGGCAGCAGCATGCAGTAGTTGAGCGCGTGCAGGAAGCGCTTCTGGCCGATCCAGCGGCGCTCGTCGACCAGGTGCCGTTGCATGACGGCGATCTGCCCGGCCGGGCCGCCGAAGGTCTGCAGCGAGATGGCGAACCAGGCCCGTACCGCGTCGCGGAACGGCACCACGTCGCGCGGTGTCGTGTCCTGTCCGGGGTCGGTGGTCGTCACGGTGGTGCTCCTCAGGCAGGTGGGCGGTTGAGCAGCAGGGCGCGGCGCTGGTGCTCGTACAGGCCGTCGAACATCGGCCCGGTGAGTCTCAGCACCTCGTCGTCGTCGCAGACCATCGACAGGCCACGCAGGATCACGTCGAGGCCGGGCGCCTCCGGAGCGTCGAACCGCTCGTCGTCGATGTCCGCCTCGTGGACGATGTGCACGCCGGCGCGGGTGGCCCACTTCATGCCCGCTCCTGCTCGTTGACGTCCACCGGGTCGGCCAAGGCTTCCACCGCCATCCGCGCAGCCTCACGTTCCTGAGGAGGGAAGAAGTCGCGTCGCCCGATCCGGTGCATTTCCCCGCGTAGCCGGCGCAGGGTGCGGGCGCGGTCCGCTTCGCCCGCGGCGCGCGCTTCGTCGATGACCGACTGGTACTCGGCGGCCCGGGCTGCCTGCATGCCGGTCGCGATCTGCCGTTCCTGGCCACTCGTGGAGGGAGTGGCCAGCCAGACCGTCGCGGAGCCCTCGGCCTCGGCTATCTGTTCGGCGATCCAGTCGAACTGCTCCCGGGTGCGCGCGTCCGCCGGCAGGGCTACCAACCCGTCGCCGAGCCGGGCAACGCCGAGACGCTCGAGCTTGCGCCACACCGCGATGCGAGGGCGCGACGGCTCGCGCGGCATGCGGTAGGCCAGCAACACCCACTTCCCCGCCTGGTCGTCCGACGACACCGGCCCCCCTCTTCAACCCGCCCACGCCACGATGAAAGTAACCAGGGTTACCCAGGACGAAAGCATCGTAACCCTGGTTACATCTACTCGCCGACCGTTGTTCTTTTCACAGTCCCTGCTGCTGCCGTGGGGTAGCCGGCGCGCTGGACGGCCCGGGTTGACGATGGGAGCCGGGCGGGTGGCGGGGCAAAACCGACGGGGCACAGAAAGGCCGTACGGAGTTGTCGGATCGGGTGGGGGCTGTTCGTAGCGTAGGCAGAGACCGACGACCAGAGGAGTGACGATGCCGCAGTACCTCATCTACTTCAACCAGCAGTGGGTTGGTGACCACAGCGAGGAATGGTTCCGCGGGCGGGGGCCGCTCGCCCGGGCTGTTGTCGACGAGATCAAGGCGGCCGGCCAGTACGTCTTCGCCGGGGGTCTGGAGGAGGAGGACGGCCCGGTTTTCAGCGCGGACGCGACGAGTGGTGAGTTGCTGTTCACCGACGGGCCGTACGTCGAGACCAAGGAGTTTCTGGGTGGGCTGACCATCGTGGACGTGCCCGACGAGGAGACGGCCCGGATGTGGGCCGGCAAGATCGCGGAGGGGTGCGGCTGGCCGCAGGAGGTGCGTCGCTTCAAGCCGTGACGCGAAGCCGTGACGCGAAGCGGTCCGTGACGCGAAGCCGTGTCGCGGGTGAGTGGCCGTCCGGGTGTGGGGTCACGACGGTGGGCGGCCGCGCCGGGATCGACGCGGCCGCCCGGGGGACAACCGTCAGGAACGCCAGGTGTCGTTGACTGTCAGGGTGCAGGCGGACCCGGTGTTGATGGTTCGGTTGCCGCCGGACTCCCAGGTCACCGATGATCCGTTCTTCTTGACGTACTTGTATTCCACGGCCGTGTTGGCGGGCAGGTCGACCGTTCCGCGCCAGACCGGGTAGGTCGCCGACGACAGGGCCACCCCGCCGCTGGTGTTCCAGCTGGACAGCTCGGCCCGGTTGCCCAGAACGAAGACGTTCTCGCCCCACACCGTGGTCGTGCTGGAGGCGAACGTCACCGCGACGGTGCCGCAACCGGTCGGGGGCGTGGTGACGCCCCCGGTGGTCCGGGCGTTGATGTGCAGCGCGACCATGCCGTTGGCGGGCACGTTCGCGGTGAACTGGCCCGACGAGTTGACGGTGTACGCCGTACCGGTGCAGGTGTTTCCGCTGATGTCACCGTTGGCCACGTCGCAGTAGGTGCCGGCCGGCAGCGATGTCGAGAACGTACGGTTCAGCGTGCCGCCCCGGTTGAAGACCGCGTACGCGTTGGCCCCGCGCCCGAAAGCGATCTGGTTGCCGCCGTTGGACCACCAGTTGCTCAGGCCTGTGCCGTACGCCGCGTTGTGGAACCCGACCATGTTCGCGGTGGTGCGCCAGCGGTGCTCGCACGCCCAGCCGGACGAGCAGTTCACCGCATTCGTGGTGCCGTTCGACGACGCGGGCGGACCCGCCTCGGGGTTGCTGAACGTGAACGACGACATCACCGCCGGGGTCCCGTACGGGTAAGCAAGCATGAACGCCTCGGAGAGCGCGTAGTTCGTGCCGTCCTTGTAGGTCAGCTTGGCCCGCCCGTTGCGCTGGGTGTCGTGGTTGTCGATGAACGCGACCGCGTCGCCGCTCGCGAGCAGCATCTGCGAGGGCAGGTTCTGCAGGCCGGACAGGTTGCCGTCACGGAACGCGTTGCCGACCACGTCGCCGTAGCGGAACTCGGTGACGTCACCGATCCCGGTGTACTCCGACGGCGACGGCTCGCCCGCGCCGCCCTCGATGGTCTCCTGGAAGATGTACGGGTTGCCGTTCAGCCGGGAGTAGATGTTCTGCAGGTCGGCCACCGGCATGTGCTTGGCCGCGTCGACCCGGAACCCGTCCACGCCGAGCGAGATCAGGTCGTTCAGATAGGCGACAAGCTTTCCCCGTACGTATTCCGCCTCGGTCCTGAGGTCCGACAGGTCGACCAGTTCGCAGTTCTGGATCTCCCAGCGGTCGCCCCAGTTGGCGATGTCGTCGTTGCCGTTGCGGCCGCAGTGGTGGAAGCCGTCGTTGCCGAACGGCACGGCCGGGTACGAGTAGTGGTTGTACGTCGAACCGGCCGACCCGGCGCCGGTCGACGCCCCGCCCGCCATGTGGTTGATCACCGCGTCGACGTAGATCTTCACGCCGGCCGCGTGGCAGGTGCTGACCATGGTCGCGAACGCCGCCCGGTCACCCCGCCGGGTCTGCAGCTGGTAGCTGACCGGCTGGTAGTCCTGCCACCACGGGTAGCCCGCGCCCGGCAGCACCACGTGTTCCTGCGGCGGCGACACCTGCACGCCGCCGAAGCCCTTGGGCCCGAGCACGTTGGTGCACTCCGACGCGATCGACGCCCACGGCCACTCGAAGAGGTGGACGATCACGTCCTTGGCGCCGGGGTTCGCGTCGGCCTTGGCGTCGGCGTGTTCGGGCCGGCCGACGACCAGGACCGCGACCAGGGCGGCCATCAGGCTCACTATCAGCGGCGCGATGCGTTTCATCGTCATTGATGCTGCTCCTTACTTCAGGTACGGGCCGTCGGACCCGACCTTGCCGGGGCGGAACTGCCGGGGACGTACGCGCGGAGGTTGCGCTCAGGGCGCCGGTGGTGACGGTCTTGACGTCACCGTGACGGCATCGGTGTGGACGCCGTGGGGGATGCCGGTGAAGGTGGCGCTGCCCGAGACCGTGACGAGCACGAAGCTGTGTTCGTGCACGGATCGACGGCGGAAACCGTTCCGTTGCTGATGACGACCGTTCCGACGCCGGCGCTGTAGTTGCGTCCGGCGTTGTTGGGTGGGGGCACGGTTCCTCCAACGACCTGGGGGGAGTTCCAACGACAGGTATCGCTGCATGGAAACCGGGGCACCTCCACTACCAGGGGCGGAGCCGGTAGCAAGGACGTAATCCCGCGTTCACATTGGAACGGACGATAGCAAGAGCTTGCAGCGGTTGGAAGTGCTTGCAGACACTTGCGGTCATGAATTTCTGCCACCATGGGCCGATGGCGTACATCGATCTGGGCCTGGACGAGACCCGCAATCCCGGCATCCGGGGATTGCTGCAATACCGGCCCGAGACCGGCAAACCCCTCAGCGAGCTGGCCGAGGTGCTGCTCCGTGGCGAGAGCACCCTGACCCGGGGCGAACGCGAATACCTGGCCGCGTCCGTGTCGCGCCTCAACAACTGCACGTTCTGCGCCGGCTCCCACGGCGCCATGGCGGCGGCCCAGGGCATGCCGGCCGACGCACCCGTCCCCGGTAAGCTACGTGCCCTCCTGGCCATCGCCGAGGCCGTCACCGTCGGCGGGCACGCCGTCACCCCGGCCCTGATCGCGGACGCCCACGATACCGGGGCGACCGACCTCGAGATCCACGACACGGTCCTCATCGCGGCGGCGTTCAGCATGTTCAACCGTTACGTCGACGCGCTCGGCACCCTCGCGCCGTCCGACCCACGCTCGTACGAGATGGGCGCCGCCCACATCGTCGCCGGCGGTTACCTGCTGCCGCCTACCCCGCGGTGACCGGGGCGCCTCGAGGGGAGGGGCCGAGGGACAACGGCTCTTCTTTGACGAACGGCGCGGCGGGGGAGCGCCGGGCATGGCGGCCACCTGTGAGTCACGGGAACGGTCAGTCGCAGGCGGTGCCGTTCTTGTCGGGGTCCAGCTGGTGGCGGTCGGTGCCGTGGACGGTGAGGTGGGTGAAGCCCTGGGCGGCCAGCCAGGCGCACTTGTCGGTGGCGGAGGACGGGAAGGTCCACGGGACGCACTGGGTGCGGGTGCCGTAGCCGCGGTCGCAGCCGTCGACGTTGGCCGGGACCTTGAGCGGCGCGGTCGGGGAGGGCAGGGCCGGCAGCGGCTTCACGCCGGGCTGCGCGGCGAAGGATTGCACGAACGGGGCCGGGGCCGGAGCCGCGGGTGTGGCGGCGGTGGAGGCCGGTGCGGCCGAGGGGATGGCCGTGGTGGCGGCCACGACCACCCCCTCGGGCGGAAGGGCCGCCTCGACCGACGGCGCCGGTGTCGGCACCGGGCGGGTGAGCGGCGGGGCCGCTTTGACAGGGGTGACGGCGGCCGGTGCCGGCCGCAGCAGCAACGCGATCATCACGGCGGCGGAGGCGGCCACGGCGACGGCGGTGAACAGGACCAGGCGGCGGGGGGTCATCCGACCTTCACCCACTTCGCCACCGAGGGGACTCCGTTGGCGCCGACCACGAAGAGCATGTACCAGCCGGGCGGGGCCAGGTTGGGGTTGCTGGTCAGGTTCAGGTCGATCGTGTTGCCGGTGACCGTCATCGGCAGGTCGACGAAGCGCTGGTTGGGGTCGCTGGAGTGGGTCACGGCGGCCGGGCGGATCAGCTCGGCCTTCAGGATCGGGCCGTCGACGGTGATCGTGTTGGAGCTCCCGTACGCCCAGGTGTTGCCGGACATCGAGAGGATCTGCGGCCGGGCGCCCTTGAACAGGTAGGGCGGGGAGTAGACCGACAGGCGCATGTCGAAGCTGCCGTCGCCGGGGTTGTTGCCGACCGCCATCACGCGGCCGTCGGGCAGCAGGAACGCCGACGAGTGGTAGCCGCGCGGCACCGGGTCGGTCGCCATGCCGGCGGTGAACGTGTTGGTCACCGGGTCGAACATCGACGCCTCGTACACCGGGTCGGCCCGGTTGTGCAGGGCGCCACCGGTCTCGAAGACCTTGCCGTCGGGCAGCAGCACCGCCGAGACGTACATCTTGCCCTGGGTGGGGGTCTGCCCGGCGCCGGTGGGCAGCAGCGGGCCGGCCGTGTAGACGGGAGCCGCCTGTTTCAGGTCGATCAGGTCGGTGAGCCGGTTGGCGTCCGGGTTGGTGTCGATGTTGCCGCCGCCGAGGGTGAGCACCCGCTGGTCCTGCGCGGGTGGCAGCAGCACGCTCATCGACTGGTCCCGTTCGTCCTTGTTTTGCAGACCCGGTACTCCGGTGATCGTGTTCGCGTCGTAGTTGTAGATCGACGCGCCGGTGCCGGGCAGGCCGTTGCCGAAGACGTGACTGCCGGTGTAGAAGAGCCGGCCGTCCTGCATCAGGATCATCGACGGGTACAGCCCCCAGAAACTCCAGGTCTGGTTGGCCTCGCCCAGGCCGAGCCAGCGTTGCTCGCTCACGTCGAAGTACTGCGTGGCCACCATGCCCGACGATTCCTCGTTGAGGCCGCCCAGCGAGATGACGTCACCGTTGCCGAGGATCGTGGCCGACGGATACCAGGAGCCCGCGGTCATGTCGTTGACGCGCGTATAGCTGCTGGTGGCCGGGTCGAAGATGAACGAGTCGGGCAGGCCCTTGTAGCCGACCGTCCCGTCGGCCGAGGGATAGTCCTTGTTGCCGCCCATCACCAGCACCCGCCCGTCGGCCAGCTGCACGTGCCCGGCGCAGAACAGGTCGGCCGGGGTCGGCACGTCGACGAACGTCCCCGTCGACGGCTTGTAGACGGCGGTCTTGAAGGTGCCGGCTCCGAAGTCGTCGAGGTTGTTACCCGACCCAGCGACCAGCAGCACGTCCCCGTTGTGCAGGACAACGGCGTGAATTGCCCGTACGGGGGAGTCGAACGGCATCACCTGCCAGGCGCCCTGCGTGCACGCCGCACCGGCCGTGCAAGCGGTCGTGCCGGGGGCGGGCTGGGTGACGTCCTCCATCGTGTAGTCGTCCGTACGCAGGGTGCCCGCCCCGTAGATGGTGACGCCCCAGACGATCTGGTCGGTGCCGGGCGGGACCTGCGGGGTGCGTACGGTCTGCTGCTGGTAGGTCGCGGTCACCGGCATCGTGGCCAGGTCGGTCCAGTAGACCCAGCCCTGCGCGACGTCGTGGCGGAACACCGTCATGACCGTGTTGGGCGTGGTCGTGGTGTACCAGACGCTCAGGTCGTACTGGTGACCCGGCGTGACGTTGGGGGCGCAGGACGGATTCTCGAGCATCATGGCCTTGCGGTCGCCGGGGGCCGTCTGGGCGAGCGTGATCTGCATGGCCTTGGCGCCGGTGTGGGCCTGGTCGGTGACGTCGAACGTGTAGGGGGAGTCGCCCCAGCCGGAGCGTTCCCAGCAGACCGGGAAGCCGTCCGCGCCGATCGCCTCGAGGCCGCCGTTGGCGACGAGGTTGGCCCCGGCGGCTGCCGGTGGGGTGGGGAGAGCCAGCGCGAACAAAAGCGCCAGAACGCCTATGACTCCGAGGTCGCGGCGGTTGCGGCGGCTGAGCCAGGGCCGCGGCGTCCGCGTCAGGGCCGCCGTGCCCGCGGTGGCCGCGCTGGGGGTGGCCGCGCTCAGGGTGGCCGCGCTCGGGGTGGCCGCGTGAGGAGGCGCCGCGCCGGGGGTGGCCGCGTCGGGACCTGTCGCGGGGAGACGGCCGGCGTTCATGGCCGCCGCGCCCGGTAGATGACGCCGTCGAGGATCAGGAAGCGGAGCACGAACGAGACCAGCAGCGTGATCAGGTTGGCGATCAGCACACCGACGTGCAGCCCCGAGACCAGCAGCGCCAGCAACGGCACCCGCAGCAGCAGATCAGCGTTGCCCAGCAGGAAGAACCGGCTGATCCGCCCGGCGAAGCTGCGATGCTGCCGCCGGTTGCGATAGAGCAGGGCGTCGGTCAGCGCGAAGTTCCACCCGACCGCGATCAGGTTGGCCACGATCGCCGCCGGCACGTAGTGCACGCCGAACACCGCGTGCAGCAGCCACAGGGCGGCCTGGTTGGGCAGCAGCCCCGAGACGCCGATCATCGCGAACACCAGCATCCGCGCCCGCTTGGCCCCGAACCGCAGGATCGCCAGGTGTTTTCCGAACCGCAGGCCCTCGGCCAGGCTTGACTTGGACTCGCCGGCGTGGCGCGGCTGGAACGCGTACGGGACCTCGACGATACGGCCGGGCCGGTTCCGGACGATCAGCTCGAGCAGGATCTTGTAGCCCAGCGGCCGCAGTTCCCCGGTCTCCAGCGAACTGGCCCGGATCGCGAACAGCCCGCTCATCGGGTCGCTGACCTGCAACAGGTTGGTCCGGAAGATCACCTTGGTGACCAGGGTGGAGCCGCCCGAGACGAGCCGCCGGTATCCGCCGTCGAGCCCGGCCCGGCTGCCCCCGCCCGCGTAGCGGCTGCCCACCACCAGGTCGGCCCCGTCCCGCCGCCCGGCCGCCACCAGCGCGGGGACGACCTCGGGCGGGTGCTGCAGGTCGGCGTCCATGACCACGATCCACTCGCCGCGGGCCGCGCGGAGCCCCTCGACGACAGCGCCGCCGAGCCCGCCGGTCGCGTGTTCGCGGTGCAGCACGGTGACCGGGATGGGGTAGCCGTCGGCGGCGGCGCGGATGACGTCGGGGGTGTCGTCCGTGCTGTCGTCCACGAAGACGATCTCGGTGTCGTTCGCGGGCAGGGCCGACGCGAGCCGTTCGAGCAGGGTGCCGATGTTGTCGCGCTCGTTGTAGGTGGGCACGACCACCGTCTGCTTGAGGGCCGTGCCGACGGGCAGCTCACCGATGGTGCCGCGGAGGGTGGCCCGCACCGGCGCCGGAGCCTCGGAGACAGCCGGGTCCTGGGCGGCGACCGCTGGGACCGAGGCCGGGGAGGTCGCGGAAGTGTCGGTTGTGACGGTCATGAGGGCTCCTTGACGACCTTGCGGATCTCGATGACACCGTCGCCCGAGCCGAACGACTCGATCACGGCGCTGTTTCTGAGCAGGGTGGTGACGGTCGGCAGGGTGCCCGGGTCCTGGCGCAGGGCGGGCGACGAGACCACGTAGTCGACGTCGCGCCAGCCGCCGGGCAGCCGGGCCGCGACCTCGGCGTCGAGGTCGAGCTTGTAGAACCAGATCACCCTGTCCTCGGGGTATCCGGCGTTGACACAGTCGAGCCACAGCACGTCGTCGACGACCACCGTGGAGGGCGGCTGCGCGCGCAGATAACGGGCGGTTTCCACGTACGCGGCGTTGTCGTCGGCCGTCAGGGCACGGCGATCGCCGACGTACCAGCGGGGCGCCACGACGAACGCGGCGAGCAGCACCGCGAGGCCGATGGCGACCGGCTTCACAAGCCCCCGCGTCCGGCTCAGCGCCCAGGCGAGGACCCCGGCGATCGCGAGCGCGAAGAACGGCAGCACCTGCACGACGTACATGGCCGGGAGGTAGCCGCCGGGACGCAACGCCACCAGGATCAGGATCGCGCCGGCCACCGTGACCGGGCGCAACCGCCGCAGGGCGAGACCGGCGACCGTGGCCACCGATCCCGCGATCAGCAGCACGCTGTCGTAGTAGAGCCACGAGTGCAGCAGCGCGTTGGCGCCCGACCCGGCCTCGAAGATGCTGCCCGACCCGGAACGGGAGCCGAGCTGGAACTGGACCGCGCCCAGCAGCGAGACGTGCCCCTCGCCGGGGAACAGTTCGCCGCGCAGCAACGCGTACAGGGGGTAGAAGCAGCCGACGAGCACCAGGCCGCTCGCGAAGGCGCCGTACGCCCACGGGCGGGTGCTGCTGCGGGCCGTGTTCTGCCAGAGCGCGACCAGCACGGCGGGCAGGATGACCAGGATCGTCTCCTTGGACAGCACCCCGACCGCGGCGGCGGCCCCGGCGGCGGCGAAGTGCCACAGGTGCTTGCTGGGCGACAGGGCGAGCGCCAGCGCGGCCAGGATCCAGACGACCGCGAAACTGTCCAGGTAGATCTGCCGGCCCATGGTGAGGAACAGCGGGGAGAGCCCGTACGTGAGCAGGCCCAGCGCGGCGGCCCAGCGCGGGAACCCGACGCGCCGGCCGATCACGTAGACCAGCAGCAGACCGGCCGCCTGCAGGGGCAGCATGGCTATCCGGCCCGCTGCCACGGCGAGCAGGCCCGGCGCGATCAGGCCGGGCAGCCACGAGCCGGCGGCCAGCTGGATCCAGGCCAGCGGCGGATGGTCGTACCAGTACGTGTAGTGGGCCAGGCCTTTGCCGTGCTGCACAGCCCACGCCTGCGCGAGGTAGGTGCCCTCGTCGTCGCTGGCGGTCGGGAAGCCGGTGATGTTCCACGCCAGCAGGGCCAGCACCACCGTCGTGAGACCGACCGAGAGGTAGAAGTCGGTGCGGTCCTTGGGTTTCGCCTCGACCGGGGCGGGCGAGGCCGGTTTGACGAGTTCGAGGACGGTCACGCCGGGGCCCCCTCGAGGTGCGCGCCGACATGCGTGGTCAGTTCCCAGTTGCGGCGGCCGGTGTACTCGCGCCACACCGCGCGCAACGCCGCCGTCGACAGGACCAACGCGTACGGGAAGGCCCCGAGAACCAGCGCGAGGTAGTGATGCCAGCGGATGCGCAGGTCGTACTCGCGGCCGAAGTCGTGCAGCCCGACGATCTGGAACATCAGCGTGGCCGCCATCGGCAGCACCGGCAGGAACGTGAACAGCGCGACCAGCACGGGCAGCTGCGCCAGGATCGCGACGGCGACGCCGACCGGGATGACCACACCCGAGAACGCTTGCAGGAACGGGCTGGTCAGGGTGTACCGCGCGAGCATCCGCGACCGCCAGCTGGGCAGCCGGCGCCACTCGCCCTTGCGCAGCACCTGCAGGAAGCCCTGGTGCCAGCGGGTGCGCTGCTTGAGCAGGGCGGCCACCGAGTGCGGCGTCTCCTCGCGGGTGACGATGGTCGAGTCGTACGCGACCACGACCTTCTTGCCCCGGCTGGAGAGCCGTACGCCCAGGTCGCAGTCCTCGGCCAGGCACGTCCCGTCCCAGCCGTTCGCCTCGCGCAGCACGTCGGAGCGGACGAACACGGTGTTGCCGCCGAGCGGGATGAACCCCTTCTTGGCGTGCAGGTGCAGCCGGCTGCGGAACCAGAAGAAGTACTCCAGGCAGTTGTGCAGGCTGTACCAGCTGGAATGGAAGTTGATCAGCTGGACGCCGCCCTGCACCACGTCGGCGCCGGTGGCCCGGAAGGCGTGGTCGACGTGTTCGAGCAGCAACGGGTGCACCTGGTCCTCGGCGTCGAAGACTCCGACCACGTCACCCCGTACGTAGGGCAGGGCCGTGTTGAGGGCACGGGGCTTGTTCTTCTGCTCGTTGTGATCGATCACGACCAGGATCCGCCCCGGTGCGGTGGCCGCCACCCGGTGCGCGACCTCGGTCGTGCCGGGGTCGTCGTGCCCGACGATGATGATGATCTCGAAGGCCTCGTGGGTGGAGCGCAGGAGCCGCTGGACGGTGTGCTCGAGGACGGATTTCTCGTGGCGGGCCGGCAGCAGCAGCGAGAAGCTCAGGTGCTGTTCCCCGTCGGGCGGGGCGAACCGCGTGCCGGCCAGGGTCTCCGGCGTGCGCCAGGCATGCATGGTCCACCACAGCGTCACCGCGGCGAACGCCGCGAGCACCAGGGACACGACAATCATGATTACGGCAGCCAATGTCATGGCCTCTTCCCGAGTCTTTCTCCGCAGGTCCCGGTTTCGCCGGACAGAAAGACCCTAACGGGGTTCACCTCGTGCGTATCAAGTGGACTGTCGCGGGTTTTACAGCGCGCCGGAAAGCGTTATCGGATCAGAAATGAGGCCGCAACACGAAGTCCGTCCCGTCCGGTTTTGCCGGGCCGTTCGGATGCCGGGATCCCGTATCGCACAGGGGATCCCGGCGCAACGGTCCGGCTCGATGAACCATTGATTCCGGCGTGTTAACGACCGGCGACGGAACCGCTCCACAATAGATCACCATTTCTCCGGCCGATTGCCCGATCGGGAAATGAAGTAATCCGGATCACTGTCAGCACGCGACCAATCGGAGCGCGAATCGCCGATAACCTTGCCGTTCGAAGGTCGCCACCATTGGCGTGTTCGTGCTGTCGGTGTCGGCCCGGATCACCGTCGCGCCCTCGGCGGCCAGCATCCAGGTGATCTCGGCCAGCAGGTCGGCCGCATACCCGTGGCCGCGCTGCTCGGGCACCACCCCGACGTAGCCGACGACCGGGCCGCCGGCGTTGGCCGAGGGCAGCGCGGCCCCGACGAGGTTCCGTTCGCTGTCGTGGGCGAGGCGCCACCACTCCCGCGGGCCGGGCATCATCTTGTAGTCCTCGAGGTCGGCCAGCGCCTGGGCCCGCGCACCCTGCCGGGCCACGCCCGCACGCATCGCCACGTCGAGGCTGCCGGCCGAGATCCGCTCGAAGGCGTCGGCGAACTCCTCGTCCGTGGCCGGGGCGAAGGCGAGCCGGGTCGAGCGCTCCGGCAGCGGCGACGCGCTCGTCCACTCGTACCGGAAACGCTCGTTGAGGTTTTTCAGGCCCGCCTCGGCGGCGGCGCGCAGGCGCAGATCGATCCCGGGGTCGTCGCGGGAGTCCGGGGTCGTGAAGATGTGGTACTCCACGGGGGGCGGCACTTGCCGGATGAGCCCGGCCCACAACGGCACCGGATCGGCGACGGCCGGCGCGGCCCACAGCGCGTCGAGGGCAAGCGGCCGGTCACCGGCGGGAAAACCCCACCAGACGGCCAGCCCGGCCAGGGCGTCGCCGTCGAAGGCGAGCCAGGTCCACTCGGGGCGGTAACTGCGAGCGGCCAGATGCTCGCGGAACCGCGCCTCGGTGGTGGTGTTGACGGACGGTTCGGACAGGCAGGTCAGGATCAGGTCGAGATCGGACTCGGCCATGGTGCGGAACAACAACGAAGCCTCCCAGTGGGCACCGATGAGCATGACGAGAACATGGGAACCCTCCTTTCCTGCTCGAGTTGTCGTCGATCCTGGCGTGCCGGCGATCCGGGCGCACGCGAATTAGCGGGCGAGCAGCGCGGCGTGCAGGCCGGCGGGGGAGAGCGGCGTCAAATCGCGGGCGGCCAGCCAGGCGGCTCCGGCGGCCGGGTCGCCACCGGTGACAGCGTCGACGCCGCGCCCACGCAGGACGGCGCGGACCTCGTCGCGTACGGGGGTGCCGGCCGTCAGGAGGCCGCCCGCGAGATGGCGTTCCGGTTCGAGCGCATCCGGGTCCCCGTCTGGCACCGCACCGACTCGCACACCGCGCTCACCAACGCCGCCCTGACGCTGCCGGGGGACGTGGCCATCGGGCTCAGCCACTCCGGGCGTACGCAACGGGGGAGTGATCCAGGCCTTCGGCTGCGGGCACTCGGAGGCCCTGGCCATGGAGATCGCCGGTCGCGCGGGGGACTGGTGCCGACCAACCGGATCGCCCTGCGCGACATCGTCCTGTACGGCGGTTCGCCCCTGTCGGAACTGGCCGACCCCGGGGTGGAGCGCCGGACCGACATCGCGCACCGGCTCTACGAGCTGGCCCCGATCAAACCCGACGACGCGTTCGTCATCGCCTCCAACTCCGGCATCAACGGCGCCGTCGTCGAGATGGCGCTGCTGGTCAAGGAACGGGGGCACAAACTGATCGCGATCACCTCGGCCGAGCACTCGGCGGGGGTCGAGTCGCGGCACCCCGGCGGGCGCAAGCTCGGCGAGATCGCCGACGTGGTGCTCGACAACGGCGCCCCGTACGGCGACGCCACAATTCCACTGCCCGGCGGGGGAGCGGTCGGCGCGGTCTCGTCGATCACCGCGGCGCTGCCGGCCCAGCAGATCGTCGCCGAGGTCGTGGAGCGCCTGCTCGCGGCGGGGATCACCCCGCCCGTCCACCTGTCGGACAACGTGCCCGGCGGCAAGGACCACAACGCAGAGATCGAGGCGCGGTACGCCGGGCGCATCCGGCGCACCGCATAGGAAGAGAGCACTGTGATGAACCCTGATTCCCCGCTCAGACCTTGTCCCACCAGGCGAACACTGCTGCGTACGGCCGTCACCGCGGCGGTCACCGTGCCTTTTGCCGCCGGGTGTGTGACCTCCGGCGACTCCTCCCCGGACCAGCCGGCCGAGGGCGCCGAGAAGACGGCGGAGAACCCGCTCGGCGTGAAGGCCGACGCTCCCCTCGAGGTGGTCGTCTTCAAGGGCGGCTACGGCGACGACTACGCGATCAAGGCCGAGTCGGCCTACACGGCGAAGTACCCGCGGGCCACCGTCGACCACAAGGGGTTGCAGAAGGTCGGCGAGGCCATGCAACCCCGCTTCGTCGGCGGCAACCCGCCCGACGTCGTCGACAACACCGGCGCCGGCCGGCTCGACATCGGCACCCTGGTCAGCGCGGGGCCGACGCGGGCAGTCCGTTCCTGCCGCGCGGCCCCGGCGCTCGCCCGGCCCCTCCAGCGGCACGCCTGGGATCGGTGAGCGGGTAACCTGGGGAGGCGGGCGTTCGAGGCCCGTCCCGTTGGTCTTGACCCGTCGACAGCGGATCGCTACCTTGCGGGCCACAACTGCACACCGCTTTGGCCCCGGCGGGAGAGTTCCCCGCGCCGGGGGCGCCGAAGGAGCAACTTCTCCCTCAGAATCTCTCAGGCACCCGTACCGTCGTGGCCGGCGACTCTGGAAAGCCGGGAAACCCCGCGCCCAAGGTGCAAATCAGCCGCCCGCCGGCCGATGAAGCTCTCAGGCCCCATGACAGAGCGAGGGAGGCCTACCCGCCGTCTCGTCAGGGAGCCTCCCATGGCCGTGTCCGTCTTCGACCTGTTCTCCGTCGGTATCGGGCCGTCCAGCTCGCACACCGTCGGACCGATGCGGGCCGCCCGCATGTTCGCGAGCCTGCTCGATGCGGCGCCCGGGGTGACCCTCGTACGGGCCGAGCTGTTCGGCTCGCTCGGCGCCACCGGTCATGGGCACGGCACCCCCAAGGCCGTTCTTCTCGGGCTCGAGGGCGCCGAACCGGAAACCGTCGACGTCTCCACCGCCGACTCGCGGGCCGCGGCCATCCACGCCCGGGGCGGTTTCGACCACGGCGACCGTGTCATCGGCGTCGATCTGGTGCTGCACCGCCGTCGCACGCTGCCCGGGCATCCCAACGGCATGACCTTTTCCGCGTACGCCGGTGACGGTTCGACGGTGCTGAGCAAGACCTACTACTCGGTGGGCGGCGGGTTCGTGCTGGACGAGACCGGCCTGGTGCGCGCCGGCGCCACGCCGTTGCGGCACCCGTTCGCCAGCGGGGCCGAACTGCTCCGGCTGACCTCGTCGACGGGGCTGTCGATCTCGCGGCTCATGCTCGAGAACGAGACCGCTTGGCGTTCCACGGCCGGGACGCGTACGGGCCTCTTGGAGATCTGGCGGGTCATGCGCGAATGTGTGACGGCCGGGCTCGAAGCCGAGGGCGTGCTGCCCGGTGGCCTGAGGGTGCGGCGGCGGGCGGCGGCGACGGCCCGGCAGCTGCGCGTGGCGGGGCGCCCGGCCGAGCACGCGATGGAGTGGCTGACCGCGTACGCGATGGCCGTGAACGAGGAGAACGCGGCAGGCGGCCGGGTCGTCACCGCGCCCACCAACGGCGCGGCCGGCATCATCCCGGCGGTTCTGCACTACTACGTGAACTTCGTCCCGGGCGCCGACGACGAGGGGGTGGTCCGGTTCCTGCTCACCGCGGGCGCGATCGGGCTGCTCTTCAAGGAGAACGCGTCGATCTCGGGCGCCGAGGTGGGTTGTCAGGGCGAGGTGGGCAGCGCGTGCGCGATGGCGGCGGCGGGGCTGGCCGAGGTGCTGGGCGGCACCCCCGAGCAGGTGGAGAACGCGGCCGAGATCGGCATGGAGCACAACTTGGGGCTGACCTGCGACCCGGTCGGCGGGCTGGTGCAGATCCCGTGCATCGAGCGCAACGGCATGGCCGCGGTCAAGGCGGTCACGGCGGCCCGGATGGCGCTGCGTGGGGACGGCCGCCATCACGTCTCCCTCGACAAGGTCATCAAGACCATGAAGGAGACGGGGGCCGACATGAAGGTCAAGTACAAGGAGACGGCGCGCGGCGGGCTGGCCGTCAACGTGATCGAGTGCTGACCGGTCAGGGCTGTCTGCGGCGGCGGTGAGCGGCCTTCCCCCGCGAGCCGTCAGCCCGGGGCGCCCCGCCCATGCGGAGCAGAACGCCCCGGCGGGTCTCGGCGGCCACCCGGGTCTGCGGATGGGTGGCGCCCAGCGTGCCGGCCAGGCGGGTGATCGTTTCGTCGAGCAGTTTGCGGGCCGGCAGCAGGGCGCCCGCGGCCACCAGGGAACGGGCCAGCTCGTGGGCGCAGCGCAGCGTGTCGGGGTGGTCGGGGCCGAGGGTTTCGCGCCAGCCGGTGTGCAGTTCGGTGGCGATCGTGCGGGCCGGGCGGGCCTTGCCCCGGTGCAGCAGGCTCACCACCAGGCTGCAAGCGGCGGCCCGGAGCACGGGGTCGGGGCTGTGCGCGGCGTCCGACGCGATCAGATGCGGCGCCAGCACGGCCCAGCGCGGCCACGATGAGGGCTCGGCCACCTGGTCGGGCACGGCGGCGGCGACCAGCGACCCGGCGTAGGCCCGGCACACGGCCGTGGCCGCCTCGCCCAGGTCGGCGCGAACGGCTTCCCGCACCGGCTCGGGCACCCGCAGCCCCTGGCTGCCGCGATGTGCCAGGCCGAGCCCGACGAGGGCCGCCACCAGGCCGTTGAACTGCATCGGCGCGACCCCGCCGAGCGGTCGCGGCAGGATCGGCAGCGACCGCGTGAAGACGTCGACCGGCACCGGCGCGGGATGCAGCACCGCGCACAGACACAGCAGTTGCGCCGCCGCCGGGCTCCTCTCGCCCAGCGCCTCGAGTGCGCCGGTGATGTCGGCGGGTCCCTCCGCCGGGTCGCGCTGTCTCGGCAGCGCGGGCGCGTCGGCCCGTGCGACCTGCGCGGAGGAGCCGGCGGGGTGTGACTCGGGTGGCGATGAGGCGGACGGCGGCGTGCCCGGCGGCTCCTCGCCGGTCGTGTCGGCCGTGGGCGGGTCATCGAATGCCGGCGGAGCGGGGGCAGTCCCGTTGCCGAGGGAATGCGGAACGCGGGTGGCCGGGTCGTCGACGGCCGGCGGAGTGGCTGCAGGCGGGTGGTCGGCCGCGGGCGCTGTGGGGTCCGGCGGATCGGCCGCGGCCGGTGGGTCGGTGGCGGGACGGGGCGAGGGCACGGAGGGGAGCCGTACGGCGGGACCTGGCTCGGTGACCGGGACGGGGTCGGGCGCGCCCATGGCGGCAACCTCCTCGGCGGCGGGATGCGCGTACGCGTACGACATGGGTTATAGCCGCCGCGTCGAAGGGGCCCGGCCGCGCGGGCGTACGGGGAAACGCGCCTCCGAGGCAGCGCTTTGGCTGGTCGCCACGGGGGCGGGAAAGATCGTCGGCGCGCGGGGGCGGGGCAGTGGGCGGACACGATACGTGGTGGCATCAGCCGAACGAGTGACGAACGCATGCGCGGCGCCACAGCGGCTTCGACCCCGTCCGGCGGGAGTTGTCCGCAATTGACCGGGATCGATGGTGCTTGTCCGCACGGGGACTTCCCATCGGCGGTCGCTGATGGTTTGGTGTGCGCATGAGACGGAGTGGCGCCTTCATCGCACTGTTGGTCGCCGCCATGGTCGGGGCGTCCGCAACCCCGGCCGGCGCGGCGGCTCCCGCCTACCGGTACAACTTCCTCGCGCCCGGCGGCCAGCCCAGGCTCACCGAGACGGTGCCGGTGAACGTGGTCTTCGTCGGCTACGAGCCGGGCCAGGTCGGCGCGGGCGCGTTCAAGGGTGAGCTCGCGAAGAAGTACGAGCCGGTCGTGCGCTCCCGCTTGGCCTACGACGTGGTCGAGAAGCTCGGCATCACGTACAAATACGACTATCGACTGACGTACGCCGACCGCGCGTACGAGAACAAGTTCTTCAACCAGCTCGGCAAGCTGGCCAAGCCCGCGCCGCTCACCGAGTACCAGGAGGCCTACAACACGCAGGCCGGTGTCCTCGACGTCACCGCGAACCACACGATCGACGCCCCCAGTGTGGAGAAGTACCTGGCCTTCCACCCGCCGTCGGGGGTCGACACCCGGCGCAACACCGTCTACTTCATCAACTGGCACGGGCGGTCCGACTTCAAGTTCCACGTCTACACCAAGACCGGCGAGCCCGACCCCGACACCGGCTACGACTTCGGCGCCAGCCGCGACAGCCGCAAGATGATCGCGTGGGGCGGCACCACCGCCGACGACGAGGAGACCGGTCTCGGCGCCACCCGCCGCGTCTGGTTCCACGACCTGTCGGCCGGCCCCGAGTCGTGGACGGAGAACTACGACGTCACCAACGCGGACGTCGACGGTGACGGCGAGCCCGACTACCGCATGCCCCCGATCTGGGAGTACGCGGCCGGTGGCTACCGTACGCCGGCCGCGCTGGCCGGCGACCTGGGCAAGATCACCCGGTACGTGGCGCTGAACCTGCTGATGACGACCTCGCCGCTCTACCCGGTCGAGCTGCCGACGACCGAGCCGCCGCGATCCATCAACATCGACGCCAACACGTACGAGGGCTGGCCCGGGCTGGACGCCTCGGCGCGGTACGTCAAGCCCAAGCTCGTGGTGAAGGAGCTGTCCGAGCTGCGCTGGCGCAACAAGATCGACTACGACAACCAGGACTTCGCGCTCGACGCCAAGAACAGGGCCTGCTACGACGGCTTCGTCAGCGGCGAGAGCTGCTACCCCGGAAGCGGCCTGCCGTCGGACGCCAACCTGTTCCTCTACAACCGTGACAACCTCGCCCGCACCAAGGACGACGGCAACAAGGTCGACTACGAGCTGCCTGTCTTCAACTACGTGCTCCCGCCCGACGTCGACCCGCCGCTGCTCGGCTTCGCCGACGACGACTGGCAGACCGGCACCCAGTCGTACGTGTTCAACTTCCTGTCGCAGAGCATCGTCGAGAGCGGTTACGGCCTGAGCACCACGACGATCCACGAGGTGGGCCACCACCTGGGCATGTCGCACCCGCACGACGGCTGGGACAGCGAGACGGGCGTCGATTACGCTCCCACCGGGCCGACGTTCTTCGCCTGGGCGGGCGACGAGAACAACTCGATGATGAGCTACATCGACGTCAACTGGGACTTCTCGCAGTTCGACCGGGACAACAGCAACCGCTTCCTGACCGCCGCCTACTGGGAGGCCGCGAACCGGCTGGCCGCCACGATCCCGAACGGCAGGTCCCGCGGTGACCTGGCCGCGGCGGACGCGCTGCTGGGCCTGGCCAAGGTCGCGTTCGCCAAGCACGACTACCGCGCCGCCTACACCCTTGCCGAGGGCGGCTACAACAAGGTGGTCGCGGCGGCCAAGAAGTCGGGCGTCGACCCGTCGTCGGCCGCGCGGGCCATGGCCGCGGAGGCCGACGCCGAGCGGGCCAAGCCGGATGTGAAGAGCCCGCACGAATTCATCGACACGCTCGACCCGCAGGGCCCGCGCGCCCAGCCGTGACGAGCGCGGCGCCGGTCTCGCTCAGACGAATGATGCGGGCGGCCCGGCGTTGATCCCGCGCGGGCGGGTGACGAGGTGGCGGCCTGGCGAATGTGGCGTGGCGGCCCGGTCACGTCGATCAGCGTGGCGGTCGAGCTGTCCCGGCTTGGTCGGTGAGCAGGCGGCCGACCGCGTTGCGGGAACGCAGGCCGAGCTTGGCCAGCACGCTGGAGACGTGCTTCTCCACCGTGCGTTCGCTCAGGTGCAGCCGGCGTGCGATGCCCGCGTTGGTGTGTCCCGAGCCGATCAGCTCGGCGACCTCCCGTTCGCGGGCGGTCAGGGCGGCCAGCCGATCACCGCCCGGATCCGGGGGCTTGACCGGCCCCCGCGGGCGCTCACCCAACCGGCGTAGGACGGCGAGAGCACCCTCACGGATGCCGTGGGCGCCCAGGGCCTGCAGGTCACGGTCGGCCCGGCGCAGTTGACGCCGTGCCTCGTCGACGCGGCCCAGCTCCGCGAGGGCAGCCCCGGCGATGATCCGGCAGTGCCCCGCCCACAACGGTGTGCCGGCGACATCCGCGGCCTCCGCCCCCGGCGCCGCCACCCGCGCGGCCGCGCCGGGGTCGCCGCGGGCGAGCGCCACCGAGGCGTCGATACGGGCCATGATCCCGGCGAAGGTGCCGGAGCACCGTCCACCGGCCTCCGCCGGGGCGCGGGCCGCGAGCTCGGTGGCCTTCTCGACCTGGCCCTGGGCCAGCAGGACCCGGACCCCGACGTCGGTGGCACGCACCCTGTCCCGGGTCCACAGGCCGGGCTCGACCCAGCCGAACGCGTCGAGCACCGCGACGGCCCCGTCCACATCGCCCGCCGCGAGCCGCGCGTCGGCCAAGGTCCAGCCCGCCGCCGAACCCGGGTCCACGCCGCAGAACGCCCAGGCGGCCTCCCCGTGGCTGAGCGCCGCGTCGACCCGGCCCTGGATCAGGGCGACCCGGCTGGCGATCATGGCGCCCCAGAGGCCGAGCTGCGGGTTGTTCGAGACGATCGCGTTGTCCAGGACCTCGTCCGCGGCCACCTGGGCGGCCTCGATCCGCCCCAGCTCCTCGTCGGCGTAGGCGCGCAGAATCAGGAACGACGGCGCCAGCAGGCCCTGACCGCTGCGGCGGGCCAGCACCAGGCCCCGTTCGCCGTCGGCGACCCCGCCGGTCAGGTCCCCGGTGAACGCGCGGGCGACGCCGAGCCACAGCAGCATCTGCAACCGTCCGGTGACCTGCTCGTCGGTCAGCGCGCCGACCAGGGCCGCGGCCCGCGCGATGCGTTGTTCGGCGGCCGCCCGCCGGGCCGGGTCGGCGCTGCGCTGGGCACAGTGGGCGTCGTCGGCGGCCTGGCACGCGGCGTCGGCCTCCAGCACACTGTCGCCGGCCTCGCGGGCCAGGGCGGCGGCTTCCTCGGCGAGGGCGAGCGCGGTCGTGTGTTCCCCGCTGGTGCCGTGGTTGCGTGCCTCGGCGAGGGTCAGCACCGCCGCTTCCCACGGTGTGCCGGCGCCCAGGGCGGCCCGTTCCCGCTGGAGGAGTTTGCCCGCGACGGCCGCGTTGCCCGTCCACATTCCTTCCAGCTGAGCCAGCTCCTCGACCACCTCGACCCGTGCCCGGCCGGCCCCGGCCGGCATCTGCCGCAGCAGCCGATACAGCACGTCCCGGGCGTGCGCCGGACGCCCGGCCGACGCGAGCGCGCCGCCCTGCGCCCGCAGCAGCGAGAGGCGCCGCCCCCGGTGCTCGCCGCCGTCGGGCAGCAGGCGCACCGCGGCCTCGTACCAGCCGGCGGCGGTCGCCGGAGCGGCCGTGGCGACATCGTCGGCCGCCCGGATCAGCGCCGAGATCGCGTCCAGATGCCCGGGGCGGGCGGACCGTTCGACGTGGTGCGCGAGCCGCGCGGGCGCGGCGCCGAGCGCTCGTAACGCCTCGGCGGCGCGGGCATGCGCGGCGATGCGCCATCCGCCCGCCGTGTCCTCACAGACCGAACGGCGCACGAGCGGATGGCGGAACCGGAACTGCCGGGCCCGGCCGGTCGGACGGATCAGGTCGGCGTCCAGCAGGGCGTCGAGCGCGGCCAGCACGTCGGCCTCGCTCAGCCCGGCGGCCGCGGCCGCCAGATCCACGTCGAACGGGTCGCCCGCCACGGCCGCGCCCTCCAGCACCAGGCGCGCCTCGGCGGGCAGCCGGCTCACCTCCCCGGCGAGGGCGGCCCGCACGACCCGCGGAACTCCCGGGAGATCACCCCAGGCCGGTGACGGCGGCCCGGCGTACCCGCGGGCCAGTTCCTCGAGATAGAACGGGTTGCCGCCGGAATCCCGGTACAGCCTGTCCCGCACCCCGCCGGGCAGATCGGGCAGCAGGCGTGCCACGTCGTCGGCCGACAGCGGCTGGAGATCGCACACCTGGCCCCGGCCGTCGCGTACGGCCTGGGTGAGCGTGAGCGTCACAGCGTCTGCCCGGCCCGGCCGGGTGGCCAGCACCAGCAGCACCGGCGCGCGGGGTGGGCGGTGCATCAGCAGGGCGAGCACGTCGGCGCTGGCCGGGTCGCCCCAGTGCACGTCGTCGAGGAGCAGCACGACGGGCCGGCGCCGGGCGAGCCGTTCGAGCAGGGCCCGAACCGCGCCGGCGACCCGGTGTCGTTCTGCCGGCAGGGGCGGGGAACCGTGGTCGTCGCGGCGGAGGGCCGGCAGGGCGGAGGCGAGCTGATCGGCGTCGTCGCGCGGCAGGCCGTCCAGGGCCCGGCTCAGCTCGGCGGGGGCGCCGCCGAGGGCGCGGCCGCCGTCGAGAGCACGGCCACCGTCGGAGGCACGGCCGCCGTCGGAGGCGGGCGCACTGTCGAAGGCGTCGGCCAGCAGCGCGAAGGGCAGGTCGCGTTCCAGCTCCGCGGCCCGGCCCCCGAGCACCAGCATGTTCCGGCCCCGCGCCCGTTCGCTCAGCTCGGACACCATGCGGGACTTGCCGATCCCCGGCTCGCCGCGCAGGCACAGCGTCCAGGAGCGCCCCTCGGCGAGCTCACCGAACGCACGACTTGTCGCGGCGAGCTCGGACTCTCGCCCGACCAGAGCCAGCCGGCGTGTCACGAAACCGACCCTACGCGCGCCACCAGCGCCGGGGAACGCGATTTTTGGGTGCCCGGGTGGGTGCCGTCACCCATACCGGCGCGGCCGGGCGCCGCCCAGTGTGAACGTGACCGCAACACCATCCGGAAAGGACCGTCACCATGAGCGACCGCACCGACCAGCTCGCCGAGCGCCTGTTCGCCGCGACGATCTCGGCCCTGGAACTCTGTTCGATCTACCTCGGCGTGGAGCTCGGGCTCTACCGTGTGCTCAGCCGGGACGGCGCATTGACCCCCGCCGAGTTGAGCGCGCGGGCGGGCATAGCTCCGCGCTACGCCGTCGAGTGGCTCGAGCAGCAGGCCGTGGCGGGCCTGCTGAGTGTCGACCAGCAGGACGGGGACCGCCGTTACCGGCTCGGCCCCGAGCACGCCCGGGTGCTCGCCGACGCCGACGACCCGGCGCACGTCGCGCCCTTCGCCCACCTGCTGGCCGGCATCGGAGGCGTCCTGCCCCAGGTGGCCGCCGCCTACCGCAGTGGCGAGGGCGTCCCGTACGCCGCGTACGGCCCGGCGTTCCGGTACGGCCAGGGCCACATCAACCGGCCGGCGTTCACCCATCAGCTGCCCACGGCCTGGCTGGGCGCGATGCCCGACGTGGTGTCACGGCTGGAGTCGGCGTCCCGCGCGAGGATCGCCGACGTCGGCTGCGGGCAGGGCTGGTCCGTGCAGTCGGTCGCGCGGGCGTTCCCCCGGGCCTGGGTGGACGGCATCGACGCCGACGCCGCGTCGATCGAGGACGCCCGCCGCCACGCCGCCGCGGCCGGGCTCGACGGCCGGGTGCGTTTCGTGCACGGCGAAGCCGCCCGGGTGGCCGACGAGGGCCCGTACGACCTGGTGTTCTTCCTCGAGGCGCTGCACGACATGGCTCAGCCCGTGGAAGCCCTGCAAGCCGCTCGGGCAGCGCTGGCGCCCGACGGCGTCGTGCTGGTCGTCGACGAGCGCGTGGCGGAACAGTTCACCGCCCCGGGCACGGAGGTCGAACGGATGATGTACGGCTGGAGCGTCACCCATTGCCTGCCGAGTCAGCTGACCGACCCGGGCTCCGCCGCGACCGGCACCGTGCTGCGCCCCGGCACGCTGCACCTGTGGGCGAAGGAAGCCGGCTTCACCCGCAGCGTCGAGCTGCCGGTCCACGACGACTTCTTCCGCCTCTACCGGCTGGAGCGTTGACCACCCGGCTGCGGGTCCTCGGTCCCGTCGAACTGACCGGGGCGGACGGTGAGGCCGTGCCCCTCGGCGGGCGTCGCCAGGAGCGGCTGGCCGCTCTGCTGTGCGCCGCCGCCGGGCGGATCATGCCGTCCGACCGGCTGGTCCGGTTGTTGTGGCCGGACGAGGGACCGCGGGACCCGGCCGCGGCGCTGCACAGCCAGGTGTGGCGGCTACGCCGGACCCTGGCCGCCGCCGGGCTGGGGCTGGAACGCCGGGGCCCGGGATACGTGCTGCTGGCGGAGCCGGCCGACCTGGACGCGTCCGCCTTCGAGGCGCTGGTCACGGGCCACCGGGTGGAGGACTGCGAACCGGCGGCCGTGCGTGACCTGCTCGCCGCCGGGCTGGCGCTCTGGCGGGGCGAGGCCTACCTGGGGATGAGCGACATCCCGGCGCTGCGGGACGAGGCCAGGCGGCTGAGCGAAATCAAGCTGTCCTGGGTGGAACGGGCCGCGGCCCGGCTGCTGGAGGCCGGCGACACCGCCACCGCGTCGGCCTACCTGCGCCGCTCGATCGCCGAGGACCCGCTGCGCGAGCAGTCCCGGATCCTGCTGATGCGTGCCCTCGCCGTCGAGGGCCGGTCCGCCGACGCGGTCGCGCAGTACCACTCCTACCGCCGGGCGCAGGTCGACGAGACCGGCCTGGATCCCGGGCCCGCCATGGCGAACGCGTACGAGCGGCTGATCGCGCGGGAAACGGGGAACGCGGCCGAGCAGCCCGGCGCCGTACGGGTGATGCCGGTCGCGGTCCCCGAGCCGGTGTCCCCGATCGTGGGGCGGGAAGCCGAGGCGGACCAGTTGATCCGGATGCTCGGCGGCGGGCACCGGCTGATCACCCTGACCGGCCCCGGCGGCGTGGGCAAGACACGGCTCGCCGTCGAGGTGGCCCGCCGCAAGTGGGACGCCGACGCCGTTTTCGTCGACCTGTCGCGGGTACGTGCCGCGGCGGACGTGCCGGACGTGTTCGCCCGCGCGTACGGTGCGGGCCGCGCCGGACCGGACCCGGCGGCCGCCCTCGCCGCGGCGGCCGGCCCGGGGGAACTGCTCCTGCTGGTGGACTGCTCCGGGCAGGCGAGGCCCGCCCACGAGTTCCTGGTGGACCTGTTGTCCCGCTGCCCCGGTGCGGTGGCGATGGTGACCAGCCGGGAGCGGCTCGGCGTGCCCGGGGAGATCGAGTTTCCGGTGCGGCCGCTGCCGGCGCCGGACGCGGACGCGGACCCGGAGGAGGCAGCCGCCGCCGCGGCCGTGACCCTGTTCCTCGAACGGGTTCCCCATCCCTTCCTCGCCGCCTGGCCGGACGGCCCGGCGTTGGTGTCGCGCGTCGGCCGGTTGTGCCGGGACCTGGGCGGACTGCCGCTGGCCATCGAGACGGCGGCCGCGCTCGCCGCCCACCAGCCGATCGACGAGGTCGCCGACCGGCTGGTGGGGTCGCTGCGGGAGCCTGTGGCCGCCCACGACGTGGCCGGGCCCCTGGACGCCGCGATCGGGTGGAGCTACGAACGGCTGCGCCCCGCGGAACGGCGGGTGCTGCTGCGGTTGTGCGCGTTCAGCGGCCGGTTCGGCGTTCCCGCCGTACGGGCGGTGTGCGCGGGCGCCGGGTCCGACACGGCGGTCGAGCGGCTCACCGCCCTCGGGCTGGTCACCGCGCATCGGGACGGCCCGGAGGTGCGCTACTCGGTGCCGGCGATGATCTCCGCGTACCTGGAGCGGGACCATCGGCACGGGGACGAACGGACCCGCGCGCGGGCCGCGCACTTCCGTTACCACGCCGGTCGGTGCCGGGACCCGCAGTTCCTCGACGACAAACTGCTCGCCCGGATCGACAGCGGCTACGCCGACTTCCTCGCCGCGCTCCAGCACGGCATGGACCGCCCCGGCGACGACGCGGACGTCGGCGACCTGGCCATCTCGATGGTTCTGTACTGGCTCTGGCGGGAGGAACCGGAGCCGGCCCTGACGTGGCTCGACCGGCTCGCGGACCGGCTCGCGGGCACGCCGTCGTGGCCGGCTCGCGCGGACGTGCTGCGGGCGACGTTCCTGCGCAACCTCGGTCGCCTCGCCGAGGCCGCCGACATGGCCGTCCGGGGCACCGCTGCGCTCGCCGCGGCCGGTGATCAGGACTGGCTCGTCACCGCGTACGCCCTGCTCACGGGCCTGGCGGACGACCGCGGTGACGCCGAGGAGACCGTACGGTGTGCCGAGGCCGCGGTCCGGGCCGCTCGCGCTGGTGTCCCGCGCCGGCTGCCCGAGGCGCTGGGCTACCTCGCGTACGCCCACGTCGCGGCGGGCCACCCGGCGCGCGCGGCCGAGGTTGCCCTGGAGGCCCTGACCATGCTGGACGGTGTCGACTCGCTCGCGTTGCGGGCCGGCACCCGCATCAACGCGGCACAGGCGCTCATCGAGGCCGGTCAGGGCGTCGTGGCGGTGGAGGTGCTGACCAGCGGGCTGAGTGAGCTGCGGGACGTTCCCGACGGGATGCTGGGCTACCGGATCAAGCTCGGCTGGGCTCATCTCGCCACCGGGGACCATGCCGCCGCCCTGCGGTGGTTCGCGACCTTCGCCGACGAGGTCGCGCGCACGGACCAGCGGCTCTGGGTGGCCGAGGCGATCGCGGGCTGCGCGTGCGCGCTGGTCCGCGGTGGACCCGGCCGTACGGCCGCGTTGGTGCTGGGCTCGGCGCAACGTCAGCTGCAGCGGTGCGAGGTGGACGTCTCGCCGTGGATCCGGCGGCAGCTCGACGACGCGTACGGGGAAATCACCCGGTGGCCGGGCGGGAGCGACCTCGTACGGGCGGGTGAGCTGCTGACCGTGGACGCGGTGATCCGGATGCTGCCGGCCGGGCGGTCAACCGGTGTTGTCGCGGGCCTGACAACTGTCTGAGAGCGCCGTGGAAGATGGCTGCGAGCGCTTGCCGGAACAGTCGGGAACAGCAACAACCAACCACGTGAAAGGACAGTCTGTTGTCGACTACGACCTCCACCCATCCGTGGCGCCGTTTCGCCCTCACGGCCGCGGTGCTCGCCGGCGCCGCCACGAGCGTCGCCGCTGTCGCGTCGCCCGCGTCGGCGGTGAGCGGCCTGCAGGAACGCGGCGGCGTCTCCGCCTCCAACTCGGTGGCGCTCAAGCAGCTCAGCATCGAATGCCCGCCGTTGCAGAACGCGATCGGCGGCACCGCCACCATCGTGGGCACGACCCAGGTGCGCATCCTGGCCGCGGTGCCGAGCGGCTCGGGAACCTCGGGCAGCGGGTTCGGCATCGTCGCGAGCGAGCAGGAATCCGGCACCACGGCCAACTGGCGGATCGAGGGCACGGTCATCTGTGCTCCGAACTCGTCCCTGCCCGGCCTGGAGTACCAGAACGCCCAGTCCGCCTTCAGCTCCCCGGCCTCCCTCGGGGCGACGGCCACCTGCAGCCCCGGCAAGCGCGTGATCGGGATGGGCGGCGAGGCCTGGTACAACAACCCGTCCGACCGCAGCCAGGTGGTGCTCACCGGGATCCGGCCCAACGCGGAGGGCACCGAGGTGACCGCGACGGGATTCGAGGACCAGACCGGGTTCAGCGGCAACTGGCGTACGTACGCGACCGCCGTGTGTGTGAACCCGGTCGCCGGCCAGCACCCGGTCGGCGCGGCCGACGGGTTCGACTCCGACGCTGCCAAGTCGGTGGCGCCGCAGTGCGACTCGGACGAACAGGTCCACAGCCTCGGCTTCGACCTGACCGGCCCGTCCGGCGGCGGCGCCGGCGAGACGCACGTGCACCGGCTGGGCAAGGCCGGCCCCGGTGGCGTGATCAACGCCGTCGAGGACGCCGACGGCCTTTCCGGGTCGTGGCGTCTGCGCGGGTACGCCATCTGCGCCAACTGATCCCCCCGATGGAGACGCCCTCCGGCAATTGCCGGAGGGCGTCTCGCCGCGCTCGGCGATGCTCACTCCGGAGGTGGGTGGCGTCGGGGCTCGGGTGGGTCAGGAGCGGGGCCGCGGCGAGGGAGTCGATACGGGCGCGCACCTCGGCTGCTTCCCCGTCGACGCCTTGGCCGGTGTCTACTTGAAAGGCAACATAGGCAGAAGGACACTTCGGAGTCAACAAGCGTGGGAGGGTGTCTCGTGGCGGAGGCGAGGGCGGAGCCCGTGCGGCGGCTGCCGCGTGCGCAGCGCCGTGAGCAGATCCTCGCGGCGGCGACGACGGCGTTCGCGCGCAACGGGTTCGCCGCGACGGGCCTGGATGACATCGCGGCCGAGGCCGGGATCACCCGCGTGATCCTCTATCGGCATTTCGACTCCAAGACCGACCTGTACCAGGCGGTGCTGGACCGGTTCTGCGCCGTCATGTCGGATCTTGTGGCCGAGCCGGTGGGCGGGTTCACCGATGCCAGCATCGATGGGCTGCTCAAGGCGGCGATCGCCGAGCCGGACGGATTCCGGCTGCTGTTCGTGCACGCCGCCCGGGAGCCGGAGTTCAAGGCCTTGGCAGACCGGTTCCACGCGCAGGTCACCGAGATCGCCCACACGCAGATCTCGCAGGTCGTCACCGATCCGGCGTGGGCCCGATGGGCAGCGCAGCTGGCCCCCACGGTGGCGGTCGAGGCGATCATCGCCTGGCGGGACGCCGGGCAGCCCGACCCGGACCTGGCGGCCGACCGGATCCGGCATGTCATCACCGGAGTCATCACCGCCGCAGCCGCCGACGGGCTCGGCCACCTACCCCCTACCGCCTGACCTTTTGCTCACCTGGGACCGGTTGGAGCAGCTCATGACCACGACATCAGACGAGACGGCCAAGGTCCTGCGCGCTTGGGAGAAGAGCGCACCGGGCTACGACAAGCAGATCGCCTTCTTCGAGAAGGTCTGGTTCAGCGGGGGCCGGCAATGGCTCGGCGCCCGCGCCCAGGGCCGGGTCCTGGAGGTCGCGATCGGCACCGGCCTCAACTTGCCGCACTACCCGCCCGGCACGACGATCACCGGGCTCGAGCTGAGCCCGGCGATGCTGGCCATAGCCAGACAGCGTGCCGCCGGCCTCGGCCGCGACGTCGACCTGCACACCGGCGATGCTCAAGCCCTTCCATTTGCTGACGAGTCGTTCGACACAGTGGTCTGCGCGCTGTCGCTGTGCACAATCCCGGACCCGCCTGCCGCGATCGGCCAGATGAAGCGTGTGTTGGCGCCCGGTGGCAGGCTGCTGTTGGTGGATCACATCGGCAGCTCCTGGCCGCCGATCCGGGCCGCGCAGTGGCTGCTCGAGCGGGTGACCATCCGCGCGGCCGGGGAGCACTTCACCCGCCGCCAGCTCCCGCTGGTCCGCGCCGCCGGGTTCGACATCGTGGAGGTCGAACGGCTCAAGGCCGGCACCGTCGAACGCGTCCACGCCCGCAATCCGGCACGCGACTGACATCGCCCGCCCCGACGGTCGGAGGACGCTGCCGTGATCGGAGCGAAGATCGGAGCGGGCCGCGAGGCCGACGTGCACGCCTGGGGCGACGACGCGGTCGTCAAGCTCTTCCGGCCCGGGTCCGGCGGCCACCGAGCCGAGGCGGCGGCACTGACCGCGCTGGACGGTCACGGTGTCGCCCCGCGGCTGATCGAGGTTGTGGACTGCGGCGGCCGGACCGGCCTCGTTCTGCAACGCTTCGCCGGGCAGGACATGCTCACGCTGCTGCAACACCGACCTTGGCGGGTCCTCGGCCTGGCCCGTGCCCTGGCCGCGGCGCATCTGGCGATCAACGCCGTGCGCGTGCCGTCAGGGCTGCCGGAGGTACGCGAGATGCTGGCGTCGCGGATCGAGGCCGCCGGCCTGCCGGCCCAGACGCGCGACTTCGCGTTGCGGGTGGTCACGGCCGAGGCGTCCGGGGCTGACGGTCATCGACCGGTCGCACGGCGCCGCGGACGCTGATGCGGTATCCGGTCCCGGAGCCGGGCTCGGCCGGGCCGAGGTAGTCGTAGCCGGTCGCGGGCCCGCGCCGTCGGCGTCTACCGACTGTGGCGCGATCTCGGCTACGCCGCCGGCGCTCTGATCGCCGGGATCACCGCCGACCTGTTCGGCCTGCGCGCCGCGATCTGGCTCGTCGCCGCGCTCACCGCCACCTCCGGCGTCATCGTCGCGATTCGGATGTACGAGACCCACCACCGCGGGCCGGCGCCGACGTCAGTGGAAGGGTGAGGAGGGACGCGCATCCCGGCCTGCACGGCAATCCGATCCACCTGGACCGGTGCCGATCGCCGAGTCCGATCCGGTGGGCCGGTCGAGCCCCGGTCTCCGGTCCCGCGCCTGCCCCGAGCCCCGGTGCGGGACCGGACGGCGCCCGCGCGCAGCATGCCGGTAACGCCGCTGACATGCGAGGCCGATGTGAGGAGCATCTAACGGCCGCTTGTTCCGGATGAAACCTCGGCGAAACCGCGGATTCCTTGACTGGGCTCCATCACCAGCCGCCTCACCTGGGCGGACGGGCCGGATCAGGGGTACGCCATGCCGGAACGGTACGTGTTGGTGCGCTGGCCGGACGGCGTGGCGCAGAGGATCTATTCACCTTCGACAGTGGTCGAGGACTTCTTCTCGGCGGGGCAGCGGATCCCGGTCGGCGAGTTCGTCGCCGTGAGCCGGCAGGCCCTGACCGAGGCCTCCGAGCGCGTGCGGCAGGCGTACGGATTCCCGTGCGGCAACGCCGCCCGCAGCCTGGCGCTCGTCGAGGCCCGGGCGATCGCGCAGCCGTCCGGTGATGTGCTCGTCGAGGGGATCGAGTCGTGAGCGCCCACGTCGGCGTGGCCGTGATCGGTGGCGGGCAGGCCGGGCTGAGCATGAGCTGGTATCTGCGGCAGCGCGGCGCCGACCACGTGGTGCTCGAACGCGACCGGGTGGGTCACGAGTGGCGCGACCGGCGCTGGGACTCGTTCTGCCTGGTCACCCCGAACTGGCAGTGCCGGCTGCCGGGCTACGCGTACAGCGGGGACGACCCGGACGGGTTCATGGCCGGCGCCGAGGTGGTCACGTTCCTCGAGAAGTACGCCGCCTCCTTCGACCCGCCGGTGCGTGAAGGCGCCGAGGTGAGCCGGCTCCGGCGTACGGGGAAGGCTTTCGAACTGGTGGTGAACGGCGAAGTGCTCACCGCGGACCAGGTCGTGATCGCGACGGGCGGCTATCACCGGCCGGCGATCCCGCGGGTGGCCGAGCGGCTGCCCGCCCACATCGTGCAGGTGCACTCGTCGCAGTACCGCAACCCGCGGCAGCTGCCCGAAGGCGACGTGCTGGTGGTCGGGACCGGGCAGTCGGGATGCCAGATCGCCGAGGACCTGCACCTGAGCGGACGGCGGGTGCACCTCGCGGTCGGCAGCGCGCCCCGGGCGGCCCGGCGTTACCGCGGCCGCGACACGCTCGCCTGGCTGGACGAGATGGGCCACTACGACAGGAGCGTGCACGAGTTCGGCGACGCCGACGAGGTGCGGCTGCGCGCCAACCACTACATGACCGGGCGGGACGGCGGGCGCGACATCGACCTGCGGCGCTTCGCGACCGAGGGCATGAGCCTGTACGGGCGGCTGCGGGGCGTCGAATCCGGCACGATTGCGTTCGGCGGGGACCTGGCCCGCAACCTGGACCACGCGGACGCGGTCGCCGAGGGCATCAAGGACGCCATCGACGCCTACATCGAACGGGAGCGGATCCCGGCGCCGGTGGAGAAGCGGTACGAGCCGGTGTGGACGCCCGGCGTGCCGCGGACCTCCCTCGACGCCGGCGCGATCGGGTCGGTCGTGTGGGCCACCGGGTTCCACCGCGATCACCGCTGGATCGAGGTGCCGGTCTTCGACGGCCGTGGCTTTCCGGCGCACGACCGCGGCGTCACCAGCTGCCCGGGGCTGTACTTCCTCGGGTTGCCGTGGCAGCACACGTGGGGTTCGGGACGGTTCGCCGGCGTGGCCCGCGACGCCGAGCACCTGTGCGCGCAGATCACCCGGGCCCGCCTGATGCAGGTCACCGAGGGCGTGAGCTGGCTCGCCGGCACGCCGACCGAGACGTACCCGGACCTGGAGTGGGCGGCATGACCGACTGCACCGGAGCGGGCGGAGCGGGTGTAGGGCCAGGAGGGCATGCCCTGGGGCTCAGTATGACCGACTGCACCGGAGCGGGCGGAGCGGGTGTAGGGCCAGGAGGGCATGCCCTGGGGCTCAGTATGACCGACTGCACCGGCGTCAGCGGGGCGGTCGCCGGGCCAGGAGGGCCGGTATGACCTACGACGCGCACCGGCATCTGGGGGTGCTGCCGGCCTATCCGTTCTACGGCGGGCCGCCGGTCAAACCGGACGTGACCGCCCGCGCCACGATCGACCAGCTCCTCGCCGACCTCGACCGGGAAGGCACCGAGCGGGCGCTGATCCTGCCCAACTACGGAGTGCCCGACCCGGAGGTGGCGTTCGGCTTCAACGACCTGGTCGTCGAGGCCGCCCAGCGCGACGACCGGCTGCGCTGCGGGTTGTGGGTCAGCGCGAAGGCCAGCGACCGGGCCCGCACCGAGCATGCCCTGAAGCTGGCGGGCGAACCCGGCGTACGGGCTCTGAAGATCAGCTTCCTGCTCGGCGGGAGCATCGACGACCCGGGACTCGAGCCGATCTTCGCCGCCGCCCGCGAGCACAACCTGGTCGTTCACGTGCACACCTCGCCCGGCGCCGCGTCCGACATCGACCAGGTCGGCAAGCTGGTCGACCGGCACGGCGACGACGTCCGCATCCATCTCGTGCACTTCGGCGGCGGGATGAGCGGGCACATCAAGCTGATCGGCGGCCGGTTCTTCGACTGGATCGCCGCCGGCAAACAGGTCTACACCGACCTGTCGTGGGCGATCGGCTTCGCCCCGCGCTGGCTGGCCGACGAGATCGACCGCCGCGGCCTCGGCCACGACCGGGTGCTGTTCGCCAGCGACGAGCCGTGGGGCGACCACGCCGGTGAACTGGCCCGCCTGCGAGCCGCGGCGGCCGGGCGCGAGCTCGGCGACGCCGTTTTCCGGACCACCTTCGACAAGCTCTACACCTGAAGGAGATCACCGTGACCGACCTGACCGACCTCGAGCAGAAGAGCCTCAACGAGATCCCGCACCCCGCCCTGGCCGAGGGTTCCAGCATCTACGGCGGCACCAAGGTCTTCCCCGACTACAAGGCCGAGGAGGGGCAGAGTTACTTCACGCTCGTGCACGGCATCGCGCACGAGTCGTCGGTCAGCTTCGTCGCCGTCCTGCAGGCCACCCGGGCGTTGCGCAAGGGCTTCGAGTCGGCCATCTACTTCTACGGACCGGGCTCGCTCAACTGCCTGGCCACCCGCGGCTTCCCGACCACCGGCACCAGCGCGTTCCCGGGCGAGCACAACATCAACAATTCGCTCAAGACGTTCATGGCCGAGGGCGGCAAGGTCTACTGCTGCCGGTTCGGCCTGTCGCTGCACGGCGCGCGCGAGGAGGACCTGATCGAGGGGGTCATCCCGACGCACCCGCTCGACGTGCAGGACGCGCTCATCCACTACGCGCGCAAGGGCGCGATCATCAACTCGACGTACCAGCTCTGAAAAGCATGTCCATCGACGTTCGAGCCGACCTCGCCGTGCGCGGCGTGCGGGTGCCCACGCCCGTGCGCCGGCCGGCGGGGGCCGGTCCCAGCGACGACGGTCACCTGGTCGTCGAAGGGGGCAACGCCGCCCTCCCGATCAACCCGCAAAGCCCTTATTCCGTACGGGATGACAAGCTCTGGCTGGGCGAGACCGACACCGGGCTTTCCCTGTCGGTCGTACGCCGCCCCCGCTTCTACGACCTGACAACCGCCGACGGCGTGCCCTACGAGCAGATCGCGCGCCTGCACGGCAGGGATGTGCTGGCCACGACGGTGGTGCAGACCTGCATCCGGTACGCCGAGGAGCAGCGTTGCCGGTTCTGCACGATCGAGGAGTCGCTGCGGGCCGGGGCCACGATAGCCGCGAAGACGCCCGCCCAGCTGGCCGAGGTGGCCGCGGCGGCGGTCGAGCTCGACGGCGTACGGCAGATGGTGATGACCACGGGGACGACCGCCGGCCCTGATCGCGGGGCGCGCAACCTCGTGCGGTCGGTGCGGGCTGTCCTCGAACGCGTGCCCGGCCTGCCGATCCAGGTGCAGATCGAGCCGCCGGGTGACCTGGCCGTCCTCGACGAGCTGCACGCGGCCGGCGCGGTGTCGATCGGCATCCACGCCGAGGCCCTGGACGACGAGGTCCGCCGCCGGTGGATGCCGGGCAAGGGCGCGGTGCCGATGACCGAGTACGAGGCCGCCTGGGACCACGCGGTCGCGGTGTTCGGCCGCAACCAGGTGTCGACGTACCTGCTGATCGGCCTCGGCGAGGACCCGGACGACCTCGTGGAGGGGTGCCGCGGGTTGATCGCCCGGGGCGTGTACCCGTTCGTGGTGCCGTTCCGCCCGATGGCCGGCACCCTGGCCCGTCGCGACGGCGTCACGGCCCCGCCGCCGTCGCTGGTGCGCGACGTCTCGACGCGGGTGGCGGCGCTGCTGCGCGAGGCCGGGATGCTCGGCGCCGACCAGTCCGCCGGGTGCGCGGCGTGCGGCGCGTGCGGCGTCCTGCAGGCGGCCGGCGGATGACCGCGCAGATGCGGGGACTGCCCGGGGCGTGCGGCTCCACCGGGGGCGGTGCCGCGTGACTGATCTCGTTCCGGCTCTGCTGGGGGCGCCCCGGTTCCTCATCGGGCCCGCCCGGACGCGTGCCGACCACGACCGGCTGCGGCGGCGAGTGTTCGTGCACGAGCAGGGGTTGTTCACCGGCAGCGACCTCGACGATCGGGACGACGACCCACGCACGATCGTTCTCGAGGCCCGCGATCCGGGCGGCGCTTTCCTCGGCGGCGTGCGGCTGGGGCCCGCCACGGACGGGCCGGACATCGGCTGGTGGCAGGGCGGACGCCTGGTGGTCGACCCGGATGTGCGCGGCGCCCAGCGGATCGGGCCGGCGCTTGTGCGGGCCGCCTGCGCCGCCGCCGAGCAAGCGGGGGCGTTGCGGTTCGACGCGACCGTGCAGGTCCGGTTCAAGCGGATGTTCGAGCGGCTCGGCTGGGACGCCGTACGGCCGGTGACCGTCGCGGGGCGGCCCCATCACCTGATGCGCTGGCCGATCGGGCGGATCGCGGCCCTGGCGGCGGCGACCAAGAACCCGCTGGGTGGCCTGCTCGGCGGGCTCGATCCGGGTGGGGCCGGGTTCGTCGGGGACGACGGGGCCCCGGTGCCGGGAACGGATCTGATCGCCGCTTGTGACGCGATCCTGCCGTCGATGGTCGAGCGTGACCCCGAATGGGCGGGCTGGTGCGCTGTGCTGGTCAACGTCAACGACCTCGCGGCGATGGGGGCCACGCCGGTCGGGCTGCTCAACGCGGTCGGGGCCCGTGACACCTCCGCCGCTTCGAAGATCCTCGCCGGGCTGCGGGCGGGGGCGCGGGCGTACGGCATTCCCGTGCTCGGCGGGCACACCCAGCTGGGCGTTCCGGCGGCCCTGTCGGCCACCGCGCTCGGGCGAGCCGCCCGTCCCGTGCCGGGTGGGGGAGGACGACCCGGCCACCGGGTCCGGCTGACCGCCGACCTGGGCGGACAGTGGCGGCCCGGCTACCACGGGCGGCAGTGGGATTCGACCTCCGGGCGTTCCCCGGAGGAGCTGCGGCAGATGCAGGGCTTCGTGGCGGCCGCGCAACCGGCGGCGGCCAAGGACGTGTCGATGGCGGGCATCGCCGGGACGCTCGGCATGCTCGCCGAGGCCGGTGGATGCGGGGCGGTGCTGGACGTGGCAACGGTGCCGCGACCGGCCGCGGCGTCGATGGGGGACTGGCTGACCTGCTTCCCCGGGTTCGCGATGCTCACCGCCGGGCCGCACCGGCAAGCGCCGGCGGGACCGGCGGTGACAGCCGACTGCGGCGAACTGACCACCGGATCCGGGGTCGGTCTGCGCTGGCCCGACGGGGATGTGACCGAGGCGCTGACCGGCCCGGTGACGGGAATGGGGGCCGCGGCGTGAACGGTGCGGTGACGACGGGCCGGTTCATGCTGGGCGTGCGCCGCGATCCGCTAGGAGGGACAGCATGATCAAGGTGGCTGCGGTCGCGGAGGCGTTCGACCGCGACCTCGACGAGGACTTCAACCGCATCGAGAAACTGGTCACGGCGGCGCGGGCGGACGGCGTACGGCTGCTGGCCCTGCCCGAGGCGTGTCTCGGGGGCTATCTGGCCGACCTGAACGGGCAGGCCGAACTGCCACCGGCCCTGCGGCTGGACGGGCCCGAGATCGCGCGGCTGATCGACATCGCCGGCGACATGGTGGTGTGCGCGGGGTACTGCGAGGACAGCGGCGACGGCACCCGCTACAACAGCGTCGTCTGCGTCGGCGACGGGCGCGTGCTCGGCAACCACCGCAAGGTGCACCAGCCGCTGCGCGAGGACGCCAGCTACTCGTCGGGGGAGTCGTTCGCGGCGTTCGACACGCCGGTCGGCCGGATCGGGCTGATGATCTGCTACGACAAGGCGTTCCCGGAGTCGGCGCGCACGCTCGCCCTGGACGGCGCCGAGATCATCGTCTGCGTGTCGGCGTGGCCGGGATCCCGGACGAACGCCCCCGAGGACCTGGCCGACGACCGCTGGACCCGGCGGTTCGACCTGTTCGACCGGGCCCGCGCGCTGGAGAACCAGGTCGTGTGGCTGTCGGCCAACCAGGCGGGCACGTTCGGCTCGCTGCGGTTCGTGTGCAGCGCGAAGATCGTCGACCCGGGCGGGGACGTGCTGGCCACCACCGGCTGCGTGCCCGGCATGGCCGTCGCCGCCGTCGACGTGGCCGGCTCCCTCGCCGACGCGCGGCGCTACATGGGACACCTGCGCGATCGCCGACCGGCCGCGTACGTCTGATGGCGGCGACCAGGATCGCGGCCGCCGCGGCGCACTTCGGCCGGGACCTCGGGCACGACCTCGGGCGCATCGGGAAGCTGATCGGCGATGCCCGCGCCGCCGGGGCCGCCCTGCTCGTGCTGCCCGACGCGGCGCTCGGCGGATACCTGGCCGACCTGCGCCACCCCGACCCGGCCGCGTTCCCGCCCGCGATCAAAACCGACGACCCGGTCTTCGAGCAGATCGCGGCGGCGGCCCGCGACATGGTCGTCTGCGTCGGGTTCTGCGAGGCCGACGGCGACGACCGGTACAACGCGGCGGTGTGCCTGACCGGGGACGGCGTGCTGGGCCGGCACCGCAAGGTCCACCTGCCCGCGGCCGAGGGCGTCGCGTACCGGGCCGGCGACACGTTCGCGGCGTTCGACACGCCCGTGGGGAGGATCGGCATGCTCATCGACTACGACAAGACGTTCCCGGAATCGGCCCGTACCCTGGCCCGCGACGGCGCGCAGATCGTGGCCTGCCTGTCGGCCTGGCCCGCCAGCATCACCAACGCCGCGCCGAAGATGTCGCAGGACCGGCAGTCCCGCCTGTTCGACCTGTACGACTGTGCCCGCGCCGCCGAGAACCAGGTCGTCGTCGTGTCGTCCAACCAGACCGGGGCGGCCGGCGGGATGCGCTTCCTCGGCCAGGCGAAAGTGGTCGGCCCCGGCGGCAACGTGCTGGCCCGTACGTGGGCGAAGGCGGGCCTGGCCGTGGCCGAGCTGGACGTCGCCCACGAGATCGCCGCCGCGCGCCGCGTCCTCAGCCACCTCGACGAGCTGCGCCCCGGAGCGTACCGGTGAGGATCGCGCTGCTCACCTACTCGACCCGGCCGCGCGGCGGGGTCGTGCACACCCTGGGGCTGGCCGAGGCCCTGGCCGCCCTCGGACACGACGTCACCGTGTGGACCCTGGGCCGGGGCGGCGGCTTCTTCCGCCCTGTCGACCCGCGCGTGCGCCTCGCCGTGGTCCCGTTCCCCGACATCCCGGGCGAGCAGGTCGGCCCCCGCATCCTGCGGTCGATCGCGCTGCTGCGGGAGGCTTTCACCCCTTCCGCGTACGACGTTGTGCACGCCCAGGACTGCATCAGCGCCAACGCCGTGGACCGTTGCGTGCGCACCGTCCACCACCTCGACCAGTTCACGACACCCGAGCTGGTCGCCTGTCACGAGCGTGCCCTGACCCGCCCGTACGCCCACATCTGCGTCTCGGCCGCAGTGGCAGCCGAACTGCGTGCGGGCTGGGGCCTGCACGCCACCGTCATCCCGAACGGCGTCGCCTACTCCCGCTTCGCCTCGGCTGCTCCACTTTCGTCGGACACCCCCTATGTGCTGTCGGTCGGTGGCATCGAACCCCGCAAGGGCTCCCTCGACCTGTTACGGGCGTACGCCCTGATGGGCTCGTCCCACCGCCTGGTCATAGCGGGCGGCGAAACCCTGTTCGACTACCGCTCGTACCGCGCCTCGTGGGACGCCCTGGCCGCCTCCCTGGACGTGACCCCTTCGGTGCTGGGCCCGGTCGCCCACGACGACCTGCCTTCACTGATGGCCGGCGCGGCCGCATTCGCTTTCCCCTCCACCAAGGAAGGCTTCGGCCTCGCCGCCATGGAGGCCCTCGCCGCCGGCGTTCCCGTGGTGGTCCGCGACCTCCCCGTACTCCGCGAGGTCTTCGGCGACGCCGTCCTCTACGGCACCGGCCCGGACTCGCTGGCTGCCGCCCTGACCACCGCCGTGAAGGAACCCTCGCCGGAACGCCAGGCCCTGGGCCGCGCCCTGGCGGCCGCCCACACGTGGGAAGCCGCCGCCCACCGGCACATCGAGTTCTACGAGTCCCTCTAGCACGAAAGCGCCGAGCCTTCCCGTCCGCGTTCCCGGGCGCCCTTCAGACCCTTGTCCGCGGCACCCCTCGTCCTGCGGGGCATAGCTGGTCCTGCGGGGCATAGCTGGTCCTGCGGGGCATAGCTGGTCCTGCGGGGCATAGCTGGTCCTGCGGGGCATAGCTGGTCCTGCGCGGTATAGCTCGTCACGCGTGGCATCGCTCGTCCTGCGTGGTGGGACCGCAGAGGGGTCCGCATCGGGGCGATGGCCGGAATTCGGCGGTGCCGCGTTTCTGCTCATCCTGCACTGGGGTCGTGTGGAGGGCCGGGTGTCACGTCGGGGTTGGTCTTCGGGCGCAACCACGCACGCAGGTCGCCGTGGTGGGTTTCGCGTTCTGGACGCGCAGCGGCCAGCGAAGCCCGCCGCGGCCCTCGGCGGGAGCGACGGTCTGCACCCACCACCCCGCTACGACATCTGCTTCTTGGTTTTGATCTATGGGAGTGGCGGATCTATCCCGCTATGTGCCTTTGGAGGCGGCGAATCCGTCCTGCTATGACATCTGCTTCTTGGTTTTGATCTCTGGGACCGGTCGACCTGTCCCGCCACGGGTCTTCGGAGGCGGCGAACCCCGCCCCGCTGCGACACCGGCTCTTGCTCTTGACCTTGGGGCAGAAGCGGACGATGTCCGCGACAATCTGGGAGCGCTTCCAGTTCGTGACCGCTGCTCGTTGATCTTGTTGCTCGGATGCATTGTTTCGAGTTCGTTGACAGGGCATCACCAGTGCTATCAATATGTCTCCATGTCTCTATGGGAGCGCTCCCGGAACGTGGCCGTGATCGGGGCGGCAATACTTGTCGGCACAGGGCTGGCTGTGCCGGGGCCGGCCAGTGCGGCCGAGGTGGAACAGATCGTCAACGGCGGCTTCGACAACGGCACTGACCCGTTCTGGGCCAACGGGGGCATGACGCTCGCGCTGGACGACGGGCGGGCGTGTGTCGACGTGCCGGGCGGCACCGCGAACAAGTGGGACGCGATCGTCGGGCAGAACGACATCGACCTGGTCGCGGGGGAGAACTACCGGTTCTCGTTCGACGCCAGTGGCAGCGCGGCCCGGTCCGCGCGCGCGGTGGTCGGGCTGGCGGTCGACCCGTACGACACGTACTTCGAGCAGTCGCCGGTGCTGGGGGACACGCAGCACTACGAGTGGACGTTCACCGCGAGCACCACCACGGCGCAGGCGCAGGTCGCGTTCCAGGTCGGCGGCAGCCCGGATCCGTGGAGGTTCTGCGTGGACAACGTGTCGCTCGTCGGCGGGGTGCCACCCGAGGTCTACGAGCCCGACACCGGGCCGCGGGTCCGCGTCAACCAGGTCGCCTACCTGCCCCAGGGACCCAAGGCCGCCACGGTCGTCACTGACAAAACGGACGCGCAGCCGTGGAAGCTTGCCGACAAGAACGGCAGGACCGTAGCCCAGGGGCGCACCAAGCCGCGCGGGGTTGACGTCTCCAGCGGGCAGAACGTCCACACGATCGACTTCAGCAGCGTCAAGAAGCAGGGCGCCGGATACACCCTGACGGCCGACGGCGAGACCAGCCGGCCCTTCGACATCAGCGCCGACGTGTACACGAAACTGCGCACCGACGCCTTGAAGTTCTACTACACCCAGCGCAGCGGGATCGCGATCGACGAGGCCTTGCGCCCCGGCTACGGCCGCCCGGCCGGTCATGTCGACGTCGCGCCCAACCAGGGCGACGGGGACGTGCCGTGCCAGGCCGGCGTGTGCGACTACCGCCTGGACGTGCGCGGCGGCTGGTACGACGCGGGCGACCACGGCAAGTACGTCGTCAACGGCGGCATCTCGGTGTGGGAGCTGCTCAACGCGTACGAGCGGACCCCGGGCCTGCGCAAGGTCGGGCTGAACATCCCGGAGAGCGGCAACGGCACCCCCGACCTGCTCAACGAGGTGCGCTGGGAGCTCGACTTCCTGCTGAAGATGCAGGTCCCGGCGGGACAGCCGTACGCGGGCATGGCGCACCACAAGATGCACGACCAGAACTGGACCGGGTTGCCGCTGCTGCCGCACCTCGACCCGCAACCGCGTGAGCTGCACCCGGTGTCGACCGCGGCCACGCTCAACCTCGCGGCCACCGCCGCGCAGGCCGCCCGCATCTACAAGAAGTACGACCGTGCGTTCGCGCAGGAGGCGCTCGCCGCAGCCCGCACCGCGTACGCCGCAGCCAAGGCCAACCCGGCCCTGCTCGCGCCCGAGTCCGACGGCGTGGGAGGCGGCGCCTACAACGACGCCAAGGTTTCCGACGACTTCTACTGGGCGGCCGCCGAGCTGTTCCTCACCACGGGGGAGAAGCAGTACTCCGCGGACGTGCTCTCGTCGCCCGAGCACACCGCCGACGTGTTCGGCGCCGGCGCCTTCGACTGGGGGAACACGGCCGCGGCCGGCCGCCTGGACCTGGCGCTGGTGCCGAACCGTCTGCCCGGCCTGGACAAGGTCAAGGCCTCGGTGATCGCGGGCGCCGAGAAGTACCTGGCCATTCAGCGGCAGCACCCGTACGGGGTTCCGTACGCGCCCCCGAACAACTCGTGGGACTGGGGCTCGAACAGCATCATCCTCAACAACATGGTCGTCATCGCGGCAGCGCACGAGCTGAGCGGCAAGGACAAGTACCGTGACGGCGTGCTGACCGGGCTCGACTACATCCTGGGCCGTAACGCGCTCAACATCTCGTACGTGACCGGGTACGGCGAGGTCAGCTCGCAGAACCAGCACAGCCGCTGGTACGCCAAGCAGCTCGACCCGGCCCTGCCCAACCCGCCGGTCGGCACCCTCGCCGGCGGCGCCAACACCTCGATCCAGGACCCGTACGCGCAGAGCAAGCTGACCGGCTGCGTCGGGCAGTTCTGCTACATCGACGACATTCAGTCCTGGTCGACCAACGAGCTGACGATCAACTGGAACGCGCCGCTGGCGTGGATCGCGGCTTACGTGGCGGCCCTGTAAAACGGGTCGCTTCGGCGGCGCGGGTGAGCCTAGGTTGACGGGATGTCTGCCGAAGCCGCCCGCGCCGCCGAGATTTTGTCCCAGCTCGCCATCCCGCTGCGGTTGCGGGCGTACGCGGAACTGGTGCAGCGCGGCCAGGAAGGCGCCACGATCGCCGAGCTGGCCTACATCCTCGACGTGCCCGTGCAGACCGCCGGCGAGACCTTGGCCCGCCTGGTCGGGGCCTCCCTCGCCACCGGCACGGGCAACGGCGTCTATCGCGCCTCGCCGGGCGAACTGCGCGAGGCCGCCCAAGCCATCGACCGCTCCCAGCCGATCGCTTCCTACCTGGCCGACTATCCCCAGCTGCGGGCCAACTTCACCCACGGGCGGCTCACCTCGATGCCGCCCACTTTGAGCGAGCGCTACACGCTGCTGGGCGAGTTGCTGTCCCGCTTCCTGGCGCTCGAGGGCCTGCACACCGAAGCGGAGATCAACCGCCGCCTGTCCGAGGTGACCGACGACGTGGCCGCGGCCCGCCGCATGCTGGTCGAGACGGGCTGGCTGGAAAGGGACCAGTCCGGGTCCACGTACGGGATGGGCCGGCGCGTGCCGCAACAGACGTCCCCGTCCTGACCCTTGACGGCGTCGGCCCGCAGCTCCGTCCACTACCGGGTTCGACGGTCACGCGTGCTCTCCCACGCTGCGCTGTCACCGGCCCCCGTCCGGATTCGTCCGGGATGGTCGGCGTCGGCCGGCCGCGTCAATAGCGTCGGGTCATCCACACATCAATGGGGGTGAGTTACCGATGCGTCCTTCCTTCACACGTACGGTGGCCGTGCCGGCGATCGCCACGGCTGCGGCCGTGGTCGGTCTGGCCACGCCGGCGCAGGCCAGTCCGTATCCGTGCAACCCGGTCGGCACGGCCGGCAACGAGATCTGCATCCAGCAGATCAACGGGAACACCGGCGTCAACATGTGGTACTGGAAGCGGGCCGGCAACCCGGTGACCGTCCGGTTCAGCTACCGCGCGAACCTCGGCAACCTGACCCACTGGGACAACGGCTGGTTCGTGGCCGGCGCGACCAACATGTACTCGTTCGCCTGGAACAACACCAACCCGCCCGCGTGCATCGTCGGCACGCTGCATGTCTCCAACGGCGAGAAGCACAACGTGAGCCGCTGCCGCTGACCCGAGCCATCCGTCTTCCGCCAGTAATCTCCCGCCCGTACGGGGCACGGTTGCGCACCCGGCGATTACCGGGAAGACAGGTCACCTGCGGCTTGGCGGTCGGCTGACTCGCGGCCCGGTTCGCCGGGTCAGCCGGCCGCGCGGGCATGTCGTTGCAGCGGCCGGGGCAGGCCGCTCGGCAGGTTCGAGGAGACCGGCATCGACCCCGGTCTCCTCGAACATGTCCCGCCGCGCCGTTCGCCGGGCTCGACCTGCCCACCGGTTGATCAGGGGCAGCACCTCCCGGGTGAAACCGGCAGTGGCCGGGTGGGCGAAAACGATATGCGCGTGGGCCATCGGCCAACCATATGCATCGATCATGTTCGGCTATACGATCACGGCATCGGCTTGACGGGGATCAACGCGGAACTGTCGCCTTGCCGACGTGTTCTGGTCGCCTGCTGTCAAGCAAGCACTTTCATGATCACCCAGCGTGTGCCGGTCCGGTGCGCGCAGAGGGAGGAACACGGTGCGCATTCTTACCCGTACGATCGCCGTCGCTGTGGCGGCCACCACCATAGCCGCGTCGGCGGCCTGCTCGCCGCCCGAGAAGGAGTCGGAGTCGTCCGGTTCCGGCGCGGCGAGCGCGACCAGCGCGGCCGACCTGGGCGGGCTGGACAAGCTGGTCGAGGCGGCCAAGGCCGAGGGCGAGCTCAACGTCATCGCGTTGCCGCCGAACTGGGCCAACTACGGCGAGATCATCAAGACGTTCGGCGACAAGTACGGCATCAAGGTGAACTCGGCCCAGCCCGACGGGTCCAGCCAGGACGAGATCAACGCGGCCAACCAGCTCAAGGGGCAGGGCGGCGCCCCCGACGTGTTCGACCTCGGCGCCACCGTGGCGACCGCCAACGTCGCCATGTTCGCGCCGTACAAGACCGAGAAGTTCGCCGAGGTGCCCGACAACCTGAAGGACCCCAACGGCGCGTGGGTCAACGACTACGGCGGCTACATGTCGATCGGGTACGACAGCGCCAAGGTCCCGGCTCCGGCCAGCCTCGACGACCTGCTCAAACCGGAATACAAGGGCAAGGTGGCGCTCAACGGCGACCCGACCCAGGCCGGCGCGGCGTTCGGCGGCGTACAGATGGCCGCGATCGCCAAGGGCGGCAGCGCCGAGGACATCAAGCCCGGCGTCGACTTCTTCGGGCAGCTCAAGAAGGCCGGGAACCTGCTCCCGGTCGACCCGAGCTCGACCACCATCCAGAGCGGTCAGACCCCAGTGGTCTTCGACTGGGACTACCTGAACGCATCCGAGGCCACCAAGCTCGCGACCTGGAAGACGTTCGTTCCCCAGGGCGCCGTGCTCGGCTCGTACTACGTACAGGCGATCAACAAGGACGCCCCGCACCCGGCCGCCGCGCGTCTGTGGCAGGAGTTCCTCTATTCCGACGAGGGCCAGAACCTGTGGCTCAAGGGTGGCGCCCGGCCGGTGCGGGCCGAGGCCATGGAGAAGGCCGGCACGATCGACAAGGCCGCGTTGGAGGCCCTGCCCAAGGTCTCCGGTGATCCGGTCATCCCCACCGAGGAGCAGAACACCAAGGCCAAGGAGTACCTGTCGGCGAACTGGACGAAGACCGTTGGCTGAGGCAGCCGCCGGCGCCCCGCGGAGCGTGACCCCCCGGTCGCGCCTGCGGGGCGTCACCTCCCTGCTTCCCACGCTGCCCTTCTTCGCGTACGTGACGGTCTTCCTGCTCATCCCCACGTTGGTGGTCGTGATCGGCGCGTTCGCGGGCAACGACGGCGGCGTCTCACTGGACAGCGTCAAGGCGCTCGGCAACGAGGTCATCCTGGACGCGTTCGGCCGCAGCATCGCGCTCTCGGCAATGAGCGCGCTGATCGGCGCGGTCCTGGGGGCGCTTCTGGCGTACGCCTTGACGACCGCGAAACCGGGCGGGGTGCTGCGCCGTACGGTGACCGCGGCGGCCGGTGTGCTGGCCCAGTTCGGCGGCGTCACGCTCGCCTTCGCGTTCCTCGCCACGATCGGACTGTCCGGTTTCGTCACCGTGTGGCTGCAGGACACGTTCGGTTTCAACCTGTACGAGAACGGGGTGTGGCTGTTCGAGCTGCCCGGCCTCACGCTGATCTACACGTACTTCCAGATCCCGCTCATGGTCATCGTGTTCCTGCCCGCCCTCGACGGCCTCCGTCCCCAGTGGCGGGAGGCGACCGAGAACCTCGGCGGCACCACCTGGCAGTACTGGACCAGGGTGGCCGGCCCGCTGCTCGCACCCGCATTCCTCGGTTCCACCCTGCTGCTTTTCGCCAACGCCTTTTCCGCGTACGCGACCGCGGCCGCACTGGTCAGCCAGGGCAGCCCGCTCGTGCCGTTGCAGATCCGCGGCGCCCTGACCAGCGAGGTGGTGCTCGGCCAGCAGAACCTGGGCAAGGCGATGGCGCTGGGCATGGTCGTCGTCGTGGCCCTCGTGATGACCCTCTACGCCCTGCTGCAGCGAAGGACGTCGAAGTGGCTGGGGTGATCGCACGCCGCGCCCGCCGGCAGCGCGTGTTCCGCTGGGCCGTGCTGCTCGCGCTCGGGGTCTTCTTCGTGCTCCCGTTCGTCGCGATGATCGAGTTCTCCACCCGCGACCCGGAGACCTGGCCGTTGCTGGTGGACTGGCCCGCCCTCCGCGAACGCTATCCGGCGCTGGCCGAGGGCATCGTCAACTCGCTGCTGCAGGCCGCGTTCACCGCCGTGCTGATGCTGCTGCTGCTCGTGCCGACCGCCGTCTGGGTGCGGTTGCGGCTGCCCCGGCTGCGGCGGCTGATCGAGTTCATCTGCCTGCTGCCGCTGACGATCCCGGCCATCGTGCTGGTCGTCGGGCTCGCGCCGGTCTACGCCTGGGTCACCTACTTCCTCGGCGGCTCGTCGCTGACGCTCGTGTTCGCGTACACGGTCCTGGTCCTTCCCTTCGCCTATCGCGCCGTCGACGTGGGCCTGTCGGCGATCGACGTGCGGACGCTCGCCGAGGCGGCCCGGTCGCTGGGCGCCGGCTGGGGCACGGTGATGTGGCGGGTCGTGCTGCCCAACATCCGCTCGGCGGTGCTGTCCGCGGCGTTCCTGACCGTGGCGCTGGTGCTCGGCGAGTTCACCATCGCGTCGCTGCTGAACCGCACCAACCTCCAGGTCGCGATCAACTTGCTGGGCAAGAGCAGCGCGACCATGTCGGTTGCCGTCTCGCTGATCGCGCTGCTGCTCGCCTTCGTCCTGCTGCTGCTTCTGTCCCTGCTGGGCGGACGCCTCCGAAAAGCCAAGGAGCCCACCCCATGACCGGCGTCGCCGTACAACTGCGAGAGCTGCGCCGCACGTTCGGCGCCGTGCACGCCCTCGACAACCTCGACCTGGCCATCGAACCGGGCGAGTTCGTGGCCCTGCTCGGCCCGTCCGGCTGCGGCAAGACCACGGCGTTGCGGGTGCTGGCCGGCCTGGAGGACGCCGACAGCGGGCACGTGCTCGTCGGCGGCAAGGACGTGACGGGGCTGCCCGCGAACCGTCGCGACATGGGCATGGTCTTCCAGGCGTACAGTCTCTTCCCGCACCTGACCGCCCTCGCGAACGTGTCGTTCGGCTTGTCGCTGCGCGGGCGCTCCCGGTCCGCCGAACGGGCCGGCGAGATGCTGGAGCTCGTCGGGATCAGCCAGTTCGCCGACCGCTACCCCCACCAGCTCTCCGGCGGGCAGCAGCAGCGGGTCGCCCTGGCCCGCGCGCTGGCCATCGAACCCAGCGTGCTGCTGCTCGACGAGCCGCTGTCGGCGCTCGACGCCAAGGTACGCGTGCAGTTGCGCGACGAGATCCGCCGCATCCAGACCGAGGTCGGCACGACGACGCTGTTCGTCACGCACGACCAGGAGGAAGCCCTGGCCGTTGCCGACCGGGTCGGCGTGATGCGGGCCGGGAAGCTCGAGCAGCTGGCCGCCCCCGCCGACATCTACCTGACTCCCGCGTCGCCGTTCGTGGCCGAGTTCGTGGGCCTGAGCAACCGGCTTCCCGGGGTTGTCACCGGCAACGAGGTCGAGGTCCTGGGCACGCGCCTGCCGCTGCTCGCGCCCGCCTCCGGTTCCACCTCCGCCTCCACCTCCGCCTCCGGTTCCGCGGGGCCGGTGACGGTCCTCGTGCGTCCGGAATCCGTGCGGGTCACGCCGGATGCTGAGGGCGACGCCGCGGTGCTCACGACCAGCTTCCTGGGGCCGATCAGCAAGGTCACCGTGACGGTCGGCGAACACCTCGTGGTGGCTCAGGTGGCGACCGACCGCTTGCCGTCCCTCGCGCCCGGCACCCCCGTACGGGTAAGCCTGTCGCCGAACCCCGTCGCGCTGGCCTGATTTTCACGTTTCGCTGCGACACGCCCGCCGGCCTTCGTACGGTCTGTAGCCGTGCCCAAACGTCTGATCGCGGTCCTGACCGCCCTGCTGCTCCTGCCGGTTCTCGCTCCCACCCCGGCCGGAGCAGCGGCGACGGTCTGGCACGTGGTGCGTCCGGGCGAAACGCTGTCCTACGTCGCGGCGCTGCGCGGGGTGACCGCCGGTGAACTCGCCGCCTGGAACGGCATCCCGGCCAACGTTCCCGTGCAGGTCGACGCGGTTCTGCGCCTCAACCAGCCCGACGTCCCACTGCCCGATTTCCGTACGCGCATCGAGCTCGTGACCCCCGCCTCGGTCAACTGGAAGCCCCTCAAACGCTGCCCCGTCCTGCCGATCAACCTGCGCCGCGTCTGGGTCTCCTACATCGACTTCACCGGCGCCCACCGCGACGGCAGCGTGGTCGTCCGCAAGGACGTCGCCGAACGCGCCCAGCAGGCCTTCGGAACCCTGTACCGCTGGCGGTTCCGCATCATGGGAATGGCCCCTATGAGCATCAACAACCCCACCGAGAAGAACATGGCCACGGTGACGGCCGGCTACAACTGCCGAGCCGTCGGCGGCACCTCGGTCTGGTCAGAACACGCCTCCGGCACCGCCATCGACATCAACCCGTTCCAGAACCCGATGATCCGGGGCCGCTCCATCGCCCCGGCGGGCAGCCAGTTCTATCTGCAGCGCGACCGCTACCTGATAGGAATGGTCCACCCGGAGGGCGCGGCCCGAGCCTTCATGTGGAACGACTTCCATTGGGGCGGCCGCTGGACCAGCCTGAAGGACTACATGCACTTCAGCCTGACCAACAAGTGACGACAGGCCTTGCCGGCACGGCCGTGCCGATCGGTGGGGCGGGCCTACATTGGTGGCATGGCGGAGAGCCGGTTCGACGGGTGGACAGCCGCGCATTACGCCCGGTTGTGGCCTGAGCTGTTCGAGCCGTCGCTGGTCGAGGCGACGACCGACTTCCTCGCCGGGCTGGCGGGAGGCGGCGCGGCGCTGGAGTTCGGCGTCGGCACCGGGCGCATCGCCATTCCACTGAGCCGGCGCAGGATCCCGGTGTACGGCATCGAACTGTCGGCGGCGATGATCAGGGAGCTGCGGGCGCAACCGGGCAGTGACGCGGTCACCGTTTCGCTCGGCGACTTCGCGACCACCACCGTCGACGGCTCGTTCTCGCTCGTCTACCTGCTGCGCAACACCATCACGAACCTGACGACGCGCGAGGAGCAGGCACAGGCCTTCCGCAACGCCGCCGGGCACCTCGGAGCGGGCGGTCGTTTCGTGATCGAGAACTACGTTCCCGTCCCGGCCGAGTCGCCCCGGCTCTTCGCGGACACCGGCCAGCACCGAGGCGTCGAGGTGTACGACGTCGGCAAGCAGATCGCGGTTTCACACCACACGTGGATCCTCGACGGCGAAGTCCACACGTACGCGTCCGCCCACCGCTACGTCGGGACCGCCGAGCTCGACGACATGGCACGCGCGGCCGGCATGAGTTTGCGCGAGCGCTGGGCGGACTGGCAGCGCGGCCCGTTCACCGACACCAGCCCGGCCCACATCTCGGTCTGGCAGGCCCGGGTCGATCTCAGCCGTCCCGGGACGGCTGAGAACGATTGACGCCGCGCGAACCGCCGCCCTCGGCAGCACCGATGACGGCACGGTCGAAGTACCTGTCGACCGGGGCACCGGTGAAGCCGCCGCTCACCGTACGCGTGGCTCTGCTCGACAGAGCTACGCCTGTTCCAGGTCGAGGAGGTAGCCGACAGTGGTCCGGGCGGCTCCGGCGCGTTGGACGACCGCGACATCTTCGCCTCGCCCGCGGGTGACGCGGCCGCTGCCCGGTAAGCCGTCCAGCCGGACGACCCGGTGGACGAGCCATGTCCGTACGGCGTGACGCAGCAGTTCAGCCTCGGGTTCGTACGCCCCGGTCTCGTACGGTTCGGCGATGCTCAACTGGCCCCGCACGCGTGTCCACATTCCCGGCTGCGGCACCGGCGCGGCTGGATCCGAGCCGGTTTCCCGGTACACCCCGAGACGCGGGAAGCCGGGCGACGGTCCGGCGGCCGCCTCGCTGACATAGATGCCGAGCCCGTCGACGTCGAGCATCCACCCGGCCGCCCAGGCGGTGTTCTCCATGGCGACAGGCCGGCCGACCAGGTCGTAGACGCCACGGTTGTCCGGGAGCGCATGATCCCCGGGCGTGAAGGTCACCGTTGGCCGGCCGTCGTCATCCTTGCCCACCGGGGTCCGGTACCGGCAGTACAACGCCAGAGGCATCTCGACCAGGCCGCCGACCTCGGCGGTGAACCCGTCGCTGCCCACCACACTGTCGGGGACGAAGACATCACGCCACAGCATGTTCACACACTGATCTTGGGTCATGGGCCGGCAGAAATGTGTCGTACCCCCTCACTAGGTTGCCGGCATGAGTCGTGAGGAGTTGCAGCGGCAGACGTTGGCAGCCGCGCTGGGCGATGCCGGCATGGTCCGGGACGTGTTCGACGACGTCGATGGCTGGGTCGCTTCCGTCGGTCCGAGCCCGCCTGATCCGTTGGGGGCCGAGGTGTGGGTGTTCGATCCAGGGCTGTCCCGGGTGCTGCTGGTGCGACATCCGTGGCGGGGCTGGGTTCCGCCCGGCGGGCAGGTCGAGCCCGGCGAAACGCCCCGCCAGGCGGCGCGGCGGGAGCTGTTCGAGGAGACCGGGGTCGAGGCCGATCTCCTCGCACAGCCGGCTGCGGTCGACGTCCGGTCGTACAAGACCGGCGAGCCACCGACCCTGAGCCTGTCCTATGCCGCGTTCGGCGACCCCTCAGCAACGCTGGTGGCCGAGCCCGCTCAGCCCGCCGCGTGGATGAGTCTGGATCAGGCATGGGAGAGCTGGTTTCCCGATGACCGGTTCCGGATGCGTGAGTATGCGCAGGGGCTGGTCGACTGACAGACTGTGGAACCTGGTCAACTGGGAGGACGTCACCAAACACTTCGACGCCGCCCGCGCCGCCGGCACCCCGATCATCGTCGACCCTGACGATGGATGCCGCCGCCGCGCTCGCCGCCCGCAACGTGCCGCCGCCCGCAACGTGCCGTCGGCCGCAACGTGCCGCCAACATCGCGGTGACTTCGGCGACGTCGAGGGCGGCGGCCGGGCGAATGGGCAGCGGGCGATACTGGGGCGGTGGATGGACAGGCCCGCCTGACGGGGCGGCTCATGGTGGCGCTGCTCGAACCGGCTGAGCGGGGCGAGGTCGCGGCGGGCTCGGCCGGCCCCGTGTACGCTCCCGCGGTCCCGGTGGTCGGACGTCACCCGTGAAGGTCCTCGTGCTCGGCGGGACGGGCGAGGCCCGTGCGCTCGCGGACGCGCTGGTCGAGGACGGCGCCGTGGTCGTGACCTCGCTCGCGGGACGGGTCTCGCGTCCTCGGCTGCCTGTCGGACAGGTACGCATCGGCGGTTTCGGCGGCGTTGACGGGCTGGCCGCTTACCTGGCGGAGAGCGGCGCCGACGCGGTGGTCGACGCGACGCACCCGTTCGCGCAGCGGATCAGCGCCAACGCGGCAGTGGCGTGCCCGGCGGCCGGAGTGCCGCTGGTCCGTCTGGAACGTCCGGGCTGGGCCGTCCGTCCGGAGGCGCGCACGTGGCACTGGGCAGGCGACCACGGTGAGGCAGCCGGCATGGCGGCGCGGCTGGGGGAGCGACCGTTCCTCACCGTCGGGCGGCAGTCGCTCGCCCACTTCGTCGAGCCGCTGCGCCGTCATGCCTGCCTGGTTCGGGTGGTGGACGAGCCCGACATCGCTCTTCCGGCGTCCTGGACGCTGCTGCGCAGCCGCGGTCCGTACACCGTCGGCAGTGAGCGGGAAGTGATGGCGGGCGCGGACGTCCTGGTGACTAAGGACTCCGGCGGTGACCACACGGTGGCGAAGCTCGTGATCGCCGCGGAACGCGGGATGCCGGTGGTCGTGGTGCGCCGTGCCGGCCCGCCGGCCGGGGTACGGATCGTCGGTGACGTCGAGGCCGCACTGGCGTGGATCCGGGCACTGCCCGCTCGCTGGCATGGGCGGTGCTGGCATGGGCGGTGCTGGCATGGGCGGTGCTGGCATGGGCGGTGCTGGCATGGGCGATGCTGACAGGGGCGATGCTAGGCACGGGCGGTTGCTGACAGGGGCGGTTGCTGACACGGGCGATGCTGACAGGGGCGGAGCTGACAGGGGCGAAGCCGCAGGGGGAAACGGCTCAGAGCGCCGCGGCCAGCTCCTGACGGCGTAGCCGTTCGGCGGCCCGGTCCGCGTCGCGTCCGACCAGACCGGTCAGCACCACGCCCAGGACCGCCCACGTCGCGGCCAGGGTCATGAGAGACGAGAGGCGGAAGTACCAGAGCGTGTCGGCAGGGAAGTCACCGACTTCGTTGACCGTCGGCAGCACAGCACCCGCGACCACGACGACCACGAGGTAGGCGCCGGCGGCGGCCAGCACCGCCGGATAGGCGCCCAGCCGGGGCAGCAGACGGCGGGCCAGGAGCACGGCACCGACGGCGGCAGCCAGGCTCAATGCCCAGAACCCGAAATACAGGGCGGTCCGTTCGCTGATCGTGTCGCCGGAGCCCACCGCCGGTGGTGTGGCGGGGTACTTGAGGAACGGCACGAGGGCGGCGGCGACGAAACCGACGGCGGCCACCGTAGCGGTGCTGGCCCGTGCGGACAGTCCGCCGAGGCGCCCGGCGGCGAAGGCAGCGGCGAGTGCCGTCGCTCCACCGAGGACGATGCCCACCAGGACGGTGCCCAGCGCCAGGCCCCCGGTCGACTGGGTGCCACGCGAGACCGCGGCCTCCTCGTCGTGGCTGTGGGGTTGCCCGGCGGTTGCGGTGTCGTGCGTGTGCTCGGCGGCGCCGGCTTCCTCCAGGGCGATGGCCGCGTCGATCTGGGGTTCGGCGACGACGTAGGAGACGAGGAAGGCGGCGAAACCGGCGATGAGTCCGGCCAGCAGCCCGTGGACGAGAAACGTACGTGGGGTCATCGAGGGTCCGTTCGAGAGCCGGCCGCGGGCAGCACGAAATGCCGGCGGCGCCGGGAACGAGGAAGAACGAGGAATCCGGACGGCCGGACGTGTGCCGCTTGGCGTCAGTGGCAGGGGAAGCCCAGCACGTGCCGCGCGTCGTGCGTCAGCTCGTGGAGGAAGGTGCCCTCGAAGACGGAGAAAGCTCCCTGCTCGGCGCCCACGAAATACAGGACGACGGCGGTGAGCAGCGCGAAGAAGAGTGCCCAGGGGGCGAGCGCGCGTACGGGAACGGTGGGAAGAGCGGCCGGAACGGCCGTGGTCGCCTGAGGCATGACACTCCTTGGGATGCTGCGTCCCGTCAATGGGTGGTCGACCTGGCTGGAGGGTCTGGCTTCGCCGCGAGCGGCGTCACAGTAGCGCGACTGCGCCGGATTCACACCGGCTTCCTTCAGCAAGGTGGACCGACCATATCAGGTATCGGAGCGAACCGATCGGTGCACGGCGTCGGCAAACGACTGGGCCAGGTGCGGGTGCCCGGCCCAGTGCACGTGAAGGTAGGAGGCGCTGAGGCCGGGACCGGCGAACCCGGCGTCGCGGCCCTCGACACGCCAGGCGGGGTGTTCGCCGTGCCCGGGGGTGACGGTGGTGCGGTGGAACTCGTGGCCGGTGGCGGTGGCTCCCCGTTCGCCCAGCAGCTGGTCCGAGCCGAGTTCGGCCCGGACGTACGCGAGGGTGAGCCGGGGCGTCATGACCGCGTCGGCGTCGAGCGCCCCGACCATCGGGTGCCCGTCGACGGAACGGCACAGGTACAGCAGCCCGGCGCACTCCGCGACGGTCGGGACACCGTCGAGGACTGCCTGGCGCAGTTCGTGGCGCAGGGCGGAGTTGGCGCTCAGCGTGGACGCGTGCACCTCGGGGAAGCCCCCGCCGAGGTACAACCCACTCGTCCCGGCGGGGAGCCGCTGGTCGCGGGCCGGGTCGAACGTGACGACGGCGCAGCCCGCCGCCTGCAGCAGCTCGGCCGTCTCGGCGTACCGGAACGTGAAGGCACGCCCGGCCGCGACCGCGACGACCGGTGATCCGGAGCCGGGGCGGCGGATGTGTGCCGCCGGGTTCCACGGCTCCGCGTTCAGATCGGGGGCGGTGCGTGCCACCTGCAGCACGGCGTCGAGGTCGACGTGACGGGAGATCTGCTCGGCGAGCAGGCCCAGGGAGGCGGCCGCCTCGTCGCGTTCGGCGGCCGGGACGAGCCCGAGGTGCCGTGACGGAGCGGTGACACCCTGGTCGCGGTGCAGGATCCCCAGCACGGGCACGCCGGTGGACTCCACCGCGCGGGCCGCCTCGGCGGCGTGGCGCGACGAGCCGGCCTTGTTGAGCACGACGCCCGCGACGGTGATGCCGGGCTGGAACGTGGCCATTCCGTGCACGACGGCGCCCACGCTGCGCGAGGTGTGCGAGATGTCCACGACCAGCAGGATCGGGGTCGCGGTGAGGGTCGCGAGGTGCGCGGTGGAGGCGAACCCGTCGCCGCCGATGCGGCCGTCGTACAGGCCCATGACTCCTTCGACGATCGCGATGTCGGCGTCGCGGGCGCCGTGCAGCAGCAGCGGAACCACGAGGGAGGGGTCGGTCAGGTGCGGGTCGAGGTTGCGGCCGGGGCGTCCGGTGGCCAGGGCGTGGTAACCGGGGTCGATGTAGTCGGGCCCCACTTTGTGCCCTGACACGGTGTGCCCGCGCGCGGCGAGCGCGGCCATGAGCCCGGTCGCGACCGTTGTCTTGCCGTGGCCGGACGCCGGCGCCGCGACGATCAGCCGCGGCAGGCTCACCATTCGATGCCTCGCTGGCCCTTCCGGCCGACGTCCATCGGGTGCTTGACGTGCTGCATCTCGGTCACCAGGTCGGCTGCCCCGACCAGCCGGGGATCGGCCCGGCGTCCGGTGACGACCACGTGCTGACGGCCGGGACGACGGGTCAGCGTCTCGACGACGTCGTCGGTGTCGACCCAGCCCCACTGCATCGGATAGGTGAACTCGTCCAAGATGTACAGCTGGTGCCGTTCGGCCTGGATGCGGCGTTTCACCTCGGCCCAGCCCTCGGCGGCGTCTGCGGCATGGTCCGCCTCGGTGCCGCTCTTGCGGCTCCAGGACCATCCCGAGCCCATCTTGTGCCACTCGACGGGGCCGCCCTCCCCGGTCTGCTCGTGCAGCAACGCGAGCCTTTCCAGGACCGTCTGTTCCCCGATGCGCCACTTGGCCGACTTCACGAACTGGAACACCCCGATGTCCCAGCCCTGGTTCCAGGCGCGCATCGCCAGGCCGAAGGCGGCGGTGGACTTGCCCTTGCCGTTGCCGGTGTGGACCATCAGCAGCGGCTGGTTGCGCCGCTGACGGGTGGTGCTGCCGTCGTCCGGGACGACGAGCGGTTTGCCCTGCGGCATCAGGCCACCCCCGCCCGGGGCGCGGTGGCCGCGCGGACCACCCCGGTGAGCGCATCGGCAGTCACCTCACCGAGCGGCACGTGCTCGGCCCGCAGGTGTGTGGCCAGCTGGGCGGCGAGGCCGAGCCGGAATCGTCCGGTCTCGCAGTCGACGACCACGACCTGGACGCCGCTGGTGGCAAGCGCGGCGGCGGCGCGGTGGGCGCGACCGAGCGGGTCCGGGCCGGAGGTGGCGCGGCCGTCGGTCACCACGACCAGCAGCGGCCGGCGGGACGGATCGCGCAACGCCTCCCGGCGCAGCACCTCCCAGCTGCGTTCCAGGCCCTCGGCCAGCGGGGTCCGGCCACCGGCCGGCAGGTCGGCCAGGCGGCGTGAGGCGACGTCGACCGAGCCGGTCGGCGGCAGGACGACCTCGGCGGTGTGCCGCCGGAACGTCACCAGAGCGACCTTGTCCCGGCGGCGGTAGGCGTCCAGCAGCAGCGACAGCGCAGCGGTCTTGACCTGCTCCATACGGCGGCGGGCCGCCATCGAACCGGACGCGTCCACGCACAGCAGCACGAGGTTCGACTCCCGCCCGACGGTCTCGGCCCGGCGCAGGTCGCCGGGCACGAGCGCGAGGCCGCGACCGCCGCTCAGGCCACCACGGGAACGCTGGTGCGGCGCCGCCGCGGTGATGGTGCCCGGCAGGTGCAGACGACCGCCGGTGGCCGTGCCGCCCCGCAGCCCGGCGACTCGGCCCTGCGGCGTCCGGGCCCGGGACCGGCGGCCGGCCTGACCGTCGCCGGTTCCCTTCACGACGAGCAGCCGGGCACGTGCCGGCTCACCGGCGGAGGCCACCGATGTGGCGCCGGCGGTCTGCGGTTCGGGAGCGGCGGATCCGGGGCCGTTCCCGGCCGGTCCCTCGTGCCCGGTGTCGTCCGGTGCCCCGTTGCCGGGGCCGCCAGGTCCGTCCGGTCCGGGGTCGGGGTCGGGGTTGTCGGGGCCGAGCAGGTCGTCGAGGCGGTCCTGGTCGAGGCCGGGCTCGTCGAAGGGGTTACGGCGGCGGCGGTGCGGCAGCGCGAGGCGGGCGGCGACCCGGATGTCCTCGACCGTCACCAGCGTGCGTCCCCGCCAGGCCGCGTGTGCCGCGGCGGCGCGGGCGGTGACGAGGTCCGCACGCAGGCCGTCGACGTCGAACGCGGCGCACAGCTCGGCGATCCTGGTGAGCGTCTCGTCGTCGAGCACGACATCGGCCAGCGACCGCCGCGCGGCGGCCAGCCGGGCGCGCATGCCGTCCTGCTCCCCGGCCCAGCGTGCGGCGAAGCCCTCGGGGTCGGCGTCGAACGCCAGCCGGCGGCGCACCGCCTGCACCCGCCGGACGGGGTCGCGCGGGGCGGTGACCTCGACGGTCAGGCCGAACCGGTCGAGCAGTTGCGGGCGCAATTCGCCCTCCTCCGGGTTCATCGTGCCGATCAGCACGAACCGGGAGGCGTGCTCGACGGAGACACCGTCGCGTTCGACGCTGACCCGGCCGGTCGCCGCGGCGTCGAGCAGCAGGTCGACCAGGTGGTCGGGCAGCAGGTTGACCTCGTCGACGTAGAGCAGGCCACGATGAGCCCGGGCCAGCAGACCGGGTTCGAACGCGACGACCCCGTCACGCAGTGCCGCGTCGAGCTTCAGCGAACCGGTCACCCGGTCGTCGCCGGCCCCGACGGGCAGTTCGACGAGGCGTACCGGGCGTTCGACGACGGGTGTGGACGCGCCGAAGGGCCCGTCGGGGCAGACCGCCGAGGGATCGTCCGGGTCGATCGAGAACCGGTCGCCCGCGTAGACCCGCACCGCCGGGAGCACCTCGGCCAGGCCGCGCACGGTAGTCGTCTTGGCGGTGCCCTTCTCGCCGCGGACCAGGACGCCGCCGATGAGCGGGTCGATCGCGACCAGGGTGAGGGCGAGGGTCATGTCGTCGGCGCCGACGACGGCACAGAAGGGGTACTGCGCTGGCATGTAGGGCTCCCGCTCGATCTGCCATGGCGGTCCACGACGCGGAGTGCGCCGTGGCTCGGATCGAGGCCGGTCTTCGGACTTCCCAGGTCGATCGCCCGGGTCACCGCAGCGGGCCCTGTGCCGGATTCTCACCGGCTTCCCAGATTCTCCCCGTGACCGCGGTCGTGGGGCACCTCGAACCTGTGCATCACCATAGACGCCCCGGCGGCCGGGGCAAGGGCCGGTGGGCGGGCTAGGGTGCTCCTCCATGGAGGACCGGGTGACCGTCGTGGGGATCGGGGCTGACGGGTGGGTGGGTCTGCCGGAGCCGTCCCGGGCGCTCGTGCGGGCGGCCGCGACGCTGCTCGGCGGGCGTCGGCACCTCGATGCCGTACCGCCGGTCGACGGTCAGCAGCGCCTGACGTGGCCGTCGCCGCTGCGGGACAATCTCCCAGGTCTGCTGGCCGCGGCACGAGGGCCGGTCGTCGTACTGGCCTCCGGTGACCCGCTCGTGTCGGGCATCGGCACGACGCTGCTGGACGTTCTCGGCCGAGATCGGGTGACCATCGTTCCCGGGGTCTCGTCGGTGGCTCTCGCCCGGGCACGTCTCGGCTGGCCGGCCGAGTCAGTGACCACCGTGAGCCTGGTCGGCCGGGACGTACGGCTGGTCGTGCCCGCGTTGGCGGCCGGCCGGCGGCTGCTGGTCCTGTCCAGCGACGAGACGACACCCGCGGCCGTCGCCGGCGTGCTCACCGGGTTCGGCTGGGGGCAGTCCCGGCTGGTCGTGCTCGGTGACCTCGGCGCCGCCGGGGAGTCGTGTGCCGAGACCACCGCTGCCGGGTGGGACGTCGAAGAGGTGCCGCGGCTGAACGTCCTCGCCGTGGAGGTCCGCGGCGCCGGTCCGGGCTGGGCGGCGGGTGGGATGCTGCCCGACGACGCGTTCGAGCACACCGGGCAGATCACCAAACGGGACCTGCGGGCCGGCGCCCTGGCCCGGCTCGCGCCCGCGCCCGGTCAGCTGCTGTGGGACGTCGGCGCCGGCAGCGGCTCGATCGGCGTGGAGTGGATGCGGGCCTGGCCGACGGCGCGGGCGATCGCGGTCGAGTCCCGCCCCGACCGGGCGGCGCTGGTGCGGCGCAACGCGGCAGCCCTCGGCGTGCCCGGCCTGCGTACGGTCGAAGGCTCGGCGCCCGGGGCCCTGTCCGGTCTCGAACGTCCCGACGCGGTGTTCGTCGGTGGCGGGGCCACGGTCCCCGGCGTGCTGGACACGTGCTGGGACGCGCTCGGCGCCGGTGGCCGGCTCGTCGTTCACGGGGTCACCGCCGAGACCGAGGCGGTGCTGCTGGAACAGCACCGCCGCCGGGGCGGGGAACTCGTCCGCCTGCACGTCGAGCGGGCCGAGCCGCTCGGAGGCTTCACCGGCTGGACGCCCGCGCGGGCCGTCAGCCAATGGTCCGTCCGCAAGGGAGAATCGTGACAGTTCACTTCGTCGGGGCGGGGCCGGGCGCCGCCGACCTGCTCACGCTGCGTGCGGTACGCCTGCTCGAGGCCGCCGACGTGTGCCTGTACCCGGGCACCTACCTCGACGCGGCGGTGCTGGATCACTGCCGCGACGACGCGCGGCTGATCGACACCCAGCAGCTCGACCTGGACCGGATCACCACCCACCTGGTGCGGGCCCACGCCGACGGGTCGGAGGTCGTACGGCTGTGTTCCGGTGACCCGTCGTTGTACTCCGCGGTGCACGAGCAGGCACGCCGGCTCGACGCCGCCCGGGTCCCGTGGGACATCACTCCCGGTGTGCCGGCGTACGCGGCTGCCGCGGCCGCCGTCGGCGCCGAGCTGACCGTCCCGGAGCTGGCCCAATCGGTCGTGCTCACCCGCGCGCAGGCCCGGTCCACCCCCATGCCGCCGGGGGAGGAGCTGGCCGCGTACGCCGCGACGGGGGCGACGCTGGCCCTGCACCTCGCCGTCACGCGTACCCGCGAGCTGGCTGCCGGACTGGCTGGGCACTACGGCCACGACTGCCCGGTCGTGGTGGTGTTCCGGGTGTCGCAGCCGCAGGAGCTCATCCTGCGCGGCACGTTGGCCGACATCGGCGACCGGGTCGAGGCCGCGGGCCTGCGGCAGGCCGCGGTCATCCTGGTCGGCCCGGCAGTGGCCGCGGACGTCCGCGGTGGGGAGTCCTTCCTCTACTCGGCCGGCCGCGAGCGCCGCGGGCGCGGCTGATCAGGCGACGAAGCGCGGGCTCCAGACCCGTCCGGCCGCGGTGACCCGGGTGCCCGACGCGCCGACGATCACCAGGCATTTCATGTCGATGTTCCCGGGCTCGAGCTCGCCGAGCGTGGTGACGGTCAGACTTTCGCCGGCGCGGCCGATGTCGCGGCCCACGACGACGACGGTCCGCGGCGACTTGCGCTCCAGCAGCACGTCCCGGGCCCGTGCGACCTGTTCGGTGCGTGAGCGTGAGCGCGGGTTGTAGAGGGCCAGCACCAGATCGGCCTCGGCGACCGCGCGCAGCCGCTTCTCCACGACCTCCCACGGTTTGAGCCGGTCCGACAGGCTCATCACCGCGAAGTCAGCGCCGATCGGTGCGCCTGCGCGCGCCGCGACGGCCTGGACCGCGGAGATACCCGGCACGACCCGTACGGCGACGTCGGTGTACCGGGGATCTTCTGCCGCCTCGAACACCGCCGACGCCATGCCGAAGACGCCCGCGTCACCTCCGGAGACCACGGCGACCCGCTCACCGGCCAGCGCCAGCTCGAGCGCCTCCCGGGCCCGGTCGAGCTCCACCGTGTTGCCGGACGCGTGGCGCACGAGCCCGGGGCGCTGCGCGACTCGCTGCACGTACGGCCCGTAGCCGACGACGTGGCCGACCTCGGCGAGCACCTGCGACGCCTCGGGGGACAACCACCGGTCGGGGCCGGGGCCGAGGCCCACGACGACGACCTCGGCGCCGGGGGCGGGTTCGGGGGCCTCGGCTGCCGGGCGGTCGTAGCGGGAGACATCGGGACGGGTGTCCCCGGGTACCAGCACGATCGAGAAGTACGGCACGGTGGCGGGGTCCACGTCGGCGACCGGCAGCACCCGCTCGGCGGTCATCGACGCCCGTTCGACGTACCAGGACCCGTCGATCCGTCCGGCCTGCTCGAGCGCGGAGCGGACCTTGGCGAACGTCCGGCCCAGCTTCATGATCACCGCCCCGTCGGTGTCGGCGAGACGGCGGGCCAGCTCCGGCTCGGGCAACGTGCCGGGCAGCACGGTCAGCACGTCGGTCTGCCGGACCAGCGGCAGGGCGGTGGTGGCGGTCGCGGCGGCGAAGGCGGGCACACCGGCGACGACCTGGGTGTCGAACTCGCCGGCGAGACGGTCGTGCAGGTACATGAACGAGCCGTAGAGCATCGGATCACCCTCGGCCAGCACGACGACGTCGCGGCCCGCCGTCAGGTGCGTCCGCAGCCGCTCGGTGGACTCGGCGTAGAAATCGGCCATCGCCCCGGCGTACCCGCCCGGGTGCTCGGTGCTCTGGGTCGTGACCGGATAGACCAGAGCCTCCTCGATCACGTCGTCCGGGAACAGCCCGGCGGCGACACGGCGCGCGTTGGACTGCTTGCCGACGCCCTGGTGATAGGCGATGACCTGGGCCGCGCCGATCAGCCGGGCGGCTTTGAGCGTGAGGAGTTCCGGATCACCCGGCCCGACCCCGACGCCGGACAGCCGCCCGTTCACTCCGCCTCCCGGGCGAGGGCGTTCAGCGCGGACGCGGCCATCGCCGAGCCGCCCCGGCGCCCGGTCACCACGAGGTACGGCACGTCGAGCCCGGGGGCGTCGGCGGCGAGGTCGATCAGCGCCTGCTTGGACTCGGCCGCGCCGATGAAGCCCACCGGCGTGCCGATGATCGCGGCCGGTCGTGGCGCCCCGTCGCGCAGCATCTCCAGCAGATGGAACAGGGCGGTGGGCGCGTTGCCGAAGGCGACGACCGCGCCGGCGAGATGCTCGGCCCACAGCGACACCGCCGCGGCCGACCGGGTCGTGCCCCAGGCTCGGGCGAGCTCCGGGACCTCGGGCTCACGCAGGTAACAGCGGACCTCGTTGGCGCGCGGCAGCCGGGCGCGGGTGACGCCGGCGGCGACCATGTGCGCGTCGGTCAGGATCGGCGCCCCCGCCTCCAGCGCGCCCCGCGCGGCCGCCACCAGACCGGGATGGATCACCAGGTTCCGGATGAGGCCGGTCTGCCCGCAGGCGTGGATCATCCGTACCGCGACCTTCTCGGCGTCGGCGGGCACGCCCGTGAGATCAGTCTCGGCGCGGATGGTGGCGAACGAGGCCTCGTAGATCGCCGCGCCGTCGGTGACGTAGTCGTAGCGGCGTGGCGGTGCGGTGAGACTCATGCGTTCTCCAGGTCGGGGACGAGCAGGGTGCGGTGCGGTGTGACAACGATCTCGCCCGCGCCGAGAGCGCGGACTTCGTCCAGCACGGCCGCGTCCACCCGGCCGCCGGGAACGGCGAGGTGTACGGCGACACGGCCGTCATCCTGCACGATCCTGCCGAGTGCGGGTGGGGGAGTGCTCACCCGGGTCCGGTCGGCCCGGTCGAGCACGCTGCCCAGCAGCGCGGCGCCGGAGCCGGGCAGCTCGTCGACGTGCCAGGGCGAGTCCGGCCGGTTCCCGGCGAGTCCGGCGAAGCGTACGGCGAGCCCCGTCAGCGCCGCAGCGGCCCCGTCCAGCCGGACGACGGGACCCCAGGCCGACGTTCCGGCGCGCAGCTGCGCGGTGTCCGGGCCGAGCGCCACGAGTCCCAGGTCGAGGTCACGTTCGACCAGGTCGCCGCGGCCGTCGTCGAGCACGAACAGGAACCGTCCGGTCAGCGCGGTGAGCCGGGGCTCGGCACAGAGCAGGGCGTCGAGCCCGGCGACGACCGGGCGCAGATCGGCGCGGCCACCACTGCGTCCGGTGAGCGGTGAGGCGAGGATGTTGCGGACCAGCTCGTGCGAGGCCGACGGCACCAGCCCGGTCGCGACGATGCCGGCGACGACGGCGCCGGGCAGCCGTCCGCCGTCGTGCTCGATGCCGCGTACCTGCAGGTTGGCGCGGCTGGTCAGGTGGACGGAGCCATCGCCGTACGCACGTGCCACCTCCACCAGTGCGCCCAGCGCCGCAACCGGCACGATCCCGCCGGGGACGCGCACCCGCACGAGCGCGCCGTCGTCGGCGATCCACGGGCGCAGCAGGCCGGGACACAGGTCGCGGCGGGTCCTCTCGGTCACGGCGACATGGTGCCAGAACCCGTACGGGGTGACGCCGGCCGTCGGTGCTACGGTCGTGCTGCCAGTCAAACTCAGCCATGAGCCAGGGAACCCGGTGCGAATCCGGGACTGACGCGCAGCGGTGAGGGTGACGGGCGGGGCACGACGCCACTGGACCACGGGTCCGGGAAGGCGCTCCGTCCGGTTGATCCCGAGTCCGAAGACCTGCTGGCCGCAGATCCGTCTGCGACACGTGCCCATCCAGGCCTCGCGCACAGGCCCCGGACGAAGGAAGACCCCCGTGTCCTCATCGCTGCGTCCGCGCATCGCTCTGCTGTCCACCTCGGACACCGACCTGCTGTCGGCGCGGGCCAGCAACGCGGACTACTCCTGGGCCAACCCCGCCCGGCTCACCGCCGAGCGCCGCGACACCCTGGCTACCGAGGCGGACCTGATCGTGCTGCGGGTGCTCGGCTCGCCCGAGGACGTACGCGACCTCGCCGCGCTCGTCCGCGACACCGGCCGTCCCCTGGTCGTGCTCGGCGGGGAACGAACGCCGAACGCCGCGCTGATGGAGCTGTCGACCGTCCCGATCGGCGTCTGCGCCGAGGCGCACCGCTACCTCGCCGAGGGCGGCGCGGTGAACCTCCGCCAGCTGCACGCCTTCCTGTCCGACACCGTGCTGCTGACCGGCGAGGGTTTCGAACCGCCGGCCGTCCTGCCCGAGTGGGGGGTCAGCCGGCGGCCGGCGGCGAGCGCCGGGCCCCGCGTCGGTGTCCTGTACTACCGGGCACACGAGGTGAGCGGCAACAACGCTTTCGCCCATGAACTCGCCGGCGCCGTCGATGCCACCGGCACAGCCGCCGGCGTGCCGATCTATGTCTCGTCGCTGCGGGCGGCGCCCGACGCGCTGTACGCCGAACTCGCCACCCTGGACGCGATCGTCGTCACCGTCCTGGCCGCCGGCGGCGCCCGGCCCGCCACCGCGAGCGCCGGCGGGGACGACGAGTCCTGGGACGTCGAGCGGCTGCGCGCACTCGACGTCCCCGTGCTGCAGGCTCTGGCGCTCACGTCCGGCAGAGCCGAGTGGGAGGCGTCCGACGAGGGCGTCACCCCGCTCGACTCGGCGTCCCAGATCGCCATCCCCGAGTTCGACGGCCGCCTCATCACCGTCCCGTTCTCGTTCAAGGAGGTCGACGCCGACGGCCTGCCCCGCTACGTGACCGACCCTGAGCGGTGCTCCCGAGTCGCGGGCATCGCCGTCAACCACGCCCGGCTACGGCACGTTCCGCCCGCCGAGCGCAAAGTGGCCCTCGTCCTGTCGGCCTACCCGACCAAACACAGCCGCATCGGCAACGCCGTCGGCCTCGACACACCCGTGTCGGCGATCCGGCTGCTGCGCGCGATGCGGGCCGCCGGCTACGACCTCGGCGACCCCGGCGCCGTCCCCGGGCTCGACCCGCTGCCCCCGGTCGCCGGGGAGGACCCCGACACGACGGCCGGCAACGCGCTCATCCACGCGCTCATCGCCGCCGGCGGGCAGGACGAGGAGTGGCTCACCCAGGCCCAGCTCAACGAGTCACATGTGCGCATCAGCCGGGACGACTACCGGCGCTGGACCGCCCGGCTGCCCGCCGCGCTGCGCGACGCCATGACCGAGACCTGGGGGGAGGCCCCCGGATCGCTGTTCGTCGACGACGCCGGCGACATCGTGCTGGCCACCCTGCGCGCCGGCAACGTCGTCATCCTCATCCAGCCGCCGCGGGGCTTCGGCGAGAACCCGGTCGCGATCTATCACGACCCGGCCATGCCCCCGTCGCACCACTACCTGGCGGCGTACCGCTGGCTCGAACACGGCTTCGGCGCGGACGCGGTGGTGCACCTGGGCAAACACGGGTCGATGGAGTGGCTGCCGGGAAAGAACGCCGCCCTCTCGGCCGCGTGCGCCACCGACGCGGCGATCGGCAGCATGCCGCTGATCTACCCGTTCCTGGTCAACGATCCCGGCGAGGGCGCCCAGGCCAAGCGCCGCGCGCACGCCACCATCGTCGACCACCTCGTGCCGCCGATGGCCCGCGCCGAGAGCTACGGCGACATCGCCAAGCTGGAACAACTGCTCGACGAGCACGCCAACGTCGCGGCCATGGACCCGGCCAAGCTCCCCGCGGTCCGCCGGCAGATCTGGACGCTCATGCAGTCGGCGCAGATGCACCGCGACCTCGGCCTGGACGAACGCCCCGGGGACGAGGAGTTCGACGACTTCCTGCTGCACGTCGACGGCTGGCTGTGCGAGATCAAGGACGTGCAGATCCGCGACGGGTTGCACGTGCTCGGCCAGGCGCCGGCCGGACAGGCACGGGTCAACCTCGTCCTCGCGGTGCTCCGCGCGACACAGGTCTGGGGCGGCCAGAACCGGGCGCTGCCCGGCCTGCGCGCTGCCCTCGGTCTTGCGGAGGACGCCCCGGCATCCGAGGTCGACGCGGTGGAAGCACAGGCCCGCGCCCTGATCGAGGCGATGGAGAAGTCCGGCTGGCGGGCCGGCGCGATCGACGCGCTGCACGAGGACCCGGTGGTACGCGACGTCCTGCGCTTCGCCGTCGAGCAGGTCGTTCCGCGGCTGGCCGCCACCACCGGCGAACTGACCAACGTCCTGCACGCGCTCGACGGCGGTTTCGTCCCGGCCGGGCCCTCCGGCTCCCCACTGCGCGGACTGGTCAACGTCCTGCCGACCGGCCGCAACTTCTACACCGTCGACCCGCGTGCCGTCCCGTCCCGTCTGGCCTGGGAAACGGGACAGGCCATGGCCGAGTCCCTCGTCGCGCGGCACCTCGCCGAGACCGGCGAGCACCCCCGATCGGTCGGCCTCTCCGTGTGGGGCACCTCCGCGATGCGCACCTCCGGCGACGACGTCGCCGAGGTGCTGGCGCTGCTGGGCGTACGACCGACCTGGGACACGGCCTCACGCCGGGTCAACGGCCTGGAGGTGATCGACCTCGACGAGCTCGGCCGGCCCCGCATCGACGTCACCGTGCGCATCTCGGGGTTCTTCCGCGACGCCTTCCCGCACGTCATCGACATCCTCGACGACGCCGTGCAGCTCGTCGCCGGGCTCGACGAACCCGACGAACGCAACTACGTGCGGGCGCACACCCGCCGGGACCTCGCCGAGCACGGCGACCCGCGGAGGGCCACCACGCGGATCTTCGGCTCGAGGCCCGGCTCCTACGGCGCCGGCATCCTCCAGGTCGTCGAGTCCGGCACCTGGCGCGACGACGCCGACCTGGCCGCCGTCTACACCGCCTGGGGCGGGTTCGCCTACGGCCGGGGCCTCGACGGAGCCGTGGCGACCGACGACATGCGTACCAACTACCGGCGCATCGCCGTCGCCGCGAAGAACATCGACTCCCGCGAGCACGACATCGCCGACTCCGACGACTACTTCCAGTACCACGGCGGCATGATCGCCACGGTCCGCGCGCTGACCGGCGCCGAGCCGAAGGCGTACGTCGGTGACTCCACCACGCCCGACGCCGTGCGCACCCGCACCCTGCAGGAGGAGACCAACCGCGTGTTCCGCTCGCGCGTGGTCAACCCGCGCTGGATCGCGGCGATGCGGCGTCACGGCTACAAGGGCGCGTTCGAGCTCGCCGCCACGGTGGACTACCTGTTCGGCCTCGACGCCACCGCCGGCGTCGTCCACGACTGGATGTACGAGTCGCTGGCCCGCGAATACGTCCTCGACGGGACGAACCAGCAGTTCATGCGTCACGCGAACCCCTGGGCGCTGCGCGGCATCGTGGAACGGCTGAACGAGGCCGCCGACCGCGGACTGTGGGCGGAGCCGGACACCGAGGTCATGGCGGACATGGCCCGCGTGTACCTGGAGATCGAGGGGGACCTGGAGGACCAGGCGTGACACGGCGCCTCACCCTGGTCGGGCTCGGCCCGGGTGACCCCGAGCTGGTCACGGCACAGGCGGTCCGGGCACTCAACGAGGCCGACTACTTCCTCGTCGCCGACAAGACCGGACAGCACCCGGGTACTGCCGACCTCATCGCGATGCGCGAGGCGATCTGCGCCCGGCACGTCACCGGTCCCTGGCGGCTCGTGCCGGTGCCCGACCCGGAGCGCGACCGTGCCGGCCGGGCCGAGTACACCTCCGCGGTGCGCGACTGGCACGAGGCGCGGGTGCGGGCCTTCGAGCAGGTCTTGCTGGACAACCCGGGCGATGCCGCGGTGCTCGTCTGGGGCGATCCTTCCCTGTACGACTCGGCGATCCGGGTGGCCGACCGCATCGTCGAACGCGCACGGGTCGACGTCGTGGTGGACGTCGTGCCCGGCCTCAGCAGCGTCCAGTTGCTGGCGGCACGCCATCGGCTCGTCCTCAACGCGATCGGTGGCCCGATCACCATCACGACCGGCCGCCGCTTGCTCGACGACGCGGCGGCACACGACAATCTCGTTGTCGTGCTCGACGGGACGTTGACCTGCCGCCGGCTCCCTGACCCGTCGGCCTGGCGGATCTGGTGGGGCGCGAACCTCGGCTCGCCCGACGAACACCTGATGGCCGGCAACCTGGACGAGATCGCCGACCAGATCTGGTCCCGGCGGACGGCGGCGAGACAGAGCCGCGGCTGGGTCATGGACACCTATCTGCTGCGCCGGGGTCAGCAGCCACACCGGTAGGAACCGACCGCAGCCCCCGGTCCCTCCGACCGGCTGGAGGGAAGGTGCTCAGCGTGCCGGTCCGTGGTGGGCGGACTCCTGTCCGAGGCCCCGGCGGATCGCGATCTCCACAGGGGAGAAGGCGCCGTCGGCCCGGTGCGGGTCGCAGGGCTCGGCCGGCAGCAGCGGGGGCTGGGCCATGAAACGGGGCCGGGTTCCGTGGTGCGGCTGCGCCGCGTGCACCAGGAACGGATGGCACAGGAAGACATCGCCCGGGGAGCCGGTGGCCAGGGTGACGGGCCGGTGGGCGGAGGCCGCGTCCAGGCCGGGCGCCAGGGTGAGCCCGCTCGCCCCGTCCTCGCCGTACGGCTGGAGGATCTTCGGCACGTCGAGGTGGGAGCCGACCCTGATCCGGGTCGGGGCGTCCTGGTCGCCGACCTCGCTGAACAGGAACAGCATCAGCAGCGCCCGGCCGCGGGAGCGCGCGTTCGTGAAGTACCAGCTCTCACCGTCCGGCAGGTAGCTTCCCTCGATGTGCCAGCCCGCGTCGTCCGGTTCCTGCTCGTGCGGGAAACGCAGCGGGAAAGTGCCCAGGGAGTACCGGGGCTCCCAGCGTCCCGGGCCGGCGAGCAGGTCGTACGCGTGGTGCAGGCCCGGGGAGTTGGGCGCCGCGGCGAACGGTCCCTGCGCCATGCCGGGCACCCAGCGCACCGGCTGTGTCCACGTCGCCGGATCGTCCGGGTCGCAGCCCGTCTCCCGCCACAGCAGCCGAGCGCAGTCCGCGGCCACGCGCGGCGCGACGGCGCCTTCGAGCTTCACGAAGCCGTCGCTCAGGAAACGGGAAACCAGGGTCGTGTCGTCCATGCCGCCATCGTGCGGGGGTGCGTCGGCCGGTCGCCCGACATTTCCCGTACGGGTTCTGTCCGATCTTCCTGTGGGAAAGCGCGACCATGGTTGACATGATCGCGGCGCTCAACCGGCTCGTGGACCTCATGGAGGAGGGCCTGACCGGGGACTTCGACGTCAAGCAGGTGGCCCGCACGCTGGGCACGACCGAATACCACCTGCGCCGGATGTTCTCGTCGCTGGCCGGCATGCCGCTGTCGGAGTATCTGCGCCGCCGCCGCATGACCGTCGCCGCCGCCGAGGTCGTACGGGGTGAGCAGGACCTGCTGACCATCGCCGTCCGCCACGGGTACGGCTCGGCCGAGGCGTTCGCGCGGGCGTTCCGGGCGGTCCACGGCGCCGGCCCCTCGGAGGTGCGGCGTGCCGGTGGGCCCCTGCGCACCCAGCCACAGCTCAGGTTCCGCCTGACCGTGGAGGGCAGCGAACGTATGGACGCGCGCATCGTCGACCGTCCGGAGTTCCGGCTCGTCGGGCACGCCGTCCGGGTTCCGCTGGTCCATCACGGCGTCAACCCGCACATCCGGCAGCACATCGCCGCGCTGCCGGCCGAGGAGCACGTACGGCTGAAAGCGCTCGCCGGCGCCGAACCGGCGGGCCTGCTCGCGGTCAGCGACAACCTCGACCCCGACCGCGCCGAGGGCAGCGAGCTGACCTACCTGCACGGGGTCGCCGCGAGCCCGGACGCCGCGGTCCCCGGTGGCTTCGACGTGATCAAGGCGCCGGCCGGCCGGTGGGTGGTGTTCCGGACCACCGGGCCCCACCCGCGGACCCTGCAGGAGACCTGGGCCGCCACCGCGACCGAGTGGTTCCCCTCCAACCCGTGGCGGCTGCGACCCGGTCCCGAGATCGTGGCGGTGCTCGAGCGTACGGAGGACTTCCGCGCAGCCACCTGTGAGCTGTGGCTGCCGGTCGAGCCGGCGTAGCGCTCAGATGCCGAGGCCGCCGACGACGTGCGTCTCGTGGGTGGTGAACTCGCCGGTCAGCAGGGGCATGGCGCGGGCGACGGCGGCCCGGGTCTCGGGCAGCCGCAGTGAGGCGTCGTGCGCCTCCTTGGACTCCCAGGCCTCGGTGACGCGGATCGTGACGTCGTCGCTGGTGTCGAGCGCGACCACGTACAGCCGGCAGCCCGCGGCGCGCAGCCCGTCGGCGCCGGAGGTGAGGATGGCGGCGACGTCGTCGCGGTGGCCGGGCTTGGTCTTCATGGCGTTCTCGTATCCGTAGAGCACCCGATCATCCTGGCATGCCTACCGGGCCGGTTCGACCTGGCAGCGGGAAGCCGATCCCCGCTCAACTCTCAGGATTGTCGTGTGCACGGCCCGGCGTCAGGGCCATCGGTCCCGCCGGCTGCGGGGCGGGCGGGATCAGCGCTGTCGGGCATGTCGAGCGCTGGCCGAGGCGGGGGTCACGGGCGCCGCACAGGAGTTCGGCGAACGTGCCGCTGCGGCCGGTGCCGGCGACCATCAGGCGTCCCCGCCGTAGGGCCCGTTCGATCGTGTACGCGATCTCGAGGTCGTGCACGACCAGGCGTTCGACCGGGACGCCGGGGAACAGGGCGACCACCGGGGCGAGCGCTGCCCTCAGGGCCTGCTCGGCGTCGGCGCGTTCCTTCGCGTAGGCGCCCGCGGGCACGACGGGCGGCGTGCCGTCCTCGGCGCCGGGCCGCATCCACATGTGCACGGCGACGACCGCATTTCCCGTACGGGCGGCGCGCTCGAAGGCGTATTCGAGGGTGGGACCGCCGGCGTGCCGCGCGGAGGTCGCTACCACGACCGGCCCGTCCACCGGCGCCGCGCCGCGGTAGATCATCAGGGGCGAGGCGGTGTGGTGGGCCAGGTACGCGGTGGTCGAACCCCAGGCCGACCGTGGATGGGCCTCCTCGCGGTGCCCGACCACCACCAGCGCGGCCCGTTGCGAGGCCCGGCTCAGGGCGTCGCCGGCGCCCCCTTCGAGCAGCTCGGTGCGGACGGTGAGCCCCGGCACGATCAGGCGGGCGCGCTCGGCCGACAGGGTCAGGAGCCGGTGCGCGTCGGCCCGCGCCGGGATGATCCCGCGCCCGCGGAAGGTGCCGGTGTAGCGGCCGGGCCAGACGTGCGCGATGAGCAGCGGGACCCCGAGCGATGCCGCCTCGGCCGCCGCGAAGTCGATGAGGGCCTGGCCGGGGCGGGTGCCGTTGACGCCGGCCAGCACTGGCTTGTCCGTGTTCATGGCGGCGTCAATCTTCGATCTTGATTACTTCCACGGGGGAACGGCGTGGCGACGGCGGTATGCCCTCGTCGGACTCGACGTAGCCCAGCCGGACGATCAGGTACGGCTCGCCGATGCCGGAAAGCAGCCGGGTCAGCAGCTGCCGGGGCCACGCCACCTCGACGGCCTCACTGATCGGGGCGGTCGCCACCCCCTCGGCGGTGGCTCGCAGCAGCAACGCCGACATGGCCTCGCCGCCGCGCAGCAGGGCGACCGGCCGGTCGGTGTCACCGAAAATGATCGCGTACGTGGCGCCCTCGTCGTGGTCGACGCCGGCGAGCAGGCCGGGGGAGCCGTCGGGCAGGAAGTTGCGGGCGGGCACGCGGCGCAAGCTCGGTTCGACCGCCGTGTTCGGCGGGACGCCGTCGCCGGTCCAGGCCGGGCGGTGCGTCCACATGGTGAGCTCGGTGCGGTGCGGCGGGTCGAAGAAGTTGACGTCCGCCGCCAGGTCGACGGCGACGGCCAGTTCGGGCACCCGATCGCCGGGCACGACGTGCAGGTACGCGCCTTCGGCCTCGACGGCCCGGCGCAGCCCGGCGAGCGTCGCGTCGGACAGCAGCCGTTCGCCGAAGGCACGACGGTCGGTGCGTCGCCGGCCGATGGCAGAGGCCAGCTTCTGGGCATCGGGGTCCGGCTCGGCCCGGCCGGTGATCCGGACTCTCGCCAGCAGGTCCGGCCGCGCGGCCACGGGGAAGCGGACGACCTCGGCGTCCCAGCCCTCCGCGGCCAGGGCGAGACGCGCGTGGTGCAGGGCCCCGCCGCAGCTGAGCAGCAGCAGCCGGCCCTCGGCGTCGGTCACGCCGAGCCGGCGGCCGGGGTCGGACTCCAGCGAGAGGACGTCGCCGGTGAGGCGCCACGTCCAGGGTTGCGTGTTGAACACCGACGGTGCCCGCAGGGAGGCGCGGGCCGCCAGCTCCAGGGCGCTGCGGGCCTCGGCGCGGGTCACGTCGTTCGCCGGCTGGGTCATCGGTAACACCTCCGGAGTCGTGGGATCCCTCCACAGTCGCAGGGCGCGGAGCCTCCGGTCAGGGCCGGGCGGTCCGGCGGAGAGGGACTTAAGCCCCGGCTGCCCCCGTCGGACGGGTCCTTCGGCCCTGCCCGGGCCGGGCCGGCTCGCCATAGCGTCGGCGTACGGGTGATGAGAAGGAGGCACGGTGAAGAGCTGGGGTGTCGACGACGTGATGACGAAGGCGGTTCTGTCGGTGGACGCCGCCGCCACCTACCGGGATGTGGTCGACCTGCTGATCGGCAACCGGCTGAGCGCGGTGCCGGTCATCGACGCGTTCGGCCGCGTGGTGGGGGTGGTGTCCGAGGCTGACCTGCTTCGCAAGATCGAGTATGCGGGTGACGAGGAGCCGCGGTTGTTCGAGGGGCGGCAGCGTCGTGGTGACCGGCAGAAGGCTTCCGCGCGTACGGTGTCGGAGCTGATGACCGCGCCCGCGGTGACGGCGCTGAGCGGCACGTCGATCGCGGCGGCGGCCCGGCTGATGGATCGTGAGAAGGTCAAGAGGCTGCCGGTCGTGGACGACCTGGGCCGGCTGATCGGCATCGTCTCGCGGGGCGACCTGCTCAAGACCCACCTGCGGCCGGACGACGAGATCCTGGCCGACATCGAGGCGGCCGTGCTGCGGCCGTACGTGGACGACGAGAACGCTTCCGTCACCGCGGCCGTGGTCGACGGGGTCGTCACGCTGTCCGGCAAGGTCGACAGGTGGTCCTCGACCGAGATCGTGGAGCGGCTGAGCCGGCAGGTGGCCGGGGTCGTCGAGGTGCGGTCGAGCCTGGCGTTCGCCTACGACGACAGCGAGCTGCCCGGCGTCCGGTTCGGAACGGGCATCGCCTGACCGTGGAGCACACGTAGCGCGTCGAGGGCGACCGCAGTGAGGACGGCGCGGCCGACCCCGGCGCGGCCGAGCAGTTCCATGCCCCGCGTGATGGCGACGAAGTAGACCGCCAGCGACTGCACGTTGGCGTCCGCCGGGATCTCCCCCTGCTCGCGGGCGTGTTCCAGGCATTGGGCGTAGACGCCGGCGAGCTGATCGATGCCGGCTTTCGTGACGGTCGACAGCGGGTCCTCCTCGCCGGTGGACTCGACGAGCGCGCGCGTGGTCAGCGAGACCCGGCGGTCGCTGCTGCTGAACTCGATCGCCATCGTGAGCATGTGCCCGCGGATGCGTTCCAGCGGCGAGGCGTCGTCGTGTCCGAGCGCTTCCGAGACGGCGCGCGTGGCTTCCGCACGGTCCTCGGAGAGCGCCCGCAGGAACAGTTCCCGCTTCCCGCCGAACGCGTTGTACAGGCTCTGTTTCCCCAGGCCGGTTGCCCGTACGAGGTCGTCGAGCGTCGCGGCTGCCAGGCCGTGCACGGCGAACACCTCACCGGCGCTGCTGACGACGTCACTCTCGACGAACTTGCGGGGACGGGCCATGTGGGCAAGACTACGTTATTGACCGTACAGACAAAAACTAGTCCGGGAGCGCACGTGAAGAGCAACGAAGAGGTCGTCCGTGAGGCGTACCGCCTGGCGGAGGGCGCCGTCCTCGACATCCGGGGTTTCCGCGCCCTGTTCGCCGAGGACGGAACGTTCAACGACATCCCGAACGCGCAGACCTTCCGCGGCGACGAGATCCCGCGGGCGCTGACGGGCTTCGCCGGCATCTTTCCCGATATCCACCGTGAGCTGCTGGAAGTGAACACCCTCGGCGATGTCGTCGCGGTCGAGCTGCGGATCCAGGGCACGCATCTCGGCGGGTTCCCGACCCCGGCCGGCGTGATCCCGCCGACCGGCAACCGCATCGACATGCCGGCGGCCGACCTCTGGTACCTCCGCGACGGCAGAATCGAGCGGTTCAACTGCTACAACGCGACCAGCGTGATGCTCGCCCAGATCGGCGCCGCCCCCGACTTCACCGCGGCGATCGAGTCCGCCGGAACGGTCGCCCGGTAGGTTGGGGCCATGGGTGACGGCCGGGTTCTGGTGATCGGGCTCGATCCGTATCGGGTGCCGGGCCCGTGGGATCCGGCGCCGGTGGCCGAGCGCATCGCGGCCGGGATGGCGCGGTTCGGCGAGGCCGGTGTGGACGCGCACGCCTGCCTGTTCGGGCTGGACGGCAGCGACGACATCGAGGCCGTGGTGACCGCCGCGCTGCGCGAGCGGGACTGGGCCGTCGTGGTGGTCGGCGGCGGTGTGCGCGGCGAGCTCGACCTGTTCGAGCGGGTGATCAACCTGGTGCGCCGGCACGCGCCGGGCGCGGCGATCGCCTTCAACAGCGCGCCGGACGAGACGTACGCGGCGGCGGCCCGCTGGCTGTGAGGCTATTCGACGGCGACGGCCTGACCCCGCCGTACGGTGGTGCCGGGTGTGATGTTCTGACTGCTGATCCGTTCGCCGTTCATCGGGCGCAGCACCAGCGTGATGGACTTGGCCGAGGCCAGCTCGATCGCCTCGGCGGGGCTCTTGCCGTTCAGGTCGGGCACGGTCGTCAGGGCCGCCTCGGATTCCTCGAGCAGTTCCCGTACGCGAATGGTCGTCCACAAATAGCTGAGGACGAAACCGGAAATGACGCCGACGAGCACGACCGAGATGCCGATCGCCGCGCCGAACTGGGAACCGCCCATCGGCTCGACCAGCGCGTTGCCGAGGCGGCGGACGCCGGGCACGAGCGAGTTCAGATTCGCTATGCCGAGGCCGACGATGATCGTGGTGAACCAGTCCGACACCTTGACGAAATTGGAATTCGTCAGATATCTCGTGCTGAGCGCGGCCTTGCCCTGGTCGGGCGACGGGGCGAGGTCGGCCAGCCGGGAGCGCGGCATGCCGAACAGGAAGCCCAGGAACGCGCCGACCGCCATCGCCGCCGCGAACACGATGAGCACGGTGGCGGTGACGAAAAGGCCCCTGCGGGTCTGCTCGTCCTCCGACGCGAAACCGGCGAGCACGCCGACCCCGATGATGCCCAGTGCGAGGAAGACGACCGAGCCGACCACGACGGCCTGGATTTTCGAACCGGCTCTGCGGGGAGCTTTCTCAGCCATTGTCTTCCACTTTTCACCGGGGGTGGAGTCGACCGCCCACATTAGAGAACGGCCCGTCACCTGTCCATCGGTAAAGGCGTCCATTCGTCCAGGATCTGCGACACGGTGACAGCCTCCGGCGGGCGCGGGGTTCCGGTTCCCGTACGCCCGAACCGCGGCGCCGGAGCGGGCTGGGTGAGCCCGTCCACGTCGACGAAGGTGTGCCGCGCCCGGTTGTGCGGATGGGCCGGCGCCTCGGCGGGGGAGAGCACCGGCGCGACACAGGCGTCCACCCCCTCGAAGAGGGCCGTCCACTCGTCACGGGTCCGCTCGGCGAACCGGGCCTCGAAGCGCGCCCGCAGCACCGGCCAGCCCGACCGGTCGTACGGGGAGGGAAGGTCTTCGCCCTCGAGGCCGAGCCCGGTGAGCAGGGCCTGGAAGAAGGCCGGCTCGATGGCGCCGACGGCCATGAACCCGCCGTCGGCCGTCTCGTACGTGTCGTAGAAGGGCGCGCCGCCGTCGAGCAGGTTCTCGCCGCGCCCGCCCGGCCACGACCCGCCCGCGATCAGCCCGTGCAGGAACGAGGTGAGCAGGGCCGACCCGTCGACCATGGCCGCGTCGACGACCTGCCCGAGCCCGGAACGCGACCGTTCGACCAGGGCCGCCAGCACCCCGGCGGCCAGCAGCATCCCGCCCCCGGCGAAGTCCGCCAGCAGGTTCATCGGAGCGTGCGGCCGCTGCCCGGCCCGGCCCAGGGGTTCCAGGGCCCCGGCCACGGCGAGGTAGTCGATGTCGTGCCCGGCCCGCGCGGCGAGCGGCCCTTCCTGACCCCAGCCGGTCATCCGGGCGTACACCAGACCGGGGTTGATCTTGTGGCAGGCGGCGGGACCGAACCCGAGCCGTTCCGCGACACCGGGCCGGTAGCCCTCCACCAGCACGTCGGCCCGTTCGGCCAGGCGCAGCAGGTCCCGTACGCCGTCGCCGGTCTTGAGGTCGAGCGTGAGCGTACGGCGGTTGCGCTCGAGCGGCCCCGGCGGCAGACCCGGCCCACCGGGACGGTCCACCCGCACCACGTCCGCGCCCAGGTCGGCCAGCATCATGCAGCCGAACGGCCCCGGCGCCAGCCCGGCCAGCTCGACCACCCGGATGCCGGTCAGCGCCGTCACGCGGGCTCGAATCGCTTGCCGTAGCGGGCCGCCAGCTCACGCGCCCGCCCCTCGAAGTCGTCGTGCTGCTCGGCGAAGCGCAGCACACCGCCGGTCCACGCCGGATAGCCGATGCCGAGGATCGAACCGACGTTGCCGTCCTCGGCCGTGCGCAGCACCCCCTCGTCGAGGCAGCGCCGCGCGTCGAGCGCCTCGGCGAACAGGAACCGGTCCTTCAGATCCTCCAGGGGCACGGCACGGCCCGCCGGTGTCGCCATTTCCACGAGGCCTTCCCAGAGCAGGCCCCGCTTCCCGTTCCCGTACGCGTAGAAGCCGCGCCCGCCGCTGCGCCCCGGCCGCTCGTGCTTGTCGACCATCGCGTCCACGAGCTCGTGCGAGGGCAGCCGTTCGAAGCCGTCGCCGGTGGCCGCCTCGTACTGGCGGCGGATCCGCTGCATCAGCGTGAGGCTGACCTCGTCGGCCAGCGCGAGGGGACCGGTCGGGTACCCGGCCTGCAGGGCGGCGTGCTCGATCGACGGCGCCGGCACCCCCTCGGCCAGCATCGTGAGGGCCTCGTCGAGGAACGTGCCGATCACCCGGCTGGTGAAGAAGCCGCGGCCGTCGTTGACGACGATCGGGGTCTTGCCGATCAGCCGGCCCAGGTCGAACGCCCGCGCCACCGCCGCGTCCGAGGTCTTCTCGCCGACGACGATCTCCAGCAGCGGCATCTTGCCGACAGGGGAGAAGAAGTGCATGCCGATGAAGTCGCCGGGTCGTTGGACGCCCGCGGCCAGCCCGGTGATCGGCAGCGTCGACGTGTTCGAGGCGAGCAACGCGTCCGGGGCCACCACCGGCAGCACCTCCGCGAAGACCCGCTGCTTGAGGGCCGGGTCCTCGAAAACCGCCTCGATCACCACGTCGCAGCCGGCCAGCGCGGCGACCTCGGCCGTGGTGGTGATACCGGGACCGGCGGCGCGGGCGGCCAGCTCGGGCGTGACGTCCCTGACCACGACGTCGAGCCCGGCCTCGGCGCAGGCCTGGGCGATGCCCGCGCCCATCATGCCGGCGCCCAGCACTGCCACCCGGCGCGGCGGCGGCGCCTCGACACGGGGGCGGGCCAGGCCGCCGTTGACCGCTCGCATGTCGAAGAAGAACGCGCCGATCATGTTCTTGGCGATCCGGCCGGTGAGCAGCGTGATCAGGTGGCGGGTCTCGATGACCTGGGCCGTGTCGAAGTCGACCTGGGCGCCCTCGACGGCCGTGGCCAGGATCTTCTCGGGCGCGGGCAGCGAGGCGCCCTTGAGCTGTTTGCGCAGGGTGGCCGGGAACGCGGGGAGTTGCGCGGCGGGCAGCCCGCCGCGGATGCGGTAGCCGTCGCGGTCCCACGGCTGCGCCGCGTCCGGGTTGGCCCGGATCCACTCGCGAGCCTGGATGATCAGCTCGGCCGGGGTGGCGGCGAGCTGGTCGATCAGGCCGTTGGCGAGCGCGTCGGCCGGGCGGAAGCGGCGGCCGGTGAGCAGCCAGGTGGTGAGCGCGGGGGCCAGGCCGAGCATCCGGACCGTACGGGTGACACCGCCCGCGCCCGGCAGCAGGCCCAGCGTGACCTCGGGGAAGCCGATCCGGGTGTCCGGCCGGTCGAGCGCGATCCGGTGGTGGCACGCGAGGGCGATCTCGAGCCCTCCGCCCAGCGCGGCGCCGTTGATCGCGGCCACGACCGGACGCCCGTACGTCTCCAGGCGGCGAAGATCCCACTTGATCGTGCTCAGCAGCTTGAACAGGGCGGGCGCGTCCGCGCGGGTGGCCCGGTACATCGTCGGCAGGTCACCGCCGGCGAAGAACGTCTTCTTGGCGCTGGTCACGATCACGCCGGTGACCTGCTCGCGCTCGGCGTGGAGACGGTCGACAGCGGCCGACATGGCCGCCACGTACGCCTCGGTCATGGTGTTGGCCGGCTGCGCCGGGTCGTTCATGGTGAGCGTGACGACGCCGTCGTCGTCGCGGGAGTAGTCGATCATCAGAGCCTCTCGAGGACGGTCGCGACGCCCATGCCGCCGCCGATGCACAGGGTGACCACGGCCCGGCGCTGGTCGCGGCGTTCGAGCTCGTCGAGCGCGGTGCCGAGCAGCATGGCGCCGGTCGCGCCGAGCGGGTGTCCCAGCGCGATCGCGCCGCCGTTGACGTTGACCGTCTCGGGGTCGAGACCGAGGTCGCGGATGTACTTGAGGACCACGGCCGCGAACGCCTCGTTGATCTCGAACAGGTCGATGTCGTCGACGGTCAGCCCGGCCACCGCGAGGGCCTTGCGGGTGGCCGGGGCGGGGCCGGTCAGCATCAGCGTGGGGTCGGCGCCCGTGACGGCGGCCCCGGCGATCCTGGCCCGCGGCGTCAGGCCCAGGGCCCGGCCTGCTTCCTCCGAGCCGATCAGGACGAGCCCGGCGCCGTCGACGATGCCCGAGGAGTTGCCGGCGTGGTGGACGTGGTCGATGCGTTCCAGCCAGTGGAACTTGCGCAGGGCGACGGCGTCGAAGAAGTCCGTACGGGCGAACGACGGCCGCAGTCTGCCCAGCCCCTCGACGGTGGCGCCGGGGCGGGGGTGCTCGTCGGCGGCGAGGATGTCGAGGCCGTTGGCGTCGCGGACCGGCACGATCGAACGGGCGAAGTGCCCTCCGGCCTGCGCCTTGGCCGCCCTCTCCTGCGACTGCACGGCGTACGCGTCGACGTCGTGCCGGCTGAAGCCCTCAAGGGTGGCGATCAGGTCGGCGCTGACGCCCTGCGGCACGAAGTCGGTGGCCAGCGACGTCTCGGGGTCGAGGAACCAGGCCCCGCCGTCCGAGCCCATCGGGTTGCGCGACATCGATTCGACCCCGCCCGCGACGATCAGGTGCTCCCAGCCGGAACGGATGCGCGCGGCGGCCTGGTTGACCGCCTCCAGACCGGAGCCGCAGAAGCGGTTGAGCTGCACGCCGGCCACGGTGTCGGGCAGCCCGGCCAGCAGCGCGGCGGAGCGGGGGAGGTCGCCGCCCTGCTCGCCGACCGGGGTGACGATGCCGAGCACGAGGTCGTCGACGGCAGCCGGGTCGAGGCTGGGCAGCCGGGCGCGCAGCGCGTCGAGCAGGCCGGTGACCAGCGTGACCGGTTTGACCCCGTGCAGGGCGCCGTTCTCTTTGCCGCGGCCGCGCGGGGTGCGCACCGCGTCGTACACGTAGGCCTCAGAGGACACGGGCCACCAGCTCCTTCATGATCTCGTTGGTGCCGCCGTAGATCTTCTGGACGCGGGCGTCGGCGTACATGCGGGCGATCGGGTACTCCGTCGTGTAGCCGTAGCCGCCGAAGACCTGCAGGCAGCGGTCCACCACCTCGCACTGTCCCTCGGTGAGCCATGCCTTGGCCATGGCCGCGGTGGCGACGTCGAGCTCGCCGCGCACGTGGCGCGCGATGCAGTCGTCGAGGAAGACCCGCGACACCCGCGTACGGGTGGCGCACTCGGCCAGCACCATGCGCGTGTTCTGATGGCCGATCAGCGGCTTGCCGAAGGCGGTGCGTTGTTTCGCGTACGCGGTGGCCAGCTCGACGGCCCGCTGCATCGCGGCCACCGCCCCGACGCCGATGACGAGGCGTTCCTGGGGGAGCTGGCGCATCATCAGGACGAACCCCTCGCCCTCGGCGCCGAGCAGGTTGGCCACGGGCGCCCGGAACTCGTCGAAGAACAGCTCGGCGGTGTCGTTGGCGTGCAGCCCGATCTTGTCGAGCAGCCGGCCGCGCCGGAAGCCGGGGGTGTCGTCGCGCAGCTCGCAGACGATCAGGCTGATGCCGGCCGCCTGCTGTGCCGGGTCGGTCTTGACCGCGAGGACGATCAGGCCGGCCAGGCCCCCGTTGGTGATGAACGTCTTCGAGCCGCTGATCACGTAGTCGTCGCCGTCGCGGACCGCCCGGGTGGTGATCTCCTGCAGGTCGGAGCCGCCGCCGGGCTCGGTCATCCCGATCGCGCCGACCAGTTCGCCCGAGCACAGGCCGGGCAGCCACCGCCGTTTCTGCTCCTCGTTCCCGTACGCGGTGAGGTAGCCGGTCACGATGCCGCTGTGCACCGCCAGGCCCAGGCTGCCCTCGCCGGTGGCCTGTTGCTCGTGCAGCACGACGGCCTCGTGGGTGAAGTCGCCGCCCCCGCCGCCGTACGGCTCGGGAACGCTGAGGCCGAGCAACCCGAGCGCGCCGGCCTGCCGGTAGTGCTCACGGTCGGGGTGGCCCTGCCGCTCGTGGCGGGCGGCGTGCGGCAGCACCTGCTCGGTGAAGAAGGACCGGGCCAGCTCGGCGAGGTCGTCGTGCTCGGGTTTCGACCACGCCGGGGTGTACCCGTCCAGTCCTGGAGTGGGCATGGCACCTACCCTCCCGGCCTGTTGGCAGACTGTCAACAAGCGGATGGCGTAAGGTCCGCACGATGAGTGTGGAGGCCGGACCGCGCCGGCGCCTCGAACCCGACGCCCGGCGCGCGCAGATCCTGTCGGTGGCCGTGCGACTGTTCGGCGAACGGGGCTACGCCGGCGTGTCGACCACCGACGTCGCCCGGGCCGCCGGGGTCGCCCGCGGCCTGGTCAACCACTACTTCGGCACCAAGAAAGACCTGTACCTCGAGGTCATCCGGGTGATGCTGACCGTCCCCGAGGTCGCCGTCGCCGGGCTGCCCGACGGCGACCTGCCGACCCGCGTCGACGCGATCGTCAGCTGGTTCCTCGACGTCGTCTCCCGGCACAGCCGCTCCTGGCTGGCCGCGATCACCGCCGGCGGCATGGCCGGCGACACCGACGTCGACCGGGTCATCGCCGAGGCCATCGACGGTGCCGCCGACGCCGTCCTGACCGCCGCCGGCCTGGACGCCGCGAACCCGGCGCAGCACGCGATGGCCCGGTCCTACGTCGGTCTGGCCGTGTCGACCGCCCGCGAGTGGCTGCAGCGCGGCGTGCTCACCCGGGCCCAGGTGCACCGGCTGCTCGCCGCCACCCTGCTGACCATGGTGTCGCAGGTCTTCCCGGAATCGTGATCAGGCGGCCACGTACGACTCGATCTGGCGCTGCGCCGCGGCGGGGACCGAGGTCAGGTGCAGGCCCAGCTCACTCCCGTTCGTACGGTCGGCCCGCCGGACCACGTCGGCGCCTGCCTCGAACGTCGCGCCGGACAGCCCGACAGTGACGGTGACCCGGTCGCCGACCGACACGGCGGCGCCGCGCGGCAGCAGACAGCCCAGCCCGTCCGCGCTCACGTCGATCAGCTGCCCCTGCACGGGGGAGCGGCCCGCCACCTGTACGGTCACCGGCCCGTTGGCGGCCGTGCGCTCGTTGCGGCGGCGCTCCAGACGCTCGGCGACCTCGGACAGGTCCTGGATCTGCTCCATCGTCGCGCCGACCGTGCTGTTCAGCCGTTCGACGATCCGGTGCTGGTTGTCGGCGATGCCCCCGAGCAGCCCCATGGCCTGCTCGATCTCGGCCACGCCGCCGATGATCGCCGTCAGCGTGCCGCCCATCTCGGCCACGTCGGCCTCCAGCGCCGCGACCGTTGCCGCGATCTGCTCGGTCGACTCGGCCGTCGTGGTCGCGAGGGACTTGACCTCGTCGGCCACCACCGCGAAGCCCTTTCCGGCGGCGCCGGCCCGAGCCGCCTCGATGGTGGCGTTCAGGGCCAGCATCCGGGTCTGCGACGCGATCTCGCCGATCACCCCGGCGATCCCGGCCACCTGGTGCAGGCTCGCGTTCAGCTTGGTCGCGGACGCGTCGGCCGAGCGGGCCCGGCTCACCATCACCGCGGCCGCCCGGCTGGTCGTGGCGACCCGGCCGTGCGTGGCCGTGGCCGCCTCACGGGCGGCGCCGACCTGCTCGACCACGTCCTGCAGCCGCTCGGTGATGACCGCGCCCGACTCGTCGATGGCCTCCCGGGCGCGCCGCCGCAGCCGGTGGTTGTTCCTGCTCTGTTCCTGCTGAGCGCCGGCCAGCCGGCTCGCCCGCTCGGAACGCAGCTCCTCGATGTCCCGTTCGCGCTGCTCGGCCTGCGCCGTCAGGGCGGCGCGCACCGCGTCCAGTTCCAGCCGGTCGCGTTTCCCCCGCCGGACCGACCCGGCCCCGTACGCGGCCACAGCGGCACCAACGGTCACAAGAACCCACAACACGATCACGGGTACGGGTCTCCTGTTCGACAAGCCTCGAGGTCGAGGACCCCCAAGAATCGGTTGCCCGCCCCCGCAGTTGAGGGTCCGCCGCGGGCCTTCGTGCGGCCCGCCATAATCTCGGGTGTCGACTGTGGAGGAAACGTGGATCAACACTGGGACGAGGTGCTGGCGCTCGGGGAGACGGTCGTGCGCGAGACCTACCCCGCCGAGCTGGACGACTTCGACACCGCCGCCGACTGGTTCCGCACCACCGGCCCGCCCGGCCGGGTCCTGCGGCCGCCGGTCGGCATGGGCGTCGAGTTCGCGTCGATCGTCCCGACCGTCCTGTCCGCCGTGTCCCTGCTGGTCACCGCCGTGTTCACCGCGGCCGGCGAGGAACTGAGCCGAGCCACCAAGGAAAGGCTGGCCGCGGTCTTCCGCCGTGACCGCCGGCCGGGGGCCGCCGCGCTGACCCCCGAGCAGGAACGCGAGATCTACCTGCTGATCCGTTCCCGGGCCGCCGAATCCCTGCCCGGTGCGGAGGCCCAGCACCTGGCCGAGGCCGTGATCGGCGCCCTGCGCCTGCGCGGCTCGGCCCCTCTCGACGGGCCCGCTGCTGCGGGGGAGCGCGGCCTGTCCTCCGGTCCCGTGCCGAACCTCGGCCCGGATGAAGCGGGCTCGTCCGGTGGCGCGGGTGCGGCGGATGAGCGGCGGCCGTCCGGCGGGCCGGACGCGTCGTGACCGGCGCGGCCGTCCGCCGTCCGCCCTCCGCGACCCGTGGCCGCTACCTGCTGATCATGGTGGTGCTGCTGCTGGGTGGCGCGCTGGCCGGGCAGCTCACCCACCACCTCACCGTGGGGCTGGACTGGCGTGACGTGACGGTCGCCTGCTTCCGGGACGCCGCTGCCCAGTTCCCCGGCGACCCCCTGCGCCGCGCGCCCGTCGTCAACTCCTGCCGCGCGGGCGTGGAACACCGTTACGCCCTCTTCGCCGCGGCCGGCGCCCTTCTCACCCTCGCGGCGGCCCTGCTGCTGGCCCGTCTCCAGCCCCGCCTGCTGCTGCGGCGGCTGGGCCCGCGACGCCCCGCCCCCTTCACCGCCCGTGCCGCCGAGATCGCCGCCGGGCTGGGCGTCCGGCGCCCTCCGGTGGTCGAGTTCGGCCCGTTCACCCTGCGGGAGCCCTTCACCGTACGATCCTCCGGCGCCACCCGGATCGTCCTGCCGCCCGGCGCCCGCCGCCTGCCCGCCGACCACCTGGACGCGGTGCTCCGCCACGAGACAGCCCACGCCGCCGCCGGTGACGTGACGCTGGTGTGGCTGACGAGGGGCCTGTTGTGGGCGCTGCCAGTGGTCATGGCCGTGCCGCTGCTCGTGGCCCCGTTCCGGGACGGCCTGAACGACTTCCCGTTCTGGCTCCGCTACGGCGTGCGCGCCGCCCTGCTCTGGACGGCCGGCTACCTGCTGACCCGGGCCGTCATGCGCGACCGCGAGCTGGAGGCCGACCACCACGCCGCCCGAGCGGGCTCCGCCGACGCCCTCCGGACGCTGCTGGCGCCCACCCACCACCCGGCGGCCCACTCCACGCGTGCGAGGCGTCTGCTCGCCACCCACCCACAGCCCGCGCGGCGGGTGGCCGTGCTGCGTGAGCCCGCACGGCTGCTCGGCATGCCCGCCCTGGTGGCGTGGGTCGCCGGTGTGCTGGCCGTGAACATCTGGTCCGCCGGCAGCCAGATCCTGCTTTCCGCGCTTCTCGGCACCGCGCTCGAGCCGTACCCGCAGCTCGTCGCGGGACTGGCGGCGGGTGCCCTGCTCGTGGCGACCTGGGGCCTGGCCATGTGGCGCCGCGCCGCAGAAGCGGGCCCGCCCCGGGCGCCCGCGGCCGGCACGCTCATCGGCCCCTCCCCGGGGGCCGCGCTCGGGTCGGCGGCCGGCACGCTTACCGGCCCCTCTCCGGCGGCCGGCACGGTTACCGGCCCCTCTCCGGCGGCCGCGCTCGGGTCGGCGGCCGGCACGCTCACCGGCCCGCCCCGGGCGGCCACGCTCGGCTTGCTGGCGGGCGCACTCACCGGCCTGCTCGTCAACCTGGACCCCCGATCGCTGGCCGGCGACTGGACCATCGACTGGTGGGCCGTCCTCTACGTCCCGCTCGCCCTGGGCGGCGCCGCCGGTTGCGTGCTGGCCCTGTCCTGTCGCCGCCGCCCGTGGCCGGTGGTCCTCGCGCTCGGCACGGCCGTCTTCGCCGGCGCCCTTTGGATCGGGTTCGGAATGGCCGCCCAGCAGGCCCTGGCCGTGCAGACCGATCTGCCCGCCGCGGCCGCCGTCCTCTGGACCGCCGGTTTCGGTTCCGCCTGGCTGACCCCCGCCACGGTCACAGTCGTGGCGTTGGCGGTCGCCGCTGCGTCCTCCCGCGCCGCGTTGCTGGGCCTGCTGGCCGGTCTGCTCACGCTGGCCGCGCGCTGGCTGACCCCGCTCGCCGCCCTCGACCTCTATCCGGAAGCCCAGCGCGACTGGTGGGCCTCCGCCACGGCAGCCATCACCCTGACCGTGCTGCTGCTCCTGTTACGCGGCGCCGCCGGGCTGGCCGACGCGCTGATCGCCGCCCCGGCCGCTGCGCTGACTGTCACGGCCGGGGTGCTGCTGCGTTACCTGTCCGACTGGGACGATCCCGTCGCCGCCGCCCGCGTCTACGTGACCCGCCCGCTGACCATGCTGGCCGTGCTGACCCTGGCCGTCGCCGCCACCGCGTGCTTCCTGCCGTCCCGCCCCGGCCGGCCCGGTTGGCGCGGCGCCGCCGTCCTCGCCCTGACCGCAGCGGCCGCAGCCTCAACCCTCCTGCTGTCCGGCGACGGCCTGCTGACCCGGTGAGCGAGGCGGCGGGGGCGGAACGTGTGATCGCCCGCTGCCCGGCGCTGCTGACGCTGTGCGGTTGGGCTTTGCGTCGAGCATGGTGAATGCCCGGGAGTTGCCGCGGCTGGACGCGGAGCTGAAGGTTTTGGCGCTGACATGTTCTCCCCGCCGCGGCGTCAGGCCGACAGGAGCGGTCGCACCGGTGTTGACGGCTGTCGCCGGTCACGGCGACGCCGCCGGCTTCCGGCAAGGCTCCACCGAACTCCGTCAAACAGGTGCGGCGTAGCTACCAGACGAAAAACAACGGAAAGCAGTTGATTCAGGGCGCCACCTGGCTGCCAGGCGGCGGCCGCCGTTTTTCGTTCCCCCGCTATGTGGGACGCAAGGTCAGCTGCGGCGCCGCCGGTGGTGCTCGTCGTTCTCGGCGGTGATGCGGGCGGAGGTCTCCAGGCGCCGACCGGGGTCGGTTGCCGGCCGGCCCTGGCGGCCACAACAGGCGGTGAACGAGGTCAGCCCGGACAAGTACTTTGTTCCAGGTGTTCGCGGCGCCGGAGGCCCGGCGGGCCATCGTCTGCTCGTAGATCTCCGGGTGAGCTCTGCGACCGGCAGCTGATCCCCGGCGGTTTCGCGCAGCCGCCGCAGGGTCTCGGTGCAGGTGGCACGAGTCGCGGGGTCGTCGCGGAACCGGTCGAGAAACGGATCGACGGCGGCCACGAGCGCCACCGGACGGCTGCTCGCGAATCCGATTGCCCGGGTTCGGGGTCAGCCCGGATAGTCCGCCGGCGTGGTGAAGAAGCCGACGACCGTGGCCTCGCGCACGTCGAAGCTCACCGTCAGGAACCGCCCCGGCGCGACCTCGACACTGGACGGGTTGGCCTGGTCGGGGTGGCCGGAGTCGTAGAGCTGCACGTCCGGGTAGCCGTCCCACGTCTTGGCCGGGTCGCGGACCAGCCGGCCGACCGTGTCGCGGTGCTCGGAGAAACGGGGCGACAGATCCCCGTACGTCACCAGGACCTCGCCGGTGCTCAGCGTCAGCGCGTGGTGGGAGGAGGCCGGCATGTCGGTCGGCTGGGCCTCGCTCCACGTGTGGCCGTGGTCGGTGGAACGGCAGATCCACGCCCGGTCGGCCGTCGTGCGGATCAGCGCGACCACGGTGCCGTCGTCGAGCACGGTCAGCGTCGGCTCCTGGTAGTGCACGCCGTCGCCCTCGGCCAGCAGCACCTCGGACTCGGCCGGCCACGTGCGCCCGCCGTCCGTGCTGCGCACCACTGTCGCGCGCTGCCACTTCTCGCCGGGGAGACGGCCGTACAGGGGCAGCAACACGTCGCCGGTGGGCAGCTCGACCGCCCCGCCGTGCGAGGCCGCCCACGTGGGCACCGCCGGGGTGAGCCGTCCGCCCTCGTCGATCATGGACGTGCCGACCGGGATGGGCTCGCTCCACGTACGCCCGCCGTCGGTGCTGCTGTGCACGTACGTGCCGTGGGTGGTGTGCAGCGGCGTGGTGCTCCAGTCGATCACGAAGTAGCTCAGCAGCACCGTGCCGTCGGCGCGCACCCCCAGTTTCGGGTCGCGGTCGTCGAAATCGCCGTCGACGGCCACCCACGGCTGCGACCACGTCTCGCCGCCGTCGGTGCTCTCGACCAGGCAGATCCGCCCGTCGGATCGTACGTGCCCGGCGCCCTCGCGATAGGTGGCGAGCAGACGGCCGTCGGGCAGCCGTACGACGTCGGGAAAATGGGCCAGGAGCCCGGCTTCGGCTCGTGCGACGGTGAACGGCGTCGGCACGCTGTACCCCCTCAGGTGTCGGTTCGCGCTCCATCTAACCGTGCACCCGGTCGCGCCGCCGACCCCGGGTGGCGCCGGTGCGGGTCGGATGCTGTCCGGCGCTCGGTGCTGAGCGCGAGCCGTGGGACTTTTCTTGACGTTTGACGACCACGTCACGGCCCTCGGTGACAAAGCCGACGAACGGCTCGCTTTTCAGAACAGTCATCCGATTCGCCGGTAAGGTCGGGCTCATCGACACTGTCACGCTTTGGCGTCCCACCAGTCAGGCCGAACTCGACCTTGTGGCCGGGTGCGGCTGGCGGTCGTGGCCCGGTGACCTGGGCGGTCAACCGCTGGTGGGCCGGGAGGAAGCGACCCGGACAGTCCGCGAGTCGCTGGTGCCCGCGGAGGGCGTCGGCTACGTGACGCGCGTCGAGGTCGACCCGTCCGACGGTCGCCTGGCGGGGGTGATCAGCGAGGAGGCCGACTTCCGCGGCCCGGTCGGCGACGACGAGTTCGCCGAGGCCGAGGCCATGCTGGGCACCCCGCTGCCGGCCGCCTGGCGTGCCTACCTGCAGGGTGGCTCCTGGCTGCACAGCGGCTGGCTGGACAAGAGCGGCACCTACATCTCGCTGCACTCGCCGCGCGAGATGATCGAGCTGCACGACGCCTGGCGGGACACGGTCGCGAGCCACCCGGGCATCGCCATCATCGGCGGCGACGGTTCGCGCGAGCAGCTTGTGCTCGATCTGCGCCGGGACCCGGCGCCGGTCCGGCTGGCCGATCTCGCCAGCGAGGGCTGGGAGACGACGTTCCAGCAGACCGCCGACGTCGGCGAGCTGATCGCCCGGATCGAGGCGGGCGCCTTCGCCATCGATTTCGGCAGCGACTGATTGCGACCCGCGAGGCAGTGGCTGATCGCGCCCCCGCGAGGCAGCGGCTGATCGCGGCCCGCGTGGCAGCGGCTGATCGCGGCCCCGCGAGGCAGCGGCCAACTGATCAGACGGTCTTGGCGAAGAAGACCCGCTCGGCGTCGCGGTGGGTCTCGCGGTAGCCGCGCCGCGGGTAGTACGCGATGTTCTCGGTCATCGTCCTGCTGGTGCACAACCGCACCTCCGGCAGGCCCTGGTCGCGGGCCCGCTGCTCGGCGAAGGCCAGCAGCCGCCCGCCCACCCCGCGCGCCTGCGTGCCGGGCGCGACGGCCACCGTCTCGACCTCGAGGTGGTCGCCGGCGGTCTCCAGGTGCAGCATGCCCACGATCTCGCCCGCGTCGACGGCCACCCAGCAGCGGCCGGACGCCACGATCGTGTCGTAGTCGGCGGTCATCGGCTTGGGCTTGTGCCCGAGCCGCGGGATGTAGGGCGTGAAGGCGCTGTCGACCAGATCCCGTACGTGCGTGGTGTCCGCCGCCCCCGCCGCGGGCCGGATCTGCATCTCAGTGCCTCCTCAGCCCGGCCGCCACGAGGATCAGCCCCACCACCAGCGCGATCAGACCCACAACCGTTCCCGCGTACGGGCTGAGCAGCCACCATCCGACGCCGGCCACCGCCAGCGCGGCGCCCGTGGTGACGAGCCCGGCCGAAGCACGGTTCGCCGGGGCTGCCGGGGGCGGGGCCGCGGCGGGCGGGGTGGCGGGGACGTCGGCGGGCTCGGAGAACTCGAGGCGGGTCTTGCCCACGCCGATCACGTCGCCGGGGCGCAGCGGTTCCCGTCCGCGGACCCGGCGGCCGTTGAGGGTGGTGCCGTTCGTGCTGCCGAGATCGTCGACCAGGAACCGCCCGCGTACCGGGGTGATCTCGGCGTGGCGGCGGCTCGCGTACAGGTCGGTGAGGCGCAGGTCGGCGTTGACGGCCGTGCCGATGATCGTGGCGCGTTGCCGGGGCAGCCCGTACGTCGTGGTCTCGCCGTCGGCCCGCACCACCCGCAGACATGCCGCCGGCGCCGGATCGGGTGCCGGCGCCGGCGACCGTGGAGCAGCAGGGGGTGGCGGGCTCCACGTCGGTGCACCCGGGGCGGACGCCGCAGGTTCGGCCGCGGCGGCACGGGGCGGATCCGGGGCCGCCACGGCGACGGGCACTCTCGCGAAGTGCAGGCGGCGCAGTTCCGCCGGGGGCAACCCCAGATGGGGCGCCTCCGGAAGCGGATCCTCCCAGTAGAACGACCGGACGAACGACGGCCGTCCCAGGCCCAGCGCGTATTCCCATTCCGCGCGGCAATAATCCGAGATCATGGAATTGTTCGACCAGAAAAGCTGGAAGATGTCGGCTTCCTCGATCAGTTCGAGCAGGCGGGGGCTCCACTGCTCACCGGAACGCAGGGTCACCACGTCCTGAAGGTACTGGTCACCGAGGGCGCGGGCGGCCACCGCGAAGTCCTCGGCCACGGCCCGGTCACGGCCCGAGTAGGACGGGAAGATCTTGCGGTACCGGCGGATCGGCTCGGGCCGGCGCTCGACGGGCACGTCGCCGAGCGTGACCGGCAGGGCCAGCGAGACCTCGCCGATGACGACCGGGCCGCACCAGACGCGGACGAAGCCGCGGACCACCTCGGGCGCTGTCGGGGCCACCCGCAGGCGGAAGGCGAGCTCCTGCACGGGCTCGTGCCGGTCGAGGACGTGCTCGGGCGGGTGGCATTCCACTCCGGGCAGTTCGGGCACGACCCGGAGGCGGGCGCCGGGGGCCGGCGGGCGGCGGGAGTCCACCGTACGGGGGGAAGGGTTTTCGCCCGCGAAGGAGCGCTCGGCCCGTTCGTGCACCTCGCCCGCCGGGCCGGGCTTGTGCGCGAACACCAGCATCGACTCCCACCGGCCGGGCGGCAGCCGCAGCGGACGGTACACGGTGAACTGCACGTCGTCGTCGATCAGCGGCGCCTGCCGGCGTTCCAGCAGCGCGCAGCCCTCGGCCACCACGAGGTCAGGATCCTTCACGGTGATCGGCTCGCGGCCGGTGAGCTCGGTGAGGAGCCGGCCCAGCAGCGGGATGCGGCTCGACCCGCCGGCCAGGAAGACCGCCGACACGGCCGCGGGGCCGAGCACCTCGCGGGTCACCCGCAGGGCCCGGTCGAACACCGGCCGGGCCAGCGCCTCGAACTCCTCCCGCGTCACCGTCAGCCCGGTGTCGGCCAGCGGAACGCTCAGCGTCGCCTCCGGTTCCGTGGACAACCGGTGTTTGAGCGCGCGCACCTCCTCCCACAGCAGCAGGCGGGCGGCCCGGTCGACGGGGGTGAGCGGATCCATCAGGCGGTGCCAGAGCGTCTTGTCCCCGGCCGCAATCCGGGCGCCGAGGAACTCGACCAGGCCGGTGTCGAGCTGGATGCCCCCGGAGCCGTCGACCGTCTCGAACGCCACCGTCTCGAACCCGTCGGCCGTGCGGCGCAGCAGGCCCGCGTCGCAGCTGCTGGCGCCGGCGTCGAAGACCAGCAGCAGACCGCCGGGCGGCACGGCGGCGCCGTCCATCGAGGTCAGGCAGGCCGCAGCCGCGGTGACCTCGCCGGCCACCTCGACGCCGCCGAGACCGGCCCGGGTGACCGCCTCGGCCAGCGCCGACCGCCTGCTGTTCTCCCATTCGGGCGGGCAGCCGACGGTGGTCTCGACGGGTTCGGCGCCCGCGGCCCGGTGCACCTCGTGGGCGATGCGGGCGAGGTGCTGCGGCAGCATCGAGCCCGCCCACAGCGGGTCACGGTGGCCGGGATAGACCGGGTCGGCCGACGAGGGCATGCGGGGCGAGCCCCCGGCCAGGATGGGCCGGGGCCGCATCCCCGGCGCGCGCAGCATCGCCACCGTCGAGGCCGAGCCGATGCTGATCCCGACCCGCCAGCCCTGCGCCGACACCGTCATGCCTGGCATAGTGCCACGTGATCACCCCGTTGCGGAGCGTCATCAATGCCCCAAAAGGGACGGTGTCGGCTATCGTCCGGCGGTGACGTGCTTGACGATGGCTTCGGCGATGTCGTCGAGCGGCAGAACCTGATGGACGGCGCCCGTCGTCACGGCCGCCGCGGGCATGGACGGGAAGTGAGCGGTCGCCGCGTCCTGCGCCAGGACAATGCCGCCGCACTGGGCCACGGCCCGGACGCCCGCCTGCCCGTCGTGACCCATGCCGCTGAGGATGACCGCCAGCGCGCGGGCGCCGCAGGTGACCGCCAGCGTGCAGAGCAGCAGGTCGGCCGACGGCCGGGCCGGGGGGATCGGGCCGGTCGCGATCAGGCCGACCCGGGCCTCGGAGGTGACGAGAAGGTGGTAGCCGGGCGGGACCACCAGCACACGGCCCGGCGTCATCGGCGCCTTGTCGTGGGCGACCGCGATCGGCAGGCTCGTCGTGCGGGCGAGGATCTCGCGGAGGTAGCTGACCCGGATCGGATCCTGGTGCAGGGCCACGATCACCGCCGCCGGCAGGCCGGGTGGCAGGGGCGCCAGCACGTGGGTGAGCGCCTCGATGCCACCGGCCGACGCGACGAGGGCGACGACCGGGAGCGGCACCGGATAGGCGTCCCGCACCGTCATCCCCGGAGCGTACTGCGCTCAGCCGGGAACCGGCGGCCGGGGCCTCGACCACCGTGGCGCTGCGTAATGGCTCCCATCCGGACGAAATCCGCGTAACTACCAGTGTTTCCCCCGTGTTAATCCGGAGCGTGGTGATCCTCTCACGCTCGGAGGGCACTGAGAGTGACCCACCATCGGTAGCCTTCTGCGCGTCCGGAACGCCCTTCTGCAAGGAGATCGCTTTGCCGTTCAAGGCTGAATACATCTGGGTCGACGGCACGCAGCCGACCGCGAAGCTGCGCTCGAAGACCAAGATCGTCGAGGACGGCGCGGAGCTGCCGATCTGGGGCTTCGACGGCTCCAGCACCAACCAGGCGCCCGGCGACAAGTCCGACTGCGTGCTCAAGCCGGTGTTCGTCTGCCCCGACCCGATCCGCGGCGGCAAGAACGTGCTGGTCATGTGCGAGGTGCTGCTGATCGACGGCACCCCGCACCCGAGCAACACCCGCGCCGCGTGCGCCGAGGTCGCGGACAAGTTCGCCGACCAGGAGCCGATTTTCGGCATCGAGCAGGAGTACACGTTCTTCAAGGACGGCCGCCCGCTCGGCTTCCCGATCGGCGGCGGCTTCCCGGCCCCGCAGGGGGGCTACTACTGCGGCGTCGGCTCCGACGAGGTCTTCGGCCGGGCCATCGTCGAGGCCCACATGGACCTCTGCCTCGAGGCCGGCCTGCACCTGTCCGGCATCAACGCCGAGGTCATGCCCGGCCAGTGGGAGTTCCAGATCGGCCCGGTCGCCGCGCCCCAGGTCGCCGACGAGCTGTGGATCGCCCGGTGGCTGCTCTACCGCGTCGCCGAGGACTACAACGTCTCGGCCACCCTGGACCCCAAGCCGGTCAAGGGCGACTGGAACGGCGCCGGCGCGCACACCAACTTCTCCACCAAGGCGATGCGCGCGAACTACAAGGCGATCGTCAAGGCGGCCGAGTCGATGGGCGCCGAGGGCAAGGTCGCCGAGCACATCGCCGGGTACGGCGCCGACATCGAGCACCGCCTCACCGGCATGCACGAGACCGCGCCGTGGAGCAAGTACAGCTACGGCGTCTCCGACCGCGGCGCCTCGGTGCGCATCCCGTGGCAGGTCGAGCGGGACGGCAAGGGTTACATCGAGGACCGCCGGCCCAACGCCAACTGCGACCCGTACGTCGTGACCCGCCTGATCGTCAACACGGTGTGCTCCGCGCTCGCCGAGTAAGGTGGTCTTCCACGTTCTGCCGGGCGACCCGGGCTCGCCGGTGATCCTCCACGTGCCGCACGCGTCACGGGAGCTCACCGAACGGGCCCGGGCCGGCCTGCTGGTGGACGACGCGGAACTGTCCGACGAGCTCGACAACCTGACCGACGCGCACACCGATCTCATCGCGCTGCGGGCGGCCGGCGGTTCCCCCGTACGCCCGTGGACCTTCGCCAACGGGTTGTCGCGCCTGGTCGTGGATCCGGAGCGCTTCCCCGACGAGCGCGAGGAGATGCGCGCTGCGGGCATGGGGGCGGTCTACACCCACGGTTACGCGGGCCGCAGATTACGCGCCTCGGCCGATGACCAGGCGCTGATCGACGAGCACTTCCACCCGTACGGGAAAGCGATCTCGGACCTCGTGACCGAGAGGCTGGCCGCCACGGGACGCGCCGTGATCGTCGACGTGCACTCCTATCCCACGCTGCGGCTGCCCTACGAGCTGCACGGCGACGGCCCCCGCCCGCAGATCTGCCTGGGCGCCGACGACTTCCACACCCCGCCGGCCCTGCTCGACGAGGCCCGCACCGCGTTCGCCGGCTACGAGACGGCGGTCAACACCCCGTTCGCCGGCGCCTACATCCCGCTGACCCACCACGGCCGGGACGAAGCGGTCACCGCCCTCATGGTCGAGATCCGCCGCGACACCTACATGACCGAACCCGCCGGCCCGCCCCACGAGGGCCTCGGTGAGATCGCCGACGCGTTGACCGCCCTGATCGCGGCTGTCCAGCCACCGCACCGGGCCGACGCGAAGCACGCCGCCGGTGCGCCTAGCCGGTGCAGGCGGCCAGCCCCTTGAGTGTGCCCTCGCGGTAGGCGGCGATCCGGTCGAACGCGGTCGGTCCCTCGCCCTCGCCGGCCCGGCCGAAGGCGAGCAGCGCCTGCACCGCCTCGTCGAGGTCGCCGGGGGAGAGGCTGACCCGGCTGTCGCGGTCGCGGGTCAGCAGGTCGTTGGTCCACGACCCGGCCAGGCAGTCGACGGTGAGCTGGCCCTGCTCGGTGCGGGTCGGCTCGCCGCGGCGGTCCTGGGCGGCGCGGGCGAACAGGTCGCCCATCAGCATGCCGAGGGCGAAGTCCCCGATCCGCTGATGCAGGGCCGGGCCCAGCTCGGTGCTGTCGAACGCCACGAAGTCGCCGTCGGGGCAGTAGAAGGCGCGCCCCTCGGCCGAGGCGTCCGGCCGCGCGCACTCCGGCGGGCTCCCAGCCCGGAACGGCTGGACCGGCAGGTCGGCCCACTGCGCGCCGGCCAGCCGCGGATACACGCGCTGCCAATACGACTGGGCGTCGTCGGCCAGCAGTGACAACGCCTGGTCGTAGGCGAGGTTCCCGCCGGTCTGGGCGTCCTCGAGGCTGGTGAACGGCACCTCGGTGACCGGCAGGTTCCGCCGGTTGTAGCCGGCGCAGGTTGTCACGCCCTCCTCGACCCCGTCCTGCAACGCCCGGATGCGGTCGAACGCGTTGCCGTGCGCGCCCTCGGCCAGCGCCGGGGTGCCCGGTTGGTCGCGCAGCGTCAGCACACCGGCCACGGCGTCATCGAGCTGGGCCGCGGTGATGTCCTTGAACGCCGTGGACCTGCCGGCCAGCACCTCGGCCATCCACGCTCCGGCGTAGCAGTCGGCCTGCTGCTCGAGCACGACCGTCGGCTCGTTGCCGGCGCCGATGCGGGCCTGGATGGCGTGCCCGTACTCGTGGGCCATGACCACGCCGACCAGCAGCGGGCCGTAGTCGTCCTCGAGCTGGGGGATGAGCTGCTGGGCGTCCCAGGCGATGAAGTCGTCGGGCGGGCAGTAGAAGGCGTTCGGCTGGTACTCGAACTCCTGGCCCCCGCACGCGGGCGGTGGATCGGCCTCCGTGTACGGGAAGTAGCCGCCCCGCACCGGGGTGAACTTCTCTCCGCCGGAGATCTGGCCGAACTGGGCCGTCCAGAACCGCTCCACGTCGCGCAGCGCCGGGGTCACCGTGTCACCGGTGCTGCGACGCCGTTCCTGCCGGTCGTCCTCCAGCGGCACGATCGTGCACCCACCGAGCAGCAGACCCAGCCCGGCGGCGACCGCCACCACGAACCCACGCATCGACGGCATCGGCACTCCTATCCACCTGGCCCACGGTAGGGTCCCCCGTCCACACAGTTCTCAAGCATGCGGGCCCATGATCATCCGGTCACCTTGCCGTCGGCCACCTCCAGATGCCGCGTGGTGGTGACCGCCTCCAGCATCCGCCGGTCGTGGGTGACCAGCAAAAGCGTTCCCGCGTACGAGGTCAGGGCCGATTCCAGTTGCTCGATCGCGGCCAGATCGAGGTGGTTGGTCGGCTCGTCGAGGACCAGCAGGTTGACGCCCCGCGCCTGCAGCAGCGCCAGCGCCGCGCGGGTGCGTTCACCCGGCGACAGGCTCGCGGCCGGCCGGGGCACGTGCGCCGACCGCAGCCCGAACTTCGCCAGCAACGTGCGCACGTCGGCGTCGCTGAGCTCGGGCACCGCCTCACCGAACGCCCTCATCAGCGGCTTGTCACCCAGGAACAGCCCACGGGCCTGATCGATCTCGCCCACGACGACACCGGAGCCGAGATGGGCCGAGCCCTCGTCGAGTGGCAGCCGGCCCAGGATCGCCGCGAGCAAAGTCGACTTGCCGGACCCGTTGGCGCCGGTGATCGCAACCCGGTCGGCCCAATCGATCTGCAGCGTGACCGGCCCGAGCTGGAACTCCCCACGGCGCACCACGGCGTCGCGCAGGGTCGCCACGACCGAGCCCGAGCGGGGCGCTGCGGCGATCTCCATCCGCAGCTCCCACTCCTTGCGCGGTTCCTCCACCACCTCGAGCCGCTCGATCAGCTTCTCGGTCTGGCGCGCCTTGGCCGCCTGCTTCTCGCTCGACTCGGCCCGGTACGCCTTACCGATCTTGTCGTTGTCGGGCGACTTGCGGCGCGCGTTCTTGACGCCCTTCTCCATCCAGGCGCGCTGCATCCGGGCCCGGTCGAGCAGGTCTTCCTTCTTGTCGGCGTACTCCTGGAAGTCCTCGCGGGCCTGCCGCCGCGCCCGCTCCCGTTCCTCCAGGTAGGACGCGTACCCGCCGCCGTACAGGTTCACCCGCTGCTGGGCGAGGTCAAGTTCGAGGACCTCGGTGACCGTACGGGTGAGGAACTCGCGGTCGTGGCTGACCAGCAGCGTGCCCGCCCGCAGCCCGCCGACGAACTCCTCCAGCCGGCGCAGCCCGTCCAGGTCGAGGTCGTTGGTGGGCTCGTCGAGCAGGAACACGTCGTACCTGCTCAGCAGCAGCGACGCCATGCCCGCGCGCGCCGCCTGCCCACCCGAGAGCGCCGTCATCGGGTGGCCGAGCCCGACACTCAGGCCGAGCTCGGCGGCCACCTGCTCGGCCCGCTCGTCGAGGTCGGCGCCGCCCAGGTCGAGCCACCGCTCCAACGCCGTGGAGTATTCGTCGTCGGCGCCCTTCGCTCCCGCCGTCAGCCGCTCGGTCGCGATGTCGAGCTGCCGCTGGGCCGGCCCCACCCCCGTGCGGCGGGCCAGGAAGTCGCGGACGGTCTCGCCCTCGCGGCGCTCCCGCTCCTGCGGCAGGTATCCGACGTTCGCGCTGGGCGGGCTGAGCGACACTGCGCCGCTCTCGACCGGGACGAGCCCGGCCAGCGTCCGCAACAGGGTCGTCTTGCCCGCCCCGTTGACACCGACCAGGCCGATGACGTCGCCCGGCGCGACCACGAGGTCGAGCCCGGAGAACAGGACGCGGTCGCCGTGCCCGGCGGCGAGATCACGGGCAATCAGGGTGGCGCTCATCTCGCTCCGATCCTAGGCGGTCGGCACTCCCGCGGCTGCGCCCGGCTCCCCGGCGGCGGCTCTCTTCCTGACCGCGCCAGTCTGCGGGCCGCGTCAGCCCCGGGCCGCGTCAGCTCTGCGGCTGCGTCAGCTCTGCGGCTGCGTCAGCTCTGCGGCTGCGTCAGCTCTGCGGCCGCGTCAGCCCCGGGCTGCGTCAGCTCTGCGGCCGCGTCAGCCCGGGCTGCGTCAGCTCTGCGGCCGCGTCAGCCCGGGCCACGCCAGTCTGCGGGCCGCGTCAGCCCAGGCCGCAGCTCTGCGGGCCGCCTCAGCCCCGGGCCCAGCCAGCCCCGGGCCCCGCCAGCCCCGGGCCCCGCCAGCCCCGGGCCCCGCCAGCCCCGGGCCGGGCTCGCCCCGGGCCCCGCCAGCCCCGGGCCGGGCTCGCCTCCCGGCGGCGGCTCTGCTCAGGCGGTCATCGGCACCGCCCGCCCGCTGACCCGCACGCCCGGGTCGCGCTCGACCAGCCGTACGGTGATGCGGCTCGGCCGGCCCAGGTCGTCGCCCTGCCGCAGCTCGATCGTCGCCTCCTCGCCGACCAGCCCGAGCGCACGCAGGTATCCGCCCAGCGCGGCCGCCGCGGCCCCGGTCGCCGGGTCCTCCACCACGCCGCCGACCGGGAACGGATCGCGCACGTCGAAGCTCGCCGGGCCGGTCCGGAAGATCAGCTGGACGGTCGTCCAGTCCTGCGCCAGCATCAGCCCCTTGAGCGCCTCGAAGTCGTAGTCGAGCTCGGCCAGCCGCTGCCGGGTGCGCGCCGCCAGCACGGGGTGATGCGCCCCCGCGTACGCCACCTGGGGCGGGAAGGCCGGGTCGAGGTCGTCCTCCTCCCAGCGCAGGGCGGTGAGCAGCGCTTTCAGCGTGGGCTCGGGCAGCTCACGAATCGTCGGCGGCACGCTGGTGAGGGTGGCGCGGCCCTCCTGGTCGACGGTCACCGGCACCTCACCGGCGTTGGTGGTGAAGATGTGATCACCCGGCCCCAGCGCGACGGCCGTGGCCACCGTGGCGTGCCCGCAGAACGGCACCTCGGCCAGCGGGCTGAAATACCGCACCCGGTAGTGCCCGGCGCCCTTGTCGGCGGTGATGAACGCGGTCTCCGAATACCCCACCTCGGCCGCGATCTTCAGCATCGCCGCGTCGTCAAGGTCGGCCGCGTCACGCACCACCCCGGCCGGGTTGCCGCCCGCAGGGTCGTCGGTGAAGGCCGCGTATCGCTCGATGGTCGCCATGCGGGAAAGCCTGCCGCGCCGGCGGGCCGGGCGCCAGCCCGTTTCCGGGCCTGTGGACGACTCCGTTTCGCGTGGTGACGGCCTGTGGACAACCAGCAGGATTCCCAGCCGCGGACGGTAGATTCGATCGGGTGGTGGTCAGCCCCCTGGGTGGGCGGGGCAGGCCCGGTTGGCGGGGCAGCCCGGTTGCGGCGCCGGTGAGCGGGCGGGGCGGGCCGAAGGGGCGGCAAGTTGTCACACTGGCGGAGTAGCGTTCGTGCGGTGACAGATGCACCAACCGCGATCACACCCCCGTCCGACCTTCCGCGCACCCTGGGCGAGCTTCGCGCCTCGGGCCACGAGTTCAAGACCGTGAAGCAGGAGCTGCGCGACAACCTGCTGGCCCGCCTGCGCGACGGCGGCCCGCGCTTCCCCGGCATCGTGGGCTACGACGACACCGTCCTGCCCGAGGTCGAGCGGGCCCTGCTGGCCGGCCACGACATGGTCCTGCTCGGTGAGCGCGGCCAGGGCAAGACCCGGCTCATCCGCGGGCTGATCGGCCTGCTCGACGAGTGGACGCCCGCCATCACCGGCTCCGAGCTGCGCGAACATCCGTATCACCCGCTCACCCCGGCGTCGCGCAGACTGGTCGCCGATACCGGTGATCTGCTGCCGATCTCGTGGGTGCACCGCTCCGAGCGGTACGGCGAGAAACTCGCCACCCCCGACACCAGCGTCGGCGACCTGATCGGCGACGTCGACCCGATCAAGGTGGCCGAGGGCCGGGCCCTGGGCGACCCCGACACCATCCACTTCGGCCTGGTCCCGCGCACCAACCGGGGCATCTTCGCCGTCAACGAGCTGCCCGACCTGGCCGAGCGCATCCAGGTGTCGCTGCTCAACGTGCTCGAGGAACGCGACATCCAGGTCCGCGGCTACCAGCTGCGCCTGCCGCTCGACCTGCTGCTCGTGGCGTCGGCCAACCCCGAGGACTACACCAACCGCGGCCGCATCATCACGCCGCTCAAGGACAGGTTCGGCGCCGAGATCCGTACGCATTATCCGGTCGACCTGGCGCTCGAGACCGCGCTCATCCGGCAGGAGGCCGAGCTGGTCGCGACCGTGCCCGACCACCTGCTCGACGTGCTGGCCCGCTACACCCGGGCGGTCCGCGAGTCGCCGTCGGTGGACGCCCGCTCGGGCATCTCGGCCCGGTTCGCGATCGCCGCCGCCGAGACCGTCGCGGCGAGCGCCCTGCGGCGCAGCGGCCTGCGCCAGGAACGCGAGGCGGTGGCCCGCATCTGCGACACGGTGTCGGTGACCTCCACGCTGCGGGGCAAGGTCGAGTTCGAGAGCGGGGAAGAGGGCCGCGAGACCGAGGTGCTGGCCCACCTGCTGCGGGTCGCGACGGCCGAGACGTTCCGCGACCGGCTGGCCGGGCTCGACCTGTCCGGCTTCACCGAGCTGGTCGCCGAGGGCGCCATCATCGAGACGGGCGACCTGGTCAGCGCCGACGAGCTGCTGGCCCAGATCGGCACCGTGCCCGGCCTGGCCAAGGTGCTCGACCGGCTCGGCCTCGGCGACGCCCCCACCCCGGGGCAGGCCGCGGCGGGCATCGAGTTCGTGCTGGAGGGGCTGCACCTCACGCGCCGGCTGGCCAAGGAGCTGACCGACGACGGCCGCACCCTCTACGGGAGCTGACATGGCGGGCAATCGTTTCCGGTACGGCGCCTGGCGGGACGGGCCCGACCCGCTCGCCCCGCCCTACGACGTGCGGGCCGCCGTCGACGAGGTCGGCGAGCGGGTCCTCGAGGGCGACAACCTGCGTGACGTGCTGCGCGACCTGATCCGGCGCGGCCCCCGGGCCGGTCGCGGGCTCGACGAGCTGCGCGACCGCGCCCGCCGGATGCGCCGGGAAGCGTTGCGCCGAGGCAACCTCGACGGCGCCGTCACCCGGGCCCAGCAGTTGCTGGACCAGGCCATTGCCACCGAACGCGACGAGCTGCGCGGTCGCGACGACGACGAGTCCCGCTTCGCCGAGGCGGTCCTCGACAACCTGCCGCGTTCGACCTCCCGGGCCGTCGAGGAGCTGTCCGACTACAACTGGGCGTCCGACGAGGCCCGGCAGCTCTACCAGCAGATCCTCGACGGGCTGCGGCGCGAGGTGGTCGAGCAGCGGTTCGCGGGCATGAAACAGGCCCTGGAACGGGGCAACTTCGACGGCGTCAACGAGATGGTGTCCGACCTCAACGACCTTCTCGCCAAGCACGCCCGCGGCGAGGACACCGGCGACGCGTTCCAGCAGTTCATGGCCAAACACGGCCAGTTCTTCCCGGAGAACCCGCAGAACGTCGAGGAACTGATCGACTCGCTGGCCCGGCGGGCCGCGGCGGCCGAGCGGCTGATGCGCTCGCTCAGCCCGCAGCAGCAGGAAGAACTGTCCCGGCTCATGGACCAGGCGCTCGGCGACGGCCCGCTGCGGGGGCAGCTCGCGCAGCTCACCGACAACCTGCGGGCGCTGCGGCCCCAGCTCAACTGGGGCCGGGGCGAACGGATGAAAGGCCCCAACGACCTCGGCTACGGCGACGCCGCCTCGGCCCTGGGCGAGATCGGCGAACTCGACGAGCTGCTCGACCAGCTCGGGCAGGAACACCCTGGGGCCACGCTCGACGACGTGGACGTCGAAATGGTGGAACGTCAGCTCGGCCGGGGCGCGGCCGACGACGTGCGGCGGCTGCGGGAGCTGGAACGTGAGCTGACCCGGCAGGGGTGGGTGACGCGGGACGCCGAAGGTCTGACGCTCTCGCCCAAGGCGTTGCGCCGGCTCGGGCGTACGGCGTTGGCTCAGGTCTTCGACGACCTGTCCGGCCGCAAACAGGGGCAGCACGACCTGCGCGACGCCGGCGCGGCGGGCGACCTGATCGGCTCGTCGCGGCGCTGGGAGTTCGGCGACGAACAGCCCCTCGACGTGGTGCGCACCATCGGCAACGCGGTCCGGCGCCGCGCCGGCAACGGCGGGGTGGGCGTCCTGCCCGTCCGCCTGGAACCCGAGGACTTCGAGGTCGCCGAAACCGAACGACGGGCGTCCGCGGCGGTCGCGCTGCTGGTCGACCTCTCCTACTCGATGTTCGCCGACGGCCGCTGGGGCCCGATGAAACAGACCGCGCTGGCGTTGTCCCACCTGGTCGCGACCCAGTTCCCGCAGGACTCGCTGCAGATCATCGGCTTCGGCCCGTACGCGTCGACGCTCTCCCAGGGGCAGCTCGCCGCCATCGAGCCGAGCATGGAAAAGGGCACCAACCTGCAGCACGCCCTCAACCTGGCCGGCCGTCACCTGCGCCGCCACCCCGGCGCCGAGCCGGTCGTGCTGGTCGTCACCGACGGCGAGCCCACGGCGCACCTGGAGGACGGCGAGTCGTACTTCTGGTGGCCGCCGCTGCCCGAAACCATCCGCGCCACGATCCACGAGGTCGACCACCTGACCCGCTACGGCGCCACGCTCAACTTCTTCATGCTCGGTGAGGACCCGGGCCTGCAGAGGTTCGTCGCGAGGGTCGCGGAACGCAACGGCGGCCGCGTCTTCAGCCCGGACGCCGAGGAACTGGGGAGGTACGTGGTGGACGACTACGTGCGAGCAAGACGGGGGAGACGCTGAGAACGGCGAAGATCAAGGTCAACTGCAAGATCAAGGTCAACTGCAAGATCAAGGTCAAATTCAAGCTGTCGTAGCGGGGTGGTGGGTGACGGACCGCAGCTCCCGCCGAGGTCGCTTCGCTCCGATCTGCGTGCGTGGTTGCGCCCGAAAACCCGTTCGCCGCGTCGCCGGGTGTGGCCACGGGTGGCGGCGGTGTGGGGAGGAGTCGCGGGCGTGGTCACGGGTGACGGCGGCGCTGTGGGGAGAATGGGGATGTGCGGGCGGCTCGGCTGATCAACCTGGTGCTGTTGTTGCAGGCGCGGGGGAGCATGACCGCGGCTGAGCTGGCGGCCGAGCTCGAGGTGTCGGAGCGGACCGTCTATCGCGATGTGGTGGCGCTGTCGGCGGCGGGCGTGCCGGTCTACGCCGAGCAGGGACGGGTCGGTGGGTATCGGCTCGTCGACGGGTATCGGACGCGGCTGACCGGCTTGTCGCGGGCCGAGGCCGAGGCGTTGTTCCTCGCCGGGCTGCCGGGGCCGGCCCGCGAGATGGGGATGACCGAGGCGGCGCAGGCGGCCCGGCTCAAGATCCTGGCGGCGCTGCCGGCGGGACTGCAGGAGGCCTCGGAGCGGGCGGGGCAGCGGTTTCATCTCGACGCGCCGGGATGGTTCCAGGATCCGGAGACGCCGCCGGTGCTGGCCGAGCTGGCCCAGGCCGTGTGGCACGACCAGGAACTGACGATGGGCTACCGGCGGCACGACGTGGTGACGCGCACGGTCTCCCCGTACGGGCTCGTCCTCAAGAACGGGGTTTGGTATCTGGTCGGCAAGGTGGGGGCGGACCTGCGCACCTACCGCGTCGACCGGATCACCGAGGTCACCCCGACCGGGCGGCTGTTCGGGCGGGACGCGGCGTTCGCGCTGCCGGAGTTCTGGGCGGAGCGCGCCGTGGAGTTCGTGCGGCAGATGCTGCGCGAGGTCATCACGATCCGGCTCAGCCCCGACGGTGTACGGGTGCTGCGGTTCGTCGCCGAGACCGTCGCGCTGGACGAGGCCGTGAAGCAGGCGGAGCAGCCGGACCCGGACGGGTGGGTCCGGACCCGGCTGCGGGTGGAGTCACTCGACGTCGCCTACTCGTACATGCTGCGGCTCGGCCCGCATGTGGAGGTGCTCGAGCCGGCCTCGCTGCGTGCCCGGATGGCCGAGGCCGCCGCCAGAACGGCCGAGCTGTACCGATAGCCGCCCGGGGCCGACCGCCTCAGCGACGGCCGCCCGGCCTCGAAGTCGACGGCCGCCCGGCGCCGGAGCTGACGGCCGCCCGGCGCCGGAGCCGACGGCCGCCCGCCGCCAGGGTCGACGGCCTCAGCGGTAGCCGGTCACGTCGGCGGGTTTGCCCGGGTCCTGCACCTCGACCAGATAACGCCACGCGTCGGGGCGGCTGCCGTCGAGGTCGGTGAACCCGTACACCTGCGCCAGCTCGCCGCTGGAGGTCGACCTGCCGTTCCAGCGCGCCCGGTCGGGGTCGGCGGCCAGGGCGGCCACGGCCCGGCCCACGTACGCGGGCGACTCCGAGATGGCGAAATGGGGTTCCTTGGCCGTCGCGTCGAGCCAGTTGTCCTCGGTCACGCCGAAGTGCTCGAGCATCATCTCGGAGCGCAACCAGCCCGGGGTGACGGCCACCGCCGTGCCGCCGTGCGGGGCAAGTTCCCGCGACCAGGCGTACGCGAGCCGGTTGACCGACACCTTGGCCAGGTCGTAGAAGACCGACAGCCGGTAGTTGTCCTGGTTGTAGGCGGTGGTGCCGTCACCCACCTCGATCACCAGGCCGCCCGGCTCGCGGATGAGCAGCGGCATCGCGAAGTGCGCGGAGGTTATGTGGGTGTCGATCGCCAGCCGCAGCAGCCGGAACCCGTTGTCGAGCGACTGCTCCCACACCGGTTTGTGCCAGGTGACCAGGGGGTCTCCGCCCCACACGTCGTTGACCAGCACGTCGAGCCGGCCCTGCTCGTCGTCGATCCGCTGTACGAGCGCCCCGACCTGCTCTCCGACGAGGTGGTCGGCGGCGACCGCGATACCCGTGCCGCCGGCCGCGGTGACCAGCTCGGCCGTCTCCTCGATCGTCTCGGGCCGGTCCATCTCCGACCGTTTGCCGCGCGTGCTCCGCCCGGTCGCGTAAACGGTCGCGCCGGCCGCCCCGAGCTGCACCGCGATCTGCCGCCCGGCGCCGCGCGTGGCCCCCGCCACGAGGGCAACCTTGCCTGTCAGTGGTTTGTCTGCCATGCCGACGACCCTGCCCCAAAAACCTGACAACCCGTGTCAGGCTTTCTCGATCTCTGTGTTCCGGGCACTGGACGGACCCACCCGACGGGTGTTGATCTCCGGGGTCTGGTCCCCACCCTCCCGGGGGACTCCCAACCTACCGAGATCGCGAAATCGCCGGGTCAGGTTATCCACAAAGCCGATGTGCACGCTCGGCGTCGTCCACAGCCCCCGGCGGGCACTCCACAGAACTAGGTTCCTAGGATGGCGCACGAGATGTGCGACACGTAGCGGGTCCGCGACGCGGATTCTGAAGCTCGTTATAGTTGCTCGGCGAGTGGCCGGTGGGGGGCCCGGGCGTCGGGGGACGCGTCTTTCCGGGCCGGCGCGTGCGCCGCGGTCATGCCGGGTCCGTCATCCCGGCGCCGGAGGGGGAGGAAGTCGTGATGTCGCAGCAGCCTGCGCCGTCCGTCGTTGCCCCGTCCAACCGGATCTGGACGATTCCCAACGTCATCAGCTTCATTCGCCTGCTCGGCGTGCCGCTCTTCCTCTATCTCCTCCTCGGCCCGCAGAACGACGTGGCCGCCGTGATCGTGCTGGCCGTCGGCGGCACCACCGACTGGGTCGACGGCTTCGTGGCCCGGCGGATGAACTCGGTGAGCCGCCTCGGCGAGCTGCTCGACCCGTTCGCCGACCGGCTCTACATCCTGGCCACGCTGATCGGCTTCACCGTGCGCGGGGTCGTGCCGTACTGGCTGACCGGCGCCTTGTTGCTGCGTGAGCTGGTGCTCGGCGTCGCCTTGCTGGTCCTGCGCCGCCACGGCTACGGCCCGCCGCCGGTGCACTACGTGGGCAAGACCGGCACGTTCGTGCTGCTGGCCGCGTTCCCGGTGCTGCTGCTGGCCAAGGCCGTGCCGTCGATCGACTGGTGGGCGGGCCCGGTCGGCTGGGGTCTGGCGTGGTGGGCGCTCGGGCTCTACTGGGCCGCCGGTGTCCTCTATCTGGCGCAGACCGCGCAGCTGTTGCGCGCAGCCCGGACGGCCCCGTGATGCCGGACAGCGGCGAGCAGCCCCCGAAGCGGACGTTCCAGCCCGACTTCCTGACGGAGCTGTTCCGTAATCCTCTCGACCCCGGGTACGCCGACGCCGCCGCCCGTAAGCAGCGCGAGGGCGAACCCACCGGCCTGCGTAAACAGCTGTCCGGCAGCGCGCTCGTGGTGACCCTGGTCGCGCTCGGGTTCCTGCTGGTGATGGCGTACAAGCAGACGGTCGCCGACGAGCCGGCCCGGACGACTGCCCGCGCCGAGCTGATCCAGCAGGTGCAGAACCGGCGGGACGCCACCGCCGAGCTGCAGGACAAGGCCGACAAGCTGGCCGACGAGGTGTCCGAGCTGCGTGAGGCCGAGCTCAGCGGCGACGAGGTGCGCCGGTTGCGCGACACCGAGGCGGCGACCGGGCTGGCCGCCGTACGGGGGCCGGGTGCCAAGATCACGGTGGGCGACGGGCCGACGCCGATCGACCCGGTCACCGGCGAGCGCAACACCGTGGCCCGGGTCAAGGACTCCGACCTGCAGCTGGCCACGAACGCGTTGTGGTCGCTGGGGGCCGAGGCGATCGCGATCAACGGGCAGCGGCTGACCGCGACGTCGACGATCCGGCAGGCCGGCGAGGCGATCCTGGTCGACCTGCGGCCGGTCACCACCCCGTACGAGGTGGTCGCGATCGGCCCCGACGACCTCGCGAAGGATTTCAAGGCCGGGTACGCGGGACGGTTCTTCGGTCAGCTCGCGTCCAAGTACGGCATGTCGTTCGACTCGCGTCCCGTCGACGACGTGCGGCTCGAGGCGGCGACCGAGCTGAAGCTGCGGGTGGCCCAGCCGTCCACGCCGCCGCCTGCGCCCTCGGCCCCGATGTCTGAAGAACCGTCCCGCTCCACCTCGGAAGGCGGCCGATGATCGCCGTACTCGCCCTGATCGCCGGTGTCGCTCTGGGCATCGTGTTCGACCCCACCGTGCCGGTGGCCCTGCAGCCCTATCTGCCGATCGCGGTGGTGGCGGCGCTGGACGCGGTGTTCGGCGGGGTGCGGGCCAAGCTCGACCGCATCTTCGACGACAAGCAGTTCGTCGTCTCGTTCATCTCGAACGTGCTGGTGGCAGCGCTGATCGTCTATCTCGGCGATCAGCTCGGCGTGGGCACGCAGCTCTCCACGGGGGTGGTGGTCGTGCTCGGTGTGCGTATCTTCGGCAATGTGGCGGCGATCCGCCGGCACCTGTTCCGGGCGTGACGGGTGGTGACGCGATGACCGACCAGAACGAGCCCGAGCCGGGCATGCCCACGGCGGGACGCAAGCCGCCGCCGAACCCGGACCAGCCCGCGACGGACGACGGCCCGACCCTCGAGCAGCCGAAGCGCCCGCCGATGGACTTGCCGACCGTCGAGCTGGACGGCCCGACCCAGCGGCTCGGCACCCCGATGGAGCTGCCGCCCGAGCCGGCCCCCGATCCGGCGGCGCCCGCGGATCCGGGGGAGGCGACCCGGGTTCTGGCCCCGCAGCCCAAGACGCCGCCCGGCCAGGGCCCGGACGAGCCTGTGACGAGCGAGGAGCCACCTGAGCCCGTACGGGGGAAGGAAGCGCGACCGGGGGCAACCGGGCCGGACCGCCGCCGGGTTGCTCAGCAAACGGCCCAGCTCGGCCGGCGCGTTGATCCTGGTGTTGCTGGCGTTGTTCGGGTTCACGCTGGTGGTGCAGCTGCGGAGCAACGACAGCGACGAGGGCCTGGCCAGCGCGCGGCAGGAGGACCTGGTGCGCATCCTGAGCGACCTGGAGGCGCGCGACAGCCGCCTGCAGAGCGAGATCAGCGCGCTGGAGACCAGTCAGCGGCAGCTCACCTCGGGTGTGGCGGGCCGGGAGGCGGCGCTGACCGAGGCGCAGAAACGGGCCGACGAGCTGGGCCTGCTGGCGGGAACCCTGGCGGGGCGCGGGCCGGGCCTGCGGATCGTGATCGACGGGGTGAAGGCGAGCGCGATCCTCAACACGGTGCAGGAGCTGCGCGGCGCCGGTGGTGAGGTCATGCAGATCGCCGGGGCGGGTGGCCGGCCCGTACGGATCGTGGCGTCGAGCTATTTCGTCGACGCGGAGGGCGGCGGCATTCTGGCCGACGGTCAGGGCCTGTCCGGACCGTACGTGCTGACCGTGATCGGGCAGCCGTCGGTGATGCAGACCGCGTTGCAGATCCCGGGCGGGGTGGTGGCGTCGGTGAACAGCGGCGGCGGTAGCGTGACGTTGGAACAACGGACGTTGGTCGAAGTGACCGCCGTCCGGGACGCCAAGACATTGCAATACGCACGTCCGGCGTCCTGAAAGGGGCGCCGGGGAATCGTGAAAACGGGAGAGAACGCGTGATTCCTGAGGACCTGCGGTATACGGCTGAGCACGAGTGGGTGGCCGGCGACGGCAGCGGGCCCGTGCGGGTGGGTATCACCCACTTCGCTCAGGACGCTTTGGGCGACATCGTCTTCGTTCAGCTGCCCGATGAGGGCACCGAGGTGGCGGCGGGCGACTCGCTGGGTGAGATCGAGTCGACGAAGAGCGTTTCGGAGATCTACGCGCCGATCGCGGGCACCGTGGTGGCCAAGAACGCCTCGTTGACCGACGAGCCCGAACTGATCAACGCGGAGCCGTATGCGGCGGGGTGGCTGGTGGAAATCGCGCCGGCCGATTCCGGGGCGATTGCGCAGCTGCTCGACGCCGGCGCATACAAAGCTTTGACGGAGAGCTGACCGAAGGTCAGCGCGTCCGGTTGCCCCGCGATATTGGCCCTGACTAGGGTTGCGGGGCACAAGTGTTATGCCTTTGAAACCGATAGTCGTGCGTCCAAGCCTTACGGCGCGGCGGGGGAGACCTTTGCCGCACGCCACGACCAACTGATCCGTGAGGTGGTCCGATGACGCGCCCAGACGACGAGTTCCCCCCACTCGACGTCACGTCCACGCTGAACCTCGGCGCCCTCGACGAGGTGCTCGAGGGTCCCGACACCGACGTGGTGCCGAGCCGCATGTCCGGTTCGCTCCCGCCCGGGATGGCGCTGCTGGTGGTGCGCCGGGGTCCCAACGCGGGTGCCCGGTTCCTGCTCGACCACGACGTGACGACCAGTGGACGTCACCCCGACAGTGACATCTTCCTCGACGACGTGACGGTGTCCCGCCGCCACGCCGAGTTCCACCGCGACGGCGGCACCTTCACGGTGCGCGACGTGGGCTCGCTGAACGGCACCTACGTCAACCGGGAGCGGGTCGAGGCGGCCACGCTCAGCAACGGTGACGAGGTCCAGATCGGCAAGTTCCGGCTGGTGTTCATCGCTGGGCCGCGGCCCGAGGGTGAGGGCAGCCAGGGGTGACTTCGCCGGGGGCGGCCGCGCGCGACCCGGGGGCCTCGCGTCCCCAGGGCGGGCGCGAGCCTGCGCTGATGAGCATCGGGGAGGTGCTGGCCCATCTGCGCACCGAGTTCCCCGACACGACGATCTCGAAGTTGCGGTTCCTGGAGGCGGAGGGGCTGGTCGATCCTCAGCGCACCGCCTCCGGGTACCGGAAGTACTCGTGGAACGACGTCGCGCGGTTGCGATTCGTGCTGACGGCACAGCGCGACCAGTATCTCCCCTTGCGGGTGATCCGCGAGCAGCTCGACCGCATGGAGGCCGAGGAGCCGGTGGCGCCCAGCCGCCCGGCCCTGGTCGCCGTGGGCGGTGAGAAGGCGGCCGATCCGTCCGACACCCGGGTCCCCCGGGAGGATGTGATGGAGCGCACGGGCGCCTCGGCCGAGCTGCTCGACGAGCTGGAGCGTATGGGTCTGGTCACGGCGCGTCCGCCGGGGTGGTACGACGGCGACGCCGTGATCATCGTGGAGGCCGTGGTGGGTCTGACGAAGTTCGGGCTGGAATTGCGGCATCTGCGGGGTTTCCGGGCCGCCTCGGATCGTGAGGTCGGCCTGTTCACGCAGCTCCTGGCGCCGCTGGTGCGGCAGAGCGACCCGGCCGCGCGGGCCCGGGCGCATGAGACGGCCCGCGATCTGCAGGCGCTGTCGCAGCGTCTGCACGCGGCTTTGGTGCGGGCGGGGTTGCGCGGCGAACTCGGTCGCTGAGGCCGGTTCGCCTAGGCTTTTTCAGGGGTATGCGGCAGCCGTAGGATCCGGACGGCGTGCGTGTACCGTGCAGGATAGGGGCAGCCGTTGCGGGGCGGCGCGAAAACGACACGGAGGCGGGCGGTGCGCGAGCTGAGCGTGGTCGGAGTCCGGGTGGAGCTGCCGAGCAACCAGCCGATCGTCCTGCTGCGAGAAGTCGACGGTGATCGGTATCTGCCGATCTGGATCGGGGCGGTCGAGGCGACCGCGATCGCGTACGAGCAGCAGGGTGTCAAGCCCGCTCGTCCGCTCACCCACGATCTGCTGCGGGACATCCTGGCCGCCCTCGAGGCGCCGCTGACCGCTGTCGAGATCACCGAGCTGAAGGACAACGTCTTCTATGCCGATCTGCTGATCGGTGAGGAGGGGGTGCGGGTCTCGGCCCGGCCCAGCGACTCGATCGCGCTGGCCCTGCGGGTGGGCGCGCCGATCCGCTGCGCCGATCAGGTGCTCACCGAGGCCGGCATCGTGATCCCCGACGAGCAGGAGGACGAGGTCGAGAAGTTCCGCGAGTTCCTCGACCAGGTCCGTCCCGAGGATTTCGCGGGCTGAGCCGTCCCCGGCCCGGGGGAAAGATCGACATCTGCCTCGCTCGTGCGCGGCGTGTCGCCGGGTTACCTGGCTGTTTCCGCGGGCGCCGAGATATACGCTCGTGAAGTCCAGGTGAAGCGGCGGCACCGCGCAGCGGGGAGGTGGTCGCGTGCACGAGCAGCCCCTTGAACATGAGGGTCCCCTCGTCGGCGAGGACGGCTCGGTCGGTTATCGCGGGGTGACGGCGTGCCAGGCGGTCGGCATCAGTTACCGCCAGCTCGACTACTGGGCGCGGACGACGCTCGTGGTGCCGAGCATCCGCGACGCGTCCGGCTCCGGCACGCAGCGGCTCTACTCGTTCCGTGACCTGGTCGTTCTCAAGGTCGTCAAGCGTCTGCTGGACGCCGGGGTGTCGTTGCAGAACATCCGCCGGGCCATCGAGACCTTACGTTCGCGCGGCGTCGACGATCTGGCCGGCATCACGCTGATCTCCGACGGCACCACGGTTTACGAGTGCCGCTCGCCGGAGGAAGTGGTCGACCTGTTGCAGGGCGGCCAGGGTGTGTTCGGCATCGCCATCGGCGGCGCCTTCAAAGAGATCCAGGGCTCGCTGACCAACCTGCCGGCCGAGCCGGCGGGTGGCCCCATCCCGGTCGGTTCCGACCCGGCGCCGTCGGCGGGCGACGAGCTCGCTGCCCGCCGGGCCCGCAAACGCGCCGGCTGACCGGTTTGCTGTTCCGGCAACGTTCGTAGGAGATCGGACCGCTGTTGCCGCAGGCTGGGCACATGAGCGACGAACATGCGTGGGACGCCCGGTACGCCGAGAGCCACCGGATCTGGAGCGGCAAGCCGAACGTGGTGCTGGTGCGCGAGGTGAGCGATCTGCCCGCCGGCCGTGCGCTCGATCTGGGGTGCGGCGAGGGCGGCGACGCGATCTGGCTGGCCCAGCGCGGCTGGCAGGTCACCGCGGTGGACATCTCCGGGGTGGCCGTCGAGCGGGCCAGGCAGCACGCCGCCGAGCGGGGCGCCGGCACGATCGACTTCCAGAAGCGGGACCTGGCCGCCGACTTCCCGGAAGGCCAATACGACCTGGTCAGCGCTCAGTTCCTGCACCACTGGGGCCCGTTCGACCGCGAGTCCGTCCTGCGCCGGGCGGCCGCCGCCGTGGCGCCGGGTGGGGTGCTGCTGATCGAGGGGCACATGGACACCGGGCCGGTGCGCCGCCCCGAGCACGACAGCATGCCGCCGCTTCCCGGCCCCGGTGAGGTGGTCGAGAGCCTCCAGCTGGACGACGGGTGGGAGGTGCTGCTGGCCGAGGCGCACCCGCGCGAGCAGGTCATCGACGGGGTGACCCACCACCGCACCGACAACACGGTCAAGGTCCGCCGCCGGTCAGGAGCCGGTCATGGTGCCGGCCGAGGTGTGCAAGGAACGCCGGAGCCGCTGGTCAGTCCGTGAAACCCCGGCGCGGCGCCCGGTCACCGCGTACGGTCGGAACGTGATCCCGCAGCACTTTCCGCTCTATCTGCGTGAGGCCGGCGCCGCCGCCCGCGATGACAAGGTGTGGCTGGTGGTCGGCTGGATGCCGGACAAGGTCTCCGGCCTGCCGCGTCAGCCGGTCGCGTTGCTCTGCGACGGCGACGTCGAGGAGCCGCGGGTGCTGGAACAGACCACCGTGTTCCGGGTGATCGGGCACAACCGGCACTGACCTGGGGCCGTACGTGAGCACCCTGCGTGCCCGTGACATGACCTCCAGTGTTGTCTATGCTTCCAGATGCCTTTGACCGGGATCTGGGGGAATTTGACGTGCCGTTGCCTACCGCGAAAACACCCGCTCCGCGCCCGCTCGACGAGGCTCGCCGGAGCCCCATCGACCGGATCGAACGGACGGCGTCCGCGACGATCGTCCGGCGCATCGTCCGTCACGAACGGACCCGCGACCGATCCGACGTCACACCCTTCACCTCGGGCATCTGAGCCGGGGTGGACACGCCGTGGCGCCCGCTGCGCCACTTCGTGCTGAAGGTCCACAGCCGCTGCGACCTGGCGTGTGATCACTGTTACGTCTACGAGCACGCCGACCAGTCGTGGCGGGGCCGGCCCGCGGCGATGGCGCCGGAGACTGCCCGGGCCGCGGCGGGCCGGATAGCGCAGCATGCCGCCCGGCACGGCCTGACCTCGGTCGGGGTGGTGCTGCACGGCGGTGAGCCGCTGCTGCTCGGGCCGCGGCGGCTGCGCGCTGTCCTCGAGGAGCTGCGCGGCACGATCTCGCGTGTCTGCGAGCTCGACCTGCGGATGCAGACCAACGCCGTACGCCTCGACGAGCCCGCCTGTGACCTGCTGCTCGAGTTCGGGGTGCGGGTCGGGGTGTCGCTGGACGGCGGCCGCGCCGAGAACGACCGTCACCGCCGCTACCGCAACGGCGCGTCCAGCCACGACCGGGTCCGGGCGGCGCTGCGACGGTTGCGTGAGCCGCGCTACCGCCCGCTCTACGCCGGGCTGCTGTGCACCGTCGACGCCGCCAACGACCCGATCGCCGTCTACGAGGCCCTGCTGGCCGAGGAGCCGCCCCGCATCGACCTGCTGCTGCCCCACGCCACCTGGGACACCCCGCCGCCCGCGCCCCTCGGCACGTGGCTGACCACGTTCCACAACCGCTGGGCGGCCGACGACAGGCCGGTTCCCGTACGCCTGTTCGACTCGATCCGTTCGCTGGGCCTCGGCGGCCCGTCCCAGACCGAGGCCGTGGGCGTCGACACCGGTGACGTGGTGGTGGTCGAGACCGACGGGGCGTGGGAGGAGCCCGACTCGATGAAGACGACCCGGCCCGGTGGCGGCGCGACCGGGCTGACCGTCTTCGACGCCTCGGCCGACGACGTGACCGAGCTGCCCGCGATGCGCCGCCGCCGGGCCGGGCTGTCCGCGCTGTCGGCCACCTGCCGGGCGTGCTCGCTGGTCCGGCAGTGCGGCGGCGGGCTCACCGCGCACCGCTGGTCGCGTGCCGCCGGCTTCGACAACCCCTCCGTGTACTGCGACGACCTGAAGGAGCTCATCATCGCGATCAACGAGCACCCCGGTCCGGTCGCGGGCGATCTCGGCGCGCTCCCGGCGGACGCCTTCGACGGTCTCGGTTACGGGTACGGCGACGCCGCGGCGGTGGCGCTGCTGGCCGAAGCCGAGCTGGCGGTCAACCGGGCCCTGGTGGCGGAGGTGGCGGGCGAGACCGCGTTCGGCAGCCGGTTGCTGGCCGAGCTGGAGAGTCAGGCGCCCGGCGTGTTCGACGAGGTGCTGCGGCACCCGTTCGTGAGGTCGTGGGCGGTCAGCTGCCTCGACGGCGGCCGCGACTGCGACCCGGACTGGGCGGCCGCGATCGCCGCCGCGGTGGCCGTGCGCGCCGGGCTGGCCGCCGAGGTGCCGGTGCGGGCCCACGGCGGGCGCATCCACCTGCCCACTGTCGGGTTCTTCGCGGCCCCGGCGGCCGAGGTGATCGTGACCGCCGGGCCGGGCTCGTTCACGCTGCGCTGGCCGGGCGGCCGCACAACGGTCACGGCCGGCGGCGCTGCGCGGGGGTGGCACGAGGCGCGGTGGGTGACCGTGGACGGCGTACGGATCCTGCTCGAGGACGCCGACCCGTACCGTGACCGCCTCGAGCACGCCGCCACCGGCCACCTGGACGCGGCGGCCGCCGGTGGATGGTCGGCGGCGCTGGCCGGCGCGTGGTCGGCGCTGAGCCTGGACGCGCCCGACCAGCTCGGCGGCCTGCGTCAGGGGCTGCGCGCGATCGTCCCCCTCGCCCCCGCGCCGGACGGCACGCTCCGCAGCGCCACGTCCCGGCACGCGTTCGGGGCGCTCGGCATCGCGCACACCGCAGCGCCGGAGCTGGCCGTGCTGCTGGTGCACGAGTTCCAGCACACCAAGCTGGGCGCCGTGCTCGACCTGATCGACCTGGTGCCCGACGACGCGGGCGGCGACCGGCTGCGCGTCGGCTGGCGACCCGACCCGCGCCCGGTCGAGGCGGCCCTGCAGGGGGCGTACGCGCATCTGGCCGTGGCCGACGTGTGGCGGCGCCGCGCCGACCGCAACGGCGACGACCAGGGCCGCGGGCTGTTCCGCACCTACCGCGACTGGACCGCCGCGGCCATCGACGCGCTTCGCTCGGGTGACCGGCTCACCCCGGCCGGCGCGCGCTTCGTGGGCCGCATGGCCGACACGGTGAACAGCTGGCCGGGTTGACCGGCGACCGTCCTGGATGGAGGTTGCGATCACGTGGTTGACTGAGCGTCCTGTGGCAGAGGATGCGGGCAAGTCCGAGGCGGCGGGGCACGACGATCCGTCGGCCCCGGTGTTCTTCCTGAGCTACTGGCGGCCCGACCCGGCCAAGCACGGCGCCGGGCAGCCGCGTGAGCCCAACCGGTTCGTCATGCAGTTCTTCGACGAGCTCAGCGAGAACGTCAACAACCTGATCGGCTCGATGCCCGGCCGCGATCCCGGTTTCCTCGACGTGGCCCGCGGCGGCGGCGAGCTGTGGGAAAGGCAGCTGCTGCACGCGGCCGGCACCTGCCAGGTCTTCATCTGCCTGCTGTCCACGCCGTACCTGACGGGCAGCCAGTGGTGTGCCCGCGAGTGGGACCTGTTCACCCGCCGCGAGGTGCGCCCGCGTCACAGCCTCGCCCAGCCGTACGAGACGGCCGTGGTGCCGGTGCTGTGGACGCCGCTGAGCACGCCCCTGCCGCCGGTGGTCTCGGACGTCAACCTGTTCGTGCCGACCCGGCTGCGCGACGACTACCGCGCCGAGTACCAGGCCGAGGGGCTGCTCGGGCTCCTGCGTACGGGGCAACGGCTGGTCTTCGACACGGTGGTGTGGCGGATCGCGCAGCGGGTCGTCGACATCCGCCACAACTACTGGGTCGAACCGCTGCACCTGCCCGGCTCGGGGGAGCTGCGCACCGACTTCGAGCGGAGGGCGGACGTGTGACGCGGTACTACTTCTACCTCAGCTACGGCCACTCGGTGCGGCTGCGCGCCGGCGACCGGCCCGACACCGACCACTGGGCCGGGCAGCTGTTCACCGAGCTGTCGGCCGAGGTGGCCCGGCTCGTCGGCGCCGACCGCCGCGCCCAGGTCGGCTACTACGACGACCTGGTGCAGCCGCTGACCGACTGGAAGGCGGCGCTGGCCGGCGTGCTCAGCACCACCGACGTCTTCGTCGCGCTCTACTCGCCGGGCTACTTCAACAAGTCGTGGCCGCTGCGGGAAAGGGCCTCGTTCGCCAGCCGCTACGCCGACCCCGCGATGGCCGACCACTTCTTGGTGCCCGTGCTATGGGTGCCGTGGCCGTCCTGGGAGCACGAGGCCGAGCGGGCGGCCGCGCTGCGCCTGGGCGCGGGCGTCCCCGAGTACGCCGAGGAGGGTCTGCAAGCCCTGTCCCGGCTCGGGTTGTACCGCAAGCAGTACCGCACCATCGTGCGGCGGCTGGCGTACCGGATAGTCACCCTGGCCGCCGAGGCCCCGAAGCCCGCACCCCTGGCCGTCGCGATCGACGAGGTCACCGCCGAGCCGACCGCCCCCACCGAGATCCTGTTCACCGTGGGGGTGCTCGCCCCGCAGCGCGCCGACGTGCCGCCGGGCCGCTCGCCCGGCTCGTACGGGTCGTCGCCGCGCGCGTGGACCCCGTACCGGGACCTGCAGCACTTCCCGATCACCGAGTACGTCGCCAACGTCGCCGAGCGCCTGGGTCAGCCCGCCCGCATCGTCGACCGGCCCGCCGACCTCGGCGCGCTGGCCCAGGGGGCGGCGCTGGTGCTGATCGACCCGTGGGTGGCGGCCACCCCCGAAGGCCTCGAACGGCTGGCCGGGCTGGCCGGGCGGATCCCCGAATGGGCGACGGTGCTGCTGGTCGCCGACCGCAGCGATCCGGAGTACGCCGCGCGCGGCGCCACCCTGCACGCCCGGGTGGCCGATACCCTGATCGCCGCCGGGATCGCCCGTGGCCGCATCACGCTGCTGCGCGACGCCGACCGGCTCGTCGAGCGGATGCCGTCGATCATCGATCAGGCCTGCACGGCGTACCGCAAGACCGCACCGGTGTTCCTGCCCAAGGGCGCCGACTCGACCCTGCCGAAGCTCACGGGGAGCAGCGATGACCGAGAACCGTGACGGGAAGGTCGTCACGTTCTACTCGTACAAGGGCGGCACCGGCCGTACGATGGCGCTGGCCAACGTGGCCTGGATCCTGGCCGCCAACGGCAAACGGGTGCTGGTCGCCGACTGGGACCTGGAATCGCCCGGGCTGCACCGGTTCTTCCGGCCGTTCATCGACCCGCGGGCCCTGGCCGACTCGGGCGGCGTGATCGAGCTGGTCCGCGGCTACGAACAGGCCACCCTGCAGGACGTCGAACGCGACGACGACTGGCACCGCGAGTACGCGAAGGTCAGCCGGCACGCCTTCACGATCAGCTGGGACCACTTCCCGGAGGGCGGCACGCTCGACTTCCTCGGCGCCGGCAGCCAGAACCAGGACTACGCGCGCAGCGTGTACGAACGCGACTGGGACGAGTTCTACGAACGGCTCGGCGGCGGGCAGCTGTTCGACGCGCTGCGCGAGGACATGCGCAGGCACTACGACTACGCCCTCATCGATTCCCGTACGGGGTGGAGCGACGTCGCCGGCATCTGCACCGTCCACATGCCCGACGTCCTGATCGACTGCTTCACGTTCAGCGAACAGGGCATCGACGGCGCCGCCACGGTGGCCGCCAACGTCTCGGCGCAGCAGGGCCGCCGGCAGATCCGCATCCTGCCCGTCCCCATGCGCGTCGACCTGGCCGAGCTGCAGCGCGCCGACGCGGGCCGGCTCGCCGCCCGGCAACGGTTCAGCGGCCTGCCCGCCGGGATGCAGGGCCGGGAACGCGACGCGTACTGGTCCACGGTCGAGGTGCCGTACGTGCCGTTCTACGCGTACGAGGAAACCCTGGCCACCTTCGGCGACCGGCCCGGCTCGCGCAGCTCGATGCTGGCCGCGTACGAGACCATCACGCACTACATCACCGGCGGCGAGATCTCGGCCCTGCCGCCGATGGAGGAGTCGCTGCGCGAACGCACGGCGGCCCGGTTCGTGCGCCCGGCGGTCCTGCCGGAGTCCACGATCGCCCTGCGGTACGCGCCCGACGACCGGATCTGGGCCGAGTGGATCGCGAAGGTGCTGCAGACGGCCGGGGTCACCGTCAACGCGGTCGCCGTCGACCCGGACGCCGACAGCGTGCCCACCCCCGAGGGCCGCCCGCTGACCGTGGTCTCCGGCGCCAACGCGCTCGCCGAGCAGGCCCGGGTGCCGTCCGGCCGGGACCCCCGTACGCCCCTGGTCGTCTACGTCGCCGACGTGAGCGCCCTGCGGGGGCAGTCCGAACGCGACTCGGCGTTCCTGGTCGGCCAGACCGAGGAGGCGGCGGTAGGACGGCTGCTGCGGCTGGTCGGGCACCCCGTCGACGAGTTCGACCGCGGCCGCATCGGGCTGCGTTTCCCGGGCCGTTCGACGGTGCTGTTCAACGCCCCCATCCGCAACGTGCAGTTCACCGGCCGCGAGAAGGACCTGCTCGACCTGCGCGACCAGTTGCAGAGCAGCAGCAGCCCGGTGGTGCTCTCGGGCGCGTCGCCGGTGGCGCTGCAGGGCATGGGCGGCATCGGCAAGACCCAGGTCGCCATGGAGTACGCCCACCGCTTCCGCAACGCGTACGACTTCGTGTGGTGGATCGACGCCGACCCGGTCACGTTCGTCGACACCCAGCTGTCCGACCTCGCCCGCGAACTCGGCCTCGCCCCCGACGGCGGCATCGCCGACCAGGCCCAGGCCGTGCTGGGCGCCCTGCGCCGCGGCCGCACCCTGGGCCGCTGGCTGGTCATCTTCGACAACGCCGAGGACATCGCGGCGGTCACCCGGTTCCTGCCCAGCGGCCCCGGCGGCCACGTCATCGTCACCTCCCGCGACGCCGCCTGGGGCGAACGCGCCCAGGTCGTGCAGGTCGACGTCTTCGACCGCCGGGAAAGCGTCGCCCACCTGCGCAAACGGGTGCCCAGCCTGCGCACCGAGGACGCGTCGCGGCTGGCCGAGCTGCTGGGTGACCTGCCGATCGCGGTCGCCGCCGCGGGCGCGTGGCTGGCCGACACCGGCGCACCCATCGACGACTACCTCGAGCACATCGAACGGTACGGCCCGGCCAACCTGGAATCGGTGTGGGACCTGTCGCTCAAACGCCTCGAGGAGCGCTCCGTCGCGGCGTACCGGCTGCTCACGCTCTGTTCGGTGCTGGCGCCGCAGATCGCCCTCGACCTGATCTACAGCGACCGGATGGCCGAGCTGCTCAGCCCGCTCGACCCGATGGTCACCGACCCCATGTACCGCGGCGCCCTCGTGCAGCAGATCAACCGGCTGGCGCTGCTCAAGCTCGACATCGGCGGCGGGCAGATCCACGTGCACCGCATCGTGCAGCACGTCGTCCGGCAGCGGCTCAGCCCGGAAGAACGCGACGACGCCCGCCGCGAGGTGCACCTGGTGCTCGCGGCGGCCCGCCCGACCGGCGAGGTCGACGACCCGGCCACCTGGGCCCGGTTCCGGCAGCTGTGGCCGCACCTGGAGGCGTCGCGGGCCCACCTGTCGCACTCCGAATCGGTCCGCCGGCTGATCATCGACCGGGTCCGGTACGTGTGGCAGTCCGGCGGCTACAACGACGGCCGCCGCCTGGCCGAGGAGTACGTGCGCCGCTGGACCGAGCTGCGCGACGAACTGCCCGGCGACGCCGCCCGCGCGTCGCTGAGCCGGCAACTGCTGCAGCTGCAGTTCCACCTGGCCAACATCCTGCGCGACCGGGCCGACTTCGCCGAGGCCCGTGCGCTCGACGAGAAGGTCCTGGCCGAGCAGCGTGAACTGCTCGGCGACCAGCACCCGAACACGCTCACCACGGCCGGCGGGCTCGGCGCCTCACTGCGCGCCCTGGGCCTGTACGCCGACGCGCTGCGCCTCGACGAGCAGACCACCGCCGCCTGGACGGAGATCTTCGGCGAGGACGTGCTGCGCACCATGATGGCGATGAACAACCTGGCCAGCTCGCTGCGGCTGTCCGGGCGGGTGCGCGAGGCCCGCGACCGCGAACGCCACCTGTACGAGCGGTGCACTCTGGTGCTGGGCGAACACCACACCCAAACCCTGTCGGTCGGCTCCAACTTCGGCCGTGACCTGCGCGAGGCCGGCGAGTACCTGGAGTCGATCACGCTGCTGACCGACATCCTCAACCGCACCCGGCAGGCGTTCGGCGACAACTCGCCCCGCACGTACAGCGTGATGGCCAACCTGGCGGTCTCCGAACGCAGCGCCGGGCGCAACCGGGAAGCGGCCAACCGGCTCGACACCGCGTACGACAACCTGAACCGGCTGCTCGGCCCGGACAGCCCGGAAACCCTGGCCTGCCGCCTGAGCCGCGCGGTCAGCCTGGCCGCGATCGGCGAGCCCGACACGGCGGCCGACGAGATGGCCCGGGTCGAACGGTCCTACCGGACCAGCCTCGGCGCCTCCCACCCGCACACGCTGACCTGCCTGAACAACCGCTCCACGGTGGCCCGCGCGACCGGCGACCTGGGCACCGCGCGCCGCCTGGCCGGCGAGGCGGCCGACAGCTTCGAACGGCGTCTGGGCCCCGACCACCCGTACACCCTCGCGGCCCGCATGAACCAGGCCATCTTCACGGCCGAGTGGGGCGCCGTCCCCGAGGCGTACGCGATGATCGTCCCGGTCACCGAACGCATCGAACGCCTGCTGGGCCCCGAGCACCCCGACACGGCCCGCGCGGTGGCCAACCTGACCCTGATCCGAGCCGACGTCGAGGGCCGCAACGCCGGCGCCGAACGCGACGCGCTGCGCCGCCTGCGCGAGGCCCTGGGCGAGACCCACCCGGCCGTGGAGGCGCTGCGGGAGGGCCGTTACGTGCACCGCACCCTGGACCCGCACCCCTTCTAGGACCAGGCGCATCCGCGACCTCGGGGAAGATCACCCTGTACCGGACCGGACCGCGCACCGACTTCCTCGACCGGGCCATCGTCGTGGTCCGCCGAGCACGCCCTCACGCACCGATCGACTCAGGAGACAGGCACCGTGAGAACGGCCGGGTCCCCTGTGCTCCAGAGGCCCCGGATGCGACGGTTGCTGATCTGCCAGCCCTGCTCGGTACGCCGGAAGGTGTCGTCATAGGCGCCGCCCAGCAGGAACTGCTCTCCACCCCGCACATGCTGGGCCGTCATCGTGGCGTGGGTGGTGGCGACGTCGCCGTCGATGCTGATCTCGATGTTGTGCACGGCGTGATGGGTCACATCGAGCGGCCCCAGAAAGGCCCGGGCGCCCTCGACGATCTCCGCATTCCCGCTGGCGGCTGCGTTGACGTAGTCGCCCTGGGCATCCTCGGTGTAGCCGGCCGCGAGCAGTTCCCAGTCCTTGCTGTCCATCGCGCGGGCGATCCGGTACAGCGTGTCGGTGATGGCGGCGCGGTCGAGCAGTTCCTGAACGTCGTTGCTGTGCATGGTGGTTCTCCTGGATCGGATCGGCGGGACGCTCCGACGCTAATACGGCACTAGTCAGTGCCGCAACCTTTGGTGCGTACCATCACGGGATGACCAGCACTCCCACGGCGGGCAAGGCCGGACGCCGGCGCGACCCTGAGAAAGACGCGCAGATCCTCCGGGCCACCCTCGACGTGCTCGCGGAGACGGACTACGCCGACGTCACCATCGAGTTGGTCGCGGCCCGGGCCGGAGCGGGAAGGCACACCATCTACCGCCGCTGGGACAGCAAGGACGAGCTGATCCTGGCCGCCATCGCCTGCACTGACTCGGCCGACCTGGGCCCCGACGGCCTGCCGGACACCGGCACACTGCGCACGGACTTCCTGGCCCTGCTGGACCCGAACTGGATGGGCGGCAGCGAGCGGCGCCTGCGCATCCTGAGCAGTGTCTCGGCCATGATTACCCGCAGCCCGAGGGCCGTGGACGCCGTGACCAAGGCCATCGTCGACCCGTCGACGGCGGCCTACCGGTTCCTGATCCAGCGGGCCGTCGATCGAGGCGAGTACGCCCCGCCGCACAACCTCGACGCTCTGGCGCAGGTGATTCCGTCGATGGCGGCCTACCGCGCGTTCTTCATGCAGCAGGTCGTCGACGAGGAGTTCATGCTCTCGATCATCGACGGCGTCGTGCTGGCCGCACTTCGTGAACCCTCCGTTGCCAACCGCTGAGGAGCGATGCTGATCCACGGAAACATCTGGCCTCGACATGGCTGCTTACGCCGCACCAGCCGTGAGGTCAGAGATCCTCGGCCTCGGCCTCACAGGTCGCGGAGCAGGTCCAGGACGCGGCCGGGGCCGTCGCGCAGGACGTTGTGGGTGACCGGCCACTCCTCGTAGTGCCAGTCCGGGTCGTTGCGCAGCCGTTCCATCGTGGCCGGCGCCTGCAGGCCGCCCGGGGTGTCCAGCGCGGCCGCGTACCGTTTGACCGGGACCTGCCGCCACGCCCCGGTGAGCCGGCTCTTCTCGAGCAGCGTCGCGAACGGGTGCGGGCGGGCCCGTTCGTCGAAGAACGGCATCGGCGCCAGCCCCAGTCCGTCCCCGCCGACCGAGTCGAGGAAGTACTGCCGGTTGGCCTCGGTCGTGACGTCCCAGCAGGACTCGCCGTCCTCCACGACGTCGGTGTCGAGATGCACGAGCGCGCTGACCCTCGACGGGTCCCGGTCGGCGGCGCCGTTGATCACCTGCCCGCCGTAGCTGTGCCCGACCATCACGACCTGCCCGCCGCCCGCGGTCAGGTCGGACACCAGCTCGGCGACCTGCTCGACGTGGGTGCTGAGGTTGACCGGCCGCCGGGTCAGGTCGTCGTGCGGCCACAACCCGGCGAGCGTCACGCACTCGGCGGTGTGCCCCAGCTCGTGCAACCCGGCCGCGAGCGGCTCGTACCACCAGCCGCCGTGCCAGGCGCCGGGCACCAGCACGAACATGCTCACACAAGCACCTCGGTGGGCTGGGCCAGCCACGACAGGATCTCGGGGAGGATCTCCACGGCGCCGAAGTGAGCCGTGCCGGTCTGGACGGTGAGCTCGGCGTTCGGGATGCGTTCGGCCAGCCAGCGGGCGTGCGCGGGCGGGACGCAGTTGTCCTCGGCGCCGTGCCACACGCGTACGGGCTGCTTGATGGCGCCGAGGCGGAAACCCCAGTCGCGGCGGTTGGCCAGCACGTCGTCGATCCACCCGTACGGGCCGCCGCGCATCGCCTCGGCGTACGTCTCGACCAGGAGCTGCTGCATCATCAGGTCACGCACCACGGACAGGTCGGGCCCGGCGATCTCCTGCCGCAGCGCCTCGAGCAGGCTCACCGGGCGGCGACGCGTGCGGTCGGCCTGAAACCGCAGGCTCTCGACCAGGCGGGACTCGTCCTGCGCGGAGGTGCCGAACTCCTGCGCGTTGGACGGCATCATGCCGCCGAACCAGTCGATCTCGGCGTCGCGCGGGGCCAGGCTGACCAGCACCGCGGCGCGGGTCACGCGCTCGGGCAGCAACGCGGCCGCGGCCAGCGCGTGCGGGCCGCCGCCGGAACGCCCGACGACGGTGAACTTGTCGAGGCCCAGGTCGTCGGCGATCGCGGCGATGTCACCCGCGCAGTCGGCCACCGAGCGGCCGCGGTGCCGGTCGGAGCCGCCGTAACCGGGTCGGTCGTAGCTGATCAGCCGGATGCCGAGACGGTAGAGCACCCCGGCGCGCGGCTTGGGCCCGACGCGGCTGCCTGGGGTGCCGTGGAGCAGGAAGACCGGAACCCCGTCACGGGCACCGGACACCTCGTAGCGCAGGCGGCGGCCGCCGCTGGTGTACACGTCGCTGTACGACACGGTCACTCCTCGGGGCCACCGGCGATCAAGTGGTCACGTTACTGACGCCGGGGCGTCGAGACCAGTATCGGTGGACGGCACCAGCCGGGTTTTGCCTCTTACGGTGGAAACGTGACCCGTTCCGGGCTTCGGCGGTGAGGCCGCGGGCCGGACCGGTCGGCTTCGAGCTTACGCCGTGACCTGGCCGTGCACCGACGTCGCCTCGGAGACCGGGGTCCGTCGCCCGTTTCCCGTGAAACCGAAGAATCGTAAATGTCGGATGTGGAGACCGCCATCAGCCGGAGTGGGGGCCGACGGCGGTGACGACGATGGCCGCCGCGCCGGCCTCGTCGGAGGCGGCGAGATCGACAGTGGCCTCGATGCCCCAGTCGTGGTCGCCCTCCGGGTCCTCGAAGACCTGCCGCACCACCCACGCGGCCGGGCCGGCCTCGATGTGCAGGAACGCCGGGCCCCGCGCGGACGGGCCGGTGCCGAGCGAGTCGTACTCGTCGAAGTAGTCGAGGATCGCGTCCTCCCACCGGTCCGCGGTCCAGCCCGACTCCGCGTCCATCTCGCCCAGCAGGTCCCAGCGGCGCAGCGCGGCCAGCTCGACCCGGCGGAACATCGCGTTGCGCACCAGCACCCGGAACGCGCGGGTGTTGCGGGTGACCGCGGGCGGCTTGTCGTCGAGGCGCACCTCTTCGACCTGCTCACCCGGGTTGCGCAGCCGCTCCCACTCGTCGAGCAGGCTCGAGTCGACCTGCCGCACGAGTTCGCCGAGCCATTCGATCAGGTCGGTCAGTTCCTCCGTACGGGCGTCCTCCGGCACGGTCTGCCGCAGCGCCCGGTACGCGTCGGCCAGGTAGCGCAGCACGAGACCCTCGGAGCGGGACAGCCCGTAGAACGACACGTACTCGGTGAAGGTCATCGCCCGCTCGTACATGTCCCGTACGACGCTCTTGGGTTTGAGCTCGTAGTCGGCGACCCACGGGTGACCCTGCCGGTACGTCTCGTACGCGGCTTCGAGGAGCTCCAGCAGCGGCCGCGGGTGGGTCACGTCCTCGAGCAGCGTCATCCGCTCCTCGTACTCGATGCCCTCGGCCTTCATCGCGTTGACGGCCTCGCCGCGGGCCTTCTGCCGCTGCGCCGAGAGCACCTGCCGCGGGTCCTCGAGCGTCGACTCGATCACCGACACCACGTCGAGCGGGTAGTCGGGCGCCTCCCGGTCGAGCAGTTCCAGGCAGGCCAGCGCGAACGGCGACAGGGCCTGGTTGAGCGCGAAGTCGAGCTGCAGGTCCTCGGTGAGCCGGTACGTCCCCTCCGCCGTACGTTCGATGACCCCGCCCGCCATCAGCGCGCGGGCGATGCCGATGGCCCGCCGGATGTGCCGGCGCTGGGCCGCGGGCTCCTCATGGTTGTCCGTGAGCAGGTGCCGCATCGCCACGAACGGGTCCCCGCCGCGCGAGATCACGTTGAGCAGCATCGCGTGCGACACCTGGAACGAGCTGGTCAGCGGCTCGGGGTCGGCGGCCACGAGCCGGTCGAAGGTGGGCTGACCCCAGCCGATCGTGCCCTCCGGCGGCTTCTTGCGGACGACCTTGCGCCGTTTCTTCGGGTCGTCGCCCGCCTTGGCCAGCGCCCGCTCGTTGTCGATCACATGCTCGGGGGCCTGCACGATCACGGTGCCGAGCGTGTCGAACCCGGCCCGGCCGGCGCGCCCGGCGATCTGGTGGAACTCGCGTGCCTTCAACAGGCGGGTCTTCACCCCGTCGTACTTGGAAAGGCCGGTGAACAGCACCGTACGGATCGGCACGTTGATGCCGACACCCAGCGTGTCCGTGCCACAGATGACCTTGAGCAGCCCCGCCTGCGCCAGGGTCTCGACGAGGCGGCGGTATTTGGGCAGCATGCCCGCGTGGTGCACGCCGATGCCGTGCCGCACGAGCCGGGACAGCTGCTTGCCGAAGCCCGCCGTGAACCGGAAGTTGCCGATGGCCGCCGCGATCCTGTCCTTCTCGTCGCGGGTCGCCATGTTGATGCTCATCAGCGACTGCGCCCGTTCCAGCGCGGCGGCCTGCGTGAAGTGCACGATGTAGACCGGCGCCTGCTTGGTCTGCAGCAGCTCCTCGATCGTCTCGTGCAAGGGCGTCATCGCGTACGAGAAAAGGAGCGGGACGGGACGCTCGACGCTCGCCACCACGGCGGTTTCCCGGCCCGTACGCCGGGACAGGTCGTCGACGAAGCGCGTGGTGTCGCCGAGTGTCGCCGACATGAGGATGAACTGGGCCTGCGGCAGCTCGATCAGCGGCACCTGCCAGGCCCACCCGCGGTCGGGTTCGGCGTAGAAGTGGAACTCGTCCATCACGACCTGACCGACGTCGGCGTCCGCCCCCTCGCGCAGCGCCAGGTTGGCCAGGACCTCGGCCGTGCAGCAGATGATCGGGGCGTCCGCGTTCACGCTGGCGTCACCGGTCAGCATGCCCACGTTGTGCGCCCCGAAGATCGCGCACAGGGCGAAGAACTTCTCGCTGACCAGGGCCTTGATCGGTGCGGTGTAGAAGGTGGTGCGCCCGTCGGCCAGCGCGACGAAGTGGGCCCCGGTCGCCACCAGGCTCTTGCCCGACCCGGTCGGGGTGTTCAGGATGACGTTCGCCCCGGTGGCGATCTCGATGAGCGCCTCTTCCTGATGGGTGTAGAGGGCCAGGCCCTGCTCGGTCGCCCATTTCTGGAAGGCGTCGAACACGGCGTCGGGATCGTTGGAGCCGGGGAGGCGGTCGGTCAGCAGCATGAGGCCTTTAATCCGATGATGGGCGGCGGGTGGGCTGGTGGACGTCCGTCAACTATATGGATGACGTGCGGGGCCACTGCGCGAGGCTTTGCCGCAGTTCCGCGATTTGTCGCCGGTCGAGCCCGTACAGCGCGAACCGGGCGTCGTCCAGCCTGTCCAGGTAACGTCCGGCGTCGGCCACGTCCTCCGGGTCGAGCGCCGGGTCGGCCCGGCGCCCCAGGGCCAGCAGCTGGGGGAGCGAATACCGGTCCAGCGCGGCCGCGACGTCGATGTAGTCACGCACCTCCCGCCGGTTGACCAGCGCCGCGACCTTCGTGGCGACCAGGTCGTCCAGATGCATGACCGGACCGACCTCCATCACCACGGGCGTCCGGTGCCGATCGAGCCGGCACAACGTCAGCCGCAACGCCCGGCGCTCCCCGGCGACCAGGAACTCCTGAAGGTCCTCGTCCATCCCCTCGAAAAGCTCGTCACCCTCCTCCCGCACGACCCGGTAGCCGGCTTCGTTCAGCGCGGCGCTCACCTCCCCGGCGGCCGCCGCGACGCCGCCGGCCGTGTCGGTGAAGAGGTCGACGTCCTCGGTGGGGCGCTCCACCAGCCCGTTGACCAGCCAGGCGAAGCCCCCGCCGAGCACAAAGCCATGCTTGGTGGCCACGGCAAGCGCAATCCGCGCGACGTCTGCGTAGAAGTCATCGACGTCGCTGCTCGGCATCGAGCCAGGTTATCGGCCGGGTTGCCGCCGGTACGACGGGCCCGCCCGTGCCGGCTAGCAGACTTCGGCTGATCGTTCCTGTTGTCCACAGCCCCGGACTTGTCCACAGACCGCCCTCTCGCTGCCCCGAAGATCACGAACGGCCACTAGAATCGGGGAGGGTGGAGGTCCCCCGGTTGGGGTGGGTCTTGTCGGCGCGGCTATTTGTTGGCGGCGCGGCTTTGTTGGCGGCGCGATCTTGAGCCGGTGGGCCGAGCAGGCGCTGCCGTTCAGCGGGACGCGGTGGCCAGCAGTTCAGACCCCGGCCGAGCCGCAGCCCGCCTCAGCCGTGGGTGACGAGTCTCCCAGGCGGCGCGAACCCCTCGGGGCAGGTTGAGGTCGCGCCACACCTCGGCGAGCGTCGGCCCGTGCAGATAGGTGCGCAGTTCCTCGACCCGAATGGCCTCGCGCAGAACGTTCTCGTACATCCACGCCAGCATCGTCGGCGAGGAGAGGTCGAACGCCCGCTGCGGCCCCCACCAAAGGCGCAGAGGCAACTCGATGAGGCCGTGGGTGGGGCCGGTCAATTCGCTCAGTGTTCCGGCCACCAGAACCGGCCGGTGGGGCCGAGCGAGGTGAACAGCGACACGAGCAGCGGTGGACATGCGATCAGCGTAAACCGACAACCCGCGGAAACAGAATTCCTAGTATCCTAGGACGCCTTAGCGGAAGAGCCGGAACCCACAGAAACGACGCCTTCGGCGACAGCCCGAACAGAGGTTCCGGGCCGACTCCTGAGGCGAACGCCGGAGGGGCCGGTGCCGCATTCCCCGCGCGCCGGGCGGCGATCCGGTTGAGCTGGTCGCGCGCGTATTGCCCGTACGTGGAAGCGGCTCTTTGCGACGGGAAGGCGTGCCGGACGGAAAAGCAGTTCGGCGCCGGCCCAGGTCACTTCTCGACGATGGGGGACCAGAGCACTTCGAGCACGGTCGGGTTGTCCTGTAGGGCGAGCGTGCAGAACTGTTCGTCGAGGGGCCCGTCGAAGTGGGTAACGGGTTTGTCGAGGCTCCAGAACGAGCGGGTCGGCGCCACGGACACGCCGCGGCGGTCGTGGTCGGATCCGGGGCCGGAGAGTCCGTACGCCCGTGACCCCACCACGACCGCGAGAACCGTGTGCTCGATCATGCGACGAAGCCGGCCGCGGAACGCAGGACCAGCAGCCGATTTACAGGTCGAGGACGGTGCCGTCGATGTCGCCCAGTTCGGCCTCGGACAGGGCCAGGTTGCCGACGGCGGCGACGTTGTCCTCGAGCTGTTGCACGCTGCTGGCGCCGATGATGAGGCTGGTCATGCGTTCGTCGCGCAGGGCCCAGGCGAGGGCCATCTGGGCCAGGGACTGCCCGCGCCGACGGGCTATGTCGTTGAGCGCGTGCAGCCGTGCGAGTGTCCGGTTGTCCAGGGCGTCCTCGTTGAGGAACCGGCTGGTTCGGACGCGGGAATCGTCGGGAATGCCGTTGAGATAGCGGTCGGTCAGCAGTCCCTGCTGCAGAGGGCTGAAGGCGATGCAGCCGGCGCCGGCCTCGCCGAGGGTGTCGAGCAGGTTGTCCTTCTCGATCCGGCGGTTGAGGATCGAGTACGACGGCTGGTGAATGAGCAGCGGCGTGCCGAGATCGCGCAGAATGGCCGCCGCGGCCGCCGTCTGCGACGAGTCGTAGTTGGACAGGCCGACGTATTGGGCCTTGCCCGCGCGTACGACGGCGTCGAGGGCGCCCATGGTTTCCTCGAGCGGGGTCTCCGGGTCGGGCCGGTGGTGGTAGAAAATGTCGACGTAGTCGAGGCCGAGCCGTTTCAGCGACTGGTCGAGCGAGCTGACCAGGTATTTGCGGGAGCCGAAATCGCCGTACGGTCCGGGCCACATCTCGTATCCGGCTTTGGTCGACACGACGATTTCGTCGCGGTGGGCTTTGAGGTCGCCGGCCAGGATGCGGCCGAAGTTCTGCTCGGCGCTGCCGGGCGGCGGGCCGTAGTTGTTGGCCAGGTCGAAATGGGTGACGCCGAGGTCGAAGGCGCGCAGCACGATGTCGCGCTGGCGTTGCCAGGGCCGTTCGTGGCCGAAGTTGTGCCACAGTCCGAGCGAGATGACGGGCAGGCGCAGCCCGCTTCGGCCGGTCCGCCGGTAGGGCATGGTGTCGTAGCGGTTGCTCGCGGGGGTGTAGGTCACAACCCCACCCTAGAGATAGCGGCCCCGACCATGATCGCTGGTAGGTTGGAGGGTAGCCATGCGGGAGAGACCGAGGGTCGACCTCGGCGCCGAAGGGGCAAATCCTCCCCGGAACCTCTCAGGCAAAAGGACCGCGTGGGCTCGCGACTCTGAAGCATTGCGGCTGGGCGAAAAAGACCGGCTGGTGTGACAGAGGGGGAGGCCGCCTTGTCGACCTCTCTGTCAGGAGCCGCCATGACGTTCGCCAACCGGCATATCGGGCCGGATGCGGAAGAGCAGACCCACATGCTCAAGGCCATCGGGTACGCGTCGCTGGACGCTCTGATGGACGCGGCGATCCCCGAGGTGATCCGCTGGCACGGGTCGCTGGAGCTGCCCGCGGCCGCCTCCGAGGAGGAGACGATCGCCGAGCTGCGCGCGATCGCGTCGCAGAACAGGGTGACGACCTCGATGATCGGGCTGGGGTACTACGGCACGCACACCCCGGCGGTGATCAAGCGGAATGTCCTGGAGAACCCGGCCTGGTACACGGCGTACACGCCGTATCAGCCGGAGATCAGCCAGGGCCGGCTGGAGGCGCTGCTCAACTTCCAGACCATGGTGACCGACCTGACGGGGTTGACCACGGCGAACGCGTCGATGCTGGACGAGGGCACCGCGGTCGCCGAGGCGATGACGCTGGCCAAGCGGGCTTCGAAGAGCAAGTCCCGGACGTACGTGGTGGACGCGGACACGTTGCCGCAGACGCTCGCGGTGCTGCGGACGCGGGCCGAGCCGCTGGGCATCGAGCTCAAGTTGGTCGATCTTGACGCGGGTGACCCGCTGCCCGGCGAGTTCTTCGGCCTGCACCTGCAATACCCAGGGGCTTCCGGAGCCGTACGGGATCACGCGGCGCTCGTCGAGGCGGCGCACGCCCGGGGTGCTCTGGTGACGGTGGCCGCCGACCTGCTGGCGTTGACGTTGCTGCGGGCGCCGGGGGAGATCGGGGCTGACATCGCGGCGGGCACGACCCAGCGTTTCGGGGTGCCGCTCGGGTTCGGTGGTCCGCACGCCGGTTACCTGGCCGTGCGGGCGGGGCTGGAGCGGTCGTTGCCGGGCCGGCTGGTCGGCGTGTCGAAGGACGCGGACGGCGCTCCGGCGTACAGGCTGGCGTTGCAGACCCGTGAGCAGCACATCCGTCGTGAGAAGGCGACCAGCAACATCTGTACGGCGCAGGTCCTGCTCGCGGTGATGGCGAGCATGTACGCCGTCTACCACGGTCCGCGGGGGCTGCGGGGGATCGCCGAGCGGGTGCACCACCACGCGTTGACCGTGGCGGGCAGCTTGACGGCGGGTGGCGTGCGGGTGGCGCACGACGCGTTCTTCGACACGGTGACGGCGGTTGTCCCGGGCCGGGCGGCGGAGGTGGTGGCCGCGGCGGCCGAGGCCGGCATCGACCTGCGGCTGGTGGACGCCGACCGGGTGTCGGTGGCGGCCGACGAGACGACGACCGAGGCGCACGTCGCTGCGGTTGTGCGGGCTTTCGGCGTACGGGAAACCGCTGTCGCCGATTGTGGGGCGAAGCCCCTGGCGCGCACGAGCGAGTACCTGACGCATCCGGTGTTCCGCACGCACCATTCCGAGACGAGCATGCTGCGGTATCTGCGCAGGCTGTCCGACCGGGACTACGCGCTGGACCGGGGCATGATCCCGCTGGGGTCGTGCACGATGAAGCTGAACGCGACCACCGAGATGGAGCCGGTGACCTGGCCGGAGTTCGCTGACATCCACCCGTACGCCCCGGCGGCGAACACGGCCGGCTACGAGAAGCTGGTGGCGACGCTGGAGTCGTGGCTGGCCGAGATCACCGGGTACGACGCGGTGAGCGTGCAGCCGAACGCGGGGTCGCAGGGTGAGCTGGCCGGTCTGCTGGCGATCCGGGGTTATCACCGTTCGCGGGGCGAGTCCCACCGGGACGTGTGCCTGATCCCGTCGAGCGCGCACGGCACGAACGCGGCCAGCGCCGTGATGGCCGGGATGCGGGTGGTCGTGGTGGCCTGCGACGATCTCGGCAACGTGGACATGGCCGACCTGCACGCCAAGATCGAGAAGCATGCGGAGTCCCTCGCCGCGATCATGGTGACGTACCCGTCGACCCACGGCGTGTACGAGACGTCGATCGCCGATCTGTGCGCGGCGGTGCACGAGGCGGGCGGGCAGGTCTACGTCGACGGGGCCAACCTGAACGCGCTGGTCGGGTTCGCCCGGCCGGGCACGTTCGGCGCCGACGTGTCGCATCTGAACCTGCACAAGACGTTCTGCATCCCGCACGGCGGTGGCGGTCCGGGTGTCGGCCCGGTCGCGGTCCGGCGGCATCTGGCTTCGTTCCTGCCGGGTGACCCGTTGGAGCCGGGGGAGCACCACGCGGTGTCGGCGGCGGCGCACGGCTCGGCCGGTATTCTGCCGATCTCGTGGGCGTACCTGCGGATGATGGGCCCGGACGGGCTGGTGGCGGCGACCGGCACGGCGGTGCTGGCCGCCAACTATGTGGCGGCTCGGCTGCGCGAGCACTTCCCGGTGCTGTACGCGGGCAACAACGGCCTGGTCGCGCACGAGTGCATCCTCGACCTGCGGCCGATCACGAAGGCGACCGGGGTGACGGTCGACGACGTGGCCAAGCGGCTGATCGACTACGGCTTCCACGCGCCGACGATGTCGTTCCCGGTGGCCGGCACGCTGATGGTGGAGCCGACCGAGAGCGAGGACCTGGCCGAGCTGGACAGGTTCGTCGCCGCGATGATCGCCATCAAGGGCGAGATCGACCAGGTGGCGGCGGGGGTGTGGCCGGCGAAGGACAACCCTCTGGCGAACGCGCCGCACACCGCTTCGGCGGTCACGGCCGACGAGTGGGAGCACCCGTACCCGCGGTCGGTGGCCGGGTTCCCCGCGGGGGTGGACCGTACGGCCAAGTACTGGCCGCCGGTGCGCCGCATCGACGGGGCGTACGGGGATCGGAACCTGGTTTGTTCGTGCCCCTCGCCGGAGGCGTTCGAGGACTGACCCCGTGTGCCGCCGCGCCCGTTCGCGGGCGCGGCGTACCGTCCGCCGCGCGAATCGTCGTCGCTCACGCGGGTCGGCCGGGTTCGGATGGGGATCGATCGATTACGCTGCGTTACGGAATCGGTCGCGTTTGTCGTACGTTCTCAACGGCTGCTCAACGGCCTCTCAGGGGCCGTCCAGCTCAGGCCGCGAGAGCGTGCGGGGCGGGGCCCCGGTGCGGCTCGATCATCGTGCCGTCGGGCAGGATCTCGCCGGTGTCCTCGAAGACGATGACGCCGTTGCAGAGCAGGCTCCAACCTTGCTCTCGGCACGTCGAAACGGTGCGGGCCGCCTCACGATCGATGGCGTCTGCGCTGGGACAGGGGGTCTGGTGCTGGCACATTGTGTGTTGCTCCGGTCGGGGGGTTGTGTGATGACTCACAACGACGGTGACGGACGTTACCTCAAATCGAACGACGACGGATCGAGCGGGTGACGGTGTCCCCATTGACAGAATCCTCGCTTCCGATGGTCCACGGAAGCCGGTCGTTCGGCCACTGTCGGACCCCACCTTCCGCTGCGCCACCCGGCCGTCCGGCGTCCTGCCAGGGCCGTCACCGTGCGTCAACTTCGTTCCAGTGGTTCAGAAGTGACGGTGGTGACCCTGCCGAGCTTGTCGCCGACTACCTCGCCGGCGACGGACTGGACGTGCGAAACATTGGCCGAACGGATGAGCAGGAATGTCCGACCGGCGCTGGCTCGATCTGCGGGGCGGCACTGTACGTGTCCGCCGATGCGGGTTCCGTAATGTCCGGAGGGTCGCTGGGCGCGCCCTCGCCCGTGCCCGGCATTCCCGACGTGTACGCCGTCGTCTACCGCCACACGGACGCCGCCTCCGCGCAGGGCCCGCCGGGTCCGCCGCCGGCCGCCGGTTTCCCGTCGGGTCCGCCGCCGGCCGCCGGCTTCTCGCCGGACCCACCGCCGGCCGACGGTTTCGAGCTGGGGGCGTGGACCCCGTCGTGGACCCCGGCCGAGCACGCGGCCGCGGTCACGTCCGTACGGGAGGCCATCGGGCGCGGCGACGTCTATCAGGTCAACGTCGTGGGCCACACCAGTGCCCCGTACGCGGGTTCGCCCCTCGCGGCCCTGCACCGGGTGGCCGCGCTGCCCGGCGCGCGCTACGGCGGCGTTCTGGAGGGCCCCGGCTGGGCGCTGGCCACCGCTTCCCCCGAGACGCTGGTCGAGGTGCGCGGCGGCCGCGTGATCACCCGGCCCATCAAGGGCACCCGCCCGGCCACCGCCGAGGGGCGCCGCGAGCTGCTCGCCTCGGTCAAGGAACGCGCCGAGCACGTGATGATCGTCGACCTGTCCCGCAACGACCTGTCCCGGCTGCCCGGCGTCGGCCCGGTGACGGTCGACGAGCTCTTCGCCGTACGCCGGTGGTCCGCCCTGTGGCAGGCCGAGTCGGTCGTGTCGGCCCCCGTGACCGGCCCGCTGGGCCTGCCCGACCTGCTGCGCGCCCTGGCGCCGGGCGGCTCGGTCACCGGCGCCCCCAAGATCGCCGCGTTGTCGCTGATCGCCGGGCTCGAGCCGGTCGGCCGGGGGGTGAGCATGGCCGCCGTCGGCTGGGTCGGCCGCGACCACGTCGACCTGGGGCTGACCATCCGGACGGTGGCCGCCGACGGCAACCGCGTCCACGCCTGGGCCGGCGGCGGGATCGTGTGGGACAGCGACCCCGAGGCCGAGGTCGCGGAGGCCGCGGCCAAACTCGCCCCGATCAAGGCGGCCCTGGCCGGCCGCTGAATGTCGTACCCGGGTGGCAGGGTCCCGGCATGGCGAAGACGCAGTACTGCACAGCGACCACGATCGACGGGTTCATCGCCGACGAGCACCATTCGCTCGGCTGGCTGTTCGAGGCGGGCGACGGGCGTGACAGCCCCTTCGCGTCGTTCTTCGAGCCACCCTCGGGGCGGGTGCTCCGCTGCTGCCGCGCCGTCTCCCGTCCACCCGCCTTCGGCTGACGGCGGTGGAGCAGCGGGGGCCGTTCGCCTACCTGACGTACGCGGTGTCCCCGCCGCCGGGCTGAGCGGGAAGTTTGGTGCGGAGCCGGGTCTGCGGGCACCATAGGTCACGCTTCGGCGTCGGGGGATGCCGGGCGGTCACGTGAGCGGTGGGCCGGCTCGTCTTCGCTACAGATGGGTGTGGAAAGGGTTTCTTCTGTGACCGAGGACCTCCGGGCGCTGATGCGGGCCGAGCTGAGCGGGGAGCGGCCCCCGCCGCTGGGTGACGTGGTCGGCGCCGCCGTGCGTGACGGCCGCCGGATCCGCCGGCAGCGACGCCGGTTCGCCGTGGTCGCCGCGGTCTCGGCCGGGCTGCTCGGCGTGGTGGTGTCCGCCGGGTTCGCCACGGGCGCCGCGCCACGCCGCGCGGTGGTGGCCGAGCCGGCCGGTCAGCAACCGGCGATGCCCGCCGCGCCGGCTCCGGCCCCGATGACGCGGGCCGGGCAGCTGTCTCCCGGATCTGTGCCAGTCACGGCAACGCCCCCCGCGACCGGGGCCCCGGAGCGTAGTTTGGCGGTCCACAGCGGTGTCGAACGCGCCGCCGGACCGCGGAAGAAAGCGACAACGGGGGCCATGCTTCACCTTCTGACCGAGTTGCTTCCGCCCGGACGGGCGAGCCGTGCCGCCGTCGCGGCCGACGAGGATCTGCGCGTGCAGATCGATCTCGACCGCGGCGACCGGGCGGGCCTGCTCGGCCTGACAGTGGGCCGGCAGCCGACGGACGCGGCCCGGGGCGCCACCGCGACCGTGTCGATCGTGCCGGTGGCCGGTGACTGCGAGCAGGGTTACCTCGTGGTGTCGCGCTGGCCCGACGGCACCTCCGTGCGGCTCGACGCGGCCTCCTGCGCGGTGCTCACCATCGACGAGGCGGTCCGGATAGCCACCGACCCGCGGTGGGGCCCGGTCATGGACGCCGACCTGGTCGACCGGGGCAACGCGCGGTTCGGCCGGGCGCCGGTGCTGGCCCCATGACCGACGAGGAGGAGTTCGTCGAGTTCGCCACCGCCCACGCCGAGCGGCTGCGGGCCACCGCGTTCATGCTGTGCCGCGACTGGCATCTCGCGCAGGACCTCACCCAGAGCGCGCTGACCAAGCTGTTCCTGTCGTGGCGCCGCGCCGTGCAGAGCGACAACCTGACCGCGTACGCGCAGAAGATCCTGCTCCGGGTCTTCCTCGACCACCGCCGGCGCCGCTCGTCGTCGGAGACGGCCAGCGAGGTGCTGCGGGAACCGGCGTACCGGGAGAACCCCGAGCTGCGGCTGACCATGCTGGACGCGCTGGCCTGCCTGCCCGAACGGGACCGGGCGATCGTGATCCTGCGCTACTTCGAGGACTACAGCGTCGACCGGGTCGCCGACGTGCTCGAGCTGCCGGTGAGCGTGGTCAAGAGCCAGACCCGGCGGTCGCTGGCCAAGCTGCGCGAACTGCTCGCCTCCGAACAACTGGCCCTGTTCGGCTAGGCCCGTGACGAGCCGATAGCCTTTGCGCCATGACAGTCCGGCCCATCAGGATCATCGGTGACGCCGTGCTGCGCACCGAGTGCGACCCCGTCACCGCGTTCGACGCGGAGCTGCAGGCCCTGGTCGACGACCTGGAGGACACCGTACGTGAGCCCGGCCGCGCCGGTGTGGCCGCGCCGCAGATCGGGGTGAGCGCCCGGGTCTTCTCCTACAACGTCGACGACGTGGTCGGGCACATGGTCAACCCCGTGCTGACCGACCTCGAGGGCGAACAGGACGACGACGAGGGCTGTTTGTCCATCCCCGGCCTGTACTTCCCGACCCGCCGCGCCATGTCGGTCACCGCCACCGGGTTCGACCGCCACGGTGAGCCGCTGGTCATCAAGGGCGCGGGGTTCCTGGCCCGCGCCCTGCAACACGAGACCGACCATCTCAACGGCACCCTCTACATCGACACCCTGACCGGTGAGGTCCGCCGTCAGGCGTTGCGTGAGGTCCGCCGCCTGCCCCGCGGCTGACCCGGCCCCGGCTCGGACTGCCCCAGCCCGGGCCGGCGCGCGCCACAGCGGCGTTCTGGAAGGCCCCGGCTGGGCGGCCTCAGCGCCTCGGCCACTCGCAAACGGCCGCTGTGCGGCTTCGCTGCTGTTCGCGAGTGGTGGCCTGGTGCTGCGGACGCTCCGGGCTGTGGCTGCCCGACCTCATACACATCGCCCAGCGTACTGCCGGCGCCGGCAGGTTGCCGGAAGCAGTCTCAGCACGCATCGGCGTCTTCACAGTCCCAACCTAGCTTCCTAGGACGGGCTACACGTCGAGATCAACAACACAGACGAATCGCGACCCTTCGGGCCGCTCTCAACCACCGAATAAGGCCCTCGACGCTCGCAGGCTCGGATGATCCGAATGTTCACCGCGATGCCGTGAGGCGCCCGCGCACCTCCTCGGCGCCGGGGTGCTCCAGTTCGTCCAGCAGGGCCAGCGCGTGCCGCCAGGAGCGTCGCGCCGCGCTGGGCTCGCCGGCCGCCTGGTGCGCGTCGCCGAGATGGACCGCGATGTCGGCCTCGTGGTACCGGTCGCCCAGCTCGTGGAACAGCTGCTCGGCGCGGCCGAGGCATTCCACCGCCGCCGGGTGGTCACCCAGGTGGTGGTGCGCCACGCCGAGGGTGTCCCAGGTGTGCGCCTCACCCTCGCGGTCGCCGGACTCCCGCAGCTGCGGGAGTGCCCGCGCGCACAGCACGAGGGTGCGGCGGTGGTGTCCCAGAAGCGCATACTGCCATCCGAGGGTGTTGCGGGCACGGCCCTCGCCGGCGGGGTGCCGATCCCGGCGGAACGCCCGCAGGGCGCGCTTCGCGTAGCGGACGGCCTCGGGCACCCGGGTGCGCGTCGCGTACGACCAGGACAGATAGAGCAGGGCGTAGCCGTCGGTATTCCGGCCGTACAGGTCCAGTGACCGTCGCAGGTGGACGTCCGCGTCGTCGTGGCGGCCCAGGGCGGCGTAGGCGCGGCCGAGGTCGCGGTGGACGTCCGCGCGGGCGGTGCGGCCGCCGAGGCGTTCCGCCGACCGTTGCGCGGTCACGTGGGTGCTCACCCAGTCGTCGAGCAGTTCCCTCCGGTTGTGGAACGTCGTCAGCGCCGCCGCGAGGCGCGTCACGTGGGTGTCGAAGCCGTGTGCCGACGCGGCGCGCAGCACCGTCAGCAGCACGGGGTGCTCACGCGTGAACCACTCCATCGCGGCACGCCGGTCGGCGACGGCCGTCACGACGGCGCCGGGCGGAGCAGGCGGCCCGGGCAGCACCCGGCTGGGGTCGAGGAGCCGGTCGGCCGCCAGGGCGGTGTGCAGGTAGTGGTCCAGGAGGCGGCCGAGCGCCGAGCGCCTCGCGCCGGCGCTGTCCGTGGCGCGGGCGAGTTCCCCCGCATACGCGCGGAGAAGGTCGTGGAGCGCGAACCGGCCGGGCGCCGGCTCGGTGATCAGATGGGCTCCCAGCAACTCGGCGACGAGCCGGCGCGCCCGCGGCACCGGGGCGCCGGCGAGCGCGGCGACCGCTTCGATCCCCGCCTCCTGCCCCGGATGCAGCCCGAACCGGCGGAACACCGTCGCCGCGTCGTCGCTCAGCGCGCGGTACGACCAGGAGAAGACGGCCCGCGCGTTGACCGCCGCGTCCCCGGCGTCGAACGCGTCCAGCGGATCGGCGGCGTCGCGCACCTCGGCGGCGAGCCGGGCCAGCGACGTGTCCCGGCGGACGGCGGCGCGGGCAGCCACGATCGACAGTGCCAGGGGCAGCCGTGCGCACGCCGCGACGATGTCGTCCACGGCTGCCGGCTCCTGCCCGATCCGCTCGGTGCCGAGCCGGGCGGCGAGCAGCGCACGCGCCTCGTCCGGGCGTAACAGGTCCAGCGACAGCGGCGCCGCGCCCTCGGTCGCCACCAGCCCGGTCAGGGCGTCTCGGCTGGTCACCACCGCCAGGCACGACGGCGAGCCGGGCAGCAACGGCCGCACCTGCGCGGGGTCGCGAGCGTTGTCCAGCACCACGAGCACCCTCCGGCCGCTGAGGATGCTGCGGTACAGGGCGGCCTGCGCCTCGAGTCCGGCGGGCACGCGTTCCGGCGGCACCGCGAACGCGTCGAGGAATCCGCGCACCGCCTCCGCCGGGTCCAGGGCGTTGCGGGACGGGTGGTAGCCGCGCAGGTTGACGAAGAGCTGCCCGTCCGGGAAGCGGCCGGCGATCCGGTGGGCCCAGTGCACGGCGAGCGTCGTCTTGCCCACGCCTGCCGTGCCGGACAACGCCGAGATGACCACCGCGGACGGCGTGCCGGTGTCCAGCAGGCCGTCCAGCGCGGACAGTTCGGCGGCGCGGCCGACGAACCCGGTGAGTGCGGCGGGAAGCTGTCTCGGCCGGAAGCGGCGGTGCGCCGCCGGGGCCGGGACCGCCGCGAGTTGCGGGCCGAGCCCGGCGTCGTGGCTCAGGATCTGGTCGAACAGCGTGCGGGCCGCCGGGCCGGGCGGCACGCCCAGCTCCTCGTCGAGCGTGTGCCGGAGCCGGTGGTAGACCGCCAGCGCCTCGCTCTGCCGGCCGCTGCGGTACAGGGCCAGCATGAGTTGCCCGTGCAGGCCCTCGTCGAGCGGGTGCTCGCCGGCCAGCGTTTCCAGATGCGGCACGAGCGCCGCGTGCTCGCCCTGCGCCAGCCGGGCGCCGGCCAGGTCTCGCTCCACGGCGAGGCGCAGCCGCTCCAGCCGGTCGGCCTGGCCGGCCAGCCACGGCACCGCCGCCACGTCCGCCAGCGAACGCCCCCGCCACAGGGCCCGGGCCGCGCGCAGGTGAACCGCCGCCTCATCGTGACGGGCGCACGCGATCAGGCGCTCGGCCACCGTGAGGTCCACTCCGTCGGGCCCGAGATCCAGCGCGTAGCCGCCACCGCGCGACGCGATGGCCTCGCGCCCGAGCGCGCGGCGCAGATAGGACACGTGACTCTGCACGGCGTTGCCGGCAGTCGGCGGCGGGTCACCCGCCCAGACTGCGTCGACCAGCCGGTCGGTGCTGACGGCCTCGCCGTCGTGCAGCGCAAGGACGGCCAGGACGGCTTTGCGCCGCAGCCCCGGCACCGTACGGGGCACACCGTCGGCCAGCACGTCGATCGGTCCCAGCACGCGAATCTGCAAACGCACTCTGTTCCTTCCCGGTCCGGTCTCGGGCGTCGTGGCAGCGGTTTCAGCGCCGCGTCAGGCCGCTTTCAGCGCTGGTTGCCAGTATCTGCGCGGACCCGGCCCCGGGGGTGTCGGGCCGTTGACGCAGAGGGGGAACACGATCCGATGAGAACAAGAAACCGCATGCCGCGGGTGCTCCTCGCCGTGGTGCTGGCCCTGACGCCGGCACTCGCCGGCACCGGGCCGGCACAGGCGGCGCCGCTGACCAGCGCACCGATCGCCGTCGCCGATGTGGGCACCGACGGGCGCGCCGACCTTCAGCTGCTCGGCGGCGCCGGCTGGACGAACATGCCGGTGGCGCTCACCCAGCCCGGCGAGACGTTCGTGCACACCAACACCCCGTCCAGCTATGCCTCCTTTGCGCAGCTGCCGGGAGTGCGCCACGTCAGTGCCGACTTCAACGGTGACCGCCGCGCCGACACCGCGCTGCTCGGCGGCGCCGGCTGGCCGAACATCCCGGTGTCGTACTCCAACGGCAACGGCACGTTCCGCGTGTTCCTCGCCGAATCGCCGGACTTCGCCGGCTGGGCGCAGGCGAGCGGTGTGCAGACCGTCACCGGCGACTTCAACCGCGACGGGCGCGGTGACATCGCCCTGCTCGGCGGCGCCGGCTGGCACACCGTCCCGGTGGCGTTCGCCGCGGGCGAGGGCGCGTTCCGGGTCACGAACATCGACGTCGGCGATTTCGCCGGGTGGGCGCGGGCGCCCGGCGTGCGGGTGATCGGCGGCGACTTCAACGCGGACGGTTTCGCCGACCTGAGCCTCGTGCCCGGCGCCGGCACGACCGACTGGACCACCCTGCCGGTGGCGTTCGGCAACGGTGACGGGTCGTTCCGGGTCACCAACAGGCCGCGGGACGATTTCGCCGGCTGGGCCAGAGCTCCCGGTGCGCGGGTCCTGCCGGGCGACTACGACGGCGACCACCGCACCGACCTGGCGCTGGTGCCCGGCCCGGACACGCCGTGGTGGTTCACGCAGCCCGTGGCGTTCTCCAACGGCGACGGCACGTTCCGGGTCACGAACACCGACGGGGTGGGCGTGTTCTCGTCGGAGTGGGCGCAGGTGCCCGGCGGGCGGGCCGTCACCGGTGACTTCAACGGCGACCAGCACACCGACATCGCCTTGCTGCCGGGTCAGAACATGTCGTGGTGGTCCACGATCCCGGTGGCGTTGTCGTACGGTGACGGCCGTTTCCGCGTGGTGAACAACTCCGTGGGCGTGTTCTCGTCGGAGTGGGCGCAGGTGCCCGGCGGGCAGGTCGCGGTCGGTGACTTCAACGCCGACCGGCGTGCCGACATCGCGTTGCTGCCGGGCCCGGACATGTCGTGGTGGTCGACCATCCCGGTGGCGTACTCGTCCGGGGAGGCGCAGTTCCGGGTCGTGAACGCGCCGAGCGGCGGGTTCGCGCACCGGGCGCAGGAGCCGGGCGCGCGGATAGCGGGCATACCGGTCAGCTTCTGACCGTACGGCGAAGTCCGCACCGTGCGGGCCGGCCCGTCCACCGTGGGCGGTCCGGCCTGCACCGCTGCGTGTCGTCCGGGAGGGCACGCTGGGGGATCAGGCCCTGCTGCCTGCCATGGCGGGATGGTCGGGGCATGGCGCAAGAATTCAGGGTCGTGTCCGAGGGTTCGGCGCGCCCGGCGGCCGGGCCGGGCGACCGAGTACATGTGATGCCCGGCGTGCCGCACCGGCGCGGCGCCGGGCAGTGTGTTCGTGCGCCTGGGCGGCACAGCGACGGGGGAGACCGGGTGGGTGGTCACCGGTGGTGGACGGATGAGAGCGCTCGGGCCGTACCGGGTGCGGGTGCCGGCGGTGGATCTCAGCGATCTCCGGGTCCGGCTGGGCCGGACCCGGTGGCGGCCCTGGTCGTCGGCGACCTGGTGGTCGCGACCGCCGGCAGCTGCGGGCAGGTGCCGGACCGGCGGGCTCGGCGGCCATCCTCGCGGTCACCTTCACCGAACCAGCGGTGCGGGCCCGCATGATCGCGGTGTGGGTGTCGGCGTCCGGCCCGCTGCTGGGTGCCGCTCTCACCTGCCGCGATCCGGCTGGTCCGGCACCGGTTGCGGGCAGAGCGGCGCTGCCACGCTGATCCGATGCCACCAGTCGGACGGGCCGCCGCCGTCGTCGCTGCGGGGCTGGGGTATGGGGGCGGCCGCGAGCTGGTCGGTGGAGACGTGCGGAGGCGGTTCCTCCCACGCTGCCCGTGGGTGAACGCGGCGGAGCGCCGGGGCGCGGGCGGGGCCTGTCAGGACACCGTGATGGGCCGGGGTGGGGGGCCGTGGGTGATCAGGGTGGTCAGGGCGGTGGCCAGGTCGTACGGGCCGAACTGGTCGGGGCCCGGGTGGGCTTTGATGTCGGGCAGGGACCACCAGCGGATGTCCTGGATGTGTTCGGCGGCCAGTTCGGTGTCGGTGAGGCTGCCGCGCGGGGTGAACGCGGCCGTGCGGACCAGGTAGTAGTCGCTGATGGCGCGGTCGTAGCCGGGCAGGTAGTCGGGGGCGGGCACGTCGCGGTGCCACACGTGGGGTGGGGTGGTGGTCAGTTCCAGGCCGACTTCTTCGCGGAGTTCGCGGCGCAGTGCCTGCAGGCGGGTTTCGCCGGGCTCGATGCGGCCTCCGGGGGCTGCCCACACGGCGGGGGTGTGGCGGCGGGGGTTCTGGTGGCGGGCGAGCAGGATCCGGTCGTGCTCGTCGAGGATGATCGCGCGTACGGCGTGGCGGAGTCTCATGGGGTGTGTTCCGTCCGGCCGGTTGTGGCGAGGTGGCGGGACCAGCGGCGGAAGGCGTTGTCGGGGCCCGCTTCGGCGTAGCGGCGGAATTTGTCCTGGGCTTCGGCGCGGCGCAGGCCGGCGGTGATGGCGGGTGGGCGGTACCAGGGCAGGGCGGGGTCGTACGGCCAGGTGGCGGCGACGCGGGCGCCGCCGTCGGCGGGGGATTCGAGGGCGTAGTAGACGTCGGTGACTTTGAGGGCCATGGCGGCGCCCATGCACATGAGGCAGGGTTCGAGGGTGACGGCGAGGCGCAGGGGTGCTGGGCGGGGTTTCCAGCCGAGGGTTTCGTCGGCGGCGGTCATGGCGAGCAGGTCGGCGTGGACGAGCCGGCGGTTGAGGCTGTTGTCGCGGGTCCAGGCGCGGGCGATGATGTCGCCGTCGAGTTCGACGGCGGCGCCGATGGGGAGTTCGCCGTTGGTCATGCCTTGTTCGGCTGTTTCGAGGGCGGCCTGCATCAGCTCGTCCGGGGTCATGTGTTCATACGATCACGAATTCCGGTGGTGGGTGGCGCAGGAACTGGTGGTGGGAGATGTCCCAGCCGTAGGCGCCGGTGCGGGCGAAGACGAGCAGGTCGCCGGCGCGGACGCGGGTGACGTGCTGGGCGCGGGTGAGGACGTCGCGGGGGGTGCAGAGTTCGCCGACGGCGTCGACGGTGGTGTCGGTCGCCGCGGGGCGTGGGTACGGGTGGGGCCAGTCGTCGACGGGGACGACGGTGAACGGGTGGGAGTAGCCCCAGGCGGCGGGGAGGCGGAAGTGGTGGGTGCCGCCGCGCAGGACGGCGAACGTGCGGCCGTGGGTGGTTTTGACGTCGAGGACTTCGGTGGCGTACCAGCCGGCGTCGGCGGCGAGGAAGCGTCCGGGTTCGAAGATCAGGTCGACGCCGGGGGGCACTTCGATGTCGCGCAGGGGTGTGAGGTCCATTTTCTGGTCGGTGGTGTGGTCGATGCCGAAGCCGCCGCCGACGTTGACGATGCGGGGGTTGGCGCCGGTGCCGAGGGCCCAGCGCAGCGACGCTCGGACGAAGCCGGCGTGCGCGGCGCCGTCGAGGTTGTTCGACACGGCGTGCAGGTGGAACCCGATTATCCGTACGCCGGGAACGGCGAGGGCCTCGGCGAGATGTTGTTCGTCGACGCCGAACGGGGTGGGTGTTCCGGTCATGGTGTGGCTGCCGGTGAGCGCGGTGCCGGCCCGGTTGACGCGCAGCACCACTTCGGCGCCGGGCCGCAGGGTGGCGATGCGGCGTAGTTCGTGGAGGCTTTCGGCGTTGATCTGGGCGCCGGCGTCGAGGGCGGCGGTGAGTTCGGCGTCGGTTTTGGCGGGGCCGCCGAACACGATGCGGCGGGCGCCGGCCGTGCGGGCCAGGTCGAGTTCGCCGCCGGAGGCCACTTCGAGGCCGTCGCACATGCCGGCGAGGGTGCCGAGGACCGCGGGGTGTCCGTTGGCTTTCACGGCGTACAGCAGGGAGGCCGCCGATGGCAGGTGCTGCCGGACCATGGTGGCCCGTTCGCGGAGGGCGGCGGTGTCGTAGACGTATGCGCAGACGGGCCGCTGGAGGGTGCGCAGGGCGCGGGTGATGTGGTCAGGCGGGCGCATGCAGGGGGTTCCGTACGGGGACGTAGATGTCGCCGTCGCCGGCCAGGCGCATGCGGACGAGGGCTTTGTGGGGGACTGCCGGTGCGGTGAAGGCGGTGTGGTCGTCGCCGGTGACGTGTTCGTCGACGATGCCGCGGATGATGCGCCAGGCGTCGGTTTCGTCCAGCGGCAGGTGCAGGACGAGTTCGCCGAGGTGGGCCTGGAAGAGGGTGTAGCCGATTTTGGCGCGGAAGGTGTCGAGGTCGGTGGTGGCGACGACGGAGCCGGGCCACAGGTTGATGGTGTGGCCGGCGGCGGCGAGGCGGGGTGGGTGCAGGCGCAGGCCGGCGAAGTCGCGCAGGGCGAGGCGGTGGGGCCGGCCGTCGATGAAGGTGGGCAGGCAGTTCTGCAGGTGGGCTTCGAGCGCGATGCCTTGGGCGGTGAGTTTCATCAGTGGGGGGATGACCATTTGCCCGTACGCGTGGAGCCAGTCGCGGGGGTCGCCGGTGACCAGTTCGTGGAGCAGGTGGGGCAGGGCGCCGCCGGGGATGACTCGTTCGCCGGGGTGCAGGCGGTGACCGAGTCCTTCGCGGCGGATGGCGGACAGGTCGCGTCCGGTTCCGAGGGGGACGGCGGCGCCGGCGGTTTCGGCCATGAGCAGCAGCCGGTCGTCGGTGAGCTGGTGCAGCAGGCGGGACAGGGCGGGGCCGTTGCGGGTGCTGGCGGTGCTGATGCTGCGGCGGGTGGAGGTGACCTGGATGTCCAGGGACACTTTGAGGTAGTCGCCGGTGTGGGCAGCAGCAGGGTGCGCAGGGCGGCGGTGGGCACGGCGACGTGCTCGTCGTCGAGGATGATCAGGTCTTTGCTGCGGAGCTGGTCGGCGTAGCGTTCGGGCAGGACGTTGTCGCGTTGCCAGGCGTGGACGGGTTGGACGGTGTACCCGGAGGGTTTTTTGATCTCGGGGTTGAGGTGGTCGCCGAGGTGCAGGCCGGTGCGGACGGCGACGTAGCCGATGCGGGTGGCGGGTGTTTCGAGGTCGTGGGCGAGGACGTCGCCGGTGTCCCAGCCGAGGCGGGTGCGGCCGCAGGGGTGCAGGTTGTGCCCGGCGACGGCGAGGCGTTCCAGGGCGATGATCTGTTCGTCGGCGGTGTCGCCGGCGGGGGGTGCGGGCCGGGCGAGGGCGATGGCGAGGTTCGTGACGGCGTTGCGGATCTCGGTGGCGAATCCGGGGGCGTCGAGGCCGTCGAGCAGGTCGATGGGGTCGGCGACGCCGGCGGTGGGGTATTCGACGCGTCCGAAGCCGTGGGGTTCGCCGGGGCCGGTGTTTTTGATGCCTTCGCGGGTGAGGGCGCCGCGCAGTCGCCGTCCGACGGTGCCGGCTGCTTCGGGCAGGGCGGCGAGGAAGCCGGGGACGAGGTCGGGGGCGTGGACGGCGAGGGCGGCCTCGGTGTGCGCGATCCGTTCGGGGCGCAGGGTTTTGTTCATGCGTGTCCCGTCATCGGGTTGTCGATCAGGGCCCATTGGTCGGTGAGGGGGTCGGTGGCCAGGCGCATGGCGGTGGTGGCTTTGACCGGCAGGGGTTCTTTGAGCAGGGCGGGCGCGTCTTCGGTTCCGGTGGCGCGCACGGCGCGGGCGATGATGGCCCAGAGCCGGTCGGGGTCGGCGCCGTGGGTGCGGGTGAGGGTGGCGACGAGTTGGGCGGCGACGGTGGCGAACGCGGCGGCGGCGAGTTTGGTGCGCAGTTCGGCGGGGTCGTCGGTGGGCAGGTCGCCGTGCAGGGTGGGTGCTTCGATCCCGGCGTGGCGCAGGCGGCGGCTGTGGACGCGGACGCCGCCGAGGTCGCGGTAGAGGATGCGGCGGGGCCGGCCGTGGTGGATGACGACGAGGGTGTTCTGGCCGTGGGCTTCGAGGGCGACGCCGCGGGCGAGGACGCGGGTGATGGGGGCGAACAGGATTTCGGCGAGGGTGGTTGTCCAGGCGTACGGGTCGTCGATGCCGAGGGTGTCGATGGCGGCGAGGGGGACGGCGAGTTCGCCGGGGTGCAGTTGGGGGGCTTCGCGGATGATGTGGGCGAGGTGGCGTTGGGGTTGCCCGTCGGTGATGACGGCGCCGGCGGCGGTTTCGGTGAGGATGTCGACGGGTTCGCCGGCGGTGAGGCGGCGCAGCAGCTGGGACAGCAGGGGGCCGTTGTGGACGGCGGCGGGTGAGACGGTGCGGACGGCGCTGGTCATGTGGACGTCGACGGCGGTTTTGATGTGGGGTCCGCCGTTGACGGGGGCGACGGTGCGCAGCGACATGAGGGGGCGTACGGGGTCGGTGTGCCCGTCGGGGGTGAGCCAGGGGTGCTGGTCGGTGAGGCGTTCGGCTTGCCAGGGGTGGGCGTAGAGCAGGGGCGGGGCGGTGCCGTACCAGCGGTCGGGGGGTACGCGCAGGCGGTGCAGGCGGATGACGGGGGAGTGTTCGGGGGCGTACGCGAGGACGTCGGCGACGGTCATGCCGCCGCGGGTGCGGCAGCAGGGGTGCAGGGGGTGGCCGTCGGTGACTTGTTGTTCGATGCGGCCGAGGGCGTCGGGGTCGCCGGGCTGGGGCAGGCCGGGTGGGGGCCGGTCGGCGCGGGCGAGGGCGAGGTTGGCGACGCTGTTGTCGATCTCGGCGGCGAAGGGGATGTCACCCCACAGCAGCCGGACGAGTTCACCCGGGTCGGTGATGGTTGTCGTGCCGGCGGTGACGGTCAGGCCGGGGTGTGCTTGCGCGAAGGGCTGGGCCGCGTCGGCCGGGTAGCGCAGGTCCTGGGTGTTCCCGGGCAGGTTTTCCCTGGTGAGGGCGCCGAGGAGGCGGGACAGGACGGCGGCTTGCGCGCCGGGTAGTTCGGTGTCGTAGGCGGCGACCAGGTCGGGGCGCAGGGTGGACAGTTCCGCCCGGGTCCGATCGGGACCGGCGGTGGGGGCGCTGGCGGGTGGTCGCGGCACAAGGCTCATTGTCCGCACCGCGTCCACAAGATCGAGCCGGGGCGGCTCGGGGGTGAGCGAGAACGCAGTAACCCCACCACCATCCTAGGACGCCCTGCCAGGGGCAAAATCTGTTGCGGGGCGGGCGGGGGCGCGGCAGGGTGGGACCCGGACCTGTTGCCGGAGGCGAGGAGTGCCTTTCTCCATGTGAGAGCGACCCGATGAGTGTGAGCGCCCGTCTGGCGGGTGCTGCCCCTGTCGGTGTGACGCCCCTGGGAGTGTGGTCCCTTGTTGAAGTGTGTGAACCTGAGCCGTTCGGTCGGCGGTGAGCCGTTGTTCACCGGGTTCGACCTGGTCCTCAACGCCGGTGATCGGGTCGGGGTGGTCGGTCCGAACGGGGCCGGCAAGTCGACGCTGTTGCGGGTGCTGGCGGGTGAGCTGAGGCCGGACACCGGTGTGGTGTCGTCCGGGCCGGGCATCCGGGTCGGTTACGTGGCGCAGCAGATGCCGGATCCTGAGGGCACTGTCGGGGCTTTCCTGGCCGGGGGTTTGGGGGAGCTGGCCGCGGTGACGGCCGAGTTGCGGCTGCTGGAGGGGCGGCTGGAGGCCGGTGAGGATGTTCTGGACCGGTTCGCGGCGGTGCAGGAGCGGTGGACGGCTCTGGAGGGCTGGAACGCCGGGAACCGGCTGACCGAGGTCCGGCAGCGGCTCGACATCGATCACCTGCCCGAGGGTTTGGCGCTGGGCCGGGTCAGTGGCGGGGAGCAGGCCCGGTTGTTGCTGGCGCGGGCGTTGCTGGACTCCCCGGATGTGTTGTTGCTGGACGAGCCGACCAATCACCTGGATGCCGAGGGTGTGGCGTGGTTGCAGGGCTGGCTGGCCGCGTACGGGGGTGCGGTTCTGACGGTCAGCCACGATCGGGCGTTTTTGGACGCGGTGGTGTCGCGGGTGCTGGAGCTCGACGGTGTCGACACCGAGGTGCAGGACTATCCGGGTGGTGGTTTTTCGGCGTACCGGGTGGAGCGGCAGCGGCGGTGGGAGCGGTTGTTGCTGGCGTTCGAGGCGCAGGAGAAGGATCGCCGGCGGTGGGAGGCCGACATCGAGCGGACGAAGCAGTTCTCGCTGGGGGTGGAGAACACGTCGGGGCTGGGGGTGGCGGGTCCGCATCTGCGTCGGGTGGCGCGGTTGGTGGCGCGTAAGGCGAAGGTGCGGGAGCGGCGGTTGCGCCGGCAGATGGAGTCGGTGCAGTGGCTTGCCCGGCCGCGTTCGCGTCCGCCGTTGACGTTGGCTTTCCCGGCGGATGAGGCGGATCCGGGTGAGGTGGTGCTGAAGGCGCGGGACCTCACCGTGTCGGCGGGGCCGCGGGTGTTGCTCGAGCATGTGGAGGTGCGGGTGGGCCGTGGTGACCGGGTTCTGGTGACCGGTCGTAACGGGTCGGGGAAGACGTCGTTGCTGAACGCCCTTGCCGCGACCGGTGACACGGCGGTGTTGCCGCAGACCATGGACGGGTTGCGGACCGATCAGCCGGTGATGGAGTTCTTCCGGTCGCGGGTGCCGGTGTATGTCGATGATGCGGAGCGGTTGTTGCGGGGGCATCAGTTCGGGCCGGATCAGTGGGGTGTGTCGTTGCGGAGTTTGTCGGCGGGGGAGTTGCGGCGGCTTCTGCTGGCGGTGCTGGTGAATTCGCCGGAGCGGGTGTTGCTGCTGGACGAGCCGACGAACTTTTTGGATCTGGATGCTTTGGAGGTGGTGGAGGAGGCGTTGCGGCGGTATCGGGGGACGTTGGTGGTGGTGTCGCACGACCGGTTCTTCGCGGAGGCGGTGGGGTTCGGCCGTCGCTGGCATGTCGGGGATGGTGTGGTGATCGAGAGCTGACACGATGGTGTCATGCAGCTGGTGCCGAGGCAGGGTGGCGGGGAGCTGGCCGGGTTCGGGGCGGCCGAGCAGGTCACGGAGGTGTGGCTGGCGAACCGGCGGTTGTCGGAGCACACCCGGGCGGCGTACCGGCGTGATGTTCAGGGGTGGTTGCGGTGGTGCGCTGATTTCGGCCGGGATCCGTTGCGGGTGTCTTTTCTGGATGTGAACGCGTACGCGCGGGGTTTGGAGGATCAGAAGCTGGCCGCTTCCACCGTCGCCCGCAAGTTGTCCGGTTTGTCGAGCTGGTACGACTTTCTCGTGAAGATTCAGGCGCGGGAGACGAATCCGGTGGCGGGGGCGGACCGGCCGAACGTGTCCCGGGATCATTCGGCCACTGTCGGCCTGACCCCGGAGGAGGTCGACGCGCTGCTGGACAGGGCCGCGGAGGCGGGCACGCGGCATCACGCGGTGATGACGGTGCTGGCGGATCTGGGGTTGCGTGTCGGTGAGCTGGTGAGTTTGAACCTCGACGATGTGGGGTGGGAGCGGGGGCACCGTACGGTCCGGTTCGTGGGCAAGGGCAACAAGGCGCGCCGCCGTGCGCTGACCCCGGCCGCCGCGGATGCCCTGGACGCCTATCTGGCGGTTCGTGGTGGTGATGAGGGGCCGTTGTTCCGGACGTCGACGGGGGCGCGGCTGGACCGGCATGCGATTTTCCGGTTGATCCGCCGGTTGGCCGGGGAGGCGGGGATCGCGGGGGCGGACCGGTTGTCGCCGCACTCGTTGCGGCATGCGTTCGCGACGGCGGCGCGGGCGGAGGGGGTGCCGCTGGAAGATGTGCAGGACGCGATGGGGCATGCGGATCCGCGGACGACGCGGCGGTACGACCGGGACCGGCACAACCTGGATCGTGATCCGGCCTACACCCTGGCGGCTGCGCGTGCCCGCCGCGCCGGGCGGTGACCGCGCCCCCTATGCTCGTCCGCGGTAAAAAGCGGATCAAAGAGGCGGTCGGGTTTGAACATCTTCGAAGCGGTGCTGCTGGGCGCGGTTGAGGGCTTCACCGAGTTCCTGCCCGTGTCGAGCACCGGCCACCTGACCATCCTGGAGAAGCTGCTGGGGTATCGCATCGACGATCCGGCGATCACCGCGTTCACGGTGATCATCCAGTCGGGGGCGGTGCTGGCGACGATCATTTTCCTGCGTAAGGACATCGTACGGGTGGTGCCGGCGTTCCTGGCCGGGTTGTTCAGCAAGGACAGGCGGGACAACCCGGATTTCCGGTTCGGGTGGGCGGTGCTGCTCGGCGCGATCCCGATCGTGATCGTGGCGTTGCTGTTCAAGGATCAGGTGGAGACGACGCTGCGGAGCCTGTGGTTCGTGGCGGGGGCGTTGATCCTGTGGTCGGGGGTGATGGCGTTCGCGGATCACGCGGCGACGCAGGTCCGGCACGAGGACGACGTGACGTGGAAGGATTCGCTGATCATCGGGACGGTGCAGTGCCTGGCGCTGATCCCGGGTGTGTCGCGGTCGGGGGCGACGATGTCGGCGGGTCTGCTGCGTGACTTCGACCGGGTGACGGTGACGAAGTTGTCGTTCTTCCTGTCGATCCCGGCGTTGCTGGGGGCGTCGTTGTTGCAGGGTTATCAGGAGGCGGGCAACATCGCCGACGGGGTGGGCTGGACGAACACGCTGATCGCGACGGCGGTCAGTTTCGTGGTGGCCTATTTCAGCGTGAACTGGTTGCTGCGGTTCGTGTCGCGGCACTCGTACAGCATTTTCATCTATTACCGGGTGGCGCTGGGTGTGCTGCTGATGGGGTTGCTGGCCTTCGGTGTGATCGAGCCGAAGTGAGCGCGGGGTTGCCCGGCGGGCCCGACGCCGGCGGTGGAGGCGCTGCTGCGGGGTGTCAGGCGGTGACGCGCAGGCCGGCGATGAGGACTTCGACCATCTGGCGGGCGTGGTAGCGGTTGTCGTTCTCGGCGCCGATGCACAGGTTGCCGACGCCGCGCATGAGGGTGAGGGCTTCGACGTCGGCGCGGATCTGGCCGGCGTCGGCGGCGGCGTGCAGCAGCTGGTCGCAGACGGGCAGGAGCCGGTCGAGGAACCAGGTGTGCAGGGTTTCGAAGCCGGCCTGGTCGGAGCGCAGGACGGCGGCGAGGCCGTGTTTGGTGACGAGGAAGTCGACGAACTGGCCGATCCAGCGGGCCAGGGCCTCGTACGGGGTGCCGCAGCTTGCCAGCAGGGCGGGGCCGGCTTCGGCGCAGGCCTGCACCTGGTGCCGGTAGACGGCGATGATCAGGTCGGCGCGGGTGGGGAAGTGCCGGTAGATGGTGCCCATGCCGACGCCGGCTTTGGCGGCGATGTCGCGGACGGGGGCTTCGACGCCGGCGGTGACGAACACGGCGGCGGCGGCGTCGAGCAGGGTTTCCTCGTTGCGCCGGGCGTCGGATCGCTTGGACCTTTCCACGGCTCCAGCATGCCAGGGTTGTCAAACGGAACAGCGCTCCGTATCTTTGGTTCCGGAACGTCGTTCCGCTTTGTTTCGTGGAGGCATGTCATGCACCAGATCCTGTCCGTCAAGCCGGTCGACCTCGAAGGGCTGCAGGTCCGCGTCACCGCGCCGACCGCCCCCGGCGAGCACCCGGTGATCGTTTTCTCGCACGGGTACGGCCAGTCCCTCGACGGCTACGCGCCCCTCACGGACTTCTGGGCCACGCACGGATTCGCCGTCGTGCAGCCCACCCACCTGGACTCCCGCAGCATCGGCCTGCCCCCGTCCGACCCCCGTACGCCTCAGATCTGGCGCCTGCGGGTCCGCGACGTCATCCGGGTGCTCGACTCGTTCGGCGCGCTCGACGCGGTCATCCCCGGCACGCTCGACGAGTCCCGGGTCGCCGTGGCCGGGCACTCGTGGGGCGCGCAGACCGCCGGCATGCTGCTGGGGGCGCGGGCGGCCGGGTTCGACGACAACTACCGCGACCCGCGGGTCACCGCCGGGGTGCTGCTCGCCGCGACCGGCCGGGGCGGGGCCGACCTGACGGAGTTCGCGGCCGGCCACTTCCCGTTCATGAGCCCCGACTTCAGCACCCTGGACATCCCGGCGCTGGTGGTGGCCGGGGACAAGGACCAGTCGGCGCTGACCGCGACCCGCGGGCCCGACTGGTTCACCGACGTCTACCACGACAGCCCGGGCGCGAAGGCGTTGCTGACGTTGCACGGCGCCGAGCACTCGCTGGGCGGCATCACCGGGTACGGCGTCACCGAGACCACCGACGAGAACCCGGCCCTGGTCGCCGTCGTCCAGCAGGTCAGCACCGCCTTCCTGCGCGGCGGGGCGTGGCCGGCCGTGGACCCCGCCCTGGGGCGTCTCGAGACGCGCTGACACCGGTCAGCCCAGCGCGAACTCCTCCCGGACCGACCAGGACAAGCCCTGCTCGGGCACCCCGGTGACCAGCCGCATCGCGGTGACCCGGGCATGGATCGGCAGGTGCTCACCGACGGCCCGCGCGGCCGCGGCCAGTTCCCCGGCCGGGTGGTCGTGGCCCAGCGTCAGGTGCGGCACCACCTCGTCGAACTGGCCCTGGTAGGGCTGCGCGGCCGGGAACCGGGCGGTCACCGCGGCGGTCAGCGCCAGGAACGGCTGGGCCGGGCGCGGGGCCAGCCACACCACCCGGTCGGCGAACCAGCACACCTCGGCCAGCGTGCAGAAGAACGCGGGCACGCTCGCCGCGGCCTGGCGCAACCCGCCCAGCACCGGTTCGTCGATGACCGCCGGGGCCAGGAACGGGTACAGCACGGTGATGTGCGCGGGCACCCCCCACGACGCGGCCCGGTCGTAACGCTCACGGCAGGCGGCCACGTACGGTTCGGCCTCGGCGACCGTGACGATCAGCGCGCTGTGGGTGGGCTCGTCCATCGACGCATTGTGGGGGAGCGGGCCGGGCGGCGCCAGGGTGCGGCCCTGACGAATGTCACGGCCGGATCGTGACGGGCGGCAGCAGAACCCGGTCCCGGCCCGGCCCACGATGAACGCATGACCCTCACCACTGCACCCGAGGCCGCCGCCGCGCCGGACACCGGTACGGCCGCGGTCGACCTGGACGGTGTGGTCAAGCGCTTCGGCGCGGTGACCGCCGTCGACGGCATCTCGCTGCGGATCCGCCCCGGCGAGGTGGTCGCCCTGCTCGGCCCGAACGGCGCCGGCAAAACCACCACCGTCGACATGCTGCTCGGCCTGGCCCGGCCCGACCGGGGCACGGTCGCCGTGTACGGGCGGCCCCCCGCCGAAGCGGTCGGGCTGGGGCTGGTCTCGGCCGTCATGCAGAGCGGCGGGCTGCTCAAGGACTACACGGTCGCCGAGACGGTCCGGCTGACCGCGGTGCTGTTCGGCAAACCCCGCACGGCCGCCGGCGAGGCCCTGCGGCGGGCCGGGCTCACCGACGTCGCCAAACGGCTGGTCGGTAAGTGTTCCGGCGGGCAGCAGCAGCGGCTGCGGTTCGCGATGGCCCTGCTGCCCGACCCCGAGCTGCTGATCCTCGACGAACCCACCACCGGCATGGACGTCGCCGGGCGGCACGAGTTCTGGACGGCGATCCGTGACGACGCCGCCCGTGGCCGCACGGTCATCTTCGCCACCCACTACCTGGAGGAGGCCGACGCGTACGCCGACCGGGTCGTGTTCGTGCGGCGCGGGCGGATCGTCGCCGACGGCACCGCGGCCGAGGTGAAAGCCCTCGCCGCCGGGCGGACCGTCCGGGCCACGCTGCCCGGCGCCCGGCAGGAGGAGCTGGCCGCGATCGGCGGGGTGGACCGGGCCGAGGTCCGCGGCGACACCGTCCACCTGCACGGCAACGACACCGACCGGATCGCCCGGCACCTGCTGACCCACACCACCGCCCGGGACCTGGAGATCACCAGCCGGAACCTGGAGGACGCGTTCCTGGCCCTGACCGCCGACGAGGAGACCCCCCGATGACCGTGACCCTGGCCCGGGACAACCGCGCCCTGCCCCGGTTCGGCGGGTTCACCCCCGCGATGGTCGGGCTCGAGCTGCGCCGCATGGTCCGTAACCGCCGCACCGTCATCTTCACGCTCGTCATGCCGGCGGTGTTCTTCCTGCTGTTCGGCACCGGCGGCGACTACCGGACCGAACGGGCCGGCGCCGGCAACGTCACCGGCTACATCCTGGTCAGCATGGCCGTGTACGGGGCGATGCTGGCCACCACCAGCGGCGGCGCGATGGTGTCGATCGAACGGGCCGCCGGGTGGAGCCGGCAGTTGCGGCTGACCCCGCTGCGCCCGGCCGCCTACATCACCGTCAAACTGGTCCTCGCCATGATCATCGGTGGGGTGTCGGTGGCGGTCGCGTTCGTCGTCGGCGCGTTCGCCGGGGCGCAGCTGCCCGCGGCCGCGTGGGTGTGCTGCGGCCTGCTGGCCTGGGTGTGCGCGCTCGTGTTCGCCGCGTTCGGCCTGTTCATGGGCTACCTGCTGCCCAGCGAGAACGTCATGCAGATCCTCGGGCCGGTCCTGGCCGTCCTGTCGTTCGCCGGGGGCCTGTTCGTGCCGCCGGACCAGCTCGGGCACACGTTCGCCACCATCGCCGCCTTCACCCCCGTGTACGGGGTGGGGGAGATCGCCCGGTACCCGCTGACCCACGACGGGAACCTGTGGACGGCCGTGCTCAACGTGATCGTGTGGACGGCGGTGTTCGCGGCCGGCGCGATGTGGCGGTTCCGCCGCGACACCGCCCGCGTGTGACCCGTAAGTTCGGCATCGTGACCCCGACAGCGCCCCCGAGGTACGGGTGGCTGTTCGCCGCGGTGTGGCTGTTCTACCTCGGCGGCACCGTCGGCGCCCTGCTGGACCAGCCCGACCTGCCGCGGCGGGCCACCGGGCTGGTGTCGGTGGTGGTGTTCGCCGCCGGTTACCTGTACCAGGTGGCCCGGGCCCGGCGCATCCGCCACGGCGTACGCCCGCCCGGGCACACCGTGCGGACCTGGCTCGGCCTCGCCGGGCTGCTGGCCCTGTTCGGCCTGCAGGTCCCCGGCGCCGGTGACCACGCCCTGACCTGCCTGGTCTACATCGCCGCGCTGGCCATGGTGAACCTGCCGGTGACCCAGGGCGCCCCGTTCGCGCTGACCCTGTTCGCCGCCGCCGAGATCACCCCCCGGGTCGTGGGCGGGTGGAACGACGCCGGGTACGGCCTCGCCGTGCTGCTCGGGTCCCTCGCCTCGTACGGGATCCGGGCCGCCGTGGAACGCCAGGCCCGCCTGGCCGCCGCGCAGCAGGAACTCGCCGACCGGGCCGTGCAGGACGAACGGGCCCGCATCGCCGCCGACCTGCACGACATCCTCGGCCACTCCCTGACCGTGGTCACCGTCAAGGCCGAACTGGCGCAGCGGCTGCTCGACGTCGACCCCGCCCGGGCCCGTCAGGAACTCAACGACCTGGAGGGCCTGGCCCGCGACGCGCTCGCCGACGTGCGGGCCACCGCTCTGGGCGTACGGGGGATCTCCCTGCCCGGCGAGATCGCCGCCGCCCGGGAAGCCCTCACGGCCGCCGACGTGGAGGCCGACCTGCCCGGCGCCGCCGACGACGTGCCCAGCCGCAATCGGGACCTGTTCGCCTGGACCATCCGCGAAGCGGTCACCAACGTCGTGCGGCACAGCCACGCCCGCCACGTCGTTGTCACCCTCAGCCCGGCCGCGGTGGAAATCGTCGACGACGGGATCGGCCTGGCGCGAGCCGGGGCCTCCGGTTCGGGTTCCGCGGCGGCTGCTGCGGGGGCCGCCGGCGGTGCGGGCGCTGCAGGATTCGGCGGTGGGCAGGGGCTGGCCGGGCTGCGCAGGCGGGCGGAAACCGCCGGTGGCAGGCTCACCGCGGGCGCCCGCGACGACGACCAGCCCGGATTCCGGGTCCGCGTGGAGGTGCCCGCATGATCAAACTGTTGCTCGCCGACGACCAGGCCCTCGTCCGCGGCGCCATGGCCGCCCTGCTCGACCTGGAACCCGACCTCACCGTCGTCGCCGAGGTCGGCCGCGGCGACGAAGTGGTCGCCGCCGCCCGGGCCACCCACCCCGACGTCGCCCTGCTCGACGTCGAAATGCCCGGCCTCGACGGGGTCGCCGCCGCCCGCGCCCTGCTGGCCGCCCAGCCCGGCGTGCGGGTGCTGATGGTCACCACCTTCGGCCGGGCCGGCTACCTGCGCCAAGCCATGGCCGCCGGCGCCGGCGGTTTCGTCGTCAAGGACACCCCCGCCCGGCAACTCGCCGACGCCGTCCGGCGGGTCCACGCCGGCCTGCGCGTCGTCGACCCTGCCCTGGCCGCACAATCCCTGGCCCACGGCGACTCACCCCTGACCGAACGCGAAACCGGGGTGCTGCGCGCCGCCCGCGACGGCGGCACGGTCGCCGACATCGCCCGCGAACTGCACCTGAGCGAAGGGACCGTCCGTAACCACCTGTCCGCAGCCATCGGCAAGACCGGCGCCCGCACACGGGCCGAAGCCGTCCGCCTCGCCGTGGAGAACGGCTGGCTGCTCACCTGAGAACTTTTTCGTAGAGCAACCGATCAGCAACTCCACGTCACCGTTTCCCGCACCCGGCGCCCACAAAAGTCTCTCCCTGTCAGCACCGACAAGGGGGGAACCACCGATGAGCACCGTCACCCGCGACCAGGACACCCTGATCCGCGACAACATGGCCCTGGTCGGTCACATGGTCCGCGAAATGCTGTTCAAGGTCCCGCCGCACGTCCACCGCGACGACCTCGCCTCCGCCGGCTACACCGCCCTGGTCACCGCCGCCCGCGCCTACGACCCAGCCCGCGGCGTCCCGTTCGGCCGATTCGCCGCCCTGCGCGTGCGCGGCGCCCTGCTCGACGAGCTCCGCGGCCTGGACTGGGCCAGCCGCTCCGTACGCGCCCGCGCCCGCCGCGCCGAACAGGCCCGCCAGGAACTGACCACCCAGCTCGGCCGCACCCCCACCGACACCGAACTGGCCCAGCTGCTCGGCGTCGCCGTCAGCGAACTGGCCCACACCAACGACGACGTGCAACGCGCCGCCGTGCTCAGCCTGCAAGGCTTCACCACCGGCGCCGACGACATGATCACCGACCCCGCCCTCACCCCCGAGGAGATGCTGCTGCACCGCGAACGCATCGGCTACCTCACCGACGCCGTCGCCGTGCTGCCGGAGAAGCTGCGCCACGTCGTCGAAGCCTCCTACCTGCGCGAGCGGCCCCTGGCCGAGGTCGCCGCCGAACTGGGCGTCAGCGAGTCACGGGTGTCACAACTGCGCACCGAGGCCCTGGCCCTGCTCAAGGACGGCCTGAACACCCACATGAACCAGCAGGACACCGGCCGCGGCAAGGACGGCTGCGTCGCCCGCAAACGCGCCCTGTACGCCGCCAAGATCGCTGCCCGCACCACCATGGCCTCACGGCTGGCCGCCACCGACCTGCACGGGCTGCGCACCGCCGCCTGACCGCCCCACCGTCGCCCCACCCGCAGCTGTGACTGCCGCGGGTGGGTGCTCAGCCGTGCCGGGCGGGCCCACCGGACCGGGGGAGACCGGCCGGCCGGGTGATCCGACGCCCCGGCACGGGCGTGCGATCATTGCGGCCTTATGCAAAAACCCGCACCGACGACACCGCTGATGTGGCGGTTCATGCTCGCGCTGGCCCGGATCGTGGTGTTCCCGCTGTGCCGGCTGCGCGTCACCGGGAACGTGCCCGCCGAACTGCGGCACGGCCCGCTGATCCTGGCGGCCAACCACGTCAGCCCGTTCGACCCGATCGTCATGACCGCCGCGCTGCACAAAATGCGCCTCGCCCCCAAAATCCTGGCGACCGGGGGACTGTTCGACGCGCCCATCGCCGGCGCCGCCATGCGCCGGGCCGGGCACATCCGGGTCAGCCGCGGCAGCGCCCAGGTCGCCGACGCGCTGCCCGCAGCCGTCGACGCCCTCAAGAACGGGGCGATGGTGCTCGTCTACCCCGAAGGGCGCATCGGCCTCGACCCGTGGATGTGGCCGGAACGCGGCAAAACCGGCGTCGCCCGCATGGCCGCGGCCTCCGCAGCGCCGGTGCTGCCCGTCGCCCAGTGGGGCGCCCACGCCGTGCTGCCCTACACCACCCCCGAACACCTCGCCCGGTCACTGCTGCGCGCGATGCTGCGCCGGCCCGTCGTGCACGTCCGCTTCGGCACCCCGGTCGACCTGACCGGCCTCACCGGCACCGCCGGCGCCCAAGCCATGCAAGCCACCCGCCTGATCATGGACGGCATCCACGACACCCTCATGCCCCTGCGCACCGGCGAGATGCAGACCCCGCACCACGTCGACACCACCCGCATCCACGACATGTCCCGGGTACGGCCCCGGCGCCCCGCCGACGACCGCATCACCTCGTGAACCGCCAGGCAGGCGGCCCCACTCTCGCGGCCGCTCAGGCAACCACAGCGGGCACGGCCGGGGTGCACACCCAGGACGCGCTCGCCACGAGCCAAGGACCGCGGCACCAGGGCGGATCTACGCCCCGGCCGGAAACCCTGCCCCCACCCGGCTCACACGCGGTGCCTACGGCTTCTCGCCCAACTCCGCCAGACGTGCCTCCACCTCGGCCAGCTGTTCACGTAACCGGCGTGCCTGCTCCTCGGCCTCGGCCCGCTCGGCGGCCATGATCTGCTCGACGGCCTCCTGCACACCCGGCACGTCGACCAGCGCCACCATTCGCAACGCCTCAGCCGGGCGGATCACGTACGGCTTCGCCAGGGCCTTGGAACCCTGCGAGGCGGCCACCGTCCACTCACCCTCACCGTAGGCCAGGACGACCGTCAGCGCGGGCGCCGGTTTCTGCTTCGCCGCCCGCGCCGCCGGTTTCCGAGGCGCCGGAGCCGGCGCGCCCGGGGGAGCGGAGGAAACAGGCGCAGGGGCCGTCGATGAGGAACCTGACCGCGTCGCGGCCTTCCTCGCCGGCGCGGGTTGATCGAGCACGAACACCGGACCCGCCGGCGCCGGTTCCGGCTCGGGCGCCGGCGGCGGAACAGCCTTACGCGCCACCGCACCCTTCGGCGCCACCCGCAGATCACCGGGGGAGAAGGGCAACTCGTCACGCCCGAACCGCACCGTCACCCACTCGTCGGACTCGGCCGGATCACCCAGCCCCACCACCTGCCCGATCTGCCCCGCCACCTGCCCCGCAGCCTCGGTGAACTGCACCCGCGGCTTACGCCCGGACGCCAGCCCGTCCCGGATCACCTTGAGCTCGTCGGTGCTCAGCCCCGCCATCACGACACCTTCCGCCACGCCTTCGAACATCTGTATGACTCTTCTACCAGGTGCCCCCGACAGAACCGCGAACGGCCCCACCCCCACGGCGTGTTGCCCAGCCGCGCGGCCGCCTCGTCCGGGAACGGGCCTCAGACGTGGCGAAACGCGGTCAATGGAACAGTTTGAGCCCGACCACCCCGGCCACCACCAGCAACAACGACAAGATCCGCAGCACACCCGCCGACTCGCCGAGCAACACCATCCCGGCCACCGCCGTGCCGACCGCGCCGATACCGACCCACACCGCGTAACCCGTACCGATGGGAATGCTCTTCAAGCTGTAAGCCAGCCCCGCCATGCTCAACACCAGAGCCACCACGAAGACCACGCTCGGGACCAGGCGGGTGAAACCCTGCGAACGGCCCAAAGCCAACGCCCACACCGACTCCAGAACCCCGGAAACCACCAGAACGACCCAAGCCACGGCGACGCACCACCTTCACGCGGTCGTCTTCGCCTGCCGGGTACGACACGTCCTCGTCCGGGATAGCCGCTGCTGCGGTACCACCACCCACGCTAGCAAACCCACGGCGACCGCCCCGTGACGCAATACTCCCGCCCCGCCGGATCCCGCAACGTCGTCCAGTCACCCGGCACCCGCCGCACCACCACCGCCCCCAGCTCCTCGTGCCGGCGCACCTCCGCGTCGACGTCCGAGCACGCCAGGTCCACATGCACACCCGCCGGCCCCGCCCCGATCCGCTGCAGCAGCAACTTCAACGGCATCCCGTCACCACGCGCCAGATGCTCGAACTGCGGCAGATCCGACGGCCGCCGCTCCCACCCGGTCACCGCCGACCAGAACACCGCCTCACGATCAAAAACACTCCCCGGTACGTCGACACACAGCTGATCAACCGCACTGGCCTGCCCGCCCGGCCACGTCACCGGCTGCGGCCGCACCGACTCACCGGCCCAGCCCACCAGGCAGAACACCACCCCGGCGGGGGAGCGCAACACCACCAGACCGTCCTCGGCCGACACCACCGAAGCCCCCAGACCCACCACCTCGGCCGCCGCCGCCCCCACATCGTCCACATGCAGATCCACATGCGCCCGCGGGGGAGCACCCCGCAAAACCTGCACCCGCAGATACGCGTCCCCGGCCGCCGGCGCCAACGTCGCGAAGTCCCCCCGCCGCGGCGACAACACCGTGCCCGTCACCGCCACCCAGAACCCCTCCACATCCGCCGACGGCGAATCCAGGAACCCCGTGACCCACCGCACCTCCACCATCCGCCCCCTTGCGTAAACACCACCGGCCGACAGGGTAGAAACCAACAGCACCACGCCCCCGAGGAGCCCCCGCATGAAGTGGCCCACCCTGGCCGCCGCCATCACGTCCGAAGTCACCGCCAGCCTCGCCCTGCGCGCCGCCGTCGACCACCCCGCCTGGTACATCCTCGTCGTCGCCGGCTACAGCCTGTCCTTCGTGCTCCTGTCCGCCGTCCTGCGCCTCGGCATGCCCATCGGCGTCGCCTACGGCATCTGGGCCGCCACCGGCGTCGCCCTCACCGCCCTGCTCGCCGCCGCCATCTTCGGCGACCCCCTCACCTGGATCATGGGCGCCGGCTTCGCCGCCATCATCGGCGGCGTCCTCATGATCGAACTCGGTTCCCGGGAACAGGCCACCCCATGAGATGGCTCTTCCTCGCCCTGGCCATCACCCTCGAAATCAGCGCCACCATGGCCCTGCGCATCTCCGACGGCCTCCGCAACAAAAAATGGCTCGCCCCCATCCTCGCCGGCTACGCCCTGTCGTTCACCATGCTGTCGTTCTCCCTGCAAGCAGGCATGCCCCTCGGCATCGCGTACGGCATCTGGTCAGCCATCGGCATCGCCGGCACCGCCGTCATCGCCCGAGCCGCCTTCAACGACCCCCTCACCAAAACCATGAGCGCCGGCATCGTCCTGGTCATCACCGGCGTCCTGCTCGTCGAACTCGGCAGCCACTGACCCCCCGATCCGCCGGGCCGCCGGCACACTGCCGCTCAGTTCCGCGGCCCGGCGTTGCCCCCGGTCACCGACCTGCCCGACACCACCGAACACCTGACCGCCCGCGGCACCGGCCACCGTCGGCGCGCTCGAACAGCACCAGTAGGACGCCACACGCGAACCGCTGACCGCGAGCCGCCGATCCCGGGAGACAGGCCGGCCCGGCACCACACCGAAACGCCTCACCCTGGGCTCCGAGCCCTTTCAGCCCGGGAACCTGACCGTGGACGGCGACGGGGCGGGCCGGGGGAGAATCCGCGTAGGAGGATCCGGCCGGCCGGCCCCGCCGACACCCCACGATCACGCACATCGGACACGAGACGTGGCCACCGAGGCACGCGTTCGCCGGCCCCGGCCACATCGGGCCGGACGTCGACCACACCACAGCGGTCCCGGTCGGCCGTCCGAAGAAGTACTCGGGCGTGTGTCGTTGAGAAAGGACGGCCCGGCAACGTCTGGCTCGTCGTTCCATCGACCAAATCCCAGGTCGGTAAGACCGATTATGTTAACCTGAGAGCGAGCGGAGGTAGGCGACACACCCTTCGAGTAGCTCAGGATCGTCCTTGGCCGTGCCGATAACGCGGTTACAGCGAGAGCACAACAGCCCGCGCACCTTCATCGTGTCGTGGCAGTGATCGACCTGCAGCGGCAACGCGATTGCTTTCGTGCCGTCCTGTCGAAGCCGGCCACCGCTACGGGACACATCGATCTCGCTCTCGTGCGCCCCGCATGCTGCACATCGGTAGCCCTGGGCCGCGCGCAGCTCCTCATAGTCGGCGAGGCGCATCCGGTAGTGCCGCCACAAGTTGGCTTTGCGGTTGATCTCTGGCTCCTCCGACCGCTTCTTGCGCATGTACGCAGCATTGATCTTGCGTCGGCACTCCCGGCACAGAGCATCAGGTTTACCCGCACCCCACCCGAACTCTGCGTGCGGTTTCGACTCCCCGCAGCCGCGTTCCGGTGAACAGATCCTCGTAGGAATGTTCTTGAGCCGCCCTGGCTTGGCGTTGTGCGTCGGCATGACCAATGATGCACACATCCAACGTACCTACATAAGTTTGTATGCACATCATGTATAGTGTCGCATATGCATGAAAAACATGATGTTCCGGTCCTTGGTCTTGTTCAAGAGTTTTTGGCGGCGCGGGCCACGCGGAAGCCCTCGGTGCACACGCTCAAGGCGTACGAGCGGGATCTGACCTTGGTTGTCGGCCTGATGGACAAAGAAGCCGTCACTCTCGGTGACCTCTCCCCCCGCCTGCTGCGAGCAGCCTTCGCCCGTTTCGCGAGCACCCGGGCTCCGGCGTCGGTGGCGCGGGCGTGGACGAGCTGGAACGCGTTCTTCACGTTCCTGGTGACCGAGCAGGTGGTCCCCGGCAATCCGATGTCGGCGGTGGACAAGCCGCGTCCGGCGCCCCACTCCCCTAAGCCGTTGCGTGGTGAGGACACTCCCGAGCAGCTGTTGCGGGCGGTCAGCGCCAGGGATGACCGGCAGCGTGATCCGTGGCCGGAGCGGGATGTGGCGGTGCTGGCGCTGGCCCTGTGTGCGGGTTTGCGGTTGTCGGAGTTGCTGGCGCTGCGGGTGGGTTCGTTCCACGGGCGTCCGGGTGAGCGGCGGGTGGACGTGGCCGGTAAGGGTGGGCGGCCGCGGACGGTGCCGGTGGAGCCGGAGCTGGACGCGGTGGTGCAGCGGTATGTGGACAGCCGGCGGGTGCGGTTCGGGCGAGCGCGCGCGGATGAGGCGTTGCTGGTGGACCGTAAGGGCGCGCCGTTGCAGCGTGGGGGTTTGCAGTATTTGGTGAGTTCGTGTTTCCGGCGGGCCGGGATCAACGAGCGGGTGCCGCGGGGTGCGCAGTTGCATGCTTTGCGGCACACGTTCGCGACGCGGCTGGCGGAGGACGGGGCGAACGCGAGCGAGATCATGCGGTTGCTGGGGCATGCGTCGTTGGCGACGTCGCAGAACTACATCGAGGTGACGGCGGAGCAGCAACGCGCGGCCGTACGGGCGAACCGTACGAACCGCGCGTTGGGCGAGTTGGTGTAGCGGTCAGGCGACGGAGAGTTTGACTTCGATGTTGCCGCGGGTGGCGTTGCTGTAGGGGCAGACCTGGTGGGCGGCTTCGAGCAGTTCGAGGGCGGTGGTGTCGTCGACGCCGGCGAGTTCGGCTTCGATGGTGGCGGCGAGCTGGAAGCCGGGGGTGCCGTCGGCTTTGGGGCCGATGCTGACGTCGACGGTGATGGCGGTGTCGGTGAGGGTGACTTTCCGGTTGCGGGCGACGAGTTTGAGGGCGCCGTGGAAGCAGGCGGCGTAGCCGGCGGCGAAGAGTTGTTCGGGGTTGCTGAGGGCGCCGCCGGGGCCGCCCATTTCCTTGGGGACGGCGAGGTCGAGGTCGAGGACGCCGTCGCTGGAGCGGACGTGGCCGTTGCGGCCGTCGCCGGAGGCGGTGGCGGATGCGGTGGCGGATGCGGTGTAGAGCGCGGACATGGCAGGTCCTTTCGGTGGGTGCCGCGGGGTGCGGCCGGGAAGATCAGTGGGCGCCGCGGACGCGGCCGAGCAGGTGGATGAGCTGGTGGAATTCGTCTTCGGTCAGGTTCACGGCGCAGGCGATGCGTTCGGGCAGGTCGGCGAGGTCGTCGCGGAGGCGCATCGCGGAGGCGGCCGGGGTGACGGTGACGGTGCGTTCGTCGGTGTTGCCGCGGGTGCGGGTGACGTGGCCGGCGGTTTCGAGGCGTTTGAGCAGGGGCGAGAGGGTGCCGCTGTCGAGGTGCAGCTGCCGGCCGAGGTCGCGGACGGTGGTGGGGCCGTTTTCCCAGAGGGCGACGAGGACGAGTAGTTGCGGGTAGGTGAGGCCGTGGGGTTCGAGCAGGGGGCGGTAGATGGCCGTCATCGCGCGGCTGGCCGCGTAGAGCTGGAAGCAGACCATCTGCTCGAGCGCGGTGGAGGTGACCATGACATGGACGGTAGTGCGCAATTAGATTGTGCGCAACCGGTGTGTGGCGTTGATCGCAACTCTGTGTGATCCTTGCCGGCGTGCCGGACATCCGTTTCGTACAGCTCTCCCCCGCCGCGCTGACGGCGTTGATCAGTGGTGACCTGGTCGCGGCCAGCACGGCCGCGGGTGCTCCCCTGAGTCAGTTTCTCGTGGAGGAGGCCTGGTTGTGGCGTATCCGCCTGGCCGACATCGACACCGATCCGGCCGCCGCGGAATGGATCGCGCGGGCCGCTGTCGCCGAGCCGGAGGGTGTAACTGTCGGTCACGCAGGGTTCCACGGGCCGCCGGACGCCGACGGTGTGGTCGAGGTGGCGTACTCGGTGGATCCTCAGCACCGGCGCAAGGGGTACGCCAAGGCGATGCTGCGCTCGCTGCTGGAGCGCGCGGACGCCGATCCGCGGGTGACGGCCGTACGGGCGAGCATCCGGCCCGACAACACCGGGTCACGGGCCACGATCGCCGGGTTCGGTTTCCGCAAGGTCGGTGAGCAGTGGGACCCGGAGGACGGCCTGGAGGACGTGTACCTGCGGGTGAAGAAGGCTTAACGGTCGAGCTGGACGACCAGGGGCAGGTGGTCGGAGACGGGCGGGCGGGACGTGGCGACCTGCACGACCCGGCCGAGCCGGTCGAGGCCGCGGGGGTCGGCCAGGATGTGGTCGAGTTGGGCGCGGGGCATGGGGCTGGGGAAGGTCGCGGCCCGCCCGAGGGGCCGCCAGCCGCTGACGGCGCGTACGGGCCGGGCCGGCATGTTGAGGTCGCCGAGCAGAACCCTGGGCGCGGGCAGGGCGCGCAGGGTCCGTACGGCGTGACGTAGTTGCCGCAGGTTCCAGCCGGGCACGAACGACAGGTGGGTGGTGGCCACCGTCAGCGGCCCGCGGGGGGTGTCGAGGACGGCGGCGAGCAGCACGCGGGGTTCGTCCTTGAGCAGCCGCAGCCCGTTGTCGGGGTCGTAGATGGGTGAGCGCATGGGCGCGCCGGGCAGGGCGGTGATCTGCCAGGTGGTGACGGGGTAGCGGCTGACCAGGGCGATGCCGTAGAGGGGGTGTGCGTTGTCGTCGTCGCTGCGCCAGGGCTGCCACTGCTCCCCCGGTGTGCCGACGACGGCGGCGGCGAAGCGGTGGACCTGGGCGCCGAGGGCGTCGGCGGCGATGGCGGTGAGGTCGAGCAGGCCGCTGCGGGGCTGGGCCTTGTCGACCTCCTGCAGGCCGAGGACGTCGGCGTCGAGGTCGGCGATCGCTGAGGCGACCCGGTCGGCGTGTACCGTGCCGTCGGACAGCGATCGTCCGTGCAGCAGGTTGAAGGTGGCCAGGCGCACGAGATACGACCTTAGCCAAGTCGGAGGCGGGTGTGTTCATCAGAGCGTTGTGCTGCTCGGTGCTGATTTTCGTGGCGGTGGCCGCGCTGGGGATGTGGCTGCGGCGGCGGCGTGACCGGTGACGATAATGCGAGCATGACTCAGGATCTGATCGCCGAGCTGGAGGCCCAGGAGGCCGAGCTCGAGCTGACCCGTTTCGACAACGCCGACGCGTGGCGGCTGGGCAGCCTGCTGGTGGAACTGGCCTCGCAGCGGTCGCTGCCGGTGGCGATCGACATCCGGCGCGGCGCGCAGCAGCTGTTCCACGCCGCGCTGGCGGGCAGTGTGGCCGACAACGACCGGTGGATCGAGCGCAAGGTGCGGGTGGTGGAGCGGTACGGCGCCTCGTCGTTCCTGGTGGGCCGGCGTCTGGCCGCCAAGGGGCAGGAGCTGGACGCGGGCATGGGCGTGGACCCGGCCGACTACGCGGCGCACGGCGGGGCGTTCCCGATCCGGATCCGTGACGTCGGGGTGGTCGCGGTGGTGACGGTGTCGGGGCTGCCGCAGGCCGAGGATCACGCGCTGGTCGTGGAGGCTTTGCGGGCGTTCCGCCCGTAGGGCAGGGTCGCGGTATGAGAGTGCTGATCCTGGGCGGTTCCGGGTTCGTCGGGCGGGCAGTCGCCGACGAGGCCGTGCGCCGTGGCGACGACGTGACCGTGTTCAACCGGGGAACCAAGGCCCTCCCGTACGGGGTGAGGGCGCTGACCGGTGACCGTCTCGGTGACCTGGGCGTGTTGCGGACGGGCACGTGGGACACGGTGGTGGACACCTGGTCGGCGCGGGGTGACGCGGTGCGGCGTACGGCGGAGCTGCTCAGCGGCCGGGCCGGGCACTACGCGTACGTGTCGAGCCGGTCGGTGTACGCGGGAACCGGCCACGGCAAGGCCGAGCAGGCGCCGCTGGTCGGCCCGGACGACGACGGGTACGCCGGGGACAAGCTGCGCGGGGAGCTGGGCGCGGCCGTGTTCGACGGTCCGGTGCTGCTCGCCCGGGCGGGGCTGATCCTGGGCCCGTACGAGGATGTGGGCCGGCTGCCGTGGTGGCTGAACCGGCTCGCCCGCGGTGGGCCGACCCTGGCGCCGGGGCCGCGGGACCTGGGGTTGCAGTACATCGACGCCCGGGACCTGGCCGTCTTCCTGCTGGACACGGCGGCGCGGCGGGTCGCGGGGGCGTTCGACCTGGTCAGCCGGCCCGGGCACACCACCATGGGTGAGCTGCTCGACATCGGCAACGAGGTCACCGGCGGGCGGGCGCTGCTGCGCTGGGTGGACCCGGCGGTGATCGAGGCGGCGGGGATCGAGCCGTGGACCCAGCTGCCGATCTACCTGCCGCCCGGCGATCTGCACACGTTCCTGCACCAGGGCGACGTGTCCAAGGCGTACGGGGAAGGCCTGGTGTGCCGGCCGGTGCGCGAGACCGTCGAGGACACGTGGGCGTGGCTGCGGGGGTTGCCCGAAGGGGCGCCGCAACGTGCGGACCGGCCCCGGGTCGGCCTGGACCCGCAGATCGAGCAGAAGGTGCTGGCCGGTGACTTTGGCGCATGACGTTCACGGGTCCGGGCCCGAGGTGCTGCTGCTGCATTCCACGGTGGGTGACCGCCGCATGTGGGACCCGCAGATCGGCCGGTTGGGGGCGCGCCGGGTGATCCGTTGTGACCTGCCCGGGTACGGGGAGTCGCCGGTTGCGGCGGAGCCCGCCGACGTGGCCGCGCTGGTGCTCGAGCTGGCCGGGCCGCAACCGGTGGCGCTGATCGGGTCGTCCGGCGGCGGGCAGGTGGCGCTGGAGATCGCCGCGCGGTGGCCGGCCCGGGTGCGGGGCCTGGCCCTGCTGTGCGCGGCGGCGCCCTCGCTGGAGCCGTCGCCGCGGTTGCGGGCGATGTGGGAGCAGGAGGAAACGCTGCTGGAGGCCGGGGACGTCGAAGCCGCCACGGAGCTGATGGTCCGGTCGTGGGTGGGGCCGCGCGCCACCGGCGAGACCCGCGCCCTGGTGCGGCGGATGCAGCAGCACGCGTACGAGGTGCAACTGGCCGCCGCGGACGTCGACGACCTCGACACGGGCTGGTCGGTGGACACCGTCGCCGCGCCGGTGCTGCTGGTCACCGGGGCGCACGACCTGCCCGACTTCCACGACGTCGCCGCGGGCCTGGCCGCCCGGTTGCCGCGGGCCCGGCACGTGGAGCTGGACTGGGCGGGGCACCTGCCCAGCCTGGAGGACCCGGAACCGGTCAACCGGCTGCTGCGCGACTTCCTCGACTCGGTCTAGCGGCCCGGGACCGGGTCTCGGCTTCTGCTTCCCGGCGGCTCAGCGGAACCCCGCCTCGGCCACGTCGAGCCAATGCTCCACGGTGGCCTCGTCGTGGTGCCGGATCGACCAGTCGACCATGCGCAGGCTCATGTGCGCCCAGTACGCGTCGAACCGCCGGTCGGAGATCACGGCCAGGCGCTGGTCGACCGGGGCGAGCAGGTCCGGGTACACCCCGGCCAGCACGAACCGCAACGTGACCAGGTCGAAGTGGCGGTCGCCGCGGGTCGCGCCGTCCCAGTCGATCAGCCCGGTGACCCGGCCCTGCGCGTCGACCAGCACGTTGCCGGGGTGGTAGTCCATGTGCACCAGGTCGTCGCCGACCATCACCGAGCCCGCGGCGCCGACCTCGTGGACCCGCGCGAGCAGGGCCGCCGTGCGGGCCGAGTGCTCGGCCAACGGCTGATGCAGGCAGAACCCGGGGCCGTCACCGGTCAGGTACAGCTCGGCCGGTTTCGGGGCGGGCACGTCGGCCAGCAACCCGGCCAGCCGGTCGTTGAGGGTGAGCATCTGCCGCACCAGATGCGTGTCGGGCCGCTGCGGAGGTGCGCCGGGCAGGCGCTGCTGCACGATGACGCGGCGCCCGTCGACGTGGGCGGCGAGCTCGTGGCGGGCGGTGGGCACCCCGGCCTGGCGGGCCCGGTCGACCAGGGGGCCGCTGCGGGAACGGCCCTCGGTCAGCACCGAACGGCGCCCGTCGGGCCAGCGCACGTACGCGGCGCCGACCTCACCGCCGGGGGCCGGGCCCTCCAGTTCCAGCCGCACCCCGGTGATCTCGGCGATGCGTTCGAGGATGTGGGCGGCGTCCAGACGCGCCGATCGTGGCCAGGCACGGTGGACGGCTTCAGTCACTTCGGCCCCCGCCCGGTGACAGCAAACGCATAGCGAGCCGACCTTACCGCCCCGACGTCACCCGTTGGTGTCACAGATCCGTCAGTTTCTCCACCCGTACGGTCAGCTCGTCCACGGTCATCCCCGGCTGCACGTCGACGGTGGCCAGCCCCAGGGCGCGGGTCTCGGCGCGCAGCCGCTCGGTGAACAACCGGTCCCGTTCCAGCAGGTTCGCCAGCGCACGCGGCGGGTCGGAGGTCCGCGACGCGATCTGCCACGTCGACCCGCGACTGTCGAACGCTGCCCGCCGGAACTGCGATGCGGGCAGCAGCCACACCGCGCGGGCCGGGCGGGGCACCAGCGCGGGCAGCAACCGGAACCCCTCGGCGATCACGGGTTTCGGGTGGCGGGCGAGGTCGTCGAGGATCAGGTCGAAGCCTTCGCCGCGGAACCAGTGGAAAGTCTCCAGCATGACCTCGGGCGGGCGCAGCCACCGCTCGTCCATGGACATGCGCAGGAACGCCGCCAGATGCGGGCTGCTGACCGGGTCGCAGCGCGCCGCGTGGCCGGCCATCACCGCGTCGGTGTCGTACAGGTGCAGGCCGTGTTTCGCGGCGAGCCGCCGGGCGACGGTGGACTTGCCCGCGCCGCTGCCACCGCCGACCCAGATGACGTCGTCTGCCACGCGTACCGACACTACGCGGTATGAGCGAGATCCCCGCGCGGCTGTCCGTCGTGACCCTCGGAGCCCGTGATCTTCCCGCCCTGCGCGCCTTCTACGGCCGGCTCGGCTGGCGTGAGCGGGACGGCTCGAGCGACGAGTTCTGCTCGTACCTGCTGGGCGGGGTGCTGCTGGCGCTGTACCCCCTCGACGAGCTGGCCGCCGAGGCCGTCCCCGGCCCGCCCGGCCGGCCAGGCGCCTGGAACGGCGTCACCCTGGCCTGCAACGTGGACACCCGCGACGACGTCGACCCCGCGCCTCCGGGCTGCCCTGATCGCCGGCGCCACCGCGGTGGCCGAACCGGTCGACCGGCCGTGGGGCGGGCGTTCCGGCTACATCGCCGACCCCGAGGGCACCCGCTGGGAGATCGTCTGGAACGGCGGGGCCACGTTCGACGACCGCGGTGCGCTGCTCACCTTCTAGAGAGGGCCGGCTCGGCGCGGGCCCGCCGCCGTCCCCGGTGGTGGCTGACCGGCAACGCACCCGCCACCGGCGGCGTCGCCTGCAGAGTCACAGCTCGACGACTGCGGGGAAATCGAGACCGGGCCAGAACTCCCCCGCCGTCGCGCCTGCGGCCAGCAGGTCAGGGCCATGCCGTGGGCGCCGGCCACCAGCGGACGGCCACCGGTGAGCGCCGCGTGGCGGATCAGGGCCGCGTCGGACCGCGCCACCACCGACGAGTGCGGCTCCTGGCTCTGCTCGCGAGTTGTGGGCTCTGGCGCGAACACCGTGATTGATCTTGTGCGGGCGGGCGCGGTTATCGTGGTGCGGTGATCGACCTCCAGGTGCGCCGAGAGTCCCGCCAGATCGTGGCGCGTGCGCGTGGCTTCGAGTGGACTCAAGAGCTCATCGACCTCGATCCCGCAGCGTTTCCGATGGTCGCTGGGCTCTGTGCCTACCTCGACACGGTTTTCAACCAGCGCCAGATTCCCATCCTGCTGGCGGAGTTGGAGCGGCTCCCAACTGGGGTGATCCCTGAACCCGCCCGTGCCGAGGTCCGCCGGCTCGCGGCTCTGGTCGAGGAAGGTCAACATCTGTACTTGTGGTTCTGCGGCGACTGATCGGATGAACTCTTACTCGGCGACCAGAATCCGTTTACGGAGAAGATCGAATCCCGCTCGGCCATACATCTGACGCTTGATCATCTTGATCCGGTTGACGTTGCCCTCGACCGGGCCGGAGCTGAAGGGCAGGCTCAGCCCGGCGGTGACCGCGGCGAGGTCGGCGGTGAGGCCGCCAGCGAAGCGGCTGACTCCGGGTAGCGCGGCTTGTTCGGCCGCGGTGATCCACGCGGGGAGCCGTTCGCCGTGCAGGTGGGTCATCATGTCGGCGAACGAGCGCACCAGATCGACAGCGGAACGCAGCTCGGGGCACCGGTCGAGAATGCTCTGGAGCTGCTCGGCGTCGCGGCTGACGAGGTTGTCCGGATGCCGGCAGATCCAGCCGGTCACCTGCCGCACCGAGAGTGGGCGGGGCACTCTGGCCAGATCAGGTTTGCTGCGGTACTGCTCGACGAACTTGCGGACGATCTGGTAGTTGCCCATGAAACCCTGCACGGCGATCCCTCGATAGAGGACGCTGCCCTTGAGGCAGCCCTCACCGATGCGCCGGGCCAGGTAGGGCCTGAACGGATCGACCAGGCTCGGTCTGGGTTTCTGCCCGACCACCAGTTCCTGCCAGGTTGCGGCGTGGGCGTACTTGGATACCGTCCGGTGCGACCAGCCGAGATGTCGGGCGATCTGCCGGAAGCCAGCACCCTGTGCCAGCAGTTCGTGGACCAGGGCGTGATGGGCTCGGCGGCGTTCGGCCATCGCCCCGGTCGGCTCGGCAGTCTCCGTCTCGTCGGGCTCATCGAGAGTCGTGTCGGCGGGCTCGGCCAGACAGCTCTTATGCCGGGCGACGCACTTCTCCACGGCTGCGGCCAGGTTCTGCCAGAGGTGGAAGCGGTCCGCGACTTGTACCGCTTCCGGTGCCGCGCTGCGAGCTGCCTCCGCGTATGCCGAAGCCCGGTCCCGGCAGATCACCGCCGGCTTCGTGTGCTCCTGCAGCCAGGCCATCACTGGCTCGGCATCGCGTCCCACCAGTACATCCACGACTTTGCGCGTCTCGCAGTCGATCAGCACGGTGCCGTAGTTGTGTCCACGCTTGATTGCGAAATCGTCGACCCCGAGCACCGCGATGTCACCGACAGGCGGGTCGGGCAACGCGCGGACCAGGCGAAGAAGACGATCTCTTCCGGTCGCCACGCCCAACGTCCTGGCCAACCGGGCACCTGCCCGGCCGGCGAGCGCGAGTCCGATCGTCGCCAGCATCCGCCGGAGCCCTTCGCTCATGCGTGACCAGCGGCGAGTCAGGCCGTCGACCTGCTCGACGAAGGTCTTGCTCCGGCATTCGGGGTTATCGCAGAAGAATCGTCGCACTTTCAGCACGATCCGCACCCGCCGCCCAGCCATCGGCGCATCGCTCAACATCCGCCGATACCGCGAATGCAGAGCCCGAAACTCGCGGACATCGAATCCATACGATCGAGCGTCCACCTTCCGTGGTGTCGAAACAGGTGGATAAATCCCACGTCAGCGCCAGTCAGTTGGCTGTCAGGACAAGTCCCGGCTGGCAGTGAGGGATCGCCTGTATGCCTCCCAGAGTTCGTCTCCAGGGAGGGTGCGTTCGACCGCGCCACCATGATCCTGATCGGTAACCCGGGTTAGGGTGCGCCCATGAGCTTCGGGAAAGAGGCGAACCTGACGCTGTCCGACGGCCGAGCAATCGACTATCTCGATGCCGGCGATCCATCTGGACGTCCGATCTTCTTCCAACCCGGAAGCCCGAACACTCGGATCATGGGCAAGCTGTGGCATCCGGCGGCGCTGGTTGCAGGAGTCAGGCTTATCAGTGTGAGCAGGCCCGGCTATGGCGGGTCGACCGCGATCAGGCATCAGCCCATGCTGTCGACAGTAGGCCGCGACCTCGCCGAACTCGCCACCTTGCTCGGGCTTGACGAGTATGCCGTGATCGGCTCATCGGGAGGCGGACCTTACGCGGTGGCGGCCGCAGCCATCGACTCCCTGCGGGTGCGCGCCGTGGGCGTAGTTGCCGGCACCGGACCTTGGCGGGAACTCGCCGACCCATCGTCAGAGCCAGAGGAACGGGCGGTTCTGGCGTTGTTGGATAGAGGAGACCTGGCCGGTGCCCGAGCAGGCATGCGTCACCTTGTTGAGAACGTCTGGCAAGCGGACCTGCGCAGGCTCGACGGCGAGGCCCGCCTGAATGCGTGGCTCGGCGACGATCCGTTGGCCGCCGACGAAGCGTACCGAGCCATCATGGCCGACGCCCTGAGCGCGATCGTGGAAGGCACCGAAGGTGTGATCTTCGACGGGCTCGCTCACGGCGCCGGCTGGGACATCGATTTGCAGGCGGTACACGCTCCGGTCCTGCTCTGGTACGGAGGCGCGGATGAAAGCTGTCCCGTGACATACGGGCGCTGGTACGCCGAACAGATCACCCGCGCCAACCTCGTAGTCTTCTCCGAAGAGGATCACCTCGCCGTCGGTGATTCACACCGACCCGAGGTGCTGGCGGCCGTACTCGAGGCTTGGCAATAGCAACACATCCGCCGTCGAAGGCGGCAAGGCAGGCAACCTGGAACCAACCGCGAGCCGGACCGCGCGCCGCGTCGCGACGTAGTGGTGTCAAAAGTCGTGGACACACGATCCTCCGGTGATCAAGCGGTGCCCGAAGCGACGTTCAAACGGTGCCCAGAACCGCCGACGAAATCACGGCTCCGCACCCGGGTGGACGAGCCCGTCCACGTACGCGCGGGTCTGTTCGCGATGATCGTCGCGCCATGCGAAGGGGCGGCGCACCTCACCGGAACTCAGATCTCGGGGTACGGGCCGGTCGAAGGGCAGCGTCGGATCGGCCTGGGGTTCGCTGCCGGCCACAAGGGAGGCGCCGCGCGGGAAGGTGAGCGAGGAAGGGGCGGCCGGGCGCCACCGGTGCGGCGGGACGACCGGGTCGGTGACGGGCATCGCGTGCCGGATGAGGATCAGCTCGGTGGCGGCCGAGCCGGGTCCCGGGTGGATCAATGCTGGCGGGGCGGGGCGCCGCGCTGGCGCAGGTAGGCGAGGACGGCCTCGCGGGTGGTGCGCACCCCGAACAGGGCGCGCGCTTCGGCGATGCGGCGGTTGGCGGTGCGCAGGGACAGGAACTCGGCGGCGGCCGCCGCGGCGATGGTGTCGCCGGCGGCGAGACGGTCGAGCAGGGCCCGCTGCTCGGGGACGAGGTCGGCGACGGCGTTGTCACCGCCGGCCGGTTCGGCCGCGCCGTGCTGCACGGGGCCGAGGCGGGCCAGGTCGTCGAGGAGCGCGCGGCCCAGCGGCGACTCGGTGTCGCACACGGCGACGATCCCGGCGCCGCGGGCCGCGGCCAGCACCGCCAGTTGCAGGGTGTCGGGGTCGCCGATGCGGCCGTGCAGCACCAGGCGGCTGCCGGTCACGTCCCAGGCCGGATCGGGCAGGGCGAACCCGTCGCGGGCCACCCAGCCGTCCCGGGTGAGTCGGCGCAGCACGGTGTCGGCGTCGCCGGGGTTGGCGACGACGTGTCGGGGAGCGTCGGGCTGTCTGGTCACCGGCCATCCTTGAACGTGTCAGACATGTCATCGGGGGTGAGGTGGGTGAAGGCCAGGGCGGCGGCTTCCGTTCGGGTCCGGGCGCCGAGCTTGCGCATGCCGGCGCGGATGTGGGTGTCGACCGTCTCGGCGGAGATGCCGAGCTGGCCGGCGATCCGGCGAGTGGGTTCGCCGGCCGCGACCAGCCGCAGGACGTCGGTCTCGCGGCGGGTCAGCCGATCACCCGAGCGGGGGCTGCGGGTGTCGCGGTGCACGTTGTGGCGGCGCAGCCCGCGGCGGGCCCGGCCGGCCAGCACGGTCAGCCCGGCCGCGTCGGCGAGCTGTTCGGCCTGCAGCAGCGCCGCGACAGCCCGCCCCGGGTCGGTGTCGGTCACCCCGGCGGCGATCAGGCAGCGGATGCGTTCACGCAGGGCGACCGTTTTCCAGCCCTCGGCGGCGGCGGTGAAGCCGGTGCCGGTGGCCCAGGCGGTCAGCGTACGCCGGGCGGCCGCCGGGAGCCCGCCCGGCATCGGCGGGGCTGAATGGTCACCCAGGTCGTGGGCGGCCCAGCGGGCGGTGATGGCGTGCAACCCGGCGAGGAGCCCGTCCGCACCGGCGGGCGGGTCCAGGGCCCTGTCCGGTTGCCCGTCGAGCCACGCGGTCTCCTGCGCGACCCAGGCCGTGGCCGGGTGCGCCGGGGCGGCGTCCAGATGGGTGCGGGCCGCGGCGAGCAGCCCGCTGTCGGCCTCGATCAGCGCGGTCGCGGCGGTGGCATAACCCCGGGCCTCGTCCGGCACCGCCCGATCGGCAAGGTTGGCGGCCCGGCGCAGCACACCGTCAGCACCGTCCTCGGAAGGCGCCGCGCCGGCGGCCTGACCAAGAGCACCGTCCCCCGGACGCCCTGAGCCGGGACCACGAAGCGGAAAGCCGCTCCCGGGACCGGTCGAGCCAGGACCGGCCACGGAGCCCTCGATGGAGCCGCGCAAAGCCAAGGCCCAGTCGGCGGCCGCCGTGAACCGGGCCTGCCACCCGTACGCCAGGGCGTCCGCGCTTTCCCGGGCGGCGGCCAGGGCGGCGTCGGCCGACTCGGCCAGGCGCCCGTCGGCGGCGAGCTGCTCGACCAGCAGCCACGCCGACCACCGCCCGATCAGCGGATCGGCCGACCGGGCCGCCGCGGCCAGCGCCGTGTCCCAGCCCGGCGTGCGCAGCCGGGCCTGCACGGCGGCGAGGGCGGCCGCGACCCCGGGCGGCGGCTGCGGATGCCGCGCGGTGATCTTGCCGGCGAGGTCCTGCGCGGCGGACGGGTCGGCGGCCAGCTCGGCCAGCAGCAACACCCGGTCCCGGCCGGCGAGCACCGGCCCCGCCGCGGCGTCGGGCACCCCCCGGACGGCCGAACGGGCCCCCGCATGATCACCGGCCTGGAGCAGCGCCTCACCGCGCAGCACCTCGGCTTCCGGGCCCAGCGGTTCCGGGGCCGTGAGCACCCGGGCGGCGGCCGCGGCCCGGCCCGCCGTCAGCAGGGCGTCGGCCGCCGCGAGCCGTACGCGCGGGTCGACCGGCACGTCCAGTTCACAGGCGAACAGCAGCAGCGCCGCCCGGTCACCGCCGGAGGTCTGGTCGGCCGCGACCAGGGCCTTGCGGTGCGCGCCGGGCAGGTCACCGGCCGCGGCGAGGTGCCGGGCGGCCTCCGCCGGTGGGGTCAGCTCGGCCAGCCGGGTGTGCAGCTCGGCGCGGGCGGGGGCGTCGAGCAGCCCGGCCGCGGTCTCGGCCACGTACGTCGACACCGGCAGCAGCTCGTCACCGCCGGGCGCGGGCATGACCAGGCCGGCCGCGAGCAGGTCGGCCGCGCCGGGGCCGAGCAGCGCGGGCGGGGCGGCCCGGCCGAGCAGGCCCAGCGCGGCCAGGGCGGTGCGGGCCGGGCGCTGCAGGTCGGCCAGGGCGTTCGCGATCGCGTACGCCACCTGGTCGATGCCCGGCCCGGCGGCCGGCTTGGCCGCGGCTGCCTGCCGGGCCAGCGCGGTGACCGCGAGGGGGTTGCCGCCGGCCCGGTCCACGACGGCGTCGAGGATCGGCGGCTGCAGGTTGCCGGCGGTGCGCCGGGCCAGCTCGAGCGCGGCCGTACGGGTCAGGGGCGGCACCTCGGCCCAGGCGGCCGCGGCGGCCCGCAACGCGTCCTGCACCTCGCCCGGCAGCCGGTGCGGGGTGCGCAACGCGACCAGCACCCGGCAGAACCGGGCCAGGGCGGGCAGCGCGGCCAGGGTGGCCGGGTCGGCGTACTGCACGTCGTCGAGGACCAGCAGCCCACCCCGTACGCGGGAACGCACCGCCTCGGCCAGCAGGTGCACGTCGTGGGCGGGCAGCCGGGCCCGCACCGCCCGCGACAACGCCAGCGCGGGCACGGTCTGCAGCATCGCCAGCCCGCCGCCGGCGTGGACCGGGCCGGGCACGGCGGCCGCGAGCTCACGCAGCGCTGTGCTGCGCCCGCAGCCGGGCGGGCCGGTCAGCACGACAAGACCGGGACGGTGCAGCATGGTGGCGGCCTGATGCAGCGCTTCCGCCACCTGGTCCCCTTCCCCCGAGTTGCGTCGGTGTGCGTGGCACGAACACGGGATCCCCTGCTCGTGCGCTGTCCGTAGGCTGGACCCGCGGCGGGCGACCCTGGTGCCCGCCCCTTTTCGCGATGGGGAGGGTCTCAGTGACACCGGCCGTGGTCAGCACATTCTCCCCGACGATGTGCCCGGCTGACGAGTCATGGTGAGCGGCCCGCTGACCGCCAGCGTGGCTACGCTGTGTGATGAAATGGTCGCTCGGGTCGGTCTGGAGGCCGGTGGCCAGCTCATACAGATCCGCGACCGGCTCGGCGAACCGTTACGGGTAGCGATCGCCGGCCGCCTGAAAGCCGGAAAGTCGACACTCGTCAACGCGTTGATCGGGCGCCGGGTGGCCCCGACCGCGGTCGGTGAGTGCACCCGGGTGGTCACCCGGTTCCGGTACGGGCCGGCCGACCGGGTCGACGTGGTGTGCCGCGACGGCGAACGCCGGAGCCTGCCGCTGGACGACGACGGCATGATCCCGCAGCGGCTCGGGGTGCCCGCCTCCCGCGTCGCGTACGTCGACGTCACCCTCACCAGTGAGAAACTGCGCGACCTGACCGTGGTCGACACGCCCGGCCTGGCCTCGACCGACACGCTCGTCAGCGCCCGCGCCGAGGAAGCCGTGGGCACCTCGACCGCCCCGTTCGACGCCGACATCGACGCCGACTCGGCCGGTGAGGTCGCCGCCGCCGAGGCCGTGGTGTACGTGTTCACCCAGGCCGTACGGGCCGACGACCTGCGCGCCCTGGAAGCGTTCCGGGACGCGTCGGCCCGGCTCGCGTCCACCCCGATCAACGCGCTCGGGGTTTTCGGCAAGGTCGACACCCTGGTCGGCGGGGCCGGTGACCCCTGGCCGGTCGCGGGGCCCCTGGCCGACCAGCAGGCGGCGCTGCTGGCCCGTACGGTCTCCGGTGTCGTGCCCGTGGTGGGGCTGCTCGCCGAGACCGGTGAGGCGGGCCGGCTCACCGGCGCCGACCGTGACGCCCTGCAGCAGCTGGCCGGCCTGCCCGGCGCCCAGCTGAAGATCATGCTGGCGTCGGCCGACCTGTTCCGCAGCCGGCCTGCCCCGGTCGGCGCCGAGCAGCGGGAGCGGCTGCTGCAACTGCTCGACCTGTACGGCATCGGGTTCGCCCTGGCCCAGCTCGGCGCCGACCCGGGCGTGTCCACCGGTGAGCTGGTCCGCCGGCTGGTCGCCGCGTCCGGGTTCCCGCGGCTGCGCCACACCCTGGAAGAGACGTTCCGGTGGCGTTCGGACGCCATCAAGGCCGGCTGGGCGTTGTCGCGGCTGGAACGCCTGGCCGGGCACACCCGCGACGAACGGGACCGGGAACGGCTGCGCGACGGCGTCGAGCGGCTGCTGCGCGACCCCGCCTACCACCGGTTGCGGCTGCTCGACGCGGCCCAGCGGGTCGCCGCCGGCGCGGTGCCGCTGCCCGTCGAGTGGGAGCAGGAACTGACCCGGCTGGCCACCTCGGAGGACCCCCGCTGGATCCTGCGGCTGCCCGACGCCGGCCCGGGTGAGCTCGCCGCGGCCGCGGTCGCCGCCGCCAACCGGTGGCGGGTGTACGCGGTCGCCGGCGCCGGGCCGGCCCAGTCCCGGGTCGCGCAGGTCGCCCAGCGCGGCTTCCACATCCTCGCCCAGCAGGTACGCGCATGACGGATCTGACCCCGGTGCTCGACAGCACCGTCAAGGACACCCTGGCGTACGTGCGCACCCACGACCCCGACGCCGGGGCCGAACTGGCCGAGCTGCGCCGGCGCCGGCTCACCCGCCCCGAGGTGGTCGTCGTCGGCGAGACCAAACGCGGCAAGAGCTCCCTGATCAACGCGTTGCTCGGGGTGCCCGGCCTGTCCCCCGTCGACGCCGCCGTCGCCACCGCCACCTATCTGCAGTTCGTGCCCGGCAGCGAGCTGAGCGCGCGGGCATGGCTGCCCGGCGCGGCCGAACCGGTCACGATCGGCGACCTGACCGGGTGGGCCACCGGCGCGCAGCGGGCCCGCCGCATCGAGGTGACCCACCCCGCCCCGATGCTGCGCTACCTCAGCCTGCTCGACACCCCCGGCGTCGGCGGGCTCGACCCGGCCCACACCGCCGTCGCCCTGGCCGCGGTCGAACGGGCCACCGCCCTGCTGTTCGTGGCCGACGCGTCGGCGCCGCTGTCCAAACCCGAACTGGACTTCCTGGTGGCCGCCAGCGAGCGGGTCGACACGGTCGTCTTCGCCCTCACCAAGATCGACGGGTTTCCGGGGTGGCGGCGCATCCTCGACGACAACCAGGCCCTGCTGCGCGCCCACGCGCCCCGCTTCGCCGACGCGTCCTGGTTCGCCGTGTCCAGCGCCCTGGCCGAACTGGCCGTGCAGGCCGGCCCCGACGACGAGGCCGCCCTCGTCGAGGCGTCGAAGATCGCCGAGCTGCAGCACGCCCTGGTCGAACTGGCCGGCCGCGGGCACCAGCTGCAACTGGCCAACGTGCTGCGCGCGGCCCGCGGCGAGCTGGCCCGGCTCGAGACGGCCGCCGCTGATTCCGTACGGGCGGTGGAGGCCGACCCGGTCCGCACGGCGCAGCTACGGGCCGAACGCGCCGCCCTGGCCGCCCGCAAACGCACCGAGTCGCGGCAGTGGACGCTGCTGTTGTCCACCGAGACCCAGCGGGCCCGCGTCGAAACCGTCGGGCAGCTGCGCACCCGCGTCGCCGCCGTGCAGCAGGACTTCTCCGAACGCGTCGACAAGGGCCGCGGCGAGGCCCTGGCCCGACTGCCCGAGCAGCTCGACGCCGAGTTGCAGGCCGTCGCCGTGGAACTGTCGGCCCGGCTCGAGAGCACCTTCGCCGCCGTCGGTGAGAAGGTCCTCGCGTCGGTGTTCGACGACAGCGAACGCGCGGCCATGCTGGGCCGGCTCAACGCCACCCTGCGCCACGCCATGGACGCCGCCCCGCCCCGCGACGGTTCCGCCGACAACGTGCTGATCGCCCTGTCCGCCGGCGGGATAGCGTTCATGGCCGGGCGCGGCGCGATGCTCGGCGCGTCGGTGCTCGCCGTCGGCGGGGGGCTGCTCGTGCCGGTCGCCGGGATCGGGCTGGGCCTGGCCGCCGGCGGCTACGTGCTGTACCGCCGGCGGGTGCAGACCGACCGGCAGCAGGCCCGGATCTGGCTGCGTGACGTGCTCGGCGAGGCCCGCGCGGCCCTGGCCGACGAGATCGCCAACCGGTTCACCGACCTGCAGTACGCCCTGTCCGTCGCCGTCGACGACGCGGTGGAGAAAAGGCTGCGGGACCTCGACGCGCACATCGCCGAGATCGACGCGGCCGCCGCCGAGGACGCCGCGGGCCGGGCGAAACGACGCGCGAGCGCGCAACAGGAACTCGACGGGGTACGCGCGAAGCTGCGGACCGCCGATGCGGTGCTGGCCAAGGCCCGGGTGCTGACGCCCGTGCCGCACGACGAGGAGGACCGATGAGCGACCACCACGACTTCGGCGACCACGACGACTACCCGATCTTCGACACGCCCGAGGCGCACGACACGCACGACGATTTCGGCGCGCTCGACCCGATCGCGTACGACGATCACCACTTCGACACGCCCGAGTTCGACGTGCCCGAGGTGCACCACGACATCAGCGCCGACGAGACGCCGCCGGTCGACGAGCACACCGGCCTCGCCGCCGACGAGGTGGCCGCGGCCGAGCCGCTCGACGTGTTCCCGCCCGCCCTGGACGTCGGTGACCTGCCCGAACCCGTCGACGGCTTCCCGTGGATCGACACCGGCAGCCTCGGCGTCGTGCACGCCGCCGCTGCCGGGCACGCCGTTGATCCCGTACGCCCGGAGGAGCTCGCCGAGTACGCCGGGGTCGAGCTGAGCCCGGCGCAGGACCCGTGGGCCGCCCTCGCCGCCGACGAGGACCCGGCCACCAGCGCCCTGGCCCGGTGGTGGCAGGAAAACTGAGTATCCGGGCCCTCCCGTACCGCCGGTGGCAGGTGGCATAGTTTCGGCGCCAAGCAACGAGACCTGGAGCCGACCACATGGCCGCACCCGGCACCGCCTTCACCCCCGCAACCGGCCGCCGGGAGCGTACGGGCTGGTACTTCTACGACTGGGCCAACTCGGCCTTCTCCACCACCGTGCTGACCGTCTTCCTCGGCCCGTTCCTGACCACCACCGCCGAGATCGCCGCCGGTTGTGAGCTGGGCGCCGACGACTGCACCGGCCGGGTCCGCCCGTTCGGCCTGACCATCGCCGCGGGCTCCTTCTACCCGTACGTGGTGTCCTTGTCGGTCTTCCTGACGGTGTTCGTCCTGCCGATCATGGGGGCCGTGGCCGACCGTGCCCCCCGCAAGAAACCGCTGCTGGCCGGGGCCGCGTTCCTCGGCGCCGGCGCCACCATCGCCATGGTGTTCGTGACCGGCGACCGTTACCTGCTCGGCGGCCTGCTGTTCCTGATCGCCAACATCGCGTTCGGCGCCGCCATCGTGGTCTACAACTCGTTCCTGCCCCAGCTGGCCGGCCCCGACGAACGGGACAAGGTCTCCAGCCGCGGATGGGCCCTGGGCTACCTCGGCGGTGGCCTGCTGCTCGCCGCGAACCTGGTCGCCGTGATGATCCTGTCGGTCGACGGCGACGACCAGCGCACCATGGACATCGCCCGGTTCTGCATCGTCAGCGCCGGCGTCTGGTGGGCCGTGTTCACCCTCCTCCCGCTGCGCTGGCTGCGTGAACACCCCGCCGCCGACGCTGCCGCTTCCGCGCGGGGCAACGTGCTCACCGACGGGTTCAAACAGCTCGGGCACACCCTGCGCAACCTCAAGGCGTACCCGCTGACCCTGTTCTTCCTGCTCGCCTACCTGATCTACAACGACGGCATCCAGACCGTGATCGCGCTGGCCGCCCAGTTCGGCAGCGAGGAACTCGACCTCACCCAGTCCACGCTGATCGTCACCATCCTCATCGTGCAGTTCCTCGCGTTCGGCGGCGCGCTGATGCTGGGCGCGGTGGCCACCCGGATCGGCGCCCGCAAGACCGTGCTGCTCAGCCTCGGCCTGTGGCTGGTCGTCATCGCCGCCGCGTACTGGCTGCCCGCCGGCGAGCCGCTGCCGTTCATGCTGCTCGGCGCGGGCATCGGCGTCGTGCTCGGCGGCAGCCAGGCCCTGAGCCGCAGCCTGTTCTCCCAGCTCATCCCCGACGGCAAGGAAGGCGAGTACTACGGCTTCTACGAGATCAGCGACAAGGGCACCAGCTGGCTCGGCCCCCTGCTGTTCGGTGTGATCTTCCAGCTCACCGACAGCTACCGGCTCGGCATCATCAGCCTGGTCGTGTTCTTCGTCGTCGGTGGCGTCCTGCTCGCCCTGGTGCCGCTGCGCCGCGCCATCACCGCCGCCGGCAACACACCCCCCAGACTGATCTGATGAACATCACCATCGACCCGGCGTCGGCCACCCCGCCGTACGAGCAGGTGCGGCTGCGCATCGCCGAGCTGGCCGCCGCCGGGGAGCTGCCGGCCGGTCACAAACTTCCCCCCGTACGGGCCCTGGCCGCCGAACTGGGCCTGGCGGCGAACACGGTGGCCCGCGCGTACCGGGAACTCGAACTGGCCGGTCTGGTGCAGACCCGCGGCCGGCTCGGCACGGTCGTCACCGCCCGCGCGGCGGGCACCTCCGCGCAGGCGCAGCAGGCCGCCACCGCGTACGCGGAAAGGGTCAAAGCTCTGGGGGTGCCGCCCGAAACAGCGCTGGGGCTGGTCCGGGCGGCCCTGGGACTCTAAAGACCGTGGCGTTTGCCCAGCTCGGTGGGGGAATCGCCGGGCTGGGCGAACCACGGCGGGCCGTCCGGGTCGGCGGTGGTCTCGATGCGCAGCTTGGTCAACCCGCCCACCTCGGGCAGCTCGTCCGGGGCGAACCAGCCCACCTCCAAGGACTCGTCACCGTCCGGGCGGGCCTCACCACCCACCGCCCGGCACCGGAACCACACCGCCAGGTACTCGCACCTGTCACCGTTCGGGTACAGCGCCTCGTGCATCGCCACCCCGCCCAGCCGTTCGATCTCGGCGACCACCCCGGTCTCCTCGAAGATCTCCCGCAGCGCCGCCTCGGCCGGCTGCTCCCCCGGGTCGATCATCCCGGCCGGCAGCGACCACCGGCCGTTGTCGGAACGTTTGAGCAGCAGGATCCGGCCCTGGCCGTCGCGGACGACCCCGCTGGCGCCGGGCAGCAGCAACAGGTCGTGGCCGATGTGGGCGCGCAGCCCGGTGATGTAGGGCGAAATTGGCATGCCGTCACGCTGTCACACGGGCTCCACCGCCGGTGACTGGAGGACATGAAGCCCACAACCAAGGTGATCGTGATCGGCGGCGGCTACGCGGGCGTGATGGCCGCTAACCGGCTCACCCGGCGCGACGACCTGACCGTCACCCTCGTCAACACCCAGCCCGTGTTCGTCGAACGGATCCGCCTGCACCAGCTGGTGGCGCGCACCGGAACCGCCGCCGTCAACTACTCCGAGGTCCTCGCCCCGGCCGTACGGCTGGTGGTCGCCGAGGCCCGCACCATCGACGCTTCGGCGCAAACCGTCACCCTGTCCACCGGAGACACCGTCGGCTACGACTACCTGATCTACGCCGTGGGCAGTACCGGCGCCGCCCCCGGGAACACCCACGCCATCGCCACCCTGGCCGACGCCGCCCGCCTGCGCGACCTTCTCCCACCGGCGGCCGTCGGTCAACCTGGCCGCGTCCACCGACCCGCCGGCCCGGTGGACGACAGCGCCGGCACGGTGACCGTGGTCGGGGCGGGTCCCACCGGCATCGAAACAGCCGCCGAACTCGCCGAGCAGGGCCACACGGTCACCCTCATCGGCGAACTCGGCCCGTACCTGCACCCCCGCGGCCGCGGCAAGGTGGCTGCCACCCTCGACCGGCTCGGCGTGCGCCGCATCGACGCCCGCGTCACCTCAACCGGCCCCGGCGTGGTGCACCTGGACGACGGCCGCGCCCTGCCCAGCCCGCTGACCGTGTGGGCCGCTGGTTTCCGCGTTCCCGACCTGGCCGTGCGCAGCGGCCTGAAGACCGACCCCGACGGCCGCCTGCTCACCGACGAGACGCTGACCAGCGTGTCCTCACCCAGGATCGTGGCCGCGGGCGACGCCGCTTGCCCGTCCGGCCGTCCGCTGCGGATGAGCTGCCAGGCCGCAGGCCCCCTCGGGCTGCACGCCGCCGACACCGTGCTGGCCCGTGTCGCCGGCCACACACCGCGGCCGTTCGTCGCGGGTTTCCTCGGCCAGTGCGTCAGCCTGGGCCGGCGCGCCGGCATCTTCCAGTTCGCCCGCCGCAACGACGTGGCGGTCGGCGCGCACATCACCGGCCGGGTGGGCGCCACGGTGAAGGAGTTCGTCTGCCGCAGCACGGTGTGGCAGTTGTCGACGGCGGCCCGCCGCCCCGGCCTCTTCAGGATCCCGTCCTTCATCGGCGACCCCACCCGGCCCGGCCCGGCTGCGCCCTCGCCGCCCCCGCTCAGGATTCACGGTTCACAACCGAAGTAGGTATCGTGCCGGATCAGATGTTCCTGCTGGCGAATATCGTGATCACGTTCGCCTACGCGTCGATCACGGTGGCGATCCTCGTGCCGGTGACCCGGGCCGGGCAGCTGCGGACCAACAAGCTGGCCGTGGCCACCTCAATGATCTTCTTCAGCTGCGCGGTCGGACACGCCCTGCATGCGATCATGGCCTATCAGGCCGTCCTCCGCGGCCCAGGGACGCATCACCTGACCGATGACACGGCCGGCTGGTCGTGGACCTCAGCGTTGTGGGACGCCACCACCGCGGCGATCGGCGTCTACTACTGGACCTTGCGCCGCGGCTACGGGGTCCTGCTCGGCCCCGGCGGCATCTATGTCGACCCGTGGGGCCAGCACCGCCTCGACGAGGCGGCCGCCCGGGAACACGCCGCCCGTGATCTCGCCGAGGCCCAGCGCGCCACACTGGCCACCGTGGTCGAGCACAGCGACGACGCGATCGTCGGGCTCACCCCCGAGGGACTGGTCACCGCATGGAATCACGGCGCCGAGAAGATTTTCGGCTACACCGCCGCCGAGATGCTGGGCCGGCCCGCCGCCGTGCTCGCCGACCGGCAAGGAGCCGAGCACCAGGACGACGTACTCGCCGGCATCCGCCACGGTGGCGGCGGCCGCTCGTACGAGGCGCAGCGGTTACGCAAGGACGGCACCCCGGTCGATCTGGCGCTGACCGTCACCCCCATCCTGGATCAGGCCGGCACGGTGATCGGTGTCTCGGCGATCGCCCGGGACATCACCGCCGCCAAGGAGGCCGCCGAGCATCAACGGGCCGTGGAGGAACGCAGCCACCAGGCCCAGCGGATGGAAAGCCTGGGCAAACTCGCCGGCGGGGTCGCACACGACTTCAACAACATCCTGGCGATCATCGGCAACTACACCGACTTCGCGATCGAGGAGACCGTCGACAACCCACAGGTCCAAGCCGACCTCAAACAAGCGCGCGTCGCGGTCGACCGGGCCGGGAACCTGACCCGGCAACTGCTCACCTTCACCCGCGGCGACGCCATCCAACCCGCCGACATCGACCTGAACACCGCCATCGCCGAGGTCCACGGCATGCTGGAACGTACCATCGGTGAGCACATCACCCTGATCGCCGTGCCCGCCGAGCGGCCGCTGGTCGTGCACGCCGACCCCGGGCAACTCCAGCAGATCCTGCTCAACCTGGCCATCAACGCCCGTGACGCCATGCCCGAGGGCGGCACGATCGTGCTGGAGGCCAACACCGCCGTTCTCGACGGCGACGAGATCAACATGCAGCCGCCCGTGGCCGCCGGCACCTACGCCCGCCTGCTGGTCAGCGACACCGGCCACGGCATGTCCTCCGAGACCGCCGCCCGGATCTTCGAGCCGTTCTACACCACCAAGCCGCAGGGCAAAGGCACCGGCCTCGGGCTGGCCACCGTCTACGGCATCGTGACCGAGGCCGGCGGCAGCATCAACGTCTACTCCGAGCTCGACATCGGCACCACCTTCCGCGTCTACCTGCCCCTTGTGACCGCCGCCACCACGATCGATGCGGCCGCCGCCGCACCGCCGTCGCCGCACGGCGACGGCCGCACCGTGCTGGTCGTAGAAGACGAACCAGCCCTCGCCCGCGTCGTGGGCCGCATCGTCGGCAACGGCGGCTACCGCGCCCTCGTCGCCGCCAGCGGTCCCGAAGCTGTGAAGCTGTACGAACAGCACGGCTGCGATCTGCTGCTCACCGACGTGATCATGCCGGAGATGCCCGGCCCCCGGCTCGCCGAGATCCTGCGCCAGCACGACCCGGACCTGCCCGTGGTGTACATGTCCGGCTACAGCAACGGACTGCTCGGCAAGACCCACGTCCTCGACGAGGACATCACCTTCCTCGAAAAACCCTTCACCGCCGGCGACCTGCTCCACAAACTCGCCTCCACCCGCCGGACAGGCACCCACCACTGACCATCGCCAGGGCCCCGCCCGGCCGAACCGGATCCTGCGCCGCCGCGAGCGAAAGACGCTGGCCCAGGTTGTTCGGCGACATCGACGAGGCGGAGCTGCACCTCTGGGCCTCCGTGGCCCTAACGCAACGCCGTCTGCGGACCAGCCGTCCTTCGGAGGTGTTCGGTGAAGGAAGGCTGCCAGGTAGACCCTGGCGACAGGCGCTGAGCGCCGTCCAGCCCCGCGACGCGGAGGCTCCGGTGGCGCGGTCGACAGCCTGCTGCTGTTCGGTTCGGGCCAGTGCCCGCGCGTCCCCTACGTGGGCGTCGACGCCGGCCACGGTGAAGGCCGCTTCTCCAGGAGCCGTTCTCTCACGGTTTCCCACTCGGCCCAGTCCCGGTTGCAGAGGTCTCGCCACACCTCCAACCCGCCATAATTATCGGATTACCAATACCTGCAATCCGATAATCCCAGAACCGGGCATAACGCGGTTACACCATAATGACTGCTATGTTGTATCCCTATATTCGCGTAGGACTTGAACGGCAGGTAGCTCGCTGACGAGCACGAAGTCCGTCTCAGGAAGCTGCGTCCCGGGAGGGACCGCTTCCATAGCGAGGACCCTGCTCTGCATGCGGCGTTCTACCCGGACGTCATCGCGGCGGCGAGCCTTTCTGTCACACACCAATGGCAAGACGACGTCCTACAACCCGCGCCGTCGCGCGAAGGCATACGCCCTCCTCGGGGCGACGACTCGGGTGGACATTCCCTTCCGGCTGCGGCCGCAAGTCATCGCAACCCGCTCCACGACTGGATCGACCCCGAGGACCGCCGCGCACGCCTCAGCAGCGACCAACCCGATTTCGCTCCTATCAGGCACGGCGGAGCAACCGCCGGGTGGAAAGTCCGATCGATCCGATGAACCCAGCTCGACGGAGGTCAGCCGCGCGAACAGGACACCGAAATGCGGCTGCTACGCCACGGCCACTGAACTACGGTGCTCCGATGCAGACATATGAGACTGAGCGGGCAACACGGGCAGCCAAATCGAGCGCCACCTCTCTTGGCCTAACCGCCCACGACGCCGATGTCCTGCACAACTCCAACACGCTCACCCTGCGGTTGCAGCCCTGTGACGTGCTCGCCCGGGTGGCTCCGGCCGCGCACCAACGCGCCCAGCTTGAAGTGGATGTCGCTCAACGGCTGGCCAAAGCCGGAAGCCCGGTGGCCGCGCTCGAATCACCTCAGATATTTGTCCGAGGAGACTACGTTGTCACCCTCTGGACCTACTACGAACCAGCGTCTACTCAGCCGATCCCCGACGCGGAGTACGTCTCCGCGCTCGAACGTCTGCACGCCGGAATGCGTGGAATCGACTTGCCCGCCCCACACTTCACGGACCGGGTTTCCGCGGCCCAGACACTGGTGGCCGACCACGCCCGAACGCCGGAACTGGCTGCCCCGGACCGGGTCTTCCTCTCCAGCACGCTGAACCACATGCGACGAGCGGTCGCTGAGAGCGGTCGGGCCGAGCAACTCCTGCATGGCGAACCTCATCCCGGCAACCTGATCTCGACCCGGACCGGCCCTCTGTTCATCGATTTCGAGACGTGCTGCCGCGGGCCGATCGAGTTCGACCTGGCCCACGCGCCCGACGACGTCGGGGACCGCTATCCGGGTGCCGATCACCAGCTGCTCCGCGATTGCCGGGCCCTCATGCTGGCGATGATCACAGCGTGGCGCTGGGACCGCGACGACCAGTTCCCCGACGGCCGCCGACTCGGCATCAAGTGGCTGAGCCAGCTGCGGACAGCAACGGCCAATCTGGATGGGTAAGCCAACTCGCTTTATCGACAGAACGTCTGGCGGTCTCGTTCTGCCCTTATCAGATACAACGGGACAACAGTCGCGGGGACGCCCGATGGAACTGACGAATCCCAGCTCACAGGGGTGCCCACGTGTCATCTGAAACGGAACCGGACAGGGGGCGCCGGCAAGAAACGCGTCACCAGGTTCCATCGCCGGGCAACGTGAGCCTGGGGTCGATGCTCACTGCGATCCCCAAGCTGCGCGCAGCAGCGAGCATCGGTCGAGGGCACGCCCGCGTGGTTCTGCGCTACGGCGACGGCACTCGGTCACGGTCTTGTCGATCAGGATTCTTGGCCGAATCCGGCGGCGAGGGCCTTCGCGACGACCGCGGTTCGGTCCGGCACTCGGAGCTTCGTCAGGAGGGTTGACACGTGGTTGCGTACGGTCTTCTCGGAGAGGCCGAGTCGGCGCGCGATCTCACTGTTACGACTGCCGCGGGCGACCAGCTCGAGGACCTCACGCTCGCGGGCGGAGAGTTCAGGAAACACGCGAGCCAGGGACTCACGTCGAGCGCGGGCGAAGAAACCGCCGACGCGTTGGGCCACCGCCGGGTCGTAGACAGCGCCGCCGCGGGAGACGTCGATGATGGCGCGGACGATGTCGTCCCGCTCGGCTCTCTCTTGTGCAGGTAGCCACGAGCCCCGGCGGCGAGCGCACCCTCCACGCGTGCATCGTCGAGGTATTCGGTGAGGATCAGCACGCCTAGGCCTGGGTGGTGGGCGAGCAGCAGCTCGGTGGCTGCGATGCCGTCGAGGCCGGGCATCTGGATGTCGGTCAGCACAACGTCGGGCCGGTGGTGGTTGACCACGGCGAGTAGCTCACGCCCGTTGGTTGCCTCGCCGACGACCGTAACCTCGGCGACCGCCTTGAAGCTGGACCTCAGGCCTTCGCGGGCCACGAAGTGGTCGTCGGCGATGACAATCCGTATCGGTGTGGTCACGGCTCCTCCAGGCGTAGCGTCGCGGTCACTGTTGTGCCGGTGGGCCCGATGTCGAGGTCCAGCTTCCCGCCGGCGCCTGCCGCGCGTGACCGCATGGACGACAGACCGATTCCTTCGGGAGCCGAGCGGCCGCCGCTGCCGTCATCGCTGACGGTAAGGACGAGGTCGTCACCGTCGACGGCCAGCTCGACGTCGATCCGGCTCCCGTCGGCATGTCGGGCGGCGTTGGTCATTGCTTCGATTGCGATGTGGTAGGCGGCCTCCTCGACCTGCGGTGACAGGACCGGCAAGAGCTCGGCGGTCACCGTCACGGTTGGCCCCGACGCGGCGACGGTGTGACCGCGAATGGCCGGCACGAGGCCCCATTCGTCCAGTGCGATCGGCCTCTGAGCTGCCGCGATGCGCCGAGTCTCCTCGTTCGCGTCGCGGACCGCCGTTCGCATGGCCGCGAGCTGCGTACGTGCGGCATCGGAGTCTCCCGTGCGCAGGGCGTCGTCAACGCCGGTCAGCCCCATCCTGATGCCGAACAACCGGGAGAGCAGGCCATCGTGAAGCTCATGGCGTACGCGTTCACGCTCGGCGCGGGTGGCAGTGAGCACCCTCCGGTGTTCCACCTCGAGCGCGTCGGCCAACTCCAGCGCCCTGACCGCCACAGCGACAGGCGGAGCGAGCGCTGTCAGCAGGTGCCGGTCAGCGTCGGTGTAGGTCTCCCCGGGCCCGCGGGCCGACACTCGAAGCACACCGAGGTCACGCCCGCCCACCCGCAGCGGCAGGGACTCACCGTCCGGGCTCTCGGTGCCGATCACGCCGAGCCGGCGATCATCGGGCCCGACCACGCAGGCTCCGCGGCGTTCACCGCCTGCTGCACACCGGTCAGCAGCGCGGCCAGCAGGTCCGGCCCAGGTGCCACGGCCACATGATCGCCCAGTCGGGTCACCGCCTGGAGCGGATCGCGACGTTCCCCGTAGAGGAGACGGTCGGCGGCCCGTTGCAGCCACGCCCGGGCCGGCGCGAGACCGAGCGCCACAGCCAGTGCGGCCGCGATGCCAGGCCCCGCTGCTCTGCCGCTGAGCGCCACGCCCCCGAGGGCCGCAGCCATCAGGTAGAGCGCGGCGATGGCTGCGGTCAGTGAGCCATAGACCACCGACCTTCGGATGATCACGTCGATGTCGTACAGCCGGTACTTCAGGACGGCGACCGCGATAGCCGCGGCGAACGCGACGACCGTCAGGGGGGAGAGCAGCTCATGGATCCGGCTCGGAAGAAAGAAGCCACCGACGACGCCCTCGGCCGCCAGCAGAATCCCCGCAGCCGAAACCCACTTCAGCTGTTGGCGCTCGTCCCCGCGGGCCTGGCGGAGGCGTACCAGAAGGGCGGCGGCGCAGGCACAGCACAGGAGAGCGAACGATAAGCCGATCGCTATCACCACGACGGGCGGAACGAGCCCGGTGGGATTGCGGATGGTGGGGAAATACTCCAGCGGACCGAGGCGGAGCGGGCTCAGCACAACGAGGACCACTGCCGCCCCGGCGGCGGCCCAGCCGACCGGACGCCATCGCGGGGACGGTAGCCGGCCGTCCGGAAAGAGAAGGAACAGCAGCGGCAGGAGAGGGAAGGCGAGGGCGTAGTTCCAGGACGCGAACCAGCCGGTCGCCAGGCCTGCGGGCAGCGAGCCAGGCGCGTGCTCCAGGGCGTACCTCGCGTAGTGATGGGTGAAGTCGTTGGTGCTCCAGACGAACGCGACGCCGGTCAGCAGCCAGCCGATCGGGTTGGCCGGTCGACGGGTGGCGAGCAGAACCCCCACGATCGCCAGAGCCGCAGTGATCAACGAATTGTCGACCAGATTCAACAGCCACGAGTGGCTGGAGGTCGGGTCAGGGATCGCGCGAGTGAGGACGGCGAGGATCGCCGTACCGACAAGTTGGACGACGGTGAGGGCACAAAGGCCCCACGCGGTCCAAGTCCTGATGCCGCTGCTCATAGGTCCTACCCCGGGTCGCCATATCCGATCCAGTGTGAGGCCGCCCGTGTCCCGGACTCCACCGTGAATGTCCCGGCGGCTCCGGGCACAGTGTCCGGTCCCGCCAGGACATCAGCTCGGCCGGATGGGCCGCCGGATGCGTCACCTTCGAGATGCAGCCGGCGGCGTGCGCTACCGGCCAGCTTCGAGGGGAGAAACCCATGTCAGTGTCCGAGGAACAGCAGAGGACGGCCCAGGACCAGCAGCAGGATGGGGTCGGCGCCGCGCTGGACATCGTGTTCGACGTCGCGAAATGGCTCGTCCAGAACTCGGGTGCCGTCGGAGGCCTGTGGGCGCAGATGACCCACGGCGTCACCAACATCAAGGAGTGGGTCAACGAGACCAACTACGAAGTGGAGGTGTGGAAGCTCGACGGAGGATTCCGCCGTAAGGACCACTTCCGCATCCCGCCACGGCAAACGGTGCACGCTGAGCTGTGGGTCTCGTGGGCTGACAACGAGCAGCAGTACGCCGACCACCACGTGACCATCGTGGTGGGCGGGCAACCGCTGGCGTACCTGCACCAGAGCGGCAAGCTGGTGCGGTTCAACACCGTCGAGGAGTTCGCCGACGGCGCTGTCGGTGTCCCCGGAGCCTGCGGTGCAGGCGGGGACCGCCGCGCCGTAATCGGCGCTGACCCTCAGGGCCGGCGCGGCTTCATGATCAGCACCCTTTAGCGGCCAGCCGAAAGGAGGAGACATGACGTTGCCACTGAACCGGAAAAACGAGGGCGGGGTCGTCACGTCCGAAACGTTCAATCTGACCCGCATCACCACGGTCCTCACCGCTGTGGTCGCCGCGTTCGGCGCGACCGAAGTCGGCGGGCCCGAGGGGCTGAACTGGGCCGGCCTCGACTCGACCCAGCGAGTGGCACTCGTTGCCGCAGCGATCGCGGCAATCACGGTGATCACCTGCGCGGACATTCTCGGCAGGTCGATCGCATGCGGCAAAGCGGAGAACGCCCGGGTCCATTGCCTGTCCAAGGCCCATCCCGCGAAGATCATGGTCAACGACCGGCGGGTCGAAGGCCAGGTCCTCGCGATGCGGTCAAGCCCAACACCACAGGTTCTGTTCTGGGACCCGCATGAGCAGCCCGGCGAACAGCCCGGTGTCTCATGGAAGGACCTGAACGCGGTGCAGTTCTACGAGCGAAGGAACGGTTTGTGACACCACAGGCATCGAGTGGCTGACCCGACTACACCACAGACCGCGTGAACCGGCAGGCGACATTACGATGCGGCGTGGCTTTTACACCTCGAACGGCGTGGGCCGGCACGCCGGAACCCGTACGCAGGGCTGTCGCCGACGCGCTGGGGGCCGCGATCGTCGGGCACACCGACCTGCACGGTGGCATGTCACCCGGTCCCGCCGCCCACCTGCGCCTCGCCGACGGGCGGCAGGTGTTCGTGAAGGCCGTGTCGGCCGAGGTCCGGGAACACAGTCACCGCATGATCGCGCGGGAGTCCACGATCCTCGACGTCCTCCCGGTGACGGTGCCGGCACCTCGCCGGCTGGCCACCGTCGAACACGGGCCGTGGATCGCCATGGCCACCACCTGGGCCACCGGGCACACCGGCGAGCTGTGGACCGACACGTCGATCGCCCTGGCCGCGCAGGCCTGCCGGACCGCGAGCGGGCACGCGGCGCCGGTGAGCCTGCCGCCCGTGGCCGACCGGCTGTTCGACTTCGACGGGTGGGCCCGTCTGCTCGACATCGGCCCCGGCGACGAGTGGGAGGCAGCCCACGCCGAACAAGCCGCCGGCATGGTGGCGGGGTGGCAGGCGTGGACGGCCGGTGGTGCCCTGGTGCACCGCGACATCCGGCTCGACAACACGGCAGTCGACGCGGAGGCGGGAACGGCCGTGCTGCTGGACTGGGCGTACGCGGCGGCCGGCGCACCGTGGATCGACCTCGCTCAGCTGGCAGCGGATGTGGTCGCCACCGGACACGTCCTCGGTCCGGTGGCAGCCACCGGGCGCGCGTACCGGCTGTTGCGGACGTTGCCGCCCGAGGCCTCCCGCTTCGTCGCGGGGCTGGCCGGGATGTGGCGTATCCGTACGTCGCCGATCCCGCACATCACCGCCTGGCGGCGCGCCCGGGAGGCCGCGCTGCGCCCGCTGCTCACCCGCCTGATCGCCGACCTCCGGCAGGTTGCCTGAAGCCGCGGCTGTCTCCGACGGCGTGGAATTGCCGGCCGCGGACGCCCGGCGGATCTGGTTACGGGCTGAACGCCTCGACGAGCCGTCGCCGTGACCGACCTGAAAACCGACCATGGCCGCCGGGCAGTTGCCGGCGCGGCACCGGACGTGGACACCCGGCGGTGACGAGGTTCGGGCAATTCCTGTTGGCTCCTGTCACTTGAGCCCCAAGTCCGGCCGAAGCTGACCTGCGCGGCGGCGAACCCGAGGAACGTGAGCAGCATGGCTACGTTGCTGTACCGGGTGGGCCGGTGGGCGTTCGGCCACCGCGGGACCGTGCTGCTCGCCTGGCTGGGGGTGCTGGTCGCCGCCGTGACCGGCATGGTGCTGCTGCAGCAACCGGCCAGTGACGCGTTCAGCATCCCCGGCACACCCGCCCAGCGGACCGTCGACCTGATCGCCGAACGGTTCCCGCGGGCCGCGGCGCCGGCGTCGGGCGCCACCGCGCGGGTCGTGTTCGCCCAGCCGGGCGGGGGTGAACTCGACGACGACGCCGCGGCCCGCGCGGTCGACGCGCTCAAAGGCGCCCCGCTGGTCGCCTCGGTCACCGACCTGGCACCCAACGCCGACGGCACCGTCGCCTACACGCAGGTCACCTACAGCGTGCCCCCGGACCGGATCACCGGCGAGGCCCGGCAGGCCCTCGACGACGTGATCATGTTCGCGCGGGCCGACGGGCTGATCGCCGAGGTCGGCGGCGACGCCGTGCGAACCGCCGGGCACGCCCCGTTCGGGGAGGCGTTCGGCATCGTCGTCGCCGGTCTGGTGCTGCTGGCCATGTTCGCCGGCTCCGCCGCCGCGGCCGGGGTGCCGCTGCTGACCGCGGCCGCCGGGGTGGCGCTCGGCTACACCGGGATCGGCATCGCCACCCGTTTCACCGAGCTCCCCAGCGCCACCAGCACCCTGGCCATGATGGTCGGCCTGGCCGTGGCCATCGACCACGCCCTGTTCATCGTGTCGCGGTACCGCACCGAGCTGACCACCGGCCGCGACCGGCAGGAAGCAGCCGCACGGGCTGTCGGCACCGCGGGCAACGCCGTCGTGTTCGCCGGCCTCGCCGTGATCATCGCGTTGTCGGGGCTGGCCGTGACCGGCATCCCGTTCCTGACCCGGATGGGCGTGGCGGCCGCCGGCACCGTGGCCGTCGCCGTCGTCATCGCGTTGACGCTGCTGCCGGCGCTGCTCGCCTACGCGGGGGCAAGGATCACCCCGGCCCGCGTACGGGATCCTTACGCCCGTCCCCCGGCCGGGGTCCGCTGGGCCCGGCTGATCGCCCGCCGCCCCGTCGTGGCCCTGCTCGCGGCGGTGCTCAGCCTCGGCATCATCGCCATCCCCGCGTACGATCTGCGCCTGGGCCTGCCCACCGACGCCGCCGCCGTCGACGACACCACCCCACGCCGGGCGTACGACCTGCTCTCCGACGGTTTCGGGCCGGGCTTCAACGGGCCGCTCACCGTCGTCACCCGGCCCGGCACGTCGCTGGAGGGCCAGCCCGGCGTCGCCATGGTCATCCCCGGCGCCACCAACGACGCCGGCGACACCGCGATCCAGACAGTTGTCCCGGCCACCGGGCCCGAGGACGCCGCCACCGTCGACCTCGTGCACCGGCTCCGCGGGACGTACGGGGTGATGGGTGTCACCGGCACCACCGCCCTCAACGCCGACATCAGCGAGAAACTCGCCGACGCGCTGACGCCGTACCTGGCCCTCGTCATAGGTCTGGCGTTCCTGCTGCTCGCGTGGGTGTTCCGGTCACTGCTGGTGCCGTTGACCGCCACCGCCGGGTTCCTGCTGTCGGTCACCGCGACGTTCGGGGCACTGGTCGCCGTGTACCAGTGGGGATGGCAGGGGTTCCTGCTCGGCACCACCCAGACCGGCCCGATCATCAGTTACCTGCCGATCCTGCTCATCGGCATCGTGTTCGGCCTGGCCATGGACTACCAGGTGTTCCTGATGACCCGCATACGCGAGGACCACGTGCACGGCGCCCCCGCCCGCCAGGCCGTCGTCTCCGGTTTCGGCCACGGCGCCCGCGCCGTCACCGCCGCCGCGCTGATCATGACAAGTGTGTTCTTCGGGTTCATGCTCGGCCCCGAAGCCATCTTCAAACAGATCGGTTTCGCCCTCGGCGTGGCGGCCCTGTTCGACGCCGTCGTCGTCCGCATGACCCTGGTCCCCGCGGCGATGCTGCTGCTCGGCCCCGCCGCGTGGTGGCTGCCCCGCCCCCTCAACCGCCTCCTGCCCGACATCGACGTGGAAGGCGGAAAACTGGCCACCCCGACCCCGCCCCGCCACCAGCACGCCGAACCCCGCCTGCCCGACGAGGACAACACCGCCGAAACGGATGAGCCGGTGAGCGCCTCCGGCACCCGATGAACCGTCACAGCCACACGAGCTTCAGGTTGTCCCACCGACCTCGTCCAGGCGTTTGCGCAGATGGGCACGCTCGGGCTCGGTCACGGCCAGCTCCAGAGCCCTCCCGTACGCCACCACCGCCTCCGCGGCACGCCCGGCCCGCCGAAGCAGGTCCGCGCGCGCCGCGTGCAAAGGCGCGTAATCCCGTAAACGCTCCTCACCGCTCAAAGCGTCCACCAAACGGAGACCCGCAACCGGCCCGTCCCGCATCGCCACGGCGGCGGCCCGGTTGAGCGCCACCACCGGCGACGGGGTGAGGGCACACAACACGTCGTACAAGGCCACGATCTGCCGCCAATCCGTGGTCGCCACATCCACGGCCTCCACGTGCAACGCCGCGATCGCCGCCTGCACCCCGTACGGGCCCGCCGGGCCACCGGTCAACGCCCGCGGCACCAGAGACAACCCCTCGGCGATCATCGCCGTGTCCCAACGGCCCCGGTCCTGATCGTCGAGCAGCACCAACGCGCCGTCCGGGCCGACCCGCGCCTCCCACCGGGCATGCACCAGCAGCATCAACGCCAGCAAACCGGAAACCTCCCGCTCGGCCGGCAACAACCGCCGCAGGATCCGCACCAGCCGGACAGCCTCCTCAGCCAGGTCGGCCCGCTGCGTCGCATACCCCTCGGTGAAAATCGAGTACAGCGTCTGCAAAACCCCCGGCAGACGCTGCGGCAACTCGTCGGCACCCGGCACCCGGAACGGGATCCGCGCCTCCCGGATCTTCCGCTTGGCCCGCACGATCCGCTGCGCCATCGTCGCCGCCGGCACCAGATACGCGCGGGCCACCTCCGCCGTGCTCAACCCGGCCAGGCACCGCAACGTCAACGCGCCCCGCGCCTCCTCGGGAAGGGCCGGATGCGCGCATGTGAAGAACAACTGCAACCGGTCGTCCGGGAAGTCCGCCCCCTCCGGCAGCTCGGTCACCGAGTCCACCCGCATCAGGGCCAGCTTCGCCGCGTACACCCGATCACGCCGCAACCGGTCCACGGCCTTACGCCGCGCCGTCGCCATCAGCCACGCCCCCGGCCGCTCCGGCACCCCGTCAACCGGCCAATGCGCCAACGCCGCCTCAACCGCCGCCGACGTCACCTCCTCAGCCAGATCAAGATCGCCGAAGCGGCGCACCAGGGCAGCGAGCAACCGGCCGTGCTCCTCCCGGAACACAGCCTCCACCACCCCGGCAGCCGCCCGCATCGTCACGCGCCGAAATCAGCCACGGGCCGCACCACCACCGAGCCGCCACCCCACGACCCCGGGCACCGGGCCGCCCACTCCAACGCCGCGTCCAGATCCGGCACGTCGATCACGTAGAACCCACCGAGCACCTCCCGCGTCTCCGCGAACGGACCGTCCACCACCGTCCGCGTCCCGTCCCCGGCCACACTCACCGTCGTCGCCGTCACCAGATCGGCCAGCGACTCCCCCGACACGAAGATCCCCGCCTCCCGCACGGCCTTGTCGAAAACCTGCCAATCCTCGACCTCACACACCGGCTCCGCCCCACCGGCGACCCCAGCGTTGATCAGCAGCATGTACTTCACGATCACCCTCCAGCAATTCCCGCACGGCCCGTCGCCGCACACCCTCACGACGGACGGCGCCACCCGCCATCGACACCCGGCCCCAACTTTTTTCTCGAACAGAAGCACACCCCCGATCCCGTACGCCTCGTCGCCGCCCCCAACCGCACCAACCCCGCACCCGCGGCACCTCGCGACCCAGGCGGGGCGAAAGCCCCGTAACGCGAGCTCCGGCCGTGGTGCCACAAGAACACACCACCCGGCTCGCCGAAGGAAATGGGTTGTTGACAACGACCGGGGGAACGCAGGATCGGGGCATGATGCGACCGGAAATCCTCGACTACTACCAGCAAGGCGGCGAACGGCAACGGCTCACAGCCGGCACCGGGCGGCTCGAGTACCTGCGTACCCGCGACGTCCTGGCCCGGACCCTGCCCGCCGCTCCCGCAACGGTGCTGGACGTCGGCGGAGCCACCGGGGTCTACGCACAACCGCTCGCCGAAGCCGGCTACCAGGTCACCGTCGTGGACCCCGTACCGCAGCACGTGGCCGTCGCCCGGACACTCGACGGCGTCGACGCCCTCGTCGGGGACGCTCGGGACCTGCCCGCACCCGACGCGAGCGCCGACGTGGTGCTGCTCCTCGGACCCCTCTACCACCTGCAGGAACGACCCGACCGGGTAGCCGCCTGGCGCGAAGCCGCACGCGTGCTCCGCCCCGGCGGACTGGTCGTGGCCGCCACGATCAGCCGGTTCGCGTCACTGTTCGACGGGTTCGTGAAAGGCTTCTTCGACAACCCGGCGTTCCGGCCCATCGTGGAACAGGACCTGGCCGACGGACGGCACCACAACCCCGACGACGTGCCACGCTGGTTCACCAGCGCCTACTTCCACCGGCCCGACGAAACGGCCGGCGAAGTGGCCGACGCCGGCCTCACCCTGCGACGCGTCGTATCAGTGGAAAGCCCGCTGTGGATGTCCCCCACCGCCCTCGAGAACTTCCTCGACGAACCCACACTCCTGCTCGAAATGCTGCGACACGTCGAGGACGAACCTAGCCTGCTCGGCGCCAGCAGCCACCTCCTGACCGTGGCGGTCCGCTGAACTGTCGCAGGGTTATGGCAAACTCCCGGCCGTGGCTGACGACAAGGGTGGGCTCGAAGCCCGGGCGTTGATCGCGGTGGACGGTGGCAGCTGGTCCGGGCTGCTGTTCGACAACCCGGTGATCGGGCTGCCGGCGGCACTGACATGGGCGTGCGTGCTGCCCCTGGCGCCCATCGACGGCGAACCGGCAACACTCGACCTGGAATGGCTGCCGCTGCCCGTGTCCGACTGGCAGAGCGTCACCGGACTCGAAGTGACCGGCGCCTCGTTCGCCGAACCCGTCGAAGCCTCCGTACGGTTCCGCGGCCACCACCGCTACGACCGCGTCACCGTACGGGTCACCGAACAGGACGGCCCCCGCATCCGCATCACGGCAACACTCGCCGGCGACCTCGACGGGCTCGGACCGGACGAGTTCACCGTCGACGCCTGGCTCGCCTTCGCCGGCATCACCGTGCAGCTCAACGACGTCACCTCGGCCACGGCAGCACTCGAACGACTCGCCGGATTCGTCGACACCACCGCCCTGACCGAGGTCGACGATCCCCGAGGCATCGCGTTCCGGTTCCAGCCCCGCTAGCGTCTGCGCATGGCCGACGCCGTAGTGATCCCCGGAAGCAGACACGGCAGCGCCGCGGGCCTGCTCACCTACGCGGGAGACGTGCCCGCGTTCCGGGGCGCCACCGTGCACCGCCACGACTGGAACGAGCAACACCCGGCCGAACTGTTCGAACCCGCCACCGAAACCTGGGTGTGCTCCCAGGTACGGCCCGTGCTGGACACCCTGACCGGCCAACCACTGCTCATCGGCAAATCCCTCGGATCGTTCGCCGCGGGCCTCGCCGCCGAACGCAGCCTGCCCGCCGTCTGGCTGACACCCGTGCTGACCGTCCCCTGGGTGCCCGCGGCCCTGCACCGCGCAACCGCACCGTTCCTGCTGGTCGGCGGCACAGCCGACAAACTGTGGGACAGGAGCCTCGCCCGCCGCCTCACCCCGTACGTGGTGGAGGTACCCGCAGCCGACCACGGCATGTTCGTACCCGGACCACTGACCGACACCATCGCCGTGCTCGCCCGCCTCGTCGTCGCCATCGACGAATTCCTCGACGAGATCGGCTGGCCCTGAGTAAACCGGTTTCGCCCCGCCCCGCCGGAGCCGATACTGACCCGCGGCACCACCACGACGAAGGGTGAAAAACATGAGCCGCGCCGTCCGCGTCACCGTACGAGGCAGCTTCGACGGTCTGTCGGCCGAACAGATGGCATCGCTGATCGCGGTCGCCGCCGACCACGACTTCATGAACACCCAATACACCACCGACGGATACCTCTCGTACGACCTGCCGGCCCGGCCCTTCTTCACCTTCCGTTTCGCTGAACAAGCCGCCGACGCCGACGAAGTGCCACAAGCCGCGATGCGCGCACAGATCAAAGCCGAGGACTGGATGGCCGAACACGGCTACCCCATCAAGAACGTGACCACCCAAGCCGTCGACATGGCCGAAATGCCCCTCGGCAAACGAGGCCGGCGCGAAGCATCACGCAAATAACCCAGGCGCGGTCGCCCCCTCCCCGGTGACCATGTCGGGGTCGGGCACATCTCAAAGCCGATGGAGCACGATGCGCTTGCTGCTGTCCGCCGGCAATGACCAGGCACGCTCGACGTCGTGCAGCGGGACAGGGTCGGGCTCCACCGCATACGCGCCGTCAACGATGGCGGCGGCAACAGCGGGGATCTCGGCAGTCATGGTGACGCCGGTCAGCGATCCCTGGCCACTGCCGAGGACCTGAAGCCTCGTCGAGCGCAGCGCGCCGGCCGGCAACGTCATTCGCGGCCCGGCCATCTCGCCCAGGTTCACCCAGGTAAGCAGGCGCGCCGGGTCGGCCCGGTTCGACACCATCGCAGCCATCGCCTCGGCTGCCGGCTCTCCCCAGAGGAAATCGAGCACGATGTCGATCCCGGCGCCGATCCCGGCGATCGTCTCCACATCACCGGTCACGGCGGTCGCGGTAGCGCCGGGCAACGCCGCGAGCCGTTCCGGATCCCGGCCCACAGCAACCACCTGATCCGCGCCAAGCCGGCGGGCCACCCGCACCGCCATCCGTCCGGTGCCACCGGTAGCCCCCAGGACCAGCACATTCTGTCCGGGCCGCATCGAGATCCGCTGGGTGAGGGCCAGCCAGGAGGCGATCACACAGTTCAACGTCGCAGCGATGGCCAACGGGTCGGCGTGGGCGGGCAGGACGACGCTGCGCCGCGTGTCGATGACCGCCCGCTCGGCCATCGAGCCGTACCTGCCGTTCAGCGACATGAAGTACCAGAGCCGGCCGCCGGCGTCACGGCCGACGCCATCGATGCCCGGCACAAGCGGCAGGCCCGAACCGGCACTGGTGTAGTGCGACCCGCCGGCCTGCATGCGGACCCGAGGATGCAACCCGGCAGCCAGCACCTCGACGACGATCTCGTGCGCGCCGGCCGGCTTCGGGTCGGGGAACTCCAGGTACCGAGGGGCTGCGCCGTATGCGGTGACGACCGCGGCCCTCATGACAGGTCCGCCTTCTCCAGCAGCGCGGCCAGATCAGCCGCGGAGGCGGGGCGGCCCGGCGCGGCGAACATGCCGTCCGGATCGAGATGGGCCAGTTGGGCGGGCGTACCCGGCGCGAACCGGCGGCTCTCGGCGAGCGGTCCCACGTCGTACGCGTCGAAGCCGAGCGAGTCGATCAGGACGGCGACCGCCGCCTTGGCCGTTGCCGAGTCACCCGCGATGGGCACGGCGCTGCGGCCGGGCGCGCCGGACGGGCGGGCAAGTTGCGGCAGGTGCCGGAAGAACACGGTGCTGAACGCCTTGACCACGTACGCGTCCCGCAGGTGAGCCTGCAAGAGCAGGTACGGCGGGATGCCGCCGGCCTCGATCTCGGGGACGACGCCCTGGCGCGCCGGGTCGTAGTTGAGCGTGTCGATGACGACCCGGCCGTGCAGCGCCTCGACCGGCACCTGCCGGTAAGCGCGAATCGGGATGGTCACGACGACCACATCACCGGCCCCCGCCGCCTCGGTGGTGGTCGCCGCGCGGGCCCGGGAACCCAGCCGGGCCGCCGCCTCCCGCAGGCTGTCCGGACCGCGGCTGTTGCTCAACACGACGTCGTGCCCGGCCGCGACGGCCAGCTGCGCGAGCGCGCCACCGATCCGTCCGCTGCCGATAAAACCGATCGTTGTCATGATCCGAATCTAGGCCGCCCCGGCCGTACCTTCTATGCTGGAAAATCCGCCGTTTGTTCGCGATCGTCCGGAGGCATGGTGGACCCGCTCAGCGAGATACTGGCGCTGCTCAAGCCGCGCAGCTACATCACCGCCGGATTCGACGCCGGTGGCGACTGGGCGCTGGAGCTCGACGACCTGGCCGGCCGGATCAAGTGCTACGCGATCGTCAAAGGTTCCTGCTGGCTCACGATCGACGGCGCCGCCCCGGCGCCGATCCCGGAAGGCGCCTGTTTCGTGCTGCCCACCGGCCGGACCGCCGTCATCGGCAGCGCACCGGACATCGCACCGGCGCGTTCCTCCGTGGTGCTCGATCCCCACCGCAGCGGCGAGATCGTCACCTACAACGGCGGCGGTGACGTCTACCTGGTCGGCAGCCGCTTCGAAGCCGGCAGCCCGCACGTCGAACGGCTGCTGCACACCCTGCCCCCGCTCATGGTGGTCAGGACCGCCGACGACCGGGCCCGGCTGCGCTGGTCGATCGAGCTGATGATGGAGGAGTTCCGCGAACCCCGCCCCGGCTCGGCCCTGATAGCCCAGCAACTCGCGCACATGATGCTGGTCCAGGCGCTGCGCCTGTACCTCGCCGCGCCGGCCCGCGACGACGTCGGCTGGTTCGCCGCGCTCGCCGACCCACAGGTGCATGCCGCGCTCGCAGCGATGCACGCCGACCCCGCCCGCTCCTGGACCGTACGGGAACTCGCCACGACCGCCGGCATGTCCCGCACCACCTTCGCCGAACGATTCCGAGCACGCGCCGGCGAAACCCCGATCGCCTACCTGGCCCGGTGGCGGATGATGCTCGCCGCCGAGCGCCTCCAGCAGGGCAACGACACCATCGCCCGGATCGCCGGCTCCGTGGGATACGAGTCCGAGCACGCTTTCAGCACCGCGTTCAAACGCATCATGGGTATGCCCCCGCGACGCTACGCCGGATCCGTTCAGCTGTAACGGCTCCGCCGGAAAAGCGCTGAGCGCCGAACGAGACGCGACGGCCCGGAACAGACGCTGATCAACGCTCAGTCCTCAGCGTTGCCTTCGGTCTGAACAACGGACGGCCGCAGGCCCGCCCGATCAACGACACGCTCGCCAGCCGCCACCCAGCAGCCGCGACGTCAGCATCGGAGGCGGCTGAGCTTGTTTTGTCTGGTCGGGAGCGAGAGCGGCCCGGAGGGTCGCTCTTCGTCTGTGCTCTTGATCTCTGTGTGTAGGGCATCCTAGGAAGATAGGATGTTAGAAGGAGCCTGGGGAGCCATGTCGTCCGACAGGCCGGTCCGCCTCGCTGGTCTGCAACGGTGCCCAGCGAGGCACAGGCATCGGGATATCCCCGCCGTTTCATGTCGGGGCCGGTCGAAGGACAGGGTCTGATCGACCCTGGAAGCTCACAACGTGCACCGGCAGGGGTGCCCTGGCCAACCGGAGCGGCGGTGCGTGGACGACAAGATCACCGCGGCCTCACGTGGGGCAGCAACTCCCGGAGATCAGTGACCACATAGGTGGGCCGCGCCGACGGCGGCACCGGCCGGCCCGTACGGTTGACGTAGGCGGTCGCGATCCCCAGCGCCGCCGCCCCCGCCAGGTCGGAGTCCGGGTTGTCGCCCACGTGCAGCACATCGGCGGCGGCCAGCCCGAGCAGCGACAACGCCATCCGGAACGGCTCCGGCCGGGGTTTGTAGGCCCGCGCGTCCTCGCTGGTCACGACGTGGTCGGCGGTCACGCCCAGCGAGCGGAGCAGCCCGGACAGGTGGTCGCGGTCGGCGTCCGACACCAGGCAGACGGGCACTGTGAGGGCGGCCAGGAACGGCGCGGCGTCAGGGAAGAGCTCGTACGACGACACGGGCGCGCCGGGGAGGCGTACGCGGAAATGGTCCTCGGTGGCGGCCAGCGCGGACGCCTCCAGGTCGGCGAGCGTGCGGAACGCCGGGCCGTGAGCGCCGTCGGCCAGGGCCCACAGGTGTTCGTCGTAGACCCGGGCGACCTCCGAGACGGGCACGCCGGCGAACGAGGCGAACGGCGATATGTCGGCGACGTCGACGACAAGTGTGCCGAACACATCAAGCAGAACCGCTTTGAACACCGGCCGATCCTAGGGCACGGTGAAGGACGTGAAGACCTTCAAGGAAGCGACCGCGGTGGTCGCCAAGGACGGGGCCCTGGAGGCCGAGCTCGACGCCGTCTGGGCGGTCGGCGACAAGCTGCACGGCGGCTACCTGATGGCCGTGCTGGGCCGGGCCGTCGAGACCCGCGCCGAGCATCCGCACCTGGTGGCGATGACCACGACGTTCCTGCGCCCGCCTGCGGCCGGCCGCGCCACCGTCACCGTCGAGCTGCTGCGGGCCGGGCGCACCGCGGGGCAGTACCGCGCGCGTCTCGAGCAGGACGGGCAGCCGTGCGCCGAGGCGCTGGTCACCCAGGGTGTGCTCGACGCGTCGGCGCCCTGGTGGGGCCGGGCCGAGCCGCCGGCGCTGCCGCCCGAGGACGAGTGCATGCTCCTGCCGTCGCAGGCCGCCGGCACGCCGTTCCCGGTGCCGCTGCTGGACATCGTGGAGCACCGGCTCGACCCGGCCGTGCTCGGGTTCGCGGCGGGCCGGCCCTCACAGCAGGGACGTACGGCGGGGTGGGTGCGGTTCGCCTCGAACGAGGACTGGGACCCGCTGAGCCTGCTGATCGCCGCCGACCCCGCTCCCCCGATCTCGCTGACGCTCGGGTTGACCAGCTGGGCGCCGACGCTGAGCCTGACCGCGTACGTGCGCCGCCTGCCCGCCCCGGGCCCGGTGCGCTTCACCATGCGGTCCAGCGAGATCACCTCGGGGCGCATGGACGAGATCGTCGAGGTGTGGGACTCGGCCGACACGCTCGTGGCCCAGGCGACCCAGCTCGCGGCCGTACGGGTCCCGGACCCGGCCGCGTGACGCGCGGGACAGCACCGGATTGCGAGATCGTTCAGGGTTCCTGCTTCGCACACCGGGGGGATTCTTGAAGCGCTACGCACCGGCCCTGCTCGCGGCCGGGTGTGGTGTCCCGTCGGTGGGCATCCGCGCCGCGGGCGGAACCGGCGCGCCGCAGGCGGGTGCACCTGAACATGGCGAAGCTGAAGAGCGCGGGTTGTCGAAATCGGTGGGCCGGGTCCGTTCCTCCGGGTGACAAGACCGTACGAGCAATGGAGCCGCGCATGCCGAAGTACATCCTCATCGTCGACCACCGTCCCGGCGCCGTGGACACCCCCATGGAGCAGTGGGAGCCGGACGACGTCAAGGCGCACATGGACTACTACGCCGCGCTGCGCCGGCAGCTGCTCGACTCGGGCGAGCTGGTCGACGAACAGGCGCTGACCGGCCCCGAGCACGCCAGGGAGGTCACCAGCGACGGCGGCCCGCCCGTGGTCACCGAGGGCGTGTTCCCCGAGTCCAAGGAGTTCCTGGCCGGGTTCCAGATCGTCGAGGTCGCCGACGAGCAGCGCGCCTTCGAGATCGCGGCCAAGGTGTCAGCCGTACCCGGACCGGGTGGGGTGCCGTTGCGGCAGCCCATCGGCGTACGCAGGGTGATGGACGCCGACGACTTCCGGCAGCTGCACCCGGAGTTGTGAGCCCGGCCGGCCCGGTCGACGACCTGCTGCGCGCCCTCGCGCCGCGGGTCGTCGGCGTGCTCACCCACCGCTGCGGCGACTTCGAGGCGGCCGAGGACGCCGTGCAGGAAGCGCTGATCGTCGCGCACACGCGCTGGACGGCCGACGGTGTGCCCGAGAGCCCGCGCGGCTGGCTGCTGCGGACGGCGTCGCGCAAGCTGCTCGACCAGCTGCGCGGCGACCAGGCCCGGCGGCGGCGCGAGATGCAGGCCGCGCTTCGTGAACCGGGCGGGGAGGCGTACGACCGGGACGACACGCTCGACGTGCTGATGCTGTGCTGCCATGCGGCCCTCAACGACGCCGCGGCGGTGGCGCTGACCCTGCGCGCGGTCGGCGGCCTGACCACGGCCGAGATCGCCCGCGCGTTCCTGGTGCCCGAGCCGACCATGGGTCAGCGGATCAGCCGGGCCAAGCAGCGCATCCGCGGGGTGCCGTTCGACGCGGCGGCGCAACGGCTGCCGGCCGCGCTGCGGGTCCTGTATCTGATCTTCAACGAGGGGTATGCGAGCGGCGGTGACACCGTGCACCGGGTCGAGTTGTCGGCCGAGGCGATCCGGCTCACCCGCATGGTGTCCGCCCGCCGGCCCGGCGACGCGGAGGTGTCCGGGCTGCTGGCGCTGATGCTGCTCACCGACGCGCGGCGGCCCGCCCGCACCGGGCCGGACGGTGAGCTGGTGCCGCTGGCCGAGCAGGACAGGTCGCGGTGGGACCGGGAGCTGACGGCCGAGGGCACGGCGATCCTCGACGCGGCGTTCCGGCGCGGGCAGGTCGGCGAATACCAGCTGCAGGCGGCGATCGCGGCCCTGCACAACCGGGCGCCATCGGTCGGCGCGACGGACTGGCCGCAGATCCAGGCCCTGTACGCGATCCTGGAGCGCATGACCGCAAGCCCGGTGGTCACGCTGAACCGGGCGATCGCGGTGGCCATGGTCGACGGCCCGGCGGCGGGGCTGCGGCTCGTCGACACGGTCGCGGCACAGTTGCCGGGGCATCACCGGGTGGCGGCCACCCGCGCGCACCTGCTCGAACTGGCAGGCGACCGCGACGGCGCCTTCGGGCAGTACCGCATCGCCGCGGCCGCGACCACGAGCGAGCCGGAAAGGCGGTACCTGACCTTGCGGGCGGCGCGCCTGCACGCCCGTACGGGGAAGCGGTCTTGACCTTGACCTTGGGGCAAGGGCCAGCGTGGGGCGTGCCGGTCGCGGTGACCGGCACGAGGAGGACGTCGCCGTGGGTCTGCTGACGATCGGAGCGTTCGCGCGCGCGGCCGGGCTGACACCCAAGGCGCTGCGGCTCTACGACCAGATGGGGCTGTTGCCGCCCGCCGCCGTGGACGCGGAGTCGGGTTACCGGTTCTACGACGAGGCGCAGCTCGCGCGGGCCCGGCTGGTGGGGCGGCTGCGCGGAATAGGGATGCCGCTGGCCGAGATCCGGTCGGTCTGCTCGCTGCCGCCCGCCGAGGCCGCCGACGCGGTGACAAATTTCTGGCGGCGGGTCAGCGCGGACACCGCAACCCGGGCCCGGCTGACCTCCGACCTCGTTCAGCACCTGTCCGGAAAGGACACCAGCATGAACGACTTCCGTTTCGCGGCGGCGATCGACCCCGGCACCGCGCGCGACAGCAACGAGGACCGGGCGTACGCGGACTCCGGGCTGGTCGCCGTGGCCGACGGCACTCGGGGACCGTACGGCGGGCACGCGGCCGAGGCGGCTATCGAGGCGTTGAGAGGACTCGCGGGGACGTCCCTCGGCGAGGTCGAGAACGCCGTGGAGGCCGCCGACCGGGCTGTCCGGGCCCTTCCCGCCGACGATCAGCCGGTGACGACCTTGACCGCGCTGGTGCGGCACGGCTCCCGGCTGGTGCTGGCGCATGTCGGCGACACCCGCGCCTACCTGCTGCGCCACGGGGAGTTGACGCTGCTCACCCACGACCACACGTGGGTGCAGGCTCAGGTCGACCGGGGCGAACTGGACCCCGCGGCCGTCGCCGGCCACGAGAAGCGGGCGTTGCTCGTACGGGCCCTGGGCTGGGGTGAGCACGTCGAAGCGGACCTGGCACTGCGGACGGTGCTGCCGGGTGACCGTTATCTGCTCTGCTCGGACGGGCTGCACACCGTCGTCACGCGCGCCGAGATGAGGGAGGCGATGGCCGGTGAGCCGCGGGAAGCCGTCGACCGGCTGATCGCCGCGGCCCGGCGGGCGGGGGCCCTCGACAACCTGGCCTGCGCGGCATACTTCAGCGTTGCTTAACAATAGCCGAGCGCAATTAAATGGACCTTACCCGTACGGGCTGACACCGTGGCCGGCATGATGCTGAGTGGCCTGTACGTCCGTTGATCACCCCGTTCGCCGCCGACGGTTCGGTCGCCCTCGCGGCCCTGGAGCAGCTGGCCCACGATGTGCTGGACGGCGGCGCGGCCGGATTGGTGGCCCTCGGCACGACCGCCGAGCCGTCCGCGCTGTCCCCGGCCGAGCAGTCGGCGGTGCTGGAGTTGCTGGGCCGGGTCAGCCGCGACCGCTCGGCCCAGCTGATCGCCGGCGGCCCGGTCACCCCGGAATCGGCGACGGCCGCGCTCACCCTGGTGCCGCCGTTCGTGCGGCCCGGTGAGGACGGGGTGGTCGCGTACCTCGCGTCGGTGGCGCGGCGCAGCCCGGTGCCGCTGGTGGTGTACCACGTCCCGTACCGCACGGCGCAGCCGCTGTCGGCCGGGGCGCTGCGGCGGATCGCGGCCCTGCCCGGGGTGGCCGGGATCAAGCTGGCCGCCGGGGGCATCGACGCCGACGTGATCGCGCTGATGGCCGACCCGCCCCCCGGCTTCGCGATCCTCGGCGGCGACGACGTGGTCATCTCCCCGCTGCTGGCCCTCGGCGCGCACGGCGGGATCCTGGCCTCGGCCCACATCGAGACCGGGGCGTACGCGTCGCTGATGTCCGCATGGGAGCCGGAGCTGGGGCATCGGCTGGCCCGGTTGTCGGCGGCCCTGTTCGCCGAGCCCAACCCGACCGTCATCAAGGCCGTCCTGCACGCCCAAGGCCGCGTCCCCACCCCGGACGTACGGCTGCCGCTGCTGCCCGCCGCGCGCGAGTCCCTCGCGGCCGTCCCGTTCCCGTCGCCACCCGCCTGATGCCCCCTGAAGCCGAGCCGGAGTTCGAGGGGTTCACCACCAACCAGGCCGGCTACGGTGTCAAGAAGGTGGGTCTGTAGCAGCGGCCGGGTTACCTGCGGACGCGTAGCCGGATGGTCGGGACGGGGCCGGTGGTGGACGAGATCTCGTCGAGCGCCACGAACGTGCCGCCAGGGTGGCGGAACAGCGGGGTGCCGTCGCCGAGCAGCACGGGGGCGACGAAGACCAGGATCTCGTCGAGCAGGCCGGCGGCCAGGCACTGGGCGGCCACGTCGGCGCCGAGCACACACGCGTAGAGGTCGCCGGCGGCCGCCAGGGCGGCGTCGACGGCCGTGGGCAGGTCGGTCACGAACGTGACGCCCGGCGGGGAGGTGGCGGGCGGGTTGTGGGTCAGCACGAACTCGGGACCCGACCATTGGCCGTTGAAAGCGCCCTCCTGGTCGGTGCCGGCGTTCGGGTCGTCACCGCCGTAGGTGCGCGCGCCGGTCAGCAGCGAGCCGACCTGCTTCCACAGGCCGTCGGCCGTCTCGTGCGGGCCGGTCTCGGGCAGCCGGGTCATCCAGCTCATGTCGCCGCCGGGGCCGGCGATGAAACCGTCGAGGGACATCGTCGCGGAGTACAGAAGTTTCGCCATGGTCATTGAGACGGTACCGGCGGCGGAACCTCATCGGTCGGGTTCGAGCGGCAACCGGAACCCGGAGAACAGCGCAGTGGTGTGGAAGGCATCGATCTCGGTGAACCGGCCATCCGCGCAGGGTGGGGGCGGCGGGCTGACCGTGCGAGCAGTGCACGGTCAGCCCGCCGCGGTGACGTCATCCGAGGCGGCGGCGCCGGGTCAGCAGCAGTGCGCCCGCGCCCAGCGCGAGCAGGGCCAGGCCCGCGCCGGCCACCGCGAGGGCCGGAGCGCCGGTGACCGGCAGGCCGCCGCCCTCGCCGCCGTCGCCGTCGCCGGGCGCCGGGGCCGCGGTGCCGCCGCCCGTCGACGGCTTGCCGGTGAAGTCGAGCTCGAACTGCACGACGTTGTTGGACGGGTCGCCGCCGACGCCCGGCGGGTAGTCGAACACCGATGCCGTCATCGTGACCTTCTTGCCCCAGAGCTCGCTGTCGGCCGGCACGGCCAGCTCGCGGGTCGCGCGGGTCTCCTGCCCCGGGGCCAGCTTGGTCTCGGTGCCGCAGAACATCGGGCCGGTCGTGTCCTGGAAGCAGCTGACCTTGGCCGGTTTGAAGCCGTAGAGCCCGAGCCCGGACGGCTTGCCCGACTCGAAGAACACGGCGTTGCCCGCGGCCACGTCCAGCGGGCCGTAGTTGTGGAGGACGTACGTGTACCTCACGACGTTCTTCGGGCCGGACGGGCCGGAGATCTTCTCGACCTTGATGCCGACGTCGCTGGACTGCACAATCCGTACGGTGGTCTCGCTGTTCGCGCTGACCTGCGTGCCGTCCTGCTTCTCGGCGGTGGCGGTCGTGCTGATCGTGACCCGGCTCCCCACGGCCCCCTGCACCCGCAGGAGCAGGTTGAAGGCGTAGCTCGGCTCCCGGGTCGGTGCGGCCACGGCCACGGCGCAGGTCACGGTGGAGGCGGCTGCCTCGCAGGGTCCGTCGGGGCAGGCGGCGTTCCCGTCGGGCCCGCATTCGGTGCGCTCGAAGGTGACACCCTGGGGCAGCGTCGTCACGACCCGGATGCTCTGCGGGACGATGTCCTGGTCGGCGCCGATCAGGATCGAGGCCGACAGGGATTTGCCGCTGGGAATCTGGTCGGAACTGGTGATGAACGCCGTCAGCCCGTCGGCGGCGTGCGCCGGGGCGGCCAGCCCTGTCAGGGTCAGCGCGAACGCCGCGACAAGAACACCGATCCTCCGCAGGGCGCTGCCGGCAGCCCTCCGCTGCTGCCGGTCGCGCCCACGGGTCTCGGCTCCGCTTTCCATGATCATGGCGCGGGACGATAACACCGTTTCCCGGCCGACGCCGCCCGCAAATCGGGCAGCCGCCGCGGGCTCCGTCACATACCGCCCCGGCACCCGGGCTCTGAAGCCGAAATGAAACACCGCCCGCCTCTCATCGCGCCGCCTGGAGTCGATCAACAGGACGACCGTGCGTCCCAAGGGGGCCGGTCTCGTCGGGCGGCGCGAACACGGCCGCCCCATAGAAGACCCCGGCCGGTCCGATCCGGGCGATTTGCGGATAGTCGCGAATGACGGATCCGGCCGGCGCTCAAGTTTCGCCCCCATGACAACGGGGTTACGGTCCGGGGCGTGGCGATGAAAGCGCTTTCAAAGGCGACCATCTATCAGGTCGCCCAGCTCGCGGGCGTCTCGATCGCCACCGTGTCGCGTGCTCTGCGCGACTCCGACCTGGTCACGCCGGAGACGCGGGAGCGGGTGCGGGCCGCCGCCGAGGAGCTGCGGTTCACGCCGAGCCGGCCCGCCCGGTCGCTCGCCGAGGGGCGGCACGCGGCCAACGGCATCGTGTTCCCCGACCTGGTCGGGCCCTACTACGCCGAGGTGGTGCTCGGCTACGAGGCGGCCGCGGCGGCGCTGGGCAGCAGCGTGCTGATCCTGGCCACCAACGGGCGCCGCGACCCGGCCGCCGCCGTCCGCGAGCTGGCGGGGCGGGTCGACGGGCTGGCCGTCATGGGCCGCACCGTCGACGACGACGTGGTCACCGGCATCGCGAGCACCGGGCTGCCCGTCGTGCTGCTCGCGCGCGACCCGGTCGACGGGGTGGACACCGTCCGCACGGGCAACACCAACACCGCCCGCGCCCTGGCCGAGCACCTTCTCGGCCACGGGCATCGCGCGATCACGTTTCTCGGGGACCCGAGTTCCTCGCCCGACGTGGCCGGGCGATTTTCCGGCCTCAAGGCGGCGCTCGCGTCGAAACAGGCCCACCTGACCCTCGTACGGGGAACCGGGCTTGATCTTGATGCGGGGTGTGCGGCCGCGCCGGAGGTGCTGGCGAGCGCGCCCGACGCCGTGGTCTGCGCGAACGACGAAATGGCGCTGGGTGTGCTGCTCGCTGCCGAGGAAGCCGGGCTGCGGGCGCCGCAGGACCTGGCCGTGACCGGGTGGGACGACCTGCTGGCGGCACGTTTCGCCGGGCTGACCACCGTACGGCAGCCGATGCGGGAACTCGGCGCCACCGCCGCCCGCTGGCTGGACAAACGCATCAACGAACCCCCATCTCAACGGACCGCGGCGCGCCGGCGGATCCTCGCCACCGAGGTGGTGATCCGGCGCAGCTGCGGCATGCACGAGGAGGTGCATCCATGAGACATCGATGGCTGGCCGTCGCCACGAGCGCGGCCCTGGTTGCGGGCGTGACCGCGGGATGCGGACGCGACTCCGGCGGCGGCGAGGAAGCCGCGCGGGAGGTCGCCGCGGGCAAGGCCACCGGCGAGATCACCGTGTGGGCGATGGGCACCGAGGGCGAGAAACTGGGCGAGTTCGCCAAGGCCTTCACCGCCGAGAACCCCGAGGCCAAGGTCAGCGTGACCGCGGTGCCGTGGGACTCGGCCGGACAGAAGATCACCAGCGCGATCGCGGCCAAGGCGACCCCGGACGTGTCGATGATCGGCACCACGATGCAGGGTGAGATCGCCAAGACCGGCGCGCTCGACCCCACCCCGGCCGACCTGTTCGCGAAGGAGTCGTTCTTCCCCGGCGCGTGGGACACCACGGTTGTCGACGGCACCGCGTACGGGGTGCCGTGGTACGTCGAGACGCGCGGCATCTTCTACCGCACCGACCTGGCGCGGAAGGCCGGGTTCCCGGACGGGCCGAAGACGTGGGACGACCTCAAGGCCATGGCCAAGGCGATGCAGACCAAGGCCGGCGCGAAGTGGGGCATCAACCTGCAGCCCGGCAAGACCGGCAGCTGGCAGTCGATCCTGCCGTTCGGCTGGTCCAACGGCGCCGAGATCGCCGGCGACGGCAAGTACACCTTCGACACCCCGCAGATGACCGAGGCGCTGACGTACTACCAGTCGTTCTTCACCGAGAAGCTGTCCCCGGACGACCTGCCGCAGGGCGCGCTCGAGCCGGCGTTCGCCAAGGGCGAGATCGGCTCGTTCATGTCCGGGCCGTGGCACGTCGGGATCCTCAACGACCAGGGCGTCAAGGGCAAGTTCGCGGTGGCGCCGATGCCGTCGAAGCAGTCGTCGACGTCGTTCATCGGCGGCAGCAACATCGCCGTGTTCAAGGACGCCAAGAACCGCGACGCCGCCTGGAAGTTCATCCAGTGGCTGAGCAAGCCCGACGTGCAGGCCAAGTGGTATCAGGCCGTCAGCGACCTGCCCGCCGTCCGGTCGGCGTGGGACGACCCGGCCCTGAGCGGCGACGCGATGCTCAAGGTGTTCGGCGAGCAGCTCAACTCGGCCAAGGCGCCGCCGTCGTTCCCGACCTGGACGCAGGTGGCGGCGGCCTTCGACGTCGAGGCCGAGAAGGTGTGCGTCGGCGGGTCGGATCCCGCCGCGGCGCTCAAGGCGGTGCAGAGCCAGGCTGATTCCATCGGTACGGGCTCGTGACCGCGGTCCTCACGGAGCGTTCGTTGAAACCAGCCGCACCGGATAAAACGGGCAGGAAGCGGCGTAGGTGGATCGGCTGGGCCTTCGCCGCCCCGTTCACGGTGCTGTTCGGAGTGTTCGCGCTCCTGCCGGTGGTGGCCTCACTGGTCATGAGCGTCACCGACATGCGGGCCACGGACCTGCGTACGCCGCTGGCGGTCGACTTCGTGGGTCTGGACAACTACACGAGGCTGTTCTCCGACGACCTGTTCCTGCGCTCGGCCGTCAACACGCTCGTGTTCGTGGTCGTCGGGGTGCCGTTGACGGTCGTGGCCGCCCTGGCCGCGGCGAACGCCCTGAACTCGGGCCTGATCCGGTTCCGGGCGGTGTTCCGGGTCGGTTTCTACCTGCCCGTGGTCACCAGCATCGTCGCCATCGCGGTGGTCTGGCGGTTCCTGCTCGACCCCGAGGCCGGCCTGGTCAACAACCTGCTCGGCGTGATCGGGATCGACGGGCCGAACTGGCTGGGCGACACCCGCACGTCGCTCGGCTCGATCATCGTGATGGCGGCGTGGCGCAACTTCGGTTCCCTCATGGTCATCTTCCTGGCGGCTCTGCAGAGCATTCCCACCACCCTGTACGAGGCGGCCACGCTCGACGGCGCGGGCCGGTGGCAGCAGTTCCGGCGGATCACCATCCCGCTGATGCGCCCGGCTCTGCTGTTCGGGGCGGTCATCACCGGCATCGGTTACCTGCAGCTGTTCGAGGAGCCGCTGGTGATGACGCAGGGCGGGCCGCTGAGCTCGACCCTGTCGGTCAGCTACCACATCTACAACCAGTTCGGGTTCGGCAACTACGGCTACGCCGCCGCGGCCTCGTACGTGCTGTTCGTGGCCATCGTCGCCCTGTCGGTCCTGCAGTTCCGTCTGCTGGGGAGGCGCGAATGACCAGGGACAGAATCGCCAAGCTTTCCCTGTACGCGATCCTGTGCGCGGGTCTGCTCGTGGTGGTCGGCCCGTTCCTGTGGATGCTGCTGTCGTCGTTCAAACCCGAGGCCGACATCCGTGCGGTGCCGCCGACGTGGTGGCCGTCGACGTGGACGTTCGACCACTACCGTGACCTGTTCGCCCGGCTCGACTTCCCGCGGTACTTCGCCAACTCGGCGATCGTCGCCGTGCTGGTGACCGCGGGCAACCTGCTGTTCTGCTCGCTGCTCGGGTACGCCCTGGCCAAGCTGGACTTCCCCGGGCGTAAGGCGCTGTTCCTGACGGTGCTGGGCATGCTGATGGTGCCGGGCATGGTGACCTTCGTGCCGCAGTTCGTGCTGGTCAGCAACATGGGCCTGGCCAACACGTACGCGGGTCTGGTGTTGCCGTTCCTGGCCGGGCCGTTCGGGGTGTTCCTGATGCGGCAGTTCCTGCTGGCCATCCCGGACGACCTGATCGAGGCGGCCCGGGTCGACGGCGCCGGCGAGTGGCGGATCTTCTGGCGGGTCGTGCTGCCGCTGTGCAAGCCGGCCCTGGCCACGCTGGGGATCCTGACGTTCCTGGCGTCGTGGAACAACTTCCTGTGGCCGCTCGTGGTGGCCACGACCGACGACAAGTACACCCTGCCGGTGGCGTTGGCCCTGTACGCCATCGGGCAGAACCGCATCTACTACGGCCTGCTGCTCGCCGGGGCGGTCGTGGTGGTGCTGCCCGTCCTGATCGTGTTCCTGGTCCTGCAGCGCCACTTCATGCGGGGCATCGCCACCACCGGACTCAAGTGAGGTGATCCCATGAGACGTCTGCTCGTTCCCGTTGTCTCCCTGCTCCTGATCCTGACCGCCGCGCCCGCGCACAGCGCCCCCGACCCGCTGCGCACCTACGCCAAGGACACCTGGCGCTCCCTGACCGCCATGACCGACCCCGCCACCGGGCTGGTCGCCGACAACATCCCCGGTGACCTGTCCGCCCCCGCCGCGTACACGTCACCCACCAACATCGGCGGCTACATGTGGTCGGCCGTCGTCGCGCGCTCCCTGGGGATCATCGAACCCCGGGAGGCCGAGCAGCGCGTCAGCCGGACCCTCGACACGCTCGCCACCCTCGAGCACCACGACGAGTCGGGCATGTTCTACAACTGGTACGACCCGCACACCGGCGCCGTGCTGACGGTTCTGCCCGACGGCTCGGCGGTCACGCCGTTCCTGTCCAGCGTCGACAACGGCTGGCTCGCCGCCGGTCTGCAGGTCGTCCAGGGCGCCTTCCCGTCCCTGCGTACGAAGGCAGCCCGGGTTCTGGACCGGATGAACTTCGGCTTCTACTTCAACCCGGCCGCCACCTCCCCGATCGGGTCGCGCGGGCTGATCCGGGGCGGGTTCTGGGACACCGAGCCGCCCGGTTGCTCGGTGCCGCAGGACGGCGTGTGGTTCACCTGCAACCACTACGACATCACCGTCACCGAGCCGCGGATGGCCACGTACCTGGGCATCGCGCAGGGACAGATCCCGGCCACCGCGTACTTCGACACCATGCGCACCCTGCCCGACAGCTGCGACTACGCGTGGCAGGAGATGCAGCCGCGCGGGTTCACCACCACCCATCTGGGCCGCACGGTCTACGAGGGCTCGTACCGGTACCGCGGCATCACGTTCGTGCCGTCGTGGGGCGGTGACATGTTCGAGGCGCTGATGCCCGACCTGTTCGTGCCCGAGGCGCAGTGGGGTCCGCGCAGCTGGGGCCGCAACCACCCGGCGACCGTGGCCGCGCAGATCGAACACGGGCTGGCCGACGCCAAGTACGGCTACTGGGGGTTCTCGCCGGCATCGAACCCGTTCGGCGGGTACGGGGTGTACGGCGTGGACGCCATGGGCATGGACACCGACGGATACCCCTCCGACGTCGAGGGCGGCAAGTACGACGCCGGGTTCGGTGACTGCCGTCCACCCGGGCCGCCCGCTGTCTACGGCGACGGGGTGGTCACGCCGCACGCCGCGTTCCTCGCCCTGCCGTACGCGCGTGGCCCCGTCCTGGCCAACCTCGCCAGGATGAAGAGCAACCTCGACGCGTACGGGCCGGGCGGGTTCTACGACGCGGTGGCCGTGCGCTCCAAGACCGTCGCCAAGCGGTACCTGTCCCTCGACCAGTCCATGATCATGGCGGCTGTCGGGAACGAGCTCGCGCACGACGTGGTGAAGAAGGCCTTCGTGTCACCGGGGTTCGAGCGGGCGGTGCGGCCCCTGCTGGCGCGGGAGACGTTCAACGTGCCGGCCGGGCAGCGGCTGCCGCAGCTGGGCGGGCGCTGATGACGATCGAGGACCAGGCACGTTCCAGCTGGGCGGCGCTGATGGGCGGCGGGGGCGCCCAGGACCGTACGCCCGGAAAACCGCAACAATCGCAGCTGCCCGCACCCGCGGGCGTGACGGCGGTGACCGGCCGGGGGCTGGTGACCGTGAACTGGGAGCCGGTGCCGGGGGCCATCGGGTACGCGGTGCACCGCTCGTCGTCGCCGGACGGCCCGTTCGAAGTCGTCGATCATGGCGGCGGTGATGTGCTGGCCGTCCCGCACGGTCCGTATGCCGACACCACGCCCGGGCGCGGAGGCTGGTATGCCGTGGCCGCTCTGGAGACCGTGACGGCAATCGGGCCCTTGTCGGTGCCCGTTCCGGCTTCGGGCGGCGATGTGTCCGGAGTGGCTGTCGTCACGTTGGGTGATCTGGAGGCGCCGCTCCCCCGCGTCTGGGAGGCGATGGTGGGCTCCGAGCACCTGTCCCACCTGCTCTCGACCGACCAGACCGGCGGGCACGTCATCGGTCCCGACCTGGCCGCGGCGCTGCGACGGGTCGCCTCCGAACTGGGCGTCCGCACGGTCCGCGCCCACCACATCCTCGGCGACGACAACGGCGTCTACCGGGAGGTCGACGGGGAACCCGTGTACGACTTCACCCGGGTGGATCAGATCTTCGACCTCGTACGGGATCTGGGTCTGACGCCTGTCGTCGAGTTCGGTTTCATGCCGCGTGACCTGGCCCGCGACCCGTCCCGGACGGTCTTCACCTATCAGGGGATCATCTCGCCGCCGCGCGACTGGGACCGCTGGGGTGACCTGATCGGCGCGTTCACCCGGCACGTCGTGGACCGTTACGGCCTCGACGAGGTGCGGGAACACTGGTGGTTCGAGGTGTGGAACGAGGCCAACCTGTCGGTGTTCTGGTCAGGCACGCCGGACGAGTACTGGCAGCTCTTCGAGGTCACCGTGGCCGCCGTCAAGGACGTCGACCCGGGACTGCGGGTGGGTGGCCCCGCGACGGCGGCCGTGGGCTGGGTCGAGGACCAGCCCGGCGGTGACTTCCTGTCCACCCACGTGTACGGGACCGTGCCGCTCGACCTGCGGCCGCTGGCCGGCGGGCGGGCGCTGCTGTGGACCGAATGGGGCGTCACCGCCACCCACGGCAGCCGGATCAACGACAGCGTGTTCGCGGCCGCTTTCCTGCTCAAGGGGATGCGTTCCGCGGCGGGCCGGATCGACGCCCTGGCGCCGTGGGTGGCCAGCGACCACTTCGAGGAACTGGGCCGCCCGCAACGGCTGCTGCACGGCGGGTTCGGGCTGCTCACCGTGGGCAACCTGGCCAAGCCGAAGTTCTGGGCGCTCGCGCTGGCCGCCCGGCTCGGGCCGGTCGAGCTGCCGGTGACGGTCACCGGGGACGGTCTGGTCGAGGCGTGGGCTTCACGCTACGACGACGGCGGCACGGGGATCCTGCTCTGGAACAGCACCCTCGACCACGGCCAGGTCAACGGCAGCGCTGCGCTTTCCCGTACGGTCGTGGTCCGCCCCGGATCAGCGGCACCGCACCGGTTGCGGGTGTGGCGGGTCGACTCCACCCACGGCGTGATCGACTTCGACGGGGAGTGGCCGACACCTTCGCAGTGGCAGGCTCTACGGGCGGCAGACCGTCTCGACGAGGCGGAACCCGCCCGCCGCCTCCCACCCGGCGCGGACGTGACCATCGAGCTGCCCAACCCGGGGATCGCCTTCCTGGAGCTGCGGCCCCTGTGACCGGAAGCCTGGCGCTCACTCTTTCCACGAAAGGGTGAGCGCCAGGTTCTCCTGCCACTTCTTACGGGCGGCGGCGGGCCCGTTCCGGAAGCGTTCCACCATGGCCTCACACTTGGCGGCGGCTGCGTGCCGTCGTCGCGCCCAAGCCGGCCGCACACCGTAGCCGCCGAACAACTCATCCAGCGCGTCGACGTGCCGCGGGTGGTGCCGCCGCACGATCCACTCACACCAGGCGACGTCCTCGATCCGGTCGCCCGGGTGCGCCCACTCCCAGTCGAGCAGCGCCGTCACCCGGAACGTGTCCTGGTCGAACAGCATGTTGTTGGGCCCGTAGTCGCCGTGCACCACCACCCAGCCCGTGCCGGCCGCCGTGTCCGGGAAAACCGTGCCCACATCGATCTGCTGCAACCGGCGCAGCAGATCCCCGCACTTACGCAGCACCGGCCGGGCCAGCCCCTCGTCGATCAGGTCCTGCCCATGCATGCCGCCGAGCTGCTCGAGCTCGATCGCCCCGTCGGGCACCCCCAGCACCCGCGGCACCGGCAACCCCGCCGGCAACCGCTCGAGCACGCTGAGCTCCGTCCCCCGGCGCAACGCCTCGTCGATGCCGCCCTGATACCGCTTGACCACCACGGCCCCGTCCCCGCGGGTGTCGTTGGTGTACCCGTGCCGAAGTGGCCGCATCGCCGTCGCCTTCACCGCTGCTCTCGCCCATGACCGGCTCAGTCCCCGCCGCAGTGCTTGCCCGGGGGCCCGCCCTGTCCTCACCAGGCCGGTCTCACCGCTGCTCTTGCCCGCGGCCGCCCCGGTCCCCGGCGGTCCGGTCTCGCCGCTGTCCTCAACCGGGGCCGGCTCGGTCCTCACCGGTCGGTCTCGCCGCAGCTCCCGCCCGTGACCGGCCCAGTCTCCGCCGGTCCGACCCTGCCGTTGATCCGGCCCTACGTGTACAACTCCTGCCCAGGGCCCCTCCTACCCAGGGCCCACCCTCCCGGGGGCCTCCATCCTAGGTGATCGACCAACAGCCGTTTCGGCTTGTCCACAGTGCAGATTAGCCGCCCGAAAGCAAGCCCGGAAGTTATCCACAGCCCCACCGACGACCATCCCGACTCCGGTAGCTCACCCCCGTTCGGCAGACCCCACCCCGGAGTTGACAGTCATCGCCGCACCCTCCCGAGCCGCACTGCCCACGTTTCGACGACACGGTGGCCTGGCCGAGTAACGAGCGTGGCGAATCCGGGCGCGCGGACGCAGGCGGGCGAACACACAGAGACGCGCCCACGGGGCGAGGGCCCGGGCGCGGCGGTTCAGTCAGGGTTGCCTGTGGTGGCCGGGTGCCAGCCGCGGCGGCGGCCCTGGCGGACGACGACCGCGACGATGCCCAGCAGCAGGACCAGCCCGATGCCGACGCCGGCGAAGATCAGCGCCGTGGTTTGTGAGCGCTCGCGCCGGGCCTCGAGTGCCGCCGCGGCCGGGTCGTTGAGGTTCACGTCCTGCGGCGGGGGCGCCGGGCCGGCCGCCGGGGCCAGGTTTTCGGTGAGCGCACGATACGGGTTGAGCGCGCCGGCCCCGTAGTCGTCGGTGCGCGGCCCGCCGCCCGGGGCCGGGTCGGCCGTGGCGGTCAGCCGCCGCTCCACGCCGGCCGGGGTGATGTTGGGGAAACGTTGTCTGAGCAGGGCCGCGGTGGCCGCCACGAACGGCGCCGAGAAGCTCGTGCCCTGCACCGACGTGTGCCCGGAGATCAGGGCGGCGGCGGTCACGGGGGCGCCCATGGCGACGATGTCGACGTACTCGCCGCGTTGGGAGAACGGCGCCCGCACCCCGTTGGCGTCGATCGCGCCCACCCCGATCACGCCGTCGTAGATCGCCGGATAGGGGTCCGGGTTGCCTTCCTCGGCCTTGTTGCCGGCCGCCGCCACAACCACGACCCCGCCGGCCACGGCACGCCGGACCGCCCGCCGTACGGCGTCGTTGTCGTCGGTCATCACCAGCGACAGGTTGATCACGTCGGCGTCGCCCTGCTCGACCGCCCAGTCGATCGCGTCGGCGAACTGGGCCGGTGTGCCGCGGTCACCGACCGCCTGACCGTCGATCTCCTGCTGTTCGCTGATACGCACCGGCACGATGACCGCGTCGGGGGCCAGGCCCTGGAACCCTGTGCCAGCGGCCGGCGTCGCCCCGATGATGCTGGCCACCGCCGTGCCGTGGCCGTTGCAGTCCTGCCGGCCGGAGCGTTCGCCGTGCAGGAGGTCCGTTCCCTGAGCGACGTGGCCGCGCAGCTGCGGATGGGTGGCGTCCACCCCGGAGTCGATCACAGCAACCCGTACGCCGGCGCCGGTCGCGAACGGGGCGAGGCGCTTGGGGTCGTACACCTGGCCCTCGACCGGCACCCCGGAGACGACCGGTTTCGGCTGGGCGACACTCTGGCACACCACCGCCGCGCGGGCCGGCGCGGGAACGGTCAGCAACGAGGCGGCGATCATCGAGGCGGCCCCCCACCGACGCCACGCCATCACACACCCCCGAACCAACGATTGGCCTGGATGGTATCGACCGGGTGCGACAGTTCCGCCGCGAGCCCTTGACCAGCCCCTGCCGGGCTGTCACAGCACGGTCTCCGCCCAGTGGGCCACCACCCGCAGCACCGGGGCGCGACCGGCCAGCATCTCCTCGACGCCGCGCCGGTCGTAGTTCGCCGTCCGGCTCGACCCGTTCGCCGCGGCCGTCACCATGCGCGGGGCCAGCCAGAAATACTTGGCCGCGCCGCACGTCCGGATCGCCCGGCGCACCGTGTCGTCATCGACAGCCCCGTCCAGCCCACGGCGGTACTGCTCGGCCACCTCGGCGAGCACGTCGTCGAGCAGTCCGATCGGGATCAGCCCGTCGAAGAACGTGTCCAGGGCCAGGTTCGCCGCGTCCTCCCCGATGGCCCCCGGCCCGCAGTACGCCCAGTCCAGCAGCACCGGACCGGTCGCCGCGAGAATCAGGTTCATCGGCCAGACGTCGTGGTGGCACTGCGTACGGGGAAGGGTGTCGGTGGCCGCAAGGATCTCCGCCCGCCGCTCCCACAACCGGCGCAACCCGGAGCGCAGCGACGGCTCCCACACCGACGCCACCACCGGATGGTCCCAGTCCGGCTCGACGTCGAACGCGTTGGCCGTCGTGTAGTCGCGCAGCCAGTCCCGCGCCAGCCACGGCTCGGCCGGCGGTTGTCCCAGCCGGCTTGCCTGCGCACCACCGAGCCGGAAGGCCACGTCACCCAGCTCGGCCACGCCGGCCGTCGTCCCGGCCGCGCCGGGCACGTCCTGCAGCCACATCTCCACCGAACCGTCGGGGCGCTCCACCTCCTCGAAGAACTGCGGCCCGGGCAGGCCGGGCAGACCGGTCGCGGCCAGCCCCGACGCATACGCCGCGGGCTCACGCCGCCAGTAGTTGAAGTGACCCGGATCGTCGCTCGCCGCCAGGTGCGCGGCGGCGCCCTCTCTCCTCGGCGTCGCGACCTTGCAGATCGCCGAACCGCCGTCACGATGGACCCGCCAGACCCCTCCGGTCACCTCGTTCGCTGTGCTGTGGACAAGTTCTTCGACTCTCCACCCGGGACGGAACAAGTTATCCACAGGTCGACGATATCGCCGAGAAAATGTCGGCGGGGCCCGCTACCTTCTCCGGCCATGACCACATTCCTGCCCGGCGTCGAGCTGTCCCGTCTCTACTACTTCGAGGCCGTCCGCCCGCTGCTGGGCGATCGCCCGCACGCCGCCGCACGTCTCGGGCCCGGCTCCGACGTGCTCGGGTTCGACACACCCAGATCCACCGACCACGACTGGGGTCCACGGCTCGAGCTGTTCGTCGACGCCGACATCGGCGAGCTCGACGCGATGCTCCGCGCCAGGCTGCCCAAACGGTTCCGGGGCTGGTCCACCCACTTCGAGCCGCCCGGAGCGCGGGTCCGCACGATGGCCGACACCGACGGCCCGGTCGATCACTACATCACGATCAGCCCGTGGCCCGACTGGTGCCGCGACCTGCTCGGCTTCGACCCCGCGGGCGGCCTCACCACGGCCGACTGGCTGTCCCTGCCGTGGCAGCGCCTGGCCGAGCTCACCGGCGGCGCAGTCTTCCACGACCCCGATCGAACCCTTTCCTCCGTACGGGGCAGCCTGCGCTGGTATCCACCCGACCTCTGGCGCTACGTGCTGGCCACCCAGTGGCAGCGCCTGGCCGAGGAGGAGCCGTTCCCCGCCCGCGCCGCCGAGCTCGGTGACGAACGCGGCGCCCAGGTGCTCACGGCACGCCTCTGCCGCGAGGCCGCGCGCCTGATGCTGCTGCTGTCGCGCCGCTGGCCGCCGTACTCGAAATGGCTGATGGCGAGCCTGCCGCCCGGACCCGCCGCGTGGCACCTGGCCAACGCCTTGCGGGCCGGCAACGCCCGCGACCGTGAGGACGCGTTCTGCACGATGCTCGAGATCCTCGCCGAGACGCAGAACGAGCTGGGCCTCGCCGCCGAGCTGCCCGCAACCCGGCGTGAGTTCTTCGACCGGGGCTGCCAGGTGCTCGGCGCCGGCCGGTTCGCCGGCGCGCTGTGCGAGGCGATCACCGATCCGGGGCTGCGGGAGCGCCCGCTGACCGGCTCGATCGACCAGATCAGCGACAGCGTTGCCGTGCTGACCAGCCCGCCGGTCTGCCGTGCGGTGACCGCCGCCGCCCACCCCATCCGACCATGATTCCGCTCTAGACAATATTTCTTTTCGGTGGGAGGGTGTGGCCCATGGAGGAAGTCGCCGTCATCGAAGACCCGGCCGCGGCCGAGATATCACTCGACCCCATCCGCAACCGGCTCCTCGCCGAGCTCGCCCGGCCCGGCTCGGCCACCATGCTCGCCGCCAAGGTCGGCCTGCCCCGCCAAAAGGTCAACTACCACCTGCGCGCCCTCGAACAACACGGCCTCGTCGAACTCGTCGAGGAACGCCGCAAAGGCAACGTCACCGAACGCATGATGCAAGCCACCGCCGCCTCGTACGTCATCTCCCCCAACGCCATGGCCGCCGTCGCCCCCGACCCCGACCGCGCCCCCGACCGGCTCTCCGCCCGCTGGCTGCTCGCCCTCGCCGCCCGCCTCGTCCGCGAAGTCGGCACCCTCATCACCGGCAGCGCCCGAGCCGAACAGCGCGTCGCCACCTTCGCCCTCGACGGCGAGATCCGCTTCGCCACCCCCGCCGACCGCGCCGCCTTCGCCGAAGAGCTCACCAGCGCCGTCAGCGACCTGATCAGCCGCTACCACAGCGAAACCGGCCGCAAACACCGCCTCGTCGTCGCCGTCCACCCGGCACTCGACTCGGCCGCCCCCACCCCGAAGGACACCTGAGCATGGGCAAGGACTACGAGGTCCACCTCGAAGCCACCGTCCCGGCCGACCCCGAACAGGTCTGGGACGCCATCACCACCAGCACCGGCGTCTCCTCGTGGTACATCGGCCGCACCGAGATCACCGGCTCCACCGTGCGCACCGCCTTCGGCCCGGCCCAGTTCCCGCCGTCCACAGTCACCGCCGACGACCGCCCCCACCACTTCACCCACCGCACCGAAACCGCCCCCGACGGCCGCTTCCAGGCGTTCGAGTTCCTGATCGAGGGCAACGACCACTCCGCCACCGTGCTACGCGCCGCCACCAGCGGCTTCCTGCCCGGCGACGACTGGGCCGACGAGTTCGAGGCGATGGGCCACGGCCTCACCCTGTTCCACGCCACCCTCGTCGCCTACCTCACCCACTTCACCGGCCGCACCGGCACCCCCGTCACAGCCTTCGGCCCCCCGATTCACAACTGGCCCTCAGCCTGGGAAAAGCTGCACCACACCCTCGGCCTCAGCCGCAACCCCGAACCGGGCGACACCACCCACGACGGCGGCGACGTCTACCACGTCAACCCCCACACCCTGGGCCTGCGTACGCCCGAAGGCCTGTTCCGCTACATCCGCGGCTTCCACGGTTCCATGGTCGCCGCCCACGTCGTCTTCCCGCCCGCCGACCCTGCCCCGGCCCGCTGGGAGACCTTCCTGCACACCCTGTACGCCCACTGAGGAGCCCCGATGCCCACCATCACCTCCGCCGACGGCACCACCATCGCCTACGAGACCACCGGCCACGGCCCAGCCCTCATCCTGGTCGACGGCAGCCTGTGCCACCGCGGCTTCGGCCCCGCCCGCGACCTCGCCGGCCACCTGTCCGACACCTTCACCGTCCACCTGTACGACCGGCGCCACCGCGGCGACAGCGGCAACACCCCGCCCTGGTCACCCGAACGCGAGATCGACGACCTGGCCGCCCTGCTCCAAGCCGCCGGCGGCAAGGCCTGCCTGTTCGGCGCCTCCTCCGGCGCGGTCCTCGCCGCTGACGCCGCCAACCGCCTGCCCGGCATCACCCGCCTCGCCCTTTACGAACCGCCGTTCATCGTCGACAACACCCACGAACCCCGCCCAGCCACCCTCGTCACCGACATCGAGGCCCTGCTCGCCCGCGGCGACCAGTCCGCCGCCCTCAAGACGTTCTTCACCGACGTCGGCGTCCCCGCCCCCGTCGTCACCATGATGAAACTCACCCCGAACTGGAAGAAGCTCAAGAACGTCGCCCACACCCTCCCCTACGACCTGCACCTGCTCGGCGATACCAGCCGCGGCGTACCCCTCGACCGCACACGCTGGTCCTCAGTCACCGCACCGGCGCTGGTCATGGACGGCGGCAAAAGCCCCGAATACATGCGCAACGCCGCCCGAGCCCTCAGCGATGCCCTGCCCAAAGCCGAATACCGGACGATCCCCGACCAGACCCACATCATCAACGCCGCCGCGCTCGCCCCGGCTGTCAAGACATACCTGGCCGGCTGACCGTCGACTGGTTCCGCCATGAAACCGCTCGCCACCTAAGGCCCCTCGCTGGTCGGGGGCCCGCCGACCCACCAGTCGCGGACAGGCCCGGCCGCGAGGGGACCCGGACTGCGTCCCCTCGGAACAGCCGCCCGACGACGGTCCCGGCTTACTGTCCGGCCGGCGCCGAGGCCTGTTCACGAATCTGCTCAACCCCGAGATGGGCGCCTTCTATGTAGCTCTGCTTCCCTGGTTCATCCCACCCGGCGCCAGCCGCTCCTGTTCGGAATCCTGCTCGCCGGCGTTCACGTCTTGCTCGGCCTGGCCTGGTCCACGGTTCCCGTCACGGCCGCCCTCCGCCCACGGGAACTACTGCGACGCCCGAGCGCCAGCCGCCCGCTCGGCCGCATCGCGGGCCTGGTCATCGTCGGCTTCCGGGTACGGCTGGCTATCGACACCCGCTGACCCCGCCGTTGCCGTTGCCGTTGCCGTTGCCGTTGCCGCCCGCCCGCCCGTTGCCGCCCGCCTGTTGCCGCTCGCCCGCCCGTGGGCAAGACCCTCAGCAACCCCCGAACAACTCTTCGCCGCGCCTGACCTACCGCTGAGGCACGTCTCGCTGACGCCCGGCACCCCGTCCGCTAGCCACGGTCTTCTCCGGCACGCCGAAAATCAAGAGTTGGTTGCCGTTGATTCCTGTGGTTTTCAGTCGTCACCAGCGCGGAGCCGCCAGCGTTGCGAGGGAGTGCACTACCGCTAATGCATCCTAGGATACTAGTTTGCAGGTGCTGGATCGAGGACGACGGCGGAGAGTGGGCTAGGGCGCCGCTGGTGCCTCGGCCTCGGAACTGCTGACAGACCGACCGACGTCCAAGCCGCCGGACCACACCGGACAGATCCCCCAATACCGCGATAAGACGCCCTCACCAGCGGACAACCTGTCCATCGCAGGCTCACTCGAGAACGAACGCATCCCGTCCGAACCGACCACTGTCAGAACGACCCGTGGTCAAAACAGCCCGAGGTCAAAGCAGCCCGAGGTCAAAACGGAGCGGCTTCGAGCGGAGCGACCACGGGGTGAGTGGGGGTCCGCCTTGGGGTCGTGTCGTGGCGGGGAAAAGCGGGGCCGCCCGCCTAGGGTTCGGAGACGATGAACGAGAACGACGTCACGACCGAGACCAGGCCCTGCGCGCACTGTGGGCGGCCCGTGCCTCAGCGGAACTCCGCCGGGCGGCCCTTCCGGTACTGCCGGGACAACGACGGCGAGTGTCAGCGGGCCTCGCGCAACGTGCGGATGCGGCACCGGTCCTCCCCCGGGCTGGCCGGCCAGGTGGCCCGCACGTGGGAGGTCGTCGACCGGCTCGATCAGCTCGTCGGGTCGTTGACCGAGGCCCTGCACTCCGAGCTGTCGCCGGCCGGGGTGGAGCGGCAGGTGGCCGAGATCCGGGCCGAGACGTCCGGGCAGATCGCGGCCGCGCACACCGAACGTGATGACGCCCGCCGTGACGCTGAGCGGGCGGCGGCAGCAGCAGCCACGGCGCAGCAACTCGCGGCCGCGGCCGCGGCGGAGCGGGACGAGGCGCAGCAGCGGGCCGAGGAGTCCGCACGTAACGCCGAGAACGCCGCGGCACGGGCCGACGAGGCGCACGCCGCCAGGGAGGAAGCCCAGCGTGCGGCGACGGCGGCGGCAGCATTGCGGGAACGGGCCGAGGCCGACCGGGACGCCGCCCGTGACGAGCTGGCGACGGCGCGGGCGGAGATCACCGACGTACGGAGGGATCGGGAAGCCACCGAGCGGGAGCTGGCAGCGGCGCTACGTGACGCGGAGGCCGTTGCCGCCCGTAACGAGGAACTGCGCGGCGAGCGGGACGTTGCCCGTGAGGAGGCCCAGAAGAGCCGGGCCGACTTGCAGAAGGCGCAAGCCGAGCTGGCCGATCAGCGGGAGACAGCCGAGCAGACCCTCCAGCGTGTACGGCGGGACGCCGCGGCCGCCCAGGAGTCGGCCGGCGCCGAGATCGACCGGCTCACCCGGGCATTGTCCGAGGCCGTGTCCGAACGGGACGGGCTCCTGCGTACGCGGGAAGAGCTGGAACGCGCCCACCGCGACCGCGCCGACCTGGAACGCCGGCTGGCCGCGGCGCAAGCGGAGGCGGAGGCCGCGCAAACCCGCGCCGCTCAACTGTCGTCGCAGGTCAGCGACCTGGCGTCGGCTTTGGCCAGCCTCGGAACCACCCGCCCGCCGGCCCAGCCAGGCCCCGCCGACACGCGTGCCCGCACCTGACGGGCACGCCCGGACGTCCGTCCATATCAACCCCTGGTTGGATTCCGCGCCGCCCGGACCCCGGTACATTGCTCGGCATCCGGCATCCGGCATCCGGCATCCGGCAGCCGGCAGCCGGCAGCCGCACGCCAGCCGGCATCCGGCAGCCGCACGGCAGCGGGAACGGGCAACTCCGAGGAGGTATCGGGGTGCGCTTCGCCCGTCTCATCGTGCTGATCACGGCGATCGGCGGGTGCACGACGGGCGGCGCCGGCAAACCGCAGCCGGTCGCGCCCGGCGAGGCCGCCGCCCCGACCGGCCTTCCACCCCCGGGCCGGCGTGAGGACAAACCTGCCGCTCGACCCGTATCTGCTCGAACCGGCCGAGGCCAACGACCTCGACGTTGTCGTCGACCGCCTCACCACCGCCTGCATGCGGCGCTTCGACCCGACATGGCCCGGTGACGCGCGCAATGTGGCCAAGGCCGACGCGCCGCCCGGCGATCACCGGTCGCCGGCGCCCGGCGGCGAGAAGCCGCTCCCGCCGGGCACTGGCGCACCGAACATGCACGGGCGTGACACGCGGGCCGAGAGCGAGAAGCCACTCTGTCGGGCAACCCGAGCACCGAACACGCACGGACGCGACACGCGGGCCGAGCCGCGGGCACGGTCACGCCGGACGCCGTGGTCACCATCCCCACCGGGACGGCGGCAAGCCACACCCTCGGGCAACCCGAGCACCGAACGCGCACGGAGCGACACGCGGGCCGAGTCGGACGTGTGATTCTGCTCAGTTTGGGCATTCAGCTGACGAACAGGCCTGGTGCGGAGCCGGATGCGGCGGCGATATGTGGGACTTGTCGCCTGAGTGACCGAGATCGCATCAAGTGGAGGACTCGCAAAAACCGTAAAGTGGACCAAGGTCCACTTCGATGGGGGTGCGAGGTGCCGGGTAAGGGCCACGGGCGGTTACGCTCGTAGCGTTAACACTGCCGTCACAACGGCAGCGACAGAGTCTCGGCGACCGTAGGAATCCGACGGCCGCCCCTTTCGTTACACCAACGAGAGCAGCACCACGAGCGAGGGGAAGCCACCATGGGCGAACGCATGCTGCGCGGCAGCCGTCTTGGCGCAGTCAGCTACGAGTCCGACCGCAACACCGAGCTGGCGCCCCGGCAGACCCGAGAGTACCTGTGCGTGAAGGGTCACCAGTTCGAGGTGCCGTTCGCCGTCGACGCCGAGGTGCCCACCACCTGGGAGTGCAAGTTCGACGGCAGCGTCGCCCGACTGGTCGACGGCAACGAGCCGGAGCAGAAGAAGGCCAAGCCGCCACGGACCCACTGGGACATGCTTCTCGAGCGGCGGTCGATCTCGGAGCTGGAGGACATCCTCAACGAGCGGCTCCAGGAAGTCCGCACCCGCCGGGGTCGCTGACCCGGACCGAGAGCAGCAAACGCGAAAAGGCCGCCCCCAACGGAGGGGGCGGCCTTTTCGCATGCCGCGGAAGCTCACCCGCAAGCTGAGGGCGCGGCGTGGTCAGCGGAGGATTTCGCCCTCGATCACTTCGCCTTCGATGGCTGCGGTGGGGGTGCGCTGCGACGGCCGGCCCGGTTCCTCGTCGATGACGACCGGGTCGCCGGTGTCGACGCGGACGTGCCGGGCGCCGAACAGGTCGCCGGCCACCGCGCCGCCCATGCGGCGTTCGGTGTAGCGCTCGACCTGGCGGCGGGCCAGCTGGCGGCCCGGGGGCAGCACCAGCAGCAGCCCGGCCACGGCCGTGACGAAACCGGGCACTGTCAGCAGCAGGGCGCCGAGCAGGCCGACCAGCGAGTTCGACACCTGCGGGCCGGGCGGGCGGCCCTCGACGGCGGCGGCCTGGAAACGGCGCCAGCCCTTGATGCCCTCACGGCGCAGCAGCACCATGCCGGCGATGCTGGCCGTGCCGCCGAGCAGGATCGCCCACCCGAACCCGATGGCGTGGGCCACCGAGATGAAGGCGACGATCTCGGCGAACGCCAGCAGGGGCAGAACCAGGGGCAGCAGGGCGATGCCGCGACGACGCATGGGGTCCCTCCGTGTCAGGTTGACCTCCTCAAGCATGACACGGGTTGACACCTTCACGGCCAGGTGGAGCCCTCGGCGGCCCGCTTGCCGAAGCGCTTGCGGACCGCGTCACGCCGGGCCTGCACACCCCACAAAGTGACCCTGAGCAGCTGTTCCTTGAAAATGTTGCCGCTCATCTTGCTCACGCCGTGTTCGCGCTCGGTGAACGTGATAGGCACTTCGGCGATGCGGAAACCGGCCCGGTAGGCCCGCCAGGCCAGTTCGACCTGGAACGAGTAACCGGTCGACGCCACCGTCTCGAAGTTGATGTCGTCGAGAACGGCCATCCGGTACGCCCGGTAACCGCCGGTCGCGTCCTTGAACGGCATGCGCAGCGCCATCCGGATGTAGATGTTGCCGCCGCGCGAGAGCAGCAGCCGGTGCACCGGCCAGTTGTGCACGCTGCCGCCGGGGATGTAGCGGGTGCCCAGCACGGCGTCGGTGTCGCCCAGCGCGTCGAGCAGCTTGGGCAGTTCCTCGGGGGCGTGCGAGCCGTCGGCGTCCATCTCGACGACGGCGTCGTAGCCCTTGTTCTTGGCCCAGGCGAAACCGGCCTTGTACGCCGCCCCGAGCCCTTCCTTGCCCGCCCGGTGCAGCACGAAGATGTGGTCGTCGGCCTCGCTCAGCTCGTCGGCGATGCGGCCGGTGCCGTCGGGCGAGTTGTCGTCGGCGACGAGGATGTCGACCGCGGGCACGGCGCGGCGGACCCGCTCGGTGATCAGGCGGATGTTGTCCGCCTCGTTGTAGGTCGGGATCACCACCAGGACCCGCCCCACCCCGGGGTAGCCGCCTTCCGACTCGCTCACCGTGCCTCCGCATCGTCGTTCGTGGTACGCCGGCGGCGACGCAGCGGTAGCGCGCCGGCCAGGGCGACGACCGCCAGGGCGACCATCGCCGTCTCGGGCCAACGGCCCAAACGAGTCGCCAGCGTAGTCGTTGCCCCGAGGCGCATGTCACGCACCATCACCGCGGCCACGTTGAAACCGCTGGCGTCGTGGACGCGGCCGTCGGTGCCGACGAACCCGGAGACCCCGACGGTGGACGCCATCAAGGCTTCCCGGCCGTGCTCGACCGCCCGCAGCCGCACCATGGCGAGCTGCTGGCGAGCCTCGGCCTCGTTGAAGGTCGCGTTGTTCGTCTGGACGGCGAACACCTGTGCCCCTGAAGTCACAGTGTCGCGGACGATGCCGTCGTACGCCACTTCGAAGCAGATCACGTCGCCGACGGTGACCGGGCCGGCCCGCAGGATGCCGGGGTGGTCACCGGCGAGCATGTTGCGCACCAGGTCGACCTTGTCGGTGACGAGCCGGGCGACCGGTCGCAGCGGCATGTACTCGGCGAACGGCACGGGGTGCTGCTTGACGTATTTCTGGTCGAGGTCGGGGCCGGTCACCGGGTTCCACAGGATGCCGGCGTTCTCGATGTCGCCGGGCTTGTCGGTGCGCAGCACGGTGCCGACCAGGATCGGCGCCTTGATCAGGTCGGCGGCGCGGGAGATCACGGCGGCCGCGTCGGGGTTACGGATCGGGTCGATGTCGCTGGAGTTCTCGGGCCAGACCACCAGGTCGGGCTGTTTCTGACGGCCGGCGGCGACCTCGGCGGCCAGTTTCTCGGTGCCGGTGACGTGGTTGTCGAGCACGGCGCGGCGCTGGGCATTGAAGTCCAGACCGAGCCGGGGCACGTTGCCCTGCACGATCGCGATCGTCGCGGTCTCACCGCCCGGCTGGGTGATCGGGGCCAGCAGCGGCCCGGCGATCAGCGCGGCGGCGGCCAGCGCGAACCCGAGGACCGGGGCGAGCGGGCGCCGGACGCGGGGCGTGGGCCGCCACGCGCGCCACGCCAGCGCGACCAGGGCGCCCCCGGCGGCGGCGACGGCGAACGTGACCAGCGGCGCGCCCCCGTACGCGGCCAGGCGCAGCGCGGGTGCGTCGTCCTGGCTGAAGGCGAGCCGCCCCCACGGGAACCCGCCGAACGGGGCCCGGGAGCGGCCGGCCTCCATGGCCACCCAGAGCAGCCCGGCCACGATCGGCCAGGCCCACCGCCGCCGGTCGACCAGCGGCGACACCCAGGCGAAGGCCAGGCCCATCAGGCCCATGAAGGCGGCCTGGGCGAACGACAGCAGCATCCAGGGCAGCCAGCCGGCCGAGAAGCTGGTCCACACCAGCAGCGGCACGAACAGCACCAGCCCGGCCAGCGAGCCGATCCAGAACCCGGAGCGCAGGCGGCGCCGGTGCACGGCCGCGGCGAACAGCGCCACCCCGGCCGGGGCGAGCCACCACAACCCGTACGGCGGGAGGGCGACCAGCAGCGCCAGCCCGGCCAGGACCGCCATCGGCAGCGCCACGCGCAGGCCCAGCGGGCGGGGGGCCGGGGACTGCGCCGCGACCTGCGGCGTGGCGGGCTCCAACGTCATTTCCACCCGCGAGAGGCTACCTGGCGGCGCATGGCCACAACCGGACAGTGCGGGCGACCGCCCGCATCGAAAGCAGAACAATTCTCGCAGCCCGCGGGGCGAACGGCCGGACGAGTCGGAACAGCAGGAGAGGCGCGACCCCGACGGGCCGCGCCTCTCGTTTGCTTCCACGTCTCCCGGGCACGGCCGGTGGGCCGTACGGATGTCGCGATCGCCTTCGGACCGACGTGCTCCGCGCCGGCTGCGCGGGTCACGCCGTTGTCTACTGGCGCCGTTCGATCCTCGAGCCCACCGCGGGCGCGACCTGTCCGCGCCGCCCCGCCGACCCCCACCCCCTGGACCTGGCTGAACGCGCGACCCCTGCGAGGACTGCGGGCCAGTGGGCGGAGGAACGGAACGAACTGTGCCGCTCGCCGTGCTCAGGCTTGGACGACGGTACGTCTGTCCCCCGCAGTCCTGTCAACTGCCACCCCCGCTTCCGGGCGTGTCGCGCCGTCCGCGTGTCCCGCGGTGCACCCGTTCGGGCTACAGGCTGTTCATCAGGGCCGCCGCGACGTCACGATGATCAATGGACAACATGCCGGCGGCGGCCAGCACGTACCGCGAGTCGATCACCGTACGGGCCTGGGACGGCGCCGCCCAGCCGCCGGCATGGTCCGACAGCACCGCGTCCAGCACATACGCGCCGCCGCCGTGCCGCAGCACCCCGCCCGAACCCACCACCAGCCGGACGTCACGCAGGTCGCGCCCGCCCGTACGCGGCTGACCAGGAGCGGACGCGTGACCGCGGGCGTGCCGCCGCAACGCCACCGTCGCCGCCTGCGCGGCTAACTGAACGTCACCTGGAACCCGCCCGGATAACGGAACTGCCAATTTCTCGGCCGCCGCGGCGGCTCGGGTCCCGTCGGCACCGACAGCGACGCCGAGGTCACCCTCCACGGTCCGCGACCGCCACAGCGTGCCCGCCACGTCGCGGCGCGGCCCCGACTCGGCCTCGGCGTCGGGCACCAGCGCCGAGTACACGTCGGTGGTCGCGCCGCCGACGTCCACGACCAGCACCCCGTAACCCGTCAGATCGGCCAGCAGCTCCACCCCGGCCAGAACCGCGTCCGGGGTGGCCGCCCGCACCAGCGACGCGAACCGGGGTCCCCGGGACAGCCGCTTGCCGCCGATCACGTGCCGCAGGAACACCGACCGGATAGCGGCCCGCGCCGGGGCGGGATCGAGCACCCCGATGCGGGGCAGCACGTTGCCCGTGACGGTCACCGGAACCCGGCGTCCGGCCAGCCGGGCCGCGGCCTCGTCACGTACGTCGGCGTTGCCCGCCACCACCACGGGCACCCGCAGCCGGGAGGTGGCGAGCCGGTGGGCGTTGTGCAGCAGCACCTCGCCGTCCCCGCCGTCGGTGCCGCCGACGAGCAGGATCACATCCGGTCGGGACTCGCGCAGCGCCGTTACCCCGCGACCGTCCAGCGGCCCCGCCGCCACGTGCACCACGCTGGCGCCCGCGGACAGGCCGACCCGGTGCCCGGCCTCGGCGGTGACCAGCGACTCGTAGCCGACCACGGCCAGCCGCAGACCGCCGCCGGCCGACGAGCACACGTACAGCTCGTCGCCGCCGCCGACCTCGGCCACCGCCTGCTCGAGACCGGTCAGCACATCGGTGGCGGAGGTTGTCGGCACCTCGGCCCGCCGGATCAGTTCCCCGCCGCCGAGGTCGACCAGGGCCGCCTTCGTGTACGTGGACCCGACGTCCACGCACACAGCAGTCTTCACGGCTGGGTTCACAGTCGGCGGGCCCTCCTGGCCCTACGCCCGCTGCCGCCCGCTGCGGTGCAGTGGCTCATGCCGCAGGGGGGACGACCACCGTGCCCGTGGCGGTCACCGCGACGATGGGCTCGTCGAGGACGGCCGCGGCCGACCCGCCCGTGCCCCGGCACACGACCCGCGACTCGAACGCGATCTTGCGGCTGCGGGTGCCCATGCGCACGACGGTGGCCTCGATCTCGAGCACGTCACCGGCCTGGACCGGCGCCTTGAACTGCACGTCGTCGTACGAGGCGAACAAACCCTCGTCGCCGTCGAGCCGGATGCACACCTCGGTCGCGACGTCGCCGAACAGGCCGAGCGAGTACGCCCCGTCGACCAGGTTGCCCGCGTAGTGCGCGTGCGAGTACGGGACATAACGGCGGTGCGTAACAGTGATCAAGACGGGCTCCCAGCGAGTGCGTGAACGAGGTACGAGGCGACTTCCCGCGGGGTGGTGCCGCGGGTGAAGATCCGGTCGACGCCGAGGTCGGCCGCCATCAGCTCGTCGAAACGGGGGCCGCCGACGATCAGAAGCGGACGTTTCCCGGCCGGCAGAGCCTCCCGGAAGGCGGCCGACATGGCCCGGGTGTTCTGCAGGTGCGCGTCGCGCTGGGTGACGACCTGGGAGACCAGCACGGCGTCGGCCTTGCGTTCCCGGGCGGTCTCGACCAGATCCGGCACGGAGACCTGGGCGCCCATGTTGGTCACCGACAACTCGGTGTAGGACTCCAGGCCCTTCTCCCCCGCGATGCCCTTGAGGTTGAGGATCGCATCGATGCCGACGGTGTGCGCGTCGGTGCCGATGCACGCCCCGACCACGTTGAGCCGCCGCCGCAGCCGCCGCTTGATGACGGCGTTGACCTCCTTGGCGCTCAGCAGCGGATAGTCCCGCTCGACGACCTGCACCTTGTCGGTGTCGACGAGATGGTTGACGCGTCCGTAGACGACGAAGAACGTCAGGCCGCCCATCGGCTTGGCGTGCACGAGCAGCGCGGGGTCCATGCCCATCTTGTTGGCCAGCTGGATCGCGGCGCCCTCGGCCCGCTTGTCGTGCGGCAGGGGCAGGGTGAACGAGAGCTGCACCATGCCGTCGCCGGTGGTGTCCCCGTACGGGCGAACGATGCTCATGCCTCCAGGGCCTCCGTCACCGGGTTGTAGTAGTCCTCGTCGTGTTTCGCCACGCCGTCGAGGCCCTTGCCCCGGTCGGCGGGCCGCTTCATGATCCCGAACGTGCCGTCGGCGATGGCGTCCAGCAGCGAGTCGTCGACGATCTTCTCCAGCAGGTCGACGGCCTCGCCGAGCACCTGGTGGGCGCGGCTCTGGACGAAGCCGCCCGGGGCGGGCACGAAGTCCTCGTGCAGGTTGCCGGCGCCGTTGAGGACGTACCGCACGTTCTGCAGGGCGATGTCGCGGTCGCTGAGCCACGGCGTCACCACCGCCTCGGTCATCATGCCGACCAGCAGGATGCCCTGCCCGGTCAGCGCCCCGGCCAGGTTGAAGAACCCGTCGAGCAGGTTGCCGCGGAACACGTCGCCGGTCATGTGCTTGGTCGGCGGCATCCACTTCAGCGGCGCGTCCGGGAAGAGCTCGCGGGCCAGCAACGCGTGCGCCAGCTCCAGGCGGAACGACTCCGGCAGGTCCGGGTTGATCTCGAAGGCGTGCCCGAGGCCCAGCTGCCGGTCCTCCAGCCCCGCCTCGTGCGCGAAGAACTCGTTGAGCAGCTGCGAGACCGTCACCGTGTGGGCCGCCTCGACCGCGTCGGCCGTGGTCAGGTAGTTGTCCTCGCCGGTGTTGATGATGATGCCGGCGCGGGCGTGGACCTGCCGCGAGAACCGCTGGTCGACAAACGTACGGATGGGGTTGATGTCGCGGAACAGGATCCCGTACATGCTGTCGTTGAGCATCATGTCGAGCCGTTCCAGGCCGGCCAGCGCCGCGATCTCGGGCATGCAGAGCCCGGACGCGTAGTTGGTCAGCCGCACGTACCGGCCCAGCTCCTTGGACGTCTCGTCCAGCGCGGCCCGCATCAGCCGGAAGTTCTCCTGCGTCGCGTACGTTCCCGCGAAGCCCTCCCGGGTAGCGCCCTCGGGCACGTAGTCGAGCAGCGACTGCCCGGTCGAGCGGATCACCGCGATCACGTCGGCGCCGGCCCGCGCGGCCGCCTGCGCCTGCGGGATGTCCTCGTGGATGTCGCCGGTCGCCACGATCAGGTAGATCCACGGCCGCTGCTCCGGATCCCCGTACCGCTTGATCATCCGGTCCCGTTCGGCCCGGCGCCGGTCCACGATCTTGAGCCCGGCGCCGGTGGCCTTCTTCGCCGCCCGCCGGGCCGCGGTCGTCTCGGCCCGCCCGGACGGCAGGTCGAAGCGGACCGCGCCCGCGGCGGCCTTCTGCGCGAGGAGGGTGATGTCGTCGAGCCCGGTGCTGCGCATCGCGTGGAACACCGGCACCGCGACGCCGTGCCCCAGCCCGATGTCCGAGCGCACCGCGTCGACCAGCCGGTTCACCCAGGGAATCCCGTCGGGGTCGGCCCCGTGCACACCGGCCAGCCGCAGCACCGCCCGCTCCACCGACACGGTGGTGTGCGAACGGGCCAGGTCGACCACCGGCTGCCCCGCCTTGGCCGCGAGCCGGCGCGCCCGGCGCACCACCCGCGGATCCAGATCAAGCTTCCCCGCCACCCCTGCTCCTCGCTTACGCCTCGTAGATCGTTTCGCCGTGCAGAACAGTCCGCCGGCACACCGGCCGACGCGGGAACACGCCCTCGATGTCGGGCAGAAGATCAGGCAGACCTTCCCGTACGCCGCCAGGGGTGTCCCACACCGCGAAGGTCGCCGCCCGGCCCGGCGCCAGCACCCCCGCGTCGTCGACCAGCGCCGCCTTCCACCCGCCGCGCGTCGACGCCGCGAACGCCGCCCGCACACTCATCCGGTACACCGGGTTGCGCGGCGCCGCGGCCGCCACCACCACCGCCCACGGGTCCAGCGCCGTCACCGGCGAGTCCGACCCGAACGCCAGCTGCACCCCGGTCGCGTGCATCGCGCCGATCGGGTTCGACGCCATCGCCCGCTCGACGCCGAGCCGCTGCGCGTACATCCTGTCCGGGCCGCCCCACAGCGCGTCGAACACCGGCTGCACCGAGGCCACCACCCCGAACTCGACCATCCGCGCGATCATCGCCTTGTCGATCAGCTCGACGTGCTCGACACGGTGCCGGCCCTGCCGCACGACGTCGACCCCGACCGACTTGGCGGCCAGCGCGAACCCTTCGAGCACGGTCTCGATGGCGGCGTCGCCGATCGCGTGGAAACCGCCCTGCACGCCCACGGTGACACAGTCGAGCAGGTGCTCGGCGGCCTGTTCGGCGGTCACGAACGCCTCACCGCAGCCGCCGTGGCCGTCCCGGAAAGGCTCACGGACACTGGCCGTACGGGAGCCGAGCGCGCCGTCCGCGTACAGGTCACCGGCCGCGCCGACCGCGCCCAGCTCCTTGGCCTTGAGGGCGCCGCCCAGCTCACCCCAGTAGCCGAACACCTGCGGCAGCCCCTGGCCGCTGAGCGCCAGCACCGAGGTCAGGTCGGCCTCGCTGGACGTGCCGGGGCCACCGCACTCGTGCACGGCGGCGATCCCGAGCGACGCCGCCCTGGTCAGGGCCGCTCGCTGCGCCGCGGTTCGTTGCTCGGGGGTCAGGTCGTCGAGGGCCAGAGCCCGTACGGCGTGGTGGTCCTGTTCTTTGACCAGGCCCTCGCCCGTGGGCAGTCCGGCCGCGTCCAGCAGCGCCGGGGAGGCCAGCGCGGAGTGCACCGACGCCTGCGACAGGTAGACACGGCGGCCCCCGGCGGCGCGGTCGAGCTCGGCGACACTCGGCACGCCCTGGTCGGCCCAGGTCGACTCGTCCCAGCCGTGACCGTGCACGACACCGCCCGCCGGGCGTGTCGCGGCGAAGGCCGACACCGCGTCCAGCAGCTCGGCCCTCGATCGCACGGCGGAAAGGTCGAGGCCCTCGATGGCCAGGCCGGTGTCGGTGGCGTGCAGATGGGCGTCGACGAAAGCGGGGGTGACCAGGGTTTGCTCGAGGTCGACTCGCCGGTCCGCGGACGGCGCGTCGCCGCTGTCGCCGAGCCAGGCGATCCTTCCGTCGCGGACCAGCATGGCGGTGGCCCGCGGCTCGGCGGCGGAATAGAAGCGGCCGTTGTCGTACAGGACCGTGGGGGTGTGTGTCATGGGCGTCAGTGTCCCGCGACTCGTGCCTCGAAAAGGGACCGGACCGCCGGGACACGACGGAGAAGGTCGACGGCGAACTCCGCGTGACCCGGCACGTACCCGTTGCCGATCAGCATCGTGACGTCGGCGGCAAGCCCTTCGGCGCCCAGGGCGGCGGCGGGGAAGCTGGTCGCCATCGAGAAGAAGATCACTGTTCCGCCGGGGGCGGTGGCCAGGATCGCGCCGTGCTCGCAGCCGGGGACGTCGACGCAGACGACCGTGATCGTGGCGGGGTCGCCGACGGCATTCGCCACCTCGACCGGGTTGCGGGCGTCTGCGACGGCCACCTCGTCGGCCACTCCGGCCTGCGTCAACACCGCGCGCTCCCGCTCGTTCCGGACGATTCCCATTGTTCGGGCACCCGCCAGGCGGGCGGCGGCCAGGGCGAGGGAGCCGCTCTTGCCGGCGCCGCCGAGAACAGCGACGCGCGTCTCGGGAGCCGCGCCCAGCTTGTTGGCGCCGGCCACCCGCGCGTCCTGATATTTGCGGACAATGCGGTCGGTGAGGGCGGGGGCGCCGCAGACGTCGTAGACCGCGAGGGCCAATTCGGGCGCGAGGTCGCCGGGGAGGACGCCGACGATCGAGCGGCCGAACAGGATCGCGGTTCCCTCGGCGGGCACCTGCTCGGACTTGCCGTCCCAGCCCCCGAGGCCGTCGGAGATGCGCAGCGGGGTCAGGGTCAGCGAGACCAGCGTGGCGACACGGTCACCCTTCTTGACGCCGAGCGGCGAGCGCGGGCCGACCTCGTCCACGACGCCGATCAGCATGCCACCCGAACCGGTGACGGGGTTGTGCATCTTGCCGCGCGTCTCGACGATCTCCAGGACCTCGGCGCGGATCGCGTCACCGTCGCCGCCGTGCTTCTCGGCCAGCTGGCGGTAACTGGCGGCGTCCAGGTTCAGGCGTTCCACCCGTACGCGAATCTCGTCGTCCTTGATCTCGGGGCTCGCATCCAGTCGCCAGGCCGCCTGCGGCAGCACCCCGGCGGGCTCCAGCACCCGGTCAAGTCCGGCAGAAGACGTCATTCGCCCCACCCCTAACAAGAAATCAAGGGCCTCGCCCTCGGTGCCACCGTAAATCCTTCGGTTGACTGTTTACCAGACAGCAAATTCTCCAGTACGTTGGAGCCGTCCGAACGATCGATCAGGGAGCCTGAAGTGACGACCCAGCCCGCCGGACAGCCGTACGAGTACCACCGCCGCACCCTGGTCGAACCCGACTGGACGCGGTTCCCCGGCTGGCGCGACGTGACCGAGTCGCAATGGCAGTCCGCCCAGTGGCAGCGGGTCAACTGCGTCAAGAACGTCAAGCAGCTGCGCGCGGTCATGGGCGAGCTGCTCGACGAGAGCTTCTACACCGACCTCGAGACCGACCAGAGGCGCCTGGCCACGATGTCGATGCTGATCCCGCCGCAGATGCTCAACACCATGGTCCCCAACCAGGCGCCGACGACGGAGACGTTCTACGCCGACCCGATCCGCCGTTACATGCTGCCGGTGGCCACCGACCGTCACCTCGACTGGCCGTCACACCCGCACGCCACCCGCGACTCGCTGCACGAGCACGACATGTGGGTCGCCGAGGGCCTCACCCACCGCTACCCCACCAAGGTCCTGGCCGAACTGCTGTCGACCTGCCCCCAGTACTGCGGCCACTGCACCCGCATGGACCTCGTCGGCAACAGCACTCCCACGGTCGACAAACTCAAGCTCACCCTCAAGCCCGTCGACCGCTACGACGCGCACCTGGCCTACCTGAAGGCCCACCCCGGCGTACGGGACGTGGTGGTCAGCGGCGGCGACGTGGCCAACGTGCCGTGGAAGCAGCTCGAGGCGTACCTGATGGGCCTGCTCTCGGTGCCCACGGTCCGCGACATCCGGCTGGCCACCAAGGCGCTGATGGGCCTGCCCCAGCACTGGCTGCAGCCCGACGTCGTCGAGGGCCTGCACCGGGTGGCCATCACGGCGCAGCGGCGCGGGGTCAACCTGGCCGTGCACACCCACGTCAACCACGTGAACTCGCTGACCCCACTGGTCGCGCGCGCCGCACAGACCCTGCTCGAAGTGGGCGTACGCGACGTCCGCAACCAGGGCGTGCTGATGCGCGGCGTCAACGCGACCACGGCCGACCTGCTCGACCTGTGCTTCGGGCTGCAGGGCGAGGCGGGGATCCTGCCGTACTACTTCTACATGTGCGACATGATCCCCAACGCCGAACACTGGCGGGTCCCGGTGTGGCACGCCCAGCAGCTGCAGCACGACCTGATGGGCTACCTGCCCGGCTACGCGACCCCGCGCATCGTCTGCGACGTGCCGTTCGTGGGCAAGCGCTGGGTGCACATGATCGCCGAGTACGACCGCGAGCACGGCATCTCGTACTGGACCAAGAACTACCGCACGTCCATCGAGCAGCACGACGACGAGGCCTTGTCGAAGCTCTACGCGTACTACGACCCGATCGACACGCTCCCGGAGTCCGGGCAGGACTGGTGGCGCAAACAGGAAGCCGCTGCCTGAGCGTGGAACGGCCCCCGGGGATGTGCGTTCCCGGGGGCCGTCTCCTTGGATCCCTCGCGCGTCGTCCTGCTTCGCGCTCGGAAACTTCTGGTCAGCTGAACGCGTCGCGCACGTCCTTACCGGCGTCCTTCACGTGTTCGCCGGCCTTCTTCGCGTGGGCGGCCGTCTCCTGAGCCTGCCCCTCCGCCACGAGACGCTCGTTGTCGGTGGCCCGTCCCACGGCCTGCTTGGCCTTGCCGGTCAGTTCCTCGGCCTCGTTCTTGACCTTGTCGGTGAAGCTCATCGCTCAAAACCTCCGTGGAAGTGTGGCTCTCTCCTGCTTTGCCCGGTCGCCGCTCCCCCAAAACCCCGCGCCACACCCTCTAGACCGTCCTAGGATCCTGGTACGGTTCCTGGAATAATTGGAGGCGCTGCCCGACGGCCTGGTCGTTCTGGCCTCAGCGGTTGTCGCCGCTGCCGTTCAGCACGCCGCGGTCCTGACGGTCGGCCAGCTTGGCCAGGTTCGCCGTCGCGATGTCGTCGAGCGACAGGTCGAGATAGTCGGCCAGCACCGCCAAATACCACAGCACGTCACCGAGCTCCTTGGTGATGCCGGCCCGGTCGAGCTGTGACTCGTCGCTGTCGAGGTCGCGGATCCACTTCTTGAACTTCTCGGCGACCTCGCCGGATTCGCCGACCAGTCCGAGGACCAGGTGGAGCAGCTCGTTCTTCTTGTCACGCGGAGCAGCTGTTCGGAGCGCGCCGCGCTGGTACTCGTCAAGATCCATGGCGCACGATTATCGCCGGGCCCTCCGGCGACCCCGCCCCACAGCACCACGACGCTTCCGGCGTGCGGAAAACGCAGGCGTCGGCCGGAACGGCGGCAGCACCCTCGTGCGCTGGTCGTGCTGAGCGGACCGAATGGATGTACGCCGAGTCACCTGGGACGAGCCGCCGGCGTCTGCCCGTGACGGCGAAGAATGTGTTTGATCGTTAAGGTCGTCGACATGAGCGATCGCGCCGCGCATGCCAGCTCGTTCGGGCCGGCTGCCGAGATCTACGAGCGGGGGCGGCCGTCGTATCCGGCAGCGGCTCTCGACTGGCTTCTGCCGGCGGGCACGCCCCGCGTGGTCGACCTGGGAGCGGGCACGGGGAAGCTGACCCGGCAGATCCGGGACCGGGGTCTGAGCGTCACCGCGGTGGAGCCGTCGGAGGGGATGATCGCCCAGCTCAAGCGGTCCGTCCCGGACGTTGCGGCCCTGCTGGGCAGCGCCGAGAGCATTCCGCTGCCGGACGGGTCCGCCGATGCCGTGCTGGTGGCTCAGGCCTGGCACTGGATGGACCCGGAACGGGCCGCGCCGGAGATCGGGCGGGTGCTGACGCCGGGCGGGCGGCTCGGACTGCTCTGGAACCTGCGTGACGAGCGCTCCAACTGGGTGCGGCGGCTCGGCGAGATCATCGGCAGCCAGGAGTCCGATCGGGAGACCGCGGTGGGTGCGCCGTTCGGGCCGTTGGAGATCACGCACTTCGAGTGGACCGAGACGATCGGGCCCGAGCGGCTGATCGACATGGTGGCTTCGCGCAGCCACGTGATTCTGCTGGACCCGGGCGACCGGGCAGCGCTGCTCTCGGAGGTGCGCCGGCTGATGGCGACCCACCCCGACCTGGTCGGACGCACCGAGTTCGAGCTGCCGTACATCACGGAGTGCGTTCGCACCACGGTCCGGCCCTGACCGGCCCGGCGTGCGCAACCACCCACCACGGCCGGAGCCCGCGGCACGGACCGTGACCGGCGATGAGCTCGCGAGGAACCTCGGGTACGGGCCTGGTGCTTGTGGGGGCGGTGACGAGGCGTACGGGATGAGGGGTTACACGGCGAGACGAGGCGGGCGGTTCTCGTAGGGGGTGGACAGCACGACTGTCGTCCGGGTGGTGACGTTCGCGGCGGTGCGGATCTCCTGCAGCAGGCGCTCGAGGTCGGCGGGGCTGGCGACGCGCACGAGGAGCATGTAGAAGTCCTCGCCGGCCACCGAGTAGCACGAGTCGATCTCGGAGAGGTGGGCCAGCCGTTCGGGGGCGTCGTCGGGCTGGGACGGGTCGAACGGGCGGATCGCCACGAACGCGGTCAAAGGCAGCTGCAGAGCCTCGTACGAGACCTTCGCCGTGTACCCGGAGATCACGCCGCGCTGTTCGAGGCGCCGGACCCGCTGGTGCACGGCTGACACGCTCAGCCCGACCCGCTCGGCCAGGTCCGTGTACGACAGGCGCCCGTCGGCGGTGAGGGCGCCCACGATCGCCCGGTCGATCTCTTCCACGGCGACACCCTACCGGTTACGACGCGTCCTTCCCGGCGTCGGCGTTCTCCATGCCGTCACCCTCTCACCAGCGCGCGGCTGATGACCAGGCGCTGGATCTGATTGGTGCCCTCGACGATCTGCAGGACCTTGGCCTCGCGGAACCAGCGTTCGGCCGGGTGGTCGCTGACGTAGCCGGCCCCGCCGAGCACCTGCACCGCGTCGGTGGTCACGCGCATGGCGACGTCGGTGGCGAACAGTTTGGCCTTGGCCGCCTCGGTGGAGAACGGACGGCCGGCGTCCTTGAGGCGGGCGGCGGCGAGCAGCAGCGCACGGGCCGCCGAGATCTGGGTGGCCATGTCGGCCAGCAGGAAGCCGACGCCCTGGAACTCGGCGATCGGGCGGCCGAACTGCTCGCGTTCACGGGCATAGCCGACCGCATGGTCGAGCGCCGCCTGGGCCAGCCCGACCGCGCAGGCGGCGATGCCGAGGCGGCCGGCGTCGAGGGCTTCCATGGCGATGGTGAACCCGGCGCCCTCGGCGCCCACGAGACGGTCGGCGCTCAGCGTGCAGTTGTCGAAGAGGACCTGCGAGGGGGCCGACGCGCGCAGGCCCATCACGTTCTCCGCCTTCTGCGGCTCCAACCCCGGGGTGCCCGCGTCGGCGAGCAGGCAGGAGATGCCGCGGGCGCCCGCTGCCCCCGTACGGGCGAAGATGTTGTAGAAATCGGCGTCGCGCCCGTGGGTGATCCAGGCCTTGGCGCCGTTGACGACCCAGCGGCCCTCGGCGTCACGGGTGGCCCGGGTGGTCAGCGCCGCGGCGTCGCTCCCGCCCTGCGGCTCGGAGAGGCAGTACGCCCCGAGCAGTTCGCCGCCGAGCATGTCGGGCAGCAGCTTGCGCAGCGCCTCACTGCCGTGGGCGTACACGGGGTAGCAGGCCAGGGTGTGCACGCTGACCGCCTCGGCGATCGCCAGCCAGCTGCCCGCGAGCGTCTCCAGGACCTGCAGATAGACCTCGTACGGCTGGGCGGCGCCGCCCACCTCTTCCGGGTACGGCAGGCCGAGCAGCCCGGAACGCCCGATCGTGCGCAGCACCTCCCGCGGGAACTCGCCGCGCGCCTCGAAATCCGCGGCCTTGGGCGCCAGTTCGCGCTCGCACAGCTCACGGGTCAGGTCGAGCAGGTCATGGGCTTCGGCGGTGGGGAGCATGCGTTCAACCGTCACAACAGTCAGCTTAACGGTCGTTAGGGCAGCGGTGCGACAGGCTGCCGTTAAGGTGGCACGGTGACCGCACAGCCGCTGCTCGCCGTCGACGCCCCCAGCCTCTACTTCCGCGCCTTCCACGGCATCCCCGAGAAGGCCGCGCAGACCAGCGCCGGCGAGCCGGTGAACGCGATCCGCGGGTTCATGGACATGATCGCCCAGCTGGTGCGCACGCGGCGGCCCGATCGGCTGGTGTGCGCGCTCGACGCGAGCTGGCGTCCGGCGTGGCGGGTCGAGCTGGTGCCGTCGTACAAGAAACACCGGGTCGCCCACGGTGACGTCGAAGTGGTGCCGCCGGCGCTCGAGAAGCAGATCCCGGTGCTGCTCGAGGTACTCAAGGCGGTGGGCATCCCGGCGTTCGGGGTCGAGGGGTACGAGGCCGACGACGTGCTCGGCACCCTGGCGGCCACCCAGCCCGCCCCGGTCGAGGTCGTCTCGGGTGACCGCGACCTGTTCCAGCTGGTCGACGACGAGCGCGGCACCCGGCTGCTCTACTGCGGACGCGGGGTGGCCAAGCTCGAGGACGCCGACAACGCGCTGGTCGAGACCAAGTACGGCGTGCCCGCGAAATGGTATGCCGACTTCGCGGCGATGCGCGGGGACGCCAGCGACGGCCTGCCGGGCGTGCCGGGCGTGGGCGAGAAGACGGCCGCACGGCTGATCATGCGGTACGGCGGGGTCGAGCAGATCCTGGCGGCGCTCGACGACCCGGAGGCCGGGTTCGCGCCGGGCGTGCGCACGAAGCTCGACGCCTCCCGCGACTACCTGGCCGCGGCGCTGCCGGTGTGCAAGGTCGTGCTCGACGTGAAACTGCCCGGCTTCGACCCGGCGATTCCCCGCTCACCCCAGGACCCGGACGCGCTGATCGCCCTGGCCGAGCGGTGGAACCTGGCCAACTCGGCGAAGCGGCTGGTCGACGCCCTCGCGGGCTAGAGCTCCCGGGCGTACGTCCGGCCGTTGAGCTCGCCGGCGCCGAAGCCCTCGTGCGGCTCCTCCTTGATGAGCTCGAATCCGCGCGATATGTAGAGAGCGGTCGCGGCCTTCTGCAGATCAGTGGTCCACAGCTTCATCCGGACGTATCCGTTTTTTCGCGCGAAGTCCAGGCAGGTGTCGACGAGCTGTCCGCCGAAGCCGTGTCCCCGGGCGGCCGGATCCACGAGGAGAACCCGCAGCACGGCCGTGTCATCCCCGCCGTCGACACACAGCACACAGCCAACACGCCGCCCGTCCGTCTCGGCGATCCAACCCCTTTCCCGTACGGGGTCACGCCCGCCCGCGAAATCAGCCATGATCCGAGCGACCAGCGCCTCGAACGACGTGTCCCAGCCGCACTCGCGCGCATACAGCTCGCCGTGTGCCATGACCACCCAGCCCAGGTCGCCGGGCCGCCCCAATTCCCGGATCATCGCCGCCTCCGCCCACTGAAACAGTCGTTTCAGTACAGGATAGTATCCCTGTCGTGGCGCACGGGCGACGGGAAGAGCTGCTGGAGAAGGCTTACGCCTACGTACGCGAGTCCGGCATTTCGGAAATGTCGCTCAGGCCGCTGGCGGCGGCGATCGGCACCAGCCCGAGGGTGCTGCTGTTCCTGTTCGAGAGCAAGGACGGGCTGATCAGGGCGTTGCTGACTCGGGCTCGTCGCGACGAACTGTTGGCCCTGGACGGTGTCCTCCCCCGCGGGGTCGACTCGGCCGGCCTGGCGATCTGGGAGTGGCTGTCCGACCCGGCCAACGCCTCAGTGCTGCGCCTGTGGGTCGAGGCCTACGCCCGCTCGCTGGGAGCGGTGGACGGGCCATGGACGGGGTTCGCCGCCGAGACCGTGGCCGACTGGCTCGACCTGCTGTCCCGCGCCGAGCCCGGCTCGTCCCCGGCCCACCGTACGGCCGTGCTCGCGGTGCTACGCGGGGCGCTGCTCGACGTCCTGGCCACCGGCGACGTCGACCGGGTCACGGCCGGGGTCCGCCGCGTGCTTGCGTCCTGAGAGCACGTCGGCCAGCGCGGCCGCCAGGGCCACGGCCACGAAGCTCACGGTCAGCCACAGCGCGCCCCGGAAGGCTCCGCCCCAGTCGCCCTGGCCGGCGGCCAGCCGGTTGAAGAAGAACGCGCCCACGGCGGCGATCCCCATGGCCGTGCCGATGCGCTGACCGGTCTGCAGGACGGCCCCGGCGCTGCCCGCCCGCGCCACCGGCACCTCCGACAGGGTCAGGGTCTGGTTCGGACTGATCACGAAGCCGCTGCCCAGCCCGGCCACGAGCAGCGGGAGGGCAGCCGCCCAGCCGCCGCCGGAGCCGGGCACGAGCCGCAGGCTGACGTCGGTGGCGGCCAGACCGGCGACGACGGCGACAAGCCCGCCGACCACCATGTGCCGCCCGAACCGCTGCACGAACCGGCCGCCGATCGCCGACGCGACGGCCGAGCCGACCGCGAACGGCGTGATCGCGAGGCCGGCCTCGAGGGCGGAGTACCCCAGGCCGCTCTGCAGATAGAGGGTGTAGATGAAGAAGATGGTGGTGAACCCGGCGAAGTACAGCAGCCCGATCAGCGCGCCGAGGGCGTACGAACGCACCTTGAACAGGCCCAGCTCGATCAGCGCGGTGCGGGTACGCCCGTACGACCGTTCCCACCGCCAGAAGCCGGCCAGCACGAGCACGCCCGCCACCGCGACAAGCCACTTGCCCGAACCCTGCCACTCGCGTTCCTGCACGAGCGGGAGCAGCAACAGCACCACGCCGAGGCCGAGCAGCCCGACGCCGGCCGGGTCGAGGCTCTCGCGGCGTTTTCCGGCCACCGCGGGGATCCACCGCATGCCCAGCCAGACCGCGACGACGCCGATCGGCACGTTCAGATAGAAGATCCACCGCCAGCCCTCGCTCGGGCCGATCAGGGCGATGAGCAGGCCGCCGAGCAGCGGGCCGACCGCGGTGGAGACGCCGATGGTCGCGCCGAGCAGGCCGAACGGGCGTCCTCGCTCCTTGGGCTCGAACATCTGCTGGATCAGCCCGGAGACCTGCGGGTTGACGATGCCGGCGGCGGCGCCCTGCACGAGCCGGGCCACCACCAGCCACAACGCCGACCGGGCGAGCCCGGCGGCCGCGCTGGCCAGGGTGAACAGGATCAGACCGGCGACGAAGGCGTCCCGCCGGCCGCGGGCGTCGCCGAACCGGCCCGCCGGCACCAGCAGCAGACCGAAGGTCAGGGCGTACCCCGACAGCACCCACTGCAGCTCGGCCGGGCTCAGGCCCAGCTCGTCGCGGATCGAGGGCAGGGCGACGTTGACGATGCTCACATCGAGCAGCGTCATGAACCCTGCGACCAGGGCAACCGTGAGCGCTTTCCAGCGCGTCGACTGTTCGGGTGTCACGCCCGACCGGTTCCCCGCTCGATCCGGGGTCAACCCGGGATCTAGTGTGTGCCGCATGACGTCGTTCGCGGTGGTGGGCTCCGGGTGGCGGGCCGAAATGTTCTGGCGGCTCGGTGCGGCTCTGCCCGGCCTCGAGTGCCTCGGCGCGGTGGTGCGCACGCCGCGCGATCTGCCGGTGCCGACGTTCTCCTCGCTCGACGAGATCCGGCCCGATTTCCTGGTGACGGCCGTGTCGTGGAGCGCCAGCCCGTCCGTGATCGTCGAAGCGGTTGAACGCGGCCTGCCGGTGCTGGCCGAGACGCCGCCCGCGCCCACCGCCGAGGGGCTGGCCGAGCTGTGGCGGCGCACCGGCGACACCGGGCTGGTGCAGGTGGCCGAGCAATACCTTCTCGTCCCGGCCCACGCGGCGCGCCTGGCCGCCGTGCGGGCGGGGGTTATCGGTGAGCCGACGCAGGTGCAGGTGTCGTCGACGCACATGTATCACGCGATCTCGATGATGCGCGGCTTCCTGGGTGTCGGCCGCGGCCAGGTGACCGTCCGGGCCACCCGGACGACGGCCCCGCTGGTCGACCCGCTGACCCGTGACGGCTGGACCGATGACCCGGAGCCGAAGCCTGCCACCACGACGATCGCGACCGTCGACTTCGGCGACGGACGGTCCGGGCTGTACGACTTCACCGTCAACCAGTGGCACAACCAGCTGCGGTTCCGCCGGCTCGTGGTCCGCGGCACCCACGGCGAGTTGCGCGACGACGAGGTCGTACGGCTCCTCGAGCCCCGCACGATCGTACGCTCGCCGCTGGTGCGCCGGCAGACCGGGTACGACCTCGACCTGGACGGCTTCGACACCGACACCATCACGCTGGGCGACCGGGTATTGTTCCGCAATCCGTTCCCCGGTCTTCGGTTCAGCGACGAGGAGATTGCGATCGCCACGCAGCTGCGGCAGATGGCCGACTGGGTACGCGGGGACGGGCCGCCGCCCTATCCCCTGGCCGACGGCGCGCACGACCATCTCGTCGCCCTGGCCGTGGAGGAATCGGCCGATACCGACCGTACGGTGACGATCGACGCACCGGCCTGGCGGTAGATCCGACTATTCCCTCAGGCCGCGACCCGGCCGCCCGATGGAAAGACAGGACCAGCTGCACGCGCAGGCGGAGGAGGGCCGATGACGACGCGAGCCGTTCGCGCCGCTTTCGGCGCGTGGATCGTGGCGCTGTCCGCGATCTACTACGCCTTCCCCGGCGCCCACCTGGTGACGTGGGCCCTGCTGGGTTACTCGTGCGCGGCGATGGTCCTGGTGGGCGTCCGCCTGAACCGGCCCGCCCGCCGCCTGCCGTGGTATCTGATCTCGGCCGCGCTGGTGTTCTTCACGACCGGCGACACCGTCTACAACCTGATCCTGTTCCTGGGCCGCGAGCCCGTCTTCCCCGGCCCGGCCGACCTGCTCTACCTGATGGTCTACCCGCTGCTGACCGGGGCCTTCCTGCTGTTCGTACGGGCCCGCGGCGGCGCCAGCAACCGGGCCGCGCTGCTCGACGCGCTGGTGCCCACGGTCGGTCTCGGGCTGCTCTCGTGGGTGTACTGGATCGCGCCGTTCACCCGTTCGCACGAGCTCACCCTCATGCAGAAGCTCGTCTCGATCGGCTTCCCGTTCGGCGACGTGATCGCCCTGGCCCTGACGCTGCGCATGCTGACCAGCCCGGGCCGCAAGCCGCGGGCGCTGGTCGCGATCGTCATCGCCATCGCCGGGCTGCTGGTCAGCGACATCTTCTACGGCCAGAGCCAGCTCAACAGCGCCTGGTCGCTGGGCGGGCCGGTCGACCTCGGCTGGATCGTCTTCTACGCCGCCACGGCCTGGACGGCGCTGATGCCGTCGATGAGCCGGCTCACCGAGCAGCTCCCCCAGGCCACCGGCACCGACCTGCGGTCCGCGCGGCTCGCCCTGATGGCCGCGGCCGCCCTGATCGCCCCGGCCGTGCTCTACGTCGAGTGGATGCACGGCAAGGACGTCGAGGTGGCCCGCGGCGGTGTCGTCGACGCGCCCGTCATCGCCGGCGCCGCGGCCCTGATGTTCGTGCTCGTGCTGGCGCGGGTCAACGGCCTGGCGGTCGACCAGCGTCAGGCGCGGGCCCGCGAGCGGGCGCTGCACCAGGCGGGCACGGCCGTGTTCGAGGCCACCACCGAGCGCGAGGTCGCGCAGGCGCTGCGCAACGCCGTCGAGAAGCTCATGCCCGCCGGGGAGCCGTCCCGCCTCGACTTCACCACCGACGCCCCGACACCCCACGAGCCGGGTCTGCGCCTGCTCCCGGGCTCGGAGCTGCCCAAGGGCATGCCGCACGGGGATTTCGAGCATTTCCTGTACGCCACCATGCCGCTGCCCGGGGAGGGCCGCGTCGCCGCCGGCGTGCTCGGAGCCCCGGCCACGGTGCTGCGCGAGATGAAGCCGACCTTCGAGGCGCTGCTGGGCCAGGTCGAGGTCGTCCTGCAGCGCATCGGCCTGACCGGCGAGGTCAACCGCCGCAACAGCGAGGCCTACTTCCGCACGCTGATCCAGAACGCGTCGGACGTCATCCTCATCGTCGACGGCGACGACACCATCACGTACGCGTCCCCGTCGGCCGACACCGTGCTCGGCCACCCCGACCTGGCCGGCACCCCGCTCCCGGCGCTGATCGCGGTCAGCCACCACACCGCGCTGAGCGAGGCCCTGGCCGCCGTCAAGTCCGGCCGCGACCAGGCCGAGGCGACCGACCTGGCCGTGCTGTGCGAGGACGGCCGGCTGCTGCAGATCGAGTGCACCGGCCGCGACCTGCGCGACGACCCGACCGTGGGCGGGCTGGTCCTGACCATGCGCGACGTCACCGAACGCCGCCGCCTCGAGGACGACCTGTCCCACCTGGCCTTCCACGACGGCATGACCGGGCTGGCCAACCGGGTGCTGTTCCGCAACCGGCTCGAGCAGGCGTTCTCGGTGGCCGAACGCGACGACGCGGTCATCGCCGTGCTCTTCGTCGACCTCGACGACTTCAAGGACGTCAACGACACCCTCGGGCACGCCGTCGGCGACCAGCTGCTGGTCAGCGTGGGCGAGCGGATCTCCCAGGTGGTCGGGGTCGCCGACACCGCGGCGCGGATGGGCGGCGACGAGTTCGCCGTGCTCATCGAGCAGAGCCACGACGCCACCCGGGCCGAGGAGATCGCCGAGCGCATCGTGCAGGCCCTGGCCGAACCGGTGGAGCTGCCCGACGGCCTCGGCGGCAGCCACATCGTCAGCGGCGCGGCCAGCGTCGGGGTCGCCACCAACCGCGGCGCCGCCTCGGGCACCGAACTGCTGCGCCACGCCGACCTGGCCCTCTATCAGGCCAAGGGTGAGGCCAAGGGCACCTGGCAGCGCTACCAGAGCGACCTGCACACCGCGATGGTGCAGCGGCTCGAGACCCGGGCCGCGCTGCACGAGGCCATCGACAACGAGCAGTTCGCCGTCATGTACCAGCCGATCGTCGACCTCGGCTCCGCCGAGACCGTCGGCATGGAGGCGCTGGTGCGCTGGCAGCACCCGACCCGGGGCCTGCTCGGGCCGTACCACTTCATCGAGGCGGCAGAAGAGAGCGGGGCCATCGTCGAGATCGGGCGGTGGGTGCTCTGTGAGGCGCTGCGCGAGATCGCCCGGATGCACGCGGCCGAACCGGACACCACGCTGCGGTACGTCAGCGTCAACGTCTCGGCCCGCCAGTTCCGGACGCCCGGGTTCGTCGACCAGGTGCGTGAGGCGCTGGCCGACAGCGGCGCCGACCCGCAATGGCTGCTGCTCGAGATCACCGAGAGCCTGCTGCTGCGCGACGCCGACCAGGTCCGCAACGACCTCGGCGAGCTGCGGGCCCTCGGCGTACGGATCGCGATCGACGACTTCGGCACCGGGTACTCGTCGCTGAGCTACCTGCGGCAGATGCCGGTCGACGTGCTCAAGGTCGACAAGTCGTTCATCGACGACATCCTCGGCAGCGAGCAGCAGCGGGCCCTGGTCGACGCGATCGTCACGCTGGCCCGCAACCTCGACCTGGCCGTGGTCGCCGAGGGCATCGAGGACGAGGGGCAGCGCGCCGAACTGATCGCGATGGGATGCCCGTACGGGCAGGGCTACCTGTTCTCGAAACCGGTGTGGCCGCACGAGATCGCGGCCGGCCGCCGGTCCTCCGAGGAAGCCCGGGATCTCTCGGCGGCCTGAATTTCGGGTTATTCGCTGGCGGTCATGGGCGGCAGGCGGCAGGCTCGGAGGGGTGCTGGAGAATCCCGTGTGGGCCGCCCTCTCCGGGCCGCAGGCCTGCTTCGCCGAGGCGTCCGGTGACGCCGCCCGTTTCCTCTCCGACGTCGGGCCGTGGTGCGCCGTGGCCGATCCCGGTGACCGCCGGGGCTGGGCCGACCTCGCCGAGCTGACCGACCGTGCGCTGCTCAGCGCCCCGGCGCTGCACGCGCCCGCGGGCTGGGAGCCGGTGTCCGTGACACCCGGCGTGCAGATGGCCGGTCACACCATGACAGGGGTGCACGACCCCGAGACCGTCGAGCTGAGCGAGACCGACGTGCCCGAGATGCTCGACCTGGTCGAGCGGGCCCAGCCGGGGCCGTTCGGCAAACGCACCATCGAGCTCGGCCGCTACGTGGGTCTGCGGCACGAGGGCCGGCTGGTCGCCATGGCCGGCGAACGTTTCCGTCTGCCGGGGTGGACGGAGGTCAGCGCGGTCTGCACCGACCCCGCCTTCCGCGGCCAGGGCCTGGCCGCCCGCCTGACAATGGCGGTTGCGGCCGGCATCCTCGAACGCGGGGATCTGCCGTTCCTGCACGTGTCGGCCGAGAACGCGGCCGCCATCCGCCTCTACGAACGGCTCGGCTTCCAGGTCGACCACGAGGTGGTGTTCGCGACCTACCGCCGCGCGGGGTGACTTCTTGTCGTACGGCGGTGGCATGCTCTCGCGCATGGTTGACGACTCAGCGCTCAAGGCCGATCTGCTCAGCTACCTGCAGCACGCGCGCGACGCGCTGCTGTGGAAACTCGACGGCCTCTCCGAGTACCACGCGCGCCGGCCGTTGGTGGCCAGCGGCACCAACCTGCTCGGGCTGGTCAAACACTGCGCCGGGGTGGAAGCGGGCTACTTCGGCGTCACGTTCGGCCGGCCGTTCCCCGAGCCGATGCCGTGGATGGAGGACGACGCCGAGTTGAACGCGGACATGTGGGCCGATGCCTCCGAGACCCGCGAGGGCATCGTCGGGCTCTACCGGCGGGTGTGGGCGCACGCCGGCGCGACGATCGAGTCGCTGCCGCTCGCCGGCCGGGGCGCGGTGCCGTGGTGGTCGCCCGAGCGGCGTGAGGTGTCGCTCGGGCTAGTGCTGGTGCACGTCACGGCCGAGGTGCAGCGGCATGCGGGGCACGCCGACATCGTGCGCGAGCTGATCGACGGGTCGACCGGGCTGAGCGCAACGATCAGCAACATGCCCGAGGAGGACGCCGCTTACTGGGCGGCGCATCGGGAACAACTGGAGAAGGTCGCGCGCAACTTCTAGGAGCCTCGCGCGTGGGCTTTCCGCCGGTCGGCATGCCCACGCGCCCGGCTGCCCGTGTTTGCCGAGCAGCCGGGCGCGGCGAGCCCGAGTCCCCGCCCGGCCGACGGCGCCGCCCTGGGCTTCTAGGACGGGCGGGCGCGGCGGGCCCGGGGTGGGAGCTGCACGCCGGCCAGGGTTCGCAGGGCTGCGGGGCCGCGGGAGCGCCTCGGGCCGGTGCGTGACCCGGGCCGGGTGCGGCGGCCTCCGCTGTAGGCGAGCAGGTCGATCGTGTCGCGCTGGGCGGCGGGGTCCGGCGCCGGCCGCTGGGCGTATGCCGACTCGTCGACCTCCTCGAAGTACGTCGGCGCGGGCTCCGGTCCGGGCTCCTCAGCAAGCGGCTCGGCGGGCCGGAAGATCGTGAACCGGTCGGCCATGGCCACCGCCCGTTCGGGGCCGGCCAGCACGAACGCGGCGGCCACGTTGGCCACGGCGAACGGCAGGGCGATCAGCACCAGGCTGGGCGAGGTGCGGATCGAGAGGACGGCGAGCAGCGCCGCGGCGACCGCGGTGCCCGCCGCGGCCAGGGTGCCGGCCCGGCGGATCGAGTAGGCGCCGAAACCGGACAGCCGGATCACCGCGGCGGCGCAGGCGGCGGCCAGCAGCACGGCCAGCAGCCAGCCCGCCGCGTACGGCCACAGACGCTGCCAGGTGCCCTCCTCGTCGCCGAAGACGAACATCAGGAACGGCACGCCGATCACAGCGATCACCAGCAGCAGCACGGCATCGACGGTGAGCACGATGGCGGCGGCCGCGATCGCGTCGATGCGGTGGCCTCGCGCCTCGACCACATCCGTGTCGGCCATCGTCATGCCACCCTCCCCGGTAGCCTGCCGCCGCAAGCATGGCGGCGCTCGACGCAGCACGGTAACGCATCACGCACCCGGGCGCGTCGTCAGGGACGCAGAGTCTCGAAATAGGCCTTCATCGACGGGTAGTAGTCCTCGAAGACCGGCTGCGGAGCGCCCTCGCGGGCCGCGACCAGCATGTCCAGGTAGTACTCCCAGCCCGGCCCGACGTCGCCGATGCCCTCGGAGGAGTCGAGATGGTGGATGAGCCGCAGCTCGGTGCGCTCGCCGGTCGCGGTCAGCTGCACCTCGATCCGCCAGCCGTCCTCCGTTCCGGTCACGGCCAGGCGGTGCGGCGGCTCGCAGGCGTCGATGCGCATCTCCGTCCAGGGGGCGTTCTCCTCGTACGCCATCTGCACCTTGATCGTGCGGCCAGGGCCGGGGTCGTCGCCGGTCCAGCGGCCGAACCAGCGGGCGCTGCGCTCGGGCTCGGTCACACTGGCCCACACGTCGTCGATGCCTGCCTGGAACGAGCGGGTCAGCACCAGGTCGGGCCCTCGGGGCGTCGTTTCAAGTCGTCCGGTCGGCGGATTGGTCATGCGATGTCCTCCTGTCGTGCGGTTCGCGTCTTCATTCCGGCGTCCTGGGCTGGAATTCCGGCGTCCTGCGCCGTGTTCGTCGCGGGGTCTCCGGAGCCCGCCCGGGTGTTCGTCGCCGTTTCTCCGGCGCCCCGGGCCGCGTTCTTGGCGTCGCGGCGGTCGCGCCGGGTGCGGTGCACCTCGGTCTCGAGCGCGTCGAGCCGCTGACTCCAGAGCCCGGCCACCGGCGCGCCGAACCCGGCGATCCACTCGGCCACCTCGGTCAGCGGGCCGGTGTCGAGCCGATACATCCGCTCGCGGCCGACGAGCGTGTCGTGGACCAGCCCGGACTCGCGCAGCACCCGCAGGTGCCGGCTCACGGCGGGCCGGCTGATCGGGAACCGCTCGGCGATGCGGCGCGCGGGCAGTTCCCCGTCGCGCAGCATCGCGAGGATGTGCCGCCGTACGGGATCGGCGATAGCAGCCGCCGTCCGGTCCATGCCGGAAGCGTAACCTACTAGTTACGGATCAGACCAGTAGGCTCGGCCGTATGAAGGCACGGTTCAAGGCCCTGCACGAGGCGGGCACGTTCGTCATGCCGAACCCGTGGGACGTCGGATCGGCGCGGATCCTCGAGGGGCTGGGGTTCCCGGCCCTGGCCACCACGTCGTCCGGGCTGGCCGCCACGCTGGGCAAGGCCGACCAGCAGGTGACCCGAGACGAGCTGGTCGCCCACGTGCGCGCGCTGACCGCGGCGATCGGCGTGCCGCTCAACGTCGACGCCGAGCGCTGCTTCGACGACGTCACCGCAACCGTCGAACTGCTCGCGCAGGCGGGCGCGGCGGGCATCTCGATCGAGGACTACGACCCGGCACGGGAACGGATCGAGACCGTCGAGGAGGGTGCGCGGCGGGTCGCGCTGGCCAAGGAGGCCTGCGCCCGGCACGGGGTGGTGCTGACCGCACGGGCCGAGAACCTGCTGTACGGGCACGACGACCTGGACGACACGATTCGGCGGCTGCGCGCCTACCGGCAGGCCGGGGCAGACGTCGTGTACGCGCCGGGGCTGCGCGCGCCCGAGGACATCGCCCGGGTGGTGGCCGAGGTCGCGGCGCCGGTGAACGTGCTGGCCGTGGCCGGGGCGCCGCCGGTGGACGAACTGGCGAAGCTGGGCGTACGGCGGGTGTCCACCGGCGGCGCGCTGGCCTGGGCGGCGTACGGGGCCTTGCGCGACGCCGCCCGGGAACTGCTCGATCTCGGGACCACCACGTTCCGGTCCCGGTCGCTGACAGGTGAGGAGATCGCGGCTATAGCTGACCGTGGACAGGCGGCTGCGGCTTCGTCATGAGTCGCCGGGAAGGGCACGCCGACGAGCCTGGTCAGCCGTTCAGCAGATCGAGGGTGCGCTGGTCGGGGCCGTCGTAGAAGTGGTCGATGACCTGCTGGAACAGGGCCGGGTCGTCGGCCGCCGCGGCGAACAGCGTCATCGAGGAGCGCAACTTGAGATCATCCGGGTAGCCGAAGATGTCACTGGCGCTTCTGTCGGCTCTCACCAGGATATCGGCGGCCGTACGGAGGCGTGGGCCGAGAACGGGGTGGGCCAGGTACTGCCGCGCCTCGTCGAGGTCCCTGATCGCGTACGTGCGGGCTGTTGAACTCGAGCCGAGGCCGGCGAGCTGGGGGAAGACGAACCACATCCAATGTGTGCGTTTGCGGCCCGCCTCCAGCTCGGCCATCGCGTCGTCGAACACGCCCTCCTGGGCCCGCACGAACCGATCGAGGCTCACTTGCGCGATGCCCGCTTGTTCGCCTTCTGGATGGCCTCGACGAGCTCGGCCTTGGTCATGCGGGACCGGCCGGTCACATCGAGCCGCTTGGCGACGTCGAGCAGATGCTCCTTGCTGGCGTTGGCGTCCACCCCGCCGGCAGTCTTCGCCTTCGTGCCCCGCCCGCCGGCGGCCTTGGAGTCGCTGGGACCCTTCTTCGACTTGGGTTCCCAGTGGTCGCCGACCTTTTCGAACGAGTGCTTGACGGCCGAGAACGCGGTGCGATGCGCGCGCTCCCCCTCGCCGTACTGCTCGACGGCCGAGTCGTGCGTTTCCGCGTACGTGTCCTGGGCCTTCTTCGGCGACCGCTTGAGCGTCGCCGGCATGTCGTCGCGTGCTGGCATGACCTTTTGCGTTCCCGCTCCGCCCGGACGCAAACACGCCTAAAGTAGATCGACCCCCCGCCCGCATTCTTCGTGAAAGAAGGCTCTCATGCGTGCGGTAATCTCTGTTGCCATCCTCGTCGCGGCCCTGCTCGCACCGGCCGGACCCGCCCAGGCCGCCACGACCGGGCTTTTCATCAGCGGCCACGACGGCCGTTGCCTGGACGCCGACATCGCGACCCCGACCCGCAACGGCACCAAAGTGCAGGGGTGGCAGTGCATTCCGGGCAATCGCAACCAGCGCTGGACCCATTTCGGCGACGGCACGATTCGCAGTTCCTGGGACGGGCGATGCCTCGACGAGGACATCGCCGGCGGCGTCCGCAACGGCACCAAGGTGCAGTTGTGGGACTGCAACGGATGGCTCAACCAGAAATGGGACGTCCACGCCAACGGCGCCATCACCAGCCGGCACGACGGCCGCTGTCTCGACCTGGACATCGCCGGCGGCACCCGGAACGGGACGAAGGTGCAGGTTTGGGACTGCAACGGTTGGCTGAACCAGAAATGGCACCGATAACATCCTGAAACAGACGAGAATGGCCTGATGTCGGACGCCGAGTTCCTCGCGTACGCCGGGTCACTGGCCGCCGCCGGGCTGCTGTTCCTCATCCTCGCCGTGCTCGGGCTGGGCCAGGGCGTCGTGCTGCGCGTGGTCGACGTGCTGCTGGGGCTGGCCTTCCTCGGCTACGCCGGCTACCTGATGGTGGCGGCGCCCGACGACCCGTTCGTGACGTGGCTGGTCTTCGTGACCCCGGTGATCGGGCTGGTGGTCGCGGTGACGGCGCGGCGCCGGGCCCGGGCCAGGCTGAGGAGGCTCGAGGAGGAGCACAGCACCAAGCCGTACGTGGGTCCGGAGGCCACCGTGGAGCGGCAGCCCTACCCGTCGCCGCCCGCGCCGCTCGACCCGTCCGCGCCCGCGCCGGCGCGGATGCCGCCGGGGCCGGGTGGCCGTACGGGGGGAATGCCGTCCGGGTTGCCGGACGCGCCGCCGACGTCCGGGCTGGGGCAGAGTCCGCAGGAGGCCGCGCCCCGGCCGCCACGTCCGTCCGGGTTGCCGCAGATGCATGCGGAGCCGCGGGAGCCTGTATGGGACGCTCCCCCGCGGCCCGGCTCCGCTTCGAACCCGCCGTCCTTCGGTGCACCCTCGCCGCGTTATGACGCCGCCCCGCCGCCTTTCGATGCGGCCTCGCCCTTCGGCGCGGCCCCACCGTCGTTTGATGCGGCCCCACCGTCGTTTGATGCGGCCTCGCCGTCCCGGAGCATGTGGCCGCCGCCCGCGCATCCTGCCCCCGCCCATGCCGAACAAGCCGACGCGGGGTATCGGGCCCGCCACGGCGCGGTGGACGACCAGACGGCGCACCACAACTACTCGGGCGGACGGCACCGCGCCGACGGTGACAACTGACCCGGACGACGGCTCTGGCTAGATTGTCGGGGTGGATTACCGCCGGACGTACCGCTCCGCCGCCGTCACCTTCGTCGACCTGGTCGACCGGGTCCCCGCCGACCGTCTGGACGGTCCCGGTCTCGGTGACTGGACCCTGCGCGCCCTGATCGGGCACACGCTGAGCTCGGCGCTGATCCAGGTCCCGCCGGTGCTGGCCACTCCCGCGAAGTCGGTCAACGTCGCCGCCGCGGAGGGCTATTTCGCCTTCGTACGGGATGTGCCCGCCGACGTGTACGCGGCCGCGGTCGCCGCCTCCGACGCCGACGCCCAGGAGTCGGCCGCCGCGCTCGACGACGCTGGCGCCCTGGCCGGCCGCGCGACCCAGGCCCTGGCCACGGTCGCCGACGACGACGTGGTGTCCACCCCGGTGGGCGGCATGCGGGTCCGCGACTGGCTGCCCACCCGTACGTTCGAGCTGGTCGTCCACGGTACCGACGTGGCCGCCGCGGCCGGTGTGCCCGTCGAGTTCGACCCCGCCGCCGTGGCCGGGGCCACCCTGCTGGCCGCCAAGATCGCGGTAGTCCTGGGCGACGGCGCGGTGCTGCTGCGGGCGCTGACGGGCCGTTCGTCCCTTCCGTCCTCGTTCTCGGTGGTCTGAACCTGAGGGTTTCCGCCCACTCTCACCGAACTGCAACCGTCCTGCACTCGGCCCGGCCCCACCCCGCCCGAACAGAGGGGTATGACCGACACGATGATCATCGAGCTGGGTCTGGGCGCCATGACGATCGCGGCCAAGATGTCCGCCCCGATTCTGATCACCGCGCTGGCCGTCGGTTTCGCCATCTCGCTGTTCCAGTCGGTGACCCAGATCCAGGAAGCCACCCTGTCCTTCGTCCCGAAGGCCGCCGCGGTCTGCGCGGCCCTCCTCTTCTCGGGCAACTGGATGCTCCACGAAATGGTCAACTACACCACCCAGCTCTTCACCCGAATCCCCGAACTGATTGCCGCCTGACCCCCAGCCACTGTTCGCGGACGGTGGATTCTCGGTGCTCTACGACCAGCTTTCGCAGGCCGCCGAGTGTCGACAGGAGCGAAGCACCCTCAGCGTCCCACCACCAGCCCTCCCAACCCGCGAACCGTCGACACGAGCGAAGCATCCCCAGCGCTTTTGTATCCGGCAGGAGCTGTGGATCCTCAGCGCCCGACGATCAGCTCTTGGAGCCTGCGGAGAGCGTCGGCGCGGGCACCGCTCAGTGACGGTTCGTCATCCACAGACGCGGCACGCACGTGCACGGCCCGTGGCAGCTGCGACGTCTCCCGCCGAATCTCGTCGATCAACGCGGTTCCCCACCGTCCACCGATCACCACGGTCTCGGGGTCCATGAGCGTGGCGAGGGCCGCGACCAGCCCGCCCACCGCGGTGACCACCTCCCGCGGACGCTCCGCGAGCAGCCGGTCGACATCGATCGCCGTCCCACCACCGGCCCTGCGCAGCCCCAACTCCCCGAACACCTCGATCAACGGCATGGCGCGTCCACCCGGCCCCACCGTGATCAGGTGCGCCACCTCGCCGGCAAGACCGTGATGCCCCCGCCGAACCTCGCCGTCACTGACGATCGCGCAACCCAGCCCCTCATCCAGATACACGTACGCGAAGTCGTCCAGAGGGTTGGCTCTACGCTCAGCCTGCGCGGCCCAGTTGACGTCGTTGTCAACATGGACAGGCCCATCAACACGACCGGACAGCACCGCCACCGGGTCGATCTCTCCCAGCAGAAATGGCGCATCCGGCAACTGCACAAGCCGCCCGCTGTGCCGATCCACCGGATCCGCCGCGCTGACAACAGCCAGCCTCGCCCGCACAACGTCCGTACCGACCGCCCGCGCCCCACCGGAACCAGGTACGCCCTCCCCACCCCAGCCAGCCGCCCTGCCTCCACCCGAACCAGCGACCAGCGCCCCACCAAAACCAGGCACACCATCCCCACCCCAGCCAGCCGCCCTGCCTCCACCCGAACCAGCGACCAGCGCCCCACCCGAACCAGGCACGCCCTCCCCACCCCAGCCAGCCGCCCTGTCCCCACCGGAGCCAGACACCGCATCTCCACCCGAGCCGGGCCCCGACTTTCCTGCGGAACCAGCCGCTCCGCCCGGGTAGGAAGCGACCGGCCCAACGCCGCCGGAGCCCTGCTCAGCAACAGCGCTGAACGTCCCCGCCGGGCCCAGAACCCCAGCGTTCCCGCCGGCTCGCGCGGTGCTGCATGCTGCATCAACAGCTCGGGCCAGGGCTGCGGCAACATCGTCTGGGCGGGCCGGGCGGCCGACCTCGACTTCGACTCGGGCCATCAGGTCGCCGTAGGCGTCGATGTGTTCGGCCACTACGCCTTCCGGGGCGATGCTCACCGCCAACGCCGTGCCGATCCCGGGCGCCAAGGCGTAGTACGAACCGACCCGCCCCTTGCCCCGTCCGCCGGGCGTGCGCTGACCCGTGTCCACAACGAGGCCGGCTTCGGTCAGGCGACGCACACTCTCGCCCGCTGTGGGTTTCGAGATGCCGGTCTCTGTGGACAACTCGGCCCGCGTCAGCAGGCGATGGCGCATCAACGCGCGTAACACGTGCTCGTCGGTGAGCGTCCGCAAGATCTCCTGCGAGGGCTTGGCCGGATCCACAACGCCATTCTAGTCAGGAGCCTTGCCTAGAAGGCGCCACGGGGCTTACCGTCTTTCTAGTCAAGGGACATGACTAGAAGGAGGCCCACCATGCCGCTCCCCCACTGGGAGGAGACGCCCGTCGACCTGACCGGCGCGATCCGCGAGGTCAAGGCCGCTCTGCGTGCTCAGATCGCCACCTCCGGCCGTACGGTGGAAGAGGTTTTCGCCGTTGTCGAACGGGACATGGCGGCCGAGGTGGCCGACGTCGCCGCGGCCAAAGCGCGCGGCGAGACGGTGTGGCCGGTCATCTCCTACGACGACATCGAGGCCGGCACGGTCAACGCGGCCGACGTCGCCAAGCTGCGCAAACGGGGTTGCCTGGTGGTGCGCGGCCACTTCCCGCGCGAGCAGGCCCTCGCTTGGGACGCGGGCATCGTCGACTACGTGGAGCAGAACCAGTTCTTCGAGAACTACCGCGGCCCCGGCGACGACTTCTTCGGCAGCGTCGGCTCGAAGCCCGAGATCTACCCGATCTACTGGTCGCACGCGCAAATGGAGGCCCGGCAGAGCGACCGCATGGCCCGCGTGCAGGCGTTCCTCAACAGCCAGTGGAAGCACACCTCGGACGACGGCACCCAGTGGTTCGACCCGGAACGCGACTCGCTCTACCCCGACCGCATCCGCCGCCGTCCCGAGGGCGCCGACTCGGCCGGCCTGGGGACCCACCTCGACCCTGGCACCCTCGACCTGTGGATGACGCAGGCTTATCAACAGGCCTTCCGCCACCTGTTCGACGGGTCTGTGGAGAAGTACGACCCCTGGGACGCGGCCTACCGCACGTCCGGCCCGCAGTATCCCGGCTCCACCATGTGCTCGGCGTTCCGCACGTTCCAGGGCTGGACGGCGCTCTCCGACATGGCCCACGACCAGGGCGTCCTGCACACCGTCCCGATCCCCGGCGCGATGGCGTACCTCATGTTGAGACCCTTGCTCAACGATGTACCGGACGACGACATGTGCGGCGTCACCGTCAACCAGGTGTTCCCGGCCACCGACAAGTGGCACGGGCTGCTGATGGAGGCGTTGGCCGGCATCCCCGACGTGCAGGCGGGTGACTCCGTCTGGTGGCACTGCGACATGATCCACAGCGTCGCCCCGGTCCAGGACCAGAAAGGCTGGGGCAACGTCATGTACATCCCCGCGGCCCCGTGGTGCCCCCGCAACGAGGCATACGCGGCGTCGGTGCGTGAGGCCTTCCTGACCGGTTCGAGCCCGTCCGACTTCCCGGCCGAGCACTACGAACGCGACTGGAAGAACCGCTTCACCGAGGCCGGCCTGAACGAGACCGGTCGCCGCGGCCTGGGCCTGGCCTGACAGAACTCGCAGCCCACGCGCCCACTCCGCCACAACGAGATCGCGGGCGGCCGAGCGGGCCGACCGCCTCGCCGACCCAGGCCACAACAGTCACCCCGCGCCAGCCCGCTCCCCGCCGCCCACCCGCGCCGACCCATCAGTCTGCGCCCTGCGTGCAGGTCCCGCCCTGCGCCCACGGCTCGGCCTGCTCCCAGGGCTGAACCGGCTCGCCGTTGGAAACCCGCGCCGGCCCGCTCCCGGCCGCCCACCCGCGCCGGCCCGTCAGTCTGCGCCCCAGCGTGCAGGTCCCGCCCTGCGCCCACGGCTCGACCTGCTCCCAAGGCTGAACCGGCTCGCCGCTGGAAACCCGCGCCAACCCGCTGTCCCGCCCGCTCGCGCCTGCCCCGACGACGTGCGGCGCCCGGCTCATTGACGCTGGGCGCCTCCCGTCAAGCCTTGTCAACGCCGTCAATATTGACTGTCCGCATCAAGACGTCAGGTCATAGTGTCAACACATGATCAACGTACGGCGGGCCACCGTCGACGACGCTGCCGAGCTGGTCAGGTTGCGGGGAATCCTGTTCGGCCTGCCCGACGGCTCCAATGACGGCAACTGGCGCGAGGCATCCCAGAGAATCCTGCTCCGCCGCCTGGCCGAGCCGTCGCCCACCATGGCCGGTTTCGTCGTCGACCAACCGCTCGAACCCGTCAGCGACCGTCCCGCCATCATGAACCCGTCTTCGGCTGAGACCGCCAGATGGGTGCGGGCCGTGGCGAGCAGCGGGAATCGGCTGGCCGCGGGCGCGGTCGGCATTGTCGAGGAACGTCTGGGCGGCCCGGGCAACCCGCACGGCCTGGTCGGCTACATGTTCAACGTGGCCACCGACCCGGCCCACCGCCGGCACGGGTATGCCCGGGCGTGCACCGCCGCGCTTCTCGAATGGTTCACCACCGAGGGCGCGAACACGGTCGATCTGCGTGCCACAGCCACCGCTGAGCCGCTTTATGCGTCCCAGGGCTTCGTCCGAACCGCTGACCCGGCAATGCGATTGGTACGGCCACCCCAATAACCACCGATCAGCCGGACAACTGGGCCGCCACCATTTCGAGCAACGCGGAATGCGTATCGGAGTCCGCAGCCGCGACAAGTCCCTGCGATCCGGAGTGCAGCGGCCCGCCGTCCAGCGCGGTGACGACACAACCAGCCGCTTGGCACAAACCGATCCCGGCCGCGAAATGCACACTGTCGCGCAAATCCCCATCGGTGACATAGGCGGCCCGCCGTCCGGCCGCCACCCAGGCCACAGCCAGTGTGCTCGAGACGACGCGAGGCTTGAAACGCGCGACGAAACGGTCGTCCAGCAGCAACCGGGCCGCCCGGAACCGCGGCGCGTTGAGAAACGGCGGATCGAGGTTCAGGTCAACGATTCCGCTGGTGTCATCCGGTTGGAGCCGCTTGTCTCCGCTCTCCGGTTGACCGTTCGTTTCCCGTACGCGGGCCATCACGCCATCGGTCCAGAAAACCTCACCCGCGAACGGGTCGGCCGAGGCCGCTGCCACGATTCGTTGCCCATCGCGTAGAGCAACATTGACCGACACCAACATCGTGTTGACCGCATAGTTGAGCGTCCCGCAGAGCGGATCAACAAACCACTCCCGCTCGCCCGGACCGCCGGCGTTGCGTCCGCTCTCCTCCCCCACGAACGCGTCGCCCGGCCGCGCCGCCCGGAGCATTCCCAGGATCGCTTCCTCAGCCGCCAGATCCGCCTCGGTGGCGAAGTCTCCGGGTGCCTTCTCGAAGTGGGCAAGCTCTGTGCCGTAATGCTCTCGGACAACCGTAGCCCCGGCCACGGCCGCGGCCACCGCCAATTCAGCGTCATCGACCACCATCGGTCGATGATAGAGATCCCAGCCGGGCGGTCGTGCCCAGACGGCCGCGGAGATGGCTGACCCTGATCTGGATGGCAGAAGGGCTGGAACTGACGACTGGGCGAGAGGGCCGGGACTGACTCCAAGGCGGGCACTGGAACCGAGGGCTGCTGCAAGAGCTGCGCGCAACGGCTGCCACGAGGGCTGGGACCAAGGGGCTGCGGCGGGGCCTGACGACTGCGGCGGGAGGGCTGGGACTGATCACCAAGGCGTCTGCTGGAACCAAGCGCTGGGACGAGGACTGAGCCTGACTGCGGCGGGTGCTCGGACCGAGGGCTGCAGCAAGGACTGCCCTGACGGCCGCGACGAGGGCCGCGACCAGGGGCTGCGGCCGGGGTAAGGGCCGAGGGCTGAGGCAACCGGTCGCCGGGATTGCCGGGAATTGTACGCGCAGCGGCTGCGGGGGCTCCGGCGTTGATCTTCAATGGGGTGTTCACATCGCGGTTCGATATTTGGGGGTTCGGTGAACCTGGAGGAGCAACGTCAGCACATGTTGACGGGGGCGATGTATGACGACCTGACCGCCGAGTTGCTGGCGGCGCGGCAGCGGACCGTGCTGTTGACCAGCGAGTACAACGCGAGTTTCGGGCAACCGCAGGAGGTCCGGGAGGCGATTCTGCGGCGCCTTCTGCGGGCGGTCGGCGAGGGGTGTCATTTCGAGCCGACGTTCCGGTGCGAGTTCGGGTTCAACATCAGCGTCGGTGACCGGTTCTACGCGAACTTCGACTGCGTGATGCTGGACGGCGGGGGCATCACGATCGGTGATGACGTGCTGTTCGGGCCGCGAGTCGGCATCTACACCAGCAACCACGCGATCGATCCGTTCGAGCGGGCAGCCGGCGCGTGTCATGCCAAGCCGGTGACCATCGGCGACCGCGTGTGGATAGGCGGAGATGTGACGATCAACCAGGGCGTCAGCATCGGGGACGGCTCGATCGTGGGGTCGGGCAGCGTAGTGACACGTTCCGTGCCGGCGGGCGTCATTGCGGTGGGTAACCCGGCACGCGTCCTACGCGAGATCAGCGACGCGGACAAGACCGGGTTCAACCGCGCTCCGTAGGATGATGATCAAGGTGCTGCGCCCCGGCTGCCAGATAGCCGCGTACGCACCGGCCTGTGGCTGACAGAGAGGGCGGTCAGTGGTGTCGCGTGTCGGGGTCATGGTGCCGCGGGATCTGCCTGTGGACGAGGTACTGGGTTATGCACAGCGGGCCGAGGAGCTCGGGTTCGACGAGCTGTGGGTTGTGGAGGACCTCGGGTTCCGCGGTGGGGTCGCCCAGGCCGGCGCGGTGCTGGCACGGACGTCGAGGATCACGGTGGGGATCGGAATTCTGCCGGCCGGCGCCCGTAATGCGGCGTTCGCGGCGATGGAGCTGGCGACATTGGCGCAGCTGTTCCCGGGCCGGGTGATCGCGGGGATCGGGCACGGCATGCCGGACTGGATGCGGCAGGTGGGCGCCTGGCCGGCCAGCCCGTTGACGTTGCTGGAGGAGTACACGATCGCGGTGCGCACGCTGCTGCGCGGCGAGCCGGGGCCGGCCTCGGGACGGTACGTCAAGGTCGAGGGTGTCGTGATCGGCGAGAAACCGCTGGTGGCGCCGCCGGTCGTGCTGGGCGTGCGCGGGCCCAGGTCGATCACGGTGGCCGGGCGGGTCGCCGACGGGGTGCTGCTGGCGGAACCAGCGGCGCCGCCGTACGTCGAAGCGGCTGTGCGGCAGATGGGCGGCGGCACGCGGCCGGCCGGGGCCGGGCGACCGTCGGATGCTGGCCAAGGTGAGCGTGAGCTTGAGGTGATCACGTACGACGCGGCAGTGGTCGGGGACGACGGGCGGGCCGCTCGTGACCTCGTACGGCCGGGGCTGGCCTGGATCGGCGAACCGGACTGGGCTCCGCACCTGGCCGCCATGCCGTTCGCCGAGGATCTCGCCCGCCACCGCCGGGCGTCGGCGGGCCCGGAGGAGTTCGCGGCCACGATGCCGGACGAATGGGTGCGCGAGCTGGCGTTGGCAGGAACCGCCGACGACGTACGGGCTCAGATCGCGGCCCGGCACGCAGCCGGCGCGACCAGCGTCGTGATGATCCCGGCGGAACCCGACCGCCTCGACTCGTTGAACTGCCTCGCGCGGGTCCTCCCCCATTGAATCCGGCACCGTCCCCCGCGAACCCGCCCCGGCCCATCAATGTTCACGAGGGTGGCCCCACCACTCGGTCAACGCTGACGACGACCCCACCAGCCGGTCAACGTCGACGGGGACCCCCACCAGCCGGTCAATGTTGACGAAGGCGTAGACAACTCGGTCAACGTCGACGAAGGCGGCCACCAGCGGGTCAACGTTTGGCGAGGACGTCCACCAGCGAATCAACATTGATGCAGACGTGGATCGACCGATCAATGTTGACGCCGCTGTGCAACAGCCGGTCAACGTTGACGAAGGCGCCCACCGCTCGGTCAACGTTGACGAGGGCGGCTACCAGCCGTTGGATGTTGACGTGGCGTCTGCTGGCCGATCGACGTTGCAGGGGCGGCGAAAACGGTTCAGGGCGGCGCCGGCTTCGGCCGTGTGAGGGTGCGCAGGGCCTTCACGTAGCGGCCGGTTGCGTAGCGTTGACCCAGGCGGGCGATCGGGCCGCCGAGACGGGTCAGCAGGGTTGCGGGGCGGCTGAAGGCCCGGATCTGGAAGCGGACCTCGTCGTCAGGGGTCAGCACGACGATGAAGGCCTCCTCGCCGCGCTCGGGGTGGCCGGGCAGCGTGCCGTAAGCGAACCCAGCACGGTTCGGCTCGTCCACGACGTAGACGACCCGGCACGGCACCGTCATGCCGTAGAACCGCAGGACGATGTCCACACCCTCGGCGGCTCGTTCTCCCCCGCGAACGATCCGGAAACCTGCCGCCCTGTGCATGTGCCAGCCGCGGAGCGCGTCCACAGCCCGCTCGTACGCCGCCCGGCCGCGCCCGATGACCTCGTCGCGCACAACGTGCGTGTAACCCGGCGGCATCGGCTCCTTGCGGGTGGCGCCCACCTCGGCGTACGTGAGGAGTGGTTCCGTCATCGCTCAGCACCTCGCCGTCGCAGTAATCCCCGGACCGAGGCACGTGAGAAGCAATCCCCACCGCTCAGCACCTCGCCGCAGCAGCAATCCCCAACCGAGGCACGTGAGAAACAACCCCCACCACTCAGCACCTCGCCATCGCAGCAATCCCCGACCGAGGCACGTGAGAAGCAATCCCCATCGCTCAGCGCCTCGCCGCAGCAGCGGTCCCCATCGCTCGGCCCCTCGCGGAAACGGCAGCTCCTGACCGGCGTACGTCTGAAGTGGTCTTGTCATCGGCCGGTCCCGCGCAGGCGGAGGAGTTCCTGGCGGGCGTGGGCGACTCGGGGTGTCTCCTCGCCCCGCGCCGCGGCGAGTTCTTGGGCCAGGTCGCCCGCGCTCTCGATCAGGAGGGCGGCTCGGTGGCGGTTGTGGACAAGTTTGCGGAAGTGCCGGCGGTCGCTGTGGAGACCGCTCACGGCGTCCAGCAGCGGCCCATCCACCACGCCGGCCTCGACCTCGGGGGCCAGCAGGTCGCGTGTCCAGCGCCGTTCAGTGGTTGAGGCCTGGCGCCGCACCCACAGGAGGGTGGCTATGGCCAGGGGCATGATGATCAGGTACGGCATGTATGCCTCGAGGAACGGGTTGCCGAAGGCCAGGCCGGTCACGTCGTCCCAGGCGAAGTGCAGGAACATCGCGGCCAGGCAGGCCAGCACCCCGCGTACGACGTGACGTTCGCCGGCGGCGCGGCCCAGGATCCACATGACGCCGGCGCAGAAGACGGCGCTGAACAGGGCGTGCGACGTGATCCCGGCGAATCCACGGATGACGAGGACGAACAGTGTCGACGACAGTTGATTCTCGCCGAACGTGCTGGTCGCGTTGTTGTAGGCGTACAGGATGTCCTCGGACACCTGGAAGCCGAGCCCGATGAACGCGCCGATGATGAACCCGTCGTACGCGCTGCGGACGAGCGCCGGGGCCAAGCCGATCAGCAGGATGAGGCCGAGGGCCTTGCCCCACTCCTCGTTGATCGGGGCGGTGAGGCCCGCGCCCCACTTGGCCGCGCCGGACGGGCCGAGCAGCTTCGACCAGATCTCGAGCATCGCCGCGTTGGCGGGCAGGGCGATCCAGAACGTCGCCGCGAAGGCGCCCCAGACGAAGCCGGTGGCGAGCAGGCCGCCGGGCTGGGCGGTGTATCTGTTCTGGTGGCGCAGGAAGAACAGCCACGGGACCAGGTAGATGCCGAAGAACAGGATGCCGCTGGTCACGGCGAGCCGGTACGTGTCGAAACCCGCGCCGAAGTACTTGATCATGCCGACGGCGCCGATGCCGACGCCGGCGAGCCACACCCAGAAGGCGGCGTTGTGCGGCTGGAACAGCTTGAAACGGGTGCCCCAGCCGGATTGGTCGATCGCGGCGAGCTGGGCTGTCCTGGCGGTGGCGCCGGTGATGGTCATTCGCCCGCTCCCGGGCTGATGCTGCGCAGCAGCGCCTCGAACTCACCGGAGTACTGCTGGAACGACCCGGGCACGGTGTCGGCCTGGACGAGCAGGGCGGGCGCGGCCGTGGGTTGAGAGGTTGACATCTTGAATGCCGCAATCAACATGTCGCCGGCCTGTCCACTCGCGGTGCGGACGACACCGACCAGGCCCGAGGTCGTGGTGAAGGTGCTGGGTGCGCCGGAGATGTCGGCGCCGGGGTCCTGTGAGGTGATCACCTGGTCGAGGAACTGGGCCGCCGTGCCGTCGAACGCCGCTCCGGTCATCCGGATCTCGGCGCCCGCCTTGGCCAGTTTCACCGTCTCGCTGGTCGGGCTGACCTCGATGCCGTCGCCGACCAGGGAACCGTCCTCGAGCTGCCAGCCGACCGGCGGCACCGCGGTCGCCCCCGCGCCGAGATCGAGCACGTCGCCGGCCTTGGTCGGGTTGTCCCACGGCACGACGGCATTGAGCGCGGACCAGCCGTGGATCAGCAGCAGCGCCACGACCAGGACAAAGACGGCCGGTTTGAGCCGGCGCCGATCGAGTCCGAACCATCGATGTTCCACCGGCACCCAGCCCGGCATCTCTGTCGTCATGTCGACCCCCTGCGCATCAACCTAGTGCCGACTACAGTCGATCGCGCGGATTGACGGGAGTGGTTAGTGGGAAGCAACGCCGCCATGAAGATCTGGCCCGGGAACCCCTACCCGCTGGGTGCGACCTACGACGGAGGGGGGACGAACTTCGCCCTTTTCTCGGAGCTCGCCGAGCGTGTCGAATTGTGCCTGTTCGACGAAGAGGACAACGAGACACGAATCGACCTGCCGGAACGGGAGGCGCTCGTCTGGCACGGATACCTGCCCCGGGTCGTGCCCGGCCAGCGGTACGGCTACCGGGTGCACGGGCCTTACGACCCGTCCCAGGGCCTGCGCTGCAACCCCAGCAAACTGCTGCTCGACCCGTACGCGAAGGCCGTCGACGGACGCAACGACTGGAACGAGGCGCTTTTCCCCTACCGGTTCGGCGATCCCGGTTCCCGCAACGACGACGATTCCGCTGCCTACGCGCAGAAGTCGGTGGTCATCAACCCGTTCTTCGACTGGGGCAACGACCGGCCGCTGCGCATCCCGTTCCACCAGACGGTCATTTACGAGGCGCACGTCAAGGGCATGACCGAGCGGCATCCGGACATTCCCGAGGACGTACGCGGGACGTACTCGGGACTCGCCCACCCGGCGATGATCAAGTATTTGAAGCGCCTCGGGATCACGGCCGTCGAGCTGATGCCGGTACATCAATTCGTCCACGACAGCACGCTGGTGGACCGGGGGCTGACGAACTACTGGGGTTACAACACGATCGGCTTTTTCGCGCCGCACAACGGTTACGCGTCGTTCGGCGGGCACGGCGGGCAGGTGCAGGAGTTCAAGTCGATGGTCAAGACGCTGCACCAGGCCGGCATCGAGGTCATTCTCGACGTTGTCTACAACCACACCGCCGAGGGCAATCATCTCGGGCCGACGCTGTCGTTCCGCGGCATCGACAACCCGGCCTATTACCGGCTGGTGGATGACGACAAGCAGTACTACTACGACACCACCGGCACCGGGAACAGCCTCAACGTACGCCACCACGAGTCCTTGCGGCTCATCATGGACTCGCTGCGCTACTGGGTCACCGAGATGCACGTCGACGGCTTCCGGTTCGACCTCGCGGCAGCGCTGGCTCGCGAGTTCCACGCCGTCGACCGGCTGGCCGCGTTCTTCGACCTGGTCAACCAGGACCCGATCGTCTCGCAGGTCAAGCTGATCGCCGAGCCGTGGGACGTCGGCGACGGCGGCTACCAGGTAGGCGGGTTCCCGCCGCTGTGGACGGAGTGGAACGGGCGCTACCGCGATTCGGTCCGCGATTTCTGGCGGGGCGAGCCGGCGTCCCTGGGTGAGTTCGCATCGCGTTTCACCGGCAGCTCCGACCTGTACGAGATCGACGGGCGGCGGCCGATCGCCTCAATCAACTTCGTCACCGCGCACGACGGCTTCACGCTCAACGACCTGGTGTCGTACAACGAGAAGCACAACAGCGCCAACGGCGAGGACAACCGCGACGGCGAGAGCCACAACCGCTCGTGGAACTGCGGCGTCGAAGGCCCGACCGACGACCCGGACATCGTGGCACTGCGGGAACGGCAGAAGCGCAACTTCCTGGCCACGCTGCTGTTGTCGCAAGGCGTGCCGATGATTTCGCACGGTGACGAGCTGGGACGGACGCAGGGCGGCAACAACAACGTCTACTGCCAGGACAACGAAATCAGCTGGGTCGACTGGACCGACGCCCGCAACCAGGACGTGCTGACCGGATTCACCCGCCGGTTGACGGAACTCCGCGCCAAACACCCGATCTTCCGGCGCCGGCGTTTCTTCACCGGCGAACCCGTGGGCGACGACAAGGTGCCCGACATCGCGTGGCTGCGACGCGACGGTCAGCCGATGACCGAGGCAGACTGGAACACCCGCAGCGGCATGACCATGACCGTTTTCCTCAACGGGCACGGCATTCCGGAACGGGACGCGCTGGGCGAGGCGATCGTCGACGACTCGTTCCTGCTGCTGTTCAATCCGCTCGAGGAGAGGGTCGAGTTCACGTTGCCGGACCGATCGTTCGGCCGTACGTGGGAGATCGTGGTGAATACGGCCGACCCGCTGCTGGCCGTACGCCGGAAAACCGCGCGGGCGGCGTCACGGCTCGAGGTCATGAGCCACACCCTGGTGGTGCTGCGCTGCCGCTATTGAGGGCCGGAGCTCATTATCCACGGCCGTCGCGTTTCCCGCGGCGGCCGTTGCGTTTCCCGCGGCCGTTGCGTTACCCGCGGCGGCAGCTGCGTCATGGGGCGGCAGCTGCGTTTCTGGGGCGGCAGCTGCGTCTCTGGCACGGCCGGTTCGTTTCGAGGCGGTGGCTGATTCTCTGCGACCGGGGGTTGCGAGTCAGCGGCGGCGGTTGCGTGGATGATTGCGAGCCGCACGCTCGTTGCCATGCCGGTAATTGCCGGTCAGACGAGCCATCAGCTCCTGCGGATCGATTTCGTCGACCTCGGCGAGAAACCGCGCGGCGGTCGCCCCGCGCAGCACTCCCGCCGGCCGCCCGTGATGCAGCAGCTCGACATCGCCGTTCTTCCGAACCCGATACGTGAAACCTTCCGGAGGGCCTGCCATCGGCCCATGGTCGCCACGTTCAGCGGTTCTCGCGACCGAATTCCCGGCGCCGATCCCCTGTCAGACCTGCTGCGTCTCGGTGGTGGAGGGGTGCAGTTCGGCGGTCGTCTCCGTGACGAACTTGCCCGTGGTGGTGCTGCGGTGCACCTCGCGGTCGCCGCCGCTGTCCCCGCCGACGTGCTCGGTCGTGGTTTCCCGCGGGTTGCGCTCGGTAGTGCTTTCCTTGACGAACTTCCCCGTCTTCGCACTGCGGTGAACGTCGTGCTCGTTGCCGGCCATGAGAAGTCCCCTTTCGGTCATCGGATGTCCTCTTCGACCTGCCCGGCCCGGGGTGCCGCAAAACCTGCGCTCCGAAAGGCGCACCCCATTTCCCCGTACGGGATGCGCCTCGTACTCAGAGGCAAGGCGACATCCGCTTTCGTGCGGGACGCGCCCGGGATTCAGGCGACTCGGCGTTTCAGTGCCGCTTCCCAGCCGGGCAGCTCGTCGGGCCGCCGGGCGGACGGTCCCACGTAGTCGGCCGACGGGCGGATGATCTTGCCGAGGCGTTTCTGTTCGAGGATGTGGGCACTCCACCCCGCCGTACGGGCGCAGGTGAACATCGCGGCCAGCAAGTCCACAGGCACCTCGGCGAAGTCGAGCACGATCGCGGCCCAGAACTCGACGTTGGTCTCCAGCACGCGATCCGGCTTACGTTCGCGCAGCTCGGCCAGGGCCGCCTTCTCCAGTTCCCGCGCCACTTCGTAGCGCGGCGCACCCAGCTCGCGCGCCGTGTCGCGCAGGATGCGAGCCCGGGGATCCTCGGCGCGGTAGATGGCGTGCCCGAAGCCCATCAGCCGCCGCCCGCTGTCCAAGACCTTTTTCACGTACGCCCGTGCGTCCCCCGTTCGCTCGACGTCGGCCACCATGCCCAGCGCGCGAGCGGGCGCTCCGCCGTGCAACGGCCCCGACAGCGCCGCGACGGCGGCCGACAGGCAAGCCCCCACGTCGGCGCCCGTGCTGGCCACGACACGTGCGGTGAAGGTCGACGCGTTCATGCCGTGCTCGGCCGCGCAGACCCAGTAGCGGTCGATCGCCGCCACGTGCCGCGGGTCGGGCTCACCCCGCCACCGGATCATGAACTGCGACGTGACATCGCGCCCCTCGGCCACAAGACGCTCCGGCACCGGCGGCAGCGCATCACCTCGAGCCGCCGCTGCGACGACCGTCAACATTGATGCGGACGCCCGAGCCACGTCAACCCTTGCCGTCGCGTCGTCAATATCGATCAGCGGCCGCAACCCGAGCAAGGGCGCAAGGGCTGCCGCAGCAGCCTGCACATCAACCCGAACGTCCCCGCTCCGCAGCCCGGCCCAGCCCCCGTGCCTGCCGATGATCTCGCCGGGGCCAGGGTCGGCGATCTGTGGGCCCCAGCCGGGGAGTGACGCCCCCCTGCCCCGACCTGATGCGGAGTCGGGATGCAAGGACGAGGCAATGGAGCCGTCTGAGCGCTCCACCCCGGGTGCGGCGCCGTAGCCAGGGGCGGCGTCGTCTCCGTGCGTGGCGCCGTGGCCCGGTGCGACGCCGTGGCCCGGCACGACACCGTGGCCCGGCACAACGCCATGGCCCGGCACAACGCCATGGCCCGGCACAACGCCATGGCCCGGCACAACGCCATGGCCCGGTGCAACGCCATGGCCCGGTGCAACGCCATGGCCCGGTGCAACGCCATGGCCCGGTGCAACGCCATGGCCCGGTGCAACGCCGTGGCCCGGTGCAACGCCGTGGCCCGGTGCAACGCCGTGGCCCGGTGCAACGCCGTGGCCCGGTGCAACGCCGTGGCCCGGTGCAACGCCGTGGCCCGGTACGGGAGCGGGACCGGCAGCGGTCGGGAACTCCCCCGGCAGGCCCGTTGGGGTCAGGGGCGCGTCGAAGGAACCGTCGGCGAGGAGACCGTAGACGTCGCCGAACGAGACGGCGCCGGCGAGGAAGCGGATGTCGACACCTCGGTAGCGCAGGGCGCCGCCGTCGCGGTCGGGCTCGGCTATCTCGGTGTCGAAAGCTACTACGCCGGCCAGCCCTGGATTGACAGTCAACATGTCAACACGATGCGAGCCGTATATGTTGACGTCAACATTGATCCAGTCAATATGAGAGCATCTGCACATGCCCGTTCACCCGCCGCCGCCCCCGCTCACCACCGCCGAAGTCGCCCAGTTGCTCGGGGTCAAACCGGCGACCGTCTACGCCTACGTGAGCCGCGGACTGCTGGGCAGCCGGCGCAACGGTGACGGCAAGAACAGCCTCTTCGACCGGCGCGAGGTCGACGCTTTCCTGGCCGCGCGCAAGCGCCCGACCACGCCCGGCATACGGACCGGCATCACGCTGATCAGCGACGGGACCCTGCACTACCGGGGCCACGACGCGATAGCGCTGGCCAGCGTAGCCAGTTTCGAGGAGATCGTGGCGTTGCTGTGGACAGGCACCCGTCGCTACGAAACCCTCGCCCCCGACCCGCGCCTTCTCCGCCTGGCCGAGGACGTGATCGCGCCCCTGCCGGGCACGGCCCGGCACACCGACCGGCTGCGCCTGATCGTCGCCGCGGCGGCCGCCGGTGACCCGCTGCGCTTCGACACCACGCCCGCCGCGGTGATCGCCACCTCCCGCGCCCTGCTGGGCACGATGGTCGCCGCCCTTCCGCCGGTCGCGGGAGAGGCGGTGGGGGCACGTGGAAAGCCCCGGTCCAAGGGCAGCGCGATCGAGGGATTGACGAGCGGAGGCAGTGAATTGCTCTTCCGTGACGAGATGAGGACGGGCCTGGCGGAGTCAAGTGGCCAAGAGGCCGTGTCCGATTCGGGCGGCCCGCAGGCGACGACGGCCGAGACCGGGCTTGGGCAGGCGGGCGTACCGGACTCAGAGGACGGTTCGGCGGACGTAGCCAGCGCGGGCGGCGGGCACGCCGGCACGAATGGCACGAGCAGCACGCACACCAGCACGGGCGACACCAGCAACACCCACACCAGCACGGGCGACACAAGCAACACCCACACCAGCACGAACGGCACGAGCAACACGCACGCCGGCACGGGCGACACCAGCAACACCCACGCCAGCACGAACGGCATGAGCAGCATGCACGCCAGCACGAACGGCACAAGCAACACCCACACCAGCACGGGCGACACAAGCAACACCCACACCAGCACGGGCGACACAAGCAACACCCACACCAGCACGGGCGACACAAGCAACACCCACACCAGCACGGGCGACACAAGCAACACCCACACCAGCACGGGCGACACAAGCAACACCCACACCAGCACGGGCGACACGAGCAACACTGACACCGGCACGGGCGATACGCGCGACGCGCACTCCGGTGCAGAAGACACGCAGGCCAGACTGCCTCACGTGGTTGGGGACCTGGGGCGGCCGCAGCCCGTGGGCGGGCGGATTGCTGAGGCCCTGTGGGGGCGGCTCACCGGCTGGGAGGCGACGCCGCGGGAGCACAATCTGCTGGACGCGGCGCTGATTCTGCTGGCCGACCATGACATCGCCGCGTCGACGTTGGCTGCCCGGGTGGCGGCGTCGACCCGGGCTCACCCGTACGCGGTGGTCGGTGCGGGTTTGGCGGCGCTCGACGGGCCGCTCCACGGCGCCGCCAGCAGCCTGGCCTTCCCCCTGCTCGCGGGCGTGCTGGAGAAGCCGAACCCGATCGACGCGATCGCGGAACGGCTGCGGGCCGGGGAGCCGGTGCCGGGGTTCGGGCATCGGCTCTACCCGGACGGCGACCCCCGGGCGCGCGCCCTGCTCGACATGCTGGGCGACACGCGGGCACGCGACGCCGCCGAGCGCCTTTCCGAGGTCATGCGCGCACGCTCCGGCGTACGGCCGAATGTTGATCTGGCTCTGGCGGCGCTGACGCTGGAGTACGGGATGCCGCCGGACGCTGGAGAGACGATTTTCGCGGTGGCGCGGACGGCCGGCTGGATCGCGCACGCGCTGGAGGAGTACGCCGACCGGCCGTCGCGGTTCCGGCCGTCCGGGGACTATGCGGGACAGGTTCCGGGGTGAGTCCCACGGTAAGGTCCGGACATGCCGACCGATGATCCGCAGAGCCTGTCCCTGCTCGACGCGCTGCACTCCACCCCCGCCCGGCGCTACCTGTCCACCGAGCCCATCGCCGACGAGGTGATCACCGCCCTGCTGGATGCCGCCGTGCGCGGCCCGAGCGGCGGGAACAGTCAGCGCTGGGCCTGGATCGTCGTGCGTGACCCGCAGGTCAAGCGGCAGATCGCCGAGTGGTACAGGGAGGGCTGGGAGAAGAACTACGGGTCGCGGCGTGAGCAGATCCTCGGCGCCGACTCCCCGGACGGCGGCATGAGCGCCGCCACTTTCCGGGCCGCCGACCACCTCGCCGCCCACCTCGAGGACGCCCCCGTCTGGATCTTCCCCGTGCTGCTGGGGGCCAAGCGGTCCCGCAACCCGCGGCTGGGCTCGTCCATCTACGGCGCCGTGCAGCACCTCATGCTGGCCGCGCGCGCCTACGGCATCGGATCCACGCTGACCACGCTCTACGCCGAGCACGAGGACGACGTACGGGATCTGCTCGGTCTGCCCGAGGACGCGCTCACCATGGCGCTGATCCCGCTCGGGTACCCGGAGAAGGGGCGGTGGGCGCAGCCGAAGCGGCGGCCGCTCGACGAGGTCGTCTTCCACGATCGGTACTCCTCGTCATGACGTACATCAAAAGCATCACCGTCGACTGCCAGGACGCGCTGGTGGTGGCCCGGTTCTGGGCGGCCGCGCTGGGCGGCGAGCTCGACGGGGACGGCACCCCGGCGAAGGCGTTCGTCGAGGCGCCCGGCTGGGGCGGGCCGAACCTGTGGTTCCAGCGGGTGCCCGAGCCCAAACAGGGCAAGATCCGCATGCATTTCGACCTGCGGGCGCCCGGCGGGGACGTCCCGGCCGAGGTGGAGCGGCTCAAGGGCCTCGGCGCGACCTTCGCCTGGGAGGCCGACGGCCTGGTGGTGCTGCGCGACCCGGAGGGCAACGAATTCTGCGTGGAGGAGTAAAGGGGGTGGGGTGGCGGCCGATAGCAGGGGCACCACAGCCAGGGAAGGGACCCGCCCATGCCGCAACGGACTTTGCCCGTCCGTGACGATCTTTGGCAGCCGGAGGACCGCATCTACGACGGGCTGATCGCCCGTGCCGTCGGCCATTCCGAGGATTCCGAGGCCCGCGACGGGACGGCCGAGATGATGGCGGGTGCTCTCATCCTGGCCGTGCTGTTCATCGTCATCCTCAAGGGCGCCGACTCGGCGATGGCCGCGCTGGTCACCTGCGGGGTGCTTGGCGGCGCCGGCTTCCTGTGGATGGTCGCCAACACCAAGCCGGCCCAGCCCGACCGGTCTCAGGCTCTTCGCGAGCTGGGCGGGCCGGGGTCGCTGCCGGCCGGCTACCTGGTGCACGCCGGGGCGTGGGAGGCGGGCATGTCCGACCACGTCGCCGGGGTGGCCGAGTCGCAGCTGCTGGCCGCCGCCGAGCTGTGCAACATCTTCCCCGGTACGGTCGACGACCTGCTGCACTTCGTCGGCAACGTCGCGGTCCACGTGCCGAGCGGCCGCCACACCAACGCGGCGGACGTGCGCAGACGGGCCCGTGAGCTGGTGCTGGTGGGCAAGCCGATCCTCGTCGACTACGCGAAGAGCGCACCCAAGCTGCCCACTCCCCCGCCCGAGGGCAAGAAGCGCAAACGCTGATCGGTCGTAGTCGGCGGGGCGCCGTGCTGGTGACACACGCGCCGACCGGGACCGGCCGGTGTGGACCTGAGCGGCGTCAGGCGCAGCGGCGGATGTCGGCCTCGGCCGGGCGGGGCAGGAATTCCGGGGCCAGACCGAGCCGGTCGACGGTCATCCAGACGGCGGGGTGGGCCGCCACCACGTCGAGCAGGCAGCCGCGGGCACGAGCGTCGGCGTGCATCTCGAACAGGGCCCGCACTCCGGCCACGTCGATGAAGTGCAGACCGCCGAGATCGAGGTTGAGCCCGGCCGGCCGCCAGCGGTCGATGGTGTCGACGATCCAGCTGTGCAGCCAGGCCCGGTTGCCCACGTCCAGTTCTCCTGCCACGCTGATGCTCACCGCGGCAGCGCCGGCCGACGTTGTGCGCACGTGCAGCGACGCGGGCGTGTTCTCGACGGTCATACCCCTCATTGTCGCGGCGGCAATACGGCCGCCGAATCGGTCAGGTGACCGATTCCGCTAACCGCGCCGGGCGGCAACCCAGGTGGCGATCTGCGTACGGGCATTGAAGTCCAGCTTGGTCAGGATGTGCTCGAGGTGCGTGTTGGCGGTGCGGCGGCTGATCACCAGCCGGTCGGCGATCTGCTGGTTGGTCATGCCCGCCGCGACCAGCTCGGCCACCTCACGCTCGCGCCTGGTCAGCGGCGCCCAGTCGGGCACGGGGTCGGCGCGCTCCGACGTGGGGCGTTCCTCCAGCGCGTACGCCACCCCGGCCGCGAAGTCGAACGCCAGCCCTTCGGCCAGCAGCTCGTCGAAGCGCTGGTCGCCGAGCACGTCCCGGGCCCGCTTCTCGGCCCACACCCGGCTCGCCCCGAGGTCGGGCGAGCCCATCTGCGGCAACCCGACGGCCTCCCAGTGCCGGTGCGCCACGCCGAAGAGGCGGGCCCCCCGTTCGGCATCCCCCAAGGTGGACGTCGCGCAGGCCAGCGCGTCCATGGCCAGCGCGTTCCCGCCCACGTCGCCGAGCCGGCGCTTGATGCTCAGCGCGGACCGGGCATGCCGCGCCGCGTCGTCCGGGCGGTCCCGACCGAGTTCGATCACCGACCGCACGTACTCGGCGTACGAGCGCGCCCACTGCTCACCTGTCTGATCGCACAGTGCGAAGTGCTCCTCGGTGATGGCGGCGCCCCGCTCGTGCTCGCCGAGGAACGCCAGCGCGATCGCCTGGGTCGACATCGCGATGAGCAGACCCGTGCCGGGGTCGCCGCCGCGGGTGTGCAGCCGTGCCGCCTCCTGCGTCCTGGACACCGCGGTGGCAGGGTCGCCCCGCAGCACCGCCGCGACGCCGGTCAGGTACGACACCCACCCCTGCGCCTCGACGTCGGCGTGCTCCCGGCACTCGCCGGCGTACCGCTCGACCCGGTCCGCTTCCCCCTGCAGCGCGCAGAGCCAGGCGCACGCCCACAACGCGTGGGTGCGTGCCGGGCCCGGTTGCGGCGCCACGGCCATCGCGCGTTCCAGATAGTGCCGGCCCTCGCGAGGATGACCGCAGGCGAACCAGAAGAACTTGAGGGCGGCGGCCAGCTCCAGGCCGGCCTCATGTTCACCCGGGTCGGAAAGGCTGAAGTCCAGCGCCGTACGGAGGTTCGGGTGTTCCAGGGTGAGGCGGCGGAACCACTCGGCCTGACGGGAGCCGCACCACTCGGCGTCGAACCGCTGAGCCAGCCGCAGGAGGTGGTCGCGGTGCCGGCGCCGCACCTCGTGTTCCTCCCCCGAGGCGCGCAGGATCTCCACCCCGTACTCGCGAATGGTGTCGAGCATCCGATAGCGACCGGCGGACCCCTGACCGTCGAGCACCAGCACGGACTTGTCGACCAGGCCGGCCACCAGGTCGAGCGTCTCGCCGCACACGTGCTGCACGGCCTCGAGGTCGAACCCGTCGGCGAACACCGAGGCCCGCGCCCACACCGTGCGCTCGCCCTCGCTGCACAGGGCGTACGTGCCGTCGATGGCCTTGCGAAGCGACTCGTGCCGCCCGCCGCCGGCCCGCGTGAGCAGGCCCGACTCGTCGGCATACCAGCCCTCGACCAGCTCGGCGATCCGTTCCACGGGAAGCGCCCGGGTGCGGACGGCGGCCAGCTCGATCCCCAGCGGGATGCCGTCGAGCCGGCGGCACAGCCGGGCCACGGCGTCCTGGTTGCCGGCGGTGAGCGTGAAACCCGGGGAGGCCGCGGCGGCCCGCTCGGCGAACAGCAGGACGGCGGCGTCGATCTCGCGGTCGGCCGGGGAGGCGGCCGGGTCGGGCACGGGCAGCGGCGGCAGCAGGAAGACGTGCTCACCGTCCACCCCGATCGGTTGCCGGCTCGTGGCCAGCACCCGCAGCCCCGGCGCCGCCCGCAGCAGGGTCCGGACCAGCGCGGAGCATTCGGCGACGACGTGCTCGCACGTGTCCAGCACCAGCAGCAGCCGGCGGGAGACGAGGTAGCGGGCCAGGCCGCCGCAGGGCGGACCGGCCGACTGGTCCTGCAGGCCGAGCGCCTGTCCGACGGCCTCGGCGATCAGCAGCGGGTCCGTGATGGCAGAGAGGTCGACGAGCCAGACGCCGTCCGCAAAGGCCCGCTGCACCTCGGCGGCGACCCGGATCGCCGTACGGGTCTTGCCGACCCCGCCGATGCCGGTGATCGTGACCAGCCGCGAGGTGGCCAGCAGGCGTTTCAGTTCGGCGCGCTCGCGGTTGCGGTCGACGAAGCTGGACAGTTCGGCGGGCAGGTTCCCGCGGAGCCGCCGTGATTGCGCAGTGCGAGCGTCCATCGACGTACCGTAAGCACACCGGAGCGGGCTTTCCCACGCGGGCCCACCGATCGGGTGATGTCGGATGTGTGCGGCGACGCCGCCAAAAATGTCGTACGGGGGCGATAGGTTCTCGGCGTGCTCGAAACCCTCGATGACGTGCCCTGGTCCGACATCCACCACGCTTACGGCCCCGCCGGGGATCTGCCCGCTCAGCTGCGGGCGCTGCTGTCCGGCGACGCCGATGTCCGTAGGGAGGCCTACGGGGAGTGCTACAGCAACATCTTCCATCAGGGCACGCGATACGAGGCCAGCTCGTACGCCGCGCCGTTCCTGCTCGAGATGCTGGCGTCACCCTCCACGCCGGAACGCGATGAGCTGATCGAGCTGCTGGTGGCCCTGGCCATCGGCTACGACGCGCCCTGGCTGCCGCACGGCCTTGACTCCTCGTCGCTCAAGCCGGTTGAGCTGCGGGTTCACGAGGCTGTCAGCGAGGGCGTGCCGTTGTTCGCCCGCCTGCTGGAGGACGACGACGTCGCCGTCCGGCGTTCGGCCGCGTTCGCGTTGGGCTGGTTCCCGGCGCGAGCCGTGGTGAGCGTTTCGCCGCTGGCGTGGGCGTTGCTCGACGCCGACGAGTCCGTGGCGGCGACCGCGGCGATCGCGCTCGGGCTGATCGGTGACGGTCATGCGCCGGCGTCCGAGGTGCTGGAGGCGTCGTTCGCCGGGCCGCGGCCGCTGCTGCGCGCCGGAGCGGCGATCGGTCTGGCCCGGCTGCTCGGCCACGACACCCCGGCCGAGGTGGTCGGGGAGTTGCAGCGCTGGGCGGCCGACGTCGAACCGCCCGCGGCGCCTGGCCCGGAACCACGCGGGGTGGGCCCCGGCGCGGAGACCGGGGTGCGGTTCTACGACGGTGACCTGCCGGGTTACGCGTCGCTGGCGCTGCGGCTGGTGGCGAAGATGCCGTAAGCGAAACCGTCGAGGCGCAGCTCACCGTTCTGCTCGGTCACGCCGGACGTCCAGATCGGCTCGCCCACCGTGAAGTCCGCCGCGCCGCTTCCCGCGCCACTCCCTGCCCCGCTCGCGGTGCCCGTGGTGGTCGTCGCGCCTGTGGTGGTCTCGGTGCCCGTCTCGCCGACGATTTCGGAGATGTCGAGTGTGGCCGGTTCGCGGCGGGGGTTGAGGACAACGAGGTGGGTGCCGCCGCGCACGTACGCGAAGGGGTAGCCCTCGTTGACGACCCGGGTCGACGCCCGCGTGCCGAGCGCGGGTGTGGCCCGGCGCAGGGCGATCAGTTTGCGGACGAAGGCGAGGGTCGAGTCCGGGTCGTTCTCCTGCGCGGCGACCGTGGGCCGGTCGGGATCCGGGTCGATGGGCAGATACAGCCGGGACGGGTCGGCGGTGGAGAACCCGGCGTTCACGCCGTCGTCCCACTGCATCGGCGTGCGGCAGCCGGCCCGGTTGTAGCCGGGGTTGCAGATCGAGCCCTCCACGTTCGGCAGTCCCGGCACGTACCGCATGCCGATCTCGTCGCCGTAGTACAGGCAGGGCACGTTGCCCCAGGTGAACAGGAAGATCAGGGCCGTGCCGAGCTGGTCGGGCGTACGGGGGCCGCAGCGCAGCCGGTCGAAGTCGTGGTCGGCGGTGGCCAGGATGATCGGCCTGTCCGGGTGTCCCTGGCGGGCGCCGTTCCAGGCGTCGAGGAAGGGCCGGGTGCTGCCCTTGCCCTCGGCGTCGAAGAACGGCTCACGCGGCGCCTGGAACGGCAGCCGCCCCGCGTAGTGGTTGTTGAACAGGCTCGCGTGCGCGTCCTTGATCACGAGGAAGAAGTCGGCGTCGAAGGCGAGCGACCCGCCCGTACGGGGTTCACCGCCCTCCGGAATGAGCACCGCGTCGGGATGATCGGCCTCCAGCCACGAGCGGATCTCGCGCCACAGCTCGACCGTCTCGGCGTACCCCTGGGCCAGCTCTTCGTCCTTGACCAGCGAGAACGCCATGTCGACGCGGAAACCGGCCACCCCCAGACCCAGCCAGTACGCGATGATGTCGCGCAGCGCCTGCCGGTTGCGCCTCGGCCCGGGGGCGTCGATCGGGTCACGCCACGGCTCGTCCGGGCTCGCGCCGACCCAGCCGAAGTTCAGCGCCGGCTGCTCGTCGTAGAAGTTCTTGAGGTAGTAGCCCCGACGTGGCCCCGGCGACCGCACCCACGCCGGCGTTCCCGGCATGTCGCGCTTCCACGACCGTACGGGAAGCTCCTCACACCAGATGTAGCGGTCGCCCTCGGGATCCGGGCCGTCGGCGGCCAGTTCCTTCCGGAACCACGGGTGCTCGATCGAGGTGTGCCCGGCGACCAGGTCGAGCAGGACCCGGATGCCCTTCTGGCGGGCCTTGACGACGAGTTCGGCCATGTCCTCGTTGGTGCCGTAACGCGGCGCGATCGTCAGGTAGTCGGACACGTCGTAGCCGGCGTCGACGAACGGCGAGGCGAAACACGGGTTGAACCAGATGACGTTCACGCCGAGCGACGCGATGTGGTCGAGCCGGTCGATCACCCCGCGCAGGTCGCCGACACCGTCGCCGTCGGAGTCGGCGAACGACTGCGGGTAGATCTCGTACATGACCGCGTCGGCCAGCCATTCACGTCCCATGGCCGCCATGTAACCACGGGTCCCGTAAGTCTGCTGGTCGGCGCGGTGGACGGGCTGCTGTCCACCGCGCCGCACTCGATCCGGTGGGCGCGGACGGCGGAAAGGTGGCCCGCTATCTGCTTTCGATCACCGTACGGGCCGGGGTCGCCGGGCGGCCCAGGACCTGCTCGAGGGTCGGGTCGGTGACGGCGAACTCGCCGCGCCGGGCCGCCCGGAACATCCCGAGCGTGAATTCCGCCGCGGCCTCGGGCATCCCGCCCCGGACGGCGGCGGCCTTCCACTCGTCGTCGCCGACGGTCACATGGGTCAGCCCCGCGATCTTGGCGATGTCCGCGAAGTCGAGCAGTTCGGGGGCGGTCAGCGGGGGCGAGACGCCGTCCAGCACGCCGTCGACCAGAGCGGTTGCCGCCACCGCGGCCAGGTCGTCGTGGGTGGTCCACGAGAACGGGCCGTCCTCGGGGACGACGAGCCGATCCTGGGCGGATGCCAGGTAGTAGCCGATCGTGCCGGCGTAGAACCCGTTGCGCAGGGCCGTGAACGGCACCCCGGTCGTGGCCAGGTAGTCCTCGGTGGCCGCGTGCGTGAGCTGCGGCGCGAACAGCGACGTGTGCGACGCGGCCTGGTGGCTCGTGTAGAGGATCCGGCCCGCTCCCGCGTCGCGCGCCGCGTCGATGGCCGCCTTGTTGGCCTGCACGGCGGCCGGGCCGGCGATCGCCGCCGAGATCACGAGGACCTGGCCGGCGCCCTCGAACGCGTGAGCCAGGCTGCCGGGGTCGGTGAAGTCGCCCTGCCGCACCCGTACACCCCGGACGGCCAGGGGTTCGGCCTTGCTGACGTCGCGGACGCTCACCGCCACCTCGTCGGCCGGAAGCCGGGTGAGAACGAGGTCGACGATGCGGGAGCCGAGCTTCCCGGTCGCACCGGTAATGACGATCATGACGCCTCCTGTTTCCGTTGATACGACACGAACGTTATCACTGTTTCGGCAGGCGCTAACAGGGGGCTGTTAGCATCGCTTCATGCAGGTTCGTGACGACCACCGCGCCGCCATCGTCGAGGCGGCCACCCGTCTCCTCCGTTCACAGGGCACCCGGGCGGTGACCACACGGGCGGTCTCGGAACTGGCCGGGGTGCAGGCGCCGACGATCTACCGCCTGTTCGGCGACAAGGACGGCTTGATCGACGCGGTCGCCGAACACGTCATGGCCACCTACGTCGACACCAAAGCGGCGAATCCGGGCGGCGACGATCCCGTGGCCGATCTGCGCGCCGGCTGGCAAGGGCACATCGATTTCGGGCTGGCCAACCCGGGCCTGTTCGCGCTGCTCAACAACCCCGAGCGCGCGAGCCGCTCGCCGGCGACCGCCATGGGCCTCCGGGTGTTGCAGGCCCGCGTACGCCGTTTGGCCGAGGCGGGTTTGCTGCGGGTGGACGAGGACCGCGCCGTGGCGATGATTCACGCCGCCGGCACGGGGACTGTCCTGGCCCTGCTGGGCATGCCGGCCGAGAGCCGCGACGCCCACCTGCCCGACGCCATGTTCAACGCCGTCGCCGCCGCCATCCTGACGCCGGCCCCCGTGCCGGCGTCAACAACAGCCGACCCGGGCGCGGTGGCCGTGACGTTCCGAACCGTCCTGCCAGACCTGCCGGCCCTGACGCCGGCCGAGCGCGCCGTGATGGCGGAGTGGCTGACCCGTTCCCTGACCCAGCTCCAAGACAGCTGACCAGCAACCCTGTCACCCGGCGATGCCCTCCATCCGCAACGCCGTCGTGTTGAGGCGATCAACGACATGTTGACCTGTTGACTCCCCCATCAACATTGAGCAGCCTCATCAACATTGCCGTGATCCCGTCGACGCTCCGATCAACGTTGATTCCGCTCTTCAACTTCGAGCCCGCCACACAACCAGCGACACACCGCTCAACTCGTCGTGGACCGCGCCCTGCCCCCGGCCACCCCGATCCCGGCCCTCAACACCGAACCCGCCACACCACCAACGACACCGCTCAACTGGTCGTGGACCGCGCCCTGCCCCCGCCCACCCCAATCCCGGCCCTCAACACCGAACCCGCCACACCACCAACGACACCGCTCAACTGGTCGTCGACCGCGCCCTGCCCCCGCCCACCCCAATCCCGGCCCTCAACACCGAACCCGCCACACCACCAACGACACCGCTCAACTGGTCGTCGACCGCGCCCTGCCCCCGGCCACCCCAATCTCGCCCTCAACACCGAACCCGCCACACCACCAGCGACACACCGCTCAAGTGTTGATCCTGTGCACCAAGGTTGATCAAGCCCTTCAGATCGGGAGATCGACGTGACCGGGGTTTGCCGCGAACGCGACGTATTCATCGCGCTCCGGAACAAAAGCCATGAAAACCCGAGCACGGCACCGGCTCAGCCACTCGACAACCTCATGCCGCGAGCCGGTGACATCGACATAGTCCCCGGCATTCTCGGCCTCGCCCTGCCAGATCGCCGTGAAGACCCCCGGCTCGAGCAACGTGACGAACACGGTTCCCGTCCCGTCGGGCGGAGCACCCATAACAGACCTCGTCCCTCGCGCCCTGCGGCCTGACCTCGCACTGTCATCCTGCAACCCGCCTGCCCAGGCTGATTGCGGTTCTGTGCAGGAAGCTACGGACGGCCCGACAACTACGCCTACGGACTCGGCCGGGGTCGGACCAACATCGTGAGCAGACCCCAGGTCAGCTGCGTAAGCGCCCGCAGAGCGCACGCACCAACATTGGGCTCGCCACTCAACCAGCGATACACCAATCAACCGCTGATCCCGCCCATCAACATTGAGCTCGCCGCTCAACCCCAGCGACGCTCCGATCAGCTGTTGAACTTGTCTCGTCAACGTTGATGCCGCTGTCCAGCACTGGTCGAGCCTTGAGTGGAACCCATCGCATTGAGGTCGCTCAACTGGCGGTGGGTCCGAACTGCCGTCGAGCGTGCTGTCCAGCACTGATCAAGCCCTGAGCGCACCCATCGCATTGAGATGGCACAACTGGCGGTGGGTCCGAACTGCCGTCGAGCGTGCTGTCCAGCACTGATCAAGCCCTGAGCGCACCCATCGCATTGAGATGGCACAACTGGCGGTGGGTCCGAACTGCCGTCGAGCGTGCTGTCCAGCACTGATCAAGCCCTGAGCGCACCCATCGCATTGAGGTCGCTCAACTCGCGGTGGCTCCGAACTGCCGTCGAGCGTACTGACGACGTTGAACCCGACGTACAGCTCCGGGTCGCGGCCCGTCAACCCTTGAGGGAGCCCGTCAACCGTGGAAGGGGCCCGTCAACCGTCGAAGGGACCCGTCAACCGTTGGTTGGGCGGACAGGCGTCACTCCGTCGGACCCGTGTCCTACGTGGGGGACGCTATCGGGCCGGCTTCGGTGGAGCGCTGGTGCAGGCGGGCGGCGTGGGAGGGCCAGCCTTCGGCGGCGGCGAAGTCGGCTGCCGCCGACAGGTCGGCTGGGTCTTCGGCAGCGGTCAGCAAGTGGTCCAGCAGGCGGGTCAGGGCGGCCCGGCGGTCGGCCCGGCGGTCCTCGTCGGCCGAGCGGCCCGCGGCGTAGACGCGCACCAGGTCGTGGACCGACCAGCGGCCGGGGGTCGCGGGCCGGATCAGGTGGTGCCGGGCGAGCTCGCGCAGCTGTTCCTGGGCGCAGGCGCCGGTCAGGGCCTTGGCGGCGTACGTGTCGAACGTCCGCGCCGGGTGGTGGGCCAGCAGGCGGAGCAGTTCTCGGGCTCGGGGAGTCAGGTTGCGGTAGGACACGTCGAGGGCCGCCTGCACGCCGGGGTCGAGGCGGCCTGTGCGGCGGCGCTCGGCCAGCCAGTCGGCGTGGTCCGTGAGGGTCCAGCCAGGGCGTTTGCGCATGTGGCCGGTGACCAGCGAGAGGGCCAGTGGCAGGTAGCCGCACGTGCGGGCGATGCGGTCGAGGGCGGCGGGGTCGGGACCGGCCGGAATGCCGGGCACCGCGGTGCGCAGGAACGCTCGCGCCTCGGACGGGGTGAACACGTCGACGGGGACGTGCAGGGCCTCGGTCAGATCGTCGAGGCTGCGCCGGGTGGTGATCACCGTGGTGCTGCCGGGGACGCCGGGCAGCAGGGGCCGCACCTGGGCCTCGTCGGCCGCGTCGTCGAGCAGTATCAGGGTGCGGACGCCGGTCAGGCGCAGGCGGAACGCCGTGGTGCGGGCGGGCAGGTCGTGCGGCACGTGCTGGCCGGCCATGCCGAGCAGCCGCAGGAAGCCGTCGAGGACCGCGCCGGGCTCGACCGGGGGCTGGTCGGGGTGGCAGCCCCGCAGGTTGACTGCGAGGACCCGGTCGTACGGGGTGTCCGCCGCCAGCGTGTGGGCCAGGTGCACGGCGAGGCGTGTTTTGCCGGCGCCGGCCATGCCCGCGAGCACGGTCAGCGCGGCGGGTGCGACGGTGGTGCGGCCGATGTAGCCGGGCGGGTCGTCGGGCAGCGTGTTCAGCACGCGGACCTGGGCGTCGGGGCGGGATTCGCCGCTGACCACGCGCAGCGCCTGCCGCCACTGGGTGGTGTAGCCGACGTCGGCGTGCAGGGCCTCGACGACGGCGACGACCAGGTCGGGGTCGAGGCGGCGGCGGCCGGCGCGGAAACAGTCGACCACCGTGGTCTTGCCGACCTGCTCACCGACGGGGCGTACGGCGTTGACGCGGGCGGCGATCGTCTCGTACGACGGGTTGCCGGCCCAGGTCTTGAGCAGGCGCAGGCAGCCGGTGACCTCGTCGAGGGTCCGGGCCTGGCCGGGGTCGGGCAGCACGGCGAACTGCGACACGGCGGCTCCCGCGGGGGTCGGGACGTCGAACGTACGACACTAGCCGGTTCGGCAGCGGCGGGATGTCAGCGGATGGACAACGCCGGCCGGTTGCGACAGACCCGATACCCAGGAAACGACCAGCTCGAAGGGGCCGGCCGCGCCCCGGGTCGAACCGGCAGCTCCGGGCCGGTTCCGCAACGGGCGTACGTTGGGACGGGTCTCCGATGCCGGAACGGCCGGGCGGGTTCCGCCGAACGTACAGGGGGCGGATCAGACATCCGGATTCGTTCGGATTCCGCATACGGAGGGCGAATGTGCCGCAGAGTAGTTGGTGCCGGACGGATCCGATAACGGGGGGTCGTTCCCGCACGGGGGCGTGAGCGACACGGACCCGGCCGACGAGCACCGGGCGTGGCTGCCTCTGAGGCCCACGCCCGGTTCTCTGTCCATGGATGTCGCGGCGCGCCACACAAAACATGCCGCAGTCAGCCCGCCGCGCCGCGAGCAGGCCTGCGCCGGCGCAAGCCCGCGAGCGCAAGAAAAGCAAGAAAAGCAAGAAAAGCAAGAAAAGCAAGAACACGACGCCGCACCGCGCGCAAGAAAAGCGTCCCAAGACAAGCGTCCCAAGAAAAGCATGGGACGCCGCGCCGCGATCAGGCCGCCGCGCCGCGCAGAACCCCGTCGACCAGCTTCTCGACGAAACCTTCGGCCGGCACCCGCGGCTCCCACTGGAACAGCCCGTGCATCATCGACGGCCCGGTCAGCATGAGCAGGGCGAGCTCGACGTCGAGGTCGGCACGCAGCTCCCCGGTCTGGATGCCGCGCCGCAGCACCGCGCGCATCAGGTCACGTCGCGGCTCGACGACGCCCTTGTACATCTGCAGAATCGAGTCGTCGCGGAGCAGCTCGGGCAGCAGGCACGCGGTGACCTTGCTGTAGCCGCGCGAGTGGCCGCTGCGGTTGGCCGTGATCAGGGTGATCAGGTCGTCGCGGACGGACTCGCCGGCCAGCGTCGGCAGCGGGCCCTTCATGGCCGCGACGGCGTCGATGACCAGGGCCTCCTTGTTGGGCCAGCGGCGATAGATCGTCGCCTTGCCGACCCCGGCCCGCGCCGCGACCGCCTCGATCGAGATGGCGGCGACGGTCTGGCCTTCGCTGAGCAGTTCGAGCACGGCGCGCAGAATCGCCTCGTCGGCCTGGGCGTTGCGGGGCCGGCCGGGAGCTTTGCGCTCCTGGCCGGCCAACGAGGCTGTGGTCATGGCGTTCATTGTTACCGACGCGTCACGCTTCGACCAGCTCGACGCCTTGTTCCTCGGCCAGGCCCTCGCTGGAGGTCGGCTCCGGGGCGTCGGCCGGGCGTTTGCCGGGCAGCCAGAGAAGGGCCACCACGGCGCCGAGCACGGCGAAGACCGCCGAGCCGATCGAGGCGTAATGCATGGCGTCGAGGAAAGCGGCGTTCGCCGACGAGATCAGCTGCGGCGCGGCCGCGCCGGCCTGTTCGGCGACCCCGTACGCCCCGGAGATCGACTCGCGGGCGGCGTCGGCGGCCGGGCCGGGCAGCGCGTCGGTCACGCCGCCGAGGTTGGCGCGGTAGACCGAGCTGAGCACGGCGCCGAGGACGGCAACGCCGAGGGCGCCGCCGAGCTGGCGGATCGTGTTGCTGACGGCCGAGCCGACACCGGCCTTCTCCCGCGGGAGCGCCGACATGATCGATTCGGTGGCGGGCGGCATCACGTTGGCCATGCCCACGCCCATCACGAAGAACGCGGCGCCGACGAGCCAGATCGGGGTGTCCTGCCCGATGAAGATCCAGATCGACAGGCCGGCCGCGACCAGCAGCAGGCCGACGGTGCTGACCAGCTTGGGGCCGAACCGCTTGACCATGGCCGCGCTGCGCGGGGCGAAGACCATCTGGGCCACCGCGAACGGGACGAACAGGGCGCCCGAGGCGAGCGGGCCGTAGTCGCGGACCAGCTGCAGGTAGAACGCGCCGAAGAACATCGAGCCCATGGCCGCGAAGAACACCAGGCCGATCACGCCGGTCGAGGCCGAGAAGGTGCGGTTGCGGAACAGCCGCACGTCCAGCGACGGGAATTCGGTGCGCAGCTCCCAGGAGACGAACGCGACGAGCACGACCGCGGCGCCGGCGAGGGCCCCCCACGACGCCGGATCACCGAACCCGGCCTCGCCGCCTTCGATCACCCCGTACGTGAGCAGGGTGAGCCCGACGATCGAGAGCAGGACGCCCGGGATGTCGATGCGGTTGGGCTTGGGGTCGCGTGACTCGGGCACCAGGAAGTTGACCAGGAACACCCCGGCCAGGGCGACCGGCACATTGATCAGGAACACCGAGCCCCACCAGAAGTGCTCGAGCAGCAGGCCGCCGACGATCGGGCCGATGGCCACGCCGAGACCGACGGCGCCGGCCCAGATGCCGATGGCGCGCGGGCGTTCCTGCGGGGTGAAGACGTTCGCGATGATCGCGAGGGTGGCCGGCATGACGGCGGCGGCGCCCAGGCCCATCAGCGCGCGGGCCGCGATCAGCTGGTTGGCCGTCTCGGCGTAGCTGGAGATGAGCGAGGCCAGCGCGAAAACCGTGAGGCCGGTGATCAGGGTTACCCGGCGGCCGAGGCGGTCGGCCAGGATGCCGGCGGTGAAGAGCAAACCGGCGAAGACCAGGGTGTACGAGTTGATCGCCCATTCGAGTTCGCTCTGCGTGGCCCCGAGGCCGTGCTCGGGGTCGGCGATCGTGCGGAGCGCGACGTTGAGGATCGTGTTGTCGAGCACGACCACCAACAGGCTGATGACCAGCACGCCGAGGATGACCCAGCGCCGAGGGTGACCGGCCGGCGCGGTCGTTGTTCTTGAATCCATCGGGCGTTCCCCCATATTTCGAAACGGAACTGTTCCGTATCCGAGGAGCACGCTAGTCCGCCGCAATGCGAAACGGAACGTCTCCGTATCGAATGTGTCGGCGGTCACTGCACCCGTCGCGCAACCCGGCGACCCGACGCGGGGCAACCGGTCGCCGAGATGGTGGAGAAATGACTGGGACGAGCACGCTCCTCGGCTGGCTGCCCGCCGGTGGAGGGCTGCGCCGCGAGGACTGGGCGGGCCGACATCGGCTGATGACCAGGTTGCTCGCCCTGAGCATGGCCGCCCTGGTCGTCTACGGCGCGCTCACCGATGGGCTGCACAACTGGAACCTCAGCACCTGGCTGCTGCTGCTCATGCCGCCGTGCGTGGTGGCTGCCGTCCGTCTGCCCGGCCACCGCCTCCCGTCGATCTTCGTCTCGTTCGGCTTCACGCTCGCCTGCGCCGCCTTCGTGGCGATGACCCACGGCCGCACCGAGGCTCACTTCACGTTCTTCATCGCGGTCGCCGCGCTCGCCCTCTATCGCGACTGGGCGCCGTTCGGCGTTTTCCTCGCCGCCACCACGGTCCACCACGGGCTCTTCGGCCTGCTCGAACCCGGACTGACGTACGGGCATCACGCCGCGCAGACACACCCGCTGTTCTGGGCCCTCGTGCACGGCGTGGCCGTCCTGTTCGCCGCCGCGTTCCAGGTGATCGCGTGGCGGCTGACCGAGGCCGAGGAGCGGCGCGCGCAGGACAACCTGGACGAGAGCCAGGCCCAGCTCAGCGTGGCGTTCGACGCGACACCGGTGCCGATGGCGATGCTGGCGCCGGACGGCCGGATCCTGCGGACGAACGCGGCCTACCGCGCCTGGTTGCACCTGCCCGCCGTGTTGCCGGCCGGGTACCGCGTCACCGACCTGCCCCTCGAGGCGCTCGACGGGGCCGCGAACCCGATGACGGAGCACCTGCAGGAGGAGGACGGCTCCTCGGTCCTGCTGCGCAACTACCGCCGTACGACCGACGGCGAGCAGCTGTGGGTCGAGATCCACGGCACCAGCGTGTACGACAAGAAGGGCGAGCTGCGCCTGATCTTCGTGCACTGCCTGGACGTCACCGCGAGCCGCCGCCACCAGGAGGAACTGCAGGACCAGGTACGCCACGACGCGCTCACCGGGCTGCTGTCACGCTCGGCCTTCGAGCACGACCTGGCGGCCCGGCTGGACTCCGGCGCGCCGGTCAACGTGCTCTACATCGACGTCGACCGCTTCAAGTCGATCAACGACGGCTCCGGGCATGCGGTCGGCGACGAGCTGCTGCGCGCGCTGGCCGTCCGCCTGCGCGGCTCGGTGCCCGTCGGCTCGCTGGTGGCCCGTCTGGGCGGCGACGAGTTCGTGGTGGCGCTGGGCGGCTCCCCCGCCGCCGGCGCCGAGGCCGGTCAGGCCGTGCTGGCCGCGTTCGCCGAGCCGCTGCGGCTCGGCGGCGGCCACCTGCAGGTCTCGCTGAGCCTCGGGCTGGCCACCGGGCAGGGCGAAGGGCAGGCCGACGACACGGTGCTGGCCGCCGACACCGCCATGTACGCGGCCAAGCGGGCCGGCGGCAACCGGATGCACGCGTTCAGCGACGACATGCGGGTCAAGGTGCGCGAGCGCCTCGACGCCGAGGCCCGGCTGCGCGATGCCCTGGCCGGCGACCCGGTCGAGACGCTGCCCGTCTGGTTCCAGCCGATCGTCTCAGCCGCGACCGGCGAGATCACGGGCGCCGAGGCCCTGGTGCGCATGCGAGCGCCTTCGGGCGAGATCCTCGGGCCGGGCCACTTCATCCCGGCCGCCGAGGAGACCGGCCTGATCGTGCCGCTCGGCGAGCACGTGATGCGCCGGGCCGTGCTCCGCCTGATCGAGTGGGACGAGCACCTGGGCTACGTGTCGGTCAACGTGAGCCCGCGGCAGCTGGCCGAGGCCGGGTTCGTGCCGATGCTGGCCAACCTGCTCGCCGCGCACCCCGAGCTCGATTCGTCCCGGCTGGTCATCGAGATCACCGAGACGGCGCTGCTGGGCTTCTCGGTCGACGTCCGCGAACGCCTCGCGATGATCAAGGCCCTGGGCGTACGCATCGCGCTCGACGACTTCGGCACGGGGTACAGCTCGCTGACCTGGCTGCAGTCGGTGCCCGCGGACGTCGTCAAGCTCGACCGCTCGTTCGTGGCCGGGCTCGCCGCCGACCCGCGCAAGGCCTCGATCATCCAGGCCGTGCTCTGGCTGGCCCGTTCGCTGGGCATGACAGTGGTGGCCGAGGGCGTCGAGGAGCCGGCCGACTGGCACGCCCTGCGAAACCTGGACTGCCCGTCGGCGCAGGGCTACCTGTTCGGCAAGCCGCTGCCGCCGGCCGAGTTCGCAGCCACCCTGGCCCCGCGACGCATCGTGGAGCAGGCTGCCTAGCGCTCGAGGATGGCGACGACGCCCTGGCCGCCCGCGGCGCAGATCGAGATGAGGCCGCGGCCGGAGCCCTTCTCGGCCAGCAGCTTGGCCAGGGTGGCGACGATCCGCCCGCCGGTGGCCGCGAACGGGTGGCCGGCGGCCAGCGACGAGCCGTTGACGTTGAGCTTCGCCCTGTCGATGGAGCCGAGCGGGGCTTCGAGGCCGAGCTTCTCCTTGCAGAACTCGGGCGACTCCCACGCGGCGAGGGTGGCGAGCACCTGCGACGCGAACGCCTCGTGGATCTCGTAGTAGTCGAAGTCCCGCAGGGTCAGGCCGTTGCGGGCCAGCAGGCGCGGTACGGCGTACGCGGGGGCCATCAGCAGGCCCTCGTCGCCGTGCACGTAGTCGACGGCCGCGGTCTCGCTGTCGGTCAGGAACGCCTGCGGCGCCAGCCCGTTCTCGGCCGCCCACTCCTCCGAGGACAGCAGCACAGTGGACGCGCCGTCGGTCAGCGGGGACGAGTTGCCCGCGGTCATGGTGGCGTCGGTGGTGCCGAAGACCGGCTTGAGCTTGGCCAGTTTCTCCAGGCTGGTGTCGGCGCGCAGGTTCTGGTCGCGCGTCAGCCCCAGGTAGGGCGTCAGGAGGTCGTCGAAGAAGCCCCGCTCGTACGCGGCGGCCAGGCGCTGGTGCGAGGCGAGCGCGAGCTCGTCCTGCGCGTCGCGCCCGACGTTCCAGCGCAGCGCGGTGACGGCGGCGTGCTCCCCCATCGACAAGCCCGTACGCGGCTCGGCGTTGCGCGGGATGTCGGGCTTGAACGCCAGCAGCGGGTTGAGCCGGGCCGCCGCGCGCAGCCGGTCGGGCAGCGTACGGGCCCGGTTGAGGTCCAGCAGGGCGCGGCGCATGTCGTCGTTGAGCTGCAGCGGCGCGTCCGATGTGGTGTCGACGCCGCCGGCCACGCCCACGTCGATCTGGCCCAGGGCGATCTTGTTGCCGACCAGGATCGCCGTTTCGAGTCCGGTGCCGCAGGCCTGCTGCACGTCGTACGCGGGGGTGCGTGGGTCGAGGCGGGAACCGAGCACCGTCTCGCGGGTCAGGTTGAAGTCGCGCGAGTGTTTGAGCACGGCGCCCGCGACCACCTCGCCGAGGCGGCGGCCGGCCAGCCCGTACCGCGCGACCAGGCCGTCGAGGGCGGCGGTGAGCATGTCCTGGTTCGAGGCCTGGGCGTAGCGGCCGTTCGAACGGGCGAACGGGATCCGGTTTCCACCCAGCACAGCGACGCGGCGCACGGCAGCCTCCCACGGGGTCGGTCACATTACCGTCGAGTAGCTTACCAACGCGGGGGCCGAGTAGGCTGCGGCGCATGGGCGACAGGTACGCGAGCTTCGCGAATTCCGGTCCCGGGCGGGGCCTGGTCAAGCGGCTGGGGCTGCCCGACCCGCCACGGCTGCGGCGCTACCGGCCGGGTGACCCGCTGACCGAGGGTCCGGTGCTACTGGGCGCGGCGCCGGGCGGCCGGCTCGGCGACCCCGTACGCAAGCTGCTGTCGGCGGCCGGGGTCGACGCGATCGACGAGCCCCTGGCCGACGGCGGGCACGGCGCGCTGATCTTCGACGCGACCGGCATCACCGGCACCACCAAGCTTTCCGAGCTGTACGAGTTCTTTCACCCAAACGCGCGGTCGCTGCGCCGATCGGGCCGGGTGATCGTGCTCGGCACCCCGCCCGGCAGCGCCGCCGGTGGCCCCGAGGCGACCGCGCAGCGAGCCCTGGAGGGCCTGACCCGCAGCATCGGCAAGGAGTTCGGGCGCGGCATCACGTCCCAGCTGGTGTACGTCGATCCCGGTGGCGAGGGCGCGCTCGAGTCGACGTTGCGTTTCCTGCTCAGCGGCCGGTCCGCGTACGTGTCGGGCCAGGTGATCCGGGTCGGCGCCGGGAACCCGCCCGCGCCTGCCGACTGGCAGTTGCCCCTGGCCGGCAGGACGGCGCTGGTCACCGGCGCGGCCCGGGGCATCGGCGCGGCCATCGCCCGGGTGCTCGCCCGCGACGGCGCCGACGTGATCGCGCTCGACGTGCCGCAGGCAGGCGACGCCCTGGCCGGCGTGGCCAACGACGTGCGCGGCCGGGCCTTCCAGCTCGACCTGACCGCTCCCGGGGCGGGCGAGCGGCTCGCGTCCTACCTCAGCGGCCCGCTCGACATCGTCGTGCACAACGCCGGCATCACCCGAGACCGCACGATCGCCAAGATGGACCCGGCGGGCTGGCAGTCGGTGCTCTCGGTCAACCTGGTCGCGCCCGAGCGGATCAACGAGGCGCTGCTGGCCAAGGATCTGGTCCGTTCCGGCGGCACGATCGTCGGGGTGGCCTCGATCGCGGGCATCGCCGGCAACCGCGGGCAGACCAACTACGCGACCAGCAAGGCCGGCGTGATCGGGCTGGTGCAGTCGAGCGCGCCCGGCCTGCTCGCCAAGGGCATCACGATCAACGCGGTGGCGCCCGGGTTCATCGAGACGGCCATGACGGCGAAGATGCCGGTGACGCTGCGCGAGGCCGGACGCCGGATGAACAGCATGGCCCAGGGCGGGCTGCCGGTCGACGTGGCCGAGACGATCGCGTGGTTCGCGTCGCCGGGGTCGGCCACGATCACCGGCAACGTCGTACGGGTGTGCGGCCAGAGCCTTCTGGGGGCGTGAGGTCATGCCGGGGACCACGCTGCGGGCGGCGTTGGGGCTCATCCCCCGCCACCGGCCCGGCACGCTGCCCGACCTGGAACTGGCCGACCGGGGCGTCACCGTCGACCGCGACCGCCTGGCCGCGTACGACCGGGTCTGTGGTTTTCGCCTGAGCGACCGGCTCCCGGCGACGTATCCGCACGTGCTGGCGTTCCCGCTCAGCATGCGGCTGCTCACCGATCCCGCCTTCCCGTTCCCGGCGATCGGGCTGGTCCACATCGCCAACACGATCACCTTGCGCCGCCCCATCGACGCGGGTGAGCGCTTGGATCTCGCGGTGCGCCCGGCCCACCTGCGTCCCCACGACCGCGGACGGCAGTTCGACATCGTGGCGAGCGCGCGGGCCGGCGACGAGACCGTGTGGGAGAGTGTCTCGACGTACCTGTCCCGCTCCGGGAACAGCGGCACGAAAGGCACGGGCAAGGAGTGGGAGCCGCCCGCCTCGACGGCCACCTGGCGGGTCCCGGCCCGCGTCGGCGTCGACTATGCCGCCGTGTCGGGCGACCGCAACCCGATCCACACGTCACGGCTCGGCGCGCGGCTGTTCGGGTTCCCCCGCACGATCGCGCACGGCATGTGGAGCAAGGCCCGCTGCCTGGCCGCGCTGGAGAACAGGCTGCCCGCGGCGTACACGGTGGACGTGCGGTTCAAGCAGCCGATCCTGCTTCCCGCGACCGTCCACTTCGCCTACGACGGCGACCGTTTCGACCTGTTCGGCAATCGGCCGCATCTTGCCGGGCACGTGACGCCTGCGTAATGTTACCGGCCAGTTAACCTGCGTGGAGGGGCGTCCGCATGGAGTTCTGGCTCGACCTCAACGAGGAGCAGACCGAGCTCCGCGACTGGGTGCACGGCTTCGCCGAGGGCGTGATCCGGCCCGCCGCCGCCGAGTGGGACGAGCGCGAGGAAACCCCCTGGCCGGTGCTGCAGGAAGCGGCCAAGATCGGGCTGTACGGGTTCGAGTTCCTGATCAACGCCTGGTCCGACGTGACCGGCCTGTCGTTGCCGATCGCCAACGAGGAGCTGTTCTGGGGCGACGGCGGCATCGGCATGGCCCTGTCCGGCACGTCCTTGGCGGTGGCCGCGATCTACGGGTCCGGCTCGCCCGACCAGCTCGTCGAGTGGGTCCCGCAGTGCTTCGGCGACGAGGCCGAGCCCAAGGTCGGCGCGTTCTGCTCGACCGAGCCCGAGGCCGGCTCCGACGTCGGCGCGATGCGCACCCGCGCGGTCTACCACGAGGCCACCGACGAATGGGTGCTCAACGGGCAGAAGGCGTACGCGACCAACGGCGGCATCGCCAACGTGCACGTCGTCACCGCCTCGGTCGACCCGGCGCTGGGCGCGCGTGGGCAGGCCGCGTTCATCGTGCCGCCCGGCACCCCGGGGCTCGTGGCCACGAAGAAGCTCAAGAAGCTGGGCCTGCGGGCCTCGCACACCGCTGACGTGTTCCTCGACGCCGTGCGGGTGCCGGGCAGCTGCTTGCTCGGCGGCAAGGAGAAGCTCGACGAGCGGCTGGCCCGGGCCCGCGAGGGCAAACGGGCGGCGGGCTCGGCTTCCATGCGTACGTTCGAACTGTCCCGCCCGGCCGTCGGCGCGCAGGCGCTGGGCATCGCGCGGGCCGCGTACGAGTACGCCCTGGAGTACGCGCAGAACCGGGTGCAGTTCGGCCGCCCGATCGTGGAGAACCAGGCGATCGCGTTCGCGCTGGCCGACATGCGCATGGAGATCGACGCGGCGCGGCTGCTGGTGTGGCGGGCGGCGTGGATGGGCCGCAACGACCGGCCGTTCAGCGCCGGCGAGGGCTCGATGTCGAAGCTCAAGGCGGGCGAGGTGGCCGTGGCCGTCACCGAGAAGGCCGTGCAGATCCTCGGCGGCGCCGGCTACCTGCGCGAGCACCCGGTCGAGCGGATGTTCCGGGACGCCAAGATCTACACCATCTTCGAGGGGACGTCGGAGATCCAGCGGTTGGTGATCTCGAGGGCCATCACCGGGCGGCAGATCCGCTGATGCTGTTCGTGGCGCGGACCATGGCACGGCGCGGGCTGCTCACGCCCGGGCCGCCGCACCGCGTCGCGCGGCAGCTCGCCGCCCTGCACACGTGGAAGTTCGGGTTGGCCGGGGAGCTGCGGCAGGCCGCCGCACGGTCGCCGGCCCGGGTTGCGCTGATCGACGAGGGCGGCGTGACCACGTACGGGGAACTGCTTGATCGCACGTCACGGCTGGCGGCGGCCCTGCCCGTCGAGCCCGGCGACCGGGTGGGGATCTTGAGCCGGAACTCGTCGGCCATGGTCGAGGCGCTGATCGCGGTGGCCACGCTGGGCGCCGATCCGGTGCTCATGAACACCGGGCTCTCGCCGGAACAGCTCGCCGCGGTGGCTCGTGACCAGCGGCTGGCGTTGATCTTGCACGATGCGTCTCTCGTCCCGCCGCCCGGCGTGCCGGCACTGCCGTTCGGGCAGATCGGATATGTCACCCCTCTGACGAAACCTCCGTCACGGCCGGGGCGCACGATCATTCTGACCTCGGGAACGACGGGCGTGCCGAAGGGGGCGCACCGGCCCACACCGGGCGGTTTCAGCCCGCTCTGCTCGATCATCGACCGGATCCCGCTGACCGCCGGCGTGCGCATGCTGATCGCCGCGCCGCTGTTCCACACGTGGGGCTATGCGGGCCTGCAGATCGCGCTCGCCCTGCGCGCCACCGTGGTGCTGCGGTCCCGGTTCGACCCGGCCGACACGCTCGACACGCTCGCCGACCAGGACTGCACGGCCATGATCGCCGTACCGGTGATGTTGCAGCGCCTCCTGGAGCAGCCGGCCCGTGAGGTGCCCCTGAAGATCGTCGCCGTCAGCGGCTCGGCGCTGCCCGGCGGGCTGGCCACCCGGTTCATGGACAGCTACGGCGACGTGGTCTACAACCTGTACGGCTCGACCGAGGCCTCGTGGGCGTCGATCGCGACCCCGGCCGACCTGCGCGCCGCGCCCACCACCGCCGGCCGCCCGCCGCACGGCACGATCGTCGCAGCGCTCGACGAAGACGGCCGGCCGGTTCCGCCGGGCACCCCGGGCAGGCTGTTCGTGGGCAACGAGATGCTCTTCGAGGGCTACACCAACGGCGCGGCCCGGGAACTGAACGGCGGGCTGCTGGCCACCGGCGACATCGGGCACCTCGACGAGGAGGGCCGGGTGTTCGTCGACGGCCGACAGGACGACATGATCGTGTCGGGTGGCGAGAACGTGTTCCCGTCCGAGGTGGAAGACCTGCTGGCCGCCCGGCCCGAGGTGCGCGAGGTCGCGGTGATCGGGGTGGCCGACGACCGGTACGGTCAGCGCCTGGCCGCCTATGTCGTGCTCCACGAGGGGGCCGAGCTCACCGCCGATGCCGTACGCGACCACGTGCGCGCCCGGCTGGCCCGCTTCTCCGTCCCCCGCGACGTCGTGTTCCTGCCCGAACTGCCCCGCAACGCCACCGGCAAGATCCTCAAGCGGGAGCTCGCCTGACCCGCTCAGCGCGGCGGCGGCGTCTCCCGTCCCGCCTCGGCGTGGAACCGGATCACCTTGTGGGTGCCGTCGCAGAAGGGCTTGGTGGCCGACTTGCCGCACCGGCACAACGCGATGGTGCCGCGGCCGGGTTCGATCGGCTCCCCGCCGGGGGTCTGCATCTCGAAGTCGCCCCGCACGATGAGCGGGCCGTCGGGGTAGGGAACAATCGTCGCGGACATGGCCGCCTGCATGCCCGGTGAGCTGCGGCTGAAACAGATCGTTTACGTGCCGCGCGGCAGGGAAGTTCAGCTGCCATGCAACTACCCGTGGCCCGCGGCCGTGTCTCCGCCGCCCTGATCGACGTGCTCAGCGGCCGGGCCGCCAAGCTTCCGGCCTTCGCCCGCTTCGACGGCGACGAGGACCTGCACCTGACCCTGTTCGTCTGCTACGAGCTGGCCTACCGCGGCTGGGACGGCGTCGACGACCGCTGGGAATGGGACCCGGGCATGCTGCGGCTGCGCAGCGCGGCTGAACAGAGGTTCCTTGATCACCTGTACGAGATGGCCGGGCCCCCGGAGCACGGCGTCGACCCGGCCTCGGTGCCGGAGCGGCTGTGCGAGATCGTCGAGGCCGACGACGGGCCGGCGCTGTCGAAGCACCTGCGCGGCCGGGCCACGTACGAGCAGTTCCAGGAGTTCGTGACCCACCGCTCGATCTACCACCTGCGCGAGGCCGACCCGCACACGTTCGCCATCCCGCGGCTGGGCGGGCGGGCCAAGGCGGCGCTGATCGAGATCCAGGCCGACGAGTACGGCGGCGGGGTCGAGCGGCGGATGCACCAGGAGCTGTTCAAGCAGACCATGCGGTGGTTCGACCTGGATCTCACGTACGGCGCCTACGTCGACTCGGTGGGGGCTCGAACCCTCGCGGTCAACAACGTGATGTCGCTGTTCGGGCTGCACCGGGCGCGGCGCGCGATGATCCTCGGGCACCTGGCCGCGTACGAGATGACGTCGTCGCTGCCGAACCGGGCGTACGGGAACGGGCTGCGCCGCCTCGGCGGGGACCCGGACGCGACCGCGTTCTACGACGAGCACGTGGAGGCGGACGCGGTGCACGAGCAGATCGCCGCCCACGACATGTGCGGCTCGTTCGCGGCGGCCGAACCCGGGCTCGCCGGCGACGTGCTGTTCGGCGCCAAGTGCGCGCTGGCGGTCGACGCGTGGTGGGCCACCGGGGTGCTGGACGCGTGGAAACGCAACACGTCATCGCTTCGGGCCGCGACGGTTGAGGCCGGGCTGGCCGGGTAGTCGTCAGCGATGCAAGCCAGTGTCACGTTCGTCGGCAACGCCACCACCCTGCTGCGGCTGGGCCAGTTCACGCTGCTCACCGATCCCGCTTTCGGGCCGGCGGGCAGCCGTGTCCACCTGGGATACGGGGCGTGGACCAAACGCGTACGGGATCCTGCCCTTGACGTCCTGAGCGGCGTGACCGTCGACGCCGTCGTGCTGTCGCACCTGCACAGCGACCACTTCGACCCGGCCGCCCGCCGATGGGTGGAGCCGACCCTGCCGATCCTGACCACCCCGCAGGCGAGCCGGAAACTGCGCCGCAAGCGTTTCCTGTCCGCCCGCGGGCTGCCGCCCTTCGAGTGTCACGAGTGGACGCGCGACCGCCAGCGCCTGCGGGTGACCGCGGTGCCGGGGCGGCACGGTCCCGGGGTGGTGAACCGCCTGTTGCCCGACGTGATGGGCTCGGTCATCGAACTCGAACTCGACGGGCGCCTGGCCACCCGCGTCTACATCACGGGCGACACGCTGATGCACGACGTGCTCGAACAGGTGCCGCGGCGCTTCGGCGACATCGACGCGATGCTGATCCACCTGGGCGGCACCCGGCTCGCCGGCCTGCTGCTGACCATGGACGACCGGCACGGCGTGGAGCTGACGAGGCTGATCCGGCCCGCCCTCACCGTCCCGATCCACTTCGACGACTACCAGGTCATGAAGTCGCCGCTGTCCGACTTCGTGACCCGCGCCGAACAGCAGGGGCTCACCGGCATCACCCCGATCGGCCGGGGCAAGACGCTCACGCTGCCCGTGCGGCCGGGCAGCCCCGGGCTCAGCCGACCCCACAACCGAGCGGCCTGACAGATCTCTTCGCCAGAATGCCAGTTGCACACCAAGCATCCGTCAGTCCTGCCCAATGAGCAGATTTTCCCGTTGAGCACATGGGACCGGATGGGATCATGCCGGGATGATCACCACCGCTGACTGGTACCTCGACTTCGCGGAACGCCAGGCGCGGGGCAGCTCCCCCGCCTACGAGCGTCTGGCCCGTGAGGTCGCCGAGGACGACGAACTGCTCGCCCTGCTCGACACCCTCCCCCATCCCAAACGCCAGCCCAACCTGCTGCTCGCGGTCGTCCGCCTGCTGGGCGGTCCCGTCACCGGCTTCCCAGCCTTTCGCGCGTACGTGACCAAACGCTGGACGGACATCGAGCCGGAACTGCGCCGCCGCGCCACCCAAACCAACGAGATCGGCCGTTCCGCCCTGCTCCTGCCGGTGCTGAGCGCCCTCCCCCAGCCGCTGGCCCTGCTGGAGGCCGGCGCCTCGGCCGGCCTGAACCTCTACCCGGACCGTTACTCCTACGACTACGACGGCACCCGGCTGGGCAGTTCCGGGCCCGTCCTCACCTGCCACCTGACCGGCCGCACACCACCGGCCACGCTGCCCACCGTGGTCTGGCGGGCCGGCCTCGACCTGAACCCGCTGACGATCACCGACCCCGGCGACCGGGCCTGGCTGGAGGCGCTGATCTGGCCGGAACACCACCGTCGCCGCTCCAACCTGGCGGCCGCCGCCTCAATCGCCGCGGCCGACCCGCCCCGGCTCGTCCGCGGGGACCTGGTCGAGGATCTGCCGGCCCTGGCCGCCTCGGCGCCCCCGGACGCGACCCTGGTGGTCTTCCACACGTCGGTGCTGTACCAGGTTCCGCCGGAACGACGGGCCGCGTTCGCCGCGCTGGTCGGCACGCTGCCGGGGCATTGGCTGGCGGTGGAGGATCCGGAGATCTTCGGTCACCCCACGCCGCCGCCGGGTGACGGGCGGCACAAGAACGTGCTCTCGCTGGACGGTACGCCGCTGGCCTGGACCGAGGGCCATGGCCGGAGTCTGAGCTGGTTCGGGCCGCTTTCTGCCGCCTCTGCCCAGTAGCCTGCGCTTCCTGCCGGCTCCGGCCCCTTTTCTACCGGCTCTGCCCAGTAGCCTGCGCTTCCTGCCAGCTCCGGCACCTTTTCTACCGGCTCTGCCCAGTAGCCTGCGCTTCCTGCCAGCTCCGGCCCCTTTTCTACCGGCCCTGCCCAGTAGCCTGCGCTTCCTGCCAGGTCCGGCACCTTTTCTGCCGACTCGGGACGCTTTCGCTGTCTCCAGCCATATTCTTGCTATTACCGGCCATTTTCTCTGGTTCCGGCCATTTTGCCTGGATCTAGCACCGTTCTGCCGACGCTGGCACCTTTTCACCGACTCTGGCACCCTTTTGCCGGCTCCGGCCCGCAACCCAAGCCGTCTCCCAGCTCTGGTTGGCTGCCCGGACGAACACCTCGCCGACGGCGACCCGGCGCCTGCTGGTGACGATGAAAGCGACGGCGTCGGCAATGCCCTCCGGCCGCAGCCGCTCGATCATCGCGACCTGCGATCGAGCCCCGGCGCGCAGCTCCTCGCGGGTGTGTGAGGCGAGCTCCTCGTTCACGTTCCCCGGTTACACAACGCTGACCCGTACGCAGCGGGGCTGCATCACCCGACGCAAAAACTCGGGTCGGCATCCCTTCCCGGTTCGTTGCCGCCTTCGATCTGCCGTTTTTCGACGCGGCACGAGACAGGATGTCCCCTTATGATCGACGCGTTCGTAAACAGTCGCCGACAATCCGCCTATCCAATATGGCATGATCGAGTACTGACATTCGAGCTCCACGGTGCGAGACAATTCATGCATGGGCCAGTTGTCATTGTTCACTCGCGCCGAAACCGCCGCCATGCGCGACCGGACCCGGGCGCGAAACTACTCCCCGGAAATGGACGAGTTCCGGCGGATACACAAGCGACAACGCGACTGGGGATTACGCCGCCGACACGCCGAAAAGCTACGCCACCTCAGCGAAAGCGGCAAACAACGGTCGCCGGATTCCGTCATCAGTCCCGCGCTCCCCGCCGCTCCGAGCCGGCCACCAGCTCGAGTCCCCACCCGAAGCGGACGCGCTGCCGCCCAGCCATCGCCCGCTCTCAGCCGGCCCACGGCCACGCGTCGCCCCACAGGCCGCCCAGTTCCACGTCCTCCGACGCCAAGCCCGCGAGCCACTTCGCCCCGCACGCTGCCGACTTCAAGCCGACCGACGAGCCCACAAGCCCGGACAGCCCCCATAAACCCACCAGCGTGGCGCGCGCAGTCCCAGTCCCAGTCCCACCGTCTCGCGACGAGAGCCGCCGGCGCACCCAGCACGGCGGACCAACCACCAGACCAGCCTCACCACCGACAACCAAGCGCCCGGTGCCCAACCCGCCCGCGCATCCACAACCGCGAACCAACCGCCGAGCCCAGGTCACCACCGACAACCGCGCACCCAACTGCCCGCGCGTCCCACAACCTGATCCGATGGTCAATTCGGCCTTACCACCGCAATCCCAGACTCGAGGGCTGGATTCTATTCGCCCCCGTGACGGGCCCGAGCTGCCGAACCAGCAACACGACCGCCCAGTACAAGCCTGGGCGCCGTTCGTCCAAGCCCTCAGGCCCACCACCTCGGCCGCCCGCCCCCACATGGTCCACATGCAGATCCACATGCGTCCGCGGGGGAGCACCCCGCAGAACCTCCACCCGCAGATACGTGTCCCCAGCCGGCGCCGCTTTCAACGACCCCCTTACCAAAACCATGAGCGCCCGCCCGCGGTCACCAAGCCGGGGTCAGGGGCTGCACCGCCGATCGGCATCACGGCTCCCGCCCGACGAAGTCGTGATGACAAACGCGCAACCCTCGGCGTCAAGGCCACCGGCGAGCTGGGTCGCGCTGCCCGCCCCGGGAAAGGTGGTCACGCCAGCGTCAGGGGCCGCATCGCCAATCGGCATCACGGCTCCCGCCCGACGAAGTCGTGATGACAAACGCGCAACCCTCGGCGCCAGGGCCACCGGCGATCTGGGTCGCGCTGCCCGCCCCGGGAAAGGTGGTCACGCCAGCGTCAGGGGCCGCATCGCCAATCGGCATCACGGCTCCCGCCCGACGAAGTCGTGATGACAAACGCGCAACCCTCGGCGTCAAGGCCACCGGCGATCTGGGTCGCGCTGCCCGCCCCGGGAAAGGGGGTGAGGACAGCGGCCGTCAAAACCGTGTTCGTCCGGCGTGGCGGCAGGCATGCGCTCGTTGCATTTTAATGAAGAAGTGTGGGCACTCTTTGGTTGTGGTTACGGTGACACTCAATGCCGTAATCAGGCTTCGGCTCGCTGCAACTCATCATTCTGTGGTCAAGGTCAGAGCAAGCCAAAAGCACGAGTCTCCACCTGGCTGACGAGGTCCAGGAGTAATTGATCTTTTCTTACTGGGCCCTCCCCGCCCACCCAGGGGGCTGGCCATAAATTACGCCATCCGGTGGGACGGAAATGGGTTGTCCACAGGGTCTGGGCCGTGACGCTGCTGACATTTTGAGCGTGTGGGATCTGCGCGACGACGTGGCCCGAGAGCTGACGGTCCGGCTGGCAGCGCCGGCGGTCCAGCAACGGCCAGGACACGGCCGGCGGCCAGGACGAGCAGCGGTCGGCAAACGGCCAGCGAGCAGCATACGAGCGGCGATCGCCACACAGCCAGCAAGCAGCACACGAGCGCCGGCCGGCACACGGCCAGCGGCGGCCACAAAGCCAACGATCGGCACACGGCCAGCGGCCGCCACACAGCCAGCGATCGGCCCACGAGCGGCGGCCAGCAGCGTGAGGAGGGCGGCGCGGATGTCAGTCGCTTCGTCGGTCATGAGCGGGGCGAGTGGGAGGGGTCGATCATTCGGGATGGCTGCGGTCGTGAGCGGGCCGCGTTCGGGATCGCTGCGTTCGTCAGCGGGCCGTGTTCGGGATCGCTGCGTTCGTCAGCGGACCGCGCTCGGGTCGGGGGCGTTCGTCAACGGACCGTGCTCGGGATCGCTGCGGTCGTCAACGGACCATGCTCGGGTCGGGGGCGTTCGTCAACGGACCGTGCTCGGGATCGCTGCGGTCGTCAACGGACCGCGCTCGGGTCGGGGGCGTTCGTCAACGGACCGTGCTCGGGATCGCTGCGGTCGTGAGCGGACCGTGCTCGGGTTGGGGGCGGTCCATTTCCCGGGCGGGGATTAGGGTGTTGTGGTGTCCACTGACGACGAGCGGGCGGCTCGGGTTGAGGATGTGCGGGCGTTGGCTCTGGCCATGCCTGATGTGGTGGTCAGCGAGGGCGACTATCCCGGCTTTTCGGTCGGGGGTAAGGCGTTCGTCTTCTTTCGCGGGCCCCGGAAAGATGCGTTCGACCCGGAGACGGGCGAGCTGTACACCGATGTGATTGCGTTTCACGTCGAGTCGGAGGAGGACAAGCAGGCTCTCGTGCGGGATGAGAGCACGCCGTTCTTCACCACGCCGCACTGGAACGGGTATCGGGCCGTGCTGGTGCTGGGCCGCGACATCGGGCGGCTCAGCCGGGGTGAGCTGGCCGAGATCGTACAGGACGCGTGGCTCGCCCGGGCGCCGAAACGAGCGGTCAAGGCGTGGCTGGCCCGCGCACAGGAATGACCCGCGCGTCGGAGCTGCACCATGTCCGATATCAGCAGCCCGGCGTAACCCGCCCTCGCGGCAGAACGAGGCGACGGGAAGGCGCGACTGGAAGGCACGACAGAACGACGCGACAGCACGACGTGACAGGAAGACGCGACAGAAGGACGCGACAGGAAGACGCGACAGAACAACGCGACAGAACGACACGGCAGCACGACACGGCAGCACGAAACGGAACGAACAGCACGGCGTGATCGGCCTGCGCCCCGGACGAGCGGCCAGGCGACGGCAGGGCGAAACCGGCGATAACGGCCCGTCGACGGGGAAGCGGATCATAGGGTTGACTCATGCTGGATCCGATGCTTGAGGGCGCCGCGCCCCAGGTCAGCTGGGCCGAGCCGGACGGTGTGCTCGGTACGTACGTGGCGCAGATGGACCGGCTCACCGAGGCCGTCGACCCGGGTGTGCCGTTGAGCCTGACCGTGCACGGGCTGCTGGTCAGCGGGGAGCTGATCCCCCAGTGGCAGTGGTTCGCCGAGGTCAGCGAGCTCAACGACCACGAGGACGCCTTTTATGTGGGCACGGCCGAGCATGTCAAGGAACAGTCGGACCTGGCCCACGACGCCGTCCGGATCCGGGACACCGGTGGGGAGATCACACACCGGCAGTATTCGGCGCTGATGGCTCCGACCCGCTACATCCATCTGCGGAACGCGCGCGTCCACAGCCCGGGCATGCACCTGGGGGAAGAGGGCACGCTGTGGCGTGGCCGGCTCGCCGACGTCTCGGGGTGGACACCGGGCACAACGGCGTCGGCGGAGGACTGACCTCAGGCCGCGAAGCGGCGGCGTAGGCGACGCCACCCGCCGCCCGCGCCGTTGACGATGCGGTCGCCGATGATGACCCATTCGGCCAGCAGGGAGGCGGCTCTGTCCATCGTGCGGCGGGCCTGTTCGAAGTCGTCGCCGTCGTGGCGGAGTTCCCACAGGTCGCGGGCCTGGTCCCAGGCGCGGGCGCGGGTCACGGTGACCAGCACCCGCTGGCTCCAGTCGTCGAGGCCGCCGACGAACTCGTCCAGCTCCAGCTGCCACTTCGTCGAGAAGCCGCGGCGCAGGGGCGGGATCTCCTCGTAGAAGATCTCGTTGACCAGCAGGTAGTCGGGGTGGATGGCGTCGTCCAGCGGCGCGCCCGTCTCGTTCCACGTGGCGATCAGGGCCAGCGCCAAGTCGTGGTTGATGTGCGCGTTGACGCCGAGCATGGCCGCGATCAGGCGGCTCATCTTCGTGTCGCCGGCCCGCTTGAACAGGACCTCCCAGACGTCGGGGGTGTCCTCGTCGTCGTTGTTCCACAGCCCCAGCGCGTCGAAGTAGCGCTTGGCGAACTCGATGTCGAGCAGTTCCAGGAACTCGGGTTCGTTGACGCCGGTCAGGATGGCCAGCTCGACCCGCCGGGTGATCTTGAGGTAGAGCTCGTTGAACGCGGACACCCTGTTCTTCGCCGGGCTCGGCGGCAACTCGTCCAGGACGGCCTGCAGCGCGACAAGCTTGGCGACGACCGCCCCGATGCTCTGCGGGTGGCCGTCGAGCACCTCGGTCACCTTGTCCCGCAGCGGATGCCAGCCGCGGCCCGCCGGAATCTCCAGTGCCGACAGTTCCAGACGCTTCGTACGCAACAGCTCGGCGCTCCCCCGCGCGAGCTCGCGATCAAACCCCGTGCCAGTCATGCCGAGCAGTGTTCGCTTCCGAACGGGCTCGCACCACCTCCTTGTCGGCTAACCGTCGCGCGACATGGCTCACACAGTGGACAGACCGCCGCCCAGCAGCGCCTCCAGCAGCACCGTGCGGTCGGCGATGCCCTGCGCCGACACCCATTCGTGGCGGGCGTGCGCTCCCCCGCCGGGTGGGGCCAGTCCGTCGACCGTGGGCTTGCCCATAGCGCCCGTGGTGTTGGTGTCGGCAGCGCCGTCGGCCGGCCGTCCGTCGAGCGTCTGACCCACGCCGGCGGCCACCTCGGCGATGCACGCGAGCAGGGCGGTGGTGGGTTCGGACTCGCGCCACGTCGGCCGGTGAGCCAGCAGCGTCGTTTGAAGACCAGCCCTTTCCCGTACGGGGGAAAGCCTCTGCAACGCACCCAGCACAGCGCTCTCGTCGCCGGGTGCCACGAACCGCAGCCCCAGGTCGGCGTGGGCGCGCCCGGCGACCACGTTGGTGCGCCCGCCGCCGCTGATCGTGCCCGCGTTGCACAGCACCGGCCGGTCCGCGACGAGCGCCCGCACCCGCACCAGCTGGTCGACCAGCTCGTCGATGGCGTTGACCCCGGCGTCCGGGTCGAGCGCGGCGTGCGCCTCGATGCCGGTGACCTCGATGCGGGCGCGTGTGCTGCCGCGACGGCCGGTCTTCAGGTCGCCGCCCGGGTGCGGGGGTTCCATGCCGAGCACGGCGGCGGCCCGGGCGGCCTCGGCGCGCACCAGGTCACCCGCGGTGGGCGAGCCGATTTCCTCGTCGGCGACCACGATGACCCGTACCTCGGGATGGTCTTGATCGGAGGCCCGCAGACGGGTGACGGCGGCCAGCAGCGCGACCAGGCCCGATTTGGTGTCGTAGACGCCGGGGCCGCGCACGGTGTCGCCGTCGACCGACCACGGCATCGACGCCAGCGTGCCGACCGGCCAGACGGTGTCGTAATGGCTGAGCAGCAGCAGCTCACCGCCGGTGACACCGCGCGCGGGCAGGGTCCAGAGCAGGTGATCGAGTTCCCGCGTGGTCGCGAACCCGGCCTCGGACGCGTCCGCCTCGAGCACCTCGGCCAGGGCCGCGAGCGCTCGGGTGTCCCCGGTCGGCGACTCCAGGCCGGTGTAGTGACGGAGCTTGTCGAGCGACATATACGAACGCTAAGTTCGATGCCGTACGTTGTCAACGCGGGTATATCGGCGATGATACGGAACGTATCTCGGGGGTGGATGTGGCGATCGAAGTGCGCGACCTGGCCGGGCTCGGCGAGTGGTCGGCGGCGTCCGCGCTCTACCGTGCCGTCTTCGGTTACACCGAGCCCGAGTTCGGCATCAGCCCCCGCCTGCTGGCGGCGCTGCACGAGAACTCGGGGTCGGTGATCGGCGCGTTCGACGGGGAGGCGATGGTCGGGTTCTGCTACGGCTTCACGGCGGTCGACGGCGGCGAGATCTACCACTATTCGCAGGCCGCGGTCGTCGCGCGCCGGGCTCAGGGGCTGGGGATCGGGCGCCGGCTGAAGTTCGCCCAGGCACAGGCGGCCCGAGCGACCGGCGCCCGCACGATGCGGTGGACCTTCGACCCGTACGCGTTACGCAACGCCCACTTCAATCTCGCGGTGCTGGGCGCCACGGCCATCCGGTTCCTGCCTGACTACTACGACGACGGCTCCTCGGATCGGCTCCTGGTGTCCTGGGATCTCCACACCCCCGCGGAACGCCGCAGTCCCGCGGATGAGGATTCCCCCACCGCCACTGCTGATCAGCATCACGCCGCGCCCACGCCGGCCGAACGCGCCCGGCTGCGGGATGCGCTGACGGCCCGTTTCGAGGCCGGCGCCGTCCTCGTCGACGTGGAAAGACGAGCCGGCCAGGCCGTCTACGTGTTCGCGAGGCCGGCGAAATGACCACCAGCCCCGCCGAACGGTTCGACCGCAACGTGCAGCGGCGCTCGGCCCAGGTCCTCAAGCAGCGCGTGCTCGATCAGCAGCGGGTCGCGTTCGACAAGGCCCTCGCGTGGGCGGCCGAACACGACGCCATCGAGCAGGCCGCCGCCCGGATGGTGTCGGCGCGGCGACGCTACCTGCTCGGCAACGGCAAGTCGCTGGCGTACGCGTCGATGCTCGGCGCCGACCTCAGCGCCGGCCTGTCCGGGGTGCACCTCGTCGACGGGGCCAACCTGCGGCCGCTCGACGTCCTCGGCGACATCCGGCAGGGAGATCTGCTGGTGGCGATCCTGATGTCGCGTTACCGCCGGGACACGGTGGCGGTGGCCGAGGCGTACGTGGCCCGCGGCGGCGACCTGGTGCTGATCACCGACTCGGAGGACGCGCCGCTGACCGCCGCGGCGTCGACCCGCATCGTCATCGGCACCGAGACAGCCTCGTACGCCAGCTCACCCACCTCGGTCGTGCTCGCGCTGCACCTGCTGGCCACGCTCACCATCGCCAGTTCCAAGGGCGCCGGCCGCCGCCTGCACGAACGCGACGCCCTGGCCGCCGAACTGGGCCTCTACATGGAGCCGTCATGACCCGCGTCCAAGACATCGAGCTCTTCCGCGTACGCCTGGATCTGGTGCACGAGTTCACCACGAGCTCGCACGCCAAGCGGTCGCTGGAACACATCCTGGTCGCGCTGACCGCCACCGACGGCTCCGTGGGCTGGGGCGAGATCGCCTCCCCGAGCGGTCCGTTCTATTCGGCCGAGACCGTCGAGAGCTGCTGGGCCGTCGCCCGTGATCACCTCGCCCCGATCGTGCTGCGCACCGACTGGGATCATCCGGCCACGCTCGCCGCCGCCCTGGCCAAGGTCCGCGGCAACCATTTCGCCCGGGCCGGTTTCGACGTGGCGGCCTGGTCGTTGTGGTCGTCCGCGCGCGGCGTCCCCCTGGCCAGGGCGCTCGGCGGCACCCGGGCCACCGTCGAGGCGGGCGTGTCGCTGGGCATCGAGCCCACCATCGACGACCTGCTGGCCCAGGTCGGGCCGCGGGTAGCCGAGGGTTACCGCCGCATCAAGCTGAAGATCGCCCCCGGCTGGGACGTCGAGCCCGTACGGGCGGTGCGGTCGGCGTTCCCCGAGGTGCCCCTGCACGTCGACGCGAACGGCGCCTACACCGTCGCCGACGAGCCGGTCATGAGGAAGCTGGACGCTTTCGGCCTCCTGATGATCGAGCAGCCGTACGCTCCCCGCGCCCTCACCGACCACGCCGACCTGCAGGCCCGGCTCGGCACGCCGATCTGCCTGGACGAGTCGGTCGAGGAGGCCGACGACCTGCTGACCGCCCTGCGGCTGGGCGCGGGCCGCGTCCTGAACATCAAGGTGTCCCGGATGGCGGGCCTGACAGCAGCCGTACGAGCCCACGACCTCGCCGCCGAGCACGGCATGCCGGTCTGGTGCGGCGGCATGCACGAGTTCGGCATCGGCCGCGCCGCGAACGTGGCCCTGAGCGCCCTGCCCGGCTTCACCCTGCCGTCCGACGTGTCCGGTTCCGACAAGTACTACGCACGCGACATCACGGCGCCGATCGTCAGCGCCGGCGGCCTGGTCGAGGTGTCGACGGACCCTGGCCTGGGCCGCACCCCCGACCTGGATCTCGTTCAGGCCCACACGACCGGGCGCTGGCATTCCCGTACGCCGTGAGGCCAGCTCTCGGCTCGTGTCAGTACCGGGTGGTCAGCGGGGGAACTTCACATGCTCGTACGGGATGGATTTGACCGCCAGGACGACGGCGGCCGTGGCTGCCACCGGCACGGTCGCCCACACCCATGCCGGGCCGCCGATCGCGGGCACGAGCACGGACTGCGTGGTGGCGACGAGCGCGACGACCGCGCCCGCCTGATAGACGGGACGCGTGAACCGGCGGAGAACGGCCTGGGGCACCTGCATCCACCCTTCTGGATCAACGGCCATCGGAGGCTACTGCACCGGATCTTGTGAAGTCCATGACAGTCGCTCAGTTGCCTGCCTCTGGTCCCGATGACCGGACGTGAGCCGAGGACAGCTGTGGATCTGGTGGCTCGTGGTCGGCGTGGCGGCGACCGCGGGGCAATACGTGCTGCCCGTCGGCAGCATCACCGGGAGCATCCTGTACGACGTCATCGGCGCCGTGAGCGTGGTGGCGATCGTCCTCGGCCTGCGCGTGCACCGGCCCGCCCGCCCGGCGATGTGGCGCTGGTTCGCGGCCGGGCAGACGAGTTTCGTGCTCGGCGACGTGACGTGGGTGATCTACGAGAACGTCCTGGACCTGTCGCCGTACCCGTCGCTGGCCGACGTGTTCTACCTGGCCTCGTACCCGATGTTCGTGGTGGCCCTGCTGCTGCTGGTGCGCCAGCGCAGCAGCCGGCTGGGCGACCTGATCGACGGGGCCATCGTCGCGACCGCCCTGGCGCTGGTTTTCTGGATCTTCGTTTTGCGCCCGGTGGCGGCGGACTCGGGTCAGACGCTGGTCGAGCACGTCGTGACGATCGCCTACCCGGTGGCCGACGTGCTGCTGCTGGCGTTGCTGGCCCGGCTGTTCACCAGCGGCGGCGCGCGCACCGCGAGCGTTCACCTGCTGGTGCTGGGCACGACGCTGATGCTCGCCGCGGACACTGCCTTCTCGCTGATCCCGCTCTACTCCGAGGCGAGCACCCACCCGACCGACCCGATCTTCCTGCTCTCGTACGTGCTCTGGGGTGTCGCCGCCCTGCACCCGTCGATGGCTGCGGCGCCGGCCCCGGGCCGGGTGCCGGCCGAGGTCGGCCGCGGACGCCTCCTGCTGTTCGGGTTCTGCTCCCTGCTGGCGCCAGCCCTGCTGCTCGTGCCGAACATCGGCGCCGACCGGGTCGGCCGCTGGTCGGTCGCGATCGGGGCCGCCGCGCTGATCGTGCTGGTCATCGCGCGGATGTCCGGTTTCGTGTTCGAGGTGCGCCGGCAGTCGGCCGCGCTGACCCGGACCACCATGAACGACGCGCTCACCGGGCTGGCCAGCCGCCGCCGGTTCGAGGTCGCGCTGGCCGACGCGCTGGACGGCGGCCGCCCGCAGATGCTGCTGCTGGGCCTGAACGGTTTCAAGAACGTCAACGACGAGCTGGGCCGTCCGATCGGCGACCGGGTGCTCGGGTTGCTGGCCGGGCGGGTCCGCGCGGTGGCGCCGGAGCCTTCGGTGGTCGCGCGGCTCGGCGGTGACGAGTTCGCCGTGCTGCTCGCCGACGCCGGCGACGACGAGGCCGGCACGATCGCGTCGAAGCTGGTCACCTCGCTGAGCGCCCCGGTGGCGGTCGGCGGTCACGAGCTGTACGTCGGCGTGGCGATCGGCCTGGCCGGCGGGTCCGGCATCACCCCGGTGGAGTTGATGCGGCAGGCCGAGTCGGCGATGTACGCCGCGAAGCAGACCGGTGAGCCCGTACGGCGGTGGACGCCCGCGCTGGACGAACGCGCCGGAGAGTTCGTACGGCTGGGCGCGGAGATCCGCACGGGGCTCGACAACGAGCAGTTCCGGGTCGTCTACCAGCCGATCGTCGAGCTGCCGTCCGGGCGGGTCGCCGCCGTCGAGGCCCTCGTACGGTGGGAGCACCCGACCCGTGGCCTGGTCAGCCCGATCGCTTTCATCCCGGTCGCCGAGCGCAACGGCCTGATCGTCGAGCTGGGCGAGTGGATCCTGCGGACCGCCTGCCACAAGCTGGCCGGGTGGCGCGTCACCCTGGGCGAACGCGCCCCGGACAGGGTCAGTGTGAACGTGTCGGCCCGGCAGCTGGCCCGGCCGCATTTCGCCGCGACGGTGGCGGCGGCCCTGTCCGGCAGCGGACTGCCCGCGTCGTGCCTGGCCATCGAGGTGACCGAGACGGCGGTGTTCGAGGGCGGTCAGGCCGTCATCGCGCTGCACGAGCTGCGGGCCCTGGGGGTGCGGATCGCGCTCGACGACTTCGGGACCGGGCATTCGTCGCTGGGTCTGCTGCAGACAGTGCCGGTGGACATCCTCAAGGTGGACAAGTCGTTCGTCGACAACGTGACCGAGGCCGGCCGGCACACGGTCATCGCCGAGGCGCTGCTGCAGGTCAGCTCCGGCCTGGGCCTGTCGGCGGTGGCCGAGGGGGTCGAGACGGCGGAGCAGGCCGCGGCGTTGCACCGGCTGGGCTACCGGCTGCTGCAGGGCTACCATTACGGGCGGCCGGTCGCGGAGCCCGACTTCGAGCTGACGGCCGCGATCACCACCAGCGGCGAACCCGTTTCGGCTTGAGCACGACCGGGTGAATGAAGCCGGGAGTCACGTTTGATCGACTCGGGGGCAGGGTAATGCGGCGGTCCCCATCCGCAGCTGAGCGACCGGAGTGAGCATGTCGTTGGAGTACCGGCTCGAACGCCACGGCGGCCGAATCACGGTGGCGCCCGAGGGCGACATCAGCCTCGAGACCGTCGACGTGCTGCGTGAGGTGCTGCGCAGCATTGTGGACAGTGGCGAGGCCGAGCACATCGACGTGGACATGCGGTCGGTGACGTTCCTCGACTCCAGCGGCATCGGGGTGCTGGTGGCCGCGCGCAAGGCGGCCGCGGCCCGCGGCGCCACCTTCACGCTGCGCGAGCCGACGGCGATGGTCCTGATGGTGTTGCAGGTGGCGCACCTCGACGGGGTCCTGCTCGAGGACACCCCGGCGAGCTGAGGCACGCCACCGGCTCAGTTGTTACGAGGTGGCCCAGTCCCCCAGCGACCAGTCGCGGACCTCGGGCATGTCCTCCAGGTGCTCCACGACGTAGGCCTCGTGACGCCGCAGCTGCGCCTCGCACCAGGCCTTGAGGTCGGCCGCGCCGCGGGGCAGGCGGTGAGCGTTGTTGATCGCGTCCATCACCAGGTGGTAACGCGACGCCTTGTTCCGCACCGTCATGTCGAACGGGGTCGTCGTGGTGCCCTGCTCGATGAAACCCCGCACCCGGAACCGGTCAGCGTCCGGCCGCCCGTGCACCAGCTGGTGAATCGCACCCGGATAACCATGGAACGCGAACACCACATCGACGGTGTCGGTGAACAACTCGGTGAACTGGGTCTCGCTCATACCGTGCGGGTGATCCTTGGGACGCGGCAACGTCATCAAATCGACAACGTTGACCACCCGGACCTTGAAACCGGGCAACCGGTCCCGCAAGATCTGCGCCGCCGCGACCGTCTCCATCGTGACCACATCCCCGGCACAGGCCAGCACGATATCCGGGTCACTGGCGCCGTCGTCAGTACCGGCCCAGTCCCAGATCCCGGCACCACGGGTGCAATGCTCGATCGCCTCGTCCATGCCCAGATACTGCAACTGCGGCTGCTTGTCGATCACGATCAAGTTGATGTAGGACCGCGACCGGAAACAATGGTCGGCCACCGACAACAGGCAGTTCGCGTCCGGCGGCAAATACACCCGCGAGACGTCCCCACGCTGGGTCAGCACATTCTGAATCAACCCGGGACCCTGATGACTGAAACCGTTGTGATCATTACGCCACGCCGTCGAGGTGAGCAACACATTGAAACTCGGCACCTTCGCCCGCCACGGCAGATTCTTCGCCTCCTGCAACCACTTACCGTGCTGCACCGTCTGCGACGCACTGACCATCGCGAACGCCTCATAGGTAGCGAACATGCCATGCCGGCCGGTCAGGTTGTACCCCTCCAACCAACCATGACAGTTGTGCTCACTGAGCACCTCCATCACCCGGCCGTCACGGCTCAGCGCCACATCACCGTCGTACACCTTCTCCATGAAGGCACGATCAGACACCTCGAACACCGCACCGAGCCGGTTACTGTTCGTCTCGTCCGGACAGAACAACCGGAACCGATCCTCATTACGGGCATAGATGTCACGCATCATCTCCCCGAGCCGACGCGTCGACTCCGCCCGCCCGGTAGCCGGCAGCTTCACCTCGACCGCGTAATCGCGGAAGTCCGGCATGTCCAGCTCACGGGTCAGCACGCCGCCGTTCGCATTCGGGTTGGCGCTCATCCGCAGATCACCCTCGGGGTCCTGCTCGCGCAGCAGCGCCACCGGAGCGCCGTCGGCATCGAAGAGCTCGTCCGGCCGGTACGACTTCAGCCACTGCTCGAGCAGCGCGAGATGCCCGGGATTGTCGCGCACGCCGGACAGCGGCACCTGGTGCGACCGCCACGTGCCGGTGACCTGCACCCCGTCGACCTCGTCGGGACCCGTCCAGCCTTTCGGGGTGCGCAGCACGATGAGCGGCCACGTCGGGCGGGCGCCGTCCCACTCCCCCTCGCGCGCCGACTGCTGGATCGCGCGGATGCGTGCCCACGCCTCGCCCAGCGCGGCCGCGAACCGGTGGTGCATGCCGGGCAGGTCGTCGCCCTCGACCTCGATCACCTCGTAGCCGTGGCCGCTGAGCAGCGCGCGCACCTCGGCCGGGTCCTTACGGCCGAGCACCGTGGGCCCGGAGATCTTCGCGCCGTTGAGGTGCAGGATCGGCAGGACAGCGCCGTCGTGCACCGGATTGAGGAAGGAAACGCCCTTCCACGAGCCCTCCAGCGGACCGGTCTCGGCCTCGCCGTCGCCGACCACCGCGATCGCCAGCAGGTCGGGGTTGTCCATGACCGCGCCGAACGCGTGCACCAGCACGTAGCCCAGCTCGCCGCCCTCGTGGATCGAGCCGGGCGTGGTCACCGACACGTGGCTGGGGATGCCGCCCGGGCTGGAGAACTGGCGGAACAGCTTGCGCAGGCCCGGCTCGTCGAGGGTGACGTCGGGATAGACCTCGGAATAGGTGCCCTCCAGGTAGCCGGCAGCGACCAGCGCGGGACCGCCGTGGCCGGGGCCGGTCAGATAGATCGCCTGCTGGCCGGTGTGCCGGATCAGCCGGGACACGTGGGCGTAGACGAACGACAGGCCGGGGCTGGTGCCCCAGTGACCGAGCAGCCGGGGCTTGATGTGCTCGGCCTTCAGCGGTTCGCGCAGCAGCGGGTTGGCCTGCAGGTAGATCTGACCGATGGTCAGGTAGTTCGCGGCCCGCCACCAGGCGTCGACCCGGTTGAGGTCAGCATCGTCGAGCGTGGGAAGCAGATCGGAGACAGCCGTGGTCACTCGCTTGTCCCTCCAGAGTCCGGTCGTTGCCATCGAAGCTATGGGTACCCCGATGTCATCTATAGAGTCTTTGGTACCGGGTCGAAGTGACTTTCGCGTATCGCTGAACCGACAGCCCCGCTCCATCCGTTCCCCCTGGCGTGCCAGAGACCACGGACGACCCGCCAGTCGTCGAGAACCGCCGCGCCCGCATCGCCCGCTTCCTCCGACGGCCGAGGATCCAGCTCGCGCTGACCGTCACCGCAGCGGTTCTGCTCTTCGCGGCGCTGGTCTTCCCCAACGTGTTGTCCCGCCTGACCCCGGTCGGGTTCGCCCGTATTCCGGTGGAGGGCGCGGTGGTCGTGGGGCTGCTCGCCGTCCTGCCGGCGCGGGCCCGAAAGGTCTTCGCCGTCGTCGCCGGCACGCTCATCGGCCTGCTGGTCATCGAGAAGTGCCTCGACATGGGCTTCTTCGCCGAGCTCAACCGGCCGTTCGACCCGGTGCTCGACTGGGTGCTGTTCGACGACGCGTTCAGCTTCGCCGTCGACTCGTACGGCCGTCCGGCCTCCATCGTCGCCGTCGCCGCGATCCTGCTGCTGGTCGTCGCCATCCTGGGCGTAACCAGCTGGTCGGTGCTGCGGGTGGGCGAACTGGTGGCGCGGCACCGCAGGCGCTCGGCGGTCACCGCGGGCGGCCTGGCCGTGGCCTGGGGCCTCACGTTCTCGCTGGGCGTCTCGCTCACGGGCGCCGTGCCGGTGGCCGCGCGCAGCACCGCCACCTACGCCTGGGACCGCGCCCACCAGGCCCGCGCCGGCCTGCGCGACGGGGCCACCTTCCGCAAGGAGGTGCAGCAGGACGCGTTCAAGGCGGTCCCGCCGGCCGACATGCTGACCGCGCTCAAGGGCAAGGACGTCGTCTTCACGTTCATCGAGAGCTACGGGCGCAGCGCCGTCGAGGGCGTCGCGCTCTCCCCGCTCACCCGCCCGGTGCTCGACGGGGGCGCCGCCGAACTGGCCGAGGCCGGGTTCGCCGCGCGCAGCGGCTGGCTCACCTCACCCACCTTCGGCGGCGGCAGCTGGCTGGCCCACGCCACCTTCGAGTCCGGCCTGTGGATCAACAACGAGCAGCGGTACCGCAACCTCGTCTCCAGCGACCGGCTCACCCTGACCCGGGCTTTCAAGAACAACAACTACCGGACCGTCAGCGTGATGCCGGGCGCGACCCGGGCCTGGCCCGAGGGCAACTTCTACGGGTACGACGCGGTGTGGGACTCGCGCAACCTCGGCTATCAGGGCCCCAAGTTCAGCTGGTCGCCGATGCCCGACCAGTACACGTTGAAGCAGCTCAACACCATCGAGTACAAGAAACCCGGCCGCGGCCCGCTGATGATCGAGCTGCCGCTGGTCTCCAGCCACACCCCGTGGGCGCCGATCCCCGAATACCTTCCCGACTGGAACCAGGTCGGTGACGGCTCGATCTACACGAGCATGGTGGAGGCCGGCCAGAAACCGAAGGCGCTGTGGGCCGAGCCCAAGAAGGTCCGCGCCGAGTACGGCAAGTCGATCGTCTACTCGCTGACCGCGCTGATCAACTGGATCAAGCTGTACGGCGACGACAACCTGGTCATGGTCTTCCTCGGCGATCACCAGCCCTCCCCGATCGCGTCCGGCGCCGGCGCCAGCCACGACGTGCCGATCACCGTGCTCGCCAAGGACCCGAAGGTGCTCGACCGGATCACGAGCTGGGGCTGGGCCGAGGGCCTGCGCCCGGGCGCCGACACGCCGGTGTGGCCGATGAGCGACTTCCGCGACAAGTTCTTCACGGCCTTCGGCGACCAGACCCCGGCGTCGTAGGCTGCTGCGGATTCGGTGGCGGGGTCTCCCGTACGGGCGGGAATTGTTGGTAGCGTGCCGCCATGCCGACGGATTCCGGAGTTGACCGCGCCCGACTCGCCGCCCTCGCCACACGCGAGCGGGCCACGTTCGCCGAGCGGCGGCCCCGGTCGGCGGCCGCCTACCAGCGCGCCGGCAACCTGTTCGGCCGGGTGCCGATGACGTGGATGAACAAGACCGCCGCCGGCTTCCCGATCTATCTGCGCAACGCCCGTGGCAACCGGATCACCGATGTCGACGGCCACGAGTACATCGACTTCTGCCTCGGCGACACCGGCGCGATGGCCGGGCACTCCCCCGCGCCCGTTGTCGAGGCGGTCACCCGGCGGCTGGGCGAGCTCGGCGGCGCCACCACCATGCTGCCCACCGAGGACGCGGCCGCGGTCGGCGCCGAACTGGCCCGGCGCTTCGGACTGCCGTACTGGAGCTTCGCCCTGACCGCCACCGACGCCAACCGGTGGGCCATCCGCCTGCTGCGCGCCGTCACCGGACGCCCGAAGATCCTGGTCAACAGCTACTGCTACCACGGCTCGGTCGACGAGTCGCTGATCGTCGCCGGCCCGGACGGGCGCGGGCAGAGCCGCGAGGGCAACGTCGGCGCGCCCACCGACGTCACCACGACCAGCCGGGTCGCCGAGTTCAACGACCTCGAGGGCCTGGAACGCGAGCTGGCGCACGGCGATGTCGCGGCGGTGCTGATGGAGCCGGCGCTCACCAACATCGGCATCGTGCTGCCCGAGCCTGGCTACCTGGCCGGCGTGCGCGAGCTGACCCGCGCACACGGCACCTACCTGATCAACGACGAGACCCACACGTTCTCGGCCGGGCCGGGCGGCGCCACCGCGGCGTGGGGCCTGGAACCCGACGTGCTCACCATCGGCAAGGCGATCGCCGGGGGCATTCCCATCGGCGCGTACGGGCTCAGCGAGTCCCTGGCCGCCACGCTGCTCGCCCGTACGGACCTCGACCTGGTCGACATGGGCGGCGTCGGCGGCACCCTGGCGGGCAACCCGGTGTCGATGGCGGCCGCGCGCGCCTGCCTGGAACAGGTGCTCACCGAGGCGGCGTTCGCGGACATGATCGCCACGGCCACGGCGTTCGAGACCGGCCTCCGCAAGATCATCGGCTCGTACGGGTTGCCGTGGTCGGTCAGCCGCCTGGGCGCGCGCGTCGAGTACCGGTTCGCCGACCCCGCCCCGCGCACCGGCACGGAGTCGGCCGCCGCCGCGGACGCCGAGCTCGAGGACTTCCTGCACACCTACCTGGCCAACCGCGGGGTGCTGCTCACCCCGTTCCACAACATGGCGCTGATGGCCCCCGGGACAACCACCGCCGATGTCGACCGCCACCACGAGATCTTCACGGCGGCGCTGACCGAGCTCACGTCCTGACCCCCACGCATCGGTTCCCGTCGATCGGCCGGGTCGTTTCGCGATACGGCCGTGAACCGGAGCGGCGCTCCGTAGCCTGTCGTCATGGGTCTGTTCGGAAGCCGGGCGCAAACCGAGCCCGCGGTGCAGCGCACCCCGCCGCGTGACGTCGAGGCGCTCGAGGTGCTGGTCGACAACCTCGAGTCCGTCACCGACGAGGCCAGCAGCTGGCGCATCTACGCCTCCACCAACCTGGAGTTCTACGACCTCGAGTACGTGGCCGTGTGGATCGTCGACCACGGCGCGCCCCGCCTCGAGTACGAGGTCGGCCGTCTGGTCCAGGCGCTCACCGGCACCCCGCCCAGCCTGGTGCAGCAGGCGATCCGCACCGGCCACGCGGCGTACGCGGACCAGGCCGGCGCCGGCAACGACACCCGGCTCGCCGCAGCCGTCCGGGCCGGGGCAAAAGCGGGGGTCGCCGTCCCCATCACCAACGCCAACCGCGTGAACGCGGTCATGGAGTACTACACGACCGCCGCCACCGCCCCCGACGCCGCCCTGATCAGCAAGTGGGGGGCCATCGCCCGGGTCGCCGAGCAGGCCCGGGTGGCCGCCCTCACCCGGTTCTACACCCAGCAGGTGGCCGACGACCGGCTCGCCGTCACCAAAGTCGTCGCCGCCCTCGGGAACACCACGGACTCCAAGCTCGCCGCCCGGGCCGCGCTCGACGCCGTACGGACCGCCTTCCACTGGGCGTACGGGTCGTTCTGGCAGATCGACGAGGACGAGAACGTGCTGAAGTTCGCCGTCGAGTCCGGCACCGCGGGCGAGGAGTTCAAAAAGGTCACCCTGGCCGCCACCTTCGCCGAGGGCGTGGGCCTGTCCGGACGCGCCTGGCGGGCCCGCGACCTGGTCTTCGTCCGCGACATCGGCCAGCTCACCGACTGCGTCCGCGCCCCGGCGGCGCAACGCGCGGGCGTACGGTCGGGTGTCTGTTTCCCCGTCTCCAGCGGAGACCGCATCATCGGCACGATGGACTTCTTCACCACCGAATACGTCGACCTGTCCGACTCCCGGATGGACGCGCTGCGCAACGTCCAGCAGCTCGTGTCGCAGCGCCTCGACGTCGTGCGCGGGGCCGAGACCGCCGCCGAGAACGCCCGCGCGCTGCTCGACACCGTCTCGCGGCTGCGCACCGCCACGGCCGACGCCAGCCATGTGGCCGACGAGGCGGTCAGCCGCGCCTCCGACATGACCGGCGACGTAGCCTCACTCAACGACGCCTCGGCCGCGATCGGCGACGTCATCCAGATCATCTCGTCGATCGCCGACCAGACCAACCTGCTGGCGCTGAACGCCACCATCGAAGCGGCCCGGGCCGGTGAGATCGGCAAGGGTTTCGCGGTCGTCGCGGGCGAGGTCAAGGAACTGGCCCGGGAAACCGCGGACGCCACCAAGAAGGTCTCCGAGCAGATCGCCGCGCTGCAGTCGAGCGCCGAGTCGGTGGCCGGCGGGATCCGCACCACCAGCGAGACCATCGCCCAGCTCGACTCCGTGCAGGCCCGCATCGTCGAGGTGCTCGAGGAGCAGGCCGAAATGGCGCACGCGTTCGAGCACTGAGCTGCCGGCGACCCCGTACGGGCCGCCGGCAGTCACACCGCCGATCAGTAACGGAAGCGGGAGACCAGCGTCTGCAGCTGGCTCGCCGTCATGGCCAGGTCCTCCGCCGCGTGCCGGGTCTCCCCGACCGACGCCGTCGTACGCTGGGTGGCCTCGGAGACACTGCCGATCGTGGCCGCGATGTCGCCGGCGCCGGCCGCCGCCTCACTCAGCGTGCGGTTCATCTCCTGCGTGGTCGCGGTCTGCTCCTCGACGGCCGAGGCGATCGTCATCTGGATGCCGTTGATCCGCTCGATGATCGCCGAGATCTCCGCAATCGCCGTCACCGCGTTGCCGGTGTCGCCCTGGATCGCCTGCACCCGCTGCGAAATGTCCTCGGTGGCCTTGGCCGTCTCCTGCGCCAGGTCCTTGACCTCGCCGGCCACGACCGCGAAGCCCTTGCCCGACTCACCGGCCCGCGCCGCCTCGATCGTCGCGTTCAACGCCAGCAGGTTCGTCTGCTCGGCGATCGCGGTGATCGTCTTGACCACCGACGCGATCTCGCTGGACGAGTCACCCAGCCGCGCCACGATCGCGTTCGTGGCCGAGGCGACATCGACGGCCTGCACCGCCACCTCGGACGCCTCGGTGGTCGAGACGCTGATGTCACGGATCGCCGAGCCCATCTCCTGCGAGCCCGACGACACGACCTGCAGGTTGTTCGACACCGCGTCGGCCGCGGCGGCCACCGTCCCCGCCTGCGACGACGCCTCCGACGCGGCCGCGTCCACCTCGCCCGAAACCGCGCTGAGCTGCCCCGACGCGGCGTGCAGGGTGCTCGCGTTGCCGGCCAGCGTCACGACGTCCTCACGCAACCGGCCCACGGCCTGGTCCAGGGACGCGGCCATCCGGGCCACCTCGTCCTCACCGGTGATCCCGGTCGTCCTGGTCAGATCTCCGTCGGCCAGCCCCTCGGCGACCCGGGCCACCTCCCGGACACTGCTGCGCACCCGGCTCGCAACCCGGAACCCGAGCAACAGGCTGACCAGCACACCCGCGGCCAGCAGACCGGCGACGATCCAGGTGGCGGTGGTGGTCTGCTCCTCGCTGTTCGCGATGGACTCCTCGGCCAACGCTTGGGCCCGGCCCAGCAGCGCATCCTGGTCGGCGTTCAACGCGCCGTAGAGCCGCCCGTAAGTTTCGGCAGCCTCGGCCAGCTGGGCGGGAGTCGCCTTGGTGAAGTCGGAGCCGAGGAAGTCCAGGTAGGCGGCCCAGTCCGTACGGGCCTTGGCGGTGGCCGCGCTGCCCTCGGCGTCCCCGGCGAAGGCCGATTCGAGCTGGTCGAGCGCCTGAGCGACGGCGGCCCGGTTGCCCTCCATGTTCTTGCGGATGCCCTCGGCCAGGGTCGGGTAAAGCTTCAGGCCCGAGTTGTTGCCGCTGAACGCCTCGATGTTCTTGGCGAACTGACCGGCCGCCGACTCCAGCACAACGGTCTTGCGCTGCGCCGCTGCGGTGTCGGTGTTCTGGCTCCGCAAGGTTGCCAAGGACACCCCGCCCACGATCACACCGCTGAGGGTGCCCACCAGGACAGCCGTCCCGATCTTCGTCCGCAGCGAGCGGTTGTCGAACGCTCCTACCAGTCCCATGCCCTATGCCTCTCCTGTTGTGATGCGCAAGACACAGATCGGCACCGAGGCACGGTTCCGAAAAGAAACTGCTGCATTCACGCTAAACAGCCGAGATCGTTGCTGAGCGCCCGTTCCCCACATCAGCGACTGATGTGACTGGTGAGTCTTGTCGCCGGCGGCCCGGTCGACGTCGGCGGCGCCCGGTCGACGTCGGCGGCATGAACGCCGGCGCGCAGGGCGCTCAGCGATCGGTGAACCGACTCGTTCGCGCCCCACCGCACAGCCGCTAGGCATCCTAGGAGGCTAGGTTAGTGGGGAAGGAAGGAGGCGAGACCAGCCGGGCGGTCGTTGCCGTGGGGCAGTCACGCATCGACAGCCGGCTTCCGTAGCGGCGGGCATCCGCGTCGTGCCGCGTGGGGCAGTCACGCACCGACAGCCGGCTTCCGTAGCGGCGGGCATCCGCGTCGTGCGGCAGGGGCGTCAGCACCCGGGCCTTTGGCCGGCACCACATCGGCGGTCCGCAGCTTCGCGCGTAGCCCGTCGAGTTCCCGCGCGTCCGGGTGAGGGCTAGGCGCTTTCGGGATGGGGCTGGAGAGCGCGGCGTACGGGGTGGAACTTGCCCAGCGGGCCGCGCAGGCGTTCGGCGTGCACGGTCAGCAACGGCCGGGAACCCATGCCGAGCGCCCGCATCCGCGCCGCCATCGGGTGGACGCCCAGGCCCACGCGGAAGGCCCCACGCCCGAGGCGTACGCCGGTGAGCTGCATCGGCACGGAGCCGCGCAGGAGCGTACGGGCTTGGGCGCCGTGCTCCAGGTACGCCCAGGCGGGCAGCGTGGCGCGCACGCCGAACGGGAGGCGGAACCGGCCGTGCCGGAATGAGGCGCGCATCACCTCGTCTGCGCGGTCGCGGACGACCACGTCGGTTTCCATCTTGGAAAAGCGCAGGTCGGCGTCCATCAGCCACTTCGGCAGGGCCCAGAAGTCCTGCCCGGCCTCGCGGGTGAACACGCCGGTCACCGGGAGGTCGACGAAGTGCAGGCCGGGCGGGCCCTCGGGGCCGCGCACGAACACGGCGACGCCGACCTCGTCGTACGACTTGAGCGCCCACTCGTCGTAGTGGACGCACATGAGCAGGCCGAACGCGCGGCCGAACAGGGTGAACGGGCGCAGCGGCGTCCCCTCGAGGACGTTGCGGGCCTCGGCCGGCGGCGTGGTGAACACCGCCGAGGTCAGGCGGGCCGACGTTATCTCCACCGGGAGGGTGACCGTCTCGCCCTGCAACTGCCACACACCGTCTCCCACTCGCTGCGCCATGCCCGAGACCCTACCGGGCACAGCAGGGTGGCCGGGCCGAGCGCGAAGTGATAGGCCTTCGATATGTCGATGACGACGGTGGGTGTGTTGCGCGAGACCGCCGGGCGCGAACGGCGGGTGGCCATCACACCCGACGGCGTGACCCGGCTGCGCCGTACAGGCGTGCGAGTCCTGGTCGAGACGGGCGCGGGACGCCACGCCTGGTTCAGCGACCCCGACTACGCCGCGGCCGGCGCCGACATCGGGGGCCGGCAGCAGGTGTACGGCGAGAGCGACGTGCTGCTGGTGGTGCGGCCGCCGGACGACGTGGCCGCCCTGCCCGCGGGCCGGGTGCTGATCGGGCTGCTCGACCCGCTCGGCGATCCGGCGCTGGCCCAGACGCTGGCTGAGCAGGGTGTCACGGCGATCAGCCTCGACCTGCTGCCCCGTACGCTCAGCCGGGCCCAGCCGATGGACGCGCTGACCTCACAGGCCAACGTGGCCGGTTACAAGGCGGCGCTGCTCGCGGCCGAGGCGTACGGGGGCTTCTTCCCCATGCTGGTCACGGCGGCCGGCACCACCCGGCCGGCGCAGGTGCTGGTGCTGGGCGCCGGGGTGGCCGGGCTGCAGGCGATCGCGACGGCGCGGCGGCTCGGGGCGTTGGTGACCGGATACGACGTACGGGCTCAGGCCCGCGCCGACATCGCGTCGACGGGAGCCGCGGTGTTGTCGATGGACGCCACTCAGGACGGCGACGGGGGCTATGCGCGGGCGCTGGACGAGGACGAGGCCGCGACCCAGCTGCGCGCGCTGACCCAGGCGGTCCCCCGGTTCGACGTGGTGATCACGACGGCCAAGGTGCCCGGCGGCCGCTCGCCCCTGCTGGTCTCGGAGGACGCGTTGCGGGCCATGCGCCCGGGCTCGGTGGTGCTCGACCTGGGCGGCGGCAACGTGGCGGGTTCGGCCCCCGACACGCGGACGGTCACCGACCACGGCGTCACGGTGATCGGGGCGCCCAATCTGGCCGCCACTGTGCCGGTGGCGGCGTCCACGGCGTACGCGAGAAACGTCGTCGCCCTCATCAGCAGCCTGATGCCCGAGGGGCGGCTTCCCGGCGAGAGCAGCGACGAGGTCCTCGCGGCGGTGCTGGTCTGCCGCGACGGCGCTGTCGTGCACCCCCGACTCAACGAACTGGAGACCCGATGAGCCCGCTCCTGCTGGCCGATCTGACCGTGTTCACGCTCGGGCTGCTCGTCGGTTTCGAGGTGATCAGCAAGGTCCCGGCCACCCTGCACACCCCGCTGATGTCCGGGGCCAACGCGATCCACGGCGTCGTGCTGGTCGGCGTCATGCTGCTGGCCGCCACGATCTCGACCCCGGCGGGTTACGCGCTGCTCGCCGTGGCTGCCTTCTTCGCGGCGATGAACGTCGCCGGGGGCTACCTGGTGACCGACCGGATGCTGGCGATGTTCCGGAGCCGGTCGTGAGCGCCTTCGACACGGTCGTCCACCTGATCTATCTGGCCTGCGCGACGGCCTTCGTGGTCGGGCTGCACCTGATGAACGCGCCGAGGACGGCCCGGCGCGGGAACCTCGTCTCCGCCGCCGGCATGGGTGTCGCGATCCTGGTCACGCTCGCGGTCCTCATCGAGGGGCAGCAGATCAACGCGTACGCGGCGTGGGCGCTGGGCCTGGGCACGGCGGCGGGCGCCGTGGCGGGGCTGGTCGCCGCGCGGGTGGTCCGGATGACGGCGATGCCGCAGCTCGTGAGCCTGTTCAACGCGGTCGGCGGCGGCGCGGCGGCCCTGATCGCGCTGGGCGACCACCCGGCGTCCACCCAGGCCGAGGTCACCGGGGTGCTCGACGTGCTGATCGGCGCGCTCACGTTCAGCGGGTCCCTGATCGCCTCGGGCAAGCTGGCCGGGCGGGTGCCGGGCCGCCCGATCGTGGTGCCGTACGGGCGGTTGATCTCGATCGCGCTGGCAGCGGTCGCGGCCGTCATGGCGGTGCTGGTGGTGGGGTTCGACGGGGGCACGGCGGCGCTGGTCGGGGCGGCGGGCGCGGCGCTGGTCGCGGGTGTGCTGCTGACGTTGCCGATCGGCGGGGCCGACATGCCGGTGGTGATCTCGCTGCTCAACGCGTGCACGGGCACGGCGGTGGCGATGGCCGGGTTCGTGCTCGGCAGCACGCCGCTGATCATCGCGGGCGCGCTGGTCGGCGCGGCGGGCGCGATCCTGACCAAGCTGATGGCCGACGCGATGAACCGTCCGATCAGCGCGATCATCGCGGGCGGGTACGGCACCGGCGACGCCGTCGCGGTGGAGGCCGGGGGCGGTTCGGCGGCCGTACGGGAAATCACCGCCGACGACGCCGCGATCCAGCTGGCGTACGCGGGAAAGGTGGTCATCGTGCCCGGGTACGGTCTGGCCGCCGCCCAGGCGCAGCACGAGGCGGTGGCGCTGGCCCAGGCGCTGGCCGCGCACGGGGTGGAGGTGTCGTACGCGATCCACCCGGTCGCCGGGCGCATGCCCGGGCACATGAACGTGCTGCTGGCCGAGGCGAACGCCCCGTACGAGCAATTGCAGGACCTGGAGGAGAGCAACCCGGCGTTCCCGCGGACGGACGTGGCGCTGGTGATCGGGGCGAACGACGTGACCAACCCGGCGGCGCGGCGGCCCGGCAACGCGGTGTCGGGCATGCCGATCCTCGACGTCGACAAAGCACGCAGCGTCATCGTGATCAAGCGGTCGCTGGGGCACGGGTACGCCGGCATCGACAACGAGCTCTACTCGGACCCGCGTACGGCGATGTTGTTCGCGGACGCGAAACAGGGCCTGAACGCGTTGTTGACCGGGTTGTCGGCCTATGCGTCTTGACTAAGCAAGATCCACTTGGGACTCTCGGTGGCGGATCGCTCACCCTCCGCCGCCCTGAGGAGTGTTGCCGTGCAGAGTCCGCAGATGTCCGCGCTGCTGGACGACCCGGCCGGCCTGCACGAGTGGTGGCAGCGCGTGACCGCTGACGGCACGCCGCTGATCGAGCCGTGGCGCGACGGCTCCCAGCTGGTGACGTTCCTGTGGCGGGGGTCGGCGAGCAGCGCCCGCGTGGGGTGGGGGCTCGACGTGCCGCTCGAACGCATGCGCGGCAACGACCTCTGGTACGCGACCCGTGTGCTGCCGTCCGACCTGAGCACGGTGTACTGCCTGGCGCACGACGGCAGGACCCACATCGACGCGTTCAACCCGGCCCGCCTGCTGTTTCCACGCGACCCGGGCGACCCCGGCGACCGCGACGTCTGGGCGTCGACGCTGACGCTGCCCGATGCGCCCTCCGAGCCGTGGCTGGCCCCGCGCCCCGGCGTGACAACTGGGGTGCTGACCGAGGCGCCGCTCGGCCGGCAGGTGGTCGTGTACCGCCCGGCCGGCACGCCGACGGCCGGGCTGCCCGTGCTGGTCGTCTTCGACGGCTGGACGGCCCGCAAGGTCCAGCGCGTCCCCACCGTGCTCGACAACCTGATCGCCGCGGGCGAGATCCCGCCGCTGGTCGCGCTCTTCGTCACCAGCCACACCGCCCGGCGCGACGACGACCTGTCCCCGGACGGAACGATGCGCGACTTCGTGACCGGCGAGCTGCTGCCGTGGGCCCGCACGACGCTGGGGGCGGGCCTGGACCCGCGGGCCAACATGATCGCCGGCGCGTCCCGGGGCGGCCTGATCGCGGCGCACATCGGGCTGACCTCGCCCGACAACTTCGGCGCGGTCATCTCGCAGTCGGGCAGCTTCTGGTGGCCGAGCGGCGACCCCGGCCGGTTGATCCGGGAGGTCGGCCTGCTGCCGCTCGCCGACGTGCGGTTCTATCTGGACGTGGGGATCTTCGAGACGTTCCCGGGGCCGGGCGGGGCGCCGTCACAGGTCGACGTGAACCGGGCCATGCGCGACGCGCTGCGCCGACGGGGTTACACCGTTGCCTACGCCGAATACTCCGGCGGCCACGACTACGTGAACTGGCGCCGCACGTTCGCCGACGGCCTGATCGCGGTGACAGGCGTGCGAGCATGACGGCGGCGGACACTCTCGGCGAACTGTGGGCCGTCTGGGCTGCGTACGGGTCGAATCTCACCGAGGACCAGTGGCGCGCCCCGACGCGGCTGGAGCCGTGGACCGTACGGGCGTTGTTCGCGCACACCGCGCAGTGGCCGCACTGGCTCGGCCACGTCGCCACCCAGGTCTGCGACAGCCCGCCGACACACGAATCCGCGGCCGAGCTGCTACGCGCCTTCAACGCCCCCGACGGCGTGGCCAACCTCAACCGCGCCGACGTGGCGGCCCGAGCTGTCGACGCCGCCGCCCAGTTCACCACCGAGCAGATGACCGCCGCGTTCGCCGAGGTCGGCCCGCGGTCGCTCGACGCCGCCCGCGAACTGGATGACGCAGTAGTCAACTACCTCGGCACGGCCCGCATGCGCGTCGGCGAGGTGCTCGGCATCGGCATCGTCGAGGCCACCGTCCACCTGCTCGACCTGCAACGCGCCCTCGGCGAGTCACCGTCCGTGCCCGCCGCCGGTCTCGCGCACACGTCGGCGGTGCTGACCCGGATGGCCGACCCGGTCGCATTCGTCGAAGCCCTGACCGGCCGCACCGGCAACGGCCTCGCCCCGGTGCTCACCTAGGAGATCGACGATCTCCGTGCGCACGGCCGCTGCTGCACAACGCCGGGCTGTTGCGCCTGGCCGGAATACAGGCCTGCGTCGCACTCCCGGTTCTCCTTGGGTCCCGGTGAGGACTGTCCGATGTGACCGGCCGTTCGAGCCAAGGCGGACCGTCCGCGCTGAGTCCAGCCGGCCGGGCAGCCGGTGGCGGGGCTCCAGAGATCTGGGCGAGCACGGCCGTGGGAGTGTCAGGAGTTGCCGGCCAGGGCGAGGACGGCCACGCCGGCGAAGACGAAGAGCGCGCCGAGGGCTGTTCTCGGGGTGGGGCGGGCGTCGTGGGCCTTTGCGGTGAGCCAGGACAGGGCGATCACGAACAGGATGCCGGTCTCGCGCAGGGCGGCGATCGCGGGGACCTGGGCCTCGCTCACCAGGGCCAGCGCGGCCAGCGTGAGCACGTGGGCCGCCACCGAGCCGAGCCCGATGACGTACGTGTCGCGCGCGATCCGGGCGTACGGGGAAACGGGCTTGGTCAGCAGCCGGAAGGTGACCGACCCGAGGACGAGCGGCGCCATGGACAGCCACAGGTAGGTGCTCGGGTCGACGTGCTCGAGGCCGCGCGAGGCCACGTACGTGTAGCAGGTCAGCGAGACGGCGACCGGCGTGGCGGCAAGCACCGAGCGCCGGGAAGCACCCGACGCCGTGACGAGAATGCCCACGCTGATGACGAGCACGCCGAGACCGGCTCGGGCGGGCACAGTGCCGCCGGCCGCCAGCGTCACGAGCAGCACCAGCACGGGGGCCAGACCGCGCGCGACCGGGTAGGCGGCGTGCACGGGAGCTCGGGCGTAGGCGACATTGAGCAGCAGGAAGTACGTGATCGAGAAGCCGGCCGACACGGCCAGGTAACCCCAGCCGGCGTCGTCCACACGCCACCGGGCCACGGCGAACGGGGTCAGCGCGACCCAGCCGATCGTGTTGCCCGCGATCGCCGCGTCGAAGCCCGTGGGCGCGGTCCGGCCCAGCAACACGTTCCACAAGGCGTGCAGCAGCGCCGACGACAGGACGAGCGCCAGCGCGAGCGTCGGAAGCCCCATGCCGACAGTCTGTGTCCGATCCGCCACCTGCGGGTTAGGCCCAACGGCCTCCCCAAATGCGAGGGTGCCGATCGGCAGGTCGGCCGATTCCCCCGTGACCAGGGGGTTCGTACGGTGGGACCGAGCTTGTTGAAGGACCGGAACCGCGGCACCGGGAACCTGGGCGCGACCGGTCCGTTGACCGCCGCCGGAGGTTCGCTTCGTCCAGGCGCACGGAGGCGGTCACGCGCCGGGGTGGGCGGGCAGCGGGGCGGCTGCCCGCCCACCCGGCGGCCGGTGGCGGTGACGCGCGATGATGAGGCATGGACCATCTGACCGCGCTCGGCTCGCTGTTCGAGGCTGAGGGACGCCACAACCCGTACCCGGCCTACGACGTGATCAGGGCCCACGCGCCGGTGTTCCGGGCGCCCGACGACCGCTGGTACGTCACCACGCACGCGCTGACCAACCGGCTGCTGCGCGACACGAGCATGCGGCTGGCCGACGCGAGCGACTACGACGAGTTCTGGCCCGACTGGCGGCAGAACCGCGGAGTGGCGCCGGTGGTCCTGTCCATGTTGCAGAGCAACCCGCCCGACCACACCCGCGTACGCCGGGCCGCCGCGGCCACCTTCACGCCACGCCGGATCGCCGGCATGCGCGACGTGATCACCGCCCAGTGCGAAGAGCTGATCGACGCGATGCCCGCCGAGACCGACCTGATGACCGCGTTCGCCTACCCCCTGCCGGTCGGCGTGATCTGCGCGCTGCTCGGCGTGCCCGAGGCCGACCGGCCCTGGTTCCGGCAGCGCGCCCACGACCTCACCGTGGTGCTCGAACCGGTCAGCACCGCCGACGAGATGCAACTCGCCGACGCCGCCGGGCGGGAACTCGAGGACTACTTCATCGGCCTGATCGCCGAACGGCAGCAGCACCCGCGGGAGGACCTGACCAGCGCGCTCGTCGAGGCCGGGGCGGGCGGCACCCTGACCGGCCAGGAACTGCTGGCCAACCTGGTGCTGCTGCTGGTGGCCGGGTTCGAGACCACCGCCAACCTGCTCGGCACCGGCCTGCACCTGCTGCTGTCGCTGCCCGACCAGGCCGAGCGGCTGCGTGCCGACCCGTCACTGGCCCCCGGATTCGTCGAGGAGATCCTGCGGTACGACTCCCCGGTGCAGCTGACCTCCCGGTACACGACCGAACCGCTCGACGTGGACGGCATCGCGGTTCCGGCCGGCGCCTCGCTGACCATGCTGCTCGGCGCGGCCAACCGCGACCCGGCCCGCTACGACGACCCGCACCGCTTCGACCCGGGCCGCCCGAACATCCAGCCGGTGTCGTTCGGCGGCGGCGCGCACTACTGCCTGGGCGCCCCGCTGGCCCGCCTCGAAGCCCAGATCGCGCTGCCCGCGCTGTTGACCGGGCGGCCCAAGATGGCCCTCAACGGCGATCCCGTACGCCGCGACCGCCTCGTCCTGCGCGGCTTCTCCGAGGTGCCGGTCACGACGGGATGACCCCGTGCTCGCGCAACCGTCGCAGCAGGCGGTCGTGCGGAACCCCGTACCGGACACGGCCTTGGAACCCGACGGTGGTGGGAGCGGTCAGGATCGCGTTGAGCAGCGCCTCCTCGACCGCGTCCTGCACCGCGTCGAACGCCGGCTCGGGCGCGGGTCACTTCGCCGCCAGCGGGACGGATTCGTAGGCGCGGAGCACGAACGTGGGACGGTTGACCGGCTCGGCGGCCAGGTCGAGGTCTCGTGTCAGCAGGGCGGTCAGCGCGGCCCGCAACTCGATGCGCGCGAGCGGGGCGCCGAGGCAGAAGTGCAGCCCGGCCCCGAAACCGAGGTGCGGGTTCGGATCACGGGCCACGTCGAACGAGTCGGGATCCGCGAACACGGCGGGGTCACGGTTGGCCGCCCCGAGGAGCGCGGCGATCGAGGCGCCTTCCGGGATGCGTACGCCCGCGATCTCCACGTCGGCCGCGGCCGTGCGCACGAACATGTGCAGCGGGGAGTCGTACCGGATCATCTCCTCGGCCGCCGTCGGGATCAGCGCCGGGCCGGCTCGCAGACGTGCGAGCTGTTCGGGGTGGCGCAGCAGGGCGACCACGCCGCCGCCGAGCGCGTTGACCGAGGCCTCGTGCCCGGCGTTGAGCAGCAGGATCGCCGACGCCACCAGCTCGTCGGGCGTGAGCTCCGGTACGGCGGCCAGGTGGCTGATCAGGTCGTCGCGGGGCTCGGCGGCGCGGCGGGCGGCCAGGTCGCGCAGGAAGTCCGTGAACTCGCGGCACGCCTCGAGGGCGGCGGCCTCGGTTTCCGGCGTGCGGGTGACCTCGTACATGCGCACCATGGCGGCCGACCAGGGGCGCAGTTTCGGGCGGTCGGGCCCGGGCACGCCCAGCAGCTCGGCGATCACCGTGACCGCGAGGGGCTCGGCCACGTCGGCGAGCAGGTCGAAGTGGGAGCCGGCCCGATGGACGAGCCGGGCGGCTTCGGCGACGACAGGCTCGCGCAGCCTTTCGACGTGCCCGCGCGCGAACGCCCCCGACACCAGCGACCGCAGCCGGGTGTGGGCGGGCGGTTCGTTCTCCATCATCTGGTTGCGGTGCAACAGGTTGAACGGCTCGTAGACCTCGGCGGGCTCACGGTCCCGCCAGAACCGCCCCAGGCGCCTGTCCCGCAGCACGGCCCCGGCCGCGGCGTGACTGGCGGCCAGGAACTGCCCGGTCGGCTCATGCCAGGTGACCGCGCCCCGCTCCCGGAGCGCCGCCAACCCCGGATACGGATCACGCACGAACGCCGGCTCACCGAAGTCGATGTACTTGATCAACGCCAACCAGCCCTAACCCGCCCGCCTTGGGGGCCCCCACCCTAGAACAGTCCGCAAGTTGACCTTGCGAGTTGTCCACAAGCCAACCACAGAACCGAAAAGCGCGTCGCCGGCTGTCCACAGGGTCATGCGCGCGGAGCGATCGGCTGGGCGGGACCACCGCACGACGAGCTGCAGACGCGGGGAACAGGATTTCGGGACGCGAGCCGCGCGGTGAAGGGGTTGCGGGCGGCAGAGGGACAGCGCTGTCGAGGGCTACTGGGGTGTCGTTGTCCGCGGGCCGGGCCGGCGTTGTCGAGCAACCACCTGCACGACCCGGCCGAGCCGGTAGAGGCGCCGGCCCGGCCTTACGCGGGTCAGTTCCCGGTGGCCAGCAGGGAGTCGAAGACGGCGGCGCGGTCGAAGGTCATGGCTTTGGCGAGGGCCCGTTCCGCCATGGCCTTGCGTTCCACCTCGGTCATGTCGAGGACGGCGTGGTCGAGGGCTTCGGCGAGCCCGTTGATGTCCCCCGGTTCCACGATGACGGCGGTGTCCCCCACGGCCTCCCCCGTCCCCCCGGTGAGCGTCGTGATGACCGGCCCGCCGCCGGCCAGCATCTTCTCGGCCAGGGCGATGCCGAACGTCTCGACGAAGTCGGGTTCGGGCTTGGTGGGCAGGGCGTAGGCGGCGCAGCCGCGCATCAGCAGCGGCTTCTCCTCGTCGTCGACATCGGTGAGGAAGATGATGCGGTCGTCCTCCTTGGCCATCGCCTGCACGTGTTCCAGGGCCGGTCCGGTGCCCGCGACGACCAGCTTCACCTTGTCGCGGGCCCGCATCTGCCCGTACGCGATGATCAGGTCGTAGATGCCCTTGGCGCGCGCCACCCGGGACAGGAACAGGATGTAGCCGTCGCGTTCCAGGCCCCGCTTGGCCAGGGCCTCGTCCACTTTCGAAGGGTTGAGGTCGAGGTATGCCGAGGAGTCGATCGGCGGGTAGCTGACCGTCACCCGGGCGCGGCACTGTTCGGCGAACGACGTGCCACAGGCCGCGTCCACCTCCGCCGCCGAGGCGATGATCTCGTCCTTGGTGTATTCGGAGACCGCCACCACCTCGTCGTTGGCGAGGAACGTCGTGAACAGCACCGTCGCCGCGCCGAAGCGGCCCTCGCGCAGGCACTGGCGGATGACGTTGGTGACGTCGGAGCCGACCGCCTTGGCGATGGTGTGCACGTCGGGGGTCAGGCCGGCCGCGCGGGCCGCGTTCACGGCGTCGACCACCACCGTGGTGTGCGGCACGGTGTACATCGACAGGCACACCGTGGGGATCGGTTCGGCCAGCAGCTCGACCAGCCGGCCGGTCAGGCCCGCGAGGTGCCGGCCGTCGGGCACGCGGTAGTCGCCGACGGCCTCGGGCCGTTCGACGGTGATCCCTTCGCTGTACGGCAGCAGGCGGTCGAGCGGTTTGAGCGGCAGACCGGCGGCCTGCAGCACTTCAATGGGCCAGGTGAGCAGGCGTACGTCCGTGAAGCCCCGGGTGAGGGCGACCTCGGCGAGGTTGCGGGCCTCGCCGGAATGGCCGCAGACCACCGGGTCCGCGCGGACCACGATGACGAGACGACGGTCGGGTTTGTTCAACGTGCGTCCTCCGGTTTGTCGGAGAGGGACGGCGGGCGGTTCCCGCTTCCCCAGCTCGACGGCTCCGGGCCCAGCCGCAGGTGCAACCGGCCGCCGCGATGCACGTCCGCGGCGCTCAGGTGGGTCGCGTGCAGGGTTTTGCCGTTCAGGGTGGCGCTCTGGACGAACAGGGGCGGCGGTTCGCGGTCGAGGCCGTCGACGCCGATCGGGGTCTCCCGGTGGCCGCTGGTCTCGATCACGAACTCGCCGTCGGGCATCTGCAGCACGGCGCGTTCGAACGCGGGCGGGCTGACCAGGAACAGGTGCTGGCCGGCCACGGGGAACAGGCCCAGCGACGCCCACACGTACCACGACGACAGGCCGCCCGAGTCGTCGTTGCCCGGCAACCCGCCCGGCCCGGTGCCGAACTGCCAGGTGAGGGCCGAGTGCACGATCTGCGCCGTACGGTCGGGACGCCCCGCGTAGTGGTACGCCCAGGGCGCTTCCATGTCGGGTTCGTTGTTGAGACCCTCGAACCGTTTGAGCGCGTACCCGGCTTGCATCTCGACCGCGGGCGGACGCTGCCCGGGCTGCTTGACGGGCTCGGCGCCATAGCCGAAGAACCGGTCCAGCTTGCCGATGAACGCGTCGTCGCCGCCGGCCAGGCCGATCCGGGCGCGCATGTCGTGCAGCAGCCGGAACGAGTAGTTCCACTTGCCGCCCTCGTAGAACTCGGAGTCGCGCAGCAGGCCGGTCACCGGGTCGAACGCGTTGACCCAGCCGCGGCTGCGTTCCTCCAGGTCGGCCGCGAGCCGCCGGTCGCCCAGCGCGCGGGCCACGCGGGCGGTGCAGTGATACCCGTACGCGAGGTCGAGTGTGTGCGTGATCGGATGCACCACGCCGTGCTCGTAGAAGTCCTCGCCGTACATGCGGCGCAGGTCGTCGACCATGTGCACCAGCGCCCAGGCCCAGTCGATCGGGGCTCGCCCGAGCGCGTGGGCGTCGGCCAGGGCGGTGTGGGCGAGCGCGCTGGCCTGGCGGAAGAACCGGTCGGCGCCGCGGGCCATCCGGTAGCCGATCGGGAAGTTGCCCTCCTCCTCGCACACCCGGATCAGCGATTCGAGCAGGTCGGCGTGGCGTTCGGGGGCGATCGCGGCGAGCAGCGGCACCTGCGTCTTGTAGATGTCCCACATGGTGCAGACGTCGAACGCGTACGGGCCGGACGTGGGCCAGAACGGGCTCTCGTCGTCGGCGAAACAAGGCTTGATCAGCGCGTGGTAAAGAGCGGTTCCGAACACCGTACGCCGCGACGGTGTGCCCCCGTCGACCTGGACCTTGTCGATGTGCTCGCGCCATTTCGACCGCGTTCTGGCCCGTACGGCGGTGAAGGCGGGACTGTCGCCGCCACACTCGCGCCGCAGGTTGTCGCGGGCCTGTTCGCAGCCGCGCAGCGAGAACCCGAGCCGCACCTCGATCGTCTGGCCGGCGCGGGCCGAACCGCGGAACAGCATGCCGAACGGGCGCAGGTTGGTGTGCCGGATGCTGTCGAAGTCGAGCCGGGTGCCGCCGTCGATGAGCCGCCGGTCGTACCACAGCATCTGCCGCCAGTTGGGGCTGTCCACCTCGACGTAGACCGACAGCGGCACACCCTCCATGACGACCGTGCCCTGCGCCCGGCCGTGGCCCATGCTCTCGATCTGCGCCCGCAGCGGCACCGTACGGCCCAGTTCGGTGGCCAGGCCGCCGCACGACAGGTCGAGGACGACCCGGGCGCTGCCCGCGGCGGGGAACGTGTAGCGGTGCACGGCCACCTTGTCGCCGACCGTGATCTCGCTGCGGATGCCGGTCGCGAGGGTGGCCGCGTAGTAGCCGGGTTCGGCCGTCTCGTCGTGCAGCGGCCACGACTGCCCGAGGTCGTCCAGCGGCTGGATCATCGGGGTGACGCGCACGTAGTTGTAGTACTTGCGGATCGCGCCGGTGCCGGACTGCTGGAAGTGGGTGAACCCGGACGCCTGGATCCGGTCGAACATCGTCTCGGGGACGCCCTCGGTGTTCTTGGTGTAGAGCCCGTATCCGGTCGGGTACGCCCCCGAGTAGGCACAGGCGGAGACCATGCCGAAGGGCGCCGCGGCCCCGGGGTGGGTGTTGCCCACCTGCGGTTTCGGGAACCACCACGTGGCGGCGAGACCGCGGGCCGGGGGGATGTTCGTGGCCGCGGTGCCGATGAAGGGATCAACGTTGTCGAGGATGGCCGGAATCTATCCACCGAACCGTCACCGGGGGTTTCGCACGTGTGAACACCGCGGGTCGGAACCACGGCGGCGGTGATCCACGCTGTCGGACATCCGGCTCTCGCCCGGCCGCAGTTACCCGTTCGGGCAGCGTCGGAGGTGGCACGCGGATGCGAAAATCCACGGCGTGGAGTGGAGCTACGGCCTCGGCATCGACCTCGGCACGACCCAGACCGCGGCGGCCGTGCGCGACGACGGCGGCGCGGCCGAGATCGTGCGCCTCGGCGGGCGGCGGGCCGAGATCCCGTCGCTGGTGTTCGTCAAGGCCGACGGCTCGCTGCTGATCGGTGAGACAGCCGAGCGGCGCGGGCAGGCCGAGCCGTCCCGCCTGGCCCGCGAGTTCAAGCGGCGCATCGGCGACCCCGTGCCGATCCTGGTCGGTGGCACCCCGTTCTCGGCCCACGCGCTCACCGCCAAGCTGCTGCGGCATGTGCTCGACGAGGTCACCCGGTTGCGCGGCGCTCCGCCGTCCGCGATCACGCTGACCCACCCAGCGAACTGGGGGCCCTACAAACGCGAGCAGTTCGCCCAGGCCGTACGGCTGGCCGACGCCGAACAGGTCACGTTCCGCACCGAGCCGGAGGCGGCGGCCCTGCAGCACGCGGCCGCGCGGCGGATCGCGCCCGGCGAGACCGTGATGGTGTACGACCTGGGCGGCGGCACCTTCGACGTGGCGCTGCTGCGACGCGACGGCGACGGGTTCGCGCTCGTCGGCGAGCCCGAGGGCGTCGAGCAGCTGGGCGGGGCCGACTTCGACGAGGCCGTGTTCGCGCACGTGGTCGGGGCGCTGGGCGACGCGGCGCTGTCGCTGGACGCGGACGACCCCGAGGTGGTGGTGGCGCTGTCCCGGCTGCGGCGCGACTGCGTCGAGGCCAAGGAGGCGCTCTCGTTCGACACCGAGACCGAGATCCCGGTCGCTCTGCCGGGCCTGCACACCCGCGTACGGCTGAACCGCTCCGAACTGGAGTCGATGATCTCGCCCGCCCTCGAGGACACCCTGGCCGCGACCCGCCGGGCGATGCGCTCCGCGGGCCTCGACGCGGCTCAGGTCAGCGCGATCCTCCTGGCGGGCGGCTCGTCCCGCATCCCGGTCGTGGCCCAGCTGCTGGGCGAGGAGTTCGGGCGGCCGGTGATCGCCGACCCGCACCCGGAGCACAGCATCGCCCTGGGCGCGGCCGCCGCCACCGGCCCCACCCCGCCGGCGCCGTCGACGGCCGCCCCGATCGTGCCGCGAAGTCCGGCGTCGGCTGCCTCCATCGCGCCGCAGAGCCCGCCGCCGGCGTCGGCGGCCTCGATCGTGCCGCAGAGCCCGCCGGGTCCGGCTGCCCGGCCGCTCCCGCAGACCGCGCCGGCAGCGGCCGGGCAGCCGGCCACGCCACACCTGCCGGAGCCGGGGCCGGACGTGACTTCGCCGGCGCCTGCGGACGCCACACGGGTGATGCCCGCACAGCCTCCGGCGGCGCCTCAGCGGTCCGGCAACGGGGTGCCGGTGTATCAGCGGGGTGCGGCCTCGATTCCCGGTTCCCACCCGGCGCCCGCGCAGGAGCCGCTCACGTCCACGTCGGCGTTCCCGGCCGGGCGGGCCTCTCCGCCCGACCAGCTCACGCCCGCCACCCCGACGCAGCCCCTCACACCCACGAAGGTCTACCCGGCCCCTCCGTCGCAGCCGCACGCGCCCACGACGGCTTATCCGGGCAGCCCGGCATCTCCGTCGCAGCCTCGCCCGGTCGCTCCGGCCTACCCGGCGGATTCCGCGCCGTCCGTCCCCGATCGGCTGCCGCCGGCGTTCGGGCCCGGTGCGGCTCCCCCAGCCCAGCCAGGGCCGGACAGCGCGGCGGCGGGGGGACCGCCGCCGGTGTGGAACGGCCGGGACGCGTACGGGAAAGAAGGGCCCGAGCCGCCCCGCGCGCGCCGCAACACCCGCCGGGTCGCGGTCGCGGCCGGGCTGGCGGTGCTCTTGATCACCGGGGCGGTCGTCGCGGGGGTGGCCCTCAACAACCGGAACAAGCGCGACGCCGGGACTGGCGCCCTGCCCAGCACGCCGGTGACCTCGGCGACTGCGAAGCCGCCCTACCCGACGGACGCGTCGATCCTCGTACGGGTCGACACCGGGGCCGACGACAGCGCCAACCGGGTGTCGAAGATCGTGTCGTTCAAGCCGGGCGCCGGCGCCGAGCGGACCGAGCTGCCCGGCACGATTCCGGGTGACGTCCTGCCGCGCTGGTCGCACGACCGGGAACTGATCGCGATCACCCACATCAACCCGGACGGCACCAACGACATCGTCATCATGGACAAGACCGGCACCAGCCGGCACACGCTCGTCGAGGACGTCTCCAACGGCCGGGCGAGCTGGTCGGGGGACGACAAGCTGGTCGCGTACATGAAGAAGGTCGACGGCATCAACCAGATCCACCGGATCTCGATCGACGGCGGCGAACCCGAGCAGCTGACGTTCTCCAACGAGGCCAAGGACGACCCGTTCTACACCTCGGACAGCGAGGCGATCGTCTACTGGGTCTTCCGGGCCGGCGAGAAGCTGATCTACGCGTTGAACGCGAAGAAGCTGGTGGAGCCGGGCCGGCGCATCACCAACCCGAAGGACGGCCCGGCCGTCGACCCGGCGCTCTCTCCCGACAACAAGTACATCCTGTTCACCAGGGAGAGCGCGGACGGCAACTCGGACATCTGGATCGTCGACAAGCTGACCACGAAGCCGCCGCGCCGGTTGACCAGCAACCCGGCCCGCGAGATGGACCCGTCGTGGTCACCGGACGGCAAGTGGTTCGCGTTCACCCGCGGCGACTACGAACGCCCCCAGATCGTGATCATGAAGCCGGACGGGACGGGCGAGACGGTGCTGACCGCGCCGGGGCAGCGCGAGGGTCATCCCTGCTGGTTCTGAGCGGCGATGATGCCCTCGCACGTGCGGGTGACGGCGCGGGCCGCGGTGCGCAGGTCGCGGTTCGACAGCGGGTGCTCGGCCAGGCGCTGCCACTTGGCCTGAGCGCTCCGGGCGGCGGCGCCGATCTCGTCCGGCTCGGCGTCCACGGCCAGCCCCAGCCGGTCGGCCGGGCCGCCGCCGGAGCCGCCGAGCAGCCGGTCCATCTCGGCGCGGCGGTCGTCGGCCATCGCCAGCCGGCCCGAGCGCAGCTGGTGCAGCAGGCGCAGCTCGACGAACTCGTGCGCGCCGGCCCGGATCTCCTCCGCCCCGGCGGCCAGGGATGAGCCGGGCGGCAGGCGTTCGTCGAGGGCGGCCAGGGCGCTGCGGGCCTTGAGCACCTCGGCCCGGCCCTCCAGGTGGGCGCCGAGGACCTCGCGCAGCCGGGTGATGCCGCTGCGCTCGGTCAGGGCCGCGGCCAGCCCGGCGGCGTCGGTGACCGCACCCTCGCGGATGAGCCGGGTGCCCAGCCGTACGCCGAACAGCCCGACCCGGGTGAGCAGCCGCCGCCGCTCCTCACTGCCGGCCGCGAACCGGTCGGCGGTCAGCAACAGCTCGACGATGTCGTCCATGGGCCGGGACGCGACCTGGGCCAGCACCCGGAACTCACCCTCGCGCAGGGTCGCCCCGGCCGCGCCGAGCAGGCCCGCGACGGGCACCACGACCGGGCACAGCCGCCGCAGCCGCTCGTCGGTGGTGTACCGGTCGGCGACCCGCTCGGCGGCGGTCATCGCGTCGAGGCGGCACGCCCCGATCTCGTCGGCCCGGCTGAGCACGCCGACGGCGTTGACCGAGGTGCCGCCGTCGGCGCCGCCGTGGAACGCCTCCAGGAACTTCAGGTCGCCGCCGTGCAGGTGCCGCAGCAGGTAGATGACCGCGTCGGCCTGGCCGTCGTCGTTGACGAACGTGTGCGTGCGGGCCGACACACCGGTCGACAGCGACTCGATGCCCGGCGTGTCGATCAGCGTGTGCCGGCGCAGGCGGGCGCTGGGCACCCGTACCTCCAGGCGTTCCACCTGCTCGGCCGGGCGGCCCAGGTCGATGCGGACAGCGCCGTCACGCCGCGTGAACGGCCGGGGCTCGCCCGTGCCGTCGCGCAGGTACGACGTCACCGCGTACGAGGGGCCGTCGGCATACCAGGTGACGATGCGGGTGCACTCGCCCGCGTCGGTCGGGGCGAGTTCCTCGCCGATCAGCGCGTTGAGCAGCGTCGACTTGCCCGCCTTGAGCTTGCCCGCGATCGCCACCCGCAGCGGTTCGTCGAGGCGGCGCCGGGCCTGGGCCAGCCGCGGGTCGGCGGTGTCGGCGACGGCCCGGTCGAGCAGGGCGCGGGTGCGGGCGAGCAGGCTCACGAGGCCAGCCTGTCGATGCGCCGGCGCTGCTCGTGCAGGGCGGCCGCGCGACTGCGGCGCTGGTCCTCGCCGAGGACGGCCACCTCGCGTACGGCGGCCTCGGCGGCGTGGGCCGAGCGGGCCAGTTCCCGGGCCCGGGTGGCGAACTCGTCCCGCAGCAGGCGCTGGGTGCGGCGGACCGACTCGCGGCTGTCGCGGCCCACGTGGAAGCCGACCTCGTCGACGTAGCGCCGCAGCTCCTGCCCGGCCTGCAGCCGCCGCTGACGCACCTGTCGCTCCTTTTCGGCCTTGACCAGCCGGCGCCCGAGCGTGACGCCGGCCAGCAGCCCGAGTGGGGCGGCCCAGGCCACGCTGAACAGCGCGCCGACCGCGCCGAGCAGATAGAAACCGCCGTACGCGACGCGGGCCGCGGTGAAGGCGCCGAGGAACTGCGCCATGCCCGACTTGCCGAAGTCCAGCTCGATCTGCCGGGCCTTGTCGGCGCTCATCGGCAGCGCGGGCAGGGTGGCGCTGAGGTCGTGCGCCTCCATCCCGAAGCGCTCGGCAACCTCGGCGGCCAGCTGCTCGGCCCGGGTGACCAGCACCATCAGGTTGTCGGCGGCGGCCCGGGAGGCCTCGCGGGCGGCCCACGCCTGGAAGTCCTGCCAGGTCTCGCGGGGGTCGGACTCGGCCAGCAGGTCCTCCCCGCGGCGGATCAGCAGGCGCAGCCGCTCGCGCAGGTCGTGGTCGACGTCGGCGGCCATGTCCTGGATGCCGTCCTGCAGCACGACCTGCCACGTTCCGTGCTGCAGGGCGGCGCTGCGGCGGGAACGTTCGGCGTAACCGGCCGTCACCGCGGGGTCGAGGGCGGCCGCGGCCTCGGCGTCGAGGCGTTCGCGCAGCTGGGCGGCGACGAAGGCGAGCTCGGCACGGGCGGCGGCGAGGCGGTCCTCGGCGGCTTTCCCGACGACTTCCGTACGCAGCAGGCCGACCAGCCGCGGGAAGCCCGACTCCTCGTTGAGGGCGGCGTCGTCGCGGGCCTGGGCGCGCATCCGCAGGAACGACGACACCGGCACGACGGGCAGCTCGAGCCCGGCCTCGCGCAGGTGCGCCTGGTTGAGCTCGGCGATGCGCCGCCACTCGACGTGCAGGTCGGTCTTGGTGAGCACGATGAACGTGCGGGGGCAACGCTCGGCCGTACGGCGCAGGAAGTCGACCTCGGGGGCGGTGAGCTCCTGGGCCGCGTCGGTGACGAACAGGGCCGCGGCCGCCGTCGTGAGCGTGGCCAGGGTGAGGTTGCCCTGCGCGGAGTCGAGGCCGCCGACCCCCGGCGTGTCGACGAGCGCGAGACCGGCGCCGAGCAGCCGCCGGTCGATGCTGATCTCGACCGCCCGTGCCTCGGCGCCGGCGCCGGTGATGTGTTTGCCGATGGCGTCGAAGTCGATCGGTGTGCGCCCCTCGTCGTCCACGAGAGCCGCCGAGGGTGGGCGGCCGAACCGCAGGATCGTGGGCAGCGCCGTCACGACGTCGGCGTCGACCGGGCACAGGTCGGTGCGCAGCAGGGCGTTGACCAGGCTGCTCTTGCCCTGCTTGAACTCGCCGACCACGGCCACGGCGAGGTCGCCGCCGGGCCCGAGCCGCCCGGCCGCGCGTTCCAGGCGCTCCGCGAGGTCACCGCGGCCCGCGTCGGCGGCGATCCGCCGGGCCTCGGCCAGCCGGGCGACCATCTCGGCCGTCGTGGTCAACCGGTTCCCCCTCCGCGCTCGCAACGCCCGACCATAGCGTCCCGTACGGTCTCACCTGCGGACGGATTTCCGACACTCCCGCCCGAGCCCTCGAATGTGCGATGTTGTGCGCGCTTCGCACGCGCCGCCCGGGACGGCACCTCCCTCTCCGGCGCGTGCGAGGCCTTCCTGCGGCTTCCCGCGCAAGTTACCCGGCGGTAGGCTGCGGGGATGACTCACGAGGTCTTCAACCAGGCTCCCCCGCTGGTCGGCCACGACGTGGCGGGCGACCCGGCCCTGCTCGAGGCGGTTTCCCGCGAGGGCGCCTCCTGGGCCGTCGACGACCTGCACCGGCTGGGCAAGCTCGCGGGCACGGCCGAGCCGCAACGCTGGGCCGACGAGGCCAACCGTCACGAGCCCCGGCTGCTGACCCACGACCGGTACGGGCACCGGCTCGACGAGGTCGACTTCCACCCGTCGTGGCACCGGCTGATGGAGGTCGCCGTCGGCGAGGGCCTGGCCGGGGCGCCGTGGGCTGCTCGCCGTCCGGGCGCGCACGTGGCCCGCGCGGCCGGCGTCCACGTGTGGTCGCAGGTCGAGGCCGGCCACATCTGCCCGGTCTCGATGACGTACGCCGTGATCCCCGCGCTGCGCCACGCCCCGGAATTGTCCGCGCTCTACGAGCCGCTGCTCACCTCCCGCTCGTACGATCCGGGCCTGCGCACCCCGGCCACGAAGACCGGGCTGCTGGCCGGCATGGGCATGACCGAGAAGCAGGGCGGGTCGGACGTCCGCGCCAACACCACCGTGGCCACGCCCGGCGGCGACGGCACGTACCGGCTGCGCGGGCACAAGTGGTTCACCAGCGCGCCCATGTGCGACCTGTTCCTGGTGCTCGCGCAGGCGCCGGCCGGGCTCTCCTGCTTCCTGGTGCCGCGGGTGCTGCCCGACGGCAGCCGCAACACGTTCCGCATCCAGCGGCTCAAGGACAAGCTGGGCAACCGCAGCAACGCCAGCAGCGAGCCGGAGTTCGACGACACGGTGGCGTGGCTGGTCGGCGACGAGGGTCAGGGCGTACGGACGATCATCGAGATGGTGGCGATGACCCGGCTCGACTGTGTCACCGGCTCGGCCTCGGGCATGCGGGCCGCCCTCACCCAGGCGATCCACCACACCCGGCACCGGCACGCGTTCGGCGGCCCGCTGATCGAGAAGCCGGCCATGCGCAACGTGCTGGCCGACCTGGCGCTGGAGTCCGAGGCGGCGACGGCGCTGGCGATGCGGCTGGCCGGGGCGGTCGACCGCGACGAGCAGGCCTTCAAGCGGCTCGCCATCGCGATCGGCAAGTTCTGGGTGTGCAAGCGCCAGCCGGTCGTGGTCGGCGAGGCCCTCGAGTGCCTGGGCGGCAACGGCTACGTCGAGGAGTCGGGGCTGCCGCGGCTGTACCGGGACGCGCCGCTCAACTCGATCTGGGAGGGCTCGGGCAACGTCCAGGCCCTGGACGTGCTGCGGACTATGCAACGGTCACCCGCCGGCCTCGACGCGTTCCGCGAGGAACTGTCCCTGTCATCCGGGGCGGACCGTCGCCTCGACGACGCCGTGTCCACGTTCCTGCGCGACAAGCCGGACGAGTCGGACGCGCGCCGGGTCGTCGAGCTCATGGCCCTGCTGCTGCAGGCGTCGCTGCTGGTCCGGTACGCCCCGCCGGCGGTCGCCGACGCCTTCTGCGCGAGCCGGCTCGGCGGCGACTGGGGGCACACGTTCGGCACCCTCGGACGCGCGGCCGACACGGCGGCGATCGTGGAGCGCGCCGCGCCGGCGTAACCGGAAAGGGTTGTTCAGAACCGCTGCGGTCCTCTGTAGGGTGCCCGGGTGGCGCTGGGCTCCGACTTCCGCCGGCTGTGGGCGGCGTACGCGATCAGTGAGTTCGGCACGGGGATCGGGTTCGGCGCGTTGCCGCTCGTCGCGGTGCTCGTGCTCGACGTGCCCGAGTTCCAGGTGTCGCTGCTGGCGGCGCTGGGCGGGTTGGCCGGTGCCGTGCTGGCGCTGCCGTTGGGTCCGTGGATCGAGCACCGGCGCAAACGCCCCGTGATGATCGGCGCCGACCTGGCCCGCTTCGTGATCATGGTGAGCGTGCCGGTGGCGATGCTGGCCGGCGTGCTGTCGTACGCGCAGCTCTGCGTGGTGGCGGTGGTGCAGTCGGTGGGGACGATCGCGTTCACCGCGGCGAGCGGCACCCATCTGAAGGCGCTGGCCGGGCCGGACGAGCGGGACACGGCCAACGGGCGCTTCGAGGCCACGTTCTGGACGGCGTACAGTGCCGGTCCGGCCATCGGCGGCGCGCTCACCTCGTGGTTCGGGGTGGCGTGGACCATCACGGCGGACGCGGTGAGTTTTCTGCTCTCGGCGTTCGGGGTGCGTTCCCTGCGTACGCCGGAGCCTGCCCCACCCGTACGGGAAAAGGCTCGTCATCGTCTTGCCGAGATCACCGCCGGGTGGCGTTACATCGCGGGGCACAGCGGGCTGCGGCTGCTGTTCGTGAACGCGCAGCTGTTCGGCGGCTCGATGATGGCCGCCTCCCCGCTGCTGACCGTCCTGATGCTGCGTGACCTGGGGTTCGAGCCGTGGCAGTACGGCATCGCGTGGGGCGTCCCGTGCCTCGGCGGCATCGTCGGCGCGCTGCTGGTGCGCCCGCTGACCACCCGTTACGGCCGCCGGCAGGTCCTGCTGTTCGCGGGCGTGGGACGCGCGCTCTGGCTGTGGGCGCTCGCGTTCATGCCCGCGGGCGCGGCCGGACTGATTCTGATCACCACCGTCGAGTTCGTGGCCCTGTTGGGCTCGGGCGTGTTCAACCCGGCCTTCGCGACCTACCGCATGACGGTGACGGCCGACGGCTACCTGTCCCGGGTGATCGCCTGCTGGCAGATCACGTCCCGCACCGTGCAGCCGGTCTGCATCGCGCTGGGCGGCCTGCTCGCCGCCGTGACCGATGTGCGCGTGGCCCTGCTGGTGTGCGGGCTCGGCGTCCTGGCGAGCTCCGCACTGCTGCCGTGGCGGTCACGGGGGCGGTCAGCGTGGCCCGAGCAGCTCACACACGCTGGCCAGTAGCTCGTCGGTGGTGATCGGGGTGACGTTCCCGCCCGTACGGGCGTCCTGCATCGCCTTGGACAGCTGCACCCGCCGCAGGATCTCCTTGATGTCGGCGCCGGTCATGCCGTGGCTGGCCGTGGCCAGGGCCGCGATGTCGAGGTCGTCGGCGAACATCTGGAAGCCGGGCGCCTCGTGCGCCGCGATCAAGCCGCGGATCATCTTGCGGAAGATCTCGGCCCGCGACGCGTCGTCCGGCTTCGGCACACTGATCTTGACGTCGAAGCGTCCGGAACGGATCAGCGAGTCGTCGACCCGGTGCGGGAAGTTTGTCGTGGCCACCACGATCACGTTCGGGTTGGCCTCGATCAGATCGTTCATCTCCTGCTTGAAGATGCCGGCCACGGCGTTGATGGCCTGGCTGGCCGCGTCCCCGCCCGAGCCGGCGTAACTGATGATCGAGTCGAACTCGTCGAACAGGATCAGCGTCGGCACCCGGTAACGGCGGGCATCGCGGAAGATCTGCTTGATGTTGCGTTCCGAGCCGCCGAGCCACTTGTCGAGGATCTCCGGCGTGCGGATCTCGCGGAAGTCGGCCCCGATCTCGTTGGCCAGGGCCCGCGACAGCATCGTCTTGCCGGTGCCGGGCGGCCCGTACATGAGGATGCCCTGCGGACGGCGGGCGCCCCAGCGGGCCATCGCCTCCGGGTGGCGGAACGACACGGCGATCTGCCGCAGCTCGCCGACCACGTCGGCCAGCCCGCCGACCATGTCGAGCGTGACCTCCTGCGTGGTCACCGGCGCCTTCGGCAGCGTCTCGCGGGTCACCACGAACCGGCGCCCGGTCAGCGAGTCCGGCCCGGTCAGCTCGATGACGGCCTGCAACGTCAGCCCGACGAAGGCCTGCAGGTGGGCCGGGGTCACGTCGTCGCGCGGCACCTCGGCGTGCAGCCGCACCACCGTGCCCGTCTCGTCGTAGGAGATCTCGGCCTGCAACCCGACCACCGCGTCGGCCAGCGTCCCCGGCTCCCGCCCGGTCATCGGCGCGGCCTGACGATCAAGACCAAGTTTCCGGTACGCCGCGGCGGCCGCTGCCCCCACCCCGTCGACGATGCGGGTGGCGATCGGGTCGCCGGCCTCGATGCGCTTGGCCAGCAGCAGCCCGACGGGGTCGTTGCCGAGCACCAGCTTGCGGATGCGCTCCTTGGAAAGCGGCTCCTCGGCGGTGCTGATCGACGCCGCGAACGTGTGCACCGGCCCGGACGTGCGGTCGGCACTGGCCACAGTCAGCTCGACGCGCTGCACCGGCGCCGGCCAGGTCGCCCGGCGCAGCAGCTCGACCGGGTTGACCCGGGCGGCCGCCAGCACGGTTGCCACGTCGACGAGCTCAACGGTCGCGCCCGCGTACTCGAAGGTCTCGCCTCGTGGCCGCGTGTCGGACATTGCTACCTCCCGAAGGGTGTCGGCCTACCAAGAGTGACACGGGTCCACACCGGTTGCCGTTCGGTGCGACCCTGACTCTCCCCCGGGAAGCGGCCGATCGGTGCCGGCATGTCAGCAGAGCCGATCGAAGACATGTGCCCCACCGCCTCCTACCAGTGGTGGCGTGACGCCGTGGTCTACCAGGTCTACCTGCGGTCGTTCGCCGACGGCAACGGCGACGGCATCGGCGACTTCCCCGGCCTGCGGGCGCGGCTGCCGTACGTGGCCTCGCTCGGCGCCGACGCCGTCTGGGTGACCCCGCACTACGTCTCGGGAGGCGCCGACGGCGGCTACGACGTGATCGACTACACGACGGTGGACCCGGCCTACGGCACCGTCGACGACGTGCGGGCCCTGGTCGCCGACGCGCACGAGCTGGGCCTGCGCGTGCTGCTCGACATCGTGCCCAACCACACCAGCGACCAGCACGACTGGTTCCAGCGCGCCCTCGAGGACCCGTCCTCGCCGGAGGCCGCGCGCTACCACTTCATGCCGCCGTCGGAGTCGCCGCCCAACAACTGGCAGTCGATGTTCGGCGGGCCGGCCTGGTCCCGTACGCCGGACGGCCGCTGGTACCTGCACCTGTTCACGCCGCAGCAGCCCGACCTGAACTGGGACAACCCCGACGTGGCGGCGGATTTCGACCGTACATTGCGGTTCTGGTTCGACCTGGGCGTCGACGGGTTCCGGGTCGACGTGGCGTACGGCCTGTTCAAGGACCCGGCGTATCGCGACAATCCGGGCATCTACTCGCCGACGTTGTTCGGGCACGGCCCCGAGCAGGTCAGGACCACCAACCAGGCCCGGATCCACCAGGTGTGGCGCCGCTGGCGGGAGATCTGCGACTCGTACGCCACGCCGAAGATGCTGGTCGGTGAGGTGTCGCTGGCCGACCTGTCGCAGGTGGGCCTGTACGCCCGCCCCGACGAGATGCACCACGCGTTCCAGTTCCGCCTGCTCAAGAGCGACTGGGACGCCGAAGCCTTCGCCTCGACCATCGCCGAGGCCCTGGACGCGTTCCGGACTGTCGGCGCCCCCGCTCCGTGGGTGCTCGGCAACCACGACAAGGCCCGCCAGGTCACCCGGTACGGCAGCACCCGCCGCGCCCGCGCCGCCGCCCTGCTGATGCTCGCCCTGCCCGGCGCCGCCTACCTGTACGGCGGGGAGGAACTCGGCCTCCCCGAGGCCCCCGTCCCCGACGCGGCCCGCCGCGACCCCATCTTCCACCGCTCCGCCGGCGCGCGCCCCGGCCGCGACGGTTGCCGAATCCCCATGCCGTGGGACTCGACTGCCCCTTCGGTCGGGTTCTCCACCCCTGCGGGCCTCACCGCCGTCACCGGCTCGCCCGCGTCCCCGCCTGCCAACTTCACCGACCCCGCCACGCCGCCGCTCACCGACCCCGCGACATCGCCGTCCACCAACCCCGCCACGCCGCCGTCCACCAACCCCGCGACATCACCGTCCACCAACCCCGCCACGCCGCCGTCCACCAACCCCGCGACATCGCCGCCCGCCGACCCCGCCACGCCGCCGTCCACCAACCCCGCGACATCGCCGCCCACCGACCCCGCCACGCCGCCGTCCACCCATGTCAGTGGTCTCGCCGGGTCCCAGCCCGGCTCAGGCACGTCCCGGCCCTCCACTCCGGCGCCGTGGCTGCCGCAGCCCGCCGGGTGGGCGGACTACGCCGTCGACCGCCAGCAGGGCGACCCCTCGTCCACGCTGACGATGTATCAGCAGGCCATCCTGCTGCGCGACCTCTATGAGCCGCTCGGAACAGGCCTGGCCTCGGTGACCCGCGCCGGCGACGTCATCCGGGTGGACCTGATCGCCCGCCACCGCGAACCCGACCCGATCACGGTCTGGATCAACATGGGCTCCGAGACGGTCACCGTCCCCGCCCACAGCCTGCTGCTCGCCTCCTCCCCCGACGTACCCGGCCCCACCGCCGGAAAGCTGACGCTCGCCCCCGACACCACAGTCTGGGTCCGCGTCTGACCGACCCGCCGCCACCGTGTCGGGCCGGGCCGCCCCCGGCCCGCCGCAAAACCGGTGACGGCGCGCACGCGGCCGGCCCGCCCGCCCCCGGCAGGCCGGCCGCGTGTCCCATCGCCCCAGCCTCTCCAGGTGCCAGTTCGCCCTCACCGGCTCGTGCCCGCATGTCAGTCCCGGCCCTGCCACGTGCTGACGCACGCCTCGTTGCCCTCCGGGTCGGCCAGCACCCAGAACGACGGCGCGCGGGCGTCGGACACCACGCGCCCGCCCGCTTTCAGCGCCGCCTCCACCCGCAGCGGCGCCTCGTCGTGCGCCACCGCTATGTCCACATGGATGCGATTGCGCTGCGGCCGGGCCTCATCCATCTGCTGGAACCAGACCACCGGCCCCTGCCCCGCCGGATCGGTCAGAGGTTCCCCAGGCCCGCCCTCCGCGTAACCGAGCACCGCAGACCAGAACGGTCGCACCGCCGCGATGTCCATCGCGTCGATCGCGATCTCGAGCAGTTGCAGGTCGCCGGGCTCGGTCTGCACCCCCGACGCGCTGATCCGCTTCGCGAGCTCGACGTCGGCCGCGGTGACGGTCCTGAGCTTCCGCGTCTGCAACGTCAGCACCACCTGATCGACGCGCAGGTCGGCGCGAAGGTGCTCGTCGGCCTGCTCACCACAGGCCGCGACCGCGTGGGCGGCCACCGACACCGCCTGAAACAACGATCCGACCGCCACCGAAGCGCGCAGCGTGCCAAGCATGTATCGCCACCCCAGACCGCCCACCGCATCGGAGGCCGCCTGCCGGGTCACCCGTTCGCTCATGCGGGCATCCTGCCACCCCGGCGCGACAATCCGGGAGTTATCCACACGGTTGTCCACAGCCCATCCGGCAGAGATAGCCATTTTCCGCAAGAATCGGAGTTGGGTGGTGGTCCCCCTGGTAGGGCGGGCCATGGGCAGGGCGGACCGTGGGCAGGGCGGACCATGGGCAGACCATGGGCAGGGCGGACCATGGATAGGAGTAGTACCGGGCGGGACCGCCGAACCGTTCCTGCGGTGCAAGCGGAGGCAACCCCTGTGGGGGAGCTACCCGGAGGCCGGCCGTATCGATGTCTGGGGGACACCTCAGGGTTACCACTGATGTCCTCTCGGTCCGCACGCTGTCGAGGATGGACGCCATGAGTCCCCGCAGCCTCGCCGCCTCCGTTGCCGCCCTCGTAACCGGCCTGGCACTCGCGGTCGCCCCGCCGGGTCACGCCGCGCCAGTGCCGGAACCACCGCGGATCACCTGGACGGTCTGCGGCAACGACCCGGCCGTCCGCTGCGGCAGCCTGCGATTACCGGTCGACTGGTCACAGCCTGACGGTGCCACGTTCGAGCTGGCGGTAGCACGCCGCACCGCCCGCAAGCCCGCAAGCCACACCGCCGGCCACCAGGGAGACGCGGCCCCGGCACTGGTCTTCGGCCCCGGCGGTCCGGGGGATTCCGGGGTCGAGCGCATCCTGGCCGGCAACCGGTTCAGTCCCGAGATTCTCGACCGGTTCGACACGGTCAGCTTCGACCCGCGTGGGGTGGCTCGCAGCGGCGGCCCGAAGTGCGATCTCTCGCTCGGCAAACCGGGCCTGCTCACCAGCCAGGCCGAGTTCGAAACGGTCAGCGCCGACAACCAGGCCACGTGGGCGGCCTGCCGGTCCACCAGCCCGGTCTGGGATCATGCCGACACGGCGAGCGCGGTCCGCGACCTCGACGCCCTGCGGGCTGCTCTGGGGCTACGGCAACTGACGTTCCACGGCAGCTCGTACGGCACTTTGCTCGGCCAGCAGTATGCCGAGCGCTACCCCGGCCGGGTCAGGGCGATCGTGCTGGAGGGCGTCTTCGACCACAGCCTCGACGTGCGCCAATTCGTCCGTACGCAGGCACTGGCGGCCCAGGATGCGTTCGGCGAGTTCGTGACGTGGTGCGGGCAGCACACCGAGTGCGCGCTGCACGGCGAGGATGTTCGCGCCGTATGGAACGACGTGCTCGACAAAGCGGGGCCGCAGCGGGCGTTCGAGATCGCGATGCTGCCGATCGCCCGGCTGGCCTCGCCCGATCGCGCGGCACTGGCCCAGGACATCGCGAGCCTGCGCGACGGCGCCACACCCGAGATCGCACTGCCGCCGATCGCGTCGTCCGTGTTCTGCGCCGACTGGCCCGCCGCGGTGCGTGAATTCGGCGAGTACGAGCAGCTGGTGCGGATCGCTCGCAGGGCCGCGCCGGACGTCCGGTACGGGGCCGGGCTGCTCGCGATCCGGACCTGCCTGGGCTGGCCGCAGCCGGTGGCCAACCCGCCGCACCGGCTCGAGGCGCGCGCGAGCACGCCGTTGTTGCTGCTCAACTCGCGGCACGACGTTCGCACGGGTCACGTCTGGGCCACCCTCGTCGCGGCGCAGCTCGGCCGGCACGGGCGGCTCGTCACATACGAGGGGTCGGGGCACGGCGTGTACAAGAACACGCCGTGCACGACCGCAGCCGTCGACCGCTACCTGATCGACCTCGTGGTGCCGCCGCGAGGGGCGAGCTGCCCGGCCTGACATGGGTATCGTCGAACCATGTCGATGGGTCGTGCGGCCGTCGCGATCGCGGGGGCCCTGATCACCGTGGCCGTGCTGGCGGCGGCGCTGTTCACCGCGCTGCGCGGGCCTGACCTGGGGCCTTACTCGGTAAGCATGGACGAAGCCGAGCCGGTCGTGGCCGCTCCCCCGGCCTCGGCGGGCGCGTCGACCGGGTCGTACACGTGGAACTGCGGCCGCAACGAGCGGGGGCATCGCAACACGGCGAACATCGTGACCACGCCCGGCCGGCCGGGGCCGCAGCACCACACGCACGACTACGTGGGCAACCTCGGGGTCGAGGCCGGCTCGACCGTCGACAGCCTGCTCGGCAAGCCGACGACCTGCACCAACGGGGACGCGTCGACGTACTTCTGGCCGGTGCTGCGCTACGTCGAGAAGGGCCGTGACCCGCACGACGGCCCGATCCAGGTGCCGGTGTCGCTGACGATGACCTACCTGGGGAACCCGCGCGGCCCGGTGCTGGCGATGCCGCCGCTGCTGCGGGTGCAGGTCGGCGACGCGTACGCGCACACCAACGGCGGGAAACTTGCGCGGGCCTGGTGGACTTGCTCCGACACACTCGACCGGCAGACGATGAACTATCCCGCGTGTGAGGACGGAGCCCAGGTGGTGCGGATCTTCGACTTCCCGAGTTGCTGGGACGGCCGCCAGCTGGACGCCCCCGGCCACCGCCAGCAGGTCGTCTTCCCGGCCGAGGGCGGCGGCTGCCCGGCCGGCACGTTCGCGGTCCCCCGCCTGAGGATCACCATGACGTACGCCGTGCCGCCCGGCACGCGCTACCAGATCGACGCTTTCGACGGGCAGGACAACCACCCCGCGACCGATCACGGGTTCATGGTCAACCTCATGCCCGACCCCGTGATGAAACAGGTCGTGAGCTGCCTGAACCGGGGCGTGCGGTGCGACGGGACGACCACCCGCCGGGCGTCGTCGTGACCACGCCCGAGACCGGCGACCACGTCGACATCGCCGGTTACCTCGTCGGCGAGCTCACCCCCGAGCAGCGCGACGAGGTCGATCAGCACCTGACCGGCTGCGCCGGGTGCCGGGCAGAGGTCGAGTCGCTGCGGGACTGGACGTCGGCGCTGCGGGCCGTGCCCGGCGAGATGCTGCTCGAGGGCCCGCCCGAAGGCGGTGACCTGTTGCTGCAGCGCACCCTGCGCGAGGTGCGCCAGCAGTCGTCGGGGGAACGCAACCGCCGCCGGGTTCTGGTCTCGGCTGCCGCCGCGGTGCTGGCCGTGGTGGCCGTCGGCGGCGGCATCCTGGCCGGCCGTTCGACCACTCCCTCGGGCCCGGTGGCGCAGGTTCCGCCGCCCCTGGCATCGCAGGCCACGACGGTTCCCGGCACGCGTACGGGCACCACCGTCGACGCCACCACGGGCGCGCGGATGACGGTGGCGGTCGCCCCGGCGGCGGGCTGGGTGCGGGTCACCGCGGCTGTGGCCGGCATCCCGGCCGGTGAGAAATGTGTCCTGGAGGTCGTGGCCCGTGACGGGTTCACCGTGCAGGCCGGCAGCTGGCTGGTCTCTCCCGCGGGTGAGGCGAGCGGCACCACGCTCAACGGCAGCGCCCTGATCGAGCCGGCCCAGGTCGCCTCGGTGCGGGTCGTCAACACCGCAGGCAAGCAGTTCGCCAGTGTGAACCTCTGACCGGGTCACCGGTAACCCGGAGAACATCACCGCGCAGTAGGTTGCGGGCATGGACCTTCGCAACGGGCTGCGGCCGCTCGGGACCACGCCGGACGAGTTCCAGCGGGATCTGCTGAGCAACCTGTACTACCGCCGGGGCACCACTGTCGAGTCGGCGAGCGCCCAGGACGCGTACGAGACCCTCGCCCTGACCGTGCGGGACAGGCTCGCCGAACGTCGCGCGCGCACGGCCGCGGCGCACTACGAGAGCAATCCGCGCTGGGTCTACTACCTGTCCGCGGAGTACCTGCTCGGCCCCCAGCTGGAGCAGAACCTGCTGTACAGCGGCACCACCGAGCTCGCCCCGGCCGCGCTCAAGACACTCGGTTTCTCCCCCGAGGAGGTGGCAGCGCTCGACGTCGAGCCGGGGCTGGGCAACGGCGGCCTGGGCCGGCTCGCGGCCTGCCTGCTCGACTCGCTGGCCACGCTGGACATTCCCGCGGTGGGTTACGGCATCCGCTACGACCTGGGCATCTTCAAGCAGGAGTTCGACAACGGGGAGCAGGTCGAGCGGCCCGACGACTGGGCCTTCCAGGGTGACCCGTGGGAGTTCCCCGCGCCCGACGACTGGCAGATGGTCGGCTTCTACGGGTTCCTCGGCCCCGAGGGCTGGGTGCCCGGCGAGGTGGTGCACGGCGAGCCCAGCCACCTGCTGATTCCCGGTTACGGCACCGAGACCGTGAACATCGTACGGCTGTGGCGGGCCCGCGCCGCGCGGGCGTCGTTCGACCTGCGGCGGTTCTCGGCCGGGCAGTACGCCGAGGCCGTCGAGGAGGCGGTGAGGGCCGAGAACATCAGCAAGGTGCTCTATCCCGACGACAGCACCGACATGGGGCGTGAGCTGCGTCTGAAGCAGCAGTACTTCCTGGTGTCGTGTTCGCTGCGGGACATCGTACGGCGGTTCCGGTTCCGCAATGCCGACTGGGACGACTTCCCGGCCAAGACCGTCATCCAGCTCAACGACACGCACCCCACGCTGGCCATCCCCGAGCTGATGCGGCTGCTGGTCGACGAGGAGAAGCTGGAGTGGGAGCACGCCTGGTCGCTCGTACGGCGGACGTTCGCGTACACGTGTCACACCCTGCTGCCCGAGGCGCTGGAGACGTGGCCGGTCGACATGCTGGGCCGGCTGCTGCCCCGCCACCTCGAGATCATCTACCTGATCAACGAGGCGTTGCTGGCCGAGGTCCGTTCCCGGTTCCCCGGCGACCTCGACCGCGTACGGCGGATGTCGCTGATCCAGGAGGAACCGCAGCGCCGCGTGCGGATGGCCAACCTCGCCGTCACCGGCACGTTCGCGGTCAACGGCGTGGCCGAACTGCACTCGCAGCTGCTCACCTCGACCACGTTCGCCGACTTCGCCGCCCTGTGGCCGGACCGCTTCACCAACGTCACCAACGGCGTGTCCCCGCGACGTTTCGTGCGGCTCGCCAACCCGGGCCTGTCCACCCTGATCACCTCGGGGCTGGGCAGCGACGCCTGGCTGCGTGACCTGTCCCTGTTGTCGGGCCTGGCTCCGCTCGCTGACGACCCGGCCTTCCGCGAGCAATGGCGGACCGAGAGGCGCCACGCCAAGGAAGCCCTCGGGCTCGGCGACCCCGGCGCGATGCTCGACGTGATGATCAAACGGTTCCACGAGTACAAGCGGCAGCAGCTCAAGCTCCTGCACGTGATCACGTTGTACCACCGCCTGCGCGACAACCCGGAGCGCTTCGGTGTGCCACGTACGGTGTTGTTCGGCGGCAAGGCGGCGCCGGCCTACTACGCGGCCAAGTCGATCATCCGGCTGATCAACGCGGTGGCGGCCGCAATCGAGGCCGACCCCAAGGCGTACGGGCTGCTCCGCGTGGTGTTCCCGCCCAACTACAACGTGACGCTTGCCGAAAAGATCATCCCGGCGGCCGACCTGAGCGAGCAGATCTCGATGGCCGGCAAAGAGGCTTCCGGTACGGGCAACATGAAGCTCGCCCTCAACGGCGCGCTCACGATCGGCACGCTCGACGGCGCCAACGTCGAGATCCGCGACCGGGTCGGCGCCGGCAACTTCTTCCTGTTCGGGCTGGACACGCCGGCCGCCGCCGCGCTCCGGGCGTCGGACTACCGGCCGCGCACCTACTACGACTCGGACGACGAGCTGCGAGCCGCCCTCGACGCGATCCTGTCCGGCGCGTTCGGCGGGGTGGGGCAGGAGGTGGCGCATTCGCTGCTCGACCGCGACGAATACCTCACATTGGCCGATTACCGCTCGTACGTCGACAAGCAGGACGAGGTGGCCGCCGCCTGGGAAGATCAGGAGCATTGGACCCGCATGTCGATCCTGAACACCGCGAACAGCGGCTTCTTCTCCGCCGACCGCACGGTGGCCGACTACCTGTCCCGCATCTGGCACGCGTCCCCCGTACGCCTGTCGTGACGGCGGGCTTGGCAAGCGCGGGCCGTACGCGTTTGATGTCGTGGGATGCGCAAACACCGGTCCAGCCTCGGAACCCTGCTCCACCACGTCCATGTGAGCGGGCCGCTGTCGCGTGCCGCGCTGGCCGAGCGGATGGGGGTCAACCGCAGCACGATCCTGGCGCTGACGGCCGAGCTGGTCGCGGCCGGGCTGGTCACCGAGGAACACCCGGCCGGCACGACCGGGGCGGGCCGGCCGTCGCTGGTGGTGCGCCCGTCCCCTGACGTCTTCGTGCTCGCGTTCGACGTGGCGGTCGACCACCTCACGGCGGCGCGGGTCGGGCTGGGCGGGGCGGTGCTCGACCGGCGCTCGGCGCGGCGCACGCGCACCGGCGTGGACCTCGACACCGTCGTACGCAAACTGGCCTGCCTCGGCCGGGAACTGCTCGACGCGGCCCCGGCGGGCTCGATCTGCGCCGGGGTGGGCGCCTCCTACTGCGGCATGATCCGGCCCGGCGACGGCATGGTCCGCTACGGCCCCGAAATGGGCTGGGTCGACCAGGCGTTCGGCGCCGAGCTGGCCAAGACCCTCGACATCGGCCGTCCGGTGGCCGTCGGGAACGAGGCCCACCTGGGCGCGCTGGCCGAGTTCGAGCGCGGCGCCGGGGTGGGCGTGCCCAACTTGATCTACCTGCACGGCGACGTCGGCGTGGGCGGCGGCATCCTGGTCGGCGGCCGGCTGCTGGGCGGCGACGGCGGTTACGGCTGCGAGGTCGGGCACATGCTGGTCAACCCGGCCGACGGGCGGCCCTGCCTGTGCGGTTCCCGGGGCTGCCTGGAAGCCGAAACCGGCGAACACGCCCTGCTCGCGGCGGCCGGCCGCCTCCACGGGCAGATCGGCGCCGACGCCGTACGGGCGGTGGCGCGGGACGCCCTCGCCGGCGACCCCGCAGCCGCTGCGGCCGTGGCCGAGATCGGCGACTGGCTCGGCATCGGCGTCGCCAACCTGATCAACCTGTTCAACCCGGGCGTGGTCATCTTCGGCGGCATGCTGCGTGACGTCTACACCGCCGCCGCCCCACACGTGGCGGCTCGCATAGCCCGCCACGCCATGCCCGTTTCGAGGGAACGCACCCGCCTCACCGTCTCAGCCCTGGCCGCCGACACAACATTGCTCGGCGCGGCCGACCTGGGTTTCGCCGCTTTGCTCAACGACCCCGTACAGGAGTTCAAGGCCGCCCGAACCACACCGTGAAGCGCCACCCATCGCACCTCCGCCCCGCGCCCGCCCACCGACGCCAGCACCCGTGCCGATGGGCGGAGCCGGGCGCGGGAGCCGCGCCGGGGACGCCTGCCGCAAACCCCGAATCGCCTCGTCTTTCCCATCGCCGACCGCAACCACCGAATGATGAGTTGCACCCACCCGCAGCCGAACAACGGCCGCAAGCGGTCACCGCAACCACCCACCGACCGCGCCCACACAATTCTGTAAAGCTGCACAAGAGCGCCACCCGCTCCGCACGCGCCCAAGCACATCGCCCCTCGCGCACCCCCGACAATGACGAGCAAATAAACCCCTTTAGCCCGACGTTTCGGATACAGGGTTATAGACGGGGGTTCAGGGCGGCTAAGGCGTGGGTTGAGGGCGGGCTGAGGCGCGGGGTCGGCGCAGGTGGGCGCGGAAGGCAGGCGCGGCGGATGACGATGGGTCGGAGCCGAGATCGCGGGTGACTGCCGCAAGGCGCGACAATGGCTTCGCAGCTCGCCGGCTCACGGCTTGACGTGAGGGCCGATGTGCTTGGCCGAGTGCTGGGCGAGTCGCGCCCTTGTGCAGCTTTACAGGATTGTGTGGGCGCGGTCGGCGGGTGGTTGCGGTGACCACTCACGGCCGTTGTTCGGCTGCGGGTGGGTGCAACTCATCATTCGGCGGTTGCGGCCGGAGACTCCAACAGACAAGAAAGGGCGCGGTCGTTGGCGGGACTTAAGGGCAGCGGGTCGGCAAGGGGAAATCAGCGGCGACCACCCCGCCTCCAGGGACGGACCGTGGCGTCCTCGGGAGCCGTTCTCATCGCGGCGTCCAGTGTGGGCGCGTCGAGCAGGGCCGCGCGGCCCAGATGCGCCGCACCGTCGAGAGCGAACAGATCCCCGTACGCGAAAAGGTGTTTGGAGGTTATCGGGGTGACGCCGCCGGTGAGGACCAGGTAACCGGTGTCGTTCGGGACGACTCGGCCCAGCAGGCTGACGTAGCGGCACAGCATCACCGATTCGAAGATGCCGGACAGACAATACGGCTCGGCATAGGCGAACACGCGCGCGGCCGCCACGTCGGGCAGGTCCACAATGTGCACGCTCCCGGTGGGATCCCCACGTTCGTCAACGGTGGGGCCGCGGGCGATGAGACGATCCGCGTACGGGTCGAGAAAGGCCCAATGCCGCTCGGTGAGCTCCATCTTGCGCTCGAGGGAGCCGGGACGGTCGCGGCCGTAGACGAAGAACTGCACGAATACCTCTGTCGGACACGCGAACACCGCCCGGTCGGTGAATCCCGGGCGGCGTCGGCGAAACGGTCAGGAACAGTACGTGGATTGCTTGCCGATCACCTTGTACGGGCAGTCTGCCACTTCGGCGAGCATCAGGGTGGCCTCCCGGTTACGCGTTGTCTCCCGCGTTATGACGCTCGCGGGTGGATAGAAGCCACCGCCGGACGCCGAACGCGGGTACATCTCGAACGTATAGGCAAAGATCTTGTGCGTTCCCCACAGCCAGTCGAGCAGGTCGCCGTCGGTGATGTACAGGTCGGACGACTGTTCCGGGGTGTAGTTGTTGGTCGCGGCCATCTGCCGGCCGAACGTCGAGAAAGTGTTGTAGTCGTCGGCCGTCATGCCGGTGGTGGTGTTCGCGGTGGTGTGCCCGAACGGCCAGAGAACCAGTTCCGAATACGTGTGGAAGTCCATTGCCGCGCGGATCTGCTGCTGTCCGCCCACGACGCGGCTGTTGACGAAGTCGCGCACGGCACGCGTCTCGGGCGCCGAGAAGGCCGCCGTGCCGCGGTAGGTCGCCGAGGACGTGCTGCCCGACGAGCCGCCGCAGCAGCCCCAGCGGTAGCCGTAGTTGCGGTTCAGGTCGGTGCCGACGTTCGACGAGCCGCTGTTGGGCTGCCGGTTCTTGCGCCACGAGCGGTAGCTGCCGGTCGCGACGTCGTACTCCGAGCCGTCCGGGTTGACCGACGGGATGATCCAGAGCTCGCGGCTGTTGACCACGTTGCGGATCCGGCTGTCGCTCGCATAGTTGCTGGTGTAGAGGTCGAGCACGTACAGCGCCATCTCGACGGTCAGGTGCTCACGCGCGTGATGGTTGGCGTCGTAGAGGACCTCGGGCTCGTTCTCGTCCGTGCCCACGTTGTCCGAGATCTTGACGGCGACTATGTCGCGGCCCTCGTACGTCTTGCCGAGCACCCGCTTGGCGGCGATCGACGGATAGGCGGCGACCACGCGGTTCACCTCGGCGATCATCTCGCCGTAGTTGTGGTACGGCGCGTCCGAGGGCGGGAAGTCGAAGGTGGAGAGCAGCGGCTGCACGTCGAAGCCCTGACGCTGCAGGGCGCGGACGTCGGCCGGGGTGGCGGTGATCGTGACGGTGGCGTGCTCGACGCTGTCGATGGCAACGCCGGTGCGGGCGATCAGGTTCCGCTGCCCCTGACCGCGTACGTCGTAGATCTCGTACTGGGCGGGTTCGGTGCTGACGGTCGGCGCGGCGCCGGCGGGCACCCCGGTGAACAGTGCGCCCAGCATCGCCACGGCCAGGGCGGCGGCCACAGCCGTACGTCGTCGTCTCATGAACGACCTCCAGGTGGGGGGATGATGCCCCTCACCCCACCATCGGCGCTGCATAGATGGCAATCTATTCGGTCATGCCAATGACTACCTAACGCCGAGGTGATGGCGGCGTCCGTATACTACGGAAATAGTGCACAACGGTCTTTTCCGGCTCCTGGGGACCGGGCCGCGGGCGGCGGCCCGGCAGGCTGGGGTGCTCCTGGGGCTGGCGGGGTTGCTGGCTCTGCTGGGAACCGCCAGCGACCCCGGACATGCGGACCGGCTCGTGCTGGTGGCGATCTGTGACTTCGCGCTTGCCGCGGTCGCGCTGCTGCCCTGGTGGTCACGGGCGAGGCCGAACGCGCCCGCCTGGCTGGCGCTGCCGTCGTTCGCGGTGCTCGGCCTGTCGACCTGGTCGTTCGGCGGATCGGCCAGCGGCACCGGCCCGTTCCTGGTGCTGATCTACGTGTGGGCGGCGCTGCACTTCCCGCGCTGGATCCTGCTGGCCTACGCCGTGCCGGCGACGCTCGCGTACCTGGCGCCGCTCGTGCTCACCGATCAACCGCCGCTCGTGCTGAGCAGCGCGCTCGTCCTGATGCCGGTCGCGATCACCGTCGCGCTGCTGATCGAGGCCCAGGCCCGCCACCTGCGCCACGAGCGGGAACGCCTGGCCCGCGTCGAGCAGTGGCGCTCGGCCATGATGAGCACGCTCGCTCACGACGTGCGGACACCCCTGGCCACCGTACGGGTGGTGCTGGAGGAACTGGCGGCCGAGGCGGACCCACCCGTCGCGCAGCTGGTCGACGCGGCCCTGCGGCAGACCGCGCGCATCACCGGGCTGGCCGAGGGGCTGCTCGACGCCCAGCGCATCGACCGCGACGGCCGCCTCCAGCTCGACCTGCGCGAATACCCGGCCCGCACGCTCGTGAAGGAGACCCTGACCCACGTGCGCAGCACCGACGCGCCCGTGACGGTCGACGTCGACGACGCGCAGACGCTGCACGTGGACCGGCAGCGCTTCGAGCAGATCCTGGTCAACCTGCTCACCAACGCGATGCGGTACGGCGCGCCGCCGGTCGAGGTGCGCGTCACGCGCGGCGACGGCCACGATCGGCTGGAGGTCCGCGACCACGGTCCCGGCATCCCCGACCATCTGCGCGAACGGTTGTTCCAGCAGTTCGCGGTCGGCGGCCCCCAGGGCATCGGGCTCGGCCTCTGGATCGTCCGGCAGCTGGCCGAGGCGCACGGCGGGCAGGCGTCGGCCGAGGCACGCGACCCGGGAGTGGCCATGGTCGTCACGTTCCCTTCGTCAGGGTCACCCCGTGAGCATCGAGATACGTGACTACGACCCGGCCTGGCCCGCCGCCGCCGAGCGGGCCGTGCGAGAGGCTTGCGCCGCGCTGGGCGACACCGTCACCGTCGCCGAGCACGTGGGCAGCACGGCTGTGCCCGGCCTGCCCGCCAAGCCGATCATCGACCTGATGGCCGCCGCGCCCTCGCTCGACGCCGTACGCGCCCGCGAGGACCGGCTGAGCGAGCTGGGTTACGAGCACGTCGACGCACACATGCCGCGGCGCCTGCTGTACCGTCGGCCCGGGTATCACCTGCACATCGTCACCGCCGACACGTGGGACACCCGCAACCAGCGCATCCTGCGCGACCACCTGCGCGCCAACGACCAGGACAGGGACGCCTACGCCGCCCTGAAACGCGAGCTGGCCGGCTCCGCGGAGGACGCCGACGCCTACACCCGCGGCAAGACCGCCCTCATCCAGCAGATCATGGACAGAGCCCGAGCCGAACGCGGCCTCCCACCCGTCAACGTGTGGGAGGCCGGATAGGTCGCTAAGCGGCCTTCGACGTACGGGCGTTGACGATCAGCAACCAGCCCACGGCGCCCCAGATGGCGCCGGCGAGCAGGTTGCCGCCGGCCTGGGACAGGACGATCGACAGGGGCATGACGAGCCCGGTCGCCACCGCGAGCCAGCGAGGCAGGGCGCGGGTGCGGAAACAGGCGACGGCCAGCATGATCGAGCCGATCAACCAGGACGCGTTGGCGGGCACGGCCACCACGCTGAACCAGGAGTAGTCCCGGTCGTGCAGGTTGGTCGAGGTCGTGCCGAACGCCAGCAGACCGCACCCGAACGCGGCCAGCCCGGCGCCGATGCGGCCGGTTCTCGTGCCGGCCCGCCGGCCCAGCCCGAGGTACGCGGGTATCCACAGCACCAGGGTCAGCGCGATCATGGTCAGCAGGACGTGCTCGGTCCGGTCCACCACCGGGTCGAAGTTCTCGGCACGCACGGTCTGGATCGCGCCGGCCACCGCGGAGGTGACGCCACCGGCCAGGCCGGCCCATCCGGCGTACGCGACAGTGCGGTTGATCGTTGTCGTTGCGGTCATTTCCCCAGGCCCTTTCGGTGTTTCTCGGTCGAGGAAGAACCTAGGGATCGCGACCCGCCCGGCACGTCGGCCGCGAGTCGGCGACCCGGGCCACCGCGTGGCGCGATCTTGATACACCGTACGGACGATGCCGATGCGACCGCGGGATGACGTGCTCGCGCCCGGCGGTCGCCTACCGTCACCTGCGTGGACGACGCCCTCAACACGATCACCCGCGTGCCGCGCCGCCCGCCGCCGGTCGACGTCGCGCTGACCGTGGGCCTGATGGCCTGGGCGGTTGCCGAGGCGCTGGTGGCCGCCGGGCCGGGTGGCCTCCCCGGACGGCTGGCGTTCGCGATCGCCGTGACGCTGCCTCTGCTCGTACGCCGGAAAGCGCCCTTGATCGTCCTGGCGGCGCTGGTGGTGACCCTGCTCGTACGGGTGTGGGCCGTGCCCGGCGCCGAGGAGAGCACCTTTCCGTTCCCCAGCCTGCTCGTGGCCGTCGTCTCGGTGGCGCTCTACGAACGGCAGGTGGTGGCGGCCGTCCTGGGCGGCCTGACCGCTCTGGGCGCGATGCTGTCGCTCTACCCGCTGGGCTACTACGCCGATACCCCGTCGCTCGGCCAGGTCGTCATTCTGACCTTCTTCATCTCGGGCGCGTGGGCCGCCGGCTATCTCGTCCGCGTGCGCGCCGCGCAGGCCGCCGCCGCCCAGCGCGCGACCGTCGAGGCCGTGGCGACCGAACGCGAGCGGATCGCCCGGGAGCTGCATGACGTGGTCGCCCACTCGCTGTCGATCATCGCCGTGCAGACCGGCGCGGCCGAGGAGCTGATCGCGCTGGACCCCGCCCTGGCCCGCGAGCACGTGGCCGCGGCCCGCCGCACCGCCCGCGAGGCCTTGACCGAGATGCGGCACGTGCTCGACGTGCAGCGCGAGCCGTCCCAGCATGCCGACCTGGCGCCGCAGCCGACCCTGGAACGGGTGCGGGACGTGGTCGACGAGGTACGTGCGGCCGGCCTGCCGGTCACGTTGCGGGTCGACGGCGCGCGGGGCTCGGTGCCGGCCGGCCTCGACCTGGCTGGCTACCGCATCGTGCAGGAGGCGCTCACCAACGTGCTCCGGCACGCGGGAGCAGCTGAGACCTGCGTGCACGTCCTGTACGAGCCGCGCGGCATCGAGCTCGAGATCGTCAACGAGGCCGGCCCGCTCACCAGCCGCGACACCTCCGGCAGCGGCCGGGGGCTGGTCGGCATGCGCGAACGGGTGCGCCTCTACGGTGGCACGGTCACCGCCGCCCCGGACCGCGGCGGTTTCCGCGTCCACGCTCGTCTGCCCAGGGAGAACTCATGATCACGGTGCTGGTCGCGGACGACCACGCGCTCATCCGCTCCGGTCTGGCCGGCATGCTCGGCGCCCAGCCCGACCTGACGATCGTCGGTGCGGCCGCCGACGGCGCCGAGGCGGTCAGGATGGCCGCCGAGCTCTCCCCCGACGTGGTGGTCATGGACATCCGCATGCCGACGCTCGACGGCATCGAGGCCACCCGCCGCATCCGGGCCGCCGCCGAGGCGCCGGCCGTGCTGGTGCTGACCACCTTCGACCTGGACGAGTACGTCTACGACGCGCTGCGCGCCGGAGCCGGCGGCTTCCTGCTCAAGGACGCCCCGCCCGGCCAGCTCGCCGAGGCCGTCCGCACGGTGGCCGCCGGTGATTCGCTGCTTGCCCCGGCCGTGACCCGCCGGCTGATCACCCGCTTCCTGCGCGTGCCCCCGTCGGCCGCCGCCACGGCCGCGGCGGCCGACCGGCTGACCGAGCGGGAGCTGGAGGTTCTGCGGCTGATCGCCCGTGGCCAGAGCAACACCGAGATCGCCGCCCGGTTGTTCCTGTCCGACGCCACGGTGAAGACCCACGTCAGCCGGGTGCTGACCAAGCTGGGCCTGCGCGACCGGGTGCAGGCCGTGGTCTACGCCTACGAGAACGGCCTGGTCACACCGGGCGAGGACGAGACCTGACCGGCGGCCGGCGGGCACACTGCAACGACGACTGCAACGGCCAGTGCAAGCACGCCGGGCAACATGATTGGCTGAAGGGGGCAGCCATGACTGATCCGAGCGACGGACGACCGCTGCTGGCCGCACGCCTTCTGGGCGGCTTCCGAATCACGATCGACGGTGTCCTGGTCGACACCGCCTCGCGCCGGCGCACCCGGCACGTGCTCGCCTACCTGCTGACCCACCGCCGGGCCGCCGTCCCGCGCGACGTGCTCACCGAGACGTTCTGGCCGCGGGCGACGCCGGCCGCCGCCCGCAACAACCTGCACGTCACGCTGAGCGGGGTGCGCCAGGTGCTGCGCGCGGCCCACCCCCTCGCCGGGGTGGAACGCCGGTTCGACACCTACCGGCTGACCGGCGCGATCGACGTCTGGACCGACGTCGAGCAGTTCGAGCACCACCGTGCGGAGGCCGACCAGCTCGAGCGGCGCGGCGCGCACGCGGCCGCGATGCGCGAGCGGGAGGCCGCCTGCCAGCTGTACGAGGCGGACTTCCTGGAGGACGACCGGTATCTCGACTGGGCCGTGCCGGTCCGGGAGTCGCTGCGGCTCGACATGATCGACCTGCAGAGCCGGCTGATCGACGGCTACCTGGAGGAAGGCACGTACGGCCCGGCCACCTTCCTGGCCCGGCGCCTGGTCGAGGCCGACCCCTGCAACGAGCCCGTGAACCGGCAGCTCATGGCCTGCTACGCGGCGGCCGGGCTGCGGCACCTCGCGCTCGCGCAGTACCACCGGCTGGCCGAGCGTCTGTGGGAGAGCCTGCGGGTGCGGCCGTCCTCCGCCACCACCGCGTACTTTCACGAACTGCGCAACCCCCGGCACGACGGGCTGACCCTGATTGCGTCGTGACGGCAGAAGCGTACGGTCGGGGGATGGCTACCGAGCATCGGCTGACAGCCACCGCGAGCCCCGGTGGACTGTTGTTCACCTGCGAGGACGACCTGTGCGGCCGTCGCCTCGTCATCGACCGGCAGACCGGCGAGATGACGGTGATCGACCACGGCGACCGCGCCGCCCTGCACAGCGGGTCGATCGGCGGGGTCGTCCTGGCCACCCCGGACGTCACCTGAGCCCGCGGACACCGATGGCGACCTCCGAGCAGGGAGGCCGCCATCGGGCGTCGGGTGCGATCAGGCGATCCGGACCACCGGCCCCTCCACCAGGGCGGCGACATCGCTGTTCTGGCCGAAGTTGCGGTGCGTCAGCACCGTGACCAGCTTGTAGATGCCGCCGGCGGGCGGAGTGGGGTTGTTCGGCAGGGTCGGCGGCACGATGACCGTCGTGCTGTAGGTGGTTCCTCCGTTGAGCGACACGGTCTGGCTGCCGACGCGCGCCTCCGGGCCGGGCCCGATCGACTCGGCGTAGACGCTGACGGTCCACACCCCACCCATCAGCAGGGCGGCCACGGCCGGGATCTCCCACTTGGTCTCGACCTTGAACGGCTGGGAGGCCTCCAGCACGTTGGTCGGATCCCCGTTGTTGTCCTGTACCTCGGCGGTGAAGGTTCCCTTCGGGAACGGCTGGTTCGGGAACTGGATGTCGGACATCTTTTCCTCTCCGTGACAGCGCGCGCTGTCACGGGGCCCAGAGTGCGGCGCGCTCATTCGCGGGTTCTTACTCCTGGCTTAGCAGCCCGATCCGATCCGCTAAGAGCCGGGAACGCGCCTCGGCCACGGCCGGCGCGTCCAGTTGCTCCAGCACCTCCGCCGCCCGCTGCCAGGCCGCGACGGCCGACACGCGGTCCCCGGCCGCGGCGCGGGCATCCCCGAGCGCGATGAGCGCGTGCCCCTCGTCGAAGCGGTCGCCGAACTCGACGTACAGCTCGATCGCCTCGGTGTAGTAGTCCGCGGACTCGTCGAACCGGCCGAGCTGGAAGTAGGCCCGGCCGACGCTGTCGAGCGTGTCGGCCTGATCCCAGCGGTCGCCGAGCCGGCGCTGCAACTCCAGGGCGTGCCGGCAGTAGTGCAGCGCCTTCTCGTGCTCGCCGAGGCGGGAGTGGAACCAGCCGAGCGCGTTGAGTGCCCGCGCCTCCCCGGTCTCGTGCCCGCCCCGCCGGAAATGGTCCAGAGCCTGCTGGACGTAGCCGAGGGCTTCGTGATACTCGCCCTCGCAGTCGAGAACCCAGGCCAGCGATCGGCGCGCGTGCCCCATGCCGATGTGCTCGCCGAGGTTCTCGAAGGTGCGGTACGCGATGTTCAGCTGCTGGCGGGCCTCGGCATACCGGCCCAGGCGGATGTATCCCACCGCCAGCCCGACCCTGGTGACCGCCTCACCGCGCGGCTCGGTCATGCGCTTCGCCGCGGCCAGGGCCAGTTCCTGCGCGGCGGCGAGGTCGTGGGCGCGGCCCTGCCGGTCGAGGAACGGGATCAGCGTCCAGCCCAGCTGCCAGGCGTGCCGGTCGTAGCCGTCGTGGACAGCCTGCCGCAGCGAGGCCAGCAGCACCGGTTCCTCGGCTGCGAACCAGGCGAGCGCGGCCTGCTGGTCGGCCGGTTGCTCGGTGCGAGCGCCGGGGACGGCCGGTTCCAGGCCGATCAGGTCGTCACGGAACTCGCCGAGCCGGCGGTCGGCGGCGTACGCGGTGTGCAGGTAGTGGTCCAGCGAGCGCCGGACCGCGGCCCGCCGCTCGTCGGGCGACTCGGTGGCGGCGACCAGCTCCGCGGCGTACGCGCGCAGCAGGTCGTGCAGCACGAACCGGCCCGGGGCGCGTTCGGCGATCAGGTGGGCGCGGGCCAGCTCGTTGATCTGCGCGCGCACCGCGGCGGCGGGCACGGCGGCCAGTCCCCCGGCGGCGGCGATCGAGATGTCGGGGCCGGGGTGCAGGCCGAGCAGCCGGAACAGGCGGGCGGCGGGGGCGGTCAGCGCCCGGTACGAGCAGGCGAACACCGCCCGTACGTTCGTGACCAGGTCACCCGCGTCGAACACGTCGAGGCTGCCCTGGGCGCGGCGCAACTCCTCGGCGGTGGCGGAGAGCGGGAACTGCGGATGGGCCGCCGCGCGGGCGACCACGACCGACAGGGCGAGCGGCAGGCGGGCGCAGGCGTCGATGATCTGCCGGACGGCGGCCGGCTCGTCGTGCACCCGGTCGCGCCCGAGCCGCCGCCCGATCAGGTCGCGGGCCTGGCTCGGGCTCATCAGGTCGACGTGCACCGGCCGGGCGCCGTCCAGGGCGACCAGGCTGAGCAGTTCGTTGCGGCTGGTCACGACGACCAGGCAGCCGGGCGTGCCGGGCAGCAGCGGCCGCACCTGGTCGGCGTCGAGGGCGTTGTCGAGCACGATCAGGACGCGCCGGCCGGCCACCGCGCTGCGATAGAGGGCGGCGTGCGCGTCGGGGTCGGCGCCGATCCGGTCCGGCGGCACGGCCAGGGCCTCAAGGAACCCGCGGATGACCTTGCCCGGGTCGGCCGGGGCGCCGGCCGGGTCGAACCCGCGCAGGTTGACGTAGAGCTGGCCTTCGGGGAAGCGCTCCCGTACGCGGTGGGCCCAGGTCACCGCCAGTGTCGTCTTGCCGACGCCGGCCGTTCCCGAGATCGCGGCCACACCGGCCTCGTCCCGGTCGAGGAGCCGGTCGAGCTGCCGGAGCTCGGCCTCACGGCCGACGAAGTCGCCCAGCGCGTGCGGAAGCTGGGCCGGCACGGCGGTCGCTGTCCGGGGCGGCTCGGTGCCGGTGGTCTCTCCGGCCAGGATGCTCTGGTGCAGCTGTCGTAGTGGCGCGGCCGGGTCGACACCGAGCTCGTCGCGCAGCAGCCGCCGGGCGTGCTGGAAAGCGGCCAGCGCGTCGGCCCGCCGCCCGGCCCGGGACAGCGCGAGCATGAGCAGCTCGTGCCACCGTTCGCGCAGCGGGTGCTCGGTGACCAGCCGGCGCAGCTCGTCGACGACCGCGACGGCGTCACCGGCGGCCAGGTCGAGCTCGATGCGGTCCTCCAGCACGCCGAGCACCCGTTCGGCCCGGCGTTCCCGTTCGGCGTCGAGGAACGGGCTGCTCAGGCCGTCGCACAGTGGGCCGCGGACGAGCAGCAGAGCCGTACGCAGCTCGCCGGCGGCGGCTTTGGGGTCGCCGGCGTCGCGCGCCTGCCGGGCCCGGCGCACGGCGGCCTCGAACCGCGCCAGGTCGAACACGTCGTCGCCGACGCCGAGCCGGTAACCCGAGCCGGTCCAGGCCAGCCGGCTGGTCGCGGCGTGCGCGGCGCGATCGGGTTCGAGCACCCGCCGCAAGCCGGACACGTGCCGCTGCACGAGGTTGACCGCGGAGGCCGGGGCGTTCTCACCCCAGACCGCGTCGATCATCGCGGGCACGCTCAGCGGCCGGTCGCCGTGCAGCAGCAGGACCGCCAGCACGACCTGCTGCTGCACGGGCCCCAGCCGGACCGGCCGGCCGTTGCGGTGCACGGCCAGCGGCCCGAGCACGTCGAAGGTCAGTGCAACACGCGGTGCAGCGGGTGCTGCAGCGGCCTCCGTAACCATCGACGCGGACGATGTTCCGGGCGGGTGTCCGTCCCGGACGGGGGAGAAAGGAAACGACATGACCAGGACACTCCTGCCCGTGCTGACCCGGTTGATGATCGGACCGCCGCGCGGGACGGCCCCGGCGCCGCTCGATCAGCCGGTCTTCCCCTGTGACGGTGACGGCTGGTCGGTCACGGCGTGTGCCTCGCCGGCCGAGACGCCGTGCTCGATGCGCGCCGCCGCGGTGGCGTTCGTTCAGTCCGTCGAGGGCGCGGACGGCACATTCGTACGCAGCCTGGTCGTGCAGACGGATGCCTCCGTGCGCAACCCGTACGTGTTCGCCCCGGTGACGCTCGGGATCGCGATCGACGTGGTGGACAACGTGGGCGTCACGCTGGCGACGTTCCGGCACGAGGTGTCGGCCCACCCCTGGGCCGACCCGCGGGGCAACTGCGCGGTGCTCAGCTGGATCGACAACCGGGTGATGCCGGATCCGCGGCTCAATCGCATCGACCATCTTCGTATCCGTTTCTCCAACGCCGTCTGAATCAGCGGCCCGCGACGGCCGGCAGGGCAAGCGCGAGCGCGGTGTCGTCCTCGAGGAGCATCAGGCCCAGCCGGTCGAACTCGGCGAGCGATTCGTGCACGGTGTGCGCGCTCAGACCGAGCGTTTCCCGTACGGCCCGGGCACGCGCCGGACGGTCAGAGCACGCGGAGTAGACGTCGGCGGCGGGCCCGTCGAACGTGTGTGTGCACTCGTGACCCGGGTGGCGCGCGTCGTAGACCTGCAGGAATCGCGGGGCGTGGCGGAATGTCAGGGAGGGCCGCCCGGGCGCGTCCCAGGCGCGCTGCCAGGCCCCGGCCGCACGGCGCAGCCCGTCGTACGCCTCCTCGGGCAGGCCGCCGGCCACCTCGTACTCGAAGAAGTAGGCCACCCGCTCCAGGTCGATCGACGGCGGGTAGACGTACGCGTAGCTTCTCTCGGGCCGGCGGCCGCGGACACGTTCGTCGGTGAACAGCGGGCTGAACCGTTCGAGCCAGATGCGGTCGGCGCCGCCCGGCGGTTGCAGGTGGGCCAGGCGCGGCACCAGAGCGGCCTGCCCGGTGTAGTCGTCGCGGGTCTCGCCGGGGAAGCCCCAGAGCAGGTTCCACTGCACGTCGAGGCCGTAGTACCGCGCCCAGCGCAGCAGGTTGACGTTCTGCGGGGCCGTCGCCCCCTTGCGCATCAGGGCGAGAACGCGCGTGCTCAGCGATTCCAGGCCCGGCTGCACCCGGGTCACCCCGGCCCGGGCCAGCAGCCGCACCTGATCGCGGCGCAGGTTGGCCTTGATCTCGTAGAACAGCTCGTACCCCCGGTCCCGCGCGGCCAGTTCGGGCAGCAGCGTGCGCAGATAGCCGGTGTCGAGGATGTTGTCGACGGCGGCGAAGGTGAAATGCCCGTAGCGGCGGGCCTGCCGGTCGAGCTCCTCGAGGGCGCTGCCCGGCGGCTTGGCGCGGAACCGCATGGTGGTGGCGTTGAGGCCGCAGAACGTGCAGTGATGCTTCTCGCCCCACCAGCAGCCGCGCGACGTCTCGATCGGGATCCAGACCCGGGAGTCGTGATCGGCGCGGAAGAACTCGTCGTAGTCCGGCGCGACGACCGGCAGCGCCGACGGGGGCGCCGGCGGGGTGGCGGTGACCGTGCCGTCGTCGTCACGGCGGATCACCCCGGGAATTCCGGCCGGATTGTCACCGGTCGCGAGGGCGTGCAGTAATTGCGGAAAAGACTCGTCGGCCTCGCCGCGAATCGCGTAGTCGACACAGTCGATCGTGCGAACCCACTCGATCCCCATCTCGTCGTCGAAATTGGCGCCGCCGAACACCGTCACGAGATCGGGAAAGCGATTCTTGAGCCGGCGCGCGAGGGCGAACGACGCGGTGTTCTGCTGAAACGTGCAGGTGAAACCGGCCACACTCGTTTGCCGCCACTCGTAGGTGTTCACCAGGTCGTCGAGATAGGCCGGCACCACCTCGTGCCGGATCCGCAGCAGCTCCTTGCGGTCCGGGAAGCCGCCGGGCAGGTCGTCGAGCAGGGCCGACCCCGGATCGGGGGCGCGGGCGCCGAACGCCGCGACCGAGAACAGCCACTCCCCCAGCATCCGGTCGCGGTGCTGAGCCAGCTGCTCGTAGCGGGCCGGCCCGATCCGCGCGGCGAGATCGAGGTTCGCGTGCAGGGTGCGGGCCGCGAAGCCGTGCTCGCGGACGATCGCGGCCAGCAGCCCGGCCTGGATCGAGGGCCGGTCGGCGCCGTGGAACGGCATCGACACGATCACGACCGGCCCGCGCGTGTTCATCGCCTGTCCCCGGTCACCGCCGCACCCAGATGTTGATCTGCACCGTGGGACCCTCGTCATCGCCGTCCTCGGGCTCCACGACCTCGACCGTCGGTGGGGCCACGGGGCCGATGCGCCGCCCGATACGACCGGTGAACGCGGCCTCCTCGCCGTCGCGACGGCCGTGCACCACCGTGTGGACGGTCGTCTCGCCGAGCAGGGCGTCCCGGCCCGCCCGCAGCAATGCCTCCAGGCTTCCCCGGTCAATTTCTTTGTTGTTCTGCGTGGCTTGGAGGGTCTTGTCGATGAGATCGTCGTACTGGGTGTTCCGGTCAGATGCGGAGTTGTTCATGAGGACCTCCCGAACGGTCACCAGCATTGTTCGGCGGCCGTTGCGGCGAAGTCCATCGAATTGACAAGGGCCGACAGCGACAATGCCCACTAATGTCCGATCATCCGCCGTGGCGATCGGTCGGGTGGCCGACAACCGCGCCATTGATCAAGCGGTGATCGGCGGCCGGACCCCGGGCCGGGAGTCACCCCGTTAAGATCATCGGTCGTGACCGAGACGCCGCGCTACGTGCTCTTCCCGGGTCGGCACCACCTGCTGACCCGGTTCCAGGCCGAGTACCTGCAGCGGCTGGCCGACGAGGGCGCCGGCACGATCGTCTGGGCCGTCACCTCGGCCAACCACGAGAACACCAAACGCAACCCCGTCCCGTACCACCGGCGCGAGGCGGCGATCGAGCGGTTCAGCGTCGAGACCGGGCTGCGGTCGGTGGTCGTGCCGATCTTCGACACCGCCCCGACGGACAGGTTCGCGCAGGTCACACTGAAGACCGTCACGGTGGCCACCGGGCTCGAGCTGACCCCGGCCGACACCCTGGTCGCCTGCTCGACGCCGCAGGTCGCCGCCCTCTACGAGGAGCTGGGCTTCGCGATCGCGCCGGTCGAGGCCGACCCGGCCTTGACGGTGACGCCCGAACGGCCGTGGGACGTGCTGCTGCGGCTGGCCGCCGGTGACGAGTCGTGGCGCAAGCTCGCCCACCCCGCCACGGTCGACGTCTACGACCGCTACGGGCTGCCTGCTGTCGTGCGTACGGTGGTCAACGACCCGGTCGTCGGCGACGAGGGCGGCCTGACCGCGACGCGCGACTACCGCACGTACGTGGAAGCCTTCGCCGACGCCGCCGAGCGCAAATGGGCCGCCGTACGCCGGTACGTGCAGCCGGGCCGGATCGTCGACATCGGCTGCGGCGCCGGCGCGGTGCTCGAACTGGCCGACCGCGACGACGCGCTGCACGAGAGCGACCTGATCGGCGTCGAGGTCGCCCGCCACCTGTACCAGGAATGCGTGCACAAGAAGGCGCAGGGCGTCTTCCGCAACGCCAACGTGTACTTCTACCAGCGCAACGTCCTCGGCGGCGCGGTGCTGCCGGACCGCTCCGTGGACACCACCCTCACGTTCGCGCTCACGCATGAGATCTGGTCGTACGGCAGGCAGCGGGAGTCGCTGGTCGAGTTCGCCCGCCGCATCCACGACCACACCGTCCCCGGCGGCGTCTGGATCAACAGCGACGTCTGCGGCCCCGGCGACCGCACCCGTCCAGTCCTGCTGCGCCTGACCGACGACGACGGGGCAAACCCCGCTTCCCCCCGTACGGACCTCGCCTCCCTGCCCTCGGCCGAGGTGGCCGCCTATGTGGGCGGGTTGTCGACGCGCGCCAAGCTCGACCAGTTCGCGGTCGACTTCGCCTTCCCGTTCGCGTTCGAGGCCCGGCCCGGCGGCACGGTCCGCCTCCCGCTGGGCCAGGCCATGGACTTCCTCACCCGCAAGGACTACACCGACAACTGGCTCTCCGAGACCCACGAGCAGTTCTGCGGCCTCGACTTCGCCGACTGGGTGACCCTGCTGGCCGAGGCCGGCTTCGACCTCGACCCGGCCTCCCACCCCCTGCGCAACGACTGGGTTGTCACCAACCGCATAGCCCCCGTGGCCCAGCTCTTCGCCGACGACGGCGCCCCGATGGACTGGCCCACCACGCACGCCGTGATCGTCGCTCGCCGCCCCCGCAACAGCTGACCCGGACCGGCTCAGCCGCTCAGCGACAGGGTCCACCCATAGAGCCGTCGCTCCACAGTGGCGCCTTGCCTAGCATGTGGCGATCACCACCACGCGGGAACCGGGGGACAGCATCGTCATGTATTCGGATGGGTCGTCACGCCGCCGGCAACACCTCATCAACGGCCGCCGCGTCCGGTTGTCCGATCTCCTGGACGCACAGTTGCTCGACGCCGATGACGAACTGATCTTCGAGCGCCCACGCCTCGGCGAGGTCCATCGAGCCACTGTCACACGCCGAGGCCGCATCAGACTGGAGGACGGCCAGGAGTTCATGTCGCCCTCAGGGGCGTCCGACGCCGTCACGAAGGTGGCGACTGACGGGTGGTACGCGTGGAGGGTCGGCCCCAGCGGTCCCTTCCTGCACGACCTTCGCAGGCAACTCCTCGAGGCTGTCGCGAGCAAGACCCCGGAGGACGACGAACCTCAGTCGACCGTGGTCGTCCGCCGTTATGAGGGCCTCAACGCCGCGCGGGAACGGGCGGAGCGCGGAGATCCCGAGGAACTGACAGTCCGCGATCTGATCCGGCGGTGGGGTGGACAGGACCGCGACCGCGAGCTGACGGCAGAGATCGAAGCGGATCTGGCGAACCACGGTCTCTCGACCGTGCCCGACTTCCGCGCCGTCGGCCTGGACACCGTCGTACGGCTGGAGGTCCTGAGCACGCCGGAGGATGTGGAGAACGTCGCCGCGCCCGCCGTCCCCAGTGCACCCAGCTTGGCCTTCCACGTGCCGGCGGTCAGCCCGAGCGATGAGGAGAGCGAAGACATCGGTCGTACGCTGGGAAATCTCCTGCCGGACAAACACAGGCTGGTGTCGGTGAGCCCGTCTGCGTCCCTGGACGAGGCTGTGACCGAGATGTTGCTCGGTGACTACTCTCAAGTGCCGGTGCTGTCCGGGACACGCGATTTGCGTGGTGCGGTGACCTGGCAATCCATCGCCATCGCCCGGCAAGCCGGCGGCGACGCCACCCTCAGCGACGCCGTAATCCCGGTGCGTGACTTCCCCTACAACACTCGCCTCCTCGACGTGCTCGGCGTTCTGTGGAGCGAGGAGTTCGTTTTCGTGCGGGCCCACGACAAGCAGGTCTACGGCATCGTGACCGCGGCTGACGTGGTTCGCGTCTACGACGACATGGCGACGCCGTTCTTTCTCATCGGCGAACTCGATCAGGAGTTGCGCCGGCTGATTCGCAACCGCTTCGAGATCGAGGATCTGCAGCGGGTCTGCGTCTCCGGCGAGAACCTCACGTCGTACGACGACATGACGATGGGCGACTACCTGTCGGTGATCCGGAATCCCGACTGCTGGGCCAAGATCGGTTGGACCCTCGATCGTAAAGTGGTCGGCACTCATCTGGACGAGCTGCGCAAGATTCGCAACAAGGTCACTCACTTCAACCCCGACCCGATATCGTCCGCCGACGTCGATCGCCTCCGGAACTTCCTGACCGTCATACGCGCATTCGACCGGTGAGGTCAGCGGGCGACCAGCACCGGGCAGGCGGCGTGGTGCAGCAGGCGGGTTCCGATCGGGCCCAGCATCAGGCCCTGGAAGCCGTGCGTGCGCGGGCCGACCACCATCAGGCAGGCCGAGCGGGAGCGCTGGGTCAGCACCAGGTCGGGGCGGCCGGTCAGGTATTCGCGGCGGGCCCGCACGCCGGGGTACTTCTCGCGCCACCGATCCAGCTGGGCGTCGAGTTCGGCGCCGAGGGGGTCGGGGGCCGCCGTCCCGCCGACGGTGAGGGCCTCCAGCTCGACGCCGTGCAGGGCTGCCTCCTCGAAGGCGTGACCCAGCACTGTGGTGGCGGCGGGCCCGTCGTCGAGAGCGGCCACGACCGGGCCTGCGCCGGGGCCGTAGCGGCCGCGGACGACGACGACCGAGCTGCGGGCCTGCGTCGCGACCTGGTTGCTGACCGAGCCGACGGGAAGGACGGGCAGGCCACCCTCGTGCCGGCCGCCGACGACCAGCAGCGCGGCCTCCTCGGCGGCATGCACGAGCAGCGGGACCGCGTACCCGGGAAGGGACTGGCATTTGATCTCGACCTCGCCGGCGGCCTCGCGGGCGTGGGCGGCGGCCCGGCGCAGGACGGTCGCGGCGTGTTCCTCGGCCGAGTGGCTGCCGGGGCGCCCGGGAGTGGACCGGTGACGATAGTAGGCCGTCAGCAGCCTGAGCTCGGCGTGCCGGCGTACGGCCTCCGCCGCGGCCCAGCTCACCGCCGCGGTGGCCTCGGCCGATCCGTCCACACCCACCACGAGCCGTGTCTTGATCATGTCCGCCTCCGATGGTCAGGCGGTCGCCGGTACGGCGGCACTACTACTCTCAGCGTTCACCCGGCGCGCCGCGACGGCAAGGCCGGGTGCACAGCCTGACAGACAAGACGGGGGATGCGGATGACCGGCGATCACGGCAGACTGCCACGAATGGACGGACGCAGTGACCTCGCCGGTGTCGTCCTCGGCGGCCGCTACGAGCTGCGGGAGCCGATCGGCGCCGGGGGGATGGCCGTGGTATGGCGGGCCCGCGACAACGTGCTGGCGCGCAGCGTGGCGGTCAAGATCGTGACGCCCGAGCGGGGCGAACAGGCCGACATCCGGCGGGAGGCGCAGGCCGCGGCGGGTTTGTCGCATCCGAACATCGCTCAGGTTCACGACTACGGCGAGATGACGGCCGGCGGGCGGACATTCCCGTACGTGGTGATGGAGCTGGTCGAGGGTGGCACGCTCGCCGAACGGATGGTGGACGGGCCGGTCAAACCGCGCCTGGCGATGCGGGTCTGTGCCGAGATCGCGGCCGCGCTGGCCGCGGCGCACGCGGTGGGCCTGGTGCACCGCGACATCAAACCGGCCAACGTCATGCTGGGCCCGACGGGCGCCAAGGTCGTCGACTTCGGGATCGCGGCCGCCACCGCGCCGAGCGGGTCCGGCATCCTCGACCCCGAGGTGCTGGGCACCCCCGCGTATCTGGCGCCCGAACGGTTGTTCGACGACGCCGTGGAGCCCGCGTCCGATGTGTACGCGCTGGGCGTGGTGCTCTATCGCCTGCTGTCCGGGCACTCGCCGTGGACCAGCGAGGACACCACGCAGATGCTGACCGCGCACATCTATCTGGAACCGGCGCCGCTGCCGACGGTGACCGGGGTGCCCGACTTCATCGCCGAGCTGTGCGAACGCTGCCTGATCAAGGATCCGTCGCGCCGGCCCAGCGCCCGCGAGGCGTCCATTCTGCTCAGCCGGGCCGCCGGCGCGTGGAACCCGGACCGTGCCGCCGGAGCCTGGACACCGACCCGTGCCGACGGCGCGGGAGCGCCGGGTGGAGTTGCCGGAGCGGGGGCGCTGGGCGCGGCTGCCGGGGCTGGATCGACGGATCGGGCGGCCGGCCACACAACCGGGTCCAGGTCGCTGGCCGGGGCCGCTGCCGGGAACGCCAACCCGGGCCACACCACAGGCGACGCCGCGCCGGGTCACACCACAGGGGGAAGCGCGCCGGGTCACACCACAGGGGGAAACACGCCAGGTCACACCACGGGGGGAACCGCGCCGGATCACACCACCGGGGCCGGGCCGAAGGATGACGACACAGGAGCCGGCACGCAGGACGGGACCACCGGCGACGCGACCGGCGGCTCCGCCAATGCCGGGCCCGTGAACCACGTCGCCGGGGCCGAACCCCGCAACAGGGCGTACAAGGAAGGTCCGCCGGGCCGTCCCAGCAACACCCGGCCGCCGAACCCGAACACGCAGGACCCCCGGAACACCGGCCCTCGCCCGTGGCCGTTCCGTGCCACCAACCGGGGCCGCTGGACAGCCACCGTCATCGTGCTGCTGGCGGCCGCCGCGCTCGGCTGGCTGCTCATGCCCGACAAGTCGGACAAGGTCACGCCAGCGGCGATCAACGCCTCGGTCCCGCCCCAGCAGCCACCGGCGAGCGCCCTGCCGTCCGCCAACGCCGCCCCGGCGCCGGCGCCCACGAAGAAGAGGCCGGCCACCCCGGCGACAGCGACCACCCGAACGCAGGCCCCGACGGCGACCACCACCACCACGGCGGCGGCCGGCCCGGTCACGACCACCGGCCCCGGCACGCCCGGGACGACGGCGCCCGCACCCGATCCCGAGCCGGTGTTCCGTACGTGGTCGTCCGACGCCGGCACGCTGACGGCGACCTGCCCCTCCCCCACGACGGCGGAGATCACCTCGTACGAGGCCTTCAAGCCCTACAAGGTGCAGTCGGCCCGCACCGGACCGTCGTCGGCGGCCGTCGTCACCTTCAAGCACGGCAACCAGGTCACGACGATGACGGTCACCTGCTCCGGCGGGCAGCCCACGGAATCCACCACGAACGACTGATCAGGGGGTCAGTGGGACTCGCGGGAGACCTTGTCGCCGGAGGCGCCGAGCAGGAAGGACTGGTCGGCGCCGGTGTTGGCCTGGCCCACCGTGTCGACGTAGAGCTTCTCCCAGCCGCGTTGCGGGGCCGCGTAGGCACGGGCGGCCTCGGCCGACGGCTCACGGGCCGCCCACTCGTCGGCGGGCAGGTCCACGTCGAGGCGCCGGTTCTCCAGGTCCAGGATGATCGTGTCGCCCGTGCGGACCTTGGCCAGCGGACCCCCGGCGGCGGCCTCGGGGGCGACGTGCAGCACCACCGTGCCGTACGCGGTGCCGCTCATCCGCCCGTCGCAGACGCGCACCATGTCGCGGACGCCGTCGGCCAGCAGCTTGGCGGGCAGCGGCATGTTGGACACCTCGGGCATGCCGGGGTAGCCCTTGGGGCCGCAGCCGCGCAGGATCAGCACCGAGTCGGCCGTGACCTCGAGCTCCGGGTCGTCGAGCCGCTCCTTCAGGTCCTCGACCGAGTCGAACACCACCGCCGGGCCGCGGTGCTGCAGCAGGGCCGGGGTGGCCGCGGCCGGTTTGACCAGGGCGCCGTCAGGGGCCAGATTGCCGTAGAGGACGGCGATCCCGGCCTCCATCTGCAGCGGGTCGGCCCGGGGCCGGATCACCTCGCGGTCGTAGACGCGGGCGGCGTCGAGCGCGGAGACCAGCGGCTCGCCGAGCACGCTGATCGCCGCCGGGTCGAGCAGGTCGCGCACCTCGGCCAGCACGGCGTGCAGCCCGCCCGCGCGGAACAGGTCCTCCATCAGGAACCGGCCGGCCGGCTGCAGGTCGACCAGGAGCGGGACGCCGGCACCGATGCGGTCGAAGTCGTCCTGGGTGAGCTCGACCCCGAGCCGCCCGGCGATCGCGAGGAGGTGCACCACGGCGTTGGTCGACCCGCCGATCGCGGCCAGCGCCACGATCGCGTTGTGGAACGAGGCCCTGGTCATGACCGCGCTCGGCCGCCTGTCCTGCTCGACCAGGTCGACGGCGAGCACCCCGGTGGCGTGCGCGGCCTCGAGCAGACGGCTGTCGGCCGCCGGTGTGCCCGCGATGCCGGGCAGGGTCATGCCCAGCACCTCGGCCAGCAGGCCCATGGTCGAGGCGGTGCCCATGGTGTTGCAGTGCCCGCGGCTGCGGATCATCGACGACTCGGAGCGCTGGAACTCGTCGGCGCTCAGCGTGCCGGCGCGGACCTCCTCGCTCAGTTTCCACACGTCGGTTCCGCAGCCGAGCGGCACGCCCCGGAACGTGCCGGTCAGCATCGGCCCGCCCGGCACCACCACGGCCGGCAGGTCGACCGAGGAGGCGGCCATGAGCAGCGCCGGGATCGTCTTGTCGCAGCCGCCGAGCAGCACCACGCCGTCGATCGGGTTGGCCCGCAGCATCTCCTCGATCGCCATCGCGGCCATGTTGCGCCACAGCATCGCGGTCGGGCGGACCTGCGTCTCGCCGATCGACACCACGGGCAGGTTGAGCGCGATGCCGCCGGCCCGGTGGATGCCGTCGGCGACGCTGCGGCCGACCTCGTCGAGGTGCGCGTTGCACGGGGTCAGGGCGCTGGCGGTGTTCGCGATGGCGATGTGTGGCCGGCCGTCGAACGCGTCGGCGGGCAACCCCCGCCTCATCCAGGCCCGATGGATGTAGCTGTTCCGGTCGTCGCCCCCGTACCACTGCGCGCTGCGCCGCTCAGACATGGTCCGACCGTAGTACCCGGCGCGCGACTCGGGAAGATCCTTCTCCCGCCCGGCTCTTACGCCTACGATCCGGACATGACTGCCCACTTCGTCGCCCATCCGGCCGGTGACCAGGCCTACACCCTCGGCGAGGGCCCGATCTGGGACGCGAACCGGGAGCGCCTGCTCTGGGTCGACATCCTGGGCGGCACGGTGCACGCCGGCACGGTCGGCCCGGGGACCATCACGGTCACCGGCACCTGGGATTTCGAGGACCTCGCCTGCGTGGTCGCCGTGTCCGAGCCCGGCGATCTGCTGGTGGCCACCCGCGGCGACGTCCTCGAACTCGGCAAGAGCGGTTCCCGTACGCGGATAGCCCAGCTCGGCCGGGCCGGCAGCCGCCTCAACGACGGCGGCATCGATCCCCAGGGCCGTTTCCTGGTCGGCGGCATGGCCCTCGACGACTCGCGCGGCACGCAGACCCTCGTACGGCTGGACGGCGACGCCGTGACGGTGCTCGACGACGACCTGACCCTGTCGAACGGGCTGGCCTGGAGCCCCGACGGCCGCACGCTGTACAGCGTCGACTCGATCCCCGGCGTGATCTACGGGCGGGACTACCCTGACGGCGTACGGGAGAAGCTGTTCGAGATTTCCGAGGGGCTGCCCGACGGGCTGTGCGTGGACGCGATCGGCAACCTCTGGATCGCGATCCACGGGCAGGGGCGCGTCGAATGCCGTACGCCCTCCGGCGCGCTGCTGGCCGTCGTCGAGGTGGACGCGCCCCAGCCGACCAGTTGCGCGTTCGCCGGCCCCCGCCTGGACACGCTGGTGATCACGACGGCGACCGAGGGCATGTCCGCGGAAGACCTGACCCGCCACCCCGCCTCGGGGCGCCTGTTCACGGCCGAGGTGGGCACGACCGGGCTGCGTACGCCGTACTGGATCCCCTGAGAAGAGGAGAGTTCCACCCGTGTTCCTCATGCGTCTCGGCGCACCCGGCGCCGAAAAGCCCGCCGTCCGCGCCGGCGAGTCCGGCTACGTCGACGTGTCCGACCTGGTCGCCGACTTCGACGAGCAGTTCTTCGGCAGCGGCGGGGTGGAGCGGATCGCCGGGCCGGTCGCCGAGCGGGTCGCCGTTGGGGACGTGCGGCCGATCGGCGGGCAACGCGTCGGCGCCCCGATCGCGCGGCCGCACCAGATCCTGTGCATCGGGCTGAACTACAGCGACCACGCGGCCGAGACCGGGCAGGCCGTGCCCAAGGAGCCGATCCTGTTCACCAAGTCGCCGAACACGCTGGTCGGGCCGGACGACGACGTCCGTCTGCCGCGCGGCTCGGCCAAGACCGACTGGGAGGTCGAGCTCGGCATCGTGATCGGGCGGCGCACCTCCTATCTGGGGTCCGTCGACGACGCGGCCGCCGCGATCGCCGGGTACGTGCTGGTCAACGACGTCAGCGAGCGCGCCTTCCAGATGGAGCGCGGCGGGCAGTGGGTCAAGGGCAAGTCGGCCGAGACGTTCAACCCGGCCGGGCCGTGGCTGGCCACCCCCGACGAGATCCCGGACGTCCGCGACCTGGCGATGTGGCTCGACGTCAACGACGTACGGCGGCAGACCGGCAACACCAGCACCATGATCTTCGACCCGTTCCACCTCGTGCACTATCTGAGCCAGTTCCTCGTGCTGGAGCCGGGCGACCTGATCAACACCGGTACGCCGCCCGGGGTCGGGCTGGGCCTCAAGCCGCCGGTGTATCTGAAGGCCGGCGACGTGATGACGCTCGGCATCGAGCACCTGGGCAGCGCCCGCCAGCAGGTGGTCGGCCCCCGATGACCGCCCTGCGCGCGATCGTCACCGGCGGCGCGTCCGGCATCGGGCTCGCGACCGCCACCCTGCTGGCCGGGCGCGGACACCGGGTGGCCACTCTCGACCTGCGCGCCGAGGTGCCGGAACCGCTGCTCGGCCTGCGCTGCGACGTCACCGACGACACCTCCGTACGCGCGGCGGTGGACGAGGCGGCGGCCGCGTTCGGCGGGCTCGACATCGTGGTCAACAACGCCGGGATCGGCGCGCAGGGCACGGTCGAGGAGAACGACGACGCCGAGTGGGCCCGCGTCTTCGACGTGAACGTGCAGGGCGTGGTGCGGGTCAGCCGGGCCGCCCTGCCCCACCTGCGGGCGTCGGCGCACGCCTCGATCGTCAACACGTGCTCGGTCGTCGCCACGGCCGGGCTGCCCCGCCGTGCCCTGTACGCCGCGACCAAGGGCGCCGTGCAGTCGCTGACCCTGGCGATGGCGGCCGACCACCTGCGCGAGGGCATCCGGGTCAACTGCGTGAACCCGGGAACGGCCGACACCCCGTGGGTGCAGCGGCTGCTCTCGGCGGCCGGCGACCCGGCCGCCGAACGGGCCGCGCTGGAGGCCCGGCAACCGTCGGGACGCCTGGTCACGGCCGAGGAGATCGCGCAGGCCATCGCCTATCTGGCCGGGCCGGAAGCCTCGGCGACGACCGGGGTGGCGCTGGCCGTCGACGGCGGGATGCAGGGTCTGCGACTGCCCAAATAGGGCCGGCCATGGCAGGATACTCACCAGTAACCACCGCCTCGCGGCTCGTACGGAAGTGGGTGGCATCGTGGCCGACTCGCGCACGGCATACCGGACCTGCCCGTTCTGCGAGGCCGCCTGCGGTCTCGAGCTGACCCTCGCCGGGGACACGGTGATCGCGGCCCGCGGCGACCGGGAGCACGTGTTCAGCCACGGGTTCATCTGCCCCAAGGGCGCCACGTTCGGGCGGATCGACGACGACCCCGACCGGCTGCGGCGGCCCGTGGTCAAGCGCGGCGGCGCCCATGTCGAAGTGGACTGGGAAGAGGCGTTCGAGGTGGTCGCGGCGGGGCTGCGGCCGGTCCTCGACACGTACGGGCCGAACGCTGTTGCCCTGTACCTCGGCAACCCGAACGTGCACACGATGGCCGGCGGGCTCTACGTGACGCCGCTGGTCAAGACGCTGGGCTCCCGGAACGTGTTCTCGGCCAGCACGGTCGACCAGATGCCCAAGCACGTGTCCAGCGGACATCTGTTCGGCAGCCCGCTGACCATCCCCGTGCCGGATCTCGACCGCACCGACCTGCTGCTCATGCTGGGCGCCAACCCGTGGGAGTCGAACGGCAGCCTGGCCACGGCGGCCGACTTCCCGGGACGGCTCAAGGCGATCCAGGCGCGCGGCGGCAAGTTCGTCGTGGTCGACCCGCGCCGCACCCGTACGGCCGCGCACGCCGACGAGCACCTGTTCATCCGGCCCGGCGCCGACGCGTACCTGCTGTTCGGCATCGTCCACACGCTCTTCGCCGACGGGCTGGTCTCGCTCGGCGCGCTCGCGGGTCAGGTGAACGGCGTCGAGACCGTCGGCGAGCTGGCCGCCTCGTTCGCTCCGTCGGCCGTGAGCGAGGTCTGTGGCGTGCCCGCCGAACGGATCCGGGCGCTGGCGCACGAGCTGGCCGCCGCGCCGCGGGCCGTCGTCTACGGGCGGATCGGCACGTGCACGGTCGAGTTCGGCACGCTCACGTCCTGGCTGGTCGACGTCATCAACGTGCTGACCGGCAACCTCGACCGGCCCGGCGGCGCGATGTTCCCGCTGGCGCCGCACGTGCGCAAGGGCCGCGGCGCCGGCAAGGGTTTCCGGACCGGCCGGTGGCACAGCCGGGTGCGGCGGCTGCCCGAGGTCAAGGGCGAACTGCCGGTGGCGACGCTGGCCGACGAGATCGAGACGCCCGGCGACGAACAGGTGCGCGCGTTCATCACCGTGGCGGGCAACCCGGTGCTGTCCACCCCGAACAGCGGGCGGCTCGACAAGGCGCTGGCGGGGCTGTCGTTCATGGTGAGCGTGGACCCGTACCTCAACGAGACCACCCGGCACGCCGACGTCGTGCTGCCGCCCCCGGACGCGCTGCGCAAGGGGCATTACGACTTCTCGTTCCTGGGCCTGGCGGTGCGCAACTTCGCGACGTACTCCCCGCCGGTGGTGGCCTTCGACGGCCCGGACGAGTGCGACATCCTGGCCCGGCTCACGCTGATCGTGTCCGGGAAGCCGGGCACGGCCGACGACGTGCACGAGGCGATGCTGCGGCAGGCGGGTGCGGCGTCCGCGTCCGGCTCGTCACCCGCCGAGCGGCTGCTCGACGCGGCACTGCGCTCCGGCCCGTACGAGGGAATGTCCTTGGATCTTTTGCTCTCCAACCCGCACGGCGTGGACCTCGGCCCGCTGCAGCCGCGCATCCCCGAGGTGCTGCGGACGCCGAGCGGCAAGGTGGAGCTGGACTTCGACGGGCTCGCCGCCGAGGTCACCCGGCTGCGGGCGGCGCTGGACCGGCCGCGCGACACGATGGTGCTGATCGGGCGGCGGCACCTGCGTTCCAACAACAGCTGGATGCACAACGTGCCGGCCCTGGTCAAGGGGCGCGACCGCTGCACGCTGCAGATCAACCCCGCCGACGCGGCCCGCCTCGACCTGCGCGACGGCGACGACGCCCAGGTGACCTCGCGGGCCGGTGGCCTGTCGGCACGCGTCGAGGTGACCGACGCCGTGATGCCGGGCGTGGTGAGCCTGCCCCACGGCTGGGGTCACGGCCTGCCCGGCTCCCGCATGACGGTGGCGGCCGAGCACCCGGGCGTGAACTCGAACATCCTCACCGACGAGACCACGGTCGACCCGCTGTCGGGCAACAGCGTCCTCAACGGCATCCCCGTCGAGATCAAGGCGCTCGCCGTCAGAGATTGAAGAACTCGGCGATGACGTCGGCCGTGTCGATCTGGTGGCTGGTCCTGCCGACGACAGCCGGGGCGGCGGACGAGGGACCGGGAACGGTGTGCCCGCCGCCGTGCACGGTGTAGAGGGCCACCTTGTCCCCGTACGTCGTGCGCTCGATCTCGGTGGGGTCGGCCGCGTCCTTCTTCGGCAGGCGCGTGGTCGTGGGGTCGGCGGTGATCCCGTTACGTTCGGCGAAGTAGCGCGCCGTGCGGGGGGCCGACCAGGTCTCGCCGCCGACCTTGAAGAGCGTGCGGAAGGCCCAGTTCATGGTGCCGCCCTGGTAGCTCACGATCGGGTCCTTGGTGCCGTGGATCAGCAGGACGGGCAGCGGCGCCGGGTCCGCCTCACCGGCGAGGAAGTTCTCCGGCGCCGGCATGGTCGCGGCGATCACCGTCGCGCCGGCCAGCAGCTCCGGCGCCTCGTGGGCGAGACGGATCACCATCTGGCCGCCGTTGGAGTAGCCGACCGCGTAGACCCGGCTCGGGTCGACACGCCGGTCCGAGGCGAACTCGGCGATGAACGCCCGGACGAACCCGACGTCGTCGATGCCGGCCTTGCGGGCCGGGAACCGGCTCTCGCGGCGGGCGTCGTTCCAGTTGCCGCGGTAGCCGTCGAGGTAGGCGACGAGCGCGCCCCGGCCGGCCAGCGCGTCGTAGACACCGCCGGTGAAGGCGCGATGCTTCGCACCGGTCTGCCGGGAACCGTGGAACACCAGGATCAGCGGCTTGGCGTCCCCCGGCTCGGCGACGCCGGCGAGCGTGAAGGTGCGACTGCTTTCTCCGACCACAAGTGGATTAGTCATCCGTTTAAGCTAGCACAAGCGGATGATTAATCCAGTTATCGTGGGAGCATGCCGTTGCGCAAGGACGCCGCCCAGAACAGACGCCACATCGTCGAGATCGCCCGGCGCTACGTCGACGAGGGCAAGCCCCTGCAGCTCAACGATGTGGCCCGGACAGCCTCCATCGGCGTGGCCACCGTCTACCGGCACTTCCCCACCCCGGAAGCGCTGCTCGAAGCCGTCGCGCTGCCGGCCCTCGAGGAACTCGTTCGGCGCGCCGGCCAAGCCTCGACCGAGCCCGACCCGTGGACGGCGTTGCACGACTTCCTCGCCGCCGCGATCGAGACCATGCTGGCCGACCCGGCCGTCCCTCCGGTGTTCGCCGCCGCCACCACCAGCCTGGAACACACCGGCGACCTCAGACGCGGGCTCGTCACCGCCTTTGCCCAGCTTCTGTCCCGCGCGCACGCGGCCGGCGTCATCGATCCGGCCGTCACCGAGGCCGACATGACCCCCCTGATGTGCGGCATCGCCTACGCCGCGAAGGTTCACAACACCCTCGGCCCGGCCGAACAAGCCGCCACCGGCCTGCGCTACCTCGACCTGCTCCTCACCGGCGTGCGCCGCCCCTGACCGCCGGCGCCCGGTGCTCGGCCGTCGCGGCAGTATCTCGAGGTCAAGACCCGGCACGAAGGCCTCCGCACACCCCTCCATCGGCTGCGGGAATCGCACCATCCGAGCTGAGGCCGGGACATTGTCCTGATCCGGCCGGGACACATCGCGGTTAGGGTCGGCGCCGGAGGTTCGGCGACGGGAGCTGCGAGTGGGACGGCGGGCGATGGTGGTCGCGTGGGCGGCCTGCGGGGTCGCGGTGCTCGCGGCGGCCGGCGCGGTCACGCTGGGGGCGGCCAACGGCGTCCCGGTCGCCGCCAAGAGCCACCTGCTGTTCGTGATGACCTGCGCGGCAGCCGGCGCGCTGGTGGCCGGCGCCCGGCCGCGGAACGCGATCGGCTGGGCCCTGCTGCTCAGCGCGGTCTCGTTCGCCCTGCTCGAGCTCAACGGCGAATGGGCGTACCGGGGCGGCTCGGCCTGGCCCGAGACGTGGCTGTGGGTGCCCGCCAACCTGGGCATGGCCGTCGTCCCGCTGCTCTTCCCGGACGGCCGGCCGGCCGGCCGGCGCTGGTGGTGGCTGCTCGGTCCGGCCGGGGTGGTAGCGGCCGCCGCGGCGGTGCTCGGGGCGGTGCGCCCGGGCCCGTCCGGGCAGGTACGCCTCGACGACGGCATCGCCAACCCGCTGGGCGTCGCCGGTCTCGGCCCGGCCGCGGACTTCGCCGCCACCATGTTCACGCTGACCGCCGGGCTGATCTTCGTGATCGGCAGCGGCACGGTGCTGTGGCGGGCCCGCCACGCCGGCGAGGAACGCCGCCGCCAGATCAAATGGGTCGCCTGGGCCGCCGCGATGGCCGCCGCCGTCGTGCTCGCGCGCCTGCTCGCCGGTCTGCTCGACGACGACCCCGGCTCGGTGTGGCCCCGCGCCGCCACGGTGTGGGAGCTCGCCGGGGCCGTCGCGGTCAGCCTGCTCCCGGCCGCGCTCACCGTGGCCGTGCTGCGGCACCGGCTCTACGACATCGACGTGCTGATTGCCCGTACGCTGCTCTACGGCACCCTGTCGGCGCTTCTCCTCGGCGCGTACGCCCTGATCACCGCGTACCTGGGCGCGTTGCTGGGCCGCTCGGCCAGCCTGACCGTGGCCGTACCCGCCGCGGCGGCCGTCGCCGTCGCGTTCGCCCCGCTGCGCGACCGCCTGCAACGTGGCATCGCCGTCCTGCTGCACGGCCGGCACGAGGAGCCGTACGTGATCCTGGCCCGCCTCGGCCGTCGCCTGGAGGACGCCGTCGCGCCGTCGGCGGTGCTGCCGTTGATCGCCGAGACCGTGGCCGAGACGCTGCAACTCGACTACGTCGCCGTGTCGGGCACGGCCGTCGGCTCACTGCCACCGGCGGAGGCGCTCCCCTTCCAGGACTCGGACACGGCCGCCTGCCCAGTGCCGCCAGGCGCGACGCTCACACACCAGAACACGGCCACCGGCCCAGTGCCACCCGGCGCGACACTCACACACCAGAACACGGCCACCGGCCCAGTGCCACCCGGGGCGGCGCTCACACACCAGGAGTCGGACACGGCCGTGGGCCCAGTACCACCCGGCGCGACGCTCACACACCAGGAGTCGGACACGGCCGTGGGCTCGTTGCCGCCCGGGGTTACGCCGGCCCGGCTGTCGCTCACCCACCAGGGCGAGGAGGTCGGCGTGCTCACCATGTGGCCCGACCCCGCGCGCCGCAGGCGGCCGGTGCTCGACGAGCACCTGCTGGCCGACCTGGCCCGGCAGGTGGGGGCGGCGGTCCATTCCGTACGGCTGGCCGACGACCTGCGCCGCTCCCGGGAAAGGCTCGTCATGGCCCGCGAGGAGGAACGCCGCCGCCTGCGGCGCGACCTGCACGACGGGCTGGGGCCGACACTGGCCGCGCTCACCATGCGCGCCGAGGCCGCCCAGGACGCCGCCCCTTCGGCCGTGAAGAACTTGCTGGCGCGGATCGTCGACGACGCCGAGGCCGCCGTGGTCGACGTCCGGCGGCTGGTCGAGGGGCTGCGGCCACCGGCCTTGGACAGTCTGGGGCTTGCCGGGGCGCTGACGGCGCACCTGGCCGGGCTGCCTTCGGGCGCACCACCCGTACGGCTCGTGGCCCCGGCGGCGCTGCCCGCGTTGCCGGCCGCTACCGAGGTGGCCGCCTACCGGATCGCCGTCGAGGCCGTCACCAACGTGTGCCGGCACTCGGGGGCTGCGTCGGCCTCCGTGCGGCTGGACGTGGACGGGGACCGGTTGATCGTGGAGATCTGGGACGACGGGGGCGGGGCTTCCGGCGTACGGGAAGGAACTGGTCTCGTGTCGATGCGCGAGCGTGCCGACGAGCTGGGCGGGCGGCTGGCCTGGTCGTCGGGTCCCGGTGGCACGCGGATCCGTGCGGAGCTGCCCGCTTCCGCGCCGTCCCTTGGTTCGCCCGCGACTCATTTATTGTTTTGTCCGGCTCCATCAGCCCCAGCTTCGGAAGGCGAGTCGTGGAGATCATCCGCACGTTGATCGTGGACGACCACGCGGCGTTCCGGGAAGGGCTGCGCGCGCTGCTCGAGACGTCGGACGACATCGTGGTGGCGGACGAGGCAGCCAGCGGCGAGCAGGCCCTCGCGCTCGCGCCCGCTGTGCAACCCGACGTCGTGCTGCTCGACCTGGCCATGCCCGGCATGGGCGGAATCGCCGCGACCGAGCGGCTGGTGCGCGACATGCCGCACGTCCGGGTGCTGGTGCTGAGCATGGCCGACGACGACGATTCGGTCTTCGCCGCGATGCGGGCCGGGGCACGCGGCTACGTGCTCAAGGGCGCGCGCAAGGCCGAACTGCTGCGTGCGGTGCGCTCGGTGGCTGCGGGCGAGGCCATTTTCGGGGCCGCTTTGGCCGTACGCCTGATGGGGTACTTCGCCGGCCCCCGCGCCCGCGACCAGGCGTTCCCCGAGCTCAGCGACCGGGAGCGCCAGATCCTCGGCCTGGTGGCGCAGCATCTGACCAACCCGCAGATCGCCGAGCGGCTGGGCCTCAACCAGAAGACCGTACGCAACCACGTCTCCAGCGTCTTCACCAAGCTGCGGGTCGCCGACCGGGCCGAAGCCATCATGCGAGCCCGCGAGGCCGGACTCTGACCCCGCAGACATCCATTTCCCTGTACGCACCGGCCACCGGCCCCGGCGCGCCACGGAACTCAGCCGAAGCGCCACACGCCGGCGTCGCGTTGTCCTCGTCGGCGTCGCGGGCCGGGATGATGTCGACGAGCGTGCGGATCCAGCCCTCGCGCTCCGGCACGGTTCGGCGCCGCTCGACGATCTCGTCGCGTTCGAGGCTGTGCTGCGGGAGCCGGCGAACCAGCGCAGCGAGCAATGTCTCGAGCCCGTTCCCGCCTCGGCCGGAACGAAGGTTGACGTGCGCCGGCGGATCGTCGCGCGTCATGCTGTCAAGGAAGACGGCCGCCGTCTCGTCGGGGCTCTTGTCCAGCGGCACGCTCACGTAGCCTCGATCGCTTGTCGTCATGTCACTCACGTCCAGATCCGACGGGCTGACGGACGTTCGCCACAGCGTCGCAAACCCGGCAGCCTGACAGTCCGGTCGTGTCACCGATCAGGGCGACCGCTGCCACCGGAGCGGCCGCCCTGCGGCGCCGATCGCCTAAGCCGTGTCGACCCGGGGGCGGGAGTTGTCCACAGGGGCCTCGATCGGGCTGCTTGAGCTGTCCGCAAGCAGGCGCGCGCCGATCGGGATCAAGGCGACGGCGATCAGGACCGGTCCCAGCGATTGCACGACCGGTGACTCCGAGAGCGCCAGGAAGGGCAGCGCCAGGCCGGCGACCAGCAGCACCGGCTGCCACCAGCGGGCCCGTCCCTCGCGGACCGCCGCCACGGCCAGCGCGATCAGGGCCGGGTGCAGCAGGAACCCCGGCAGCAGGAAGCCGTAGAGAACGCCGGCGTAGCCCTGGGCCGTGTCGGTGACGGCGACCGCTTCTGCGTCCGGCACCGTGAAGGCGAGCGCCAGGTCGTAGAAGTCCGACACGAGCAGGCCGGAGCCGTTGACAGCGGCGAGCGCCCCGACCAGGCCGGCGATCGCGGACAGGCGGGGGGTGCGGTCGCGGACCAGCCAGGCCAGGGTGAGCACCACCCCGACCAGGAGCACCGCGCCGTAGTGCAGGAGCACTCCGCTGACCTGCACAAGGGTGGCGTGCTCGCGGAAGACGGCCGGCTCGTGGGTCTGGCCGGGCGGTGAGGTGAGGAAGCCGGAGAAGTGCACGATCGGCCAGAGGATGAGACTGAGGGCGCCGGCACGGATCCAGAAGCGGCGGGTCGAGAAGGCCGCGGTGGTTGTGGTTGTCATGCCGGGGACACAACCGGACAGGTGTCCCGGGCCGCGACGGCGCCGACCGGGAAGAATGTCCCGGCCGGCGCACCAGCCATCGGGCCACGACCGGGCGACAAGCGCCGACGGCGAGGAAGGCGCCCCCGGTCAGGGGAAACGGCTCGCGGTCAGGCGACGGCCGCGAAGCCGCCGGTCCAGGACAGCTTCTCGCCGGCGGCCAGGCTGATCTGCAGGAAGGCCAGGGCCTCCAGTTCGCGGGCCCGCTTGAGCGAGCCGGCGTCGACGGCGCGCAAGCCGGCCGCGGTGACGACGTCGGCGACGGCTGCCTTCGCGTCGGCGTCGTCACCGGCGATCAGGACGGCGGTGGTTTCCGTACCCACCGAGCCGGTGGCCAGCGTACCGGCGAAGTTGGTGTTGAAGGCCTTGACGACCTTGCTCCCGGGCAGCTCGCGGGCGAGTTCGGCGGCGGCGGACCCGTCGGCGGGGACGGTCAGGTCGTCGAAGGTGGCGAAGTCGACGGGGTTGGTGATGTCGACGACGACCTTGCCGGTGAGCTGTTCCCGGCGGGTGGCGACGATGTCGGTCAGCGCGGCGTGCGGCACGGCGAGGATGACGATGTCGCCCGTGACGGGCTGGTCGGCGTTCGAGGTGTTGAGCTGCTGCACGGTGTGGCCGCCCTTGGCGACAAGACCGCCGATGGCCTGGCCCATGTTGCCGGTGCCGAGGATGCTGATGTTCGCCATGGTGCCCTCCCGAGGCAGTTTGTTGTTGCGACAACCATTGCACGAGATGCAGGTTGTAGCAACAACTATTGACGTGAGAGACTTGTGACCGTGGACACGCGATGGCTCGACAACAAGCAGAAGGCGACCTGGGTACGCCTGGCCGCCGTGCTCGAACTTCTGCCGGCCACCCTGGATTCGCAGCTACGGCGCGACGCCCAGCTCACGCACTTCGACTACTTCGTGCTCGCGATGCTCAGCGAGGCGCCCGGCCGCACGCTGCGCATGACGGCGCTGGCCGAGCACACCACGGCGACGCTGGCCCGGCTGTCGCACGTCGTGCAGCGGCTCGAGACGCGCGGCCTGGTCGAGCGTTTCCCCTGCCCCGAGGACAAGCGAGCCACCAACGCGCGGCTGACCGGGGCGGGCTGGAAGAAGGTGCAGGAGGCAGCGCCGGGCCACGTGGCGACCGTACGGGAAAATGTCATCGACGCCCTCAGCCCCGAGCAGGTCGAGCAACTGGCCGGCATCGCCGACGCGATCCTGCACCGCATCGACCCGGAACGCGCTCGGGCCGCGGTCTACGAACGCTACGACGACGCCGGCCCCGACCGCGACCAGCGGCCGTAGCGTCTTTTCAGGCGCCCCCACGCCCGCCGCGAACGAAGTCGGCGTTTCCTCGCTCCGCCGATTCTCGCTGGCGACCCAAGCGTCGCCGGGGTGGGATGGCGCTATGACTTCTCACCGTGTGCCGGGCGCTGCCGTTGCCGCCGCATCCGTCACGGTCGTGTTCTGGGCCTCGGCGTTCGTCGGGATCCGGGCCGCGGCCCCGCACTTCTCGCCCGGCTCCCTCGCGCTCGGCCGGCTCCTGTCCGGCTCCGTGGTGCTGTTGCTGTTCTTGGCCGTACGCCGTCAGGGCCTGCCCCCGAGGGCCGCGTGGCCCGGCATCGCCGTCTCCGGCGTGCTCTGGTTCGGGCTGTACATGGTGTCGCTGAACTGGGGCGAGGAACTGGTCGACGCGGGCACCGCCGCGATGGTCGTCAACGTCGGACCGGCACTGATGGCCCTGCTCGCCGGCTGGTTGCTCAACGAGGGCTTCCCACCACGACTGCTCGCCGGCATCGCGGTGTCGTTCGCCGGTACGGTCGTGGTCGGCCTGTCGATGTCCGGTGGTGGCCGGGCCTCCGTGCTGGGCGTGCTGCTGTGCCTGGTCGCCGCCATCACGTACGCCTCCGGGGTCGTCGCCCAGAAGCCGGCCCTGCGGCACGCGTCCGCCCTGCAGGCCACCACGTTCGGCTGCCTGATCGGGGCGGTCGCGTGCCTGCCGTTCGCCGGCCGGCTCGTGTCCGACGTCGCCGACGCACCCCTGTCGGCCACCTTGAACGTGATCTACCTGGGCGTCTTCCCGACGGCGGTGGCGTTCACGACCTGGGCGTACGCGCTGGCGCGCACCACGGCGGGCAAGATGGGCTCCACCACGTACGCGGTCCCGGTGGTCGTGATTCTGTTGTCGTGGCTGATCCTCGACGAGGTGCCGGGCCTCCTCGCCCTCGCCGGCGGGGCGCTGTGCCTCGCCGGCGTGGCCGTGTCCCGCAGCCGGCCACGGAAGCCGGCACAGCGGCCTCTCACGAGGTCGCACCAGTGACCGAGCTTCCGGCCCTGGTCACGTAGTAGGTCAACTTGGCGCCGCTCCAGAAGTGCAGGGTGAGCGTCACCTTCGCGCCGTCGTTGACCTCGGCGAAGAACTCCGGGGGCAGCGCCGGCGTGTCCGCCGTGTGGTTCGGCCGGCAAGCCGCGTCCAGGTGACCGCCCGTCGAGACACCGGCCGCTCAGGAAGCTGAATCTGGGTGATCGTCAGTCGAGCAGCCAGCCGCTCAGAGACTGGGCGGCCGGCGTCAGCGACACCAGGAGCACCGCGAACGTCACCACGGTGCCGGCGATCAGCGCGTACGTCTGCCGGCGTCCCTCGGCATACCCGACGAGGAACGCCATGATCGACACGAACAGTCCCAGCCCCGCAGCCACCGGCGCCGACTGCAACACGTATCCGATGGGCCAAGCCCAGCCCCAACCCCCGGCGACGTCAAGCCCCTCGGTCGCCGCATCCTCCTGCGCCGGGACGTGCCAATGCCCGGTCAGCTCAGCCGCATGGGCCAGGGCCAGCCAGCCACCAAGCGCATAGAGAACGGCGAATCCCACCTGCACCCCGACGAGGGTCCACACCCCGGCCCGGTTCGAGGTCGGCGCGTTTCCACGGGTGGCCACCGTCGTCGTCATCGGCGCATCCTAACGCCGCCGCGCAGCCTGTCCGGCCCACCGGCACCTGGCGTCACGTCAGGCACGTCGCAAGACCGCAGCCTCACGTGTCCGGCCCGCCCGCTTCCCGGCGTCACCTCAGGCACATCGCAACACCACAGCCCCACATGCCCGGCCCACTCGTTCCGAGCGCCACGTCAAACGGCCTCCAGGGCTGCCCCGGCCCGCGTCAGCACCGTGTTGAGCACGCGCGCGGCCACCTCACGGTCGGCGTCGGGCAGGTCGTTCCACAGCGCGTCGGCGATGCGGCCGGTCGCGGCCCGCACCGACGTCCACAGTGCCATCCCTCGCTCGGTGGGCCGCACGGTGAGATCGTCCGCGGTGACGACCATCCCGGCCGCCGCCAGGGCTGCGAGATGCTCGCGGGCCTCTCCCACCCGCAAGGCCCCGGCGATGCGGGCCACCAGCTCGGCCTCCCGGGGCCCGTCGGCCGTGACGGTCAGGGTCAGCGCCACCCACTGCGGCTCACTCAGACCCGTGCCGGCCAGCTCACGGTCCAACAGCGCGTTCAAGGCCTTCTCGGTGCGGCCGATCAACTGCGGCCCGAACGGGATCGACGTCATGTCACGGCTCCTATCGTTAGTCCCACTAACGCTAGATAGTTGGTTACACTAACGCAAGTGGAGAACATCGGGGCTGAGCGACTGCGCACGCTGCGCACGCGCTTGCTGTCGCTGGCGGCGATGCGCTCCGACCGGCGGGTCAACGAGGAACTGGCCCGAGCCGGCGCCCGGAAATGGCACTTCGCCGTGCTGGTCACGCTCGACGAGTTCGGCCCGGCAAGCCAGGCCCAGCTCAGCGACCGCACCGGCATCCATCGCAGCGATCTCGTCTCGGTTGTCACCGAGCTGCACGACCGCGGGCAGGTTGTGCGCGGCCCCGACCCGGCCGACCGCCGCCGCAACCTGGTCGAGCTCACGCCGGACGGCCGCCGTCAGCTCCGCCGGCTCGACGCGATCCTGACCACGGTGGACGACGAGGTGTTCGCGCCGTTGAACGCCGGGCAACGCGACCAGCTCACCCACCTGCTGACCCTGCTCCTGACCGCCCCCGGATGACCGCGACGACGGGACGAGCCCTGGTCAGCTCGTTTGTTACGGTTGCGCGGAAGTCCGGCCGATCCGGGTCGCGGCCATCACCGGGAAGGGCTCGGCCGGGGCGGCGTTGAAGAGCGCGACCGCCGGCTCCGTCAGGAGATCCCGAGCCTCGTCATCCGGCATCCCCGGCACCGGCCCGAAGCCGGCGTAACACCGGCACCCGCCCGAAGCCGGCGGGCAACCCCGGCACCTGTCCGAAGCCAACGGGGAACCGGCACCGGCCCGAAGCGGGGAACCCGGCGCGACAGGACGCCGGCGCGGCGGTCACCGGGGCGCGGGCCGTCCCGGAGCCGTTGTCGCCCCGACCAGCGCCGCGGCCTCCTCGAGGACAGCGAGCTCCCGTTTCGACGAGCGCGGCCACAGCACAGCGATCCGTTCGGCGCCGAGCGCGGTGTAGCGGCCCAGGCAGTCGCGGAAGGCTTCCACCGAGTCGAGCGGCCGCTCCCCGCCGTGACCGGGTGGCGGAAGTTGGGGGCGGTCACCATCGTGCCCACGCCGATCCGGTCCGTCACGGCGGCAGCTGCGGCCAGGACGGCGTACGCCTCGTGCCAGACCGGCCGGTCGCCGAGCGTCAGGTGGTCCCAGAGCCACCCACGGCCGATGCCGATGCGGTCGGCGCGCTGCCATTCGGCGCGCAGGCCGGCCCAGGGACAGTCGGGCCACATCACCACGTCGAGAGCTGTCACCACAGCACCCTACTGGACACGGATAGTAAAACTAACTAATAATCGTCCTCCCCCGACATTCAGTGGAGGACGTCGATGCGCCGCTCCCGATCATTGTTCCTGTCCGCCGCCGCCGCGGTTGTTGCCGCGGGTCTGGCCCTCTTCGCCGTCACCCCCGCCAACGCCGCCGCTACCACCGCCACCTTCGCCAAGGTCTCCGACTGGGGATCCGGATGGCAGGGCGAGTTCCGGATCACCAACGGCGGCAGCACCGCCCTGAGCCCCTGGAAGATCGAGTTCACCCTGCCGTCCGGCACCACCGTCGGCGCGTACTGGGACGCGCTGCTCACTACCGCGGGGCAACGGTTCACGTTCACGAACCGCGAGTACAACGGCTCGATCCCGCCGGGCCGGACGGTCACGTTCGGCTTCGTCGGCTCGGGCCCCGGCAGCCCGGCCGGATGCCTGCTCAACGGCGTGTCGTGTACTGGGACGGTGACGCCGACAACGCCACCCACCAGCACGCCACCCACGAGCGCGCCACCCGGCGCCACCCCGGTGGCCAGGAACGGGCAGCTCAAGGTCTGCGGCCGGCAGCTGTGCAACGCCCAGGGCAAGGCGATCCAGCTGCGCGGCATGAGCACCCACGGCCTGCAGTGGTACGCCAACTGCGTCAACGACGCCTCGCTCAACGTCCTGGCGAACGAGTGGAACGCCGACGTCCTGCGGATCTCGATGTACATCCAGGAGGGCGGGTACGAGACCGACCCGGCCGGCTACACCGCCAAGGTCAACGAGCTGATCGAGAAGGCCACCGCCCGCGGCCTGTACGCGATCGTCGACTGGCACATGCTCTCGCCCGGCGACCCCAACTACAACCTCGCGCGGGCCAGGACGTTCTTCCAGCAGATCGCGGCGCGGCACAAGGACAAGACCAACGTCCTGTACGAGATCGCGAACGAGCCGAGCGAGGTGCACTGGTCGGCGATCAAGTCGTACGCGGACCAGATCATCCCGGTCATCCGCGCGCAGGACCCCGACGGCGTGGTGCTGGTCGGCACCGAGGACTGGTCGTCGCTGGGCGCCTCGGGCGACGGTCAGGGCGTGGCGCGCATCCTGGCCAACCCGGTCAGCGCGGCCAACATCATGTACACGTTCCACTTCTACGCCGCCTCGCACGACGACTACTACCTGAACACCTTCTCCGACGCGATCACGAAGCTGCCCCTGTTCGTCACCGAGTTCGGCACCCAGCAGGCCTCGGGCGACGGCGGCAACAACTTCGCGATGGCCCAGCGCTACCTCGACCTGATGAAGCAGAACAAGGTCAGCTGGGTCAACTGGAACTACTCCGACGACATGCGCACCGGCGCGGTCTTCACGCAGGGCACGTGCGACGCCGGGGCGTACGGGGGAACCGGTCGTCTCAAGGAGGCCGGCGTCTGGATCCGCGACAGGATCCGTACGCCCGACGACTTCTGATGTGAGGCAGACTGACTGTTCATGCGCCTCTACTCCGTTGATCTCGAGCAGGGGACGGTCGCCGTCTACGGGCACTGGGGCCGGCCGTTGCTGGTCTTCCCCACCGAGAAGGGCGACGCCTGGGAGTGGGCGCACAACGGCATGGTCGGTGAGGCCGGCAGCCTGATCGAGGCCGGCCGGGTGAAGCTGTACTGCGTCGACTCGTTCGACGCGGGCACCTGGTCGGCCCACCACCTGCCGCTGGAGGAACGGGCGATCAACCACGGGGCGTACGAGTCGTGGATCCTCGACCGCGTGGTCCCGCACATCCGCGACGACAGCGGCCACGACACCGAGATCGCCACGGCGGGGTGCTCGCTCGGCGCCTACCACGCGCTCAACCTGGCGTTCCGCCACAGCGACGTGTTCCCGCTGGCGCTGTGCTTCTCGGGCAACTACGACCCCGGCACGTGGAACGCGTGGGGCGAGCGGGGCGACGCCGTCTACTTCAACAACCCGGCCGACTACGTGGCCAACCTGCACGGCGATCACCTGGAGCGGCTGCGGGAACGGCTGTCGATCCTGCTGGTCTGCGGTCAGGGCCGCTGGGAGGACACGACGGGCGCGCTGGCCTCGACGCCCCGCATGGCTCACCTGCTGCGCCACAAGGGCATCCGGCACGAGCTCGACATGTGGGGAGCCGACACGCCGCACGACTGGCCCTCGTGGCGGGCCCAGCTGATCAAACATCTGCCCCGGTTCTGCTGACCCACGATTCAGCCACCGCCGCGACGGTTCGCGGATAGTCTGACCGGGTGCATTTGATCGTCGAGGTGGGCAGCCAGCTCGATCCGGATGTGGCGTGGCCCGAGGGCGCGGCGCTGACGATGTTCGCCGGTGAGCCCGTGCAGCTGATGCTCTTCCTGAGCCATCCGCACGTGCTCGAGGTGCAGGCCGTCACGGCCCCGCCGACGAAGTTCGCCTGGGTCGACAGCGAGCATGCCGGCGTGCTGCTCTATCGGCTGGGGCCGGTGCTGTCGTGGTCCGAGGCGACCTACACGCCGCACCTGTTCGAGCCCGACGAGGGTCTGCCCAGCGTCGACGACGACGCGATAGTGCAGATCGTGCTGATCGACCGGGAGACCAACATCGTCAAGGCGCTGCACCGGGTCCGCTGGCCCGAGGATTTCGCCGCGGCCGTACGAGCCTCGGTGGCGCGCATGCGGGACACGCCGTACAGCGCGCTGGCGTACGACCATGCCCTGCACGCGCTGCACCGGCGCTATCCCACGCCGGAGGACATGGTGATCGACCGGGCCGACGTGCGCTGCACGGCCCTGCCGGTCACCGACGACCCGGACTGACCAGGCCGTTCTCGTAACCGAAGACCACGGCGTGCACGCGGTCGCGCAGCTTGAGCTTGTGCAGTATCCGGCTCACGTGGGTCTTGATGGTCTGCTCGGCGATGAACAGCTCCTTGGCGATCTCGGCGTTGCTCATGCCCATCGCCACGTGCCGCAGCACCTCGCGTTCCCGGTCGGTCAGCGCGTTCAGGGCCGTCGAGGGGGCCGTGGGCTGGGTGTCGACGAAGTTCTCGATCAGCCGCCGGGTGATCCGCGGGGACAGCAGCGACTCGCTGTTCGACACGACCCGGACCGCGCGCATCAGCTCCTCGGGGTCGCTGTCCTTGAGCAGGAACCCGCTCGCCCCGGCCCGCAACGCCTCGTAGACGTAGTCGTCGATGTCGAACGTGGTCAGCATCAGCACCCGCGGGGTGTGACCACCGCCGGACAGGATCTCGCGGGTCGCGGCCAGGCCGTCGAGCTCGGGCATGCGCACGTCCATCAGCACCACGTCGGGCCGCAGGCTGCGGGTGCGCTCGATCGCCACCCGCCCGTTCTCGGCCTCGCCGACCACCGACAGGTCTGGCTGCGAGTCGAGGATCGCGTGGATCCCGGCTCGGATCATCGGCTGGTCGTCCACGACAAGAACCCGGATCATGCGGCGCCTTCCTCGAGGGTCAGGGGAAACTCGGCGGCGACGCGGTAGCCGCCCTCGGGACGGGCCCCGGTTGTGACCGACCCGCCCGCGAGCCGGGCCCGCTCGCGCATGCCGACCAGGCCGTGACTGGCCCCGTGCCCGTCCTCGATGGGCCGCGGCGCCTGCGTGGGCAGGTCGTTCTCGACGACCACCGCCAGCGCGCCCTCGCCGACCGTCACGGTGACCCGGGTCGGCGCGCCCGGGGCGTGCCGCACGACGTTGCTCAGCGACTCCTGCACGATCCGGTAAGCGGCCAGGCCCACCGTGTCGGGCAGGCCGGCAGCCGACAGATCGCCCGAGACGTCGAGCTCGACGGGGATGCCGCCGCGCCGGGCCGAGCCGGCCAGCTCCTCCAGGTGTTCCAGGTCGGGCATCGGGGCCAGCTCGCTCTCGGCGTCCTCGTCGCGCAGCAGGGCCAGCAGTTGCCGCATCTCGCGCAGCGCCCCGCGGGTGCCGGCGGCGATGCGGCCGAACTCGGCCTGCGCCTCCGGGTCCAGGTTCTTGATCCGGTACGCCGCCGAGGTGGCCTGCATGTGGATGACCGACATGCTGTGCGCGACCACGTCGTGCAGCTCCCGGGCGATGCGGTTGCGTTCCTCGACCAGGGCCCGCTGCGCCTGCTCGAGCTCCACGTCCCGCTTGGCCTCGGCCAGCTGGCGGCGCGCCGCGTCCCGCTGGTTCCAGGCGATCATGCCGAAGAGCACGAGCACGGACGTGGTCGCGTACAGGATCAGCGAGCCGTCGCCGTCGTCGAGTGTGCGGTCGCGGGGGTCGGCCAGCACCAGCACGATGCAGACGAGCGCGCTGGCCCACCAGGTGATCACGGCGTCGCGCCAGGGCCGGGTCGCCCCGATCAGGCCGATGTGCGCGAGCAGCAGGACCATCACCGGGAACGGCAGCGGCCACAGCCCCTCGCCCGGCGGCTGCACCCAGGCGAACGTGCTCACGCCGGCCAGCTGCAGGGCCAGGGCGGGCCAGGGTTGCCGCAGGGCCAGCGGCAGCGCGGCGCACTGGGCGGTGGCCGCCGCGTACGAGACCAGCAGCGGGACCTCGTAGTGCGAGGTCATCAGCAGCGAAGTGACAACCAGCAGGAAGCCGGCGACTGCGCCCACGATCAGCGTCCGCGTCCGCCGTACCGGTTGTGCCCGCACCATGTCCACGACGCGACGTTACCCATTCGATCTTGCGTTTGGCGTCCCGCCGGCGAGCCATCCCACCCCCTACCACGGAGCTACCCGGAACCGCTCCGCGGACGGACGCCCGGTGCGCCACCTTCCCCGGATCGTTCTCGGCATCGCAAGACGCCAGGACCCCTCACGGAAGGCACTGCTCATGCGCATCCTCATCGGCGCCGACACCTACGCGCCCCACGTCAACGGAGCGTCGTACTTCGCCCAGCGGCTGGCCGTGGCGCTCACCGCCCGGCACGAGGTGCACGTCGCCGCCCCGTCGACCACCTCGCGCAGCTTCACCGCGATGAGCCGGGACGGCATCGTCGAGCACCGGGTACGGTCGCTGGCCGTGCCGGGCCACCCCGGTTTCCGGTTCTGCCCGCCGGTCGGCCTGCGGGCCCAGGCGCGGCGGATCCTCGACGAGGTCAAGCCGGACGTCGTGCACGTGCAGAGCCACTTCCCGCTGTGCCGCGCGCTGATCGACGCGGCGTCCGAGCGCGGCATCCTGGTCGTGGCGACCAACCACTTCATGCCCGAGAACCTGATCCATTATCTGCCGATCGGCGCGAGCGGGCGGTCCGCCGCGCACGACTGGGCGTGGCGCGACGCGGCCCGCGTGTTCACCCGGGCCGACATCGTCACGGCCCCGACCCCGTACGCCGCCGCGCTGGCCACCGTGGCCGGGGTGCCGGGCCCGGTCCTCCCGCTGTCCAACGGCATCGACCTGACCCGGTTCCGTGAGCGGCACCCGTCCGCCGGGTTCCGCCTGCGCTACGGCGTCCCTGACAAGCCGGTCATCACGTTCGTGGGCCGGCTGGACGCCGAGAAGAACCTCGACGTGGTGCTCCGCGCGTTCGGGGCCGTGCGCCGCAGCCTCGACGCCCATCTGCTGATCGTGGGCGCCGGCGCCGAGCGGGGAAAGCTGACCCGCCTGGCCGGGGAGCTGAAGGTCGCCGAGCACGTGACGTTCACCGGTTTCGTGCCCGACGAGGACCTTCCTTCCGCGTACGCGGTCACGTCGGTCTTCGTCAACGCCGGCACCGCCGAGCTGCAGAGCCTGGTCACGCTGGAGGCGATGGCCGTCGGACGGCCGGTGGTCGGGGCCGACGCCGCGGCGCTGCCGCACCTCGTGGCCGACGACGAGACCGGCTACCTGTTCCCGCCCGGCGACCACGACGCGCTTGCCGGCCGCCTGACCACGCTGCTGTGCAACCCGGAACTGGCCGGCAAGATGGGCCGGCGGGCCCGCGCCGTCGCCGAGCAGCACGACGAGGTGCGCACGGTGGCCGCGTTCGAGCAGCTGTACGCCATCCGCCCGGTGCGCGAGGCGCGGGTCCCGGCCCAGGCCGCCGCGTGACGGGATGCTCAGCGCTCGCGGACGCGGGCGGCGATGGCCTCGCCCAGCTCGGCCGTCGTGCCCTTGCCGTGCAGGTCGGGCGTGAGCGGCGCCTCGGACGGCCCGTACGCGAGGACGTCCTCGATCGCTCCGAGCAGATGCGCCGCCGCCTCGGGGTGGCCCAGGTGGTCGAGCATCATCGAGCCGCACCAGATCTGGCCCACCGGGTTGGCGATGCCCTGGCCGGCGATGTCCGGGGCGGAGCCGTGCACCGGCTCGAACAGGCTGGGGTGCTCGCGGCCGGGGTTGATGTTCGCGCTGGGGGCGATGCCGAGCGTGCCGGTGCAGGCCGGGCCCAGGTCGGACAGGATGTCGCCGAACAGGTTGCTCGCCACCACGACGTCGAACCACTCGGGGTGCAGCACGAACTGGGCCGCCAGCGCGTCGATGTGGAACTTGTCCACCCGTACGGCGGGGAATTGCTCCGTCATCGCGGCGACGCGCTCGTCCCAGTAGGGCATGGAGATCGAGATGCCGTTGCTCTTGGTGGCTGAGGTCAGGTGCCGCTTGGGACGGCGGGCCGCCTGCTCGAAGGCGAACCGCAGCACCCGGTCGACGCCGACGCGGGTCATCACCGTCTCCTGCAGCACGGTTTCGCGCTCGGTGCCGGAGAAGATCCGGCCGCCGATGCTGGAGTACTCGCCCTCGGTGTTCTCACGCACGACGACGAAGTCGATGTCGCCGGGTTCGCGGCCGGCCAGCGGGCTGCGGACTCCGGGCATGAGCCGGCAGGGGCGCAGGTTGACGTACTGGTCGAAGGTGCGGCGGAACTGCAGCAGGCTGCCCCACAGCGAGATGTGGTCGGGCACCACCTCGGGCCAGCCGACCGCGCCGAAGAAGATGGCGTCGTACGCGCGCAGTGTCGGCTCCCAGTCGGGCGGCAGCATCGTGCCGTGCCGCTGCCAGTAGCCGGCGCTGGCGAAGTCGAAGGTGTCGAACCGCAGGTCGATGCCGAACCGGGCGGCGGTGGCCTCGAGCGCGGTGAGGCCGGCCGGCACGACCTCGCGGCCGATGCCGTCGCCCGGGATGACGGCGATGCGATGGGTGGTCACGGCGCCTCCCTCAGCGCGGCGAGCCCGCCCTGCGCGTCGGAGATGGCGAGCCGTTCGGCGGTGGCCGAGTCACCGGCGCGCAGGGCGCGGACCAGGGCGCGGTGACTGGTGTAGCGCTCCATCCCGAACGTATCGTCCTCGGCCACCCGGCGCAGCAGGAGCTCGCGGCGGCGGGGACGGCTGAAGACGCGGCTCTGTTCCAGCATGCGCACGAGCACCGGGTTGTGCGCGCAGGCGCTCACGGTGTCGTTGAACTCCTGCATCGTGTCGAGCAGCTCGGCCAGGTGACGGTCGGCCGGCTGCTGCTGCCGGCGCCGCTCCTTGGCGAGAATCAGCAGGTCGTCGGCCCGGTCGAGGATAGCGTCGAGGGTGTCGAGCTGCTCGGCGGTGGCGTGCCGCGCGGCGAACCGGGCGACCAGGCCCCGCAGGCCGACCTCGACCTCGGCCAGGTCGTCGATCGCGGCGTCACGGATCGCGGCGACCAGCACCGTGCGCGGGCCGATCCGCTCGATCAGGCCGTCGAGTTCCAGACGGCGAAGAGCTTCCCGTACGGGGGTGGGGCTGATCGCAAGCCGCTCGGCCATGCCGCGCTCGGTGACCTTTTCCCCCGGCGCGAGCTCGCCGGTGGCGATGGCGGTGCGGACCTGACGGTACGCCTGATCGGCGAGCGTCTCCGTAGCTGTCATGCCGGGAACTCTAGTGCATGCTGTTGTCAAAATGCGATGCAACTGTTGACGTGTTTGCTACAGCAAATTAACGTGACCGCGGACACATGGAGGCGACATGGCCGAAATGAAAACCCGCGACGTCGCGGCGAACCCCTCCTACCGCAAGATCACGTTCTTCATCGCGCTGACGCTGTTCGCGCAGGAGTCGACGTGGAACTTCTACGACAACCAGGTGCCCGTCCTGCTGCGCGAACACGTGGCCAGCGCGGCCCTGGTCGGCGCCCTGATGGGCATGGACAACCTGCTCGGGATCTTCATCCAGCCCTGGATCGGCAACCGCTCCGACAACACCCGCACCCGCTGGGGCCGGCGCATCCCGTACCTCGCGGTGGGCATGCCGATCGCCGCGATCCTCTTCGTCTTCCTGCCCTGGACCACCTCGGCGGCCATGCTGATCGCCGTGATGGTCGGCTACGCGCTCGTCGCCAACACCATGCGCCCGCTCGCCGAGTCGCTGGTCCCCGACTTCATCCCGCCCGAGCGCCGGAGCCGCACCAACGCCGTCGTGAAGATCGCCGCCGCGCTGACCATCATCGTGGCGTCCCTGATCAGCCTGCTCGTGGTCGACGACCACCCGCACGCCGCGTTCGCCATCCCCGCCGTGATCCTGCTGCTGGTCACCGGCGTGATCGTGGCGAAGATCCGGGACAGCGAGTCGCCCGGCTACCGCGCCGCGGCGGCCGCTCACGCCCACGTGCCGTTCCGTGCGGTCGTCACCGACCTCGTCACCGATCGCGACCGTCGCCGCCTGCTCCTGCTGCTCACGGTCATGCTGTTCGGCGGGGCGTGGTTCGCCTCCAGATCCTTGATCACCCCGTACGGGATGGAAGCGCTCGGCCTGACCAGGGGCGAGGCCGGCGGGCTGACGCTGCCCAGCGGCATCGCGTACGTGATCGCCGCCTATCCGGCCGCGTTGCTGGCCGAGCGCTTCGGCCGTCTCAAGACCATGGGCGTCGGCATGATCGTGTTCGCGGCGGCCATGGCGGCCGGGTCGATGGTGCAGACCGCCACCGCCACGGTCATCGTCTTCTGCGTGGCCGCGGTCGGAGCGGCCGGCTTCCTGATCAACGCGGCCGTGGTGCTGTGGAACCTGGCCCCCTCGAGCCGGGTGCTGGGCACCTACACCGGCCTGTACGCGGTCACCTGGTACCTCGGCGGCTTCGGCGGCCCGGCCCTGATCGGCGGCGCGGTCGACCTGATCGGCTGGAACACCATGCTGCTGGACATCGCCGTCCTGGCCGTGCTGGCCGTCCTGGTGGTGGCGCTGCTGGGCCGCCTGCAACGCCGCGCCGACACCCCGATCCTCAAATGACCCCGAGCATCCCGCGCCCCCGGAGCCCCGGCCACCCGCACCCGCGCCTCTCCCCGCGCCCCGACCTTCCGAATCGCACCCCGGCACATCTCTGACGAAGGGTCTCCGATGCCGACCGTTCTGATCACCACCGACTACCTGAGCCCGGGCGACGAGGTGGACACCTATCTGACCGGGCTGGGCTTCGCGACCCGGCACAGCCCGCTACGTGGCTCGCGCACCGCGGCCGAACTCGTGTCGCTGCTGGACGGCGTCGACGGCGCGCTGATCGCCAACGAGCCGATGAGCGCGGACGTGCTCGCCGCCGCGCCCGCGTTGCGCGCCATTGTCCGTACGGGCGTGGGTTACGACTCGGTCGACGTGGCGGCCGCAGCCCGGCTCGGCATCAGCGTCAGCAACCTGCCCGGCATCAACGCCAACGCCGTGGCCGAGTACACGATCGCGCTCATGCTGGCCCAGGCCCGCGACCTCGTCGGCCTGGCAGCCGGAGTGGCCGCCGGAGCCTGGCCGCGCCGCGACGGGTTCGAACTGCGGGGCAAGACGCTCGGCATCATCGGCCGCGGCGCGGTGGCGCAACGGGTGCGGCCGCTGGCCGAGGCGTTCGGCATGACCGTCCTCGACGGCGACCTCGACAATCTGCTGCGCGAGTCCGACTTCGTCTCGGTGCACACGGCGCTCACCGAACGAACCCGCCACCTGATCGACGCTTCGGCCCTGGCCAGGATGAAGCCCTCGGCTCACCTGATCAACACCGCGCGCGGGCCGATCGTGGACTCCGCCGCCCTGGTCGACGCCGTGCGCTCGGGCCGGATCGCGGGCGCCGCCCTCGACGTGGTGGACGTCGAGCCGCTGCCCGCCGGCAGTCCGCTGCGTGGGGTCGACGGCATCACTGTCTACTCCCACATGGCCGGCCAGACCGCCGAAGCCCGCCGCGACGCCGGTGTGCTGGGGGCCCGCGAACTGGTCGCCGCGCTCGACGGCCGTCCCCAGCACCGCATCGCCGTGCTCACCCCCGAGGAGATCGCATGAACGCCGACGTCATCGTGGTGGGTGCCGGGCTGGCCGGTCTGGTCGCCACCGCCGAGCTGGCCGCGGCCGGGCGCTCGGTGATCCTGGTCGACCAGGAACCCGCACAGAGCCTGGGCGGGCAGGCGTTCTGGTCGTTCGGCGGGCTGTTCCTGGTCGACTCGCCCGAGCAGCGGCGCATGGGCATCCGCGACTCGCACGAGCTGGCCTGGCAGGACTGGCTGGACAACGCCGGTTTCGACCGGGCCGAGGACGAGTGGCCCCGGCGGTGGGCGCAGGCCTACGTCGAGTGGGCGGCCGGCGAGAAACGCTCCTGGCTCCGGTCCAAGGGCATCAAGCTCTTCCCGATCGTGGGCTGGGCCGAGCGGGCGAACAACTCGGTGCCGCGGTTCCACATCACCTGGGGTACGGGACCGGGGGTGCTCGAACCGTTCATCGCGGCCGCCGTCTCCTCCGGGCAAGTCAAGATCATGTTCCGGCACCGGGTCGACACGCTGCTCACCAGCGGCGGCACGGTCACGGGCGTGGCCGGGCGCGTGCTGGCGCCGAGCGATGTCGCCCGCGGTGAGGCGAGCTCCCGCGACGAGGCCGGGGACTTCTCGTTCACGGCGCAGGCGGTCGTGGTGACCTCCGGTGGCATCGGGGGCAACCTTGACCTCGTACGGCGGAATTGGCCCTCGCGTCTGGGAAGGCCCCCGGAACACATGATCAGCGGCGTGCCGGCACACGTCGACGGACGCATGCTCCAGATCGCCACCGACGCGGGCGGCACGGTCGTCAACCCGGACCGGATGTGGCACTACGTCGAGGGCATCCAGAACTGGGACCCGATCTGGGAACGGCACGGCATCCGGATCCTGCCCGGCCCGTCGTCGCTGTGGCTCGACGCTCTCGGCAACCGCCTGCCCACGCCGTTGTTCCCCGGGTTCGACACGCTGGGAACACTCGCTCATCTGCGGACGACCGGGCACGACCACAGCTGGTTCGTGCTGACCCAGCGGATCATCGAGAAGGAGTTCGCGCTCTCCGGCTCGGAGCAGAACCCCGACCTGACCGGGCGCAGCGTGCGGCAGGTGCTGGGCCGGGTCCGCGGCGGGGCCCCGGCGCCGGTGGAGGCGTTCAAGCGCAACGGCGCCGACTTCGTGGTCGCCGGCGACCTGGACGAGCTGGTCAAGGGCATGAACGCGCTGACCCCGGCGCCGCTGCTCGACCCGGCCTCGGTGCGGCGCACGATCGTGGCCCGCGACCGCGAGCTGGACAACAACTTCGGCCGCGACATGCAGCTCGCGGCCATCCGCAGCGCCCGGGGCTACCGCGGCGACCGGTTGATGCGCACGGTTTCGCCACACCGTCTGCTCGACCCGGCTGCAGGGCCGTTGATTGCCGTACGCCTGCACGTGCTGACCCGCAAGTCGCTGGGTGGCCTGCACACCGACCTGGACGCCCGGGTGCTCGACGCTTCCGGCACGCCCGTCCCCGGCCTGTACGCCGCCGGGGAGGCCGCCGGTTTCGGAGGCGGCGGGATGCACGGGTACCGCGCGCTGGAGGGCACCTTCCTGGGCGGTTGCCTGTTCTCGGGCCGCCAGGCCGCACGAGCCATTGATGGGCAACTATGACCGTGCCCGTTCCGCACCCCGCCCCACCCCCGCACCGCACCTCCCCCACCCGCCCAACCCGAGAGTCCGCCGCGGACGAAGTGAGGAAGTCATGAACGAGGTACGTGTGCTGACGCCGAGCGGCATGCTGGGTTCCGGTTTCCCGCCGGAGACGCTGACCCGCGGCATCGAGCTGGGCGCCGACGTGATCGCCGTGGACGGCGGCTCCACCGATTCCGGCCCGTACTACCTGGGTTCGGGCACCGCCAAAACAGCGGCGGCCGCGGTGGCCCAGGACCTGCGTCTGATGCTGCGGGCGGCGGCGTCGGCCGGCATCCCGCTGATCGTCGGTTCGTGCGGGACCAGCGGCACCGACTCCGGGGTCGACTGGGTGGCCGGGATCGTCCGCGAGATCCTCGCCGCGGAGGGCCTGAGCCTGCGGGTCGCCACCATCTACAGCGAGCAGCAGCCGGCCGTGCTGCGCTCGCTGCTCGGCCGCATCCGTCCCCTGCCCCCGGCGAACGCGCTGGATCCCGAGGTCCTGGACAGCTGCTCGCACATCGTCGGCATGATGGGCCACGAGCCGATCGTGCGGGCCCTCGAGGCGGGCGCCGACGTGGTGCTGGCCGGCCGCGCCACCGACACCGCGATCGCCGCCGCCTACCCCCTGATGAAGGGCTTGCCGGCCGGCCCGACCTGGCACGCGGCGAAGATCGTGGAGTGCGGCGGCCAGTGCACGACCAACCCCCGTGCGGGCGGCGTGCTGGCGACAATCGACGCGGGCGGTTTCACGATCGAGCCGCTCGACCCGGGCAACGCCTGCACACCGACGTCCGTGGCCGCGCACATGCTGTACGAGACGGTGAACCCGTTCTCGATGCGCGAGCCGGCCGGGACGATCGTGGTGTCCGACGCCACCTACCGAGCGTTGGACGACCGCCGCGTACGGGTGGAAGGTTCCCGTTTCGAACCCGCCGCCCAGCACACGATCAAACTGGAGGGCGCGCGGGTCACCGGTTACGAGACCATGTCGTTCACCGCGATCCGCGACCCGCACATCCTCGGCCAGATCGACACGTGGGCCGCCCTGATGCGCAAGACAATCGGCGAGTGGGTCACCCGCACCTTGGGCCTCGGCGACGGCGACTACGAGTTCGACCTGCGCCTCTACGGCCACAACGCCATCCTCGACGACTTGGAACCGGACCGCTCACCCCCGCGCGAGGTCGGCGTCATGCTGCTCGTCCACGCCCCCGACCAGCAAACAGCCACCGCCGTGGCGAAGGTCGCCAACCCGCTGATGCTGCACCTGCCCACCCCCGACATGAACTACCTGCCCAGCCTGGCCTTCGCCACGTCCCCCGCCGAAACCGAACGGGGCCCGGTCTACGAGTTCGCCCTCAACCACGCCGTCGACGTCGACTCCCCCACGGCCCTGTTCCGCATCAACCTGCCGGAGGCCCACAGTGCCTGACCCTCGTACGATCGCCGAGCTGGCCCTGGAGGTCCGCTCCAAGAACGCCGGCCCGTTCTGGGTCACGATGGAACTGTTCATGCGCGACGCCGCCGGCTACGCCCAGGTCGCCGACCCGGACTACCTGAACCCCACGGTGATCGCCCGCCTGTACGGCGTCCCCGCCGACACCATCCAGATGTTCCGCCTGCCGTCCCTGAACGTCGTCAAGATCTCGTTCCCCCGCCCGGTCTCCCAAGGCAGCCTGCGCGACCGAGACATCCACGCGGGTCAGCACCACGTCCCCCTGGCCCTGCACCCACTACCTCATTGACTCGGAAAACGGTTGAAACGTCGCCGCCGTCGGCACCCGGTGCGCGGCCAGGAAACCGGCTACCGACCTGTCCCACGGGTAGAGCTCCGCCTGCGCGCGGGCCGCGGACCGGCGTACGGGCTCGGGACGGGACAGCAACGTGCGAACGGCTTCGGCGAACGCGGGCCCCTCACCGGGGGCTGCCACGCCGGCGTCACCGATCACCTCGGGCAGGGCGCTCTCGGAGCTGACCACCACCGGGGTGCCGCTCGCCAGTGCCTCGAGAGCGGCCAGGCCGAACGTCTCGATCGGCCCGGGGGCCATCGCCACGTCCACCGTGGCCAGCAGCGACGACAATTTCACCTGGTCGGTGAGGTGTCCGAGGAAGCGCACGGGCAGGCCCCGATCGGCAGCCTCGGACTGCAGGGCGGATCGCATCGGTCCACCACCCGCCACGACGAGGACGGCGGGCACGCCGGATCGGCGCAGCGCGGCCAGTGCCTCGAGCGAGCGGCGCGGCCTCTTCTCGGGTGAGAGCCGGCCGCAGTGCAGGAGCAGGACATCGCCGGCGGCGCACCACCGCGTCCGCATCGCCGGGTCCTGGTTCGCCGGTGTGAACCGCTCGAGATCCACTCCCAGCGGCACCCGCGTCAGGTTCCGCACGCCGAGACGCGCGAATTCCGAGGCCGCCCACCGCGTCGTGCACACCACCTGGTCGTGCTCGGCGGCCGTCCGCGCGTTGAGCAGGTCACCCGCGCGCCGGCCGACCCCGGGCCCGAACAGGCGCAACAGGCCGTCGAGGCTCTCGTGCGAGACCATCATGGACGGCACTTCCCGGCGTTTCGCCCAGCGTCCCAGCCACCGCAGGGTCGAACGGTCGGAGACCTCGAGACGGTCCGGCCGCAGCGCGTGCAAGGCCGAACTCAGCCGGCCGCGATCCAGCAGCACGCGATAGCCACCCATGCCGGGCATCAGCGGGCCGGGCAGCGTGATCACCCGGCCCTGCTCGGTCACCTCGTCGGACTCGGCCGGCCCCGGGACGACCAGGACGGGCTCGTGACCCGCCGCGAGGTAGCCGGCGCCCAGATGACTGAGAGCGGTACGGAGGCCGCCCGACCGCGGATTCACGAAGTTCGCCACCCTGACAATCCTCATGCGGCAACCGCCCCGCGCTCGACGTAACCCAGACTGCGCGCCTCACCGTAGTGGCCGAGCAGTTCCTCTCCCACGGCGAACCAGGTGCGGCCCTCGATCGCTCGGCGGCCGGCGGCCCCGAACGCCGCGCGCTTCGACGGTTCGGCCACCAGTTCCCGCACGGCCGACGTGAAGCCCTCGGACTCGAACGGCGGCACCAGCAAGCCGGTGCGGTTGTGGCCGACCAGGTCGACCGGGCCGCCCGCGTTCGGTGCGACCACCGGCAACCCGCTCGCCATGGCCTCCTGCACCGCCTGACCGAACGTCTCGTAGGGTCCGGTGTGCGCGAAGATGTCGAAACTCGCGTAGAGCTGGGCAAGCTCCGCCCCGCGGCGCACACCCAGAAACGTCGCGGCCGGAAGCGCCTTGCGCAGCTGCGTCCCCGCCGGGCCGTCTCCCACGATCACCAGCCGTACGCCGGGCAGCCGGCTCACGTCGGCCAGCAGGTCGATCTGCTTCTCGACGGCGAGCCGGCCGACGAAGCCGACCACCACTTCACCGTCCGGGGCCAGGTCACGCCGCACCTCGGGGCTGCGGCGACCCGGGTGGAACAGTTCGTCGTCGACGCCGCGCCGCCAGAGGTGAACCCGCTCGACACCGTGCAGGTCGAGGGCGGCTGCCGACTCCGAGGACGGTGCCAGGGTGCGCGTGGCCAGGTTGTGGACGGTCTTGATCCACTTCCAGGCCGCGCCTTCGGTCATGCCGACCTTGTAGGCACGGGCGTACGCCGCGACGTCAGTCTGATAGACCGCGACGGTGGGCAGGCGCAACGTGCGAGCGGCCAGCATCCCCCACGCCCCGAGCACGAAAGGGCTGGCCAGATGCACCAGGTCGACGCCGGACGCGCGGAGGGTGCCGGTAAGGGTGGGGGTGGGCAGACCCAGCCGGATCTGCGGGTAACCGGGCATGGGCAGGGAAGCGACGCGGACCACCGGGTACGGCAAGGAAACGGGGGTGTCGCGCGTCGCCGGAGGTGGCTGAGGTGCGATCACCATCGGCTGGTGTCCACGGCGCAGCAGATGTTCGGCTGTACGCGCCACCGAGTTGGCGACGCCGTTCACGTCGGGCAGGAACGACTCCGTGACCAGAGCGACTCGCATGCAGTCACGATGGGCGTCGTCGATGTCCGGCAAACCGTACGGTCGTAGCCGGATCACAAACGCTGTTCGAACGACTAGGAGAAGAACCGTCCGGGTGAGCTGCCGCCGGGGCCCCTCAGCGGCGCACCCGGTAGCACAAGTGGAGCACGCGGTTGCCTTGGAGCACCACGTCCGGGTCTTCCAGCAGGTGCTCTGCGGCCACTGAGCCGAAGTAGCGCTTCCCCGAGCCGAACACGACCGGTACGACGTCCATGCGTACCTCGTCGACCAGGCCCGCAGCGAGCATTTGGCCTCCGACGTCACCGGCGGCCACCTCGACCAGCCGGGCGCCCGCCAGTTCCTGCGCCTTGGCCATCGCCGCCTCGATGCCGGCGACGAAGGGTTCCAGTTCCCGGGTGGCGGCCGGTGGGTCACGACCACCACGTTGTCGATCCCGGCCGGGGGCTCGCCGCCCCAGCCGTCCGTCATGTCGAAGACGTGGCGCCCGACGACGGTCACCCCGATCCGGTCCCAGTACGGCCGGGTGTGGTCGTACGACGTCTGCGAGACCTTCACCACGCCGCTCCCGTCCAGCGGCACGTCGCCGTTGGTCAGCCAGTCGAACAGCGGCCCGGGCTGGTCCTTGTCGTCCGCGATGAAGCCGTCGACCGACACCGAGCTGTACATGACCACCTTGCCCACGGGCCTCTCCTCCGGTTCGGGTGCCCTCAAGTTAGCCTGCGGCGAGCGGTTGTTCTTGTAAGAAATCAACCGGCCGGCAGCGACCAGTTGTCCAGCACGTGACCGGGGTGTTCCCGCAGGAAACGCCGGCGGATCTCGACGTACCGGGTCGGTGTCAGGCCGGTGAACGCCCGGAACTCGTGGCCGAAGTGAGCCTGGTCGAAGTAGCCGGCGCGGGCGGCGAGCTCACCCCAGTCGACCGGCGCCGACGGGTCGATCGCGAACACGGCCGCGGTGAAACGGTGAGTGCGGGCCAGCCGTTTCGGCGTGACACCGATGACCTGTCTGAACTGCCGGGTCAGGTGGGTGCTGCTGACACCTGCGGCCGCGCTCAGGTCGCCGATCGCCACCGCGCCGCGGGTCGCCGCGATCACGCCGCTCAGGTCGCGCACCAGCCGTAGGCCGGCCGTCGCGTTCAGCCGCCGCAACAGTTCTTCTTCGAGCAGCGTCAGCATCCCGTACGGGTCGTTCGCCGTGGCCAGCCGGTCGCGCAGGGTGGCCACGGCGGGCCGGCCCCAGACCTGCTCCAGCGTCACCGGCCGGTCGCACAGCTCGGCAGCGGGCATCGGCAGGAACGGCGCCGGGCCCCACGCCTTGAAGTGCACACCGACTGACCGCGTACGGGGTGGGTAGCCGAACTCGAACCCCCGGGTGGGCGTGGTGACCACGCACCCGTCGGCGTAGTCGGCGGCGCCGATGCGGAACGGCGCCCCCAGGTTGACGATGAGCAGCGCCCCCGGCATCGGCGGCAGCATCAACCGGGCGTACGGGGGTGTCCCCCGCAGGTAGTAGAGGTCGTCGATCAGCCCGTCCAGCGGCGGTCGCGGCACCCGGGACACGTACTCCACGCCGCCCAGCATGACGCACGTGTTTCCCCTGGCCCTCGGGGGGAAGCCACAAGTGGAGGATTCGACTGAGTCAGAAGGAGCGCGTCATGGGTCTCATGGACAAGGCCAAGGATCTCGCCGACAAGCACGACGAGCAGGTCGACCAGGGCATCGAGAAGGCGGGCGACCAGGTCGACCAGCGCACCGGCGACAAGTACACGTCGCAGGTCGACCGGGCGCAGGACGAGGGCCAGAAGCGCACCGGAGCCGGCGACACCCAGCAGTGACTTCGTGCGCTCCCGGGTGGGGACAACCCTGCCCGGGAGCTCCGGCCGGCCCATGCTGAGCTGGGCAAACGCCGGTCGCGGGAAGTGTGGGCAGGGGCGCGAACGGGTCCCGCTTCAGGGCCTGCGGCGCCGGCGGGACTTGAGGATCGTCCGCGCCACCAGCAGCGCCGCCACGACCACGAGCTGCCCGCCGAGCACGATCCGGTTCACGTCGACCGCCGGGCGCCAGGTCACGGTTCCGCCCGACAGCACGAAGACGCCGAGCGGTTTCGCCACGACGCCGAGGCCACCGCCGTTGCCGGCGGCCTCCTGCCCCTCCGGGGCCGGCCCGCTGCCGCCTCCCCCGCCCGCGCCGCCGCTGATCTTCGCCACTGGCAGCACCACCACCCCGCCGTGGTGGATCGGCTCCCCGAAGACCCGATCCGCGGCGGCGCTCTCAACGATCCGGTTGAGAGCCTCTTGCACGTCCATCGTCGTGTCAGCCATACCTCCCACTGTGCTATCGCCCCGGCCCCGTGGGAACCCTCAGCCGGGTTGGTAGCCGGCGGCCTGAATGCGGAACAACCCCGCGTACCGGCCGTCGACGGCCATCAGCTCGGCGTGGCTGCCCCGCTCGACCAGCACCCCGTCGTGCAGCACGAAGATCTGGTCGGCGTGGATGACGTTGGCCAGCCGGTGCGTGATCAGGATCGTGGTGCGGCTGCCCTGGCGGCCCCGGATCGCCTGGAACAGGGCGTCCTCGGCGAGCGGGTCCAGCGCCGACGACGGCTCGTCCATGATCAGCAGGTCGGCGTCCCGGTAGAAGCCGCGCGCGGCGGTGATCCGCTGCCACTGACCGCCGGACAGGTCGTGACCCTCCTTGAACGTGCGGTCGAGCAGCGTGCGGTACCCGTGCGGCAGCGCCAGGATCGTCTCGTGCGCGGCGGCCTTGCGTGCGGCGGTCTCGATGCGTGTCTGCTCGGCGTCGCCGTCCAGATCCCCCATCGCGATGTTGGTCGCCGCCGTGTACGGCCATTTGTGGTGTTCCTGCAGCACCACGGCGATCCGGTGGCGCAGCGCTTCCGGGTCCCAGGCGCCGAGCGGGCGGCCGTTCCACTCGATCATGCCGTCGCTCGGCGAGCGCAGGGCGGCGATCATCGCGGCCAGCGTGGACTTGCCGGAGCCGTTCTCGCCCACGAACGCGACCGTCTGCCCGGCCGTGATGCTGATCGTGACGTCGTCGACGGCGGGCGTGTCCCGATCGGGGTAACGCAGGCTCACCCCGCTGATGTCGAGCCGGCGCAGCGGTGGCGGCTCGGGCCTGCTCCCGGAGTCGTCGTCCGGGATGTACTCGCGGGCGCGGTCGAGGAAACCCACGTACTCCTTGAAGAACTGCCCGTTGGTGAACAGGAAGTCGAGCTGCAGGGTGACAGTGGTGAGCGACCGCTGCGCCGCCTGCACCGCCACGACACAGGTGACGGCGGCCGACAGCGGAATGTGCCCGCCGGCCAGCAGCAGCCCGAGCAGCACCCACACCCCGCCGAGCCCGATCCCGCTGATCACGGCGCCGACGCTCATCGTGGTGGTGACCCGCCGCGCGAGTTTCAGCTCCTCGGTGGTCTGCGCGCCCATGACCATGTCGTACTGCCCGAGCAAGAACCTTCTGAGCCCGTACGTGCGGAGCTCCGGCGCCGATTCCCGTTCGGCCATCTGTCTTTCCAGCACGAACAGGCGCCGCCGCCGCACCGAGCCGGCCAGGAAGTTCGCGTACCGCAGGTGCCCGGCGCGCAGGGCCGCGTACCCGTTGGGCAGCGTCGCCACGAGCAGCGCGAGCAGCAGCAGCGGGTTGATCACGACGACGGCCACCGCCACGGCGACCAGGCCCACCACACCGGCGAGCAGGTTGGTGGTGTGCGACACGAGCCCGTTGGCGGCGTCGCTGCCCCGGGTCGCGCGCTCCATGTCGTCGGCGAACGCATCGGCGTCGAAGGCGTCCAGCCGTACGGCGGTGGTCGTCTCGAACAGGCGGCGCTCGGCCGCCTGATTGACGCGTGGGGTCAGCCCGTTCTGCGCGTAGCCGACCGCGATGCCCAGCCCGCCCCGCACGGCAGTGACCGCGGCGAGCACGGCCAGCGCGGGCAGGGCCGCCTCGACCCGTTCCGGGGTGGGCCCGGCGCCGAACAGTTCGACGAGCACCCGCTGGGTCGACAGCAACCCGAACGTGGCCATCGAACCCGCCGCGATCGTCGCGCCCGCGACCACCGACGTACGGGCCTTGTCCGCTCGCCAGGCGAGGGCCACCGCCTGCCGGACGAACTGGGGAAGTTCCGCGAAGACGCCGAACACGCCGGTCTCCGCACGCCGCCGCGCCCCGTGCTCCCACCAGGCATTACGTAGTTCCGGAAGGACTGTCTCCTCCGTGACGCTCACCAATACCTCACTCGGGGTAGCGGACGGGTCACCCTCCACACTCGCCGCTGGCGCGCGTTTTGTCGCCTACCCGAAGGAGTTAGGCACGTCGATCCGGACGCGGTGTGCGACGCTCGGCCACGTGGCCCTCGACAAGCCCGGCTCGGCCGCCCGGCCACGGCATGCCGACCAGGTGCGGCAGCCGAGCGGTGAAGATGAGGGTCGCCGGCGCGTTGACACGCTGCGCGGGACGAATCGCATCGGTGGCGATCGTCACGCGGTTACGCAAAGTGGCGGCAACACGGGCGGGGCAGAATGCCGGACGCGAGATAACCTCCCCAGAGGTAAGACGTTTCAAGTACACCTGAGAGCCCCCATGCACGTCACCCGTACCACCGATTCGTCGACCCGCGCGTTCCGGGCCGCCGTCAGAATGCTCGCCACCTCCCGCCGCCGCTCCCACCTGCGCAGCCGGCCGCGTGCCAGATCCGAGGCCACCGGGCTGGGCTGCACCGAGCAGCCGATCCTCATGGTCACCCCGACGGCAGGCCGCCGCTCGACCGGCTCGGTCCCGGCAGACCTGGCCCTCGTGCGCCGCCTGGCCAGCGACGAGTACGACACGTTCGCCGTCCTCGTCGCCGGCACGTTCGGGGTGACACCCGAGTCGGTCGCCGGCGTCTACACGGCCGAGGTCCTGGCCAACCCGCTGATCGGCGCGTACGTGGCCGAGACCCGCAACGGGACGGCCGTGTCGGTCGGGGTGGGCCTGCTCACCGACGGGCACCTGGGGGTAGCCAACGTCGGCACGCTCCCGGCGTTCCGGCGCCAGGGGTACGCGCGGGTGCTGACCGAGACGATCCTGCGGCGGGGCACACTGGCCGGCGCGCACACGGCCTACCTGCACGCGAGCGACGAGACAGTGCCGTTCTTCGAGCGGCTCGGCTTCACGGCCCGAGCCGGCTGGTCCCTGCCCCGGGCCTCCTGACACACGGTTGTCCGCCGTCGCGGTTCTGCCACCGCTCGCGTCGCCAGCCAGAGCGGTGACGGCGCGGGCCGGCTGAACGTCGCGGATGGTCACGCCCCGCACGTCATGACTGGTCAGCCGGACCTCGACGTGGGCCACGCCCGCACCACCCACCCAACAACACCGCGCGCACGCGGAACCGCCGCGCCCGCACCGGCCCATAACGGCCGCGCCGCACCGTCCGCCCGACGGCAGGCCAGCACGTGGAATGACCCCTGCCGCGCACCCTCCACGCGGACGTGGATGACCCTTCCCGCCCGCCGTCCGCCCAGGCGGCACTCCCGCACGTAAAGGACGGTGCCCGCCCCACGGCGGTTGAGGCAGCACTCCCCGCTCGCTCAGACGGCGGTTGGCAGGGTGGTGGCGATCGGCCAGGCGACCAGGACCGAGCCGGTCAACGCGCTCAGCCACGGCGGCGCGGCCACGGCCCGCAGCGCCGCGGACAGCCCCGCCTGGATCACCATCAGGGCGGCCAGCAGCGGCACCACCAGCACGAGGAACCCGGACGCCAGGCCGGCCACGGACGCGGCGGTCAGGGCGCACACCGTGATCGCCGCGACGAGCAGGTCGGCGCGGAAGGTGCCCGCCAGCCGTCCGGTGGCGTAGGCGAGCACGGCGAAACCCAGCCACACGAGCAGGAGCAGCCACCAGCGCTGCCCGGCGGGGACGGCGTGGGTGAAGCCGAGGTGCAGCGGGACGGCGATCGTGGCCGCCGCGTACGGGATGAGCAGCAACGCCCCGAGCAACGAGCGCAGGCCACCGGGAGGGGATGGGAAGCGGCGCAGGTACGCGAGGATCGCCAGGCCCATCACGGCGGTGAAGCCGGCCGCGTAACCGCCCAGCTCGAGGCGCGCGGTCGGCAGGAACGGCGCGACGACCGCGGCCACCACCGCCCCGCCCGCCGCAACGGCAGCGATGGGCGCGAGCTCGAGCACAACAGCGGCAGCCCGCCCGAGCTCGGCTGCCGGTTCAGCCATGACAGCGCCAGGCCGCGGCGGGGACGCCGACGGGCCAGGCGCAACAGCGGCCGTCCGCGCGGGACCGGCAAGCGGATCGGCTCCGACAGCGGCCCTCCGCGTGGAATCAGACGGCGGATCGACCCCGGCAGCGGCATTCCGCGGGACGGAAACCACACGCCCGGCCACAGTGGACGGACGACCGAGGAGCGCCCGGGTGATCGGGACGAAACCCAGGAGCAGGCCCAGCAGCAGGACACCCGACGACGCGAGCCGGCGCAGCGGGGACGGCAGGCCGGGCGTTGACGGCGTACGCCCGAACGTGGTGTCGAGCCAGTCTGCGGTCAGGCGGTGCGTCCGGGCCGCGTACAGGATGGAAATGTGCTCGACGCCGGGGACGGTCGCCGCTTGCCGGTCGCTGCCCGCGCCCGCGAGCGCCCGCTCGACCGTCTGGTGAAAACCGGGGAACTCCAGCTGGCCCACCAGCATCAGCAGGCGGGAGGGCCGGGACGGAGTCACCGCGTTCGAGCCGGGCAGCGAGATGGCCACGGTCGCCGCGATCGAGGGGTGCGTGGCGGCGTACGTCGTCACCGCGGCCGCCCCCATCGAGTGCCCCACCAACGCTGTCCGGGCCGGGTCGACGCTCGGCAGCCCGCTGAGATGGGTCACCGCCACGTCGAGGTCGTGCTGCAGGTCGACCGGGTCGCGGGTGCTCGCGCCGTGCCCGTCGAGATCGGGCAGCACCACCGTGTACCCGCGCGTGACCAGTGTGTCGCCGAACTGCCGCATCAACCGGGCCGACCCCGCGAACCCGTGCGCCACCACCACGCCCGGCCCCGGCGTGGCACCGGCCGGGCGCATCACGTCGAGCGGCACCCCGTCGACCACCACACGCTCGGCGGCGGGGAAACGGGCGAGCATCACCCCGCCCGCGACGACCGCGACCAGGGCGAGCATGGGCGGCATTAATCGGAAGCGGGACCGTTGCACGTCGGCTATTCTGGCCCGCATGTTCACCGGTGTCGCCTCGATGAGGTTGCGTTCCGGCCGCTGACGGCGGCTGCAGCTCATTTTTCCCAGGCTTCTGCACCGCCGTCCTGGCGTTCCTGCCGGGCGGCGCATCCGACGCTGCCCGGCTCCCAGACGAGCCGAGAGCAGACCCGTGACCCTTGCAGAAAAAACCCTCTCCCACGTACGCGCTGAGTCCGTCACCGTGGTGCGCGGCGACCGTGTCGTCCTCGACCGCGTCGACGTCACCGTGTCGGCCCGTTCCCGCCTGGCGGTGGTCGGGCCGAACGGCAGCGGCAAGACGACCCTGCTGCGGGTGCTGGCCGGCCTGGCCGAACCCGACCACGGCACCGTACGGCGTTCCGGCTCCATCGGCGTGGCCGAGCAGGCCCTGCACACCGGCGACGGGCAGACGGTCGGCACGCTCGTCGCCCAGGCCGTCGAGCCGTCGCTGCGGGCCCTGGAGGCGCTCGACGCGGCGCTGCCGGCCATCGAGTCCGACCCCGACGCGTACGGGGAAGCCTTGGAAGAGGCCACCCGGCTCGACGCCTGGGACGCCGAGCGCCGCGTCGACGTGGCCCTGGAGGCGCTGAACGCATGCACCGACCGGGAACGGCGGCTGGACACGCTGTCGGTGGGCCAGAGTTACCGCGTACGGCTGGCCTGTGTGCTCGGCGGGCGCCACGACCTGCTGATGCTGGACGAACCGACCAACCACCTCGACGCGGGCGGGCTCGCCTTCCTCACCGACCGGCTGCGGCAACACCCCGGCGGCGTCCTCGTCGTGACCCACGACCGGGCGTTGCTGCGCGACGTCGCCCGGGAGTTCCTCGACCTCGACGCCACCCCCGACGGGCGTCCACGGCTGTACGCGGGCGGCTACGGCAGCTGGCAGGAAAGCCGCCGCCGCGAGCGGGAACAGTGGCAGCAGGAGTACGACGCCCAGGTGGCCGAGCATCAGCGCCTGGCCGGGGCGGTCGAGGAGGCCCGCGGCCGGCTGAGCACAGGCTGGCGCCCCGACAAGGGCACCGGCAAACACAAGCGGCAAAGCCGGGCGCCGGGCGTCGTGCAGGCCCTCAAACGCCGGCAGGAAGCCCTCGACTCCCACCGGATCACGCTGCCCCGGCCGCCACGGCCGTTGCGTCTGCCACCCGGCGACACCCGCCCCGGCACGCCGTTGCTGGACGCGGCCGGCGTGACCGTGACCGGCCGTCTGGACACGGCGGCCACCGTACGCCTGACCGGTGGTGGCCGCCTGCTGGTGACCGGCCCGAACGGCGCCGGCAAGTCCACGTTGCTGGCAGTCCTGGCCGGCGTGCTCACCCCCGCCACCGGCTCGGTGCGGCGGCTGTCCGGGGCAACCGTCGGCTACCTCGCGCAGGAGTTCTTCACCGAGGCCGCCCGCATGTCGCCGGGCGAGCACCGCCGCCGGCGGCTGGAGGAGGTGCTGGCCGCCAGGCCCGACGTCCTGATCCTCGACGAGCCCACCAACCACCTCTCGGCCACCCTGGTCGACGAGCTGACCGCGGCCCTCACGACAGCCCCGGCCGCGGTGGTGATCGCCACCCACGACCGCCGGATGCTCGCGGACCTGTCGAGCTGGACCCACCTGCGGCTGGGGTAGCCGTTCGCACCCCGGGGAGCGCACTCTGCCGGCCGTCGAGCGGCCGGCAGAGTCCGACGCCTCGTTCCCCACGGTCCTACGCCACCGGCGCCGCGCGCGACCTGACCACGTGGCCGCGTTCTTCACGTTCGTCCGCACACCGGCCGGTTCCCGGATGACTGTGCACGTGGCGCGCACAGACGGATGCTGGTTCTGGTCGAACCAGCTGAAAAACAGGTCTCCCACCCGAGACGGACCGTGGTAAGTGACGTCACGCCGTTCGTCCGCCGCCGGCCCTCGCAGATAGCGCTCGGTTCCCGCGTCGCAGACGGAGCCGGGTCCGTACCGAGATCTCCTCTGGCACAGTCCCACGAAGCCGGCCCGGAGCGGCGCCCCACGGGAAGAAGCGCGGTGGGCACAAAGGGCGTCCGCCGGGGCTGGGCGCGTGTGAGGAATCTGGCAGGAAGCAACGTGGGCTCGGTGCCGGGCACGTCATGTCGATCGGAGGGATGGCATGACGTTGCGTTTGTACAGGCGGGTGGCGGCCGTTGTCGCGGTTGGTGTGGTGGGCGGGTGCGGCACGACCGCGGCCACCCCGCCGCCCGGCTCCGCCCAGAGTCCGAGGTCGCCCAGCACCGCGCAGAGCACCAGCACGAGCACGACAACTGCAGCCGCGCGAGAGCCGGTCCGGATCAGTTTTCCGCAGGACGGGTCGGGGCGCTGGGTCGTGGCGGCGGCCGGGAACGAGACGGCCGGCGCCAAAGGGCGGTTGATGCGTTACCGCGTGGTCGTCGAGCGGGACATCCGGGGTGTCTCGGTGGCCGGGTTCGCGGCGGCGGCGGGCGCGACCCTGGCCGACCCGCGTGGGTGGACCGGCGGCGGGCAGTGGCGGTTCCGCCGGGTCGGGCCGGGGCAGAAGTCGGACTTCACGCTCTACCTGGCCACCCCGGGCACGCGGGGTGAGCTGTGCGGGGACGGGTCGGACGGCTACACGTCGTGCCGGAACGGGGCCAAAGTGGTGCTGAACGTGGCGCGGTGGGCGGGCGGCGTGCCGGGTTACCGGAACAACCTGCGGGCCTACCGGCAGTACATGGTCAACCACGAGGTGGGGCACCGGCTCGGCCACGGTCACAACCTGTGCCCGGGCAAGGGCAGGCTGGGGCCGGTGATGCTGCAGCAGACGCTCGGTCTGCACGGGTGCAAACCGAACCCGTGGCCCTACCCGGACGGCGAGCTCTATCGTGGACCGTCCGGGCAGTAGTCAACCATGCACCACGGCCGGAGCCCGCGCAACGGCCCGTGGTTCGACGCAGGCCGCGAGGAGCAGCGGGTTCCGGCCCGGTGCGGTTGGCCGAGCCGACGTGGCGTACGGCTAAATTCCGAGGTTGTTGAAAAGGTACAGCCAGATCTCGGAGCGGGTCGGGAACGACGGGACGGCGTGGCGCAGGCGGGTCACGGGGATCTCGCCGACGATGGCGATGGTCGCGGCCTGCAGGAAATCGGCGACCTGGGTGCCGGTGATGGTGGCGCCGACGAGCACGCCGCGGTCCTCGTCGACCAGGAAGCGTGCCGTGCCGACCGTGCCGCCGGAGTAGGAGCCGCCCGCGTTGCCGTCGGTGGGGACGTCGATCACCCGCACGTTCAGGCCGGCCGAGCGGGCGCCCGCGGTGGTGTAGCCGACCGCGGCGACCTGCGGGGACGTGAAGATGACGCGGGGCGCGCCGGGGCCGTCGGCGAGGTGGTCGGCGGCGATCGGCTTGCCCAGGATCTCCCCCGCCGCGACGGCCGCCTGATATTTGGCCATGTGCGTGAACAGGGCACGCCCGTTGAGGTCGCCGATCACATACAGCCAGTCCTGCCCGGGAACGCGCATGTGCTGGTCGACCTCGACATAGCCGTCCGCCTTGACGCCCACGGCCTCCAGACCCAGATCAACCGATTGCGGCGTACGCCCCGCGGCGACCAGGATCTCGTCGGCGCTCACCGTGCTGCCGTCACCCAGGGTCACCGTCACCCCCTCCGCGTCGCGCCGCACCGAGGTGGGGCGATGGCCGGTACGCACGTCGACGCCCTGCTCGGTCAGCCGGGCCGCGACCTGCTCCCCGGCGAAGTCCTCCTCCCGCGGCAGCAACCCCCGCCCGGCGACCAGCGTGACCCGCGCGCCCAGCGACACGTACGCCTGCGCCATCTCGGAGCCGACCACGCCCGCGCCCACGATGACCAGCGACTCCGGGATCTGCTTGGCCGTGGTCGCCTCACGGTTGGTCCACGGGTTCGCGTCGGCCAGCCCTTCGATGTCGGGGACGGTGGCCCGGGTGCCGCCGGCCAGGATGACCGCCCGCCGCGCCTCCAGAACGTCGTCACCGACGGTGACCTGTCTCGGCCCGGTCAGCCGCCCCCAGCCGCGCACCAGCGTGATCCCCCGGTCGAGCAGCCACGGCACCTGCGCGCTGTCGTCCTCGTTGTTGATCAGCTCGTCACGCCGGCGCAGCACCGCGGCCACGTCGAGCGAACCCGTCACCGCCTCGGCCGCCCCGGGCACGTGCCGGGCCTCCTCGAGCAGTTCCCCGGGCCGCAGAAGCGCCTTCGACGGGATGCACGCGTAGAACGAACATTCCCCGCCGACATGGTCCGCCTCCACGATCGCCACGCTGAGACCCGCCTCGGCCAGCCGTCCCGCAGCGACCTCACCGCCGGGCCCCGCCCCCACCACCACCACGTCGAAACTCTGCATGGCCCAATGATCGTCCAATCGGCGCAGTGGATGCACGCTCTTCCCTCGCACGCTTTTTCCGTACGCCTTCACGGAAGGTTCGCGCCGCACCTCGCGGCCACCGCGGTGCGCAAGGCCATAGCGCGGGCTCCGGCCGTGGTGGTGGGTCACCCGGGTGGGGCGTCCGAGCGTTCCATCAGTTCGGTCATGGCCAGCTGGAAGTCGCGTCGCCGCTGCTCCGGCCAGCCCTCGGTGAGCCGGTCGAAGACCTGCTCCTGCCATTGATGCGCGCGCGCAAGCATCTCGTGCCCGGCCGGGGTGACCGTCGTGGGCCGGCGCCGTCCGTCAGCGCTGGTGCTCGTGGAGAGACAGCCGGCCTCGACTCCGCTGCGGATCAGCCGTGACGCGCCGCTCTGGTCGATGCCGATCTCGTCGGCGACGGCGTTCACGGTTGCGGCGTGTCCACGCTGTTCGAGAGCGTGCACAGCCTCGGTGACCAGCACGAGACGGCCCTGCTCACGGTCGGCGCCGTGCGGCCCGGTCTCCAGTCTGCGCGACCAGTGCCGGACGAACCCGAACAGCGTCTGCCCCGGCCCTCTCATCCGAACTCCCCTTCCCGGCCCGCAACCCGCGGCCGTCTGCTCCCGGCTCGCCCGCGGATCACCCGCTCGCCGCCCGCTTGCCCCGCGTCCGCCCTGCCCCGCTCCCACGCGGGCCGGCATCTCGGTTGCCGGGCAGATCACCGCGCTGCCCGATCGAAGGGCGCCGCATCCGCGTAGGCCGGCTCCTCGGTCGCCGCCAGATCGCTGCCTACGTGCTCGGCGGGGACCGTCCGCCGACGCGGCCGGGTCAAGGGCCGTCGCGGACTGGCATCTCCGTCGCTGCCACATCACTACCCGCCCGGTCAAGGGCCGTCGCGGACCGGCATCTCGGCCGGCGCCTCATCACTGCTCGCCCGGTCACGGGCCGCCGCGAGCCGACTCCTCGGCCGCCGCGAGATCGCTGCCTGCCCGATCGAGAGCCGTTGCGAGGTCGGGGTAGCGCAGGGCGGCGGTCACCACGCCACCGTCGACGCGGAACGCGGTCGCCACACGGGTCGAGCCGACGCTGCCCGGCCAGGTCGCGTCCTGCTCGACCACGGTCAGGCGCTCGCCGGCCGGATGCCGGCCGACGGGTTCGAGCCGGATGCCCGAACGGTCGACCCACTCCGCGAACTGGGCCGGAGTGATCGCCGCCGAGCCTCGGGGCCCCAGCACGACGACCGGGTCGCCGACAGCCAGCGCGGCCCGATCGAGGTCGCCCGAGTTGACACTCGCGTGCCATTCGACGATGGCCTCTTCCCGTTCCATCGCCCAACTATATGCGAAACGCATAGATTCCTGGAGCTGGAATGACCGGGCCGCTCGTGAGCAGGCACGATCACCCGAACGAAGGCAGCGCAGGCGTCATCGGGCCGGGACCCGGACGAACAAGCGCAGCGCGGCATCGCGGCGCCGCGGGGAACGGCGGGCGGTCAGGCGGCTGTCACGACGGCGGGACAGCGAGAGCGGGCAGGGGGCGTGAGACGGCTCGGCGGGTTCGGGGCGGCGAGCACGCGAGGGCCAGGTGTGGTCGTTCCCGTGCTGCATGCGGCACCTGTCATCGAACGGCGGGAGACAAGGCGTCATTCCACCGCCAAACGAGGTCCCGGCGAGGGCGGATCTCACTGACTGGACGCGAGTACCGTCCCTGGCATGACTGTGTTGGACATCCGGAAGGTCGGCGACCCGGTGCTGCGCCGGGTTGCCGAGCCGGTGACCGTTTTCGACGCCGAGCTCCACAAGCTGGTCGGCGACCTGAACGAGACCCTCGAGCAATCCCGCGGCGCCGGGCTGGCCGCCCCGCAGATCGGGGTGAGCCTGCGCCTGTTCGCGATCAACCCGGACCTGCCCGGCAACGACGCCCGCCTCGACCATCTGATCAACCCGGGTCTCGAGTTCCCCGACGACGACGAGCAGGACGGGCCCGAGGGCTGCCTGTCCATCCCCGGCATCTATCTGGACACCAAACGCCGCATGAACGTGGTGGCCCGGGGCCTGACCAAGCACGGCGACCCGGTGCAGATCGTCGGCGCCGGCCTGCTCGCGAGGTGCATCCAGCACGAGACCGACCATCTCGACGGGGTGCTGTTCATCGACCGGCAGGACGCGGCGGGCCAGGAACGCATCCTCGCCACCCTGCGCGAGGCCGCCTGGGCCGACGCCCAGCTCAAGGTCAGCCCCCACTGACCCGCCAGGCCGCCTGACGGCCGCGCACCCCCGGGTCAGCGCAGCCCGGCGGCCATCTCCATCAGGTGCCCGAGCACGGCCTCCCCCGAGCTGCGCAAACCGTCGTGCTCGTGCTCGTTCGTCACCCACGTCCGCACGTTGCCGACGGCGGCCGCGGTCTCGAGCGACAGCCCCGCGTCGACGTACATGTCGTCGGCGTACACGGCGGCCACCACCGGGACCTCGTTGGACGCCAGCCGCCCCACGTCATAGAGCACCGGCCAGTCATCGGTCTCGGCCAGGATGCCGGCCGCCCCGGCGAACGGGCGCAGCGCCGCGATCTGCTCGAACATCCACGGGAACATCATCTCGCCGGTGAACAGCAGCGGGTCGGCCCCGGCGGCGAACTCGGGCCGCTCGGCCAGCGCGCGGGCGGCGGCCCAGCCGGTGGAGCCGTTGCCCTGGCCGTAGGAGTATTCCTGCAACGCGAACAGCGGCTTGTCGACGTAACCGGTCTGCGCCATCACCTCGTACAGGAATGTCGGTGACAACCGCTCGCCGTGCCACGCCTCGTCGAGAAGCCAGTGCACCTGGGAGTAGCCGTAGCTCATGCCGAAGACGCTGCCGAGCAGGCGGAAACGTTCCGGCGTGAGACGGTCGCCGTCGGGCAGCCGCACGTCGGTGGCGGCCAGATGGTCGGCGACGCGCCGCACGGCCGCGCGGTCGCCGGGGAAGTCGCGATAGAACTCGGCGTTCTTGCCGGCCACCCGTGGATACGTCCGCGCGTACACCTCGTCCGCGGTGGCGGTCAGGCCCGGCAGGCCACCGGTGACGTAACACGTGCGCAGGCCCTGCGGCGCGGCCGACAGATAGGTCATGGTCACGAAGCCGCCGTAGCTCTGCCCCAGGGTGTCCCACTTCGCGCCGCCGGCCACCCGTTCCCGCAGGATCTCGGCGTCGGCCACGATGCTGTCGGCCCGGAACAGCTTCACGTAGCCGGCCAGTTCCTTCGCCGTACGCTCCCCCACCGTGCTCGCGGTGAGCGGTGTGCTGCGGCCCGTGCCGCGCTGGTCGAGCAGCAGCACCCGATGGGTCCGCACCGCCCGCGCGAGCCAGCTCTCGGCCCGCAACGGCCTCGGCGACTTGCCACCCGGCCCGCCCTGCAGGAAGAGCAGCCACGGCAGATCGTCACCGCTGCGGTCGGCCGCCACCACCTCACGCGCGAAGACCTCGATCGTCTCGCCGCCGGGATCTCGATGGTCGAGCGGCACGGTGACGGTGTGATCGGCGAAGCGGAGACCCGGGTGAGCAATCATGCCGACACCTTAGAGGCGGCGTCTGACATAAATCACCGCGTCTATCCGGCCCCCGTTCGGACCGGGCAGAACGCCCAGCTGTTTGCCCTCGACCTCGAACCCGGCCGCCTGCAACGTCTTCTGCGAGGCCAGATTGTCGACGGGCGTGCCCGCCACGACCCTCTGCAGCCGCGCCTCGTTGAACGCCCACTTCGTCACCAGCTGCACCGCCCGGCGGGCGTAGCCCCGGCCCCGGAACGCCGGCAACACCCCGTAACCGAGCATGCCCTCACGCTGGTGCGGCTGGAAGTAGTACAGCGCGATCTGCCCGGCGAACCGGCCGCTGCGCGCGTCCAGGATGCTCATCGCGGCCACCTCCCCGGCCAGCCAACGCCCTTCCGCGTACGCGAAATGCTGCTCCACCTGCTCGCGCGGCGGCACGACCGGCGGCACCGAGCTCGCCACCACCTCGGGCAGGCTGCGCAACTCCATCCAGCCGTCCAGGTCGTCCGGGTGCAACGGCCGGATCCGGATCACGCCGTCGGTCAGCTCCCCGCCCGGCAGATCGGGCAAAATGCGCGGCGCGGGCCCTTCCGGGTCGTCCTCGAGCCGCGCCCAGACCACCATGTCCTCACGGTTCGGCCCGGCGCCCCGCGCTATTCCCTCCCGGCGATACCCCAACGCGATGACGTCCCGCTGCGCGGCGGGATCATCAAGCCGGAGACGAATCTCAGAACGGTACGGCGATGTCACCCGGCCACGTTATAGCGACCGGTCCCGGCACTCCCAGGGTCTCCCGCCCCGGGTCACGTGTTGGCGCCACGGGCCGCGACCCGCCAGCGGTCGGCCTCCGCTCCCCCACGGACGACAACCAGCTCGTCGGCCAGGTTGACCGTGGCGCAGACGTGGTTCGGGGCGATCCGCAACACGTCGCCGCGGGCCGGCGGCTCGGCGGGGAACTCGATCGTGGCATGGTGCTCGGAGAGGGCGACGATCCGGGCATCCGGGTGCTCGGGCAGCCGTCCGAACCCGGTGGCCCAGGCCAGACGGTCGGCGCCCAGAACCTTGGACCCGGCGTCGACGATCACCCGATTTCCCGTACGGCTCACGACCGTGGCCACCACGGTGAGCGCGACGTCGTCCCAGCCGCAGCCGCCCAGCTCGACCTGCTGCGCATCGCCGAACACGTAGACGCCGGGCCGGATCTCGGTCAGCGCGCCACCTTCGGCCAGCGGGGCTGTGGGCGTGGACCCACCACTGCGTACCCCGTCCCCCAGGTCGGCCGCGGACAGGGCAGCGGCTTCGTCGAGCGCGGCCGTGTGCTGCTGACCCGGGGCGTAGCCGTGCCCGGGAAACGTGAAAATCCCCCGTACGCGGTGGCCGGCCCGCTCGGCGGCCTCAGCCACCCGTACGGCGTCAGCCGGCCGCACACCGCTCCGGTGATGCCCACTGTCGATCTCGACCAGCACATCGAGCGGCCCGACGGCGGCGGACAGGGCTTCGGCGCTCTCCGCCGAGTCGACCCCCACCCGCAGGGCGACCCGCCCGGCCAAGGCCCGCAACCGCTCGGCCCGTCCGGGTGACGGCCAGATCGGGTACGCGATGAACAGGTCGTCGAAGCCGCCCCCGGCGAACACCTCGGCCTCGCTGACAGTGGCAACGGTCAGCCCCGTGGCCCCGTGCTCGACCTGCCGGCGGGCGATCTCGAGGCACTTGTGCGTCTTGGCGTGCGGCCGCAGTCCGAGCCCGCGTTCCCGGGCGACGGCCGCCATCCCCGCCAGGTTCCGGTCGAGCACGTCAACGTCAACAGCCACGTACGGCGTCTCCAGCACGGCATCCCCCCTCGGTGCCCCACCATGATCGCGCACCGCTGCACCGCCGGGGCCGCCGCCACAGCCGTTACAGCTTCCTAGGAGGCTGGGTTGATTGAAGGAGCCCCTCGATGAGCCGGCGCTGAAGGCTGACCGTGCCAAACCGGCCTGCCGGAGCATCCTGGCGTGGGGCCCGGGAGCCCGAGACGCAACACCGCATCAACGCGGTTCGTCGGCGTGGCGCCAGGCCGCGTTCGCGTTACGAAAGGTCAGCGCAGGTCGCGGCGTTGCATGAGGCGGTCGAGGTCGTCGGTCAGGGCGTCCAGCCGGCGGATACCGTCGTCGAAGGTGTCGCTCGGCCGGGCCTCCAGCAGCGGCGCCATGATGGCATCGGTCTGCGTGGCGAAGTCGGCCTGAGCGGCGCTGATCGCGGCCACGATCTCGTCGGCCAGCTCGGTGACGGGCAGCGACGACGCGTCGGGGTCGAGGCGCAGCTCGAGGACGCGGCCGCCCGGGCCGGTGCGGGCACGGGCGTACCGCTGCGGGGAGACGCCCTGCCCCGCCGCGCCGGCCATGTCGGACTGCATCTTCGCGACCCGCTCCAGCTGTTCCTGGGCGTACGCCGCCAGGTCGGTGAAATCGCGGATCTCCGGCATCGATGCCTCCCGGCGGACATGCCATCCTGGTGCGATGGCGGTGAAGGACTACACCTCGAAGGTCGCGCCCGCGTTCGGCGGCCTGCTCCGGGAATCCGAACGGCTGCTCGCCGTCTCGCCCCTGGTGCAGGATCCCGGCACGACCGAGGAGGTCTCGGCGCGCGACGAGCTGATCGACCTGCTGGACCCGACCATCCTAGTGGGACTGGGCACGTTCGGCGGCAGCGCCGTCCAGCAGGCCGTGTGGGGCCGCGCGGTGATCGGCGGACCGGGCACGCAGGGCCGGTTGCTGCACGAGGCCGTCGGCCGGGTGCTCGCGCCCCAGGTGGCGGTCACCGACAGCCGCCTGCTGCTCGCCGAGATCGAAGTGACCCCCCGGGCGAAGAGCGGACTCGGCCGATGGTTCGGACCGTCCGATCAGGTCGCGCGGGTCCGGTACGAGGTGGACAGGGCCGCTATCCTGGGTGCCGTCGCGGCCCCGGCGGGTGCCCTGCGCCGTGGACGACTGCTGGCCGGGTTCCGTGACGGGTCCGGGTGCATGCTGGTCTGCGCGCCGCCCAGCCTCGCCGAACAGGTGGTCGAGGCGATCGGAGCGCCGAGGGGGGAGTAACCGCGTGGGACAGCCGGTCGGCGTCCATCTGGACGCGTTGAGCCGATATTCGGCGGCGATGGACGAGCTGGGCGAGTCGTTCGAGTCGACCCGCCGGTTCCTGGTCGACGCCGACGTCACCGAGGACAGTTTCGGCCTGCTCCCCGATTCCCGCGACTGCGCACAGGTATACGAGCAGCGCACCACCGACGGCCTCGAGACGCTGCGTAACGGCGCCGACGCGTTCTCCGACCTGAGCCAGGCGTTCCGCGAGCTGCGCGAGGACTACGAGCGTACGGATCAGGCGGCCGCCGCCCGGGTCACCCGGAGCGGCCAGTGACCCGGGCCCCGAGCGGCGCCGACCGCATCGAGCAGTGGCTGGGCCCGGCCGGCGAGGCGTACTCGATCATCAAGCCGATCGTGTCGTTCCTGTCGGACCCGCTCGACCAGGTCACCGGCGACCCCGACCAGCTGCGCGAAAAGGCCGAGGCGTGGCGTTCGGCGGCGGCACAGCTGGAGCAGCACGCGCAGACCGAGCTGTCCGCCCGTACGGATCTCTTGTCCTACTGGGAGGGCGAGGCTGCAGCGGCCTTCAACGCCGAGCTCACCGAGGTCAACCGGTCGTTCGCCGAGATCGCCGAGCATTTCCGGGTGACCGCCGAGCTGCTCGACGGCTCGGCCGAGGCCGCCCAGCAGGCCCAGGACCTGGTCGAGTCGATCGTCAGGGAACTCATCGCCTGGCTGATCGTCACGATCATCGTGGCGCTCGCCTCGGCCTGGATCACCGCGGGCGCGTCGCTGGCGGCCGGGGCTGCGGCCGGTGGCATCGAGGCCGCGGTGGCCGGCACCCGCGCGGCCACGGTCGGCATGAAACTGGCGAACCTGCTGCGCAAGGTGGCCGCGTTCCTCAAGAAGATGAGCGACTTCGCCAAGACGTACAAGCTCACCAAGATCCGCAGCGTGGGCGCGAAGAACTGGGTCGGCGCACGGTACGCGACCAAAGAGGGCTACCAGCTGCTGGCAACCAACTGGGTGATCAAGAAGACGATCGTGCAGCCCACGCTGGGCCCGAGCATCGACAAGGTGACCGGCGCCGACGAGACCTGGAAACTCCCGCAGGTGTTCTAGAGCAGCCAGGGGTCCACGCCGCCACCGCCCGGCGGATCCGCGATCACTGGCGGAGGCGTCCGGCGACGGCGCACCGGACGAGCCAGACGGTCAAGAGCCTTCCCCCGTACGCCGGGAAGGCCGAACCCGAGCCTGGTCAGCTCGCGTGCCCGCGGCCCGGTCGGGATGTCCCGCGGCAGGGTGGCCACCGCGACCAGCCACGTCGGCAACTCGAGCAGACGCAGGACCCGGGCCAGCCGCTCGGACTCGTTGACCGTCTCCGGGTCGAGCCGCTCGCCCAGCATGCCGGCCAGCTCACCCGCGCGCTCCGGATGCCCGCACACCTCGGCGAAGGCGGTCGCGTTCTCCACCCCGTACGGGTCGTCGAGCACATCGTCGTCGGCGCCGGGCTCGCGGGACGGGTCGCTGACGTAACGGCCCAGCTCCTCCCCGTCCGACCACGCGACCAGGGCCAGCTGCCGATCGGTGCGCACCCGGATCGCGAGCACACGGCCGGGGAGTTCGGCGCCGACCTCGACGATGCCCCGCCGCCCCGAGGCCACAGCGCCACCCGCGGCGATGACCGGCAGCCAGCCCTTGTCCGGCGCGCCGACCCATCCCGTGAAGCGGAGCCGGCCGAGCACCTCGACGACCTGCGTCGCGTCCCCGGCATGCACCAGGGCCACCGCGTACGTGTCACCGGCCGGACCGCCCGAGCCGGGCGCGGGGGCGTACGGGAAAACCATGGTCCCAAGTTAGGCCGCCCTCCCCCACCGGCCGATCCGACCCCCTCCGCCCGGACCGGCCACCCCACCCAAGACCGCCCCCCAAGATCAACAAGCTCCGGGGGCCCACCCTCCTCCGGGGGCCCCCGTCCCCGGCCATTGTCGTCCGTTTTGCCGATCTTGGAGCCGGGCCCTGTGGACGGCCCGCAACTGTGGACAAGCCAGCAGAGATCAGCCCCGTGTGCTAGGAACCGATCAACGCCCCGGACAGCCCCGGGCGGCGGTTCCGGACACCACGAGCCTTTCGCCGCCCGGAGGTGGCGGACACCCCGGTTGTCGCCACGCGTGCCGTCCCACCGGGCACGACGCCGACCCCTTCACCGGCAGGGATGCCGGACGCCCGGTCGCCGCTACGCCTGCCGTCCCGCCACTGCGCCGACTTCCCCCACAGCGAGCGCTCCACCCGCACCGGGCAGCCATCAGTCGTCGTCGCGGTCGTCCCCGCCGTGCCGCCCGCTCCCGTCGTCCCCACGATCATCGTCGCCGCCGTGCCGGCCACCCCGGTCCTCGTCCCCGCCGTGCCGGCCACCCCGGTCGTCCCCGCTCCGGTCGTCCCCGCTCCGGTCGTCCCCGCCGTGCCAGCCGCTCCGGTCGTCGTCATCTCGGCCCTTGTCGTCGGAACGACCGTCGTCGCCTCGGACGGCGGACACGTCGTGATCGGTCACCGCGCCCGTCCGGCGGTCGATGTCCAGGTCGTGCTCGGCTCCCCGATACACGACCTCCACCTCCCACACAGCCCGCCCGTGCTCGGTCTCGGCTTCCACCTTGGTCACCCGTCCCCCTCCGACGGCTGACAACGCCTTCGACCGCGCCTGCGCGATCGTGATCGAGGTGACCGCGTCGCCCAGCCCCGACGATGCCGACGGGCTGCTGCCGCCCGGGACCGGGGCCACCGAACCCGGCTCCACCGTCTCGAAGGGCGACGGAGTGCTGCCGTCATCAAGGCTGCCGTCCCCGCGGAACTCCTCCGAGGGGCCGGCCGACGACGAAGGCGACGACGGCGACGACGGCGACGACGCTGGCGACGACGGCGAAGGCGACGAACCGGCGTCTTCCCCACCGGCGGCCAGAGCCGTACCGGTCACCCCGATGACGGCAGCCGCCCCGACAGCGGCCGCGATGGCGTACGAGCGCTTCATGGTTTTCCTCCTGATTCGGTGTGCTTCCGACAGGAGGAAGACTCGCGCTTTCCTGGATAGCGGCGCGCTGCCCGACCGCTAAGGCCGGGTTAAGAGCATCGTGACCACCGAGCCACCCTCCGATCCGCCGTGGATCTCGAACCGTCCCCGAGCGGCCCGGCGCGCGATGTCCAGCCCCAGGCCTGTCGAGTCGCCCCCACTGACGCCCCGCCGCACCAGTCCGTCCGGCATCCCGGGCCCACGGTCGGCGATCGTGAGCTTCACCCCGTCGGGCGCCACCTCCAGCCGTACGGAGAAGGGGGTGCCCTCGGGTGTGTGGGCGAAGACGTTCCCCAGCAGGGCGTCGACCGCCGCGGCCAGCTCGTCGGCCGACACCGCCGCGGGCTGCGGCCCCGGCGCCAGATCGACAGTCACCGACCTCCCGGTGTCCTCGGCGAGAACGGCCCAGAACGCGACCCGATCGGCCACCACCGAAGCCGCGTCACACCGTGCGGGCTCGGAGTCGGGGTCGGCGCGGCGGCGGGCCTGCTGGATGAGCCCGCTCACCGCACGTTCCAGGGCGTCCGCGGCGGCGCTCAGCCGGGCGCTCTCCGACGGGTCACGCAGCCCTTCGGCCTCCAGCCGTAAAGCGGTCAGCGGGGTCCGCAGCCGGTGCGAGAGGTCGGCCACCTGTTCCCGTTCGGCTCGAAGCAGCTCCTGAATGCGCCCGGCGAGGTGGTTGAGGGCGCCGGCGACCTCGCGTACCTCGGGAGGCCCGCCCGCTGAAGGTGAGGCGCGCGCGGTGAGTTCTGCGTTGGCCAGGCGGTGCGAGACGGCGGACAGGTCGCTGATCGGGCGGGTGATCGTTCGCGCGAGCCGGTCGGCGACCACCACCCCGAGCGCCACCAGCAGCGCGCCCAGCCCGGACAGCACCAGCCAGGAACGGGTGACGCCGGCGCTGCTCTCGCCGGCCGAGACCACCGTACGGATGACTGCCGTGCCGTCGCGGCCCTGAACCGACACCACGATCTCGCGGGCGCCGCCGTTCTCGACGGTGAGACTGCGGCTGCCCAGCCGCGCCAGCTCGACGGCCGGGGTGGCCTCTTGCGGCGTGCCGAGCATTGTTCCGTCGCTCAGATAGACCGTGATCGGGCGGCCCGAGGTGGCGGCCAGCGTCTCGACGGTCAGGCGCAGGTCGTCGGGGGCGGCCCGGCCGACGTCGGTGATGATGCCCTGCACGTCGGCGGTCGCGCGCACGGTGGCCCTGTCCTGCGCGACCTGGCGCACCAGGAAGGCGAGCGGCACCAGGAACGCGATCATCATGAGGCTCGTGGTGGCCAGCACCAGCAGGCGCAGCTGCCCCCTCACGGCTGCGTGCCCAGCCGGACCCCGACCCCCCGTACGGTGTGCAGGTAACGCGGCGCGGTGGCGCTCTCGCCCAGTTTGCGGCGCAACCACGACAGGTGCACGTCGACTGTCTTGTCGGCACCCCCGTACGGGATCTGCCACACCTCGGTCATCAGCTCACGCTTGGTCACCACCTGCCCGGCGCGGGTGGCCAGGTGATGCAACAGGTCGAACTCGCGCGGCGTCAGCTCGACCGGCTCCCCGGCCAGCCGCACCCGCCGCCCGGCCGGGTCGATGACCAGCTCGCCGACGGTGATGGTGGGGTCGGCCGACGGGGTGGCGCCGCGGCGCAGCACCGCCCGGATCCGCGATTCCAGCTGGGCCGCGGTGAACGGTTTGACCACGTAGTCGTCGGCGCCCGCGTCGAGCACCCGGACGATCTCGGTCTCGTCGTCACGCGCCGTGGCCACAATCACCGGCACCTGGCTGACCGCGCGCAGCATCCGCAGCACCTCACGGCCGTCCAGGTCGGGCAGCCCGAGGTCGAGAACCACCAGGTCGGGGCGGTCGGTGAGCGCGGACTGCACACCTTCCATGGCGGTGGCGACGGACGCGACGGCGTGGCCGCGCTCCTTGAGGGCACGCATCAGGGGCGTACGGATGGTCGCGTCATCCTCGATCAGCAGCAGCCGGGCCATTGCCCCGAGGGTAGTCGCCCCGGCCGCGGCGACCTGCGCTCTTAACCGTCCCTTAGCGCGGTCCCGAGACTGCGTTAGCGCCCGGTCCGGCATAGTGCTCCCCATGCAGGCTCCTCGTTCGCTCGTGGCCGGCGCCGGTTGGCTGGCCGCCGCCGTCGTCGTCACCGTCGCCGGGCTGGGTGGCATCCGGCTGGTCGGCGACAGCCTGACCGGAACCGCCGGCGGCGTGCTCAGCGAGCAGGAGGTGGCCCGGGCGTTGGCTGACGCAACCCCTTCCCCCGTACGGTCGTCAGCCGCCGCTCCCACGTCGGCCGCCGCGTCCCGTCCGCCAGCGCTCACGAGTTTCCCCAGTTCGGGAGGGGTCGCCATCGCCGGCTGCCGGGGAAACCAGGCTTTCCTGGAGCGATGGTCACCGAAGCCCGGCTACGAGGTGCGTGACGTCGACGCCGGGCCGGACGACGAGGCCGAGGTCCGATTCGAAAGCGCCGACCGCCACGTCGACCTGAAAATCACCTGTTCAGGCGGTGTCCCCCGGGCTGTCGAGCACGCGAACCACGGCGAGGACGACGACTGAGCATCGTCGAGGCCGGCCGCTCCGCCACCGCCGCGTCCCGCACACCGTCGACCATAAGGCTTCGACAGTCGTCAATGAGCGGTCGCGCGTCGTTAACCCGGTGGCCAGGGCGGGCCGAAAGCCTGTCCCGAACGCTGTCTTCGAGGAGGACCCATGGATCGTCGCACCCTGCTGCGTGCCACCGTCGCCGGGGCCGGTGGGCTGGCGCTGCCGTTCACCGCTTGGCCCGCCGCCTACGCGGCGCCCGCGCAGAACGCGACCGGGCCGTACGGGCCGCTGCAGGCCGCCGACGCCAACGGCATCCGGCTGCCCGCCGGATTCACCAGCCAGGTGGTGGCGCGCTCGCGGCAGACCGTGCCGGGGACCTCGTACGTGTGGCACGACGCCCCCGACGGCGGAGCGGTGATCCCCAACGGCAGCGGCTGGGTCTACGTGTCCAACTCCGAGGTGTCGTCGTCGGCAGGCGGCGGGGCCTCCCGGATCGTCTTCAATTCCAGCGGCCAGATCGTGGGAGCGTCGCGGATCCTGAGCGGCACCGACCAGAACTGCGCGGGCGGCAAGACGCCGTGGGACACCTGGCTGTCGTGCGAGGAGGTCACCCGGGGCCGGGTCTGGGAGACGTACCCGCTGGGCGGCTCGGCGGTGGTGCGACCGGCAATGGGCCGGTTCAAGCACGAGGCTGCCGCGGCCGACCCCGTACGCCAGGTCGTCTACCTGACCGAGGACGAGTCCGACGGCAAGTTCTACCGCTACGTCCCGGCCACCTGGGGCAGCCTCGCCGCCGGCACCCTGCAGGTGTTCCGGGCCGGCAGCGGCACGTCGGGCTCGTTCACGTGGGCCGACGTGCCCGGCCCGGACGGCTCCCCCACGCAGACCCGCTATCAGGTGTCCGGCGCCAAGTCGTTCAACGGCGGCGAGGGCTGCCACTACGCCGACGGCAAGGTCTGGTTCACCACCAAGGGCGACAACCGGGTGTGGCAGGTCAACCTGGCCACGAGCACGTACGAACTGGCGTACGACGACAATCTGGTCAGCTCGGGCACGGCCCCGTTGACAGGGGTCGACAACGTCACCGGCTCGCCGTCGGGCGATCTTTACGTGGCCGAGGACGGGGGCAGCATGGACATCTGCCTGATCTCGCCGTCGTCGGCGACGGTGTCCGTGTTTCTGCGGATCACCGGCCAGAGCGCATCGGAGATCACCGGCCCGGCGTTCACCCCGGCCGGCGACCGGCTCTACTTCTCGTCACAGCGTGGCGCCACCGGAGCGTCCTCCGGCGGCATCACGTACTGCGTCACCGGTCCGTTTCGCTAGGATTTTCGGGCGTCGAGGATCGCGGCGACGGCCGCGACAGTGACGACCGCGCAGGTCAGCAGGACGCCGCGCGCACCCCAGGCGACCATGGCCACCGACAGCAGACCCCAGGCGACGCCCGCGGCCACGAGCACGGTGACGAGCACCGGCCGGGGCCAGCGGGGCCAGGGGTCGCGGCTCAGCGTGGGGTAGTCCGTGGTCAGGCGGGCGACGATGTCGTCGAACTCCCGGCGCTTGTCCTCGGTGCTCATCCCGATCGACCTCCTAGTCGAGCAGTGCTCCCGATCGCACTCTACGTCGGAGAACCGTCTCAAGGTTCGAAGGATCTTCACGTAAGTTCCCGCGGCACCATTGTCTTCCCTTCCGCCGCGTTTTCAACCGAGCCTTACTACCATCGCGTAAACACCCGCGCCGGCCGGCCACGTCCTGAAGACCGGACCGCCTCCGCGACGCCTGCGCCGGCGCGGGAGTGGCCACGGCAGCGGCCGTCGCCACCGGTCCGGACATCAATGAACGGCGGGTGATCCGCCGACACGCATGGTCGCAATTCAGTGGCTCGGGAGAAACTGTCGTACCCCTCCGCGAAGATGTCGTCCAAGCCTGACGAAGGGACGACTCATGAACGCACCGGCCATCGAGACTGCCGGGCTGATCAAGACCTTTGGCGACAACCGGGCCGTCGACGGGGTGGATCTCACGGTTCCGCCCGGCACGGTCTACGGCCTGCTCGGGCCCAACGGGGCGGGCAAGACCACAGTGGTACGCATGCTGGCCACGTTGCTGAGACCCGACGGCGGCGTGGCCCGCGTGTTCGGGCATGACGTGGTGCGCGAGGCCGACGCCGTACGGGGCCGGGTCAGCCTCACGGGGCAGTACGCCTCGGTCGACGAGGATCTGACCGGCGCCGAAAACCTGGTGCTGCTGGCGCGGCTGCTCGGCCACTCCAAGGCCCAGGCGCGTGAGCGGGCCGAGCAGCTGCTGGCCGCGTTCGGGCTGACCGAGGCGGCCGACCGGCAGGTGAAGAAGTACTCGGGCGGCATGCGGCGGCGCATCGACATCAGCGCCAGCATTCTCAACACCCCCGACCTGCTGTTCCTCGACGAGCCGACGACGGGGCTCGACCCGCGCAGCCGCAACCAGGTGTGGGACATCGTGCGCATCGTCGTCGCCAACGGCACGACGGTGCTGCTGACGACCCAGTATCTCGACGAGGCCGACCAGCTGGCCGGCCGCATCGCGGTGATCGACCACGGCCGGGTGATCGCGGAAGGCACCCCGGGACAGCTCAAGTCGTCGATCGGCGCGGGCACGATCCACGTGCGTCTGCGTGACGCGGCCCAGCGTCCGGCCGCCGAAAAGGTGCTGGCCGAGGTGCTCGGCACAACAGTGCAGCAGGAGGCCGATCCGGTGGCGCTGACCGCCCGGGCCGAGGCCGGCGGGTCCGACCGGGGCGCGGCCGAACTGGCGTCGCGGGCGCTGGGGCGGCTGGCCGAGGCGGGCATCGTGGTCGACGACTTCTCGCTGGGCCAGCCCAGCCTCGACGAGGTGTTTCTGGCCCTGACCGATCGGAAGGTGGCGGCATGAGCACGACGACGGAGACCGCTGAGACCGTCACGACCTATGCGCCGTCGAGCGAGACGCTGGGCGCCGTGCTGGCGCGGGCCGACCGCCCGAAACGGCCGAGCGCGCTGGCGGCGTCGCTGACCTTCGGCTGGCGGGCCGTGCTGAAGATCAAACATGTGCCCGAGCAGCTGTTCGACGTGACCGCGTTCCCCATCATCATGACGCTGATGTTCACGTACCTGTTCGGTGGCGCACTGGCCGGCTCGACCCGTGAATACCTGCAGTTCTTCCTGCCCGGCATCATGGTGACCAGCGTCGTCATGATCACGATGTACACCGGCGTGGGCCTGAACACCGACATCGAGAAGGGCGTCTTCGACCGCTTCCGCACGCTGCCGGTGTGGCGCCCCGCCGCCCTGGTCGGCATGATCTTCGGCGACGTGCTGCGCTACATCCTGGCCGCGACCACCATCATGATCGTCGGCCTGATCCTGGGTTTCCGCCCCGAGGGCGGCGTGATGGGCGTGGTGGCCGGCATCGGCCTGCTGGTCGTCTTCTCGTTCGCGTTCTCGTGGATCTGGACGATGTTCGGCCTGTTCCTGCGTTCCGAGAAATCGGTGATGGGCGTGAGCATGTTGGTGCTGTTCCCGCTCACGTTCCTCAGCAACGTCTTCGTCGACCCGTCCACCATGCCCGGCTGGCTGCAGGCTTTCGTCAACGTCAACCCGATCTCCCACCTGGTCTCCGCCATCCGCTCCATCATGGCCGGCGCCCCCGACATGCCCGAGATCATGTGGACGTTCATAGCGAGCGCCGCCCTGGTCACCGTCTTCGGCACCCTGACCATGCGCCTCTACAACCGCAAATGAGCGAACGCCTCGGCGTGGCCCGCGACCACGCTCCCCGTCGACCACGTCCGCCCCCATGCGTGTCCGGCATGCCGGACACGGTAGGCGGCGGCACCTCGCCCACCCCATCGACCGCGTACGCCTCCATGCGTGTCCGGCATGCCGGACACGGTAGGCGGCGGCACCTCGCCTACCCCACCAGCAACCGGCGCCTCGGCTTGCGGACAGTGGCGGCCGACCGGCGGATCCTTCGACTGCGCCGCGCCGAGCGCCGCTCGGCCGGGGGCGTCGGAGCCTTCGCGCCGCCGGCTTGGAGCATTACGCAATGGGCTCGGTGGAAGCCTCCGCCGGCTCGTCGCGTGCGAGTTGCGGGGCGTCACAGGTGACCCGGGCCGGCCCGTGCGCGGCTCCCGACAGGTGCGGTCCGCTCATTGCGCGGCACCAGCTGCGTACGGGCGTGCTTGACGCCGGGCTGCCGGTCAAAGGCGTCCACGAGGCGCAGGCGCGGCAGGGTTCGGCAGGAAGACGGACGTCAACACCGGCCCGTGGGAGCCGGTGTTCCCGAAGCCGGCCCGAGCGAGGCCAGGTCGTCGACGCCGACATCGGCGAGCTCGACGCGGCTCGCGCGGTATGACCGCGGCCCAGCCGGAGGAGAGTGACAGCGGGACGAGCACCCGCACCGCAGTCAGGTCGGCGGGGTCTGCTGGGCCTACCGGCTGCGGCGGGCCAGCACCAGCCAGCAGTTCGGGGTGCCGTCGCGGCGCCGGCCCAGCGCGGCGAGGGGCTGCGTGCCGACGGTGAAGCCGGCAGCGGTCAGGTCCTTCTCGAGCGCGCGGATCGGAGTCGTGCGGTAGTACATGACGAAGGGCGGGCGCCATACGGCGTTGCGGACCCGCATGACCCCGTCGAAGCCGAGCAGCATCCAGTGCGCTATCGACGTCACGGGTGGTGGCTCGCCGATCGCGAAGGCGAACAGCCCGCCAGGTCGCAGCGCCCGATGCACGCCCTCGAACAACGCCGGCCGTTCGCTCGGCAGGAAATGTCCGAGCGCCCCGAAGCTGACGGCCAGGTCGAAGCTCCGGTCGAAGGGCAGGGCACGCACGTCCGCTCGTACGAAGGTGGCTTGCGGATGGTGACGGCGGGCCTGTGCGAGCATGCCCGCGCTGAAGTCGACGCCCGTGATCGGCCCCCGGCAGACCTCGCGGAGAACGGTCAGGCCCGCGCCGGTGCCGCAGCAGACGTCCAGCCCCGTGCCGAACGGCCCCAGGCCGGCCAGCGTTTCGGCGGTCGCGTCGATGATGCCGTCCGGTGTGCGGAAAGGCGTGTGATCGAATTTCGGCGCGAGCAGGTCGTAGCCGCGTTCGACCGAGGACAGCGCTTGAACGGTCAGTTCGCGCAGGGACGGGCCACGGGACGAGAACACGGCCCGAGCGTACCGTCCACCGCCACGCCCGACCGGTGGCCGGCGCTTCAGAACGCCCGTGCCCGCCGCGCGACCTCCCCCAGGTGCCGCCACGTGCCGTCGCCGGCTTCCTGCAGGACGACGTACATCGCAGTCATCGCCGCGCGCTCCGTTCCGTTGCCCGCCGGCCCGGCCGGCGTACCGGTCCGGGCCGTTTCCTGGCGCTTCGCGTTCCTGGCGCTTCGCGAGTTCCCACAGCACCGCGAGTGTTCCATCGGCGTTCCGCGAGGGTTGTCAGCGGTCGTTGGAGCGGCCACCGAGGATCTGCAGGAAGAACAGGAAGACGTTGAGGATGTCGAGGAAGATCGAGGCGGCCAGCACCGGGGCCGAGGCGACGCCGGTGTTGCGGCGCAGGCGCTGGAAGTCAACCATCGTGAGGACGGCGAAGATGACCAGGCCGAGGACGGCGTAGATCAGGGCGCCGTTCGGGATGCTGACGAAGATGAGCACGATGCTGAAGGCGATGAGCGCGACCAGGGCCCAGAAGGCGTACCGGGCCAACGCCGACAGGTCGCGGCGGGTGGCGTAGCCGGCGGCGCCGAAACCGGCGATGAACAGGGCTGTCGCGCCGCCGGACTGCCACAGCGCCTGCGGGTTCTCATTGGCGTAGAAGGCCAGGGTGGGGGCCACGGCCAGACCGATGAACAGGCCGAACAGCGCCAGCAGGCCGATCGTGAGCTCCCGGGAGCGCCGGGCCGCGAACTGCATGCCGATCAGGGCGGCGAACGACGCGATGTAGGCGATGACGGCCGCGCCGCCGCCGAAGTCGCGTCCGAGGTAGGCGCCGAGGGCGAACAGGCCGGCGGTCCCGGCGACGAACCCCATCGTCTGCGCGAACAACGTGTGGCTCTGGTCCCGGGTGGCGATGCCGCCGTATGCGTACGATTCCATGACCTCACCCTTGTCTCCCCACCCGCTGCTCGCGCCAGGGGCGATCCCTGGTCTCCACCGGCCACCGGGTACGGCATGCCAGTGCCCAGCCGAGGCCCCGCGGGCCCGGCCCGGTGGCGACGGTCACGGGGTGACGCCGGTTACGGGCGCCGGTGTTCACCGTGGAACTGAGTAGTCGAGCAGCAGCCCGCCCGAGGACGTCGATCGGGCGCTGAGCAGGTGAAGCCGAGTGAGCGGCCGGCCGTCGGCGAACAACTTGCGTCCGTTGCCGGCGACGGCCGGGTACACGACGAGGCTGATCCGGTCGACGAGCCCGGCGGCCAGCAGCGCACGCGACAGGCCGATGCTGCCGTGTACGCCGATGTCGCCGCCGGGCTGTGCCTTGAGTTCTCGGACGACGTCGAGCGAGTCCACAGTGCTCGTGCCCGTCCACTCGACCGTCAGCGGTGACGACGTGAACACGTACTTGGGAACGCTGTTGATGAAATCGGCGAACGGCTGCATGTCGGACTTCGGCCAGTAGGGGGCCCACTCCTGGTACTGGCGCCGGCCGAGCAGCACGGCGTCCTGCGCGCCGATCACCTCGGCGAGGTTGGCATGCATCTCCTCGTCGAATTCGAGGACGAAGGTGTCAGGGTTCTCCGCCACGCCGTCGAGGGACATCAGGGTGTAGAGCACAACGCTTCGCATGGCGGTAGGACCGCCGCGCCGGCCGGAACTAATCGGTGATGTCGACGATTTCGCGGCCCAGCGGCCAGAAGGCGACCGGCACCAGTTTGAAGTTCGCGATACCGAACGGAATGCCGATGATGGTCACGCACTGCGCGATGCCGGCCACGATGTGCGTGAGCGCCAGCCACCAGCCGGCCACGACCACCCAGACGATGTTGCCGACGCCCGAGGCCACACCGATTCCGGGGCGGCTGACGACCGTACGCCCGAACGGCCACAGCGAATACACGGCGAGCCGCAGCGACGCTATCCCGAACGGGATGGTCACGATCAGCACGAAGCAGATGAGGGCAGCCAGCCCGTAGCCGATCGCGAGCACGAAACCGCTGCCGAAGATGAACCAGAGGACGTTCAGTATCAGTCGCACACGTCAAGCATGCCCGGCCGGATCAATCCCCGTTGTTCTTGCGCTCCGCGTCGTCGGCCGTTTCCGCGATCGCCGTCGCGGTGGCCAAGGCTGCGGCGTCGTGGTCGGACGGCGGCAAGGCATCCCCCGGGTCGGCCGGATTGTCGTCGGGTTCGCCCTCGGACGGGCCGACCGCGGAGGCCAGCAGCGCCGAATTCGGAATGTTCAGCGGGCCCTCAGCGGTATCGAGAACCGTGTAGAGCAGCCCGGCCGAGATGATCGTGCCGTAGTGCGGCCCGCCGATGGCGCCGGAGAGGACCCGGACGTGTTGCCCGGGAATGTACGGACGCGCGAAGAGCAGCACGAGACCGGCGAAGAGGTTGCCCAGCACCGGCTGCGCGGCCAGGCCGAGGATGACCCCGGTGACCGCGCCGCCGACCAGCAGGTGTTGCAGGCCGACGCCGAGCAGGTCGCACACGGCGAACACGGTGACCAGGTAGCCGCCGAGCAGCGTGAGCAGGCGGAGCGGCGTGGCGGCCGAGACCCCGGCGCGCGCCTGAGTGATCCGGTGCACCTCGCGGGCGGCCGTGCGGCTGGCGAGGATGCCAGCCACCGCGACCACCACCGCACACCCGTACGCCATCAGCCGATCGCGCAGCACGGACGAGTCGATGTCGCCGACCTGGCTGCCGACGACCAGCGCGGCCAGCGCGATGAACCCGAACACCACCGCTTTGCGGAAGTCGGGACGGACATGCTGTTCCAGCAGCGGCATTCCGAACATGGTGCCGAAATCCTATCGGTGCCCTCCCACGATCAGATCCCCGCCCCGGAAACGTCCGACCATTCACCGAAACTTCCAGGAGGTCCTGACCGGTTTCGCCTACGAAGACCTGTCCGTTTGCAGGTTTTCGCAGGAGAACGACCCCCCTGAACAGCCAGTAAGCTCACCTGTACACCAAGCAGTTACCGCGAACTTTCCGGAAGTTGTTGACATCGCAGCACCGCCGCAACAGTATTAGTGCCATCGACGGACCTGAAAATCCGCCGAGCCGGGCTCCGCAAGGTCCCGGTGCCGGCGTCGTCCCCGCCGGGCGCCGGCCGGCAAATCCCGCGCTGCGACGGCGCCGTCGTGCGGTGGTCTCCACCCTTGACCACCGAATCCGCCACGCCGGCGTCGTCGCTCGCTCCCCCGGCACACCGACGGACGGTCACCTGTTGCTGGCGCGTCTGCCAACGTCGCCGGATCACGATCGCCAACCTGCGAAGCAGGCGGGGCTACCAGGCCCAGCTGACGGACATCGTGGTCGTGAGCAGGCTCTTCGCCGCCGCCCGGCCACGGGGCGACAGCAGACGCATCATCCGGAGCCCGTTGTACGGCCAGCTCTCCGAGCCGGTGACGACCCGGGTGCCGCCGGGGCACGGCAGCCAGCCTGCTCGCGCGTAGAACGATTCCAGATCGGGCGCGCAGAACAACGCGGCAGCGTCCGCGTCACTGCCGTCCAGCCACTCGTTGACCCGCTCCACCACCCGCCGGCCGTATCCCCGCCCGCGGTACGGCGTCGCGGTCAGCACATTGCCCACGCCGTCGATCGCGTAGTCCGTGCCGTCGTGCGAAACGGTCACCCTGATCACAGCGGCGTAGGACACGAGCACCTCGTCCTGGTGGATCACGACGTGGAACGTGGTGAGATCCGCCGGGTACGGCTCGCGTAGCCAGGTCAGCCCGCCGGTGAACAGTGACGGCCAGATCTGGCGCATGTACGCGACCGCTTGCCAGGAGAAAGCGCTCGGCAATTCGGCGTGCGCGAAGGTGGACAGAATCGGCACCCGGCAAACGGTACCCAAGAAGGATCGAAAATGGTGCCGCGCGGCAACGACCTGCGATGTTGCGGAACCGCGCCGAGCGGGGAGACGCAGCCGCAGACGGATCAACGGTTTCGCGTGCCGGCCAACGATGCCGGGCCGGCTGTGCGTTCTGCCGAGCGGTACTCCGACCACGGAACCGCCGGGCGGGGCAAGTTCCGCTTGGCCAGATAGCGGGCCGCCGTTTTCCGTAGACCCAGGATCGTCCGGAGCATGGTCAACGGCGTCATCCTGTCGGCCGTGGAGATGTAGCGTTCCGGGTTCAGAACCCACGCGCCGCTCGAGGGGGTCAGCGTTCCGGTCACCACGAAAGCCCGCAGAGCGTCCAGCTTGGCGTCGTGACTGTGCCACAGCAGGCTCGCCCGGCCGGCGACGAGCCCGTCGACGGCGTCGAGGACGAATCTGCCGTCGACCGCGGACGGGTGGACGCGGCGCATGGCGGGGGCTCCGGAAACGTCGTACGCGCTGAGCACCGCGCCTCCGAAGGCGGACATCCGGCGTACGGCTGGGAAGGAAGTGTCCCCGGACCGCGGGGGCGGCGGAGCCGGGCGGTAGGCCGGGAACGTCGTGACCTCGCCGGGAGTGATCGTGATCAGCAGGCGCATGTAGTACCAGTCCATCAGTCGGCGCAGGCCGGGCACGCGGTGGTAGGCGGACGAGGGCTGCACCCGGCGGATCCGCAGCCACAGGTCGGCCCACGGGCCGGGCGCGGTGACGACCTCGTCGGGGCAGGTGGCGGTCCCCTGGAGCAAGACCTGCGAAGGCTCGTCCAGGCCGCTGCCGGTCGGGTCGGAGAACAGCACGGCGACCCGGTTGTCGCGGCGGATGTTGAGGGCCTTCTGCGGCAGGCCGATCGACGTGCTGATCAGGAACGTGCCGTCGGCGCGCCGGATGCCGACCGTCGGCCACGCCACGGGGGTGCCGTCGCGCCCCACGGTCAGCAGTTCGCAGGTGCGGTAGGCGTCGATGAGTGAGTCCATGACAGGCAGCGTCCGGTGGGCGTCTTGTGGCCGGCTGAAGAAAGGCCTTCAGCCGCGCTCAAGCGGGCGCGCGCACGCTGCGGGGCATGACGACGACTGAGCAGCTGATGCTTCCGGGACAGGCCGCGGCGCCGGACGGGCCGAACGATCTGACCGGGATGTTCCTGATCCATCACGCGTTCCGGCGGGATCTGCGCCGGTTCGCGGCCGCGGTGACCGCCACCCCGGCGCACGAGACGCGGGTGTGGCGTGCCCTCGACCGGCGTTGGCGGATGTTCGGCACGTTCCTGCACCACCATCACACCATCGAGGACGCGGCGATCTGGCCGGTGCTGCTCGGCCGGGTCGACCCTTCGGGCCGCGCGACGCTCGAGGCGATGGAGGCCGAGCACGGCGAGATCGACCCGCTGCTCGAGGCGTGCGGGTCCGGGTTCGCGACGCTGGCCGCCCGGCCCGACGAGGACGTACGGCGGTCGTTGGAGATCAGGATCGTGGCGGCGGGCGAGCGGCTGAACGCGCATCTGGCGCACGAGGAGACCGAGGCGCTCGTGCTCGTGCAGAAGCACCTCACCGCCGACGAGTGGCAGGTCGTGGAGGAGAAGAGCGCGAAGGGCGCGTACTCGTTCCGGGAGTCGATGGCCGCGGTGCCGTGGGTGATGCACGAGCTGCCCGCCGACGCCCGGAAGCGGCTGCTCAAGATGGCCGGTCCGGTGCTGGCCGTGCTGTGGCGGCTGACGCGCGGCGGCTTCCTCAGGCGAGAGACAACAGCTTTCCGGTACGCCTGATCCACTCGGCCACGAGCGGGAGGCGCCACTGGTCGCACAGCGCGAGCGCGTCCCGTGCGTGGCGGACGGCCCGCTCCCGTTCACCCGCCGCGGCGGCCGCGATCGACAGGTACGCGTCGACGGGCGGCTGCCCGACCGCGCCGCCGGCCGAGCACGGCCTCCCCGCGTACGGGGAAAGCCTGTGATAGATCTTCGCGGCCAGCACCAGATCACCGAGTCCGGCGCTGGCCTCGGCCGCCTGGCACAGGTTGACCAGCGTGTACCAGTCCTCGGGGTGATCGATGTCGAGCCCGTGGGCCGCGTGCCACGCGCGGGCCTCGTCGGCGAGCCCGGCGCGCAGCAACAGCATCACGATGCTGGAGTCCAGCGGCAGGCGGCTGTGCGGGGCGAGCGCCTGCAGTTGCCGGGCCATCTCGGCGCTGTTGTCACCGCGGATCATGCGGAGCATCAGCGCCGAGCCGGCCGCGCTCTCCACGGCCTGCGGCATCGACGTGCGGGACATGAGGTCGTTGGTCTCGGCGAACAGCTTCTCGGCGTCGGCAAACCGGCCGCGCAGCGCCAGCCACGGCATCTCGAGCCAGCCCAGCGCGACCAGCGGCGTGGCGAGCCGGTACCGCTCGGCGTCGGCGCGGGCACGGGCGATCTCCTCGTCCATCTCGGCGATGCGGCCGGTTTCCTGCGCGCTGATCGCCACCAGCGTACGCACGGTGACCTCACGGATCCGGTTGCCGCTGCGGGTCGCGGCGGTCAGGGCCTCCTGCGCGAGGGCCCAGCGTTCCTCGGCGGTGGACGGCCGCCAGATCGCGAGCCACGCGACCGTGCACGACCAGTCGAGCAGGCCCGGGTCGGCCAGCCGCCGGGCCATCGCGAGGCCCTGTTCGACCAGCGCGCGGCGCTCGGCGGGCGCGTCGGCGAAGTACAGCTCGACCGCGAGGGCGAGCATGACCTGACAGCGCAGCTCGGAGTCGGCGGCCGGCAGCTTGCGCAGCACGCCGCGCAGGGTCGTGGGCAGGGTCGGATGCACCGTCGGGTGCGGGCGCGGGAGCCAGACCGCGCCGTCGACGGCTGCGATCGCCGCCCGGGCCTCGGCCCGCACATCGCCCGTCCCGGCCGCCACCTCCACGGCGGCGACCTGCGCCGCGTCGAGGCCGTCGAGGTCACCGCCCTGCCGGCACGCCACCACACGGTCCATCAGCACGGCGTAGCGCTCGCTTGCCGTCACCGCGGGATCGTTGCCCTGCGTGTCGATCGCGGTGGCGAGCAGGGCGGCCGCCTCGTCCCAGGCGTGCACCGCGGTCGCTTTGCGGGCCGCCGCCACGCAGGCCTGCCACGCGTCGCGGGCATGCCTGGGGCCGGCGGCGAGCCAGTGCCGGGCGGCGCGGGCCGGGTCGGTGACCCGCGCGGCGACCGACGCGTGGCGGCGGGCCCGCCGGGTGGCCGGGATGCCGTCGTGCACGGCGTCGCGGACCAGCGCGTGGGAGAACCGGAACTCCTCGGGCCCGGCCTCGGTCACCAGCCCCTCGGACAGGGCGGGTTCGAGCCGGTCGAGCACGTCGTCGGCGGACTCGCCGGTGACCGCCGCGAGCAGGTCGAGGTCGAAGTCGCGGCCGATCACCGCGGCGAGGCGCAGCAGGTCCCGGGCCGGTTCGGGCAGCTTGGCCGTGCGGGCGGCGACGACATCGGCGACGGCGGCCGGAACCACGCCGCCGCGGAGCGGGTCGCGCGGGCCGCTGTCGCCGACCGGTGTGTCCAGCTTGACGAGTTCGGTCAGCAGGAAGGCGTTGCCGCCGGTGCGATCCCGCAGCCGCGCGGCCTCGTCGTGGCCGGCGTCGCGGCCGGTGATCGATCGGACCAGCGCCCGCACGTCGGGCTCGGCCAGGCCCTCGAGGTCGATGCGGGTGGCGCCGTGGCGGGCCAGTGCCTCGAGGACCTCGCCGAGCGCGCCCGCCGGCTCGGGGTGGGAGCGCCGGGTGGTGAGGATCGCGAGGCGGCCGGTGGCGGTGGCGATCAGGTGGCGCAGGAGCTTGAGCGTGGACGGGTCGGCCCAGTGCAGGTCGTCGAGGACGATCAGCAACGGCCGGCGCTCCGCGGCGCCGGTCAGGGCCGCGGTGACCTCGTGCCAGAGCGCGAACTGGTTGTCCCAGGTTCCGGTGATCAGCCTTTCGGCCAGCGCCGTGTCCCGCAGCTGTCTGAGCACGCCGGACCACGGCCAGAGCGGCGGGGCGCCTTCGTCCTGGGAGCAGCGTCCGACGCCGACGGCGAACCCGCGGGCGGTCGCGTTCTCGACGACGGCTCCGGCCAGGCGGGTCTTGCCGATGCCGGGCTCGCCGACGAGCATGGCCACGGCCGGGGTCCCGGTTGCGGCGGCGTGCGCGAGGGTGCGGTTGAGCTGCGCCAACTCGGTTTCCCGGCCGGCCATCGGAGGGTCGCGGGGCTGCTGCGGGCGTACGGGGAAGGTCTCTTGCCGCGGGACGGCCGTCTCCAGCTCACGCAGCGCCGGGCCGGGCTCGATGCCCAGTTCCTCGTCAAGGCGCCGGCGCATCTCGCGGAGCAGCTCAAGGGCGCGGCCCTGATGTCCCGCGCGGGCGTGGGCCCGGACACGCAGCGCGCAGATCGACTCGCGCAGCGGGTGCTCGGCGGCGAGCGCGGCCAGTTCGGCGGCGACGGCCGAGGGCTCGCCGAGCGCCAGCCGGACGAGCGCGCGGTCCTCCAACGCGACCAGGCGCAACTCCTCCAGGCGCGCCCGTTCGGCCCGGGCCGGGTCGCTGTCACCCAGATCCGCGTACGGGGCGCCGGCCCACAACGCCAGGGCGGCGTCGAGCGTGGCGCGCAGCTGCTGCAGGTCCTCGGGGGGACGTTCGTCGGGCGGTGCGGTGGTGTTCAGGTCGCGGTGTGTCCGCTCGACGACGGCGGCGAACTCGATCGCGTCGATGCCGGCGACGTCCAGACGGTAGCCCTGCGGCGTGGTCAGCAGGATCTCGGGCGGGGTGCGGGCGGCGCGGCCCGGTTCGAGCGCCTTGCGCAGGTGCGCGACGTACGTCTGCAGCGCCGCGGCGGCGGCCGGTGGCGGGTCGTCCCCCCAGAGCAGGTCGATGAGCGCGTCGGCGGTGACCGGGCGCCCGGCGTGCAGGGCGAGCGCGGCCAGCAGCGCGCGATGCTTGGGCGCGCCGAGCACGACCGGCTCACCCGCGCGCGTGGCACGGGCCGGGCCCAGGACGGCAACCTGCACGGGCCGAGAGTAGGCCCGCTCCCCCGGCTCGCGGCACCGCCGAACGTCCGAATCACCGGGCCCGGGCGCCGGAGTAATACGCTGCGAGAACCCGCAAATGGATTTATTGACCGCAATATGTCTGGATGCAATTCCGCAGATCCGCCGGACACCCCGGGAACCGCAAGTGTCCCAGGCAATTGCTGTCAGGCCTCGTGAGGCTGGGCGGCCGGGCGGCCACCCCATGAGGTGTCACATCGGCAGGCCCGGCGGTGACGTGAGGTCGTACCCGGAAAGTGTGAGGAGACCTCGATGAACATCGCACTGTGGGTGGCGGCCGGACTGCTCGCCACGGTTGCCTTTTCCGGCGGTGCCGCCATCGCGTGGGGACGGTTCCCGGCATGAGCGACGCGAACACCGAAACCTTCGTCGCGCATCGGAATCTGCTGTTCACCGTCGCGTACGAGATGCTCGGCTCGGCCGCCGACGCCGAGGACGTGCTGCAGGAGACGTGGCTGCAGTGGACCAAGATCAACCTCGGGGACGTACGGGATCCCCGGGCGTTCCTGGTGCGCATCACAACCCGGCAGTCGCTGAACCGCTTGCGCACGGTGAAGCGCCGGCGGGAGGCGTACGTGGGATCGTGGCTGCCCGAACCGCTGCTGACCACGCCCGACGTGGCCGAGGACGTGGAACTCGCCGAGAGCGTGTCGATGGCGCTCATGCTGGTGCTGGAGACGCTGTCGCCGACCGAGCGGGCGGTGTTCGTGCTGCGTGAGGCGTTCGACCTGGGCTACGACGAGATCGCCGTCGCCGTGGAGAAGACCCCGGCCGCCGTACGCCAGATCGCCCATCGCGCCCGCAAGCACGTGGACGCCCGCCGCCCGCGCGAGGCCGTCACCGCCGCCGAGACCCGCGCCGCCCTCGACTCGTTCCGTCAGGCCCTCGAAACCGGTGACCTGCAGGGCCTGCTCGACGTGCTGGCCCCCGACGTCGTCCTGCTCGCCGACGGCGGCGGTCTCAAACAGGCCGTGCCCCGCCCGATCGTCACCGCCGGCAAGGTGGCCCGGCTCATGCGCGCCGGCTACGGCAGGGAAGGGCACCGCCTGTCGGTGGGCGCCGCCACCGTCAACGGCAGCCCGGCCCTGGTCATCAGCCTCGACGGCGAGCTCGACGGGGTGCTGGCCGCGCACGTGCGGGAGGGCCGGATCACGGCCCTCTACTACGTGCGCAACCCGCACAAACTGTCCCGGCTGGGCAGCGCGACGCCGTTGACCCGCTGATTCAGCTCGCGGCCGGCTCCCAGACGTACGTCTGCGGGGCCACCACGGCCGTCGAGCGGAAGTTGGCGTCGACCGTGGCCAGCTCGCGCGCATTCGGGTACGCGTTCGTGCACGAGCTGGGGCACGGACGAGAAACGCTCATACAGGGACGTCTGCACTGACACATCGGAGGCTGGGCGGGCCCCGTGTCGATGTGTCACGCTCGAAAACGAGCGTCCCGATCGGGAGGGGAGTGCCGGTGTTCGAGATCCCACGTCAGCCCACCACACCGGAGACAGCCTCGCGACCCCCGTCCGTCCCTGGGGCGAACCCAGAGCGCCCGGAGCTCCGCCACCTGCGAGCCGACACCGGCTACGTCCGTCATGAGCCGGACGCCTTCACACCACCAGCCGTCGCCGACTACCAGCGCCTGCACATCCTCCGCCCGAGCCGGGAGCAAACGGACACCCCCACACCACCCGCCACCGCCGACCACCAACGCCCAGACATCCTCCGCCCGAGCCGGCACCAAACGGACACCCCCACACCACCCGCCACCGCCGACCACCAGCACCCAGACATCCTCCGCCCAAGCCAGCACCAAACAGACACCGAGATCGATCTCGAGCGCGCGTCGCCCCGCAACGAAGAGGGCGACGTGATGCCCGAGGCGCAAGCCTCGGACGGAGACCTGTCGGAAGAGCTACGCGGCGCGGCCGGAAAGGTGGGCACGCAGCCACGCTCCACCCGTCTCCCGTCCCCTCCCGCCGTTGTCGCGAGGCGTCGCGCGCCCACCGACCGGCCGGAGACCGCGCAACGGGATACCCCCGCCCCGCCCCGCCCGGTCGATGCCACGCCAGAGGACAGACCTGCCCCCGACTCCGAGGTCGTCGGCGCGATTTCTCCAATCGAGTTGCCTCCGGGTCCAAACGGGCACTCCGACGGCGTCGGCGGCGCGGAGAACGACGAGCAGCCGGAGCCTGGCAAAGCGCGAGGGGTCGTCGTGCCAATCGACCGGCTGACCGGGCACTTCGTCGATGTCGGAATGAGTGGGCTGGAAAGCTCGCTCTGGAAGGTCGGCGAAGAGCTGGCAGACCGACTGCATTCGGTCGGGCCGCAAGTCGTGCGAGGGCTCTACCTCACCAAGCAGGTCGTCGAGATGTTCAAAGGGCACCAGTCCGGGGACGGGTTTTACTTCAAGGTCTCGGCACCCGGTCTCGATCTTCCCTCGGGTTGGAGCTCGTCTTCCGGATCCGCCTCGGGTGCCTGCACCGCGACGCGGCGGGTTATGGGTTCAGAGCGGAAATCCAGGTCTTCGAGCCGTGGTTCCCCGATCTGGACGTGAAGCACCGGCTGCCCGACACCGCTGGGAAGCTCGGCCGGGGCATACCTCCGACGTACACGCCGCCGCCGCGCCGCGATGACCCCTGGCGCGTGTGGCTCGTGCTGATCGGCGACGGCCTCATCCTGGACCTCGCTGGGACGCTCGCCGATACGACCGGCACGCCGGTTGACGAGATGACCGCGCGCCTGCTGGCCTTCCGCGCCTGCGGCCGAAGTGAGACTCGGCTCGCCGGCCCGGGATGGCTGTGATCGCTGGGCCGAGCTCACGATCGACTCCACTCCCTCGGCGCGGAGGTCGGCGGCCAGAGGCAAGAGGGTGAGGACCTGGCGGGTCGACTAAAGAGCCAGGGGGCAGGCGACTTCGTTCGGGGACCATCTGGGGACCGCACGTCATGCGCTCCGGTGCTCTGCCATGTCATCCCGACGTGGATGGTGTCGACTCGGCCGCGCCCGGCATCCGGGGTGCGATTTCGTCCGTACTGTCTTTACGGGTTCTTTATCGAAGATCTGGCAGGGTGGTGCTTGTGCGTGTGCTGATCGCCGACGACGAGAGGATCCTGGCCGACACCGTCGCCGACGGGCTCCGGGACTTCGCCATGGCCGTCGACGTGGTCTACGACGGCGAGGCCGCACGCGAACGAGTCACCGTCAACCGGTACGACGTGGCCGTGCTCGACCGCGACATGCCGGGCGCGACCGGCGACGAGGTGTGCCGCGAGATGATCGCGGCCGGTCTCGACACCCGCGTGCTGCTGCTGACCGCGGCGGCGGGCATCCGCGACCGGGTGGAGGGTCTGGGGCTGGGCGCCGACGACTACCTGACCAAGCCGTTCGCCTTCGCCGAGCTGGTCGCCCGGGTGCAGGCGCTGGGCCGCCGGGCCAACGCCGTGCAGGGACCGGTGCTCGAACGCGACGGCATCGTGCTCGACATCCCCCGCCACACCGCCGCCCGCGACGGGCTGCCGCTGCGGTTGTCACCCAAGGAATTCGCCGTGCTGCGGGTGCTGCTGCGCGCCGACGGGGCCGTGGTCAGTTCCGAGGAGCTGCTCGAACAGGCCTGGGACGAGCACACCGACCCCTTCACCCACACCGTACGGGTCACCGTGATGACGTTGCGCAAAAAGCTCGGCGACCCGCCGGTCATCCACACCGTGCCCCGCGTCGGCTATCGGCTCGGCCGGTGACGCTGCGCTCGCCGCGCTGGACGGCCACGCTGATCTGCGCGGCCGTCGTGCTCGTGGGCTACTTCACCCCCGAGCTGGCCGACCGGCTGGCCGGCAGCTGGCAGCGCATCCTGCGTACGGTCTGCGCCCCCTCCCGCGGCGGCGGCTCGACCAACTTCGTCTGCACGCACCTGTTCTACCCGGCCGACACGTACTGGATCTTCAAGGGCTTCGTGCTGGCCGTCGCGCTGGGCCTGGCGCTGCTGGCGATGAACTGGACGGTCCAGCCGATCCGTGACCTGGCCGCCCAGATCCGCGCCCTGGGGCCGCAGAACTTCGCTTTCCGCGTACGCACCTCCCAGCGCCGCGGCGAGATGGCGGACCTCGCCGCCGCGGTCAACGACATGATCGCTCGCGTGGCCGTCGGCTACGAGTCACAGCGCCGTTTCGCCGCCGACGCCGCGCACGAGTTGCGCACCCCGCTGGCGGTGCAGCGCACGCTGATCGAGGTCTCGCTGGCCCGCAACCCCAGCCCCGAGCGGCTGCGGGTGGTCGCCGAGCAGCTCCTGGAAACCAACGAGCGCAACGTACGCCTCATCGAGGCCCTGCTCGTGCTCAGCGAGAGCGACCGCGGTGTGGCCTCCCGCAGCCTGCTGCGCCTCGACGAGATCGTGGCCGACGTGGTGGCCGACCACGCGGGCGCGGCGGCCGACGCCAAGGTCACCGTCGGCACGACCCTGGCCCCCCGCACCGTGATCGGCGAACGGGTGCTGCTGGAACGCCTGGTCAGCAACCTGGTGCAGAACGCCGTCAAGTACAACCGCCCCGGCGGCACGGTGGCGGTGACCGTGGGCGACCAGCCCGCCCTGACCGTCGAGAACACCGGTGACGACGTCCCACCCGACGAGGTGGCGGGCCTGTTCGAGCCGTTCCGCCGCCTGCACGGCGCACGGATCGACCACTCCGGCGGCGCGGGCCTGGGCCTGACGATCGCCCGCTCGATCGTCCGCGCACACGACGGCTCGATCACCGCCCGCCCCCTCGGCCACGACGGCCTGCGGGTCGAGGTCACCCTGCCCTCGTCGAACACCCCTTGAGAACCCCCGCCGCGGGGCTGATCTGGGGCTGATCGCCGACCTCACCTCGGTCAAAGTCTTCTTCCTGATCTGCGTGGCAGTCGCCGGCCTGTACGGCGCAGCCACAGTCAACAAGCGCATCCTGTACATCCAGGTCGCGCCGGCCGCCCTCGCCCTGATCTTCGTGGCCCTCGCCCGCTGACCCCTCACCCCTGGCGGCCTCGTCTCGCTCGCCCACACTCAAGCCTGACCGGCCCGCCGCCCTCGCCGTCCGCCTGGCCCTCGCCCTCGCCGGCTCCCCTGTGGCCCGGTTCTGGTCGCTCACCGTCCCGGTTCGGGCTCGGCCACTGATCCTTGTCATGGCCGCGTGCTGCGCCCCAGCCACGCCCGCCGAGCCGTTTCCGGGCCGACGAGTTCCTCAGTGGGCCAGCTGTGTTCCTCAGGATCTCGGGGAGCCGATGCCCGTTGCGGACGGTGACCCGCCGATGGGCCGGCTGCGCGGCGGAGTCGTCGCCGAGCGCACCCGGCTGTAGCCGCCGATCCTTGTCGGTCATGCCGATCAGTTCCTGGGCGAGTGCTTCGTTCACCATGCCCGCAAGGCAAGCAACCAGGAACCCAGCCCAGCGGCCCGAGCCGCGCCGACCGTTACCCATGCGCTCACATTGCCAGGAGCCTGTCCAACCCCCGCTCGAACAGCGAGTCGTCGCTCCAGCGGGTGGTGTCGAGGTGACCGGACGCGTTGAGGATCGGATGGGCCCCCGGGTCCGCCGTGACGTGGCGGCGTGCGTCCGCCCCTCGCCGGCGATCGTGGCAGCCGCGGTCAGGGCCGCGCCGATCACATAGCCGTCAGCCCACCGGCGGCGTGGCAGCTCGGGTGGACCCCGCCGCCGAGCCCGTGTTCGTCGGCATCACGAACGGCGAGCCGGTCCGCCTGCTGTACGACGTCGAGGTCTGTCCGGAGACAACGCCGTGATCAGCGGGAAACGCGGAGGGTCACGATCTCGAACGGGCGGAACGTGATCTCGATCGGCTCGCCCGCCGACCAGCTGGAGGCCTGGACCGGCGGGCCCGTCGGCGGCCGTTCGAGCAGGTCGGTCGTCCAGGCCCGGCCGTACGGCTCGGACACCGCGACGCGGGTGGTCGTGCGGGCGCCACGGGCCTCGTACAGCCGAACGACCAGGTCGCCCGACCTGTCCTCGGCGAGTTTGACCGCCTCGACGATCACCGCCGGCGAGGCGACCGTGAGCAGCGGCTGGACCGGGGCGCCGCCGGGGACCGTACGGGTGGGCAGGTTGATCTGATAGCCGCTCGCCAGCGCCTCGAGCACGGTGGGCGCCGGGCCCACGGCCGACCGCAGCACGTGAACGCCCTGGTCGGCGTGGGGGTCGGGGTAGCGCGGGGCCCGCAGCAACGACTGCCGCACCTGGGTGAACGTGGCGCCGCCCGCCGTCCAGCGGCGGGTGACGTCGTGCCCGTACGTCGAGTCGTTCGCCACCACCGCGCCGAATCCGGGCTCGCCCACGTGCACCCAGCGGTGGGCCACGGTCTCGAAGCGGGCGCTGTCCCACGACGTGTTGGCGTGGGTGGGCCGGTGCACGTGCCCGAACTGAATCTCCGAGGTGGCCCTGTCGGCGTGCACGGCGAGGGGGAACGACAGTTTGAGCAGTTTCTGCGTCTCGTGCCAGTCGGCACGGGTCTCGACGTCGAGCCGGGTCGCGCCCTCGGCCAGGCGGAACGTCTGCACGAACGTCGAGTCGCGGTAGGAGCGGCGGACCACGATCGCGTCGGCCTCGGCGGTCACCGCGTCGGCCGAGCGCAGTTCGGTGACGTGCCGCTGGTAGTGGGCGTCGATGTCCCACGCGTCCCACCGGTTGGGGATGTCGCGGAACACCTGCAGCAGCGCGCCCGCTTCCCCTTCGGGGACGAGCTCGCGGCCCTCGAAGACGAACGACACGAGCAACCCGGCGTCGTCGAGGACCACCCGCACCAGCCCGTTGTCGAGCACACTTCCATCCGCAGGGGACACCCAGCCTGGCGCAGCCGCGACGGCCGCGCCGAGAGGCGGCACCCCGGCGGCGGGGACCGGGGCGGCGTTGAACACCACGCCGGACGAACCGGGGCCGGCGAGCAGTTTCTGCGCCTGGTCGATCAGCGTGGTCAGCGCCACCCCGGCCAGCGCGTAGTTCCGTTCGGCTTCCTGGTGCACCCAGGCGATCGACGAGCCGGGCAGGATGTCGTGGAACTGCTGCAGCAGCACCGTGCGCCAGACCGCGTCCAGTTCCTCGTACGGATAGGAGCCGAGCCCTCGCCACGCCGCCGTGGCCCACCACAGCTCGGCCTCCCGCAACAGGTGCTCGCTGCGCCGGTTGCCCTGTTTGGTGCGCGCCTGGGTGGTGTACGTGCCCCGGTGCAGCTCCAGATAGAGCTCGCCCGACCACGTCGCCGGCGCGGGGTGCCCGGCCAGCGCGGCGTCGAAGAACGAGCGCGGCGTGCCCAGCGAGACACGCGGTGAACCTTCCAGGTCGCGGGTGCGGGCGGCCGCCTCGAGCATGTCGCGGGTCGGTCCCCCGCCGCCGTCGCCGAACCCGAACGGCACCAGCGAGACGTCGCTCAGCCCGTTCTCGGCGTACTGCCGCTGGGCGCGGGCCAGGTCCGCTCCGGACAGGTCGGAGTTGTAGGTGTCGACCGGCGGGAAGTGCGTGAACACCCGGCTGCCGTCGATGCCCTCCCACCAGAACGTGTGGTGCGGCATCCGGTTGGTCTCGCTCCACGAGATCTTCTGGGTGAGGAACGAGTGGCTGCCGGCGGCCCTGGCGATCTGCGGCAGCGCGGCGGTGTAGCCGAACGAGTCGGGCAGCCACACCTCGTCGGGCTCGACCCCGAACTCGCGCGCGAAGAAGCCCTTGCCGTGCACGAACTGCCGGACCAGGGCCTCGCCGCCGGGCATGTTGGTGTCGGACTCGACCCACATGCCGCCGACGGGAACGAACCGGCCCTCGGCGACCCGCGCGCGAATGCGTTCGAACAGCGCCGGGTAGTGCTCCTTCATCCACGAGTACTGCTGGGCGCTGGAGCACGCGAACACGAAATCCGGGTGCTCCTCCATCAGGGCGAGCACGTTGGCGAACGTACGGGCGCACTTGCGGATCGTCTCGCGCACGGGCCAGAGCCAGGCGGAGTCGATGTGCGCGTGCCCGACCGCGACCACCCGGTGAGCGCTCGGGCAGGCCGGCGAGGCGAGCACACCGGCCAGCGAGGCTCGCCCCTCGGCTGCCGTCCCCGCCACGTCGTCGGGGTCGACGGCGTCGCACATGCTTTCCAGGGCGCGCAGGATCGAAGCACGCCGGGGCAGCGCCGGATCGAGCTCGCGCATCAGCCCGCTCAGGGTCCGGATGTCGTGCAGCAGGTGATGGACGGTGAGGTCACGCTCGACCAGGTCGATGCCGCGCAGAGTGTAGAGCGGCTCGTGCCCCGCGGTCGCCCGGTCGCCCATCGGCGTGGGCCGCCCGTGCGACACGTCCGGGTTGGACGCGGCCTCGATGAACAGCTCGACCGGCCCCGTGACGGCGACAGCGTCGTTCAGCGGCTCGATCCCCTTCACGATCTCACCGTCGGGCCGGAACACGAGCCCTTCGGCCTGGAACCCGGGATGCGCCGCCGAAAACCCCAGATCAACCACGATTTCCCGGACGACGTCAGGACCGCCCCACCCGTCGGGAACCTCGCCGGTGACGTGCAACCACGTCGTGCCCCACGGCCGGCCCCACGCGACCCCGGGTTTGACCGGCGTGAACTGCTGCCGCACCGCCTCGGCGAACGGCACCGGCTCGCCCGGCACGTCCCACGCGGACACGTCGAGAGGCGCCCGTCGTCGATACAGCGCGGGACGCAGGTGTTCCCGGGTGAAGCGCTCGACGCGGGCCTCGATCGTGCGTGCGGAGTCGTGCATGGCCCCGATCCTGCCGCCCGCCGTGGCGACTCGCCAAAGCCGTTGGAGCGGGACACGCGGCCCGGTAGCTTTCTGGCATGGCGAGATTGACCCGGCTGGCCGGCCTGATGGCGGACGTCGCGCTCGGGCTGCCGAGGCGCGCGGCGCGGTACGAGGTCCGCAAGGACGTGGCGGTGCCGATGCCCGACGGCGTCACGCTGCTGGCCGACCACTACCGGCCTGCCGGCCACGACGAGCCGCTGCCCGTGGTGCTCGTCCGGGTGCCGTACGGGCGGGCCGGCGCGTTCGGGCAGCTGTTCGCCGCGCCCCTGGCCCGACGCGGCTTCCAGGTGTTCATGCAGGCCACGCGGGGCACGTTCGGGTCCGGCGGCCAGTTCCGCCCGTTCACGACCGAACGCGACGACGGCCTGGCCACCGTCGACTGGCTGCGCAAGCAGTCGTGGTGCGACGGCCGCATCGCGATGGCCGGCGCCAGCTACTTCGGGCACACCCAGTGGGCCGTGGCGCCGTACGCGGAACCGCCCCTGACCTGCGTCATGCCGCACATCACCTCGGCCAACATGACCGGCCGGCTGTTCTACGAGCACGGCGTCCCGCAGATCCACACGGCGCTGAGCTGGTCGGCGACGATCGGCCGGCAGGAACGGCCGGGCCTGCTGAGCAGCCTGCCCGACCCACGCGACCGGTCCCGGGTCAACCGCGCGCTCGGCCGGCTGCCGTTGCAGGCTGTCGATGTGGCGGTGGCGGGCGCGCCCGTGCCCTTCTGGCGTGACTTCGTGGCGCACGCCGAGCCCGGCGACACGTTCTGGCAGCAGGCCGACCACGACCAGGCCGACCTGAGCCGGATGCCGCCGGTCAGCACGGTCACCGGCTGGTGGGATCTCTTCCTGGCCGGCAACCTGGCCGACTACACGGCGTTGCGGGCGGCCGGGGTGCAGGCGCGGCTGGTGGTCGGCCCGTGGATCCACGGCGAGCCGGGCGAGCTGCGGACGATCGCGCAGACCGACGCGGCGTGGCTCGGCCACCACCTCAACGGCGGGCCGGCGCCGGCGGGAGCGCCGGTGCGGGTCTACCTGCAGCAGGCGAAGCGGTGGCTCGAGTTCGAGACGTGGCCGCCCCCGGGCGTACGGGAAACGCTCCTGCATCTCGGGCGGGGCGAGCGGCTCGTGACCCGGCCGGACGACGAGGCCGAGCCCAGCCGGTTCACCTACGACCCGGCCGACCCGACCCCGACCGTCGGGGGCCCGCTGCTGTCCCCGCCCGGCAAGCAGGCCGACAACACGAGCGTCGAGAAACGCGACGACGTGCTGGTCTTCACCGGCCCGGCGCTCGACGGCGACTTCGACATCGCGGGCCCGGTGAGCGCGACGATTTTCGTGCGCACTTCCCTGCCGTACGCGGATGTGTTCGTCCGCCTGTGCGATGTGGACCCGAAAGGCGTGTCGCGCAACGTCGTGGACGGCATTCAGCGCCTCGACCCGCGCCTCTCCGAGGAGCCGGGGCCCGACGGGGTGCGCACGGTTCACGTCGAACTGTTCCCGACGGCGTACCGGTTCCGAGCCGGGCACAGGTTGCGGGTGCAGGTCAGCGGCGGCGCGTTCCCCCGGTACGCGCGCAACATGGGCACCCCGGAACCGTTCGGCGCCGCCACCGAGGGCGTGCCGTGCGACTTCGAGGTCCTGCACGACACCGCCCACCCGTCGCACGTTGCGGTACCCGCTCTGTAGCCCGGCCGCACTAACATTGACCCCTACGCATCAATAGAGGGGGCCCGTGCGTGCAATCAGTGATCTCCGGTTTCGGCGAGCACCTCGGGTCGGTCCTCGGCGCCTTGGTCGTCACGGTCCTGGTCGCGGCGTTCAACTGGCCGTTCCGGTGGCTGCGCCGCAAGGGTGAGAAGGCCATGGCCGTCTATCTCGGCGCCACCCCGGACGAGCTTTCCCGGCACCGTGAGGCGGTGGTGGCCCGGCTCGGCAAGGACCCCGTCACCCTGGTGGAGGACCCCGGGCCGGACGCGCGGGCGAAAGCCATCCGGGACGCGAACGTGTTCGTCGGCCTCTACGGCCTGGAGTACGGCCCGCGTGAGGACGGCGGCAAGTCGGCCGGGCACCGGGAGTTCGAGCTGGCCGCCGCGCGGCCGGGTGGCCGGAGCCTGCGGTTGTGGCAGGTCGACGAGGTCCAGGCCTGGCTGCGCGTCCCGCCCACTCCCGAACCGGCCCTGCTGCACGAGCTGACGGCCGAGGTGAAGGAACATACGCCGAAGTCCATGCCGCTCGAGCCCCGCGACCTGGCCCAGCAGGTCGCCGCGGCGGTGCGGGAGGTCCGGCGTGCCCAGGTGCCCGAGTCGCGCTACCTCGACAGCCTGCTCGAGCCCCGCTCGTTCGTCCTCGGCGCGCTGGTGGCCGTGGGCGCGTCGCTGTACTTCACGATCCGGATCGCGGCCACCGGCGCGCCGGCCTCGTTCACCACCGTCCTGCTCCTGTCGCTGGCCTGCGGGGTTGTCGCCTATCTGGTCCGGGCCGGCGCCTCCATCGCGTTCCTGAGGTGACGATGGATCCGAGCCGTGGTGGCCGCGTGCTGGCCGACCTGGTCGGCGGCCTGATCGCCCTGATCGTGGTCTACGGCGTGGGCCAGGTGGCGTTGCCCTCGGGAGACAGGTGCCACGGCACGTCGATCACGGTCTGGTCGTCGACCGAGCCGGGGAAGGCCCGCGCCGACACGACGGCCGAACTCGGAGTGCTGCAGCGAGCCGCCGAGGAGTACGGGTGCGTCGAAGTGGTGCCGAAAAGCTCCGGCTTCGCGCAACAAGAGATCGCCGACGCCCTCAACCACGACAACAACAGCCGGCTGCCGGACGTCTGGCTGCCCACACACTCGTTCTGGAACGAGCTTCTCAACGAGCACGACGGCCGCTACGACGACAGCCTGGGCTCGGTCACGACGAGCCGGATGCGGCTGTACGTCAAGTCCGGCACCCCGCTGGCGACCTCCCTGGGCAGCGCGAGCTCGGTCGGCTGGAAGGCCCTGGCCGAGCGGGCCCGAGCCGGCGAGCTCGACCTGGTCAAGGAGAACGCGCTCAACTCGACCTCCGGCGCGATGACCACGATCCTGGCCTTCGAGGCGGCGGCGGGCGGCGGCAGCGGCATCTCGGCCGACGACGTACGGGCCGGGAAGCTCGACACCTACGCCGCGCCGCTGGAAAGGTCGGTCGCCTCCTACCCGGGCGAGATCGTCGAGTTCCTGAGCTCGTTCCAGCCACCGGTCGACACCGCCACGCTGCCCACCGCGATGATCGTCGAGGAGGCCGTCTACAAGGGCTTCCCGCATCTCGCTCAGCACTACCGAGGCGTGGACCTGGCCGGTCCCGATCCGACCCTCGACCACCCGTTCCTGATCCGGCCCGGCCTCGACGACCGCCGGAAACGGCTGGCCACCGCCCTGCACCGGACGCTGGTCAGCGACGGGTGGCAGAAGCAGTTCGACCGGGCCGGTTTCGACCCCACCGGCACGGAGCATCCACTGACCGCGCGTGACGGCAAGGTCGTCGCGGCGGTCCTGGAGCGCTGGCGCGAGACCCTGCGCAAACGGATCAGCCTGGCCATCACGATCGACCAGTCGGGCTCGACCGAGCCCCACAAGGCCGAGATCACCGAGGCGATCTCGGTGGCGCTGGACAGCCTGACCGAGACCGACCGGGTGGCGTTCTACGGTTTCCCGGCCGGACGCGGCGCGGTGTTCGGCCCCCTGTCGGCCCCCGGTTTCTCCGACCCGAAGAAGCTGGCCGTCCCCGAGGTGGCGAACCTGGGCGGTTCCAGCCCGGTGATCCAGGCCGTCCGCGAGACCGCCGACCTCGTCCGGGACGAGGTCGGCGTCAACGCCGACAACCCCCGCAAGCAGGCCGTCATCGTGATCACCGACGGCGAGCAGGCGGGGGCCGGCACCGCAGAGGAGCAGAGAAGCGCCGCCGAGAGCATCCGGCGCTACCGGGCCAACGGCGTCCAGGTGTTCTTCGTGCTGGTCGGCGACAAGCCGCTGTGCACGGTCGACCGCGTCTACAGCACGGTGGCCTCGGACTGCCGCAGGCCCGGGAACCGGCCCGCCCAGATCGGCCACGACGAGCGGCACTGGGTCTATTGCGTGACCGAGCGCCCGGACTGCCCCACGCCGCTCGAGTCCCAGAAGGGCAAGAGCGACGAGGAGCACATCCGGGCGATCGTGCAGCAGATCTTCGACCAGCTGGGCGGCGCTCCGCTCTGACCGTCAGCGCCGCAGGGTGGCGACGTCGATGACGAAGCGGTAGCGGACGTCGGACTTCAGGACCCGCTCGTAGGCGTCGTTCACCTCGTCGGCCCCGATCAGCTCGACCTGCGGGACGATGCCGCGCTCGGCGCAGAAGTCGAGCATCTCCTGGGTCTCGCCGATGCCGCCGATGCTGGAGCCGGCGAAGCTGCGGCGGTTGTTGAACAGCGAGAACACCGGCACCGCGAGCGGCTCGGGCGGGGCGCCCACACTGACCAGGGTGCCGTCGAGGCGCAGCAGCCCCAGGTAGGCGGCCATGTCGATGGGGACGCTGACCGTGTTGATGATCAGGTCGAAGCTGTTGCGCAGGGCTTCGAACGTCGCCGGGTCGCCGGTGGCGTAGTAGTCCGACGCCCCGAACGCGAGGCCGTCGTCCTTCTTGCCGAGGGTCTGCGACAGCACGGTCACGTCGGCGCCCATGGCCACGGCGATCTTGACCGCCATGTGCCCGAGCCCGCCCATGCCGACAACCGCGACCTTCTTGCCCGGCCCGGCGTTCCAGTGCGCGAGCGGCGAATAGGTGGTGATGCCCGCGCACAGCAGGGGCGCAGCAGCCTCGTACGGGATGCTCTCCGGCACCCGCAGCACGAAGTCCTGGTCGACGACGACGTGCGTCGAGTACCCGCCCTGGGTGATCGTGCCGTCCCGGTCGACGGCGGCGTAGGTGCCCGTGGCGCCGTCGAGGCAGTACTGCTCCTGCCCGGCGCGGCAGTTGTCGCACTCCCGGCACGAGTTGACCATGCAGCCGACGCCGACCCGGTCGCCCACGGCGTGCTTGGTGACCTCGGCGCCCACCTCGGTGACCTCGCCGACGATCTCGTGCCCGACGGTCAGCGGGTACGCCACCTCGCCCCACTCGCCGCGCACGGTGTGGATGTCGGAGTGGCAGATCCCCGCGTACCGGATCTCGATGAGCACGTCGCGAGGGCCCACCTCGCGGCGCTCGATCGTGGTGCGCGCCAGCGGCTCGGTGGCCGAGGTCGCGGCAATGGCGTTGACGCTGAACATGTGTGTCTCTCCGTTGGTCCGGTGGTGACGGCAGTGCCAAGCACACTCCCTTCCCCGGGGCCCGGGGAAGTCACCGCCGATGGGTGTACTGGTAGTACATCTCAGCCGCGGCCGCCGCGTCGTACCGTCGGGGGCGTGGACAACCGAGCCGAGGTACGCGATTTTCTCACCACCCGCCGGGCGAAGATCACACCGGAGCGGGCGGGGCTGCCGGTGACCGGGCAGCGGCGCGTGCCGGGGCTGCGGCGCAGTGAGGTGGCCGCGCTGGCCGGGATGAGCGTGGAGTACTACGCGAAGCTGGAACGCGGTTCGCTGGCCGGGGTGTCGTCGGGCGTGCTCGATGCGATAGCGCGGGCGTTGCAGCTCGACGAGGCGGAAAGGGCCCATCTCGTCCGGCTGGCACACGCGGCCAACGGCAGCGCGGCGCTGCTGCGTCCAAGCCGGCGTCCGAAACCGTCGGCGGTGCGGCCCAGCCTGCGGTGGTCGCTCGACGCGATCACCAGCCCCGCGATCGTGGGCAACCTGCAGCAGGACCTGGTGGCGGCGAACCTGCTGGGCCGGGCCATGTACGCCGACGCCTTCGCCGGGGCGGGCGGCGTCCCGAACCTGGGGCGGTTCACGTTCCTCGACAACGCGGCGCACCGGTTCTATCCCGACTGGAACCTGGCGGCCGACATGCTGGTGGCCAACCTGCGGACGGCGGCCGGCAAGGACCCGCACAACAAGGGCCTGCACGATCTGGTCGGCGAGCTGTCCACCCGCAGCGACGACTTCCGGCGGCGCTGGGCGGCCCACAACGTCCGCATTCACGGGACGGGGGTCAAGCACTTCCGGCATCACGTGGTGGGGGAACTGGAGCTGGCGTACGAGAGCATGGATCTGCGCGCCGACCCTGAACTGACCCTCACCATCTTCTCGGCCGAGCCGGGTTCCGCGACGGCGAGCAATCTGACGCTGCTGGCCTCGTGGGCCGCGACCGACGAGGCCGCGGCCCAGCAGGTCTGACGAGCACGAACAGGGGCCGGTTCTTCGATGGTCCGGGCGTGACGAAACCTCGGCCCGACGGATTCAGCGCGTCACCACCGACCATCCATGAGCCGGAACGACAGCGGGGTCGCCGGAGACGGGCGACGACGACTCGAGCACCTGCGCCTCCGGCGGCACGTCCGGGAAGCGGTAGTCGCTGTCCGCCACGTTGAGCAGCAGCGTGACCGGCCCCGACGTGAAGGCGGCGGCAGTGTTGGTGAGGTGGGTCGCGGTCGTCACCGCGTACGTGATCTCGGGGTGCCTGCGCCGTAACCCGATCAGCCTCTCGTGCAGGCGATAGGTCGGCCACCCGAGCGGGGACAGCTCGGACGGCGAGCCGGGGAAGGCGGGGCGGATCTCGTCGTCGCCGCCCTCGCGTTCCTCCTTGACGCCGCGGAAAGCCTGCTCGTCGCCGTAGTAGATGCTCGGCACCCCCGCCACCGTGCACAGGATCGCGACCGCGTGGCCGAGGTGCCGCGGGTCGTCGAGCTTGCTGGCGATCCGGGTGACGTCGTGGTTGCCGAGGAACGTCATCGGCAGCCCGGCCGGCAGCAGCTCACCGTGCCGTTGCAGCGCGTGCGCCAGCTCATAGAAGTTGCCGTCGTTGAGGCTGCTCCAGATCGCCTTCCACAACTCGTACTGGGTGATCGCGTCGAGCCCCGAGTCGCGCAGGACCGCCGCGTAGTCGCCGTGGATGACCTCGCCGACGAACCAGGCGTCGGGGTGCAGCGGGCGCACCCGGTCGAGCGCGGCCTTCCAGAACTTCGGATCGACCGCGTACGCCGCGTCGAGCCGCCAGCCGTCAGCCCCGCGCGAAAGCCAGTGGTCCATCACCCGTACGACGTGGTCAAGGACCTCGGGTTGCGTGTGGTCGAGCTCGCGCAGGCTGTCGTGGCCCTCGAAGCTGCCGCCGGTGAACCAGTGCGCCGGCGCCTGGAATCCGCGCCCGACGTGGTTGAACACACCGTCCAGCAACACCCGTACGCCGCGTTGCCGGGCCGCCGCGATCAAGGCGTCGAAGTCCGCGTCGTCGCCGAGCCGCGGGTCGACCCGGAAGTGGTCGATCGTGTCGTAGCCGTGCGTCTCGGACGCGAAGAGGGGGCCGAGCTGCAGGCCGTTGGCCCCCAGCTCGACCTCGTAGTCCAACCACCCGGCGATCTTGTCGAGGCGCCCGAAGCCGAGCGGATACACGTGCCACCAGACGGCGTGGCCGACCCAGCTGCTCATCCCGGCGACCCTACCCGCCGCGCCCGGTTCAGGCAGCGGCAACGGCGTCCAGGATCGGCCACGGCCACGGCCGGGGGCTGCGAGACGCTCAGCGCGTGCGACCCGCCGGCCACTTCGCGCACCGATCTCGCGCCGGCCCGTGACAGAGGCGCTCGTCACTGGCTTTCCGCTGCTCGCGTGTCAGGATGAGTGGCCGGGAGGGGGCGGGCATCATGGGTCTGGGCGATCTGAACGAGGCTGCGCGGGTCTTCACGGAGGTGCGGCCGCGCCTTTTCGGGATCGCCTATCGCATGCTCGGCAGCGCCACCGAGGCCGAGGACCTCGTGCAGGACGTGTGGCTGCGCTGGCAGGCGTACGACCGTGACACCGTGGAGAATCCCGGCGCTTTCCTGGCGACCACCACGACCCGCCTCGCCATCAACAACCTGCAGTCGGCCCGGGTACGCCGGGAGACGTACATCGGTCCGTGGCTGCCCGAACCCGTCGACACCAGCGCCGACCCTTATCTGGGCGCGGAAACCGGCAACGCGCTCGAATTCGCCGTCCTCATGCTCCTGGAGAAGCTGACACCCACCGAACGGGCCGCCTACGTGCTGCGGGAGGCCTTCGACTACCCGTACGGGCAGATCGCCGACATTCTGCGGAGCAACGAGCCCGCCGTCCGGCAGTGGGTGTCCCGCGCCCGCAAACACGTGGCCGGGCAACGCAAAGCGCCGGTGTCGCCGTCGGCGCAGCGGGAATTGCTGACCACTTTCATCACGGCGGCCCGGTCCGGGGATCTGGCCGGGCTGGAGAAACTGTTCGCCGCCGACGTCGCCAGCATCACCGACGGCAACGGCGCCAAGCACGCGGCCCGCCGGATCGTCGTCGGCGCGGAAAGGGTCGCCAAGTTCATCGCCGCGTTCTCGCCGTTCTGGTGGGACGGGGTCGAGCCGAGGTTCGTCGTGCTCAACGGGCGGCCGGCCGCGGTGCTGGAGCACGGCGACGAGGTCAAGGCCGTGCTGGCGCTCGAGGCCTCCGGCGACGGCATCGACCGGCTGCTCTGGATGATGAACCAGGAAAAAATCGCCGCCGTCCGCTGAAAGCTGTCACAGAACCGAGGCCCACCCGGTCCAGCTCATCGGGAGGGCACAATGCGAACAATTCTGGTGGTGGGCGGGGGCTATGCCGGCTTCTACACGGCGTGGGGCCTGGAGAAGCGGCTGCGCCGCGGTGAGGCCCGGGTCGTTGTCGTCGACCCCCGCCCCTACATGACCTATCAGCCGTTCCTGCCCGAGGTGGTGGCCGGTTCCGTCGAAGCCCGGCACGCCGCTGTTTCGTTGCGGCGGCACCTGCGCACGACGGAGCTGGTCAACGGCAGCGTCACAAAAATCGACCACGAGCACCGTACGGTGACGGTCCGGCCCGCCGTGGGCGAGGAATTCCCCGTTCCGTACGACGTCCTGGTCGTGACCGCCGGGGCGGTGACCCGCAAACTGGCAGTTCCCGGGGTGGCCGACAGCGCGATCGGGATGAAACACGTGGAAGAGGCGGTGGCCATCCGCGACCGGTTGCTGACGGCTTTCGACCAGGCCGCCGTCCTGCCCGCACCGCAACGGCGCCGCCTGCTGACCTTCACATTCGTCGGCGGCGGCTTCTCCGGGGTCGAGGGTTTCGGCGAGCTCATGTCGCTGGCCCATTCCCTCGTACGCAAGTATCCCGCCCTGTCGCCGGCGGAGCTCAATTTCCATCTGGTCGAGGCGCGCGGCCGCATCCTGCCGGAGGTGACCGAGGAACCGGGCCGATGGGTGGTGCGGCACCTGACCCGGCGCGGCGGGACGGTCCACCTGAACGCGCAGCTGCGCTCGGCCGTGAACGGTCACGTCGTGCTGTCGACGGGCGAGGAGTGGGACTCGGAGCTGATCGTGTGGACGGCCGGCAACGGCGCCAACCCGCTGGTCCACAACCACACCGACCTGCCGATCGACGAGCGCGGCCAGGTGGTCGTACGGGCTGACCTGCGCATCGGGACGGACACGGCGCCGGTGGCGGACGCGTGGGCCGCGGGCGACGACGCCTCCGTGCCCGACCTGACCATCGCCCGGCCCGGCGCGGCGACCGTGCCGAACGCGCAGCACGCCGTACGGCAGGGACGGCTGCTGGCAAAGAACATCGTCGCCGTGCTGCGGGGGCGTGAACCGAAGCCGTACGTGCATCACAGCCTGGGCACCGTCGCGACGCTCGGCCTGGGCCGTGGCATCTTCCAATGGCGCCGCGTCGTGATCAAGGGTTTCCCGGCCTGGCTGATGCACCGCGGCTACCACGTCCTGGCCGTGCCCACCTGGGAGCGCAAGGTGCGGGTGGCAGCCGTGTGGGCGACCGCGCTGTTCTTCGGCCGCGACATCGTCTCGCTCGCCTCGGTGCAGAACCCGCGCCGGGCCTTCGAAACCGGCGGCGAACCAGCCCCGGCCGCTGCCCCGGCCCGTGCGCGCGGCTGACCCTTGGCCCCACGGGCATGCACCCCGTTCGCCGGCTTGCCCGCGCGTGCTCCCGCTCCGACGTCACCGCCGTCGAGGCATGCCTGGCCGCCGACGTGATCGCTGTCTGCGACGGCGGCGGGGTGGTCGACGTCCCGGCGGCGCCGGTGCGCGGCGCAGGGGAGGTGGCGGCGCTCCTGTCCGGGCTGCTGGGGCGTGGCTCGCTGACGGTCGAGAGCGTCAACGGCGAACCGGGCGTCGTGGTTCGCTCGTACGGCCGGACCGCCTTTGCCGTTGTGGCCGCCGACTGCTCCCCGACCGGGATCACCGCGCTCTGGCTCGTCCTCAACCCGGCCAAGCTGACCCGCTGGCACCGCCGCGACTAATCCCTGAGCGCCAGGGACAGACCGGCCGCGGTGAAGCCCAGGCCCAGGATGACGTAGAAGAGGACGCTGCGGACGTTCTCGCGGCGCTCGTCGAGGAAGGCGCTCGCCGGGTCACCGGCCAGGTAGCGGACGGTCACCGGCGAGCCGATCGGCATGGTCGGGACCGCGGACGACAGGTTGCTCGTCAACTGGCGCGGGGTGCCCAGCTCGTCGGTGTAGGCGACGATCACCGCGCGGCTGCCGCCGGCCCGGGTCTCGTGGCCGGTCACAGTGCCGGCGGCCGCACGACCCTCGGTGCGCAGGCGGCGCAGGTGCAGCCATTCCCGTACGCCCCGGTAGAGCACGAACACCCCGACGAGCCCGATGACGACCGCGAACACCATGCCGGTCATCCTCGGGCACGGCCGCGCGGCCGTCGACCACCTTGACGGTGACTTGTGGTGAGCGTTCGGCTGGTGGACGTGACGTCAGCCGGTCGGCGTGCTTTCGGTTCCGCCGGTCGCCGCCGGCCGCTGCGCCCTTTCCGGGTCGAGTGACGGTCCCGGCACGAGCAGGCTCACGATCTCGCTGGGCACCGCGACCGGCTTCACCTTGCCGTACCCCAGTTTCGCCAGCAGTTCCGGGCGGGCCAGCGGGAACATCGTGCCGGTGTCGGTGACGATCCCGATCGTGCCGAGCCGCGACGAGTCCGGATTGGGCAGTGAACCGACCACCGCTCCCCGGCCGCGCGGCACGTACACCGCATCGGCGCGAACCTGCCCCTGCACGGCCACCGGCGGCACCGCCGTACCGTCGGGAATGTCCGGGTCGATGCGGACACCGTCGCGTGCCGCGTCGCGGATGGGCAGCGTCACGCACGCGCGCTGCGGGGTGCCGTCGGCCAGCGCCGGGACGGTCGCCGGCAGCCCACCGGCCTGGCCCGCGTCGGTGATCCGGGTCCGCGAGGGCCGCAGGTCGACGAAGTTGTCCACCGGCACCTCCGACTCTGCGCCCGGAACAGCCTGCAGGAGCTTCGCCTGGAACGGCGTCACGGCGGCCACCCCGTCCGACAGCAGCACCGCGAACTGCGTACGCCCCACATCGGTGATCACCCGACCGATCTCGAGCCCCGGCACCGGCGACCGGTCGTCCCCGTCCGGCAACCGCGGCGCGGCCAGGTCGGGCCCGCTCGGAATCGCGTTGATCCACGCCGTCGTGACCGGCCACGGCGTCTGCGCGTTGTAGCCGAGTGCGCGCTGAGTACGCAACTCCGCGCCCGGCGGGATGCTGAACTTGCGGTTCCCGTCGATCAGCGACACCCGCCCGTTCGGCTCGCTCACCAGCAACGCCTCCCGCTTCGCCGAGGCAAGCCGCCCACCACCCGGCGTGGTGCCCACCAGCACGGTCGACCGCAGCCCCGCATCCTCACGCTGCGTGCACACCGACCACGACCCGTCGAGCAGCGCCGACTTCTCCGGCAGCGAATCGGGCGCCCCCGGAATACCGAGCGCCGGCCCCAGCGGCACATCGGCCAGCTTCCGCGCCGAAATCCCCTTCACCGCGGCCGGCGACCCCTCCGCCAGCAGAAGCCCCGACGTGTAATTGAGCACCGGATGCAGGCGGCTGTCCGCCTTGAGATAGACGAACTGCGCGCCCGTCCCCTTCTCCTGCAGAATCACGCTGGAATCGCGCGGACTGGTGTTCCCGTTCCCGGTCACAATCCCGTAGATCGCCGTCGCCCCCACCGCCAGAGCGGCAATCAGCAAACTGATCAGCGCCGTCGTCCCCGCCCGCCGCATGGGCGACCGCGCCGGATCCGGATCCCGGTTGACCAACGCCGCCACCACACGCTGCATCGCGTACTGATAGGAGTGAAGCTGGTCCTGACGCGTGGGCATGGCCTCACTGTAGAGCCCCCGCTCGATACCCCACCGTCCCCCTTGTTCCCCGAACCAACCCCTATCCCGTACGCGACATCGCCACCCACAACCGCACCACGCCAGCCCCCAAGCTCCCTCGCGACCTGCGCGAAACACCAGGCCGCAGCGCGGGCCCCGGCCGTGGCGCCGATACAACCCCTATCCCATACGCGACATCCCCTCCCACAACCACACCAAGCCAGCCCCCAAGCTCCCTCGCGACCTACGCGAAACACCAGGCCGCAGCGCGGGCCCCGGCCGTGGCGCCGATACAACCCCTATCCCATACGCGACATCGCCTCCCACAACCGCACTACGCCAGCCCCCAAGCTCCCTCGCGACCTACGCGAAACACCAGGCCGCAGCGCGGGCTCCGGCCGTGGCGCACCCCGAGCACGACACCCACCCGCCGGGCCTGCGCCTGACTTTCGCCCCGGGTTTCGTCGCAACCAAAACACCGACAGTGCTGCTCTCTCCATGCGTCGAGTCGTAGCCCCGCCATCCCACCGGCGCGTCCCCGCCGACTGCGATGACTCCACCCCCACCCCAGCCGTCCTGCTCGCGGCAGCTTCGCGTCCAGCCCGGCCCCCCAGCCCGACCTCAGCCCGACCTCCCAGCCCGACCTTCCGGCGCGTCCCGCCGACCCGTTCCCGCCGCCGTGTTACAGCAGCGCCAGCGGCTACCCGCACCGGATCCTGAGGGCACTGTCGGGGCTTTCCTGGCCGGGGGTTTGGGGGACCAACTCCTCACCGCACCCGTCACGCCGTCGCCGCTGGGCACAGCCAGATCGGCGGCTCCAGCACGAAGCCTCCTCGTAGGGTGGACGAGCCGAAACCATCCGATTCAATCCATTCCGCAAAGGTGAAATGCGACGTCAAAACCTGTTCGAGCACGCCGAGCGAACCCGCCACCGGCAACTATTCACGACCCAGGCCGAAAGTCGAGGCACCTCGAAGCGAGTGACCTTCTCCGGCCTTGCCCACGACATTATGAGCAGCACCCGGCCGTCGCCCGGAAACGGCATCGAGATTCACCGTGACCGTCGCAAAACAGCAACCCCGTTGGTGGCCGACGCGCTGATCCGGGTGCCCGGCCTGGTCACGGTCGACGACGCAATCCACCCGCGGTTCGTGCTCGGCAACCAGCCGCGGCTCGTTCCTGCGCGGGGCGCGTGGCAGGCGCAGCGACCCGGGGGGGGGACCCCTGCCCGCACATTCGCCGTTGCGCGTCGGCACCGATCGCGCGTACGTGCGCCAGAGCCTGCCGAAGAAGCGCGGACACCAGACCGTTGCCGTCGAGGTAACGGGCGCAGCGCCCTTGTGAGCCCCTGCCCTGAGCGCGGGACTGTCCCTCGGAAGAACCATCGCGCCGCCGGATCTCGTCGGCTGACACGGACTCGGCCAGCGCAAGTTGATGCCGCGCAGACGTCTTCCCACCGATGTGGACTGCACTCGCGGGCGGCCAGCCGGTCGGTCAGCTCGGCCAGCAGGGCCGCCGGGCACGTGCCGGTGGCCGTCCCGCACGATCGCGACAGCCCTCCAGCGGGATCGCTCAGGGCGCTTCGAAGGGCGCCCGCCGCAGGCTCGCGGTCCGCGCAAGTCGGGAGCGACATGAACGACCCTGCGAAGCTGGGCTGCCGGTGTGAGCTTCCGGCCCTGAACATCTGACCTGCCAGCGAACTTCAGCCCATGGATCACTGCCGCCGGCGCCGATTCCTGCCCACGGACGGCGGGCAGCCAGCGGGTCCTCGGCGCAGGCGCGAACTCCTGCCCGCAGGCTTCGGTGACGACCGGACCGACCGCGGACGTGATCCCGCATTCCCGGCTGCCGTCGCCGCGCGCAGATCCCCGTCGTTTGATCGCGTTCTCGCGGGCGCGACGACGTGAGGAGGCGTCGGGCGCGGGCCCTTCTCCGCGGGTCTCGGCTGTGGGCGCAGGCCCGCGTTCATGAGTCTCGGTTCCAGTCCCCTGTCCGCCGACCCCATGTGCAGGCGAAGCCGGCCCGGGTGCGTGTGGACTCGGTGACCGGGATTCCCCAAGAGCCGGCCGACCAGCCACGGCCGTGCGTACGGGGTCGGGTCGGCGAGCCTCACCCGCGGACTGCCCACGGCCTGGGGACCCACGCCGCACGGAAGCGTGGCCCTTATGTGCGGCCTCGCCCAGCACCACCGCTTCCAGGCCGTATGGCGCCCACCCCACGCCGAGCAGAGTTCCGCCGCCCTGCTGACGGAGCCAGGCAACTTCCGAGCATGACGCTGCCGGAGACCCCACTCACGACGACGTGCATGCTCGCGGCGGAATTCGTCAGTCGACGGGGAGTAATTACGTCGGCGCGTCCGATCCCGCATCGACGATATTTCCGCCCGGCTGAACAACGACAACTGCGGCATACCTCTATTGTTTCGAACCCGTCGCACGCGTTGTAAGCATTTGATCATGCCATTTCCGGCTCCTGAGGGATGTGCGGACCGTGCAAAAAGAACGACAAATCCACGACCGGCCGAGAAAGGCGCCACCACGGGGGATTCGACGGCTGACCTTGATGATTCGCGGGTGTTGACCCGACCCCTGAGCCGATCCTAGCGACACAAAAATCCCGATTTGGCACGACACCGAGATCGGACGGCTCCGGAAAGGAACGCGGAGCCCTCGGTGGGTAGTTCTCACCACAAGATCACCTACACGGTGAGGAGTCCGCGGGATCGCTGATCGTGCCATGATCGACGTCCCCAGGGAACTCGTGCAGTACGTCGGCCGGCTACTCGCCGCCGAACGCCGAGGCCGAGGAACCCGGCCGAGCGCCGAGGCCGAGGAACCCGGCCAGACGCCCCGCGAGGAGAGGACCGTTCATCAGTGGCAGCGGGCCGTTCTCGACCACGGAGTGGAGTGTCGTCGGCGCGGCCCGCGATCGGCCTCGAAGCGCTGTCCGATGGCTTCGAGGCCGAGTTCGTTGAGCCGGCAGAACGATGTCAGATCAGGACCACCGAGCTGTCCGTCGATGGTTGCTCCAGACAGCGGCTTCGGATGGTGACGCGGCCTGATGGCGCGGGCTTACCAGCTCACTGTCCCGTTGACGTCGACGAACGTCCCCGTGGCGCCGTCGGAGGACAGGGCCGCGGCTTGGACGATCACCTCAGCAGCTTCCTCGGGTGTGGTGGGCGCCTGCTCCTTGTTGGCGGGGGTGAGGTCGGTCCGCACGAAGCCCGGACACACTGAGGTCACCTTGATCGGAGTGTCTGCCAGGGCCTTGGCCAGCACGATCGTGATGGCGTTCAGCGCCGCCTTGGAGGACTGGTAGGCCGGCACGACCATGGAATGCCACGGGGAGTTGGGGTCGGTCTGATGCGCCAGGGATCCCATCGCGCTGGAGACGTTCACGATCCGGCCAGCCGAGCTCTTGCGGATCAGTGGCAGGAATGCCTCGATCACAGCGACCGGGCCGAAGACGTTCGTCGCATAGGTCTGTTCGAACATCGCCAGGTCGAGTGCTTCCTTCGGGTCAGCGTGGGTTGCCTCGGGCAGGATTCCAGCGTTGTTGACCAACACGTCGAGATGCCCGAACCGTTCCGACACCTCGGCAGCCGCGGCGCGTACCGAGGCGGCATTGGTTACGTCCATGGTCACGTTGCTGACGGAGAAGCCCTCGCGAGACAGCCGGTCGGCGGCTTGCCGGCCGGCCTCCGTGTTGCGCGCGGCGACGATGACGTGGCCGCATTCGCGCGCCAGCCGACGAGCGGTTGCCAGGCCGATGCCCTTGTTGGCACCGGTGACGAGCGCAATCTTCATGGTCAGAACTCCTCCGTAGACGCCATCGCGACCCCGCCGGGTGCCGCACGAAGAAGCACATCAGCCACCTGCTGCAAACACTCGCGAGAATCGGACGTCACGATCCGAGGAGCTTGCTGCCTCGTTCTGGAAACCCCGCTACACCCTCAAATGCGAAGAGCCGCGAAACCATCGACGCCTGGCTCTCCGGAAAGCACCGCGACTTCGGCGCGAATATCCAAGCCGTCATGCGCCCGGACGGACTTCCCATCTGGAACCTCCGCTGCGATGCCCGGCCATCTGCATGACACCGGCTGCGCCCGCGACCTCCGCGTCACCGCCGCGCTGAACTGGGCTGCCGCCGAACCCGGCCTATCGCCATGGCCGACTCCGGTTACGAAACACAGGCCACGGCATCAAGACACCGGTCAGGCAAACCTCTCGCCGTCGACAACCGGCTGCTACGCGATCCGCGCCGCCAGGGCGAACGCGGGTTCGCGATTCTGATCGGCCGCTGGAAAACTGCGTCACACCACCGTCAGCGCGCGCCGGATCGGCGGCATCGTCGCCGCCGCATTGCACCTGACTCACTACGAACACAAATGTCTATCCGGATCTTGGTGAGATCAGGTCACTTGATCGAGCCGTGTTGCTGATGATTGGGGCCTGGGCGTGCCGGCGGGCCGCCTGTCGCGGTGGTGGGCACGGTCTCCTGGGTTCTCCGGTCGTAGTTCGGGCCGACTCATCCGGGTGCGGGGTCGCCGTTGCGCAGATGGGCCAGGGCGAGCAGGGCCGGCCGGCCCGGGGTCAGCCGGCCCATCGGGATTTGCGCTGCTGGCGGCGGATGCGGATGCGGTCGGCGAGGTGGTTCAGGGTCCGGCTGGACAAGGTGATCGTGGCAGGTAGGAGAGCATGGCGAGACTCCGGGTCGGGGCATCGGGTTGTGGACGATTTGCTGTCCTACCTGGAGCCTCGCCTCTTCGATCAGCGCCCCTGCCGACCAGGCCTCACCTGCAAGGTCAGGCTGGAAAAGGCTCAATGAATATTTCGGTGCGGAACTCGGAAATGCCCGAGGTCCGCGGCAACCGGGACTCCTGGACGAACGGTCATGAGGAGATCCTGGAACAGGATCCGGCGTGGCACAGGTATTGACGGATGGCCGTGACATTGAAGATACTCTCCGCACATGATCGTTACGCGAGATGGAGCGTTCGTTTGTCCTCACGAAGGATTCTGCCCGCCGCCGTCACTGTAATCGCCTGCGCTCTTGCCCTGATCCCGGGCGGAGCCGCACAGGCCAAGACTGACGTATCCGCACAGACTCAGGATGACGGCTGGTTTCGAATCAAGAATGTCCGCAGCGGCCTTCTCCTCAAGCCCAATACCACGGAGAGTGGCGTCGCCGTCCTTCAGGACGTCAAAGGCAGCAACAGCAGCTTGTCCGAGTGGCATCAGATCTCCGACGGCCACGGATATGCCCAGCTCGTCAACGGCGCAACGTCGAAATGGTACGCATTGACGGTGAGCAACAGCGTCGATTGGATCAACCGGCCGGTCATCGCATATGAAAGAAGCTCCACCTCGCTGCCGTTCCAGAGCTGGCGGATCATCAATAACAATCTTGACCAGACCAAGCGCATCGTCAACACGGCCACCGGGAAATGTCTGCGCATGTACAACAAGTCTGAGCAGATCGGTGCGCAGGTGTATGCCTACGACACGTCTCTCTGCGTTGAGGGCGACAATTCTCTGATGTGGACCTTCGTCGACGACTGATGCGTCCTGCGCCCCGGGGGGCCGCGCGGCAAAGCTCGGGCGGTCGTCCGGTCGGCCGATGCTGCCGGCTTCCCATGTGCAAGGCGCGCTTCGGCCGCCGGGGGCGGGCACGGTCAGGCCGATCAGCGACCGGCGCGCCATGGCGAGCGGCCGGCCGGGGCAGCCAGGCCGTACGCTGGCGGGAAACCGGCCGGAGGAGCTTGAAGTGGCAGCCGACAACGACGCGAAGCTGGCGGTGCTCATTGATGCCGACAACGCGCAGGCGCGGATCATCGAGGCGTTGCTGGCCGAGATCGCCAAGTACGGCACCGCGCATGTCAAGCGGGCGTACGGGGACTGGACCGGGCCCAACCTGAAGGGCTGGAAGGATGAGCTGCTCGAGCAGTCGATCCAGCCGATGCAGCAGTTCGCGTACACGAACCGGAAGAACTCGACCGACTCGGCGATGATCATTGATGCGATGGATCTGCTCTACACGGGGCGGTTCGACGGGTTCTGCATCCTGTCCAGCGACAGCGACTTCACCCGGCTCGCGTCGCGTATCCGGGAGTCGGGGCTGACCGTCTACGGCTTCGGCGAACGCAAGACACCCAAGTCGTTCGTCGCGGCGTGCGACAAGTTCATCTACACCGAGAACCTGACCGGCCCGACCCCGTCCGAGCCCGTGCAGCTGAGCGCGCGCAGCAACTCGGCCCTGGTCAATCAGCTGCGCAACGCCGTCGAGGCGGCCTCCGACGACGACGGCTGGGCCACGTTGTCGCACGTCGGCCAGATCCTGACCAACCAGAGCCCGGATTTCGACTCGCGCACGTACGGGTTCAGCAAGCTGAGCGATCTGATCGGCGCGATCACCCTCTTCGACCTGGAACGACGTGACCTCGGTCCGGGCAAGAAGGCGGTTTTCCACGTACGGGACAAACGCCGCCGCATGAAGAAGGACGTGTAGGGCTGTCACACCCGGGAGGGCTGCCCGGTCGAAATGGGTGACCGAGGCAGAACACGAAGGGTGTGATGGAGATGAAGATCGCCGTGCTGGGCGGTACCGGGCTGATCGGTTCGCAGGTCGTCAAGCTGCTGGGTGAACATGGCCACGACGCGGAGCCGCTGTCCCCGTCGAGCGGCGTCGACCTGCTCACCGGTGAGGGGCTCGACGCGGGCCTCAAGGGCGCCGAGGTGGTGGTGAACCTGACCAATTCCCCGACCTTCGACGAGAAGTCGCCGGCGTTCTTCCAGCAGACGATGGACAACATGCTCGCCGCCGCGCAGCGTCAGGGGGTCGGGCACGCCGTCATCCTGTCGATCGTCGGCGTCGACCAGGTGCCCGCGCTGGACTACTACAAGGCCAAGGTGCTGCAGGAGGACGTGCTCAAGGCCGGCCCGATCCCGTGGTCGATCGTGCGCGCGACCCAGTTCTTCGAGTTCGTGAAGTCCGTGCTCTCCTGGACCACCGAGGGTGACACCGTACGCCTTCCCGCCACGCCGGTGCAGCCGCTGGCGTCGGCCGACATCGCGCGGGCCGTGGCCCAGGTGAGCGCCGGCGAACCGCTGCTGGGTGTCCGCAACGTCGGCGGTCCCGAGGTGTTCACGCTGGACGAGCTGGGCCGCATCGCGCTGCAGGCCACCGGCGATCCCCGTACGGTGGTGACCGACCCGGCGGCCGGAATGTTCGCCGTCGTCCCCGGTGACGTCCTGACCACCCCGGCCGACGCGGTGATCGCAACCACGACGTTCCGCGAGTGGCTGTCCGCCCAGAAGTAGCGCGCACCCCCGGGAGCACCGCTCCCCGGCCGGACCCGGCGGCGGCGTCCAGGACAGGCACGAGCGTGCCGATCCGCGACGCCCGCCGGGCCTGAGCCGGCCAAGAAGCCAACCGAAAGACGGCGGGCACGAAGCCAACCGAGAACGCCAGGAAAGAAGCCGACCGAAGGGCGCCGGGGCCAGAAGTCGAACGAAAGACCCCGGCCCAGAAGGCAACCGAAAAACGCCAGGCAAGAAGCCGACCGAAGGGCACCGGGGCCAGAAGTCGAACGAAAGACCCCGGGCCAGGAGCCAACGGGAAGACGCGGCCCTGGAGTCAGCTGAGGACGCCGGCGTGCCGGGCTTCTTGCGCCTCCCGCCGCAGCCCGTCCCCGGTCCGTTGTGCGGTCGCGCCCAGGGTTCGCCAAGCGCTGGCCGACGCCACCGCCAGCGGCAGCAACAGCAGGAACGCCAGCAGCACCCAGATCCTCGCGCCGAGCCCCGCACCGACGATCATGCCCGCGGCCAGCGTCGGCAGGACCACCGAGCTGACCAGGGTGAACATCGCCGTGGCGCGGGCGAGGGCGCGGCCGGCGTGGCGCCGCCGGTTGCCGACGCCGGTGGCGAGCAGGCCGAGGAACGCCCCGGCGATCATCGCGGCGCCGCCGAACTCCATCAGTTCGTCGAGGAACGCGAACCACCACGTGTCCGGCGTCTGCGCGGGGGCGGCCAGCTCGGCGAGCCGCAGCCCCTTGTCCCACAGGAACGGCTGGAACACCAGCGCCAGCACCAGGATCCCGGCCGTACGCCGGGAGGAGGCCACGGCCAGGGTCGTCTGATAGGCGTCGGCGATCTCGTCGAGCGGCCCGAAGTCGGCCTCGGCGCGCGCCCTGGCCTCTCCGGCCGGCCAGCCTTCGGCGACAAGCGCCTCGGTCGCGTCCTCCAGGTGGTCGGCGGCCTCCTGCAGCAGGTCACGTTTGGCCCGCCGCGGTCCGACGAGGGCGGCGTCGAGCTCCGCGAGGTAGGTCACCCAGCCATCCTGCCGATCAGCCGGGCCGGCCACATCCGGAATCACCCTTAGGCCGGTCTGAGGACGTCGCCGACCACGCGGGCGAACTGGTCCCACTCGGCGCGGGCGGCGGCCAGCTGTTTGTGGCCGGAGCGGGACAGGGTGTATGTGCGACGCCGGCGGCCGGTGTCGTCGGACCAGTCGCTGCGCAGGTAACCGGCCGCTTCGAGCCGCCGCAGGGCCGGGTAGACCGTGCCGGTGGGCAGGTCGAGCTCGCCGCCGCTGCGGGCGGCCAGCGCCTCGATGATCGCGTAACCGTGCCGGGGCTGGTCTTCGACGGTCGCGAGGATCAGCGAGTCCAGGTGACCACGGAGCGCGTCGGCCTTCATGTAGACAGCCTACACAACGTCGCTATATGTTGTCTGCCTACACGTAGGCAGACGATATGTAGGGAGCCTTCCGTTGACCACCACCGAGTCACCGCCTGCCGCGCCGCGCGGGGAGCGCCACACCCGGATGACCCGGCTCGCGGGCTGGTCACAACGCCACCACTGGGCCGCCATCGCGCTGTGGGTGGTCGCGCTCGCCGCGATCATCGGCGGGTCCGCCGCGGCGGGCAGCGACTACCGCAACGACTTCTCGCTGCCCGGCACCGAGTCCGGGCAACTGCTGGACGCGTACGCGAAACACAACCCGCAGCAGCGGGGCGACAGCATCACCGTGGTCGTGCAGTCCGCCGACGGTGTCGAGGCCCAGTCGGCCCGCATCGACGCGCTGCTCGCCGACCTGCGCGGGCTCGCGCACGTGGCCGCCGTTCAACCACCTGACCCTCGTACGGGGGGAGTCTCGCCCGACGGCACGGTCGGGCTAGCCACCGTGGTGCTCGACGACGCCGCGGGCTACATCCCGGCCGAGGACAAGCGCGCGATTCTCGACACCGCGCTCGCCCACGACCATGACGGTTTACGCGTGGAGTTGTCGGGCGACGCCATCCGCGAGGTCCAGGAGTCGGGCGGCGGCGCGAGCGAGGGCGCTGGAATGCTCGCCGCGCTGATCATCCTGCTGTTCCTGTTCGGCTCGCTGCTGGCCGCCTCGCTGCCCCTGATCACCGCGGTCTTCGCCGTGGGAACCACGTTCGGCCTGGTCGCGCTGGCGTCGCACGTGATGACGATCCCCGACTACACGGCGCCGATGCTGATCCTCGTCGGGCTGGGCGTCGGCATCGACTACGCGCTGCTGGTTTTCGCGCGCTATCGCTCGGAGTTGCTGGGCGGCGTCACCCGCGAGGTGGCCGGGCGGATCGCCCTGGACACCGCCGGCCGTTCGGTGCTGTTCGCCGGGGCCACCGTGGTGATCGCGCTGCTCGGTCTGTACACGCTCGGGCTGGGCTCGCTCGAGGGCGTCGCGCTCAGCGTCACGCTGACCGTGCTCATGACGATGCTGGCCTCGCTCACCCTGCTGCCGTCGCTGCTCACCATCTTCGGCCGGCGGCTGGAACGCAGCATCCGCAAGCACGCCGCCCGCAACGAGCGCCGCGGACGGGTTCCCGGGCGTCGCTGGCGTTCCTGGGCCGGCCTCGTGCAGCGTCGGCCCGTGCCCGCGCTGCTGATCGCGGTGGCCGTCCTCGCCGTCCTGTGCGCGCCGGCGCTCGGCATGCGGCTCGGGCTCGCCGACGAGGGCAACGACGCGCCGTCCAGCACCACCCGGCAGGCGTACGACCTGATCGCGTCGTCGTTCGGGCCCGGCGCCAACGGCCCGCTGGTCGTCGTGACACTCGGCGGTGACGAGCAGAAGGCGCAGACCGCGTACGGGGTCCTGCGCGGTTACGCCGGTGTCGCCGGCGCCACTGCCCCGCAGCCCTCGCCCGACGGGCAGCTCCTGACCAGCCTGGCGTTCCCGGCCACGGCGCCGCAGGACTCCGAGACGGCCGACCTGGTCGAGAAGCTGCGCGACGACCTGCCCGACGGGGTGCTGGTCGGCGGCCCGACCGCGGCCACTGTCGACTTCGCTTCTGCCGTGGACAAGCGGTTCCCGCTGTTCATCGGGGCCGTGGTCGGTTTGTCGGCGCTGCTGCTCCTGCTGGTGTTCCGCTCGGTGGCGATCGCGATCAAGGCGGCGATCCTCAACCTGCTCTCGATCGGCGCCTCGCTCGGCGTGATGGTGCTGGTCTTCCAGAACGGCTGGCTGTGGGCCGAACCGGGTCCGATCGAGGCCTTCGTACCGGTGATCATCTTTGCCGTGGTGTTCGGCCTGTCGATGGACTACGAGGTCTTCCTGGTCTCCCGCATGCACGAGGAGTGGACCCGTACGCGGGACGCCGGCCACGCCGTACGGGAGGGTCTGGCCACCACCGGCAGCGTCATCACGGCGGCGGCCGCCATCATGATCGTGGTGTTCGGCGCGTTCGTGCTGAGCCCCGACCGCATGCTGCAGATGATGGGCCTCGGCATGGCCACCGCCGTCCTGCTCGACGCCCTGGTCATCCGCTGCCTGATCGTCCCGGCGGTGATGCGCCTGCTCGGCGAGAAGGCCTGGTGGGGGCCACGCCGGCTGCAGCGGACGCCCGCCGGCCCGGCGCCCGGCTGGGGGCCCTGATCAGGAGAGCTCCCGGTAACGCAGGGCCATCAGGATGTCGGCCCGCACCAGGGCGGCCGGGGAGTCGACGCCCAACGCGTCGGTGATCTGGCGCAGGCGATAGGTCACCGTGTTCTCGTGCAGGCGTAAGGCGGCCGCGGTGGCCCGGGTCGACAGGCCGCTGTGCAGGTAGACGCGCAAGGTTTCGACCAGCGGTGGCTTGCCCAGCAGGGGGCCGAGGGCGCTGCGCACCACCTGCCGGGCGTCGAGCGGGTTCTCCAGCAGCAGCACGTCGGCGGCGACGGCCGCGAACTCGACCACCCCCGTCGTGCCGGCGCGGCGACCGGCCTCGGCCGCGGCCATCGCCTCACGGCAGGAGCCGGCCACCTCGCCGAAGCGGGGACGGGGCAGGCCCGCGCCGATGAGCAGGCCGGGGCTGCGGGCGACCCGGGTCAGGGCCGCGATCAGGCCGGGCACCTCGGGCGTGACGATCACCGCCACGTCGTCGCGGGTGCCGACCACTGTGCGGCTGTGCAGCATCGGGCGCAGCGCGTCGAGGACCAGGCGCTGGGCCCGCGGCAGCAACTGGGACCCCCGTACGGCCAAGGCTCTGTGCTCGCCCTGCACGGCCACACCGATCAGTTTGGCCCGCTCCTCGATGACCTGCGGGTCGAGCAGCTCGCCGCCGGTCAGCCGGGACACCAGGTCGGTCGCCATCTGCTCGAGGTGCGCGGCCACCTCCGTACGGGCCCGGCGGTAGGCCTCGGTCGACGTCGAGGTCATCAGGTCGACGGCGGCGGCGAGATCGCGGGTGACCTGGCGGTGCTCGTCGGGGGTCAGCGGCGCGTCCACGGTCGCCAGCCACGAGAAGACCTCACGCTCGGCCCTGTGCCACGACGTCACCACGGCCTCGATCGGCACGCCCTGGATGGCGCGGCGTTCGCCCAGGGCGGCCGCGGTGATCAGCTCGGGACCGGCCGGCCGGCGGTGCTCGGCCACGCAGCACAGCAGCGTACGGATGTTGGGCGTGATCGCGCCGGCCAGGTCGGCCAGGTCCATGCGGTCCTCGTCATAGCCCGGTAACTGCCGCCAAACATCGGAGACCAGCACTTGCGCCAAATCGGTCACACGGCTGAGAAGAAGGTGTGCTCGTTGTGGGATGTCCACAAGAACTACCCGCCGTTCTTCCAGTCTGCCTGGATAGCCTCCACGAAGCCGGTTCAAGACTATGTGAGGAATCGCCAAACGAGGAGGGCAGGATGACGACCGACGAACGAACGGCCGGCGCCGCCGAGGAAGATCTTGCCCGCGACGATGGACGACCACGCGCTGGAGCCGGTCCCGGCCGCCCGGCGCCGCCCGCTGCTGCAGCTGATCGTGGTGCAGGTCGGCTGGAACATCAGCGTCAGCAGCTTCCTGGTCGGCGGCGTCATCGGCGCCGGCACCACCTTCGGCGAGGGCATGCTGGCCATCGGGCTGGGCAACGTCGTGCTGGCCGTGGTCGCGTCGCTGATCGGCATCATCGGCTTCCGCACCGGCCTGACCAGCTATCTCGCGTCGCGGGCGGTGTTCGGCCGGGCCGGCTCGGTGCTCGTCTCGATCGTGCTCGGCATCGTGGCCATGGGCTTCATCGGCGTCCTGATGGACACCTGGGGCGGCGCGGTCAACAAGCTGATCCCGGCGATCCCGGCGTCGGTGTTCGTGCTGGTCTTCGCCGTCGCCATCCTGACCACCGCGATCTTCGGCTTCAAGGGCCTGCACACGTTCTCGATGGTCGCGGTGCCGGTGCAGGTGGCGATCGGCCTGTTCGCGCTGTTCCGGATCGGCACGCTGGACGGCGGTTTCGCGGAGGTGTTCGACGCGAGCCCGGTCGCCGCGATCGGCTTCTCGGCCGCGGTCAGCTCGGTCATCGCCACCTGGGTCACCGGCGCGGCGCTGGTCTCCGACGTCCAGCGGTACGCGCTCAAGGCCCGCGACGTGGTCATCTCGTGCGTGCTGAGCTTCGTCGTCGGCGTCGGCATCTTCGAGGTCATCGCCACCGTGTCGGCCATGAAGGTCGGCAACAGCAACTTCGTGGTCGTCATGCAGGGCCTGGGCCTGCTCGCCCCGGCCGCGGTCCTGCTGTTCCTGGCGCTGTGGAACACGGCCGACAACAACATCTACTCGGCCTCGCTGGCCTTCACGTCGGCCTCCAACCTGCTCAAGCTCAAGCTGAAGAAGCCGGTCTGGACGGTCGTGGCAGTGGTGATCGCGGTGGCCATCGCGTTCCTGGGCGTGGCCGACCAGTTCGGCAAGTTCCTCACCGTCATCGGCGTGGTCGTGCCGCCGTTCGCGGGCCTGCTGATCGCCCACTTCTGGGTCGTGCAGCGCAACGCGGCCGAGGCGTTGCGCAACCTGCCCGCCGTACGGTGGGAGTCCCTGATCTGCTGGATCGCGGCCGCGCTGCTCGCCTACTACGGCGACTTCCTGCTGGTCAACGCGATCGAGGGCCTGGTCGCCGGGTTCGTGCTCTACGCCGCGGCCGGGCTCGGGCTCAGGAAGGCAAAGGCCGGCGCATGAGATACGGACTCGGAGTGCCCACCGGAACCGAGGGGCTGATGTACGCCGTCCCGTACGCGGGCATCGACCAGGCCGTCGCGCTCGCGGTGAAGGCCGAGGAGTTCGGGTTCGAGTCGGTGTGGGGCAACGACCACGTCACCACCCAGCGGTACGTGCGGGACAGCTTCGACACGCCGCCCCGCTACTACGACCCGTTCGCGTACTTCAGCTACGTGGCCGCGGTGACCGAGCGGGTCCGGCTGGCCACCGCGATCATGGTGCTGCCGTTCCGCAATCCCGTGGTGGCGGCCAAGCAGGTGGCGACGCTCGACCACTTGTCGCACGGCCGGGCGGTGCTGGGGGTCGGTATCGGGGCCTACCGGGAGGAGTTCCAGGCGATGTCGCCGGGCGTGCCGCTGCACCGCGGCGAGCACGCCGAGGAGGCGATCGCCGGTCTGCGGGCGCTGTTCACCGAGCGGCGGGCCACGTACGAGGGGAAGTGGGTGAGGTTCGACGACGTGGAGAGCTACCCGAAACCCGTACAGGATCGACTGCCGATCCTGTCGGGCGGCAATTCCCCCGGCAGCCGGTCCCGGGCGGCGCGCCTGGGCGACGGGTGGCTGCCCGCGTGCCTCTCCCCCGCCGAGGCGGCCGACGGCCTGCGCAAGATCAAGGCAGAGGCGGAACAGCACGGCCGTACGCTCGACGACCGCTTCGAGGTGGCGTTGCAGGTGTGCGTCAGCGTGGCGCCGACCCGCGAGCAGGCGTGGCGGCGGTTCGAGTCGTCGCAGCTCTTCCACCACCTGGTGTCGCTCTCCAAGACGACGCTGAAGGACCAGGGCGTCGACGACCTCCTCACCCGCAACCTGATCGGCACCCCGCAGGACATCGCCGAGCAGATCTCCCGGTACGAGGCGGCCGGGGTCAACACGATGGCCGCGTTGCTGTTCGCGGCGGACTCGGTGGACGAGACGATCGACATGATGGCCCAGTTCGGGCAGGAGGTGATCGCGCGATGACGGGTGATCTCACGCGGGAGCGGCTGGCCCGGCTGCGCAAGGGACTGGCCGGCGCGCCGTTCGACGCGATCGTGCTGACCGAGCCCGAGAGCGTCCTGTACGCCACCGGCTACCGCAGCATGCCCGGTCAGGTGTTCCGCTCGCACCGCATGGCCGCTGTCGTCACCGGCGACGACCTGTGGCTCGTCTGCACCGCCGCCGACGCCCCCGCGGCCGCCGCGGCCGGGATCCCGGCCGACCGGCTCGTGCCGTTCGGGCGGTTCTATGTCGAGGGGCCGGACGAGGAACTGACCCGGATGGCTGACCGGCACACCGACCTGGAGAGCGCGCTGCGGGCCGCGCTGGGTCAACTGCCGCCGGGCATGCGGGTGGTGCGCGAGCCGGAGACCGACGTCGCCGCCGAGGCCCGCATGATCAAGCTGCCGGCTGAGGTCGCGTTGCTGCGGCGGGCTGCCCGGCTGTGTGAGGACGCGGTGGGCAAGGCCCTGGGGGCGGCGCGGCCCGGCATCACCGAGCGCGAGCTCGCGGCGGTCGTCGCGGCCACGATGGCCGAGGGCGGGGCCGACCCGCGGTTCGTCGTCGCGAGCGTCGGCGAACGCAGCGCCCTGGCCGACGTCGTGCCCGGCGACCGGGCGTGGCAGCCGGGTGAGATCGCACGGTTCGACGTCGGGTGCGTGATCGACGGTTACTGGTCCGACATCGGGCGTACGGCCGTGCTGGGCGAGCCGGACGAGCGGCAGCGCCGGGTCTACGCCGCCGTGCACGCGGGCGAGCAGGCGCAGCTTGACGCGGCCCGGCCCGGGATCACGGCCGAGGAGATGTTCCGGCTCGGCCTGGAGGCCACCGCGGCGCGGGTGCCCCGGTATCGGCGGCAGCACTGCGGGCACGGCATCGGGCTGTCGATCTACGAGCCGCCGATCCTCGCGCCGGGCGGGACGACGCCGCTGCGGGCCGGGATGACGTTCTGCTTCGAGACGCCCTACTACGAGCTGGGCTGGGGCGGCATGATGATCGAGGACACCGTGGTGATCACCGAGGACGGGTACGAGATGCTGTGCTCCGGCGAGCGGGAGCTGCTGGTGGTGCCGGCGTGAGCGCGTACACGGGGAATCTGGTCTGTGTCCGCTGCGGCGCGGTCCATCCCGAACCGGCGCTGGAGTTGATCGGGGCGGGGTGCCCGGCCTGCGTCGGCGCGAACGTCTTGCCGCAATACGACATCAACGTCCTGCCGGGTGTGCGGCCGGGTTGGTCTCGCGGGCGGGCGACGCTGCCGCTGGTGGACGGGCAGCCGGGCCTGTTCCGCTACCGGGCGCTGCTGCCGATCTCGGACGACGTCACGCCGGTCAGCCTCGGTGAGGGCGGCACGCCGGTGGTCGAGCTCCCCCGGCTGGCCGACAGCATCGGGCTACGGGGTGTCTGGGTCAAGGACGAGAGCCGCAACCCGACCTGGTCCTACAAGGACAGGCTGGCCGCGGTGGCGACGACCAAGGCGGTCGAGCTGGGCGCGGAAACGGTCGTGGTGGCGAGCACGGGCAACCACGGGGCGGCCGTGGCCGCGTACGCCGCGCGGGCCGGGTTGCGCTGCGTCGTGCTGACGCTGGCGTCGGTGCCGGCCACGATGAAGACCCTCATGCAGGCGTACGGGGCCGAGGTTGTTGCTCTGCCCACGCCGGCCGATCGCTGGCACCTGATGGGTGAGCTGGTGCGGGCCCGCGGCTGGATGGCGATGTCGGGCTACGCGGACCCGCCCGCCGGCTCCCACCCGTACGGGGTCGACGGGTACAAGACCATCGCGTACGAGCTGGTCGAGCAGCTGCCGGCGCCGCCCGACGCCGTGGTGGTGCCGGTCGCGTACGGCGACGGGCTGGCCGGCATCGCGCGTGGGTTCGCCGACCTGGCCGCCCTCGGGATCATCGCGCGGGTGCCCCGGTTGATCGCGGCCGAGCCGTTCGGGCCTCTCGCGCGGGCCCTGGCCACCGGCGCCGACACCGCGGGTCCTGTGCCGGTCGGCCCGTCGGTGGCGTTCTCGACCGCGTCGCCGTTCGGCACGCAGCAGAGCCTGGCCGCCCTGCGCGGCAGCAACGGCGCGGCCGTCGCGACCCCGGACAACGACGAGATCATGGACGCGCAGCTGGCCCTGGCCGGCGGGTCCGGGCTGTACCTGGAGGCGTCGAGCGTGACCGCGGTGGTCGCGCTGCGCAGGGCGGGGCTCGGGCCCGGCGAGACCGCGGTGGTCATCGGCACCTCGACCGGCCTCAAGGACGTCGGGGCGACAGCGGCCCGGCTCGGCGAGGTCCCGGTGATCGAACCGACGATCGTGGCGCTGGACAAGGTGCTGCGATGAGGCTGGCCTTCTCGATCTCGGGACAGCGCGACTCGGCCGGCGCGGTGCGTGCCGCGGTGGCCGCCGAGCGGGCCGGGTTCGACGACGTGTGGCTCACCGAGGACTACTTCGAGCGGGGAGCGTTCGCGCTGGCCGGGGCGGTCGCCGCCGGTACGGGCAAGGTCCGTGTGGGTTTGGGCGTGGTGAACCCGTGGACCCGGCACCCGGCGCTGACGGCCATGGAGTTCGCGACCCTCGACGAGCTGAGCGGCGGCCGGGCGGCGCTCGGGCTGGGCGCCAGCAATCCGCACTGGATGAGCGACCGGATGGGGATCCCGTTCGACCGTCCCCTGGCGCGCACCCTCGAGGCGACCGGCCTGATCCGGCAGCTGCTGACCGGCGCGCCGGTGACTTTCCGGGGCGAGTTCTTCACGGTGGACACCCGGCTGTCGTTCCCGCCGGCGCGGCCGGACCCGCCGATCGTGCTCGGCGTGAAGGGGCCGCGGGCGATCACCCGGGGCGGCGCGGTGGCCGACGGGTTGCTGCTGTCGATCCTGGCCGGGCCGGGGTATGTCCGCTGGGTGCGTTCGCGGGTGGGCGCCGGGCCGGAGCTGTCCGCGTACGTGGGGATCGCCCTCGACGACGACCCGGCGAAGGCGCGCGAGCGGCTGCGGCCGATGGTGGCCCGGTTCCTCGGCGTGCACGGCGACCACCTGATCACCCGTACGGCGGGGGTGCCGCCCGAGCTGGCAGCGGAGTTCCGCGCGGGCTGGTTGGCCGGCACACCCCGGGCCGACCTGGTCGGCGACGAGCTGCTCGACGAGGTGGCGGTGGCCGGTGACGCCGCGGGGGTCACGCGCGGGCTGTCCCGGCTCGCGCAGGCCGGTCTCGACGTCGCCGTGATCCGCGACGACCCGGCCGTCGATCCGGAGGAGACCCTGGCCGCCGCCCTGGCTACCCGAGCTCCTTGACCATGTTGCGGCCGGTCTCGAGGAAGCCGAGCTGCTCGTGGAGCGAGCGGGCGCCGGTGTTGTGGGCGAGAGGCGCAGGCCGATCAACGGCCGGGCGGGGCCTGACTTCCCGCCCGGCCGCCCGGGGAGGATCAGGCGTCCTCGGTGACGGTGGACTCGACGGCGGGGCGCTCGCCGGCCACGGTGATCGGGATGCGGCGCGGCTTGGCCGCCGCGGCCACCGGCAGTGTCAGCGTGAGCACGCCGTCCTGCCACGTGGCGGAGATGTCGGACACGTCGACGCCGTCGCCCAGGGTGAGCCGTCGCTCGAACGTGCCGGTCGGGCGCTCACGGCGGACCCATTGCAGGTCGTCGTCGGCGCGCGGGGACCTCTCGGCACGGATGGTCAGCACTCGGTTGTCCACGTCGACCTGCACCGAGCCGGGGTCGACGCCGGCCAGGTCGCAATGCAGCACGAAGTGGTCGCCGGACCGGTAGAGGTCGATCGGCATGGCCATCGTCGCGGGGCCGGCCGCGGAACCGAGCATCTGCTCGGCGAGCCGGTCGAAGTCACGGAAAGGATCGAAAGTCAGCACCACGAACACCTCCTCGGGACCCGCCCGCCGGCCTGTCCGGCGGACGCGTGGCGCTCGGCTAAAGATCAATTCTGCCGAGGTGTCGTCTGATCGTCCGAGGTGCATCACCGCGGTGACCAGCAGCGACTAAGACTTTTTTAGCACTCCTGCTCGCCGAGTGCCAACTCCTCGGCGGAAAAATTCCGGGCCCATTCCCGTACGAGGTCACGGAGCTCGGCGGGTTCACGCACGGTGAACGGCAACCCGAGGCCGCCGAGGACGCCGGGCACCCAGTCCAGCCGTTCGGCCCGGAACCGGACCACCACCCAGCCGTCCTCCGGATCGGGCTCGACGGTGGCCAGCCTCTGCGGGAGCCGGGCCCGGACAACCTGGGCCGAGCACCGGACCCGTACGACAACCTCGTGCCGCCAGGGCGTGCCGGCCAGTCCCGCGAGCACGGTGGCGGCGGGGTCGAAGCCGCGGGGCACGACGAACGGCTCCGCGGCCGGGCTGACCCGCGCGACCCGGTCGAGCCGGAACGTACGCACCTGCCCCGACCGCCCGTCGTGGCCGGTGACGTACCAGCGGCCGCGGTGCGCGACGATCCCGTACGGGCAAAGGGTCCTCTCGCCGGCCCGGTCGAGCCGGTTGGTGTAGCGGATCACGACGGCTCGCCGCTCGCGGGCCGCCTCGGCCAGGCTGAGCAGCACCGACGCCTCAGGATTCACGGGTGCGGGGCCGGGGGTGGCGAACTCGGCCGTCTCGAACAGCGCCTCCATGCGGGCCTTGAGCGCCTTCGGCAGGACCCGGCGCACCTTGGCGGCGGCGCTGTCGGCGGCTCCCCCGGCCTCCCCGGCTTCTTCCGCTGTCCGGGCGCCGGCGTTCACCAGGCCCAGCAGCACGGCCAGGGCCTCCTCGTCGGTCAGCATCAGCGGCGGCATCCGGAACCCGGGGGCCAGGCGGAAGCCGCCGTACCGGCCACGGACCGTCTCGACCGGCACCTCGAGGTCGAGCAGGTGCTCGACGTACCGGCGTACGGTCCGTTCGTCCACGCCGAGACGGGTGGCGAGCTCGGCGGCGGTGCGGGTGCCGCCGTTCTGCAGGATCTCCAGCAGCTGCAGCACGCGGGCGGTCGGGCGGGACATGTCTTCGATCATCCCGGAAAATCCGGGCGGAAGGTGCCCGGTATTGCTTCTAGCGTGGCCGCATGAACCTCACCTCGATCCGGCTCCTCACCACGGACGTCGACCGCCTGACCGCCTTCTACGAGTTGATCACCGGCGTCACCGCCCAGCGCCCGGCCCCGGTGTTCGCCCAGATCGCCACGCCCGGCGCGACGCTGGCCATCGGCGCCACCGCCACGATGCCGTTCCTGGACACGGCCGCCCTCCCCGCCGGACCGGCGATCGTCGAGTTCCAGGTGGACGACGTGGACGCCGAGTTCGCCCGGCTGCGCGAGGACCTCACGGACGTCGTACTGGAACCGGCCACCATGCCGTGGGGCAACCGCTCGCTGGTGGTGCGCGACCCGGACGGCAACCTGGTCAACCTCTTCACGCCACCGGTCGCGGGCTGACAGCGCCACGGCGACATCCGGCCGCCGTCCGCTCAGCGCTCGGCGGCCTGCTGGTGCAGCACCCGCATCTCGTCGTCGAACGGCAGGACCGGGCCGGTCACGGACAGGCCGGGCACGACCGTCGTGACGGGCAGAACGGCCACCGGCGACGAGGGCAACCCCCATCCCGTACGCCAGGCCGACAGCTGGGCGGCCGACGCGGCGTAGACGATCGGCCCCAGGCCGGCCCACCCGTGCGCGGCCGCACACATCGGGCAGTGCTCCCCCGACGTGTAGACCGTGCACCCGGCCCGCTGATCGGCCGGAACGTTGGCGACGGCCCACCGGGCGAGCCGCAGCTCCGGGTGCGCGGTCGGGTCGGCGTCGGTGTTCTCGCGGTTACGGTCCTCCGCGAGCACCGTCCCGTCCGGCCCGGCGAGCACCGAGCCGAACGGGTGGTCGCCCGCCGCCAGGGCCTCGGCCGCCAGCTCCACACATCGCCGCAAGTGTTCCGTCGTCATGGCACCATCATTCACCAGCCCCGGATCCGGCTCGCGAAAATACTCGGCCCCGCGACCCAACCGAACGTGCGCCGATCCGCGTCGGATACACAGTGACGGTGACAGGGGGCGGGACGGCGGATGCCGAGAAGAACCGACAGCGAATATCTGGCCTTCGTGCGCGGCCGGGTCGGCGGAATGCGACGAGCGGCCCATCTGCTCTGCGGTGACTCGCACGCGGCCGACGACATCGTGCAGGAGACGCTGACCAAGCTCTACACGCGCTGGCCGCGGATCAGCCATGTGGAGAACCTCGACGCGTACGTCAACACGATGCTGGTCCGGGTCTTCCTCGACGACCGCCGCCGCGGGTGGTGGAAGGTCGCGCTGCTCGACTGGCTGCCCGAGCGGACCCCGGCCGCGCCACCACCAGCCGAGGACCGATCGGTGGTGCGGCAGGCCCTGATGGATCTGCCACCGCGGCAACGCGCCGTCGTGGTGCTGCGCTATCTGTGCGACCAGCCCGTCAAGGAGGTGGCTCTGATCCTGGGCTGCTCCGAGGGCACCGTGAAAAGCCAGTCGGCGCACGCGCTGGACCGGCTCCGTCAGATCTTCGACGAGAAGATGCCCGAGATCACCGCCGCGCAGGACAGGCCATGACCGAGGAGAAGAGAACTATGACCGAGGACGATCGCGCGGTGCGGATCCTGCGGACGATGGCGGACGAGCCGCTCGCGCCGTCGACCGTCGACGTGGCGCGGACGATGCACGAGGGCCGCCGGCGCCGGCGGGCGCGCCACTGGTCGGGCGGGGTGGCCGTGGTGGCGGTGACAGCGGTCGCGGCCGGCGGGGGCACGATGGCCGTGGCGGCGATGCAGGACGCGCCGCAGCCACCGGTGGTGACACCCACGACGGTCGCGGCGGCGCCCACCCCCGTGCCGAAGAACTGCCGGGTCACCCTGCTGCCGTCCCGCGGGATCAGCAAGGCTCTGGTCACCGCGGGTGACCCGACCGGGCGATACCTGGCCGGGCGCGTCTATCCCCCGGGCGGGGTGGAAACGGTGCTGTGGAAGGACGGCAAGTTGCTGCCGGCGCCGCCGATGCCGGGCGCGGACGCGTCGTGGGACGACATCAACTCCTCCGGGCTGGCCGTGGGCTACAGCAACGACGCCAAGGGCCGGCAGTCGGCGTACAGCTCCCGGGCGGGTGGCACCAGGCTGGCCGGTGGCAGGGCCGTCGCGGTCGCGATCAACGACGCCGGGGTCATCGCCGGCACCCTGGCGGAGCCGCACTTCGGCGGGAAACCGGCCCGGTGGGCGTCGGACAAGGCGAGCCCGGAGGAGCTTCCGCTCCCGGCCGGGTACATCGGCGGCGACGCGACCGAGATCGACGAGGACGGCACGATCGCCGGGCGGATCTATCGCAAGGCCGGTGAGGGCCACGGCTACCTCTGGCTGCCCGACGGCACCGGCCGGCTGCTGAGCCCGCCCACCGTCGACGGCAAGAAGGCCGCCTTCTTCTGGCCCGAGTCGATCATCGAGGGCGTGGTCTACGGGCGCACGGTGGGCGACCTGAAGGACGGCACGGTCCGCCCCTCCGCCCCTTTCCGGTACACGATCGCCACCGGCGCGTTCGAGCGGCTGCCCGGCGGTGACCTCGGCACGCCGGTGCTCGGCGCCGCCAACGGCTGGGCGCTCGGCACGAAAGGCATCAACGACGCGGTCATCGCCGTCGGCGACAAGGTGGTCCCGCTGCCGCGCTACCAGGGCATGCGCGAGTACGTGGTGAGCGCGTTCAGCGCCGACGGCAAGGTGGCCGGCGGCTACACGACCGACATGAGCGACGAGGATGTCGCCAACCGCCCGCTGGTGTGGAACTGCGAGGCCTGACGGACCGTCGAAGCCCTCATGAGACTGGTCGCGGGGGCGTTGAGCGGGGTTCTGCTGCTGGGGGCGTGCGCCACGGGGAGCAGCGAGCAGGAGGCAAGACGGGAGGGCTGGCGGCAGGTGTCCGCCGGCCCTCTCGGCCCGAGGGAGCAGGCGCTCGGGTTGTGGACCGGGCGCGAAGTGCTGCTGATCGGCGGCGCCGGCGGTCCCCCGTGCCCGCCCAACGCGAGCTGTGCGACCGACCCGACGCCGCTCACCGACGCGGCCGCGCTCGATCCCGGCACGAACGGCTGGCGCACGATCGCCGCTCCCCCGGTCCCGACGCTCGGGGCGCAGGGCGTGGTGCTCGGTTCCACCGCCTTCGTCCTCCCGTACGGGTCCCGGCGCGAACTGCTCGTCTACCGCGTCGACCGGGACGCGTGGAGCCGGCTGCCCACCCCGTTCGACCCGGCTCGCGGCTTCCAGCTCGTCGCCGCCGGGAACGGCCTGGTCGCGTACGGGGGAACCGACGAGGCCGGGCCGGGCGACGACTTCCTGCTCGACCCCGGCACCGGCACGTGGACGACCCTGCCCGCGGATCCGCTGGGACCGGCCTTCGATCGGTCGATGGCGTGGACCGGAAGCGAACTGGCGCTCTTCGAACACGAACTGGTTCCCAACCCCGGCGCGGACGGTCCGTCCCTGACCCGGGCCGCGCTGCTGGACCTGGACAGCCGGTCGTGGCGGCGGCTGCCCGATCTGCCGATGCTCCGCACTGGCCCGTGGCTGGCCACCGGGGACGAACTCGTCAACCCCACCCTGGGCGGCGCGGACGGCGGGCAGGTCGGCAACTGGGGCCGCAGCTATCCGAACGGCGGCATCGTCGACCCGGCCACCGGGGCCTGGTCACCGTTGCCCGACCCGCCGGGCGGTCACTCGCTGGAGGCCGAAGCGCTGGGCGGCGGGGCTCGCACCGGCACAGCCGCGCTCTATCCCGGGCCCGCCGACGCCGTGCTCGACACCGTGACGAACACATGGGAGCGCCCCGGCGACCCGTCACCCCGAAACGTCACCGGCCGGACAGTCGTGGCGGCCGGCGCGGCGATGGTGATCTTCGGCGGCGCCCGATGGGACAAGGACGACGGCGGCACGCTGCTCGACGACACCTGGATCTGGACCCCGGGGCGTTGACGGTCAGGCCAGGCGGCCCCACGATTCGGTGCTTGAGCGTAGTGTCATACAGTCATACAATCCAGCGGTGACCGACCTGATACCGGCAGCGCTGCCGGACGGCTTCGGCGCCCTGCTCGACGGGGCGATCGACGTCCATGTGCACGGCCAGCCCGACCTCTCCCCCACCCTGGCCAACCGGGGCGCCGACGTCGAGGTGGCGCGCCTGGCCCAGGCGTACGGGATGGGGGGCTGGGTTCTCAAGTCGCATCTGTGGGCCACCACCGACCGCGCGCGGGCTGTGCGGGAGGCGCTGGACGGAACAGGGTTCATGGTGCACGGCAGCATCACGCTCAACCCGCCGGCCGGTGGGCTCGAACCGGCGGTGGTCGAGCTGGCGGCCGCCCACGGCGCGCGCGTGGTGTTCCTGCCGACCTGGGGCACGGTCGCCGACACCGCGCGCGGGGGCTACATCTCGACGCTGCTGGGACGGCTTGCGCCCTCGTTCGACACGTACGCGGCCCGCACCGCCGTCGCGCTGTGCGAACCCGGCGGCGCGCTCTGCGGCCGTACGAGGGAAGTGATCGATGCCTGCAAGGACCGGGGCGTGGCCCTGGCCACGGGGCACGCATCGATCGAGGAGAGCCGGGCGGTGGCCGCCTACTGCGCCGAGATCGGGCAGCGGCTGCTGATCACCCATCCGCTGCACTACACGTCGGACCCGGCCGTGCTGCGCGACCTGGCCGGCGCGGGCGCCTGGCTCGAGTTCTGCAACGCGCCGCTGGTGCACCCCGACGCGCACCTGACCGTCCGCGACGTGCACGCGGCGCTCACCGCGGTCGGGCCCGAACGGTCGATCCTGACGACCGACGTGTTCTCGCGCTGGGTGCCGCCCGAGCCGGAATGCCTGCGCATGTTCGTCGAGCAGCTGGCCTACCTGGGCTCGGCCCCCGCCGAGATCCGCACGATGGTGTGCGACAACCCCCGCCTGTTCCTGGGAGATCCGCTTGTTGCCGGGAACCGCTCGTCCCTGGGAGAGCCGCTTGAGAATCGATGACGTCGACCCCGCCGCCATGACCGCCGAGCAGCGGGAGCTGTACGACATCTACACCAGCGGTCCCCGGATCGCCCCGGCCAGCCCGTTCTCGCTCGTCGGCGACGACGGCCGGCTCCTGGGCCCGCCCGCGATCTGGATCATCAACCCGGTGTTCGGCCGGGCCATGCAGCAGATCGGCAGCGCCGTCCGGTTCGGCTCGCAACTTCCGCTGCGGGCCCGCGAGATCGCCATCCTGCTCGTCGGCCACCACCACAAAAGCCCCTTCGAGCTGTACGCCCACGAACGCGCCGGCGCCGCGGCCGGGCTCACCGCCGACGACCTGGCCGGGCTGGCCGACCGCAAGGAACCGGCCGAGCTGTCCGAGGTCGAGGCGTGCGTTTTCCGTACGACGGTGAGCGTGCTCGACCACGGCACGCTCGACGACGACGAGTTCCGTGCGGCGGCCGGACTGCTGGGCGAGGCGGGGCTGCTCGAACTGGTGACGCTGGTCGGCTACTACACGACGGTCGCGTGGCAGCTCGCCGTCTTCGACGTACGGCCGCCGGCGTGAACTGGTCGGTCACGGTCCTCGAATACGGCTACGTCGACAGGTTCCCGGCCAGCAACCTGTTCGCCGCGCAGCCCAACGAGGGGTACCGGCGCATGCCGTACTGCTTCGGACTGCTGCGCTCGGCCGACCGCTGCATCCTGGTCGACACGGGCTTCCACGACCCTGCCGTGCATCAGCGGCTCACCGGAAAATACGGGCGCACGCAGTGGGCGAGGCCGGTCGACGTGCTGGCCCGGGTGGGCGTACGGCCCGAGCAGGTCGACACGATCCTGCTGACCCACAACCACTTCGACCACGCCGGTTGCGTCGGCGACTTCCCCGGCGCGCACGTGTGGATCCAGCGGCGCGAAATCGATTCGTACGTGGCCGCGGCCGCCCGCCCGGCGCGTTTCGAGTTCCTGACCCGCTCGTGCCAGGCCGACCTGCCCGCCCTGCTCGACGCGGGCCGCGCCACCCTGGTCGACGGCCGAGCAACGGTCGCCCCGGGCGTCTCGCTGCGCCCGGCCCACGACACCCACACCGCGGGCTCGCAGGTGGTCGCCGTCGGTCCCTGGGTTTTCGCCGGCGACAACGTCTACAGCTACGAGAACCTGGAGGGCCTGCACGGCGACGGCATCCTGGCCCCCATCGCCATGACGACAGGCAGCGCCTCGCGGTGGCTCGACTTCGCCGACGAGCTGCTCACCTCGGTCGACGGCGACACCAGCCGGGTGCTCCCGTTCCACGAGGCCGCCCTGTGGGACCGCTTCCCCACCACCGTGGGCCCGGACGGCCTGCACATCGCCGAGATCTCCACCCTGGACAGCTCGCCCCGGTAAGTGAGCACTCGCAACCCTTGAGACGGCCACGCGCTCATCGGAAGTATCGATGAAGCGCTACCCTGTCCGTGTTTTTGGCGGGGCAAGCACGGGGGATGCTGTGGCAACGGCCGAGGAACAACCGCGTAAGGCGCCGGAACAACACGACCAGCCGTTGCATCGTGGGGATGAACCGGAAACGGCCCGGCCGACGGCAACGGAGGAGGCATCCGGTGGCGGCGCCCTGCCTTCTCCGGAACAGGGTTTTCTGCAGCGGCTGGATCAGCGGCCCGGCCTGACCGCCCTGGTCGCGCTGTCCACCTTTGCCGCGCTGGCGATCGGGGTGCTGGCCGCCGTGCCCGACTGGCGCGACATGCTGGCCGGTGACGAACCGGCGGCCGCCCCGCCGGCCACCAGCGCCGCGGCCCCGACCTCGTCGGCGGCGCCTCGGCCGACCGGCCCGCGTGTGATCGACCTGGTCGTGCGCGACTCCGAACTCAACGGTGACCCGAACGACGTGAACACCGGACTAACGCGGCCCGCGGTGGAGTTCACGCTGCTCAACCGGGCCGCGCAGCGGTCGGTGACCACGCGGGTGCTCGTGACGGTCGAGGAGTCGATTGTTGTCGAGCAGTGCGGTTCCCAGGGCGGGGCGCTCACGGTATCTGGAGCGTACGACGTCGAGCTGCCGCTGCGGCCGGCTCCCGGCACCGTGCTCAAGGTGCCGGTGAGTCAACAGCAGGCGGCCGACGAGGCCGACCGGTTCGCGCTGCGCTTCACCACCGCACCGCGGCAGGAACCCACCACGATTCATCTGTATCGGCTCACGTTCGAGCTACTGGCCGACGGCAACGCGACCGGGCTGCCCGCGGGCACGGCCGTCGTCAGCGTTCCGGACGCTCCGAGCGGCGCCGACGCATATTTCATGGACGAGGATCGCGAGAAGCGCCTGAACAATCCCGATCCGGATTCCTATCAGTACTCCGATGAGGAAATCGCGTGTCTCAAGGGGAACAGCACCGTCTTGAAGGAGTTCCTCAACAAGGACGCGGAGCTCTCCCCCGACATGGCTCAGGCGAAGGCGGAGATCAAGGCATGAGCGCCGTCGCTGTCAGCGGGTGCGCAGGCCCAGGCGGTCGATGAGGCGGGTCGCCAGCGCGTACGCCAGGTGACCGGCCGGCCATTGGGTCACGTTGTGGCCGGACGGGTCGTGGTAGTAGTTGTGGCAGCCCGAGTTCATCGCCGACGCGCTGGTGGCCAGGCGTTTGTCGACCCACGCGACGAACCGGCGGGTGGCCTCGGGCGAGGTGTCCACCGTCCGGCGTGAGCGCTCCATCCGGCGTACGGCCCGGACGACCACCTCGGCCTGCCGTTCGAGCTGGGCGATGACCGAGACCCCGCCGTTGGTGTTGGGGCCGTAGAGCATGAAGAAGTTCGGGAAGCCGGGCACCGTGATGCCGAGGAAGGCGCTGGCCCGTTCCCGCCACACGTCGTGGATGCTGCGCCCGTCACGGCCCTTGACGTCGAGGCTTGCCAGGAACTTCGTGGGCTGGAATCCGGTGCTGAGGATGAGCACGTCGACGTCGCGGGAGACACCGGTCGCGTCGGTCACCCCGTACGGGGAAACGTTTGTCACCGCGTGCGGCACGAGCTCGACGTTGTCGCGGTTGAGGGTGGGGTAGAACGTGGACGACAGCACCGGGCGTTTGCAGCCCCACGGGTAGCCGGGGGTGACGGCGGCGCGGGTGGCCGGGTCGGCGATGCTGCCCGCGATGAAGCGCTCACACACCTCGCGCATGCGGCGTTGCCGGCGGGACCGTACGTCGTAGCCGCGGAACCGCTGGTTTCCCTTGTGGAAGATCCAGGCGCGGTGCAGGCGCTGGGCGAGCGGGACGGTCCGGAAGATCCGCCGTTCGCGGTCGGTGTACTCACGTTCGTTCTTGGGTTCGATCCACCCGGGTTCGCGCTGGAAGACGTGGACGCTTGCGGCGACAGGCGCGATGGCGGGCACGATCTGCACGGCGGTCGACCCGGTGCCCACCACTGCCACGTTCTTGCCGGTGAGGTCGTGTTCCTCCCAGCGTGAGGTGTGGAAGCACGGGCCGGCGAACGTCTCGAGGCCCGGCCACTCGGGGTACCGCGGGACACTGAGCAGCCCGAGCGCCGAGATCACGACGTCGAACTCCTCGGTGTCGCCGGTGGAGGTCGACAGCGTGTACGTCGAGCTCGACTCCTCCCACACCAGGTCGGTGACGCGCGTGTTGAGGCGCAGGAAGGGGCGCAGCCCGAAGCGGTCGACGACGTGTTCCGCGTACTCGAGAAGTTCGGGCTGGGTCGCGTGGCTGCGTTTCCAGTCGTACTTGAGGAACGAGAACGAGTACGCGTGCGAGTGCACGTCGACCTCGCAGCCCGGGTAGCGGTTGTCGAACCAGGTGCCGCCGACGCCGGCCGACTGCTCGTAGATGACGATCTCGGCGGAGGTGCGGCGGCGCAGCTTGACCGCGGCCGCGATGCCGCCCATCCCGGCGCCGACGACGGCCACCCGCAGGCGCTTCACCGGGGTTCCGGGGCGGGGTAGTCGGCGGCGTTGAAGACCCAGCCCTCCATGGCGGAGAAGTCGAAGCGCGGCGGGCAGAACACGTCGATCAGGTGGTTGGTGCCGGCGCTGATCGCCTCGCTGGTGTGCAGCGACGGCGGCGGGATGACGGTCACCGCGGGGGCGGCCACGCGCTGGTGCTCGTCGTCGCGCCAGTTGGCCTTGTTGGTCGTCCACGGCCAGCGGATGTGGTGCACGTACTCCCCGGCCAGCACGATCGAGCACTGCTCGAAGTCGTCGTGCTTGTGCGGCGACATCTTCGACGGGTCGCGCGGGCCCTGCTTCGGGTCGATGAAGTTGACCATGAACGTGGTGCAGCGGTAGAGCCGGAACGGCGGGTTCTTCAGGGGCTCGACGGTCAGGTCGTACGTGCGGACGCGATAGCCGCCGACGGGTTCGGGCCACGGCTCGTACGGGGCGATGTTCTCGTGCCGTTCGTCGTAGGAGGCGGCGTTGGCGGCCAGCGCGGCGATGTCGGGCGACCGGGTGGTCAGCAGCCGGATCACCCGTCCCTGGCCGGTGACGGTCACGCTGCTGTCGCCGGGCGGGACCACGATCATGGTCTTGCCCGACACGGAGACCTCGCCGACGGTGGCGCTGAGCGTGTCGTCGGCCAGGAGCACCACGTACTCGTCGGGCTGTTCCGTGCGGCTGAACGTGGTGGCGCCGTCGAGCTCGGAGTAGCCGACCACGAAGTTCTGCCCCCGGGCGTACCAGGTCGAGACGGTGTCGTCCTTCTCGGCGGGGGCCAGGTCGCGGAACTGCACGTGTTCGGCGCCGGAGAACCGGTCGGGGGCAGGCGCCGCGGCGGCGGCCGACGGCAGGGTGGAGCGCAGGTCGGTGGAATCGAACGCCATGGGGGTCTCCTTACGAGCCGTGGAAGCCGGCTACGGCGGACGTCGCGGCCGACCTCAGCAGGCTGGTGTCGTTGCTGACCATCACGTACGAGTAGCCGCGGTCGGCCGCCTCGCGCGCCTGCTCCGGGGTCTGCACGGCGGTGCCGGCCGGAATGCCGCGGGACCGCGCGACCGAGAGCAGGAAGTCGACGAGCTTCTGGATGGACGGGTCGGAGGCGGGGAGCCCGGAGGACAGGCCGAGGTCGCCCATGCCGAGGAAGACGCCGTTGAGGCCGGGCACGTCGAGGATCTCCTCGGCCCGTTCGACGGCGGCGCGTTCCTCGAGCTGGACGGCGCGCAGCACCTCCTCGTCGCCGAAGCGCAGGTATTCCGAACGGGGCAGACCGCCCCAGCGCCCGGCCCGCGAGGTGGTGCCGAGGCCACGGTCGCCGCCGGGCGAGAACAGCATCTGCCGTACGGACGAGGTCGCCTCGGCCACGGTGGTGACCCGCGGCACGAGGATGCCGTCGACCCCGCTGTCGAGCAACCGCTGCAGGTGGCTGCCGCTGCGGTCGGGGACGCGGACGAGGACGGAGAGGCCGGCGCCCTGCGCCGCCACGGTCGCCTGATAGGCGAACTCGAGGGTGAGCGGGGCGTGTTCCTGGTCGATGACGATGTAGTCGAAGCCGGCGTCGGCCAGGATCTCGATCGGCTCCAGGGCCGGGATCTTGAGCCAGGTGCCGATGAGGCACCGGTTTGCCGAGGTCAGACGACGAGCGAAACCCATTCGCGGCATGCCGAGGATTGTATCATCGTCATACGATCTGGCAACCCGCTAGAATGTCCGACAAACACACAGGGGAGAAGCCGTGAGTCAGACGAACGGGTTGCGCGTCGAGCGGGCCCCGGCCCTGATCCGCTCGCAGGTGACGGACAACCTCCGGCAGGCGATCATCGACCGCCGGCTCGCCCCGGGTCAACGGCTGATCGAACGAGAGCTGGTCGAGCAGACCGGCGTCTCGCGCACCAGCATCCGCGAGGCGCTGCGCGAGCTCACGGCCGAGGGCCTGGTCACCGCGATCCCCAACAAGGGCACGGTGGTCACCAGCGTCAGCGCCGACGAGGCGCGCCAGCTCTATCAGGTCCGCTCCGCGCTCGAGGCCCTGGCCGGCCGCCTGTTCGTCGAGAACGCGGGCACGGTTCACCGCAAGGCGCTGGCCCGCGCGCTCGACAAGATCGAGCGGCTCAAGGACAAGGGGCAGCCGATCCTGGCGGCCAAGGACGCGTTCTACGACGTGCTGTTCTCCGGCGGCGGCAACGACGCGCTCCGGCAGGTCGCGGCCGGGCTGCACGCCCGGGTCAGCGTGCTGCGCTCGCTGTCGATGACCGTGCCCGGCCGGCTCGACCACAGCGTCGAGGAGTTGCGCGCGATCGTCCGGGCCGTCGACGACAACGACGCCGAGGCGGCCGCCGAGGCGTGTGCCCGGCACGTCGAACAGGCCGGGCTGGCCGGGTTGCGAGCCCTGGCCGAGCAGGACTGACGCTCGCCGTAAGGCCGTCCAGGCCCCTTCGGAGCAACACCGACCTTCTCAAGATTGTATGACCGTCGTACGCTGTCTCTGCCCTCGAAGGCACGAGACAGGAGCGATTCATGGAGGAAAGCAGGCTCGAGCGCGGCAACCGGGTGCGGCGTGAGGTGCTCGGCGACGCACACGTCGACCGGTCGATGGCGCGGGCGACCGAGTTCACCCGCCCCGTGCAGGAGTACGTCACCGCCGGCTGCTGGGGTGACGTGTGGTCGCGCCCCGGCCTCGACCGGCGCACCCGCAGCCTGCTCAACCTGGCCATGCTCACGGCGCTCAACCGGCCGCACGAGTTCTCGGTGCACGTGCGCGGCGCGCTGACCAACGGCTGCACCGAGAGCGAGATCCAGGAGGTGTTGCTGCAGACGGCCGCGTACTGCGGCGCGCCGGCCGCACTGGAGGCGTTCCGGCTGGCCGAGAAGGCCATCACCGAGTGGCAGCAGGAGCACGCCCCGGCCGGGACAGTCGCCGGATGACCCGCCGTGCCGGCGCCCGGGTCGTCGCCGACATGCTCGACGGCTACGGCGTGACCCACGTCTTCCTGGTGCCCGCGATCCTGCGGCGCACGATGGCCGAGCTGGAACGGCGCCACCCGCACATCGAGCGGGTGGTCACCCACGGCGAGAAGGCGGCCGCCTACATGGCCGACGGCTACGCGCGGGTCTCGGGCCGCCCCGGCGTCGCGGCGGCCCAGGTGGTCGGCGCGCTCAACCTGGCCGCCGGGCTGCGCGAGCCGTTCCTGGCCGGTTCGCCGGTGATCGCGCTGACAGGGGGCCGCTCCCCCGCGACCAAGTTCCGCGCGGTGTACCAGGAGGTCGACGACCTTCCGGCGTTCGACCCGGTGACCAAGCTGAACGCGACCGTCGACGACGCCGGCCGCTTCCCCGACATGCTGCGGCAGGCCTTCCGGGTCGCCACGACCGGCCATCCGGGCCCGGTGCACCTGCAGATCCAGGGCAACGAGGGGCAACTCGACACCGAGGAGACCGACGCCGAGCCGCGGGTGGAGGCCACGTTCGCGCGGGTGCCGGCCGTTCGGCCCGCGCCCGGCGACGACAGCGTGCGCGAGATCTTGCGGCTGCTGGGCGAGGCGGAACGGCCGGTGATCGTGGCCGGCGGCGGGGTGCGCGCCTCGGGCGCCGGGGCCGAGCTGGTCGCGCTGGCCGAGACGCTGGGCATCCCGGTCGCCACGTCGGCCAACGGCAAGGACACCATCCCCGGCACACATCCCCTCGCGCTCGGCGTGGTCGGCACGTACTCGCGCGAGTGCGCCAACCAGGCCGTCGCCCGATCCGACCTGGTGCTGTTCGTCGGCACCCGCACGGGCAGCATGACCACGCACTTCTGGGCCGTGCCGCCCGAGGGCACCGCGGCCGTCCAGATCGACCTGGAGCCCGCGCACCTGGGGCTCAACTACCCGCTCCGGGCCTTCCTGGCCGCCGACGCCAAGGCCGCCCTGTCCCGGCTGGCGGCGCTGGCCCGCCCGCTGCACAAGGACGGCTGGCTGGCCGAGACCGAGCGGCTCAAGGCGGAGTGGCGGGACCGCTATCGCGAGGTGCTGACCAGCGACGCCGTGCCGATCCGGCCCGAGCGCATCGCGGGCGAGCTCACGGCCGGGCTGCCCGCCGACGCGGTGCTGGTCGCCGACACCGGGCACGCCGGGATGTGGATGGCCCAGTTCCACGACGTCACCTCGCCGGGGCAGGGCTATCTGCGCAGCGCGGGCCATCTGGGCTGGGCGTTCTCGGCCGGGGTGGGCGCGAAGTGTGCGGCGCCGGAGCGGCCGGTGGTGGTGTTCACCGGGGACGCCGGGCTCTACTACCACCTGGGCGAGATCGAGACCGCCGTACGCCGGCGGGTCAACCTGATCACCGTGGTGAACAACAACCACGGGGGCAATCAGAGCAAGCGGGGCTTCGACCGGGCGTACGGCGGGGCCCCGACCGGCAAGTCGCGCGAGCTGTGGACGTACGAGGACGTGGATTTCGCCCGGATCGCCGAGGGGATGGGCGCGCTGGGCCTGCGCGTGGACAAGCCGGGCGACCTCAAGCCGGCGCTGGAAAGGGCGCTGTCGGCGGGGCGCCCGGCCGTGATCGACGTGCACACCGACATCGAGGTCGTCGCGCCGCTGCCCTACCGGCCGTAGAGCGAGCGGTCGTAGGCGGCGAAGTCCCACGCGCCGGCCCCGCCCGAGGGCCGGACCGTGCTGACGATGCTGGCCCCGCCGTCGACCGAGACGACCTCGCCGGTCATGTAGGCGGCGTCGTCGCTGAGCAGGAACGCCACCACGCCCGCGACGTCGTCGCCGGTGCCCGCCCGGCGCAGCGGCGTGCTGCTCGCGCGGCGGGACATGTCGTCCTTGCCGCCGGCCGCGGCCGGGGTGGCGGCGAACAGGTCGGTGGGCACGATGCCGGGGGCCACCGCGTTGACCCGTACGCCCAGCGGGCCCCCGTACATGGCCGCGCCCTTGAGGATGCCCAGCACGGCGTGCTTGGACGTCTGGTACGCGAGCAGGTCGGCACTGCCGCGCAGGCTGCCGATCGAGCCGGTGATCACGATGTTGCCGGCGGTGCCCTGCTCGGCGTACCGGCGGAAGGCGGCCCGCACGCCGAGGAAGACGCCGCGGACGTTGACCGCCATGACCCTGTCGAACTCGGCCGCGCTCAGCTCGGGCAGCGTGGCGAACGAGCCCGGGATGCCGGCGTTGAGGTGGTGCAGGTCGACCCGGCCGAACCGCTCGACGGCGGCGCTCAGGTAGCCGGCCACGCCTTCCTCGGACGACACGTCGGCGGCCACACCCAGCCCGCCGACCGACTCGGCGACCTTGCGCACCCGCTCCTCGTCGAGGTCGACCGCGACGACCCGCGCACCCTCCTCGGCCAGCCGGCGGGCGGTCGCCGCGCCTATCCCGCCCGCCGCGCCGGTCACCACGACGACCTTGTCCGCGAGTCCGCGCATGTCCACACCCTTCGATCCCGGTCAACACTGGCCACGGATTGTATGTCAATCGTACAATGTTGTCACCGCCGAGATTTAACTTCGGGGTAGTCGACAGGAAATCATCCGCGGACCTTGACATGTCGCGGGATGGATCACCTAGATTCCTCGGTACCGGATTTCCGGATGGCCACCCCGCAATGCGGGACAAGGCAAGGAGGACGCATGACGAGCACCTCTCGCAGCCCGCGCGCCGCGGCCGACGGGCTCGAGATCGCCAGCGGCGACCTCCAGGTGGTGGCGCGGGTCGCCCAACTGCTACGGCTGCTCGCGGCCCACGACACCATCGACCTGGTGTCCGCGGCCGAGGAACTGGGCGTCGGCAAGTCAACCGCCCACCGATACCTGGCGTCGATGGAGAACCACGGTCTCCTGCAGCGCCGCGACCGCAACCAGTACGAGTTCGGCGTGCTCCTGGCCGAGCTGGGCACGATGGCGCTGTCCCGGCTCGGCGTGCTCGACCTGGCCGGCCCGGTCATGGACGAGATCAGCGACCGGGTACGGCTGACCGTCGTGCTCAGCGTCTGGAACGGCGTCTGCCCCGTGGTGGCCCAGGTGCGCGAGGACAGCAGCCGGACGGCACACGTCTCGATAGCGGTAGGCAGCCGACTCGGCCCGGACGCGGCGCAGACCATGGTCTTCTGGGCCTTCCGCGACGAGTCCTACTACCGCTTCCGCGAAAGCGCCCCACCGGTCGACGCCACCGAGGCCGAGCTCGACGTGGTCCGCCGCACCGGAATAGCTTTCCGCCCCAGCCCGCAGAACGGCATCACCGCCGTCGCCACCGCCGTCCGGGACCCGGGCGGGCAGGTCGTGGCCACGCTGGCCGCCGTCGACATCGCCCAGTTCGTCCCCGAGGGAACCGACAGCGAGGTCGCCCGTGCCTTGCTGGCCGGCGCCGAAACGATCAGCCGTCGAATGGTCAGTCCGCTCGACTGACCCCGTAGGACACGTGCGCCCCGGCTGCCTGTCGGGGCGCGGTTTCCCGCTGCACAGAAGAGGCGATTAATATGAAAACCTACCGATTTCTGACGACAATAGCAGCGGCCGGCCTCCTCCTTTCCGCCTGCGGGGCCGGCGGCGACTCCGGCGGCGGGGGCTCCGACGAGAAGGCCCTGACCTGGGCCAGCACCGGCGGGCAGTTCCAGGAGGACGAGAAGAACGCCCTTCAGGTGCCGTTCACCGCCAAGACCGGCACCAAGTTCACCAATATCAGCCCGGCCGAGCAGGCCCAGGTCCGTACGATGGTGGCCTCCGGCAAGACCATCTGGGACCTGGCGAACATGAGCTGGATCTACGCCGGCGCCTACTGCGGCGAGCTGTTCGAGAAGCTCGACAACCCGGCGCTCGACCGCAGCAAGTTCCCCGAGGGCACGACCGGCGAGTGCTTCGTGCCGACGTACCGGTACGCCAACATCTTCAGCTACAACGCCGACCTCTACCCGAACGAGAAGCCGACGAAGATCGACGACTTCTTCGACACCAAGAAGTTCCCGGGCAAGCGGATCGTCTACGACTACCCCAAGGCCGGCCTGTTCGAGGCCGCGCTCGTGGCCGACGGCGTGCCGGTCGACCAGGTCTACCCGCTCGACCTCGACCGGGCGTTCAAAAAGATCGACACCATCAAGGACTCGCTGGTCTTCGCGCCCAGCTACGGCGCGATCCAGCAGGCGATGGTGGACAAGCAGGCCAGCATGGTGCTGACCGTGACCGCCCGCACGATCGTGTCGGCCCAGAGCGGCGCCAACCTGGTGCCGGTGTGGGACTTCAACACCACCGACATCGGGGCGCTGGTCATTCCCAAGGGCGCGCCGCACAAGGAGCTCGCCCAGGAGATGCTGGCCTTCGTCACCGAGCCCGCCCAGTCGATCGCGTACGCCAAGCTGACCGGCACCGCCCCGTCCCGTCCCGAGATCGACCTCAACTTGGTCGGCTACACCGACGAGCAGAAGAAGTTCAACGCCTTCCTGCCCGACCGGGGCCGCACCCTCGAGCAGGACAAGCAGTGGTGGATCGAGAACACCGACGCGCTGGTCAAGCGCTGGACCAGCTGGAAGGTCGGCTGACCATGGCTGTCGACACAGCCACGCGGGAGGCGCCGGCCCCGGCCCCGGAAAAGGTCCGGGTCCGGCGCACCTCCGGCTGGCTCTATCTGGCTCCGGCTCTCGTCGCGCTGGTCGTTCTCTTCGTCGCCCCGCTGGCGAGCCTGGTGGTCGACAGCTTCACCGAGCCGGAGACCGGGCTGGGCAACTACGCCTCGCTGTTCACCGACGGCTACACGGTCAAGGTGCTGGGGCGCACCCTGCTGGTCGCCCTGATCGTGTCGGTGGCCGGGGTGCTGATGGCCTACCCCTACGCGTACGCGATGACGCTGTGCGGCCCGATGATGCGCGCGGTGCTGGTGACCGTGGTGCTCGTGCCGTTCTGGACGAGCATGCTGGCCCGCAACTTCGCCTGGCTGGTGCTGCTGCAGGACGGCGGCGTGGTGCAGAAGATCCTCACGCCGTTCGGGCTGGGCGACGTGCGACTGCTCGGCACTCCCCTGGCCGTCGGCATCTCGATGACCCAGGTGCTGCTGCCGTTCCTGGTGCTGCCGCTCTACAGCGCGATGTCGCAGATCGACGGCCGGTTGGTGGCGGCCGGGCAGAGCCTGGGCGCGCCCCGGGCCCGCGCCTTCCGCCGCATCTATCTGCCGCTGTCGACACCCGGCGTGGTGGCCGGCATGTCGCTGGTCTTCGTGCTGGCGCTGGGCTTCTACGTCACCCCGGCCCTGCTCGGCTCGACCCGAAGCGCGATGATCGCCCAGGTCATCAACGTGCGCGCCCGGGACCTGCTCGACTTCGGCGGCGCCGGCGCGATGGGCATGTTCCTCCTGGTCGTCACGCTCGTCGTGCTCGGGCTGAGCCGGCGGCTGGCCGGGCAGAACGTGGCCGTGACGGCGGCCGGCGGGCAACCCACGCGGGCCGGCTCGACCGGCGGGGCGCAATCCTCCCCCGTACGCCCGTGGCTGCGCGTCCACACCATCGTCGTCGCCGTCATCCTGGTCGCCCCGACGCTGGTCGTGATCCCGATGAGCTTCTCGGCCTCGTCGACGTTCCGGTTCCCGCCCGACGAGTGGTCGCTGCGCTGGTACGAGAACCTGTTCACCTCGCCCGGATGGACCGCCGCCATCCTCAACACCCTGCAGGTCGGCCTGTACGTGGCCGTCATCGCGACGGTGCTGGGCACGATGGCCGCGTTCGGGCTGGCCCGGCTGAGCCCCCGCCCCCGGGGCGCGGTCAACGCCTTCCTGCTCTCCCCGATGATCGTGCCGCACATCCTGGTCGCGCTCGTGGTGTTCTCGGCGTTCCTGCGCACCGGCCTGAACGGCACCCTGTTCGGCATCATCCTGGCCCACACCGCGATGGCGCTGCCGTTCGTGGTGATCGCGGTGACGGCCCGCTTGCAGGGCATGGACGCCCGGCTGCCGGCGGTGGCGGCCAGCCTCGGCGCGAGCCCGGTCTCCGCCTTCCGGCGGGTCACCCTGCCGCTCGTGATGCCGGGCATCCTCTCGGGGGCCGTGCTGGCCTTCGTGTCCTCGCTCGACGAGGTCGTCATCGCGCTGTTCCTGCAGGCGCCCGGGGCGATCACCCTGCCCGTCCAGATGTTCAACAGCATCACCGTCCAGATCGACCCGACGATCTCCGCCGCCTCCAGCCTGATGGTCGTCCTGGTCAGCGTTCCCATTTTGCTCGCCCAACTCGCGGGGGCACGGAAGCGGAGGTCCCGATGACAGGCGCCCGGGTTCAACTGGCCGACCTGACCAAGCAGTACGGCTCCGGCACGCCCGCGGTCGACCACATCGACCTCAAGATCCAGCCGGGCGAGTTCCTGACGTTGCTCGGTCCCAGCGGTTCCGGCAAGACCACGACGCTCAACATGATCGTGGGCTTCACCGAGCCGACCTCGGGACGCATCGAGCTCAACGGCAAGGACATCTCGCGGACACCGGCCCACAAGCGCAACTTCGGCATGGTGTTCCAGAACTACGCCCTGTTCCCGCACCTCACCGTGGCGCAGAACGTGGCTTTCCCGCTGCGCGAGCGCAAGGTGCCCGCGGCCGAGACGGCCAAGCGAGTCACCGACGCCCTCGAGCTGGTCGACCTCGGCGGCATGGGCGAGCGCCGCCCGCACGAGCTCTCCGGCGGTCAGCAGCAGCGGGTGGCACTGGCCCGTGCGGTCGTCTTCTCGCCCAACCTGCTGCTGCTCGACGAGCCGCTGAGCGCGCTGGACCGCAAGCTGCGCCAGTCGTTGCAGCGCGAGATCAAGCGCCTGCACGACGAGCTCGGCCTCACGTTCGTCTTCGTCACGCACGACCAGGACGAGGCGATGACGCTGTCCGACCGGATTGCGATCTTCGACAACGGCCGGATCGTCGCCGTGGGCACGCCGACCGAGCTCTACCACCGGCCCACGACCCAGTTCGTGGCCCGCTTCCTGGGCGAGTCGAACGTTTTCGCGGGCCGCTACCGGCCCGAGTCCGACGTCTGGGAATGGCACGACCGCAAGTGGGCGGTCGAGGCCGGCAGCCGGGCCGGGGACAAGGCCCTGATCGTGCGGCCCGAGCGTCTGCGGGTCGCCCTCGACGAGACGTCGGTGCCCGCCGGGAGCAACGTCGCTCCGGCCACGGTCACCGACGTCTCCTTCTACGGCACGTACTACCGCATCGAGCTGGCCTACGCCGACGACTCGGCCGGCTGTTCGGTGCTGCCCGTCGGCGCCCCGGCGGCGATCGCCCCGGGCGCCCGGGTCGTCGCCCACTGGCGGCCCGAAGACCAGGTCCTGGTGAGCGAGTGAGGAACACGATGGAATTCGAGTACGGCTTCACCACCGAGAACGAAGACCGGCAGCCCGACGAGCAGGCCGACAGCCTGCTGGTGGGGGCGGTCGACCTGCACCAGCACCCCGGGCCCAGCCCGTTCCCGCGGCGCATGAGCATCCTGGACGCGGCCCGCGACGCCGCGGCGTACGGCTACCGGGCCATCGTGGCCAAGTCGCACCACCACAGCATGGTCACCGACATCCTGGCGCTGCGCTCGGCCGGGCTGGCCGACGTGACGACCGAGGTCTACGGCGGGGTCGCGCTCAACCGGACCGTGGGCGGCCTCAACCCGTACGCGGTGGAACTGGCCCTGCGCATGGGCGGGCGGATGGTGTGGTTCCCGACGCTGTCCTCCACCGCCCACGTCAAGCACCACGAGCACCACGACACCGGCTTCCCGACCCCCGAGGTCGACCTGCGGCCCAACGAGATCATCACGATCCTCGACGACACCGGCGCCGTGCTGCCCGAGGTGCGCGACATCCTCGACGTGATCGCCGCCGAGCAGGCCGTGCTGACCTGCGGGCACCTCGGCGTCGAGGAGTCCGACGCGCTGATCGGCGCCGCGCTCGAGGCCGGGGTGAGCCGGATCGTGGTCAACCACCCGATCTTCGTGGTGGGCGCGTCGATCGAGCAGGCAGTCGCGTGGGCCCGCAAGGGCGTGACCATCGAGCACTGCGTGGTCATGTACTTCGGCCGCGAGGAACGCCGGCGCGACCTCGACGAGCTGCTCACCTTCATCAAGGAGGTCGGCGTCGAGCGGACCGTGCTGTCGTCGGACTCGGGGCAGAAGAACAACCCGCTGCCGGTGACGCTGTTCCGCCGGGCCGTGCGCGGGCTGCTCGACGCGGGCATCGGCGAGGACGACATCCGCCGTCTGGTCGGCACGACGGCCGGGCAGCTGCTGGCGCCGTGAGCCGCTATCAGGTGACGATCGTCAAGTACGGCACCCGCCGGACCGTGCGCAGCGACGTCTTTCTCAACCACCACCTGTACGGCGAGCCGGACGGCCCGATCGGCATGGACTACTTCTTCTGGGTGGTCCGCAACGCCGAGCACACGATCGTGGTGGACACCGGGTTCTCGGCCGCGGGCGGGGCCGGCCGCAAGCGGACCACGCTGATCCGGCCCGTGGACGCGCTCGACGCGCTCGGTGTCGACCGGGACGCCGGGCCGCCGGTCGTCGTGACCCACGCGCACTACGACCACATCGGCAACCTCGACCTGTTCCCCCGCTCGCCGGTGATCATCGCGGCCGCCGAGTACGACTTCTGGACCGGCCCGTACGCGTCGCGAACCCTCGTGCACCACTCGGTCGAGGACGCGGAGATCGACTACCTGCGCCGGGCCCGCTTGCAGATCTTCGACGACGAGACCGAGGTGGCGCCGGGCGTGCGGGTGATGCGGCTCGGCGGGCACACCCCGGGTCAGAGCGTCGTCATCGTGCCCACGACGGCCGGGACGGTGCTGCTCGCCTCGGACGCCGTGCACTACTACGAGGAACTGGACCGCAACATGCCCTTCACCCAGGTCGCCAACCTCATAGACATGTACGCCGGCTTCGACCGGATCCGCGCGCTGAGAGCGGACCACATCGTCGCGGGCCACGACCCGGACACGCTCGGCCGTTTCACCCCCGTCGGCGGCGAGCTGGCCGGCTTGGCCGCCACCATCGGCCTCGCCCACTCCTCCTCCACAGGCCGCGCGTCATCCACAGGCCCCGTGTCGTCCACAGGCCGCGCGTCATCCACAAGCTCCGTGTCGTCCACAAGCTCCGTGTCGTCCACAGGACCCGCGTCGCTCACCAAGCCTGCGACGTCCGTGGGGCGTGGGGCGACGGGGCGGGGGGAGTTCTGATGAGGGTCGGCTTTGTGGGGCTGGGCAACATGGGCGGGCGGATGGCCGCCTGCGTCGTGCGGGGCGGGCACGAAGTACTCGGCTACGACGTCCGCGCGGAGAACGTCGCCGCGGCCGGCGCCAAGCCCGCCGCGTCGGTGGGTGCGGTTGCCGACGGCAGTGACATCGTGCTGCTGTCGCTGCCGGACAGCCGCGTCGTCGAGGCCGTGATGCAGGAACTGCTCCCGCACGCGCGGGCCGGCCTGCTCGTGGTCGACCTGTCCACCGCCGCGCCTGACTCGACCGTACGGCTGCACGGTTTGCTCGCTGCCCGCGGCGCCGCCTATCTCGACGCGGGCATCTCCGGCGGCGCGGCAGCGGCCGAGAACGGCGCGCTGACCCTGATGGTGGGCGGCGACGCCGACGTGCTCGATCGGGCGCGGCCGGTGCTCGACCTGTTCTCGGCGCACATCTTCCACTGCGGGCCCAGCGGCGCCGGGCACACGGTGAAGCTGCTCAACAACTTCCTCAACGCGATCGCGTTGTCGGCCACGGCCGAGGTGATGGTGGCGGGCAAGAAGGCCGGGCTCGACCTGGAGACTCTGCTGGCCGTGCTCAACGCGAGTTCCGGCGTCAACTTCGCCACCCTCAACCGCTTCCCCAAGATCATCCACGGGGACTACCTCAAGGGCGGGCTCACCAACACGTTGATGCTCAAGGACGTCAACCTGTACGTCGAGCTGGCGGCCCGGCTCGGGGTGGCCAGCCTCAACTCGGCCGGGCCCGTGGCCAGCTTCGGAACCGCTCGCGCGCTCGGTTACGCCGACGAGATCAGCAACACCGTGGTCGACGCGATCGGGGACCTGTCCGGCGGCGTCCGGCTGCACACCCCTGCCGACAAGGAGCACTCATGAGGATCGTCCGCACGTCCGAGCGCGGGCCGGTCGACCAGCGCACCACCGTGACCGGGCAGGTGTGGTTCGAACCGGTGCTGCCCACCACCGACGACGCCACGATCGCGTCGGTGACCTTCGCGCCGGGCGCCCGCACGTTCTGGCACGAGCACGAGCGCGGGCAGATCCTGCACGTCGTGACCGGCCGCGGCCTGGTCTGCTCGGACGGCGGCGAGCCGCAGATCATCCGGGCCGGTGACATCGTGTGGGTGCCCGCCGGGGAACGGCACTGGCACGGCGCCGCCCCCGACTCCGTGATGACCCACCTGGCGATCTCGCTGGGCGTCACCCGCTGGGCCGAGGAGGTCGCATGACGACGATCGGGTTCGTCGGCCTCGGCAACATGGGCGGTCCGATGTCGTCGCTGTTGGTCCAGGGCGGTTTCCCCGTACGGGGTTATGACGTCTCCGCCGAGGCCCGCGCGGCAGTGGCGTGGTCGGTGGAGAGCCTGGACGACGCCGTGCGCGACGCCGGCGTGGTCATCCTGATGCTGCCGGACTCGGACATCGTCGAGGCGACAGTCCGCTCGATGACGGTGGGGCCGGGCACGACCGTCGTCGACATGAGCTCGTCGGAGCCGCTGCGTACCCGGGCCCTCGCCGAGGAGCTGGCCGGGCGCGGGATCACGCTGGTCGACGCGCCGGTGTCGGGCGGGGTCGCCAGGGCCCGTACGGGGAAACTGACGATCATGACCGGGGGCGCGCCCGGCGATCTCGCGCTCGTGGAACCGATCCTGGCCTGCCTCGGCACCACCACGCGGGCCGGTGACGTGGGCAGCGGGCACGCCGTGAAGGCCCTGAACAACCTGATGTCGGCAACCCACCTGCTGGTGACGAGCGAGGCGATGCTGGCCGGCGAGCGTTTCGGGCTCGACCCGGCCACCATGCTGGAGATCTTCAACGGCTCCAGCGGGCGCAGCGGCTCGACCGAGAACAAGTGGCCCAGCTTCGTGCTTCCCGGGACGTTCGATTCGGGTTTCGGGCTGCGGCTGATGCTCAAGGACATGCGTATCGCGGTCGGGCTGGCCGCGCAGGTGGGCACGCCGGATCCGCTCGGGGAGGCCGCCGTCTCGTTCTGGGAGCGGGCCGCCTCCGTCCTGCCGGCCACCGCCGACCACACCGAGATCGTCAACTGGCTGCGAGAGGAGCTGCCGCGATGACGCTGACCGCCCGGCAGGAAGAGATCAAGAACGAGTTCATCCGCGTACGGGGGACGTGGAGCGACACCTGGGAAGGCGTGCTGCGGCTCGACCCCGAGTTCCTGCGGGCGTACCTGAACTTCTCGGCCGTGCCGTGGCGCTCGGGTGTGCTCGATCCCAAGGTGAAGGAGTTCATCTACATTGCGATCGATGCGAACGCCACCCACATGTACCTGCCGGGCGTCCGCCAGCACATCCGGGCCGCCCTGGCCCTCGGCGCGACCCCCGAAGAGATCATGGAGGTGCTGGAGCTGTCGGCGACCCTGGGCATCCACGCCATGAACATCGGCGTGCCGATCCTGGTCGAGGTGCTCGAGGAGAAGGGCCTGCGGGACGGGCCGGCGCCGCTGGACGAACGGCAGGAGCAGCTCAAGGCCGACTTCACCAAGACCCGGGGGTACTGGCACGCGTTCTGGGACGAGATGCTGGAGCTGGACCCGGACATGTTCGAGGCGTACACCGAGTTCTCGTCGGTGCCGTGGCGCACGGGCACGCTGGAGCCGAAGGTCAAGGAGTTCGTCTACATCGCGTTCGACACCGCGGCCACCCACCTGTACGTCAAGGGACTCAAGCTGCACATCGAGAACGCGATCGGGTACGGCGCCACGCCCCGCGAGATCCTGGAGGTCATGGAGATCGCGTCGGTCCTCGGCATTCACGGGGTGACCGCGGCCGCCCCGATCCTGCTCGAGGAGATCTCTCAGCGGGCGACGTAGCCGCCGTCCACGCTCAGGATCGTGCCGGTGATCCCGGCCGATTCCGGCGCGGCCAGGAAGACGATCGCGCGGGCCACCTCGCCGGGCGCCGACATGCGCCCGATGGGGTGGTTCGCGAGGGTCACGGCCAGGCTGGCGGCCGGGTCGGGGTCGGCCGCACGGGCCTCGTCCATGAACCCGGTGTCGACAGCTCCGGGCGCGACCGCGTTGACCCGCACCCCGCGGCCGGCCCACTCCACGGCGAGCTGCCGGGTGAGCTGCACGACGGCGCCCTTGGTCATCGCGTACACACTCTGATTGGCGATGCCGACCAGCCCCGAGATCGAGGCCGTGTTGACGATGCTGCCGCGGGTCTCGGCCAGGTGGGGCAGGGCGGCGCGGGCGAAGCGGAACGCCGGGCGCACGTTGGTGGCGAACAGGGCGTCGAAGTCGTCGTCGGTGGTTTCCAGCACCGGGCGGCGCAGGAAGCGGGCCGCGTTGTTGACCAGGAGGTCGAGGCGGCCGAACTCGTCGATCGCGCGCCCGATCGCGGCCGCCGGCGTCCCGGGAGCGGTCACGTCGGCCACCAGCGGGACAACCGCGCCGGCCTTGGCCAGGTCGTTCACCTCGGGCGAGAGGTCGACCGCGACAACCCGGTAGCCCGCCGCACTCAACTGCTCCACCACTTCACGCCCGATCCCCCGGGCGGCTCCCGTCACTACCGCGCTGAGTTCCATGGCTCCCCTTCGTATGATTGTATGACAGTCATACACTCTAGTCGTACGGAGGGCCGCTGTGGAAGATGTCGACCTCGCTGTCAGAACCGCCGCGGCGGCCGCACCGGGCTGGCGCCGGCTGGCCGCCTTCGACCGGGGGCGGGCGCTGATGGCGATCGCCCGCCGGATGGTCGCCGAACTCGAGGAGCTGACCCGGCTCGAGTGCGCCGAGACAGGCAAGCCGGCCGCGCTGGCCGAGGCAGAGATCCGCGGCGCCGCGGAGTACTTCGAGTTCTACGCCTCGCTGGTGCACCTGCCGTCCGGCGACGTCCTCGACGTGCGGCCCGACCTGCACGTGTACACGGTCCGGGAGCCGTACGGGGTGGTCGGGGTCATCACCCCGTGGAATCTGCCGCTCAACCAGGCCGCCCGCGCGGTCGCCCCCGCCCTGGCCGCGGGCAACGTCGTGGTCGTCAAACCCGCCGAGGTCACCTCGGGCACGACCGTGGAGCTGGCGCGGATCGCTGACGAGGAGGGGCTGCCGCCGGGTGTGCTCACCGTTGTCGTCGGGCCCGGGGCGACCGTGGGCACGGCGATCGTCGAGCACCCGCTGGTCCGCAAGGTGGCGTTCACCGGGTCGGTGCCGGTCGGGCAGAGCATCGGGCGGATCGCCGCGGAACGCATCCTGCCGCTCACCCTCGAACTGGGCGGCAAGTCGGCCACCATCGTGTTCGCCGACGCCGACCTGACGCGCGCGGCGTCCGAGGCCGTACGGGCGTTCACCACCAACGCCGGACAGGTCTGCTCGTCGGGCACCCGGCTGCTGGTCGAACGGCCCATCCACGACGAGTTCGTCGCGCTGGTCGCCGCGGCCGCCTCCGCCGTCACGGTCGGACCGATGATCACGGAGAAGCAGTTCGAGACCGTACGGCACTACCTGACGGTGGCCGAGGCCGAGGGCGCCCGGGCGGTCATCGGCGGCGCCGTGGGCGAGGGACGGCACGTCCCCCCGACGGTTTACACCGGGGTCACCAACGACATGACGATCGCCCGGGAGGAGATCTTCGGCCCGGTGCTGGCGGTGATCCCGTTCGACACCGAGGCCGAAGCGGTGGCGCTGGCCAACGACAGCGACTACGGGCTGGTCGGCGGGGTGTTCACGGCCGACATGTCGCGCGCGTTCCGGGTCGCCGGGGCGATCGAAGCCGGTCAGGTCTACATCAACTCGTGGTCGACGCAGTCGGTGCAGATGCCGTTCGGCGGGCACAAGGCCAGCGGGTACGGGCGGGAGAAGGGCATCGAGGCGCTCAACCACTACTCCCACGTGAAGAGCATCAGCGTCCAGCTCTGACGATCGCGGCCACTGCGTCCCGGCCCGCCCGGTTCGCGCCGACCGTGGACTGGGAGGGCCCGAAACCGATCAGATGCACCCGCGGCTCCGCGGCGGCCATGGTGCCGGACATCCGGATGCCGCCGTCGGCGTTGCGCAGCCCCAGCGGGTCGAGGTGCGCCAGGGCGGCCTTGAACCCGGTCGCCCACAGGATCACGTCGACCGAGGTGAAGGACCCGTCCGATTCCCGTACGCCGTAGGGCTCGATCGCCGTGAACATGGGCCGCCGCTTCCGCTCGGCCTCGGCGGCGAACGCAGTCCGCAGCAGTCCCGTGTACGAGACGACGCTGCCGGTCGGACGGCCCGCCTCGACGTCCGCGGTCACCCGGGCGATGACGTCGCGCCCGGCCGCCTCCGGCTCGAACCCGTCGGTGCGGAAGACCGGGACCCGGCGCGTGTACCAGAACGTGGTCGCCACTCGGGAGATCTCCTCCAGGTGCTGGAAGGCCGAGATGCCCCCGCCGACCACCGCGACCCGCTTGCCCGCGAACCGCTCGGCCGACACGTAGTCGCGGGTGTGCAGCTGCACCCCGGCGAACGTCTCCCGCCCCGGGTAGTACGGGAGCACCGGGTTGGTCCAGGTGCCGGTCGCGTTGATGATCGCCCCGGTGGTCCAGCGGCCGGCGCTCGACTCGACCAGCAGCCCGTCGGCCCCCTTGTCGTGCACGGCGGTGACGGTGACCGGCCGCAGGATCGGCGGGTCGAACCTGCGCTCGAACGCCTCGAAGTAGCGGGGCACCGCCGTACGGCTGGGCTCGGCGGGGTCGGGCTCCGGCTGGGCCAGGCCGGGCAGGTCGAAGATCCCGTTCACGGTGCCCATCCGCAGCGACTCCCACCGGTGCCGCCACGCCCCACCGGCCCCGGTCCCGGCATCCAGCACAACGAACGTCCGCTCCCCGCCCCCGGACCCGCTCCCCGCGGCATCGCTTCCGCGCGCGAAGCCGCCGTTCCCTGGGCCGCTCCTCGAGCCACCGCTTCCGCGGCCGCCACTTCCGGCGCCCCCACTGCCGAGGCCGTTGCTCTCCAGGCCGCCGCTCTCCCGCGCTCTGCTCTCCAGGGCGCTGGTGAATCCCCGCCGCAACAGGTGATACGCGGCGGACAGGCCGGACTGGCCCCCACCGATCACCACCACCGACGCCGATCTCTCTGCCACGCCCAGCAGAACACTTCCCGGTGCGGCCGCATTTCCGGCCGGCCCTTCCTGAACATTTCCGATATATACGGCAGCGCGTCAATGAAGCCGGTGCCGTACCTCCGGTAGGCCTGCGACCGGCTCGCCCCGTCGATGCATCATCCATGCTGGTCGTCACCCGGAAGGGGCCGGAGAGCCGCACGTTTTATCCGGTTTATTCGGTATAAATCTAGGGCGTGTTCATCACTCGCCTGCTCGCCGCCACGCTCGCCGGCAGCACCGCCCTCAGTGCCGCCGCGTCGCCGGCCATGGCCGATCCCGCGTCCGACCGGTTCGGACCGGCCCACGTCTTCCGGTGGACCCCGCAGCCCGCCCCGATGCCCGCGCCGGGTTCGATCATCAGTTCGGCTCCCCGCGCGCTGCCCGAGGGACTGCGCTCGCTGGCCCGGGCCAAGCAGATCAAGTACGCGACCACCGACGTACGGGGCAACGCCACCTTCGCCTCGGGCCTGGTGCTCACGCCGCTGAGGAACAAGAAGAACAAGACCGTCGTGTGGGCCCACGGCACGACCGGCATCGCCGACAGGTGCGCGCCTTCGGCCAACGACGACGTGTTCTGGCCGGAGGCCCGGGTCGCCGTCTCGTCGCTGCTGGAGCGCGGCTGGACGGTGGCCGCACCCGACTACCCGGGGCTCGGCACCCCGGGACCGCACCCCTACCTGATCGGCGACAGCGAGGGCCGCTCGATCATCGACAGCGTCCGGGCCGCCCGCAACCTCGACGACGACCTGTCCCGGGAGTACGTCGTGGACGGCCACTCGCAGGGCGGGCAGGGCGCGCTGTTCGCCAACCAGCTGGCCGGAGGGTACGACGGCGGCCTGCAGCTGCGTGGCACGGTGAGCATCGCGCCGACGAGCCAGACCCGGGTGCTGGCCGAGGCGATCCCGGGCACCGAGGGGCAGGGCTTCATGGCCATGGCCCTCTACGGGCTCAACGCCGTCGAGCCGTCGTTCAAGCCGGAGACCGTGCTGACCGGTGCGGCGCTCGGCCAGGGCGACGCGCTCCGCCAGGGCTGCCTCAACGAGGTCCTCGCGACCTACGCCCCGCCGCTGAAGCTGCTCAAGGGGGACAGGCTGCCCGAGGCCTGGGTGGACAAGCTGGCTGACTACGTCGACCCGGCGCAGACGCCGCTGACCGCGCCTGCCTTCATCGTGCAGGGCGCCGACGACGCGATCGTGCCGGCGGCCCTCACGGACATCCTGGTCGGACAGCTCAAGGGCGCCCCGGTCCGCTACGACACGCTGCCCGGCCGCGATCACGACAGCGCGGTCGTCGACTCGACCGGCCGGGTGGCGGCCTGGATCAACCAGCGCTTCGACCACCCCTGAACTGCGGAAACGCCGGAACCCTCAAGGTCAACCTCAACCTGAACCTCAAGTAGAGGTCGAGGGTTTCACGGGTTGTCCAGCAGGTGCGCCAGGCGCAGGATCGGGTCGAGCGGGACGGGCGGCCGCAGCGCTCCCTCGGTCCAGGTGATCAGCTGCCGGCCCGACATCGTCCACGGCACCGGGACGTGCCCGGACAGGTGGGCCGTCATCAACGACGGCGTGCACCATGGGCCGGGAGCACCGCGGATGCGGAACGCCTTGTCGAACCGCGGGTCGCCGCCGGCGGTGTCGCCCGGCCCGAGCAGCCCGGCCTTGGCCCGGGAAAGGCGTCCCCGCGCCGAGACGGTGACCGAGGGTTGCACGCGCTGCAAGGCGGCCACGGTCACCACGTACAGGTGGGTGTTCGAAGTGGTGGTCGGGTTGCCGTCCGCGTCCGTGGAGATCTGGGCGTCGGTGACCTCGTACTCACCCACCATGACCGGCCGCCCGTGCACCTGACCGGCCAGCATCACCCGTACGCCGTGGGGGTTGCGCCCGGGCAGGTGCCGCGCCCAGTCCACGGCGGGCCGGGTGATCAGCTGCCAGCCGTTCGCTGCCGCCCACTCCTGCAGCTGCCGCTCGCGCCGGCGCCGCTGCCGCACGGCGACAACGCCGATGAGCACCGCGAGCAGCAGCCCGGCAACGCAGAACACGCCGACGACGGTGACGAACGGGTCATCCATGACGCCGGCCGGCCCTCCCCGCAGCATGCCTCCCTGTCACAGGGGCGACACCTTCAGCGAACCGATGCCGCCGACCGCCTCGATGGTGAGGCCGCCCGACTTCTCGTCGCTGCCGCGCGAACGCACCACCTCGCCCCGGTCGACGCCCTCGTCGCGGTCGCCGTTGAGCGAGATCTCGCCGGCGCCCTTGCGCACCCGCACCTTCACCTCGAACTCGCCCTCGGTGCCGATCCGCCACTCCCGGACACCGCCGGTCATCCGGATCTCGATCTCCCGTTCCTGGCGGGGCAGCGTGAGCTCGAGCCGGTTGGCGCCGCCGTCGAAGAAGAGGTCCCGCACCGAGCCGGCCGCCAGGTCGAAGTTCCCATTCCGGACGCCGCCGTCCATCCGGATCGTCCACGTGATCCGCTCGTCGAGCACCACGGTGACGTCGCCGGTGCCCTCGTCGCTCTTGCGCTCGGCGGTGAGCGTCAGCTCGGTGCCGTCGAGTTTCGCGTCGGGCACCACGCCGCTGCTGTCGGGCGAGCTCACCTTGGCGATGCCGTTGCGGGGCGGCCGGCCCAGCGACACGTTGATCTCGGTGAGGCCGGAGGCGAGCACGAACGTGCCGGCCTCGAACGCCGGCCCGGCGGGCGGGGGCGGGGTGGTCACGGCCGGCGACGAGGCGGGTGTGGAGGCCGGCGTGGAGGGTGAGGTGGAGGCCGCGGGCGGGGCCGGCTCGATCGAGACCGGCGCGCTGGGCGCGGCGCCGACGATGATCTCGGGGTCGGGCGCGGCGGCCGGGGGCGGGACCGGGCTGTCGTCGCTGACCAGGCGGGTCACCACCACGCCGCTGACACCGAGGACGGCAAGGGCCGTGGCCGTCATCGCGACCAGGCGCAGGGGGAAGCGGCGGCGCGGCTGTTCCGGGGCGGCCCGCGGCCGGTCGTCCTGGTCCGGCCAGTAGTCCGAGATCCGCGGCAGCGAGATCGCGGCGGGCTCGGCCGGACCCGCGTACGTCCCGGAGTCGTACTCGGGAAGCAGTGTGTACTCCCCCGTCGGGGGCAGTTCGACGTCGTCAGTCTGCGGAGGGCGGGCGGAGCCGTCCATCGCGCCTCCTCGGTGCGGCCGCGGCAGCCCGCGGACCCGGGCGCCGTCACCCGGTGGTACGGGCCGGACCTGAGGAGAGTTCGATTCTCATCGGCTTCTCGTCGAAGAGCCCGAACCCTTGCCATTGGCGGCTTTCGCCGTAAGAATGCCTTTCCGACAGCTTAAGAATGTCTTAGCCGGCGGCTCGCGGATCGGATTTCACATGCCCGACGAGGATAAGCCCGAGGGGTTACGGATCGGTGGCTGGGTCCCGCCGTATCGCGACACCAAAGGTCCTCTCCGTCCCCCTGTCCCACCCCGCCGGCGCGGCGCCGCGGCCGCCTTCTCCGCGGCGCTGTGGAACGGTCCGATCCGCCGGCACTCCGGCGGCGGCCTGGGCCGCCGGGCGATCGCCGCGGTGGCCACGGGCGCACTGATCGCGGTCGTGGGCCTGACGGCGCTGACCCTCGGCGACGGTGACGACGACTCCTCCCTGGCGCAGCGGGTGGTGCTGCCGCCGTACACGCCGTCGGCGGCCATCGAGATCCTGCCCGAGCCGTCGGCGAGCAGCACCGCGGCCGGCTCCGTCACCCGTGCGCCCACCGGCGCCCGGCCGACCGACGCGGCGGCGAACGCGACGCGGCCCACGAGCCGCCCGCCGGCCACGACCCCGCCCCCGGCCACCACCGCCCCACCCGCGGCCCGGCTGATCGTCGACGAGACGGTCGGGCTCGCCCTGGCCGACTCCCCCGGCTTCCGGCTGCGCCACCGCAACTTCGTGGCGCAGGTCGACAACATCGACGCCGGCAGCTCACGGGACGCCCGGAGTGACGCTCAGTTCATCGTCCGGCGCGGCTTGGCCTCGGCCGGCTGCTTCTCGCTGGAAGCGGCGAACCACTCCGGGTTCTTCCTGCGGCACCGCGACTTCGTGCTCCGCCTCGACCGGTGGGACAGCTCGCAGCTGTATCAGAGGGACGCGACCTTCTGCACCCGCCAGGCGCGCGGCGGCCGGGCCCTCATCCTGGAGTCGATCAACTACCCGGGCTACTTCGTACAGGCCGGCGGTGGCAGCGTGCGCCTCCTGCGGGTCGACGACGCGCAGGCCACGGCGTATCTGGTCCGCGAGCCGCTGTGAGCCCCGGTCAGCGCGGATCGTCCTCCAGGTAGGGCCGGCCCACCGGCCGGCCCCCGCCCGACCACGACATCCGTACGACCAAATGCCCCTCGGCGGCGGTGCGCGCGAACACCGCGGCCTCGGCCTCCGCCTTGAACTTCACGCCGAACTCCAGCTCCACCTGGTCGGGGCCGCCCTCACCCTGGCGGAACGTGTCGAGGGCCTTGAGGGCGATGCTGCGCACCCCGTGCAGGGCCTCCTCCAACGTCTCGCGTGACTTGAAGACCCGGCCGTCGAACGCCACCTCACCGAACCCGGCGTCGGGCGCGTCGATCTCCATCAGCACGACGCTGCCGTCCTCGGCCTGCACCTGCATGAGCTCACTCGGCACGGCTGTCCTCCAGGGTGTCTCGGGCCCGCACAGCCCGACCCTATCGGCCGTACGGCCCGGCCACCGCCGGGCGACCCAGGTGATAGCCCTGACCGTGGTCGCAGCCCAGATCACGCAGGGTGGCCAGCTGCTCGGCGGTCTCGACGCCCTCGGCGGTGACGGTCATGCCCATCGAGTGGCAGGCGTCGACGACGTGGCGCAGCACCGCGCCGTGCGAAGCGCCGGTCAGGAACTCGGCCGCCAGCTTGGCCTCGGTGAACGGCAGCCCGGTGAGGACGGCCAGGCTCGAATATCCGGTGCCGAAGTCGTCGAGGGCCAGCCGCACCCCGAGACCACCCAGCGCGGACAACACCGACCGGTACGGCAGCGCCTCCCCGGTCTCGGTGATCTCCAGCTGGAGGCGGGCGGCGGGCAGGCCCGTACGGTGCAGGATGTCGGCCACCGCGGCGACCAGCCCGGGGTCGCCCAGCTGCACCGGGGACAGGTTGACGCTGATCAGCAGGTCGCCGCCCCACGCCGCGCCCTGCCGGCAGGCCTGCTCGAGCAGGGCCCGGCCCAGCCGGTGGATCAGCCCGGTGCGCTCGGCGACCTGGATGAACTGCAGCGGGCCGGGCGCGCCGGTCCGGTCCCAGCGGGCCAGGGCCTCGACCCCGATCACCTCGGCATCGGCCAGGCGCACCAGGGGCTGGTAGCGCAGGGTGAACTCGCCACGTTCGAGCGCGGCCGGCATCTCGGCGGCCCAACGCTGCCGGCGGCGTTCCTCCTCGGCCCGCGCGGGGTCGAACAGCTCGGGGCCGCGGCGGCCGTGCCGCGCCCACCGCATTGCCAGCCGGGCGTCGTGCAGCCAGCTGCCGGGGTCGCTGCCCGCGACCGGCCGCTCGACCAGGCCGATGCAGGCGGTCACGTGCAGGTTGTGGCCCTCGATCGGGAACGGGCCGGCCAGCAGGCGGGCGGCCTGGTCGGCCACCTTGATCAGGTCGTCGGGGCCGGTGGTGTCGGGCGCCAGCACGGCGAACTGGTCGTCGGCCAGGTGGGCCAGCACCCCCAGCGGCCGCAGCCGGCGCGCCACCGCGGCCAGCAGACGGGCGCCGCGGGCGTGCCCCAGGGTGTCGGTCAGCTCCTCGTAGCGGTCGAGGCTGATCAGCAGAAGGCCGAGCCGCCGGTCGCCGGCGAACTCGGCCAAGGTCTTGCGCAGGTGCTGCTCGTTGGGCAAACCGGTGTCGGGGCGGTGCAGGACGGCCTGCTGCAGGCGGCGTTGGAGGTCGACCTGCACGTTCCTCCAGTGAATCTTCTCGGAACGGTTCATCTCTTCGGCGGCGCGCACGGCGGCGTCGCGCTGGGCCGCCACGAAGCCGGTGACCAGACGATCGAGCAGGGCCAGCACCCGCGTACGGGTCTCTTCGTCCACGTTCGCACGATCGCCGGCCCGGCCCTGGTCGTCGCCGGCGTGTTGGACATGGCCGCTGCCCTGGGCCTGGCCGGCATCTTGAACCTCGCTGCCGTCGTGGCCACGGCCGCCGCCCTGAGCCTGGCCGACATCCTGGACCCCGCTACCGTCGTAGCCACGGCCGCCGGCTTGGACCTGGCCGACATCGTGGACCTGACCGCCGTCGTGGCCACGGCCGCCGGCTCGGATGTGGGCGTCGGCGCTGAGGATGGCGGGCAGATGTGCGGCGAGCAGGTGGACGGTTGTGCCGAGCACCGGAGGCGCCGACATACGCAGGTCGACCAGCTCGGCGCCGATCCTCGCCCCCGGCGACGGGTCGAACGGCTCGGCCCGGACGGCAGCCACGAACTCCTCGAGCAGATCACGCAGGGCGGCACGGGCCCGGGCGCGGACACCGGGAACGAAACCCGCGGCGGCGACGCCCCGCAACCATTCGTCGGTGAGCTCGCCCAGCGTCATGACCGGGCGTCTCGTTTCCGCGCGAGCGCGACCAGGGCGGTCGCCTGCGGCGGGTCACCGGCCTCGTCCGGGTCGGCCTGCCACTCGGACGCGGTGACCACACCCGGCTCGACCAGCTCGAAGTCGTCGCCGATGAGCGCGGCCACCTGCTCACGGGTGCGGATCACGACCGGGGTCGGCGTCTTCTCGTACAGCGCCCGCGCCCGCTCCTGCGCCTCGCGGCCCTCGGGCGTCGCGTCCGGCCCCAGGTGCGAGATCACCAGGTAGCTGCCGGAGACGAGCGGCTCGCCCAGCCGGCGCAGCAGGCCCGCGGGATCGGCCTCGTCGGGCACGAAGTGCAGCACCGCGACGGTGAGGACGGCGACCGGCTCGGAGAAGTCGAACAGGTCGAGCACCTGCGGGTGATACAGGATGCCGTCGGGTTTACGCAGGTCACCCTCGATGACCCGGGCGTACGGGTTGCCCGCGAGCAAGCTGCGGCTCTGCTGCACGGCGATCGGGTCGATGTCGACGTACATCACCCGCGCCTCGGGGTCGGCCTCCTGCGCGACCTCGTGCACGTTGCCCAGCGTGGGGATGCCCGACCCGATGTCGAGGAACTGCCGGACACCGTCCGCCGCAAGCCGGCGTACCGCCCGCCCCAGAAACGCCCGGTTCGCCCGCGCTACCAGCCGTGCGTCGGGGAACAGTTTCTCGGCCCGATGCCAGAACTCCCGATCCACGGCGAAGTTGTGCACCCCGCCCAGCGCATAGTCGTAGACCCGCGACGCGTCCGGCACCGTGATGTCCACACCCTCGGGCACCCATCCGTACGATTCGGTCATCTTCTCCCCAGACTCCGACCCCGCGGCACAGCCTACTGCCCATAGTGGAGAGATCGCCCCAAGTCGATCTTCGAGATGCGCGTTCGTCCACCGAAACCAGCCGGACGCCTCGGAACCGTTCCAGACTGCGGACGTGTCCCCCGCCGCCGAGCTCGACGCGGCCGTGCACAACAACGCGGACTGGGTCTCCTCGGTCTGCCGCGCGCACAGGATCGGCTGGTCCTTCAGCCCGCGCGCTCGGCGCAGCGCCAACCCGACGCCGCAGTTCCACCCCGGAGGCGATCACGCTCCGCCCGAACGCCACAGCCGCGGACGTCCACCCACTCGTCGGTTACGAACTCGGCGACGACCTGGCCCTGGCCCACGCGGCCGGTTTCCGCTCCCTCGGCTCCCTACGAATCTGGAGTCGCACCGCCGAGAACCACGTCGGCGATGTGCTCGGCGATGGCCATGCTTGACGTCGCCGCTGGCGAGGGCGCATTCCGCACTGCCGTCACCGCCCCGAGCCGATGGATGCGAAAGTCATCGACCAGGCTCCCGTCACGGTCAAGAGCCTGCGCCCGCACCCCGGCCCCCGCCCGGACCACGTCACCCACCCCGATCGACGGCACATAACGCTGGGCTCTACGCATGTAGGCCCGCTTCGACACCGACCCGTGCAGTTCCCCGAGCCCCGTCCGCCAGTGCCGCGCCGCCATCCGCCACGTCCCCGGCCACCCCGCGATCAACCTGAGTTCCGGCAGCGACACGTCGCTCAGCCGATACCCCTCACGAGCCCCAGCAAGAACCGCGTTCGGCCCGACCTCCACATCCCCGTTCACCCGCCGCGTGAAGTGCACACCGAGAAACGGATACCGCGGATCCGGAACGGGATAAATCATCCCGCGCACCAGGTGCGTCTTGCCCGGCAGGACCTTCATGTACTCCCCCCGGAACGGCACGATCCGCGGCCCTTTCCGATCCCCGGCCCGCTCGGCCAGCCTGTCCCCCTGCAACCCGGCACAGATGATCAACCGATCGACCCGGGTGCCGGCGGCCATGACCCCACCCCGGCCGGGCTCGATGGCGTCGACAGCCTGCCCGAGCCGGATCTCCCCGCCCGCCGCGACCACGTCCTCGGCGAAAGCCCGCGCGATCGCCGGATAGTCGGTGATCGCAGTCCGCGGCGAGTAAAGCGCAGCGACCCCGGCGGCGTACGGCTCGATGTCCCGGATCTCCCCGGCCCCGATCCGCCGCAACCCGGGCACGGAATTGCTCCCCGCCCGCTCGGCCAGCGCCTCCAGCCTGGGGATCTCCGCCGCTTCCACGGCGACAACCAACTTCCCGCATTCCTCGTACGGGATGGCCCGCTCCTGGCAGTACTCCCGCAGCATCGCCCTTCCCCGCGTGCACAATCGCGCTTTCAAACTGCCCGGCTGGTAGTAGATGCCCGCATGCACGACCCCGGAGTTGTGGCCGGTCTGATGCGCCCCGACCCGATCTTCCTTCTCGAACACCACCACCCTCGCCCCCGGCCGTCGCCTGCCAACCTCCCGGGCGACGGCCAGCCCGACGATCCCCGCGCCCACAACGCCGATCACACTGTCCGACACTCATCCCCCTCAACCGCACGCGAGGCGCCGCCACCAAGGCTGGCCCAGGTGGAGCCGCCGATGGGCACCCCACCGACGACGGCGGCGGCGGCAGGAAGGCCCAGGCGCAGGCTCGCCTACGCCGAGGCAAGGATCACCCCCGCATCCCCGCCATCCGGGCCGCGACTCGACCCCTGCGACGACCTCCCAGCCCGCACGCCACACAGCCAGGCGCCCCGCCGGGCTCCCAGCAGGGAAGCCCGTTCCGGCATATCGACACCTCCGTTTCCTTCCGGCTGCGAACCCGAACCTAAGCCATTCCCGGAGATCACCACGCGTTATCCACAACGCCGGGTTGTCCACAGGGCACCCCGTCAAGATCGATGAATTCGGGGAGAATGGAAGGTGGCGGTGGCCCCCTGGGAGGGCGGGCTATGCGGAGGGCAAGCTATACGGCAGGCGAGCTACACGGCAGGCGAGCTATACGGCAGGCGAGCTATACGGCAGGCGGGCTATGCGCCGGATCAGGCCGTTCACCGGGACAGCCGCAACATGACCGCTCGCGTGCCGCTCCCGGGCCGGTGCCGGCGCGACGTCGACGAGGGATGAGCGCGGCAACCCGGCCGCCGACGCCAGCGGCGTCCACACCGAGCCGGCCGACTCTGTCCGGACGGGACATTCACGTACGGCGTTCTTCTGTGCGTCGCGACGATCCACGAGCGTCCTTACCTCAACCCCAAGGTTTCTAGACGGCCGAAGGCGCGCGGTGCAGTGCCTCGTGGACGGTGTGGAGCAGGGTGTGGGCGGTGAACGGCTTCTCCACGAACGGCGCGGACGCGTCGAGCAGGCCCGCGGCGTCGAGCAGGCCCCTGCTGTAGCCGGACATGAAGATCACCGGCAGGTCGGGGGCGCGTTCGTGCAGCAGTTCGGCCAGGCGCGGGCCGGTCATGTCGGGCATCACGACGTCGGTGATCAAGGCGTCCACCGTACGGTCGTCGGCCACCACCAGGGCCTCGGGTCCCGTCGCGGCGGTGAGAACCTGGTAGCCGGCCACCGTCAGGATGCGCGTCGCCGCGCGGGCCAGGGCGGGCTCGTGCTCGACGACCAGGACCGTACGCCCGTCGCCGGACGGGGGCAACGTCGGCAGGACAGGCGGCGCGGACGCGGCCACCAGGGGCAGGTGGACCCGGAACGTGGTGCCGATGCCGGGTTCGGAGTAGACGGCGATCGACCCGCCGGCCTCGGTGACCATGCCGTACACGGCGGCCAGGCCCATGCCCGCGCCCTTGCCCGGCCTGGTGGTGAAGAACGGCTCGAACACGCGCTCCGCCACCTCGGCCGTCATGCCCGTGCCGGTGTCGGAGACCAGCAGGCGGGCGTGGTCGCCGGCCGTGTTGGTCTCGAGCACCAGGGTGCCGCCGTCGGGCATGGCGTCGCGGGCGTTGGTGCTGAGCTGTTCGAGGATGTTCTGCAGCTGGGCGGGGTCGGCGCGCACGGTGAGCGGCACCGGCGCGGGACGGGCGACGATCGTGATGTGCTCGCCGACCAGCGGTTGCAGGCGGGCGTGGGCCTCCTGCAGGGCCGCGTTCAGGTCGACGTCGACGGGCTGGCCGCCGGCGCCGCGGGTGAACGTGAGCAGCTGCCGGGTCAGCGCCTGCGCCCGGTCGGCTGCCGCCCGTACGTGCTGCAGGTCCTCCCGTACGGCGGGCTTGTCCTCGGTCTCGTCGATCGCGAACTCGGTGTAGTTGACGATGATGCCGAGGATGTTGTTGAAGTCGTGGGCGAGCCCGCCGGCCAGTTTGCCGAGGCTCTCCATGCGCTGGGCCTGGTGCGCCCGCTCCTCCTCGGCGTGGCGCTGGTCGGCTGCCGCCTTGAGGGCGCTGATCTCGCGAGCGGTCACCGAGACACCGGTGACGGCGCCGGTGGCGTCCCGGATCGGGGCCATGCTGATCGACAGCTCGAGCGGCGAGCCGTTGCGGTGCACGCGGCGGGTCTCGTAATGCACGGTGCGCTCGCCGTCGCGTACGCGGGCAATCATTGCCATCTGGTCCGCCGCGCCGGACCCGCCCGAGAAGATGGACATCGGCCGGCCTGTCGCAGCGCTCGCGTTGTAGCCGAACAGCCGCTCGGCGCCACGGTTCCAGGCGGTCACCCGGCCGTCCAGGTTCACCCCGATGATCGCGTCGTCGGTGTGTTCGACCACGGCGGCCAGGGTCGCGCGGCGCTTCTCGGCGGCGTCGTGGGCGGCCCGTTCGCGCGCCTCCTCGTGCCCCCGCTGCTCGCCGGGGGATCTGAAGATCGACCCGAGCGCCCTGTGACCGCGACGCAGGGTCACGAAGTAGAGGACGCCGACCAGCGCGGTGAGCAGGTCCCACACGGCCACGGGCCACGCCCAGCCGGGCTGCGGATACTCGCCCGCCGGCGTCACCCGGACGGCCATGAGGGCGTGCAGCCCATGGCTCACCGCACCGCTGAAGAAGACCACGGCGGTGGCCACGGCAAGCTTGTTGCCCCGCAGCTGCCCGGCCCGGATCACCGGCGTCAGGACCGCCGTCATGATGGACGCGTACGCGACCACGATCACCAGGTTGCCCAGGATGAAGAGCTGTTCCGGCACGATCGTCCTATCGGCGGCCGTCCGGGGCAACTGAGCCCGTGACCTGCCGTCCCGCGAAATTGTCGTACCCCCGGGGCAGACTCCCCGCCATGACCGAGCAGACGACACACCAGCACCACACGATCAACTACGTCGAGATCACGGTCGGCGACCTCGCCGAGGCCAAACGGTTCTACGCCGAGGCGTTCGGGTGGCAATTCAACGACTACGGGCCCGCGTACGCCGGCATTCGCGGCCCTGACGGCGACGGTGAGGCCGGCGGCCTGCGCCATGGCGAGCCGGTCGGGGTGGGCGGCCCGCTGGTCCTGCTCTACTCCACCGACCTCGACGCCTCCGTCGAGGCCGTTCGCGCCGCCGGCGGCCGGGTCGTCGAGGGGCCTTACAGCTTTCCCGGCGGGCGCCGGTTCCACTTCGCCGACCCCAGCGGCAACGAGCTGGGCGTCTGGGCCGAGAAATAGCCGTGTCAGCGCACCGCCGGGCCGACCTTCAGCGTGCCGGTCGCGGCGTCCAGCCGCGCGTGGACGCCGAGGCCGACAGCCACCTGTTCGTCACCGTGCCCGATCGGAAGACCACCCAGCACCGGTACGCCCAGACCGGCCAGCTGTTCCCGCAGGACGTCCACCACCGGTGGATAGTGGGGGTTCCGGTCGACGCAGTTGGTGAACTGCCCCAGCGCGATCCCCCGCACCCCGTCGAACCAACCGGCCCGGCGCAGGTGCACCAGCATGCGGTCGATCCGGTACGGCTCCTCGTCCACGTCCTCCAGCAGCAGGATCGCGCCCTCCGTCGCGAGCGCGTGCCGCGTGCCGACGGTGGTCGCGAGCATGACGAGGTTGCCGCCGAGCAACGTCCCTTCGGCAACCCCTTCCACCCGTACGCCGTAGGTCAGCTCCTCCGCGTCGGCCGGCACGGTGACAGGCTCGGCCTGCATGACGGCTCGCCGGGCCGCCCGTACGGTGACCGACGCGGCCCCCCGCTCGAACTGCCCCGCGGTCGGCCCGTGCACAGTCACCAGCCCCGCCTCCCGCCAGAGCGCCAGATGCAGCGCCGTGACGTCGGAGAACCCGATCACGACCTTGGGGTCGTCCCGCACGGCCCCGAAATCCACCCGATCGACGATCCGCTGCATGCCGTAGCCCCCACGCAGGCAGAACACGCCCCGCACCTCGGGGTCCCGCAGCGCCCCGTTGAGGTCGGCCAGCCGCTGCTCATCGGTGCCGGCGAAGAAGAGGTGCCGCCCGGCCGCGTGCTCCCCCAGCCGAACCCTCAGTCCCCATCCTTCGAGAGCCGCCACCGTCGCCGCCACCCGCCCACCGTCACTGGCCCCCGACGGCGAGACCAGCGCAACCAGGTCCCCGACCTGCAGACGCTCCGCTCTCACCACCCCCGGAGCCTACCCAGCAACCCACCACCCGCAGCCCACCGAACAGGCCACCGAAAAATGGGCACGCTCAACCCCGCGGCCGGCCGCTACCGCGCGGTGTCCCCGCCCCTTCGGTCGCCTCCACCACGCAGATCCACATCCGTGGTCAGCGCCTCGCAACACGCAGTCCGCACGCCACAGCGGACCGCCCTCTCGCCCCGTCCACCACAGCCGACCGCCGACCACAGCGACCGCTTTCTCGCCCGTCCGTCACAACCGCCCGTCCGCCAGAGCCGACCGCCCACCACAGCGACCGCTTTCTCGCCCGTCCGTCACAACCGCCCGTCCGCCAGAGCCGACCGCCTCTTGCCCACCCGCCACAGCAGACCACTCTCACCTGCCCGCCATAACCGGCCGCACTCCCCCGTCACAACCGACGGTCCTCCCCCGCGCTGAACCCACATCAGTCGTCTGCCGTCCACCGGGTCTGCAGGAACGCCGCAACCCTTGGGATGCAGGATCATCACGCTGACCTGCGCTGCGAGGTGTTCGGTCCACTCCTCGCCCAGCGCCGCCCTGAGAACATTCTTGGTGGACAGCTTCAACAACCCCGTCCGGGCCGGTCAGCTCCAGGCCCCGTTGCTGGCCTCGGCCACCATCGCGGCCACCGCGGCCTGCTCACGCGACAGCTGACGGACTCGGCGGGCGTTCTTCCTCGGAGAATGCACGATCTCTGTGGTCATTACTCACAGGCCCAAACCGCCGGACCAAATCCGACGTCCGGGAAGTCCGACCCCTCCGGCAGCTCGAATCGGGCCAGAAACACCGTTCGTAGACGTTCGCAATGCAGGATGCATCCACATTCCTGCTAAATGTAGCCATGGCTGTCACCTCGCGTCGCGGCGTCAGACCTGGGGTGGCACCGTGCCAGACCTGGGGGTGGGTCCGTCGCAGACCCGGGGTGGGGCCGTGCCAGACCCCCGGAGTGGCACCGTCCCAGACCCGGCGTGAGACGTGCCAGACCCCGGTGGCACCCCCAGACCCGGCTGCAGACCCCGGAGTGGCACCGCCCCAGACCCGGCGTGAGACCGTGCCAGACCCCCGGAGTGGCACCGCCCCAGACCCGGCGTGAGACCGTGCCAGACCCCCGGAGTGGCACCGCCCCAGACCCGGCGTGAGACCGTGCCAGACCCCAGGAGTGGCACCGCCCCAGACCCGGCGTGAGACCGTGCCAGACCCCGGAGTGGCACCGCCCCAGACCCGGCGTGAGACCGTGCCAGACCCCAGGAGTGGCACCGCCCCAGACCCGGCGTGAGACCGTGCCAGACCCCCGGAGTGGCACCGCCCCAGACCCGGCGTGAGACCGTGCCAGACCCCCGGAGTGGCACCGCCCCAGACCCGGCGTGAGACCGTGCCAGACCCCCGGAGTGGCACCGCCCCAGACCCGGCGTGAGACCGTGCCAGACCCCAGGAGTGGCACCGTGCCAGACCCCCGGGGTAGGCCGTGACTGAACTGGGAGCAGGGCCGTGCCAGACCTGGGGTGGGCCGGGGCGAGTGCCACGCGGGGGCGATCCCTGCGCCGTATGGACCGGAAGCGCGAGCGGCCCGGGGCTTCGCAGAACAGGCGCGCGGCCGAGGCGAGTGGGCGAAGCCCCGATGGGCTCGTCCCCGCCGCTGGTCCTGGGTTCGTGGCGGACCAAGCGGCGGGCGTCCGGGTATGGGCTACTCGCCTGCCAGTGCCTGTTTGTCGGGCTTGCCGCTCGGGGCCAGGGGCACGTGGTCGATCACTGTGACGCTGCTGGGCGCGGCGGGGTCGCCCAGGGTTTTGGCTACCAGGTGGGTCAGGGCTGGGACGTCCGGGGTCGAGCCTGGGGTGGGGACGACGTAGGCGTGTACCGATTCGCCTGTTGTGTCGTCGGGGCGGCCGATCACGTACGCCTCGGCGACTGTGGGATCGATGACGAGGACACGTTCGACTGCGCCGGCGTAGACGAGCTCGGCGTGGACGATGATGACGTCGCGGGCTCGGCCGGTCAGGCGGAGCAGGCCGTCGTTGCCGAGGGCGCCGAGGTCGCGGGTCCGGACCCAGCCGTTCACGAAGACTGCGGCGGTTTCCTCGGGGTCGTTCCAGTACGACGACGCCTGGGCGGGGGTGCGCACATAGATCTCGCCGTCGCGTACGTCGATGTGGACCGGGGGCCGGCCGACCGAGTCCAACGCGGACGGGGTCATCTCGTCGGGGGTCAGCATGGCGATCATGCCGGTCTCGGTCTGCCCGTATCCGTGGAACACCACCGGCCCGAGCACGTCCAGCGCTTCCCGCAGGCGTCCGGGCGGCAACGGCGAACCGGAGACCAGCAACGCCCGCAGACTGCCGAGGTCGACCGGCTTCGCACGCTGGTCGCGGACGAGCTGGTTCAGCTTGCCCACCGTGATCACGCCGGCGGTGGCCCGATGCCGCACGATCGCGTCCGGGAAGCCGGGTGGCCGCGCCGCGACCATCGTCCCGCCCGCGGCCAGCGTGAGCACGCCGTACTCGAGCATGACCTGGCTGCTCAGCGAGCCGAAGACGAGATAGCGCTGCAGCCGGGTCGCAAGCGAACGGACCGCGGGCGGCCACCGATCCGGGTGCGCGGCCCAGGCGGCGCTCATCGAGGCGTACGTCTGGCAGCAACCCTTGGGGGCGCCGGTGCTGCCGCTCGTCCACAGCACCCGGGCGATGTCCCGGGGCCGCCCCGCCGGCTCCTGTGGATTGTCCGGGCCCTTCATCCACATGTTGACGCGCTCGTCGTCAATCAACATTGATCCCGCATCGTCCGGCAACACTTGATCCCGTACGCCGGAGACCCGAGCCCCCACCACGAAGGCACCCATGATCGCGGCGAGCGCCTCCGGGTTGACGCCCAGCCGCAGCACCACCCCGTCCCCGGCCACAACCCCGTCCGAGCGCAGCCCACCGGCCACCCGCCAGATCATCGACAGCATCTCGTCGCCCGAGACGAACCGTTCCCCGTCCTCGAACACGATCCGCGAGCCGGCAGCCCTCAGCACATCGAGAACTCCTTGCGGCCACACCTCGTTCACACCCACCTTCACCTCACGCCCGCATCCCCGTGGACAACGGAACGGGCCCACCACCCACCCCTACCGCGGGCATCCCACCTCGCCAACATCCGGCCTGTGGACAACCAGGCAGCCCACCGCCCAGCCTTTACGCGACGGCCGATCGGTGGACGACCGCAGACACCCCGCCCGCTCAGCCAACCTGCGGAAACCGCTGCGGCTTACGCCCCGAAATACCGCTGCCACCGGCCCCCGCTATGAAGCACCCGCCGCCGACCACCCAGCCCCAACAAGACAGCCCACCAGTGAACGACCGCAGACATCCCACCACCCCACAACCAACCTGCGGACACCACTGCGGCTGACGCCCCGAATACCGCTGCCGCCGCCCCCGCTACGAAACACCCGCTGCCGACCGCCCAGCCCCAACAAGACAGCCCACCGGTGAACGACCGCAGACATCCCACCACCCCACAACCAACCTGCGGACACCACTGCGGCTGACGCCCCGAATACCGCCGCCGCCGGCCCCCACTACGAAACACCCGCCGCCGACCACCCAGCCCCAACACGACAGCCCACCAGTGAACGACCGCAGACATCCCCCAGCCAACCTGTGGACAACGGAACGGCAGCGCCCGGGCCCAGCCACGGGCATCCCACCCCAACGACCAACCTGTGGACAGCGGACCAGCCGGACAACCATCACGTCCGAGCTCCGAGCTCCGAGCTCCGAGCGACGAGCGACGAGCGACGAGCACAAAACCTCCGGTCCGTTTGTCACCGGATGTCGGCCAGGACGCCCTTGATGAAGACGGCCAGCGGCTCGATGTGCACGTTCGGCAGGTTCCAGTGGTTCTCCAGGTTCTCGGCAAGATGGTGGGTCGCCACCACCTCGCCGGCCCGGTAGGCGCGCACCACCGGGTGCAGGTACGAGGCGTCGGCGGCGGCCGCGGCATCGTTCTCGGCTATCCGCGGCACGGTGATGTCGAACGGGTCCACCTGGTCGTGTCCCGGCCCGTATTCGAGCGTCACCACGAACGCCGTGTCGTAGGCGCCCAGCTCCCCCGACTTGAAGTACGCGACCGGCACCTCCTCCAAGTAGGAGGCCGCCCCACCCCGGACCGTCACCACGTCGCCGAGGACGGCGAACTGCTGCCACAGCGCCGACGTGCGGTTGATCCGTGCGATGACCGCTCCGGTGATGGCCTCGGGCGTGTTGTCCACAGGCGCCGACGGCCACGGCCGGTTGTGGTGGCGGGCGCCGAGGATCCTGTGGAGGGCGCGCACCCCGTACCGGAAACCGTGGATGAACCCGCTCGTCGACTTCTTGAAGTCGCGCTGCTGGGTGAGCGTCCCGGCGAAGTACAACCCGGGCACGTTCACCGACTCGTACGCCGGGGTCTGCGACGGGAAGCGGTCGTTGATGACCAGTTCCGGGCGCGCCGACGCCTCGAACGGTGTGGCGTCGAAGGCGAAGCCCGTGCACAGGATGACCCGGTCGTATTCGAGCACCCGGATCGACTCGACCGTGCGGGCATAGCGGAAGTCGACCCGGTAGCCGCCCTCGGCACGCCGCGAGATCCGTTCGACGGTCCCGTCCAGCACGGCGTTCTGCGACTTCAGCTGGTACGTGTCGAGGAAGTTGTTGTTGACGGCGCGCAGATGCCCGACGTAGTGGGTCTGCCAGGCCAGCCGGATCGAGTGCGGCCCGGCCACGTGGATGACCGCCGCGGTCTCGATCAGCGCGTCGGCCGTCTCGAAGCCCGAGTTGCCCTTGCCGATGATGAGTACACGTTGATTGACGAAATCAACAGGGTCAACATTGACGGTGTCGTACCGTTCGGCCAGCGAAGCGCCCGGGATCGGCGGCACGTACAGCCGCGACACGCCCGTCGCCACGATCACCCGCAGCGCCGTGAAGGTCTGGCCGCCCGCGGTCACCACGAACTCGTCGCCCGTACGGGCAATGGACGTGACCGGCGTGTCGTAGCTGACCCGCAGCCCGCGCGCGAAGTCGCCCAGGTATCGGACCAGGTCGTCGGCGGCCGGGAAGTACCGTGTGCTGTAGTTCTTGAACAGCAGCGCCGGGTCGTCGGTGAGCAGCGAGTTCCAGTCGGCGCGCAGGTTGAACTCGGGATCCTCCGACCCCGTCCACACCTTGTTGATCGAGATGAGCGTACGGTGCCTCGGGTACGTCCGGAAGAACGTCCCGGGTCTCTCGCCCGCCTCCAGTACGAGGTAGTCGTGACCGTCGCGTTCCAGCAGGGCGGCGAGCTGCAGCCCGGCCGGTCCGGCTCCGATGATCAGGTACTCGTGCATCATGCGCCGGAACCTAGCCGGGCGATTTCAGAGGCTTCTGAGAATTCGGCTCTAGCGTCCGGCCCATGACGATTCAGGTAGACCTGGGCGGTCCGCTGAGGCCGTCCGACCTGCTGGCCGCCCGGGAACCCATCACGGTCACGACCGGTCCCGCCGTCCGCGAACGGATGGCTGCCGCCCGCGTTTTCCTGGACAAGGCGCTCGGCGACGACCGGGCCGTGTACGGCGCCACCACCGGCTTCGGCGCGCTGGTCGGCTACGCGGGCCGCACCGACCAGCGGGATCAGGCCGACAACACCCTCGCCCACCTCGGCGCCGGTCAGGGCCCCGACCTGGATCCCGCTCTCGTCCGGGCGGCCCTGCTCGTCCGCGCGTGGTCGCTCGCCCAGGGCGTGTCGGGCGCGTCGCCGCATGTCGTGGACGCGCTCACGGCGATGCTGGCCACCACGTTCACCCCGGCGGTGCCGCGGTTCGGGTCGGTCGGGGCCAGCGGTGACCTGATTCCGCTCGGCGCGGCCGCCCAGGCGTTGCGCGGCCGGGGACACGCGTACGTGGACGGCGAACGCCTGGAAGCGGCGGAGGCTTTACGCCGTACGGGAATCAAGCCTTTGACCTTGGACGGACGGGACGCGCTCGCCCTGGTCAACGGCACGTCGCTGACCACCGCCGCGCTCGCGCTCGCGCAGGCCGGCGTCCGCCGCTCGCACCGCTCGGCCCAGTTGCTGACCTGCCTGCTCGCCGACCAGCTGGGCTGCGACCCGCAGTTCCTCGACCCACGGCTGATCGGCCGCTTCCACCACCCGGGCGTGTCGGCGGTGGCCGCGAGCATGCGTGCCACGCTCGACGGCTGTGTCCCGTCGGGTGAGCGGCCGCTGCAGGAGCCGTACAGCATCAGATGTTCTCCACAGTTGCTCGGCGCGGCCGAGGACGCCTTGCGCTATGTGGACAACGTCGTCGAGGCCGATCTGGGCGGTGTCAGCGACAACCCGCTGCTCTTCCCCGACGACGACGCGGTGGTGCACGGGGGCAACTTCTTCGGGCAGCCCGCGTCGTTCGCGGCGGACCTGCTCACCATCGTGGAAGCCCAGGTGGGCAATCTGGTCGAGCGGCAACTGGACCTGCTCGTCGACCCGCACCGCAACGGCGGGCTGCCGCCCATGCTCGCGGCGGGTCCCGGCCGGCAGCACGGGTTGCAGGGGGTTCAGCTGGCGTCGACGGCGCTGATCGCCGAGATCCGCCGGGACGCGACGCCCGCGAGCATGCAGAGCCTGCCCACCAACCTGCACAACCAGGACGTCGTCCCGTTCGGCACCCAGGCCGCCCTGCGCGCCCTCGACCAGGCCGGGCTGCTGCGGCTGCTGTGCGGGTCGCTCGCGCTCGGGCTGCGCCAGGCCGCACACGTCGGCGCCCGGCGGCCGTCGTCGCACGGATGCGAGACGCTGCTCGCCGCGCTCGAACAGGCCGTGCCGCCGATCGATCCGGACCGTCCGCTCGAGGCCGATGTGCACATCTGCGCCCGGACCGTCGAGGATATTGAAATTTCTCTGATTTCCGGTTCGTAGCGTCCGGTCCGTGACGCTCGACTACCTGATCATCGGGGCGGGACCGGCCGGCCTGCAGCTGGCCGCCCTGCTCGAGGACGCCGGCGACCGACCCGACTACCTGGTGCTGGAGGCGGGCGACGGGCCCGGGACGTTCTTCCGGACGTACCCCCGCCACCGCACGCTCATCTCGATCAACAAGACGCACACGGGCACGGACGATCCCGAGCTCAACCTGCGCAACGACTGGAACTCGCTGCTCACCGACGACCCGGCCCTGCTGTTCACCGGTTACACCGGCCGCTACTTCCCCGACGCGAGCGTGATGGTTCGGTACCTGGCCGACTTCGCCGTCAAGACCGGCGTGAACGTCCGCTACAACACGCGGGTCACGACCATTTCCCGTACGGGCGACGAGTTCGCGGTCCGCGCGGGCGACGAGACGTACCGGGCCAAGCGGGTGATCGTGGCAACCGGCATGTCCCGGCAGCACCGGCCCGACATTCCCGGCCTGGAGCTGGCCGAGGGCTACGACGAGATGCCGGTGGACCCGCACGACTTCCTCGACCAGCGGGTGCTCATCATCGGCAAGGGCAACTCGGCGTTCGAGACCGCCGACAACCTGATCGAGACGACCTCGCTGATCCACGTGGCGGGGCCGCACTCGATCAAGCTGGCGTGGCGCACGCACTACGTCGGGCACCTGCGGGCGGTCAACAACAACTTCCTCGACACGTACCAGCTGAAGTCGGCCAACGCGATCCTCGACGGCACCGTGCGTGGCATCGAGAGGGACGGTGACGAGCTGAAGGTAACGTTCGCCTTCGCCCGAGCCGACGAGGTGGTCAAGGAGCTCCGGTACGACCGGGTGCTGGTCTGCACCGGGTTCGGGTTCGACGCGTCCGTCTTCGACGACAGCGCCCGCCCGTCGCTGGCCATCAACGACCGCTTCCCCGCGCAGACCTCGGCGTGGGAGTCGGTGAACGTGCCCGGACTGTATTTCGCCGGCACGCTCACCCAGCAACGCGACTTCAAGAAGTCCACCAGCGGGTTCATCCACGGGTTCCGGTACAGCGTACGAGCCCTCCACAGGATCCTCGATCAGCGGTACGGCGGCAGGCCGTGGCCATCGGCGCCGGTGGACAACACGCCCGAGGCACTTACGGACGCGATCGTCGCCCGGGTCAACCGCACCTCGGCCCTGTGGCAGCAGTTCGGCTTCCTCGCCGACGTCGTCAAGGCCGACGGCGAGTACCTGCGGGAGGTGCCCGTCGACTACTTCACCGAGGGCGGCGTGGGACAGGGTCCCGCCTTCGTCGTCACGCTCGAGTACGGGCCGCAGCACGACCAGGTGGACCCGTTCGACATCACGGTGAGCCGCATCGCCCAGGACTCCCCCGGTCAGGCCCACGACGCCGCCTACCTGCACCCGGTGGTCCGCTTCCACGCCGACGGCCAGGTCCGGGCCACCCACCACCTGGCCGAGAACCTCGAGAACCGATGGGACCGGCCGGACGTGCACGTGGCGCCGCTGGCCGCCTTCATCGCGCGATGCCTGGGCCGATGACCGAGCCGGACGGCGCCGCGAACCGCGCGGACCTGCCGGGCCGGGTCGCTCTGAACCCGGTCCACCGGGATTTCTTCGCCGGCGGCGCCGGGGAGGAACGCACGCTGCGGCGCAACGAGGAGGCGTTCGCGCAGCGGTGGATCGTGCCACGGGTGCTGCGCGGCGCGGGCGCCCGCGACCTGCGGACCACCCTGTTCGGCACCGACCTGACCATGCCCGTGCTCATCGCGCCGACCGCTTTCCACCGGCTCGCCCACCCCGCCGGGGAGGTCGGCACGGCCCGGGCAGCCGCCGCGGCCGGAACAATCATGGTGCTGAGCATGGCGGCCACCCAGCCGGTGGAGGACGTGGCCGCAACCGGCGCACACCTGTGGATGCAGGTCTATCCACAGCCCGACGAGGACTTCCAGCGCCATGTCGTCAAGCGCGCCGGGGCAGCCGGTTGCCGGGCGCTCGTCGTGACGGTCGACTCGCCGGTCCTCGGCCGCCGCGAACGCGACCGCCGCCACGGCTTCCGCGACCTGCCCGCCGGGTTCGCCTGCGAGAACATGCGCGACGCGGACGGCCGCCTCCGGGACATCGCCATGGATCCCGCCCTCAGCTGGGAGCACATCGACCGGCTGCGGGCGTCCACCGGGCTGCCGATCCTGCTCAAGGGAATCCTCCATCCACAGGACGCGCGGCTCGCCGTCGAGCACGGTGTGGACGGGCTGATCGTGTCGAACCACGGCGGACGCCAGCTTGACGGCGCGCTCGCGACTGTGGACGCGCTGCCCGCCGTGGTCCGGGCTGTGGACAACCGGATCCCGGTGCTGCTCGACGGCGGGGTCCGGCGGGGCGCCGACGTCGTGGTCGCGCTGGCCCTGGGCGCCACGGCCGTGCTGGTCGGCCGCCCCGTCATCTGGGGTCTTGCGGCCGGCGGCCCCGGCGGCGTACGGGATGTGCTGGAGACCCTGCGCGACGAGCTGGACCACACCCTGGCCCTGGCCGGAGCCCGCCGCCCGGCCGACCTGAGCGCGGACCAGGTCGCGTGAACGCGCCGACGGCCGTGGCGGTCATTGTGCTCCTGGGCGCCGGGCTGTGGACCCTGCCGGGATGGCTGCCACCGGCCGTGATCCGGCTGCGCGAGCACATTTTCCGGCGGGTCAACGGAACGGAAGGCATCCCCGTGCCGGGTCCGCTGATCGGGGCGGAGGACTTCGAGCGCGTCTACAGCAACCCAGCCGCCGACGGGCGCAGCAGGGGCGCCGGGCTGTCGGACCTGTTCTGGTACTGGCTCGCGCCCGGCCCACAGATGCACCAGGAACACCTCGAACCCGGGGACCGGTACCGCGCCGTGGCCCGCACGACCCGCCAGGTCCTCGCTGTCCCGCACAGCCGGTCGGACGAGCTGGCCACCGCGGCCACCCGGCGTGTCCTCGACGAGCTGCCCCTCGACCGTACGAGTTTCACCCGCGTACGGGATCTCATGATGCCCGTCTGGGCCGAGGTCTACCACGAGCTCGTCTTCCAGGAACCGTGCGACCGGCGTGTCCGCGACCTGATCGTGGCCAACGCGGACGACGTCGTCACCGCGCTCAAGGGCACCCGGCCCCGCAGGATGTGGCGGCGCGCCAGGCTCACCCGGCATCTGCGGGCGCGGGTGGACGACGGCGCCTGCCCGGTCGTGCTGCCCGAGCCGTTCACCGCCGAGGAGACGACCTGGTATCTGCAGGGCGCCTTCTTCAACACCGCCGTCGTGCAGATGTCCGAGGCGATGGCGCACATCCTGCTGTGCGCGGCGAGCACCACCGCCGACCCGGACGACGACGACGCGCTCGACCGGCTCATCGACGAGACCCTGCGGGTGCATCCGCTGTTCGGCATCGCGCACCGGATCACGTCCGCGCCGATCGAGCTGGACAGCGGCGTCACCGTTCCCACCGGGTCGGTTCTGCTCTTCAACTACCTCGCCTTCCAGCGCACCGGGCCGGCCGGCGACGACGAGTTCCGCCCCGGCCGATGGCTCACGCTGCGACGCAAAGAGGCCCACTTCATCCCGTACGGGATAACGGCGAACCGGGCCTGTCCGGCGCGCGGGGTCGCCCCGGTGATGCTGCGCGCCGCGACCCGGGAAGTGTTGCGCCGCTTCGCCGTGACCTCGACCGCCGCGCACACCCGTTCGCTGCCGAGCCGGGGACCGGCCTACCTGACCCCGGCCGGACGGCGCGAGCCCGGCTCGTCGCGGCGGCAGTGGATGCGCGTACGGGATCGGTGGGAGAACGCCGGACGTTCGGTGCTGCAGCTCGGCTTCGGCACGTGGATGGTGTTCGACGCCCGTCGTCAGCGGCTCTGCGCCACGTATTTCGACCAGGTCCATCAATGACCGAGGAGGCACGGCAGTGACCCCGACCGAGTTGGCGCCGCGGTTCTTCATCGCCGTCGCGGTGATTCTGCTGTTCTGCAAGCTCATCGCCTGGCTGCTCGGCAAGGTGGGCCAGCCGCCGGTGGTGAGCGAGATGCTCGCCGGCGTGCTGCTCGGGCCTTCGCTGCTCGGTCTGCTGCTCCCCGGCGTACAGGGATCGCTCTTTCCCCCCGCCCTGTACCCGGTGCTCTATGTGGTGGGCCAGGTCGGGCTGGTCCTGTTCATGTTCCAGGCCGGGTACGCCTTCAAGAGCCATCGCACGCCGCGGCTGGCCGGAACGGCGGGTGCCGTCTCGCTCGCGGGCATCACGGCGCCGCTGATACTCGGGGTGCTGCTCGTCCTCGTGGCCGGTGGGCCGGTCCGCAAGGAGGGCGTGTCGACCGGGGTGACCGCGGCCTTCGTCGGCGTGGCGCTGGCCATCACCGCGTTCCCCATGCTGGCCCGCATCATCACCGAGCGCGGGCAGGCCGGCACCCGGCACGGGTCGTTGTCGCTGGCGTCCGGCGCGATGGACGACCTGGTCGCCTGGATCATGCTGGCCGTGGTGCTGGCGTTCGCCTCCGGCGAGTCGGGCCCGGCGCTGGTCACCGCGGGTGGCGCGGTCATCTTCGGCCTGGTGATGTGGCTGGCCGGCCCCCGGGTGGCGCGGGCGCTGATGTCCAGCGACCGGATCGCCGAACGCGGCCGGCTGCTCGGCACGGTGGCGCTGCTGTTCCTGGTCGCCTGGTACACCGACGAGATCGGCCTGTACGCCGTGTTCGGCGCGTTCGCGGTCGGGGTCGTCATGCCGCGGCACGAGCGCACCGACAGGGTCGTCGAAACGCTCTCGCCCGTCGCCACGGCCGTCTTCCTGCCGCTGTTCTTCACGTTCTCGGGCCTGCGTACGGAGTTCGGCCTGCTCAGCGACCCGGCGGTGCTGCTGTTCGCGGTGGTGTGCGTGACGGCGGCCATCGTCGGCAAGTTCGGCGCGTGCTGGGGCGCGGCCCGGCTGCGGGGCGAGACGAACGGCGTGTCGCTGCGTGTGGGCGCGCTAATGAACGCCCGCGGGCTGATGCAGCTCATCGCGCTCAACGTCGGTCTCGAGGCCGGGGTGGTGAACTCCTCGCTGTTCACCGTCCTGGTGCTGGTCGCGCTGGTCACCACCATCATGACGACGCCGCTGCTGAGCTTCATCGAACGCCGCGAGCGCCGGGCGGAGCCCGTACGGGAGAAGCTCGCAGTCAATTGAGAGGTTGTGAACTCAACTTTCGCCTTTGCAAGCACCAAGACATATGCGACTGTCGATGGATGCGCCGCCTTCTGCTCGTCGAGGACGACACCGAGCTGAGCGAACTGCTGACCGACGCGTTACGCGACGAGGGTTACGCGGTCGATCGGGCCCCCGACGGGCAACGCGGCCTGCACCTCGGGCTGACCAGGCCGTACGACGTGATGGTGATCGACCGTCTGCTGCCCGCGCTGGACGGGCTGGACCTGCTCGCGCGGCTCCGCTCCCGTGCCGTGCCCGCTCGCGCCCTGATGCTCACCGCGCTCGGCACCGTGGCCGACCGGATCGCGGGCCTCGACGTCGGCGCCGACGACTACCTGGCCAAACCGTTCGACCTGGACGAGCTGAGCGCCCGGCTGCGCGCCCTGTGCCGGCGCACGCCGGACACGGCCGAGGTGCTGCGCGTCGGTGACGGGCTTCTCGACCTGGCGATGCGCGACGTCGTGCTGGCCGACGGCGGCCGGGTGGCGTTGTCCTCGCGCGAGTTCGAACTGCTGCGTGTGCTGGCCGCACGGCCGTCCACGGTGCACTCCCGCGATCAGCTGCGGGCGGGCGTGTTCGACGAGGCGCCGGCCGCGTCCATCGTGGACACGTACGTCTATTACCTGCGGCGCAAACTGGGCCGCGGCGTCGTGCGTACGGTGCACGGCCTGGGTTACCGGCTGGGCACGCTGTGACCGAGCCCGAACGCGCGATCATACGCCGCGCCCGGATCCGGATGAGCCTGCTGGTCGGCACGGCCGTCGGGCTGCTGCTGGCGTTGGTCGGGGCGGTGGCGTACACGACGCTGGTGGCCGGCCAGGAACGCCAGATCCAGCGGGAACTGGCGTGGGGCGCCGAGAACGGCAGCGTCACCGGGCCGGTCGGCTGCACCTGGATCATCGTGCTCGAGCAGGGCCGCATCACCGCCGGCCCGGCACAGCCCCCGGCCGGTTTCCCCTTGCGCGACGCCATCTATCGGGTCGCTGCCGGTGGCGACCGCGAGATCGTGACCGTTCCCCGGGACGGCACCGTCTATCACGTACGCACCCAGGCCACCGACACCGGCGTCGTCCAGGCCGTGTTCGACGCGCGCTACCAGCTGGCCGACCGGCGGCACCTGCTGTGGGCGTTCGCGCTGGCCGCCACGATCGGCGTGCTGGCCGCGCTGGCCACCGGGCTCGTCGTCGCGCACCGCTCGGTGGCTCCGCTGGTCGAGGCGCTCGCCCGGCAGCGCCGGTTCGTGGCCGACGCCAGCCACGAGCTGCGCACCCCCATCGCCCAGGTGCACACCCGCGCCCAGCTGCTCGCCCGCCGCGCCCGCAGCTCCGACCGCCGCGACCTGGAACGGCTGGTCGGCACCACCCGCCGCCTGGGCGAGATCGTCGAGGAGCTGCTGCTCTCGGCCCGGCTGGCCGGTTCCCCCGACGACCGCCCGCCCACCGCTCCGGTCGACCTGACGGCGCTGGCCGAGGCGGCGGTGGCACACGAGTCCGACCGGGCCGCCGAGCGATCGGTCACCGTCACCCTGAGCACACCGGAGCACCCCGTGGAGGTCGACGGCGTGCCCTCGGCCCTGCGCCGGGTGGTGAGCGAGCTGCTGGCCAACGCGCTGACGCACACTCCCCCGGGCGGCGCCATCGGGGTCACCGTACGCTGCACCGAGCGCAACGCCGAGGTGCGTGTGGAGGACACCGGCCCCGGCTTCCACCCCGCCGACGCCTCCCGCCTGTTCGACCGCTTCCACCGCGGCGCGGGCGCCGGTGACCGCCGGTTCGGGCTGGGTCTGGCCCTGGTGCGCGAGGTCGTCACCAGCCACGGCGGCACCATCGCGGCCGAGGGCCGCCCGGGCGAGGGCGCCACGTTCACGGTCACCCTGAAGCGTCACCGGGCTCGGCCCGCGGCACCAGTTTCCGCAGCAGAGCCGCCGGCGTCTCCCGCTCGGTCGCGGTGAGCGGGGGCCGGCAGGGCCGCTCCGGCCCCATAGCTTGACCCTGCCCCCCACGGCGCGACCGGCGTCGGCAGAATCATGCGACATGACGCTCAGCGAGGCCGAGACGGCCGTGGTGGCAGCCGCACGGGCGGGCACCCGGGTGGACGTACGGGAAGACCCGGTGCTGCGCGGGCCACAGCTTGCCGAGGCGTTGCGGACTGCGGGTGACCTACGTTCCGTCCACATCGCCGGCGCGACGGTCGAGGGCGCGTTCGACCTGGGGTTTGCCGAGATCACGGCGCCGCTGCGGTTCGAGGACTGCGACTTCGACACCGCGCCCGACCTGAGCTGGACGCATCTACGGTTCGTCAGCTTCACCGGCTGCACGTTGCCCGGCTTGAGGGCGGCCAACGCCACCGTGAACGGCGACATCTCGGCCCGCGGGTCCACCCTGCGGGGGCGGCTCAACCTCTTCCACACCCGGTGTTCCGGCAACATCACGCTCGACGACGCCACTCTGGGTTCGGGTATCTCGGCCGACAGCGTCGTGGTGGAGGGCGGCTTCTTCGCCCGCCGCTGCACAGTGGACGGTGAGGTACGGATGCGGCACGCCCGCATCGGGGACGCGCTCACGTTCACCGGGTCGACGCTGCGCAACCCGGGCCGCGTGGTCGTCCGGCTCGACCGGGCCACCCTGAGCGGCGGGTTGTTCCTGGGCAACGGCACCGAGATCACGGGCGAGGTGCGGGCCCTGAGCACCGAGATCCACCGCACGCTCAGCCTGGCCGAGGGCGTCTTCGAGCGTACGGGCGGGGTGGCTCTTCGCTTCGACGCCGCCCGCATCGAGGGGGAGCTCGACGGGCGGCACAAGCTCCGGGTGCGGGGCGCCTTCCGGATGGAGGACGCCGTGGTCAGCGGTCCCGTCCGGCTCGAAGGCGCGTCGCTGGCCAACCCGGGCGGAGCGGCGCTGGCGGCCAACGGGCTGCGCGCCGGCGGCCTGCTCAACTGCTGCGACGGTTTCCGGGCCGAGGGCAGCGTGCATCTGACCGGGGCGCAGATCGGCACCCGGCTCTGCTTCGACGACGCCGCCGTTGAGGAACTGCACTGCTGGCGGGTGCAGGCGGGCGAGATCACGCTGCGGTTCGCCGCGCCGCCCGGATCGATCGACCTGCGTTACGCCCGTACGGGGGTCCTGCGCGACGACCCGGCGACCTGGCCGGCGGTGCTCCTGCTGGACGGGCTCACCTACGACATCCTCGACCCGCAGACCACCCCGGCCCGCCGCGTCGACTGGCTGTCACGCGACCCCGGCGGGCACCACCGCCAGCCGTACGAGCAACTGGCCACCGTGCTGCGCGCCCAGGGCCGGCCCGACGCCGCCCGCGTGCTGCTGCTGGCCCGTCAACGCCGCGACACCCGGCGCGCGAGCCGGGCCGCACGGGTGTGGGGTTACCTGCAGGACGCGACGGTCGGCTACGGTTACCTGCCCCAACGGGCCGCGGTCATCTTCGCCGCCCTGCTCGTGCTGGGCACCGTCGTCTTCGGCGCCAGTCCCCCCGCCGCCGCCGAGCCGGCCAAGGCGCCGCCGTTCAACGCCCTGATCTACACGCTCGACCTGCTCCTGCCGATCCTCGACTTCGGCCAGCAGTCCGCTTTCGTGCCGCGCGGCGCCCACCAGTGGGCCTCGTACGCCTTCATCATCGCCGGCGTCATCCTGGCCACAACCATCGCCGCCGGCCTGTCCCGCTCCCTTCGCAGAACCTGAAAAACACACACCCATCGATGGAGTGAGCCGGGGCGGTACGGCTCGCCTCGGGCGGCTATGGTCGGGCGCATGCCGACGTTGCCCCCGGCTGAACCAGCCGCACTCGACGACCTGCGCGCCCGGCTGCGCGCCACCCGCTGGCCCGACACGCCCGAGGAAGCCGGCTGGGAGCTCGGCGCCGACGTCGGCTATCTGCGCGAGCTGGTCGAGTACTGGGCCGACGGTTTCGACTGGCGCAAACAGGAGGCCGCGCTCAACGAGTTCCCGCACGTGCGGCGCAACGGCATCCACGCGATCCACGCCCGGGGCCGGGGCCCGGCGCCGTTCCCGCTCCTTCTCTGCCACGGCTGGCCCGACTCGTTCTGGCGCTACCTCAAGGTGATCCCGCTGCTCACCGACCCGGGCGCCCACGGCGGCGACCCGGCCGACGCGTTCGACGTGGTCGTGCCCGACATGCCGGGCTTCGGCTATTCCGAACGGCCCGCTCAGCCGCTGAACTCGATCGACGTCGCCAACCTGTGGGCAGCCCTGATGACCGACCTGGGCCACCGCCGTTTCGGCGCCGCGGGCGGCGACATGGGCAGCCACGTCGCCCGTTACCTGGCGCTCGACCACCCCGCCCGCGTCACCGCCGTGCACCGCACCGACGCCGGCCTGCCCGTCTTCACCGGCGACCCGGCCACGCTGACCCCTTCGGAATCCGCTTACCTGCGCGAAGCCGCCGAGTGGGGCGCGCGCGAGGGCGCGTACGCGATGATCCACCGCACCAAGCCGCAAACCGCGGCCGTCGGCCTCACCGACTCCCCCGCCGGCCTGGCCGCCTGGATGGTCGAAAAGATGCGCTCCTGGAGCGACTGCGCCGGCGACCTCGACCGCAGCTTCACCCGCGACGAGATCCTCACCAACGTGACGATCTACTGGCTGACCGGCACGATCGGCTCGTCCATGCGCATGTACAGGGCCAACGCCGCCATCGACCCCGCCCAGCACGCCCGGCGCGTCGAGGTCCCCTCCGGCTTCACCCTCTACCGCGGCGACGTGCTGCAGCCACCCCGCGCCTGGCTCGACCGCGTCGCCAACACCGTCCGCGTCACCGAGGCCCCCCGCGGCGGCCACTTCGCCCCGTTCGAGGAACCCGAGTCCTACGCCCACGAACTGCGCGAGTTCTTCCGCCCCTACCGCAACCCCTGATCCCGTACGCCTCGTCACCTCCCCCAACCGCACCCCCCACCGAACCGGGGGCGCCTCGCGAGCCCGCCGGGGCGCAAGGTCCGTGCCGCGAGCTCCGGCCGTGGTGGTCCAAGATGGGGCATGCGACCCGTCCCGCCCACCATCGCGCCCGGAAGCCTCGCCGTGCGCCCCCAACCCACCATCGCCGGACCCGGCGGCCTGGTGCTGCGGCCGTGGGAGGCCGGTGACGCGCCGGTGTTCTTCGCCGCCTACCAGGACCCGGCCATCCAGCACTGGCACGGCCGCCACCCCGAGTCCGAGGCCCAGGTCCGCGAATGGTTCGAGCAGTACCGCCAAGGCTGGCAACAGGAGCGCGGCGCCAGCTGGGCCGTGACCCACGAGAACGGCGAAGTGCTGGGCCGCACGGCGCTCGGCCGGTTCGACCTGCGGGAGGGGTCTGCCGTCTGCGCCTACTGGGTTCTCCCCGCCGCCCGCGGAACGGGCGTGGCACCCCGGGCTCTCATCGCGGTCAGCGCCTGGGCCCTCGGCGAGGCGGGCTTCCACCGCCTGCATCTCAGCCACTCCACCCGCAACAACGCATCCTGCCGTGTCGCCGTGAAGGCCGGCTTCCAGCTCGAAGGCACCAAGCGCAGCGACGCCGTCCACTCCGACGGCCGCCACGACATGCACCTGCACGCCCGAATCCGGGGCGACGCGTAGCCGGAGCACAGCTCACCAACCGCCGGCGCGGCTCCCCCAATCCCGCAAGTCAGTCGGCACGGCACCCCCACCCCAGCCCACCAGCGGGCACGACACCCCACCCCCGCAAGTCAGCCTGCGCAGCTCCGCCACCCCGCCCACCAGCAGGCACGGCATCCCCCTCCGCCCACCAGCGAGCACGGCGTCCCACTCCCGCCCACCAGCAGGCACGACGTCCCACTCCCGCCCACCAGCAGGCACGACGTCCCACTCCCGCCCACCAGCGAGCACGACGTCCCACTCCCGCCCACCAGCGAGCACGACGTCCCACTCCCGCCCACCAGCGGGAGCCGTGGCCCCGAGCGGCCAGCCATCCGCCGGCGCTCACGACGTCGGCGACCCCCGTTGCCGGCGCCGCGGGACCAACGCCACCATCCACGAACGAGTCCCACCCACTCCGGCTCCACCCGTAAGTGAGTACTCGCATCCGACCCGGTCGCTGCGCCGCTCGGGCTGTGCCGGCTACAACGGTCTGCGGGCTGGTGACGCCGGTCAGGCGGTGCGGCGGTAACGGATGTGGGTGGTCAGGGGCGAGTGCAGGACCTCTACGGGTTCGAAGCCGAACGACTCCACGCCGTCGAAGATGCGTTCGCCCGAGCCGAGCAGGACCGGCGTGATGTCCAGGGTCAGTTCGTCGATCACACCGGCGAGCAGGGCCTGCCGGACGGTTGAGGCGCCGCCGGCGATGTCGATGCCCTTGTCCCCGGCCGCCTCGCGGGCAGCGGCGTAGGCCGCGTCGAAGCCCCCGGTGACGAAGTGGAAAGTTGTGCCGCCTTCCATCTCGATCGGGTCGTGGGCGTGATGGGTCAGCACGAACACCGGCGCGTGGTACGGCGGTTCGGCGCCCCACCAGCCTTTCCAGTCCTCGTCCCAGTCACCGCGGATCGGGCCGAACATGTTGCGGCCCATCACGTACGCGCCGCGCGGGCGCAGCAGCCATTCGCTCGCGAGCTTGTCGGCGTCGGTGGCCCGTGGATCGCCGATGTGCCAGGCGTGCAGCTCCAGCCCCCGCCGGCCGAGTGGATGCTCGCGGCTCTGATCTGGCCCCGCGACGAATCCGTCCAGCGATATCGACATGTGACAGGTGGTGTCCGGCACTGCGAGCCTCCCAAGTGATTGCGTTTTGCAACCGGTAATGCGCACAATAGCAGCCGACGAGTCCGCCGGTGCGCCCCACTGTTCCGCCGCCCGCCAGGCTCGCAAGACCCAACCGGAGGCGACGTGGACGACGGCGGCCCCGGTCACGCGGCGCTTGACAGACGAAAGGCCGACCACCACACGGACGGAGCACCAACCCAACCCGGACAGGGTCGGTCGGCAGGGCCGCACAGGGCCGGACATCACGACGGTGACCGCGCAGGGCGGCGTGTAGGGATTTGAGCCGCTGAGGGCGCTGCGTCAGGAGGGACGATGGCCACGTTCGTGTTGATTCATGGGGCCGGAGATGTCGGGTGGTATTGGCATCTGGTCGAAGCGGAGCTCCGCCGGCGCGGCCACGACACGGTTGCGCCCGATCTGCCGTGCGACGACGACACCGCCGGGCTGACCGAGTACGCCGACGCCGTGATCAGCGCGGTCGGAGCCAGTACCGGGAATTTGACCGACGAGCACACGGGGAAGCCGGCCGACAACCGTACAGGGAAACCAGCCGACGAGCGCACGGGGAATCAAGCCGGAGAGCGCACAGGAAAACCAGCCGACAACCGCACGGGGAAACCAACCGACGAGCGCACGGGGAATCCGGGCGGGGGGCGTACGGGGAAGGTGGTTGTGGTTGGTCAGTCGCTGGGCGGCTTCACGGCTCCGCTTGTCTGTGAGCGGCTCAGGGCCGACCTGCTCGTGCTCGTGGCGCCCATGATCCCCGCCCCGGGTGAGTCGGTGATCGAGTACTGGAGGAACACCGGGTACGACCAGGAGCCGACCGGCGACCACAACGGCACGATCGAGCTGTTCTATCAGGACGTGCCGCCCGCCCTGGCCGCCGAGGCCGTTGAGCGCGGCAAGAATCAGTCCGACGCCCGGATGGGTGAGCCGTCGCCGCTGACCCGCTGGCCCGACGTGCCGACCCGCGTGGTCCTGTGCCGTGACGACCGGCTGTTTCCACCCCGCTATCTGCGCCGGGTCGCCGCCGAACGGCTCGGAGTCACGCCGGACGAGATCGAGGGCGGCCACACCCCCGCGTTGAGTCGCCCACGGGAGCTGGCCGCCCTGCTCGATTCGTTTCTGAGCCGTTAGGCCGGAACCGGCACCGGGCCGGCCGTGGGGCGGGTCAGCAGCAGGGCCCAGGCGGCGACCGCGAGCACGGCCCCGGCGACCGTCAGCTGCAGCAGCATCCACGGCGTCCCGTACGACCAGTACGGGCCGGCGTTCAGGGCGCTGTGCACCGTCCAGGCGACGTCGTCGGACGAGGCCAGCACCCGCCACACGTTGACCCAGAAGGCGAACGCCGGCAACGCGAGGGTGGCCAGCCCGGCGGCCGCGAGCGCGGAAGCGAGTCGGCGGCGCGGCACGGTCAGCGCGCGCACCCGATAGGCCCCCGCGGCCGCCACGAGCCATCCGCCGACGAGGCCCAGCAGCGCGCCGGCCAGCGCGGCCGGGATCATCGCGCCCGTGCCGGCCGGCCACACGTTGACGGAAACCGTGCCGTGACCGTTGCCGACGTAGCCGCTGACCTCGAGACGCAGCCCGTCACGGGTGGCCTCGAACTCGCTGCCGTGCAGGGGCACCTCGGCCACGGCGCCGGTGTCGGGATCCCACGCGAAGGACTTGCCTGTACGGGGTGCGATCGCGCCGGTCTGCCACCCGTCGGCCGCAAGGCGCTGCTGGGCCGCCTCGGGTGTCCAGCCGGGTTGGTCGGTCGTGGCCGAGGCCATCGTCGTCCACCAGGGCGACGCCGAGCGGTCGGAGCCGAACTCGACCCCGCCGCCTGCCACCTGGCGCGTCAGGGCCTCGAGCCGGGCGTCGCCGGGCAGGTCGGCGAACGTCCGCTCGGCCGCCCACGAGCCCGCGGCCGCCCCGAACGCGCCGCCGATCACCGTGATCAGCACCGCCGCGAGCCAGGCCAGCGGGCGGCCGGAGGGCAGGCGAAAGCGTTGACGCGCGCCGCTGAGCACCAGATGCCAGGAGTCGGCCCGGGTGGGGCGGGTCTGCTCGTCGCCGGCCATCTCGAGCAGGGTGGTGACGATCTCGGCGCCGTGACCGCGCCGGTAGGGACCGGGGTAGGCGAGCAGGAGGCGGCGGTAGCGGCGTTCGATGCTCACGCGGCACCGCCGAACGACAGCTTGGGGCGCTTGCTCAACCTCTTCTCAGCGGCCGCGGCGTTGCGCCGCAACCGCTCGATCTCGGACGCCAGCGCCCCCGCGCCGCTGTCGGTTATGCGGTAGTAACGCCGCAGCCGGCCCTCGACCACCTCTTCGCGGTCGACCTCGATGTGGCCCTGCTCAGCAAGGCGTTCGAGAGCGCCGTAGAGCGTGCCGGCGCGCAGATTGACGTGGCCGTCGGAGAGCTCGGCGACGGCCTGGATGATGCCGTAGCCGTGCAATGGCTGGTCGGCCACCGAGGCAAGGATCAGGAAAGTCGGTTCCCGCATGGCCCCCACAGTACGGCTAGCGATATATACCGTCAACCGTGTGCTCGAGCATCGACCAGCAGCCCTTCCCGTCACGCTTGGCGGCGTACATCGCCGTGTCGGCCCGGTGCAGCAGGCCGCCCACGTCGTCGCCGGGCGCGGCGCAGGCCACCCCGATGCTGGCGTTGGCATGCACGGCGGTGCCCTCGAACGGAATTGGTTCTTCCAGCGCGGCGAGGATCCGGTCGGCCGTGCGCACGGCCTCGCCGGTGTCGCAGTCGCGCAGCAGCACCGCGAACTCGTCGCCGCCCAGCCTCGCGGCGAGGTCGCCGGGGCGTACGGAGGAACGCAGTTTTTCCGCCACGCCGATCAGCAGCGTGTCCCCGGCGGCGTGGCCGAGCGTGTCGTTGACGGCCTTGAACCCGTCGAGGTCGATCAGCAGCACGCCGATCCGGCCGGGCAGCGCCGGCGCGACCTGGTCATGGAAGTGGGTACGGTTCGCCAGCCCGGTCAGGCCGTCGGTCTCGGCCTGCCGGCGCAGCCTGACCTCGTGTTCGCGCAGCTCGGCCAGGGTGGCGTCGAGCCGTTCGATCAGGCGGGTGTTGTCGTGGAAGGCGGCCAGCTGCCGGCACACCACGAGCGCGAAGATGAGGCCCAGCCCGGTGAGCGCACCCCACAGGCGGGTGCTGGGCTTGTCGGGCAGCACCACGAGCACCGAGGCAAAAGCCACCGCGATCGACCCGTACGGGAGGAGGCTGTAGGGCTTGCGACGGCGCGTCCCGGAAGTCGTGGCCTCGGAGTCGCGCACGACGATCTCCTGCAACCGCGGGCCGATCAGGATGAGCATCGACGGGAGCAGCCGTACGGCGTAGACGTGGGCGGGCATGGGGCCGTCGGCCGCCGGGGCGAGGAAGAAGCCGATCGTGTTGACGACAGCCGAGCCGATCATCGGCAGGGCCGCGAAGCGGTGCATGGGCGCGTTGCCGCTGAGCACCAGCTTCACCGCGGCGAAACCCGAGGTCAAGATGACCGCGCCGGAGACCAGCGTGCTCAGCACGTTGCCCGGCTCGCTCGGGGCGACAGCGAAACACCAGGCCACGACGGCGCCGCCGATGAGCACGGTGGCCGCGTCGAGCCAGAACGCGAGCATCTCGCGGCGGCTGCGACCGGGCATGGGATGGGCCAGCATCGCGACGATCAGCACGCCGACGCCGACCGCGAAGCAGCCGCTCTGGATCGGGCCGCCGACCGTCGACCACTGGTCGTGTCCCCGCAGAGCGAGAACCACCTGGGACGTGTCGCCGATCGTGAACGTGGCCGCGACCAGCGTCAGCACCGCCCAGAACCGGCGGGCCGGCATCGTGGAGATCCGGTATACCCGCCACGACGAATAGACGAGCACCAGGTCGAGCGGCGGCTGGAACAGCCAGAAGAGCTGGACCTGCCGGTTGGCGTCCCCGGCGGCGGTGAGGATCAGCAGGCAGCCGGTCAGCACCCACAGGGCGGACGCGATGATGACGGGGTCCCGTCGGAAAGCGGTGAGACCCGACCTGTGCTGCTTCACGCAGTCGCTATCGGCTGCCGGGGCGAAGGTCTGAGGTTTCACCCCGTACGGTCGCCGGGGTCAGCCCGTCAGGAGCGCCGCCTTGGGGCGCGCACCCCGCCCGGCCGCCGCGACGAGCGCCGCAGCCTGATCGGCGGCGTGTCGGCCGGCTTGACCCGGCGGCATCCCCCACCGGTCACCGGCCGCGCGGCGACGCTCGCGGAGCACTGCTTCCGCCGCCAGAAGAACGACCATTGCCCAAGACCACGCATGCGGGCTCCTCCCCCGTCCCGACCCGGAGCCCCAGTCTCGGCCACACCTCCGACCGGCGCCAACCTCCCTCAGCCCGCTGTCAGCTTCAGCACACCGGCCCGACCGCGATCGTGCGCCGGCACGCCGCCCCGATCCCGGCCGGCCGAACCGGGAACGGCCCCCCGATGCCATGCGGCCCGTGGCCCACGGGCGGCCACCCGGGATCCGGGCCGGGATTCCTGAGCCGGGGACGACGTTGGTCTCAGCGATCCGTGTTGAGCTTGGAATGGCGACGGCCGCAGAAGGCGTACAGGATCGAACCGAGCAGAAACCACGCGGCGAAACGCGCATCCACAACGGCCGATCCGTCACCCACGGGCCAGGGCGATGGCGATGAACAGCCCGTAAAAGACGACGAAGCCCGCGATCAGGGCAATCGTCGTGCCGGGCCCGATCGTGTGCTCCCACTCCTCGTCATCCACAACCACCCAACGACACTCCCGCCACAGATCGACGACCTTTCACCCGTACGGGGGGCCGGCGGCGACGGGGTCGATCGGGACCCCGTACGGGGTCGGGCGGCGAACACGCGACCGACCAGGACGCCCCACAGGGGCCAGCAGCGAACACGCGACCCACCACGACCCCGCACAGCGGCCAGCAGCGAACACCCGACCCACCACAACCCCGCACAGGCGCCGGCGGCGAACACGCGACGACCAGGACGCCGTACAGGGTCAGCGTGAGAGGCGGGCCGTCAGCTCGTCGGCGGCCGCCTGCCAAGCGCCCTCGGTGTCGCCGGTGAGTTTCTCCAGCAGGGTGGGGACGCCGTCGACCTGGCGGGGGTCGCCCGACCAGCGCAGCAGCGTGTTCGCCGCGTGGTAGCGGACCAGGTATTCGGGGTCGCGGACCGCCGTGGCCAGCGCCCGCACCAGGGCTGTGCTGGGCGGGAAGCTGCCCAGGGCGACGGCGGCGTCGAGGCGTACGAGCTCGGAAGTGGCCCCGGACAGGGCGCCGGCGATCGGCATGGCCCAGCCGGGGTCGCGGGTCAGGGTGTAGAGGGCCTCGGCCACGCGGATGCGGAACTCGTCGGTGGCGCGGACGAGAGCTGTGCGCAGGATGCTCACGGCGTCGGCGGGGGCGAGCCCGGCGGCGGCCAGCGCGGTGAACGACTGGGCCGCCAGCATGTCGCCGGCGGCCAGTCCGGCTCGCAGCATCCGTTCGACGCGGCGCGGCTCGCGGCGGGCAGCCTCGATCAGGCCCGTGAACTGCGGCCCGTCACGCCGCACCGTGCCGGGGACGCCGAAGGTCTCGCGCCGCCACTGCTGCCACTCCGCATCCCCGTTCATCGACGGACATTATTACCATGGCTAGCTGAGAGTGGTCACATCGCCACCCGGCGAGGCGCGGAAATCAGCGGGACACGGCCGGCGACCCACAGAAGACCGGAACCCGGCGGGCCACGGCCTTCGGCGTTCGGAGCCGAAGGCCGTGGCCCGATGCGGAACGGAAATCGACGTGCCACGGCCTTCGACGCGTCGGGGTCGGCGGCCGGCTGCGGAGTCAACGGACCACGGCCTTCGACGCGTCCCGGGTCGGCGGCCGGCTGCGAAGTCAGTCGGCCACGGCCTTCGACGCGTCCGGATCGACGGCCGGCTGCGAAGTCAGTGGGCCATCGCCTTCGGCGCGTCCGGGTCGACGGCCAGCGGGCCGCTGCGGAACAGCAGCGCCGAGACGACCGCGCAGGCCAGGAACAGGCCGCACGACCACCAGAACACGGTGTGGTAGCTGGCGAGCGAAGCCTCGGCCATCAGGGTGGCCGAGCGCGGGTGCGAGGTGGCGTAGTTCGTGGCCGCGGTGGCCGCGAACGAGCTCAGCAGGGCCGTGCCGATCGAGCCGCCGATCTGCTGCACCGTGTTGATCATTGCCGAGGCCACGCCGGCGTCGCGGTGCTCGACGCCGCTGGTGGCGGCGTTCTGCGTGGGCGCGAAGACCAGGCCGAGACCCAGGCCGATGACCAGCAGGCCGGGCAGCACGCCCGACGCGTAGGTGGAGTCCAGGTCGAGGCGGGTCAGGAACGCCATGCCGCCCGCGGCGATCAGCGCGCCCAGCGGAACCAGCGGGCGCGGGCCGATCCTGGGGGTGAGCATCGAGCCGGCCGTGGTGGCCGAGAGCATGATCGCGCCGAGCATCGGCAGGAACGCCAGGCCGGTCTGCACGGGCGTGAAGCCGAGGTTGCCGACCAGGTAGTACGTGAGGAACAGGAAGATGCCGAACATGCCCATGCCGGAGATGCTGATCGCGGCGTAGGAGCCGCCCCGGTTGCGGTCGAGCACCACGCGCAGCGGCAGCAGCGGGTTGGCGACCCGCAACTCGATCACCACGAACGCGACCAGCAGCACCACACCGCCGATCATGGGCGCCAGCGCGGTGGCCGAGCCCCAGCCGTCGGTCTCCACCTTGCCGAGGCCGAAGACCAGGCCGACCAGACCGAGGACCGAGGTGACCACTCCCGGGATGTCGATCCGGGCGCGGGACGTGACCGGCTCGTCGGTGAGACGCCACAGCGCACCGGCCACGGCGACCGCCGCGATGACCAGGTTGACCAGCAGGCACCAGCGCCACGAGGCGTACTCGGTCAGGAAGCCGCCCAGCAGCAGTCCGACCGCGCCGCCGGCGCCCGAGATCGCGCCGAAGATGCCGAACGCCTTGCCGCGCTCGGTGGGTTCGGTGAAGGTGGTGGACAGCAGCGAAAGGGCGGCCGGGGCGAGGGCGGCCCCGAAGGCGCCCTGCAACGCGCGGGCCGCGATCAGCATCTCGAGCCCGTCGGCGACGCCGCCGAGGGCCGAGGCCAGCGCGAAACCGACGAGGCCGATGAGGAACATGCGCTTGCGGCCGAAGAAGTCCGACAGGCGCCCGCCGAGCAGCAACAGGGAACCGAAGGCGAGCGCGTACGCGGTGACGACCCACTGCCGGTCGGCGTCGGAGAACGCGAGGTCGGCCTGGGCCGTCGGCAGCGCGATGTTCACGATGGTCGCGTCCAGCACGACCATGAGCTGGGCGGTCGCGAGCACGACGAGCGCCCACCAGCGGCCCGTCTGTGCCGGTGGCGCGGGCGGCGGCACAGCCGGGCGCGCCTGAATGTCGGTGGTCATCCGTAACCTTCCACGTACGCGGGTTGGTGTCGTTCCCCGCATCGGCAGAGGTCCGGACGGTCATGAGACGCCCGCTCGGGAAAGCTACCGATCGGCGACCATCTCGCGCCGGACCCGCTCCTGACGGACGGCGAGCCCCCAGCCGGCGTCACCTGGGCGTTCTGCGCCGGCCCGCGTTCGAGCACCTCGGCGCGCAGCCCCGGCGGACGGGCCGGGTGCGACCCGGTATCGACCACTGTGGTTCCCGGCTGCGACCATGGTCGTCATGCGTCGGCCGCGACTGCCCGGGAGCAGATACTGGTTGTCCTACCTGTACGCCGGGATCGGCATCCTGTTGTTGCTGGGCAGCTTCCTGACGCTCTATCCGCTGCGGCACACCGAGGGTTTCGGCACCGAGCTGCGCATCAACATCGGGGCGAACCTGTTCGACCTGGTGCTGGCGGTGCTCGTGCTGCAGCCGCTGGTGTTGTCGCTCAACCGCAACGCCGTACGCTGGCGCACCCGGCTCGACTACCGCGACGTCATCCGGCGCATCGACAGCGCGACCGACCGCGTCGACATCTGGAAGCACTGGACAGGCCTGCTCGAGACGGAGCACCTGGACGGGTTCCGGGCCGCTGTGATGGCCGCGCTCGACCGGGGTGTGCACTTCCGCATCATGCTGACCGACCCGTCGTGCCCCGACGCCGCCGAGCGGGCCCGGCAGGTGGCCCCGACCGACGCGATCGCGCTGATGCGGCTCAACATCGAGCAGCTCGACGCGTTCCTGCGGTCGCTGCCGGGGCGCCACCGCGAGCGGTTCCAGGTGCGGATCAGCCAGATCGGCCCGGCCCACGCCTTCTATCGCGTCGACAACTGGCTCTCGTACGGGCTGTTCCGTGACCGCCGCGTGAGCGAGAACCACCAGCGTGAGGTACGGGTGCGCGGTGACGTGGGCGGGCTCGCGCTGGAGGCCTTCACGACCCGGTGGGGCGCGGCGGGCCTGCTGGACCTCGCCGACCACTACCGGCTGCGGGTCGGCGAGCTGACCCTGCGTTACGTGCTGCACGAGGGCGAGCACTGGGTCGACATCGACGAGAGCGAGCTGCCGCGCGAGGTCGCCACCACGACGCTGGCCGACGTCAGCCCCGAGACCAGGAAGAGCGTGCTGGCCCTGTACTCCGCGAAGTACGGGCCGGGCCGGCACGCCGTCCTGCTCCGGCTGGCCGCCGCGTGATCAGGCCAGCAGCTTGCCCACGTTCTCGGGGGCGAAGAACTCGACGGGCGACGTCACCCCTGAGTTGAGCCGCGCGAACGCGTCCATGGCGGGCTGCTTGCCGGCGATGCCCGACACCAGCGCGATCATCTGCTCGTCGGGCGGCTGCAGCGAGGCGATGCCCAGCGTCATCCGGTAGTGCGGCATGGCCCGGGTGTCGCGGCGGCTCTGATAACCGGCCAGCGCGTCGTCCCACGGCTTGCCGCCGCCCAGCGTCTCGGCGAGCGCCTCGGCCAGGCCCTCGGCGTCGAGGAAGGCGTCGGTGATGCCCTGCGCGGTGATGAAGTCGCGCGAGTAGCCGGCGTCGCCGACCAGGGCCCAGCCCGGACCGTACGGGACCCGGAAGTAGTTGGGGACCGAGGCGCCGACCAGTTTCTCCTCGCGCTTGGCGTCGCGGATGCGCTCGGCGAACCCGGGCGACGACTCGAACATCGCCATCAGCGTGCCCTCGACGTCGTTGCGGTGCTCGGCCAGCTCCGCGTGCGGCCAGCCGCCGATCACCAGGGTGAGGTCGTCGTTGGTCGGGCACACCGCCCAGCCCCGCCCGGGCCGGCTGTACGCCTCGAACGTGTCGGTCGGCAGGTTGCTCCAGTACGAGTAGTAACCCACCGTCAGGGGCGGGTGATCCTCGTACGCGGGTGCCTGTGCCGCCTTGGCCACCACCGAGTTACGCCCGTCGGCGCCGACCACCACCCGCGCCCGCTCGACCTGCCCGCCGCTGCCCCGGATGCCGGTGACCCGCCCGTCCTCGACCAGCACTTCCTCGACACCGAAACCTTCGCGCACCTCGGCCCCGGCAGCCGCGGCGGCGTCCAGGAGGATCTTGTCGAGCAGGAGGCGGCGAGGCGCATACGCGTACGGGGATTCGGCCGTGCCCGGCGCGCCGGCGAGCTGGACCGGCCCGAAGTCGAACGAGTAACGCCCCACCGGCGGGCACCCGGTCGCCGCGACCTGGCCGAGCAACCCCCACCGCTGCAGCGCTGCCGCGCCCGGCGGGTGGATCACGTGGGTGGAGACGGTGTCGCTGGGAAAGGTGGCCCGGTCGACCAGCAGCGTCCGCAGGCCCCGGCGGGCGAGCAACATGGCCAGCGGAGACCCGGCACAGCGGGCACCGATCACGATGACGTCATACACCTCGCCATAGTGGATGACGCGCGTCACCCGTGTCGACGCCCGATCAACCATCATTGTCCGACTTTTCCGGCCCTTGCCTCCCGGACGACCGCCTCACAGCCAGTCGTGTTCGCGGGCGTAGCGGGCCGCCTCGTGCCTGGTCGAGGTCTGGGTCTTCTGCATGGCGCTGGACAGGTAGTTGCGGACGGTTCCGGGGGCGAGGTGCAGCCGGGCAGCGATGTCGGCCACCGAGTAGCCCTCGCCGGTCACCCGCAGGACGTCCAGTTCGCGGTCGGTGAGGGGGACGTCGTCGATGACGGCCAGCGCGGACACGTCCGGGTCGATCCAGCGTTTGCCCCCGTGCAGTGTGGCGATGACCGTCGCGATGTGCGCCGGGTCGGCTGACTTGCTCACGAACCCCTGCACCCCCAGTTTCAAGGCCTTCCGCAGCACGCCGGGACGGGCGTGCCGGGTGAGCATGAGGATGACCTGCTGGGGCCGGGACTTACGGATCTCGGCGACTGCCCCCAGCCCGTCCACGTTCGGCATCTCCAGGTCGATCACCAGCACGTCCGGGGAGTGCCGCAGGGTCGCGGCCACAGCCTGCTCGCCGTCGGAAGCCTCGGCCAACACGGTGATGTCGCCCTCGAGCGGCAGCAGGGCGGCGATCGCCTTGCGCAGCAGCGCCTCGTCGTCGGCCAGAACCACGCTCGTCATCGAGCACCCACCCCAGGAAGGCCGGCCGGCTCCACGCTCGTCATCACGCACCCACCCTCGGGAAGCCGGCCGGCTCCATGTTCGTCATCACGCACCCACCCTCGGGAAAGACGCCGCTGTCGTGAACTCGCCGGATGCGGACGCCACGGTCAATTCTCCCCCGTCCCCGGCGATCCGCTGCCGCAGCGCCGAGAGCCCGTGCAGTTCGAGCTTCCCGTTGCTCGCCGCGCCGTCGTTGACGATCGTGATGCCCGCCGCGCCGAGCGTGATCCGTACCCGTGTGGCCTGGGCGTGCCGCAGGATGTTGGTGGTCGTCTCGCGCAGCACCTGCCCGAGCATCTCGCTGACCCGTGGGTCGGCCTCGGACTCGCGGGTGACACGCACCCGGATCCCGGCCGCCTCGAACAGGTTCTTCGCGTTCTCGAGCTCGGCCGCCAGGTTCAGCCGCCGTTGCCCGTACGCGAGCTCCTTGGTCTGCCGGATCGTGTCGCTGACCAGTTCGTGGATCTCTTGCAGCTCGGCCTCGGCGCGGGCCGGGTCGCTGTGCACGAGTTTGCACGCGAGCGCGGCCTTCAGCTTGACGACGTGCAGCGTGTGCCCCTGGATGTCGTGCAGGTCGCCGGCGAACCGCACCCGTTCACGGGTCACGGCCAGCTCGGCCTCGCGTTCGCGGGCGACCTCCAGTTCCTGCACCAGGTCGTAGAACCGCTCGCCGACGAAGGAGAGCACGATCACCAGCGTGGTCAGTCCGGTGGGGATCAGCACGAACTTGACGAACACATCGCCCTGGGACAAGAGCTGGAAGACGCCGACGCCGGCCGTGGACCCGTCGCCGGAGTCGATCAGCAGGCGGGACGCGCCGGCCGCCGCGACGAAGACCACCAGGGCGCCCGCGGCCTCGTACCGCCGGCGGGACAGCCGGGGAATGGCCATCGAGGCCACGGTGGCGATTCCCCAGTACGCGTTGGGGCTGCCCACCACGAGCGCGCCGACCGGCCACACCACGGCCGCGACCACCGCGCACGGCAGAGCGACCCGGCCGATGTCGTTGGCCGTCCATCGCTCGAAGGCCACCACCGCCGCGATCACGCCCGGCGCCAGGACCAGCGCGTGCCACCAGACCCGCACGTCGACAGCCACCACGACCACGGCCGCCAGCATGAGCGGCGGCAGCGCGGTGTACAGGTTGAGCCGGCGCAGGCGTCCCTGGGTGGCCTCGGTGATGCGCAACGCCCGTGAGTTCACCTCACCAGTATTCGCGGTGCCGGGGGCCGCCAGTAGTGACACCATGTCATGTCCGCTCATGACACAGCGGCACTGACCGTACGGCGATTCCGCTGGTTCTCTCGACTCATGTCCACATCGCCAGTCATCGAAGTCGACCACCTCAACCTCACGTACGGCGACTTCCACGCCGTCAAGGACCTGTCGTTCGAGGTCCGGCCCGGGGAGCTGTACGCGCTCCTGGGCACCAACGGCGCCGGGAAGACGTCGACCCTGGAGATCGTCGAGGGTCACCGCGCCCCGTCGTCGGGCACCGTGCGCGTTTTCGGCCGCAGCCCCGGCGACCGTACGGCGGTGCGCCCCCGGATGGGGATCATGTTGCAGGAGAGCGGGTTCTCGCCCGACCTCACGGTACGCGAGTCGGTCGGCCTGATCGGCAAGCTGACCCGGCGTACGGATGATGCCGACCGCGTGATCGACGTCGTCGACCTGACCCGCAAGGCCGGCACCCGGGTCGGGCAGCTCTCCGGCGGTGAGAAGCGGCGGCTCGACTTCGCCACGGCCGTCTGGGGCACCCCGGAACTGATCTTCCTGGACGAGCCGACCACCGGCCTGGACATCCAGTCGCGCGACCACCTCTGGAACGCCGTCGACCGGTTGCGTGAGAACGGCTCGACCGTCGTGCTGACCACTCACTACCTGGAGGAGGCACAGCAGCGCGCCGACCGCATCGGGCTGATGCACCAGGGTGTCCTGAACCGCGAGGGCACAGTCGCCGAGCTGACCCGCACGCTGCCCTCGGTCATCAAGTTCACCCTGGCCACGCCCGTACCGGCCCTGCCGCTGCAAGGCGCCGTGGCCGCCGACGGGTCGGTGGTCGTCGAGACCTTCACCCTGCAGAAGGACCTGCACGTGCTGCTCACCTGGGCGCAGGAGAACGCCCTGGACCTGCGTGACCTGTCGGCCGGGGCGACCCGGCTGGACGACGTCTTCCGCGCCATCGAATCCTGAAAGAGGCTCCCGTGCTCGCCATCGCCCGTTCCGAACTCACCCAGATCTTCCGCAACCGGCTGGTGCTGGTCACCAGCCTGATCATCCCGATCGCGATCGGCGCGTTCTTCGTCTACCGGCACGAGGTTTTCGCCGAACAGGCCAGTCTGGGCTACATCGCCGCGATCGTGATGTTCACCGTCGGCGCCTTCGGGCTCTACACCTCGACGGTGACGACGCTGGCCTCGCGCCGGCAGAACCTGTTCCTCAAACGGCTGCGGTCCACTGCCGAGAGCGACCGCGGCATCCTGGCCGGGCTGGTGCTGCCCGCCACCGTCATCGCGCTCGTGCAGCTGGCCGGCATCCTGGTCGTGTTCGGCGTGGTCGCCGGGCAGCCCGACAACGTTCCGCTGCTGGTGGTGGCCGTGATCGCCACGGTGGCCATGATGATCGGTCTGGCCCTGGCCACGGCCGGTGTCACGAACTCCCCCGAGCACGCCCAGGTCACCACGCTGCCGGTCAGCCTCGGCGTGATCGCCGTGGCGAGCTGGGTCGGCATCACCGGCACCGAGGAGCTGGCCCGGGTCAAACGGATCCTGCCCGGCGGCGCGGCCACCGAGCTGGTGCTCAACGCCTGGAACGGCGGGGTGGCGCTGAGCGACTCGCTGCTGCTGCTCGCGCCCACGTTCGCCTGGGTGGTCGTCGCGGTCACCTTCGCCCGGCGCATGTTTCGCTGGGAACCGCGCCGCTGACCCTGCTCAGCGGCGGTGGCTGCGGGGCCGCACCACTGGGAGCACCACCGTCGCGTCGGCGTCGGTGGCTCCCAGCCGGCGGGCGCGCAGGCGCTGCCAGATGAAGTAGCCGATCCCGATGGCCACGGCCGCGATCACGAGCTTCTGGAAGACGCCCGCGTACCCCTCGACCCGGTGCCAGTTCTCACCCAGCGCATACCCGGCGCTGACGAACAGGGTGTTCCAGATGAAGCTGCCCAGCGTGGTGAGGGCCGTGAACTTCCAGAAGCTCATCCGCTCGACCCCGGCGGGCAGCGAGATGAAACTGCGGAACAACGGCACCATGCGGCCGAAGAAGACCGCCTTGGTGCCGTGCTTGGCGAACCACTCCTCGCAACGGTCGAAGTCCTGCACCTTGACCAGCGGGATGTAGCCCACCAGGGTGCGGGTGCGCTCACGGCCGAGCAGGGCGCCTGCCCAATAGACGATGATCGCGCCGAGCACCGAGCCCAGCGTCGTCCAGAACAGGGCCTCGGGCAGGCTGAACACGCCCCGGCTGGCCGAGAAGCCGGCCAGCGGCAGCACCAGTTCGCTCGGGATGGGCGGGAACAGGTTGTCGAGGCCCACGATGAGGGCGGCGCCCACGCCACCGAGCGATTCCATCAGGCCGACGGCCCACCCGGTCAGCCCGCCGGCAGTTTCGGGGGCGGCTTCGGCGAGCACAGTCACAAACGCTCCTCGAGGTCGTCGTCGGCGGGTCCGGTCTGTGGCCCCCTGCAGTATCGACGGCCTGCCTGAGAGTTCCCTGGTTGAAGGTTGCTCACAGTCCGTGACGAACGGCGCGACTCCTCCCTCCGTCCGCCCCGGCGAGCGGTGAATCCTGTCCGCGTGCTCCCATCCGCGGTTCGACCCCATCCGCGCCGCCTGAGCTGGGGGTTCGTGGATTTAAGGATCTTTAAGGTTCCTGTTCTGATCCGTCGTTGCGGGGCCGGGCGTACTTGTCGGTACCTGCACGAAGCAGCCCGACGACCTAGGAGCACGCATGTACCGGAGCCAGACGCGCAAGATGTCCTCGACGACCCGCAAGGTGGTGCTGGGCGCCTCGGCCGTGGTGCTCGCGGGTGGGGCCTTCGCGATCAGCACCGGGATGAGCAGCGCGGGCGAGAACTGTGCCGGGCTGGACCAGGCGCTGCGGCAGAACCTGCAGTTCATCGCGGGGCAGCGGGCGGCGCCGGACGCTCAGTCGGAGGCGCGGATCGCCAACCGGCAGGCCGTTGTCGACCTGATCAACCAGCGACGGGGCGTGGCGGGCTGCACCGCCGACGTGGCAGCCGAGGTCCCGGGCGCGGCCGCCGGCAACCAGGGCGCCGGCCAGCAGGGCGGGAACAAGGGTGGGCAGCAAGGCGCCAACCCGCCGGCAGCCGCCAACCCCCCGGCCGCGCCGCCCGCCGCGGGGAACGGCTCGGCCAACGGGCCAGCGAACGGCACCGGGGCCGGCGAGGTTGTCTGCAAGGGCTCGACCGTCACGCTGTCCGGCGAGGCCGGCGCCCCGTTCGCGTCGAGCGGCACGTTCCCGATCGGCACCACTCTGAAGGTCACCAACCTGGACAACAACAAGAGCATCACCGTCAAGGTGGAGACGACGTCAGGTAGCTGCGTTCTGCTCAACAACGCGGCGTTCGAGGGTGTGCGGGAGCCGGGCAAGTTCCTGATCCGCCGTGCGGTGATCGAGCGGGTCGGCTGACCCGCGGAGTCCGGCGGGAACCGCCCGGCGCGGCGTCAAAGCTCGCCGGGCGTTCCCGCGTTCAACGGCTGAACCCGCAACGGCGCCTTGCGCACCTTGCCGGATCCGGTGCGCGGAAGGTCCGGGACCATCTCCACGTACACGGGCATCTTGTAGCGAGCGAGCCGCCCGGAGAGGAACGCGCGCAACCCGGCCGCGTCGACCCGGCGCCCGGCCACCGGCACCACGAAGGCCCGCCCCACCTCGCCCCAGCGGTCGTCGGGCACGCCGACCACGGCCACCTCCGCCACGTCGGGGTGTTCGAAGACGGCCGCCTCCACCTCGGCCGGGTAGACGTTCTCGCCGCCTGACACGTACATGTCCTTGAGCCGGTCGACGATGTGGAAATGCCCCTCGTCGTCGACCACCGCGACGTCACCCGACCGGAACCACCCGCCGTCGGCGAACGCGCCCGCCGTGGCCTGGGGATCCTCCCAGTATCCGGGCGTCACGTTCGGCCCCCGGATCAGGACCTCCCCCGGCTCGCCCGGTTCGGTGTCGGTGAGGTCGGGCCGCACGCATCGCACGTCGGCGAAGAACACCGGCACCCCCGCCGACCCTTTGTGCGCGTGGCTTTCCCGCGCCTCCAGGAACGTCGCGCCCGGCGCGGTCTCCGTCATGCCGTAACCCTGGCAGAAGGTCAAACCCCTTTCCTCGTACGCGGTGATGAGCGCGGCGGGTATGGAGGCGCCCCCGCTCATGACGCTGCGCACCGACGACAGGTCCGCCCCCGCCCAGCGCGGCGACCGGGTGAGCGCCGCGAACATGGCCGCCACCCCGAACATCCAGGTGACCCGCTGCTCCTCGATGAGCTCGAGCGCACGGTCGGCGTCCCAGGCCGGCATGATCACGCTGGTTCCGCCCTTGAGGAAGGTGGGCAGCAGGCACTGGTTGAGCGCGGCCACGTGGAACAGCGGCGCACCGATCAGCCCGACCTCGTCTCCGGCGACGTCCACGCCGACGAGCAGGTTGAAGCAGTTCCAGATGACGTTGCCGTGGGTGAGCACCGCCCCTTTCGGCCGCCCGGTGGTGCCCGAGGTGTAGAGGATGAACGCCGGATCGTCGTTGTCCACAGGCACGTCGAACGCGGGCCGCGGCGCGTCCACCAGCCACTGCTCGTACTTGTCCACCAGGCCGACAAGCATGGGTCCTGTGGACAACGCCCGGACGACCGGCTCGCTCGTGGGTGCGTACACCAGAACCTTGGGGCCGCTGTGGGCGAGCATGTAGTCGATCTCGGGCGCGGTCAGGCGGAAGTTGAGCGGCACGAACGTCGCCCCGAGCAGGTGGGTCGCGAACATCGTCTCGACCGCCGACGGGTGGTTCGGCCCCAGGTAGGCGACCCTGTCACCCCGGTCGACGCCGGCCTCCCGCAGCCGGCCGGCCAGCCGTGTGACACGGTCGTGCAACTCGGCGTAGGTGATCCGCCGTCCCTCGAAGACGAGCGCGGTGCGACCCGGCGAGATCGCGGCACGCCGGGCCGGCCACGCTCCCAGGCCGGCGTTCCTCATGCGTAGTAGCGGTACACCGGCCGGGCCACACAGGCGGGCTTGTCCACACCGTCGATCTCCACGGTGAAGTCGAGCACCATCTGCACGCAACCGGGCTTGATCTCCTGCACCTCGGCGACCGCGGCGGCCAGGCGGATCTTCGAGCCCACCCGTACGGGGCTGGGAAAACGCACCTTGTCGAGGCCGTAGTTGACGCCCATCTCGATGCCCTCGATAGTGAGAATCTCGGAGAAGAACGGGATGACGAGCGACAGCGTCAGGTACCCGTGCGCGATCGTGCCTTTGAACGGCCCGCCGCGCGCCCGTTCCAAGTCGACATGGATCCACTGGTGGTCGCCGGTGGCCTCGGCGAACGCGTTCACCCGCTCCTGCGTCACCTCGAGCCAGGAACTGTGCCCCAGATCCCGGCCGGCCAGCGCCTTCACCTCGTCGAGTCCGTTCACGGTGATCATGCGATGGTCTCCTTGTCGTCGGCGAGCCCGAGCACCCGGGCGGCGTTGTCCTTCAGGATTTTGGACCGCACCCCGGGTTTGATGTCCAGTGCCGCGAAGTCGGCCAGCCAGCGGTCGGGGGTCAGCACGGGGTAGTCGGAGCCGAACAGCACCTTGTCCTGAAGCAGCGTGTTGGCGTACCGGATGAGCTGCGGCGGGAAGTACTTCGGCGACCATCCGGACAGATCGATGTGGACGAGCGGTTTGTGGGTGGCCACGGCGAGCGCCTCGTCCTGCCACGGGAACGACGGGTGCGCCAGGATGATGGTCAGGTCGGGGAAATCCACAGCCACGTCGTCCACAAGCATCGGGTTGGAGTACCGCAACCGGATGCCGCCGCCACCGCGCACACCGGCGCCTATCCCGGTCTGGCCGCTGTGGAAAAGCGCGGGAACACCCATCTCCTCGATCGCTTCGTACAGGGGGTAGGCGATTCGGTCGTCCGGCGCGAACCCCTGCAGGCTCGGGTGGAACTTGAACCCCCGCACGCCGTGATCCCGCACCAGACGGCGAGCCTCCCGCACCCCCGCCCGGCCCCGATGCGGGTCGATCGACGCGAACGGGATGAGCACATCGCCGTGCGCCGCGCAGGCCTCCGCGACCTCCTCGTTGCGAATGCGGGGATGCCCGGTCAGATGTTCGGCGTCGACAGTGAACACGACCGCGGCCATACGGCGCTCGCGGTAATAGGCGGCAGTCTCGTCGACGGTGGGCTGCCGCGGGCCACCGGCCTTGAAATAGGCGGCCGAGGCCTCGAGCAGTTCCGGGCTGAGCGAGACATGCCCGTCCCGGCTGACCTCGCAATGCGTGTGCACATCAATGGCCGTCAAGTCGTCAACATTCATACCGGCGTCCGAAATGTCCAAGCGAGCGGGCGGGACGGGCGAGAGGAGCGGGGCACAACGTCCGAGCAGGAGGACGGGGCGGGCGAGAGGAGCGTGGGAACGACGTCCGAGCAAGAGGTCGGGGCCGACGAGACAACGGCGGGCAGCCGGTCATTGCAGGCTTCCCGGGGCCGGAATGCCGTACGTCTCGGGTTGCGCGCCGATTCCCGTGGGCCATTCGGCGGCAATGGCCTCGGCCGACCATCCCCCGCCCGCGAACGCGACGGCTTTCTCGCTCGGATGCGACCACAACGACAGCCGGTCCCCACCGATCCCGATCGCCTGTCCGGTGACGTCCGCGGCCGCCTCCGACGCCAGGAACACGACCAGCCCCGCGGCGTCGTCAGCGGTTCCCAGACCTTCGTCGCGCCGCAGCCAGTCGGGCAAAGGCTCCCCCGTACGCTCCGACTCCTCGATCAGCGGCGCGAAGGCGGGAATGGTGCGGGTCATCTCGGTCGCCGCCACCGGCACGACCGCGTTGACGGTGATCCCCGCACGGGCGAGCTCAAGAGCCCACGTACGCGCCATCGCAGCGATCCCGGCCTTGGCGGCAGCGTAGTTGGTCTGCCCGAAGTTGCCGCGCTGCCCGGCCGGCGACGACACCAGGATCAACCGGCCGCCCTCCCCCTGCTCGCGCATGCGCGCCGCCGCCGCCCGCGCGCACGTGAACGTCCCGCGCAGGTGGACGCGCACGACCGCGTCGAAGTCGTCGTCGGTCATCTTCCACAGCACCCGGTCCCGCAGGATCCCGGCATTGGTCACCATGATGTCGAGCCGCCCGAACTCCCGTACGGCGGTTTCGACGAGCTGGTCGGCGGCGGCGCTGTCACCCACCGCGGCCGCCACACCGGTCACCCGCCCGCCGTCCGCGCCGATCGCCGCGACCGCCTTGTCCACCACTTCCGGGTCGAGGTCGTTGACCACAACGGCAGCCCCCGCCGCCACCAGCGCTCGCGCGTACGCGAACCCGAGCCCGCGACCGCTCCCGGTAACAATGGCCACCTTGCCGCTGAGATCCATCACTCCTCCTGTTCCGCCGAAGGCCCCGTCGTCTCCGCGCCGGACACGTCCGTTCGCGGCACCCGAGCCGATTCGGACGCCCCCGTCCGGCTCATCACCGGCCGATCGCCCGAGTCCGCCCGATCTCGCCCCTTCCCGCCACCGAACGGCAGGGGCCCACCCGTTGTCCCCGGCTCCTCACCGGCACTCCGTGGCCCCGAAACCGTGGGCCCGCTGCCTGTGCGGTCCCCGGCACTGGTTCCTGCGCCGACCCCGGAACCCGAAGCCGCTCCACCCCCGGCCCCTGCGCCGACCCCGGAATCCGAAGCCGCTCTGTTCCTGGTGCCGGCTCCTGCGCCGACCCCGGATTCGAGTGCCGCCGGCGCATCGTCGGTCCGGGGGCCGACCGTCACCGACCCGGCCCGCCCGCCGTCTGCTGCGGGCCCGCCCGGCCCGCCGCCCGTCGCAGACCCGCCCGACCCACCGCCTGTTGCCGACCCGCCCGGCCCACGGCCTGTTGTAGACCCGCCCGGCCCGCGGTCCGTCGCAGACCCGCCGTCTGTTGCCGACCCGGACAGCCCGCCGTCTGTTGCCGACCCGGACAGCCCGCCGTCCGTCGCAGACCCGCCCGGCCCGCCGTCTGTTGCCGGGCCGGTGAGGATCGCGGGAAACAGCCGGCGCGTGAGACGCTGGGCGGCGGGCACCAGACCGCCCGGCAGGTAGCGCACCGCGATCACCAGCAGCAGCGCGTACACCGCGTACGAGAGCACGCTCGGAGCGTACGAGGGCATGCCGGGCTGGGTGCCGAGCGTGTTGAGCGCCTGCACCAGCAGCACGATCACGACCGCGCCGACCAGCGGACCGGACAATGTGCCGAGCCCGCCGACGACCGCCATCACCACGAACTCGATCGAGAGCAGCACGGGGAACGATCCCGGCGACAGGTAACCGAGATAGAACGCGTACACGCCCCCGGCCAGGCCCGCGAACCCCGCCGACAACGCGAACACGGCCAGCCGATACGCCCCCACGGGAACACCACTGGCCGCCGCCGCGGTCTCGCTCGTCGCCGCCGCGCGCAGGGCCCGGCCGGATCGCGACCGCACGACGTTGCGCGAGACGAGCAGGGCCACCGCCAGAACACCCCAGGCCACGTACGCGTAACCGACGTCCTCGCGCAGTTCGAAGCCGGCCACCGACAACCGTGGAATGCCCTGCAACCCGATCGCGCCGCCCGCCCAGGTGCCCTGGCTGAGCAGCGACAGCAGAATGAGCTGGACGGCGAGCGTCGCGAACGCCAGGTGATGCCCGCGCAACCGCAGCAGCGGCGCCCCCAGCAGCACGGCCGCCACCGCGGCGATCAGCGGCGCGACCAGCAACCCGAGCAGCGACGGGAACCCGTGCACCGCGAGCAGCCCGGCCCCGTACGCCCCGATCGCGTAGAACGCCGCCTGCCCGAGCGGCACCTGCCCGGCGTACCCCATCAGCAGCGAGACCCCGACCGTGACCGTCGCGGTCAACCCCAGCAGCACGTACGTGGCCAGGTGCCGTTCCGGAAGCAGCGGCGGCAGTGCCAGCGTCACCAGCACGACCACCCCGGCCAGCCATTTGTTCATGTGGCCTCCCGTACGCCACCCGCACGCGCGGCCTGCACGATCATCACGGTGAGCATGAGCAGCAGCGCCACCTCGAGCTGGTACGCGCCGCCGCCGTAGCCCGCGATCAGCGTCTGCGCGACGCCGAGCAGCAACCCGCCCGCCAGCGCCACGAACGGCCTGGTCAACCCGCCGAGCACGGCGGCCGCGAACCCGTTCACGATCAGCGTCACGTCGCTGTCGAACGTCACCTGTTGCACCGGCGTGGTCAGTACCCCGGCCAGCCCGCCGAGGGCGCCACCGATCGCGAACGCGAGCAACCCCATCGCCCGTACGTCGATGCCGACCACCCGCGCGGCGTACCGGTTGCTCGCGCACGCGGTGAGCGCCTTGCCCAGGTCGGTGCGTGTGAAGAAGGCGGCCATCGCCACGAACACCGGCACCGTCACGCCGAGGATCAGCAGGTAGTGGGCTTGAATACGGGCGCCACCCACGGAAACGACGCCCGGCAGACCGCCGTACGAGCGCGGCTGGTCACCCCAGAGGACGATCTCGACCGCGTACGCGAAAACCCCCAGCCCCAGCGTGATGATGAGCGCGGCGCCCGGCTCCGTACCCGGCTTCCCGATCGCCACCACGCCGACGAGCAGCCCGACGCCGGCCGCCACCAGCACCGCCGCGAGCTCCGACAGCACGTGCGGGAGCCCGATCCCGAGCAGCGTGGACGTCAGCATCGCGGCCAGCACCGCGAACGCCCCCTGCGCGAAGTTGACCACGCCGGTCACCCGATAGATGGCGACCAGCCCACTGCCGACCAGCGCATAGCCCGCGCCCACACCCAGGCCCGTGACCACGTACGCGAGGAGGTCGTTCATCCGACCGGCCCGCCCAGGTAGGCGGAGACCACACGGGGGTCGCGGGCCAGGTCGGCGGTCGGCCCTTCGAGCACCATCCGGCCGGCTTCGAGCACGTACGCGCGGGCACAGAGCTCGAACGCGAGCGCCGCGTTCTGCTCGATCAGCAGGACGGCCAGCCCACGCTCGCGGTGCAGGGCACGAAGGTGCGCGGCGAGCGTGTCGACGACCATCGGGGCCAGGCCGAGGCTCAGCTCGTCGATCGCGAGCACGTCCGGCCGCGCCATCAGCGCGCGCCCGATCGCCACCATCTGCTGCTGCCCGCCCGAGAGTGTCCCGGCCGGGCGGCGGCCCAGCCCGTTCAGTTCCGGCAGCAGCTCGTAGATCGCGCTGGTGTCCCGCCCGTGCCGGCCGTTGCGCCAGCCGCCCAGCCGCAGGTTGTCGTCCACGCTCAGCTCCGCGAACATCTCGCGCCCCTCGGGGACCTGAGCGAGCCGCCCCTGGACATGCACCGTCCCGCCGGCCGCGGAGACCAGCCCCGCGAGCGCCTTGACCAGGGTGGACTTCCCCGCGCCGTTGGCGCCGATGAGGGCCACCATCTCGCCGGGGCCGACACGCAGATCGACACCGTCGAGCGCGGTCGCCGCCCCGTACCGGACGGTCAGCCCCGCCACGTCGACCACCGCCTGCCCGCTCATGCGGCCGATCCCTGGTGGTCGCCCAGGTAGGCCGCGATGACGGCCGGGTCGGCGCGGACCTCGGCCGGGCTGCCCTCGGCGATGACCCGGCCCAGGTCGAGCACTGTCACCCGGTCGGCCAGGCGCATGACGAAGCCGACGTCGTGTTCGACCAGCAGCATCGTCAGGCCCTCCGAGCGCAGTTCGGCCAGCAGCGCCGCCAGGTGCTCGCGTTCCCCCGTACGCAGGCCGGACGCGGGCTCGTCGAGCAGCAGCAGACGCGGCCGCCCGCACAGGGCCCGGGCGAGCTGGAGCGCACGCTGCTGCCCGAGCGGCAGCGACTCGGCCGGCCTGTCCGCCCACTGGGCCAGGCCGACCCGGTCGAGCGACGCCCGCGCCCGGGAAGCGATCAGACGCTCCGACCGTGCGTGCGCGGGCAGCCGCAGCGCCGCGGTCAGGAAGCCCGACCGGGTCGCCGTGTGCGCGCCGACCATGACGTTCTCGAGGGCCGTCATGCGGGGGAAGATGCGGGCGCCCTGAAAGACCACGCTCACCCCGAGCCGCGCCCGGCGGTGGGCGGGCAGCCGGTCGATCCGGGCGCCGTCGAGCCTCACGGTTCCCGCATCGAGGGCGAGCTGCCCGCCGATCAGGGCGAACAGGGTCGACTTGCCGGCCCCGTTCGGCCCGATGACCGCGCGCAGCTCCCCCGGGGGGACGTCGAGGCCGACCTCGCGTACGGCGTAGACCCCGCCGAACGCCCGCGACGCCCCCGCGACGCTGATCGAGACTCCCATCATTTGCCGCCCAGGCCGGCCAGCTTCTCCTGGGAGTAGGTGGTGGGTTCCATCTTTCCGGCCCTGACCGTGTTGACCGAGATGAACTCGGTGGTCAGGCCGCTGTGGTCGGTGGCCGAGTACTTGTACGTTCCGTTCGGGGTGGTCAGCGTCAGGCCTTCGAGCGCGTCGCGGACCTTGGCCCGGTCGGTGCTCCCGGCCTGGGTGATGGCGGCCGCGAGAAGCTTGACGCCGCTGTAGCCGTCCTGCGCGAACTGCGGCGGCGCGTAGCCGTGCTTGGCGGTGAACGTCGTCGACAGTTCCTCGATGGACTTCTTCTGTTCCCCGTCGGGCAGGGCGTCGCCGACCACGCCGATCGAGCTGATGATGGTCACGCCCTCGGCGGCGGGTCCGGCCGGTTCGAGGAACAGCTTGCTGGCCTGGGAACCGGTCAGCACCAGCGGAATCTTCAGGCCGCTGGCGGCGTACTGCTTGGTCAGCGCCACGGCGGGGGCGCCGGTGCCCCACACCATCAGGGCCTGCGCGTCCGACGAGCGTACGTGGGTGAAGACGGCGCTGAACTCGGTAGCGGTGGTCTGGAACTGCTCGATCGGGTTCAGCGTGACCCCGTACTCGGAAGCCTTTGCCTGCAGGCCCTTGAAGCCGGCCGTGGCGTAGCTGCTCTTGGTGTCGTAGGCGACCGCGACGCGGGTCAGCTTGCCCGCCTGGAAGTACTGGAGCGCGGCCTCGGCGTACGTGCCGGACAGGGCGGGCACGACGAAGACGTACGGGTGGACGGGGTTGACCTGCTCGTCGGCCGGTGTCAGCGAGATGTACGGGATCTCCTCGCGGTCGACCAGCGGGACGACGGCCAGCGCCGCGTTGGAGAACGGCGATCCGATGATGGCGTCGGATCCGTCCTTCAGCTCGTTGAAGGCGAGCACCGCCTGGTCGGGCAGGCTCTTGTCGTCGCGTACGGAAAGCTCGATCTTCCGGCCGTTGACGCCGCCGGCGGCGTTGATCTGCTCGACGGCGAGGGCGACCGATTTCTGGTTCTCGGTGCCGAGCGGTGAGTAGTTGCCGGTCAGCGAGACGATCTGACCCACTTTGATGGGGTCGTCGCCGCCGGAGGACGAATCGGAGTTGCCGCCGCAACCGGTGGCCACGACGAGCACGAGAGCGGTGATGAGGACGGTTCTGCGCACGTATACCTCCCAAAGCCGGGAGCACGTTGACGAGGAATATCGGAACCGAAGTTAGGCGCATCGGTGACTGCCGTCAAGAAAATGCCTAACATCTTCCGTATGGTGCAACCGCAGACGCTGCTGCTGATGTTCTTCGGCGACTTCGTGCTCGACCGGCAGGTCTGCGTCTTCTCGGGCAGCGTGATCGACGTGTGCGCCCGGCTGGACATCTCGGAGCACGCGACCCGGTCGACGCTGACCCGGATGGCCGGGCGCGACCTGCTGCGACGGGAGCGTTCCGGGCGGCGGGTCTACTTCGGGCTGACCGAACGCTCGACCGAGATCCTGCGTGACGGCCGTACGCGCATCTGGGAGACCGGCGCGGTCAACGACGGCTGGGACGGAACCTGGACGCTGCTCAGCTTCTCGCTGCCCGAGGCGTGGCAACGGCAGCGGCACGACCTGCGTTCGCAGCTGGCCTGGGCGGGGTTCGGGCCCATCCAGGGCGGCCTGTGGATAGCGCCCGGGGCCGTCGACGCGCAGCAGATCGTCTCGTCGCTCGGGCTGAACGCGCACGCGCGGGTCTTCACCGCCCGCGCGGGCTCGCTCACCGACGTGGACGCCATGGTCCGCGACGCGTACGACCTGACCGCGCTGGCCGCACGGTACGAAGCCTTCCTCGACCGCTGGGGTGGCCCGTCCCCGCTGCGCGACCCCCTCGCCGCCCGGCTGACGCTCACCGCGGAGTGGCTCGAGGCCATCCGCCGCGACCCGCGCCTGCCGGTCGAGCACCTGCCGCCGGACTGGCCGGCGCGGCGGGCCCAGAAACTGTTCCGCGAGCTGGAATCCGCGTACCGGCCGCCCGCCTACGCCATCGCCGAGGAACTGCTGCAGGTCCTCTGATCAGAGCGGGCTGGCGCTCGGTGGCGGTTCCTCGTCCGTACGGTCGGCCGCGGGCAGCCACAACACGAACGTGCTGCCGTTGCCGGGCGGCGAGAACGCGGCCACCCGGCCCCCGTGCGACTCGATGATCTGCCGCACGATGGCCAGGCCCAGACCGGTGCGGCGCTCCCGGCGGACGCCGTTCGCCTCGCCGTCCTGACCCCGCCAGAAACGATCGAAGACCCGCGCCAGATCGGCCGGGGCGATGCCGGGGCCCTCGTCGGCCACCGCCAGCCACAACCACGACCCGGACTGGCCGGTCGCCACGGTCACCGTCGAATGCGAGGGCGCCAGCCGTACGGCGTTCGACAGCAGGTTGCCCACCGCCCGCCGCAGCGCGTCGGCGTCGCCGATCAGCCGCAGGCCGGCCGCCGTCTCGTAGCGCAGGTGCAGCGGACGCTCGGTGACGAACGACTCCTCCCCCGCCTCGCGCGCCACCGCCGACAGGTCGACCTCCGCGTCCACCGTGGCGTTCGAGTCGCGGCGCGCGGTGGCCAGCAGATCCTCGACCAGGCGGGACATGCGGGTCGTGGCCCGGTCGACCACCGCGACGGCCCGCGTGCGTTCCTCCGGCGTGGCGTCGGGCGCGGTGAGCGAGGCGTCCAGGTTGGTCCGGATGATCGCGAGAGGGCTGCGCAGCTCGTGCGAGGCGTCGTCGATGAGCTGCCGCTGCGCCTGGAACGCGTGGTCGAGCCGGTCGAGCATCGAGTCGATGGTGTCGGCCAGGTCGCGCAGCTCGTCGGGCGGCCCGCCCAGCCGGATCCGCCGGGACAGGTCGGTCGCCTGGATCTCACGCGCCGTCCGGGTGATCGCGCCGACCGGCCGCAGCACCCGCCCGGACAGCACCCAGCCGATGCCGAGGCTGGCCACGAACAACCCGCCCAGCCCGATGAACGACCACCGCCGCAGGCTGGTCAGCGTGTTGTAGTTGACCGCCGCCTCGATCTCGCTGACCTCGGCCACCGTGGTGGTGCCGAGATATTCGCGGTCGGTGCTGTAGACCTTCGCTATGCGCTCGGTCACCGGCCGGGGCGACGTGCTCTGGGCCACCGCGAGATAGACCACCCCGAGGGTCAGGCCGGCCAGCGCGAAGAGCACCGTCGAGTACACGACGGTGAGCCGGAACCGGACCGACCGGAACACCTCGGGGCGTTTCACGACCTATCCCTCCCGCAACCGGTAGCCGCGGCCGACAACCGTCTCGATCGAACCCTCGCCCAGCTTGCGGCGCAGCGTGCCGACGGTGACCCGCACGGTCTGGGTGAACGGGTCGGCGTTGGCGTCCCAGACATGCTCGAGCAGCTCCTCGCTCGAGACCACGTGCCCGGGCCGGGTCATCAGGTATTCCAGCACCCCGAACTCCTTGGGCGTCAGCGCCAGGGGCCGCCCGGCCACGGTCACCTGATGCCGGGCCGAGTCGAGCACGATGTCACCAACGGTGAGCCGGGCCGACCCGCCCCCGGTGTCCCGGCGCAACAGGGCCCGTACGCGGGCCTGAAGTTCCGCCAGATGGAACGGCTTGACCAGGTAGTCGTCGGCGCCCCCGTCCAGACCCCGGACCCGGTCGTCGAGCCCGCCGCGCGCGGTCAGCATCAGCACCCGCAGGTCGCCGTCGCCGGGCGTCTCCACGTCACCGGCGCGCAGCGAACGGCACAGCGTGAACCCGTCGCCGTCGGGCAGGTTCACGTCCAGCAGCATCAGGTCGTACTCGTTGACGGTCAGCCGGTCGTACGCCTGGGCGGCGTCGAGCGCGACATCGACCGCGTAACCGCTGCGGGCGAGCCCGACACGCAGGCCCTCCGCCAGATCCTCTTCGTCCTCCACCACCAGCAACCGCATCTGTCGACTATCCCCGCGCGATGAGCGAATCGGCCACCTGCCGGGCCCGCTCGATCGGCACCGCGAAGCCGATCCCGATCGATCCGCCGCCCTCGAGCGTCGCGATGGCCGTGTTGACGCCGATCACCTCGCCACGGGCGTTCACCAGCGGCCCGCCCGAATTGCCGGGGTTGATGGAGGCGTCGGTCTGCACCGCCGTCTGCCGTGTTTGCCCACCCAGCCGTACGGGCCGGTCGAGCGCGCTGACGATGCCGGCGGTCACGGTTCCGCTCAGCCCCAGCGGCGAGCCGACGGCCAGCACGGCCTCGCCGACCCGGGTCGCGCCGGGGTCGGCCAGGGCCAGCGGGGCGGGCGGGGAACCGTCGGTGACCCTCAGCACAGCGATGTCGCTGCCGGGGTCGGTGCCGACGATCTCGGCGTTCCGGCGCTGCCCGTCCGAACCGACGATGCTCACGCTGCCGCCCCGGCCGGCCGCGACGACGTGGTTGTTGGTGACGATGTGGCCGCGGTTGTCGAAGACGAAACCAGAACCGGAGGCGCCGCCCTGGCCGGTGCGCACCTGCACCGAGACGACGCCGGGCAGCACCCGGGCGGCCGCGCCGACCAGGTCGGCCGGGACGTTGCCCTGGGGCAGCGGCGCGGCGGTGGCAGCCTCGCCGGGGCCGTCCTCGCGTCCGGCCAAGTAGCCGGCCGTGCCGCCGGCCCCGGCCGAGAGACCGACGACGGCGAGCGCGGCGAGGGCCGCCGCGGGGAGGCGCTTGCCGCGGGTCGCCGCGGGTGGCGGGGTGTGGGCGGGAGCGGGCGCGGCGGCCCAGTCCGGCGAGTGGAATTCGGGTCCGCGCGGTGTCCCCAGTCCAGACATGGTGTTCCTTCCGTTCGCGGCAGGCGGGTTCGCAGGGAGTCGGGTTCTCAGGGGAGGCGGGTTCTCAAGGGCAGCTGGTTCTCAAGGGCAGCGGGTTCTCAAGGGCAGCGGGGTCTCAGCCTCACGGGAGGCGGGCGAACCAGAACATCGACGCCAGCGCCGCGATCAGGGCGAGCCCGAGTCCGATGCCGATGAACCGGGCCGACACGTCCCGGACCTCGGTCTGGTAGCCCACGGAACTGCCGATGTCCCCGTACGCGTCGCGCAGCTCCTCGGTGCTGGTGGCCTCGAAGTAGCGCCCGCCGGTGGCGTCGGCGACCGACCGCAGCGTCTCGCCGTCGACCGGCACCTGCTGCCCGTCGCCGATCGTGCCCGCCGCCGTGCCGAACGAGATGGTGTCGACCGGCACGCCCAGCTCGGTAGCCATCCGGGCAGCCTCGGCCGGGTCCTGCCCCGACGTGTTCGCGCCGTCGGACAGCACGATCACCCGGGCCGGCGGCACGTCCTCGTCCGCCGCCGCGTCGACCGAGCGGATCTGCTCGAGCGCCGAGGCGATCGCGTCGCCGATAGCCGTTCCGGCCTGCCCGGCCGATCCGTCGGCCAGCCGATCGATGCCCGCGCCCAACTGCGTACGGTCGGTGCCCGGCGGCACGAAGACCGACGCCTGCCCGGCGAACCCGACCAGACCGACGTTGAACTGCTCGGGCAGGTCCTCGACGAAGCCGCGGGCCGCCGCCTTGGCCGCGTCGAGCCGGTTGGGCGCGACGTCGGCGGCCAGCATCGACCGCGAGACGTCGACCGCGACGAGCACGGTCGCCCGTTCCCGCGGGACCCGCACCTCGGCCTGCGGCTGGGCGAACCCGACCACGAGCAGCCCCAGCATGGCCAGGAACAGCGAGGCGGGCAGGTGCCGCCGCCAGCCGGGACGTTTGGGCGCGACCCGGTCGAGCAGCTTGAGGTTGGTGAATCGTACGGCGTACTTGCTGCGGCGGCGCTGCGCGACCACGTACGCCACGGCGAGCGCGGCGACACCGAGCAGCAGCCAGAGCCGTTCCGGGGAGAGCCAGGTCATCACGTTGTCCTTTGTGGTTTCGCCGCGGCCCGGCTCAGGCGACGCCGCGCGTGCACGTGACGCACGATGTCGGCCACCCAGTCGCGGTCGGTCCGGAGGGGAAGATGGGCGGCGCCCGCACGTTTGACGGCGTCCGCGATGGTGGCCTGCTGTTCGGCCGCGGCCGCCGCGTACTTGGCGCGCAGCTTCCGGCTCGCGGTCGGCACCTCACGCCGGCGTCCGGTCTCCGGGTCGATCAGCGTGAGCAGCCCGACGTCCGGCAGCTCCTGCTCCCGCGGGTCGCCGACCTGCACGGCGAGCACCTGATGGCGGGCGGCGAGCCGGCGCAACGGCTCCTCCCATTCGGGAGCGCCCGGTCCGAGCCCGTCCTCGTCGAGGCCGTCGAGAAAATCGGACACCACGACCACCAGCCCCGTACGGGGTGCCTGGCGGTGCAGGGCCTCGATCCCGGCGCCGAGGGACACGGGCCGCTGATTGCGCGGCGTGAGCATCATCGCTCGTAGCAGGGAAAGCAGGGCCACGCGTCCGCCACGGGCGGGGAACCGCCGTACGCCCTCACCGGAAAGCAGGTGAGCGCCGAGCCGGTTGCCGTTGCCCAGCGTGAGGAAGCCGACGGCCGCGACCGCCGCCAGGGCCAGCTCCCGTTTCTCGAGTTCGGCCGTGCCGAAATCCATGCTCGCGCTCGCGTCGACCAGCACGTGCGTGGCGAGTTCCCGGTCGGCGTCGACAGTGCGCACATGCGGCACGGTGGTGCGTGCGGTGACAGCCCAGTCCATGCGGCGCACCTCGTCCTCCCCGGGCCGGTACTCGCGGCTGCCGGCGGGCTCGCTGCCGATGCCGGGGAGCAGACCCAGGTACGACCCGTGCAGCAACCCGTCGAGCCGCCGCGTGATCATCAGTTCGAGCCGCCGGAGCCGCCGCTCGGGCACCAGCTCAGGCGCGAATCCACCCTCGTTCACGCGGCCCTCTTCTCGTTCGTCATGCCGCCATCCCCAGACCCGGACCGTTCTGCTCCTGCTGCGGGGCGATCACCGGCAGCGGGACAGCGTCGATGATCCGGCGCACCACCTGCTCGGGCTGCACGCCGTCGGCCACCGCGTCGAACGAGAGCACGAGCCGGTGCGCGAGCACGTCCGGGGCGATCTCGAGCAGGTCGGCCGGGAGCACATAGTCACGGCCACGCAGCAGGGCGAGGGCGCGGCCCGCGGCCACCAGACCGAGCGTGGCGCGCGGGCTGGCCCCGTACGCGAGCTGGGTTGCGACCTCGGGAAGGCCGAACCGCTCGGGCTCACGGGTCGCCAGCACCAGCCGTACGACGTACTCGGCCAACGCGTGATGCACGAAGACCCCGCGTGCCTTCTGCTGCAACTCGTTCAGCGTCATCGGGTCGAGCACCGGCAGCGCGACCGGCCGCGCCCCGCCCATGCGGTAGAGGATGCCGAGCTCCTCCTGCTCGGTCGGGTAGCCGACGACGACCCGCATGAGGAAGCGGTCCCGCTGCGCCTCGGGCAGCTGATAGACGCCCTCGCTCTCGATCGGGTTCTGCGTCGCCAGCACCAGGAACGGCTGCGGCACGGGATAGGTCCGCCCGCCGATCGACACGTGCCCCTCGGCCATCACCTCGAGCAGCGCCGACTGCACCTTGGCGGGCGCCCGGTTGATCTCGTCGGCCAGCACGATGTGCGCCATGATCGGGCCGAGCTCGACGTCGAAGCTCTCCCTGCCGGCCCGATAGATCCGGGTGCCGAGAATGTCCGACGGCACCAGGTCCGGAGTGAACTGGATGCGGTGGAAGGTCCCGCCCACCGCCACGGCCAGCGTCTCGGCGGCCAGGGTCTTGGCCACGCCGGGCACCCCTTCAAGCAGGCAGTGCCCGCCGGCCAGCAGCGCGGTCAGAAGCCGCTCGACAAGCCGATCCTGCCCGACGATCACCTTCTTGACCTCGAACAGGGTCCGTTCGAGCCGGCGGTCCGTAACGTCATCTGTCATGTACCGATGACAGCAACCGACCCCGAAAACCAGCCGAAGCGGAACCGAAAAAAGACCGAAGGACCCTGTGGACAACCGCCACCCGAGCCCCGCCGGACGCTTCTCCGGCCTGATCCTGAATGGCCCACTGGAACGCCGTTGCGGTGACAGCGCGCTCGCCTCATGAGTGTGCGCTGTCGAGCAAGCAGGCGACGTGATGCCCCGATCTACTGCAGTTGAGCCGTTGCGAGGGCCGACCACATGCCGGTGGCGACGGGGCCAACAGCTTCATGTCTCCCGTCGGCGGCCTTCACCAGACCTTCGCGCGCCGGTCGGCCAACAGCACACCTCGCCGGCGCGCGCTAATCGCCCGAGGAGCGATGCCGGACGTCGACGGATGCTAACGCCTCAACTGCTTTGGGGAAAACGGTCGAAAGATGCCAGCACACGGAGGACCTTCGCGGCAGCCAGATGCTCCTCCGGCGCGATGGGCCAGTCGTGCGACAAGTTCGTCGTCTCCGGCGCCGACCTGCTGTATTGGCGGCGCAAACGCGAGCAGTGGCGCTCCATCGCCGAACGCGCCCCCGACGACACCACCGCCGACCAGATGCTCAAGGCCCGGACCTGCGTCACCTTCGCGGCTGCGGCCCGCCGCTCCGGCGTCTCCCGCACATTCCTCTACGAGCACGACCGGGCCCGAGCCCTTGTCGAAGCCGCGATGAGCAAAGCCGCCGATGACAACAACCGCCTGAAGAAGCAGGTGCGCCAGCTCACGAATGAGAACAACGACTTCAAGAACAAACTCTCCGCGCCCGAGACAACGTACGGTTCGCCGACAAACGCATCTCCGTGCTCGAAGCCGAGTTCGCGACCGCAGCCCAATGATGGCTCGCGGATGGAACGCGCCACAGTCCCGTGGTGTCGGCGCACGCCTTCCGGTACAGATACACGCTCGCCTGACCTCCTAAGGCCCCGGGACCCTTCGCGCTTCGGCGCGAAGGGTGGTAGCCACCGAAACGGTGGCCACCACCCTTCGCCGGCTTATATGCTGTCATCGCAGGATGCGGTCCTGCGCCGGAATCGCGGCATGAGAGAGTATTCTTTATCGGCCGCGCCTATAGTTCGGAGCTGCGGGGTTTAGCTGTACATCGGGATCGTCTCTGTCGTACACCGGATGATCGCCTCTGATGTGCCTGAGAGCCCGGTCGCGTTCGGCCTCGCTGTCGAAATCAACGGTATGATAACCGCCCTCGGTCTTGTCGACAACCATGCCGGTCTCTCCGTGAGTATAGATGATGTAGGACTCATTCTTACTGACGGTGAAGGTGCGACCTTCAGAGTTGGTGAACTCGGCATCGGGTGTCATATCTCCCTGGCCTCGCATGGCATTCCCCTGTCGTCTCGAAGATATACTGAACGAGCGGCCCGCGATTCGATTTCAGCCTTTAATCTAGTTCCGACCCTTCAAAGTCAGAAGCAACTCCCTCGGTCAGGTCAACAGCCTGGCCGTTCTCTATTCCGCCTCAGTATCGCGTCGTCGCTGGTCAGCAGGCGTGGCTGAGATTGGGGACAAACCCCGTCCGGCAGGGCTGCGGCCATACTGCAAACGAATCATCGGCGGATTCCCTCGACGAGCGCCCCCTCCGTTCTTCGTCGAGTCCGAATGGACGGCCGCGTTCTCCCGACAGCGACGCTTCAGTCCAGCGATACTCGCTTGACCTCCAGATCACCAGAGACGAACGTTCCTGACCTGGAACCGAAAAGTCGACTTCCTCCTGCGTTTGGAGATCCAGTTCGCCTAAGCGGCAGGGCGGCATGCCGTCGCATCGAAAAACAATCACCGTTCACCGGATCCGCGCGAGTCCACGCCCGGGGTCAGTCTGGTTTGCACCATCCGTTGCGCCGCGACCATTGGGGGGCGGAGATGTCCAATGGTGACCGCCGGGTCGTTGTCTACGGCACAGGCACCTCGGAGTTCGGCGCGTCGCTCCGGGCGGAGTTCCCGGAGTGTGCTGTGGATGTTATCGATCGCCCTGGGCCACCGGAATTCGTCCGCCGTCCGGTGTTGGCCGATGTGGTCAAGAGTGCCGACTGGCTTTCGCCTGAGTGTATCTACGTCATGCTCGGATGGCTCGGCGGCACGGTTGGCCAGCAGATCGTCCAAGCGGGCGTCGAGGCCGTCATCACGGCGACCAGGAAATGATGGCGCAACCACGGCCGCAAGTGGGTGTGGTCGGGAATGACACCGGCGTACGTTAACCCGTTCGACACGTTTCAATCCGCTGCGCAATTGCGACGAAGTTGGCAGCTTCAAACGGTCACAAGAAGAACCGCGACATCGCGATGGTCGTGGCATCCAGCACCACCCGGTCCCAAGTTGAACGGGAATGAAGCGCCAATCGCGAGATCAACGCTCGGCCGCCTTGGCCGGGCTGCTCCCGCCGGCCTGCTCGGAACCTGTCGTACCCGGAGGGCAGGATGGGGGCATGACGTATCCACCACCGCAGTACCACGGGGAAACCGGAGAAGTCAGCGCCACCTACCGGCCCGATGCCACGCCGCCCGAACTGGTCTATCCGAACGGGACGACGGTGCGTTACCTGTCGAGCGGGGCGTCCACCGGCGGGCTGTTCGGGCTCTACCGCTGGGAGTGCGGGCCCGGCGTCACCGGTCCCGACCCGCACTTTCACCGGTCGATCTCGGAGTCGTTCTACATTTTGAGCGGCAGCATGCGCATCTACAACGGCGAGAAGTGGCTCGACACCGAACCGGGCGACTACGTGCACGTGCCGATCGGCGGCATCCACGCGTTCAAGAACGAGTCGGGTGAGCCGGCGTCGATGCTGCTGCACTTCTCGCCGGGCGCGCCGCGTGAGGGCTACTTCGAGGGCCTGGTCAACATCGGGCAGATGAGCGAGGACGAGAAAGCCCGGTTCTACCTCGAGCACGACAACATCTGGCTCGACTGACCGGAACGCTCGACCGACCGGAACGCTCGGACCGAGCGGAGCGCTCGAACCGACCAGAGCGCTCGAACCGACCAGAGCGCTCGAACCGACCAGAGCGCTCGAACCGACCAGAGCGCTCGAACCGACCAGAGCGCTCCAACCGAGCGGAACGCTCGACCAGCCGAACGCGAGCTTCCGGCGGACACCGGGACGGCGGGCCGCAAGGCGAGCCCGCGCGGCGGGCTTATCGAGGCGTGGGCTTCGCGCCCCTCACCCCCGTACGAGGCCGGCGGGGCGGGTGGCCCTCATGCCGGGATGGTGACGCCGCCAGGTTCCCTTGCCCTGGTGCTTGGCGGCGTACATCGCGATGTCGGCCTCGCGCAACAGAGACGTCACGTCCACGCCGGGGCGGGCGGTGGCGACACCGATCGACGCGGCCGCTTGCACAGCGACGCCCTCGATCTGTTCGGGGACGGTGAGCGCGGACAGTATGCGTACGGCGGTCTGTTCGGCCTCTTCGGGTGTGCACTCGGGCAGCAGGACGGCGAATTCGTCGCCGCCGAGCCGCGCGGCGACGTCCCCGGCCCGGATGGCGCCGCGCAGACGGTCGGCGACCGCCGTCAGCAGCGCGTCGCCGGCCGCGTGGCCCATCGTGTCGTTCACGGCCTTGAAACCGTCGAGGTCGACCAGCAGGACGGAGACGGACGTGGGCGCCGTCTGCAGCGCGTGCCCCGCCTGCTCGTACAACTGCCCGCGGTTGACCAGCCCGGTCAAGCCGTCGTAGTGGGCCTGGTGCCGCAGCCGGCTCTCGTGCTCGCGCAGCTGCTCGATCAGCTCCTGGTTGACGTGGAACGCCACCAGCTGCCGCCACGCGACCAGCGCACAGATCAGCGCCAGCCCCACCACCACACCCCACAGCCGCGCGTTCACGCCGCCTGGCAGGGTGACGGCCAGCACAGCGAAGGCAACGACCATGGCCGCGTACGGGAGAAGGCTGTACTGCTTGCGACGACGCTCACCGAAGGCCGTCCGGTCGCTGCTCGCGAGCAGGAACTGCACGCGCGGACCGGCGCAGATGAACACCGACGGCAGATAGCGGATGAAGTACACCGACCAGTGCGGCTCGGTGCCCTGCGGGGCGATGAACATGCCGACGCTCATGATGACGGCGGCGATGATCATCGGGATCGCGGCCGCCTTGTGCATGGGCGCGTTCCCGCTGAGGATCATCTTGACCGACGCGAACGCCGAGGTGATGGCCACGCCGGTCGCCGCGAACACGGCCAGCATGCCCGAGCGGGCCACCCCGTCCGGCGTCACCAGCGAGCACCAGGCGACCACGGCGCCGGCGACGAGCACCGTGGCCGAGTCGAGCCAGAAACCCAGCCTCTCCCTGCCGGTCCGGTTCGGGTGGGGGTGCACGAGCATCGCCACCACCATCGCCGCCATGCCGATCCCGAGGCAGATCGTCTGCACGGTGCCGCCGTTGGTGGACCACTCCCCCGGCAGGAAGGTCAAGACCGCCTGGGTGGTGTCGCCGAGCGTGAACAGGCTGCCCGTGGCCGTCAGGACGAGCCAGAATCGCCGGGTCGCCCCGGTCGCCAGCCGCGCCACCCGCCACGAGAACAGCGCCAGCAAGAAGTCGACCCCGGGCTGGAAACCCCAGAAGAGCCGTACCTGCCACTCGTCGTGCTCGGCCAGCAGGACGAACGAGACGAACGTGAGTCCCGTCCAGGCGAGCAGGCCGAGCAGCCACGGGTCACGGCGCAGCGCGGACACGGCCGGAGCCGTTCCGTTCGCGGGCGCCGAGCGGGCCATGAGGGCTCCCCCTGATGTCGATGCGGACCACACCGGTCCGTGGTGGTCCCATCGACACTGCGCCGGGCGCCTTGAGGAAACGCCGCCTGGGTCATGCCTGTGAAACTGTCAGGTGCGCGCCGGGCTCGTCAGGGCCCGCCGGGCCAGCACTCCGCCGACGCCGGGAACGAGTGCGAGCAGCCGGGGACGGGTGCGTCCGGTCTCGGCGACGGTCGCGCCGATGACGACCAGGTACGCGCATCCGTGCAGCGGCCCGAGCAGGGTGGCCACCCACGAGACGTGAACGGTGGCAAGGTTGGCCAGCAGCACCAGCAGGCTGAGCAGCTCGACGCCCGCGGCCGTACGAAGCAGCACGGCCGCGCTCGCCTCGTCGTGGCGGGCCGCGCGATCACGAAGCAGCACGGTCATGCTCCCGTCGTCGAGCCGGGCCGCACGATCATGAGCACGACCACAGTGGCCCAGAGCAGGTTGAAGATCCCCGACACCATGCCGAGCCGCCGGGCCAGGACATGCGGCGGCGTCGCCCCGGCATGCGCGGTGAGGGCCTCGGACTGCGCCGGCAGGATCCGGTACGCCAGGACGACCGCGGCCACCACGGTGAGCGCGATCGACACGAGCAGCCACGCGTCGGTGAGCACGCCGAGCGAGGCCGCCGTCGCCAGCCCGAACACCGGCACGGTCAGGCCGAGCACGGCGTAGACCCGGCAGATCCGGTTGAGCATGCGCATCTGGGCGAGGTCCCCGCGGCGGACGGCGGCGGGAAACATGCCGGCCGCGACGGTGACCGGGCCGATGGCCACGATCGCGGCCAGGACATGCACGGAGAGCAGAACTTTTGTCACGATCAACGACCGTATGGCGGTTGCCGCGAAGACAACAGTGGCGGGAATGCCACAGGGCAACGGATTCCGGCCATATGCTGAGAGGCGTGCATCGGATCGCCGTCCTCGCCCTTGACAACGTCGTCGCCTTCGACCTCGCCACGCCCCTCGAGGTGTTCGACCGTCTGCTTCTCGACGACGGGACAAAGCCGTACGACGTACGGGTGTGCGCGCCCTCGGCGCCGGTCAGCGCGCGGGCGTTCACCTTGCGGGCCCCGTACGGGCTGGACGAGCTCACGAAGGCCGAAACGATCATCCTGCCCGGCTGCCACGACGGCTCCGCGGGTGTGACGCCGGAGGTGGTGAACGCGCTGAGGGCCGCGGCCGGCCGGGGCGCCCGCCTCGCGTCGATCTGCTCCGGGGCGTTCATCCTGGCCGCGACGGGCCTGCTCGACGGGCGCCGGGCCACCACGCACTGGGCCGCCGCGGCCCGGTTCGCCGAGGAGTTCCCGCGGGTCGAGCTGGATCCCGGCGTGCTTTACGTCGACGAGGGCCAGTTCCTGACCTCGGCCGGCGCGGCGGCGGGACTCGACCTGTGCCTGCACCTCGTACGCGGCGACCACGGCTCAGCGGTGGCCGCCCGGGCTGCCCGCCTGTCGGTGATGCCGCTGGAGCGCGAGGGCGGCCAGGCCCAGTTCATCGTGCCCGAACAGCCACCGGCCCCGCGCGGCTCGCAGATGGAACCGTTGCTGCGCTGGCTGGAGGAGAGCGCCGGCCGTGACCTGACCCTCGACGAGATCGCGGCACAGGCGGGCATGAGCACCCGTACGCTGAACCGGCGCTTCCGGGAGCAAACCGGCACGACCCCGTTGCAGTGGCTGCACCTGGCCCGGATCCGCCGGGCACAGCACCTGCTCGAGACGACGGCGCACCCGGTCGACCGGATCGGCTCACAGGTCGGGTTCGGCTCGCCGACGGCTTTCCGCGACCGCTTCAAACGCGTGGTCGGGACAAGCCCGCAAAGCTACCGGCGCAGCTTCCGCTGACCGCCGGCCGTCCTGTTCAGGTGGCGCCGGCTGTCTCGAGGAGGGCTTCGCCGGCGATCTCGACGCGGACGGTCTTGCCGACCAGCACGCCCCCGCTCTCCAGCACGACGTTCCAGACCAGGCCGAAGTCCGCACGCTCGAACTCGGTCCACGCGCTGAAACCGAAGATGTCACGCCCGTACGGGTCACGGCGGGCGCCGCCGTACTCGACGTTGAGATCGACCGGGCGGGTCACGTCCTTGATCGTGAGCAGGCCGTGCACCACGAACTTGCCGCTCGGCTTGGCCGCGGGCAGCCCGGCGGGGTTCGGCCGGCGGGACAGCGGGTTGTTGCGCAGCCGGGCCCACAGGAAGATCGCGTCGTTGTTCTCCTGCCACTCGACGCTCGTGCTGCGGAACTCCAGCGTCGGATATTTCGCGACGTCCAGGAAGTCGGGGCTGGTGAGATGCGTGTCCCGCTCCGGGTTGTGCGTGTTGAGGCTGGTGGCGTCGATCGTGGCGGTGACCGACGAACGCGCCGGATCCTCGGCGACGAGGATGGTCGCGCTCCCCCGCGCGAATTCACCGCGAACCGGGCTCACCATCATGTGCTGGGCATGGAATCCGAGCCGCTTGTGCGCCTCGTCCAATTTGTACACACCCGGGTCGGGAATGGTCAGCCCGTTCCACTCACGGATCGGTCGGTCGACCATAGCTTCGCTCCACTCCTCGGCCACTCGGTCACATTCTCCGAATTCAAAGGATCTTATGCCCACCACGCGAGTCGTGGCGTCCCACCCGGACACTCAGGGTGCGCACATGCAGGCCAAGGGGCCCGACAGTCGTCGGGATGGGGCGGTAATAGCCCGTTTTATACAGCGACCGGCGTCACATTTTTCAGGCTGTCGTGACGCAGTGTTTCATCCACGGAAACAAAAGCGTATCGCGTGATGATGAACACTCCGAGTCAGTCATTCGACCCATTTCAATATCCGCACCTGTCAGCGACCCGACAGAAAGTGAATATCCATTCTGGACCCCAACCCGCACAAGGAACAAAACGGCCGGACGCCCTGAGCCGGAGCAGGGCGCGGATCCGGGGAGCGGGCCGGCACGGATTCCTGTACGCGGCGCTTGCTCAGGTGGTGGGTGGCGAGCAGAACTCGAGCGAAGACGCCCTGGTTCCGCGAGGTGTGCCCTGGGGCTTCGGAACCGGGTCATGTAAGGAACTCCGGTACTTGATCAGTCCGGTGTCCTGGGGTTGCATGAGCATCCCGGTTGGTCCGGTGGGGAGGCGACGAGTTGGGGTCTGAGGGAGAGCCTCGTACGACTGATTGCCACCGCTGGTCTGGCCACGGATGCCCCGGATGAGGGAAGTGGGCCGGTCCAGTCAGAGGCCGGGCCCGGTTGCAGCACATGAGTGGGAGCCGTCGTCAGATTGCTCTGCCTCCTTGGGACCGTGGCTGTCGTGCGGTGTGACCTGCGCGGGCGGGCCGGAGCCGTTACTACTGGCTGTGGTGTGGGGAGGTTCGGTTGGTGCAGCGCAGGCTGGTCGGGATCGATCTGGGGATCGCGTCGGCGCACACGGTGCGGGTGCGTGACGAGGCCGGGCGGGAGGTGTGCCGGCGGCGGTGTATGCCGACGGTGGACAGCCTGACCGTCATTGAGCAGGCTGCTCTGGCCGGGGCGGTGCCGGGCACCCGGTTGGAGGTGGTGATGGAGCCGACCGGGCCGGCGTGGTTGCCGATCGCGGTGTTCTTCACCGCCCGTGGGCATCTGGTGTTCCGGGTGTCGAGCGCGAAAGCGGCGGACCTGCGCCGGTTCCTGAAGCGGCATGCCAAGTCCAACGGTATCGACGCTGACACCCTGGCGCGGTTGCCGTTGATCGATCCGGACGGGTTGCGGCCGCTGGAGTTGCCGGACGCGGCCGCGGCGGCGCTGGACCGGCGGGTACGGGCGTGTGACCGGCTGACGATGGCCGCCTCGGAGCACAAGGTGCGGATCAAGGACCTGGTCCGGCAGGTGATGCCGTGCACCCCGCTGACCGGGGACCTGGGCAAGACGGATCTGGCGGTGCTGGAACAGTACGCCGACCCGCGTGCCCTGCTGCGGCTCGGCCGTGACGGGCTGACCGCGTTGATCGTCACCGAGTCGAAGAACCATCAAGGCCAGGCCCGGGCCGAGCAGTGGCTGGCCGCGGCGCGGGCGGCGGTCGAGCTCTACGGCGATCATCCGGCCGTGGCGTTCACCGACCTGGCCGACGAGATCGCCACCGAGGTCCGGTTGCTGCGTGCCATCGACGCCGAACTGGCCGCGCATGCTGCCGAGCGGGAGTCCTGCTACCGGTGGGTGGACCCGATGCAGCTGGCCCGCAGCCTGCCCGGCCTGGCCGAGGTCGGCGGCCCGGCGATGACCGCGGTGATCGGTGACGCCGCCCGGTTCCCGACCGCGGCGCACTTCAAGTCCTACCTCGGGCTGGCGCCGCGGGCGTCGGAGACCGGCGACACCGACCGCAAGGGCCAGCCGATGTCCAAGGCCGGCTCCCGCCTGGCCCGGGCCACGCTGATCCGGGCCGCGGACTGGGCCCGCAAGCAGGATCCGCAGCTGGCGCAGGTCTACCACCAGCAGATGGTCGAACGCGGCGCCGAACACCTCAAAGCCAGCTGTGTGGTCGCCGGCAGGCTCGCCGAACGGCTCTGGACCGTGATGCGCCGCCGGATGCCCTACGTCATCTGCGACGTCGACGGCACCCCGGTCACCGGACAACAGGCGAAACAACTCATCGCCGAGCAATGGACCGTGACCGAACAGATCCGCCGACGGCGGCGCAGCAACAAGAACAGCAGGGCGGGGAAGGCCCCTCAACAAGCCCTCACGGGACATGATCGAAAAGACGCTCAAGGCGTACGAACGAGGCGACCTTCCCCACACGAATCCTCCACGGCCCAGTCACGGACCGTCAAGCCAACCCACGCTTGACAACAAATCCTCGATAGGGAATCAGGCGTCGGCTTTGAGGGCCTGGCCCGTGAGCTCGACGGAGCGGACCCGGTCGTCCAAGCCCAGGGCGTGATGGGCGGTGATCAGCTCGTCGGCGCCGGCCTCCGTGGCGAACTTGAGCAAGTATTCGCGTACCTCGTCGGGGGTGCCGACGGCGGTGTAGCGGGTCATGTTGGCCAGGCTCGCGCCCGCTGGGGAGGCCAGGAACGCGTCGATCTCGGCGTCGGTGAAGTTGCCGCCGCGGGCGCCCCGGGTGATGAAGGCGCGAGTGCGGGAGCGGTAGGCGCGGACCTTCTGATCTTCGGCCGCGGCGTGGTCGGGGGCGGCGAAGACGTTGACGCCGGCGATCACGTACGGCGTCTCGAGCTGGGCGGACGGGCGGAACGTCTCGCGGTAGACCTCGACGGCCTGGTGCAGTGCGTCGGGGGCGAAGTGCGAGGCGAACGCGTACGGCAATCCGAGCTGGGCGGCCAGCTGAGCGCCGAACAGCGACGAGCCGAGGATGTAGAGCGGGACCGGGCCGTCGGGGGTGGGCACCGACTGGACGCCGGGCACACGGGAGTGGCCGGTGAGGTAGCCGTTGAGCTCGAGCACGTCCTGCGGGAAGGACTCGGCCGAGGCGTTGTCGCGGCGCAGGGCCAGCATCGTGTTCTGGTCGCTGCCGGGCGCCCGGCCCAGGCCCAGGTCGATGCGGCCGGGGTAGAGCGTGGCCAGGGTGCCGAACTGCTCGGCGATCACCAGCGGCGAGTGGTTGGGCAGCATGATGCCGCCGGCGCCGAGGCGGATGGTCGACGTGTGGGCGGCCACGTAGCCGATGACGACGCTGGTGGCGGACGACGCGATGGTCGGCATGTTGTGGTGCTCGGCGTACCAGACCCGCTCGTAACCGCTCGCCTCGGCCGCCCGGGCCAGCGCCACGCTGCCCTCGAGGCTCTCCCGGGCGGTGAGCCCCTCGCTGATGGGGGCCAGGTCGAGAATCGAGATCGCGATCGACATGGGTTGAACCTACTCCGCGGTCCTTACATCGACACTGTGCGCCGGAACACGTCCGCCGCTAGAAAGACACCCGGCGGAACACGTCGAGCACGAACCACTCGTCCTCGTGCCGGACGACACGCTCCAGCCCGGCCTGCGCGTCCAGCGCCGCGCTGACCTGGAACCCGTCGTAGTTGCCGCCGTTGCCCCGGTCGCGGAAGTGCACCGAGACCAGGTCGCCGTCCACCTCGAGGCAGCGCACGAACCCGTCCAGCGCGGCGGCGAGGTCGGCGGCCGAGAAGTAGTACAGCAGGTCGCCCACGACGATCAGGTCGAAGGTCCCGGCGGGAAGCTCCGCGGGCAGGTTCGCGCGCTCCACCCGTACGTGGGGAAGGTCTTTGACTGTCTCACGGGCCTGCTCGACGGCCGACGGCACGCTGTCGACGGCCAGCACCTGGTCGCAGCGGGCGGCGAGCAGCCGGGTGAGGAGCCCGATCGAGGCGCCCGGCTCGTAGCAGGCGCGGTAGCGCTCGCGGGGCAGGCTGGCCATGGTCACCGCGTACTTGCGCTGGTTGTGCCATTTCGTGGCCACGTCCCACGGGTCGTCCTTGGCCTCGTAGAGCCCGGAGAAGTAGTCCAGCGACACCGTGTCGGCCGGCGGCTGTGCGTCGTCGAGTGCTCGTACCACCTGTGAAAACTTACAGACCGCTTGTCCGGATCGTCTAAGGGGTCACCGCCTGCTGCCGATGAGACCTCGCGAGGAGGACGTGAATGCGGGGTAAGGACCACGGGCGCGCGAGCGGCACCGGCGATCAGGGTTTCACGCTGGTCGAGGTGCTCGTCGCGCTGGCCGTGCTGTCCATCACGCTCCTGGCCGCGACCCCGTTCTTCGTCGGCAGTCTGCAGAGCGTCAACAAGCAGCGGACCCGGCAGGCGGCGATCCAGCTGGCCAACACGACGATGGAGCAGGTGCGCGGGCTCAAGGGCAGCTCGCTGCTGAGCGGGCACGGGCAGCAGGCCGGCGAGCAGCAGTTCGCGGCCGCCCCCGCCGTGGTCAAGCCCTACCTGGCCACGATGCAGGTCGAACGGGACGCGGACAGCACTGTCGCCCCCACCGACGGCGCCGACGCCCCCATTTCGACGGCGGCCCAGGTCACCGTGGTGGAGGGGACCCCGTACACCCGGATGGTCTATGTCGGGGCCTGCGAGGTCTATCTGATCCCGACCAGCTCCGGCGCGTGTGTCTACCCGCTGGGCAAGCCCAAGGCGCCGGCCGACCAGACCAAGATCCTCAAGTTCTTCCGGGCCGTGGTCCTGGTGAGCTGGCCCGACACCTCGTGCCCGCAAACCCCCGGCATTTGCCAGTACGTGGCCTCGACGCTGGTCTCGCGAGCCCCGGAACCCAATTTCGACATCAAGCGCCCCTCCCCGACAGTTCTGACGGCGGCGGCCGTCTTCTACCGCGGCATTCCGGTCTCGTTCCAGCTGGAGGCGCGGGGCGGCCAGCTGCCCAACACGTGGACCATCGCCCAGCTGCCGGCCGGTCTGACGATGAACGGCGCCGGGCTGATCACCGGAACGCCGGCCGCGGCCGGTGTCACTCCGCTGGTCTCCACCACCGTCACCGACCGGCTGAACCGCAGCGACTCCTCGTTCATCACGTTCACGGTGGTGCTGCCGCCGACCGTGACGCCGCCGACGACCCCCGGCAACCATGTCGGCGAGGCGGTCAGCTTGCCGGTCACCGCCGCGAACGGGGTCGGCCCGTACGTCTTCACCGCCGCGGGCCTGGCCCCGGGGCTGAGCATCGACGCCGCCACGGGGCAGATCACCGGGACGGTCACCACAGCCGGCACGTACGCCACCACGATCACCGCCACCGACCAGAACGGCGTCGCGGGCACCGGCAGCTACAGCCACGTGGTGCTCCCCGCCGTCGCCCTGGGCCCGCTGACCGACCGGACGATCGACCTCGGCGACAAACTCACCCTGACCGCGACCGCCACCGGCGGCGACGGCAAGTACACCTTCAATGCCTCCGGGCTGCCGCCCGGCGTGTCGATGAACAAGAACGGCATGATCAACGACACGGTCTCGATCTCCGGGCGTTTCCTGCCCACGATCAGCGTCACCGATAGCCTCGGCGGCACCGGCGGCGTGGCCAGTCAGCGCATCGTCCTGCTGGTGAACCCCACGGCCGGCTCGCTGACGTTCACCTCGCCCAGCCCGGCCGCACCCGACCGGAGCACCCCGCGGGGCACGCCGGCTTCGCTGCCGCTGACCACCAACGGCGGCCTGCTCGGCCTCAACCCGCTGATCGCGGTGACCGGCCTGCCACCGGGCCTGACCTTCAACCCCGTCACGGGAGTCATCTCGGGAACGCCGAACACCGCCGACACGTACGTGGTGACCGCGACCGCCACCGCTGTCGCCGCCACCACCGTCCTCACCTTCGTCTGGACGATCACATGACCGGCGCCCGCAAGACCGACGACCGCGGGGTCAGCCTCATCGAGCTCGTGGTGGGCATGGGGATCATGTCGGTCGTGCTGGTCATCGCCCTGGGCGGACTGGTCGAGGTCTACCGGAACGTCAACCGGGTCGACTCGGTCAGCGTCGCGCGCGACCAGCTCACCAACAGTTTCCGCCGCCTCGACAAGGAGCTGCGGTACGCCTCCTGGGTCTCCGTGCCCGGGCAGGTCGGCGCCGCCTGGTACCTCGAGTACGCGACCACGGGCGGCTGCCGCCAGCTCGTCCTCAAGGACGGCGTGCTGACCACCGCGTCGTGGACCCCGCCCGCCACCACCCCGGGCGCGCGTACCACCATCGCCACCGACCTGGCCCCCACCGGGAACACCCCGCCTTTCACGGTTTACCTGCCCAATTCCACCCCGTACGCGTCGGCCAGTCCCGGCGTCTCCGGAGTGGGACGGAAATACCAGCTCGCGCACAGCCAGGTGCGGCTGCGCTTCACCGGGCACGTGGGCGTGACCAGCCTGCCGCTCGACGTGCTCTTCACGGCCCAGAACACCATGGCCAGCAACGTGTTCTCGGACGCCGGCAAGCTGGTGGACAACGACTGCGGCAAAGCGAGGCCGGCCTCATGATGCGCGTACGGCACGAGGACGACGAGGGCTCGATGCTGATGGCCCTGCTGGTGGTCACGGTCGTGATGACACTGTCGGCGCTGCTGGGCCCGATCGTGGTCCGCCAGATCCGGACCAGCGTCAGCCTGGCCGACCGCAACACGGCGCTCAACGCCGCGCAGGCGGGCCTGGACGTGATGATGGCCCGCGTGCGGGCGGCCGCCGACCAGGAGAACCAGACCGGTTACCTGGAGAACCTGCCGCCGTGCACGCTGACCGGCGACGCGGGCGTGCCGGCGACCGGCGAGAAACTCCCGTACGTGGTGACGTTGAGATACCGCGACCAGGACGGCCTCGACATGCCCTGTCCGGCCATGGACGTGCCCGCCACGGCGGTCGTCAGCTCCACCGGAACCGGCGGCCCGGTCAAACGGACCCTGACAGCCACATATGTCTTCTCGACCAGCAACACCAACATCCCGGGCGGCCAGATCCGGATCGCCACCTCCACGCTGGGCAACCAGTGCTTCGACTCCGGGACGGCCACCGCCCCGGCCGACAACACCCCGGTGCTGATGGCCCCCTGCGACGGCAGCAGCCGCCAGCAGTTCGGCTACACCGCCGACCTGTACCTGCGGCGCATCAACTCGGAGTCGTCCAGCGCGCCGCTGGGCATGTGCCTGTGGGCGAGCGACGCCCGTAAGGCGGGCACCGCCGTGGTGTTCAGGCCCTGCCCGGCCCTGCGGACCACGACTTTCCAGTGGGCCCTGGACGGCAGTTCGCTGTTCCACTCCACCACGACGGCCAGCAAGTCCGACAGCGGCTCCTGCGTCAACGTCGACTCACCGGGCTCCATCGCCAACCGGGCCGTCGTGCTGGGCAACTGCACGGTCAACAACGCGAAGACGGTCTTTCGCTCGGCCACCGGCGTCGGGGCCGGCATGGCCGGGGACCCCACCAACCAGCTGGTCAACTACGCCCAGTTCAGCCGCTGCCTCGACGTCACCAACAAGTCGACGGGTTCGGCGTACATGATCGCCTGGTTCTGCAAGCAGGACCCGGGCGGCGTCGTCGACTTCAACCAGCAGTGGGTCCACCCCACCCCGGTCAGCCCCGCCGTCACGGCGACCGGCCCGATCATCGTCAACAACCAGACCGCCACCAGCAACAGCAAGAACGGCTCGCCCAACAACAACTACTGCCTGCGCTCGCCCGGCGTGGTGAGCGCGACGTCCTGGGTGACCGTCGTGCAGTGCGCGACCCCGGCGTCGCAGACCGGCACAAACCTGCAGTGGACCGTCTATCACGACACCGGCGACTACGGCACGAGCTACCGGATCAAGGACTTCAACGGCTACTGCCTGCAGCCCACCGACCAGAACAGCGGTGTGTCCAACGACTTCCACGGCGACGGCACGAGCAAGGTCAAGGTGGCCGTCTGCAACACCTCGGAGCTGCAGAAGTGGAACGCCCCGGCGAACATCAGCCAGCCGACCCCGCTGGTCGACCTGACCGAGAAGTAACCCCGCGCACGCTCCGGCCGGCGATCGGATCCGGTGCTCGTACGAGATCCGGTCCGGGTCGTCCCGGCCCTGATGGCCCAGCCGGCCGCGCTGCTCAGTTGTAGGTGAGGATCTTGTTGATCAGGCCGCCGCCGGGGAAGTCGAGCATGAGCATTCCCGTACGGGTGACCGGGGTGTGCACCTCGGGACCCTCGGACAGATAGGTCAGCAGGAACGGGTTGACGCCCTGCACGCCGAGGGCGCCGCCCGCCACCTGTTGGGGCTGGGCGAACAGGCTGGACCCGGAGGCGAAGTTGACGTACATCTTCGACGGGTCGCCGGCGCTGGTGGCGTCGAGGAAGCGGCGCACCTGGTCGCGTTTGGTGGCGATGGCGCCCACGTTCGGCACGTTGTAGTTGTCCTGCACCCATTCCGACGAGCCGTCGTGCCAGCCGGAGAACTGGGCCAGCCCGTACCGGTCGATGACGCCGCCGCGGGGGCCGTTGAGCACGGCCAGCACCACTTTGCCGCGGATCTGGCCGAGCGCGGGGGTGGGAGCGGCGGCCGACCGGGTGACCGAGGGCGTCCAGAAAAGGCCGGGGCGACCACCCACGTACGCGTCGAAGATGTCCTGGAAAGCACGCTGCCCGGAAGCGTCGGCGCAGGAGCCGAGCTCGCCGGTGCATTCCTGTTTGAGGCGCAGCACGACGGCCTCGCCGGGGTGGGCGCTCAGGAACTCGGCGAGCCGGGCGAGCACGTCGTCGAAGTTCGCGTTCTGATACGTCGCGCCGTGGTGGATGGTGAACGTGTTTCCCGAGTTCACCCGGGCCCGTACGTCGATCATCCGGATGCCCGCCCGCAGCTGCGCGGTCAGCGTGTGCGCGCTGTCGCCGTAGTTCTCCTGGGTCTGGGTGAGCGCCCCGCCGTGGATGGACAGCGTCTCGTGTGTGCCGGGGATCGACAGCGCGGCCAGGCTCCGGCCGTCGGGCAGCGCGCGCATCCAGTCGGGGTTGGTTGCCGAGGCCAGGGTGCGATAAGAGCTGTCGGCCCCGTACGCCGGCACGGGCGCGACGAGAACGAGGGCGGCCGCGAGAAGCACGGCGAAGGCACGCTTCATGCGCGCAGAATATATCGAAGGACGTGAACTTATCGACGGGCCATGGCCTCGGCCGCGAAGTTCATCAGCTGTTCGATCGGGTCGGCCGCCACCGGGGGCAACGACGACGCCGTCAGGCAGCGTTCCAGCAGCAGCTCGGCCAGCGCGGCCCGGTTGACGATCTCGCCCGCGTCGATCGAGCCGGGCAGGATGCGGACCTCGATCGTGTCGCGGACCGGGTGCTCGGCGAACAGCTGGGTCAGGTTGACGTCGAAGAACTTGGTGAGCCCGCCCTCGGTGGCCGCCCGGCTCAGCTCGTCCCACCCGGGCCGCCCGGCGGTGGCGGCCACCAGGGGCTCGGGCAGCGGGGCGAGGCGCCGGCAGGCCGGGTTGGTCTGCAGCAGCGCCCGCAACGGCTCACGCCAGTGCGCGAACAGGCGCACCACGTTGGCGAGGGCCTGCGGCCGGCGGAACGGCCCACCGTCGAGGTGCAGGTGGACGGCGGCCTCGGCCGGGACGGTGAAACCGAGCTCGCGGGCGGGGGCGAGCAGTTCCTCCAGGGCCTCGTGGTGGTTCGCGGCCAGCGGCGGGGTGATCACCTCGCAGGGGCGTTCGCGTTCGCCGCCGGCCGGGGCGGCCAGGGCGATCGTGCTGCCGGCGGTGTCGTCGAGGCGGAAGACGTCGCCGATCTGCTCCGGCTTGACGCCCCACAACGCCGCCGCCGGGTCGAGGACCGTTTCGAGAGGCGCCGCCGGGTCGCACCGCTCGGCCAGCAGGCCGAGCAGGCGTGAGTCGTCGCTGAGCACACGGAACCAGCCCGGTGGGGCGGGCGTGCGCGGATCGAGGCCGTCGATCAGGGTGATGTCGTCGACCAGGGTGCACAGAGGGCTGCCGTCCGGCCGGTCGACCGCGTAGCCCAGGGTGAGGTTGAGGAACCGGCCCAGGCCCGGCACCAGCGACGGCTCACTGTCGCGGTGCCAGACCGGGCGGGACCGGCCGCCGGAGCGGGCAGCCAGGTCGTCGGCGAGGCTGCGCCGGCTGACGCCGGGAGGCGCCATCAGCTCGATCTCGAAGCCGACGCGCCGGCGCAACCTGGTCGTCACGGCTTGATCGGCAGCGTCTGGCCGGCCAGCAGGCGCTTGCCCGCTTCGACCTTGGCCGACCACGTGTCCTTGAGCTTCCAGATCTTGGCCAGTTTCTCGGCGTCCTCCGCGTCGTAGCCCGCTGCCCAGAACGCGTCGGCCCGCTTGGTCTCGAGGGCCGCGGCGACGTTCTCCTTCTTCGGCTTGACCGGCAGCTCCTCGCCCGCCAGCAGACGCTTGCCACCCTCGAGCTTGGCGTCGGCAGGGTCGGCCAGCTTCCAGATCTCGGCCAGTTTCTCGGCCTCGTCCCAGGTGTAGCCGGCGTTGAAGAACGCCTGGAACTGCTTGTCGTGCTCGGGGGAGATCGTCTCCTCCTGGGCCGGGGTGTCCGGCAACGGCTTGAACGGCAGGGTCTCACCGAGGAGCAGCCGGCGACCGGCCTCGGCCTTGACCGCCAGGCGGTCGTCGTCGTTCATCTTCCACAGCCGGGCCAGCACACCGGCGTCCTCGTAGCCGTAACCGGCCTCCGCGTAAGCCTGCAGGTTGGCATCGACGCCGGCAGCGGCCGGGACCGAGGACGACGGCTTCGCCGCCGGAGCACCCGCCGGCACACCGGCAGCCGTGTTGGTGGCGGCGTTGTTCGCGGGAAGAAAGGCGGGCAGGTTGATCGCGCCCGCGATGAGGCCGGCGCCGAGCACGCCACCGGCCGCGACCTGGGCGCCCCGCCTGCGCCGCTTGTACTTCTGGGAAAGCTGCTGCACCCGGGCGTAGACCGCGGCCGGGTCCGGGGTGTTGTCCTCGTGCAGTTCAAAGGCCTCGCGCAGCTGATCGCGGTGCGGCTGCTCAGTCACGACTTCTCCTCGGCGGGAATGCGTTCCATGAGCTCCGGTGAGAGCCGGAGCGTTTTCAGCGCCCTCGAAGCGTGGCTGCGGACGGTTGCCGGGGAACACCCCAGCAGGTCGGCGATCTGCTCGTCCTCCAGCTGCTCGTAGTAGCGCAGCACCAGGACCGCCCGCTGTTTGCGCCCCAGCGTGGCCAGGCGTTTCCAGAGGACGTCGGCCATGACGACACCGTCGGCGTGGTCGCGCACACCACCCCGGGCGTCGTCGAGGTCGACGAGACGTTCACCGACCGCGTGCACGTGACGGACCGCCCAGCTGCGCCGCCACGACAGGTACTCGTTGAGCACCATGCGCCGCACGTACGCCTCGGGGACTTCCGCCTCGCTGATCCGCCGCCATCGGACCTGGGCCCGGGCCAGAACCTCCTGGACTATGTCCTGTGCGAGATCACGGTCGCCGGTGAGGACGACCGCGTACCGCAGGAGACTCGGGAGCCGGGCCATCGCGAACTGCTCGAAGGTCACAACCACTACGACGCCCCCCGCCGCGGATCTGTGCAGTCCCGTCGGAACATTTCTCGTCAGCGGTCGGGCGCGCCGGCCGGGGCCATCACCCGCAGCGCGTTCGCGGCCAGGCCGATCCGCAGCGGGGTGCTGCCGCCGGGCTCGCCGTCGACCTCGACCCGCGCCGGGCGATCGGTCTCGAGCCACAACTCCCCCGTGGCCAGGAACGGTTCCTCCCGCAACGTGCGCGAGGGACCTTTTGCCGCGTTGCGGGCCGTTTCGACCAGCAGCTCGCGTCGCTTGGGACCCCCGACCGCGTACGTGGCCAGGAGCCGGTCGTCGGCGTCGGCGTCACCGGCGATCGGGCGGCCCGCGTGGTGCCCGCCGTTGGCAACGTACACCTGGTGGCTGCGGAACTCGTGGCTGCGCCCGTCGGTGCGTACGGTGATGCGCAGCGGCTGGTGGCGGGTGAGCAGGCCGAGCGCGGTCAGCGGGTACGCCAGCCGGCCCAGCACGCGTTTGAGCGGGCGCGGCGCCTTGAGCATGACCTCGGCCGAGAGCCCGACTCCGACGTGGTTGGTGAACGGCTCGCCGCCCGCCAGGCCCAGGTCGAGGTCGATCACCTTGCCGTCGACCAGCACGTCGACGGCCTCGCCGAGGTCGAGCGGGGTGTGCGCCGTACGGGCGAAGTTGTTGGTGGTGCCCAGCGGCAGCAACCCGAGAGCGACGTCACGGTGCGCGAGCAGGCGGGCCGCGGTGCTGATGGTGCCGTCGCCGCCGCCCGCGATGAGCAGGTCGGGTCCCTTGGCCAGGCCCTCGGCGAGCACGTGCTGGAGCTCGCGGGGACGGTCGACCGCCTTGGCCCCGAGCAGCGTGAACCCGGCCAGCTTCAGCCGCTCGAACGCGGTGTCGTAGAGCAGCCGGCCCCGCCGGGAGTGGGCGTTGACCACCAGCACCGCACGCTTCTTCTCGCGGATGTCGGCGGTCAGCTGCTCCTTCGTACGCACCTGGTCGACCCTACTGGGTGCGGGTGGCCGCCCCTACGCGTTGGCGGCGCGGCGGGCCGTGTATTCCGGGGTGCGGCGCGACGGGTACTGGATGAGGTTGTCGGGGGCCTCGTCGAGCCCGCCGCTCCAGCTGCGCCGGGATTCCATCGGCGGCTCCTCCTCGTACGACCGGACGCGGAACTGGCGGCCGTAGTCCATCATGCCGTCGATGAGCCGGTCGACGTCGCGGGCCGGGCGCACCACCAGACGCATGAACTGGCTGGTCATGCCGAGCTTGTTGCCGCACTCGCGGGTGTAGACGCCGTGGTTGGCCACCAGGTAGTCACGCAGGGCCACGCCGGACCACTCGGTGGGCAGCTTGACCAGGATGAAGTTGCCCTGCGAGGGGAACACGGTCAGCCCGGGGATGCGGGCCAGCTCGCCGGCCATCGCGCGGCGGTCGCGGCTGAGCAGGCGCAAGCTGTCCTCGTACTCCTCCTCATGGTCCTGGATCATGAAGACGACCTTCTCGGCCAGCGAGTTGAGGTTCCACTTCGGCAGCGCCTTGCCGATCTTGCCGGCGATCGACGGGTTGGCCATGAGGTAGCCGAACCGGATGCCGTGCAGGCCGAAGTTCTTGCCGAGGCTCTTGAGCACCACCGTGTTGGGGCGGATGACCGCGTCGGGGCCGACCGACGGGTACTGCTCCATGTCGCTGAAGTCGATGAACGACTCGTCGATGACAACCAGGTCGAGGTCGCCCAGCATGTCCATGAAGCGGATGACGTCGCGGCGCGGCAGGTAGCAGCCGTCGGGGTTGTTGACGTTGCAGACCACGGCCACGCGGGAGCCGCGGTCGCGGATGAAGCGCACGTAGTCGTCGAGGTTGAGCCGGAAGCCGTCGCGTTCCTGCAGCGGGAACATGTCGACCCGTTTGCCGGTCTCGAGCGGCTGGTCGGTCCAGCGGCCGAACGTCGGGATCGGGATGGCCACGCTCTCGGAGATCAGCAGGTGGTCGATCCAGGTGATCAGCTCGGTCGAGCCGTTGGCCATGGCGACCGTCTGCGGGTGCAGGCCGAGCACGCTGCACAGCTTCTTGGTGATGCTGGTGGAGTCGCTCGGGTAGTACTTCAGGATGTTCTTGAGGTCGCGGCTGAGCTCGTCGAACATGTCGGGGGTCGGGAAGTACGGGTTGCAGGGGATGCAGAAGTCCACGATCTCGACGCCCTCGCCCGCGCTGCGCGACAGGTCGAAGTAGGAGGCGCTGTGCGCCCCCTTGTGCAGGATCGAGGTGTCGATTCCGGTCCCGGCCATCGCGACTCCCTAACTCGTCCGACAGCACGCCACTGAAGCAGTGACACGCCGTCCACGAGTACGGGACTCACCCAGGAAGGGTTCAGGCTTTTCGAAACAGATCCCGTTTACGCAGGTCAAGGGGTTGCGCCGGCTTAAGGGCCGCTTAACTCCGTCGATGCCCGAGCCATGCCCAGTGACTCAGATCACCGTGCTGCGAACGCCCAGCTTGTCGCCGGTACACAGAGGACCGTTCCCCCGGCGTACCGGAAAATGTCGCACCCCCGCCCTAAGTTCGGGGGCATGACCAAGAGCGTACGGCTGCTGACGGACGGTGAGGCCACCGCGACCGTCCTGCGCACCCAGAGCGAGGTGGAGGCGCGCATCCGCGCCATCTGCTTCAAGACCGGCCCACCCGAGCTGATCGGCGCCGAACTGGAATGGACCCTGCATCACACCGCGGCGCCGTCAGCGCCGCTGTCGCCCGGGAAACTGCGGCAGGCGCTCGGCCGGCACACCCCCGTCACCCTGAGAGCCCCGGGTGACCTCGATCCGCCGCTGACCCTCCCCGCCGGAGGCACGATCACCGTCGAGCCCGGCGGACAGGTCGAGATCTCCTCCGCCCCGGCCTCGTCGCTCGCCGCGCTGCACGCGGCGCTCAGCGCCGACACGGCCCACCTCATCGGTCTGCTCGGCTCGGCCGGTCTCACGCTGGGCCGGCACGGCATCGACGCGTATCGCGAGCCCCGCCGCCTGGTGCACACCCCGCGCTATGCGGCCATGCAGCAGTCCTTCGACGCGCGTGGCCCCGACGGCCGGGTCATGATGTGCAGCACGGCCGGCCTGCAGGTCTGCCTCGACGCGGGCACGCCGTCCGAGCTGGCCGTCCGCTGGGCCGCGGTCATGGCGCTCGGGCCTCCGCTGCTGGCCGCGTTCGCCAATTCGCGCCATCACGCCCGCCGCGACACCGGTTACGCCTCCGCGCGCATGGCCGCCTGGTGGGCGATGGATCCGCGGCTCACCCACCCCGTCGGCGTCTCGGACGACCCGGCCGGCGACTGGGTGCGGTACGCGCTGGCCGCCCCGCTGACCTGTGTGCGCCGCGACGGCGGCTGCTGGGACGCGCCGCCGGGCGCCACGCTGGCCGACTGGCTCGCGGGCGCGTTGCCGCAGCCCCTCACCGCCGACGACGTCGACTACCACCTGACCACTCTCTTTCCCCCCGTACGCCCCCACGGCTACCTCGAGGTGCGCTACCTCGACGCGCAGCCTGCCGGTGACTGGTTCCCGCCGGTCGCTGTGCTCGCCACCCTGCTGGCCGACCCCGCCACCACCAGCACAGCGCTCGACCTGGCCCTGCCGACCGCCGGCCGGTGGGAACAGGCCTACCGCTACGGCCTGGACGACCCGGCCCTGCGCCGCACCGCCGCCGCCGTGCTCGGCCTGGCCGCCCGCCGCCTCGAGCCCGGCCCGTTCCAGGCCGGCGTGCTCGACTCGATCGAACGGACACTGCGATGACCATCGAGACCGAACGGCTGCGGGAGCGTGTCGCGGCCGAGCTGCTGCGCACCCGCGACCGCACAGCCCTGCTCACCGACGCCGTCGACGACGGCGACCTGACCCGTCAGCACTCCCCGCTCATGTCGCCGCTGGTGTGGGACCTCGCCCACGTCGGCAGCCAGGAAGAGCTGTGGCTGGTACGCGACGTCGGCGGCCGTGACCCGCTGCGGCCCGACATCGACGAGTTGTACGACGCCTTCAAGCACCCCCGCCGCGACCGCCCGTCCCTGCCGCTGCTCACCCCGGTCGAGGCCCGCCGTTACGTCGCCGAGGTACGCGACAAGGCCCTCGACGTGCTCGGCCGGGCCCCCGTCGACGACGGCCGCCGCCTGGTGGCCGACGGGTTCGCCTTCGGCATGATCATTCAGCACGAGCAGCAGCACGACGAGACGATGCTGGCCACCCACCAGCTGCGGGTGGGCGCGCCCGTGCTCACCGCGCCGGAGCCCCCGGCTGCGCCGGCCCCCGTCGCCGGCGAGGTGCTCGTGCCGGGCGGGCCGTTCACGATGGGCACCGACACCGAGGCGTGGGCGCTCGACAACGAACGCCCGGCGCACCAGGTGCGGGTGCCGGCGTTCTGGATCGACCGGGCCGCCGTCACCAACGGGCAATACACGGCGTTCATCGACGCCGGCGGCTACGACGACCCGCGCTGGTGGAGCCCGGCCGGGTGGGATCACCGGCAGGCCGCCGGGCTCACCGCGCCCGGCCACTGGGTGCGTGACGGCGACGGCTGGGCGGCCACGACGTTCGGGCGTACGGCCCCGGTCGTGGCGGACGAGCCGGTGGTGCACGTGTGCTTCTGGGAGGCCGAGGCGTACGCGAGATGGGCCGGCAAACGGCTGCCGACCGAGGCCGAGTGGGAGAAGGCAGCCCGGTGGGACCCCGCGACCGGACGCTCGCGGCGCTACCCGTGGGGTGACGAGACCCCGCAGGCGCGGCACGCGAACCTGGGCCAGCGGCATCTGCGGCCCGCCCCGGCCGGCGCCTACCCCGACGGCGCGTCCCCGCTCGGCGTGCACCAGCTGGTCGGCGACGTGTGGGAGTGGACGTCCACCGACTTCCACGGCTATCCCGGGTTCGCCGCGTTCCCCTACCGCGAATATTCGGAGGTGTTCTTCGGCCCCGACTACAAGGTGCTCCGCGGCGGCTCGTTCGGCACCGACCGTAGCGCCGTCCGCGGCACCTTCCGTAACTGGGACTACCCGATCCGGCGGCAGATCTTCAGCGGCTTCCGGCTGGCCCGGGACGCCTGATGTGCCGTCACCTGGTCTATCTGGGGCCGCCCGTCCCGTTGTCGCGGCTGCTGTTCGAGCCCGCGCACTCGCTGGCACATCAATCGTGGGCGCCGGCCGACATGCGCGGCGGCGGCACGATCAACGCGGACGGGTTCGGCGTCGGCTGGTACGCCGAGGGCGGCCCGGTGCGATACCGCCGGGCCACCCCGCTGTGGAGCGACACCACGCTGCCCGGGCTCGCCTCCGCCGTGTCGGCGGGGGCGGTCCTGGCCGCGGTCCGCAGCGCGACCATCGGCATGCCGGTGACCGAGCACGCGGCGGCCCCGTTCGGCGAGGGGCCGTGGCTGTTCAGCCACAACGGCAAGGTCAGCGGCTGGCCCGGGTCGGTCGCCAAACTCGCCGCCACGCTGCCGCCCGTGGACCTGCTCACGCTCGACGCGCCCACCGACGCGGCGCTGCTGTGGGCGTTCGTGCGCGACCGGCTGCGCGGCGGCGCCGGCCCGCGCGAGGCCGTTGCGGACACGATCGCCGAGGTGGCCGCGGCCGCCCCAGGCTCCCGGCTCAACCTGCTGCTCACCGACGGCGAGACCGTGGTGGCCAGCACGTACGGCCATTCCCTGTCCGTTCTCAGGCGAGCCGGCAGCGTGCTGGTCAGCTCCGAACCACTCGACGACGACCCGTCCTGGCAGCCCGTCGACGACCGCACCCTCGTCGTCGCCACGGCCGCCGAGCTGCAACAGATCCCGTTGGGAGAGTCATGAAGGTCCTGCTCGACAACGACGTCCAGGAGACCGCGCTACGCGCCGACGTGCTGGCCGGGCTGACCGCACCCCGCAAATGGCTGCCGCCGAAATGGTTCTACGACGCCCGCGGCAGCGAGCTGTTCGAACAGATCACCGAGCTGCCGGAGTACTACCCGACCCGCAGCGAGCGCGCGATCCTCACGGCACGCGCCGACGAGATCGCCCGGCTCACCTCGGCTCGCACGCTGATCGAGCTGGGCGCGGGCTACTCGACCAAGACGAAGCTGCTGCTCGAGGCGCTGCCCCTGACGTCGTTCGTGCCGATGGACGTCTCGCCCTCGGCCCTGGCCGCGGCGGCCGGCCAGATCGCGGACGACTTCCCCGGCCTGGCCGTGCACCCCGTGGTCGCCGACTTCACCGAGCACCTCGGCGAGCTGCCCGAGGGGCCCGGCCGCCTGGTCGCGTTCCTCGGCGGCACGATCGGCAACTTCGAGCCGGCCGACCGGGCCCGCTTCTTCACCGGCGTGCGCGGCGTGCTGCGGCCCGGCGAGCACCTGCTGCTCGGCACCGACCTGGTGAAGAGCCCGCGCGTGCTGGTGCCCGCCTACGACGACGCCTCCGGGGTGACAGCGGAGTTCAACAAGAACGTGCTGCGGGTGCTCAACCGCCGGCTGGACGCCGACTTCGACGTCGACGGCTTCGCCCACGTCGCCCTTTGGGACGCCGACGCGGAATGGATCGAGATGCGCCTGCGGGCCCGCTGGCCCATGCGTGTCACGATTCCGGCGGTCGGCTTGGTCGTCGAGCTCGCGGCCGGTGAGGAGATCCGCACCGAGATCTCGGCCAAGTTCCGCCGCGGGGGCGTCGGGAAGGAGCTGGCCGAAGCCGGTTTCACCCTCGACCGGTGGTGGACCGACCCGGCCGGCCGGTTCGCTCTCTCCCTCGCCCGCGCCGTCCCGTGACCGCCTCGCGGCGTTTCCACGCCGTCACCAACGCGGGCCGTGTCCTGACCGCCCCAGCCGTTCCGCGCTGTCGCCAACGCACGCGGCACCCTGACCGCCCCAGCCGTTCCGCGCTGTCGCCGACGGGCGCGGTGCTCTGACAGCCCCGGCCTACGGTCGTGCTCGGGCCGCCTCGGCTGCGCGGGTCAGCACGCCCTCGATGAGGTGGCGCGTCAGCTCCACCTTGTATGCGTTGTCCCGCAACGGCCGGGCGGCGGCCAGCTCGGCGTCGGCGGCCGCCCGGAACCGATCCGCCGTGGCCGGCCCGTGCCGCAGGAGGTTCTCGGCGGCGGACGCGCGCCAGGGCCGGGCCGCGACCCCGCCGAGAGCAATCCGTACGTCGCGCACGATGCCAGCGGTGACCTCGAGCACCGCGGCGACCGAGACGCCGCCGTCCCGCGCCTTGCGAAACACCGAGGGCGGGGCCGGCGGCAGCTCGACCGCCGTGATCAATCCGGGCGGCCCGCCGAGGGAGTGCACGGTCACGTCGAACACGGACAGGGCGACCGCCATGTCGGAGGGGTCGACGGCGACGCAGCGCTCGTCCCATCCGAGGATCGCGTGGTTGCGGTTGCGTCCGCCGATGGCCGCGCATCCGCTGCCCGGCAAGCGCTGGTTGCACGGCCTGGCCAGATCGGTGAAGTACTCGCACCGGGTGCTCTGCCGCAGGTTGCCCCCGACGGTGGCCCGGTCACGGATGGGGCCGGGCGCCCCGGCCAAGATCGCCCGGGCCAGAGCCGGGTAGCGCCGCCGCACCAGCGGATCGGCCGCGACGACGCTGTTGGTGGTTGTCGCGCCGATGACCAGTCCGCCGTCCGGGGTCTCCCGGATGCCGCTCAGCGGGAGCCGGCTGACGTCGACGAGCCTGTCCGGGGCCTCCACGCCCCGCCTCATCAGGTGAACCAGATTGGTGCCCCCGCCCAGAAAGCGCCCGTCCGACGCCAGCGCCTCGGGCACGCTGCCCGCACGGACGTACTCAAACTCCTTCATAGCCCTCGATGGTCGTGATCGAGGCGCCGTCGACGGCCACCGCAAGGGTGAGACAGGACGCCGCGAGCCGGCCGTCGATCAAGACGGTGCACGCGCCGCATCCACCGTGGTCGCAGTTCTCGCGCGTGCCCTCCGAGCCGAAGTCGTCGCGCAGCACGCCGACCAGAATCCGCCGATGGTCCAGCCGCAGCCGCCGCGTCACGCCGTTGACATGCAGGGTGACCTCGCTGACGGGGGACATCGGTAACCGCCCCCATCTCTGCCCTGCCGGCCGCCGGCACCCGTTCCGCTGGGTGTTCCCGGCACCTTCGCCACCGCCAAAATCGTGCGGACAGCGTACCCGCGGAACCGCACTCCCCGAAGCGTTCTCCGGTCACGCTCGTTGATGCCGTCGCGGAGAACGACCGGACCCGGCCGGCTCGAGGACGTGGTCCGGCAGCCAGAGACGCCGACCTGGTTACGCGAGCTTGAGCAGCAGGGCGGCCAACTCGTCGGGGGCGGTGATCATGCAGTCGTGGCCGCTGTGCAGTTCCCAGACCTGGGCCGGGCTGCCGTTGGGCTGGGTGGGCGGGACGGGTCGCCGGGTGATGCCCTCGACCTCGAAACCGACGCAGTGGATGTGCGTACGGGGAACGGCGTCCGCGACCGGGTTGTCCAGCCGCACCGGTTGCTCGTAGGCCCGCACCGGCTCGTCGACCAGCGTCGCCCGCAGCCGGGCGATGTCGCCGGGGTCGGTGACGCCGAACAACCCGTGCGGCGCGGGCATCTCGGGCAACGGCGGAACCCGCTCCGGGGTGTTGGACCTCGCGGCCGCCTCGACCAGCACGCCCGTGATCGGCATGACGTCGAGGGCGGTCTCGCCGTGCACCGGCACCATCGCGTCGAGGTAGACCACGTGACCGATCCGCTCCGGCACGTCGTTGACCACCGACGACACGATCAGCCCGGCGTAGCTGTGACCCACGAGCACCACGTCGGCGAGATCGTGCTCGTCCAGCACCCGCTTGACGTCGGCGACGTACGTCTCCAGCCCTGCCTCGGGGTCGAACGGCGCGCTGCCGTGGCCGGTCAGCGTGGGCGCCAGAACCCGGTGGCCGGCGGCGGTGAGCAGCGGAGCCACTCGCTCCCAGGCCTGTCCGCTGTGCCAGGCGCCGTGCACGAGCAGGTATGTGGTCATGAGGGATCCTCTCGTCGGCTAAAATCCGGGACATCGTCCCGTTTGAAGATACGGGACAGTGTCCCGTTTAGGTACGACGGAGGTGGTGTGGTGGGCGACACAGCCCCGAGGCACAAGCGTGCTGACGCCCGGCGCAACCAGGAAGCCCTGCTCGGCGCGGCCGCGACGATCTTCGTACGCTCCGGCGTCGAGGCGCCCCTCCGCGACATCGCCGCCGAGGCCGGGGTCGGCACGGCCACCATCTACCGGCACTTCCCCACCCGCGCCGACCTGATCGTCGCCGTCTATCGCCACCAGGTCGAAGCGCTCGCCGAGGCCGGCCCCCGCCTGCTCAGAACCAGCCCTTCCCCGTACGCCGCCCTGCAGACCTGGGTCGGCCTGCTCGTCGACTTCGTGGTCACCAAGCTCGGCCTGGCCCGGGTCCTGCAGTCCGACGACAGCTGCTACGACCCGCTGCACTCCTACTTCCTGGACCGCCTCGAACCCGTCTGCACCGAGTTGCTCGCGGCCGCGGCCGACGCCGGCCAGATCCGCCCGGGCCAGGACGCCGCCGAGCTCATGTACGGCGTCGGTGGCCTCTGCGCGGGCAGCAACCCCCGATACGACGCCCGGCGCCTGGTCCGCCTGCTGGTCGCCGGCCTCGCCAACACCCCGGACATGCCCGCCACGGCCGAACAGCCACCGTCAGAGACACCTGAGGCCGGCGATAGAGACACCTGAGGCCGGCGATCGCGCGGGACGGCTCGGCGCTGGGCCGCGGAAAGTTGTCGGGGGGTGCGGATAGCCTGCCGGGCATGGCGGATCGGGAGTTGGAAGAGCTGGTGGTGGCCGACGCCGAGGGGCTGCGGGTGTGGCTGCTGGAAAACCACACCAGCTCGGACGGGGTGTGGCTCGCGCTCGGGCGTAAAGGTGGCACCGTCACCACGCTGACCTGGCAGCAGGCGGTCGACGAGGCCCTGTGCGCCGGGTGGATAGACGGCCAGGCGCGGAAGGGGAACGAGTCGATCTCGTGGATCCGCCTGACGCCGCGGCGGGCTCGGAGCGCGTGGTCGCAGCGCAATGTTCTTCATGTGGCCCGGCTGGAGGAGCAGGGGCGGATGCTGCCCGCGGGCCGGGCGGCGGTCGAGGCGGCGAAAGCGGACGGGCGGTGGGCGGCCGCCTACGCCCCGCCCTCGGAGGCCGAGGTGCCCGCCGACCTGCTCACGGCGATCGCTGCCGACCCGGACGCCCAGGCCATGTTCGACGTCCTGACCAAGGCCAACCGGTTCGCGATGATCTACCGGCTGAACGCCGTCAAGCGGGCCGAGACCCGCGAGCGGAAGATCGGCGAGTTCGTCGCCATGCTCGCCCGCCACGAGTCGATGCACCCGCAGAAGGCCAGACCGGCGACCGGCCCACGGCAGAAATAGGCGCGGCTTACCTTCGAAAGGAGACTTGTGAGAGGCCATTGACCGGGCGGAACAGGCGCGGATGAGGGCGGGCCGCCCGGTCGGCGGGATCGACGTCGTCGCGGATGTCCACGTCGCAGGGATCAGCGCCACCTCGTCGGGGTCGACGTTGTCGCGGGTGTCCGCGCTGCAGGGGTCAGTGCCAGCTCGTCGGGATGCCGGTGACGGACAGGCTGCGGCCGGCGTCGCCGCGGGCGGCGGCCGGGCGCAACCACACCTGCGGGCCGGTGGCGCCGGCGGCCTGACGGCCGAAAGCGAGCACCCGGCTGTCGGGCGACCAGATCGGGCTCGACTCGGCCACCCCGGGCGTGGCGGTGAGGTTGGTGACCGCGCCGGTGCGCACGTCGATCGTCCACAGGTCACCCAGGGCCTCGACGGCGAGCGTACGGCCGTGGGGGCTCCACGCGATGCGGTACGGGTCCCAGGTTTCCGCGCGGGTGGTCAGCCGGCGAGCGACGTTCGAGCCGTCCGAGCGGGCGATCCAGATGTCGCGGGCGTAGACCGGGTCCCACGGCTCGCCGCCGACCGCCCACGACTGCACGACCGCGACGAAGCGGCCGTCGGGTGACCAGTCGAAGGTCAGCGACCCGCTGTCCGACGCCGTGTAAACCGGACGCCCGGCCGGTGCTGCGACCGCGCCCGCCATGATGTTGCCGGACTCGAAACCGACCTCGGTGCCGTCCGGCGACCAGCGCGGATAGGCCGGAACCGAGGGGCCGTCGATGACCCACCGCCGGTCGGTGCCGTCGGCCTTGACGGTGTAGACGCTCCAGACGTCGGTGTAGGCGACGCGCTTGCCGTCGGGCGAGTAGTCGGGATGCCCGTACGGGGGAATGTTGAGGTTGAGGCGGCGCACGTCACCGCCGCGGGCGCGCATGCTGAAGACTCCCTGCCCGCCGTCACGGTCGTCGAGCACAAGGAGACGGCCGCCGGGCGCCGCGGCACTGGCCGGGGCCGCCTCGACCAGCACGAAAGCCAGCGAGAGCGCGAGAATTCCGGGGATGAGCCGCACGTGGACCCCCTCGTCGTCACGGAACGTGCATTCACCGTATGCGAGGCGAGGCGGCTTCGTGACCCCGCCCGGCGCCCGAGTTTGCACATAGGCGTAGACGTTTTGCTTCTTTCACGCGGGCGGCTCGAGCTGCCGGGCCAGCCTGTCCAGGCCGCTGCGGATCAGCCGCCCGTAGTCGTCGTCGGCAAGCGCGCCCATCCCGGCCCGAGCCTTCTCCAGGTGCTCACGGGCGCGGTCGAGGTCGTCGAGCTTCCGATAGCAGTCGGCCAGGTTGAGGTGCAACGACGGATACAACCCGGCGACCTGCAGCGGCACGCCGGCCTCCCCGACCCGATCGTCGGTGAGCCGCCCGGCCGCGGCCAGCGCGCGCAGATCCCACAGCAGTTCCTGCGCGACCTCGTCCTGGACGTCGGCCATCGAGTGGGCCAGCACGCAGACATGCAACGGATCGCCCCGCTCCCCGCCGATCTCGTCCCAGATCCGGGCGAACATCCCGTACGCGTCCGCACGCCGCCCCTGTTGATGGTGCATGGCGACGGCCTCGCCGATACGGGCCATCACGGCGTCGGCGTTCATCGGCAGCGCCCTTCGTTCGTGGGTTCAGCTGTTCAGCAGTTGCCAGCCACGGTCCAGCCACGGCTCCGCACCGGCCTTCAGCAACTCGGCGCACGCCTCCGCCGTGACGCGCGCCAGCTCGGCGTCCCGCTCGGTCATCCAGCCCCGCAGGCGCGCCTCCTCGTACTCGTCCCAGTCCTCGATCTCAACCCGGCCGTCCCGCACGTGCAGCACCGGGTCCAGCTCCAGATCGACGTACCGCCAGCCGTCCTCCACCGGCTCCGGAGGCAGGCACACGTCGATCTCCAGCCGCCTGTCCCCCGGGTCGCCGACCCACCAGGCCGCCCAGGGCCGCCCGGCCGCCAGCCACACGACGACCGGCACGGGAAACGTCCCACGATCGTGCGGGGCGCACCAGGGCGTTCCGACCGGCCCCCCGAGCCAGCTGCCGTCCGGATCCTCGGCGATCACCCGGAGGTCGAACCAGTAGACGCCGCCGGGCCGCTTGATCTTCCACAGCCGGGCGCGCTTCCCTGGCTCCCCGATGTCCACGAAGGCACCATAGCCATCCACGGCGACGGATGTCGGCCCACAGCGGGCGCAGGGTCCGCTGCGCGGGCCTGCTCGACCAGCCCGCCGACCAGCTCAGCGTCCACCCCTTCGGGCGTAGATGCCGGAGTCTTCTTCTTCGCCACCGCGGACGTATCCACGGCATCCGTCGTGACAGTCATCAGGTGCGTCTCCTCGATCAGGAGTTACACCGTTCGTTCGTTTTACAGTCCCCAAGTGGATTCGGGGGTGGCCGCAGGACGCCCGGTCCGCACGAATGCCGGCACGTCGCCGCCTGTGGACAAAGCCGGTTGCCGGCTTGACAAGCGGTACTGTCGCTTCCTGTCTCCCCCGGGTGGGGGATCGTCGCCCCCGACCGCGTACGGGGTCGCCACCGGGTGGCTGTGGCTCCTACCGGGGATCGGGTTGAGGATGCCGGAACGGGTGGGCAAAGAGGCGTTCGGGGTTGGGCTCTTTCGTTGAGGGGTGGTCGGCCGAAGTGACGACGCGCGGGCGCAAAGGGACGTTCACACTGGCCCGGTGACCTATCGGACACCGCACCAACAGGGATTTTGGCGGCGGCTCACGCCGTTGCAGCGCGTGGGACTGATCGCGGCGGCACTTCTTCTGCCATGTTGCGGGGGCGTGGTGGTGGGTGGCGCCTTCGCGGGGGACGACGGTTCGAAGACCGACCGGGTCGCCGACGTCGGGGCGATCGGGACCACGGCCGCCGGCCCGCAGGAGACGGAGCCGCCCGCAGAGACAGAGTCAGACCCAGCGACGGCGACCGCAGCGGAGACAGCGACCGCAACGGCAACGAGCGCGCCGCCTCCCACGGCGGCCGTCGTCAAGAAGAACATGACCGTCGACGGGACGATCCCGTTCAAGACCCGGAAGGTCAAGGACAGCAACCTGGCCAAGGGCGAGACCCGCGTACGGGAAAAGGGTGTTGCCGGGGTGAAGACGGTGACGTGGGAGATCACGTACACCGACGGCGAGATGACGGGCCGCCGGGTCGTCAAGACCGTGGTCAAGCGGCAGCCCGTCACCGAGGTGGTCGCCGTGGGGACCAAGCGGGCGAGCAAGTGCGACCCGAACTACAGCGGGTGCGTGCCGATCGCGAGCGACGTCGACTGTGCCGGTGGCAGCGGCAACGGTCCCGCGTACGTGCGTGGCCCGGTCACCGTGATCGGCGACGACATCTACGACCTGGACCGCGACGGCGACGGCGTGGCCTGCGACAAATAGCGGCAGACCACGGCAGACCGGGACAGCGGGACAGCGTTCGACGCGGGCGCTACCGACGCCGGGACAGCGGGACAGCGTTCGACGCGGGCGCCACCGACGCCGGGACAGCGGGACGCTACAGGGCGGCCTGGATCCGCTTCAGGTCCTCGTCGAGGCGCTCGGCGGGCACGTTCGGGTCGACGCGCGAGAAGTCGAAATCGGCCATCTCGTACGCCGGGAACACGTGCACGTGGGCGTGCGGCACCTCGAAACCGGCGATCACCATGCCGACCCGCGGGGAGCCGTACGACTTCTTGAGCGCCGCGCCGATCGTGTGGCTGACCGACATGAGGTGGCCGTGCAGGTCGGCCGGCAGCTCGGTCCAGTCGTCGATCTCCTCGCGCGGCACGACCAGCGTGTGCCCGGCGGTCAGCGGCGCGATCGTGAGGAACGCGGCCACCCGCTCGTCGGACCAGACGATCCGCCCGGGCAGGTCGCCGTTGATGATCTGCGTGAAGATGGTCGGCATGGTGGCAGAGTAGCGCTGTGGACATTGCCGCCGGCGCAGGCCCGCTGCACGCGTTGCCGAACACCGGCCGGAGGACGGGCGGCGACGAGCCGCCGTGATCCCTCGCCCGATGAGCCACGGACGAACCCGGCCGGGCCGACGACGCACGGGACGAACCGGCCGGGCCGACGACTCACAGGACGAACCCGCCGGGCCGACGACTCACAGGACGAAGCCGCCGGGCCGACGAAGCACCGGCCGGAAGACGGGCGGCGACGAGCCGTCGTGAATCTCGCCCGGCCGATGAGCCAAGGACGAACCCGGCCGGGCCGATGAAGCACTGGACGAAGCCGCTGGGTCAGGCCGCCGCGGGGGTGTCCTGCTCGAACGACTCCTGCCAGACGGCCCAGCGGGTCTGCGGTCCCAGCCGCTTGGCCCGGCGCATGGCCACGTCGGCCCGGTGCACAAGCAGGTCGTGGGTCAGCTCGCCCGGCCCCGAGACGGCGATGCCGATGCTCGCGGCGAGCGGCACCAGCCGGCCGTCGACCACCACGGGCGACAGCACCGAGGTCACGGCGCCGGCGACGTCGTACGCCTGCTCGGGGAAGTCGAGGTCCGGAAGCACCACCGCGAACTCGTCCCCGCCGAGCCGGCACGGCACCCCCCATGGCGGCACGCTCGCGCGCATCGCCTGGGCGAACGCGACCAGCACAAGGTCGCCCCCGTCGTCCCCGAGGGTGTCGTTCACCTGCTTGAAGCCGTTCAGGTTGAGCACCAGCACGGCGCTGAGCCGACCGGAGCGCTCACCGCCGGCCAGCGCCCGCCTCGACGTCTCACGGAAGCGGGCACGGTCGGCCAGGCCGGTCAGCCCGTCGGTGACCGCACGCCTGTCGCTTTCGCGCCGCACGAGCGCCAGCCGGCTCAACGCGATCACGCTGATCCCGCCGGTGAGGAGGGACAGGCCGCCCCACAGCAACGGGGCGTCCACCCGGATCGCCGCGAACAGGATCAGCGCACCGAGCACGGCCGCACAGAGCAGCGCCGGCCCCACGCGGGCGACCGGCACTCGTCTTGTCAGCACGCCCACCAACGATCGGACGCGGCGCCGGCTACTTGAGGGACTTGAAGCCCAGTTGCGCCGAGATCCGGGCGGCGACGGCCAGCAGCTGGTCGGTCACGGCCGGGTCCTCGCCCGGGTGGAAACGCTGGGCCGGGCCTGCGACGCTGATGACGGCGGCGACGTGGCCGTCGTGGTCGAAGACGGGGGCGGCGATCGAGGCGGCGCCGGGTTCACGTTCGCCGTGGGAGGTGGCGTAGCCGCGCTCGCGGATGACGGCCAGCTCACGAAGCAGGCGGGCCGGGTCGACGACGGTGTGCTCGGTCAGGGCTTCCAGCCGGCCGCGGTCGAGGTAGCCGTCGAGGTGGTAGGCGAGGAACGTCTTGGACGAGGCGCCGGCGTGCAGCGGGAACGGGACGCCGACGGTCACTTCGAGGCGCAGTTCCTGGTCGGGCACGACCTGGTCGACGTACAGGCGGGTGTCGCCGCGCCGCAGGGAGAGCGTGGCGGTCTCACCCGTACGGGCGCTCAGGTATCTCAACTCGGGAGCAGCCATTTCCCGTACGTCGGTACGTGTCAGATAGGCGCGGCCCAGCGTGACGGCGGCGTGGCCCAGCGCGTACCGCCGGCTCCGCGGGTCCAGCGTGATCAGGTCACGGTTGCGCAGCGCGGTCAGGATGCGGTGCACGGCCGCCTTGGTCAGCCCGAGCGCGGTGGCGATCTCGGTGACCCCGAGGTCGGGACGATCGGTCCGGCCGAACAGCAGCAGCACGTCCATCGCCCGTTCGACAGCGGCCACGGACCTCGACCGGCTCTCCTCCATAGAGATGATCGTAAATCTCTTGGGCGGGCTGTCGGCCCCCGGGCGGCCTCGGATTGAATATTCGGTCTTGACATCCTCCCCGCCCACTTAAGGGCGGGGAGTCCGTTGGTCGCCCTCGGGGTTCCTGTTTCGCCGACGACTGCCCCGTCCGAGAGGACTCTCGTTGAGGTCTTACACCGTCTCCGCAGGCTGTCACTGCCAGTCCGGCAGCCAGAATGTTGCGTGCCGCGTTGATGTCGCGGTCGTGGATGGCCCCGCAGGGGCAGGTCCACGACCGGATGTGCAGCGGCATCTTCTCGGCCAGGCGTCCGCAGGCCGAGCACAGCTTGCTGGAGGGCAACCACCGGTCGACCGCGATCACGGTGCGGTCGTGCCAGTCGGCCTTGTACTCCAGCATTTCCCGGAAGGTCCGCCAGGCCGCGTCGCTGATGGCGCGGGCCAGGCTGTGGTTTTTGACCATGTTGCGCACGGTCAGATCCTCGATCACGATCGTTTGGTTCTCACGAACGAGCCGAGTGGTCACTTTGTGGAGCACGTCGCGACGTCGGTCGGCGATCCGGGCGTGGATGCGGGCGACCTTGATGCGGGCCTTGACCCGGTTCTTCTTGTCGTCGCCTTTTTCCTTCTTCGCCAGCTTGCGTTGCGCGCGAGCCAGCCGGGCGCGGTCGCGGCGCTCGTGCCGCAGGTTGGTGATCTTCTCGCCCGTGCTCAGCGTGAGCAGCGAGTCCAAGCCCGCGTCGATCCCGACCGCGGCGGTGCCCGCCGCCGGGGTGATCGTGTCTTCGCACAACAGAGACACGAACCAGCGGCCGGCCGCATCGCGGGAGACGGTCACCGTGGACGGTGCCGCACCCTCGGGCAGCGGACGCGACCATACGACGTCGAGCGGCTGGTCAAGCTTGGCGAGGTACAGCCGGCCGTCGCGGTACCGGAACGCGGACGGGGTGAACTCGGCGGACGCCCGCGACTTCTTTCTGCTCTTGAAGCGCGGGTACTTCGCCCGACCGGCGAAGAAGTTCGTGTACGCACCTTGCAGGTGTCGCAGGGTCTGCTGCAACGGCACAGACGAGACCTCGTTGAGGAACGCCAGCGCCTCGGTCTTCTTCCACGCCGTCAGCATCGCGCTGGTCGCGTTGTAGTTGACCCGCTCCCGCCGCTGGTACCACGCCTCGGTACGCGCGGCCAGCGCCAGGTTGTAGACCTTGCGGACACACCCGAACGTCCGGTTCAGCAGGTCAGCCTGCTTCGAACTCGGGTAGAAGCGGTACTTGAACGCCCGCTTCACCGCCCCTGTGGCCATGCCTTACAAACTCGCAAACCATCATGTGAAAACCGAGACGACGCGCCGTACGGCCGTAGCCTCCGTTGCCTCCCGGCCCTGTAGGACCGAGTCCCCACGGAAGGAATCCGATGAACGCATTCCGAGAGCTGCTGTCGGCCGGGCGCGTGACCCACGTGCCGGGCGTGTTCGACCCGTTGAGCGCGACCTTGGCGGTGCACGCCGGTCACCGCGCGGTCCACCTGGCGCAGGCGGCTGTGGCCTCGGTGATGATGGGCCGGCCCGACATCGGCTACGTGCCGGCCACGCAGCTCGCGGATCGTGCCGCCACCCTGGGACCGGTGCTCGGCGGCGTCCCTTTGCTGGCCGACGCGGGCCCGGGGTTCGAGACCGAGCGGGACGCGGTGTGGACCGCGCTGTCGTATCAGCGGGCCGGCATCTCGGGGGTGGTCGTCACGGAGATGTTCGCCGAGCTGCGCAGCCAGGTTCCCGACATCGCCGTCATCGCGAGGACCAACGCGTACGGGACCGGCGGGCTGGACGCCGTGGCCGAGGACTGCCGCGTCTTCGCAGAGCTGGGCGCCGACGCCGTGCTGCCGGCCGGGGTGTGCACGCACGGCGAGTTGTCGCTGCTGCAGGCCACGCTGCCGGGTGTCCCGCTGGTGCTGTCCCGCTCGGAGGCAGCCGGCGCGCCGGACCTGCTCCCCGACGTGCAGCTGGCCGCTCTCGGCGTACGGCTGGTCCTGCACCCGCTGGCCGCGCTGCTGGCCGCGGCCCGGTCGGCGTCGCAGGCGTACCGGTCGATCCTGACCGACGGCAACGCCGACGCGGTGGACCGGATGCCGTGGGCCGCCCTCACCTCGCTGGCGCCGTCACCTGAGAGTGCCGCGGTCCCCGCCCCGCCCGGCGGCGCCGCGGGTCCCGCACCGGTTTTCGTCCCGGCCAACCTCGACACGTGAGGCAGGCCTTCCTCGAGGCAGCCGAGGTCGTCTCCCCGCTGCTGCGCTCCGCCGCCGCCCGTGGCCGCCGACGCGGTGACCGTCTGCCTGGCCCGGTTGTCGGGAACGCGGCACGGCTTCCTGCCTGTGCTGCGCACGCTGTCACGCCGGGAGCGGGCCGGCGGATCGGTTGCGGCGTTCTGACCTCGGTTTAGGTTGGACTCATGGCCTTGCTGCAGGTGACCCCGAACGGCCCGTACGGGAAGGACGTGCACCCGCGGATGCCGGTCACGCCCGACGAGGTGGCCGCCGAGCTGACGGAGTGCTTCGCGGCCGGGGCCACGGGCGTTCACCTGCACGTACGCGACGAGTCGGGCGCCGAGACCCTCGACCCGGCGGTGGTCAACGAGACGTGCCGCCGGGCGCGCGAGGTGGCGTACGGGGAAATCGAAGTGGGTCTGACCACGGGGGCTTGGATCGTGCCCGACCTGGCCGGCCGGATCGCCATGATCCGCGAGTGGGAGGGGGTCGACGTCGCCACGGTGAATCTCTCGGAGGACGGGTTCGAGCAGGTCATGGCGGCGATGCTCGACGTCGGCATCGGCATCGACGTGGGCCTGTGGGCGCCTCAGGAGATGCCTGCGCTGCTCGCATCGGGGCTGCTGCCGCACGCGGCCCGTGTCAGCATCGAACTCGACCCGGGTGAGCCGTACTTCCACAGCGGGCCGCCCGCGGCCGTCGCGCGGCGGGTCAACGACCTGCTCGACGAGGCCGGGTCCACCTGCCCGCGCCTGACCCACGGGATGAACGACTGGACGTGGCCGCTGGTACGCGACGCCTTCGCCCGCGGTCACGACACGCGGGTCGGTTTCGAGGACTCGATCCTGCTCCCCGACGGCTCCCCGGCGACGAGCAACGCCGACCTCGTGAGGGCGGCGGTCGCGCTCCGGGACAACGCCTGACCCCGGCGCCAATCTCAGGCCGCACCTTCCGTCGCCGCGCCCTGATCTCATCCGGGTGTGTCCGGGGTAGCGGCCGGCGTGCGCCCGGGTGAGCACAATGAGGGCGTCGCGCCGACTTTGGGGGAGGAAACGCGATGGACACTTGTGAGATGCACGCCAGGCTGGTGACCGAGTTGCGGGCGCTGCGCGCGGAGGCCGGCCTGACGCTGCGCGAACTCGGTTTGAAGGTGCACGTCAGCGACTCGTCGTTGTCCCGGTACTTCACCGGCCAGGCCCTGCCTCCGTGGGAGGTGGTGCGGGCCCTGGCCGATCTGGGCGGGGGCGATCCCGCGGAGTTGCGCCGCCTGTGGGAGGCGGCGCAACGGGAACGCCGGCTGTCCCGATGGCCGTCCCCGCAAGCGACCACTGTGGAGCGCCGGATCGGGCCGCTGGTGGGCCTCTGTGCCCTGATGGCCGCGTCGGGCGTGGTCGGCTGGGCGCTCGGCCGGCGTTGACCCGGGCCGTCCCGGGAAGTTCCCGAGAAGCGTTGCCGCTGGTCGCAGCGTCGTGGCCGGCGGCACGCTGAGATCGTGCCCCGTCGGACGCGGGGCGAGACCGACAGACGGGGGAATGATCGTGAACCGCATCGCACGCCGCAGCCTGATCCTGCTGGGAACCGGGACCGCCGTCGTGGCCGCCGCGCTGCTGGGCGCCGGGGTGGGCGGGGCCGCGCAGGCCGGCAAGGGTGTCACGGCCGTGGAGACGAGCGTGGCCGGAACCAACTGGGACCGTACGCCGGTCGGCGCGGGCTGGGCCGGGCCGACGTGGGCGGGACCGACCTGGGCGGGGCCCACGGCGGCCGAAGTTTAAGAGCGGCTGGGGCGCAGATCACGTTTCCATTGCCGCGCGTTGATGTCTCACCCGCCGAGAAGTCCGGTGCCCTACGGTGATCCGATGGCGACGGACGAGTGGACGCGGTGGTTGTTGACGCGTCGCGACGGCGGCAATGCCGAACTGCGCGCGCAACACGCCGTCGACCTTCAGGTTTTCCGCGACGAGGTGCTCGACCGGGCCGGCCTGGCCGCGGACGACACGCTGCTCGACGTGGGCGCCGGAACGGGGCTCATCGCGTTCGGCGCCCTCGATCGGCTCGGGCCCGACGGGCGCGTCATCTTCAGCGACGTCTCCGACGCCGGTCTCGAGGAATGCCGGCGCCGGGCCGGCGACGACAAGCGGTGCAGTTTCGTGCACGCCTCGGCCGAGGATCTGTCGCCGATTCCGGACGCTTCCGTCGACGTTGTCACGACGCGTTCCGTTCTCATCTATTGCGACCACAAGGCGGCCGCTTTCCGCGAGTTCTTCCGGGTGCTCAAACCGGGCGGCCGCCTGTCCATTTTCGAGCCGATCAACCGTTTTCTGCTCGTGCACCGGGGCGACAGCCTTTTCGGGCTGCGCGATCCCGAGGTCGCCGATCTGCTGGCCAAGGTGGTCGCCGTCTATCGGGACGGCGCGCGGCGCGGCGAGAACCCGATGACCGATTTCGACGAACGGGATCTGCTGCGCTGGGCGGCCGAGGCCGGGTTCGACGGCATCGAGATCGACTACCGGGCGCAACTGGACGTGCCGGCCGAGCCGATCGGCGACTGGGAGGCCCGCAAGAAGGTGGCCCCCAACCCGCTCGCCCCCACCTACGGCGAGGCCATGGAGGCGGCTCTCACCGCCGAGGAGTACTCGCGCCTCGACTCGCGGATGACGCAACTTGCCCAGTCAGGTACCCCTACGCGGCGTACGCTCGCGACCACGTATCTGCGCGCCCTGCACCCCTGATTACCAGCCAAAATCCACGCTCTGCGATCACGCAGTCACGGTACGTGCGTGCGTTATGCCCGAAGGCCTAGCCTGCGAGTACTACGCACGTGCGCACTTGAAGGTCACGGGAACCCAGGCAGAATCACCTGCATGACGTACGGCAAGAACGACCTGCCCTACCCCTACTGCGCGGACTTCTCGGGAATCGTCACCCGGGTCAAGGGGGTGCGCGAGTCGACGCGTGCCGCCCTGGTGAACTCGCTGAAGGTGGCGTCGTACCTCAAGGCCGGCGCCAACCTCATCGAGCGGAACCTCGGTGCCCAGCGGCCGGCCACGGCGACCGGCGACGGCCGCAAGCAGTACTGGTCGGGCCTGAGCTTCCTGACCGAGCGTGCCCTGTCGGCCGAGGTCGAGGAGCTTGAGCTGCCCTTCCTCCGGCAGAAGGGCGCCGGCCCGTACAGGTCGACGTGGGCCAGCCACGACGACTACCTCAACGACCTGCTCGCGTTCATGCTGCACGCCATCAACTACGACCCGCAGTACGGGGCCGATGTGGAGACGCGCGGTGACTGGCTGGCCACCGACGACAGTCTGGTCGACGCCGTGGACAGGTCGAGTTATCACGAGCTCATGGCCCTTTGCCGGATGCCCCTGTTCAAATTGCAGCTCATCATGGTGGCAACCGCTCACCGCAACGACGGGATCCGCGGCGCCATCGCGAACAACTACGCGGGCGCGCTCGAGCCGTGGATGAAGATCTACGAAGAGACGATCGCCGCGCGGGGTTATCAGCTTCGCCCCGGCATCACCATCCAGGAGTTCACGAACCTCCTGGCCGCCGTCACGGAGGGTCTCGCGGTGCGGCACCTCGGCGACCCGAGCGCGGACATCGCCGACCACGGCCCCACCGAGAACCTGGTGGGCAAGGGGGTGCTCGGGATCATGGCGGCGTATCTCGAGCCCATCAAGAACCCGACTGGTTTGACACTGCGCGAGGTGTTCGAACGAGCGGCCGACAACGGGGGACCCTCATGACAAGTACGACGGAGCGCCCTGTGGCCTCCCGGGAACCATCCTGGTGGGACAAGCAGGGCGATCTGATCATGCGCCGGCCGTTCAACGAGTGGACGTTCACCCACATGAACTGGCTGATGCCGACCGAACGGGTCGCCCGCGGCGCCACCCACCTTCCCCTCCGGGCCGACAACCGGCCGCTACCCGTGAGGTACACGTTCTCCGGGCACGAGCACACCCTGGCCGAGCTGCACCGCCGCACGTTCACCACCGCGTTCGTCGTGCTGCACCGCGGCGTGATCGTGCATGAGACGTACCCGGGGGCCTTCACCGGACCCCGTACGCGGATGCAGTTGTTCTCACTGTCCAAGTCGGTGACGTCCATCCTGGTCGGCATCGCGCTCGACGAGGGGCTGATCGGCAGCGAGAAGGACCAGATCACCGACTACCGGCCCGACTTCCTCGGGACGGCGTACGAGGGCAACACCATCGCCGAGCTCCTCGACATGACCACCGGCGTCGGCGACCTCGAGACCTGGGAGGTGCCCGACAGCGGCATCAAACGGTTCGAGCAGACGATCATGGGTGGCGGGGACATCGCCGACGTGGTCCGCGCGGCAACGCGGACCGCGCCGGCGGGCGAACGCTTCAACTACTCCACCTTCGACACCCAGATGCTCGGCTGGGTCCTCGAGGCGGCAACGGGGCAAAGCCTTGCCTCGTACGCCTCGACCCGGCTCTGGCAGAAGCTGGGGTGCGACCGGGACGCGTACTACTGGCTCACGCGTGGACGGCCGCGCACGGCCATCGGTGGCGGCTCACTGAACGCGACCGCCCGCGACGTGGCCCGGATAGGCCTGCTGATGGCCGGCGACGGCGTGGCCGGCGGTGAGCAGATCGTGTCGCGCGACTGGGTGCGCCGCAGCCGGGGCAACGACAAACCGCAACTCGCAGTGGGTTCGCTCGGCCCCAGCGGCTACGACCACTACGGCTACGCCAACCAGTGGTGGACGCTCGGCAGTGAGCACTCCGGCGCGTTCACCGGCCTGGGCGTGCACGGCCAATACCTCTACGTCTACCCGGACGCCGAGGTCGTCATCGTCAAGTGCAGCGCCTGGCCCACCCAGGACGATGCCCGCCGCGACGCCGAGACCGTCGCCGCCCTGCGCAGCGTGGCCGACCACCTCGCCCGTACGCGCTAAAGGGTTTTCCGCAGTTCCCTTTGTTGTCCGGACCTGGCCCGCCCATGGCCAGGTCCGGCCTTTTCCTTTGCGTCCTCGCCGCGCCCCACACCCATTCCTGAAAGGCACTGTTGATGAACCCTGCCCTGAAAAGGCACCCTGTCGTGGCATTTCTCGCGGCGACCACGGCCATTCTTCTCGCCATTTCCGCGGCCCTTCTTCCCGGGAAACCGGCCCGCGCCGCTCAGCTCGCCGGAACCGTTCTGTCCAGCGCCACGGCCACCTTGCCGCCCGAGTTGGCGCCGCTGGCCAACGGCAAGCGCATCTCGTACCTGTCGACCGATGTGAGGTCCATTCCCATCACCGCGACCGGGCTGATCCTCACCCCGAAGACCGGTAAGAACAACAAGATCGTGGTGTGGGGTCACGGCACGACCGGCCTGGCCGACCAGTGCGCCCCGTCGGTGAGCCAGGCGGTGTTCTGGCCCGAGGCGCGGGCCGCCATCGCCGAACTGCTGCGGCGCGGCTGGACGGTGGCCGCACCCGACTACCCCGGCCTCGGCACGGCCCTGCCCCACCCGTACCTGGTCGGCGCGAGCGCGGCCCGCTCGATGATCGACAGCGCGAAGGCTGCCAAGAACCTCGACGCCACCCTGGGCACCCAGTACGCGATCGACGGCCACTCGCAGGGCGGGCAGGGCGCCCTGTTCGCCAACGAGCTCGCCCCCTCGTACGACGGGAACTTGACTTTGAAGGGCGTCGCCGCGATCGCGCCGGTCTCGAACGCCGACCTGTTCGCGCCGCTCATCCCCGGCACGCCCGCCCAGGGTTACCTGGTGATGGCCCTGTACGGCCTGCAGGCTGTGGACCCGACGGTGGCGCCGCAGCTGATCCTCGCCCCGCCCGCGCAGGCCCGCACCGGCGTGCTGCAGAGTGGTTGCCTGTACGAGATCCTCGACGCCTACGACGACCTGACCGCGTCGGAGCTGCTCGTCGGGGGCGCGTTGCCGGCTCCTGTGGTCGCCAAGCTGTCCAAGTACGCCAACCCGGCCCAGAAGGCGCCCAGCGCCCCCATCCTGCTGGTGCAGGGCACGGCCGACGAGGCGGTCCCGTACGTCATCACCGCCGGCCCGCTGCTGACCCAGCTGAGCGCCTACCGGCAGCCGGTTGAGTTCATCGAGATCGAAGGCGCCACGCACGACGGGGCAGTGTTCGAGAGCACCGTCCAGGTCGCGAACTGGATCTCCGGCCGCTTCTCCTGAAGCCGACGGCCTCCCACGTGCCACGACCCCACACGTGGGAGGCCGTCATCCCCGCTCCGCTCCGACCCGGCCCCGGAGGGCACCTGAGGCGACGCTGAGAATCATGTAAAGAAACTTTGACTTGGTGTCCGTGATTCTTTACCTTCGTTGGCATGACAACTCAGGAACGGCGGGCCTGGACCCTCGCCGTCACCAGCCTCATCGGCTACGGGGTCTATCTGGCGCTCGTGGCCGCGGACATCTCGTACGTCCGTGCCCTGCTGTGGATTGTGGGCAGCGGGATCGTCCTCAACATGGTTGTGGACATGCTCTCCGGCGGCGCGCAGAAGCCCGACCAGCGCGACCGCGAGATCGGCCGCTTCGGCGACCACATCGGCCAGTCCCTCGTCGTCGCCGGCGCGGTCACCGCGATGCTCATGGCCATGTTCGAGGTACGCCACTTCTGGATCGCCAACGTCATCTACCTGGCGTTCGTGCTCTCCGCGGCCCTCGGCTCGATCGCCAAGATCTTCGCTTACCGCAGGGGTTTCCACCCGTGGTGAAACCGACCCGCATCACCAACCAGATCCGCGCCCTGCGCTTCACCGCCGGCGAGATGACCCAGGCGGAACTGGCCGACCGCATCGGCGTGACCCGCCAAACGGTGATCGCCATCGAACAGGGCCGCTACTCGCCCTCCCTCGAGGTCGCTTTCCGCATAGCCCAGGTCTTCGAAGTCAACGTGGACGACGTCTTCCAATACCCGGCCGACGAACCTTCCTGAGCGCCCCGTCCACCACTGTCAGATCGGAGCCGCTGTCGTGAAAGCCGTTGTCCACAACGTGTACGGGGATGCCGACGTTCTCCACATCGACGAGGTGCCCAAGCCCACCGTCAAGCCCAATCAAGTTCTGGTACGCGTCCGTGCCGCCGGCGTCGACCGCGGGGCGTGGCACATGATGACCGGTCTGCCGCTGGTCGCCCGGCTCGGGCTCGGCCTGCGCGCGCCGCGCAACCGCATCCCCGGCCTCGACCTGGCCGGCGTCGTCGAAGCCGTCGGCGAGCAGGTCACCGACTTCGCCGTGGGCGACGAGGTCTTCGGTGAGGGTTCGAGCAGCTGGGCCGAGTACGCCAGGGCCAAACCGGGCCGGCTTCTCCACAAGCCCGCACACCTGTCGTTCGAACAGGCCGCCGCCATCCCCACCTCGGGCGCGACCGCACTGCACATGTTGACGCCGAAATCCACCCAGTCAACACGTGAGGTCCTGGTGATCGGCGCGGGCGGCGGGGTCGGCTCGTTCACGGTGATCCTGGCCAGGTCCCAGGGCGACCACGTCACCGCCGTCTGCAGCACGGCCAAGATCGACGCCGTACGCCGTTTCGGCGCCGACCGCGTCATCGACTACACGAGCGAGCCGCTCACCGGTTCGTACGACCTGATCGTCGACATCGGCGGCAACCGCCCGCTGTCCACATTGCGCGCCCTGCTCAAACCCACCGGCACCCTGTCCCTGGCCGGCGGCGAGAACGGCGGCCGCTTCTTCGGCGGTCTCGAGCGCAGCCTGCAAGCCTTCGCCACGACCCCGTTCATCAAGCAGAAGCTACGAGCCCCCATCGTGATCGCTGGCCGCGACGACCTGGCCGCCCTCACCGACATCGAGTCGCCGCTGGGAAGCACCTACCCCTTGAGCGAGGCCGCCACGGCCATGCGCGAGCTGGCGGCAGGCCGGATAACCGGCAAAACGGTCCTGACAATGCCCGCCGACACTGACTGACCCCCGACCGCGCACGCCCGGTCCCGGCACCTCGCCCACCGCACGACACAACGCCCGGGTTCGCCGACACGCCCGGCGCCCCCGACACGACACACCCCAGCCACGCCCGACGCGGGATTCGCCCGGGACCTGCACAGCTTCTCCACCAGCGGCGGGATGTTGAGTGGTGGGGTGAGGTGTGACCGATCAAATCGCGTACATGGATGACGCCGCCGCTACTGCGGTGGGGCGGGACTACAAGGCGCGGCTGCTCCGAGGGCTTGAACTCTCCGCCGGGCAGACCGTTGTCGATCTGGGGTGCGGGCCGGGGACGGATCTGGGCGCCCTGGCCACGGCGGTCGAACCGGGCGGGACGGTCATCGGGGTGGATCGGGAACCGGGCATGCTGGCCGAAGCCGCGCGACGGCATCCGGGCGCCGACGTTCGCCACGGGGATCTGGGGGCGCTGCCGCTCGAGGAGGGCGAGGTTGACCGGGCAAGGGTTGATCGGGTGCTTCAACATGTTGATACACCTGGTCGATCCGTTGCGGAGGCGGCGCGGGTCCTGAAGGCGGGCGGGCTCTTCGGGGCGGCCGAGCCGGACTGGGACACCCTCGCCGTCGCGGACGAGGACCTCGGGACCAGCCGGGCCTTCGCCCGGTACACGGCGAGCAGGGTGCGGAATCCCAGCGTGGGGCGCGACCTGGTGCGGCTGTGCACGGCGGCGGGACTGACAGTCCATCGGGTCGAGGCCGTGCCGGTGTTGTTCCGGGACTTCGCCACGGCTGACCGGATCCTGGGGCTGCAGCGCAACACCGAGAAAGCGATTGCGGGCGGGGCGGTGGAACCGGCGTACGGGCAAAGCTGGTTGCGAAGGCTCGAGGCGGGGCCGGTCGTCGCCGGGTTCACGCTCTATCTGGTCATCGCGGTGAAGTGACGGCGTAAACGGCGGTGTTCACCGGCCCCGCAAGGGCAATCGAGTACCGATCGTGAGGCGGGCCACTTTCAGGAAGCTCCCAGCTCAGGCGAAGCGGAACGCCGCGGGAGGACCCAGTACCGTGGGCGCGGTGAACTGGACCCGGAAGACGACGATCTTTGTCGTGGCGGCCCTCATGGTCCTGGTTGTGGCGGTGGTCGTGCTGGTGCGGCGTAACTCGAGCGGCAACGAGAACAACGAGGCCACCCCCACCCCGACGACCCCGAGCAGCGCATCCCCCACCCCGGCCGAGACGCCGTGGACGGGCACGTGGGCGGTGGCCGTGCAGAACGGTGGGCGCGGGTTCGAGCGGCAGACGGTCCGGCAGATCATCCGTACGAGCATCGGCGGCGACACGGTCCGGGTGCGGTTGTCGAACGAGTTCGGCAGTGACCCGCTGACCGTCAGTTCCGTCCACCTCGCCCAGCATCTGCGGGGGAACACGGTCGACGCCGGCACGAACGCGCACGTGACGTTCGGCGGCGGCGACTCGGTGACGATCGAATCCGGTCAGACCGCGGTGAGCGACCCGGTCCGGTTCAGCCTGCCCGCTGGTGGGGACGTGGCGGTCAGCGCCTACGTGCCGGAGCGGATCGGGTCGGTGACCCAGCACGCGTTCGCCAACCGTAACAACTACGTGGCGGCGGGTAACCAGGCGACGAAGGCCGGCCTCGACGGGGTGCAGACCTTCGACAACTACGCGTTCCTGGCCGGCCTGGACGTGCAGAATCCGCAGTCCGAGGGCGCGGTCGTGACGCTCGGCGCGTCGATCACCGACGGGTTCGACTCGTCGTTCGGCGAGAACAGGCGCTGGCCCGACCAGCTGGCGCGGCGGCTGATCGCGGCGAACCGCACTGTCGGCGTGCTCAACGCCGGGATCAGCGGGAACATGCTGCTCAAGGACGGCGCGGGGCAGAGCGCGGTCAACCGGTTCGATCGGGACGTGCTCGCGCAGACCGGCGTCAAGTGGGTGGTCTTCTCCGACGCGGCGATCAACGATCTGGGCGACAGCAACCCGCCCAGCGGCGAGCAACTGATCGCGGGACTGCAGCAGCTGATCCAGCGCAGCCACGACGCCGGCATCAAGATCTTCTGCGCGACGCTGACCCCCTACAAGGGCACCGACTACTGGAGTGAGCAGGGCGAGGCCGGGCGTACGGCGGTCAACGAGTTCATCAAGGGCGACGGCAGCGGCTGCGACGCGGTGATCGATTTCGACACGGCGATCCACGACCCGGGCGACCCGCAGCGGTACAACCGGCGCTTCAACACGGGCGACAGCCTGCACCCCAACGACGCCGGCATGGAGGCGATCGCCGCCGCCGTCGACCTGCAACTGTTCCGATAGCGGCACACATCAGGAAGACAGCGGCAAACATCAGGAAGACAGCGGGGCACATCAGCAAGACGGCGGGGCACATCAGCGAGACAGCGGGGAACATCAGCAAGACGGCGGGGCACATCAGCAAGGGGTAGCGAACGGCACGTCCGGGAACGAGGCACGCCACACGTCCTCGGTCAGCACGCCCCGAGTCGTACGGCAGATCCGGTCGATCGCCCGCGCCGGGTCGAGCGGCCACACCCGGCTGCCGGTCCCTCCCGTGCTGACCACCGCGGACGCGTCCGCGGTGAACAGCACCCCGGTCACCGGCCCGACGTGCCCCGTGAACGCCTCCCCCACGGCCTCCGGCGCGCCCGGATCAGAGATGTCCCAGACCCGTACGGTCTTGTCCGCCCCGCCGGTAGCCAGAACCCGCCCGTCCGGCGAGAATGCCGCCGCCGTGACCCCGGCGCTGTGCCCCGCCGGCAAGCCACGAGCCACCGGCCGCCGGGGGTCGCTGACGTCCCACAGCCGTACGGTCTTGTCGAAGCTCGTCGTGGCCAGCAACCGCCCGTCAGGGCTGAACGCCACCCGCAGGTACCCCGACGCCTGCGCGGTCAGCGGCGGCCCCACCTGCACCGGTCGCGCCGGTTCAGTAACGTCCCACAGCACCACCCGATCGCTGTCCCCCGCCGCGAGCAGCGCCCCCGACGGGCTGAACGCCACGTTGGTCAGCGCGGGCGGCAAACTCGACGGCAGCAGAGCCGGACGCGCCGGGGTGTGAAGGTTCCACAGCCGCACCGAACCGTCGAGGTCCGCCACCGCGAGCAGCTTCCCGTCGGCCCGCAACGCCACCGAGTGCACCTGCCGGGTGCCCGCCCGATGCACCAGCGCCAGCCGCCGCCGCGTACGGGCATCGAAGACGGCGACCCGCCCGTTCGTGTCACCCGCGGCGAGCAACCCCGCCGCCTCCGCCATGGCCCACACACCCCCGGTGAGCCCGCTGCCGAACCCCTCCCCCGGGCGCGGCGCCGCCGGGTCGCGCAGGTCCCACTCCCGTACGGTGGAATCGCCCTCCACCACGTGCAGCAGTTGCCCGAACGAACCCGCAACCCCGTCCAGCATCGTCGGCGGGAACCGCCACTGGTAGACCCGCCCGTCGTCCCCCGCGGTCACGAAGCTGCGCCCGTCCGGGCTGACCGCCGCCGTCCAGGCCCCGCTGCGGCCGCTCAACGTCTGCGTGGTCAACGCCCGGGGCGCCCCCGGATCGGCCGTGTCCCACAGCCGTACGGTCCCGTCCAGATCCCCCGCGACCAGCACCCGCCCGCCCCCGCCGAACGACACCGACCCGAACCCGGTGTCCGACCCCTCAAGCGGCGCGCCGACGCTCTTGCGGGCGCGCACGTCCCACAGCCGCAGCGTGCCGTCGAACGCCGTGGTCGCCAGCACCCGCCCGCCCGGGTGGAACGACATCGCGCTGATCTCCGCGGTGTGTCCCCGGGGCAACTCAGCCGACGGGACGCCGCGGGTCATGTCCCACAACCGGATCCGCCCGTCGCGATCCGCGGTGGCCAGGGCCTTCCCGTCGGGCTGGAACGCGACGACCTCGACCGCGCTCGCCCCGTTGACCAGGGCCGGGCCGAGCGGTTTGCCGGTCGTCGACCACAGCCGCAGCCGTCCGTCCGCTCCCCCGGTGGCGACCGCCTGCCCGTCCGGCCGGAAAGCCACGCTCCAGGCCGCGCCGCGATGCGCCGTCCACCTGACCGCCGTACGGGAATCCACGTCCCACAACCGAACCGAGCCGTCGATGCCCGAGGACGCGAGCATCCGCCCGGACGGCGAGAAGGCGACCGACCGCACCTCGTCGTCGTGGCGCAGCGGCTCGCCCAGCGGCGCCGGCCGGTCGGGGTCGCGGGTGTCCCACAGCCGTACGGTCCCGTCCCCGCTCGCCGTGGCCAGCAGGCCCCCGTCCGGACGCCAGGCCGACGACCACACCGTCCGGGTGTGCCCCGCCAGCGGCCGCGCCAGCAGCAGGTTCTGATCGTTGAGCAGCTTCGAGCGCGCCGCAACCGTCGGCCGCCGCCGGTACGACACGACGTCGAGCTGGGCGGCCAGCGCGGCGTCGGTGGCCCGCAACCGGTCGGCCTGCGCGATGATCTCGTTGGTGACGGCGTTGTCGCGCTGCCGCAGCGCCTCGGCCCGTTGCGTCCCGGCGGTCACCGCCGCGCCCGAGGCCAGCAGGGTGAGCGCGGCCAGCAGCCCGATCCCTGCCCGCCTGCGGGCGACCGTTCGCCGGGCCAGCCGCTGCGACGCGTCCAGGAAGCTCCGGGCGTTCTCGTCCACCATCTCGTCGTGCGCCTTCGCCCACGTCGTGGCCTGTTCGAGACGGCTGCCCCGCAGCAGCAGCGCCGGGTCCCCCGGTTCCGTCTGCCAGGCCGCCACCGCCGAGGCGAGCTCCTGCCGCTGCCGGGCGGCGTCGCGGTCCTCGTGCAGCCACCCGGCGAGCCGGTCCCACGAGCCGATCAGCGCCTCGTGCGCGATCCGCACCTCGGGCCCGTCGGCGTTGACCAGCCGCGCCCGGACGAACGCCTCCAGGGCCGGGGTGTGGCTCGCGGGCAGCGCCGAGCGGTCCACGATCGCCCCGGTGTCCGCTCGCGCGTCCGCGCCCACGCTGACCAGCTGCAGCAACAGCCGGCGAGCGGCGCGCCGGCCCGGTTCGTCGAGCCGCTGGTACGTCCGTTCGGCCGCTTGCTCGATGGCCCCAGCAACCCCGCCCACGGCCGCGTACGAGGAGGCCTTGAGCACCCTGTTCTCGCGCAGCTGCCAAGTACGCAACAACGCGTACGACAGGTACGGCAGCGCGCCGGTCCCCGCGTCGCGGACCAGCAGCTCGACCAGCCCGTCCTCGAGCCGCAGCCCCTTCACCGTGGCCGGTTCCACGATCGCCGCGCGCAACTCGTCCCGGCTCATCGGACCGACCACGACATGCCCGTCGGTGAGCGCGGCGGCCAGCGCGGGCAGCGCCGTGCAGTGGCCGTGGAAGTCCGAGCGCACGCCCAGCACCACGATCGCGGCCGGCCCGTACCGGGTTCCCGCCGCGGCCACCGCCAGCAGCTCGACGAACGAGCGCCGTTCCTCCTCGTCCTCGACCAGCGTGAAGATCTCCTCGAACTGGTCGATGACGAGCACCGGCCGGGCGCCGCGCGGCGGGATCCGCGCCAGGAACCGCGCCGGGTCCTGCAGCATTTTCTCCCTTACGCCCGGCAGCGCGAGCCCGGTCAGCTCGGCCAGCCGCCCGGCCAGCGTGCCGAACGGGTCCCGCCCCGGCGTCATCGAGACCGACGGCCAATGCTCGCTTCCCGGCAACGCCCCCGCGCGCAGCTTGGCCAGCATCCCGGCGTGCAGGACCGACGACTTCCCGCTGCCCGACGGCCCGATCACCACACAGATCCCGCCCGACCAGCTGGCCCGGCGCACCCGCTCGACGAGCCGTTGGGTCACGGTGGCCCGGCCGTGGAAGACGCTCGCGTCCTCCTCCAGATAGGCGTCGAGCCCCCGGTAGGGCGACCGGCCGTCGTCCGGCGTCGCGGGGCCCGCGGGTGGCTCGTCCACGACCGGTTCCGCGTACGCGCGGTTGATCGTGACGACGACGTCGCCGACCTGGTTGGTGGTCTGGAACTGCGGAACCGGTCTGTCCTGCGCGATCATCCGCCGGGCCAGCAGCTCCCGCACGTAGTGCAGGGTGAGCCGGCGCGGCCCCTGTTCGTCGCCCTCGCGCAGAACACGCAGAAACGCGCCGGCGAACGAGGTCAGCTCGGCCCCCGGCTCGGCCAGCGCGAACGCGTCCCGCTCGGCCGAGGCCAGCACGGCGCTGCGCAGGGTGGGCGGTTTCGCGCGCCCCGAGAAGCAGCAGTCGAGCACCACGATCGACGTGCCCACCCCCGTCTCGCCCAGCGCGAGCGCCAGCTGGTGGTAGTCGAGCGCGGTGAACGGCAGCAGCGGGTCGTCACCGCGGACGGTGGTCTGCGTGGCCAGGTGCAGCTCGCCGTCCGGGTTGAGCAGCCCGTGCCCCGAATACCACAGCACGAACGTCTCCCCGGCCTCCCGCGCCGCCGCGACCGTGGCCTTGAGCAGCTGCATCGGCCCGGCCGGATCGATCAGCACCTCGACCGAGTCCGCGTCCACCCCGCAGTAGCCGACCAGCGCGTCCGCCACCGCCCGGGCCGACCGGGCCGCCGCCGGCACGTCGAGCAGCGGCGAACCGCCCCGGTACGTCGCGGCCCCGACCACGAGCACGCGCACCCCGCTGCCCGTCAGGTCGGCCATCAGTCGACGTCCCGCAACGTCCGGCTGACCTCCGCCGTGAACTCGGCCATCTTCGCGGGCGACATGTCGCGCACCCGCTCCGCGTTCAATGTCACCGCGGCGCCGTCCGAGCGGGTCACCGTCACCTCGACGCGCCCCTTACGCGTACGCAGGAACTCCACCAGCATCGTCGCGAGCGCCCCCGACGACGACCCGAGCAGCACGCTGAGCGCATCGAGCGCGGGCCCGAGATGCCCCGGCACGACGGGCGCCTCCACCAGCTCGACCCGTCCGCGGAACTCCTCCTCGGCCACCAGCCACCGGCGCATGGCGCGCAGCTCGTCCCCGCCCGACTCGGCGCCACGAGCGGTCAGCAGTATTCGCACGTGGACAGTAGTACTCGCGCCCGCCCTTGCCCCGGGACGGCGGACAGGCCGAGTTTTTGCACCCCAACCGCTTACCCCGATCGAGTGCGTCCATTTTCGAAGATCAAGTTCGACACCGGTTTCCCGTACGCCACGTCGCCTCCATCAACCGCACCAGCGCCGCTCGCGGGGTTCCTCGCAAGCCAGGCGAAACGACAGGCCGTAGCGCGGCCACGGGCCGTGGTGGTGGGCTGAGCAGGACGCGCGCCACACCCATCGCCGTGCGCCGTCGCCAACCGCACGACCAGCGCGAGGTCGTCAGTGCGGACGCCCGCCGCGTCACTGCCACCGCGCACCTTCGTGACCTCACAGCCGGGCGGCACACCAGGACCAGCGCCGGTGCGGGTCAGCTCCGCTGACCGCGCCCCGGTCCGACGTGTCCGATCGACCAGCGTGCCACTGCGAAAACAGCCGTCACGCGTCGGTCAGCCGCTCCTCGAACGTCGGGCCGCTGATGCCCATGGTGGCTGACGCGTGTTCACCGCCGCGTGATCGAACCCGGTCATCGCCCCGCCAATCGCGTGGGGCTGGCCGAGCGGGTCGACAACCACATCCGCGCCGGGCCGCTCGCCGGCGCCGGCCCGGCCCTGAACCAAATCGCCGGACAGGTGATCGCCGTCAAGCCGTTGAGCGCTCGACCCGTCGCGTAGGGCCGGTCAATGCAGCATGCCCGCGGTGTAGAGGAGCTCGCCCAGGTCGGCGACGCACTCGCCGGTCCAGATGAGCGAGCCCGCGGCCACCGCCAGTGGCACTGTGACCAGGGCGAGCAGGCCCGCGGCGTAGCGCGGCGCCAGCAACGACGCGACCCGGCGGGGAACCACGCCCGCACGGCGCAGGTCGCTGCCCGAGGGGGCCATCGGCAGGCCGACCCGGCTGCCGGAAGCGCGCAACGCCGCCACACCGATCGCGCGGGCCACCACCCGGCGGTCACCCACCTGTTCCGCGGCGCGTTCGTCGGCCGCGCGCTCGACCAGGAACTCGATGCGCCGGGTCAGCCACCGGAACACCGGGTGCGCGGCCGCGGCCAGCCGCGCGAACAGCACCAGGTGGTGGTGCCGCGCGTCGAGGTGGGCCCGTTCGTGGGCGAGCAACGCGCTGTACTGCTGGTCGTCGAGGGCCGACCGCATGCCCGTCGTCACCACCACCCGCCCGGGGCGGCCGGGCACCGCGAACGCCTCGGCCCGTACGTCGTCGATCATCGCGACCCGGTCGGCGTCGACCGGCAGCCCGCGGAACTCGGCGGCCACCGCGTTCTCACCCCGGTGCCGCTGCCAGACCCGGATCATGCCGGCCACCGCGGCCAGCAGCAGCACCACGGACAGGCCGGACACCCACGGCTCCCGCGAGGTGTCGGCGCGCACCACCGCGTCGGAGAACCCGAGCCGGACGGCCACCGGGTGCAGCTCGGCCATCGCCTTCACCGTGAACGTGCCCAGGCTGACCAGACCCGCCGCGGCAGCGCTGACAACCGAGATGACCAGCACCGTCACGGCCGCCTCGGGGCGTAACCGGTCGGCCAGCCACCGCACGGCCAGCGCGACCAGCACGGGACAGACGACAACAGAGACCACAAAATGATCGAACACGGGGCCTCCTCCACGGCCCCCCAGTCATACACCCGGCGGTGCTGGACCTGAAGGGTGCTTCAGGTCATACGGTGGGGGCCATGCCGGTCATCCAAGGTCACGTGCGCGTCTTCTACCAGCTGCTGGTCAACACGCTGCTCGTGTCGGTCACGAACTTCACCGTCTGGTTCGCGATCACGTTCTACACGTACCTGGAGACACGGTCGGTCTTCGCCACCGGCGTCATCTCGGGCATCTTCCTGGTGATGACGGCGCTGACCGGGATCTGGTTCGGCAGCCTGGTCGACCACCACCCCAAGAAGACGATGATGCAGATCTCGGCCGGGATCTCGCTCACCACGTACGTGCTGGCCCTGGTCCTCTATCAGCTGACGCCGCGCGAGCAGTTCCGCGATCCGGCGAGTGTGCCGTTGTGGGGGCTGATCGTCCTGCTGATGGTCGGGGTGATCGCGGGCAACATCCGGACGATCGCGCTGCCGACCATGGTCACCGCGTTGATCGCGGAGGGCACCCGCGACCGCGCGAACGGCCTGGTCGGCACCGCGTCGGGCGTGTCGTTCCTGGTCACCTCGGTGATCAGCGGCCTGCTGGTCGCGCTCGGCGGCATGCTCTGGGTGCTCGTCACCGGCATCGTCGTGCTGGCGCTCGCCCTCACCCACCTCGCCCTGGTACGGGTGCCCACCAGCCTGACCACGGCGTCCGACGCATTTCCGGCCGACGCCCCCTCGTTCCCAGCGCCCGCGATCACTGCGGACCCGGCCCTTGCGCCCCCGATCTCCGCAGCCCCAGCCTCTACGCCTCCGATCTCCGCAGCCCCGGCCCCTGCGCCTCCGATCTCCGCAGCCCCGGCCCCTGCGCCCCCGGCCGGCGCTCCCGCGGTCCCCGCCAGGATCGAAGCAGCGGCGGGAGCCACCCCGCCCCCAGCCGCTCCCCAAGACCGCGCCGCCGTTCCGAATCCAGGAGCTTCCGCCGCAACCACCGCCCCAGCAGGTGCCGGCGCGCAACTCGGCACGGAAGCCTCAGCCTCGCAGCGGGCCGACGCCGATCCGCGGGTAAAGATCCCACCGGTTCCCGGCGCCGAAGCGAACTCGGGCGGGATCGACCTGCGGGGCACGATGCGCGTGATCGCCGGCGTCCCGGGCCTCACCGCCCTGATCATCTTCTCGGCGTTCAACAACCTGCTCGGTGGCGTCTTCATGGCGCTGCTCGACGCGTACGGGCTCTCGATGATGTCCGTGCAGGGCTGGGGCCTGCTCTGGGGCGTACTGAGCACCGGCTTCATCGTCGGCGGGCTGCTCGTCTCGCGCACCGGGCTGGGCCACAACCCGGTGCGGCTCCTGCTGCTGATCAACATCGTGTGCTGGACCGTGACCCTGCTGTTCCCCCTGCGCGCCTCGATCATCTGGCTCGCGATCGGCCTGTACGCGTACATGCTCGTCGTCCCGTACGCCGAGGCAGCCGAGCAGACGATCCTGCAGAAGGTGGTTCCGTACGAGCGTCAGGGCCGGGTCTTCGGGTTCGCGCAGAGCGTCGAGCAGGCCGCATCCCCGCTGACCGCGTTCCTGATCTCGCCGCTGGCCCAGTTCGTCTTCATCCCGTTCATGACCGACGGCGCCGGCGCCCGCCTGATCGGCTCGTGGTTCGGCACCGGCGCCGCCCGGGGGCTCGCCCTGGTCTTCATGATCACTGGAGTGGCCGGCCTGATCGTCACGGCCGTGGCGTTGCGCAGCCGCCCCTATCGAAGGCTCAGCACCCGCTACACCACGGCCGCGTAGCCGTCGATCAGAACGCGGGCAGGACCGAGCCCTGGTACTTGTCCTCGACGAACTTCTTGACCTCGGGCGAGTGCAGCAGCTTCTCCAGCTTCACGACCCGCTCGTCACCCTCGTCGCCGGTGCGGACCACAACCAGGTTCGCGTACGGGTTGTTCTCGCCCTTCTCCAGGGCCAGCGAGTCGGTGGCCGGCTTGAGCCCGGTCTCGATCGCGTAGTTGCCGTTGATCACCGAGATCGCGGTGTCCTCGAGGCTGCGCGGCAGCTGGGCCGCCTCCAGGCTCTTGAACTTCAGGTTCTTCGGGTTGCCGGTGATGTCCTTCTCGGTGCCCTTCACGCCGACGCCGTCCTTCAGCGTGAGCAGCCCGTTGGCGGCGAGCAGGTTGAGCGCGCGGCCCGAGTTCGACGGGTCGTTCGGGAGGCCGACCACACCGCCGGCCGGCACGTCGTTGATGCTCTTGACCGTCTTGGAGTACACGCCGAGCGGCTCGATGTGCACCGGCTTGAGCGCGGTGAACTTGTAGCCCTTGGACGCGACCTCCTCGTCCAGGTACGGGATGTGCTGGAAGTAGTTGGCGTCGAGCTGCTTCTCCTGCAGCGCGACGTTCGGCTGGACGTAGTCGTTGAACTCGACGATCTCCAGCTTCAGGCCTTCCTTGGCGGCCAGGTTGTCGGCGACGTACTTGAGGATTTCACCGTGCGGCACGGGGCTGACCCCGACCTTCAGCGTGTCGCTGGAGGATGCGGACTCGCTGTCATTGCCACCGCACGCCGCGAGGCCCAGCAGGAGCGCGGCGGACGTGACGACTGCGGCGAGTGAGCGGCGCATGGTCGACCTTTCTTACTACCTGTTTGTGGGTGGCCGGCTCCGTGGAGAGCCGGTCCTACTTGTGGGAGAGCCGGCGGACGAGGACGTCGCCCGCCATCTGGACGAGTTGGACGAAGACCACGAGGACGACCACGGTGGCGACCATGACCTCGGTCTCGAAGCGCTGGTACCCGTACCGGATGGCCAGGTCGCCGAGACCCCCGCCGCCGACCACGCCGGCCATGGCCGAGTAGCCGACCAGGGCGATGACGGTGATGGTGAGACCTGCGACCAGGCCGGGACGGGCCTCGCGCAGCAGCACCTTGCCGACGATCTGGGTGCGGGTCGCGCCCATCGCGGTGGCCGCGGCGACCACGTCGGGCGGCACCTCCCGCAGCGCGGCCTCGACAATGCGGGCGAAGAACGGGATCGCGCCGATGGTCAGCGGCACGATCGCGGCGTCGGTGCCGATCGTCGTGCCGACCACGGCCCGGGTGAACGGGATGACCGCGACCAGCAGGATGATGAACGGCAGCGAGCGGGCCACGTTCACCACGAAGCCCAGCACCGACGACACCACCGGCGCGGCGAGCAGGCCACCGGGCGCGGTCAGCACGAGCAGCACGCCGAGCAGCAGGCCGCCGATCGCGGTCAGCACGGTGGAGACGCCGACCATCCACGCCGTCTCCCGCAGCCCGACGGCCAGCAGGTCGGACAACTCGGACCAGGTCACGGCTTCTCCTCGGGCAGGGTGACGACGGCGCCACGCGAGCGCAGGTGGTGGATGGCGGCGGCGCCGTCGCCGGGGACGCCGAGCCGCCACCGCCCGGCCCGCCCCGCGGCCAGGGTCTCGACCGAGCCGCTGAGCACCCGTACGTCGATGTCGAGCTCGCGGGCGACCTCGGTGAGCAGCGGCGCGTCGGCGTCCTCGCCACTGACCGAGACGTCGATCACGGTCTGCCCCGGGACCGTCGTGAAGTCGTCGAGCGGGAACAGGTCGCGGGCAAGCTCGGAGCCGGGCCGGTGCAGCAGCTCGGCGACCGGGCCCGACTCGACGAACCGCCCGTCGCGCATGACGGCGGCGGACCGGCAGATCCGCTTCACGACCGTCATCTCGTGGGTGATCAGCAGGATGGTGAGGCCGAGCCGCCGGTTGAGGTCGAGCAGCAGCCGCAGGATCGAGTCGGTCGTCTCGGGGTCGAGCGCCGAGGTCGCCTCGTCGGAGAGCAGCACCTTGGGACGGGCGGCGAGGGCGCGGGCGATGCCGACGCGCTGCTTCTGACCGCCGGAGAGCTGACCCGGGTACGCGTCGGCGCGCTCGCTGAGCCCGACGAGCTCGAGCAGCTCCGCGACCCGGGTCCGGCGCTCGGCGCGGGGAACGCCGGTCACTTCCAGCGCAAAAGCAACATTCCCCGCCACCGTACGGGAGGAGAGGAGCGCGAAATGCTGGTGGATCATCCCGATTCCGTGGCGGGCCTGGCGCAGCCGCCGCCGGCTGAGTGTGGTGAGCTCGACCCCGCCGACCGAGACCGTGCCTGCGTCGGGGCGTTCGAGCATGTTGACGCAACGCAACAGCGTGCTCTTGCCGGCGCCGCTGCGCCCGAGCACGCCGAAGACGTCGCCCTCGCCGATCGTGAGGTCGACGCCGTCGACTGCCACGACCTCGTGGTCACGCCGCCCCTTGCCCCGGTACGCCTTCCGGAGCCCACTGATCTCAATCACACCGCACCCTGACAGACACCATCGACGATCTCGAAAACCCACATTACCGATAGGCTTGAAGACATCGACACGCTAGTCCGTCGCGGCGCAGGGCTCCACCCGCTGTAACGACCGTCACCGCTGTCGGCCCTGACCGATGTGCTCACTCAACGTTAACCATCGCCGGGCCGCCCCGTTCGTGATGCCGATCACCAGCACCCGACCGAGCGACCCCTCAGCACGTACGGGCTCCGCAGGGTCGCCGCCGGGGAGCGGGTGATCCGGCCGTACGGGGGTCCGGACGCCGAACGGGAGAGGACGGTATGTGGCCGAATGAGAACCTTGTTTTCCCTGTTCAGGAACCATCTGTCGCGTCCCGGCGGTTCGTTCCGCGCCACACTGTCGCGGCCGTAAACCCATTGCGTCGCAGTAACCGTCCGGCCGAGGCAGCCGGCAGCGGCCGACCCGCGCTGTCGGGTAGCCCCGATGCGCTGCTGCGTCGGGGCTACCTCGGAACCGTGCGTGCCACTCGTCGCGGCATACAGCTCGGGCAAGCCCCGGAGGGTGTGGGTCGCGTAGAACGGTGCCGGGTCTTTGCGGGCGCCGGTTGCCCGGCGCAGTGCGAGTGGACCAGGCGGGTGCTGTCCGATGTGGCCCTGTCCGCGAGGGTGGTCACGTGCTGCTTGGTGATCGCTGTGCGGGTGACCCGATGCCATTGTTCCCATTCGGCAGGGCCCGCCAAGGCGCCCGCGGTCTCAGGCGACTGCGCGGAAGAAGGCGTAGTGCCCGGCGATCCGGCGGCTGCCGTGGCCGGTCTGGGAGACCTCGGTCAGCCCACCCTGGCGCATGACCGCCTGGATCCGTTCCGGGGTGTGCCCGGCCAGCCGCGGGTGCTGGTGGCCGCGCGTGCCCGGGCGTGGTGTCCCGTCCGCGTCCAGCAGGTGCAGCTCGCCACCGGGGCGCAGGATCCGGCGGATCTCGCGCATCGCCGCCACCTGTGGCTCCTCGTCGAGGTGGTGGAGCATGTAGGAGGACAGCACCCGGTCGAGGCTGTCGTCCGGCAGCGGCAGCTCGTCAGCGTACGCGAGCGTGAACTGCACCGTCAGGCCACGGCGGGCGGCCTTGCGGCGGGCCTTGCGCAGCGCGGCCGGGTCGGGGTCGATCCCCATCAGGCCGGCTTCCGGCACTCGGCGGCCGAGCCGCATGAGCAGGTCGCCGGGTCCGCAGCCGACCTCCAGCACCTGGTGGCCGGGCTGAACGCCGGCGCGATCGAGCAGCTGCCCGTGCACCTGGGAGATGCCGGCCGCCCGGGTGAACGGGTCGTAGAGAAACAGCATCCAGTGCCGGCCCATCGCCGGGATGTACGGCCGTACGGCTCCGGTCATGACAGCCTCCCGTGGTAGTGATCAGACGAACTTCGGTCGTACCCTCAGCGTTGTGCCCAAGAAGAGCGAGGACATCGCCGGATCCGTGGCAGGGATAGGACATTCTTCCGATGCTCCGGCGCACGCACGACCGACTCGCATGGCCCGGCGGACCACCGGCGGCGTGCCGGTCGCGGTGTTCCGCCGGTTACCCGGCATCCCGCCGGTGGCGGTGACCCGGCTGCCCGACCAGCCGCTGACGCCGCAGCCGCTACCCGGCCCGCAGACGCATACGCACGACTTCCTGGTCCTCCTGTACGCACATCGCGCCGGCGGCAGCTTCCTGATCGACGACCGCGCATGGACCGTGACCGACGGCGATCTGTTTGTGATCGCGCCAGGCCAGGTGCTGACCTTTCCGCAGCCCGCCGACCGAATCATCGAGGACGGATGGGTCGTGTTCTTCCCGGCCGATGTGATCCGCGGCGGGGCATACTCGTGGCGAGCCCACCCCCTGCTCTTCCCGTTCGCCTGCGGCGCCGACCGGACGCAGCGGCTGCGGGTCCCACCGGAACAGCGGCCCAGCTGGGTGGAGCGGATCAGCGCACTCGACAGCGAGCTGCAGACCCGTGGAACCGGATGGTCGGAGGCATCGCTCGCACACCTGATGCTCGTGCTGGTCGCGGCAGCCCGGCTGGCCCGTGACGTCGCCGGTGAACTGCGCGCGGCCGACGAACCGCTGCTGGCCGCGGTGTTCGACGTCATCGAGCACCGGTTCGCCGAACCGATCTCGCTGGCCGACGTGGCCGGCGAACTGGCGCTGACCCCGGGACACCTGACCACCTCGGTACGCCGCCGGACCGGCCGAACCGTGCAGCAATGGCTCACCGAGCGGCGCATGCAGGAGGCCCGTCAGCTACTGACCGAGACCGACCTGACGGTGGCAGCGATCGCCCACCGGGTCGGCTTTCCCGACGCCAGCTACTTCATCCGACGTTTCCGGACCGAGCACCAGATCACACCCGCGCTCTGGCGGCGCCGCTGACCGAGTGGCCACAAGCCGACCGATCAACAAGATCAGGTGCTCGCACATCGGCCATCAGCATGCGCAGGGTCCGCAACGGCGTCACATTCTGTAGCCGATCCCCGTGGTCCGCACGCGCTCGGCGGCAGATCCGCGCACGTGATCATGCGGTCGGAGGGCCGGAACGACTCAGATCGGGGGCGGCGAGAGTTCGGCAATGGCGCCGTTGCCGCTCGATACGGTCTGATCGGCCGCTCGGTCTCGGGTCGGGCCTCGTCCACCATCATCGATAGGAAACGGTGTCAGGACCAGCTCAGCGCATAGTGGAAGAAGGGGCAGCAGCTGGGGTTGCGCTTGTCGCCAGTTGGAAGTGCCAGATAATTTGGCTCGGTGTTCCGTCCCAGGCGGCGCCGAATGCCGCCGGGACGATGCCCAGCAGCGACCAAGGCCATGCGTCCCACGGTCCCGTCACGATTTCCGCGGGCATGTTCCCGCTGGCATCGCCGAGCATCCGAGGTTCCTCGCACCGCCGTACCTGCAGGCCCAACGGCAAGGCGACGCGGAGATAGTCACTAGCCCGATGCCGGAAAGCCGGAAGTAGCCCAGGATCACCGTCGGCAGCACGAACGCGCGGCACTGAGCCCAACGCCACGAGTTCCTGGTGCACGTCCGTGATCACCAGATGGCCGCCAGGACGCAGGACTCGGGCAAACTCGGTGATCGCCGGCCCGACATCCGGAAGGTGAGTCAGCGCCAGCGCACACACGACGACGTCTACATGGTCGTCAGGCAGGGGAAGATCGCGCAGGTCGCCCTGCCGCAACTCCGCGTTCGGAACGCGGATACGAGCGTGAGCAAGCATGTCCGGGGAACTGTCGACGCCGATGACGTGGTGGCCCTGCTCGGCCAGGTACCCGGTGTACCTGCCGGTGCCGCAAGCCGCGTCCAAGGCCACGCCCAGAGGCAGAGCGCCGAGGATCTCGTGCACGATGGGTTCTTCGACAGCGAACAACCCATTACCTGGCTGATCATAGGTCGCGGACCACACCTTGTAGCCGTTCAGGGAGTCGACCTGCTCCGCGGTGACTCCGGCACCGTCCAGTGCAGGGCTGTCCAGAAGGCGCCGGACCTCGCTGATCCGCGCTTCGACGAAGTCCCGGTCGTAGTCGCCGGCGAAGGCACGCAGCAACGACACGCCCTCGAGCCCCAACGTGTAAGCGAGCGGATGCTGGTAGGCCACCACGCGACCGTAGCGACGACGTGCGGATCGGACCACCCAATTCCCGCACGACTCAGCCGTGCTCTGGTTTACGCCGACACGTGCCTGGTCACCGCGCGGTAACAAAGGATGACCGATTCACCGCACAGGCGGAAGCCGTACCGATCGTCGGCCCTGCCATCAAGATCACGTGTACCCACATCGGCACGACAGTGCGACGGTCGCCGCAGCGGTAGGCACGCAGCGTGATGGTCGAAGCCCTGGCCGGGTGGATTTCTCGGTGGCTCGGTGCCAGCCGGGTGGGTGAGGATCGGGCCATGGCCGAGATTCCCCTGGCCTGCTCCGGGCCGTGGGAACCTGAAGCGCGAGACGCGATGCGCGCCGGACTCGCGGCGGCCGACGCCCGCACCGGTCACGGCACGACCTGATCGACACCTTCCGGACACGCTCTCTCGACGGCAAATCCGGATGTCGCAGCGCCGATAACTCCCTACGATTCGCTGATGCGCAGGAGTACGGCTGCGGTCCGCGCCCGGCTGCCGGGCAATGGGTGAAGACCCGAACTGGCGATGGGCGGAAGCTGTCGCCGCTGCCTTCGACGTCGGTCGGCCGGTCGCACCGCTGGCCCGCGTCGACGCAGGCATCTCCCACGCGGTGTTCCACCTTCATACAGGGACCGGGCGATACGCCGCCAAGCGGCTGAACGTCGTCGCTGAGCAGTGGTGGTGGGACGCCTACCACGCCGCGGCCGACATCGAACGGGCCGCGTCCGCCGACGGTGTCAGCGTGCCCGAACGGCTGCGCCCCCGGGTAGCCGAACTCGCCCTCGACGGCATCCAGCACCGCTGGCAGCTGCACCGCTGGTGCGAGGGGCAGAACCCCACCGAACCCGACGACGATCTCGCCGACTGGACCGGCGCCACCCTCACCGTCCTGCACCGCCGAGACGGCGGCACCCTGACCCCGCAGCCCTGCCTGTACCCGCTGGACGCCTGGCACGAATGGCTCAGGGGTCACGACACGCACTTCACCCAACGGATCCGCCGGCACCTGCCGACGGTTGCCGCGGCGCTGGCGCACCTCGCCCGGCCCAGCCCACAGCTGACGCCGGTCGCCAGCCACCGCGACATCAAAGACGACAACGTCCTGCTCACCGCAACCGGGCCGGTCCTGCTCGACTGGGACAGCGCCGGCCCCGACTCAGCCGAACACGAACTCCTGCGCTCCGCCCTGGCCATGGGATTCGAACAGCAACGACCCTTCGCACGCACCATCGCCGCTTACCGCCGGGCCGGAGGTCGCCCGATCGCAGCCGACCCGGCCCTGTTCCACGGCATCGTAGACGGGCAGCTGCGCACAGCCGAGTGGCTCCTGTGGCGCGCTCTGGGCCACCGCGGCGACGATCCCGCCGGCCGCGCACGAGCGGCCACCGAATGCCTCGCCCGCCTGAACGGCACCGCGAAGTCGCTGCGCCGGATCCCCGAATGGACCGGCTGGCTTACCGAATGTCAATGAACCACAACAGCCGCAACACGCACGATCGGCGGCTGATCCGTGCGTCTACCGACCGAGTGCGGCAGGTTGTAGGAATGGCCGGGCCTTCGCCCTCCCGGGAAGAGATCGAAGAGTGGTTCACCGCCGTGCTGGCCGGCACGCGTACCCGTGACGAAGCAGACCGGTGGGCTGCTCAATGGCACGTGACTCCAGGCGATCAGCTGGTCGTCGACGATGCCGTGTGGTGGGCGCTCGGACTTCTTTACGGCATCGATCTGCCCGGCATGGACGGCAGCTACTTGCACGATGGCGAACAGGTGGAGCAATGAGCCGGTGTGTACACGGGACTCACCACGGTACCGGCCCAGGTACGCGGCCACTGCTGCGCGCAGCACACGCTCGTCGACGGGGGACAGCAACAGGCTGATCGGAAACAGAAGAGGTAGTCGTAACTCACGGTGCGTCGCTGCCGACAAGGGCGGCAACGCCCTCGACGCGGCAAATCCGTGCACGTGACCTTGGGTCGTTCGACGGCGAGGGTGGGGGCGGGGACGTCCCTGTGGGTAGACGGTGCCGATCTTCTCGACGCCACGCCGGTACTCCGAACCGTTACCGTTGGCCGATGATGCGAGGCCGGACGGTCGTCCTGAACGGTGATCTCGGCGGTGGCAAGACCACCGTGTCGGTGATGCTGGCGGACCGGCTGGGGGTGCGCCGGGTCAGCATCGGGGATCTTTATCGTCGGATGGCCGCGGAGCATGGCATGACCGCATTGCAGTTCAACGTGCACGCGGAGTTGGACGACAAGGTTGACCACTACATCGACCAGCTGCAGCATGACATCGCGGCCGGCGGCGAGCGTCTGGTGGTCGACAGCCGGCTGGCCTGGTACTTCTTCACTGACGCCTTGAAGGTGCACCTGGTCACCGAGCCGATCGTGGCGGTGCGGCGCGTGCTTGGCCGGGTCGGCGACCCGGTCGAGAACTATCGCGACCTGGACGAGGCCGCTCGCCAATTGGGCCTTCGCAGCGACAGCGAACGGCAGCGGTTCCTGTCGCGATACGGCGTCGACAAGACCTGGCTGCGTAACTACGACCTCGTCGGCGATACCACGAGAGCGGCGCCGGAAGATGTCGTCGAACGAATCGTCGAATCGCTCGAGACGCCTGCCGGCACCGTGCCGGCACCGGTCTGCTACCTCGATCCCCGCCGCGTGCGCCGGACCGCCACGACCGACGAGGACGGTTGATTGTGGAGCGCATTACATTCCGTGGGGCACCGCGTCCAGTTCGGGACCGGCGAGCACGAGAAATCGTTCGAGGAAACGGGTGTCGGCCGGTGACAATACGGCTATGCACCATCGAAACATTGTCAAGTTGAGCAAGCGGATGTCGTTGGCGTTGAGGCACGCGCCTGACCGGTTCGGCCTACTGCTGGAGAGGGGCGGCTGGGTTCCGGTCGATGAGTTCCTCGCCGCTCTGGGCATCAGCCGAGCGGAACTCGACACTGTCGTTGCCGGCGATGACAAGCAACGCTACACCGTCCAGTGCGGTACGGACGGAATCGAACGCGTCAGGGCGAATCAGGGGCATTCAGTCCCGGTCGACCTCCTGCTCGTGGCGCAGCCACCACCACGATGGCTTTACCACGGGACCAGCGCTGCCGCGCTTGACTCGATCCGCGCTACGGGCCTGAACCGCGCTCGCCGTCACCATGTGCACTTGTCCGCCGACACAGACACCGCTCGGCGCGTCGGTTCCCGCCGCGCCGGCCCGGTCATCGTCCTCACGGTCGACGCGAAGGCGATGGCAGACGACGGGCACCTCTTCTACCGCAGTGCCAACGGTGTCTGGCTCACAGATGCCGTGCCGGCGCAATACCTGAACGCCGGGGACATGGACTAATGCTCGGATCGCGGTATGAGAGTGCCCTGGACGTTCTTGCTGGACTCCATGGGCGCCGCAGGATCACCGGTCCGGGGAGCAGGCCCAGTAACTTGTGCCCATGAGTCGAGGAACCGACCTGGTCGCGTTGACTGGCGTAGCCGTCGCGGGCATCGTCGCAATCAGCTCGGCCGAGGGCCGCTATGAGCCGTTTGATGCCACCTCCGGCATAGTCCTCACGATCTTGCTTGTTTGCCTCTACCGTTTGCCACGCTCGGCCGGCTGGCGCGACGCACTCCGCGAGGCGACCCCGGCGGCCGCGGTCGGCGCGTTGCTCTTCTGCATCATGATCGCCCCAATCATCGATGCCGGGGTCGCGCCCTTGTCGGCCAACCTCAGCGACACCCGGGCCACGGAAGTCACCGTGGTGGTGAGTTCCCGCCTGTCCTGGACGTGGTTGATGGCATTCCTTCCGCTATGGATCACCCTTTTCGGCGCCGCGATACGGCCACCTGCTCAGAGTGCGCGGACAAAGTCGCCCGGCCCTACCGCCTGGACGACGGACTCATCTGGGCACGAGCGTGCGCTGAGCTAACCCGATTGGCGCGACACGGCGTGACGGGGGTCCGTCCACCTGCCGCCGCGTACGCTCGGCGGCCGACGATGAGCCCCTCGCGCGAGTTCGTAGCCGCAGTCTGGGTATGTCAAGGACGCATGAAAACAAATCCACTTTCAGGCGCCGTCGACACCGAGCGAGACCTTGGTACGCCGTTTACTTCTTCCAGCCGTCGATATCTGCGGTCATCGAGCGAACGACGATCATCCCCAGAGCCTGACTGGCACACTGACGTGGTGCCTGATGCCTTCGAACCCAGGCCGGCCGATATCGTCTGGAACCGCGCATGCATGCACCAGGGCGAGGGCATCGGTGACCGCCACCTTGGTGCGCTACTCCTGGTCCACGGCATGGTGATGAACGGCGGCCCGAATCATGCAGCCGACAGCTGCGATCCCGCTCAGATCGCCGCCGCCGCCAGCGCTTGCCGCTACCTCGGGCTGGACGACCTTGGCTCTCTGATCCGGGAGCTCCCGGCTGCTTCCAGCGATTCCGACGACGAGGACGCGGAGAACCGGCTCAGCGATGCCTACCATCAGCTGGTTCCCGGCGACTCGACGTTGTCCGGCGCCTTCGAGGCTCGATACGCCAGCACGCCAGAGGACTTCGATCCGGCCATTGCATAGCGGCACCGAACAAACCGCCGCGCCCTCATCTCGGCTACGGGCGTGCGGCCAAGCCAGGCCGGCGCTGATCACACCGCGTGACAGCGCTCAGTAGCCAGCACGCGCGGTCGGCGGCCGAACCGGATATCCGATCGAGGCGTCGCCTCCGGTGACGCGGCTCGCGGCGACCGACCGCAGAGACAGAGATACTGTCGCGATCAGGAATCGCTGTGCTCGAAGCGGATATAACCTGGCGGCAACGTCTTCAGAGCCGTGGCGCCGCCGGCGAAGATCAGAACCAGCACACCGATCCAGGCGATGCCGGAGTCTTCCCGCCCGTCGTTCGTAAGCACCGTAAGCAGAGCGACCGCCACGATGAGCATGACCGCTGACCAGGTGGCGTACCAGCGGCGAGAACGAGGCCGAGGAAGCGGCTCGATGGTAGGAACAACTCCTGGGTTCAGTCTCACCCATTCCTTGGCGACCTCGATCGGAACCTCCGGTACACGCAGGTCACCTGCTGGGGTCACGTACGGCGTCTGTCGCGGCAACGCGCCACCGAGAGGAGGGATGGACCACAAGAAGAGAGCGAGCCAGGCGACGAGCATGATCGGCCGGCTGACCGCGAACGGGTTCAAGGCGTTGACGGTCGCCCAGGCAAAGAGCAGGGCCAGCCGCGCCATCGAGGACCACGGCTCGAACCGGATGTACCGACGTGCACGTCGCGCGCTACGCGGATCCAACGGGAGCCTCTGCATCGGCCGCCGCATGGCTCGCCAGCGACTTATCGGGACCTCCACCCAATCGACGTCCATCCCACCGGTAGTGACGGCCAGCGCCGGCATCCGCACACTCGAAATCAAACGTGCCGGCACGACGAGATCCACTCGACTAATGACGACCAGCCCATCTATTCACGGAGGGATGCAGAGCCTAAATCAATGCCAGGACACGACGCATCCGCCGTCCGGCCGACGTCACGACGAACTCCGACAACCCCTATGCCGAGGGCGCGGCTCGCGGCTACGGGGAGCTCGGGGGCCGGGCACGAATGACGGACCACCGGGAGCTAACTGCGCTCCGACCCGGCGGGGCGCCCCGCGGAGGAACGCTTCGTACGCCTCACGGCCATCACGCGTGCGGCGCTTCATGGGCCACGTCCGCTCTCGCCCGCACTTACCTGCATATCAAGCAAATCCGGACGCCGCTGCGCTCGGCGATCCTCCCTTATGTAGTCGAATATCGCCAGCGGCAGCCGGAGGCGCGATAGCCGGACCGCCCGAGAAGATCGCTTGCAGGCGTACACGCTCGCGGACGAGTCGGACGCGTGAAGCAATCAGATGCGGTGGCTGAACTTTCGAACAAAGGCCGTATCACATGTAAACGTCCCATGACGCCTGCCGTTGAATGCGGCCATTACTGCGTGCCTGACCCTTCAGGGCCCGGCTCGTCGAGCTCTTAGCGCAAGACGGCGGCCTCTCAGCCGAGGCCAATGCCTGCTCCCGACGCCCCAGCTCCGACAGAAAAGCGCCTACCTGCCCGACCCCGCGAGGTCGGGCAGGTAGGCGTCCGGGTTCGCCGCGGCCAGCCGACGGTAGATGCCGGTGGCTTCCTCGGCCGAGGCCAAGGCCTGCTCTTGACGGCCGGCGTTGGCCAGGCGGACGGCATGGGTGGTGTGGCCAACCCACCGCGTAGACGGCGGAGAACTCACCGCCCGCGTCATCTGCGATCCGGCGGGACCGCGCCACGCGTGGTCACGGTCCCGCCGGATCGGGGGTTTCAGATGCCGGTGACGACGACGATGAACCGCTCACCGTCGAGCACCCGGTTGTCCCGGTAGAACGCCTTGAGCAGCAGACCACCGGCGGTGTTCTCGGTCGCCGGGATCAGGCAAATGTTGTAGCCGCCGGCGTCGCCGGGCTGACGGATGGGGATGTCCGGCAGGTCAATCTGGCAACCCGCGAACGTGCGGCCGTACGGTGCGTTGCTGGTGAACGCCCCCTGCAAGGTGGAGCGGAACGGGTATTCGTCGCAACTCCAGTCGCTCGACGGCTTGGGGATCCTGGCCGGACAGGCCTTGTTGCCGTTCTGCGTGGCGTTGAACTCGTCGCGCATACGGGTCAGGACGCGTGGTAGCTGGTAGTCCAGCGACATCTTGACGTGCTTGGCGAAGCTCATGATGCCGGGCCTGGCCGCGATGGTGAAGACCGGCCGGACCGGGAAGGTGCAGCCGACGACGGTATATTCGCCGTCGCACCGAATTTGTCCCGGCTCCAGCGGGATCTTGTCGGACGCCCGGTATTCCCAGGCGACGTTGTGGAACCAGTGACGCATGGTCGTGCGGTGGTTCTGCACCGCATTGGAGCCCGGCGTGATCGACGTCGAGGTCGACGTGTTGGTGGCGCTCATTTTCGCGCCAACGGTCGAAAACGGCCGGTTCGGGAACGACACGTCCGCGGTGCACGACGGCTGGCAGGCTCCGTCGCCGGTGAAGAACGTGCCGGCCAGGTTGCCCGAGGTCTCCAGGATTTCGAAGTCCTGCTGGAGCGTCCAGTGGTTCGACGACGCCGACGTGGTGATGTAGGAGTCGAAGCGGTACTTGATGTGGCCGACGACTCTTCCGGTCGGTATCTCGTAGACGTACATGATGGCGGCCCGGATGACGCACGCGGTGAACCGGGTGTAGATGAAGTCGTTGTCAGCACAGGTGCTGGGCACCGCCAGCGCGGTCGTCGTGCCGGTGTTCGGTGCCACCGTGTCGACGCAGGTCATCTTCGCGGTGGTCGCCCGCGATCTGGCCAGGGCCGCGTCGTTGCGGGCCTGCTCGGCACACTTCGGGGTCATTGCCGGCGATGCCGGTTGGGCGCTCGCCGGCAGCGGCATGGCGGTCGTCGCGATGAGCACCGCCACCGCCGTGGTCACCAGTCTGCGGATCAGCATGGGATCACCCGCCGGCCTAGTAGTACGGGTTGGGGTAGAAGGCGCCGTCGCCGACGGGTCGTGCGGTCGAGCCATCGAAGTACACGCCCTGGATGCCGATCGAGATGTTCTCGACGACACCGGGGTAGGAGAAGGTGCGAACCAGTTCCCCGGACAGACCGTGCCCACCGCAGATCTGCGACCGGTACACGCTGTCCTGCTGGATGCTGTGCTCCAGTACGCCGTTGACGTTGACCCGGACGGTGGGTGTCGTGTAACTGGACTGCCGGCACAACACCAATGACAACCGGTAGGCGGAGGCGCCGTCGTCGAACTCGATCGTGCCGACGACCCGACCGACCAAGACCTGGTAGGCGCCCGACGAACCGCGCAACTGGATGTCGACCTGCACCGGCGGTCCGAGCGTCGCGTGGGCCGGTGGCGGTGCCAGGAAGGTGGCCAGGGCGGCGGCCACGAGGGTGGCGGACAGTAACCTGCCCACGCGACGGCGCACGGCGTTGGTAGCGGACATCTGTGACCTCCATCGACGAGAGTGAGCGTCCGCACCAGGTTCACCCGTCGCGATTGACACCGGGTTGACGGGGAGTCGACGCAAGCGCGGCGAGGTGCTCCCGTACCGTGTCCGCCTCGAGGGACCGCAAATCCACGTAGATCGCGAGCGCTAGGCGGTAGTGGTGGCCGGCCCGGTCCGGGTCGCCCAGCGTGCGGTGGACGTGGCCCAGCCCGGTGTGCGCACGGGCCTGCTGGGCGCGGGCGTCGATGTCCGTGGCGATGGCGAGCGCGGCGGTGTGCTGGGCATCGGCGTCTCCGGGCCGGCCGGCGCTCAGGGCCGCCTCGCCGAGCCCGTTGAGCGCCCAGGTCTGCCCTTCCTGATCGCCCATCTCGCGGTAGAGGGCGAGCGCCCGGGTGAAAAAGCCAGCCGCCCGCTCGGGCTGGCTCAGTCCGCTGTGGAGAATGCCCAGGTTGTCCAGCGCGGCGGCCTCGCCGGAGCGGTGGCCGAACTGCTCGAACAGCGCCAGGCCGTGCTCGAGGTGCTCGGCCGCCGCACGGTGGCGGCCCAGCCGCTGTTCGGCGAGGCCAAGGTTGGTCGACGCGTTCGCCTCACCGAACCGGTTGCCGGCCCGGCGATACAGGGCCAGCGCCTGCTGGAGGTAGCCGGCGGCGACATCGTTGTTGGCCCGCCGCTGTTCGACGTTGCCGAGGCCGTCCAGCGCACGGGCCTCGCCCGACAGGTCGCTCAGCTGCCGGGACAGCGCCAGCGCGTGCTGGTGGTGCGCGGCGGCCGCCTCGTAGTTCCCGCGCAGCGATTCGACGTTGCCGAGATTGTTCAGCGTGCGGGCCAGCCCGGTGCGGTCACCGGCCAGCCGGAACCGCACCAGCGCCAGCCGGAGGTGCTTGACGGCCGGACCGTACCGGTCCAGTCGAAGGTGCGTGGTGCCGAGGCCGAACAACGCCCACCCCTGCCCGGCCACGTCGCCGGCGAGGCGGGCGGCCCGGTGGGCGTGCGTGTGCAGGTCCAGCGCATCGGTGTAGTGGCCGCTCTCGAGGTAGCGATGCAGGATCGAGGACAGCCGCACGGCCGGTGCCGGGCGGCCGCTCATAGCACTGCGCGCGGCGACCGCGACCAGGGTGGGCCGCTCGGCGTCCAACCAGCGCCGCGCGGAGCCCTTGTCGCCAAGGACCGGCATGGGGGTGGTGGGGTGTTCGACATGGGGTCGCTGGCGGCGCTCGTCGGAATACAGGACGTCCATGGCAGCACCGGCCGCGGCGACGTACAAGTCGAAAAGCCGTAGCTGGGCCGCCCACCGGTCATCGTCGGACTCATGCGTGGCGGCAAGCTGGTTGGCGTAGGCGCGCAGCAGGTCATGCATGCCGAACCGGCCCGGAGCGGTCGGCTGGACGAGATACGCCCGGGCGAGCCCGTCCAGAGCGGCCTCGGCGTCGGCCAGGCCGGTGCCGGTCACGGCGGCTGCCGCGTAGCGGTCGAAGTCCGGACCTGGGTGCAGCCCCAGCAGCCGGAACGCCCGAGCGACTTCCGGCGGCAGACTTCGTACCGACCACGAGAACACCGAGGCCACGGCGGCTCGCGGGTCGCCGTCGGCGTTCAGCAGCGCCAACCGCCGCTGCAGGTCTGCCAGCTCGTTGGCGAGTTCCCCGAGCGGCATGCGCGGGCGCCCGACGGCGAGCTCCGCGGCGACCCGCAGCGCCAAGGGCAGCCGAGCGCACCGCTCGGCCAGCGCGGTGGTCGCCTCCGGCGCGGCATGGGCCCGGTGGCCGATGAGCCGCCGCAGGAGGGCGCGTGCCTCCGCGATGGGTAGCAGATCCAGCTCGATGCGCTGGGCGCCGTGCAGCGCGACCAGCCCGGCGAGGCGGTCCCGGCTGGTGACCACCGTGGTGCACGACGCGGTGCCGGGCAGCAGCGGGCGCACCTGTTCGACGGTCGCGGCGTTGTCCAGCACCACCAGCATGCGCCGTCCGGCGAGTTCGGTGCGGTACCGCGCGGCCCGCGCGTCCAAGTCGACGGGCACGTTCTGCGCGGCCACGCCCAGCGCGTCGAGCAGCAGGGCAAGGGCACCGGCGGCGGTCATCGGTCGGTCGGGGTCGTAGCCGCGCAGGTTCACGTACAGCTGCCCGTCGGGGAAGCGGTCGCGGACCCGGTGCGCCCAGTGCATCGCGAGTGCGGTCTTGCCGACGCCAGCGGGGCCACAGACCGCCGAGACGACCGCCGTCCCGGTTGCGCGGGACACCGCGTCGAGCCGGGCCAGTTCGTCGGCACGGCCAACGAACGCCGGGACGTCGGCGGGCAGCTGCGCCGGCACCACCCGCTGCGCTGCCACGTCGGGCCGCGGCCGCACTTCCGGTACGTCGAACTCGCCGCGCAGGATCGCCTGGTGGACGGCCCGCACCCGCGCACCGGGATCGGTGCCCAGCTCTTCGACCAGGCGTCCGCGCAGCTTCGCGTAGTGGTCCAGGGCTTCCGCGCCCCGCCCGGCCACGGCCAACGCGCGCATCAGCGTCGCCACGAGCGGTTCGACGAGCCGGTGCTGCGCCGCCTCCGGCACCAGCGCGTCAATCACCACGGACGGGTTGCCCGCCTCCAGTTCCGCCGCCGCCCAACCCAGTAGCGCTGCTAACCGCTGTTGGTTCCACGCGTGCCGGGCCTGCTCGGCCCACGAGCCCGGCAGCCCGGTCAGCGCCTCGCCCCGCCACAGCGCCAGCGCCTGGCACAGCAACGCGATCCGGTCGCCCGGCGGACCGTCGCGCGCCTCCGCCCGCGCCGCCAGGCGACGGAACCGGTGCAGGTCCACCCGGTCGGGCTCGACGTGCAGCACATAGCCGCCGGCCCGGCGGGGCACCTCGATCACCGCGTCACCGGCGGCGGTGCAGGCCTGTTCGAGCATCCGGCGGATCCGGGTGATGTGGGTGTTCAGCAGCCGCGCCGCTCCCGACGGCGGCGCACCACCCCACACACACCGCACGAGCGTCTCCACCGGCACCGGGCGGCCGGCCTGCTCAGCCAGCACCGCCAACGCGACTCCCTGCTGCGGGCGCCCGTGTCCCATCGTGAGGTGACCGGCGCACACCTCGACCGGACCCAACACCCGAATCTCCAAACCCACCGACCCCACCGGCCTAGCGAACCGCAGCCATTCGAAGGGCGTCAACGTGACCGGAGCCGAAGCCCACTGGAGACGGAGCTGACGGGAACATTCCGCGCTGTTGACGAACGGCTCAGAGCATGCACACCTCCACACGCCGACGCGGCTCCGTAACAGACCTTTGGCCGGTCTCGACCGGGCCGCGCCGGCGTTGTGATCTTCACCGGGCGGAGACGCTCGGCGCCGGCACCGCTGGCGCCGGGCCGGATCGGGAGAACCAGGTCGTGCCTGTCGCGCACGGGCCGAGGATGAACCCGATGACCGGGCAGACGACCGCGATCTTGAGTAGGACCGAAAAATCGGCGAACACTTTCATGCCGCGCTCCAGGGCAGGCGTGAGTCAGTTCCTCTGTTCGCCAACGCCTCAATGAAGTTGCGTCAAAAAGCATTTTGATGCGCCGAGGGCGTGCCCTGTCATCGGCTACTTGCAAGCGTGATCATGAGCTCGTGGGCGGATGCACGGAGAAGTCCAGGAGCATGGACGGCTCACCAGACCGCCCAGTAGCGCAGTGGCCGCCCTCATCCCGGCGCCGGACACGTCTCCCGCCGCGGCGATCCGCTACGACCTCGCCGCGGGACGGCAGCGCGACTCACAGCCGCCGAGGTCTGCCGCCGCCGCAAGGCGGGCGGCGCCGGAGCGGCTGCGGCGGGGCAGCCGGACCCGGCCGGCCGGGGTGAACCGGGCCTGTTCACCATGCAGCTGCCGTTCGAGAACCGCGACCTGTTGCCGTAATGCGAGGATTCCGGCGTCCTTGTGGCGGTCGCTCGTCGGCAACAACCGCAGCAGAGCGAGCGCGTTGGTTACGCCGAGGTAGGAAGGTCGCCGCAACACGACAGAACTTCCTCGCCGAACGCCCTGGTAGAGATCACCGTCGCGGACGGCAGGCTGTCGCCGATCGCTTGCGGGCACGCTATCGTCGTGGACGCCAGGCAGGCTGGCGAGGGCCCGCTGGCACATTGTTCCGGTCGATTCGGGGTCGAACGTGGCTTCTCCTGCACCTTCCCTCCCATCCGGCGGCGGGCGCGGCCTCAAAATCCAGATCCTCGGTCCCTTGCGGGTACGGCGTGACGGTGTCGAGCTGGACCCGGGCCCTCCGCAGCAGGCGCTCCTGCTCGCTCTGCTCCTGGCCCGCTGTGGCCATCCGATGGGCGTGCACGAGCTCATCTCCGCCATCTGGGAAGAGGACATCCCCAGCAGCGCGCGCAACATCATCCAGAAGTACGTCGGGGCGCTCCGGCGTCTGATCGAGCCGGGGCTCGCTCTTCGCGACAACGGCTCCTTTCTGCGCCGGCACGGGGATTCCTACTCGTTCACCGGCCCTCCCGACATCCTGGATCTCGTTCGGTTCCGGCAGCTTGTCGCGGCCGCGCGAGCCGACACGGCAGGCCACCGGCCAGAAGCCGCGCTCGACAGCTACGTCGAAGCGCTCGCGCTTTGGCACGGCCCCGCGGGTGACGGCGTCGCTTGCGGCACCCGGGCGACCCCCATCTTCGCGGCTATCGACGATGATTTCTATGACACTTGTGTCGCGGCGGCCGAGCTCGCCGTGTCGCTCCGGCGGCCCGAGCCGGTGCTGCGGGCGCTCCAAACGGCCGCGGCAGCGGCGCCGTTCCACGAGCCGATGCAGGCCGCGCTCGTCCGGGTGCTCGGCGCCGCCGGCCGTCAGGCCGAAGCGCTGTCGGTGTACCGGACGGTCCGCGAACGCCTCGCCGACGAGTTGGGCATCGATCCGGGCCCGCCGCTCGAGGAGGCGCACCGATCGGTGCTGGGGCGGCCGACCTCCCCGCCGGTCGAGCCGCCGGCCGTGGTCGTGTCCGCCCTGGTGGGCCGGGCCCGGGAGCTTGCCGTTCTGCGAGCCGTCGCCGGTGAGGCGAGGGCTGGGCGGACGGCGGTCGGCATCGTCGAGGGCGAGCCGGGCGTAGGCAAGACCATGCTGGTCAAGGAGGCCGCGGCCGACGCCGGGCGGCTCGGCGCTCTGACCGTGTGGGGCGCGTGCCTGCCGGGTGACGGGACACCGTCATTGTGGCCGTGGGAGCAGGCATTGGGCGCGGTTGTCGACAGCCTGCCTCCGGCGTCGCGGGAGAAGTGGCGGGCCGGCGACCTCGGGCGCCTCCTGGAGCCGCGCGACGACGACGCCGGGATCGCGGCCGACTCGGCCGGCAACGGCCAGTTCCGGTTGTTCGAGCTCGTCGTGGGGGTGGTCGGCCACGCTGTGGCGCAACGGCCGGTGCTGCTCGTCCTCGACGACCTCCAGTGGGCCGACACGGCCTCCCTCCGGCTGTTCGGCCATCTGGCTGGACGGCTGCCCGGCGGCTGCGCCGTCATCGGAATTCTGCGCGACCGCGCGCCCGTGCCCGGCTCGGATCTGGCTGGTGTGCTCGCCGCGGCCGGTCGTCTGCCCGGCCACCGGCGGATTCGGCTGGGACCGCTGCGGACGGCCGAGGTGGCCGAGCTCGTACGACGGGAGACCGGCCACGAACCCGACGCCGAGGTGGCCCGTACGATCCATGCGCGGACCGCCGGCAATCCGTTCTTCGCCCGGGAACTGGCTCGGATGCTGAGTGAAGGCGAAGGCGAAGACGATGTGCCCGGCGCTGCCAAGGTGCCGTCGACCGTCCGCGACGTGGTTCGCGACCGTATGGCGGTTCTCGGCGATCAGGCCCGTGAGCTGCTCTACCTCGGGGCGGTCATCGGCCTCGACATCGACCTCGGCCTGCTCGCCCGGGCGGCCGTGCTGGAGGTGGCCGACTGCTGGGAGCAACTGCGGCCGTCGCTGGCGCAGGGCATGATCGAGACGAGGCACGACGATCCGTCCGCTGTCCGCTTCGCCCACGACCTTGTCCGTGAGTCCGTGCTGGGGACGACTCCCCCCGAGCGGGTGCCTCGGCTGCACCTGGCCGTCGCTGATGCGCTGGAACTGACGCACGCCGATGACGAGTCCGCCGTCGAGCCGCTGGCCTATCACCTGTGGGCGGCGGGACCGCTGGCCGATCCGGCACGCGCCGGCGCGGCTCTGATGCGTGCCGGTCACCGGGCGGCGGTCAAATTCGCTTTCGAGGCCGCGGCCCGGCACCTCCAGTCGGCGGCCCGCATCGCGCGGGCGGCGGGGCTGCCGGAGCTGGAACTGTCCGCCCTGTCGACGTTCAGCGCGGTGGCCCGTCGGCAGGCGTCGTACGCCGGACCCACGGTCGATCTGGTGGAGCGGGCCGCGCACCTGGCCACGCGCCTCGGCCGGCCGGCCGAGGCGGCCGACCACCTGTACGTGCGTCTGAACGCCGCGTATTTCTCCGGTGAGCGGGACCGCAGCCGATGGGCACATCAGCTGTCCGAGCTGGGCCGGTCGTCCGACGATCCCGTGGTGCAGGTGACTGCCCGCCAGGCGATGGGGCTGCATCACTGGGATCAGGGCGACATCGCTGCGGCCTACCTGTCGTTCAGCGGGAACGACTACTACACGATCTCCGACGGCGTGGTGTCGCGGCGCCCGGAGCTGGCTCTGCGGCGCGACATTCCGCCTGGCGGCGGCCCCGGGTGGCATGCGGTGGTGACGGCGTTGCACGGTGATCCCGGTGCGGCGTACTCCTTCCTCGACGCCTGGGACGAGCCCGGCAACGAGGTCGTGGCGTCGATCTGGGTCTACTACACGGCCATGGTCGCCACGATGGCCGGCGACCTTCCGTCGGCCCGGCGCGCCGTCGAGCGGTGGACCGGCGAGAACCTGGAACGGGTCAATGCCGAGCGCTCCCGCTACGTCCGGCAGTACTGGCACTGGGTTCGGGCGCTCAGCGGTGACGATCCGGCGTCGGCCGCGGCCGAGGCGCAACGACACCTGGCGTCAACTCTGCTCGACCCGCCGCGGTGGGGCATCGCCTACCACCATGCGCTGGTCGCGGAGATGTGGTTGGCGGCGGAACGGCCGCACGAGGCCGGGGCCGCGCTCGCGAGAGCCGCCGAAGCCCTGGACGAATACGACCAGCGTTATGCCGAGGGGCACATTCTGCTGGTGCGGGCACGCCTGCTGCTGGCCCGCGGGGCGTCCGGCGAAACCGTACGCGCGGCGGCGGAGGCGGCCCGCGCCCGATCCGCCGCGCGCGGGGCGCATCTGTTCGCCCGCCGGGCCGAAAGTCTCCTCGCGGGAATCAAGCCCGATCACGACCGGTAGGTCCACGCGGCGGGACGGCCGGGATCGCGGCCAGCAGGTGTCGTGTGATGTCATCCGCCGGTGCGGCGAATACCTCGTTTGTCGTGCCGTGCTCGACGAGTCGGCCGTGGTCCAGGACAGCGACGTGGTCGGCCAGCCGGGCGACGACGGCGAGATCGTGGGAGACCAGAAGGTAGCTGAGTCCCAGGTCCCGTTGCAGGGTCGCCAGGAGCGTCAGGATCTGGTCCTGGACAGCGGCGTCGAGGGCGGACACCGGCTCGTCGAGCAGCAGCAGGGAAGGGTGCAATGCCAACGCCCGCGCGATCGCCACGCGCTGGCATTGCCCGCCGGACAGCTCGTCCGGGCGGCGGTTCAGGTACGCCCGGGGCAGACCGACGCGGTCCAGCAGTTCGCGGGCCGCCGCCTGCCGTGTCGTTCGGTCGCCGATCCGGAAGCTCAGCAGCGGCTCGGTGACTGTCTGCTCGACGGTGAAGGCCGGGTCGAGCGACGCGTACGGGTTCTGATGCACGAGTTGGAACCGCCGTCGCAGCGGTCGCAGGCGGCGCGGGCTCCACCCGGTGATGTCGACACCGTCGAGGATGACACGGCCGGTGTCCGGGCGTTCCAGCGCGCCGGCGATACGCAGGGTGGTTGTCTTGCCGGCGCCGGACCGGCCGACCAGGCCGAGCGTCTGTCCACGAGCGACCGTGAGCGTCAGCTGGTCCACTGCCCGCACCGTCTCCCCCGCCCGGGAAGCGCGAGGGAGACGGAAGACCTTGCTCACGTCCTCCAGCCGGAGTATCGGCGGCGCCTCGGCGAGAGGCGGCCGGCGGGCGCCGTTCTGGCCCGGGGCCGCCTCGAAGCGCCGCACCGGGCGGTGCTCGATCACCCGCCCGGCGTGCATCGCCACGATCCGCTGGGCGTACTCGGCCGCCACCGCCAGGTCGTGGGTGATCAGCAGCAGCGACAGGTTCCGGTGCGCCGCCAGGCGGCGAAGATGATCGAGGACGCGGGTGCGGGCGATGACGTCCAGTGCGCTGGTCGGCTCGTCGGCGATGAGCAGCCGGGGGTTGCCGGCCAGCGCCATGGCGGTGAGGACGCGCTGTCGCATGCCGCCCGACAACTCGTGCGGGTACTGCCGTGCCCGCCGTTCGGCCTCGTCCAGTCCGGCGGCCTCCAGCAGTGCGACGACCTCGGCCCGCACGGCCCGCCGGGCAACGTCCGGGCGGCGGCGGACCGCCTCGGCGACCTGGGCGCCGACGCGCATCGTAGGGTTCAGGGCGGTAGCCGGGTCCTGCGGGACGAAGCCGACGACACTGCCCCGTACGGTCCGGAACGCGCGGTCGTCGGCATCCTTCAGTTCCCGGCCGGCGACCTCGATCGTGTCGGCAACCACCTGGGCCGCAGCCGGCAGGAGGCCGACGAGCGCGCGGGCGAGGGTGGTCTTGCCGCACCCCGACTCGCCCACCACCGCGACCGTCTCCCCTGGCCGGACCGCCAGGCCAACATCGTGGAGGGCGTCGATGCGCCGGCCTGCGACGGTGTAGGCGACCGACAGGCCCCGCACCCGAACGAGCGCGTTCACCTCATGCCTCGGCCGATCGACCGGGCGAGACGGTCGAGGCTGAGCAGGACGAGCCCGACGAAGATGCCGGGCAGAAGGGTCAGCCAGGGGGCGGTGACGAGGTAGTCCCGGCCCTGCGAGATCAGACTCCCCCATTCGGCGGCCGGTGGGGGCGGGCCGAGCCCGAGGAAGCTCAGGGTGGAGACCACCAGGATGGCGGTGCCCGCGTCGAGCAGGGCGAGCACCAGCACCGGCGCCCAGGAGCGGGGCAGAACGTGCCGCACCGCCGACCGTAGCCACGACGCGCCGCCGGCTCGCGCCGCCTCGACGTACGGCAAGGTCCTGACCTTGAGGACTTCGGCCCGGGCGACGCGGGCGAGTCCGGGGAAGATCCCGGCCGCGACGGCGACGGTGGCGGACACCGCGCCGAACCCGAACGCGGTCACGATCAGCAGCGCGAACAGCAGCCGGGGCAGGCTGACCAGCACGTCGACCGCACGCATCACGACGACGTCGGGCCATCCCCCGGTCATCCCCGCCAGTAGGCCGACGACGAGCCCCGCCGCCAGGGCGAGGCCGACCGCCGCCGCGGTGATCCCGATGGTGTGGGACGAGCCGTACAGCACGCGCGTGAACTGGTCCCGGCCGAGTTCGTCGGTGCCGAACACGTGCGTCGCGGTGGGCGCGTGGAGCTTCTCGGCCGGTGCAGTGGCGTACGGGTCGTAGACGGTGAACAGACCCGGCGTGACCGCCGAGATCACGACGAACAGCAGGAACAGGCCGGCCAGCAGCGCCCCGGGCCGGTGCCGCGCCCCGGCGGCGGTCATCCGGCGCGGCGCGCGGCGACGACGCGCGGATCCAGCAGCGGATGGATCAGATCGACGACCAGGTTGATCAGGGCGACCGCCGCGCCCGCCACGAGCACGACGGCCTGCACGACAGGGATGTCCTGGTCGAGCACGGCCTCGTGGGCGAGTCGGCCCAGGCCGTCCCGACTGAACAGGGTCTCGGCGACCACCGCCTCGGCGACGGTCGCGCCGAGCAGGAGGCCGGACAGGTTCACCGCCGCCGGCGCGGCGTTACGCAGGCCGTGCCGGGTCACCACGGCGGTCCGGGAGAGTCCCTTGGCGCGGGCGGTGACGACGTACGGCTCAGCCAGTGTGCTGTCCAGACTCCGGGTCAGCACCTGAGCGAGCATCGCCGCGGCCGGAAGAGCCATCATCAGGGCCGGCAGGATGAGGGTTCGCCCGCCGTCCGACCCGATCGCCGGGAACCAGCCGAGCCGGAACGCGAAGACCTGGATCAGCAGCAGGCCGACGAAGAACGGCGGGAGCGACACAGCCGCCGCGGGCAGGCGCCGCAGCAGATCTCGAACCCTCCCGGACCGCGCCGCCACCGCCAGGAAGGCGAAAGCGCCCCCGCCCACCACCGCGAGCAGGATCGCCAGCGAGCCGAGGGCGAGTGTCGGGCCGAGGCGGTCCGCCAGCAACTCCGACACCGGCACGTTTCGCGAGAAGGACTCGCCGAGGTCCAGATGGGCAAGCCGCCACAGGTGATGGGCGTACTGGTCGTGGATCGGCTGGTCAAGGCCGTACTGCGACTTGAGCCCGGCCAGGTGCTCCGCGCTGAGGTTCTCGGCCGGCACGTCCCCGGCAGCCAGCAGCATCGTGACCGGGTCGCCGGGCAACAGATACAGCACCACGAACGTGACCGTGTACACGGCCCAGAGCGCGCCGAGGGCAGTCGCGACCCGGCCGAGGACGTAGCGCGTCACCTCAGCTGTCCGGTCCCGACAGCCACAGGTCGTTCGTCCGGAGGAAGGCCTCGCTGGTGAAGGCGAAGCCCTGGACCCGGGGGGAGAGGCCGACGGTCTGGACCCGTTCGCAGACCGGGAACGAGACGCCTGTCTCGACGACGTATCGTTGCAGCTCGGCGTAGGCGCGGCCGCGCTGGGCCGGATCGATGGACTGCAAACCCTGCGCGAACAACGCGCTCACCTTCGCCGCGGTGGCGGGGTCCTGGCTGTATCGGGCTGTTCCCTGTTTGCTGACGGCCTGGTCGAGCGCGGAGCCGAGCACGCTGGGGTCGGCTCGCGTCAGGAAGGCGAGTGCCAGGTCGAAGTCGCCGGCGGCGAACAAGTCGACCCGCTTGGCCGCGGTGACCACCATCAGCCGCAGCTCGATGCCGGCCCGCCGCATTTGGTCCTGGATCAGCTGATCGCCGGGCAGCGCCGCGGTGACCGGGTCGAGCAGCGTCAGCTTCCGCCCGTCCCGGTACCGGTATCCGTCCGGGCCGAGCAGCCAGCCGGCTTCGTCGAGCAGCCGGCTCGCACCGTCCGGATCGTGGGCGAGGGCGGCGGCCTGGGCGGTGAAGTACGGTGTGGTGGAGTCGAACACGCTCGCCACGACCGGATAGCCGGGCCAGTAGACCGTGGCGGCGTAGGTTTCCCGGTCGATGAGCTTCTGCACGGCTTGACGCACCCGCAGATCGGCCAGCGGCCGTCCGCTGGTCACGTTCGGCACGAGCTGGTAGCTGACCCCGGGCAGCGGGCGCGACTCGATCCGGCCGCCGGTCCTGCGGATAAGGTTCTGGTCGGGTTCGGAGATCGGCTCACGGGGCCAGACGACGTCGATGGCCGCGCTGGTCAGGCTGCCCACCCGGACGCTCGCCTCTTTGATGTAGCTGAACGTGATGGCGTCCAGGTGGGCGGCTCCGCGGTTGCGTACCAGGGGTGACGGCCAGGCGTAGTCCTTGCGCCGGGTCAGGTGCACCTTCTTGCCCGCGGTGAACTCGTCGAGGACGAACGGACCGGACGCAACAATGCGTCCCGCGCAGCGCCGCTCGGGTGTCTCCCGGTAGCTGGCGGGCGACAGGATCGCCAGGGTGGTTGTCGAGGTGGCCTGGAGGAACGCCGCGTTGGGCCGGTCGAAGCGCACCGTCACGGTGTCCTGGTCGACCACTGTCGTCGACGCGTATCCGGCCAGGTAGGTCAGACCCAGCACCGACTTCGCGCCCAGGGCGAAGGTGGCGTCGAACGCAGTCTTCACAGCCGGCGCGTCCAGCGGTGCGCCGTCGCTGAATGTCACGCCGTGGCGGAGGTCGAAGGTGTACTGGCGTGCGTCGTCCGAAACCGTCCAGCCGGTCGCCAGCCACGGCACGATGGCCCCGGTCGCTGGGTCCTGGTCGGTCAGGGAATCGGCGATTTGGCGGTCCACCGATCGCGTCTCGATCCAATAGACCTGATTGGGGTCCACACAGCGTTGCGCGTCGTCCCAGAACGCGACGCGCAACGTGCCACCGGTGGTGGGCAAGCTGTCCTGGGCCGTTTTCCCGGCATCGCCGTCGCAGGCGACGAGGCTGAGCACGGCGACGAGCGACAGCGTACGGATATGGCCTTTAGCATGAGAACTCACTGTCACGGCCCTTTCCGGAGACGGGCCCAGGCTACGAACCGGCTGTTGACATGAACGGAATGGTGCTCAGCTCGGTGCGCGTCCGGCGTTCCGGAACCGTTCCGTTCGCGTCAAGTGCGGGGTCACCTCCGCCGGTCGACGGGCTCCCGGCGGCTCCGTCGCTGCTCTACAGTGCAACCACGCGGTGCCCGCGGCGGACGATCGGAGGTAGGGACGGCACGGTGAGCAGGTCATCGCCGCCTCGGCCGGACGAGGCCGAAGGTCTTCGTCTGCGAATTCTCGGCCCGCTGCGGATCCGGCGGGACGGCGTCGAACTGGATCCCGGGCCACCGCAACAGGCCTACCTGCTGGCGCTGCTGCTCATCCGGGCCGGCCGGCCGGTCAGCGGGAGCGAGCTGATCGACCTCATCTGGGCCGACGACGTCCCCACCTCGGCGCTCAACATCCTCCAGAAGTACGTCGGGTCGCTGCGCCGGCTGCTCGAACCGTCGGTCTCCACCCGCGAGAACGGTTCCTACCTGCACCGGCGGGGCGGGTTCTATCTGTTCACGGCAGGGCCGGACGTGCTCGACCTGGTCCAGTTCCGTCAGCTCGTCGACGCCGCCCGCGCCCACGACCGGCCCGACGTGGCGCTCGATCACTACGTTCGGGCGTTGAGCCTCTGGCACGGACCCGCGGGCGACGGGCTGGGGCGCCGATCGAGCGCCGACTTCAGCGCCCTGAACCTCGAATATCTGGGTGCGAGTGTGGCGACGGCCGAGCTCGCCGTCGCGCAGGGCCGGCCGGAGCTCGCACTCCCCGCGGTGGTCCGGGCGGCGGAGATGGCACCGCTGGACGAGCAGGTTCAGGCTGCGCTGGTCACCGTCCTGCACGCCGCCGGCCGGCCGGCGGCGGCCTTGTCGGTCTTTCAGAGGGTACGGGCGCACCTGGCCGAGGAACTGGGCATCGAGCCCGGACGGGCTTTGCAGTCGGCTCATGAGCGGCTGCTGAGCCGGCCGGGTGTCGCGGACACCACCGGGCCGGCACCGCCACCGCCGGGCGGAAGGCTGGTCGGGCGCGCGAACGAACTGGCCACTGTCCGGCAGGCAGTGGAGGCGACGTTCAGCGGCGGGTCGGGCCTGGCAGTCGTCGAGGGTGAGCCAGGCGTCGGCAAGACACGGTTGCTCGTGCAGGCCGGCGCCGATGTGGAAACGAGAGGTGGGCTCGTCGTATGGGGCCGCTGCGCGGAGGGCCCCGGGACGCCCTCGATGTGGCCCTGGCTCCAGGTGATCAACGCTCTGGTCCGGAGCCTGCCGGTCCGGGCCCGCCGACAGTGGCAGACCGGTGAGCTCGGCCGGCTGGTGGGGTCGCCCGGCGAGGTTGCCGAGACGCCCGTGCTGCCGGACAGCGGCGCCCGTTTCCGCCTCTACGAGCAAGCCGTCGCCCTGATCGGGGCAGTCTCCTCCCGGCGACCGGTGCTGCTGCTCATCGACGACATCCAGTGGGCCGACGTGGCCTCGCTGGACCTGCTCGGCCACCTCGCGGCCAGGCTGCCGGGCGGGACGGCCGTCGTCGGCGCGCTTCGCGATCGGGCGCCGCTGCCCGGCCCCGAGGTCGCGCATGCTCTGGCCGTCGTGAGCCGGCACGCCGGGCTGCGCCGGATCCACCTGGGCGGGTTCAGCCAGGCCGAGGTGACCGAACTGGTGCGGCGGGAGACCGGGCGCCTGCCCGACGTCGTGGCCGCGCGCGACATCCACGCCCGCACCGGCGGCAACGCGTTCTTCGTCCGCGAGCTGGCGCGCCACCTACGCGACAGTGGCCGGTTCAGCGATGCCGACCTCGGCGCCGGCGTGCCCGGCACCGTGCTGGACGTCGTGCGCGACCGCATGACCGAGCTCGACGACGTCGCGGCGGACCTGCTCAGGACGGCCGCGCTGATCGGCCACGACGTCGGCCTGGCCCTGCTGACCTCCGCCGCCGGCGTCGACATGCCGACCTGCCTCGACCACCTGGGACGTCTGCACGCCCTCGGCCTGGTCGAGCCCGTGGCAGGCGACCCGTACTCGTTCCGCTTCACCCACGACCTGCTTCGCGAGTCGGTCGCCGCCACCACCTCGATGGCCCAGGCCCCTGGCTTGCACCTTCGCGTCGCCGAGGCGATCGAGGCGACGACGTTCGACGACAACGCGATGGTCGAGCGGCTCGCTCACCATCTCTGGGCGGCGGGCCCGCTCGCCGAGCCGGCCCGCACCGGGCGGGCGTTGCTGGAGGCCGGCCGGTGCGCCGCCGGCAAGTCGGCGCTGGAGGCGGCCGCGGGTCATCTGCGGCTGGCGGCACAGGTGGCGCGCGGCGCCGGCCTGGCCGAGCTGGAACTGTCCGCCCTGTCGCTGTTCATCGCGGTGGACGGCATGCGGGCCGGGTACGTCGGGTCGGCGCTCGACTTGCTGGAGCGGGCCGAGGAGCTGGCCCGCGACCTCGGCCGGGAGCGTGAGGCGGCCGATTTCCTGTTCTCCCGATGGGCCGCCTTCTCGCAGGGCATCCAGCTCGAGCAGGCCGGCCGGCTGGCCCGCCGGCTGCTCGATCAGGGCCAGGCCTCGGCCGATCCGATCGTGCACGCCTACGGGCGGCACGCCTGGGGCATTCACAACTGGGACATCGGGAACATCGCGGAGTCGTACCGGTACCTCAGCCGATCCGTCCCGCCCCTAGGAGCCGATGTGACCCGGCGGGACCAGGCGCCGCTGCGACACGACCTGCAGCTGCTCTCACCGGTGATGCTCGGCCTGATGACGGCGTTGCACGGCGACGTCGACGCCGCGCGGGCCCAGCTCGACGCCGTGGAAGACGCCGCGGGCGACGATCCGTACGCGATCACAGTCTGGTCGGCCTTCTCGGTGACTGTCGCCGCATTGGCCGGCGATCCGGACTGGGCGCTTCGCGCGGCGCAGCGGGGCATCGCCCAGGATCCGGAGTTCTCGTTCGTCTTTCTCGGCGGCTATCAACGTCTCGGGCGCTGCTGGGCACGGGCCATGTCCGACCGCGACACCGATGCCGCTGCCGACGCGGAGAGGCTGATTGCCGTCGCGTTGCTCGACCCGCCGCGCTCGGGGCTGGCCACCTGGTACGGGTTGCTCGCCGAAATGTGGCTGCGGGTCGGCCGGCTTGAGGATGCGGCCGAGGCCCTCGATCGGGCTGACTCGTACGTCGCCACCTACGGTCAGCGCTACGCCGAGGGCTTTCTCATGGTCGTCCGGGCGCAGCTGATGCGAGCCCATGGCATGCCGCCGCCCACGGTCCGGGCTGTCCTCGAACAGGCTCGCGCGTTGTCCGGCAAGCGCGGCGCACACCTGTTCGCGCGCCGCGCCGAGCAGCTGCTCTCGTCAGGCGAGCCGGGACCGCAGCACCGTGCGGACCGCCCAGATGTGGGCCACCAACCCGATACCCCAGCCGACGATCGACCATAGCGGCCAGAAGAAGACGTCCGGCGTCACCACTGCCCAGACGATGACCTGAGCTACGTTGGCCACCACGTACCAGAAGGTGTGGATCCACATGCCCCACCTCAGGGCCTGTTCGCTCTTGTGAACGGTCATTGCTGGGCCGCCTTCTCGATCAGAGCTACGGTCGCTCCCGGCCGGGAGACGAAGACCATGTGCGAGGCGCCTTCCACCACCTGGATCTGACCACCGGTGCGCCGGGCCATGAATTCCTGTGCCATCGGCGGGATGATCCGGTCGGCCCCGCTGATCAGGTGGTGACAGGGAATCTCGTGCCAGGCCTGAGCGCCGGTGGCCGGTTCACCGAGGGCAGCCCCAGTGGCCGGCCGCTGGGTGATCGCGTAGACCTCGGCCTCGTCGGCGGGGATGTCGCCGGCGAAGTGGGGGTGAAAGACACGGGGGTCGACGTAGAGGTCGACCTGCCCGTCGGCCAGGGGCACCGGTTTCAACGAATCTCCGATGGTGCTTCCCGGGAACTTCTCGACCAGGGCCTGTGCGCTTTCGCCCTCCTCCGGGACGAATGCCGCCAGGTACACCAGCGCCCGGATGTTCGGGTTGCCGGTCGCGGCGGCGGAGATCACCGCGCCGCCGTACGAATGGCCGACCAGCACGATCGGCCCGCTGATGTCTTGCAGCCGGGCCCGCACCTGTGCGGCGTCGGAGGAGAGCCCGCGCAGTGGGTTGGGCGCGGCCACCACCGGGTAGCCGTCCGAGACAAGTCGCTTGATGATCGCGGTGAAACCGCTGCTGTCGGCGAAGGCACCGTGCACCAGCACGATGGTGGGATGGTCGGGCATCATTTGTCACCTCTGTCCTCAGTGGTGACAAGAAGCTATGTCCGCCTACTTGACGGAGACTGCACGTGACGACTCGGGGCGCGTTCCGTTGCCGTCAAGTCCCCTGCGGCCCGGCCGGTTCCCGCAGCATCCGGGCGGCGCGGTGCGCGTAGAGATGGGCTTCGCGGTCGACCGACAACGAGTACGCCCGCTCAGCCGCGGCCCGGACCACGCCGGGGGATGCGCCGGACGCCCGCAGCACCTTCGCCCGGATGAGCAGGATCAGCCCTTCGGGATAGCGTTGCCCGAACGTGTCGAGTGCCTGCTGCGCGCAGTCGAGGGCCGTGGCGGCCTCGTCGAGCTGCCCTGCCGCGAGCCGGGCCTCGCCGAGCAGCCCGAACCAGGTGGCCACGCAGGAGCGGGGCGTGTCGAGCAGATTCGACCGGATCAGTCGCTCGGCCCGGTCGGCGGAGCCCGCCGGGTCGTGGCCGCTCATCGCCAGCGCCCACAGGCGGGCCAGCCGCAGATATGACCCTTGGAAGACGAAGGTGAACTCCGGGTCGACGGCGATTCCCCGTTCGGCCACCCGCAGCGCCTCCGGGGCATCGCCCACGTTCGCGGCGGTGCGCGCGGCCATGGAGGCCCACACCGTGGTCATGTACGGGTCGTCGCCGGCCAGGGCCTCGAGCTCGGCGAGCAGCGCCTGAGCGGTGCTCAGGTCACCGTGTTGTGCCGTCATCTCGGCGAAGATCGCGGCCGGGAGCATCTGGAGGTCGTGCCGTAACGGATCGTCGTCGCGGCGGGCGGCGTGGCCGTCGAGAACCTCGGCGGCTCGGCCCAGGTGCCGGACACCCTCGCCGACGTTTCCGATGCCCCACTGGTGAATGCCCCACGCGTTCAGACCATAGGCGCGGATGGTCGGATCGGCGGCGGCCTCGCCCTGCTCGAGCAGTCGGCGGGCGAGCGGCGCGGCGCGGTCGAGCTCGATGGCCTGGGCGTGGCCGGCCCACCGGGAGAAGAGGAAGTCGGCGGCCTCCCGTTGCCGGCCGAGGCGACGCGCGAGGTGCTCGGCCCGCTCCAGCAGGTCAAGAGCCGCGGCGCCACCGTACAACGACCGCATTCCCACCACCGCCGCGAGCTGCTTGAGCGCGTACAGCTCCGGTTCTGCCAGGCCGGCCGCGCGGGCTACCGAGGCGGCCGAGCGCAGTTGCCGTTCCGCGACGTCGAGCGCCGATTTCGCCGCCGCGCTGCGGCCGGCGTAGACGAGCGCGGTTGTCGTCCGAGCCGGATCGGCGAGCGGACCGGCGACCCAGAGGTGGTGGGCGAGGCGCTCGGCGACGGCTTCGGTGTCCGGAGCCAGGTTTTCGAGCGCATCGGCGACACGCAGGTGCAGCCGCGGAACCATCGAGGCCGGCGTGACGGCGATGACGGATTCGCGAACCAGGTCGTGCGGGAAACGCAGCGAGAACGGATCGCCGGGAGGGAACGCGAGCAGGCCGAGGGCATCCAGGGTGTCCAGGAGAAGGACGCACGCCCGGATCTGGAGGCCGGCCGCTCGGGCAAGCAGACGGACCTCCACGTCCCGGCCGATCACCGCGGCGATCTCGAGTACGGCCAGGGCCTGCGGGTCGAGCCGCGCGGTGCGGTCCCGGACCACGTCGCGCACGGTCGCCGGCACGTCGGCCCGCTCCACCGCGGCCGCGGTGATGATTCCCTCGTCGGTGGCGAGCAGCCGGGACAATTCGTGAACGAAGAACGGGTTGCCTCCGGTGCGGGCGTGAATCCGCTGCGCGACGCCCACCCCCGGATCATGACCGACCTGGCCCTGGACGAGCTCTGCCACCTCGCCCGGTGCCAGCGGGGCGAGCCGGATCCGGCGGTGGCTCGGCATCCGGCCGGCGGTGGCGAGGAACCTGGTCAACTCCGAGCCGGGAACAGGCGCGCGGTTACGAAGCGCGCCGATCACCGCGGTGCCACCGGGGAGCCTGGTCGCGAGGTGACCCAGCAACCGCACGGACGAACCGTCGGCCCACTGAAGGTCGTCCACCACGAGTACGGTCGGCCGTCCGGCCGCGACCTCCGCGATCAGGGCCGTGACCTCCTCGAACAACCGGAACGGGGCCCCGCTGTCCGGCATCTCCGGCCGCTCGCCACGCGACCGGACGAGACGGCCGAGCTCGCCGGCGAGGCTCTTCCGGCGGACCGGGGACGTCACGTTCTCGATCAGCCCGCCGACAATCTGCGTCCACGGCCACATCGCCGGCGTGCCGTCGCCCTCCAGGCAACGTCCCCAGACGACCAGCGTGCCCTGCCGAGCGGCCGCTGCCGCGGCTGCCTCTTCGAGGAGACGGGTCTTGCCGATTCCCGGCTCACCCTCCACCAGCACGAGACCGGTGCCCCCGGACATCGCGGCCGCCACGGCCTGCCCCACGATATCGAGCTCATAGGTCCGGCCGACCAGACTGCCGGACGTTGCCGAGGCGCCGACGGCGCCCGTCCACCCGATCGCGGCAAGGCCCACGTCGTCGTTTCCGGCCGCGTCGTCGTTTCCGGCCGCGTTGTTTCCGCGCGGCCGGCGGACCGGCCGCAGCACCTGCTGATAGGCGTCGAGAACGGCCGGCCCAGGATCGGTGCCCAGTTCCTCGGCGAGCCGGGCGCGGAGTGCTCCGAATATCGACAGCGCTTCGGCCTGCCGTCCCGCGGCGGCCAAGGTGACGATGAGGCAGGCGTGCACCGGTTCGTGGAACGGCGCCATGGTGGCGGCCAGTCTCAGCGACGGAAGCAGCCTCTCGGTGTGCCCGCTCTCGGCCGCGAGATGGGCGGCGGCGACGCAGGCCTCGAAGAATTCGTTGTCGAGAGCGGCGAAGAGCGTTGTGGTGGCCTCGGTGTGGGCCAGGCCTTCTCCCGCATGGCCCCGCCAAAAGCGCAGCGCCGCAGCGTAGGCGTCGAGGGCCTGCCCACCGGCGAGTTGCCTCGCCGACGCCGCCAGCCTGCGGAACTCGACCACGTCGAGCGTGCCACCGCTCGGGTCGAAAACGTAGCCGGTCTCGGACCGTCGCAGGTAGGACCCGCCCTGGCGGGCGGGGAGTGCGGGCTCGAGCAGCCGCCGGAGCGCGCCGACGTACTTGTGCACGATATTGACGGCGGTCGCCGGATGGTCGCCGTCCCAGACCATGCTGATCAGCTCGCTGGTGCTGACCCGCTGGTCGGCGGAAGCCAGCAGAGCGGCAAGCAGGCCGGCCTGCTGGGGTGGTCCGGGGTCGATCTCGACGCCGTCCCGCCAGATGCGCAGCGGGCCCAGGATCTCCAGGCACAGAGAGGAGCGCGAACGCCGGTCCATATCGCGGAACAATAGAGCGACGAGGCCGGGTGGCGCACCGCGCAGCATCGCGGTCGTGCTCGACTGCTTCGACGTGCCGGTACCCGGTCACGACCGGCCCGCGGCCGCACCATGACCGGGTCCGGCCCGGCGCCGGCCCCGGCCCGCCTCCGCCGTGGAGGCCAGGCCTCAGGGGTAGAGGTCGGCCTCGGTGACGACCGGGGCCGTGGCCTCCTCGGGACGTCCGACCCGGGCGGCCGAGCCGAACATCGGGCCGCGCGCCGGCTGCACCGGGGCGAAGGCGGCGAAGCCGCGGTCGTGCGGGATGTCGTCGTACACCGCCTCCATCCCACCGCGGATCAGGTAGGTCTCGTGCCAGAAGCCGGTGCCGCCGCTGTCACGCAGGAAGCCACGCCACCACAACCTGTGCGGTTCGGATCGGGCCCACGCCAGCAGGGACGGCAGGTCACGCCAGTACTGGCGGATGCCCACGTGCATGGGGAACAGCGACCACAGCAGCGACTCGTGCCGCAGCAGCCCGTCCGGCTCGGGGCTCGCGGACCGGCCGATCTGCGGGCCGTAGCCCAGCAGCGTCCGCAGACCAGTGATGCGGTTGACGCGCATGCCGAGATAGACCACTACGAGGTCCGGGTAGGCGGAGAGGTCGACGGTCCGGCGGGTGACTCGAGTAGCCATCGCGGGCTCCCTTGGTTGTCGAATCGAGGCGGGGAGGAGTCGGGCGCAGGCCTCACGCGGCCGACCGTGACGACGTACAGAAGCAAACCGGCCGAGGTGAGCACGAACCCCGCCCAGACGGTGGACAGCGCTCCCCAGCCGGCGTCGAGAGTCAGCGCGCCGCCGATCGCGCCGAGCGAGTTGGCAAGATTGAGCGCGGCCAGGTTGACCGCCCCCATCAGGGTGGGCGCGTCCGGGGCGAAGCCGGTCAGCCGGACCTGAACCGTCGGGATCGCGACCATCATGCTCGCGCCGACACCGAACAGGCAGGGCAGCAGCACGGCCAGGTTGCTCCCGGCCACGCCGATCGGTACGAGCAGGATCAGCGTCGCGGCGTACCCGAGGATCAGTCCGCCGTTGACGGAGCGGTCGGCGACGCGCCCGCCCACCTGGTTCCCGGCCGCCATGCCGAGGCCGAAGACGGCGAGGGCAACCGGGATGAGTGACGCGTCACGGCCGGCCGCTTCAGTGACGAAGGGGCCGATGAAGGTGTAGACCGCGAAGATGCTGGAAATGCCGAGCGCCGCCACCGCGACCATCAACCAGACGCCGGCGCGGCGCAGACCGCCGAGTTCGCCGGTGATCGAGCCGCCGTGCAGGTCGCCGCTGCGGGGCAGCCAGGCCACCAGGGCGAACCCGGCAAGCACACCGAGCGCGACCACTGTCCAGTACATGGCGCGCCAGCCGGCGTGTTGGCCGACGGCGGTAGCCAGCGGCGAGCCGACAATGGTGGCGACGGTGAGCCCGCCCATCACGGTGGCGAACGCCTTGCCGCCCCGGCCTGGGCCGTACACGTAACCGGCGACGACGGCGCCGGCGCCGAAGAACGCGCCCTGGACGCTTCCGGCGGCGAACCGGGCGACGATCAGCAGCGCCAGGTTCGGGGCGATCGCGGACAGGGCGTTGCCGGCCAGGAACAGCACGATCAGGCCCAGCAGCAGGGTGCGCCGGTTGACCCGGGCCGCCAGCAGGGTGATCGCCGGGGAGCCGATGACGACGCCGACCGCGTACGCGGTGATCGCGGACGTCGCGGTGGGCAGCGACACGCCGAGGTCGGACGCGAACAGCTGGACGATGCCGTTGCTGCCGAACTCGCCGGTGCCGATGGCGAAGGTCCCCAGCGCCAGCGCGACCAGGGTCAGCCTCGGCGCTCTGACGACGCCGTGCCCGTTCTCCGCGAGAGCGCATTGGCCTTCATAGGCGCGCTGATGCATGGTCGGGCCGGCTCAGCAGGCGGCGAGTTTGATCAGATCGGCGACGGCGGCCGGTTGGGAGATCATCGCGACGTGCGAGGCGCCGACCTCCCGTACTCGTGCACCGGCCCGCTTCGCCATGGACCGCTGCGCGGCGATCGGCAGCACCTGGTCGTTCCGGGCGGCGAGGTACCAGGAGGGGATGCTGGTCCAGGCCGGCGTTCCGGACGGCTCGCCGAGGGCACGCAGGTCGGCCGGTCGCTGGCCGGCCCACATCAGCCGGGCGGTCGTCGCGGGCACGTCGCCGGCGAAGACACCAGGGAACGCGCTGGCCTTGATGTACGCGTCGACGAGCCCCTCCCCGTACGGCCGGAAGTCGAGGGCCGCCTCGGTCAGCCGGGTTCCGGGACTGCGGTTCTGGAGGTCGATCAGGCTCTCCCCCTGGTCGGGTGCGAACGCGGCCACGTAGACCAGCGCGCGGACGTTCGGGTTGCGGCCGGCGGCGTTCGTGATGACCATCCCGCCGTACGAGTGGCCCACCAGCACCGTCGGACCAGCGATGGTGGCCAGGACGTCGGCCAGGTATGCGGCGTCGGCCGACACGCCACGCAGCGGGTTCGCCGGCGCTATCACCGGGTAGCCGCCGCGCAGCAGCCGCTCGGCGACGCCGTTCCAGCCGGACGCGTCGGCGAACGCGCCGTGAACGAGCACGACAGTCGGCTTGGTCCGGGGCGGGACGGTTGCGGCGTGCGCGGCCGGGGCGTTGAGCAGGGCACCGGCGGTGACAGCGGCGGATCCGGCGAGAAGAGAACGGCGAGTGGTCATCAGAATGCCTCCGGAGAGATCGTCACGTTGCTGGTGGGTAAGGTCTGGCAGGCCAACAGCCATCCCGCGGAGATCTCGGCCGCCGACAACAAGCCCCGGCTGTCGGTCTCGAAGTCGCCGCTGAGCACCCGCACCCGGCAGGTACCGCAGGAGCCCTCCCCGCACGACTGGGGCAGGGGCACGCCCGCGGTGTTGGCCGCGTCGAGCACCGATTGGCCGGGGTGGCAGGGGAAAGCCGTCCCGCCGCCGGCCAGGTCGATCGTGTACGTCGTGACGCCGCTCGCCGCCGCCGCGAGGGCCACCGCGTGGGCTCGTTCCCGTCGGGTCCGGCCGCCACTTCCCGACACGAACGCCTCGGTGTGAATGCCTTTCCGCGGCACCCGCAGTGCGGCCAGAGCCCCGATCAGGTCCTGCATCATCGGCGCCGGTCCGCACAGGTGGACGCGAGTGGCACCGTCCACGTAGGGCATCAGCTCGGTCGCGTCGATGCGGCCGTACCACTCGGTGACGACGAACTTCACCACCAGGCCCGGCAGCCGGTGCCGCAGAGCTGCCAGTTCCGGGCCGAAGAGCACCTCGTTCTCGGCCCGGAAGCTGGCCAGCAGCACGATCCGGCCGCGGTGGCCGGCGTCGGCGGCCGCGGTCAGCACGCTCATCAGCGGGGTGATCCCGACACCACCGCTGATCAGCAGCAGCGTCTCGGTCCCCGGGCCGCCGTTCCAGGTGAACTCGCCGTGCGGACCACTTACTCGCAGCGCCTGTCCGGTCTTCACCTCCTGGTGCAGGAAGACCGAGCCGAGCCCATCCGGTTCCCGCCGGACCGCGATGTCCAGGAATGCGGTTTGCTGGGGTCCGGTGCAGATCGAGTACGACCGTTCGATCGGCTCGACCGCCACGGGCAGCTCGAGTTTCAGATACTGGCCGGCGATGAAGGTGAACGGCAACGGCCCGGAATCCAGCGATGCGAGACGGAAACGCCGTACGGTAGGGCTCAATTCTTCGATCGCGGTCACGCGCAGATAGCCCTGCCACGGCGTGGCCGGATCGCGAGTCGGCGGCCCTTTCCGGATGGCGCCCCACAGGGCGCCGAGCTGCCGCGGTTTCAGCACCGCGTTCGCTGCCATCAGCCCACCGGCCAGCGCACCGACCACGCCGGAGCCCCACGCGTCCTGCCCCGCCACGAACAGGCCCTTGACCGGGGTGCGGCAGCCGGCCACCGACGAACGCAGTCGTTGCGGTGTCGCCGCGAGGCCGTAGAAGGATCCCTGGACACTGTTCTGGTACGTCTCGAACGACAGCGGGGTCGCGAGCTCGGTGAAGCCGATTTCCTCACGCAGGCCGGGCCATTGCTGCTCCAGACGGGTGAGGAGCCTTTCCGCGAGCCGCTGCTTGAACTCCTGATAGCTCTCGGGCCGATCGTTCGCGGCCGTTCCACGCCATTGCTCGACGACGTCCGGGGCGACGAGTTCGAGTGCCTCCATCGTGTGGTGCCGGGCGGCCGGATTGTTGAGCGAGGGGAAGGAGACGTACAGCGTGCCGTCGCCGTCGAGGTCGGGCATGAGCCAGTGGTTCTCGCCGCCGAGCCCGAATTCCACCGGCGACCGCTTCAACCCGATGAACAACATCAGGGCCGACATCTCCGCCGGCAGCTTCTCCAGCCGCCGGTTCTGCCGGCTGAGAGCGTACGTGTTCCGCACGCCGGCCGCCGAGACCACAGTGCCGGAACGCACCCGGTAGCGGCGCCCGCCGGCGGTGTCCTCGACGTCCACGCCGGTTACCCGGCCCCTCTCGACCAGCACTTCGATGACGCGTTGCCGTGGGCGCACCTGCACGCCGTACCGCTGAAGGATCTCCACGATGATCCGGCCCAGCTCGGCCGGACCGCCGACCGGATGGGCGGTGCCGTTCATGAAGAAGGTCAGGGGAACGGCGGCGTGATAGCCGAACGCGCTCGACCGCGGCGCCGTTCCGTAAAGGCCCCATCGGGCGGCGAAAATGGCACGTAGCCGCGGGTCGCGAAAGCTGCGGGAGACCTGATGGGACACCGATCGGTATGCCGCCGGGAACAGCGTTCGGACCAGAGGCGTGCCGACGTTACGCACAGCGGCCGGAAACGAAGCGAGGACGTTGCGGGCGGCCAGCCCGATCATCGCTCGCCGGGTGGTGCGGAAAAAGGCGTCGATGGCAGCAGTTTCGTCCGGGAAATGTTCGACCAGGCGCGAACGGAACCGTTCCCAGGTGGCCGGCACGGCGAAATCGAACTCGGGGAAGTGCAGAACGTCGTAGTCGGCGGGCAGCGGCGACAGTTGCGCCCGCCCGTCCGTCATGAATTCCAGGAACGGCCCGGCGTCCGCGCTCATGTAATGCAGCCCGGTTCCGAAATGGTATTGCCCCGCGCGGGTGAATTCGTGGGTCATTCCGCCGATCGTGTAGTGCTGTTCGAGGATCAGCACGCGGCGGTCGCCGAACTGCGCGATGGCCCGGGCCGCCGCGAGACCGCCCATTCCCGAGCCGATCACGACGACGTCGGCTTCCTCAATGTCAGTCATGTGCGCTCCCTTTTGAACAAGGGTGGCGAGATCGACTTGACATTTACTGAATGGAATCGTGCAGGCGTTGTTCAGTGCACCGTCGCAACTTCCCCGGGAATCGACCGGCCGGTCAGAACGGCCGCGCGATGGATCACCGGGCCGCTCGCCTCGTGGACAAGCGCCGCCGCGCGCACCAGCGGGTGGCCGTGGACTCGTTGAGGTCGAGCGGGCGTTGAGGTTCTTGCCCCGGGCGGCCGCCGGGGCCCGTCGGAAGGGCGGTTCGCCGTCAGCCGGAGGACGCCTGTTCGAGCTGGAAACCGTCCTTCTCGGCCCGCAGCAGGAGGAACTTCGGCTGGGTGCGGGTGCCGTCGGCGTTGAAGCTCATTGGACCGGACATCGCTTGCATGTTCGTGGTGCTGATGGCTTCGCGTACTGCCTCGTGAGCGACGGTGCCGGCGCGCTTGATCGCGTCGAGGGCGACGTTGACGGCGTCGTACGCCTCCACCGTCGAGGAGCCGGGAGCCGAGCCGAAGGCCGACTGATAGCGTTGCGACCAGTCCTTCAGCTCCGGCATGAATTCGGGGAAGAGCAGGGCGGTGCCGTACACGCCCCGGCGCTCTTCCGCCGTGAGGTTGGCCAGCAGAGGGCCGTCGGTGGCCCCGTCGCCGACGACGATCTTTCCGCGGTATCCGCCGGTCCGCAGGTCCTTGATGAATTGGTTGGCTTCGCCGTAGTAGCCGGTGTAGTAGACGACGTCGGCCTTGCTCGTGATCACGGCCTGAGCCGCCCGGGCGTAACTCGGTGCGCCCTGGCTCAGGTGCAACTCGGCCACCAGGGCCGGATCGCCGGTGCGTTTGGCCTCGCTGATCGTCGACGCGGCGAGCGTTGCCGGGAAGCTGGTGCCGTCGTCGACGACCGCCAGGCGGCGCGCGCCCAGCTGCTTCATCCAGCCGACGGCGAAGGCGGCCTCGGCGGTGACCGTTCCACAGATGAGAAAGACGCTGTCGTAGCCGGGAGCGAGCAGGTCGGTGGAGTTCGACTGCGCCACAATCATCGGTACCCCGGCAGCGCGCAAGATTTTGAGGGTGGGCACTGTCGCGCTGCTGCAATAACCGCCGACCGAGGCGGCGATATCACGGTCGACAATCCTCCGCGCGGCGGTGACGGCGGTCCCTGGGTCACAGGCGTCGTCCTCGACGACCAGTTCGACCTGGCGGCCAAGGACACCACCGGCCGCATTGGCCTCGTTGACGGCCAGTTGGGCACCGTTGCGCATCGATTCCCCCGAGGGGCTGCTGCGCCCGGTGAGCGGCAGCAGCGTGCCCAGCAGAATGGGACCGGGTTTCGCCGCGTTCTCGCCGGTGGCGGAACCGCTGCCACTGCATCCGGCGGACGCGGTGAGCACGGCCGTCACGGCGACAAGGATCAACAGCCTGCTGCGCATGGGCACTCCCCAGATCGGCCTTCAGGACTTCATGTCGGCCGGGCCCGCACCAACCTGAGCCCAGGTGCCTTCAACTCGCCGATTCGCTGCCGAAAAGAATGCCGTGATCAGGTGGAGGTCCAGGGGTGGAGATGCGGCTGCCCCGGGGACGGCGGTTCGGCAGGGCCGCAGCGTCGCGATGACCGCCGCGCTGGGGGCAGTTCTGCTGGCCCTGGCCGCCTACGTCATCCAGGGAACCGTGCACACCACCCGGGCGACCGAGCAACAGAGCCATGTCCTGAAGATCGACGCGCTGTTCTCCGAGACGCGCATCGCGATCGCGATGGAGGAGGTGAACCTCAGACACTACCAGATCGAGCCGTCCGTCGCCGTCAAACAACGCTTCGACCAGGTCGGGAAGTCCGCCGACGACCTGCTTGCCGAGCTCGCCGCGACCGGTCCGGGACAGACCCGGGAGGACGCGTTGCGCTTGCGGGCCGAGCACGACGACTTCCACGCGCTGGCCGAACGGCAGATGACCCTCATCGCCGAGAGCGACTCCACCCATATCCGGCTCGACCGCCTGGAGGTCACGCCGGCGTTCTACATCCTGCAGGACGACATCGACGAGGTGTCGCGCACTGTCCATGAGGCTGCCCAGAAGCAGGTCGAGCAGCTGCGCCTGACCCAGCTGCGGCTTCTGATCGGTATCGTGGTCGGCTTCGGAGTCGGCCTGACACTCGCTGCCATCGTTCTGCGCATCGTTCTCGGACACCAACGCAGGCTGGTCGAGCAGGCCGAGGCCAGCCGCCAGCAGGCACTGCACGACCCTCTGACGGGCCTCGCGAATCGGACACTGTTTGCCAGCCGGACCAAAGTCGCCCTGGCCGGGCTCCTTCCCGGCGGCGACCGGCACGTCGCGCTGATGATCGTCGACCTCAACGGCTTCAAGGCTGTCAATGACACTCTCGGCCACCACGCCGGGGACCAGGTCCTGCAGGAGGCCGGCCGCCGCCTGTCCGATGCGGTCGGCGCCGACGGCGTCGTCGCACGCCTCGGCGGCGACGAGTTCGCGGTGCTGCTACCGCGGGTGGCCACCGTGTCGGCCGCGCGCGAGACCGCTGGACAACTCGTCGAGGAGCTGCGCCGGGACTTCCTGCTCGACGGTCGCCCCGCGGCCGTCAGCGGCAGCCTCGGCCTCGCGTTCGGCCTGATGCACGGCACCGGCGAGGACGAACTTCTGCGGCACGCGGACGCGGCGATGTACCGCGCGAAGGCCAACGGCGGTGGAGTTGAGGTGTACGACGTCGACACGGACACCGAGATGCCGGAACGGATGCAGCTGTTCGCCGAGTTGCGGACCCTGCTGGAGACCGGCGACCCCGCGGCCCAGCTGCAGCTGCACTACCAGCCGCAGGTGCGCCTGTCCGACGGCGCGGCGACCTCGGTCGAGGCGCTCGTCCGCTGGCAGCACCCGGAGCGAGGGCTTCTCCCACCCGCCACGTTCCTGCCCATCGCCGAGCAACGCGGCCTGGAGGTCCGGCTGACCTACCACCTGCTGGGCGAGGCGGTACGGCAAGGGGCGAGGTGGCTCGCCGAAGGACTCCCCTACGCCGTCGCGGTGAACGTGTCACCCCGGTGCCTCATCGATCCGGACTTCACCGCCGTGATCCTGGCGGCACTGCGTGACGCGGGACTCCCGCCGCACCTGCTCCGCCTCGAGCTCACCGAGACCAGCATCATGGCCGATCCGGACCGTGCCGTCAGCGCGATACGCGAGGTCCGCGAACACGGCATCAGCGTGTCGGTCGACGACTTCGGCACGGGCTTCAGCTCGCTGGTGCAACTCCGTCTCGTCCCGGCCGACGAGTTGAAGATCGACAGGACGTTCGTCCGGGACCTCGGCAGCGACCTGTCCGGCACGACGCCGGACGCCGTCATGGTCCGCAGCGCCATCGACCTCGGTCACAACCTCGGCCTCTCGGTCGTGGCGGAAGGGGTTGAGGACCTCGACGCGCTGCGCTCTCTGCGGGCGATGAACTGTGACTATGCCCAGGGATTCGCACTCAGCCGTCCCGTACCGGCGGACCAGGTGGCCGATGCCTGCGCACGGGCCCAGAGCATCGTGACGAATCTGATCACATCCATCACCGCACCGGCGTGACGCGCGTCAGCGCACAGGTACGCCCGCTGACAACCGGTCCGGTTCTGATGGAGGATCGAGTTGAGGATCTCCCGCAACGAGTAGCGGCCCTTGATGCCCCGGCACCGACGGATGCCTCGCTTTCCACGCCTCCAGCAACGGGCCCACCACCGCCCACCGCGCCGGTCGGGAGCCGGCCCCCTCCGTGCGGGTCAGCCGAGGCCCACGGCGGCGACCATCAGGGGCAGCAGGAGCAGGATGATGATCGCGCCGAGCACGTCGAACGAGACCCCGGACCGGATCATCGTGGTGATCGGCACCATGCCCGAGCCGTAGACCACCGCGTTCTGGGGTGTCGAGACCGGCAGCATGAAGCCGAACGACGCCGCGAACGTGGCCGCCAGCGCCGGCACCAGCGGATCAGCCCCGGCCGCGGCCGCGATCGGGATGATGATGGGCACCACGACCGCCGCCGACGCGGTGTTGCTGGTCGTCTCCGACACGACGATCGCCAGGATCACGGCGAACGCGGTGATGGCGAACGTCCCGCCCAGCCCGAGCGCGTCGGCGCTCGACCGCCCGATCGTCTCGGCCAGGCCGGTGTCGGCCAGCAGCGAGCCGAAGATGATGCCCGTGCCGAACAGCACGATCGTGCCCCAGTCGATCCGCGCGGCGTCGCTCCAGTTGAGCGTGAACTCCCGCGATCGCCACGACGTCGGCAGCAGGAACAGCAGCGACGCGCCCAGCACCGCCACGATGCCCTCGTTGAGCCGGGCGCTGACGGTGTCGTAGACGGCCGACTCGGTGCCCGCGACCACGGCGACGATGCCCGGGAAGATCCAGAGCCCGACCGTGACGACAAAGGCGATCAACGTGTTGCGCTCGGCAGCCGAGAACCGGCCCAGGCTCGCGCGCTGCGAGGCAACGTAATCCTCGACACCCTCGATGCGCCGGATCTCGGGCTTGTTGAGCAGCAGCAGGACGATCGCGAGCACGACGAACATCAGAAGACAGATCGGCCCGGCGACCGCCATCCACTGCGCGAACGAGATGCGCTCGCCGGTGGCCTCCTCGATCAGCCCGCGCCCGATCAGGTTCGGGGGCGAGCCGACCGGGGTGAGCAGTCCGCCGACCGAGGCCCCGTACGCGAGCATCAGCATGAGCGCCGCGCCCACCCGCAGCCGGGTCGGGTCGAAACCGGGCTCGACCAGGCCTCGGTCCTGCAGCAGCTTCGCGATGACCGAGAGGATGCCCAGCGCCGTGGGCAAGAGCATGGCCACGGTGGCGGTGTTCGAGACGAACGCCGACAGCAGGCACGTGACGACGCCGAACGCGACGATGACGCGCGCGGTCGAGCGGCCGACGCCGGGCAGCGACAGGATGCGGAACGCGAAGCGGCGGGCGAGCCCGTGCTTGAGCATGGCCTGCGCGAGGATGAAGGCGCCGATGAAGGTGAACACGGTGGACGAGCCGAACGGCGCCAGCACGTCGCTCGCCTCGGCCACCCCGAACACCACGATCAGGGCGACGCCGAGCAGCCCGCCGATGGGGATCGGGACCGCCTCGGTCACCCACAGGACGATCACGCCGAGCAGCAGACCGCCGAGCACCTGCTGGCTGGGTGGGATGCTCAACGGCAACGCCAGGAACACGATCACGACGGCCGGCGCGAGGAAGAGGCCGACCGTACGGCGGCCCCGCTCGAACCGCTCCTCGGCCGGGGACAGTTGCTGTTCGCCCAGGCTGCGGTAGGTGGCCCCACCGAGCAGGCGATTGTCGACGTCGGTCTTGGCGGGTGCGTCGGTCATGGCAGTCTCGCCCCCTCATCGAGTGATCTGCATCACTTGATGGTAAGGGGGATCAGGAGACCTCGCCGAGGAGCGCCCGGCCCAGCGGGGTCAAGGTGTGCACGACGGCCTTGCCGGCCCGGCTGGTCTGGATGAGCCGGGCCTCGCGCAGCACCGCGGTGTGCTGGCTGACCGATGCGGCGCTCACCCCGACCCGGCGCGCCAGCTCGGACGTCGTACGCCCGCCGCCCAGCGACTCGAGCAGCGACGTGCGCGTGCGCCCGATCAACGCGGCCAGCGACGCACCGTCGGCCGGCCGCAGCCCGGGGCGCAGGGTCAGGTCGTGCTCGATCGGATAGACCAGAACCGGCGGCAGCGTCGTGTCGCGCAGCGTGTCCGGCGTTCCCCACGACAGATAGGACGGCATGAGCAACAGGCCCCGGCCGTCGAGCTGCAGGGTTTGCTCGAACGGCGCCTCGACCTCCAGCACCGGCGGCTCCCAGCGCATCATCGGGCGGTAACTGTCCAGCAGGCCCTCGACGCCCTGGTCGAGCAGGATCCGGGCGCGGCGGGACCGTTCGGCGTCGATGTGGGCGCGGGCCTCGCCCCAGAACGGCGAGAGGGTGCTGTCGTACTGCGACTGCAACGCGTTGGCCAGGCGCTCGAGCATCTCGACGTCGCCGTCCGCCAGCCGGCTCATCCACGACGGTTGGGGACCGGCGTGCCGCACGAGCTCCTCCAGCTCGTCGCGCAGCCGGGTGATCGGGGTCGACTTGATCGCCTCGATGGCCGCCGACAGGCCGGACGCGCCCTCGGCCGGGGTCAGGAAGTCGGGGTAGTACGCGCCGCGGACCAGGGGCAGAAGCAGTTCGAGGTCCTCGCGGCGACTGGCCTTGATCGCGTGCCCACGCCAGCGGCCGTAGATCAGCTCGGGGCCGGGACGGCGCAGCCGCCACACCCCGAAGATCGTCTCCCACATCGGATCAGGCTCACTCGCGATCCGCACGCGGCCGACATCATCCGGCGTGAAATGGATGCGCAGCACGTCGGGCCCCCAGTTGCCGTTCAGCAAACATTCACGGCGGGAGTCTATCCGGCGGGTGCGACAACGACGGAAGCAGCACACGACAAAGGCCGCACGGGCTCCTGCGCCGTACGGTAGGGGCGGGTGTCGCCACGAGCGCGCCGACGATTCCGGCAGTCCGGATATGCACCCCCGATAACGGCATATCCGACAACGACTGCCTGACGTCGGCCCGGCTCGTGGCCGACCCGGCCGAAAGACAATGTCCGCCGCGCGGGTGCCACGACAAGACGTTTAACGCCTCGCTGAAACGATGCCCCCGGGTTCATCCGAACGGGCGATGCGCGACTAACCGTTCCGCCCGATAAGAGCAAAGCGTAAATTCCCGAAATGTACGCTGAATCGGGCGCGGCCAAGTCCGAGAGGCTGACGCCGCGGGCACGAAAGGTCGCCGCCCGCGCGCCCAGCCGCCCGGCCCGCTCAGCTCCCTCCGGATGACGGCCGCTGCCGCTCGGCTCTCCCCTGCCTGCCAGCAGGCCCCGCTCAGCTACCCGTTGGCCACCCGGCGCCCTCGCTCAGCCCCCACCGGCTGCCGCGGGCCCTCACTCAGCTCCCCACCGGCCGCCGCGGACCCCCGACTCAGCTCCCCACCGGCCGCCGCGGACCCCCGACTCAGCCCCCACCGGCCGCCGCACGCCCCCGGCTCAGCTCCCCACTGGTGCCCACCGGGCGCCGCTCAGCTCCCCGCCGACTGCCGCAGACCCCACACAGCTCCCCACTGAGTGCCCACCGGGCCCCGCTCAGCTCCCCGAGGGCTGCCGCAGACCCCACACAGCTCCCCACTGAGTGCCCGCCGGACGCTGCTCAGCTCCCCGAGGGCTGCCGCAGACCGCGCTCAGCTCCCCACTGGGTGCCCGCCGGGCGCCCCTCAGCTCCCCGCCGGCCACCCACAGGCCGCTGCTCAGCCGGCGACCGGCTGCGCCCCCGGCTGCTCGGCCGGACGGCGCCGGGCGACCCAGCGCTCGAACACGATCGACGTGAACGGCGGGATCGACGCGGCCAGACCGATCAGCGTGCGTGGCAACGACCACCGCTCGGCCCGGGCCGCCCAGATCGCCGCCGCGATGTAGGCGACGAACAACGCCCCGTGCAGCCGGCCGAACAACCACACACCCATGTCGGTGACCTCGGCGACCCGTTTCAAATACATGCCGACGAGCAGGCCCGCCCACGAGAACGCCTCGGCCACGGCCGTGATGCGGAAGATGCGGTACGGCTGCACGATGTCGACGCCCCCTGAGCGAGTCGGATGATCCGTTCCAGACGAGGCATTCGATCGTACAAAGGACCCGGCGACGGCCCGCACGGACAACCCCCGGAGTGAAAAGCAGCTCACCCCGGCAGCCGGTGGAACTTTCCCGGTGGATTGTCATCACGCCCGGCGCCGCCGCCACCGGCCCGGATCTGAACGCGATCACGGTGACCGAGACCGCGCCCCGGGCGGGGACCGTTCTCAGCGAATGCGGAATCCCCGGCAGATGACCGGATCGGTGTCGTTATTGCCGACGACGGATTCACGCCTTCCGGCCGGGCAGAACGGAAATCGAGCGCCCGATCCTTTCGGTTGCGGCGCTGATCAATTGCGGACGGATGTGCCAGATTTCGGCATTCACTCCTGCGAACTCCCCGGCGGTTCTACAGTCGACTCATGGAGTTGCGGTGGTGGTCGATCGAGGTCCTTGACGGGCCCCGCGGCACTGCGCGCGCCTGGCACGAGTCGCTCGGCAGTAATCTGGTCGAGGCGGCCGTCACCAACGGCGCCTATCGCTGGGAGTGGACGTTCCATCAGTGGGGCGTGCTGTTCGAGATCGCCTTCCGCACAGACGAGGCCTGGTCGGCGTACAGGGCCTTGCCCGTGGTCGCGGCCGCGCTCGACGCCGTCCCCGACATGGCTCACGGGCTCTACGTCTATCCGGGCCGCGGCGGCAGCGGGGGCCGCACCGAGCCGAGGAGCACGCATCCGCTGTCCGGCGGCGGCGCGGCCGAGATGCCGCTGCCCCAGATCCGCGAGCTGCTGACCCTGCGTGACGGCCGCCGTCCCGCCTTCACGCTCGGCATCCACCAGCTCATTTAGGCTGTTCTCCGGCGTATTCCCGGAATCGTTCGACGGCTCGCCCCGAGACGGCCCGGCCGTGGCCGAAAACGGCGTGCTCGAAGTCGTACGCCGCCAGTTTCGCCAGGCTGCGTCCCTGTTCGGCCGGGTCGGCCGACACCTGGGTGGGGCCGAGCGCCACCTTGCCGTCGCGGGTTCCCGAGGCCGTGTCGCCCGCGAAGAGCACGCCGCCGGCCCGGTCGAGCAGGAACGACACGTGCCCGCGGGTGTGCCCCGGGGTGTGCAGCGCCGTGAATCCGGTGAGTGGCTCCGACTCGTCGCCGGTGATCAACTGGTCGAGCTTGGTCGGCTCGGCCCGGCCGATCAGCCGGCTCGCCAGCCTGGCCAGCCCGGTCGGCTGGGGCCCGGTGATCGCGCCGGTGATGACCGGCGCGTCGGCCGCGTGCGCGAACACCCGCGCGCCCGAGCGGCGGCGCAGGTCGGCGACGTTCCCGGTGTGGTCGAAGTGGTGGTGGGTCAGCAGCACCGCGGTGACGTCGCCGATCTGCTTGCGCAGCTGGTGCAGCGCGCGGTCGATCCGCTTGGAGTTGCGGGGCAGCCCGGTGTCGACCAGCACCACCCCGTCGTCGGTCACGACCAGATGCATGTTGACGAACCCGAGGCTCAATTCGAAGACGCCGTCCACCACTTCACGCACGGAGTCATTGTGCGCTATCCCCCGGCGACCTGTTCCCGCACCGCGACCTCGAGGGCGGTGGCGGTCAGGCCGAACGTGCGGGCCGTCTCGGTCGCGTCCAGCCGGAACGGCGCGTACCACTGGTAATCCATTTCGGCCATCTCGCGCATGATCGGAACGACCACCCCGGCCGCGTGCAACACGAAGCGCGGCAGCGGGACCAGGCGGATCGGCGGTTTTCCCGCGGCCTCGGCATAAAGCCGCGCCAGTTCGCGGATCGTCACGGCCGGCGGCGACGGCACGTGCCACGCACGGCCCCACGCCCTCTCGTCCTGGGCGAGCGTGACCAGGGTCCTGGCCATGTCGCCGTTGTAGGTGAACGTGTGCGGCATGTCCGTCCGCCCCGGCACGAAGGCCGGGCGCCCCTTCTCCATCGCCGGGCCCAGCACCAGCGAGTACAGGCTGACCGCGTTCCTGCCGACGTAGTCGGAGCCGCGCGCCTCGAACGTCCGGATGCCGGCGGCCAGGGCCTGCTCCCACAGTCGCTTGCGCAGACGTCCCTTGTGCCCGGTTGCGGTCATCGGCGTGTGCTCGTCCATGTGGCCGCCGGGCTGCGCCCCGTACGCGTAGAGGCTGCCGGTGCCGGCCAGGACGGCGTCGTTCGCCCGGGCAGCGGCGACGGCGGCCGTCTGCAGGGGTGGCAGCAGCCGCTCCCACTGCGTGTAGTCAGGCGGGTTCGAGCAGTTGTAGATCACCTTTGCGCCGCGGGTCAGCTCGGTCAGCCGCCGCGCGTCGGAGGCGTCCGCGGGCGTCCGCTCGACCAGCGGATGCTCGGGACCCGACCCGCTCCGGGTGATCACGCGTACCCGCTCGCCGCGTTCGACGAGCAGATTCGCGACGCTCGTGCCGATCGACCCGGCCCCAATGACCACATGCTCCACCATGACAGGCGCTCCCGTTCGAGATCAGTGCTCTTCCTAAGGAACGACGATCACATCCGAATGGGGCGATCGTCAAGAGCAGTGCTCTCGTTGCGAGCCGACGCTCACAGTTGAGGTGAAGTTCGCGAACACGGCAACACTGGGCGATTTGCCCGGATAACGTCGCACCTCATGGACCGCAGGGCGTTTCTGTCCGCCGGTGGCGCGGCCGCAGTAGCCGGACTCACCGGATCGGCCGCGCGTGCCGCCGTACGGCCGCCGGTCTTCGAATGGGCCCGGCCGGCCGGCTTCTTCTTCCCCGGCGAGCTCGTCCTCACGCCGCCGCCACTGGCTGTTTACGCCGATGACACCGCCTACGCCGAGGCCTCGGCCAGCCTGCGGCTACGGGACCGGGAGGCCGAGTCCCTGCGCGCCCACGCCGTCGCCGTTCTGCGCGACCCCCGCCACACGCGACGCGATCCGCTCCTGCCCGCGGGCCGCGATCAACCCCGAGACCATTTGCGCGTACGGGATGAGGAGGGCACCTGGCTCAGCGCCGAACTGAGCGGTTGGGGTGACGGCGACCCCGCTCGCGCCTATCCTCCAGCGCTCCACGAGCTGGCCGCCCACGTACAGGATCTGCGACGCAAGGTGCTGCGCGGTGAACCCTGGCGGCCCAATGCCGTTCTGCTCGCCGCGGTTCGCCTGGATTTCGAGCCGGTCGACGCGACTCCGTGGCCTGTCGGAATTCCGATACCGGCCGATCTCGAGCTCCGGCTGCACGGCGAGCAGGCTCGAGCCGTACGGGGAAAGCTCGCGAAACGGTTGCGGGCCTATCGACAAGGGCCGATGCATTTTACAGCCGCGACCTGGCGGCACCTGCTTCCGCACGAGTAGCCGTCCCGCGCCAGTGGCCGATCCGCCGGAACAAAACGGCCGGAGAGCAGGGGCAAAGCGACCCTGGGTGCGGTACTGTCCGTGCCCGGTGATCGCTATGATCGCGTTTGCCGGACGTAGAGGATCCACACTGGACGCTGGGGTCCACCGAGGTGAGGATGTTCGCGTGACAGACGATCTTTCCAGGCTGGACTTTGGCGTTGCGGGGGCCGTTCGCGGCCGTGGGAACCGCGCCGCCGGGCGCGAGTCGTAGCGGACCGGTCGCTACTTTGATAAGCAGGTCAGCGTGACCGGGCGTGGGGACATCGGCGGGTCGACCGTGCGTCGGCTCCAGCTGGGCGCCCGCCTGCGCGAGTTACGCCTCGCCGCCGGGGTGAGCCGGGAAGCCGCCGGCTATCGCATCCGCGCGTCCGAATCCAAGATCAGCCGCATGGAGCTGGGACGCGTCGGCTTCAAGGCGCGCGACGTGACCGACTTGCTGCTGCTCTACGGCGTCGAGGACCCGGGCGAGCACGAACGCCTCCTCGAGCTGACCAAGGCGGCCAACTCGCCCAGCTGGTGGCACACGTACGGGGATGTGCTGGAAAGCTGGTTCCACAGCTATCTCGACCTCGAGCAGGCCGCGGAGCTGATCAGGACGTACGAGATCCAGTTCGTCCCCGGGCTGCTGCAGACCGAGGCGTACGCCAGCGCGGTCATCCGGCTCGCGCACACCAACCCGAGCCAGCACGAGGTCGAACGGCTGGCCAAGCTGCGCATGACCCGCAAGGAGACCCTCGAGCGGCCCGACTCGCCGACGTTCTGGGCGGTGCTCGACGAGGCGGTGCTGCGCCGGCTCATCGGCGGCAAGGAAGTGATGCGCGAGCAGATCGTCTCGCTCCTGCAGTCCTGCGAGAACCCCAACGTACGGCTGCAGGTGATCCCGTTCGACTCCGGCGGGCACGCGGCGGCCGGCGGCGCGTTCAGCATCCTGCGCTTCCCGCACGAAGAGCTCGACGACGTCGTCTACATCGAGCACCTGACCAGCGCGCTCTACCTCGACAAACGCGAGGACGTGGACAACTACGCGGCGGCCTTCGGGCGGCTCATCATCGAGGCGGCCCCACCGGCCCGCACCCCTGACATATTGAAGGGCGTCATCGCCGACCTGGACGCTCTCTGACGACGCCCTCCGGACGCCGGCGATGATCCACAGTGGGCGCTTGCGTTACGCCTGGCAGGCCGATAGAAACTTCCCCATGACGGACCACGAGGCCCCCGCCGACCTGCAGCCCGACGTGCCCCACGCGGCGCGCATCTGGAACTACTGGATGGGCGGGAAGGACAACTTCGCCGCCGACCGCGCCGCCGGCGACGCCGTGGCCCAGGTCTACCCCGAGATCGTGGTGATGGCGCGCCAGTCGCGCAAGTTCCTGATCCGGGTCGTCCGCGCCCTCACCGCCGAGCTGGGCGTGCGCCAGTTCCTCGACATCGGCACCGGCCTGCCGACGATGCAGAACACGCACGAGGTGGCTCAGGGCATCGCCCCCGAGTCCAAAATCGTCTACGTCGACAACGACCCGATGGTGCTCGCGTACGCACGGGCCCTGCTGGTCGGCACGACGGCCGAGGGCGACACGACGTACGTCCACGCCGACTACCACGACCCCGAAAAGATCCTGGCCGAGGCGGAGCAGTCGCTCAACTTCGACGAGCCGGTCGCCGTCATGTTCATGGGCGTCATGGGTTACGAGCCCGACCTGTCGGTGATCCGCTCAATCGTCGGCACTGTCATGGAGCGCGTTCCTTCGGGCAGCTACCTGGTCTTCTGGGACGGCACAGACACCTCCGAGGCGGTCGTGCAGGGCGCGGAAAGGCTGGCCCAGAGCGGCGGGGTGCCCTACATTCTGCGCAGCCCCGCCGAGCTGGCCACCGTCTTCGAAGGCCTCGAGCTGATCGAGCCCGGCCTCACCCAGATCAGCGAGTGGCGCCCCGACGGCGACGGCATCGAGCCCATCGAGGCGTACGGGGCAGTCGGCCGCAAGCCCTGACACCCGGTTTCCCCCGCCACCCGGCCGGTTCCTTCGCCACACCCGGCCGGGTCCACCGCACCCCGCCGGCTCCGCCACACCCAGCCTGGGTCCACCGCCGCACCCCGGCTGGGTCCGCCGCCGCGCCCAGGCTGGGTCCACCGCCGCAACCCGGCTGAGTCCACCGCCGCAACCCGGCTGAGTCCACCGCCGCAACCCGGCTGGGTTCACCGCCGCGCCCCGGCCGGTTGCGCCGCTGCTGTCCTCGGCCATTTCAGGGTGGCGTCGCCCCATGATCGATGGATCTCCCCCGTTGATGCCATGAACGGGGCACCCGCCTCCCCCACGGCGCCGCGACGGGAAAGCTTCTCCTCAGCAACGCAAGTCGCCACCGTGAGGAGAAGCTCGTGCACAACATTTCCCGGCTCGTGCCCGCCGCCGCCGTCCTGTCCGGGCTGCTTCTGACCTCGGCCTGCGCCGGTCAGGAACCGACGGCCGCCGGCGGGCCCGCCTCCACGAGCACTCCCAGCGCGTCCACCGACTTCGGCTCCTCGCCCACGCCTTCGGACGCGCCGACCTCGTCCTCGCCCACCTCGAAGGCGACCAAAGCCCCCTCGAAGGGCAGCGGCGGCGGCAGCGGCGTCTTCAGCGGCACCCGCCAGGTCCTCCTGCTCCCCAAGAACAGCGAGGCCACCCTCGGCGTGGTCCAGAAGGGCAAAATCGGCCTCTCCGAGAAGTTCGGCGACAGCGACCTCTTCGTGATCACCCCCCTGACCCCAGGCGGCGACAGGTACTGGATCCGCACCGCCAAGCTCCGCAACGGCGGCGAGCCGTACTGCCTCTCGGCCAAGCTGGGCCCCGGAAGCCAGCCGGCTGCGGTCACCACCACGGCGTGCGACGCGTCGAAGACCGACCAGCAGTTCCGCTTCCGCAAGGTGGGCGAGTCGAACGGAAAGCCCACCTACACGATTTACACCGGCAAGGACACGTTCATCATCCGCGACGAGACGGGCGAGATCGCCGGCACCGGAACCGGAGTAGCCGCCGTCCAGATCGGCGAGGGCACGCCCGACATCGACACCCCGTTCGTCATCGCCGACAAGGGCAAGGCCACGATCCCGTCCCTCGACTGAACCCGAACTCACACAGTTCAGCCGCCCGCCCGGATCAAGCCCCGCGGGCGGCTTGTTCACGTCGACGCACCACGAGCGCCGGCCCGGACAGACCCAGCCCGCAGCCCGCCCACTTCGCCTCCGGCTGTGACGGCAGGCCCATGTTGACGCAGCCCAGGCAACTCTCGTTCATGTTGATTCCTGCCCGTACGGGACGTCCATATTGACGCGGGCCAAAGACGACCCGTCAATGTTGACGCCAACTCAAACAGCCGCCGGTCGACGACGAGCCGCCATGTTGACGCCGGCCCCAGACCCCGGCCCATGTTGACGCCCGCTCAAACAGCTTGTCCATATCGACGCCGACCCAAGACGACCCGCCCACATCGACGCAGGTCCGAACCCCCGACCATGTCCACGGCCACTCAAACACCCCGCCCACATCGACGCCGACCCAAAACGACCCGCCCACATCGACGCAGGTCCGGACCCCGGACGATGTTGACGGCCACTCAAACACCCCGCCCACATCGACGCCGGTCGAAGACGACCCGTCCACGTTGACGCGGGTCCGGAGCCCGGACGATGTTGACGGCCACTCAAACACCCCGCCCACATCGACGCCGGTCGAAGACGACCCGTCCACGTTGACGCGGGTCCGGAGCCCGGACGATGTTGACGGCCGCTCAAACATGCCGTCCACACTGACGCCGGCCCGGGACACCGCATCCATGTGAGCGCCGGTTCGGGACGCCTGTTCATGTTGACGCGTTTATGTTGACGAGTTGATGCGTGGACATGTTGAGGCGACGTCTGCACATGTTGACCCTTCCGAGGGTGCCGATGCATACACGTGGACGACTGCGTACATGTTGACTGCGGGGTGGTGCAGTCAACACCCGGCAATGTTTACGAACGGTCGGTCGTTTTGTAGGGTCTACGGCATGGCACCGGACGGTAGGTTGATGCGGGGCGAGCGAACACGCGTCGCCGTGCTGGATCGGGCTTTGTGGTTGACGACGGCGGCCGGGCTGGACGGGCTTTCGCTCAGTCAGATTGCCGATGCGCTCGGCGTGAGCAAGTCGGGGCTGTTCGCGCACTGGCGGTCCAAGGAAGCGCTGCAGCTCGCCGTGATCGAGCACGCGCGCGCCCAGTGGACCGATCAGGTGATCCGGCCCGCTCTCAAGGAACCGCGAGGCGTGCGCCGGCTGTGGGGCGTCCACAACCGGCGGCTCGACTTCTACGAGGCCGAGATCCTGCCCGGCCGATGCTTCTTCGCGAACGCCCACTTCGAGTTCAACGCGCGGCCGGGGCCGGTGCACGACCGGCTGGCCGCCGAGCTCAGGGAGTGGATGCGGTTCCTGACGAGCCTGGCCGCCGACGGTGTAGCCCTCGGCGAGTTGCGGGAGGGAACCGATCCGGGCGATCTCGCGTACGAGGTCGAGTCCTTGGGGGTTTGCGCCGTCATGCAGGTGCCCGTACTGGGGGCCGACACCACGTTCCGCCACGCCCGCCGAGCTTTGCTCGATCATCTGCGTGGCGTAGTCACCGATCCCACGATCCTTCCGGAGCTGACATGACCACCGCTGTCCACAACCACGGCGCCGTTGTTGCGCAGGCTGTGCATTTCGACGACCTCGACCCGATGGGCGTTCTCCACAACTCGCGTTACGCCGTGCTCGTGGAAAGGGCGATCATCGTCTGGTGGGCCGAGCGCGGCGTCTCGTTCACCGACGGCCGCCCGACGACGCCCGACGCGTTCAACGTCGTCCGGGAATACCAGATCACGTTCCACCGTCCGATCCGCGGCACCGGTGACGTCGAGGTCCGCTTCTGGCTCAACCACATGGGCACCACCAGCGCCGATTACGCCTTCCAGGTGACCTCGGCCGACGGCGAGACCCTGTACGCCGAGGGCCGCCGCGTCAACGTCCGCCTCGACCCGGCCACCATGCGCCCGGTCCCCTGGACCGACCACGGCCGCACCATCGCCACGACCCTGCTTCACCCCTGAACCGACCACCACCGCGCCACCGCCATGATCCTGCTTCACCCCCGAACCAACCACGGCCACGCGACCACCACGACGCCGCTTCACCCCCGAACCGACCCCAGCCACACCACCACCCCGCCTCACCCCCGAACCGACCCCAGCCACACCACCTCCACGACCCCGGTTCGCCCCTGACCGGCCGGCGGGCGACCACCACGCCGCTCAGGGATGAGGACGGCGCCGCCGGGGCGACACAAAGCACGGGTTGAGCACAACACCGCCAAGGCGAGGGTGGCACCACGGCAGCGATCGTCGCGACGCCCACGGCCCCCGATGCCGGCTCAAGCGAGGCGGCTACCCGGCCAACGACAAGCAAGGCGGCCTGAGCTCGGCCAACAACAAGCAAGACAGCCACCCGCCCAACGACCAGCAAAGCGGCCTCAGCTCGGCCAACAACAAGCAAGACAGCCACCCGCCCAACGACCAGCAAAGCGGCCTCAGCTCGGCCAACAACAAGCAAGACAGCCACCCGCCCAACGACCAGCAAAGCGGCCTCAGCTCGGCCAACAACAAGCAAGACAGCCACCCGCCCAACGACCAGCAAAGCGGCCTCAGCTCGGCCAACAACAAGCAAGACAGCCACCCGCCCAACGACCAGCAAAGCGGCCTCAGCTCGGCCAACAACAAGCAAGACAGCCACCCGCCCAACGACCAGCAAGGCGGCCGCCCCGGTCAACGGCGAGCGCGGCGGCCGGTGTCGTCGCGTAGAGCCAGAACCCGATTCCCGCGGCACGTCGTCAGCCCTTGAGGAAAGATCAGGCAGGCGATCCCCGAACGCAAGAACCACCGGCCGGAGCGGAGCGCGTGCGCCGCGCCCGGCAAACCTGCGCCCGACGCGGTCGGAACTTGCGATAGAGTCTTGGAACTTGCGGGATCGCATCGGGGGGAAATTCATGACGATCGTTGAGACGGCGCTCCGAGGGATCAGCAACCCCGTGCTGCCGGGGTTCCACCCCGACCCGTCGATCCTGCGGGTGGGCGACGACTACTACATCGCCACGTCCACGTTCGAGTGGTATCCGGGCGTACGGGTGCATCACTCGGTCAATCTGGTCGACTGGACGCCGCTCGGGGGCGCGCTGAACGAGAAGCGCCTGCTCGACCTGACCGGCACGGGCGACTCGAACGGCGTGTGGGCGCCCAGCCTGACGTACGCGCACGGGCAGTTCTTCCTGCTCTACTCCGACGTCGCCACGTTCGCGGGCGGGTTCTGGGATCCGCAGAACTTCCTGGTGACCGGCCCGACGCCGACCGGCCCGTGGTCCGACCCGGTGGTGCTGCACGGCCGGGGCTTCGACGCGTCGCTGTTCCACGACGACGACGGCACCACCTGGATGCTGTCGATGGTGGCCGACTGGCGCCCCGGCCGGAACCGCTTCGCCGGCATCTCGATCCAGCAGTACGACCGTGACGCCCGCGAGCTCATCGGCCCGGAGCACATGATCTTCACCGGCACGTCGGCCGCGGTGACCGAGGCGCCCAACCTGTACCGCAAGGACGGCTGGTATTACCTGGTCACCGCCGAGGGCGGGACGAGCTGGGCGCATCAGGTGACGGTGGCGCGGTCGAGCCACCTGCTGGGCCCTTACCTGGCCGATCCGGCCGGCCCGCTGCTCACCTCGGCCGGCGATCCGTCGCTCGAGTTGCAGAAGGCCGGGCACGGCAGCCTGGTCGAGACCCCAGGCGGGCAGTGGTATCTCGCGCACCTCGTCGGCCGTCCGTATTCGCAGCTGGGCCGTTGTGTGCTGGGCCGCGAGTCGGCGATCCAGGAGGTGACGTGGACGCCGGACGGGTGGCCGCGCATCGCCGGCGGGGTGCCCGCCACCTCGGTGGCCGCGCCGCGCGGGGTCGACGTCCCGGTGGCCCGGCCGGTCTCCTCCGAGCAGGTGGAGGACGACGACTTCGACGGCGCCGCGCTGGGCGTCAACTGGTCGACGCTGCGCCGGCCGGCCACGCCAGACTGGGTGTCGCTGTCCGAGCGGCCGTCACACCTGCGCATCCACGGCGGCTTGTCGCCGCTGGGCCGCCACAAACCGAGCCTGGTCGCGCGGCGGGTGGTGGCCGCGGACTGCACGTTCGAGGCGACCATGGAGTTCGAGCCGCGCAACTATCGGCAACTCGCCGGTATCACCGCGTACTACAACACCCGCAACTGGTACTACCTGCACGTCACCGCCGACGACGACGGTGCGCCGATCATCGACCTGATCGCCTGCGACAGCGGTCAGGTGACGATCGTGCCCGGGGTGCGCGCCCCGATCCCCTCCCCAGGCCCGGTCCGAATGCGGTTGCGCTTCGAGGGCCCGTCGTTGACCTTCGCGTACGCCCGGCCCGACGGCGCCTGGCAGCAGGCCGGCCCGGTGCTCGACGCGACCACGCTCTCCGACGAGTACGCCGCCCTGACGGTGAACGGCGAGCCCGCCGCCTGGGGTTTCACCGGCGCGTTCGTGGGCCTGTGGGTGCAGGACCTGGGCCGTGAGGGTGCGTACGCCGACTTCGACAGCGCCTCCTACCGCATCTCGTCATAGGGTCGCGACGGGTCCCCTACAGGCGCCGGTACGCCCGCCGGGACGGGTCGTCCTCCACCGTGCCCGCTCCGGCGCGTGGGCCCACGGGGGTGAAGAACGACGCCGGTTGCTGCTCGGGGACGGGGTCGCCGTCGATGATTTCGGTCATTCTCCGTACGGTGGGGTCGCCCTCGTCCGCGACATAGTCGTGTTCCCGGGTCTCGTCCCGGCCGTCCGGGATGTCCAGGGCGCGCAGCACCGGTGTTGCGGCCGCCGCGACGATCAGGTTGGCCAGGAGCGCGACGATGCCGACGTAGATGGTGGCGTCCGTGTCGAACCCGAGGTTGTTCAGCGGCCAGGCCGAACCGCCGAAGTGCTCGCGCACCACCTCACGGCCGTCAGCGCCGCCGAGCTTGGGCACCTGCCAGAGCATGAACACCCCGAGCACGAGCCCGGCGCCCATGCCGAGACCGAGGGCCCACCGATGGAACCAGTTCGTGTAGAGGCCGAGCGCGACCGCGGGCAACGTCTGCATGATCACGACCCCGCCGATGAGCTGCAGGTCGATCGCGAACTGCGTGTTCAGCAGCAGCAGGATCAGAAGCGCGCCGAATTTGACGGTCAGGGACACGGACTTGCTCACGTACGTCTCCTCGCGCGCCGACGCCTGCGGGCGCAGATAGACGCGGTAGATGTCGCGGGTGAACAGGTTCGCGGCGGCGATCGACATGATGGCGGCCGGCACCATGGCCCCCACCCCGATCGCCGCGAACGCCAGGCCGGCGCTCCAGGCCGGAGCGTTCTCGTTGAACCACTGCGGCACCACCGTGTTCGCGTTGCCGCCGACCGGCTGGACCTCGCTGTACAGCGCGGCGAAACCGACCAGCATCAGCACGCCGAGGGTGAGCGTGTAGATCGGCAGGACGGCCAGGTTGCGGCGCAACGTGCTGCGGTTGCGGGACGCGAGGACCCCGGTGAGCGTGTGCGGGTACAGGAACAGCGCGACGGCCGAGCCGAGCGCGAGCGTGACGTAGTTCAGCTGGCTCTGGGCGGGCAGCAACAAACCGTCATCCGTGCGGGGCGTGGTCGCGTACCGGTTCTCGGCGATCCGGAAGATCGTGTCCCACTGTCCCGGCGTCATCGCGACGATCATCAGCACGGCCAGGACAGCCCAGAGGATCAGGGCGTCCTTGACGATGGAGACGAGCGCCGGCCCGCGCAGCCCGGAGTTGAACGTGTAGAGCGCGAGCACGGCGAAGGCGAGCGTGAGCGGCCAGCCCTTGGGCAGGCCCATGACCTCGAAGACGGCCTCCATGCCGATCAGCTGCAGGGCGATGTACGGCATGGTCGCGACGATGCCGAGCACGGCGACCGCCGTCCCGATGCCCCGCGAGCCGAACCGGGCCCGGACGAACTCAGCCGGCGTGACGAAACCGTGCACGTGACAGACCGACCAGAAGCGCGCCAGCACAACGAACAGCATCGGATAGACGATCACCAGGAACGGCACCGGGAAGAATCCGGCCGCGCCCATGCCGTAGACGAGCGTCGGCACGGCAACGAACGTGTACGCGGTGTAGACGTCGCCGCTGAGCAGGAAGAACGTGACCCAGTTGCCGAACGCGCGGCCACCCAGGCCCCACTCCTCGAGCGTGTGGATCGAGTCGGGCCGCCGCCACTTCGCCGCCGCGAAGCCCATGATCGCGACCGTGCCGAAGACCGCCACGAAGACGGCCAGTTGCGTGCTCACCTGACCTTCATGTGCACGAAGGCGATCACGCCGCTGGCCAGGAACGCGAAGCCGAGCTGACACCAGTAGAAGAACGGCATCCCGAACAACGCCGGGTCCGTCCGGTTGTAGATGACCGGCATGAGCGGCAACACGATCGGCACCAGCAGAAGCCAATGCCATCGGTTCTTGTCCAGCCGCCCCGTCTTCGCCCGTACGGTCGGCCACTCCCCGGTGCGGTGCCGCGCGACCCGAGCGGCCGAGCCGTGCGGAATGCTCACCGGCGCCGACGTGGCATCCCCCGTACGGGTTCCCGGCTCGTTCGCCAGCCGGGCCGCCCCCTCCGCGAACCGGGCCGCGACCCCACCCGCCAGCCGTCCCGCCACGCCGCTCGCGTTCTGAGGTTGCGGGCTCACCGGAGCCGGCGCGGTTCCCGCCCACGCCGTGTCATCCGCGGCGATCCAGGCCTCCCTGACATTGGCCAGCCGGGCCGGCCGCGGCCCCGCCATCCCGTCCTCGGGCGGGTAGGGCGGTTCGCTCTCCGGCCTGCGGGTCCACGCCGGCAGCGGCGGTTGTTCCCTCGGCAAAGTGGGCCGCCCGGGGTGTGCCGCCGCCCACTGCGCCGGCCCGCCCGGTTGCTGCGTGGCACCCCCGTTCGGCGGTGCGCCCCACTGCGGAGGTTGCGCTTGCGCCGGGGCCGGCCGCGTCAGGAAGTCCTCCGGCCGCTTCCACGGCGGGCTCTGACCGTACGGGGCCTGGGAATCGGCCGTCCATGGTGGAGGCGAGTAGTGCGCGCCTCCGGCCTCCGCCGCCTCGGCGCCGGGCGGCGTCACGATGGCGGCCGTCCCGACGACGGGCACCGACGCGGCGGCGGACGAGTTCCCGTAGGTCGCCGGCGTCCCGACGGTCGGCGGCGTGCCGGCGGTGGGCGAGCTGGAGGGTTCCGCGGCCGGGTGTGCTTGGTGCCAGTCGGGGGGTACGGACGGAGTGTGCGCCATTGCTGCCTCCGGAGCGTGATCACACGGTCGCTGCGCACTGTGACACGTGATCTTGATCACTCGCATCAGCCATTCGGCTGAATAGATCTCCGTCTCCGCAGTCCACACAGGACCAACGACGGGAGGCCCAAAACCGCAGGTCGCTACGCAGAGTCGCGAAGGCTCGTCGCCGCGATCCCTTGCGTGCACCTTCCGAGGCGACACGCCCGGATCCGCAAGTTACACCCCAACTGCAAAAACATCGCCTACGGGGCGGGAGCGGCCCACCACGTCCCGGGTCCGGTCAGCGGGGCCGGCGGATCACACCGAGTGAGAGGAACGGCGGCGCCTACTTGCTAATGACATTCGCTTCCAACAGCATGTGAGCATCACCGATCCACGACGTCTGACGGCCTGCCCGCTCGACGCCGCCGGACTCTCCACCGGCGAGGACGCACGGCAGGAGCTGCCCGGCCCGTTCGCCGGCGCCCACACCGACTTCCGCCTCAGAACTACTGGTTCTTCAGTAGCCGATCCGGAAGGTGGCGTCTTGTTTGTCGGTGGCAGGTGAACTGCTCGTGATCGGGTCGATGCGCAGGACGTAGCCGTAGTGGCGGAGGTAGCGGTCCGGGAAGTTGTGAGAGCGGAACGACGTCCAGGAGGAGTCGGCGAGACCCGCGGTCAGGTGGAACGTGGCGTCGGCGCGGAAGGCCGCCGTGCCGTCGTTGGTGGCGAGCACCATCGCGTAGTTCGAGTGCCGCAGGTAGCGGTCGGGGTAGTTCACCGAGCGGAACGATACGCCCGACGAGTCGGCCAGGCCGGGCGTCAAGGTCCAGAGCTGGTCCTGGTACGGGTCGAAGGGGTAGACGTCGATGCGCGCGACACTGTTGGCGTGCCGGACATAACGGTCGGGGAAGTTGTACGACTTGAGCCGGCGCCAGGCCGGGGTCCCGTACGTGGAAATGAGCCCCGACATCTCGGTCGCGGTGATCGGGGTCATGCCGAGGTGCTTGGAGTTGAGCGGCTGGGTGTAGGCACGATCGTTCAGCAACGCCCAGGAGCCGCCGGCCACGTCGGTGGTTTGCCAGCAGAAGAAGCGGCCGTTCGGGCTCCACGTGTCGCCCCACATGTGCCACGTGTCGGCGGTGTTCGACTTGACGATCTGCGGGGCCTCGACACCGCGGCCGGGGCCGATCGCGCCGGTGTGGACGCTGAAGCTGCCGGGATTGAACGAGTTCGAACGGGCGCCCAGCAACGTGCTGTTGGTGTTGTTCTTGTAGTACATGTAGTTGACCCCGCCGACCGTCACGAAGTTGCCGTCGATCGCGTCGTAGCCGGGGTCGAAGAACACCTGGCCGGTGGTGGCCGTGACGAAGTCGCTGGTGTAGCTGACCATCAGCACGTTGTGGCCGCCGACGACCGCGGAGTAGACGACGGCGTACCGGCCGCGGGCCGGGTCCCAGACCGCCTCGGGCGCCCAGGCGTGGGTGGCCAGCGAATGCACCTTCAGCAGCCGGTAGTTGCGGAACGAGCGCAGGTCGGCCGAGTCCCAGACGTGCAGGTACTGGCTCTGGTACGCCCAGTCGGTGCCGTTCAGGTCGGTCGCGATCACGACGAACGTGCCGTCCTGTTTGCGCAGGATGAACGGGTCGCGCAGGCCCCCGCTGCCCTGGGTGGGGTCGGCGACGGGGTTGTTCTGGTTGAGCGGGGTCCAGTTGAGGCCGTCCGAGCTGACCGCGAGGTACAGGTTGTAACCGGCGGCGGCCATGGTGGGCGACTCGGTGAAGTAGGCCATCGCGTAGCCGGTGTAGGTGGCGGCCTGGGCGGCGCCGGGACGCAGGAGCGCTCCGACGCCGACGGCTCCGGCCGCGGTGAGCAGGGTGCGACGCTTCATGGAGGGCTCCTATCGGGGGATGGCGGTGCCGTGCCGGCAGCCCGCGCAGCCGACCGAGGTCAGGCCGGTCCACGTGTTCAGGTCGGTGCTGGTCGCCGTGTAGATGCCGCCGCCGGTGCTGTAGCGGTCGACGTAGATGCGCCAGCTGCCGTCGTCGAGGCGGACCAGGGACGGGCCCTCGTAGCCCGACGACCAGAGGCGGCCGCGGTTGATCCAGCCCGCGGTGAGGCCGGCCGTCGTGGTCCAGTGCTCGATGTACTTGCCGGTCTCGTCCTTGGTGAACGCATGCCACGTGTTGCCGTTCTTGACCACGTACGTGTCGATGTGGTTGGTGCCGAGGCCCCACATCTGCGCGGGCCCGCTCCAGGACGTCAGCTCGGTGTTGCGCGCCGTGTAGACGTACGGGCGAAAGCAGTTGGAACAGGTCGTGGCGGCCACGCTGGTGATGACGTGCACCGCGCCGCCCTCGACATAGAACTCGGGGGCCCAGGTGAAGCGGGTGTCCGCGATGCCCGACGGGATGCTGGCGATGTTCGTCCAGGTGGTCAGGTTCGTGCTGCTGGCGATGTTGAAGTACGTCGAGTTGGTGGTCCAGGACTGCACCGTGTACGCGATGTAGTAGCGCCCGTTGCGCTTGAGGATGCTCGGGTCGCGCAGGACCCCGGTCGGGCCGTGGAAGTTCGTGTCCGCGAGGACGCTGTAGCTCGTTCCGCCGTTCGTGGACTGGTAGAGCCACAACTCCTCGTCGGCCTGGGCGTCGCCCTTGAAAGTGGCGTAGACGAGCGTGGTGGCGGCGCTGGCCGGGGCGGGGACAGTGAGGACGGCGGCCGCGCCGAGCAGGGCGGCCAGCCAGCGGGCGAACCGTGGTCGAGTCTTCATCGCGCTCCTCAACGTTGTTATCGTTAACACGCGCAAGTGCATCCAGCTACTTGCGGTTTTCGGTGCTTGATCGGCGCAAGAAAGCGAAGTTGCTGAATGATTGCGTTAACGTTGCCAAGCTGTCAAGAAGAAGGGGCACGCCACAGTCGGCGTGCCCCTGGGAAAACTAGACCATCGACGGTTCCTCGCCGTCGGGAGCGGGATCCGGCGGGATGTCCGGCTCCGGCTCGGGCGGCGGCGGCTCGTCGCTCAGCTGCTCGCGGATGTAGGTGTAGACCACCGACACCAGGGCGGCCACCGGCACGGCCAGCAACGCGCCGATGATGCCGGCCAGGCCACCACCCAGCGTCACCGCCAGCAGCACCACGGCGGCGTGCAGGCCGAGGCCCCGGCTCTGCACCATGGGCTGGAAGACGTTGCCCTCCAGCTGCTGCACGACGATGATGATGGCCAGCACGATCAGCGCGTCGACCCAGCCCTGCGTGACCAGCGCGATCAGCACGGCCACGAACCCGGCGAACAGCGCCCCGACGATCGGGATGAACGCGGTGATGAACGTCAGCACGGCCAGCGGCAGCACCAGCGGCACGCCGACGATCCACAGGCCGAGGCCGATGAAGACCGCGTCGAGCAGGCCCACGAACGCCTGCGACCGCACGAACGCGCCGAGCGTGTCCCAGCCGCGGTGCATCACGGTCGGGACGTCGACGGCGAGACGGCCGGGCAGCTGACGCGACAGCCACGGCAGGAAACGCGGCCCGTCCTTGAGGAAGAAGAACATCAGGAACAGCGCCAGCACGGTGGTGACCACGCCGTTGACCACCGTGTTGAGGCCGGTCAGGGTGTAGTTGACGATGCTGCTGGCGCGGCTCTGCAGCTCGGCCACGACGGTGTCGAGGGTCTGGCTGATGTCGTCGTCGCCGAAGTTCAGCGGCGGGCCGGACGCCCACTCGCGGACCTGCTGGATGCCGTTGACCACCCCGTCGGCGAGTTCGCCGGACTGGTTCGCCACCGGCACGATGATGACCACCAGGACGCCCGCCATGACGACCAGGAAGAGAACGGTGACGACGCCGGCGGCCAGGGCGGGCCTGAACCTCAGGCGGTCGCGCAGAAATCGGGCGATCGGCCAGGTCAGCGTGGTGATCAGCAGCGCGATGACCAGCGGCCAGATCACCGACCAGGCCCGGCCCATCATCCACAGCAGCACGTACGCCAGGAGCAGGACGACCAGCGTCTGCGCCGACAGCACGGCCGTGGTGCGTAACGCGGACCTGGTCTTGTCCGCATTCAGAGAGGCAGGCATGCCGATCACCTTAGAGAGGGCCGGCTCGCGCCGCTGGGCGACACCCGGAGGATCACGCGCATCACGGGCATGGGAAAGAATGGGCACATGCCGTACGGGGTCCTGGGTCCGACGCTCACCGGCCGGTCCCCCGCGGCCGGTGGCACACGGTTGCGCGCCGTGCCCGAACAGTGTGAACAACTCATCGGGCTGCTCAAGCCCGGCAACGACCGAGAGCGCGGGTCGTCCACAGCCAAGCGGGCCGCCTCCCGACGAGGAAGGCCGCCCGCACCGGTCTTGTCAGCCCTGCTTGACGTCGGCGCAGAAGACGTCCTCGTCCGGCAGGCGGCCGGTGTTCAGGAAGTCGACAGTTGCCTGGTCGGCGCAGGCCGAGCCCTGCTTGTAGACGTAGTGCCCGCCGTTGTCGACACCGACGAAGGCGGCACGGTCGCCGAGGACCTTGCGCAGCCCTTGTCCGGAGTCCCACGACGTGGCGTGGTCCCGGCGGTTCTGCAGGATCAGGATCTCACCAGGGCCCTTGTCGGTCACGGTGACCGGCTTCTCGATCGGGGCTTTCCAGAAGGCGCACGGCCAGATGTTGGCCGGCATGCCCGCCGTCAGTGGCCAGGCCTTGCGGTGGGCGGCGCTGCGGGTGGCATAGCCGGCAACGTCGTTTGACCACTTGGCGTCACCACAGACGAGCGCCAGGAACATGGTTGCCTGGTTGTCAGCGGGGACGCCCGGAGTGGGCGGCGTCTCCGCGAACACCTGCTTGAGCACTTCGCCGTCGGCTGCGGTGAGCTGACCGTCCGCAAGGTTCGCGACCGCCTTCCAGACCTGCGCGAGTATCGGCAGGTTCTTGTTGTCGAGGAGCAGCGCGTAGGTGGTGGTGCGCAGGATCGCTCCGTTCATGAATTGCTGCGTGCCCGGAACGGGCGCCGGCTTACGGTCGAGGCGATCCGCGAGCGCGAGATAGGTCCGGGTGACCTCGTCGACGGTGCGGCCGAGCCCGAGTGTGTCGTTCTTTGCCGCGGCGACGGCGGCCGCGTCGGGGAACCGCTCGGCCATGCTCTTGCCCCAGCCCTCAACCTCGCCGGACCAGACCTTGGTGGAGTCGATGTTGCCTTCGAGGATCATGCGGTCGGTGTGCTCCGGGTACAGCGAGCTGTAGACGGCGCCCAGGTAGGTGCCGTAGGACTGGCCCCAGTAGGAGATCTTCTCCTCGCCGAGCGCCTCGCGGATGCGGTCCAGGTCACGAGCGGTGTTGGCCGTGGTGAAGTACCGAAGGTTGTCTCCGGCCGTGGCGGCGCACTTCTGAGCTTCGGTCCGGGCCAGCTGGACGTTCGCGTCGATCGTGCCGTTCGCTGCGGGATAGGGAAAAAGCCCGGGCACGCCGGCGACCTCGAGGCCGCAGCTTTGCGGCGTGCTGTGCGCGACCCCACGCGGATCGAAGCCGATCAGGTCGTAGCCGTCCAGGACGGATTTCGGCAGTGCCGGTGCCATCATGCCCGGCATGTCGATGCCTGACAGGGCGGGGCCGCCCGGGTTCAGCAGCAGAACGCCGTGCCGCCTCCCGGTGTCGGCGGCGGCCAGCCGGGAGATCGCCACCTCGATGGACGTGCCGTCCGGCTTGTCGTAGTTCAGCGGGACCTTGACCGTTGAACAGGTCAGCTTGGGATCCCGGGCCACTCCTTTCGCCGTCTCCGGGCAGGGTCCCCACTCGATCGCGGCGGCCTTGGCCCGCTCCGCGGGCGCGGGGCGGTCTTCTTCGTGCGCGGCGTCGCTGCAGGCGGCCGCGCCGGCCACAGCCAGTGTCGCGGCCGTCAGGGCCGTGGCGAACCGGCGGCCCCGTGACCGGCCGGATACCCCGGCACTACGTGTCTTGTTCATCGCCCTCTTCCTTCGATCGGCTCGGCGGACCTTGTTCGCCCAGGCGGTCCGTGCTGCTGGCGACGAAGCTATCGAGAGCGGAACCCGGCTCACGTCACCCTGGAGTGATCAGGTTCTGGTAGCTCGCACGGGGGATGGCGACCACGCCTGCCGGGCTGACAGACCCCTGTGGAGGGCGGCGCGGTCAGTGGCGGTCAGTGGTTCGTGCGTGGGCGGTCAGCGGGTGGCGGCACGCTCGCCGGCATGACGAATACCGCCATCGTGGCCGAGGGGGATGAGGTGACGGAGAGTGACGAGGAGGGGTGGCCTCTGGTTCGCGGTTGCGAACTATTCGGGCGGGCGTCGCATGTCCCAGGCGTCTGTGATCAGTTCCTCCAGACGCGCCACGGTCACTTTGGGGAGCCGGCACATCACCAGCGGTAGCCCGTCGTAGGACGGGACGGTGAAGAACAAGTCGGGTTCGCCCAGGACGAGGGCCTGTTTCTCGGCCTCGTCACCGACGAAGAGTACCGCCACGTCGGTTCGGATCGTCCTGGGTTTACCCGGCTCACGCTGCGGATACGACCAGACGAAGCCCTTGTTGCCGACCCGGAAGTCGAAGCCCTCGCTGTCGATCTCGACCGTGCCGGGCAGAGCGAGGGCCAATCGGCGTACGTCGTCGGCGTCGGCCACCGCAAGATCCTTCCATGCCCGTCGGGTCGGCGACTGATGCTATGCCACCGGAGGCGCGACACCACGATCTGTGCGTAGTATGCGGCGGCACAGTTGTACAAGCACCGCTGTAAAGCAGGGAAGCCGAGGAGCACGATGCCGCTAACGCCAGCCGACGTTCACAACGTGGCTTTCAAGAAGCCGGCGATCGGCAAGCGGGGGTATGACGAGGAAGACGTCGACGCCTTCCTCGACGAGGTCGAGCAGGAGCTGATCCGCCTCCTCGAGGAGAACCGCGCCCTTCAGGATCAGGCTCAGCGGGTGGGCGGCCCGGCCGGTCCCGCCGCGCCGGGGCCGAACAACCGCGCGCTCGAGGCGGAGCTGTCCGACCTCACCGCCCAGCTGGGCCGGCTGCAGGAGGCCCGCGCCCGCGCGGAGCAGAACGCGCGCAGCATGCAGACGCAGCTCGAGCGGGCCCGCCGCGAGGCGCCCACGGGTCCGCCGCCCGCCTCGGCCGACGCCGCCGACTCGCCGGTGCTGATGATGGCCCGCCGCACGGCCGACGACCACATGCGTGACGCCCGGGCCGAGGCCGAGACGTTGATAGAGAACGCCCAGTCGGAATCCGACAAGATCACCAGTGACGCCCAGCTGACCGCCAGCACGATCGAGAGCGACGCCCGCCGCAAGCACACCGAGGCCATGAACGGCCTGGTCGACAAGCGGAACGCGGCGCTCGACGAGATCGACAAGCTGGGCCGGCTGGCGCAGACGTACCAGCAGGCCCTGGGCGACCACGTCCAGCGTCAGCTGCAGGAGCTGGACAGCGCTTCCGGGCGTGACCTGGACTGACGCGCCGCGTCGCCGACGGCGGCCACCGCCTCCGGCCAGGTATCTTCTACGGCCATGAGGACGGTGAGCCGCCGCCTTGCGCTCTGGCGGTCTGATCTCGAGGGCGGCGTGTGCGCGGCCCCGGACGAGGCCGGCCCTGAGGAAACCGGGCAAAAGGCCCACCACGTACGGGTGGTGATCGAGCACCGCCCGCAGGCAGGCGCCATTTCCCGTACGGAGTTCGAGTCCGAGCTCCGCCAGGACGTCGAGTGGCAGTTCACCGGCCTGACCTGGCCCGCCGACATCCCCCCGGGCACCTTCGTCACCGTCGAGTGGCACGAGCGCAGGAACGAGGCGCTCATCCGGACGATCCCGCTCGACGAGCCGCTGCGTGTCGACGGGGTGGAGTACTGGCACGAGCACGACCCCAAGGTGGTCACCCGCGACTCCCGGCCGGACAGGTCGAACCGGGGCGCGGTGCTGCACACCGTACGGAAGCTGGGCCGGGTGTTCGACGACGGCAGCGCCGTGCTGACCGAGGAGCTGCTGGCCAAGCGCTCCGGTCTGGGCCGGGGGCAGAAGGGCGCTTTCCTGCTGCGCAACGCCGTCGACCAGCTGATCCGTGAGGGTTTCCTGACCCGGGTCACCGGCAGCGTCGACTCGGCGGGCCACCCGTCGTATCCCCCGGCCGACGGGCAGGCGACGGCCGAGATGGTGTTCTACGCCCCGATGGTCGAGCCGATCCCGGTCGAGTCGCACCGCGGCGAGCACTGGGTGACCGGTTTCATCCGCAAGTTGCCGCGCGGCGCCCAGCCCACCCAGAAACAGCTCGACCTCTATCACCAGGCCCGCCAGTTCCAGGACATCGGCCCCCTGAAGCCCGGTTACACGTTCGTGCAGAGGCATCACCGCAACAGCTGACACCGACCAGCCGGAGGGCCCGGGCACAGCGCAGAGCGACCCTCAGCCGATGATCACTGTCTGGAGCTCGGTGAACGCCTCCATCGGGTGGCTGCCGCCGACCCGGCCCAGCCCGCTGCCGGAGCCGGAGCGGCCACCGAACGGCAGATGGCTCTCCCAGTAGTTCGACGACTCGTTGATGTTGACCCAGCCGGTCCGTACGGCGTCGGCGAAGTCGAGCCCGGTCCGCAGATCACCGGTGTAAATGGCGGCGAGCAGCCCGTACGGGGAAGAATTGGTCATCTCCACGGCCTCGGCGAGCGATCCGATGCCGATGATCGGCGCGACCGGCCCAAACGTCTCTTCGACGGCGACCAGCGCGTCAGCCGGAACACCATCCAGCACCGTCGCCTGCCAGTATAAATCCGATTTGTACGAATTGTCCCGCGAGCCGCCGATCAGAAGCGAAGCCCCGCGCTCCAAAGCATCCGCCACGTGCCTGTCCATTTTGTCGGCGACATCGGGATTGTTCAGCGGACCCATCGTGGTCGTATCGTCAAACGGATCTCCCAGGCGCACCCGCTCCCGTACGGCCGCGGTCAGAAGCCTCGCAAACTCCCCCCGCACCTCGTGGTGAACCAGCAGCCGCTCGCCCGCCGTGCAGCTCTGCCCCGCACACAGGAAACACGCCGTCAGCACCCCGTCCACCGCCCGCTCGAGATCAGCGTCCGGCATCACCACGACCGGTCCGTTCCCGCCCATCTCGAGCAGCGTCGCCTTGCCCGCCGCCGCGGCGGCCACCCGCTGCCCCGTCGCCGTCGAACCGATGAACGCCACCGCGTCCGTCCCCGGGTTGCGCGCGATCTCGTCGCCGACCACCGGTCCCGGCCCGGTCACCAGGTTGAGCACGCCCGGCGGCAGGTCGGCGTCGGCCACACACCCGGCGAGCGCCACGGCCGCGACCGACGTGGACGGCGCCGGGGTCCACACCACCGTGTTGCCGGAGGCGAGCGCCGGCGCGATGAGCTCGGCCGGCATCGTGTACGGCCAGTTCCACGGGGTGATCACGCCGACCACGCCACGCGGGCGCCGGATCAGCAGCGCCCGCTTGCCCGCCGACGCCGAGTTGGGCAGCTGCCCACCCAGGCGCTTGCCGTCCTCGGCCGCCATCCGCCAGTACGTGACCAGCTCGTCCACCTCGTCGTAGGCCTCGGCCCGCAACGGCTTGCCCTGATCGAGCGTCAGAGTGCGGGCCAACTCGTCGCGCCGGGACTCGATCACATCGCCGACGCGGTGCAGCAGCGCCGCCCGGTCGAAGGCGGACAGCCGCGCCCACCCCTGCGCCGCGCCCCTCGCCGCGGCGATGGCGGCCCGGGCGTCGTCCCGATCTCCTTGCGGTACGCGGCCCAGCGTCTCGCCCGTGGCCGGGCTGGTCGCCGTGGTGGTCTCGTGCGAGCGGGCGGGCACCCAGGCGCCGCCGACGAACATCAAGTGGTCCACGCGTCCACGCTATCGGCGGTCATCACACGGTGATAGGGGCGAAGTGGGCTTGTGCCCGACCGGCGAGGGCGTCGTACCGTACTTCGACAGCCTTCGATCCGCGGGCCACACCCCGGCCCCGGGCCGAACGACCCCCTGAAAGGAGTCGGCGTGCGCATCCGCATCGTCGTCGCTTCGCTTGCCACCGCCCTCACCGGCGCCCTCGCCATCCCCTCGGCCGCGCTGGGCGCCGTCGGCGACCCGAGCACCAACATCATCGGCGGCGGCACCGTCTCGTCCGCGCCGTGGGCCGCCGCCGTGCTCAGCAACGGCAGCTTCACGTGTTCCGGCACGATCATCTCGGCCAACTACGTGCTGACCGCGCGCCACTGCATCTCGGGCACGATGTCGGTGCGGGTGGGCAGCGTCAACCGCACCTCGGGCGGCACCACCCGCGCGGTGAGCAGCACCTCGACCCGCTACGACCTGGCCCTCATGCGCCTCGCCTCGCCGATCACCACGTCGTACATGCCGCTGTCGAGCGCGTACCCCCCGGTCGGTTCGACCAACTCGATCTACGGCTGGGGCATGACCTGCTACAGCGGCTGCAGCGCGTCGACGACGCTGAAGACCGCGACCGTGCAGGTGACCTCGACCAACCAGACCGACGCGTACGGCGGTCGCGCGATCGGCAGCACCCGGATCAACGGCAACGCGTGGCGCGGCGACTCCGGCGGCCCGCAGGTCTACAACGGCGCGCAGGTCGGCGTGGCGTCCACCGCGGACGGCAGCAGCCGCCAGTACTACGGCAGCGTCGCCTACAACCGTTCGTGGATCACCTCGGTCGCCGGCGTCTGACGACCAGGTAACCCTGCGGCACCAGCTCCTCGCCCTCGGGCGGCCGGCCGGCCTGGAACACCAGGTCGAAGCCGGCCGCCCCGAGCCGTTCCAGCATCTCCCCCGTCGACAGCCAGTACGCGTCGAACTCCACCCCCACCGAGCGGCCGCCCCGGCGCTTCTCGCCGTCCCCGTCCTTGAACGCGCACGCCAGATGACCCCCGGGCTTGACCACGCGGGCCAGCTCGGCGAACGCGGCGTCGCGCGACTCCGGCGGCAGGAAGATCAGCGAGTACCAGCACACGACGCCGGCCAGCGAAGCATCCGCGAACGGCAGGGCGCGAAGATCCCCCACCTCGTACGGGAAGCCGGGGTTGTCCCTCCTCGCCACCTCGACCATGCCCGGGGCGAGATCGACGCCGCGCGGCGTGACCCCGCGGCCGGCCAGATAGGGCAGCAGCCGCCCGGTTCCGCAGCCGACGTCGGCCACGTCACGGCCCAGTTCCGCGGCCAGGGTCAGCTCGCAGAACAGGTCGAGCACCGCGCGCTCGATCGGCATGCTCTCGAGCACACCGGCCAGCCGTTCGGCGTAGAACTCGGCCAGTTTGTCGTGTGCGTCCCGCAACTCTTCGGTGTTGGCATCCACCTGGCGCACCCTATTCCCCGAGGGCACCCAGCCAATTCCCAGGAATGGCGGGGAAGGCCATTCGGCATCGCCGAAGGCGAATGCGCCCCAGGATGAGCGTGGAAACCAAATACCGCCGAAATCGGGCACGTGACTGTGCAGGTGTTCGACCTTCGTCGAACAATGAGGGGACCGCTCGAAGCGATCATCCCGCTACCCAGCGTACGGAAAATGGGGCTTTTGATTCCGAAACGTTGCCGCGGGGTCACCGCTCGTCAAGCGGGGTTGACTATTACATCGCGAACATATATCTGTTCTCACGGCGTTGAGCCCGGCGCGGGCGGCCTCCGTACCAACGGTTGCCGAACGCCCGTGTCACGAGGGAGCTATTACGCATGCCGCCACAGACCGCCATGCAAGGCGATCGGGTAGTCCGTCAGAGCCGCAGCAACACCTATGGCGGCACAGGCGGCGGGGGTGGCAGGACATCCGGCACAAAGGGCGGCGGCAAAAAGGCCAAGCGCCGCAAATCGCCTTTGTGGGCGCGGCTGCTGACCACGTTCGGCGTGATTCTGGCCCTGGTCGGCGTCGGCGGCATCGTCGTCGTGAAGTACTTCCTCAACCAGCTGACGTCGAACATCCAGACGACGTCGGGAGTGCTCGACTCCGGCGACGTGGGCAACAAGGCCGTGCCGGTCGGCAAGCTGCCCGACGGCGCGATGAACCTGCTGATGCTCGGCCTCGACACCCGCACCGGATGGGACGAGGGCGAGTCGCGCTCCGACACCATCCTGATCCTGCACATCACCGCCTCGCACGACCAGGCATACATGATCTCGATCCCCCGGGACACCGTCGCGCGGATCCCGGCCGACGAGAAAATGGGCTTCCGCGGCGCCACCACCAAGATCAACGCCGCCTACCTGTTCGGGTCGCAGAACGGCCGCGGCTGGCAGGGCGGCGCCAAGCTGGCGACCAAGGCCATCCACGAGCTCACCGGCATCGAGTTCGACGGCGTCATGGTCATCGACTTCAACGGCTTCAAGGGCATCCTCGAGGCGATGGGCGGCGTGCACCTGTGCGTCGACAAGCGCATGTGGTCGAGCCACTACGTGGTCAACAACGGCAAGGTCGAGTACGCCCACGGCAAGGACCCAAAGTCGCCGCCGCGCAACGCCCTGTGGTTCGAGAAGGGCTGCCGCAACATGGAGCCGTGGGAGGCGCTCGAGTTCTCCCGCCTGCGCCACTCGACCAACGGCGACTACGACCGCCAGCGGCACCAGCAGCAGCTCCTGCGGGCCATGGCCAAGAAGGCCAGCAGCTCGGGCGTCATGGGCAACCCGAGCAAGGTCTCCAAGATCCTGGCCGCGGCCGGCAAGTCGCTCAAGATGGACACCCACGGCGTGCCGGTCGACAGCTTCATCTTCGGCCTCAAGGGCCTGGCCGCCGGCGACCTCATCCCGATCAAGACCAACGGCGGCACGTTCGCCGCGGGCAACGGTGGCGAGGGCATCACCGACGACACCCGCAGGCTGTTCGAGGCGACCTCGGCCGACCGGCTGCCCGAGTTCCTGGGCCGCCACCCCGAAATGCTCATCAACGACGCGTCCGCGGCCTCCTGATCACAGCCCCCCACGCGGGAAGCCGCGACCACGACGCACCCGAACGTGAGAGGCCGTCGGAAAACGTACTTGATCGCATTGCTGGCGAGTGATTCCGTCGTCGCGCAGGGCGACGACGCGTAATTACGTAAAGAGATCGAACCGTAACAATACGGCAGTACGGTCCGATCCCATGATTCGGCGGAGTGGCCTGGCCACGGTCGGTATGGCGATGATCCTGACGACGGCGGGCTGCGGCTCGGACAGTGACAACGAGATGGTGTTCGGTGGCGACCCGGTGACGCAGTGTGTGCGTGTTCCGGAGGGCGCCTCCATGGTGGTCGGTGAGGTGGTGCGCGCGCCGGCCGGCGCCGACCTCGTCGTGCAGAAGGTCGGTCTGGTCGACGCCCGCAACGTCGCCGCCACCGAGGCGTTCATCGTGCCGCTGGGCAGCGGGCACGCCCCGATAGCCAGCGCCGCCTATCCCCCGGCGGCCAATTCGACGTGGGGCGCCCGGATGCCCGCAGCGAACGCGACGATCCGCGCCGGTGAACAGGCCAACCTGCTCGTCGTGGTGGAGCGCCCGAGCCCTCTCGACGGGTCGGCGGCGGGCATGCGCATCGACTGGCTCGGCGGGTCCAAGACCAACACCACCACGTACGAGTTCCGGGCCGCATGCGGCGGCGCCTAGCCCCCTTCATCGCAACGCCGGCAGCACCTTGGCCCCGAACGTCTCGATGAACGGGGTCAGGTCCTGCCCGACGTGGTGCAGATAGATCCGATCGAAGCCCAGCGCCGCGTAGCCTCTCAGCCTCTCGATGTGCTCCTCGAGGTCGGCCGAGATGTTGACGACCTTCCCGACCTGCTCGACGGTCACGTTCTCGCTGACCACGTCGAAGTGGTCGACGGTCTCGAGGTCCCAGCAGACCGGCGGCGGGAAGATGTTGCTGCGCCACTGGTCGTGCGCGATCGCCTCGGCCTCGTGCTGGGTCGGCGCCCAGCTCAGGTGCACCTGCAGGCAGACCGGTCCACGTCCGCCGGCGCCGCGGTACTGCTCGATCATCGCGCGCAGGTGGTCCTCGGGCGCGTTGACCGTGACCAGCCCGTCGGCCCAGCCCGCACACCAGGCCGCCGTCCTGGTGCTCACCGCGGCCCCGATCAGCGGCGGCGGCGTCTCGGGACGCGTCCACAGCCGGGCGCGGTCGACCTTCACGAGCCCGTCGCGGGTGACCTCCTCCCCGGCCAGCAGACCGCGGATGACCTCGACGCTTTCGAGCAGACGAGCCTCCCGTACGTCCTTACGCGGCCACGGCTGCCCGGTGATGTGCTCGTTGCTGTACTCCCCGCTGCCCAGGGCGGCCCAGAACCGGCCGGGGTACATCGCCCCCAGCGTGCCGATGGCCTGCGCGATGATCGCCGGGTGGTAACGCTGTCCGGGCGCGTTCACCACCCCGAACGAAAGGCTGGTCGCCTGCAGCGCGGCCCCCAGCCACGACCAGGCGAAAGCCGACTCCCCTTGGCGGCTGCTCCACGGCGAGAAGTGGTCGGAGCACATGGCCGCGTCGAAGCCGGCGCGTTCCGCGGCCACCATGGCGGCCAGCAACTCACCGGGCGGGATCTGTTCGTGGGACGCGTGGATTCCGTACTCCGTCATGTTCGTCCTCTTACCCCGCGAACCGGGCCGGAATGCCTGGGCATTTTCCGGTGCCGGACAAGAATCGGACACAAAGGGGGTAACCGGTGGCGAGCACCACGACGGCCGGGCCAGCATCGGGTATGCGGATCAGTCGAAGGCTCCTGTTCACGGCCGGCTCCGGCGTGCTGGGCGTCGCCGTCCTCAACGCCTGTTCGTCATCCCCGTCCTCGTCCGGCGCGCCCACGCCCACGGCCACCTCGGGAGCGGCGCCGACAGCCGCGGGGCGCTGGGAACGGGTCAACCTCTCGTTCGTCTCGGCCTATTTGCTCGTACGGGGTAACGACGCGGCCGTCGTCGACCTCGGCACTCCCGGCTCGGGTGACGCCATCGGGCAGGCGCTCACCGCGGCGGGCAGCGGTTTCGCGGCCGTGCGCCACGTCATCCTCACCCACAAGCACGACGACCACGCCGGCGGCCTGGGCGACGTCGCCTCCCGGGCCGCCAACGCCAAGTTCTACGTCGGCGAGGCGGACGTCTCCGGCGTCACGTCGGAGAAGGAGCTGACCGCGGTCAAGGACGGCGACGAGGTGTTCGGCCTGCGGGTCGTGGGCACCCCCGGGCACACCGCCGGGCACGTCTCCATCTTCGACCCGTCGACCGGCACCCTGGTGGCGGGCGACGCGCTCAACAACAACAGCGGCCTGGCCGGCGCCGACCCGCAGTACACCGAGGACCAGGCCCAGGCGGCCGCCTCGGTCAAGAAGCTCGCCGGTCTGGACGTACGGACGATCCTGCCCGGACACGGCGATCCGCTCACCTCGGGCGCCGCCGACGCGTTGCGGAAGCTGGCCGCCTCCCTCTGAAAACCGGCCTTGGGCAGCCGGACTCCGACCCGGACCTTCCGTCATGGACGGGGCTGTCCGGGCAGACATTCAAATTCCGCTTTACGCCCGACCCCGGAGCGCGCTTGATCGTGTACTTTTCGCCGGGCGGCCGTCGCGCCGCGTGACCCGAGGAGCACACCATGCACCGGATCCTTGCCGCCGCGACCGTCGTGATCTTGATGATCGGCACGGCGGCCTGCACCCAGAGGGACGACAAGCAGACGGCCGCGGCGCCCACCCGGGTCACCGTCGGGGTCATCCCGATCATCGACGTCGCCCCGATCTATCTCGGCAAGAAGAAGGGCTTCTTCGCGAGCCGCGGCATCGACCTGGTGCTCTCCCCCGAGCAGGGCGGCGCGGCGATCGTCGAAGGGGTTCTCGGCGGCAAATACCAGTTCGGCTTCTCCAACGTCACCTCGCTGATGGCCGCGCAGGCGGGCGGGGCGCCGCTCAAGGCCGTCGCCGCGGGCGTCTCGTCCAACGGCCGGCCCGGCCGCGACTTCTCGGCCATCGTGGTGGCCGACAACAGCCCGATCCGCTCTGCCCGCGAGCTGGGCGGCAAGAGCGTCGCGGTGAACACGTTGAAGAACCTGGGCGACACGACCGTACGGCAGTCGGTGCGCCGGGCCGGGGGCAGGGCCGGCAACCTGAGGTTCCAGGCGATGCCGTTCCCCGACATGCCGGGCGCGCTGCAGAGAGGACAGGTGGACGCGGCCTGGGTGGTCGAGCCGACCCTGAGCGCCGTGCTGACCCAGGGCGGCCGGGTCCTCGCGTCGAACTTCGTGGACACCGCGCCCGACCTGACGGTGGCGCTCTATTTCACCAGCCAGGGCACCATCACGGCGAAATCAACGCTGGTGGGCGGCTTCACCGAGGCCATCCGCGAATCCCTGCGCTACGCGGCGTCGCACCCCGGCGAGGTGCGTGACGTCGTCGGCACGTACACGCAGATCAACGACACCGTACGGATCGCGATGATCCTGCCGACCTGGCCCGAAGACATCAACCGCCCGTCGATCGAGCGGGTGGCCGCCCTGGGCCAGATGGACGGCATCTTCACCAAGCCGCCGGCGCTCGACCAGCTGCTGCCCTGACCCGCTCACCGGGCAATCGCCTGAACCGACGCCGGGCGTACGGCATGATGATCTCGTGCGGTGGTGGCTGCTCGGAGGGGCCGGCCTGGCAGCCGTCGTGCTGCTGGCGCTGATCTGTGTACGTGTGCTGGGCGACGACCTCGACGACGGTCCGCGACCCGATCAAAGCCGGCCCGGCCCGGTGCTGCTCGTCCCCGGTTACGGCGGCAGCCGTACGGCGCTGACCCAGCTGGCCGGGCGGCTCACCGCCGAGGGGCGTACGGCCGAGGTTCTGACCCTGCCCGGCGACGGCACCGGCTCGCTCGAGGAGCAGGCCGACTTGCTCGACGCCGAGGTCACGCGCGCGCTCGCGGCCGGGGCGCCCAGCGTCGACGTGATCGGGTACTCGGCCGGTGGCGTGGTCACCCGGCTGTGGGTGGCCGAACACCGCGGCGCCGAGAGGGCCCGCCGCGTCGTCTCGCTCGGCTCGCCGCTGCACGGCACCCGGCTGGCCGGTCTCGGCGCGTCGTTCGCCCGCGCCCAGTGCCCCACGGCCTGTCAGCAGCTGGCGCCGGGCAGCGACCTGCTCGAAAGCATCGACGACCGGCTGCCGGCCGGCCTGCCCTGGCTGTCGATCTGGACCACCAACGACGAAACCGTGCAGCCACCCGACTCGGCTCGCCTCGACGGCGCGATCAACCTGCCGTTGCAGACGCTCTGCCCCGCGGCCCGCACCACCCACGGCGGGCTCCCGACCGACCCGTACGTGGTCGCCATGGTTCTCGACGCGCTCGGCGCCCACCCGATGACCGAGCCGACCGCTTGCCCGGCCTAGCAGACCTCACGGCCACGCGCGACCCCGAAACACCGGCTGGACGTACCGTCCCGGACACCGATCAGACGGAAGATGATAGCCACGCCGGGGCATCTCACGAGACGGGCGAGGTGGGAGTTGAAAGTGTTTCCGCATTGAGTAGTCTGCTCGCCGTCGTCTTGTGATGAGGAGCGCGCACAACCATGGTTTCCAACCTTCTTGACCTTTCCGCGAACCCGGCCACGAAGGAGGCCATCGTCAAGGACGCCCAGGCGCTGGTCGAGTCGGAACTCGCCAACAAGTCGGGCATCTCGGCCGGTGCCGTGAAGCTGGCCTACAAGGCGGTCACCTCGTTCGCCCCCGGCTACTACGTCGAGACCCTGAACATCCTGGTCCCGTCGATGCTCGAGGCGCTCCAGCCGTTCTGGAGCGACTTCCAGACCTCCGGCGGCGGCTCGTTCGGCGACTACCTGGCCAAGCGGCAGGACGAGGTCACCCCGGCCCTGCTGAAGATCACCGACGACATGGCCGGCGCCTCGGAGAAGGCCGTCGTCGTCAAGGCCTACAACACCGTTCGCGGTGGCGCCTCCAAGCACATCGAGGCCGCCCTGCCGGCCCTCGGCGGCCTGGTGGAGAAGTACGCCGCCTGATCGGCTCGCACGTGAAAAAGGGCTGCCCGCTGCCGGGCGGCCCTTTTTCACGGGGTCAACGTCAGGGTCCGGTCGATCCCGATCGCGTCGAGGAACCGCCGGTCGTGGCTGACGACCACGAAGGCGCCCTGGTACGCCCTCAGGGCTGCCTCTCCTGCGGGGCTGTGGCTCGAGCGCCTAGCGCGCGGTCATCCGGTACGCATGGAAATTGATGTCGCGGCGGTGCCGGAACCCCATGGCCAGATACAGCCGGATCGCGTTGTCGTTGTTGCCGGCCGCGTGCAGGAACGGCCGTTCCCCCCGCTCCACGATGCCCGCGGCGACGGCTCGGACGAGCCGGTTGGCGAGCCCCTGCCCGCGAAACGCCGGGTCGGTGCAGACGGCGCTGATCTCCGTCCAGCCCGGCGGCCGCACCCGCTCACCGGCCATGGCCACGAGCTTGCCCTCGCGGCGAATGCCCAGATAGAAGCCGAGCTGCCGGGTGCGCGGCCCGAACGGCCCGGGCTTGGTGCGCTCGACCAGGTCGACCATCTCGGGCACATCGTCGCGGCCGAGGGTGACGAGCTCGGCGTCGGGCGCCGCGACAAGGTCCTCGCCGGTGAGCTGCACGCCCAGACCGCCGCCGACGCGTTCCCACCCCGGACCGGCCCCCTCGGGCGCGGCCGGCATCAGCACGGTGTCGCCCGGCTCGACCAGCTCGGCGAGGTCGGCCCACGCGGCCGGGTCGGCCGCATCGGCCAGCGCCACGAACGGCGACACCTCGGGCTGGTAACGCGCGGCTTGCCCGTTCACCACGCCGAAGCCACTCTGCGGCCCGTTGAGAGCACTCCACACCGGATTGTCGAGCACCGCCCGATCCACGGTCGTCATGTGGGCCCCCTTCGCCGCCGGGACTCTTTCCTACCGCCCCCGGCACCCGGAGGGGCCACGAAAACACCGTAGTGTGACCGGCGGCATACCAGCTTCGGAGTCCCGGCAGTCCGCGGTCACACCGGCCAGGGCGACACGCTTGCCGGCGCGGTTCGCGGCTCCGCGACGTCCCGGGGGTGGCGGCCGCCCCGGCGTACGGGGGTGGCGGCTGCGCGGCGTTGGGGGTGTCTATCCGGCGTACGGGGGTGGCGGCTGCCCACCGCTCGGGGGCGGTGGCTGCCCACCGTTCCGAGGTGGCGGCTGCGCGGCGTTCGGGGGCGGCGGCTGCCCGGGGCTCGGGGATGGCGGCGGCGCCGGCGTGACGGGAACGGGTGGGGGCAAAGCCGCGGTCAGTGCGTCCAGCGCGACCGTGACCTCGGTGCGCATGGCGCGTTCGTCGCCGCCGATGACGAGGGCGTCCATGGCGGCGATCAGGTCTTGCAGGATGCCGGCGACCTGAGCCGCGGCGGCCTGGGAGGCGGTCTCGGGGGCTCGCGTCGCCAGGTCGGCCCAGCGGGTGGCGAGCAGGGCGAGTTCGTCGCGGACGGGAGGCCAGGACAGGGAACGCTCGGCGGGGCCGCGCTGGGCCAGCACGGACGGAACCCGCAGGTCGGTGGCGGTGCGGGTCTGTGCCGTGAGGGTGGCGGCCTCGGTTCGCCAGGCCGCGGCCCGGCGGGAGCGGTTGATCAGCAGAAACGCCGCGACGAGGCCGAGCACCACGAAGAGCAGCACCCAGCCGAGGATCCCGAAGCCGCCGGAGTCGGTGGTGGCGGCCGCGGCGGAGGGCGTGGGGCCGGTCGTGGGTTCCTGTGCCGGTGTCGCGGCGGCCGTGAGGGGAGGCGTGGTCGCCGCGGGAGGCGGCTGCGTCGTGGCGGCTGCGGGAGGCGTCGTGGCGGCCGGAGGAGGCGGAGGCCCGGCGAGGGTCGGCGTGGGGTCCGCGGTCTCGCGGGTCCGGTCCGGTTCGGCGGTCGCCTCGGTCCGGTCCGGCGTCCGGTCCGGTTCGGCAGTCTCGCGAGTCCGGTCAGGCGTCCGGGTGGGGTCGGCAGTCCCGCGGGTGCGGTCAGGCGTCCGGGTGGGGTCGGCGGTGTCGCGGGTGTCGGTGGGCCGGGGTGATGTCGTGCGTTCGGCCGACGGGCGCGGGGACGGCAACGACTCCGGGCCGCCGCCGTCCCCGCACGCCGCGAGGGTGAGCAGCACCAGGAGGGCAACGGCCGGCCGTCTCATGCGACGATCCGCAGGCCGTGGTCGGTGTTGTTGAGACGCCGGCCGGCCGTGCCGGTCACCGTCACGATGTCCTCGATGCGGACGCCGAAGCGGCCGGGCAGATAGATGCCGGGCTCGATCGAGAAGCACATGCCCGGCACCAGGGGGCGTTTCTCCCCCCGTACGAGATAGGGCGGCTCGTGGGTCGTGAGGCCGATCCCGTGGCCGACCCGGTGGATGAAGAAGTCCCCGTATCCCGCGTCGGTGATCAGGTCCCGCGCCGCGCGGTCGATGTCCTCGCAGGACACTCCGGGGCGTACGGCCTCGAAGCCCGCCTGCTGGGCCGCCCGCACCACGTCGAAGACCTCCTGCTCGAACGCGGTGGGCGGGCCGACATGAACCGTACGGGTGGTGTCGGAGCCGTAGCCGTCCTTGAGGCCACCGAAGTCCAGCACCACCATGTCGCCCTCGCGGATCACCCGCTCGCCCATCTCGTGGTGCGGGTTGGCGCCGTTCGGGCCCGAGCCCACCACCGTGAAGTCGACCTGGGAGTGGCCGTGCTCGCGGAGCAGACCGGCCAGATCGGCGCCGACGTCGGCCTCGCTGCGGCCGGCGAACCGGACCCCGGCGATCTGCTCGTACGCCGCGTCGGCCGCCGCCCCGGCGGCCGCGAGCCGGGCCACCTCGTCGTCGTCCTTGACCGCGCGCAGCATCGGCAGGGTGCTCGTCATCGACGTGCAGCGCACGTGCGGGGCGGCCAGTTGCAGCGCCAGCAGGTGCATCGCCCACGCCGAGTCGGACAGCGCGTAGCGCCCGGCCGGGTCGACCAGGCCGCTCAGCGTCTCGTACGGGTCGTCACCATCCTTCCACCCGATCAGCGTCACCGCCGCGACGCCGTCGGCCTCCTCGGCGTCGGGACGTTCCAGCACCGGCACGACCAGGTACGGGTCACTGCCGGCCGTCAGTACGAGCACGGTGAGCCGCTCGGTGATGGCCGTCGGGCGGTAACCGGTGAAGTAGACCAGGTCGGGGCCGGGCGTGACGAGCAGTCCGGCCAGGCCGGCCTCCTGCGCCTGGCTCACCGCACGTTCCATCCGTTGCACGTACGACTTCATGACGTCGGACCTCCGGGCGTGACGACGGGGCGGGTCGGGATCGTGTGGCTGGTCGACGCGGCCGCCGCCGAACGGTGCACGGCGCCGGGGCGCTCGCCCCGGTGACGGCCCATCAGCACCAGAAGGGCCACGCCGAGGGCGGACGCGGCGGCCAGGAGCAGCGACGCGCGGGAGAAGCCCGCGGCCAGCGCGTCAGCCGCGGACTCCCCCGCCTCGCGCCGCGCGTCGGTCACCGCGTTCGACACCGTCGCCGCCGCGGCCACGAAAAGGGAGCCGCCGACGTACCGGGCCATGTTGGAGATGCCGGAGGCCGCGCCGACCTCATCCGCCGGGACAGCGGCGGTGGACGCCGAGGAGGCCGGGCCGTTGGCCAGGCCGAGCCCGACGGCGATGGCGATCAGGGGCCCGACGAACCCGGCGTACGTCCAGTCGGCCGTGACCAGGAACAGGACGAGGAAACCCGCCGCACCCAGCCCGAACCCGAGGGCCACGGCGGCCCGGCTGCCGATCCGCACCGCCAGCGGCGTGATCAACGGGGTGATGGCGATCATCGCGGCGGCCGCGGGCAGCGTGGCCAGACCGGCCTGCAGCGGGCTCAGCGCGAACGTGGCCGGGTCCTGGAAGTAGAGGCTGAGCAGATACATCAGCGCGTTGATGGCGCCCGCGACCAGCAGGATGGCCAGCGTCGCCCCGACCAGGACGCGGTTGCGCAGCAGGGCGAGGTCGACCAGCGGCGCCGCGGCCCGGCGTTCGGCGGCGACGAACCCGGCGGCGCCGAGCACGGCGATCACCAGGCAGAGCAGGGTGGGCAGCGAGAACCAGCCCCAGTCGCCGCCCTCGCTGAGCGCCAGGACGAGCGGCACCAGCGCGACCGCGACCAGAAGGGTGCCGAGCACGTCGATCGAGCGGGACCGGTCGAGGTCGCGGGATTCCTTGACCGTGAGCACGGTCAGCGGGACGCAGCCGGCCGCGATGATCGCGTCCACCCAGAACAGGCCCTGCCAGCCGGTGGCATCGACCAGCACGCCGCCGATCAGCGGGCCGGCCGCGGCCCCGACCGCCGAAGCGGCGCCCCACAGCGTGATGGCCTTCATCTGGCCCGCGCCCGACGAGTCGACCGAGAGCAGGCTCATCCCGCAGGCCAGGATCGTCGAGCCCGCCGCGCCCTGGATGAGCCGGCCCACGATGACGCCGGCGCCGCCCTGAGCCAGCGCGATGACCACACAGGAGACCACGAACAGCAGCAGGCCGAGGACGAAGACGCGGCGGCGGCCGAACACGTCGCCGAGCGCGCCCGAGGTCACGATGACGGCCGCGCCGACCAGCATGTAGCCCGTGACCGCCCACTGCAGCTGGCCGATCGACGCGCCCAGGTCGGCGCTGATCGCCGGGAGCAGGATCGTCACCGCCGACGTGTTGGCGTTGACGACCAGCGCCGAGACGCACGCGGCCAGCAGCACCCCCAGGCCGGCCGACTTCTGCACACCCGTATCGGTCATGGGGTGAAGCGTCGCCGGGCCGGGCGGCGGCGGACATCCCTCGCGAGGAATGAATACGCGGGTCCCTTGATGCTTCGGACCGCGATGGCACGGCGACGACCGAGGAGGAACTGATCGGCCTGCTCGGTGATCAGGCCGACCCCGTCGCCGGCGTCGAGCCTCGTGCGGTGCGGACGTGACGACGGTGGCCGCGCGGTCCCGTTGACCGTCGCGGTCTCCCTCGCCGGGGATGAGGTGCGGAAAACGCCGCGCGTCGATGATGCGGGCAGATCCGACACGGCAGAAGGGAAGCGGCGTGAGCGCAATGGATGTGCCCGCCCGGCGTTCGGAGACGCCGGAGAAGCCGGGTGTGCCAACGAAGCGGGCGGTCGCCTACATCTCGTGGGTGGCGCTGGCGTTGATGACCACGAGCTCGGTGGCCAGCCTGCGGCCGGCGCCGACGATGGCGGTCTACGGCCTTGCCAGCATTTTCCTGTACGTCATCCCGGCCCTGGTCTTCCTGCTGCCGACCGCGCTGGTCTCGGCCGAGCTGGCTTCGGGGTACGAGGGCGGCGTCTACAACTGGGTGAGCCGGGGGCTGTCCAAGCCGCTCGGCTTCCTCGCCGTGTGGTGCCAGTTCGCCATGACGATCTTCTACTACCCGAGCCTGCTCGGATTCGTGGCCAGCACCCTGGCGTACGTGATCAATCCCGACCTCGCGGCGAGCGGCGTCTGGACCGCGATCGTCATCATGGTCTGCTACTGGACCGGCGTCTGGGTCTCCTCGCGCGGCACGAGCGGCGTGGCCGGGCTGGCCAGCGGCGGCCTCATCATCGGCACGCTGATCCCGGGGACGCTGCTGGTCATCCTGGGCGTCGCCTTCCTGGGGCAGGGCAACGAGTCGGCCGCCCCGATGACCGCGAGCAACCTGCTGCCCGCGTGGGCCGGCCTGTCCAGCCTCGTGCTGATCGTCAACAACTTCCTGTCGTACTCGGGCATGGAGATGAACGCCGTGCACGTGTCCTCGTTGAAGAACCCCGGACGCGAGTTCCCGCGCGCGATGTTCCTGTCCATGGGCCTGGTGCTGCTCATCTTCATCCTGCCGGCGCTGGCCATCAGCTGGATCGTCCCGGCCGACCAGCTCTCCCTCACCGCGGGCGTCATGCAGGCGTTCGACGCGGTGTTCGCCGCCTTCGACTCGCAGTGGCTGACCCCGATCCTCGGCGTCATGCTGGTCGCCGCGTCGCTCGGCGGCATGCTGACCTGGCTGGCCGGCCCGTCGAAGGGCCTGCTGCTGATCTCGCGCCAGGAGGGCTACCTGCCGCCGTTCCTGCAGCGGCTCAACAAGCACGGCGTGCAGCAGAACATCCTGGTCACCCAGGGCCTCGTCACGACCGTGATCGCGCTGGCCTACGCGTTCATCCCCGACGTCTCCAGCGCGTACTGGATCTTCTCGGTGATCACCACCCAGGTCTACCTGATCATGTATCTGCTGATGTTCGTGGCGGCCGTACGGCTGCGCCGCAAGGAGCCCGAGCACCCGCGCGGCTACCGCGCCCCCATGCTCACCGGGCTGTGCGGCGTCGGCTTCTGCGCCTCGCTGGCCGCGCTGCTCATCGGCTTCGTCCCGCCGTCGCAGTTCGGCTCGGGCAACGTCGGCGTCTATCTGCTGATCGTCGCGGGCGGTGCGCTCGGCCTCGGCCTGCTCGTGCCCTACCTCTTCCTCAAGCTGCGCAAGCCGTCGTGGAGGACCGAGTCCGGTGAGGAGGTGCCGGTCGCATGAAGGTCTCGGTCGCACACAAGAGCCACATGGTGACCTACCTCGTCCTCGGGGTGGCGTTCCTGCTGCTGACCGGCGTGGCCCTGTTCGCGTTCACGGCCGGCGACGACAGCGAAAACGCCCAGGCCAAGGCGGAGCGGCTCAGCGCCGAGCTCACCTCCGCCGGCCTGCGCGCGCCGGCCACCGACCAGATCGTCCGGGTGCTCGGCGACGACGGCGGCGCGGTCTGCGCCGACCCGGGCAACGCGCTGCGCCGCAGCACGCTCTACGGCATGTTGACCAACGGCGCCGCCGGGCCGGGGCAGCGTCCGATCATCGCCGGCAACGGCGTCATGCAGGGCCAGCTGCTGATCATGAAGGTCTACTGCCCGCAACACCTGGACCGGATGCGCGAGGTCGTCGACGACCTCAAGACCGGAGGCGGAGATGCGTGACCGTGTCGACGTGTTGATGGGCCGGGCCCACGACGAGCTGGCCCAGCTGGTGGCGATCCCGTCGGTGGCCGACCCCCGGCAGTATCCGCCGCAGGAGTGCGAGCGGGCGGCCCAATGGGTCGTCGACCACTTCGCCGGGGCCGGGTTCACCGGCCTCGGCCTGCACCCGACCAGCGACGGCAGCAAGGCTGTGTACGGGGAGCAGCAGGCGGCCGATCCGGCCGCCCCGACCGTGCTGCTGTACGCCCACTACGACGTGCAGCCACCGCTGGACGAGAAGGCCTGGCGGACCCCGCCGTTCCAGCTCACCGAGGCGGACGGGCGGTGGTACGGGCGGGGCGCCGCCGACTGCAAGGGCAACATCGTCATGCATCTCACCGCGCTGCGGGCGCTCGGCGACGACGTGCCGGTGCACCTCAAGCTGATCGTGGAGGGCTCGGAGGAGCAGGGCACGGGCGGGCTCGAGAACTTCGTCGAGACCCACCCCGACCTGCTGCGGGCCGACGCGATCCTGGTCTGTGACACCGGCAACGCCGCGGTCGGGGTGCCGGCCGCCACGGTGACGCTGCGCGGCATGGTCAACGTGGTCGTCACGGTCGAGGCGCTGACCGGGGAACTTCACTCCGGCATGTTCGGCGGCGCCGCCCCGGACGCCCTGGCCGCGCTCCTGCGGATGCTGGCGACCCTGCGCGACGACGCCGGCAACACCACGGTCGCCGGGCTCGACAACACCCAGACGTGGACCGGCGCGCCCTATCCGCCCGACCAGTTCCGCGCCGACGCGGGGCTGGTCGGCGGGGTGAGGCTGCTCGGCGACGGTTCGGTCTCCGACATGATCTGGGCCCGCCCAGCGGTGACCGTGCTCGGCATCGACTGCCCGCCGGTGGTCGGCTCGGCCGCCGCGATCCAGCCGCACGCCCGTGCCCGGCTCAACCTGCGGGTGCCGCCGGGCCTGGAGGCGGTCAAGGCCCAGGACGCCCTGATCACCCACCTGCAGGCGGCGGCGCCCTGGGGTGTGAGGGTCACGGTGGAGCCGGAGGCGCTGGGCCAGCCGTTCGAGGCGCGGACGGGCGGGCCGGCGTACCGGGCGTTCGCGTCGGCCATGGGGGACGCGTACGGGCGGCCGATGACGACGCTCGGGCAGGGCGGCTCGATCCCGCTGTGCAACGTCTTCGCCGACACCTATCCCGACGCGGAGATCATCCTGATGGGGGTCGAGGAGCCGCGGGCCCTGATCCACGCCCCGAACGAGAGCGTGGACCCCACCGAGATCGCCGCCCTGGCCACCGCCGAGGCGCTGTTCCTGCAGCGTTACAAGGGATAGACGCCCGTAGGGCCTACAGGGGATAGAGGCCCGCGGGCGGTTTGGGCAGGTCGCTGACCGCCGCGGCGAGGAACGGCCCGACCAGATCGAGCCGGTTCTCCGCCGCGGCGGTCATCTCGACGACGGCGCCCTCCACGTTCAGGCGCACCGACAGGTCGTCGGAGCGCGGCCGCACGTACACCCCGACCGGTGACACCCTCGGGCTCACCCGGATCGTGCGGTCACGCAGCGGGCCGCGCCGGACCACCAGCATGTCGCCGGTCCAGCGGGCCCACATGTGCCGCGTCCAGCGCCGGCGCAGACCGCGCCAGGAGTCCGGGGCCGTGCCGTACACCCGCCGGAAGCGGCATCGGAAGGCCGAGCCGGCGGCCGCGAACCGCCGCCGCGCCCGAACCTCCCGAATCACCGCCAGAATGAGCAGAACCATCACGAGGCCGGCGAACGCCCGCATGGCTGTCAGAGGTCCTCGTCCGCGGGCAGCCGCCGCACCTCGATCAGACGCAGGCCCAGCCCATGGATTCGCGAGATCAACCCCACCACGGCCGACTGGTCGGGCAGCGTGCCGTGCAGCACTGTTTCCGGTGGCTCGACGCTCACGGTGAGGTCACGCAGTTCCTCGATCAACTCGTCGGGCAACACTCCGGACACCCTGACCTGATAGGTCGCGTCAGACATCGGACTCGCCATCCTTTCCACCGTCAGACCGGTGTCTCGGACTCGGCGCCACGTAGCCGCCCGTGCAGCAGCCCCAGCCGGAACAGCCGCTCCAGACGCCGTACGGTGAACGGGTGCGACTGGGTGAGCTGGGCCAGCTCGACCCAGAACCCGCGCAGCCGCCGGCCCTGGCCCACCAGTTCGTCGAGGTCGGTGGTGTGCTCGGTGTACCGGCCCGAGGCCAGCAGCACCAGGCCGGTCGCGCCGGACGGGCACAGGTGCGCGCCGTGCCGGTCGCAGGAGTACTCGCGCAGCCGGGACAGCGCCGGGCCGAGCAGTGGAATGCGTTCCGAGTACGCCACCGACAGCTGATACCACAGCGAGACGTGGTGCAGCCGGATGTGCCCGAGCTCGTGGCCGAGGATGAACCGCAGCCCGTCACGGTTGTTCGCGCGCAGGTTCACGAACAGCTCGTTGGAGAGCACGACGTAGTCGTGGCCGGTGGCCTGGGCCGCGAACGCGTTGAGGGTGCCGTTGCCGTTGGCCAGATAGATCTGCGGCCGGCGCGGCAGGCCGAGCTTGTGCGCGAAGTCGTCGGCCGTACGGTACAGGTCCTCGTACTGGCGTGGCGACAACTCGACCGCGGTGCCCCGCACCGACGCGCGCTGCGTCTCGCGGACGACGATCAGGGCCGGAACGAGCAGCAACAGCCCGAAGAGGGCGGAGCGCACCGCCGTGGCCCATCCGGAGTCCTCCCACCGCTCGGGCAGGAACGGCAGCGTGATCGCCGCCTGCAGGATCAGCCAGATGATGACGAGGTTGAGCACCACCATGAACACGTAGAACGGCAGCTCGGCGGGGTGCCGCAGCCGCGTGGAGTCCGACACCGTGATCCTCCTGTCCCCGGTCGCTTTCCGATGGCCACGACGATTCCCCTGCCGATCGGGCCGCGCCTCATCCCGCCGGTATGAGGACCACCGGCGCGGCACCGGCGACGCTCGATGCATGAGTTCCCGGCGTTGGCTGGCCCGTCTCTCGTTCGCCGCCGCGGCGGCCGCCGTCCTGGTGGTGCTGGCCGCGGCCGGGGTCCGCGGAAGCCTGCTGCTGATCGTGGTGGCCCTGGCGGGGGCCGCGGCGGGCCTCGCCGCCGCATGGTGGTTCCTGACCCATCACGGCGTACGCCGCTGGCTGGCCGGCGCCGTGGTGGTGCTCGCGCCGCTGACCGTGGCCGTGCTGTTCGCCCGCGCGAACCTGGTCTGGGCGGTGGTCGTGTTCGGACTGCTCTGGGCCACAGCCGTCACCACCGGCCGCCGCGCCCTGGCCACCGGCGCCGAGGAGCCGCTCGAGTGGGAGAGCCCACCGCCGCGCCGGCCCTACCTGATCATGAATCCGCGCTCCGGCGGCGGCAAGGTCGAGCGGTTCCATCTGGCCGAGCGGGCCCGGATCCTGGGCGCCGAGGTCCGTCTGCTCGACGGCCCGGCCGTGGACGTGGCCGAGCTGGCCCGCCAGGCGATCCGCGACGGCGCCGACCTGCTCGGCGTGGCCGGCGGCGACGGCACCCAGGCGCTGGTGGCCGGGGTCGCGGCCGAGTACGGCGTGCCGTTCCTGGTGATCTCGGCGGGCACCCGCAACCACTTCGCGCTCGACCTCGGCCTCGATCGCCAGGACCCGTCGACCTGCCTGGACGCGCTGTCCGACGGGGTGGAGGTGCGCATCGACCTGGGCCGGGTGGGCGACCGGACATTCGTCAACAACGTCTCGTTCGGGGCGTACGCGGCTGTGGTGCGCAGCCCGGCCTATCGCGACGACAAGGTCGGCACCGCCCTGCGGCTGCTGCCCGCCGCGCTGACCGGCGAGGACGGCAGCCTGCGGGTCCGGATCGGCGGCGGCGACGAGATGATCGGCCCGCAGGCCGTTCTGGTCAGCAACAACCCGTACGACTGGGAGGACATCGCCGGCCTGGGCAGCCGCCCGCGGCTCGACGGCGGCGTGCTCGGCGTGCTGACGGTGACGGTGCGCGGCGCGTCCGAGGCGGCCGGGCTGGTCGGCGGCCGGGGGCGTTCCCGCACGGTCAGGCGGGCCACGACCACGCAGGTGACGGTGGAGTCCGACGGGCCCCCGGTGCCCTGCGGCGTCGACGGCGAGGCCCTCGAGATTCCCTCCCCCGTACGCTGTGAGATCCGGCCCGCCGCGCTGCGGGTGCGCGTGCCACGGCACCGTCCCGGCGTCCGCGTGGCGCGGCCCGAGCTGGATTGGGCCCGGCTGTGGACGCTGGCCCGCCCCGAGCTGCGCTGGGCATGGCTGCGGCGGCCGGTGCAGGCCGGCCGCCGCGTGTGATCCGCCCGTTCAGCGCCGGCGGACAGTCCGGCGGGTGACCCGCCGTGCGGTGCGCCGGCCGGTGCGCCGGGCCACTCTCCTCGAACCGAACATCGTCGCCTCCTTCTCCTCACACTCCGGATGTCTCGAGGTCGGCCAGCTCCTTGGCCTCCTCGGCGCTCAGCAGCCCGATGCCGATCAGGTCGAACGGGCTGATGAAGCCGTCGCTGATCCGGAACCCGCCGGCCCGGGCGATGGCGTCGCGCAGCGGCACCGCCCAGTGGTGCTCGATGAGCAGCAGGGCCGCCGCGCTGTCCGGCGGAATCTCCTCGAGCACGTCCCACGCCTGCGGGTCGTCGAACACCGCGACGCCGTCCTCGGCCGCGGCGGCGCCGCCCATCACCGCCCCCACAGCCATGCCCTCCTCGCCCTCGATGCCCAGGCCGACCAGCGCGCCGACCTTGCTGCCGAGCTCGATCGCCTCCTCCTCGGTGAGGTTGCTGAGGTGCTCGACCGCCAGGTTGCTGTCGGCGTCCTTGTAGACCGCCAGCGCGTCGATCACACGTACGGTGTCGCTCTGCCGCAACCGCTCCAGCTCGGCGATGATCTCGCCGTGGAAGTTCGGGTGCCTGAAGCCCAGCACGATCAGCTGGACCGGTCCGATCGCCATCTGCCGCCGCTCCTTCGATGAGAGGTGCTTTCCGCTCGATCGTCGGCCGCCGCGCCGCCGCGCCGCCTCATCCGGCACGAGTGAGGACGGCAGCCCGGCGCGCGGGTCCACTGGACGCAGACGATGTCCGTACGAGGGAGGGAGTGCGTCATGGAGGTGGAGCGCAGCCGGGCCACCGGGTGGGTCGGCTGGGTGTTGTTCGGCGGTCTGATGCTCGTGCTGCTGGGCTCGGCGCACGCCGCGGTCGGCGCGCTCGCCGTCTTCGAACCGGACATCCTCGCCGGGACCCGGCCGGACGTGCTGCTCGGACTGCCGCTCGCCGTGCTGGCGTGGGGGCATCTGCTGCTCGGGCTGGGCGCGGTGGTCACCGGGGTCGCCCTCATCCGCGGGCTGGCCTGGGCGCGGTTCGTGGCGATCGTGATCGCGTTCTTCACCGGCCTGGTCAGTTTCCTGTTCGCCACCGTGTACCCGGTCTGGGCGGCGATCATCATCGTCCTCTGCGGGCTGGTGCTCTACGCGACCGCGGTGCACGGCGACGAGGTCTACGACTCGTACGCGCGGTGATCGCCTTCGGCTGGGCGGTGCTCCGCAAGTACTTCGACGACGGCGGCCCCCGCGAGGCGGCCCTGATCACCTACTACGGCTTCCTCAGCCTTTTCCCGGCGCTGCTGCTCGGCGCGACGATCGTGTCCCGCGTCCTCGCCCGCTCGCCCGGCCTGCGCGACGACCTGATCGCCGCGCTCGTGCCGCCGTCCCTGCAGACGGACATCACGAACTCGGTCGACATGCTTTCGCGGTCCCGGTGGGCGCTGGTGGCGGGCCTGGCCGGGCTCGCGTACTCCGGGTCCGGGGTGGTCCTGTCGGCGTACTTCACACTCAACCACGTGGCCGGGGTGCCGTGGCACCGCCGCAGCGGCCTGGTCTCGCGTTACCTGCGGGTTTTCGCCGGGCTGGCCGTCATCCTGGCCGGCGCGCTCGGCATCGGGCTGCTCACCGCGGCCGGGCCGGTCGGTCTGGCCGCGTCCGGTGTGCTGTCCGGCGCGACCCTGATCGTGCTGGCCCGCCTGCTGCTGGACCGGCCGGCGCCGCTGCGTCTGCTCTGGCCGGCGGCGCTGATCGGCGCGCTGGCGGTGACCGCGCTGTTCGCTCTGGGCGCCGCCGTGCTGCCCCGGCTGGTGCGCGGCGCCGGTCCCGTCTACGGCAGCTTCGCCACCGTGGCGGCCGTGTTCACCCTGCTCTATCTGCTCGGCAACGCGCTCGTGATCGCCGCCGAGGTGGCCGCCGTGCGGGCCGCCCGGCTGTGGCCGCGGTCCCTCGACCCGGACCGCCCGGCCGAGGCCGACCGGCGGGCTCAGGAGCTGCTGACCCGGGAACAGGACCGGTCACCGCTTGCGGGGCAGCAGGAGCCCCGCGCCCAGCCCGATCACCCCGACCACCCCGACGGCGGTCAGGGCCAGCGCGTACGCTCGTCCGGGCTGGTCGCCGACGCCGGCGACCAGGATCGTCCCGGCCAGCGCGGCGCCCAGTGACGATCCCAGGTTGGACACGCTGCGGGACAGCCCCGAGATCTCGCCCTGCCGGTCCTCACCGAACGCCGACTGCACGACGTTCACCGACGGGGTCAGCATCAGGCCCAGCCCGAGGCCGATGACGAACAACCCGGGCACGAACGGCCACACCCCGCCGACCTCGGCGACCAGGATCATCAGCAGCGCGATCCCCGCGACGGTGATGGCGAAGCCGGCGACGATCAGGGTGCGCGCCGCCCGCCGTTTCGCGAACCGTTCCGCCCCCAGCGACGACAGCAGCAACCCGACGGTGGTCGCCGTGAACACCGCGCCTGTCTCGATGGCGTTGTAGCCCCGGACGACCTGCAGGTAGGCCGACACCACGAACGACGTGCCCATCACCATCAGCCACTGCGCGTTCTGGGTGATCAGGCCGAGGTTCGAGGTGCGGTTGCGGAACAGCGACGTCGACAGCAGAGGCTCCTGGCCGGCCCGCTCCTTGGCCCGGACGGACAGGAAGAAGCCCGCCAGCACCAGCGCGCCCGCCACCATCAGCCCCAGCATGAGCCAGACGTTGTCGTCGGCGGCCAGGATCCCGCCCACGAACAGGAACAGGCCGGCCGCCGACAGCACCGCGCCGCGGACGTCGAAGGCGCGCCCCGGCTCGGGCGGCAGGGGGTCGCGGACGGCGCGGCGGCTCAGCACGACGATCGCGAGCGCGATGAGCGCCTGGAAGGCGAACGCCGCCCGCCAGCTGATCGCCGTGGCGATGAAACCGCCGATCAGCGGGCCGGCAACGGCGCCGATCCCGCCGAGCGCGCTGATCGCGCCGAACGCCCGGGCCCGGGAGGCGACATCGGTGAAGATCAGCGTGGTCAGGATGTAGACCGGCGGGATCAGCAGGGCCGTGCCGACGCCCTCGAGGATCGAGTTGCCGAAGATGAGCAGGCCCAGCCCCGGGGCGACCGCGCTCAGCAGCGCGCCCAGGCCGAACAGCGCGAGCCCGGCGACCAGGCAGCGCTTGCGGCCGTAGCGGTCGGTGAGCTTGCCGCCCGGGATCATCAACGCCGCCATCACCAGCAGGAAGATCGTGATGGTGAGCTGCACGCCCTGCACATCGGTGCCGAGGTCCTGGCTGATGTCGGTGATCATCACGTTCATGTTGGACCCGGCGAAGCTGCAGATGAACTGGGCCATGGCGAAGGCGATCAGCGCCTGCCTGAGTTCGGCCGGGAATCGCCCGGTGGCGGTCCGCTGTGTCATGAGGTGACGCTGGCACCGAGGCCGGGCGGTGGGTTCATCCCGGCCGGATGAGGACCGGGAAGGCCGCGTCCGGCAACCCTCGGAGCATGCAGCGCAGCTTCGTACGGCTCACGCACGAGACCGCGGAGGGCACCGCGTCGGGCATCTACGGCCTGATCGTGTCCGCCGCGATGCTGGTCACCGCGCACGCCGACCGGGCCTGGCGGGAGGTTCTCGCCGTGCTCGTCACGCTCACCATCTATTGGGTGGCCGAGCGGTACGCCCGGATCGTCGCCGAACGCATCCACGAGGGGCGCCGGCCCGCCTGGCACACGGTCCGCCACCAGCTGACCCACGGCTGGGAGCTGGTCACGGCCTCGGCGCTGCCGCTGCTCGTGCTCGTGATCGTCCGGCTCGCGGGCGCGCGCATGGTGGCCGCCGAGTTCGCGGCGCTGGCCTGCTGCACTCTGCTGCTCTGCGTGGCCGGGTGGCGGATGGGCGCGGGGGGACAGCTCACGCCGGCCGAACGCCTGGTGTCCACGGTGACCGCGGGGGCGTTCGGCGCGGCGATGATCGTGCTGAAAACGCTGCTGCACTAACGGGCCGGGCGCAGATCGGCCGGTCCTCCGTAGTCCCCGGCCGGGGTGACGATCGTGCCCGCCTTGCCGGCCAGGATCGCCGCCGCGTCGGAGAGGTTCCCGATCGCCGCGACGTCCCCGGTCAGCTCGACGAACCGGCACACCGCCTCGACCTTGGGTCCCATCGACCCGGCGGCGAAGTTCTCGCGTCGCAGCTCGGCCGGGGTGGCCCGGAAGATCGGTTCCGGGTGCGGGCCGCCGAAGCCGCGCTGCACCGCCGGCACGTCGGTGAGCAGCAGCAGCGCGTCGGCGTCGAGCGACTCGGCCAGCACCGCGGTGGCCAGGTCCTTGTCGACGACAGCCTCGACCCCGGCGAGCAGGCCGGCGCTGTTGCGGACGACCGGGATCCCCCCGCCGCCGGCGCAGACCACGATCGCGCCCAGCTCGAGCAGCTTGCGGATGAGCCGGGTCTCGACAATGCGCTGGGGCTGCGGCGACGGCACCACGCGGCGCCAGTTGACGCCGTCCTGGGCGATGGCCCAGCCGTGTGTGGCGACCAGCCGGTCGACGGTGCCCTTGTCGTAGACCGGGCCGACGAACTTGGTGGGCGCCGCGAACGCCGGGTCGGCCGCCGAGACGAGCGTCTGGTCGAGGATCGCGGCCACCTGCCGGCCCGGCAGCGCGTTCTGCAACGCCTGCAGCAGCCAGTAACCGATCATGCCCTGGGTCTGGGCGCCCAGAACGTCGAACGGGTAGGGCGCCCGCAGCGCCGGGTCGGCCGAACTCTGGATGGCCAGCATGCCGACCTGCGGCCCGTTGCCGTGGGTCACGACGACCTCGTGCTCGGCGGCCAGCGGGGCAAGCGCGGCAACCGCGCGCCGGGCGTTGGCCTGCTGGACCACCGCGTCCGGGCGCTGACCACGTTCGAGCAGCGCGTTGCCGCCGATCGCGATGACGATGCGCATGACTCAGGCCCCCAGGGTGGCGACCATGACCGCCTTGATCGTGTGCATGCGGTTCTCGGCCTGGTCGAAGACGACCGAGTACGGCGACTCGAACACATCGTCGGTGATCTCGAGCGCGTCCAGCCCGGTGTGCTCGAAGATCTCCTCCCCGACCTTGGTGCGGCGGTCGTGGAACGCCGGCAGGCAGTGCATCACCTTGACGGCCGGGTTGCCGGTGGCCCGCACCATGTCCATGTTGACCTGGTAGGGCTTCAGCAGCCGGATCCGCTCGTCCCAGGCCGCCTTGGGCTCGCCCATCGACAGCCACACGTCGGTGTAGAGGAAGTCGACCCCGCGCACGCCCTCGGCCACGTCCTCGGTGTGGGTGATCCGGGCGCCGGTCTGCTCGGCGATGGCCTGGGCCGCCTTGACCACCTCGTCGGGGTTCCAGCGGGCCTCGGGCGCGACCATGCGCACGTCCATGCCCATCATGGCCCCGGCCACGAGCAGCGAGTTGCCCATGTTGTTGTGGGCGTCGCCGAGGAACGCGAAGGCGATCTCGTTGTCGTGCTTGACCGTGTGCTCGCGCATGGTGAGCAGGTCGCACAGCGTCTGGGTGGGGTGCCACTCGTCGCTGAGCCCGTTCCACACCGGCACGCCCGAATAGCGGGCCAGCGTCTCGACGTTCTCCTGGCCGAAGCCGCGGTACTCCAGGGCGTCGTAGAAGCGGCCCAGCACCCGGGCGGTGTCCTTGACCGACTCCTTGTGGCCGAGCTGGGTGCTGCCGGGGTCGAGGAACGTCACGTGGGCGCCCTGGTCGTGCGCGGCCACCTCGAACGCGCAGCGGGTCCGGGTCGAGGTCTTCTCGAAGATCAGGGCGATGTTCTTGCCGGCCAGCCGGGGCACCTCGGTGCCGGTGTACTTGGCCGACTTGAGCTCGGCGGCCAGCTTCAGCATGAAGCGCCATTCGCCGGGCGTGAAGTCGAGCTCCTTGAGGAAGCTGCGGTTGCGCAGGTTGACGGACATCTCGGCTCCTCAGACGGCGTCGCGTTCGATGGGACAGGTCATGCAGCGGGGGCCACCGCGGCCCCGGCCGAGCTCGCCGCCGGCGATCGTGATGACCTCGATGCCGTGCCGGCGCAGGAAGGTGTTGGTGGTGACGTTGCGCTCGTAGCCGACGATCACACCCGGCTCGACCGCCAGGAAGTTGGTGCCGTCGTCCCACTGCTCGCGCTGGGCGGCCCGGATGTCCTCGTTCGTCTCCAGCACCTGGATCTTGTCGATGCCGAGGATCTCGGCGATCGTGGCGAAGAGATCGTCATTACGTACGACGTGCAGCCCGTCCTCGTCGCCGGCCGGCAGCACGGTCCACGAGCGGAGCGAACCCTGCAGGTACGGGTACATGACGAAGGTGTCGCGGTCGAGCATCGTCATGACCGTGTCCAGGTGCATCATGGCGTGCGAGTGCGGCAGCTCGATCGCCACGACCTTCGTCGCCGCGCCCGACGCGAACAGCTCCCGGGCCAGGTTCTCGACACCCATAGCGGTCGACCGCTCCCCCAGCCCCACCATCACGGCGCCGTTGCCGAGCACGTGGATGTCGCCGCCCTCCAGCGTGGCCGGCTGGTGCGGCCGGTCGTCGCCGCCGTACCAGACGGTGAAGTCGGCCAGGGCGAACATCGGATGGAAGCGGTAGATGGCCGCGCTGTGCACGGACTCGCGCAGCCGGGCCGCCATCGCCATCGGGTTGATGCTGACCCCGCCGTAGATCCAGGCCGAGTTGTCCCGCTGGAACAGGTGGTTGGGCAGCGGGGTGAGCACGAAGTCGTCGGCGCCCATCAGCTCCCAGCGCAAGCTGTTCACGGTGAAGCCGGCCAGCTCGTTCTTGAGCACGCCGCCGATCAGGTAGTCGGCCAGCTTCTCGCTCTCGGCCTGTTCGGCCAGCCGGCGCAGCGGCGCGGCGAGGGTCGGGCCGACGGTGTCGTCGGTGACGATGCGGTCGAGCACCCAGGCGCGGGCCTGCGGGATGTTGAGCACGTCGGTCAGCAGCTGGGCGAAGTAGTGCACCTTGACGCCGCGCTCGCGCAGCACCTCGGCGAAGGCGTCGTGCTCCTCGCGGGCCCGGCGGGCCCAGAGGATGTCGTCGAACAGCAGCTCCTTGACGTTGCCGGGGGTGAGCCGGCTCAGCTCGACGCCGGGCCGGTGCAGGATGACCTGGCGCAGCCGCCCGATCTCGGAGTCGACGTGGAAACTCATGAGCTCTCCTCGGGTGTTCACTGGTACGGCGGGACCGGAGGTGGGGCGGACATGCGATTGCGTACGGCCAGGAACACGGGGATGCCGAGCAGGAACGCGCCGCCGGCCATCAGGAACGGGCCCCACACGACGAACCAGTCGTCCCCGCTGTTGCGCGAGTACCAGACGAACAGGATCGAGAAGGCGAGGCTGAGCACGGCGACCGAGGCGTCACGGGCGAAGCGGGCGCCCGAGCCCGTACGGCGGTCCCGCAGGCGCCATTTGAGCTGGGCGAGCGCCGAGAAGGCGTACGGGATGGCGGCGGTTATGCCGGTCATCAGCACCAGTGTGTTGAAGACCGTGGCGCCGCTTGTCCCCGCATAGCTGAGCACCATGGCCGCGGTGGCCAGCACGGTGCTGGCCAGGATGCCCGCGGCCGGCACCCCACGGCGGGACAGCCGCCCGAACAACGCCGGGAAGACGCCGTCCTTCGCGGCCGCCAGCGGCATCTCGGCGCAGATCATCGTCCAGCCGTTGAGGGCGCCCAGTCCGGAGACGATGACGGCGATCGCGACCAGGTCGCCGGCCCAGGTGCCGCTGCCCGCCATGGTGTTGGCCGCGACCGAGTACGACGCCTTGTTCGCCTCCTCGGCCAGGGCGCCGGTGGGCACGATCCCGAAGATCGCGATCATCGAGAGCAGGTAGACGACGGCGCTGCCGAGCGTGCCGTACACGGTCGCCCGGGGTATGTTGCGGGCCGGGTCGCGCACCTTGGCCGCCGCCACCGCAGCCGTCTCCACGCCGAGATAGCTGAACAGGCAGATCGCCATCGCGCTGCCGATCGCCGTGAGGTCGCTGTCGCCGCTGACGTTGGCCGGGCTGTAGTTGGCGGTGGTGATGAAGAACAGCCCGACGGTCGACATGATCGCCAGCGGGATGAACTTGACGACGGTCGTCCAGAGCTGGACCGCGCCCATGTTCTTGACCCCGCTCAGGTTGACCAGGGCGGGCAGCCACAGCCCGACGACCGCGATGAGGATCGACCAGCCGACGATCCCGTCGGCGTTGACGAAGTGCTCGACGTAGAAGACCCAGCCGGTCACGATCGCCGCGTTGCCGGCCCAGGCGGTGATCCAGTACGACCACGCGTTGACGAACCCGACGCCGTTGCCGAACGCCGCCCTCGCGTACGCGTAGGGACCGCCGTCGGCCGGGAGGCGCCGCGACAGCACCGCGAACATCACGGCCAGGCTGAGCGCGCCCACCGTGGTCAGGGCCATCGCGACGATGCTGATCGGGCCGATCGTGGCCAGCGAGTACGGCAGGTTGAAGATGCCGACGCCGATGATGCTGCCCAGGATCAGCGCGGTCGCCTGTGGCAGGCCGAGGGTGCGCTCGCCGGCCGGCCTGGTCGGCGTGTCCGGTTGCTTGAGGCCGGTCATGGCTCGACGGGCTCGAAGCGGCCGAGCTCGTCGTCCCCCTTCTGGATCACGCCGTAGCTCGACTCGGGCACCGGTTGCCAGGCGCCCGCCAGCTCCCCCAGGGGCTCGGACACCACGAGCCGGGTCTCCTCGGAGAGCCGGCGCAGGTTCGCGTTGTCCGGATACAGCGCCTTGAGCGCCGTGACATCGGTGCTGTAGTACAGCGATCGGCTGTGCCCCTCGGACGAGTAGCGGTAGCACCAGATCCGGTCGCCGTCGGTGGTGCCCACGGTCATCTGCAGGGGGTTCTCGACCCCATGGGCCCGGCCGAGGTGTTCGACGAGGCCGGCCATGCGCTCCACGGCGAGCGTGGGCCGGTCGCGCAGGCCGAACGTGAGCGCGAGGTAGAACATGACCTCGGAATCGGTGGAGCCGGCCACCGACGGGTAGAGCTCCGGGTCGATGGCCAGCACGAGGTCCCGCTTCAGCCGGGCGAACTCGCGGATGGCGCCGTTGTGCAGCCAGAGCCAGTTGCCGTGGCGGAACGGGTGGCAGTTCGACTGCTGCACCGGAGTGCCGGTGCTGGCCCGGATGTGCGCCAGGAACAGCGGCGAGGTGGTGGAACGGGCCAGTTCGCGCAGGTTGCCGTCGCTCCAGGCCGGTCCGACGCCGCGGAACAGGGCCGGCTCGGCCAGTGGCGGACCGTCCGTGCCGTACCAGCCGACGCCCACGCCGTCCCCGTTGGTCGTCTCGACGCCGTAGCGCGAGTGCATGCTCTGGTCGATCAGTGAGTAGCGAGGCTCGTAGAGAAGTTCCTCGAGCCGGATCGGGGTGCCCGAATAGGCCAGCCAGCGACACATGGCGTCATGCTCACCGCGCGACCGATCCGCCCGGCTCATCCCGCATGGATGAGAGCAGCAGCCGGTGCACAGCGTCGGCCCCGACGAGCTCGTCCGGCCGGGCCCACTCGCGCGGCAGCACGAGCAGCGCCCGGCTCTGGTCGCCGCCGAGCCCGCCGTGGCAGCCGATCAGCTCCTCGAACGCGGCGACCTCCCCCGTCCCCGGCTCGTACAGGCTGTTGACCACCAGGTCGCCGGTGTGCGCCAGCCGGTCGTGCCGGCGCAGGTCGTCGGCGGCGTACGGTCCGAAGGTGGCCAGCGGGTCGAGCCCGTCGACGTGGTCGTCACGCAATCGGCGCCGGCCGCCGGGCCCCAGCACGACCGCCCCCTCACGCCGCGAGCGCACCAGCACGAACCCGATGCCCGGGTGCGCCGTCAGCCCCGACAGCAGCCGCGGATGGCACCGCTCGATCTCCTCCATCGTGACCCGGCCGGGCAGCCGGGCCAGATAGATCAGCGCCAGGTTGCCGGAGGCTGCCACGACGATCTCGGGACGCTCCGGGCCGGGCCCGGCCGGCACGGGCCGCACCAGCTCGGCCTCGATGACCTGGGCGCGTCCCTCCTGTTCGTTGTCCGGCGGCGCCAGCACGTCGCCGGTGGCGGCCAGCTGCCCGACCAGGTCCTCGAGCCGCATTCCGTAGCGCTGCGCGAACGTCGGGCCCAGGCTCTGCCCGTGGTCGGAGAGCACCACCAGCCGGTACGGGCGGGGCGCGGCCGCGGCGATCTGCTCCAGCGTGGCCAGCACGGCGTCGATGCCCTCGAGCGAGGCCAGCGACTCGGGCCGGGCCGGGCCGGCGTGGTGCGCGATCTCGTCGTAGTCGACGAAGTCGCAGTAGACCGCGGGCGCGCCACGCATCATCTGCTCGGCCAGCACGGCCAGGTTGAGGTGCCGCAGCAGCACATTGGTGGCGCCGCGCAGCAGCACGTAGGAGCCGTGGCGGCGCATCCTCGGCCACACCTCGCGGACCCGCTGCCGGCGGGCCTGCACCAGTTCCTTCACCATCTCGCCGGTGGTCAGCACCAGCGAGCGGGTCAGCCCGAACGGGTCGAGCAGATAGGCCGCCACCCCGCGGTCGGGCCGGTTCGTCCCGGCCGTGCTCATGGTCAGCAGGGACAGCTCGGCGTCGCCCGAGAAGACGTTGCTCACGCTGACCCCGCCGCCCGCGAGCAGCCCCTTGCCGTCGGAGCAGCGCTGCTCGACCAGCGCGCTGTCGCGCGGCCGGTTCGTCACGACCAGGCGGCCGGTCTCCTTCTCGTACCACCGGAACGCCGGGATCTGGTCGCTGGCGCCGTGCAACAGCCCGGCCTGGCTGGCCGGCGTGGTCGGCGGCAGCTGCGCGTGCCATTCGGTCAGCGTGTGGCTGCCGGAGCGCAGCCAGCGGCCGAGGGTGGGCAGGTTGCCGGCGTCGATCGCCCAGCGGGCCAGGGGCGCGGACAACCCGTCGATCTGGACGAAGAGAACGCCGGGCTCTCCCGAGTGCGGGACCCGCTGCCGATACCGGCGGTTGACGCGCAACAGGTGCCGGGTCGCCGCGCCCGGCTGCCCGGCCGTCACGAACCACAGCACGACGCTGGTCAGCGCGGCACCGAGCCAGGCGGCCCAGAACGCCGGCCAGAAGCCGTCGACGTGCATCCCGGGCGTGACCGCCAGCGCGGCGTAGACCAGCAGCGCCTGCGTCACCAGCCAGCCCGCGACGACCGCGAGCCATCCGCCCCTGGCACAAAGCAGCACCAGCAGCGGACGCAGGAACGCCCCGAGCACGCCGAGCACGATCGCGGCGGCCAGCACTGCCCAGCCGCTGTCGGCCGACAGACCCGGCATCACCCCGATGACGACCCCGAGCGCTGCGGCGCCCAGGGCCACGGTGAGCAGGCGGGACAGCATGCCGCGAGTGTGGTGCCCGGCCGCGGCCGGTGGCTCACCCGCCACGGATGGCGCGCCGCCCCCGGACCGCGCCGAGCATGGCGCGCATGGCCCGCATCGCCGTTCCGTCCTCGCTCCGGGCAGCCGTCCCGCGCATCGCCGGTGAGCTCGCCCGCGTCCAGATCTTCGACCGCTCGATGACCCTGGCCGCGCAGGCCTTCACGTCGATCTTCCCGTTGCTGATCATGCTCGGGGCCCTGTCCGGCAGCCGTGCCCGCGAGCAACTGTCGAGCCTGCTGCGCCTGCCCGCGAACAGCACTCAGCTGGTGCACGAGGCGCTGAGCGGCAGCCGCAGCGGCGCGTTCGGTCTGCTGGGCTCGCTGATCGTGGTGCTCTCGGCGACGGGGCTGGCCCGCGCGCTGATCCGCGCCTACCGGGCCACCTGGCAGGTCGACGGCCGGCGGACAGGCGCGGCGGCGACCGGCTGGCAGATCGGCACCGTGCTGCTGCTGGTGCTTTTCCTGATCGGGGCACGGCTGCTGGCGCGGCTGGCCGGCCTGACACCTGCGCCACTGGTTGTCGAGCCGGCGCTCACGCTGCTCACCGACTGCGCGCTGGCGATCCTGCTCCCCCGCATCCTGCTCGGCCCGTCGGCGCCGCGCGACCGCCTGCTGATCGGCGGCGTCCTGTACGGCTTCATGATGCTGGGCGTGCGAGCGGCCGGCACGATCTATCTGCCCCGCGCCCTGGAGTCGAGCAGCGAGCGCTACGGCACGATCGGACTGGCCTTCACCTACATCGGCTGGCTCTACGTGTTGTCGTTCTGCCTGCTGCTCTCGGCCGTGCTAGCCGGGGTGCTGACCGCCGGCCGGCCGCCGCAGGACAAAGGCCAGCACCACCTCGGCCAGGCCGGCGATCAGGCTGCCGAGACCGGTGAGCAGCACCAGCGACCCCAGCGACAGGCTGGGCACGAAGAGCAGGATTCCGCCGAGAACCATCGTGAGCAGGCCCGCGACCAGCAGCGCGGCCCGGCGTGAGCCGGTGGCCTGCAGCCCGGCCAGCACGCCGGCCAGCCCGGTGAGAATCCAGGTCGTCGAGAAGATGAGCGCGAGCACGGCCAGCCGGGTCACCAGGTCGCGCAGGCAGAGCAGCCCACCGATCAGCACGACGATCCCCACGATGCCGGACAGCACATGGCTCGCGACGCTGCCGCTGGACGGCAGGAAGGCCAGCAGGATACGGGCCAGCCCGGCCAGGAACAGCCAGATGCCCACCATCGCGGCCATCACCCGCAGCGAGATGTCGGGCCACACCAGCACGGCGACGCCGAGCGCCACCGCGAGCAGACCCGTGAACAGGAAAGCCCACCAGGGGAAGGGCTGCGCGGCGCGCACCTCGGCAACCACCCCGTACGGGGCGTCGAGTGACTCGGTCATGGCGCCAGCCTGGGGTCGCGGCACTCCGACGGTCATCACCCCCGGCGGGTGAGGGCGGTCAGATGAGCCCCAGCTGGCGCGCGGTCACGACCGCCTCACGGCGCCGCCCCGCCCCCAGCTTGCGATAGATCGAGCGCATGTGCGCCTTCACGGTGTTGACCGAGATGCCCAGGCCCTCGGCGATCTCGGCCGCGGTCAGCATCGTCGGGAGGTGCTGCAGGACCTCCAGCTCGCGCTCGCTCAGCGGGCCGGCCGAGGGCGCCACCACCGGGACCTCATGGGTTATGTCGCCGAGAATCCCGTCGGTGGCGGAGGCTCGCAGCTCGGTGAGCCACTGCTGCCGCCCGGCCAGGCGCTGCATCCGCTGCGGGTCGCACAGGCGGAACGGCCGCCGGATCCGGTCCGGCTCGGCCAGCCGGAGCGCCCGCTGCAGGGCCTCACCGGCGGCGACGGTGCGCCCCCGGGCGTCGGCGGCCAGCGCGCCCAGCACCCCGGCGGTCACGGCCGACACTCTGTCCGTGCCCGTGTGCACCCGGCTGATCAGCGCCTCGGCCTCCGCGGGCCGCCCGACGGCCAGCGCCGCGCGTGCCCGGCACACCAACTCGGCCGGCAGCAGCAGGCGATCGCCGCCGTAGCGCGCGAGGACCGCGCCGGCGTCGCCCAGAGCCAGGTCGATCTCGGACTCGACGAGGCCGGTCAGGCTCATCAGCAACGGCGCGACAAGGCCCGGCGGGGCGTCGGCCCAGGCCTGCCGGACGACCATACGGGCGCCCAGGGCCTCTCCCCGGTCGACGAGCAGCCGTGCCCGCACCAGGGCAGCCAGCGCCGCGAGCGCCGCCTCGGGGACCTCGCCGCCGGCGTGCAGGGCCTGGCGCAGCGCGTCGCCCGCCTCGATGTCGCGGCCGCGCTCCGACTCGATCAGCGCCCGCACCAGCGAGGCCGGGGCGATGGCGGGCCGCTTCTCGGCGTCGATGCGCCGGGCGATGTCAAGGGCCTCGGAGGCGTTGCGATCGGCGTCTCGCAGCGAGCCCCGCACGAGGTCGAGCAGCGCCAGGTGCCCGAGCACGGACGCCGTTACCAGCGGCATGCCCGCGGCCCGGGTGGCGGAGCAGGCCGCCCACAGATAGCGGTCGGCATGGTCGAGCTGCCCGGTCCACAACAGCGCAACCGCCTTGTCGTTGAGGACCATGGAGCGGTACTGCGGAAGGGCGGCGCCCCGCGTGACGTCCATCGTCGCGAGATCGCTCAGCAGCCGGGTCGAGACGTCGAGCAGACGGGGCATGTCGCCGTCCCAGCGGATCGAGACGGCCGACTCGACGATGCTGAGGGCCACACCGGTGATAGCCGGCTGCTCGCAGCGGGTCGGCCCGAGCAGCTCGCGAGCCCGCGCCAGCCGGGTGGCCGTCCCGGCCAGGTCACCTCGGAGGTAGTCGCGCATGGCCGCACAAATCATCAGTTCCGGCGTATCGGCCAGCCGGGCGTCCGGGATCCGGAGCAAGACCTGCACCAGATCACGGCGGTCACCCGAGGAGAACAGCGGCAGCCCACGATCGACGGCCAACCGTCCGACCAGCTGCCAGTCGCCGGCCGCCGCAGCGTGCGACAGGGCAGGCAGCACGTCGCCCCTGGTGGCGTGCCAGCGGGCCGCGACAAGGTGCAGGCCGGGCACCGTGCTCGAGCACGATGCCAGCAACCGGTTGCGGAGGGCGGATCGGAAGGTGCGGTGGTAGCGGAACCAGCCACCAGTGCCCACCGGCTCGACGAAGAGGTGATCCTGGGCCAGCCGCTCGAGTGTTCGCTGCCCGTTCTGCTGCCCGGTCAGGGCGTCGGCCAGCCCTCCGCAGACGCGGTCGGGCAGACCGGTCCGCAACAGGAACCGCTGAACGTCAGCGGGCTGGTCGGCCAATACCTCCTCGAGCAGATAGTCCTCGGCCGCTTGGTCGGGGAAGAGCCCGTCCTGCGCGTCGACAGCGAGCCGGACCCCGACAGGCCAGCCCTCCACGTGCCGGACCAGGGCGGCCAGGTCGGCCGGCGGCACCCGGCGGTGGCGCACGGCCAGCAGCTCGGCCGCCTCCTCCACCCGGAACCCGAGATCGGCGGCCCGGATCTCGCTCAGCGCGCCGGTGACCCGCAACTGATGCAGCGACATTCCGGGCTCACGCCGTCCGGCCATCACAAAACGGACCCGCTCGGGGGCCGGCCGCACCAGCCGGCCCAGCCCGCCGAGAACTCGCCGGTCGGTCAGCCGGTGCACGTCGTCAAGCACCACCACGAGCGTGACGGGCAGGACGGAAAGCGTCTCGAGGATCCGCCGCGGGATGCTGTAGCCGGCGGCCGGCGGCCCGGATCCGCGCAGGACCACTCCGGCCGCCGACAGCGCCGAGCCCAGGTCGGTCCAGAACACGCCAGGGTCGTTGTGCTCGTCATTCACGGTCAGCCAGGCGATCGGCCCGGACACCGACCGTGCGCCGCTCCACGAGGCGACCAGGGAAGACTTGCCCCAGCCCGCGCCTGCGCAGACCAGCGTCAGCGTGTTGCGCACCCCCGCGTCCAAGGCTTCGATCAGGCGCGGCCGCCAGATCAGGCCGGCCGGCAACCTCGACCGCGCCCGTTCCGCCGAGACCGTCCGTACGTAGACCTCGCTGTCCGCGACCTCGCTCATACGCCCGCCCCTCGTTCCGCTGCGCGCGGCATCGGAGTCCCGACTGCGCCACACGAACGATCCGGTCGACGACGGGGCGCCGTCGGCCGTGCAGCGTTCACCACTGAAGCCAGATCTTCGGGGGGGATGCTCCGTCCGGGAGGGGGTCCTGTAACTGACAGTAATTACTAGGTGTCGCCGCCTCCGCCACGGAAACACAGTCGTTCCACAAGGGCAAGAGGCTTTGCACGAAACTGGCAGACACCATCCTCCATGGACAGAGGTCAGACATAATCCCTATGTTCGGCTCATCCGCCCGGTATGAGTCGCCGGTCCGGCGACTGCGGGACGCTCGAGATCACCGGTCGTCCGCGCCCGCGAGGAGGGCATACGATGTCGAGCAGCAGTTACGCCTCCGAACGCCCCTCGGACGCCGCTGCGGCGCCGGGCGCCACCGCCTGGATCGGCCTGGTCGTGTTCGGCGCGATCATGCTGCTCGCCCTGGGCCTGTTCCAGGTGGTCGAGGGCGTGACGGCGCTCTACCGCGAGCAGGTGTTCGTGGTCACGTCGGACGAGCTGGTGCTCGAGCTGGACTACACGGTGTGGGGCTGGACGCATCTCGTCCTCGGGGTGCTGGCGCTGTCCGCCGGCTCCGGCATCATGGCCGGCTGGCTCTGGGCGCGGATCCTGGGCGCGCTGATCGCCGCGCTCGGCGCCTTCGTCCACCTGCTCTTCCTGCCCGCCATGCCGCTCTGGGGCGCGATCCTGATCACGATGGACCTGCTGATCCTGTACGCCCTGCTGGCGCACGGCGGCGAGGTCCGTCCGGCCCGGGTCGAGAGCTGATCAGATCAGCTTGAGGGCGCGGGCCCGGCGCACCGCCTCGTTGCGACGCGACGCCGACAGCTTGCGCAGAATGTTGCGGACGTGGGTCTTGACCGTGTTGATCGAGACGTACATCGAGGCCGCGATCTCCTCGGTCGGCAGCATCTCGGCCATCCCGCGCAGCACGTCCAGCTCACGCCTGCTCAGCGCCTCGACCACGATCGGCTCTGCCACGGACGTGCCGGCCGGTCCGGCGCCGAGCACGCGCTGCTGCACTGCGTGCCGCTCCTCGTCGCGCAGCAGCCGGCGCAGCCCGTTCCACACCTGGTGCACCGGACGGCGGTACGCCTCCGGACCCGCGACCGCCAGCGCCTGGCGCAACGCGTCCCGGGCGGCCGCGTCGTCGTCGCCCTGCGCCAGCATCGCCAGAAGTAGCCAGGCGTCCAGCACGACCGGCCGGGGCACCCCGCTCGTCCGGACCACAGCGGTGGCGATCGTGTGGGCCTGTTCGCCGTCACCCTGGGCCATCAGCACCGCGGCGTGGGTGACGGCCACGTCGGCGGTGCGCTTGTCGGGCAGGGCTGCGATCAGGCCGGCCGCCTCGGCGATGTGTCCCGTGACGATCAGCATCCGCGCCCGGCTCAGGACGGCCTCCCGGGCCAGCCACCGTGGCGCCTCCTCGCCGCTCTCCGACGCCGCTACCAGCACGCTCATCACCTGCCGGGTCTCGCCTCGAATCTGCAGCCGGCGCGCCTTGACCACGGCATAGGCGAGGACGGCGGGGCCGTCGGCGCCGGAGGCGCAGAGCGGATGCGCCGTGCGCAGGTGCCGGTCGGCAGCCTCGATGTCGTAACGCTCGAGGGCGACCCAGGCCAGCGCGACCTCGGCCGCGGCGGGCCACCGGTCGCGGCTCAGCCCGCATTCGCAGGCCAGGTCGAGAGCCTGCCGGGCGTACGCCTCGGCCCGGCCCAGCCGGCCCCGGTACGCCTCGGTCACCGCCAGCCGGCCCAGACAGTCGATCTTCACCAGCTCGGCGCCCGGCTCTGCCGCCGCCACCGCCTCGGCCAGGGCGTTCACCGTCTCGTCACCGGCGCTGTAGGCCCCCCGGGCCATCCCCTCGGCCGCGTACACGAGCATCCGCAGCTCGGGGTGACGGTCCAGCCGGCGCGGCGGCGCGACGGTCAGGAACGTCCGGACCACCGGGGCCAGCTCCTCGACCCGCTCGGGCTCCGGCCCGGCGGCCAGGGTCAGCAGCCGCATCAGGTGGAAGGCCAGCGTCAGCCCTTCGCCGCAGCTGCTGCCGTAGGCGGTGAGCAGCTTGCTCGCGTACGTGAACTGCTCGGCCGCCCGCAGGTGATCGCCGTCGCCGTAGCTCAGGGCGGCGCGAACCAGCACGGTCTCGGGGTTGGTCAGGTGCTCCGGCAGCCCGGCGAAGACGCTTCCCAGACGCCCGGCGCTGCCCTCGATCACGAGCCGGCCGAGTGCGAAGTCCTCGATCACCATCGTCGCCGCGCCCGTCCAGTCCCCGGCCTGCCGGCTGTGCGCCACCGCGTCGGCGAGCCGGCCGTGGCCGTACAGCCACGCGGCAGCCCGCTGGTGCAGCAGCGCCACCTGGTCGGGCTCGGCCCAGGCGAGCTGGGCCCGCAGCAGCTCGGCGAACAACCGGTGGTGGCGGTAGAGCCCGGTGCCGTCGCCGACCGGCTGGATGAACGCGTTCTCCCGGGTCAGAGCGCCGAGCAGGCGGCCGGCGTCGGTACGGGTGGTCACCGCCGCGGCGAACTCGGCCGTGAACGTGTCGAGCACGCTGGTCTCGAGCAGGAAGCGGCGCACGGCCGGCGCCTGATAGCGCAGAACCTCGCCGATGAAGTACTCGGCCACCGTCGACTCGTTCCCGGTGAACGCGGGCGCCGGGCCGGACTCGGTGGCCGCCTGCCGGGCCGAGGCGTACAGGCGGATACCCGCGGCCCACCCCTCGGTCTGCTCGAGCAGGTCGTCGAGTTGCTGCTCGGTGAGGTCCACGCCCTGCAGCGCGACCAGCCGGGCCGCCTCGTCGCGGCGGAACGCCAGGTCGGCCGTGCGTAGCTCGAGCAGCTGCCCGGCGAGCCGGTAGCGGTAGAGCGGCAGCGGCGGGTCCCACCGGCCGCTGAGCACCAGCCGCAGGGTGCTCGCGTGGCTCAGCAGGAACTCCAGCCCGGCCGCCCAGTCACGGCCGGCGAGCTGGGAGGCGCCGTCGAGCACCAGCACGACGGGGGTCGGCCACCCGGCCAGGGTCTCGGCGAGGCGGGCCAGGAACGGCCGGCCCGCCATCGCCCCGGGTGCGGCCGGGACCCGCACCGGAACCGGCACTCCCACCCTGTGCAGGCCCTCGACCAGATAGGTCCAGAAGGTGGAGCTGCGCTCGTCCCCGGGCTCGACGGTGATCCAGACGATCGGCCAGCGCACCGCCCGGCCGCGTACCCAGGAGGCCAGCAACTGGGTCTTGCCGCTCCCGGCCAGGCCGGTGACCACCGTGACCGGACCCTGCACCCCCTCGGTGATCCGGGCCGTCAACGCCGGCCGGTCGACCATGAACGGCGGTGGGGAGGGCACGACGAACTTCGAGGACAGCAGTGAACCGGCAGAATCCGCGCTCGTTTCGATGGACACCACGCAACCCCCTGCTAGTGACCCAAATCGATCTCCTGGTTCAGCGTCGGGCCCGCGCCCGGAAAGGGCATCGTCCGTATCGGATAATCCTCACCCTCGGTGCCGCCTTCATCGGCAATCAGTGCACAAGACGGTCGGCACGCAGCACATGTGCGGTCCACGCGGGCAGATCGACATAGAGCCCGTCCTCCACGAGCTCACCGCCGTCCCTGTCGAACACCTGTCCGTCGAGCAGGTCCGTCAAGCGCCAGCTGTCCCCGCGGGCAGACCACGGCACCCGTACGCGGGCCTGAGCCGGACGATCGCCGAAGTTCACGACGACCAGGTGGCGGCACTCGCCGTCGCGCCATGACCAGGCCAGAACGGCCTGGCTGCTCGGGTTGTCGGGCCAGCCCGAGCTCTCCAGCAGCTCCCACCAGCCGTGGTCGATGCGCAACCCGGCGAGCCGGCGGTAGAAGTCGCGCAAGTCCTCGTCGACCGGCTCGTCGGGGTACCGGCCCAGAAAAACCGGCAGCCGCACCGTACGACCCTCGAACTGCCCGTCGTGCCAGAGCGTGGCCCCGGGCGTGGTGGCGATCACGATCGCGGCGGGCCGTCCGCGCGCGCCGGGCACGGCGGAAGCAGCCCGTGGCTCGTCGTGGTTCTCGAGGAACCGGATCAGCCCGTCCTGATAGTCGAGCCCGGCCGTCAGATGCTTGCGCACGGCGTCCGCGTCCTCGTGCACGAGCCGGTCGTAGAGCCGCTTGTCGTAGCAGAAGTCGAAGCCCTGCTGCTGCAGCGTCCACTCCAGGTCCCAGTACGCCTCGGCGATGAACACGAACGGCCGGTCCCGTTTCACCTCGTTGATGATGGCGGGCCAGAACTCGTTGGCCGGCGCCGGCCCGACGCGGTGGCCCCAGGTGCGGGCGAAGACCTCGTTGGTCATCAGCATCGCCATGTCGCAGCGAACGCCGTCGCACTGCCGGGCGATCTCGTCCAGGGTCTGCACGGTCGCCCCACGCAGGCCCGGATCGAACGCGTTGAGCTGCACGACGTCCGGCCATGGGGGAAAGTACGGGTCCCGGCCGCGGGCCAGGATGTGCTCACCCGCGGCGAGCCAGGCGGCCGGGTCCCGCACCAGGTCGTCCTCCACGCCGTTGACGAACCATTCGGGACACTGGGTGACCGCGGGATGGTCCGGGGCCACATGGTTCGGCACGTAGTCGAGGATCAGCCGGACCCCGCGCCGGGCCAGCTCCTCGCGCGCCACGGCCAGCCCGGGACCGCCGCCGATCCGGGTGTCGACCTCGTACCGGCGTACGCAGTAGGGCGAGCCGACCACGTCGCTCGTGTGCAGGTCGGGCAGCGCCGCGTGGAAGTCCCGCCGCAGGCCCGGGTCGGCCAGCGCCACGGCGAGACCGGCCGGGCTGCGCTCCCAGACGCCCATCAGCCAGACCGCGTCGAAGCCCTCGAGCTCGTCCCAGACCTCGCCGGGAACGTCGCCCAGGGCGACCGGCCGCCGGTAGCGAGCGGCCAAACCGGTCAGCCACGGCCAGGTGTCGATCTCGTAGACGGCGGGGGCCTCCGGCCATCCGGTCATCGTTGCTCCTCCTCTTCGGGCGGGCGGTGGAAGATCCCGGACATGCCGCGCTCCAGCAGGTCCTGCCCGTCGAGTCCGGCGAACAGGCTGGGGAAGACCGCGACCAGCCCGGTCCAGCCGGTCTGATGGGTGGCGCCGAGCCCGGCCCCGTTGTCGCCGTGGAAGTACTCGGAGAACAGGATCAGGTCGCGCCAGTTCTCGTCGGCGAAGATCCGCTGACCGCCGTAGCAGGGCCGCAGCCCGTCCGGGCCGGGCAGGAAGATCCGGGTCAGGCGGTCGGAGATCTCGCGGGCCACCTCGAACAGCGTCATCCGGACGCCGGAGCCCGTCGGGCACTCGACGGTGAACTCGTCGCCGTAGCCGACGTACAGGTTGAGCAGGGCCCGGATCATCAGCGCGTTGACCGGGAACCAGACCGGGCCGCGCCAGTTGGAGTTGCCGCCGAACATGCCGCTGTCCGACTCGGCCGGCTGATAGGTCACGGAGTACACCCTGTCGCCCGCGCGGAACTCGAACGGGCGCTCGCCGTGCTGCTTGGAGAGCGACCTGATCCCGTACGGGCCCAGGAACTCGTTCTCGTCGAGCAGGCGGGCCAGAACGCGCCGCAGACGGCTCTCGTCGAACAGCGCCAGCAGCCGCTCCCCGCGGGGGCTCGGCGTCTTGGCCTCGGACAACATCGAGGTCAGGGCCGCGTGCCGGTCGAGGAACTCGGCGGCCTCGGTGAGCAGCTGGGGGTGCCGCTCGACCTCCGCGCGGTCGTAGACGGTGACCGCGGCCAGCGGCAGCAGCCCGACCATCGAGCGCACCCGCAGCCGTTCGGCGTCACCGCCGGGCAGCCGCAGCAGGTCGTAGAAGAAGCCGTCGTCCTCGTCCCACATCGCCGCCTTGCCGGGTGCGTTCACGGCCACGGCGATCCACGCGAAGTGCTCGAAATAGGTCTGCGCGTCCTCCAGGTAGACCGGGTCCTCCACGGCCAGCTCCAGCGCGATCTGCAGCATGGTCTGGCAGTACAGCGCCATCCAGGCGGTGCCGTCGGCCTGGTCGAGGTAACCGCCGGTGGGCAGCGGCGCGCTGCGGTCGAAGACGCCGATGTTGTCCAGCCCGAGGAAGCCGCCCTGGAACACGTTGTTGCCGTCGGCGTCCTTGCGGTTGACCCACCAGGTGAAGTTCTTGCCGAGCTTGTGGAACATCCGCTCGAGCCAGTCGTGGTCACCGCTGCCGGTGCGGGCCTTCTCCAACTCGTGGACCAGGTACGCGGCCCAGGCGTGCACCGGCGGGTTGACGTCGCCGAAGTTCCACTCGTACGCGGGGATCTGCCCGTTGGGGTGCTGATATCGCCGGCTGAGCAGCAGGTCCAGCTGGCCCTTGGCGAACTCGGTGTCGACCAGGGCGAAGGCGACGGCCTGGAAGGCCAGGTCCCAGGCCGCGAACCACGGGTACTCCCAGGTGTCGGGCATCGAGATGACGTCACGCGCGTACAGGTGGTTCCATTCGCCGTTGCGGACGCCGGTGGCGTTGAGCGGGTCGAGCCCGTGTTCGATGAGCCACTGCTCGACGTCGTAGCCGAAGTACTGCTTGCTCCACAACAGCCCCGCCACTGCTTGCCGCACGACCTGGCGCTCGGCGTCACCCAGCCGCGGCGGGAGCAGGTCGTCGAAGAACTCGTCGGCCTCGGAGCGGCGCTCATCCACGATCATGTCGAACGCGTCGGTCGAGCCCCCGCCGGCCGGGTCGGGCCGGTCGGCCAGCCGCACCCGAACCGTGGCCGAGCCGCCCGGGGGCACGTCGAGGAAGCAGTCGAGAGCGACCTTCGTGCCCTCGTGATCGGGGTTCACCGCGCCCTTCTCGCCGTGCACGACATACCGGTCGACGGCGTCCTTGACGTACGGGGAAGGGTTGGGTTGCCCGAAGAGGCGCTCGGTGTTGGTCTCGTTCTCGGTGAACAGCGGCTCGTGCTCGGTCAGGCAGGACAGCCAGCGGGCGCCGAGCCGCTCGCAGACGGCCTCCACGCCCCCCTCGACCTGCCGCAACCGGGGCCGGGAACCGCCCGCGGCCCACGTGTTGCGGAACCACAGCGTCGGCAGCACCCGCAACCCGGCCCGCTCCGGACCGCGGTTGTGCACGGTGATCCGCAGCAGGATGTCCTCGGGGCCGGCCTTGGCGTACTCGGCGATCACGTCGAAGTAGCGGTTGCCCTCGAAGATCCCGGTGTCGAGCAGCTCGTACTCGAAGGCGTCGCGGCCGCGCTCGCGGTTGGTGGCGACCAGATCCTCGTACGGGTAGGCCCGTTGCGGATATTTGTAGACCATCCGCTGGTACGAGTGGCTCGGGGTGCCGTCGACGTAGAAGTAGTACTCCTTGACGTCCTCACCGTGGTTGCCCTCGGCGTTGGTCAGGCCGAAGAAGCGCTCCTTGAGGATCGGGTCCTGCCCGTTCCACAGGGCCACCGCCAGGCACAGCGTCTGCTCGTCGTCGCTGAACCCGGCAATGCCGTCCTCACCCCACCGGTAGGCCCGCGATCGCGCCTGCTCGTGCGGGAAGTAGCTCCAGGCATCGCCGCCGGGGCTGTAGTCCTCCCGTACCGTGCCCCACTGCCGTTCGCTCAGATAGGGGCCCCAGCGCCGCCACGGCGCGGCGTCGTCGAGGCGCCTTTGCTCGGTGTTCACCATGCCGCCAGCGTCGGCCGAGGACAGTCCCGGTTCGTCACCCGTCACGGATGAAACACGCTGGACGCCACCCGGTCCGGGGCCGGGCAGCGTCCAGCGGCAGAGCGCTAGCCCTGAGAACCGTGCAGCGCCTCCTGCAGCTCCTCCTCGGTCTCCTTGGGCAGCGACGACTTGAGCACGGTGCCGCCGTACTTGCTCAGCGCCTCCACCGCCTTGTCCGGGGTCACCGCCTCGACGACCATGAACAGGGCCGAGGTGCCCGGCTTGAGCTCGTCACGGATCCGCTCCTGGAAGTCCTTGTTGATGGCGTTCTTCGCGATCTTGCCGGTGAGCGCGCCCAGGCCGGCGCCGACGGCCATGCCCAGAACGGGAACGAAGAAGAGCATGCCGAACAGCAGGCCCCAGAACATTCCCCAGGTCGCGCCGCCGCCGACCGCGTGATGGTTCGTGGTCACGTGGTACTTGCCCTCGTTGTCCCGCGTGATCACCGCGATCGCGTCCGGCTGGATGATGAGGTCCTTGGCCAGCCGGCTTGCCTCCTGCGAGGCGGCCGTCGCCGTGGTCTCGTCGGGGTACCCGATGGCGATCAGAGTTGCCATGGTCCACCTGCTCCTTCTTGAGCACATGAGTCGGTTGCCGCCCAGTGAGCCACACGGCACGGAACAGACACTTCACTCCGCAGGGATGAACTTCCCGCGCTGTTTCCGGAGGACCGTCCGGTGAGGGCGTCGATAGGAGAGGGCCATGCGGGAGCGTTACGAGATTCGGATCCGGGGCTATCTGGGCCCGCTGCTGCGGACGGCGGTCGGCAAATTGCGGTACCGCACGCTGCCGTACCAGAGCACGATCCGCGGCCGGCTCACCGACGCCGGCCTGGAACGGCTGCTCGACCGGCTCGACCGGTCCGGCATCGAGGTGGTCTGCCTGAGCCGCGTGCCGGCCGAATCATCCGCTGCGGATGGCGTGGGGACCGGGGCCCGGTCACAGGATCGGGCCGAGGCCGTCTGACGAGGAGACAAGCATGACCGAGACAGAGTCACGGCAGACATACGACGAGCCGTACGCGCAGCCCCGCCACGGGCAGCCGTCCGGGTGGGTGGGCATGGTCGTCTTCGCCGGCGTCATGCTGCTGATGCTGGGCGGGTTCGAGATCATCGAGGGGACCGTCGCGCTGTTCAAGGACGACTTCTACCTGACCACCCGGCAGGGACTCGTCATTCCGATGGACTTCACGGCGTGGGGCTGGACGCACATCCTGCTCGGGGCGATCGGGGTGCTCACCGGTCTGGGCATCCTGGCCGGCCAGATGTGGGCGCGCGTGGTCGGCATCGTCATCGCGGTGCTGAGCGCGCTCGCGAACCTGATGTTCCTGCCGGCGTACCCGTTCTGGTGCTCCATCGTGATCGCGGTGGACGTGCTGATCATCTATGCCCTGTCCGTGCACGGGCGCGAGGTCAGGAACTGAACATGAGCCGCCTGGTGGCCCGGCCGCCAAGGCACACTCTCCGGATCGCCGGTCGCGGCAACGGCGCCGCGCCCGGCGATCCGGCCGGTCTGCCCCGCGGCGTGGTCGTACTGCTCGGTACGGCGTGCCTGGTGATCGCGGTGGCCGGCATCCGCGCCACAGCCGAGCTGCTGGCGCCGGTGATGCTCGCGCTGATGCTGACGGTCACCGCAAGCCCGCTGACCCAGTGGCTGCGCCGGCACGGCAGCCCCGTCTGGTTCGCCATGCTGGCGACGATCATCACCGTCTACGTCGTGCTGTTCGCGCTGGGATCGGCCCTGTTCGTGTCGGTGGCCCGGCTCATCGACCTGCTGCCGCAGTACCAGGCCCAGTTCGCCGGTCTGCGTGACGACCTGGTCACGGGGCTCAGCGGGCTGGGGGTCAGCGCCGCCCAGCTGCGCGACCTGGTCGCCGGGGCCGATCCGGCCACGTTCGTACGGCTGGCCGAGGGCCTGGTCGGCGGCCTGACCGGGCTGCTGTCGAACACGGTGTTCCTGCTGGCGGTGCTGTTGTTCATGTGCCTCGACACCGTGTCCTTCCCGGAGCGGCTCACCTCGGTCACCGGCGAACGGCCGCAGGTGGTGACCGCGCTGCGCACCTTCGCCCAGGGCACCCGCCGCTACCTGCTCGTCTCGACCGTCTTCGGACTGATCGTCGCCGTCTTCGACACCGTGCTGCTGTGGTGGCTGGACGTGCCTCTGCCGCTGTTGTGGGGGCTGCTGTCGTTCATCACGAACTACATCCCCAACGTCGGCTTCGTCATCGGGCTGATCCCGCCGGCGCTGCTCGCGCTGCTGCAGGGCGGCCCCGACCTGATGCTCACGGTCGTGCTGCTCTACTGCATGGTCAACTTCGTGATCCAGTCGGTGATCCAACCCAAGATCGTGGGTGACGCGGTCGGGCTCTCGGCCACCGTCTCGTTCCTGTCGCTGGTCTTCTGGACCTGGGTGCTGGGGGCGCTCGGCGCGCTGCTGGCCATCCCGCTGACGCTGCTCGCCAAGGGCCTGCTGGTCGACATCGACCCGTCCACCCGCTGGCTCAACGTGCTGCTCACCGGCGGCCGGGCGCCGGACTCCCCCACCCGGGATGAGGCGCCGGCGCGGCCGCGCCGCCCAGCATGACGGCATGACCACGTTCACCGTATGGAAGTACGACTCGCCCGAGAAGGCCGAGCAGGTCGCCGACGTCCTCAAGAACGCCGCCCAGGACCACCTGGTCAAGATCGTCGACTACGCCGTCGTGACCTGGCCCAAGGGCGCCGAAAAGCCGGAAACCCACCACGAGCACGAGCGAACCCGGCACGCCACCGGCTGGGGCCTGTTCTGGGGCGTGGTCGTCGGCGGGCTTTTCCTGGTGCCGGTCGTGGGCGGCGCGGTCGGCGCCACCGTGGGCGCGATCGCCAAGTCCGTCGAGGGCACCGGGATCACCCGTGAGCAGCTCGAGAAGATCCGCCTCGAGGTCACCGAGGGCACGTCGGCGCTGTTCCTGGTGACCGACGAGGGCAACCTCGACCGGCTGGGCGAGCGCTTCCACGGCTTGCACACCACGCTCATCGCGACCAACCTGACCAAGGAGGAGCAGGAGATCCTGCTCGACACCTTCAGCGATCATCTGAGGTGACCATGCCTACCGCCGACCAGCGTGCCGCGGTGGGGCGGGCCGCCCGCAAGCAAGTCCCACCGTCCGCGCACGCCGATTTCGCCCCCGCCGCCGACCGGCCCGACCCCGTCGAACTGCTCCTGTCGCAGGAGCAGGACCGGCTCGCCGAACTGCTGCCCATCCGGCACGGCCGCATGTTGGCCTCGCCGTTCGCCTTCTACCGGGCCAGCGCCGTGATCATGGCAGCGGACCTGGCCTCCACCCCGCACTCGGGCCTGACCGCACAGATCTGCGGCGACGCCCACCTGAGCAACTTCGGCATGTTCGCCTCTCCCGAGCGCCGCCTGGTCTTCGACCTCAACGACTTCGACGAGACCGGCCCCGGGCCGTGGGAGTGGGACCTGCTGCGCCTGCTGGCCAGCCTCGAGCTGGCCGGCCGGGCCAACGGCCTGCGGCGCAAACAACGGTCGGCGGTCGTCACGGCCGCGGCCCGGTCCTATCGCGAGGCGATGACGCAGTTCGCGGGTCAGCGTGAGCTGGAGGTGTGGTACGCCCGCGCCGACGTCGAGGAGTTCGCCGCCCAGCTCGGCAAGGGCGGGCGCAAGCGGCTCACGACGGCCGGGGCCAAGGCGCGCGGGCGCAACAGCCTGCAGGCGTACCGGAAACTCACCGCCGTGACCGGCGGGCGCCGCCGCATCGTGGCCGACCCGCCGTTGCTCGTGCCGGTGGCCGACCTGGTGCCCGAGGTGGAGCGCAAGGAGCTCGAGGCCCAGATCCGCGACATGCTCGACGGTTACCGCGAAACGCTCATCGAGGACCGGCGGCGGTTGTTCGACCGGTTCGAGTTCGTCGACCTGGCCCGCAAGGTCGTGGGGGTCGGCAGCGTCGGCACCCGCTGCTGGATCGTGCTGCTGACCGGCCGCGACGACCAGGATCCGCTGCTGCTGCAGGTCAAGGAGGCCGGCCCGTCGGTGCTGGACGGGTACTCGCCGGCGGCCGACACCGAGGAGCACCACGGCCGGCGCGTCGTGCACGGCCAGCGGCTCATGCAGGCGGTCAGCGACATCTTCCTCGGCTGGCAGCACATTCCCGGCTTCGACGGGCGCGGCCGCGACTTCTACGTCCGGCAACTGCGCGACTGGAAGGGCTCGGCGGTCGTCGAGGCCATGGATCCGGACGGGCTGCGGCGCTACGGGCGGGTGTGCGCCTGGACGCTGGCCCGGGCCCACGCGCGCAGCGGCGACCGGATCGCCATCGCCGCGTACCTGGGCGGCGATGACCGCTACGACCAGGCGTTCGCCCGGTTCGCCGCGACCTACGCCGACCGGACCGAGCGGGATCACGCCGCGTTCGCGCGGGCGGTGGCCGACGGCCGGGTCGAGGCTCAGACCGGCATCTGAGCGGCGGCCTGCTCGCGCCGCGCGATCAGAGTCACCGCCACCTCGTACGCCGCCAGCAGCAGCGCGATGATCAGCAGAGAGGTCCACGACGACAGGATCAGCGCGAGCACCACGGCGACGATCACGCCGGCCACCCGTACGGGATCAAGGTGGCCGGCGATGAACTCGGGGGCCTGCCGCATCTTGGCCCAGCCCGCGGAGGCCCCCCGGGCGGCCTGCCGCCGCAACCAGACCGGCATCCGCCCAGGGCCGGCCAGATAGGCCAGCAGGGCCAGGATCGCCCCGATCCACAGGATCTGCTGGCCCCGCTCGCGCAGCGTCGCGAACACCGCGGTCAACGCGGAGTCCACGCCGTCGCGATAGATTCCGTCGGGCACCTGGGCGAGCACCTCGCGGCGGACGGCCCGCAGCACCGCCGTCACCACCACCGCGGCGATCACGAGCCAGAGGCCGAGCTGCAGGGCGGTCCGGCGCCGCCCGGGCGAGACGACGAACGCCGCGATCAGCAGCAGCACCGTGATGACGCCGAAGAGCACCAGGTAACGCTTGGCCGTGGCCACCCCCTCCTGGGCTGCCTTCAGCCGACCGGCGTCATAGACGGTGAACTGGGCGAAGTTGGCCGGCAGCGTGACGCCCACCTGCTCCTCGACCCGCTGGCGCAGGTTCTCGGGCAGGGCGCCGCTGCTGAGGTCGGGCAGCGAGATCTGCTTGCCGAACAGCGTGGGCAGCTGCGCGCTCAGCTCCCGCATGGCCTGATTGATCAGGGGCAGCAGGTCGATGTCGATGTGGTCCTCGGAGGCCACCACGACGGTGCTGTCCCCCTCGATCACGGTCATGATCCGCTGGTGGACCCGGCGATTGAGCTCGGCCCACACCACCTGGAAGCGATCGCTGCGCAGCACGGTGTCGACGGTGCGGCGCACCTGCTCACGCACCTGCCCGGCGATCGGCCCGGCGGCGAAGCCGGCCTGCTGCGGGAGCACGTCACGCAACCGCTGTTCGACGTCGACCACCTCGAAGAGCTGATCAGTCGCGTACGCGGCCACGGCCGCCGACACCTTGGGGTCCTGCGGCAGCGGGGCGACCGTGGCCACCCAGCGCTCGGTGTTCAACGTCGTGCGTGCCGCCCAGAAGCCGACCACGCTCGTCACCAGGGCGAAAGCGGCCAGAGCGACGAGGATCGCCGCGGCCGCCCGCCGGTACGCCGCCGCGCCGGCCCGCCGTTTGCGGCCCGCCGCCAGCTCGGCCCGCAGGCCGGCCACCTCCGCGCGGAGCCGGTCGAGCTCCCCGGCGCCGCCGGGCGCGGTCACAGGCCCCTCGCCGCCCCGCGCGGTCACAGGCCCCTCGCCGCCCCGCGCGGTCACAGGCCCCTCGCCGCCCCGCGCGGTCACAGGCCCCTCGCCGCCCGGCGCGGTCACAGGCCCCTCGCCGCCCCGCGCGGTCACAGGCCCCTCGCCGCCCGGCGCGGTCACGGGCCCTTCCTTGCCGGGCCTGGTCACGGGTCCGTCGTCGCCGGGTCTGGTCGCGGGTGCGGGACTGGCGGTCGTCATGAGATGACGGTCGCGAAGCCCGCCGGGCGCGGCATCATCCGCCCGGGATGAAGCTGCGCCGGGCCCGGTGGCGGACGCTCAGGTCCATGAGCAGCCTGAGCACTGTCCGGCGGCGGACGGCCGACGCGTACGACGTCCTGCGCGGCCGCCCGCCCAAGCCCGACTACGGAATCCTGATCGTCTTCCCGCTGATCGCCGCGTCCGCGGGCGCACTGATCGGCATCGGCGTGGACCAGGCCGTGGTGCGCCTGACGAGCAGGCGCAACGGAGCACACGAGACCCCCGAGAAGCCGGCGCGCGGACCCGCGCTGGTGCACAACTGAGGAGAAGGCATGCCTGAGGATTTGCAGACGATGGGCCCGGTCGACTACCTGTGCCTCGAGTTCCCGGCCGGCAGCCTCAACGGCTCCGCGATGCCGCTGCTGCTCGACCTGGTCGACCGTCGCATCATCCGGGTGCTCGACATCCTGTTCGTACGGAGCGGCGCCGACGGCTCGGTGTTCACGATGGACGGCGGCGAGCTCGACGCGAACGGGCTGGGCGCCTTCCACGGCGCCGCGTCCGGCATGCTCGGCGGCGACGACCTGCGCGACATCGGCCGGGTGCTGTCGCCCGGAGCGTCGGCGATGGTGCTCGTCTACGAGAACCTCTGGGCCGCTCCCTTGACGGTCCAGCTGCGGCGCAACGGCGCCCACGTGGTCGCCGGCGGCCGCATTCCGGTTCAGGACCTGCTGGCGGCGCTCGACGCCACCGAGCCGGCCGTCACCTCGCAGGGCGGGTGAGCACGATGCCTGGACTGCTCCGGGGCATCGCCCGCACCGCCGTCGTCGCGGGGACGGCCACGGCCGTCTCCAACCGTGTCTCCCGCCGCCAGGTCGGCCGCTGGTCGCGGCAGGCCGAGGAGCAGGAGTACCAGGAAGCCGCCCCGGACGACATGACGGCCAAGCTCGACCAGTTGCGTCAGCTCGGCGAGCTCAAGGCCCAGGGCGTGCTCACCGACTCCGAGTTCGAGGTGCAGAAGTCGCGCCTGCTCGGCGGCTGACGGATGGCTGCGACCGGCGTCGTGGCCTCGGCCAGCGCGTCGACGAAAGCCTTCGTCGGCCCGTACGCCCGCCACAGCCGGCGCTGCCGCTGCGCCCCGGTCCCTCCGCGCCGCAGCCGTTCGAACCCCGCGTAGACCTCGCCCGTGTCCCCCGCCCGGTCCAGCTCCGGGGTGATGCGGGCGAGCAGCGCCGCCGGGTCGGTGTGCCCGAAGGCCGCGTTCATCAGCCGGGCCCGGATGGTGGCGTCCGGCTCCGGAAGGATCTTGACCCGTCCGCGCACGTCCCCGATCAGCGTGGCCACGAGCGCCCGTACGACCCCCGCGAACACGACGGTGTCGAGCGGGTCGAGCAGAGTGTCGCCAACCCGCACCTCGATGGTCGGAAAGCGCGGTGAGAGCCGGGCCAGGAAGTAGATGCCCTGCGGGTCCATCGCGGCCCCGTTGGCGACCAGGGCGCGCACCGCCTCGTCGTAGCGTTCCGCGCCCGCCCACACGCCTGGCGGCCGGAACGTCGGCCAGTAGTGTTGCGCGTGGTATCGGTGGCTGGCCCAGCCGGTGTCGACGCCCCGGGCGATCGGTGAGTTCACCGTCAGCGCCAGCAGCGCGGGCAGCCACGGCCGCATCCGGGTCAGCACCGCGGCCGCCAGCTCGCGGTCGGGCACGCCGATGTGCACGTGGCAGCCGCAGGCCGTGCCGTGCGCCGCGGCCTCCGGGAAACGCCGGGCCAGTTCGCGGTAGCGCTCCAGGTCGGAGACGACGACCGGGGGGCCGGTGTCCAGCGGTGCGGTGCCCGCGGCGACCAGGCGTACGCCCAGCCGGTCGGCGGCGTCGGCCGCGATCAGCCGCAACCGGCCCAGCTCGCGCCGCAGCTCCGCGAGGTCGGTGACGACGGTCGTCGCCGTCTCCACCTGGTAGGCCATGAACTCCGGCTTGATCTGCTCGGCGCACCCGGCCCGGCTCACCACCGCGGGGGCCGCGGGGGCGAGCGCCCCGTCCGGTTCGAGCAGCAGGAATTCCTCTTCGACACCCAAGGTCAGCATGGTCGGTGATCCCTTCAGGAGCTGCGGACTACGGCGGTGCGCGCGATCTTGTCGTGGATCCCCTGGTGCCGGCGGTTCACCAGGAGCCAGAGCGCGCCGATCGGGAAGTAGGCGAGCACCAGGGCACGTACGAGCGCGGCGAGCCAGCGAACCGGCCCGCCGCGGGTGGTCACGACCCGCAGGCCCAGCACGGCCATGCCCGGGGTCCGCCCGGCCAGCAGCCAGAACAGGGCGCAGTAGATCGCGAGGAGGGCGGGCAGGAAGACGACATAGGTGGAGACGACCGCGCGGGCCAGCTCGCGGGCCTCGTAACCGACGACCGAGGCGACCAGCCCCAGGACGGCCGCCGCGGCGCCGGCGAGCACCGAGACGATCAGGGCGTCCAGCACGTACGCGAGGAAGCGACTGACCAGCCCGGCGTAGGTGTTCACCGCGAGTCGGTCGGGGCCCGCCGGCCCATCCGCAGGGTGAGCCGGTCAACAGCCTCGTCGCCGGCCGTGGCCGAGGAACGCACCCGGCCGACCACTTCCTCGACGATCGTCTCGCGCTGACCCCGTACGAGCACGCGGATGCGGTCGGGCTCGTTCTCCAGCAGCCGGAGCACCCGTTCGAGCGGGATGTCGATCAGCTGGTCGAGCATCCGCGAGCCGGCCGTGGTGACCCGGCCGCGTTCGATCGCGCCCCGCTCGGCCAGGCGCTCCCGCAGGCCCGAAGCCCCGGCCTCCCAGCTGCCCACCCGGGCACGCAGCCGTTCGGCTACGAGCACGGCGTTCTCGCGCGTACGGACCACGGCCCCGATCGCCACGTCACCCCAGCCGAGCAGTCCTGGTGAGGTCATGACACACCCGCCTTCCGTCGGAGCACGATCTTGCGGAGTTCGGTCGGCACGATCACGACCAGGCCGACGAGCAGGCAGACCGCCCACTGGCCGAGGTTCAGGCTGGTGGTCTGCAGGATGCGCTGGAACAGGCCCAGCTCGGTGGCGAGCAGGATCGCCGCGACCGACATCCCCGTGGTGATCAGGAAACGCCGGTCGCCGAAGGTCTCCAGGCTGAACACCGAGCGGATGTCACTGCGGACCGTGAACGAGAAGACCAGGTTCGCGATGGAGAACGAGGTCAGGCCCATGGTCCGGGCCACCTCGACGCCGTACTCGCGGTCGGCCGCCCAGATCAGCACGAGCGTGGCCACACCCATGATCAGGCCGACGATGCCCAGCCAGCCCAGCGCCCGGCCGGTCAGCAACGGCTCGTCGGAACGGCGGGGCGGCCGGCGCATGATGTCCGGCTCGGCCTTGCCGTATCCGAGGCCGACCGACTGGAAGACCTGCGTGGTGAAGTTGAGCCACAAGGTCTGCAACGGCACGAACGGCACCCCGGCGGCGATGTTGAAGATGCTGGCCGACAGGAACGTGACGATCATGGCGGCGAGCACGCCCATCTGGAAGAAGATGTACTTCTTGAGGTTGGCGTAGAGGGCCCGGCCCAGCTCGACCGCCTTGACGATGGTGGCGAAGTCGTCGTCGGTCAGGATCATCGCGGCGGCTTCCTTGCTGACCTCGGTGCCGGTGATCCCCATCGCGATGCCGATGTCGGCCTTCTTGAGCGCCGGGGCGTCGTTCACGCCGTCGCCGGTCATCGCGACGATGTGGCCCTTGCGTTTGAGCACCTCGACCAGGCGTACCTTGTGCTCCGGGGTGACCCGGGCGATCACGCCGATGCCGCCGATCTCGCGGTCGGCCTCCTCGTCGCTCATCGCGGCGAACTCGGCGCCCGTGATCGCCCGCCCGCGGATGCCGAGTTTGCCGGCGATCGCGGCCGCCGTCACCGCATGGTCGCCGGTGATCATGCGGACCTCGATGCCCGCCGCGTGGGCCTGCTCGATGGCGGCCTGCGCCTGCGGTCGCGGCGGGTCCACGATGCCGACCAGGGTGAGCACGGTCAGCCCGTCCAGCATGGCCAGCAGATCCCCGCCGGGGTCGAACGTCTCAGGGTCGAAGTCCTTGCTGCCGGTGGCCATCACCCGCAGGCCCTGCTGGGCCAGCCGGGTGTTCTCGGCCAGGTACCGCACCCGGAACGCGTCGTCGACCGGGACCGGGGTGAGATCGTCGCCGGGCACCTGACCAGCGCGCATCAGCAGCTGGTCGGGCGCGCCCTTGACGAAGCAGCGGATCACGCCGTCCATCCGGTGGAAGGTCGCCATCATCTTGTACGCGGCGTCGAACGGCAGCTCGGCCACGCGCGGATACCGTTCCCGGGTCGCCTCCGCGTCCAGCCCGCCCTTCTCGGCCAGCACCACCAGAGCGCCCTCGGTCGGGTCGCCGATCAGTTTGCCGTCGCGCACCACGGCGTCCGAGGCCAGGATCATCGGCAGAAGGAACGGCTCCAGCGGCACCTCGGGCTGCCCCGCCACCCGTTTGATCACACCGTCGGTGGCGTAACCCCCGCCCGAGATCAGGTAACGGCGCCCGGGGATGGTCATCTCGGTCGCGGTCATCTGGTTGAGCGTGAGCGTGCCGGTCTTGTCGCTGTTGATGGCCGAGGTCGAGCCGAGCGTCTCGGTCGAGCGCAGGCGCTTGACGATCGCGTTGGCCCTGGCCAGCAGCTGGGTGCCGAGCGACAGGATCGTGGTGACCACGGCGGGCAGGCCGGTCGGGATGGCCGAGATGGCGAACGCGATGGCCGCGGTGAACACGACGTTGAACGAGTTGCCGCGGGCCAGGTTGATGACCACGGAGGCGAACAGCGCGATGCCGGCCACGATCAGGATCTGGTTGGTCAGCTTGGCCAGCTGCCGGGTCAGCGGGGTCTCGGCGTCCTTCTCGGTCTGCAGCATGCCCGAGATGCGGCCGACCTCGGTCGTCATGCCGGTCGCGGTGACCACCAGCTCTCCCGAGCCCCGGGTGACGTTCGTGTTCATGTACGCCATGTCCGCGCGGTCGCCCAGGTCGGTGTCCACCTTGGCGATCGCCTCGACGTTCTTGGCCACCGGCAGGCTCTCGCCGGTGAGCGCCGACTCGTCGATCTCAAGCATCGCCGCGCGCAGCAACCGCCCGTCGGCGGGCACGACATCACCCGCCTCGACCAGCACGACATCACCGGGCACAAGCTCCTCGGCCGCAAGCTCGGTGAGGGTTCCGTCCCGCCGCACCTTGGTCTTGATGATCATCATCTTCTGCAGCGCGTCGATGGCGGCCGCGGCCTTACCCTCCTGATGCAGCCCGAGCGCCGCGTTGAGCAGGGTGAGAGCGATCAGCAGGACACCGGTTCCCCACTGCTTGAGCGGAAAGAGGCTGCCGATGCCGGCTGCCAGGAGCACCAGCTGCATCGGGTCGGCGTACTGCCGTACGAAGGACCGCCACCAAGGTTCCTTCTTGGTCTCGGCGAACTTGTTGGGCCCGTGCTGAGACCGGCGTTTCGTCGCCTCCTCGCTGCTCAGACCGCTGCGCTGATCGACCTGCTCGGCCTGCAGCGCCTCGATCACGGACAGCACGTGGAACGCGGGCGCCTGCTTGTCCTCGGTCATCGTGGCCATCGAGGGCTCCTCACCACTGGGGCCGGGCGGCCGGGCGCGCCGCCACCGGGATCAGGGCCGACTTGCCGACACCGGCGACCAGGGACCCGATCGCCACCCCCAGCACGAAATTCAGGCCGGAGGTGTAGAACCGGGCGCCGGTGCTCGCATCCGTGACGAACGGCGCGAGCATGCCCACCACGGTGGCCAGGGCGATCACCCAGCCGAAGAACCGCATCGGCCGGGGTGTGGTCAGCAGCAGCACGTGCAACAGCCCGGTGGCCAGCAGGGCCGCCACTCCGGCGCCGAGCGCGTACCAGCCGGTCGACGCGTCCCCCCACGTTCCCTGCCCCTTCGGCGCCAGCACCTCGACGTCGAACAGCCCCCGCCCCAGCAGAATCCCGGCCACAGCGATCAGAGCCGCCACCGCCGCCGTCGCGGCGCCGCCGGCCCACAACTTCCCCGCGTTGACGGCCGGGCTGGGCCGCGGATCGAGGGGTACGTTCATTCCGGACATGCTGTCCTCCTGGGTCAGCCCACAGATGCCGCCCTGAGCGTCCCCGCGCCCCCTCCCCCGGTCCTCATCCGCAGGGAATGAACCGCCCGCCGGCCCCGGCCCACGCCTCCGGCGGGCACGAAGCGGTCAGCGTGTTCCTGTTCCGGCGCGCGACCCGTCAGAGGCGGATACGCCAGGAGTAGTACGTCGCGGCCCCGGTCGCTGTTCTCAGGGGGACCCGGCGGCTCTGCTCCCGGGCAGACGCGGCAGGGGTCGCCCGCTGCCCATCATCGGTGCATCACCGGCCGGCCCGGACCGCCGGACAGGCCCGCCGTGCCCTGTCCCGACCCGGCCGATCTGGAACAGTTGATCGTTACGGTGCGTGAGGCGGGCCTGCCGGTCACGTTGCGACGCACGGGCGGCTCCATGTGGTCATGGGACGTACCCACCGCGTGCTGAGCGCCTCGAGCCGGCGAAGTCGCGGGACGCGATCATGACGGGTCACCGGCGCTTGTCGGGGACCAGGCCGGTGCGTACGGCGTGCAAGGCGGCCTGGGTGCGGTCGGCCAGGCCGAGCTTCATCAGGATGCTGGACACGTGCGTTTTGACGGTTTTCTCGGCCACGACAAGGGCGCGGGCGATCTCGCGGTTGGAGCGGCCCTCGGCGATCAGGGCGAGCACGTCGAGCTCGCGGACGGTCAGGACCGGGCCGCCGGCGGTGGTGGTGCCGAGCAGGCTTGCGGCGACGTCGGGTTCGAGCAGCAGGTGGCCCGCGTGGACCGACCGGACCGCGGCGACCAGTGCGTTCGGGTCGACGTCCTTGGAGAGGTAGCCACGGGCGCCCGCATGCATCGCGGCCGCCAGACGGTCGCTGAAGCTGGAGACCACCAGAACCTTGGCGGGAAGGCTGCGCCGGCGCATTTCCCGCAGCACCGCGACGCCGTCCATGCCGGGCAGCACCATGTCGAGCAGCACGACGTCGGGCTCGGTCGTCTCGATGAGTTCGAGGGCGGTGGGCCCGTCGGCCGCCTCCCCGGTCACGATCAAGTCCCCGGCCAGGTCGAGAAAGGTCCGCAACCCACTCCGTACGGCGGGATGGTCGTCGACGATGAGCACACGGATCTCAGACACCGGGCACCTCCAGCCGGACGACCGTGCCCCGGCCCGGCGACGACGTGATCGTGGCCTTGCCGCGCACCTGGCAGGCCCGGTCACGCATCGAGCGGAGGCCCAGGCTGCGGCCCGCTTTCAGGGTCTGCTCGACGTCGAAGCCCGTCCCGTCGTCGGCCACCTCCAGCACCCGGCCGGCCAGGCGCACCTCGATCAGCGTCGCGCCGGAATGGCGTACGGCGTTGTGCAGTGCCTCTTGAGCCACGCGCAGCATCACCGTCTGCTGGGCCGGGGGCAGCACCGCGGGGTCTTCGTCGTGGAACACGAGCTTGGGGACGGACGCCCGGTCGAGGATCCGCACCTGTTTGCGCAGCACATCGGTCAAACCGTCCTGCTCGAGCCGGGCCGGCCGCAGCTCCAGCACGGCGGCGTGCAGTTCCTCGGCGGCCTCGCGGGCCAGGGCGGACACCTCGGCCAGCCGGAGCCGGGCCGCGGCCGGGTCACGGGCGATCAGCAGGTCGGCCGCCTGCGCGGTGAGACGCAACCCGAACAGCCGCTGGGCGACCGCGTCGTGCAGGTCATGGGCGAGCCGTGCCCGTTCCTCGGCGATCGTGAGCTCGCGGTTACGCTCGTGCAGGCGGGCGTTGGTCAACGCGATCGCGGCGTGCGCGGCCAGGACGCGTACGAGCTCCTCGTCCTCGTCGGTGAAGCCGCCCGGCTTGTTGGCCAGGTAGAGCGCGCCCAGAATCTCGTCGCCGCTGACGATGGGCACGCCGAGGAACGCCTGAAGCACCGGGTGCGCCGACGGCCACCAGGCGAAACGCGGGTCGGCGCGGATGTCGTCGAGCCGCTGGGCCCGGTGCTCGCGCAACATGACGGCCAGGAAGCCGTGCTGGCGGGGCAGCGGTCCGATCGCCGCCTGCTGCGCGTCGGTGACCCCGGAGACGAGGAACTGGGCGAACGAGCCGCCGTCGTCGGGCACGCCGAGCGCCGCGTACTCGGCCGAGGCCAGCTCGCGGGCGGTGTCGACGATGGTCTGCAGCACCTCGGGGACGGTGAGCTGGTTGCTCACCGCCAGCACGGCTGCCGACAGGCGGCGCGCGGTGTGCAGGGGTTCCACGCGCCCACGATAGCCATCCCGCCCAGCAGCGGCCTGGGGCGATGGTCCTAGGACCAAGGTCGGAGTACGAAGGCGACCGCGGCCCGAGGCCGGACCGGGGCGCCGGCGAGCAAGGTCGACGCATGACACAGACAGCCGTGATCACCGGAGCCTCGCAGGGGCTCGGCGCTGCCCTCGCCCGTGGGTTGTCGAGCGCCGGGTGGAACCTCGTCATCAACGCCCGCACCGGGAAAGACCTTGAACTTGTCGCGGAGTCGTTGACGAACGTCGTGGCGATCGCCGGGGACGTGGTCGACGACGACCACCGGGCCGAACTGGCGGCGGCCGCGGACAAACTGGGCGGCGCCGACCTGCTGATCAACAACGCGTCGACGCTCGGCGGCAGCCCACCGCCCGCGCTCGGCGACTTCCCGCTGCCCGCCTTGCTCGAGACGTTCGAGGTCAACGTGCTCGCCCCGATCGCGCTGACCCAGCTCGTCCTGCCCCAGCTGCGGCAGTCCTCACGCGGCGCGGTGCTCAACATCAGCTCGGACGCGGCCGTGGAGGCGTACGAGGGATGGGGTGGGTACGGCGCCGCTAAGGCCGCGCTGGATCATGCGAGCCGGGTGCTGGCCAAGGAGGAGCCGGGGTTGCGGGTGTGGTCGGTCGACCCGGGTGACCTGCGCACACGACTGCAGCAGCAGGCTTACCCGGGCACGGACATCTCGGACCGCCCACCGGCGTCATCGGTGGTTCCGTACTTCCTCCAGCTGCTCGACGAGCGGCCGGAGTCGGGAAGGTACGTCGCCCGGTGACCACCTTCACGGTCCCACCCGTCCTGGAGGCCCGCGCCCCGGCCGAGGCCCGTGGAGTGGCGCGGGACGGCGTACGGCTGATGGTGAGCCGGGGCACGGCGGTGAGCCACCACCGGTTCACCGATCTGCCCGGCCTGCTCGACCCGGGTGACCTGCTCGTGGTCAACAATTCGGCCACGCTGCCCGCCGCGATCGAGACCATCGACGGCGTACGGGTCCACGTCTCGACCGAACAACCCGACGGCACCTGGCTCGTCGAGCCACGCGACTTCGACGCGGCACGGCCCGGTCTGCGCCTGCGGGTGCCCTCGGGTTCTCTGACGTTGCTGCGCCCGTTCACTTCCCGGCTGTGGGTGGCGGCGGCCGACGTGCCGGGCGGTCGCGTGGAGTACCTGACCCGGCACGGACGCCCGATCCGATACAGCTACACGGATCGCGACTGGCCGATCTCGACGTACCAGAACGCGTACGCCACCGTGCCCGGCAGCGCCGAGATGCCCAGCGCGGGGAGGCCGCTGACGGGGGCGGTCCTCTCCGCGCTGGCCGGGCGGGGTGTGCTGGTCGCCCCGCTCACTCTGCATACGGGCGTGGCCTCGGCCGAGGTGGACGAGCCGCCGTACCCGGAGTGGTTCCGGGTGCCGTCGTCGACCGCCTCGCTGATCGGGCACGTGCGCCGATCAGGAGGCCGGGTGATCGCGGTGGGCACCACGGTCGTCCGGGCGCTCGAGACGGGCACGCCCGAGGGCTGGACCGACGTGGTGATCGGGCCGGACCACCCGATCCGTTACGTCGACGGGCTGCTGACCGGGTTGCACGAGCCACGGGCATCCCACCTCAAGATGCTGACAGCCGTCGCCGGCGAGGAAGCGCTACGAGCAAGCTACGAATCAGCACTACGCGAACGCTACCTGTGGCACGAGTTCGGCGATGTCCACCTGCTGTTGCGCTGAAGGCAAGCTTCAACGTGCGGAATCGCCGAGCCCTCAGGTGGCCACCAATCGCTCCAACGATCATCCGCGCCTGGAGTACTCGGGGAGGTGACCACGATGGATTACTCATACCGGCAGTCGGTATGCATTGCTCGAACGCAGCCGTCCTAGATATTTCGGCTGCAACTATCGAGTAGCTTGCCGAGACGCTAGCCTGAGCCCATCGACAGACGTCAAGTCGGTGGAACCTCAAGCCTGCGAGGAGGGCCATTGATCGTGCGGCTGCCGACCAGGTTGTCGGCGAGGACGTTACAGGAGTCCCTCGAGAGGGCTGGAGTAAGCAACGGGGACCAATGGCCACCGAAGCCACGAACCAAAGGCGATGCCCTCCTGCGTTTCGATCTTTCTCAGGTGGAGTTCGCTGAGTTCACCGCGCTCGCTCAGATCCTGTTGCTCTCCGAGGCGGCTGTCCGTGACCGTTGGAAGATCGTGGTCGACCTGCCACAGACGACCACCTCCGATCCCCCGGACGCCAGTCGGCTGCTCCAACGCCGTCTAAGTTGCCTGCGCTTTCTGAGAGCCACCGGGTTCACGGCCGCCATCAGCCTGCCGCACATACCCGGCTCACCCGTGACCGTATTTCCACGGCACGCCGCTGATGGCGAGCAAGTCCGACCTTCCGCCCAGGACGATTCGCCGCTGTGGGCCGAGCTACCAGCATGGAACAAGCCCGACAGTGATATTCGCCAGAACTACGAAATAAGGCAGGTTCTCCCGTTCCGGTGGATCGCCCCGGGCAAAGGTGACGAACTATTCCATTCCAAGGAGATCATTCAGGTCATCCGCGGTCTGCGCGACATCGGGCTCAATGAGCGCGACGCGAAGTTGCTGGCCAACAATGTGGTCTACGAGCTGGTAGAGAACGTGGCTCTCCATGCCGCGCTCGGATCCTCAGTCAATCAACCACACGCCCTGGTCGGCGCGTTGGTCGTCGACAAGCGTCTGCTGCGCGTGCTGGCCGTGCTGCGATCCGAGCTCAGCGGCACCGACGAAACCCTCTTGGACCCGTCCGAGACCGCCATCCAGCTTCTGGTCGCCGACTCCGGGCGCGGTCTGGTGCGGCACCTCGAACCACATGCGGCGTTGCCAGCCGGCGACGGCTCGCGGTCAAGCGCCGAGGAGGTGACACTCTGGGCCTTGGAACGGTGGTCGACCAGCGCCGATCCCAGCGGCGCACTCCACGGCACCCGCGGCCTGTGGCGGGTACGCGAGGCGATCCGCTCCTACCGCGGGGCGTTGCTGATTCACACGGCGGACGCCTTGGCCGGATACACCTTCACCTCTGGCGAAAAGCCCCTGTACGGCCGTACGACCTGGTCCGGGCCCGGCACGCTTGTCGAGGCCTATATCGTGCCGCGCTCCCTCGAGCCGGAATCGACCGTGGCCGCACCGAGTGATCAGGAGAGGATTCAGTTCCGCTGGATACGGCTCGAGCACCGGGACCTCAATGGTTTGACGAGCCCGGCGAACCGCCCCAAGAGTGAGCGTCTCATCCTTACCGCGGACGGCGGCCGCACACACGACATCACGCACGAGCGGCTGGTGGCCATCCTTGCTGCGGCCGGCGTATTGAGCACCGATAACGCTGTCGCCGTGCTGATTGCGGGAGCCGACCCGGTCGCAGTAGACGCCGCGCTGGACGCCGTTCAGCACCCACCGCCAGGCGTGATATCGCCGGTAAACACGGATGCTCCTTTCCTCCTGCTCGACGGCACGCGCCGCAGCATCTGGTGCGGCAGCAACGCCCAGACGCGCGAGTGGCTGAGGCAACTGGAAGACGGACCACTCACCGGCAATCCTGACGTTTCCTCGATGGCGGCAAGGTATCCCTTTCTCGTACAAGCGAATGGGCAGACGGCCCGCCTGTTGCTTCACCCGGCCGCGGTGATGTCCCATCTGGAGGACGAGGTCTACACCCGGCTCCGCGATGTGTTGCGCCACGAGGGCGAAGGCGTCGGCGCGGGCCCGGTCCGCACTCCCAGCCTGCATCTCGCCAACCACTGGATAGAGTCGGACCGGCTGGTGGAAAACGCCGTCGGCATGGGCGTGTCGGCATTACTGCTGGCCCACCTGCTCGTCACGGCACTACCGAGGCTGCAGCCAAACACCCGTATTGTCCAGATAGGCCCGATTGTACGGGACCTGTCCATGATGATCGCCGAGTCGGTGCCACTCCCCGACGCCGTCTACGAACTCCCCGACGACCTGCCCGCGCTGCGGCTGCTGACGCCGTTGCCGCCGCGCACCCCGTGCGTGCTGTGCTGCGATGTTCTACTGTCCACCAACCGTACGGTCAAGGCCATGCGGCAGCTCCTCGCCTCCGACGCGATGCCGATCGCGGTGATGGCGATCGTTGACGGCCGTCGTGAACGAGGCCCACTCACCGTGCGAGGGGTTGAGATCCCGGTCATAGCGCTGACCGAATTCTCCTCCGAGACCGTCGATGCCGAGGACAGTTCGATAGTTGACATAGACCCTGTCTTCCGCGTGCCGACGGCCCAGCGCGAGTTGTACTCACCGCGTTACGCTCTGGCCGAGGCCGAGTTTCTCGAACAGTGTCTCCAGTTGCCTGACATCGCCGGGCTGGGTCACGTCGCCCGTCCGTTGCACCGGCACTTCAGCGCCTACTTCAACGCCGCCAGCATCGTCGACACGCCCAGCGCGATCCGGGAGCTGATTGCCGAGGAAATGGTAGGCACCATTCGAGACTGGGCCGACCGAGGTGTCGAGGCGCCCGACTTGAAAATGTTCTATGTGGGCGCATCACGCGATTACGCTGCCAAACTTGCCGGCCTGGTCGCCAGCCGGCTGAACGCCGGCGTACTCGAGAACGATGGCCTCGAACCGCGCGAGATCCCCCGAGCTATCTCCGGCCAGACGTACGCCTTTCCCGACACCTTGCCCGAGCCGCCAGTCGATCGAGACGTCATACTGGTCGACTGGGGCTCGTTCGACGCCACCACGATCCTGCAAATCATCCGGCTGGCCGCCGAGGGTGGGGCACGGCGCATCATCGTGCTCGTTCTGCTGAGTCAGATGGGCCTGCACGAGGAACGCGCGCTGACCATGACGCGTGCCGTCAACGACCCGTCCCGATCCAACGCTGTTCCGGTGGAAATCCGATTCATCACCTCACTCAGCATCACACCGATGCTGCCCGGCGACTGCTCGCTGTGTGAGCTGGTCGGTGAGATGAATACGAGCCTGCGCGAACTGAGCATGCCGCATGAGGTGGCAACTCACGTTTCTGCGCTGACCGATGTGCTCGGGCCCAAGAGCCGGGAGATCGTCGTCCGCAGCGGCCTGGACGTCTTCGGCTCGCCGATCACGACCGAGGATGTGTTCGAGTTCATCCGCTTGCGCGGTCAATTGATCGTGGCCCGCCGCGACACTGGCGCGGCTAACCAGTTCGCCCTGCGGCTCGCCGACCTCGAGGTGCCGAACGATGGCAGCATCAGCGCCCTGATACGGCTGCTCGCCGCTGAACGGCGGTGGCTTGCCCAATTGCCCCTCAGCCTTACGGAGTGCCTGGCTCACGTTTCTCGGCTCGCGCTCGAGGTCGTAGTAGCGTCGCAGTACCACGAGAGGCTGCGCCTTCAAGCCCTCGTCGTGCTGACCGTTTCAGGCCCGGAGGAGCTGATCTCGAGCCTGTATGGGATCTGGCGCTCCGCTGTAGACAATCCGGTGCTCATTCATCAGACGCTCTACGAGCTCTGGACGACGCTCCACCACCACCTGCGTCATTCACGCAAGGCGCAGCAGGCACTCCGCAGGGCCGTCGTGCGCTGCATAGCGATCAGTTCCGACGAGTACGCCGACCCGCAGTTCGGCAAGACGGCGCAGAGGCTGCTCAGCCGACTCCGTGACAGCATCGACGTTACCTCGGACCTGGAACCGCCGAGTACGCCGATGGACGCGTGGGCCTTCCTCCGCTCCAACTACTTGGCCCAACTTTACCGGCACACCGAGGCTGAGACGGCCGCCATCAACCTGCTCATCCTGTTCGACTCACCGCCGGTAGGCACCGACACCTTCGACGACCGTACCTGGGAGACCGCGCAGCTGCTGTGGCATCAGGTCAGTTCGTTCATAGGTACGCGCGTTCTGCCGGCGATGCCTCAGCTGGGCGAAATCATGACCAGTGCTTTCGCCCGTCGTTACTTCAGCGAACACACCGGTGCGGACGTGCCGGACCTGACCGCAGTCCAAACCTCGGCAAGCCTGCACGCAGTCGAGACGAAGTTGCACGAGCTGCGCGGCGAGAAGGCCGACGGCGAAGGTTTCCGAACGGCATGGCAAGCGGTGTACGACGACGTCACCCGCTGGTACGACGCCGTGCTGGCGCCCGGCGCCAGGGACACGCCCGGGGCGGTGCTCGCTCGGTTCGTCGACGCGTGCCCTGCCCACGTAGGCTCGGTCCTCGATGAGAGCGCGGCCAGCTTGTCAGTGCGTATCATCCTCGACTCGGAACGCAATCTCGACACGTTCGTCTTCTGCCACACCGACCTACTACGCGAAGTGTTGCAGCACATCTTCGAAGTGCTGCAACAGGACGTAGGCGAATCGGACGACGGCGTGTCCCAACCCGTGCGCGTGCGAATTCGCCACACCGCGCGGGCAATGCGGCTCCACTTCCGCACCACCGGAATGCCGGACACCGACCCGCGAGCGAGTACCACCGACCGGCTTCACGGGCTACTTGCGGATTTCGAGGCATCACTCGAGTACCTGAACGTCGGGTCATCCGGCCAGCCGGAGATGATTGTGAATCTCTGCCGATGGGCGCCTCAAGTAGTGGAGGACGGGCCGGAGTGAGTGACCCCGACAAGAGCCGGCACGTCACCATCATGATTGCCGACGGCCGGAAACAATGGCGAGTGACCGGACCCCTCGAGCAGGAGCTCGCCGCCCACCGGTGCCAGACCGCTACCACCGAGAAGCAAACCTTGGACGCCGCCCTCGAGCAGCTGAGCAGCCACTCGACAATCGACGTCGTCATCGTCAACTTGCTCTATCCGGCAGAGAACGACGGACCGCCCAACCAGGAGCCGCTCGGGCTTGCGGTGGTCAACGCCGCCCGCGACCGCGAACGGGCCGTCGGCAATGGAAAGCGAACTACGCTCGTCGTCGCCCTTCGCCAGCCTTCGACGGCCTATCCTGACCTCGATCGGGAAGCCCGCGATGCAGGTGCCGATCACGTATTGGAATGGTCCGACCTGGGGCCACGGTCCCGCTACGGCGGGCTGAAGGAGCTCGCCAAGTGGATACACGATGAACTGACTCGAAACGATCTCATTGCGCCCTTGCCGGAGCTTTCCAGAGACGATGAACCCGGCATCCTTACGGCCTTGAGTGACATAGGCGAGGCCAACGTCAGTCTGCTGATCACTGATCTGGCTGCGACAGTCGCCGAGGTCAAGTCGGCGCGCTTGACGTACGTCACCCCAGGCGCCTCCGGTGCCCACGTCCTGCGCGCCGAGCTGACGCTGGCCGACGACACGCTGCGGACCTGGCTGCTCAAGTTCGCCAAGGACGCTGCGGAGTTGAAGACTGAGCTGATCAACTCGCAGAACGTTGCAGGGGCCTACACCACACAACTGGTCGTCGAGTACTTGCCGTACGGACCGGCCTCGCACGGTGGATGGCACGCGATCGCGATGGTCTTCGCCTCTGGCGCAAAGACAATGAGGACATGGTTGTGTGAGACATCCGCGACGGATCACGTCTCCGACGTCTTCCACCAGTTGTTCCTCGACGGTGGACTCGCGACACTCTATCGGAACGCAACGCGCCCGGCCAAGGAGCAGCGCCACGGTAACCACCCCGTTCCGGCCGTCGAGGGCTTGATGCTTCCGCCACACCGCCGGCTGCGTGTGCGCACCGCCATCGCCGAACTCGAAGGGCTCATGCGGGAAAGCAGGGCGGTCGAGCTCACCGTTGCCCCCGACATAGTGTCGACCATTGAGGGCTTCGTGCGGTCGGGCGAGATCGCCGGCCGGGCCGTCGACCACCGCCACGGCGTTCTCGAGGTTGTGCCTCAGCATGCCGACTTGCACGGCGGCAACATTCTGGTGCTGATGGCCCGGCATCCGCGCCCCTGCGTCATAGATCTCGCCGCCTACGGTCGGCAACACTGGGCGCTGGATGTGGCCCGCCTGGTCGTCGACATCGTGATGCACTGCCTTGACCCCGCCCCGGAAAGCCACTTCTGGGATCGCTGGTCCGTATGGCGCGCGGCCGTAGCACGAACCAGCCTCTTCGAACCGGCTGCCGACGATCCGGACAACCCTGCCGCAATCGAGGCGCTGCGGTGGGTCGCTGCCCACAAGGACGACCTTCTACCGCTGTTGACTGACGTGAAGCAGTGGGAGTGGCACGTCGCGGTCGCCGAGCAGTTGTTGCGTTACGCCTGCCGCCACAGGTTGTCGACTCCCAAGCGCCTGCTCGGTCTGGTAGCCGCATACGACCAGCTCCACCTTGCCCAGAGCGCGCTGCCCAACGTGCCGTCCAGCTTTTGATCGGAGATGGCTCGGTGAGTCCCGTACCCGCCACGATTTCGGCCATCGCCGCCACAGTCGCCGCTCTCCTGGCCGCCGTGAACATCTACCTGACCCGGCGCAACGAGAACGTCAAGTGGGCCCGCGAGGTCCTGGTCGAGACGTTCACACAGTTCCTTTCGGCCAGCTTCGAGGCCAAGAATGCCGTCAAAGCCGCGGCTCGTCTGGCCCTCGATGACCCTGCATCATCGGAAATCGGACGCCTGCGAGACGAGGCCGCCCGCGCAGAAGCCGAGATGCGAGAACTCCAGACGAGAATGCGCCTGCTGACAACGTCCACTGTGATCGAGTCAGCCCAGGCGCTCCGACTGGGCGTGAAAGACTACGTAGCCTCGCTCGACGTCCCCGAGGGCATCACGGCCCACAACGACAAAGCGATGCGCGTAGATCTCTGGCTCCGCCGTGATGCCTTTACATCAGCCGTCAAGAAGACGCTTTCGCTGTGACGTGACACGGTGCCCGCCTCGCTGGAACTGACAGCGGGCGGGCACCGGGATCACGGCTTCACCACCTCAGGAAGTTGTCCTGGCTCTGGGCGTTGAACGTGTCCGTCCGGAAGAACTTGGCAACCGCCGTACGCGGGTCCTTGATCTCCAGCACGTCGACACCCTTGGTGATGTCGTTGGAGTAGATGTAGCCGTTGTACCAGTACGCCGACCACGAGCCGCCGCCGGTGAGCTGGGTCAGCGACAGCGGGCCCCGCTCCCAGAACGCGATCTCCTTGGGGCGGCGCGAGTCGGTGAAGTCCCACACCGAGATGCCGCCGAGGTACCAGGCCTGCACCATGATGTCGCGGCCCGGCACCGGGATGAGCGAGCCGTTGTGGGCCACGCACACCTCGGTGTCCGCGTTGTAGCGCGGAATCTTGAAGTAGCTGCGGAACTCCAGCTTCTTCTTGCCCTTCTTGGTGACGATGTCGTAGATCGCGTCGGCGCCGCGGTTCGGGCCGATCGCCGCGTTGCAGGTGGCCGCGCCGCCGCCCCCGAGCTCGTCGGTGAAAACGACCTTGGTGCCGCTGTTGTTGAACGTGGCCGAGTGCCAGAACGCGAAGTTGACCTCGTCGCGAACCGTGGTGATGACGGTGGGCTTGGCGCGGTTCTTGATGTCGAACAGCACCCCGTCGCCCATGCAGGCGCCCGCGGCCAGGTCCTTCTCGGCGTACACGGTGATGTCGTGGCAGCCGGTGGTCTCGTTGCCGGTCTCGCTGCCCGGGAAGCCGCCGTCGGGGAACACGACCGGCGTGGCGATCACGGCCGCGGCCGTGGGGTTGCGCAGCGGGACCTTGATGATCGAGATCTTGTCGTGCGGCAGCGCGCAGTTGGGCAGGTCCGCGCCGGCCAGGTTGTACGAGGAGACGTAGATGTACAGGTTCTTGTCGCCGCGCTGGCCGGGCACCAGCGTCTGGGTGTGCGAACCGCAGTCCGTCTTGATCGACTTGAGGTACTTCGGCGTCAGCGGGTTGCTGATGTCAAAGATCTTGACACCTTCCCAGCGGTCGCCCGGCACCGCGGTCGTCGACGCCTCGTTGACGCAGGTGTCGTTCGTACGCTGCGAGTCGGTGCCGAGGAACAGCAGGTTGCCCGAGACCGAGATGTCGTTCTGCGAGCCGGGGCAGAGCACCTGCGCCGCGACCTTGGGCTCCTTGGGCTTGCTGACGTCGTAGACGTAGAAGCCGTTGTAGTTGCCGCCGTAAGCGTATTTGCCCTGGAACGCCCAGTCCGAGTTGGTGCCCGTGAGCGGGCCGGACTTGTCGAGGTGGGCGACCTGCTTGAGGTTGGGGCTGCTGACGATCTCGTCGACGCCAGGTATGGCGCCCGGACCGGACGGCGCCTGCGCCGAGCTGATCCCCGGGGCCGTCAGCAAGCCGACGGCCAGGGTGGCCGCGCTGACGACGGCCAGGCGCTTCAGCATCCGCCCTCGTGGGGCAGTGTGCTTCATGGGGCTCCCTTCCCTTGACGCATCCCCCGCGATGAAGGTGAGCGCGCAACGATGCGTATTCATCTTGGTCGTTACAGTAGTGGCCGGAGCCCGTTCCGGGAACATCTGGGAAGATCAATGTGGAGGTGCCGGTGGGCCGGGTGAGGAAATCGACGCTCGTCGCAGCCGTGGTGGTCGTGGCCGGAGCGGTGGCCGTGGCGGTGGCGGCCCGCATGGGCGCGGAGGAGTCGGCGGCGGCGCCCAAGCCCAGCGTGAGCGCGGCCCCGCCGCAGCGTGTGGTGCTTCCCGGCGGTCCGGGCGACGAGGCCGTCGTCAGCGACACCGACAAGGTCAAGGCGCCCGACGGCTCGACCTTCAACGGCATCGACACCACCTTCGTCCAGATGATGATCGTGCATCACGAGCAGGCGATCACGATGGCGAATCTGGCGCCGGGCCGCGCTGAGAACGGCAAACTGGCCGCCCTGGCCGAGCGGATCAGCGTCGCCCAGCCCTTCGAGATCAATTTCCTGAAAGGCTGGCTCAAGGAGCGCGGGCTGCCCGAGAACGACCCCCGCCACGACCACGCGACGATGCCGGGCATGCAGACCGAGGGCGACATGGGCGCGCTCGCCGCCGCTTCGGGGGCCGCGTTCGATACCAAGTTCGCCACGATGATGACCGATCACCACCGCGGGGCGATGCGGATGGCGGGCGACGTGATCAAGGGCGGCAGCGACGAGAAGCTGCGGGAGATCGCCAACGAGATGGCGGTCGAACAGGGCAGTGAGATCCGGCGCCTGCGACAAGTGACCGCCGGGTAACGTGTCGGCATGCGTACGGCCTTGACCGAACTGCTCGGCGTCGAGCACCCCATCGTCGGATTCAACCGATCGCCGGCCGTCGTCGCCGCGGTCACCAACGCGGGCGGGTTCGGCGTGCTGGCCGCCTCCGTCTACGGCGCCGAGGAACTCGACGCCCAGCTCACGTGGATCGAGGAGCAGGTCGGCGGGAAACCGTACGGCGTCGATCTGCTCGTGCCGGAGAAGTTCGTCCCCGGCGACCCGGCCGACCTGGTCGCCAGCATGCGGGCGCAGATCCCGCAGGAGCATCTGGACTTCGTGCGGGGGCTGCTCGAGAAGTACGACATCCCGCCGGCCCCGCTCGTCGACCACCAGCACGTCGCGGCCTCGCTGACCACGCCGGGGGCGCTCGCGCTGCTCGACGTCGCGTTCAAGCACCGCATCTCGCTGATCGCCAGCGCGCTCGGCGCCCCGCCGCCCGAACTGGTGGCGCGGGCCAAGGAGCAGGGCGTGGTCACGGCGGCCCTGGTCGGGCAGGCCCGCCACGCCGAACGGCAGATCGCGGCCGGAGTCGACGTGCTGGTCGCGCAGGGCACCGAGGCCGGCGGGCACACCGGCACGATCGCGACGATGGTGCTCACACCCGAGATCGTCGACATCGCCGGTGACCGTCCGGTGCTGGCGGCCGGCGGCATCGCGGACGGCCGGCAGATGGCCGCCGCCCTGGCCCTGGGCGCGTCGGGGGTGTGGTGCGGTTCGGTCTGGCTGTCCAGCGAGGAGGACGTCGCGGTCGCGGCGATCAAGAACAAGTTCCTCGCGGCGAGCAGCGCCGACACGTTGCGCTCGCCGACACGTACGGGGAAACCGGCCCGTCAGCTGCGAACGGCCTGGCACGACGAGTGGGAGGCGGCGGGCAGCCCGAAACCGTTGCCACTTCCCCTGCAGCCGATGCTGGTGGACGACGCGTGGCAGCGGATCGACGCCGCCGCCGAGGCCGGGCACGAGGGCGCGCTCAAACTGGAGTCGTTCTTCGTCGGGCAGGTCGTCGGCTCGTTCCGCGACATCCGGCCCGCCGGCGAGATCACCCGGCAGATGGCGGCCGTCTGCGAGCAGCGCATCCGCGAGCTGTCGGGGCGTCTCTGAAATGCCTTCCCCCCGTACGCCCGTGCTGGTCGGAGTGGGTGAGGTCAGTGAACGCCTGGGCGAGCCGGGGTATCGCCGGCGTTCGCCCGTCGACCTGGCCGCCGACGCCGCCCGTGAGGCGCTGGCCGACGCCGGCGTCAAGGCGTCCACCGTCGACACGGTGGCGGGTGTGCCGCAGTTCGAGATCTCGCTGCCGTGGGCCACTCCCCTGCTCGGCGCGTCGGACAACTATCCACGCTCGGTCGCCGGCCGTCTCGGGGCCGACCCGCGGCGGGCGGTGCTCGAGACCGGCGGCGGGCAGGCCCCGCAGCGCCTGGTCAACGAGTTCGCGGCGGCCATCGCGGCCGGTGACGCCGATGTGGTGCTGCTGTTCGGCGCCGAGGCGATCTCGACGATCGGCTACTACGCGCGGCGTGACGACCGGCCCGACTTCTCCGAGAGCCCCGGCGGGTCGTTGGAGGCGCGCGGTTCCGGGCTCGACGGGATCGTGTCGATGCACCACGTCGCGCACGGCCTTTCCGACACCCCGTCGCAGTATTCGCTCATCGACAACGCGCGGCGGGCCCGTCTGAAAATGTCGCGGGCCGAGTACGCGTCGGCCATCGGGCGGCTTTTCGAACCGTTCACGGCGGTGGCGGCGGCGAATCCGCACGCGGCCGCGCCGATTTTCCGCGACGCCGCCGCACTGATGACCCCGACCGAGACGAACCGGCCGATCGCCGACCCGTACACGCGGTATGTGGTGGCGCGCGACAAGGTGAATCAGGGCGCGGCGGTCGTGCTGATGTCGGCCGAGGCGGCGCGGCGTCACGGCGTACGGGAAGAGAAGTGGGTTCACCTCGCCGGGCACGCCGACCTGAACGAGCGCGCGATGGCGGAAAGGGCCGACTACGGCGATTCGCCGGCCGCTCGCCGGGCCGCGCAGCATGCGCTCGAGGTGGCCGGAATCGACGCCGGGGAACTGTCCGCGCTCGACCTTTACAGCTGTTACGCCGCGCCGGTGTTCATCGTGGCCGAGGCGCTGGGGGTGGCGACGGACGATCCCCGAGGGCTGACCGTCACCGGTGGGCTGCCGTTCTTCGGCGGGCCGGGCAACAACTACTCGATGCACGCGATCGCCTCGGTGGTGCGCCGGGTCCGGGCGGAACCGGGCGGTTACGGTTTCGTCGGCGCCAACGGCGGCATCATGAGCAAGCATTCCACCGGCGTTTACACCACGACCCCGTACGGGTGGAAGCCGTCGGACAGCGCACGGATCCAGGCCGATCTGGACGCCGTTCCCGCGCCGGAGGAGGCAGTCGCCACCGACGGCGAAGGGGTGGTGGAGACGTACGCGGTCAAGCATGTGCGCGGCGGCGAAAGGGAAGGAATCGTGCTGGGCCGCCTCGACGACGGCCGCCGTTTCGTGGCCCGCTCCAACGCGATTCTCGACCTGCTCACCGAGGGCGAACCGATCGGCGAGCGCGTTTCCGTCCGATCCACGCCGGACGGAAACGTCGTCACCTGACCGCTCCGGTCAGAACTTGATCGTCACGCCGGCCTTCTGGCACGCGGCATTGATGTCCGTGCCGGCCTTCTCCCACTGGGCGTCCTGCTCGATCGCCGTCATCGGGTCGGCTGCGGCAGCCGCCGCGGACGAGCGGGCGATGAGTTCCTTGGTGGCCGCGCCCACCTCGGTGTCGCTGCTGCCGGCCGCCTTGGTCAGTCCGGCGACGACGTCGGTGAGGACCTTCTTGGCCTCGGCGGGCTTCGGCTCACCGGCGGCGAGCATGGCGACCAGGTCCTTGCTCATGGCCTTGGCGACCTTGTCCAGCTCCGTGCAGATGGCCTCGTCGGACGGCGCCGCGGCGGCCGCAGCGGTGGTGGCGGCGGGGGCCGGCGCGGCGGGGGTGGGGGTTTCGTCGCTGCCGCAGGCGGCGAGGGACAGGAAGGAAACGCCGATCAGCACGGCGGAGGCAACTCGGGTTCGGTTCACGGCGCAGAACACTATCCGGAGACCCCCACCAAGATCAAACTCGATTCCTCCGACCGGCCGGGGACAAAGAGCGGCGATCCGGCGGGCGGGGCGGGCCCGGCTGCATTAGCGTGTGTGCCGAGGTGAGCGCGTGAGTCTGGAAAAGGTGATCTTCGGGTTCTTCGTGCTGCTGGCCGCGACACTCAACTTCGGCTTCTTCTACGGGGACCTCTCCGATCCGGCCCTGCACAACGAGTACGAGCTGTTCGCGGCCGTGGTGGTCAACCTGATCACCACCGTGCTGAAGTTCGGCGACCGCACGCAGATCGGCGCGGTGCACCTCGCGACCAGCCTGGTGGCCGATCTGCAGCTGATCGCGGCGACCCTGACCTGGGTTTACGCCACGCAGATCTCGAGCGCGGGCATGACCCCGGAGAACACGGCCAGCGTGGTATCGCTCTCCGGTGGCGCCCTGCTCGCCAACCTCGTGTCGGTCGCGCTGCTGGTGATCGAGACGACCACGTTCCGTCGCCGCTAGATGGAAAAGCCAGGTCCCTACCGCCGTACGAGGATCGCCCGCCCCGCCGAGAGCTCCTCGACCGTGTTCCTGGTGCTGCGGCGGATGCGCGCGCCGCTGATCGTGCTCATCCTCATCTTCGCGATCAGCGTGTTCGGCCTGACCCTGATCCCCGGGCAGGACGACGCCGGCAACCCGGTGCACATGGGGTTCTTCGACGCGTTCTACTTCATGAGCTACACGGCCACGACCATCGGGTACGGGGAGATCCCGCACCCGTTCACCGGCGCGCAGCGACTGTGGGTGACGGCCACCATCTATCTCACCGTGATCGGCTGGGCGTACGCGATCGGTTCGTTGCTGGCGGCCCTGCGCGACCGGGCGTTCCGGGAGGCGCTGTCCCTGCGCCGTTTCACCGGCACGGTCAAGCGCATGCGCGAGCCGTTCCTGCTGGTCGTGGGCTACGGTCAGACCGGTCAGCTGCTCGGGCACGCCCTCGACGCGATGGGCCGGCGCATGGTGGTGGTCGACAACCTCCCCGAGCACGTCGACACGCTCGACATCGACCAGTACAACTCCGACGTGCCCGGCCTGGTCGCCGACGCCGCCAACCCGCACACGCTGGGTGTCGCCGGACTCGAGCACCCGGCGTGCGAGGGCGTGGTCGCGCTGACCGACAACGACGAGACCAACCTGGTGGTGGCCATGACGGCCGCGCTGATCCGGCCGGGGCTGCCGGTGATCGCCCGTACGGTGTCACCCGCGATCGAGCACCGGATGCGCGCGTTCGGTTCGCCGACCGTGGTCAACCCGTTCGACCGGTACGGGGATCACCTGCGCCTCGCCCTGCACGCGCCCTCGGCGTACCTGTTGATGTCGTGGCTGGTCAGAGGCGAGGGCGCGGAGATGCCGTCGCCGAGCCGCCCGCCGGCGACGGGACGCTGGGTGGTGTGCGGGTTCGGGCGGTTCGGGCGCAAGCTCACCGCCGACCTGCGCGCCGCCGACCTCGGGGTCACCGTGATCGACCTGCGCCCCGGCGCCGAGCCCGGGCTGACCATGATCGAGGGGGACGCGTCCGTGCCGTCCGTGCTGGCCGAGGCCGACCTGGCCACCGCGGCCGGGTTCGTCGCGGGCACCGACAACGACGCCACGAACCTGTCGCTGGTGGCGGCGGCCCGCAAGGAGAACCCGGCGCTGTTCATCGGCGCGAGGCAGAACCGGCCGGTCAGCGCACCCCTGTTCGCCGCCTTGGAGATCGACTGGCTGCTGGTGCCGAGCGAGATGGCGGCCCGGGAGATCTACGCCCGGCTGAGCACGCCGCTGCTGTGGCGGTTCCTGCAGGAGATGTCCGAACTGGGCGAACGGTGGGCGGCCGACACGCTGGACCGGATGCAGGCGTACTGCGGCATGCGGCTCGGACCCGTGTGGAAAGTCAACCTGACCGAGCGGGAGGCGCCCGGGCTGCGGCCCTGGCTGAGCGCCGGCATCGCGCTCGGCGATCTTCTCCGTTCCCCCAGCGACCGGGCGGAACGGCTGGACGCCGTACCCCTGATGCTGCTGCGCGACGGCCGTACGGTGCTGCGCCCGGACGACGACGTGACCGTGACGACCGGGGATCAGTTGCTGCTGGTCGGCCGCGGTTACACGCCGCGCGCGCTGCTCGACACCATGACGAACCGGGTGGTGGCCGAGTACGTCCTCACCGGACGCCACGTTCCCGCGGGCTGGGTCGCACAGCGCGTGACCGGCCGGATACCCACATCGTCGGACTGACCCGACCGTCGGGTGGACCTTCCTGACCAACCGGGCGAATATCCGCGTGCAAGCGCACGTGCACGTGCAGATGCCCTTGTGCAGATGCAAGGTACAGCGCAGGATGGACGCCATCGTCCTCATTGACTGCCCCTCGTCCGAGGGGCCCCGGCCCGGCGAGGTGAGATGACCATCGACGACAAACCTCCGGGCGCCATCAGGACTTTTGCCGAGGAGGACTACCGCTACGGCACCGGCCCGCTGCGGATCCGCATCGACCGTGTGCTGGCCGGCACGCCGCTGCAGCACGACGGCGACCTCTGGTATGAGGTGGAGGGCGTCGAGGTGAGCGACCAGGGCCAGGTGGTCGGGCCGCGACGGGCGACCGTACGGGCCTCACGCCTGCCCATGATCCGCCGACCCTGAGGCCTGTCGTGCTCCTGCTCAGTTGCCGAGCACGATGTCCGGGAAGTGTTTGCGGATCACCTCGGCCGCACCGCGGATCTCCTCGGCCGCCGCCCGCTGGTGACTCCCGCTGACCCCGCCGGCCAGCCTGCCGCCGTGCCGCTCGGCCAGGTCGTCGTAGACGCGCGCCTGCTCCTCGAGGATGCTCAACGCCGTCCACAACCCCTCCTCGATCTTGTCGCGCTGCGCGGCGAGCAGGCTCAACGGCGACCAGATGTGCCCGATGTGGCAGGTGAAGTGGACCGCCGCTCCGCTCTCGACGACGTTCATGCCGCCGGAGCAGTCGGGGCAGCTCAACGCGACCGGACGGCCAGGCTGATCGGCGGCGGGAATCGAGCTGTAGCTCTCGGCCATGTCGGTCTCCGCGATCAGGTCCGGGCTGGGGCTCACCGCGCCCGGCGCGATGCTCTCGGTCACGAGCTTGGCGATGCCGGGACCGATCTCGCCGGCGGGCATCGTCGCGGCGTGCGGGACGACGGCGAGCGCCGCGCGTGGCATGCTCGGCGCCCGCGCGTCGTCCGGGTCCTGCACGACGCAGGCCCCGCCCGCCGCGTCCACGGCGGCCAGCCCGACGGCGCCGTCGTCCAGGTTGCCCGACAGGACGGCGGCCACCGTACGGTTGCCTTGCCACCGCGCGGCACTGCGGAAGAGCGCATCGACCGAGGGGCGGGCGCGGTTCTGCTTCGGGGCGTCGCTGAGCAGCACCCGCCCGTCCCGGACGAGCAGGTGCCGGGCGGGCACGCCGACCAGGATCCGGCCCGGGCTCAACGGCATGCCGTGCTCGGCCGTCACCGCCGGCAACGGCCCGCCGCGGTTGAGGATCGCCGCCAGGTTGCTCTCGCTCCGCGCCGGAAGGTGCAGCACGACCAGCACGGCCGCGGGCAGATCGGCCGGCAGCGCGGCGACCATCTCGCGCAGCACCTCGACAGCTCCGGCCGAGCCGCCGAGCACCACGAGGTCACGCCGCCGGACCGGTTCGCCCATCATCAGAAGGGACTCCCCCATCTGCGGCGCCCTAAACGGACGTCGGCGGGCGTCGCGTTGCGGCTCACACGGGCATGGGTGGCCGCGCGGGGCAGGCGGCGGGCGTCGCGTTCCGGCTCACACGGGCATGGGTGGCCGCGCGGGGCAGGCGGCGGGCGTCGCGTTCCGGCTCAGGCGGGGACGGGGGCCGCGCGGCGCAGGCGGCGGGCCAGGAACGGGACGACGCCCAGGCAGGTCGCGCCGACGGCGGTCAGGACGAGCCCGAGACCACCCGTCGCGTCGGCACCCGCCGTGATCAGCCCGACGCCGGCGAAGGCGCCCACCCACAGGGCCGTGCCCAGGCCCGACCAGAGGACGAAGCGGCCGAACGGCATACGCACGACACCGGCCACGATCGGCACGACCGCGTGCACCACCGCGACGAACCGCACCGCCACGAGCGCCGGAGCGCCGCGGTCGCGCAGGTAGGCCTCGGCCCGGTCGAAGCGCTCGGCCCCGATCCGGCGGCCCAGCCGGGTGCCGCGCAGACGCGGGCCGAACACACGACCCACCGCGTACCCGCACATCTGCCCCGCCAGGGCGCCGGCGGTGCCGACCGCCAGCACGGCGACGAAGCCGGCGGGACCGTCGGGCAGCGAGCCCGCCAGCATGACCACGGACTCGCCCGGCACGAGCAGACCGGCCAGGAACGTCATCTCGACGGCGGCGGACAGGAACGTGAAGAGGAGGACCGTCCACCGGTCAAGCGTGGACAGCCAGTCGACGAAGGCGGTGGCGGCGTTCATCAGTTCGGCGAGCACGGAACCAGCCTGCCGGTCCCGCGCCCGCCGGTCATCCGGGCACTACCCCTAGATCACCCCGAGAAAGCTCAGGGCTGAACCGTCGGGGTCGTCAGCGCTTCGTGCGGGCGGGTCTCAGCCAGTGGTCATCGCAGGAAGGGGGCCCGTGTCCGCCGATGCGTCAGCGGGCTGGTCAGCCACCGTGTCCGCGGGCCGGTCGGCCACCGTGTCCGCGGGCTGGTCGGAGGCTGCCGCTGCGGGTTGTTCGCCAGGGATCGAAGCGATGCCGGCCAGGATCAGGGCGCCGCCGAGCATCTGCAGGACGGTCAGCGACTCGCCCACGACCAGCCAGGCGAAGATCGAGGCGAAGACGACCTCGAGCAGGCCCAGGAACGATGCCAGGCGCGAGCCCAGCCGCGACGATCCGGCGATCCCCGTCGCGTACGCGATGGCCGTGCCCGCGATCGCGACGACGCCGAGCGGAACCCACCAGGGTGCGGTGGCCCCGAGCATCGGGACCGTGCCGCCGACCGTCTCGAACGGCATGACCCCGGTCAATCCGACCAGGCCGAGCACGAGACCACCGAGCAGCAGGCCGGAACCGGCCAGCGCCACGGGCGGAAGGCCGTCTGCGGGGCGGGCCGCGACGACGAAGTAGACGGCGCAGCCGATCGCGGCGGCGAACGCGAGCAGCAGCCCGAGCGGGTCGACGGCCTGCAACGCGCCGGGACCGATGACGAGCACGAGCCCGGCGACAGCGAGCACCGAGCCGAGCAGGACGGTGGGCCGGGGCAGGCGGCGAGTGGTGGCCCAGGCCCAGAGGACCAGCAGCAGCGGCGCGAGGTATTCGATCAGCAGGGCCGTCGAGACCGGGATCCGCGAGATCGCGGCGAAGTAGGTGAACTGGGTGAACGCGACGGCGATGACCCCCATGCCGAGGACCCGGCGGCGGCCGCGCCACAGGGCCGACCAGCGGCCGCGCAGCGCGAACACCACGAACGGGAGCAGTACGACACTGCCGGTCAGGGCGCGTACGGTGACGGCGGCAGCCGGGGACCAGCCGGCCTCGAGCAGCGGCTTGATGAACGCGCCGGAGGTGCCGAACGAGATCGCCGACAGAATCATCGCGATCAGGCCGACGTGCTTGGGTGCGAGCTTCATGTCGCTGCCTCCGGACTATGTCGTCGTCATGGTCTAAGTTGCTCTATGACCCTGACGCTAGGCCGCCCTCAGTGAGGAGTCAAATTGCTTTTTGCCCCTGACACCGAAGAGTCGCTGAATTTCGTGGTGGCCCTGGGCAACACCGAGCCGGGCAGCTCCCGCAGCGGCGAGGACGAGCTGTCCACGCCCGCCCAGCTGTCCGAGCTGCTGACCAAGTGGACCTACACGGGCCGCATCGACCACGACGAGGCGGAGCTGCGGGAGGTACGCGACACCCGTACGTTGTTGCGGTCGGTCTGGGTCTTGGAACGCGACGAGGCGGTCGACGTCGTGAACCGCATGCTGCGCGAGGCGAAGGCGCTGCCCTTCCTCACCCGCCACGACCAGCTCGACTGGCACATGCACGCGACCTCGCCGGACGCGCCGCTGGCCGAGCGCATCCGGGCCGAGGTCGGGCTGGCGTTCACCGACGTTATCCGCATGAACGAGATGGGCCGGCTGCGGATCTGCGCGGCCGACGACTGCGACGGGCTGGTGCTCGACCTGTCGCGCAACGGCTCGAAACGGTTCTGCTCGGTGCGTTGCGGCAACCGGATGAACATGATCGCGTTCCGGGAACGCAAGGCGGGCTCTTAGCCTGTCCGGTCGCCCGACGTTCTTGCGGCTGTCGTTGCAGCACGGCCGCAGCACGCGCTACGGCCTCGGCCCACCACCCGGAACGCGTGCGGCAGCCGCCGGAGGCGGGGTTCTGCCCCACTGCTTCTGTCGCCCCGACGAGGCGTACGTCTGCGGTGTTGTCACGGCTTGCGGGCGACGCCGGCGTAACCGTCGACGACGATTGTCGTGCCGGCGGCGGGACGCCATTCGGGAATGGGGACGACGCCGGGCTCGACCAGCTCGAGGCCGTCGAAGAACGAGGTGAAATCGGCGACCGAGCGCAGGTGATAGGGCACCGCGCCGCTCTCGTTGTACTGGCGGTGCGATTCGATGACGCGCTCGCTCGTGGCGGTGCCGTCGGACATGGTCAGGAAGCTGCCGGAAGGCAGTTCGGCGACCAGTCCCCGCACGATGGCCCGCACCTCGTCGGAGCTTTCGACGTGACCCATGACGCCGAGCATCATCAGCGCGATCGGCTGGGTGAAATCGAGGGTGCGCCGGGCTTCCTCGATCACGGCCTTGGCGTCTTTCAGGTCCTTGTCGATGTACGTCGTGACGCCCTCTGCGGTGCTGGTCAGCAGGGCGCGGGCGTGGCTGAGCACGAGCGGGTCGTTGTCGACGTAGACGATTCTGGCGTCGGGGGCGACACGCTGCGCGACCTCGTGGGTGTTGTCGGCGGTCGGCAGGCCCGTGCCGACGTCGAGGAATTGGCGAATGCCCTGATCGGCGGCGAGGAAGGTGACCGCCCGGCCGAGGAAAGCGCGGGTCTGGCGGGCCGCGTCGACGATTTCCGGGAACACGGCTTTGACCTGGTCGCCGACCGCCCGATCGACCGCGAAATTGTCTTTCCCGCCGAGCCAGTAATTCCACACCCGGGCGCTGTGGGGCACTTCGACGTTCAGTTTCGCCGCCAGATCATCGGTCACCGCGACAGTGTCGCGGCTGGACAGTCGGCGGTGCAAGCCGGGGCCGGACCAGCCCGGAATCGTACGCGGCGATGACCAGCTGCGCCCTGTCCCGCGCGCGCAGCTTGGCCAGCAGGTGGGTGAGGTGGGTCTTCACGGTCTTGACCGAGATCACCAGGGCGGCCGCGATCTCGTCGTTGGACAGCCCTCCGCCGACCAGCGTGAGCACATCGACCTCACGTACGGTCAGGCCGCGCAGCGCGGGGCGATCCCCGGTGATGCCGGCCGCGGACACGAAGTGGTCGACGAGCCGGGTCAGGATGGACGGCGCGAACAGCGACTCACCCCGGTGCGTGCGGCGGACGGCGTCGAGCAGTTCCTCGGGGTGGGCGTCCTTGAGCAGGAAACCCGAGGCGCCGGCGCGCAGAGCCTCGTGCACGTATTCGTCCAGCTCGAACATGCTGAGGACCAGCACACGCGTAAGGTCGAGGGCGGGATCGCGGCAGATCCGGCGGGTGGCCTCGAGGCCGTCGACGCGGGGCATGCGGACGTCCATCAGGATCACGTCAGGACGGGTCTCCCGCGCCCGCTGCTCGGCCTCCGCCCCGTTGCCGGCGTGCCCCACCACCCGCAGGTCGGGCTCCTTGTCGATGATCATGGCCAGGCTGTGCCGGAGCAGCGGCTGGTCGTCGGCGAGGAGCACCCGTACGGGGGTCACGCCGCGGCCTCGTCCGGGATGCGGGCGGCGAGCTGGAACCCGCCGTCCTTCGGCCGGACGGCCAGGGTGCCGCCGAGCATCGTGATGCGTTCGCGCAGGCCGACCAGCCCGTGCCCGGCTCCGGGAGCCCGGTGCCAGCCGGGGACCGGGCCGGCGTCGGCGACGGTGATGACGATGGCCTCCTCGTCACGGCGGACCACCACCCGGACGTCGGTGGGACCGGCATGACGGGCCGTGTTGGTCAAGGCTTCCCGTACGGTCTGGCAGATGGCCTGTTGCACTCCGGGTGACACCGCCCCCAGGTCGGACACGGTCAGTTCCGCTCGCAGCCCGGTCTGCTCGGCGGTGCGCACGATCGCCGGCAGGGCGTCCAGGTCCTCGACCGGATTTTTCGGGACTGTGTCGGAATTGTCGCGCAACACGGTGAGCATGCGCCGGAGCTCGGCCGTCGCGGCGCGGCTCACCTGTTCGATATCGGTCAACGCGCTCTGCACCTCGGCCGGCTTCTCGAGATGGCGGGTCGAGGCGGCCCGTACGGTGATCAGGCCCAGGCCGTGCGAGACGATGTCGTGCAGGTCGCGCGCGATCTTGAGGCGCTCCTCGACGACCGCCCACTCGGTGAGGCGCTGCTCGTAGGCACGGCGGTCGGCCCGCCACCGCCGCACCGCCCAGACCGCGGCGGTCACCGCTCCCCCGACGAAGACGAACGGCACGACCGTCGCCGCGGTGCCCTCGGCGCCGCCGGTCACCATCGCCATGACGGCCACCACGGCCACCGCGAACAGCACCGGGACGGCCTGGGAACGCCACTCGGGACGGCGGCTCGAGCTCATGCCGCGACTGTAGTTCTCCAACCAGGGTCTGAGATCGGGCGGCGAAAAGATGGACCCGTGGTTCGACGCGTCCGGCCGCCGCGTCCGGTTGACTCCTCGCATGATTTCGATCGACGCGGTGAGCCGCCCGGGCATCCTGCATGACGTGTCCTTCGAGGCCAGGCCGGGGCGCGTGACAGGTTTCCTGGGCCCCAACGGGGCGGGCAAGACCTCGACGGTTCGCATCCTTCTCGGCCTCGATCGCCCGTCGAGCGGCACGGCGTTGATCCGCGATCGGCCGTACGCGTCGTGGCCGCGCCCGCTCACCGTCGTCGGGGCACTGCTCGACGGCAGCGGCGCTCACCGTTCCCGCTCGGCGCGAGCGCATCTGCGCTGGATGGCCGCGAGCAACGGGCTGCCCCGTTCCCGGGTCGACGAGGTGCTGGCCGTCGTCGGGCTGGCCGACGAGGCGGGCAAACGGGCCGGTCGGTTCTCGCTGGGCATGGGCCGCCGCCTGGGGCTGGCCTCGGCGCTGCTCGGCGACCCGCCGGTGCTGGTGCTCGACGAGCCGGTCAACGGGCTCGACCCGGCGGGCATCCGCTGGATGCGCTCGTTCCTGCGCCGGTGCGCCGACGATGGCCGCACGGTGCTGCTCTCCAGCCACCTGATGACCGAGCTCGCCTCCACCGCCGACGACCTGGTGGTCATCGACCGGGGCCGGGTGGTCGCCCGGGGCACGGTGGCCGAGGTCAGCGCCGGCCACGACACCCTGGAGGACGCGTTCATCTCCCTGACCGCGGCGCCGGGCGAGGCCGCGTGGTGAGCCGTCACATGATCGGGGCCGAGCTGCGAAAACTGCTGGGCCTGCCGACCGCCTGGGTGGGCCTGGTGCTCGGTTTGATCGCCGCGCCCGCGCTGGTCTTCGTGAACGCGCCCGCGCTGCGCCGCCAGGCCGACGCCGGCCGGCTGCTGGACACGGCCGACCTCGGCTACCACAACCTGGGCATCGGCCTGCTGGGCGCCCTGATCCTCGGCGTGGTCACGGTGAGCAGCGAATACACGTCCACGGGCGACGACGCCCCCGGCGCCCGCCAGATGACCTCGACGCTGCTGGCCATGCCGTCGCGCCACCGTCTGCTGGCCGCCAAGGGAGTAGCGCTCACGCTCGTGGTGGCCGCGCAGGGCACCCTGACAGCCGCCGCGACGGTGTGGCTGACCGGGTTGGTCATGCCCGGCCTGGCCCCGCCGTTCTCGCCGGTGCGGGTGGGGGCAGCCGTCCTCTACTGGGTCCTGCTGGCCCTCCTGGCCTACGCGATCACGCTGATCTTCCGGAACGGCATCATCACGCTGACACTGTTCATCGCGAACAGCGCGGTCGTCTCCGTGTCCTACCTGCTGACCAAACTGACCCCGCTGGCCGCCTACCTGCCCGACATCGTCGGCGCCCACATGTTCCTCCGCTCCCACCCCGACGCCGTGACGATCCCACCCCTGACGGCCGGCCTCGTGATGACCACCTGGGTCGCGGCCCTGCTGGCCGTCGCCCTCTTCGTCTTCCACCGGCGTGCCGCATGACCGTCCCGCCGGCCCCGGACCCACACATCTCTGCCGCTCACACCCCTGCCGCGTCCACCCCCACCGCGGACGGCCCTGCCTCGCCCACCTCTGTCTCGCCCACCCCTGCCGTGCCCACCCCCACCGCGCACACCCCCGCCACACCCACCCCGGTCGCGCACACCCCCGCCGTGCACACCCCCGCCACACCCACCCCCGCCACACCCACCCCGGTCGCGCACACCCCCGCCACACCCACGTCCATCGGGCGCTCCGCTGCCAGCGATGCCTTCGCGCGAAACGTTCCTGAACGTCGGTCGGTTGCGGGACGCGGTGCCGCGAGCCGCGGTCTAGCAGGGCGCGGTCTCGCTGAACGCCGTCTCGCTGGCTGTGCCTCTGTCGTGCGCGCCGAGTTGGTGAAGCTGGCGACTCTGCCGTCGCTGCGGTGGACGGCCGTGCTGACGTGGGGTGCTACTGCTCTGCTGGCCATCGCCGCCCACCGTGGCGCACCGACCGGTGACCCCGTCGCTACGGCGTTGCGGTGGACGCAGGCCGGGTTCCTGATCCTCGGCGTGCTGGCCATGGCCCAGGAATACGAGGCGGGCGGCCAGATCCGGGCCACGCTGCTGGCCTCTCCGCGGCGATATCGGCTGGTCACCGCGAAGGCCACGGCCGTCGTCGCGGCCTCCGTCCTGGTGGCCCTGCCGATCGCTCTGGCCCCACCAGCGCCGATACGTCTTTGGCTGCCGATCTACCTTGCCGGTGTGGCCCTGTTCGGCGCCGCAGCCGCAACGGTGTTCCGCAACGCCCTGGCCGCGACGGGCGTGTCGCTGTCCACTTACCTGGTTTTGTGTCCGCTGGCGCGGGCCGCCAATCCGGCCTTGGCGCCGTGGCTGCCCGACACCGGATTGCTGGAGCCGTCGCGAGGCGCGGTCGCCGCCCTGGTATGGCCCCTGACCCTCACTGCTGTCGCAGCCGTGACGTTCCGACATCGCGGTGCGTAGCCAACTGTGCAACCCGGCCGCGGTCTCGGCGCCAGGTGACGGCGAGGCTCGTCAGAAGCAGGGCCACTGCGTTACGGCGGGTGACAGTCCGACGTAGGCGTTCACGGTGAGGCGGCGGTCGTGACCTCCGACGAAGACGGCGGACAGCCGGGCGTGTCCTTCCAGCAGGACCATCTTGTCCAGTGAGGGGGTCGCCATCACGATGAGGTCGTCGACGGTTGGCGTGGTGGCGAGCCGGGCGGCCAGCTCGAAGCACCAGTCCGTGCCGATCTCGGTCACCCATCCGGGCAGGGCGCCCGATTCGAGCGTGGCGCGGACGTCGGCGGGTCGTCGGGAACCGCCGGAAAGCTCGTTCCAGTAGGAGTAGTCGATGAACAGCACCCGGGCGAGGGCGTCGGGCGGCAGGGATCCGTGAAACCAGTCGACCCGGTCGGGGAAGCCCTCGAACAACCCCTCGGCACGCCAACCGCGGGCTGTGGCCAGGGCACGTTCGCGGGCCCGGTTCTCCTCGGCGGAGGTCAGGTCGGGGCAGCGCACAAGGTGCAAACCACCTCGGCCGCCGCCAGGCTCAGCTGCCGACGCGGCCTCGGCCAGGCCGGTCCGCACGCGTTCGCCGAAACGGGGCGAGTCGAGTTCGCCGCGGAGGAACGCGAGCACCACTTCCGGTTCGCCGACCGGCCGGAAGCCTCGCGGAAGACCGAGCTCGGCCCGGCCGTCACCACCGCCGAGATCGCCCGGGCGGTCGAGTTCCCTGGTCAACCGGCCCCCTCGACTGCGATGACTGCGGCATCGGGCCCTGCGTGCGAGAGTCGTCGGGTGAGTGTCGACGAGGAGATCGCCCGGTTCGACTGGCCGCGCGTACGAACGTACCTCGGGTATGCCGAGATGGTGCCGGGCGCCCTGCGGGGGCTGGCCACAGCGGCCGACGACCGTGAGGCCGCCCACTTCGGCGCCTGGATCGAGCGGATTCTGCTGTCGGAGGCCGGCCCCTGCGAGGGCTGCGCCCCGGTCGCAACGGTCATCGTCGCCGCCCTTCCCGAGATGACACCGGCCGGCCACGCCGCCGCGCTCGACGTTCTGTCCCTGATCGCCTCCGCCGAGATCAGCGGCCCGGCCCACGAACAGATCGGCACGGTCGACGTCGCCGAGATCCGCCGGGCCGTGGCCACCGGTTTCCCGCACTACCTCGCGGTGCTCCGGTCGGACTCCTCGCCGACGGCCGAACTTCATTCGTGCGTCGACCTGCTGGACGTCCTGGCGTTCTACGACCGCAGCCTGGCCCCGGCCGCCATCACCGCGCTCAAGGCCGTCCGCACCAATGATCACGCTCCGGACCTGACCGTGGCGATCGACAACACACTCACCGACCTGGCCGACTCGTAGCTCTGGCACGGGCCGGCGGCCACGTCGGACGGCCGGACCGAGGTCACCAACGCGTCGGGGAACGGCGCCGGACGCGTCGGCGTCGTTCGGGTTCCTCGGGTTCCTCGGGTTCCTCGGGTTCCTCGGGTTCCTCGGGTCGCGAGCAGCAGCAACCCGGCCCCGTGTCCTTCTCGCTGCGGGGGATCTGACTCGGCGGCCCCCGTCGCCCTGCCCGACGGGGGCCGGCGCTTCAGGCGATCCACTCCTTGGCCAGCAGCTCGAACGACCGGACCCGGTCGGCGTGATCGTGCGTGATGGTGGTGACGAGCAGTTCGTCGGCGGCCGTCACACGGCGCAACGTCTCCAGGCGCTCGGCCACGGTCTGTGGTGAGCCCACGAAATGCGTGTCGAGCCGGTCGGCGACGAGATCACGGTCCTCGTCGGTCCACTGGTGGGCCAGGGACTCCTCGACGCTCGGGAACGGGATGGCGCCGCCGCCGCTGCGGATGCTGCGCACCCAGAGGGCGTACGGGATCGCAAGCTCCTTGGCTGTGTCGTCGTCCTCGGCCACGACAACGTCGGCGCTGACCATCACGTGCGGCGCCGACAGGGTCTTCGAGGGGCGGAAAGCAGCCCGGTACGCCTCCACCGCCTCGAGGACCTTGGCCGGGGCGACGTGATAGTTCGCGGCGAACGGCAGACCCCGGGCCCCGGCGACGCGGGCGCTCTCGCCACCGCTGCTCCCCAAAATCCACAGTTCAAGATCAGACCCTTCCCCCGGTACGGCGTGAGCCTCGTTGCCGAACTCATCGACGAAGGGACCCGCGATCAGGGTCTGCAGGTCGTCGACCACCTGGTCGAGGTCGAGCGGTTCGGCGTGGGGTTGCGTGAGGAGCTTGCCGAACAGCGCCGCCCGCGTCGAGGTGGCCAACGGCGTGAAGTCGAAGTGCTTGGGGATGACCAAGCCGTCGACGACTCGCGCCTCGGAGGATCCGCCGGGGCCGACCGGATCGGCAACGGGCGCGGCGGAAGCGGGCGATTCGGGCACCGCGACACGAGCGGCAGCCGTGTCCAGCGCGGCGGAGCCGGGCCGGGCGGGCGTGTCAGGCGCGAGCGATCCGGGCACGGCGACACGCGCAGCAGCCGTATCCGACGCAGCGGGAGTGACGGGCGCGGCGGGCGCGGCGGGCGCGGCGGGCGCGGGCGATCCGGACACGGCGACACGCGCAGCAGCCGTATCCGACGCAGCGGGAGTGACGGAAGCGGGCGTGACGGAGGCAGGCGTAGCGGAAGCGGGCGTGACGGAAGCGGGAGTGACGGAAGCGGGCGTGACCGAAGCGGGAGTGACCGAAGCGGGAGTGACCGAAGCGGGAGTGACCGAAGCGGGAGTGACCGAAGCGGGAGTGACCGAAGCGGGAGTGACCGAAGCGGGAGTGACCGAAGCGGGAGTGACCGAAGCGGGAGTGACCGAAGCGGGCGTGACGGAGGCCGCGGACAGGGTTGCGGAGCGGCGTTGGGCGGAGCGGCCCAGGCCCAGGTCGAAGCGGCCCGGATACAGCGCGTCCAGCAGCCCGAACTGTTCGAGGGCCGCCAGCGGCGTCAGGAACCCCGTCTGCAGGGCACCCGAGCCGAGGCGGATACGCTCGGTCACCGCGGCGATCTGGCCCAGCAGCAGGGCCGGCTGCGAGCTGGCGACACCGGGCGTCAAGTGGTGCTCGGCCACCCAGTACCGGTGGTAGCCGAACTGTTCGGCCTTGCGGGCCAGGTCCAGCGTACGGCGAAGGGCGTCGCCGACCGTGCCGCCGGAGACCAAGGGCGCCAGGTCGAGGATCGAGAGCGGCACGGTCATGAGGGTCCTCCCAGAGGGCTGATGGTGGGGAACGGGCGGCTCGGGATCTCGCGGCGCAGCACCGGGGCGACCTCGGACTGGAACAGTTCGAGCGTCTGACGGTGCTGTTTGTCGGTCAGGCCGTCCCCGTCGGCGTGCAGGTGCATGACCTCGTGACCGAACTCGGCGTGATAGCGGTGCACCTTGTCGATGATCTGCTGAGGGCTGCCGACCAGGATGGAGCTGCGCTCGATCGCGTCCTCCAGGGTGGGGAAGACGGGTTCCACGCCGACCTGACGGAACAGCGCGAGCCGGGCGTCGTAGATCGGCCGGTAAGTCTCGATCGCCTCCTGCGAGGTGCGGGCGACGTAGAAGCCGGCGCTTCCCGCTCCCACGAGGGCGTCGGCGGGGTCGTGCCCGTAATGCGCCCACCGTTCGCGGTAGTGGCGGATGAGTTCCGCGTACGGCTCGATGGGGTTGGTGACGTTGGCCGAGAACAGCGGGTCACCGAAGCGCGCGGCCAGGTCGACCGACTCGCGGCTGGTGGCGCTGCCGTGCCACACCCGGATCGGCTGCTGCAGGGGGCGGGGCCAGGTCTCGGCGTCGGTCAGCGAGGGACGGAAGCGGCCCTCCCACGTGACCTTCGGCTCGCGCCACAGACGGCGGAACAGCTCGTAGCTCTCGCGATTGCGGTCCCACTGGTCCTCGGCGGTGACGTGGAACAGCTTGGCCTGGGCGGCGCCGTTGCCCTTTCCGATGATCAGCTCGAGGCGGCCGTCGGAGAGATTGTCGAGCGTCGAGTAGTCCTCAAATGCCCGTACGGGGTCGAGCAGGCTGAGCGTGGTCACCGCGGTGAACAGCCGGATCCGCTCGGTGCGGGCGGCGATGTGGCTGAGCACGACCGGAGGTGACGACGAGAAGAACGGGCGTTCGTGCCGCTCCCCCACCCCGAAACCGTCGAAGCCGAGCTCCTCGGCCAGCACCGCGTTGGCGACCACCTCGCGCAGGCGCTCGCGGGCCGGCCGGTGCGCGTCCCGCTCCGCGATCAGAGTGATGAGCAGGAACTTCATCGCGACACCTCCAGCGTCGGCACCGCGGCGATGAGCGCGCGGGTGTACTCGTGCTGCGGGTGGTGGAAGACGTCGTCGACCGGGCCCTGCTCGACCACGGCGCCGTCCCGCATGACCAGCACCCGGTCGGCGAGGTGGTGGACGACGCCGAGGTCGTGCGAGATGAACAGCAGAGCCGTGCCGTCGGTATCGCGGATTTCGGCGAGAAGGTCAAGGACTTGAGCCTGTACGGAGACGTCGAGCGCGGAGACCGGTTCGTCGCAGATGATCAGGCTGGGCCGCGGGGCGAGCGCCCTCGCGATGGCGACACGTTGCCGCTGTCCACCGGAGAGCTGCCGCGGGTAGCGCTCGAGGACGTCGGCGCTGAGACCGACGCGTTCGAGCAACGGCAGCACCGGCTCCGGCTTTGGCAGCGCTTCCCGGACGATGCGTTCGACCGTCCAGCGGGGGTCGAAGGCGGAGAGTGGGTCCTGCGAGACGAGCTGGAGGCGGCGGCGCCACGGACGGCGCCGCCGCTCCGAGAGCCCGGTCCATGGCGCGCCCTCGAACGCCACGGAGCCGGACGTGGGCGCGGTCAGCCCGAACAGCAGCTGGGCGACCGTGGTCTTCCCGGACCCCGATTCCCCGACCAGCCCGACGATCTCGCCCCGGCGAACGGTGAGGTCGACCCCGTCGACGACGGTGTGCGAGCTGTAGCGCTTACGCAGCCCCACAGCCTCGACAACAACGCCGACCTCGCCTGTGGACAACCGCGACACGCCCGGGGCAGCTGTGGACGGCGGCGACACGCCGTCGGCAGCTGTGGACAAGGACGACACACCGTCCGCAGCTGTGGACAAGGACGACACACCGTCCGCAGCTGTGGACAAGGACGACACACCGTCCGCAGCTGTGGACAAGGACGACACACCGTCCGCAGCTGTGGACAAGGACGACACACCGTCCGCAGCTGTGGACAAGGACGACACACCGTCCGCAGCTGTGGACAAGGACGACACACCGTCCGCAGCTGTGGACAAGGGCGGTGCGGGCCGGGATAGGGGCGGTGAGGTTGTGGATGACGACGACAAACCCGAGGCAGCTGTGGACAACGACGGCGTGGATCGGGAGGGGTGCGGAGAGGCTGTGGATGACCGCGACACGCTGGGAGTGGCTGTGGATGGCGGGGGCGGGGTGGCTGTGGATGGCGGGGGCGGTGGCGGGGTGGCTGTGGAGGACGGGTGGGAGAGGCGGCGGCCGCGGGAGGCGGCGGAGGGGACTGCGGTCAGCAGCTGCTGGGTGTAGGGGTGACTGGGCGCGGTCAGCAGCGTCCTGGTGTCGCCCGACTCGACGACGCGGCCGTTCTTCATGACGAGGACGCGGTCAGCCAGGCGGGAGACCACGGCCAGGTCGTGGCTGATCAGCAGGAGGGTTTCGCCGGCGGTGTGGCGTTCGGCCAGCAGGTCGAGGATCTGGGCCTGGACCGTGACGTCGAGGGCCGTGGTGGGTTCGTCGGCGATCAGCAGGGGTGGGCCGGCGGCCAGGGCCGAGGCGATCAGCGCGCGCTGACGGAGACCGCCCGAGAGCTGGTGCGGGTGCTGGCGGGCGCGGCGGCCGGGCTCGGGGACGTGCACGGCTTCCAGCAGCGAACGCACCCGTTGTGCACGGTCGTGGCGCTTGCCGATGTTGTGGACGCGCAAGACCTCGCTGATCTCCGCGCCGACCGTGCGCAGAGGGTCGAGCGAGACCAAAGCGTCCTGCAGCACGAGCCCGGCGAAGCCCCCGCGCAGGGTGCGCCATTCGAACGGTCCGGAGCGGCCGTCGACCTTGAACCGGGTGCTGCTGATGCGGGCGTTCGGGCCGGCCAGTCCGACGAGCGTGCGGGCGGTGACGCTCTTGCCCGAGCCGGACTCGCCCACGATGGCGACGCACTCGCCGCGGTGGATGTCGAGGTCGATTCCGCGTACGGCGTGGACGTCGCCCCGGCGATGCGGGAACGTCACGTGCAGGTCGCGCACGGAGACGAGCAGGCCACCGCGCGGCGAAGCCGATGGAGCACTCGCGCCGGCAAGCGGAAGGGGCGCTTCGCCTGCGGACGTGGGCGACTCGGGCAACGACGCGGAGGACTCGTCGGTGGGAGGCGCCGACTCGGCCGGGGCGCGAGAGGGCGACGAGGCCGACGGCGATGCAGCCGAGGACCAAGACGGTCGCTGGAGCGGGGCGTGGGGGTCGCGGGTGTGCGTCCTCGACTCTGTCATGACGGCCTTCCTTCGAAGCGGCGCTGCAGGTGACGACCCACGACGGTCAGCGAGATGACCAGCAGGGTGACGACCACGCCGGGCAGCACGGCGGTCCACCAGGCGACGGAGAGGTAGCCGCGGCTCTCGGAGAGCATCGCGCCCCACTCGGGGGACGGCGGTTGTGGTCCCATGCCGAGGAAGCTGAGTCCGGCGGCGGCGAGGATCGCCTCGCCCAGGCCGATCACGGCGAGGACGGGGACGGGACCGAGGACGTTGGGCAGCACGTGGCGCAGGACCAACCGCGTACGGGAATCGCCGAAGGCCACAGCCTGGGTTACATAGTCTTTCTGGCGTACGACGAAGGTCTGGGTTCTCACCACGCGTGCGTAGGTGGGCATCGTGGCAATGCCGATCGCGACGACCAGGCCGACGGTGCCGGGGCCGGCGACGGCTACGAACAGCAAGGCGAGCAGCAGCAGCGGGAAGGCCGAGAGCGCGTCGAACGAGCGGCTCAGTGCCTCGTCGGCGTACCTGGGGGACAGGCCGGCCAGCAGGCCCAGCACCAGGCCGGCGGTCACCGCGATGAGGGTGGCCACGACGCCGATGAGCAGGGAGTGGCGGGCGCCGTGGACGACGCGGTCGAAGACGTCGCGGCCGAGCTGGTCGGTGCCGAACCAGTGGGCAGCGCTGGGCGCCTCGAGGACGTGCAGCGGGTCGGCCACCAGAGGATCACCGGCGAACAGGCCGGGCACCACGGCGGCGGCGAGGGCCAGGGCGAGGAAACCGGCCGCGACGGGCACGGCGGAGGAACGCGGCAGGCGCGCGGACAACGGACGATCGAGGGCAACGGCCATGTCTACGCTCCGGAAGACGGCGACGACCGCAAGGCCGAGCCAGAAGGCGGAGAAGAACCCGCGGCCGAGCCGGAGGACGGGGACGAACCCGCGGCCGAGCCGGAAGACGGGGACGAAGCCACGGCCGAGCCGGAAGACGGGGACGAAGCCACCGCCGCGGAAGCCGTGGCCGGGCGCAGGCGGGGGTCGATGACCAGGTAGGCGAGGTCGGCCAGGGTGTTGATGACGACGTAGACAAAGGCCGAGAACACCACCACGGCCAGCACCACCGGCATGTCAGCGCTGTTCACCGCCGCCAGCGTCACCTGGCCCAGACCCGGCCGGCCGAAGACGGTTTCGATGATGACCGCGCCGCCCAGCAGCACACCGAAGAGCCAGCCGACCAGCGTGACGACCGGCAACAAGGCGTGGCGCAAAGCGTGGCGCACGAGCACGGCCCGCTCCTCCAGGCCCCGGGCCCGGGCGGTCACCGCGAACGGTTCGTCCAGAGCCCGGTCGATCCCGTCGCGCAGCACCTGGGTCAGCACGCCGGCCACGGGCAGCGCCAGGGTGACCGCGGGCAGCACCAATGAGGCGAGCCCGTCACCGCCGCTGACCGGGAACCAGCCGAGCCGGAACGAGAACACGCTCAGCAGCACGATGCCGATGAGGAAGGGCGGCGTGGACACCAGCACCAGTTCGGCGGTGGAGCTGACCCGCCGGGCCCACGGCTGCCGGGTGGTCACGGCCAGCACGAGAGCCAGCACCACGCCGAGCGCGGCCGCCGCCACGGCCAGGCTCAGCGTCGGCCCGATCTGGTCGGCGATGACGTCGCGTACGGGCCGTTGCAGCAGGTAGGAACGCCCGAGGTCACCCTGCGCGGCCCGCCACAGGTAGTCCAGGTACTGCACGATCGCGGGCCGGTCGAGTCCCCACTCGTGGATGATCTGGGCGCGGATCAGCGGGGTGTCAGCACCGTCGCCGACGATGCTGTCCACCGTGGAGCCGGGGGCCGCGATCAGCGCCAGGTAGGCGGCGGTCGCGGCGGCCCAGAGCACCACCAGCCCGGTGAAGAGGCGGCGGAGCACGATCATTTGCTCAGCCAGACGTTGTAGGCGCTCGCCGGCACGCCCGCGGTCGGCTCGAAGCCCAGCCCGCCGACCTTCGCCGACGCCGCGATCTGGTCGGCCGGCGCGTAGAGCGGCTGGATCAGGGCCTGGTCGATGATCACGTTCTGCTGCAGCTGCCGGTAGATGCCGGCGCGGGTAGCCGGATCACCGGAAGCCTGCCCCCGGGCCAGCAGGTCGTCGACCTTCTTGTCGCTGATGCCGAGGCGGTTGATTGCGCCGGTCGAGGCGAGCAGCAGGTTCAGCGCCGCCCCGGCGTCGGTGTCGGCCCGGGAGTTGTCGAAGACCTCGTACTCCCCCTTCTCCAGGGCCGCCGTCGCCGTGCCCTGGTCGACCACCGAGACGTGCAGGTCGATCCCGGCGGACTGTTTGACCGCGGCCTGCACGGCCTGCGCGAGGATCTCGCGGCGGTCACGGACGAACGGCGCCGACTGCACCAGCCGTACGGTCAATCGCTTGCCGTTCTTGACCCGGAAACCGTCGGCGTCGCGCTGGGTCCAGCCGGCCGCGTCCAGGGTGGCGTTGGCCCGTTCGGGGTTGTTGCCGTATGTGCCTTCGAGCGACTTGTCGTAGAGCGGGCTGGTCGGCCCGATCACGCTCCAGGCCCGGGTCGCGGTGCCGCGGTAGACGCCCTTGAGCACCGCGTCGATGTCGATCGCGTCGCGGAACGCCTGCCGGACCCGGATGTCGTCGAACGGCGCGTGGCCGACGTTGAAGTAGTACGAGTAGGCGGAGCCCGAGTTGAGCCCCTTGCTCAGCGTCAGCGCCGGGTTCCCGGTGATCTGCGCCTGGTCGGTGGCCGGCACGCCCTCGATGACCTGCACCTGCCCGGAAGTGAGCGCCCCGACCCGTACGGAGGACTCCTTGAGGAAGCGGTAGGTGACCTCGTCGAGGTAGGCGGGGCGGTCCCGGTACGACGGGTTGCGCTTGTAGTGCAGTTCCTGGCCCGGGGTGTACCGGTCGAGGATGAACGGCCCGGTTCCCGCCAGATCCGGGCCGCCCGCCTTGAGGTTGGCCGCTTCCTTGAGCGACCTGGGCGAGACGACCGCGCCCTGCGGCGACGACAGGAAGTCGAGGATCAGCACGTCGGGGGCGCTCAGCGTGTACTTCACGGTGAGCGGGCCGGCCACGTCGACGGATTTCAGGTTCTTCAGCTGTACGGCGGCCACCTGTGGCGCGTAGCCGTCGGCGAGCAGCTGGTCCACGTTGGCCTTGACCGCGGCCGCGTCGAGTTTGACGCCGTCGCTGAACGTCACGTTGTCGCGCAGTTCGACGGTGTAGGTCAGGCCGTCGGGTGACACCTCGTAGCTCTCGGCCAGCCAGGGCACGTATCCGCCCTTGTCGTCGTGGGTGAGCAGCGCCTCGAAGTTGTTCCAGACCAGCAGCCGGGCCTTGGCCTGCGCGTACTGGTGCGGGTTGAGCGTGATCGGCTCGGTCTCGATGCCCCAGGTCAGGGAGCCTCCGGAGACCGGCTCGCCGGCGGCGGCGGAGTCGGTGCCACCGCTGCCGGAGCAGCCCGCGGCCAGCGCGGTTGCCACGACGGCGATGAGCAGGGAACGGCGACGCATCTCCACCTCCAGTGAAACGACTCCCCTATTCCTATGGCTAAACTAGGAATTAAGCAAGGGGCACTGTCGTTCACAAGACCGTAAAACATATACTTCCCATAGGTGTTTAGGGTTTTAGGAGGCCGCCCTAGCGTCATCCGCAACAGCCGTCGCCGGAAGGACCTTCGTGAGTCTCCTGTCCTCGGCTCGCGCGGCCCGCCGCCCGAGTGATCAACCTCCCCCACCCGACGACCTCGTGGTGGTGCCGGCCCGGCATCCCTGGCGCTGGCTCGCCGCCGCCGCGGTGCTGGTCGTGGTGGCCCAGTTCCTGCACGGCCTGGTCACCAACCCGGGTTGGGACTGGCCCACGTTCTTCGGATACTTTCTTCGAGAAGTCCGTGATGGAGGCGCTGCTCATCACGCTGGAGCTGACGTTCGCGGGCGCCGTGCTCGGCTTCGCGGGCGGCATCGTGCTGGCACCGATGCGGCTCTCGAAGAACCCGGTGCTCTCCGCGGTGAGCTGGACGTTCATTTGGGTCTTCCGCTCGGTGCCCCTGCTCGTGCAGCTTCTCTTCTGGGCCAATCTCGGCTACCTCTACGACCGGCTGCAGATCGGCGTCCCGTTCGGCCCCGGGTTCCTCCACTTCGAGACGTCCAGCCTGGTCAGCGCGTTCGGCGCGGCGCTGCTGGGCCTGGCGCTGCACGAGGCCGCGTACGCCGCCGAGATCGTCCGGGCGGGCATCCTGTCGGTCGACTCCCGGCAGCTGGAGGCGGCGGCCGCCCTGGGCATCCCGCGGCTGCGCCAGTTCCGCCGCATCCTGCTCCCCCAAGCCATGCGCGCGATCCTGCCCAACGCCGCCAACGAGCTGGTCAACCTGCTCAAGAGCACCTCGGTGGTGTACGTGCTGGCCATCGGCGAGCTCTTCTACCAGGTGCAGGTCATCTACGGGCGCAACGGCCGGGTCGTGCCGCTGCTGCTGGTGGCCACCGTCTGGTACGTGATCCTGACCGCCGCCCTGTCGGTCCTGCAGCACCACGTCGAGCGCCGCTACTCCCGGGGGTACGTCCGATGATCGAGCTCAGCGGTGTGCACAAGTCCTTCGGCACGCTCGAGGTGCTGCACGACGTCACGCTGTCCGTCCCGGCCGGCAGCGTCACGGTGATCATCGGGCCCTCCGGGTCGGGCAAGTCGACGCTGCTGCGCTGCGTCAACCACCTCGAGAAGGTCGACCGGGGGCGCGTGCGGGTCGACGGCGAGCTGATCGGCTACCGGCGGGCCGGCAACAAGCTGTACGAGCTCAGCGAGCGCCACATCCTCAAGCAGCGCGCCCGCATCGGGTTCGTGTTCCAGACGTTCAACCTGTTCCCGCACATGACCGCGCTGCAGAACGTCCGCGAGGCGGGCGGCGGCATCGAGCTGCTGGAGAAGGTGGGCCTGGCCGAGAAGGCCGCCAGCTATCCGCGGCAGCTCTCCGGCGGCCAGCAGCAGCGGGTCGCCATCGCCCGCGCACTGGCCCGCGACCCCAAGCTGATCCTGTTCGACGAGCCCACCTCGGCCCTCGACCCCGAGTTGGTCGGCGAGGTGCTCGACGTCATGCGCGACCTGGCGCGCGCCGGCACCACCATGGTCGTCGTCACCCACGAGATCGGCTTCGCCCGTGAGGTGGCCGACACCATCGTCTTCCTCGACGGCGGCCGGGTGGTCGAGCAGGGTCCGCCCTCCGCGGTCCTCGACCGCCCCCAGCACGAACGCACTCGCGCTTTCCTGTCCAAAGTTCTCGTCTAGAAGGAGCAAACCCCTCCATGCGTACGCCCTCAGCAGTGCTCTTGATCGCCGCGCTCGCGGGACTGGCCGCCTGCGCCGCGCCGGACGAGAAACCCGCGGTCGCCCAGGTCGAACAGGCCGCCGCCGTCACCATCAACGACGGCCCGGACCAGCAGCGGATCGTGCCGGCCAAGGTGGACGCCGTGGCCGCTCTGCTGCCCGAGGCGATCCGGCAGAAGGGCACGCTGACCATCGGCGTGGGCGCGGCCGGCTCCGGGTTCGCGCCACTCGCGTTCACGGCCACCGACAACAAGACCCTGATCGGCAGCGAACCCGACATCGGCGTGGCGGTCGCCGGGATCCTCGGGCTCAAAGCCGACCTGCAGAACACCAGCTGGGAGAACCTGTTCATCGGCCTCGACAGCGGCAAGTTCGACGTCGGCGCCTCCAACATCACCGTCACCGAGGAACGCAAGCAGAAGTACGACTTCGCCACCTACCGCAAGGACCAGCTCGCCTTCGAGGCCAAGAAGGGCAGCGGGCTCAAGGTGACCGGGCCCGCCGACGTGGCCGGCAAGAAGGTCGCCGTGGGCTCCGGCACCAACCAGGAAAAGATCCTGGTCGAGTGGAGCGAGGAGGCCGTCGAGCAGGGCCTCCCAAGGTCGACATCAAGTATTACCAAACCAACCAGGCCACCTATCTGGCGCTGGGATCGGGGCAGATCGACCTGTACCTGGGCCCGAACCCGACCTCGGCCTACCACGTGGCCAAGGCGGGCGAGACCGAGATCGTCGGCACGTACTCGGGCGCGGGCGCGACGCTGCAGGGCAAGATCGCGCTCACCACGAAGAAGGGCAACGGCCTGGTCGAGGCGTACAAGGCCGCCCTGGACGAGCTGGTCAGGTCCGGCGACTACGCCAAGATCCTGGACCGCTGGAACCTGGCCGGCGAGGCCGTCGGCGCGCCCGAGATCAACCCGCCCGGCCTGCCCATCGAGGGGAAGTAACCATGACGAACCTGCACCTCGCGGTAGCGCTGGACGGCGCCGGCTGGGCCCCGGACGCCTGGCGCGCGCCGAACGCCCGGCCCAAGGAACTGTTCACCGCTCGTTACTGGCTCGACCTGGTGGCCGAGGCCGAGGCGGGCAAGCTCGACTTCGTCACCATCGAGGACGGGCTGGGCGTGCAGTCCGACGACCCGTCCCTCGTGCAGGGACGCCTCGACGCGGTGCTCATCGCCTCGCGGGTCGCGCCGCTGACCCGGCACATCGGGCTGGTGCCGACGGCCACCGTCACCCACACCGAGCCGTTCCACATCTCCAAGGCGATCGCCACCCTCGACTACGTGAGCCGGGGTCGCGCCGGCTGGCGGGTGCAGCTCTCCCCGAGGGCCGAGGAAGCCGCCCATTTCGGACGGCGCGAGGTCAGCATCGACACGCCCGACGCCGTGCAGGACTTGTTCGATGAGGCGGCCGACTACGTCGAGGTCGTACGGCGGCTCTGGGACAGCTGGGAGGACGACGCCGAGATCCGTGACGCCGCCACGGGCCGGTTCATCGACCGCGACAAGCTGCACTACATCAACTTCGAGGGCCGGTTCTTCACCGTCAAGGGCCCGTCGATCACTCCGCGGCCGCCGCAGGGGCAGCCGGTCGTCACCGCGCTCGCCCACAGCGAAATCCCGTACCGGTTCGCCGAGAAGTCCGCCGACATCGTCTACGTCACGCCGAAGGACGCCGCCGACGCGCACGAAATCGTGTCGCAGGTCAAGGTGGGCCATGTCTTCGCCGACCTCGTGGTGCTGCTGGAGCAGAACCCGGCCACCCACCAGTCGGACGCTGCGGCCTTCACCGGCACTCCGGCGCAGCTCGCCGACCTGCTGCTCGAATGGCAGGACGCCGGCATCACCGGTTTCCGTCTTCGCCCCGGCCGCCTCCCGGACGACCTGCGCGCCATCACCCGGGGCCTGGTCCCCGAGCTGCGGGCCAGGGGCGTTTTCCGTACGGAGTACGAACCCGGCACCCTGCGCGACCGCCTCGGCCTGCCCCGCCCGGCCAACCGCTACGCCGCCGCTGCCGAAGGAGCCCGCGTTGCCTAAGCAGATCCACCTCGCCGCGCACTTCCCCGGTGTCAACAACACCACCGTCTGGAGCGACCCCGCCGCCGGCAGCCACATCGAGTTCGACTCGTTCGTCAAGCTCGCGCAGACCGCCGAACGGGCCAAGTTCGACTTCTTCTTCCTGGCCGAAGGTCTGCGGCTGCGGGAGCAGGCCGGGCAGATCTACGACCTGGACGTGGTGGGCCGCCCCGACACGTTCACTGTGCTGGCCGCGCTGGCCGCCGTCACCGACCGGCTCGGCCTGGCCGGCACCATCAACTCGACGTTCAACGAGCCGTACGAGGTGGCCCGGCAGTTCGCCTCGCTCGACCACCTGTCCGCCGGGCGGGCCGCGTGGAACGTGGTGACCAGCTGGGACGCGTTCACCGGGGAGAACTTCCGGCGCGGCGGCTTTCTGGCCGAGTCCGACCGCTACAGCCGGGCCACCCAGTTCCTCGAGACGGCCAAGGAGCTGTTCGGCTCCTGGCCGGCCGACGCGATCGCGGCCGACAAGCAGAACGGCGTCTTCCTGCGGCATCCGCTGGCCGGGGCGTTCCGCCACTCCGACCAGCACTTCACCGTCGAGGGCCGGTTCAACGTGCCGCGCAGCCCGCAGGGCCGTCCGGTGATCCTGCAGGCCGGCGACTCCGACGCGGGCCGCGAGTTCGCCGCCGCCACCGCCGACGCCATCTTCAGCCGGCACGGCACCTTGGCGGACGGTCAGAAGTTCTACGCCGACGTCAAGGACAGGCTGGCCCGTTACGGCCGGGAACGGGACTCGCTGAAGGTGCTGCCCGCGGCCACCTTCGTGCTCGGCGACACCGACAGCGACGCCCAGGAACGGGCCGCGCACGTACGCCGGCAGCAGGTCAGCGGCGCGACCGCGATCAAGTTCCTGGAGCAACTGTGGAACCGGGACCTGTCCGCGTACGACCCGGACGGCCCGCTGCCCGAGATCGACCCGGACGTCTCCGACGAGCACATCGCTCGCGGGCGGGCCAGCGTACGGCTGCACCGGGACCCGATCGCGGTGGCGCGCGAGTGGCGGGAGAAGGCGGCCGCCGAGAAGCTGTCGATCCGTGAGCTGATCATCGAGGTGACCGGCCGGCAGACGTTCATCGGGTCGGCCGCCACGATCGCCGAGAGCATCAACCACCTGGTGCAGGAGGACGCCTCCGACGGGTTCGTCCTGGTGCCGCACGTGACACCGGGCGGCCTCGACGAGTTCGCCGACACGGTGGTGCCGCTGCTGCAGGAACGCGGCGTGTTCCGCACCGGCTACGAGGGTGAGACGTTGCGCGAGCACCTCGGGCTGGACCCGCTGTGACCACCGTCGAGGCGGGCCGGTCGGTGCTGGACGACCCGGTGGTCGGCTCGCTGCGGGGCACCCATTCGCGCTTCGCGCAGGCGTACGGGAAAGCGGTCCGTTACCACCCCGACGTGGCGCCTTTCCATGCCCTCGCCGACCCCGCGGATCCGCGGGCGTGGGCCGACCTGGCCGCGCTGACCGGTCCGGCCGCCGAGGTGGCGGTGGCCGGACCGGTCCCGGCCTCCCATCCGGGCTGGGTGATCGCGGGTGAGGTGGCCGGTGTCCAGTTCGTCGACGAGTCCCTGGCCGCGGAGCCGTTCACGGAGGCGCGGCCGCTGTACGCCGGGGACGTGCCCGAGATCCTGGCCCTGGTCGAGCTCACCCAGCCGGGCCCGTTCCGGCGGCGCACGATCGAGCTGGGCAACTACCTCGGGGTCCGTCGCGGCTCACGGCTCGTCGCGGTCGCCGGTGAACGACTGCGTCCGCCCGGCTGGACGGAGATCAGCGCGGTCTGCACGCATCCGGCGTTCCGCGGGCAGGGGCTGGCCACGAGCCTGGTGCGGGCGATCGCGTACGGGATCAGGCAGCGCGGCGAGATCCCGTTCCTGCACACGTCGGCGGCGAACACGAACGCGATCCGCCTCTACGAGTCGATTGGGTTCCGACTGCGGAAGCGGACCACGTTCGCGGTCTACCGAAACGTCGTGGACGCGTGAACCGGCCGTCCGGACACGCGCGGATGCGTGATCCGGCGGCCGGCACTCACACTCGGGACAGGGCGCGGTCGCTGACGATGCACTGCATGCCGAACTGCCGGGCCCGGCGGATCGCGAAGTCCGTCAGGCCCGGGTCGTCGGCGTAGTCCAGCGCGTACAGGTCGAGCTGCAACCGCAGCAGCTGCTCGGCGATCTGCGCGTGGAACTCGAGGGTGTCCGGCGGCCAGGCCGCGTACCCCTCGTCGGTCCACCGGGCCGAGAACGACTCGAACACCACCCCGTCGACCAGCTCGGCCAGCCGCGGCAGCATCCCGAAACCCCGGTTGGCCAGGATGTACGCCGGCCCGGCCTCGGCCCGCAGCGCCGCCACCAGGGTCAGCAGGTGCGGCACGTCCTCGGGGAAGGTCAGCTCGACGTTGAGCGTGTCGAGGAACAACCCGTCGAACCCGTTGTCCAGCGCCGCGCGGGCCTGCCCGACCACGTGCGACACCCATTCGGGGTGCCCGACGTGCACGAACTTGCCGCCCCAGTCCGGGTTGACCTCGGTGCGCTGCCACACCGCGGGTGGCCCGGTGTCCTCCGACAGGGTCAGGTACGCCAGCACGTGCACGCCCTTGGACTTGAGGAACGCGATCTCCTCGGGCTTGTAGAAGTCGGGTTGCAGCACCACGCGTGGGTACTCGGCCAGGTCGACGAGCTTGCCGTTGCCGTAGTAGAAGCAGATCGGCGGGCGTTCGGCGGTCATGACGGCCTCCCGTGCTCGGCGTACCAGGCGAACGTCGTACGGACGCCCTCCTCGAGGGTGACGGCCGGCTCGTAGCCGGTGAGCTCCCGCAGCTTCGACAGGTCGGGGCAGCGCCGCTTGACCGATCCCGGCGGCGCGTCGGCGGCCTCGATGGCGGGGCTGACCCCGGCCACCCGCAGGACCAGCTTGGCGAGGTCGCCGATGTTGGTCTCCTCGCGGTCGTTGCCGATGTGCACGATCTGCCCGGCGGCCGCGGGTGTCGCCATCAGCCGGAGCATGGCTTCGACCGCGTCGTCGACGTGGCAGAACGCGCGGAACTGGTCGGCGCCGGGCACCCGGAACGGGTCCTCACCGGCGCGGGCGCGCAGCGCCATTTCGGGGATGACGTGGTCGGCACCCATCCGCGGCCCGTACACGTTGTGGAACCGCGCGACCACGGCGTCGAACCCGCGGGCGCGCGCGGTGTGCAGGAACGCTGCTTCGCCGAGCAGCTTGCTGACCGCGTACGCGAACCGGGGCGCCGTGATGTCCGAGATCATCGTGGGGATCGCCTCGGGCGTGGGCACCGCGACGATGCCCGCGTCGACGCCGCCCGCGTAGACCTCGCTGGTCGAGGCGAAGAAGACGCGTTCGCCGGGCTGCAGCCAGTCGAGCAGGTGCATGGCGACGAGCGTGTTCACCCGTACGACCCGGGCCGGGTCCTTCTCGACGTTGCGCACCCCGACGACGGCGGCGAGCAGGTAGATCTGGTCCCACCCGTGTTCCAGGCCGGCGTAGAAGGCCGGGTCGGTGAGGTCGGCCGAGATCACCCGCGCCCCCAGCTCGGAGACCGAGGTGTCGGAGCGGCCGCGGGAGAAGTCGTCGACGATGGTGACGTCGTGGCCGTCGGCGACCAGGCGCCGGGCCAGGTGCACGCCGATGAACCCGGCGCCGCCGAGCAGCAGGGCCCTCATGCGGTCACCACCGGCAGGTAGCCGAGGCCGGCGTAGCGGATGCCCGCGGCCCGGATGGCGTCGGCGTCGAGGATGCGCCACGAGTCGAAGATGAGCGCGGGCCGGGCGTCGCCGAGCATCGCGGTGACGTCGATGGCCCGGTAGTCCGGGTGGTCGTTGATGACCAGCACGGCGTCGCTGTCGGTGAACGCCTTGTCGAGGCTGATCGGGTCGCCGCCGTACTGGCGGACCACCTCGGCGGTGACCATCGGGTCGTGCCCGGTGACGGTGATGCCGGCGGAGGAGAAGACGGGCATCATGGTGGCGATCGGGGTGCCGCGCATGTCGTCGGTGGGCGGCCAGCCCTTGTACGCCCAGCCGAGCACGGCCAGCCGCAGCCCGCGGGTCTCGCCGCGGATCTCGCGCAGCAGCCGTACGACGATCTCGGCCACGTGCACGGGCAGGTGCTCGTTGAGGGCGCGGGCCTGCCCGACCAGGAACGGCGTGTAGCCGCCGGCGCTGTCCAGCATGATGTAGGGGTCCTTCGACAGGCAGCCGCCGCCGACGTATCCGGGCTTGGACAGGTCGGGTCGTGGGTAGTCCACGTTGGCCGCGCGGATGACCTCGAGCGGGTCGAGGCCGTGCTGTTCGGCGATGAGCGCGATCTCGTTGCCGAACGAGTAGATCAGGTCGGTGTGGCAGTTGTTGGAGAGCTTGACCAGCTCGGCCGCCTCGAGGCTGGAGACCGGCACGACGGTCTGGGCCAGCCCGCGGAAGAACTCCAGCCCGGCCCGCAACGAGGCGTCGTCGAGGCCGCCGACCACCTGGGGCAGCTCGACCAGCTCACGCAGTGCCTGGCCCTGGATGGTGCGTTCGGGCGCCATCACCAGCTTGACGTCGTCACCCCAGGCGGCGCGCAGCTCGGGCAGCACGACCTTGCGGCTGGTGCCGACCGGCACGGTGCTGCGCACGACCACCAGGGTGCCGGGGGCGCAGGTGGCGGCGACGCTGCGCGCGGCGGCGGCCAGGTTGGCCAGGTTGGGCCGGCGGGTCTGCTCGTCCACCGGCGTGGACACGCTGATCACTGCCACGTCGACGGTGTGGTGGGGCAGCGTCTCGGCGACGTGGATGCCCGCGTTGATGCGGGAGGCGAAGATGTCCTCGACGCCGGGTTCGAAGATGTGGGACCTGCCCTGCGAGAGGGTGTCCAGCACATGGTTCGACACGTCGGCGCCGTGCACGACATAGCCCTTGTCGGCCAGCGCGGCGGTCAGTGTCAGACCGACGTAGCCGAGGCCGACGACTCCGATCGTGTGGGGCATGCGGTTTCTCCTTACGGGCAGGGTTGTGCGGGTCGGTCCAGTTCCAGCACGGTGACGGTGCCGGTGAACCTCTCGGTGGCGTAGTGCTTGCAGGCGGCTCGCACGTCGGCCGCCTTGGTGGCGTAGTCGACGCTGAGCACGAACTTGCCGGCGTCGCGCAGCGCCCGGGTGTCGGCCAGGTTCTCGGCGCACCAGTCCTCGTCACAGCGCTCGTCGGTGGCTCGGAAGAACAGCTCCTCCATGCCGATGCCGTCGATCGCCTCGGCGTATCCGGGCTGGTGCCGCAGTTCCGGCGAGTTCTGCGGCACGACGAGAAAACCGGGGACCCGGCCTTTCGCGTACGCGCTGATCCGCTTGACGAGGGAGGCCATGTCGGCGGCCAGCCGCTCACGGTTGCGTCCCTCGACGGCGTCCAGCGTGATTTCCTCGTACGCCAAAGGGGTGTCGAGATAGGCGCCGTCGAACCCGGCCCGGATCGCCTGGTCGACGCGGGGTTTGACGACCAGCTCCCACCAGCGGTCGTCGTAGTAGCGGACGAAGAACTCGCCGGGCCAGTCGGCCCACTCGTTGCCGATCAGGTCCCTGGGCAGGGTTTTGTACTCGGGCCGGAAATCCTCGATGCTGCCGATCTCGAAGTAGGCGAGCACCCGTTTGCCGGTGGCGCGCACGGCGTCGACCTCGTCGGCGGTGAAGAAGTCGCTGTGCGCGTCGCGGGCCAGGTCGACGACCACGGTCTCGTACGGCCCGGCGGCGAGCTCGTCGAGGCGGCCGTCCTTGTAGTTCTGCAGCTGGTACGCCCAGGACGGGCCGCCTCCGGTGTCGGGAGCGGACGTGCAGGCGGCGACGGTCAGCGCCGCCAGGAGGACCGTCACCGCCCTTCTCACGCCGCGTCCCAGATGCTCTTGATCGAGTCGGTGAGGTCGTGGGCGGGCGCCCAGCCCAGGTCCTTGGCGGCCCGGGTGATGTCGGCCTGGATCCAGTTCACGGCGGCCGAGCGTTGCGGCCCGGCGCCCCGCTCGCGGATGGGCCCGGTGAACCCGGCCTCACGGGCGAGCAGCCGTACGGCTTCCCGCACGGTCACCGCCCGGCCGCTGCCGGCGTTGTAGACCGGGTGCGGCACCTCGCCGGCGACCACGACGGCCCGGATCAGCGAGGCCACGTCCCGCACGTCCACGAAGTCCCGGTACGCGCCGAGCGGCCCCAGCGTCAGCTCGGTGTTCCCGGCCCGCAGTTGCGCGGCGGCGCGGCCCAGCACGTTCTCGGCCGGCTGTCCCGCCCCGATCGGGTTGAACACGCGCAGCGACACGGTGTTGGACGCCAGCGCGAACAGCCGGGTGCCGGCGGCGTGGCTGACCCCGTACGCGCCGACGGGTTCGAGCCGGTCGTCCTCGGCGACCGCGTGCCCTTCGGGGACCACGCCGTACTCCCCCGCCGAGCCCAGCCGCACCAGCCGCGCCTGCGGGGCCGACTCGAGCAGGCCGGCCGCCACCATGGCGTTGGCCCGCATGAGTTCGCCCGGTGTGCCGGTGAGCGCGCCCACGCAGCACACCACCGCGTCGGGCCGTTCCGCCCGGATCAGCGCCTTGAGGTCGTCGAGCTCGCCGTTGACCAGGTCGTGCCGGTCGCGGCGCGGGCAGATCAGCTCCCCCGCGTCGTCGAGTGCGGCCCGGACATGCCGGCCGATGAAGCCGGACGAGCCGAACAGCAGGATTCTCATACGGGCTCCCCGGCGCGGTCGCGGAGCAGGATCGGGCGCAGCTCGTCGAAGCTGCGGTTGGCCTCGTCGTAGTCCTCGGGCCGCCCGATGTCGAGCCAGAACCCGGTGAACGGGTACGTCGCCGGGTGTTCGCGCCGGGCCAGCAGGTCCAGCACCAGCTCGTCGAAGCCGAACGAGCGCCCGGCCGGGTACGGGGCCAGGGTGCGCCGGCTCATCCCGTACACGCCCATGCTGACCTGGTAACGCAGGCTGGGCTTCTCACGGAACCCGGTGATGCGTGACGCCTCGACGTCGAGCACCCCGAACTCGACCTTGTGGGTGCGTTCGGCGATGGCCACGGTCAGCCCGGCGCCGGTGAGGGTGTGCTGGTTGAGCAGGTCGGCGTAGTCGAGGTCGGTCAGCACGTCGCCGTTCATCACCAGGAACTGCTCGGGCAGCGTGTCCTTGAGCGCGAACAGCGGCCCGACCGTCGACAGCGGACGGTCCTCCTCGATGTAGTCGACGCGCAGGCCCCAGCGGGCGCCGTCGCCCACGAAGGCTCTGATGAGCGGGCCGAGATGGTTGATCGCGAGCGTCACGGAGGTGAAGCCGCAGCCGGCGAGCTGGTCCAGGACGATCTCGAGGATCGCGTGCTTGTCGCCGATGGGCATCAGTGGCTTGGGCAGCGTGGTGGTGTACGGCCGCAGCCGCACCCCCTTGCCGCCGGCGAGAATCACCGCGTGCATGCAGATCTCCCCCTTCAGTGACCTACCGGTAGTGACGGACCTGGCGGACGGACGGGGCCAGGCCGAGCAGGAACAGGGCCAGCAGCGCGAAGACGCTGCCGGTGAACAGCACCGTGTCGGTCAGCGGGGTGACCGAGCGGCCGAGCAGGAACACGGCGCCCAGGTGCAGCACGAGGGCGGCGATCAGCGACGCGCAGAGCCGGCCGAACCGTTCGAACCCGGCCAGCAGGAACGCGACGTAGTAGGCGCCGCCGAGCAGCACGTGGGCCAGCACCATCACGAACACGGCCGGGTCGGTGGCGCGCAGCCCGGCCAGCAGCACGACGCCGAGCCCGGCCGGGACGGCGGCGCAGAGCAGGATCTCGAGGCCGATCGCGCGGGTCAGGTGCTCCTCGAAATCGGCGGGGCGGCGGCTGGTGCGGGTCAGGCCGACGGCCAGCGCCCGGAACCGTTCGGCCCGCCACTCGACGAAACCCATGGACAGGATGAGCGGGGCCACCGCGACGGCGATGTCGAGGCGGCCGGACAGATAGGGCAGGGCGGCGTGCAGCAGCAGAAGAGCGGAGAGGATCCCGTACGCGGTGACGCCGGCCAGCCCGCGCGCGGAGAGCCGGGCCGGCAACTCGTCCCGGCTGCCCTGCTTGAACGTGCACCACAGCGCGGCCGTGAACGCGGCCAGCACCCCGGCCCCGGCGGCGATCAGCGCGGTGTCGCGGGCCCGGTCGTCGAACAGATAGGCCACGCCGGCCACCACCGCGGGGGCCATGGCGAGCGCCTGCCACAGCTCACGGCGGTAGAACATCAAAACCGTGCCGGCGAGCTGATAGGTCAGCTGCCCACCGGCGAGCAGCACCAGGCTCCACCGGCCGAGGACCGCACCGGCCAGGGCGCCGAGCAGCGGAGCGGCCAGCGCCGAGAACCGCAGCAGACGAGCGGCCCGGCGAGGACGGTTGGCGCCGAGCAGCTTGTAGGCGGCGAAGGCGACCGTTCCCGCGTACGCCCACCCGAGGACCCCGGCCAGGGTGAGCGCGAGGATGGCGTGGCGTTGCCCCACCACCACCAGCACGGCCGGGAACACCGCGCTGGGCAGGGCGTACAGAGGGCCGTGCAGCAGCAGGCGCACGGTCTGGCGGCGGCCGTGCCCGGTGGCGGCCGGCGCGGGCGGGTCGTCGGCGGGCGGGCCGAGGCGGCGGAACACCTCGGCGGCCAGCGCGAACACGTCGGGGAAGCCGTACTCGACCCGGGCGATACGGTCGGTGACCCCGTCGGCCTCCAGGGCGGCCGCGACCTGAAGCGTTTCGACGGCCCGTGCCAGGGCCGGGCGCATCCGGTCGACGAGCATGTCCAGCGGGTCGGCCGAGATACGGGGCAGGACGACCGGGTGGGTCTGCGGAGCGGTCCGCTCCTGGTCGTCGACGGTCATCGCACGCCCAGCCAGGCCGGGGCGGCCGGGCGCAGCCGGGGCGCCGGGGCAGCGCCCTCGATCGGGTGGGCCAGGCGCTCGTAGACGTCGCGGTACATCTGCAGCGACTGGGCCAGGGTGAAGTGCTCGAGCACCCGGGCGCGGGCCGCGAAGCCGAGGTTGTGCCGCAGTTGGTCGTCCCGCAGCAGCTCGATGCAGGCCTCGGCCACGGCCACGTGGTCGCGCGGCGCCACCACCCGGCCGGTGTCGCCGACCGCCTCGGCCACGCCGCCCACGTTGGTGCACACACACGGCCGCCCGCACGCCATGGCTTCCACCACCGTGTACGGAAAACCCTCGGAGATGCTGGTGAGCGCGACGATGCTGCCCGCGTGGTACGCGTCGACGGCCCGTTCGATGCGGCCCTCGAGCACGGCCGCGCCGGTCAGCCCCAGCTCGTCGATCAGCCGCTCGCACGACTCGTGGTAGGTGCGGTTCACCGCCGGGGTGCCGCCGAAGATCCGCAGCCGCGCCTCGGGGATCTTGTCGCGGACGATGGCGAACGCCCGGATCAGCGTGTGCAGGTCCTTGAGCGGGTCGACCCGGCCCATGAACGCGATCGTGGGCACCTCGGGCTCGCTGGTGGCGGCCGGGAACTCGGCCGGCTCGACACCGTTGTACATCGTCCACATGCGTTCGGGGTCGGCGCCGTTGTGCAGCTGCCACCGCCGGTTGTACGACGAGTGGGGGGCGAGCACGTCGGTGATCAGGTACGCGGCGCCGGCCAGCGACCGGAAGAAGCTCAGCGCCATCACCCGGACGGCGTGGGAAGCGTCGTCGTGCAGGTAGGAAATGTAACGTTCACGCAGGTAGATGCCGTGTTCGCTCATCACCAGCGGGGTGCCGTAACGCCACTTGGCGACCATCGCGACCAGCATCGACAGCCCGTTCATCGAGCAGTGCACGATGTCGGCCTGCACGGCGGGGGCGCTCAGCGGGCGCAGCATGTGCTCGAGCAGCCAGGTCGCCTGGATCGCGTCGGCGACCGTGGGGGCCGGGGCGGTCTCCTCGACGCGCAGGTCACGCCACGCGTCCAGCATCATGGTGACCGCCTCGTTGGACACGAGCGCCTCGCCGAGGTTCCCGCCCGACTCGGCGTACTCGTAGAGGCCGCGCAACGCCAGGAGGAACAGGCCGCGTCCCTGCCCGGGCTGCAACGTGTCGACCGGTGTGATCAGCGCCCGCAGGAACATCTCGTACGGGCCGGTGAACGCCGAGCCGGGGCTCTGGCCGGGGCGGCCGCGGTCACGGCCGCCCCACAGCGGAACGGAGTGCACCCGGTCCAAGTTCGCCGGGGTGGCGAAGACAGACTGCTCGGTGCCGTCGACGGTGAGCGCGACGACCTCCCAGCGGAAGTCGGGCATCCCCTTGATGAGCTGCTCGCACCAGATGCTGACGCCGCCCATCGCGTAGGGATAGGTCCCCTCGGACACGAGTGCGATCCGCATTCCTTTACGCCCTCGGCGTCGCCGGGACGGTCACCGGGGTGCCGGCGGTCAACGCCAGCGGGGTGGTGACGTCCGACCCGTACGTGGACGCGTTCGTCCCCTGCACGCCGCTGACCTGCAGCGTCCCGGCCGCCGGCGAGGCCACCGTGACCGTGCCCGCCGACCGGTCGTAGACCGCGTCCACGCCCGCCGCCAGCTGCCCGAAGTGCTCGGTGCGGACGCTGGTGTAGGCGCCGATCCCGGCCCAGTCCTGGTTGAGCAGCGGCACCGAATAGATCGCCTCGTACTTGCCGACGATCGCCTCGACCCAGTCGGTGGCCAGCGTGCGGCCGTTGCCGTAGTCGCGGACGTTGGCGATGTGCAGCGTGTGCGTGTTGATGCCGCCCGACGCCACGTGCTGCAGCGCCACGCCGGCCTCGTAGTCGAGGATCTGCTCGTAGGTGCGGTTGGTCGGCCAGTACGGGAACTTGCCGTTGGGGCCGTAGAAGGAGTTGTAGAACGCGGTCTCCTCCTCCGGCGTGGTGCAGAAGTAGGCGATGTTGGTCGGCCAGTCCGGCACGACCTCCACGTCCGGCTCCAGCGGGTGCACGATCGAGGCGTTGAAGTGCGCCGGCTTGTGGCTGGCGAACGACATGTTGCCGTGCAGGTACCGGATGTTCAGGTCCTTGGCCGCCTGCAGCAGGTTCGGGTTCGAGCCGCCCAGGCCGTGGTCGACCGGCACGCCGGTGTCGTCGTCCGGGTCGACGGTGTAGACGCCGAGACCGGAGTACTCGGGGGTCTTGAGAACCCCTGCCGACTCGGTGAGGCCGATGGCCGCGCCCGCCGTGCGGTTGCTCAGGATCTCCCCGTACGTGGTGGCGTAGCTGGTGTTGTTGAGCTCGGGGTGGTTGAGCGTGTGGTTGAGCCAGCGGAAGTCGCCGGCCAGGCACTTGGTGGTGGCGGTCAGCTCGTTCGGGCCGCCGTCGGGGTAGCACTGGTTGCCGGCGAACGGGTCGATGTCGGCGCCGTTGAACGCCAGGTTGAACTTGAACCCGTTGCCGATCGCGTCCTGCCGCTGATCCAGGTTGACCATGTCGTGGGCGGACACCTTGAACCCGGGGTCGTACTCGATGTGCCCGTCCGGGTAGTAGTGGTCGGCGGTGTTGAACCAGTCGTCGATGTCGACGTTGAGGTGGTGCCGCTGCTCGCCGAGGAACAAGCCCTTGGTGGCCCAGCGGACCAGCCCGTACACCAGCACGTCGGACTGCAGCAGGTACTGGTTGAGCGTGAACGTCAGCGCCAGCCGCTCCCTGCCGTCGGTCGAGGTCGACCGCACACCCAGCACGTTCGTGCCGTCGGTGGCGATCGCGTCGGCGGCACAGCCCGGCGCGATGCTGGTCCTGTAGACGTACGACTGCACGACCGGGATCTCGGCGTCGGCCTTCAGGTAGTCGAAGACGCCGGCGCCTGCGCTGGTCAGGCTCACGTTCAACGGGGTGTCGCCGACCGCGGTCTCGCCGGCCGAACGCAGGCAGTAGTCCTCGGGCCAGGAGCCGTAGCTGGTGTACAGCGCCGCCTGGCGGACCCCGAAGTTGCGCTCGTAGGCCCAGAGGATGTTCCACTCGCCCGGGTCGAGCCCGTTGAGGTAGTTGGCGCCGTCGGCGTACACGAGCATGGTGTTGGTCAGCAGGATGGCGTTGTACTTGCCGGTGCCGTCGGCGCGCACGAGGGTGTCGACGGTCAGCGGCGTGGTGGCGGTGTAGAGCACGTCGTACGCGGCGCCGAGGCGGTCCAGCGTCGTCTTCCAGGTCGGGACGCCGAAGTCGTCGGTGGTGGTGGCGACCACGAGCGCGCGCAGGGCGACCTTGTCGTTGAGTCCGGCCGCCAGGCTCTTGCCCGTCTTCCGGGTGGGCGTGGGCGCGGTGACGGCAACCTTGCCGGTGCGCTTGGGCAGCGGCTCGGGCGGGGTCACCCGGGGCGGGGCGACCTGACCGTACCCCGGGACCTGGGGCGGCGACTGGGGTCTGGCGGGTTTGGCGTCCGCGGGCGCCGCCGCGACGATGGTCCCTGCGCACAGGGCGGCGACTAAGGCGCTCACCGCACGGCGGTAGGCGGGCAGGCGGGCAGCGGCCATCAAAGAACCTCCACGGTGGACTGGAGTGAGGTGGGGCGGGGCGTGCCGACGGCGAGTCTAAGCAGGATTTAAGGATTGCCGGTGGTCAATCGGCCTGTCCGCGGCACGACCATTCCTGACCGTTGACGCCCATCGACCGCGGTGATAGGCGCGGTGTCACCTGAACCGGTTCTCAACAACGTCACGAGCCCGTTTTCTCGTCCTGACAAGCCATTTCCCCCCGTACGAGTAATGGCCCGTTAACAATCGATCGAGGCGCGCCGCGGTCTCGCCGCCCGGTCGCCGGGCGGGAGATTGTCGGTCAAGATCCGGCTATGCCCGGTGTGGGCGTGTTGCCGGGATACGCGGTCGCGGCACAATCAGCCGGGTTTAGGCCGTCGATGATGGACGGAGCGTCGCGGCGTGTCGACTCACCGCCACGGCGCCCGATCGAGATCCGTCAAAGGGAAACGGCGTTTCTCCTTTACGTGCCGGCCGCCATAAATAGACCTGACACGTCCATGAAATGTCAGACAACCGGCGGGACGAAATACCCACGAGTAATGGCCGCGGCGGCGATTCATGACAGATGTCATCGATGCGTGATGCACCCTGCACCTGATCCGGTGGACAGCGGCACTGCACCGGCCCGCCGCCGCAAGCCTTGCTCATACGAGGATCGCCGCCCTCGCTCTGGCCGACACCGTGCAGCCCCCGCCTGCCCGCCTGCCCGCCTGCCTCCGCCGGTCCGGCCTGCCCCCACCGGCCTCCGCCGGTCCCGCCTGCCTCAGCCTGTCCCGCCTCCCCCGCCCGCCTGTCCCGCCTGCCTCAGCCTGTCCCGCCTCCCCCGCCCGCCTGTCCCGCCTGCCTCCGCCGGTCCCGCCTGCCTCCGCCTGTCCCGTCTGCCTCCGCCTGTCCCGTCTGCCTCCGCCTGTCCCGTCTGCCTCCGCCTGTCCCGTCTCTGCCGCCTCGCGGCCTCCGGCGCAACGCCGACGAGACTGCCCACCCCAAGCGTCCTAGGATCCTGGGCAGCGTCTCGTCGGCGGTGATGCAGTGGTGCAACGCGAACCACACGTCAGCTCGGGCGTGTCGTTCGCTTCTTCCAGTGTTGAGCGGGCCGATGACCGCCAGAGCGCCGTACGAGGGCGATCACTTCGACACAGGGTCCGCGTGGAGCGCCAAGGGCGGCACGACCACCCGCGACTCGCTCCGCGGCGGCTTGGCCAGCTTCAAGACCACCAGCGCGTACGCGGCCAGCACCACCACATCCACGGCGGCCATCTGCCACGGCATGTCGGCTGCCGTCTCCGTGATGGTCAGCTGCCCGAAGGCCGCCGCCAGCCCCGCGCTGACCAGGTTGTTCATGACGTGCAGGGCGATCGCCGCCTCGAGGCCGCCGGTACGCACCGTCAGCCAGCCCGTCACCACGCCGAACAGGAACAGGTCGGCGAAACCCCACGGCGTCCCCCACCCGTGCGCCGCCGCGAACACCAGCGCCTGCAACGCGATCGGCGCCCACGGCCGGCGGAACCACACGCCGGTCGCCTGCAGCAGCCAGCCGCGGGTGAAGTACTCCTCGGCGGCGGCCTGCGGCGGCACCACGACGAGCAGCAACAGCATCGACAGCGCGAACGGCCCCCACCCCACGAGCTGGTCGGAGGGCGAGGACAACGAGCCGAGCAACAGAGCCGAACCGCCGAGCAGCGCGAGCACAGCAACCAGCGCGACCGGCAGCAACCGGAGCAGCAGCCGCCACCGCAGACGCCCGGTGACCGACGACAGCGTGCCGGCCGGACGCCGCTGAATCCAACGAGCCGCGAGCAGGGTCAACGGCAGCAGCACGGCGATCGTGAGGAACGCGATGGCCAGGTCGGCACGCTCGCCGAAGCTGGGCAGGCCGTCGGCGTTCGAAGGCCGCCCGGCCAGGATCGCGGCCAGTGTGACAGCCATGTAGGCGGCCACGGCCACGAACGCGCCGGCAGCCAGGATGAACAGGGTTCCAAGGACGGGCCGCCACCAGCGGTGATCGGGGGTCCGGGCGAGGCGGTGATAAATCATGGGGAAAGTCTGTCGATGCGAGCGCGCCGGCGGATCGGGCCGCGGACGGAAACTCATCCCTGCCCCAGGGCATAGATAAGCTGTCGGCCATCATGACCCACTGGAGGACCTGGCTGCTCCCCGCGCTCGTCGCGGCGGCCCAGCTCGTCTATTGGCCCGGCCTCGATCTCTCCGTACGGGCGGTGGCCGGTCTCGCCGTGACCGCGGTGGTGTGCGGCGCCCTCTGTCTGCGGCTGCGGCGCCCCGTCGTCGCGGCGGCGGTGGTCACCAGTGGCCTCGCGCTCGGCACGTGGGCCGTGCCGCAGCAGGAGTATTTCGCGCCCGGTGACGCCCTGCTGGTGGTCTCGTTCGCCGAGTCGATCGCGCTCTTCAATGTGGCGTTGCGCTGCTCCCGCCGTACGACGGTGCTGGTCGCCGCGGGGATGCTGGCGGCGCAGGCCGTGCTGGTCCTCGGCGACGAGCCGCTCGACATGCTGGTCAGCGTGGCCTTCTATGCGATGGTGGTCGCGCTCGGCCGGGTGCGGCGGCGCTGGCTCGACGAGCGTTCCGCCGCCGCGCACCGGCTGGCCGAGGCCGAGCAGGCGCGACGGGACGCGGCCGCGGCCGAGCAGCGGCGCCTGGCCCGCGAGCTGCACGACGTCACCGCACACCACCTCACGTCGATCGTGGTGAACGCGACGGCGGCCCAGTTCGTCGGCAAACCGGAGCTGGAGGCCGAGGCCTTGGCGTTCGCGGAGCGCACCGGGCGCGAGACGCTGGTCGCGCTGCACCAGCTCGTCTCGGTGCTGCCCGCCCCGGCCGAGACGGCCACCCTGGGCGATCTGGCCGACGACTTCCGGCATCTCGGCCAGGCGGTACGGCTGTCCGAGTCGGGTTCGCCGCCGCCCGAGCAGGCCGAGGCGCTGCACGGCATCGCCCGCGAGGCCCTCACCAACACCCTGCGTTATGCGCCGGGCGCGACGGTCACGGTTTCCCAGACGTACGACGAGACCGGCGCGACGCTGGTGGTGGCCGACGACGGTCCAGCCGTCCCCTCCGGAGCGGCCCAGGGTCTCGGCGGTGGCCGCGGCCTGTCCGGCATGCGGGATCGCGCGGCGGCGTTCGGCGGCACAGTGACGGCGGGGCCGCGGGAGTCCGGCGGCTGGCAGGTGCGGGCGGTCCTCCCGGCCGGGGCGGCGCCCGCGCGGCTGCGCGTCTGGTTACGGAGCCAGGCCGTACTGGACGCGGGTTTGGTGCTGGTGGCTCTGTTGCTGCCGCTGGCCGGGGTGGCGGCGCTGGTCGAGGAGGACGGGGCGGCCCCCGCGGCGGTCGCGCTGACGCTGCTCGCGATGGTGGCGCACGCGGCGCCGTTGTTGTGGCGGCGGCAACGCCCGTGGACGGTGCTGGCCGCCGTCGCGGTGACCGGGTGGCTGGGTCCGCTGCTCCTGGCGACCGAGGTGCTGGCGCCGGCCGACGCGTGGATGTTCCTGTTCAGCACCGGGGCGGACCTGGCGGCCGTGTACGCCGTGGCCGCGTACGGGAAAAGGCCTGTCCTCACGTGGCTCGGGCCGGTCGTGTCGTTGCTGTCGGCCGCGCTGAGCCTGGGCGCGCTGCTGGTCGCGGGGAACGACACCGCCGGGCACGCGCTGACGCTGTTCCTGTTCATGACGGTGCTGAGCGGGTTCGTGCTGGCGCTGCCGTTCGCCGGGAGCTGGCTCGCCGGGTTCCCGACCCGCCGCCGGCGTGAGCGTCGCCTGGCCGGTGAGCAGAACGCGGTGGCGGTGCTGTCGGCCGAGACCCAGCTGCGCGCCCGTGACGAACGGGCCCGGGTCGCGGCCGGGTTGCAGGCCGGCGTGCTGTCCGCCGCCGCCCGGGTTCCGCAGGCGGCCGGGGACAACGATCTCGACGGGGTGATCGAGGCGGCCCGGGACGCGTTGGCGGCGATGCGCGGGCTGCTCGACGGCCTGCGCCCGGCTCAGGAGGTGTCATCATCGCCATCCGCGTGATGGTCGTCGACGACCAGGTGATGGTCCGCGCCGGGGTGTGCGCGATCGTCGGCTCGCAGGACGACCTGACGGTGGTGGGTGAGGCCGGCGACGGCGCCACCGCCCTCACCGTGGCGGCCGAGGCCCGGCCCGACGTGGTGCTGATGGACGTCCGCATGCCCGGCATGGACGGTCTGACCGCCACCGCCCGGCTGACCGCGGGCGAGCCGGCGCCTCGGGTGATCGTCCTGACCACCTTCCACCAGGACGCGTACGTCTATCAGGCCCTGCAGGCGGGGGCGTCCGGCTTCCTGCTCAAGGACTCCGACCCGGCCGCCCTGGTCGCCGCCATCCGTACGGTGGCCGCGGGCGAGGCCATGCTCAGCCCGGCGGTCACCAAGCGCCTGATCGACGCGTTCGCCACCGGTTTCGTGCCCGGGGCGACCGACGACGACCCCCGGCTCGCCCAGCTCACCCCGCGCGAACGGGAGGTGCTGACCGAGCTGGCCAAGGGGCTGTCGAACGCCGAGGTGGGCGCGGCGCTGGGCATCGGCGCGGGCACGGTCAAGGCGCACGTGAACGCGTTGCTGCCCAAACTGGGCGCGCGCGACCGCGTGCAGGCCACCATCATCGCGTACGACCTCGGTCTGGCCCGGCCGCGACGGTAGCGGAACTATCATGGCGAAATGGCGATTCGCGGCGGTCGATCGACCCGGCGATCGCTCGTCTCGGCCTCGCTGGTCGTCGTGGGAGCCCTCTCGGTGATTGCGGGGCCATCGCACGGCGACGGCTCGGCGATGGAGAGGCTGGCCGGTCCCGCTTCGCCCGGCGACCTGCACGTGATGACCTACAACCTGCGGTGGGGCGGGTTCGCCGAGCCGAACTCGTGGGAACAGCGGCGGCCGGTGATGCGGACGCTGCTGACGACCGAACGGCCCGACCTGATCGGCACCCAGGAAGGCCTGATCGTCCAGCTGCGTGACATCGAGGCCGACCTGGGCGGCGGTTACGGCTTCGTCGGCACGGGCCGGCTGGGTGGCGAGCTCGGTGAGTTCATGGCCGTCTTCTATCGCCGCGACAGGCTGACACCCCAGACGTACGGGGACTTCTGGCTCTCCGACACGCCGGAGGACCCCGGTTCCGAGACGTGGGGCGGTTTCACCGTCCGGATGGTGACCTGGGTACGGTTCCTCGATCGCGCGACCGGAAAGCGCTTCTACGCGGTGAACACACACTTGGACAACGCCAGTGAGCACGCCCGCCGCCGCGCCGCCGAGCTGATCCGCGAACGGCTGCCGGCGTTGAGGCCGCCGCTGCCGATCGTGCTGACCGGTGATTTCAACACTCCCGCCGGCAGTTTCGTGCACGAGCGGCTGACCGGCTTGCTGCAGGACACGTGGGAGACCGCCGCGCGGCGCGGACCCTCCTACGCCACCTTTCACGGTTATCAGCCGCTGGAGCCGGACGGGCCGCGGATCGACTGGGTGCTCGCCACGCCCGGCGTCGTCGCGTCGGCCGCGCTGACCAACACCTACCAGCGTGGCGGTCAGTTCCCCAGTGATCATCTGCCCGTCCAAGTGCGTCTCACGCTGCCCTGAGCCGGGCCGCGGCCCGCACCGGCCCGGCCTCCGTCGGATCGGCTGCCGGTTCGGCCGGCCTGCTCACGACGGCCGGTTCGAGCGGGACATGTTCGGCGGCGATTCTCCGTACGGCCGGCTCGCAGTCCCACAGGCCCTCGGTCAGCCCGAGAGGAACGTGATCGCCGTCGAGGATCATCAGCTCGCAGACGGGGCCGCGCGTTCGCACGAGTGCGGGCTGTGCCACCGGCGACGCAGGCGCGGCACGACGCCGCGGACGGCCCGGCCCCCGATGCCTGCCAGACCGCCGGCGCGACTCGGTTCGCGGAAATGTCGTACGCAGGTCGTAGGTTGTCGGCATGACTCACACGGGGCTCTCCGAGGACGACTTCGCCGACGCGGTGACGCGGGCCCAGGCCGCTGCCAAGTCGTATTACGACACCGGCGACGTGCTGATGACCGACGCCGACTACGACGCTCTGCTCGACGGCATCGCCACCGCGAAACAGGCCCATCCCGAGTGGGACGATCGTGGCCTCACCACCCAGGTCGCGGCCGGGACGTCGAGCGGCGGCGACGTGCGGCACCCGGTCCCCATGATGTCGCTGGAAAAGATCAACGGCGACGACGGCGTACGGGCTTTCGTGGCGAGCCTCGGCGGCGAGCCCTGCCTGGTCGAGGTGAAACTCGACGGGCTGGCGATCCGGGTCGAGTACTCGTCGGGCCGCCTGGTCCTGGCCGCGTTGCGCGGTGACGGCAGCACCGGTGAGAACGTGACCGCCCAGGTGCTGCGCGGGGTGGCCGGCCTGCCCGCGCGGCTCGGCGCCGACTGGACGGGCGAGGTCCGCGGCGAGGTCTACATGACGGTCGGCGACTTCGAGGCGGCCGGCGCCAACCGGGTCGCCGCCGGGGGCAAGCCGTTCATCAACTCGCGGGGTGCGGTGGCCGGTTCCATCCGTACGGTCGATCGGGCCTACGACGCCCCGATGACGTTCTCGGCCTACGACATCTCGGGCGACTTCGCCTCCCACCGTGAGCGCATGGCCCACGCGGCCGAGCTCGGCTTCCCGACCGCCGGGCGGCTGGCCACCGGCGAGGTGCAGGTCGCGCACGACGCCGAGGCCGCGCTGGCCGCCGTCGCGCGCATCGGTGAGCTGCGGCGTGACCTCGATTTCCCGATCGACGGGGCGGTGCTCACGGCCGACCTCGAGTCGACGCGCCGGCGGCTCGGCTCGGGCAGCCGCACGCCGCACTGGGCGGCCGCCTTCAAATACCCGGCCGACACCGGCTCGACGGTGCTGCGCGACATCGAGGTACGGGTGGGGCGCACCGGCCGCATCTCGTTGCGGGCCGTGCTCGACCCGGTGTTCGTCGACGGCACCACGATCACGTACGCGACGCTGCACAACCCCAAGTTCGTCGAGGATCAGGGGTTGGCGATCGGCCAGACCGTCGCCGTGTGGCGCGCCGGCGACGTCATCCCGCGGGTGACCGCGCCGATCGGCGAGCAGCCGCACGGCCTCACCCCGTGGACACCACCCGAGACCTGTCCCCAGTGCGGCGAGCCGTGGGACAAGTCAAGCCTGCTGTGGCGCTGCCACACCGCGTCCTGCAGCGTGGCCGGCGCGCTGGAGTACTGGTGCAGCCGCGACGCGATGGACGTCGAGGGCGCCGGCGAGGCCCTGTGCGTGGCACTGGTGAACACGGGACTGGCCAATGACGTGGCCGACCTGTATTCGCTGACCGAGGAACAGCTGGCCGCGCTGCCGGTCGGCAACACCAAGGCCGGCGGGGTCGTGCTGCTCGGCAAGCTCAACGCGGCCAAGGTCGTGGCGTCGCTCGACCGCAGCAAGGGCCAGCCGTTCAACCGGGTCATCACCGGCCTCGGCATCCGCATGACCGGGCGCAGCGTGGGCCGTTGGCTGGCCGCCCGGTTCAAGACCATGGAGGCGTTGCGCGCGGCCACCGTCGAAGAGATCGCCGAGATCGACAAGATGGGCCTGATCAAGGCGCAGCATGTGGTCGACGGCCTGGCCGCCATGTCCGGCGTCATCGATCGGCTGGCCGCCGCCGGTGTCACCATGAGCGTGCCCGATACCGAGGGCGAGAAACCGTTCGAGGGCCGGACGTACGTGGTGAGCGGCAGCGTGCCCGGCTACACCCGCACCACCGTGAGCGAACGCATCGAAGAGCTCGGCGGCCGGGCCAGCGGCAGCGTCTCGGCCACCACCACGGCCCTGATCACCTCGGAGACCACCACGGCCAAGGCGACCAAGGCCGCCAAGCTCGGCATCCCCATCATCGACCCGGCCGACTTCGCCGAAATGCTCGCCGGCTGATTCCCTATCGAGGATTTGTTGTCAAGCGTGGGTTGGCTTGACGGTCCGTGACTGGGCCGTGGAGGATTCGTGTGGGGAAGGTCGCCTCGTTCGTACGCCTTGAGCGTCTTTTCGATCATGTCCCGTGAGGGCTTGTTGAGGGGCCTTCCCCGCCCTGCTGTTCTTGTTGCTGCGCCGCCGTCGGCGGATCTGTTCGGTCACGGTCCATTGCTCGGCGATGAGTTGTTTCGCCTGTTGTCCGGTGACCGGGGTGCCGTCGACGTCGCAGATGACGTAGGGCATCCGGCGGCGCATCACGGTCCAGAGCCGTTCGGCGAGCCTGCCGGCGACCACACAGCTGGCTTTGAGGTGTTCGGCGCCGCGTTCGACCATCTGCTGGTGGTAGACCTGCGCCAGCTGCGGATCCTGCTTGCGGGCCCAGTCCGCGGCCCGGATCAGCGTGGCCCGGGCCAGGCGGGAGCCGGCCTTGGACATCGGCTGGCCCTTGCGGTCGGTGTCGCCGGTCTCCGACGCCCGCGGCGCCAGCCCGAGGTAGGACTTGAAGTGCGCCGCGGTCGGGAACCGGGCGGCGTCACCGATCACCGCGGTCATCGCCGGGCCGCCGACCTCGGCCAGGCCGGGCAGGCTGCGGGCCAGCTGCATCGGGTCCACCCACCGGTAGCAGGACTCCCGCTCGGCAGCATGCGCGGCCAGTTCGGCGTCGATGGCACGCAGCAACCGGACCTCGGTGGCGATCTCGTCGGCCAGGTCGGTGAACGCCACGGCCGGATGATCGCCGTAGAGCTCGACCGCCGCCCGCGCCGCGGCCAGCCACTGCTCGGCCCGGGCCTGGCCTTGATGGTTCTTCGACTCGGTGACGATCAACGCGGTCAGCCCGTCACGGCCGAGCCGCAGCAGGGCACGCGGGTCGGCGTACTGTTCCAGCACCGCCAGATCCGTCTTGCCCAGGTCCCCGGTCAGCGGGGTGCACGGCATCACCTGCCGGACCAGGTCCTTGATCCGCACCTTGTGCTCCGAGGCGGCCATCGTCAGCCGGTCACACGCCCGTACCCGCCGGTCCAGCGCCGCCGCGGCCGCGTCCGGCAACTCCAGCGGCCGCAACCCGTCCGGATCGATCAACGGCAACCGCGCCAGGGTGTCAGCGTCGATACCGTTGGACTTGGCATGCCGCTTCAGGAACCGGCGCAGGTCCGCCGCTTTCGCGCTCGACACCCGGAACACCAGATGCCCACGGGCGGTGAAGAACACCGCGATCGGCAACCACGCCGGCCCGGTCGGCTCCATCACCACCTCCAACCGGGTGCCCGGCACCGCCCCGGCCAGAGCAGCCTGCTCAATGACGGTCAGGCTGTCCACCGTCGGCATACACCGCCGCCGGCACACCTCCCGCCCGGCCTCGTCACGCACCCGCACCGTGTGCGCCGACGCGATCCCCAGATCGATCCCGACCAGCCTGCGCTGCACCAACCGAACCTCCCCACACCACAGCCAGTAGTAACGGCTCCGGCCCGCCCGCGCAGGTCACACCGCACGACAGCCACGGTCCCAAGGAGGCAGAGCAATCTGACGACGGCTCCCACTCATGTGCTGCAACCGGGCCCGGCCTCTGACTGGACCGGCCCACTTCCCTCATCCGGGGCATCCGTGGCCAGACCAGCGGTGGCAATCAGTCGTACGAGGCTCTCCCTCAGACCCCAACTCGTCGCCTCCCCACCGGACCAACCGGGATGCTCATGCAACCCCAGGACACCGGACTGATCAAGTACCGGAGTTCCTTACATGACCAAGCATCGGCACGGCGCGGGTGCGGGCGGGGCGACGGGCCGGGCGGGGGCGGGGTGACGGGCCGGGCGGGGGCGGGGCGACGGGCCGGGCGCGGGCGGAGTCGCGCGGGTCAGGTGGGAGTTGCGCGGGTGCGGCGGCAGTTGGCCGGACGTCGGCCGACGATCGCCGCGCGCCCGGCCGGCGTCTGCAGGACGCGCGGCCGGGGCGGTCACACGGGCGGCCGGGTTACTTACTCGACCAGTTCGACGTCGGGTTCGAGGTCGCCGGCCTCGCGCAGGTGGCGGTTGTGGCGCGGCTCCTGCTTGGTCTTGGAGTCGTTCAGCTTGCGGCGCAGGTCGTCGCGGACGTCGTTGAGCGCCGCGCGCAGGTCCTCCTCCGCCGAGGTCGTGACGATCTTCTGCCGGCCGGCGATCCAGCACTCCAGCGTGACCTTCTGCCCGCGCGCCTCCCTGTCCTTGACCGACACCTCGAGCTCGGTCGAGTCGGCGTGAAAGGCGGCCAGCCGGGCGTCGAGCGTGCCGAACTGCTCGGCGATCCAGTTCAGGTCGCCCTGCGAGAAGCCCGCACCCACGCGAAGGCATTCGCGCACGGTGGCGGGGTCAGTCACAGCACTCATCACATCTCCTCGAATCGGATGAAACGGTCGGTGATCTTCTTCCCCGCTCAGCCGCTGCGCGAAACCGGTCACCGCACCCGGAGGCCGTCGAGGATCAGATCGAGCACATGCCGCGCCCGGCCGGCCGCCTCGGGCCGCGAGAGAAAACCCAGCAGAAGCAGCACGTCACCGGCGTCGACATCGGCTCGCAGGGTGCCCTCGTCCCGGCCCGCGGCGAGCAGCCGGTCAATGGCTTCACCGATCGGGCCCGTGTGCCCAGCCGTGGGGTCGGCGTGCCCAACCGCGGGTTCGGCGTGCCCAACCGCGGGTTCGGCGTGCCCAGCCACGGGGCCGGACCGACGGCCGGGCGGGCCCGCGCGTCCTGCGAGGTCGTGTCCCGAAGCTGGTTCCAGCGCCGCCAGCACCCCCCGCTTGACCTGCGCGTAGTCGGCAACGTTGTCCAGCCACATCCGCAAAGCCGTGACCGCGTCGTGCTCCGCGAGCAACTCCGGCGCCGAGGCGACCAGCCGCTCGACGTCGGCGCGGTAGACCTCGGTCAGCAGAGCCTCCCGGGTCGGGAAGTTGCGGTAAAGCGTGCCCTGCCCCACCCCGGCCGCCTTGGCCACCGCGTTCATCGCCAGGTCCGACGTCGTGGTCAGCAGCTCGCGGGCGACCTCGACGATGCGCACGCGGTTGCTGACCGCGTCGGCGCGCGTCCGGCGCTCGGCCATACGACACCTCCCCAAGTGGACACGTGTCCGTTTGACCGGCACACTTAAACGGACACGTGTCAACTTAGTCTACGAGGAGACCCGATGCGTACCGTCATCATCACCGGCGCGAGCAGCGGCATCGGCCACGCCACGGCCACCCTGCTGGCTCAGCGCGGGGCCGCCGTCGTGCTTGCCGCCCGGCGCGGCCGGCACATCGACGCCCTGGCCGCCGAGATCACCGCGGCCGGTGGGCACGCTCTGGCCGTCCCGGCCGACGTGACCGACCTCGACGACGTCCGCCGCCTCGTCCGGACGGCCACCAGCACCTTCGGCGGCGTGGACGTGTTCGTCAACAACGCGGGCGTCGCCCGGCTCGGCCGCCTCGACCGGCTCGACACCGGCGACTGGGCCACGATGATCGACGTCAACGTCCGTGGGCTGCTGCACGGCCTGGCCGCCGTGCTGCCGGTCTTCCAGGCCCAGGGCCACGGGCACGTGGTCACGACGGTCTCGACCGCCGGCCTCAAGGTCACGCCCGCCATGGGCGTCTACGCGGCGACGAAGAACGCGGCCCGCACGATCATGGAGGCCCTGCGGACCGAGTCGACCGACGGCGTCGTCCGGACAACCGAGATCTCCCCCGGTTTCGTCCGCACCGAGCTGGCCGACGGGATGGACCCGGCCGCACGGGCCGAGATCCAGGCGGGCATGCGCGAGTTCGGCCTCGACCCGCAAGCGGTCGCCCGCGCGATCAGCTTCGCCATCGAGCAGCCCGCCGACGTCGAGATCGGCTCCCTCACCATCCGCCCCACCGTCCAAGCCTGACGGCACCCCGGTTCCCCGGCGCCCAAGACCAGCTTGCCCCTCGCCGTCGTTCGGACTGGGCGTTCGGATCCGCTGTCACCAGGCCCCCGACCGGGACGGCCATTCCGGCCGGCAACCGGGCGGGGCAACGAAAGCGGGCGGCAGAATCAGCAACGGAGGTGGGCGGCGGACGCGGCGCGAACAAAGGGCATTCGATGCCCGAGCACGTGCCGCTACGAAAGGGCGTTCTGGATTGCTGGATTCGGTGGTGAGGTGACGGCCGCGGGCCGTCCGCGGACGACGTCCCAGGCCGCTTTGCCGCTGGCGAAGTAGTCGCGCACCGCCTTCTCCGCGAGCAGCGCCCGCCCGCAGCCGTCGCAGCGGGCTCGGACCCCGTCCACGTCGATGCCCACGCTGCGGCAGAGCGTGACCGCCCGCGACAGGTGGTACGACTGGGTGACGATCAGCGCCCGCCGCACCCCGAAGACGTCCCGCGCCCGGATGCAGGAGTCATAGGTGTCCAGCCCGTGGCGGTCGGCCACCACACGGGCCGGGTCGACACCGAGCGCCCCGGTCAGATAAGCCGTCATCGCGGCCGGCTCGTCGCCCGACAGCCCGCCGCCATCGCCCGAGACCAGCACCACACGCGCCCGGCCCGCCGCAACCAGCTCGGCCGCCGTACGCAGTCGCCCGGCCAGACGATCCTCCGGCTGCCCGTCCGCCCCGACCGTCGTCCCCAGCACGACAACCACGTCGGCGGCAGGCGCGTCGGCCGCGTCGTGCACATGCCCCCACGCGGCCGTCGACGTCCAGATCCACGGCGCGCTGACCAGCAGCACCGCCGCCACCCCGAGGATCACAAGCCGCCGCCGAGTCACGGGCGCAGCATAGGAGGAGGAGCCAAATTCGGTGGTTCCCGCGCCCGGGAAGCCGTACAAACGTGACGTGCTCACCAAGTACCCCCGGACGCCGCACCTGGCCGGCTCGCGTCTGCAGCCGGGCGACGAGGATCTGTCGCAGACGCCGTTCGCCGAGCCGGCGGGTCGGCACCTGGTGGTCGAGGAGAAGCTGGACGGCGCCAACATCTCGCGCCAGCACCGCGACCTGTGCATCGGCCTGGGCGCGGCCTACCACGCCCGCGTCGAGATCGTCGCCCTCGAGGTCCCGCCGGGCGCCCTGTGGCGCCAGAACGCGGCCCGCCCTTCCGCTGTGCCGGAGCCGGTCATCGACCGCCTGATAGCCAAGTGGGAGGCCCCGGACATCACCGAGGCCCACACCGTCAGGGCCGGGGCGGGAAGTCGGACTTGCGGATGACGCCGTGCACGCCGACCGTCCGGTCCACCACCTGCGACACCTCGAAGTTCGCGGCGGCCGAGAGATACGCGTAAGCCACCGCCCGGTCCATTTTGAGGTCGCGTTCGAGGAAGTCGAGGGCGTTCACCACGGCCCGCCGCATGGCCACGTCGAGGTCGTTGCCCTGCCCGTCGCGCGAGCCGTCCGGGTCGGACAGGCCGATCGGGATCCACGCGTCGCCGGTCTCGGCGAACGGGTAGCCGAACGCCACCGACGGCGCCCCGCGACGCCCGGCCTTGATCACGGTGAGCCGGTACGTGGCGCGCAGCGAACCCTCCATCGCGGTCAGCGCCACCTCGCCGTTGCCCATCGCCATGTGCGGGTCGCCGGCGTAGAACAACGCGCCCTCGGCGAAGACCGGCAGATAGAACGTCGCCCCGGCGCCGAGCAGGTTGATGTCGATGTTGCCGCCGCCGATGGTGGGCGGGATCGAGTTGAGCAGCGGGTCGGTCAGCGAGGTGGCCGACGCGAACGCCACGCCCATGATGCCCATGAACGGCGACAGGGGGAACGTGGCCGGCGGCAACACCCCGCTGAGTTTGCCCCGCCTCGACCGTACGGGCGTGAAGATCGAGACGTTGCCGTAGCGCCGGGGATCACCGGTGGCCCGGCCGTCCGTGGCGACCGGCGGCATGATCTCGTCCTCGGTGATGCCGGCCGGCACCGCGTTGCCCGCCAGCCGGGGCAGCGCGCCCTTGCCGTGGCGGCTCGACACCACCCCGTACGGCACCCGGGGCAGCGCCGACAGCACCTCGATCTTGAGTACGTCGCCGGGCGCGGCCCCGTCCACGTGGATCGGCCCGGTCACGACGTGCGGCCCGTCGACGTCGAACGAGCGCGGCGTCCGATCGTACGAGCGGGCGATGTCGACGGCGTCGGTCAGCACCCCGCTGCGCGGCACCCCGTGCCGGCCGAACCACGACACCGGGTCACGCCCCTGGTCCTCCAGGATGCCCTCGTGCGACACCGTGTCGACGGTGACCGTCTCCCCCGAGCGCATGCGCAGCACCGGTTCGCTGCCCACCGACGGCACATAACCCCAGCGCACCTCGTCGGGACGTGACCGCAGATAGTGCCGGCCGTGAATCGGCCCCTTGCCGGGCTGCAGCAGGCCGGCCGAGGCCACCGCCGGCGCGCCCGGCGCGGCAGCCGCGATCCCGCCCACCCCCGCAGCCGCCGCGGCGCGCAGAAATGTCCGTCTACCCAGAGCCGCAAGTACGTCCATGAACGAGTTCTAGGCACCCTCCGTGTCGCCGGCATCGCCGCCCCGTGTCCGCGGCGTTACGTTGATCGTCGTCGAAGCCCATGGCGGGGCATCGATGATTGCGCGCGCCTTGTAACCTCTGCCCGGCCGGTCGAGCACGCGTCCGGAGAAGGTCTGGCAAAGGGGTACGGGTGGAGTCACGCAGAGTGGCCGGGTGGGGTGCGGCAGTGGTGGTCGCCGGGGTGCTCAGCGGGTGCGGCTCGTCCGAGGAACCCGTCGCCACACCGGGACTGGCGGCGCGTGGCACGGTGCTCACCACCGTCAAGCCGACCCGACAGGACCTCAGCAACCAGGTCGGCCTGTCCGGCACGGTCACGATCAACCCGGTCTTCGGCATCGTCGCGCCGACCGACGGCGAGCTGCGCTTCCTCGACAAGACACCGTCGAAGGTCCCCGCCGTACGGCCGAAGTGGGTTGCCACCGTGTGGGACGAGGACGGCGCACCACGGCGGATCAACCTGCCGCGGGGCTCGATCCTGGCCGGGCGGCTCATGGACGACCGGGCGGACGTGACGGCGGGCATGCCGATCATCTCGGCCCGGCACTCCGGTTACGGCATCGTCGCCGAGATCGACAGCGCCCAGGCGTACCGGATCTCCGGTGCCGTCACCGACGTGCGCGCCCAGATCAAGAACGGACCAGGACCTTTCTCCTGTACGGCGTTGGGCACGATCGCGGCCCTGCCGGCCGGCTCGATTCCCGAGCCCCCGCCGCCCACCACCCAGCCGACCACCGGCCCGTCCGGCGCCCCGCCGGTGAGCCTGCCCGAACAGCCGGACGACACCGGCGGCAGCGAGGGCTCCGAGGCCACCGGCATGCGGCTGGTCTGCGTCCCGCCCGGCGGCGTCAAGCTGATCAACGGCGCCCAGGTGACGCTGCAGGTCGTCACCGAGAAGGCCGCCAAGGTGATGGTGCTGCCGGTCGAGGCGGTGGCCGGCGTGCAGGGCAGGGGCAAGGTCGACATCGTCGGCGCCGACCAGCAACGCAAGACCGTCGACGTGGTTCTCGGCCTCACCGACGGCAAGGTCGTGCAGATCAAGTCGGGGCTCAAGGGCAACGAGACCATCGCCGTGCCCGGACCCGACCTGCCCGCCGCCCCGGACGGCGCCAAGGGACCCAACGGATGACCGCCCTGATCGAACTGGACGGCATCACCAAGGTTCTCAAGGGCCAGGAGCAGCCGCGGACGATCCTCGACGGGGTCGGCCTGACCGTCGAGGCCGGGCAGAGCGTAGCCATCGTGGGTCGCTCCGGGTCGGGCAAGAGCACCTTGCTGAGCGTCATCGGCCTGTTCGACCGGCCCGACTCGGGCAGTTACCGGCTCGACGGGCACGAGATCGCCCGGCTGCCGGAGCGCCGCGCGGCCAAGCTGCGCAGCTCCCATTTCGGGTTCGTCTTCCAGCGGTTCTTTCTGCTCAAGCACCTGACCGCGGCCCAGAACGTGGCGATGGCGCTGGTCAACGGTCAGGGCTGGCTGCCCCGCCGGCAGCGCCGGGCCCGGGTGCTGGAGGCGCTCGAGCAGGTCGGCATCGCGCATCTGGCCAGGAGCCGCCCGGCCAAGATGTCCGGCGGCGAGCAGCAGCGGGTGGCGATCGCGCGGGCCCTCGTACGGGATCCCAAGGTTCTGCTGGCCGACGAGCCGACCGGCGCCCTGGACACCGAGACCGGCACGCTGGTGATCGACGCGCTGCTGGCGGCGACCGGCCGTGGCTGCGGGTTGATCCTGGTGACGCACGACCGCGACCACGCCGCGCGGATGGGCCGCATCCACGACCTGGTCGACGGCGTGCTCAGCGAGCGGGTGAGGGTGCGATGAGGCGGCTCTCCGGCCGGTTCCGGTCCGCGCTGATCATCGGCGTCCAGGGCATCCGCGCCCGCAAGCTGCGCACCCTGCTGTCGATGATCAGCCTGTTCCTGGGCGTGCTCGCTGTCGTGGTCGTGCAGGCGGGTGCGAGCATCGCCGAACGGGCGCTGCTGGCCGACGTCGAGATCCAGCAGGGTTACGACGGCACCCGCGTGATGGACATGCCGATGCAGCAGGAGGCGACCGAGATGCTCGCCGCCACCGTGCGGGGGCGCGACGACGCGGTGGCCCTGCTCGGCGTCAGCGGCATCGTCGGCGAACCCGGCGTGCTGCCGGTCAACCCGGGCGGCGCGCCGCTCGACGAGGACTGGGGCCCGGCCATGATCTGCAACGACCAGGGTTGCGAGCCGGCGCCGGGCGTGCGGGGGCAGGCCGTCGAGGTGCGGCTGACCGCGCTCTCGGGCGACGTGCGCAAGTTCCGCCCCTACCGCACCGTCTCGGGTCAGTGGCTCGACTTCACCCGGATGCCGTCGATGTCGCCGCGGCTCGTGCTCAACCAGCCCGCCGCCGAGGCGTTCGAGCAGTACCACGTGCCCGCCGAGTTGCGTGTCGGCGGCGCCGCGGCGAACGTCACGCCCCAGTTCGTCGGCGTCGTCGACGACGGCGACAATCAACCCCGGGCCTACGTACGCCTGGACGAGCTGAGCACCTGGCTGCCGCCCGCGCGCCTGGCCGACCCGAGCGCGGGCGGCGAGATGCGCCTGCTGATGACCGAGGGGTCACCCGTCGAGCCGGTGGTCAGCGCGAAACTCAAGGCGCTCGGCAACGAGCCGTACGTCTACACCATCCAAACCCGCAAGGACCAGGAGAAGCAGCTCAACCTGATGCGGCTGGTGTTCTTCTCGATGGCCGGGCTGGTGCTGCTGATCGGCGTCGCCGGCATCCTCAACGTCGGCCTGGCCACGGTCGGCGAGCGGGTCGAGGAGTTCGCCCTGCGCCGGGCGGTCGGCACACCCCGCACCCTGCTGGCCGGCATCGTGCTGGCCGAGACGCTGCTGACCGGGCTGCTCACGGCCGCCGCGGCGATCGGAGCGAGCGCGGCCGCCCTCAAAGTCGTGACCATGCTGGTCGGCGACGCCGAGCCGATCCTGCGCGACGTCCAGTTCCCGTGGGAGGCGGGCGTGGCCGGCATCATCGCCGGCCTGATCGCGGGCATTCTGGGCGGCTTCATCCCCGCCCTGCGCGCCGCCGGCATCCCCATCGCCACCGTCATGCGCGCCTAGTCCGCACCGCGGCCACGGCGCGGCCCAGCCGGAAAAGGCGGGCCGGAACCACATTCGCGGCCTGCCATCCGTCCGCAAACCCGTTTGTCCACACTAGAATCCGCGGAATGACGGAGCTCGATACCGGCATCCCCCATTCCGCGCGGGTCTGGAACTACTGGCTCGGCGGCACCGACAACTTCGCGGCCGACCGGGCCGTGGGCGACGACTTCGCGCGGCTCTATCCCGACATCGTCGTCGTGGCCCGCAGCTCCCGGGCCTTCCTCAAGCGCGCCGTGACCCATCTGGCCGCCGACCAGGGCGTACGCCAGTTCCTCGACGTCGGCACCGGCATCCCCTCGGCCGAGCACACCCATCAGGTCGCCCACGCCGTGGCCCCGGACGCGCAGGTCGTGTACGTCGACAACGACCCGCTCGTGCTGGCCCACGCCCACACCGTCCTGAAGGACGACGCCGTCTACCTCGACGCCGACCTGCGCGAGCCCGCGTCGATCCTCGCCTCCGCCGGCCTCGACCTGACCCAGCCCGTCGCGCTGATCCTCATGAACATCCTCGGGCACATCCCCGACCTCGACGAGGCGGTCTCGATCGTCCGTACGCTGATGGACGCCCTGCCCTCCGGGAGCTATCTGGTGACCGCCGACGGCACCAACGTCCTCGACGGTCCCGCCTTCACCGCGGCGATCGACGTGTGGAACGCCAACGCCCCGCTTTCGTACCACCTGCGCCACCCCGACGAGTTGTCCCGCTTCCTCGACGGGCTGGAGGTGCTGGAGCCGGGCCTCGTGCCATGCGCTCGCTGGCGTCCCGCCACTGACGACGTACGGGAAACCGACGAGTATGCCGCGGTAGCGCGTAAACCCTGATGCGGGTTGCCCCTCCGGCGGGCGGCCGGAGGGGCACTCGACGGCCTAGCGGGCTGTGGCGTAGGCGGCCGAGCCGATCAGCTCCAGCGACACCTGCAACCGCTCCAGGCTGATGTTCTTGGCGATCGTGTCCTCCGGGCTGTGGTACGGCGGCTCCAGCAGCGCCGGCGACTCCTCGCCCCGCCACGAGAAGTTGGCCGCCGCGATCCCGGCCTCCTGGAAGGACTGGTGGTCGGACGACCCGCGCAGCGTCACCGGGCTGATCCGCGGGGTGTAGCCGAGCCGGGCCGCGGCCGCCGTGACCTCGTCGGTGGCCCGGTTGGCCAGCCCGTCGAACGACAGCACCCAGTAGCGGGTGGCCGGGTCCCAGCTCGTCGCGACCATGTCGTTCTGGTAGACGGCGAGGATGCGGTCACGTTCGGCCTGCGGCAGCTGCGCCACGTAGTAGCGCGAACCGATCAGCCCCTGCTCCTCCGAGCCCCACAGCGCGAACTTCAGCTGCGCGGTGGTGGGCAGCTTACGCAGCACGCGGGCCAGTTCCAGGCAGAGCACGGTGCCCGAGCCGTCGTCGTTCGCGCCGGGCGCGCCGATCACCGTGTCGTAGTGGGCGCTGACCATCACGACCGGGCCCGTCGCCGGCTCGCGCCGGCGCTGGCCGGCGATCACATTGTTCGAGGTCAGGCCGCGGTGGGCCGCCGTCGACAGGGTCAGCGAGAGCTTGCGGGCGGCCAGCAGCGCACGCAGGCGGTGCTTCTGGGCCTGGGCCACCCCGACGACCGGGATGGGCGCGGGAGTGGCCAGGCCGGGCAGTTGCGGGCTGAACGCCGACGCGCGGCGGGGCTCGACCAGGTCGGCCGGCAGGAAGATGACCGCGGCTGCCTTGCGGGCAACGGCCAGGTTGACGACCGTCTCGCGGGTGGCGGCCACGTAGTCGATCAGCAGGATCTTGCCCCGGACGTCGGCCGGGTAGTCGGCCTCGCCGCCCAGCTTGGCGTCGAGCACGTCGCCGCGCACCTTGGTGTCCAGGGCCGCGTGGGGCGAGGCGCCGCACTGCCAGTTGAGGTCGGTGGGCAGGCCGCGCGGCGAGCTCAGCTGGGCGAGGAACTTGTCGGCGACCGGGAACGGCTGCAGGTCGACGTCGTAGCCGTACTTGTCGAGCACACCCGCGATGTAGCCGGCGGCCACCCGCTCGGACCGGGTGCCGCCGATGCGCGGGCCGATGCCGATCGACAGCACCTTGAGGTGGTCGAGCGCGCGTTCCGCCGAGACCCGCTTCGCCACGTCGATGTCGTGACCGGTCAGCGCGGGCGGCTGCGCGGCGCCCGGCCGCTGCTCGGTCGCGGCCCAGGCCGGCGCGGGCAACGCGACGGTGGCCGCCCCACCCAGCGCCACGGTCAGCATGCGCCGACGGCTCACCGATGAGCGGCGCGATTCCGTGTCCAAGATTCCTCCTCGGTCGATCCGGTCGCGTCCCGGCTGTTTTCCGGGTCGGCACCGGTCCGTGCTCCGGCTCGTGTTCCGGCCTGTCGTCCGGCGCACGCTCCGCGTTTGACAAGCAACCTAGGGGTGAAATCACGGATCTTCAATATTGACAGTTGTGAAGTGATCGGCCCGGTGACCTCATCATCGTCACCGAGCCCGCCGTCCGCAGCCCGATGCGCGTTTTCCCCCCGACCGTCCCGTACGGGCCTGTGGTGTCTATGCCAGCGACGTGCGCGCCGGCGGCGGGGTGTCCGGCCCGGGTGCCGGCTCGTCGGGCGTGGAGTCACCGTCGGGTTCCTCGGTGCCGGGCGGCTCGCGGTCGGGGGTCGGTTCCCCGCCGGGGTGACGAACGAGGTAACGCACCGCGGTGTTCAGAACGGCCAGCAGCGGCACGGCGATCAGGCCACCCACGATGCCGGCCAGGACCACGCCCGACGCGATCGCGAGGATCACGGCGAGGGGGTGCAGCGCGACCGCCCGGCCCATGATGAGCGGCTGCAACACGTGCCCCTCGAGCTGCTGCACCGCGATCACCACACCGAGCAGGATGAGCGCCTTCACCGGGCCGACCGTGACCAGCGCGACCAGCACGGCGACGGCGCCGCTGACAGTCGCGCCGACCACCGGGACGAACCCGCCCAGGAAGACCAGCGCCGCCAGCGGCAGGGCCAACGGGACACTCAACGCGAACAGCCCGATGCCGATGCCGATGGCGTCGACGAACGCGACGAGCACCGTGGCGTGCACGTACGCGACCAGCGTGTGCCACGAGTAATGCCCCGCGCGGGCCGTCGGCACCCGGGCGCCGGACGGCAGCAACCGGCACAGGAAACGCCAGATCTGGTCGCCGTCGCGCAGGAAGAAGAACAGGGTGAACAGCGTGAGGAAGAAGCCTGTGCCGACCTCGCCGACCGTGGTCGCCGTGGTCACCGCGCCCGAGGTGAGCGCGCCCCGGTTCTCGGTGAGCGAGCGCTGGGCCTGATCGATGTAGTCGTTGATCTGCTGCTGCGAGATGTGCAGCGGCCCGCGCGCCAGCCAGTCCTGCACCTCGCGGACCCCGTCGCCGACCTGCGTGCTCAGGGTGCCGATCTGCGAGACGAACGTGTTGATGATCAGCCCGAGGCCGCCGAAGACCACGACCAGCGCGACGATCAGCACCAGCGCCGAGGCGAGCGAACGGCCCAGACCCCGGCCGCGCAGCCAGGCCGCGACGGGCTGGAACATCGCCGCCAGCAACACCGCGACCAGCACCGGAATGATCACCACGTCGAGGTGGGCGATCATCCGCAGCAGGACCCAGCCGACCGCCAGGAACAGCAGAAGCCGCCACGACCAGGCTCCGGCCACCCGTACGGGCCGGGGCAGGCCGTCCTCGTCGCGCGGGGAGGCGTCGACCATCACCACCGGGGTGGCGCCCTCGACAACAGCGTCACCGGGGAACGGCGGCACCCCAGTGTTCCTTCGCGCCTGTTCGATCCGGGCCTGGGCCCGTGCGCGCACTTCGTCCATCCAGGCCATGCCCGACCCTCTTCCGCATCCGATTCGACGCGACGCGATACCCGGGCCGGCGTACGCGGAAACGTGCCGTTCATCGCCTTTCTCGCCCGGTGTACGAAATGGTGCGCCGACGGGCGGCCGAGTGCCCCGAATACCCCCGTTGAACAGCTATATTCATGTCATTTCCGCACGCTTTTCCGCTCGACCCAATACCATCTCCGGAAATGCCGGAACCGCGCGTGCGCCCCGTTTTCCTGTGTTGAGCTGTCCGGGACCTTTGACGAAGTCCCGGAGGGAATTCGAGATGCGCAACAAATTGTCCGCCGGAGTCTGCCTGGCAGCCGGCGCCGCCCTGGCGCTCACACCCGCGACGCCCGCGCTCGCCGCCGACCCGGACCCGGCCACCGCCACGACCTCATGGCTGCCGGGCGGGAACCGCATCGTCCTGATCATCATGGGCGACATCAAGCTGCCGGACCTGGCCGGACTGCCCGGAATGCCAACGGCCCCGGGCGGCTCGACCGGCCAGACGGGCACCTCGACGGGCGGGTCCGCAGCGCCCACGGACACCACGGTTCCCGCCCCTGTCACCTCCGTCCCGCCGACAACCGACACCACGGTCCCCAAACCCACAAACACCGGCACCACCGGCACAGACGGCACGGGAACCGGCACCACCGGCTCGACCGGCACCGCCGGCCCAGTGACGGGCACGACCGGCACCGGCACAACGGGCACCGGCACAACGGGGACCGACACCACCGGCACGACCGGCACCGCCGGCCCAGTGACGGACACGACCGGCACCGACACCACCGGCACCGACACCACGGGAACCGGCACAACGGGGACCGACACCACCGGCACGACCGGCACCGCCGGCCCAGTAGCGGACACGACCGGCACCGACACGACCGGCACCGACACCACGGGAACCGGCACAACGGGGACCGACACCACCGGCACGACCGGCACCGCCGGCCCAGTGACGGACACGACCGGCACCGACACGACCGCAACTACCGGGACCGACGCCACCGGCACTGTCACGACCGGCACAGACACCACGGCCACGACTGGCACGGATGCCACCGGCACCGACACCACGGCCACTGATGCCACGACCACTGACGCCGCGGCCACGACAGGCACCGACACCGTAGGCACAGACACCACCGACGCGACTGGCGCCGACGTGACGGCTACCGGTACCACCGGCACAGACGCCACCGGAATGACTGGCACGGACACGACGACCACGGGTATCGACGTCACCGGGACCGCCGCCGACACCACCGGAACGACTGGCACCGACGTCACGACCACTGACATCACGGACACCAACGTCACGGACACCAACGTCACAGCCACCGACGCCACCGGCACCACGGCGACCGACACCACCAGCACGACCGGCACGGACGCCACCGGCGCCCAGACCGCCGAGCCGGCCGGCGCCGAGACCACGACAACGGCCATCGGCCTCGACCTCACCGGCACCGCCACCACCCAGACCGGCACCGCCGGCGCCCCCACCCAGGAAGAGGTCACACCCTGACCCGGGGCGGGCCATCTCCGCGACGTAGCCGAAACCACGTCACCCAACACGCATACGAAGACCTGGCCGGCGCCCCACCCGGGACGCCGGCCAGACCCACTCCCCACCACATGATCAAGTCAAACTGATCACCACACGGGCCCACCCTCCACGGGGGCTCCCCCTCAGCCATTGTCGCGGGTTTTGGGGATCTTGGGGTGGGGGGTTGTGGACGACCGGGGATTGTGGACAACGGGATGGTCTTCGGCTGAACGTGTTATGTGGCGGGGGTGCCGGTGACCTCGAGGTTGCGGAGCCGGCCGCGGTTGTCGAACGAGCCGAAACCGACCCGCCCCGAGCCGAACGTGGTGTCCCGGGCCGTCATCAGCGGGTCCGCCCTTCCGTCCACGTAGACCGCGATCTCCCCCGTCCCCGGCAGGTGCTTCACTCGTACGCTGTGCCATTTCTCGTCCACCACGGCCGGGTTCGCGCCGCGTGAGCGTCCGTTCCACTGGTAATCGATCCGCTCGCGGTCGGCGTTGTTGACTTTGAAGATGCCGTTGTGGGGCAGGATCGTGTTGTCGGTCGACAGGTGCGCGTAGTAGAACTGCGTGTCCGACTGGTATCCGAAGACAATGATCACGTCACGGTTGGTCAGCGTGACCGGCTCGTCCAGGCGTACGCCCGCTTTGATGTCGACGGATTTCCACACCGGACCGGCGGTCAGCACGGCGTATTCGAAGGGCCGCCGCGGTCCGGGCCGTTCGCTGCCGGCCTCGGCGAGGATCACCTGCCCGTCGGTGAATTGCCATTTGGACGGGGTGACGGGCGCCCAGTTGGCGGCGCGCGGCGCGGGCGTGATCCGTTTGTGCCCGGCGGAGGCGGCTGCGAAGGTGCGGGTCCCGGTCACCTTCCAGATCTTGCCATTGGCCTTGGCCAGGACGTAGAGCTCCCCTTGGGCGTCGGTGCCGAAGCGCAGGTCGACACGGTTGGGGTCGCCGGGCGCGCCGGGAGCGGACAGGTCCTGCATCCGTACGGGGGTCCCGGCGGGGGTGAAGAGGTTGAGCCGGTGGATCGTGGCCGGGTTCTTGCCGCGGCGCATCTCCGACGCCTCGGTGTAGAACACCCGGCCGTCGACGAGGTCGCCGAACACGTACTTGCCGCGCAGTGCCGGCACGTCGCGCCCGCGGTAGACGAAGCCGCCGGCCACCGCCACGCCCACGTCGGAGGTGCAGTTCCAGCCGGGCGCCGGGTTGTGGTCGTACGCGGCGACGGGGTAGACGTACCCGCTGTCGTCGGCGGGCAGCGGGAGCAGCCGGTCGCACGCCGTGGCGGGGGTCTTGTCGAAGACGAACGCGCCCTCGCGCTCGCTCCAGCCCATGTTGTCGCCGGCGCGCACCTCGTAGATCGCCTCGATGGAGTGTTCACCGATGTGCCCCAGGTAAAGCTTTCCGGTGGCGCGGTCCCAGCTGAACCGGTGCGGGTCCCGATACCCGTACGACCAGATCTCGCCGGCCGCCGACGGAGAGGAAACGAAGGGGTTGTCGGCGGGGATCCCGTATTTGCCGTTGGGCGAGTTGCGCCCGGCCGGGTCGATGCGCAGCAGTTTGCCGTGCGGGACGGCCAGGTTCTGCGGGTCGGTGTTGTTCACGCCGAGCCCACCGTCCCCCACGGCCAGGTAGAGCTTGCCGTAGTCGGCCGTGCCCCGGCGCGCCGTCGGGTTGAAGTTGATTTCCTGGATGCCGTGGATCTGGCCGCCGAAGCCGATCCGCAGCAGTTCCCGGTGGGTGCCGGCGAAGGTGTCGGCGGCCGGGTTCGTGGCCTTCCACTCGTTGATGACCCCGTGGAACAGCACTGTCGATTGGGCGTAATCGGGCACCGCGGTGGTTTGTGACGCCTGCTCGGTGTGGATCGTGTAGAACTGGCCGTTGCGTTTGAAGTCGGGGTGGAACGCCACGTAGCCGAAGCCCTGCCCGAGCCCGCGGCCCGAGAAGAACCGCGGGGCGAAGGTCGTTGCCACGTCGAGGTAGACGCTGGGTACGCCGTTCTTGACGATGTAGAGGCTGCCGTTGAGGTCGGGCACGGCGCGGCGCCCGGAGCCGTCGGGCAGCTCCATGACGGTGTTGATCCGGGCGACCCGGTTGAGGCGCTGGTCGACCAGCGGCGGGTTGGTCTCGCTCTTGGGGAACTGGGCGTATTCGGTCAGCACGAGCCCGAGCTTCGAGGTGACGGGCTCGGTCGGAACAGGATCATGGATTGGGCCCGCAGAAGCATGGGCGGGGGCACCGGCCAATGTGGACAGAAGTGCCACGGCGAGAAGAATACGGCGCATCACAAAGCTCCTAAGCCCCTGGCCAGAACTCCTTCCCGTAACCCTGGGGTAGCCAGGGCGAGGTCCAGGGTGCCGCGGTGGCCAAGTTCTGGGCGTCGGTGCGGTGGCGGAAGAACGCGTGGGCTTGCTGGACGCGGTCGGTGATGGTCGCGGTCGCGGTATTGGCGATCTGTCGTTTCATCGCGGCCCAGAGTCGTTCGACTGGATTGTCTTGGGGGCTGTATTTCGCGCCTTCGATGACCTGGATGCGGGGATGCTCGGCGAGCCACCGTTGAGTGATTTTGGAGTGGTGGGTGCTGCCGTTGTCGCAGATCACGGCGATGACCGGGGCGTTGGGGTAGGCGTCGAGTAGTTGCTGCAGGAAGTAGCAGAAGACGACCGAGACGTTCTTGACGCTGATGTGGTGGTGCACGGTGCCGGTGAGCAGGTTGACCGCGCCGTGCACCGTGCGGCGCACGTTGGTACCTGGGGTCAGGATCCGGTGTCGCAGGCCGGTGGGCATCCAGCAGGCGCGGACCCGGGCGAGCAGGTCGAGGTGGGTCTCGTCCTCGGCCAGGACCACGCTGCCGGCTGGTAGGGCGGTGATGCGTTCGCGGATCTGGGCGCAGATGGTGTCGCGGTTCGGGTCGCTTTTGGCGATCAAGCGGGGCCGGGCCCAGCGGGCTTGCTCTTTGATGCGGCGGCGCATCGTGGACATGCTCAGCTGGGGCCGGCCCAGCGCTTTCCAGATCCGGGAGGTGGTCCAGGACCGGGGTGTCTGCAGCAGGGTGTGGATGCGGTCGCCGAGACGCCGGCTGCCTTTACGGGGCCGTCCCGGTCGGGGCCGGTCGGGTAACCCCGCGAGGCCTTCAGCGTGGTGGCGGGCGATCCAGCCGCGAACGGTTTTCGGGTCGTAGTGCAGCAGATCCGCGATCTCGCTGGCGGACCAGCCGGCCGCGGACAGCACCACCATCATGATCCGGGTGGCGTTACGCCACGGGCCGTGCAGGGCCGTAATCAGTTCGGTGTGTTGCTGTTCGGACATGCTGGCATACACGTGCGCGGGGCGCATACTGGCGGTGACCTCGTCGGGGTTCAGGCTCTTGTGTGGAAACCTGATCCGAACCCACGGCGGGGTCTTTACGTTGGTATGTCCCTCTCGCTGAGCGTGTTCGCGGACAGCCCGTCACTAGTTACGTACCGCACTTCTGACTACACGCTTAGTAGAGGCGGTACTGGTTCGCGACGTCACGCGCCGGGAGCGAGCGGTCGAGGAACATCAGCGCGTCCATCCGGCAGTCGCACGGATTGCGTTCGAGCGTGTTCTGCGGGAAGCTCCCGCCGATCTTGATGCCGCGCGGGTCGGTCGCGCTGGTGACGTGCGGACCGGGCCCGTTGACCAGCCAGGGGTCGTCGGTTCGGGTGTAGGAGCCGGGCACCGGCTTGCCGTTGCGATAGAGCGCCATCGTGCCCTTGGTGAAGTCGAACGTGGCCGCCAGGTGCACCCACTTGTCCTTGGGCATCAGCGTGCGCCAGTCCTCGTCGGCGGCGAAGGTCTGCGAGTTGCCGCCGTCGAGGCGCCGGCCGAGCGCCACCAGCTTCAGTTCGCCGTTCACGTCGATGAGTTCGAGCAGAGCCCGTACGCCGTGACCGTCGGAATCGCCCGTCAGCACGCCCGCCAGTCCGATGGCGTTGAATCCGGCGGCCGGGCCGTCCATCGAGCGCCTGAACCAGCCCATGACCGTGGCGCCCTCGACGGCGTTGAACGCCCGCAGCGTACGGACGCCACTGGCCGACCAGATGCCTGCCTTCCAGTCGTCGTTGCCGGTGACGCCGGGGTTCACCTGCCTGGTCTGCAGCACGCGCCCACCCCCGGGATAGGCGCGGTCGGCGACCCGCATGGCGGCCCCGCCGTTGACCAGTTCGATCTCGGTGCTGGATCGGCCCTGGTCCTGTTCGAGCGCGGGGTCGCCGCGCAGCGGATGGTCGAAGTCGTAGTAGGCGACCAGGTTCGGCCGCAGGGACGGATGGACGTCGCGCGGGCCGTTCTGACCGGCCGACGCGGGGGCCGCGGTGGCCGCGAGGACAGCGGCGGCGACGACGGCGACGCGCCCGGTTCTTCGCATGAAACGCACCTCTCTGGACGGGACAGGTTGCACTTCTGGGAGCGGAGGAGGCGGGAAGCGGGACGGGAACAGGGTGAGGTGGCCGCCTCACACGGCGGGACGGCCACCGAGATAGAGCTCCCCGAGCTGGGGGTCGGCCAGCAGGTCGGCCGCCGGCCCGGAGATGTGCACGCGCCCGAGGTCGAGCACGCACCCGAGGTCGGCGGTCTCCAGCGCGCGCCGGGCGTTCTGCTCCACCAGCAGCACGGCCGTCCCGGCGTCGCGCATCCGCACGACCTGGTCGAAGATGGTGCTGGTGGCCTTGGGGTCGAGGCCCATGGACGGCTCGTCGAGCAGCACGACCTTGGGGTCGACCATGAGCGAGCGGGCGAACTCGACCTGTTTCTGCTGCCCGCCCGAGAGCAGCCCGGCGAGCGAGTTCCACCGCTCCCCCACCACCGGGAGGAGCTCCTTGACGAACCTCGCGCGCCGCGTTTTCTCCGTACGGTCGTGGAGCGTGTACCCGCCGAGCAGCACGTTCTCCTCGACGGTCATCTCACGGAACACGCTGTGCCCCTGCAGCACCAGCGCGACCCCTTCGGCGAGCATCCGCTGCGGTCCCGCGCCGGTCAGGTCCTTGCCGCCGACCAGCACCCGGCCCGACCGGGGGCTCAGCAGCCCGGACGCCACCTTCAGCACCGTGGACTTGCCGGCGCCGTTCGGCCCGACCAGGCAGACGACCGTGCCGGCGGGGACGGCGACGCTGAAGCCGCGCAGCACGGGGGCGGCTCGTCCGTAGCCGGCCCGCACGTCGACGAGCTCGATCTCAGACACCAAGGTAGGCCCCCAGCACTCGGTCGTCGGCCCGGATCTCGGCCGGCGGTCCCGCAGCGATCGGCCGGCCGCGGTCGAACACCACGATGTGGTCGCTGATGCTCATGACGAGGTCCATGTTGTGTTCGACGATCACGAACGTGCGGCCCTCGGCGTTGAGCTCGCGCACCAGCGTGCCGATCCGGTCGAGCAGGGCCGGGTTGACGCCGCCCGCGGGCTCGTCGAGCAGGATCGTCGCGGGCTCGGCCATCAGCACACCGGCCAGCTCGAGCAGCTTCTGCTGCCCCCACGACATGTTCCGGGCCTCGGCGCCGGCCAGGTGCTCGATGCCGAGCCGGGTGAGCCAGTGGTGGGCGCGTTCCAGCTCGTGGCGCCGGTGCGCGCTGCGCAGGCCGTGCAGCAGCCCGCCGGGGCGCACGGCCGCGAGGACGTTCTCGATCGCGGTCAGGCGCGGGAAGATGCGGCAGAGCTGGAACGTACGCCCGACCCCGGCGCGGGCGATCACGTGCGGCGCCCGTCCGGTCAGGTCCCTTCCCCCGTACGAGATCCGGCCCGCATCCGGTTTGATCATGCCGGTCACGCAGTTGAAGAACGTGGTCTTGCCGCTGCCGTTCGGCCCGATCAGCGCGTTCACCCTGCCGGGCAGGAACGACACGTCGGCGTCGTCGATCGCCACCACGCCGCCGAACGACTTGCGCAGACCCGTGGTCGTAAGGGTCACGACTTCACCTCCGTCCGGCCGCGGCGCTGCTCGGCCAGGTCGGCCGCGGTCACCTCGCGGATCGAGCTGTCCTGCCGCTTACGCAGCCGCTTGGCCGGCGCGCCCAGCGAGGGGATCACGCCGTCCGGCATGAACATGACAACCAGGCCGAGCAGCAGGCCCGTGGTCACCAGGTGCAGCGGGGTGTTGCCGAACTCGACCTTGAAGTATTCGAGCGCGACACCGACCACGACGGCGCCCAGCACCGGCCCGTACAGGTTGCGCACGCCGCCGAGCAGGGCCATGAGCACGATGTACGAGCCGGTCAGCACGCTGAACTGGAAGACCGGGTCGAGGTCGCCGAACCAGAGCGCGTACAGGCCGCCGGCCAGCGCCGTGAACGCGGCCGACACGACGAAGACGGTCAGCTTGTACGCGAACGTGGGCGTCCCGAGCGATTCGGCCTTGTCCTCGTCCTCACGGATCGCCTTGAGCCCCATGCCGAACCGGGACCGGTCGAGCAGCCACCATGTGGCCAGGGCGAGCAGCAGCAGTCCCCCGTACAGGAAGAAGAAGACGCGGTGATGCTCGGGGCGCAGCATGCCCGGGAACGGCCGCGGCACCACCAGCCCGCGGGAGCCGCCGGTGACCGACGACCAGCTCTGGAAGACCAGCAGCAGGATGAGCACGAGCGCGATCGAGACGATGACGAACGAGGCGCCCCGTACGCGCAGGGCGGCGAAGCCGATGGGAACGGCGAGCGCCGCCACGAGCAGAGCCGCCACGAGCAGGCCGGCGAAACTGGGCAGGGACGCCTTGGTGATCAGCAGTCCGGTCGCGTAGCCGCCGAGCCCGGCGAGGGCGCCGTGGCCGAGCGAGATGTAGCCGGTGAAGCCGCCGACGAAGTTCCACGCGGTGGCCAGCACGGCCCAGTTGAGGACGATCACGCCGGACGAGAGCACGTACGGGTTGGGGGCCAGGCTCGGGAAGACCGCGATCGCCGCGATCAGGACGAGCGCGGGGAGCCCGTACGAGAAAACGCCTTTAGAAACGCTGGGCAAGACGGCCTCCGAAGAATCCCTGCGGCCGGACGGCCAGGGTGGCGAACAACGCCACGTAGAACACGGTCTGCGCCCAGGTGGCGCCCATCGGGATCTGCAGCAGGCTCTGGGCCAGGCCCAGCAGCAGGGCGGCGGCCGCGGCGCCGGGCACGCTGCCCAGACCGCCGACCACGATGATCGCCATCAGCGGCCCGATCCAGTGCCAGTGCAGCGAGGGATAGATCGTGGTGTCGAGCGACAGCGCGGTGCCGCCCACGGCCGCGGTGGCCAGCCCCAGCCCGAAGCCGAAGCCGGCCGTCCGCTCGGTGTCGATGCCGACCAGCCGGGCCGCGTCCCGGTGCTGGATCGTGGCCCGCAGCGCCCAGCCGAACTGGGTGCGCTTCATCAGCACGTACAGCGCCGCGAGCGAGACCGCCGCGAGGCCGAACGCGATCAGCTTGACCACCGCCACCCGGGCCCCGAACAGTTCGAAGCTCGCGGTGCCGTAGCCGAGCCGGATGCGGCGCTGGGTGCCGGTGAAGGCGTACCCGAGCAGGCCCTCGATCATCAGCGCGATCGCGAACGTGATCAGCACCGACATCATCGTGAGCGTGGCCGGGCGCAGCCGCGACAGCAGTCCCCGTTGCAGCAGCACTCCCGCGCCGAAGAACAGCGGCACGGTCACCACCAGCGACAGCAGCGGGTCGACGCCCAGGCGGTCGTTCGTCCACCAGGCCAGGTAGGCGGCCAGGATCAGGAAGGCCGAGTGGGCGATCATGACGACCCGCATGATGCCGAAGTAGAGGGTCAGCCCCGCGGCGAGCAGTGCGTACATCCCGCCGAGGAGCAGACCGAGGATGATGCTCTGGAACAGCAGCGCACCGGACGGCATCGGCGGATCACCAGGCCGGCTTGGGATAGAGCAGGTCGGCCTCCTTGGCGTCGGCCGGCAGGACGATCTTGATGTCGTTGCCGATCCACTGCTGGATCATGTGGGCGCCCTGCGGCTTGCCGGTGGCGTCCCACCTGAGCGGCCCGACGACGGTGTCGACCGAGTTGCTGTGCAGCCAGTCGATCATCTTCTGCTGGCATTCGCCTTGTTCGGCGCAGCCGGCCGCCTCGACCGCGGCCGCCACGACCTGGCCGGTGGTGTAGCCGTTGGCCTGGTCCTCCTCGGGCGCCTTGCCGAACTGGGCGGTGAACTTCTCGACGAACTCCTTGTTGCTCGGATACGGCGCGTCCTGGCTGTAGCCGGTGGGCGAGAGGATGCCCTCGGTCTTGTTGCCGATCGCCTTGGCGAACTCGGGGTTCGTCGGGGCGGTCGAGAACGCGGCCAGCCTGGGCTGGTAGTTCAGCTGTTGCAGGGCCACGATCAGGTTGACGCCGTCCTGGTACTGCGAGCCGCCGACCACCATGTCGGGCTTGGCCGCCGCGATCTTCGCCGCGATGCTGCCGAAGTCGGTCGTGTTGGGCGGGTAGACCTCGTCGACGACGGTTCGCACGCCGCCCGCTTCCAGTTTCTTCTTGAGCCCGTACGCGGTGCCCTGCGCGAACGGGTCGTCCATGGCCGCGTACGCGACGGTCTTGGGTTTCTCGCCCTCGGGCAGCGCCAGCAGGTGCTCGGCGAGGTGGTTGTAGTGGTCGTCGGCGACCGCCGGGGCCGCGTAGAACAGGTTCTTGAAGCCCTGGTTGAACACCTCGGCGGCCGCGCCGGCGGGCTCGACGAAGAGCATGCCGTACTCCTGCGCGACCCGGGCCGAGGGCACCACGAGCCGGGTCGAGAACGGGCCCACCACCAGGTCGACCTGGTCGCTGCCGATGAGCTGCTCGTAGTCGGCGACGACCCGGTCGGCGTTGGACTGGTCGTCGAGGATCTTCAACTCGATCTTGCGGCCGCCGAGGAGGCCACCCTTGTCGTTCGTTATCTTGGCCCAGGCCTCGTACCCCTCCTGAACACCCTTGCCGGGCTCGGAGAAGTCGCCGGTCAGCGGCAGGGAGATGCCCACGACGATCGGATCGTCGCCGCTGTTGCCGCCGCCGTCGTCGCTCCCGCCGCACGCGGCGACGCCGAGCGTGAGGGCGGCGCTGAGCACCAGGGCCCCGGTGGTACGTCTCACGGATGAACGCATCCTCGCAGCTCCTTTGCCGGGACGTAAGCGCTTGCGAAAGCGCTTACGTAGCCTAAAGTGATCGATGCGTCACTGGCAACACCCCGGTAACTTTCGATGCGATCAGTCGTGGAGAGTTGACGCATGCCCAAGCCCGGTGTGAGGCTCCGCCTCGTCGACATCGCCGAACGCGCCGGCGTCTCGCTGGCCACGGCCTCGCGCGCGCTGGCCGGCCGCGACGGCGTGAGCGAAGAGGTCGCCGCCCGCATCCGGCAGATCTCCGAAGAGATGGGCTACGTCGCCAACCCGTACGCGCGCACCCTGGCCGGCGGCGCGAGCTCGACCGTCGGGCTGGTCGTGCACCAGGTCGACGACCCGTACTTCTCCGAGATCGCGGGCGGGGTCATCCGGGTCGCCGACGAGCAGGGCCTGCTCGTGCAGATCTGCCACTCCGGCCGCGACCCGGAACACGAGCTGCGCCAGATCCGCCACCTGATCAACCAGCGGGTCCGCATCATCATCGTGGCCGGCTCCGGTTTCGCCGACACCCGCCACGAGGCCGCCGCCCGCGACGAACTGTCGGCCTACGTCCGCGGCGGGGGCCGGGTCGCCGTTATCGGCCGGCACTCCCTCGGCGTCGACGCGGTGCTGCCCGAGAACGAGGCCGGCGGCAAGGCCCTCGGCCGGCACCTGCTCGAACTCGGCCACCGGCGCATCGCCGTCGCCGCCGGCACGGCCGACCTCAACACGGTCGTCGACCGGATGGCCGGGGTCGCGGCGGCCCTGGCCGAGGCGGGACTGTCGCCGACCGGCCTGCCCGTCATCCACACCGACTTCACCCGCGACGGCGGCGTGGCCGCCACCGAACGGATCCTGCGCGACCACCCCGCGACGACGGCGATCATCGCCCTCAACGACGCCATGGCCATGGGCGTGCTGTCCACACTGCGGGCCCACGGCGTTCCCGTGCCCGAACGCATGTCGGTGGTCGGCTTCGACGACGTCTCGGTCGCGGCCGACCTGGCCCCCAGCCTCACCACCATCCGCCTGCCGATGACCGACATGGGCAAGATGGCCCTCGCGCTGGCGCTGCGCCCGCCCGCGGCCCGGCCCCGCCGCCGCTTCACCGGCCACACCCTGGTGGTCCGCGACTCGACCGGCCCGGCCCCCACCTCCGCCTGATCAGCGACCTGCCCGGGCCGGCACGGGACTCCGAGTGCGGCTGATCACCGGGCCGGCACGGGACTCCCAGGCCTGCTGATCACCAGGCCGGCACGAGACTCCGAGTCCGGCTGATCACTGGGCCGGCGCGGCCGGGCCGGTTTCCACCGGGCGGCGCGACGAGGGCGGCGCTGGGGACGGCGGCTGCACCGCGGCGGTCGACCGCATGCCGCTCAGCACGGCCTGACCCTGCCGATCGGCCAGATGCGTGAACAGCTGCTGCGCGTAGCCGAAGACCAGCGCCCAGGCGAGGATCTGCGCGGAGTTGTCGAGGGCGCTCAGACCCGGGACGAACTGGCCCCGCATCAGCATGAGCCCGGCGAAGGCGGTCACCGCGCCGGTGGGGAGTTTGAGCGCCGCCAGCCACACGAGCACGCCGTGGCGCTCGGCCGACCCGCGGATGCCCCGGATCGACAGTGCGGCCGCCACCGCCGCGGCGACCAGTCCCATGAGCTCGACGATGGCGAGGTCCCACGGTTTCGCCGTCCGCTCGACGTACACGTCGATGTCGGCGGGCGCGGCCGGCGGCGCGCCGGTCACGGAGGCGAGCCTGTCCGACGGGAACGGGTCCGACTCGGCGGTGGGGCACACCACCACCGCCCAGGCGCCTTCCTGCGGCGTGAAGCAGAGCGGGATCTGGGTGTGACCCACGAAGCCCGCGATCGCCACCCCGATCGCCACAACCGTCATCGAGAAGGTCGTCCAGGCGATGACGTTCCGGAAGTTCCGGAGCTGCACCTGCTCGCGATGGGCGGCCGACTGGGCGGCCCGCATGGCGGCGATGATCTCGTGACGTGCGTCGCCGAGGGCGGCCAGCCGTTGGTGCGGGGTGCCGGCAAAGGGGTCCGTGACGCCCAGCCGGTCCGCCGCCTGCTCCAGGTACTGGCGCCGGGGGTCGGTGGGATCCAGATGGTGCTGGACCTTGTTCAGGATGCTCGGGATCATGCCGAGCAGGTACGCCGGTGTCGCCACGTTGAGCAGCAGCGTCTCGGCGGCGTCGAGGTTGCTCAGGGCTCGTTCGAGGGCGCCGCCGGCGCGGGGATGCCGCAGCCACCGCCGCGGTTTCAGCGGCGCCGAGATCGCGGCCTCCCGGGCGGCCTTGATGTGCCGATCGATGGCCTGGAACAGCGTCGCCTCCCCGGGCGAGTCGTCCGTCCGCATCGACGCCGCCATCGCCTCGATCTCCGCGGCCCTGGTCAGGGTGGACTCGCGCCAACCGGTCCGCACCGGCCCGAAGATGCCGGATTCCCACTCGTCGGACGGCATCACTCACCTCCCTGCTGGCGACTTCACGTCTCCGTAGTAGCGCGCACGGCCCGCCGGGGACAGCTACCTGTTCGTGATCGGACTGAGCGAACCTCCCGCCGGGGACACGGATCGGTTTGTTCGCGGCCCCTGCGGGCATGTCGGAGGCTCCGCCGGGGCCGGCGCGCGGGATTTTCCGGATCTACTCCAGTTTGTCGGTACTTTCCCCGGGTAGGCGTGGCTCCGGCAGCAACAACACCAGGAGGAGCGCCCACCGATGAGCAGTAGCAAGCCCGCCAAGAAGGTCAAGGACGTCGTGGAGGCAGCCGCCGCGAAGGTGTCGGAGGCGCTGACCGACCGCGTGCCGGGCGCGCCGGGCAGCCGGACTCCGGCCGTCGAGGAGCCGACCACGCCGGTCGGGCCGCCGCCGCCCAAGAGCGAGCAGGACGCTCCCGAGACCGTCACGCCGACCGGAGCACCCACCGGAGCACCCAAGGTCAGCAAGTCGCAGCAGGGCGAGTTCCTGACCACCTCGCAGGGCGCGCGGCTGCGCGACACCGACCACTCGCTCAAGGCCGGGCCGCGCGGGCCGATCCTGCTGCAGGACCACCACTTCCGCGAGAAGATCACGCACTTCGACCACGAGCGCATCCCCGAGCGGGTCGTGCACGCCCGCGGGGCCGGGGCACACGGCATGTTCACCGGGTACGGCACGGCCACCGAGATCACCAAGGCCGGGTTCCTCGCCAAGGGCAAAGAGACCCAGGTCTTCGTACGGTTCTCGACCGTTCTCGGCTCGCGCGGCTCGGCCGACACCGTGCGCGACACCCGCGGCTTCGCCACCAAGTTCTACACCGACGAGGGCACGTTCGACCTGGTCGGCAACAACATCCCGGTGTTCTTCATCCAGGACGCGATCAAGTTCCCGGACATCGTGCACGCGGCCAAGTGGCACCCCGACCGCGAGATCCCGCAGGCGCAGAGCGCGCACGACACGTTCTGGGACTTCGTCTCGCTGCACACCGAGGCCCAGCACCACACGATGTGGAACATGTCGGACCGGGGCATCCCGCGCTCGTACCGGCACATGGAGGGCTTCGGCGTCCACACGTTCCGCCTGATCAACGAGGCCGGCGAGACGGTGCTGGCCAAGTTCCACTGGAAGCCCAAGCTCGGCGTGCACTCGCTGGAGTGGGAGGAGGCGCAGATCGCCGCGGGCGTGGACCCCGACTTCCACCGCCGCGACCTGTACGACTCGATCGAGGCCGGCGCGTTCCCCGAGTGGGAACTGGGCCTGCAGGTCTTCCCGGACACCCCGGAGGAGACGTTCGCGGGCATCGACCTGCTCGACGCCACCAAGATCGTGCCGGAGGAGCTGGCCCCGGTGCAGCCGGTCGGCAAGCTGGTGCTGACCGGGGTGCCGACCAACTTCCACGCCGAGGTCGAACAGGTCGCGTTCCACCTCGGGCACCTGCCGCCCGGCATCGACGTCACCAACGACCCGCTGCTGCAGGGCCGCCTCTTCTCGTACCTGGACACGCAGCTCAGCCGGCTCGCCGGTCCCAACTTCATGCAGATCCCGATCAACCGCCCGCACGCGCCGGTCAACGACATGCTGCGCGACGGTTTCCACCAGCACGCGGTGCACGGCGGCGTGGCGCCGTACCGGCCGAACTCGCTCGACGGCGGCAACCCGTTCACCACCGACGAGGGTTTCCTGGACATTGAAGTACGGGTGGCCGAGTCGACCAAGGTGCGCGAGAACCCGGTCTCGTTCGACGACCACTACAGCCAGGTCCGCCAGTTCTGGCAGAGCATGTCGCCGGTCGAGAAGGAGCACATCGTCCGGGCGTACACGTTCGAGCTGGGCAAGTGCTACGAGCAGGCCGTCAAGGAACGTCAGGTGCAGTGCCTGGCCAACATCGACCCGGTGCTGTGCGAGCAGGTCGCGACCGGTCTGGGCCTGCCCGTGCCGGAGCCGGTGGCGCCGTTCGCCGAGGTCGAGCCGAGCCCCGCGCTGTCGCAGGTGACCGGCGAGTGGCCCGCCGACGGCCGGCTGATCGGCATCGTCGTCGACCCGGCAGCCGGGCTCGACGGGGTGGCCGCGGTGCGTACGGCGATCTTCAGCGCCGGCATGGTGCCGCTGATCATCGCTCCGCACGGCGGTGAGGTGGGCGGCGTGACCGTGCAGCGCACCTTCGCCACCGCCCGCTCGATCGAGTTCGACGCCATCCTGGTCGCGGGGGCACCGGCCCCCGCTCCCGACGCCATCCCGGCGGGGGACGCGAAGGCAGGCGCCGGGGCCTCGGTCACCGTCGACCCGCGGGTGCTGCTGCTGGTCGAGGAGGCGTGGCGGCACTCGAAGGCGATCGGCGCGTGGGGCGGCGGCGCCGAGGTGCTGGCCCAGGCCGGCGTCGCCGGGACCCCGGGCGTGTTCAGCGCCGGCTCTGGCACGGCGGCGCTGACCGAGCTGCAGCCGCTGCTGGCCAAGCACCGGGTGTGGCACCGCTTCCCGGCCACCGTCGCGTGACGGACTAGCGACGATCGGAGCCGGGGGACCACGGCCCGCGCCGGGTCTCCCGCTCCAGCGCCTTGTGTAGCTGCGCCTGGAAGTGGTCGAGCTCCCACTCCTGCGCGCCGAGGCGGCGTACGTGCGGGGTCATCATCTGGCAGTCCACGAACCCGTAGTCCCAGGCGTGCAGCTGGTCCAGCAGCTCGACCAGGGCCAGCTTCGAGGCGTCGTTCGCGCGCCGGAACATCGACTCGCCGAAGAACGCCGCGCCCAGCGAGACCCCGTACAGGCCGCCGACCAGCCGGTCGCCGTCCCACGCCTCGACCGAGTGGGCGAACCCCAGCTCGTGCAGCCGGACGTAGGCCTGCACCATGCCCGGCACGATCCACGTGCCCCCTTCGGCCCGCGGCGCGGCGGCGCAGGCCCGGATCACGTCACCGAAAGCGTGGTCGTAGGTCAGCCGGAACGGCGCCCGCCGCACCACCTTGCGCAGGCTGCGGCCCACCGTGATCTGCCCGGGCACCAGGACCGTACGGGGGCTCGGGCAGAACCACGGCAGCACTTCCGAACCCGGCGAGGGCCAGGGAAAAATCCCGTTCGCGTACGCCACCAGCAGCCGTTCGGGGCTGAGGTCGCCCCCGACGGCGAGCAGCCCGTCGTCGCGCGCCTGCTCTACCGGCGGATAACCGAACGCGTGCCGCAGACCCCGCAGCTCGAGCCCCAGGTTCCCGGCACCCCCCATGCCGCGAACGATAGCGGGTCAGGCGGCGTTCGCCCGCGCGAGGGCTTCCTCCTCGAGGGGCCGAGCCGACTGCGGTCAGGCGGCATCCGCCCGCACGAGGTCCGAGCCGATCGCGGGGCCCCGGGCCGGGATGCTGTCGGCCCGTGCGGGGTCCGCGCGCCACAGCGAGCCGTCGGCCGCCGCCTTGACCGTGGACACCATCGACACGTACGCGGAATTGATCTGGAACTCGGTCTGCGCGGCCGGCAGGTCGGAGAGTTCGACCAGCAACGAGGCGCTGCCCAGGATCCCGTACGCGTTACGGGCGATCCCCTCGTAGTCGCCGCCCGGATAACGCGTCACGTTCGCGCCGGCCCGGCGGCGGCGCTAGTGTTTGCTCAAGCAAATTCTCCATGCGCGAGGGACAAACATGAGCGAGCTCAATCTGCTGGTCGTCATCGGAAGCACGCGGCCGGGCCGGATCGGTCCCACGGTGGCCGAGTGGTTCGTCGACGCGGCCAAGGCGCACGGCGGGTTCCAGGTCACTGTGGCCGACCTGGCCGAGGAGGCCCTGCCCCTGCTCGACGAGCCGCACCACCCACGCTTGCGGAACTACCAGAACGAGCACACCAAGCGCTGGAGCGAGAAGGTCGCCGCGGCCGACGCCATCGTGTTCGTGATCCCCGAGTACAACTACGGGCTGGGTGCGGCCTTCAAGAACGCCCTCGACTACCTGCACGCCGAGTGGAGCTACAAGCCCGCCAGCGTGGTCAGCTACGGCGGCGTCTCGGCCGGCACGCGCTCGGCCATGGCGCTCACCGGTGCGGCGTACGCGCTCCGCCTGTTCCTGATCCCCGCGGCGGTCAACATCCCGTTCGTGCACAGCCTGGTACACGACGGCCAGTTCCAGCCGACCGACGTCACGACGGCCGCCGCCACCACGATGCTCGACGAGCTGGCCCGCGTGGCCCCGGCCATGCGCACCCTGCGCACCAGTTGAGCCGCCCGGCGGCCCCTTGCCTTGCTCGCCTCCGGGCGGGGCGGATCATGGGTGGATGAGCGGACCGCAGCTTCTCTCCGCATGGGCCGGCCACTGGACCGGCGACAACACGGGCGTAACGGTCATCCTTGCGCCACCGGGCACGGTCGGCTCCGGCGAGGTACGCGGCGGCGCCCCCGCCACCCGTGAGTTCGCGCTGCTGGATCCCGTACGCATGGTCGGCCGCGTCGACGCTGTCGTGCTCTCGGGCGGGTCGGCTTTCGGCCTTGCGGCCGGCGACGGCGTGATGCGGCTGCTGCGTTCCCGCGGCCTCGGCTTCCCCACCCCGGCGGGCCCGGTCCCGATCGTCGTAGGCATGTCCCTGTTCGACGCCACGGTGGCCGACCCGCCCGACTTCACCGCGGCCGGCCGCGCGGCAGCGCTGGCAGCGCTGTCGGGAAAGCCGTTCGGCGCCGGCCGGGTCGGCGCGGGCACCGGCGCCACAACAGGAAAGTGGCGCGGCGAACTGAATCCCGGGGGCCTCGGTGTGGCGCGCGGCCAGGCCGGACCGGCGTCGATCGTGGCGGTGATCGCCGTCAACGCGTGGGGCGACATCGTGCTGCCGGGCACAGCACCGGCGACCGATCTGGCACCCGCCCCGTCACCGTTCCCGGCAGCGAACACACCCGGCGCGGCACCCCGGAACCCGGCGTCCCCCGCCACGGACCCGCTCGGCACGAACGCCGCGAACCCGCGGGGCGCGCCGCCCTTCCCCATGGCCAACACCACCATCGGCGTGGTGCTGACCGACGCCAAGCTCGACAAGACCGCCTGCAACCTGCTGGCCCAGAGCGCCCACACCGGCTTCGCCCGAGCCCTGAACCCGGTCCACACCGGCTACGACGGCGACGCCGTGGTCGCCCTGGCCACCGGAGAACTGGCGGCCGAGATCGACGTCGAACACCTGCGCATGGCCACCGCCGACGTGGTGGCCGAGGCCATCCGCGCGGCTGCTGACTGATCCGCTGTTCCACACGGACGCCCGACGATCACCTCGATCAACCGACGACGGCGGGCGACCGGCCGGGAACGCCGGCGGACGGCGCCCAGAGCTGGGTAGCACATCCCGTCCTGCTCCCCCGTGACACGTGATTCACCGACACACTCGTACCGTCCGCGGGGTTTGCCGAGCGTCGATTAGGTTGATCGCATGAGCGTACGTTTCGGGGTGTTCGTGCCGCAGGGCTGGAAGATGGACCTGGTCGAGATCGCCGACCCGGTCGAGCAGTACGAGGCGATGACCGAGGTGGCGCGGGTCGCCGACGCCGGCCCGTGGGATGCGATCTGGCTCTACGACCACTTCCACACCGTTCCCGAGCCCACGTTGAACACCGTTTTCGAGTGCTGGACGGCGACCTCCACCCTGGCCCGCGACACCAGCCGGGTGCGGATCGGCCAGATGGTGGGCTGCAACGGCTACCGGCAACCTTCCCTGTACGCGAAGATCGCGTCCACGGTCGACGTCGCGTCGAAGGGCCGGCTGATCGCGGGCCTGGGCGCGGGCTGGTACGAGCACGAGTGGAAGGCGTACGGCTACGAGTGGAAGGACGTGCCGCAGCGGATGGGCGAGTTCCGCGAGGCCGTCGAGGTCATCCACAAGATGTGGACCGAGGACAGGCCGGTCTTCTCCGGCAAGCACTACGCGATCGACCAGCCCATCAACCAGCCCCGCCGCAAGCCCGACTTCTGGCTCGGTGGTGGCGGCGAGAAGGTGACGCTGAAGCTGGTCGCTCAGTACGCCGACGGCTGCAACGTGGGCGGCGGCGACCCGGAGCTGGTGCGGCACAAGCTTGGCGTGCTGCGGGAGCACTGCGACCGCCTGGGACGCGACTACGACGCGATCACCAAGTCGACCACGATCGAGCTCGACCTGGCCGAGTCCACGGCCGACACGATCGCCCGGGTCGAGCGGGTGGCCGAGGCGGGCGCGGACTACGTGCTGTTCTACATCCCGCGGGTCGCCTACGACCACGCCCCGCTGCTGCGCCTGGCCGAGGAACTGGTCCCGCGGTTCCGTTAGGCGGGCGTCGTCCCCGTCCTCAGTTGCCGGGTCAGGTCGCCGGAGCCAGCCTGCAGTGCCCAGCCCTTCGACGTCGCCGTGAGCGTGGCCTTGGTGATTTTGCTCGTGGCGTCGTCGGGGCAGGGCTGCCCGGGCGCGGGGCCGGCAGTGGTGCCCGAGATGCCGAAGCGGGGCCCGGTCAGCCAGAACCCGGCCAGTTTGCCGGTGTAGCCCCTGGCCCCGCGCCCCTTGTCGCTCACCGCCGCGTCGAACAGCTCGTACCGGCCGAACTCGCGGTGGTGCACCAGCGGGAACGTCCGCTTGCCGCACGTGACCGCGTACGTGTCGTCGGTCCAGAAGTCGTGGTTGAAGACGATTCCCGCGGCCCTCGCCTTGAGGGTGGCGTCGTCCCAGCCGAACGCAGCGAGCAGGTCGGCCCGTCCGACGTAGCCCTTCTTGGTCTGCGGGTCGTACGTCACCGCCGCGGACGTGGGCCCACCCATCGCGATCCCGGCGGCAACGACCGCCCCAGCGACCACGACCCGCACCAGCGCGCGCATCCGTTCGACCTCCTCGGTGTGCCTGTCTCGACCTTCAACGATCATCGCCGCCCCACGACCCGGTTCGCCGGGAAACAAGCAGGCCAGCCGGCGGCTCCTCGTTCACCCCTGCCTGTGGATGTCGCGCAGCGCGCGGTTGAACGGGGTGAGCCGGCCGTCCTCGTCGCGGGCGCCGACCCCGGTGACGAGGTTGTCGAGCAGCGCCCGCAGGAAGGCCCGCTCGTGTTCGAACCGGCGGCGCTCGGCCTGCCGGTCGGTGATGTCGTGCAGGAACGCGTGGAACCCGCTGCCCTCCCGGACGAGACCCATCTCGACGGGGAACTCGGCGCCGTCGCGGTTACGCGCGACCAGCTCGACACGCCGGCCGATGAGCGTGGACGGGCCGCCGCTGTGCATCCGGGCCAGCCCGGCCGCGTGGGCGCTCACGAACCGATCCGGGATGATCAGGTCGGCCACCGGGCGGCCCACCGCGTCGGCCGCGGGATAGCCGAAGATCTTCTCGGCGGCGGTGTTCCAGCCCGTCACGACCCCGTACGCGTCGATCGCGACGTGCGCGTCGGGGGCGTTCTCGAGCATGCCGCCCAGCCGTTCGGCGGTCATGGCCAGCTCGCGCTCCTGGGTCCGCAACACGATCTCGCTCTCGGCCACGGCGGCCAGGTCCTCGACGAGCAGCAGCTCCCGGGGCGTCCAGTCGCGCGGCTGGTTGTCCAGCACGCCGAACGCGCCGAGCGGGTAGCCGTCCGAGCTGCGGATCGGGAAACCCGCGTACGCGATGACGCCGTCGGCGAGCGCGGGATGCCCCGTCACCCGGTCGTCGGCGCGGGCGTCGCTGATCATCAGGGGGGCGTCGGTGTCGACGACGATCCGGCAGAACGTGCGCTCGGGCGGGGTGCCGAAGTGCCCCACGACCCGGCGCCGGTCCGATCCGACCAACGAGACCAATGCCTGCGAGGCGCCCAGCTGGTGGGCGGCCGCCCGGGCCAGGCGGTCGAGCGACGGGCAGGCGACGCCGTCGAACATCCCGGTGGCGCGCAGGCGCGACAGGCGGGCGGCGTCGCTCAGCCGGCCGTCCGCACCGGTCGCCCCCGCTGTCGGCCCCACTCCTTCCGCTTCGGCCGCGCGGCCACCCTGCTGAGACGGAAAACGGAAGTCGTCGGATGAGGGTCTTGTCAGCGACGGAATCAGTGGAAGGATGTCGGCAAAACAGTGGAGATCTGCGTCTGGAGATCGTGTGACCGCCAAGACCGTGCTGCACAACTTCATCGGCGGCGAGCCGGCCGCGCCCGCCGAGGGCCGCTACGACGATCTGATCGACCCGGCCACCGGTGAGGTGTTCGCGTCCGCCCCGGTCTCCGGTCCGGCCGACGTCGACAAGGCGATGGGCGCCGCCGCGTCGGCCTTCGAGAAGTGGCGCAACACCACGCCCAGCGAACGGCAGCAGGCGCTGCTGAAGTTCGCCGACGCCGTCGAGGCGCGGGCGGGCGAGCTGGTCGAGGCGGAGTCGCGCAACACGGGCAAGCCGCTCGGGCTGACCGCGAGCGAGGAACTGCCCCCGGCAGTCGACCAGATCCGGTTCTTCGCGGGCGCCGCCCGGCTGCTCGAGGGCCGCTCGGCGGGCCAATACCTGGCGGGTTTCGAAAGCTACGTGCGGCGTGAGCCGATCGGCGTGTGCGCGCAGGTCACGCCGTGGAACTACCCGCTGATGATGGCCGTCTGGAAACTGGCTCCGGCGATCGCGGCGGGCAACACGGTGGTGCTGAAACCCTCCGACACCACCCCGGTCACCACGGTCATGCTGGCCGAGATCGCGGCCGAGTTCCTGCCGCCCGGCGTGCTCAACGTGGTGGTCGGCGACCGCGACACCGGCCGCGCGCTGGTCACCCACAAGACCCCGCAGATGGTGTCGATCACCGGTTCGGTCCGGGCCGGCATGGAGGTCGCCGAGGCCGCCTCGGCCGACCTCAAGCGCACCCACCTCGAGCTGGGCGGCAAGGCCCCGGTGGTGGTCTTCGACGACGCCGACATCGCGGCCGCGGCCGAGGCGATCGCCGTCGGGGGCTACTTCAACGCGGGCCAGGACTGCACCGCCGCCACCCGGGTGCTGGCCTCCCCGCGGGTCTACTCCGACTTCGTGGCCGCGCTGGCCGAGCAGGCCAAGTCCACCAAGACGGGCGCCGCCGACGACGAGGACGTGCTGTACGGGCCGCTGAACAACAGCCGCCAGTTCGAGCGGGTCACCGGTTTCGTCGAGAGGCTCCCCGACCACGCGACGCTCAACGCGGGCGGCGTCCGGGTGGGCGACCGCGGCTACTACTACGCCCCGACGGTCGTCTCGGGCCTGAAGCAGACCGACGAGGCGATCCAGGACGAGATCTTCGGCCCGGTCATCACCGTCCAGCAGTTCAGCGACGAGGACGAGGCGGTCGCCTGGGCCAACGGCGTGGAGTACGGCCTGGCCTCCTCGGTGTGGACGAAGGACCACGCCCGCGCGATGCGGATGACGCAGCGGCTCGACTTCGGCTGTGTGTGGGTCAACTGCCACATCCCGCTGGTGGCCGAGATGCCGCACGGCGGGTTCAAGCATTCAGGCCACGGCAAGGACCTTTCCGTGTACGGCCTCGAGGACTACACCCGCATCAAGCACGTCATGCACGCTGTTTGATGGCGTCGCTCGGCTCCGCGTGACGACTGCCGGTTGCCGGAGCGGGCAAACGCAGCGACGCACTGAGCCCGTGGGGGTGGTTGGCGGACCACCCCCACGTTCCTACCGCTCTTGCAGTTCCCAGGGCGAGCCGTATTCGACGAGCTTGTCGAGGAACGGAACCGGGTCGAACGCCTCGGGCCCGAGCACGCCCGCGCCCGTCCACACTCCGGCGGCGAGCAGTTCGAGGGCCACGACCGGGTTGACGGCGGTCTGCCAGACGACGGCCTGAGCCCCGTACTCGCTCATCGACCACTCGTTGTCGACCAGGTGATACAGGTAGACCTCACGCGGCTCGCCGTCCTTGCCACGGCCCTTGACCCACGTGCCGGCACAGGTCTTGCCGGTCATCCGGTCGCCCAACGTCGCCGGGTCGGGCAGCACGGCCGCCACGACATCGCGGGGAGAGACGTCAACACCCTTGACCCGTACGGGCTCGGTCCTGTCCAGGCCGAGCTTGCGCAACGTCTTGAGCACGTCGATGAACTCGGCGCCCAGCCCGTACTTGAAGGTGACCCTGCCGGCGTCGACCCAGCGCGGGATCAGCAGCACCTCCTCGTGCTCGACGTGCACGCACTCGACCGGCCCGATGCCGCCGGGGAAGTCGAACACCTCGGGCTCGGCGAACGGCTCGGTGGTGTGCCAGCCACGGCCACGCTCGTAGATCACCGGAGGGTTTAGGCACTCCTCGATGGTCGTCCACACCGAGAACGACGGCGCGAACTCGTGCCCCTCGACGACCAGGTTCGCGCCGTCCCGCACACCGATCTCGTCGATGGCGGAGAACAGGTGCTCGGCGGCGTATTTGGCGAAGACGTCGGACAGCCCCGGTTCGACACCGATGCCGACCAGGGCCAGTCGTCCGGCCGCCTCCCACTGCGCGGCGGCCGCGAACTGCTCGTCACCCAGTTTCACGCCGGTTTCCTCGTACGGGGAAAGGGGGTGGGGTTTGGACAATGACATCGCCATGTCGAGGTAATCGGCGCCGGCGGCCGCTGCCCCGTTGAAGACGGGCATGACGAAACGCGGATCGACGGCGTTGAACACGTGGGTGATTTCGTGCTCGCGGCAGAGCGCGGCGACCGCCTCGGCACTCGACGCGTCGATTTTGGCCGGGACGAACCGGTCGTCGCCCGTGCGGGAGGCGGCGCCCGCCGCGCGGCCGAGGTCGTAATCGGCGACGACGAACAGGTCGAAGAAGTCGCGACGGGCCGCGATCAGCGCGGCGGCGGATCCGACACCGCCCGCTCCGACGGCGAGGATGCGCATGAATGAGCCTTTCGTCCGGCACGGCGGAACTGAAACCGTGCCCCAAGAGCGTCGATGCCACGGAAAAGCTTGTCAAGGGCGATCAACTCTGCGATAAACGCACATGCCGCGAGAACTGAGGGGAGGCGTTCCGGTGCGGATTCCGTCGCCGGTCGCGAACCAGGCGAGTGATGCGATTGCCGTCGCGGGGTCCGGCGTGAAGAATCGCGGCGTGACGGCGGACGTGGCACTCGACGACATCAACAAGCAGATCATCGAGCACCTGCAGCGCGACGGGCGAATGTCCTACGCGACGCTGGCGAAGACGATCGGCCTCTCCGAGGCGGCCGTGCGCCAGCGGGTGCAGCGTCTGCTCGACGGCGGTCTCATGCAGATCGTGGCGGTGACCGACCCGCTCACACTCGGCTTCGCACGGCAGGCGATGGTCGGCCTCAAGGTCAACGGCGATCTGCGCGCCATCGCCGACGAGATCGCCGCGATCCCCGAGGTCGACTACGTGGTGGTCTGCGCCGGCGGCTTCGACCTGCTCGTCGAGCTCGTCTGCACCGACGACGAGCACCTGCTCGACCTGCTGAACGAGAAGGTCCGGGCGGTCAAGGGCGTCATCGCCTGCGAGACGTTCATGTATCTCAAGCTGGCCAAACAGACGTACGCCTGGGGACGCGATGACGCCGTCCTTCTGGCTGAGCACCCTCGGGCCGGTGACGCCGCGACCGCCGTTGCCGGGCGACCGGTCGTACGACGTGGCCATCGCCGGGGGCGGCTACACCGGATTGTGGACGGCGTACTACCTCTCCCAGGCCGCGCCCTCGCTGCGGGTCGCGGTGCTCGAGGCGCAGTACTGCGGGTTCGGCGCGTCCGGACGCAACGGCGGATGGGCGTCCGGACTGTTCCCGGTGAGCGAGGCCAAGCTGGCGCGGCGGTACGGTCCCGAGCGCGCACTGGCGATGCATGTGGCCCTGGCCGGCGCCGTCGACGAGGTCGGGCGGGTCGCCGCCGCGGAGGGCATCGACTGCCACTACGCCAAGGGCGGGACGATCTCGCTGGCGCGCTCCCCCGCGCAGCTGCGACGGGCCCGGCGTGCCAACGGTTTCCTGCCGCGGGAGGAAGCGGCGGCGATCTGCAACGCGACCGACGTGCTCGGCGGCGTCTACAGCCCCGATTGTGCCGCCCTGCATCCCGCCCGCCTCGTACGTGGGCTTGCCTCCACCGTGGCCGAGCGCGGTGTCGACATTTACGAGGACACCAGGGTCTTGTCCCTTTCCCGCGGCTCGGTGGTGACCGATCGGGGCACCGTCACGGCCGGCACGGTGGTGCGGGCGCTCGAGGGTTACACGGCCCAGCTGCCCGGTCACCGCCGCGCGCTGGCGCCGGTCTACTCCCTGATGATCGCGACCGAGCCGCTGCCGGCCTCCGACTGGGAACGCATCGGCCTGGCCCGGCGCGAGACGTTCACCGACGAACGCCACATGATCATCTATGGCCAGCGTACGGCCGACGACCGGTTCGCCTTCGGCGGACGCGGGGCGCCCTACCATTTCGGGTCGCGCGTCGAGCCCTCGTACGACCAGGTGCCCTCGGTTTTCGAAAGTCTGCGCCGGACATTGGGTGGCATGTTCGGCATCAAACCCGAGATCGCGTACCGGTGGGGTGGCCCGCTCGGCATCCCGCGCGACTGGATGCCCAGCGTAGGGCTGCGAGACGGTCTCGCCTGGGCCGGGGGTTACGTGGGCGACGGCGTGGCGGCGGCCAACCTGGCCGGGCGTACGCTGGCCGACCTGATCGCCGGCCACGAGACCGAACGGACCGGACTGCCCTGGGTCGGCCACCGGTCCCGCCCCTGGGAACCGGAGCCGATCCGCTGGCTCGGCATCAACGCTGCGCTCCGCGCGACGACGTTTCGGGACGCCCTGGAAAAGCATCCGGCCCCCGCCCGCTGATACGTTTCTGGCGTAGTCACTTCCGTTCCCGGGCAGAACGCGTACATCGAGTCGCACCTGGCCGAGCCGCTCACCGCGAACCGGATAGCCGAAGCCGCCCGGGTCACGCCCCGCGCGCTGCAGGCCGCGTTCCGCCGCCACCTCGACACCACCCCGATGGCTTACCTGCGCCGCTGCCGGCTCGACCGGGCCCACCGCGAACTGCTGTCCGCCGACCCCACCGACGGCGACACGGTCGGCGCGATCGCCCGCCGGTGGGGTTACCTGAGTTCGAGCCACTTCGCGGCCGACTACCGGGCCGCGTACGGCCGGTCACCCCGCCAGACCCTGACCCTCTGAGCCGCCGCTGGTCAGGTTGACCATGTTGCCGTCGGGGTCGTTGACGTGGGCCACCCGCTGACCCCACGGCATGTCGTTCGGCGGGCCGAGCACGCGGCCACCGTTCGCCTCGACTGTCGCCAGCAGCGCGTCCACGTCGTCGACCTCGACGCTCAGCGCGAAGCCCGGGGTGGGGCTCTTGTCCTTGCCGGGCTCGTTGACCAGGCCGAGCACCGAGTCGCCGATCGTGAACCCGGCGTAGAAGACCTCGCCCTGCTCGGGGTAACGCATGGTCTGCACGGCGCCGAACAGTCCCTCGTAGAAGGCGCGTTGCCGCTCGAAGTTCGGGGTGCTGAGGATCGCCTGGACGGTGGGCATGCGGACTCCCGTGTTCTCGCCGGTGCCGGACATCATCGTCGGTAGGACCGGGCGGGAGGTCCGGATTCATCGCTGCCGGGCCGAGCGTTTTCTCGCCGCCGGGCCGGGCGGCCCCTGCTCCCGGGCGACCTGCCGCCTGCCGGACGACCTGCCGCCGCCGGGCGGCGTCAGAACAGGGTTGTCGGCTGGGGCTCGGGGAGGGGTTCCAGACCCGGTACGAGGGCGGCCACCTCGGCGTGGAAGCGGCGGGCGAGGGACGGGGCTTCGGCGTTGTCCGGGGTGTGCACGAAGACCGTCGGCGAACGGCCTTCCCGCAGCCAGCGAGCGATCACTGGAAGCCAGCGTTGCCAGCCCTCGACCGTACGGGCGGGGTCGTCGCGGCCCAGGTAGCGGACGATCGGGAAATCGGTGAGGGCGTGGGGACGTACGGGCAAACGGGGTTTTTTCGACCAGGCGTCGCGCTCGGCCTCGCTGGTGGGCGGGCTCGCGAACATGACGCTCGTGTCGAAGGGGACCAGCTCGGCGCCGTTGCCGGACAGGATCCGGTGCAGGTCGCGGGGGTTGTCGGCGAAGGTGGGGTGGCGAACCTCCACCGCGTATCTGTATTCGCCGGGCTGGCGTCGGAGGAAGCCATCCAATGTTGACAAATCGGACGGGCCGAACGAGGCGGGGAGCTGAATCCAGAGCGCGTGGATCCGCTCCCCCAGCGGTTCGATCGCTTCCAGGAAGATCCGTCGGGCCTCGTCACCGCTCGCGCCGAGCCGCTCGTCATGCGTCACCTTGCGCGGAAATTTCAGGACAAATCGGAAGTGCTCCGGTGCTTGGTCGGCCCAGCCGGTAGTCGTTTCGCGGGACGGCGTGGCGTAGAACGTCGTGTTCCCCTCGACGGCGTTGCACCATTCCGCGTACGAGCGCAGCTTCTCCCCGGCCGACACCGGCCACGCCTTGTGCGTCCACTGCGCACACCCCACATGCAGGCGCATGCTCCGACCGCTCACCCCGAAAACCTAACCGACACCCCCGTGCGCCTCCCCGCCTCCCCCACCCGCAGGATCCCGGAGCCGCCGCCCACGCCCACTGCTCACAGCCAAACCGCCACGCCGCGCACCGCCCGCGCCGCCGCACCGCCCACGCCGCCGCACCGCCGGCGCCGCGCACCGCCCACCCCGGGCGTGTCGAGGCGGCCTGCGATCACGCCGGGATCTTCCGCCGACCGATGCATCCGTGATAGACCGACATCACTGTAACGAGGTCGTAAGGAAGCCGAAACCAAAAGGGAGTCCCCATGACCATGCCGATCAGCCGGCGCGCCGTGCTGGCCGCCGGCGCGGGCGCCGCCGCCGGTCTCACCCTGCCCGCCGCGGCCAACGCCGGCGCCCAGCACGGGGGCGCGCGGGTCAGCTTCCGGCTCGACGCCGAGGTGCTCGACGGCGGCGAACAGGTCACCTCGGTCACCTTGCACACGGCGGCGCTCGGCCGCGTGGACCCGGCGAGCCTTTCGACGGGCACGTTCACCGTGCACGCCAAGGCCACCAGCCCGATCCCCATCGCTCCCGGCGATCAGATCTTCAGCGAGTACGACCTGGACCGCCCGGTCACGGCGGCCCGGCTCGACCGTCACGGCAATGTCGTGCTCGACCTGGCGTACGCGGAGGGCCAGACCGGCGGCGGCACCCTCGGCTACATCGCGAGCAAGGGCCGCAACGTACGCCTGAACCTCACCTACACGATCACCCAGCAGGCGCCGTTGAGGCTGCGCGGCGGCCGGGCGGTGACGATCACGGAGTTCCGCCAGGGCCGGCTGTCCAACCCCGAGGTCGACGCCTTCAGCCACGGCGTGTCGCGGTCGGGGATGAAGTACCGGCTCTACCAGCCGCACCGACGAGGCCGCCGTCCGCTGGTGGTCTGGCTGCACGGCGGCGGCGAGGGCGCGTCGCTGCCCGACAACTACTACGACAACGAGACCCAGTTGCGGGCCAACCGCGGCGCGCTGGGCTTCGCGACCCCGCAGGCGCAGCGCATCTTCGACGGCGCGTACGTGGTGGCCCCGCAGAGCCAGTCCTTCTGGATGGAGGACGGCCCCCGCTTCGCGCCGCAGATCAAGGACATCGTTCGAGACCTCGTACGCCGTGACCATGTCGACCCGAGACGCATCTACGTGGCGGGCTGCAGCAACGGCGGTTACATGTCGATGGAGATGACGGTCCTCCACCCCGATCTTTTCGCCGCGTCCGTCCCCGTCTGCGGTGTCGTGCAGTCGCTGGCGCCGGGCGGCGGCCGCCTGATCACCGACGCCGAGCTGGCCGCCATCACCACCCCGACGTGGCTGGTGACCTCCCGCGACGACACCACCGTCCCGCCCGAGGCCAACTCGGTGCACGCCCACGACCTGATCCCCGGTTCCCTGCTGACCCTGTACGACACCGTCACCTGGAACGGGCACCGTTTCAACGGCCACTTCTCCTGGATCTACGTGGCCCGCAACGACCCGTCCCACAACGGCCGCCACCTCTGGCAGTGGATGGCCGCACAGAGGCTCTGAAGGAACGGGCCGGCGTAGAAAGGACGTCGGCGGGGAACTTCCGGCGCGTGACGACTGATGACCGGCCCGCGCCGCTGATCCGGGCTCCGAGGCTGCGGACCGAGCCGCAGCGGGGAGCCTCGCGGCTGGAGCTCTTCTTCGACCTCGCGTACGTGCTGGTGGTCGACCAGCTGGCGAAGGCGTTCGCGGGGAATCTCAGCATCGGCGGCGCGTCGATCTTCGCGGGGCTGATCGTGGTGACGTGGTGGTCGTGGGTGACCACCACGTTGTACGCCAACCGGTTCGACACCAACGACGTCATCTACCGCCTGGCCAAGCTGGCCGCGGCCGGCGCCGTGATCGGCATGGCCGCGGCCGCGCAGGGCGCGACCAGCAGCGAGGGCACCCAGTTCGCGCTCTGTTTCCTCGCGACCCGGGTCATCCTGCTGCTCCTGTACGCCCGGGCCTGGCGCCACGTTCCCGAAGCGCGCCACACCATCGTCATCTACATCGCCGGGGCCGCCGCTTCCTGTGTTCTGTGGGCGCTCTCGCTGCCCGTCGAGGGGACGCCGCGCTATGCGCTGTGGGGCGCCGGGATCCTGGTCGAGGCGGCCGCTCCCCTGGCGGCCACCCGGCTCGGCGACAAGACGCCCCTGCATCTGGAACACCTCCCCGAACGGTTCGCTCTCTTCGTGATCCTGGTGCTGGGCGAGTCGGTGCGGTCGATCGTCCTGGGCGTGCACGAGCAGCATTGGGTGGCCGCCTCGGTGGTGTCGGCAGTGGTCGCGTTCACCGCAGTCGCGGGGCTGTGGTGGATCTACTTCGACCTCGGCGGCGCGGCCGGCAAACGCGAGCTGGAGGAGGAGGGCGACGACGTGGAGAACGGGGTCGCCGACGCGTACATCTACGGCCATCTGCCGCTGGTCGTCGGGCTGGCGATCGCCGCGGTCGGCGTCGAGCAGTTCATTCTGCATCCCGCCGGCGAGCTCGACCCGTCCGGCCGCTGGGCGCTGCACGGCGGCGTCGCCCTCTATCTGGCCGGCCTGGCCGTCGTCATGTGGGGCACGTCGGGCCGCTGGCATGCCGCCTGGCCGTGGCCGACCGCCGTCATCCCGTTCGTGGCCGCGCTCGGCTTCTTCGACTCCCTCGAACCCGTGCTGTCCGTCGCCGTCGTCACGATCCTGCTGATAGCCACCGTCCTGGCCGGCATGTGGCAGCAACGCCGCGGCGCCATGCGCGGAGCCGAGGCATAGATCGGGCGCCCACCGCTCACGGGGGAAGCGGTGGACGCCCGACGCCCCTTACCAGCAAAGACTCAGAGGCGGTTGCCGGCCTCGGTCAGGACCGTACGCAGGATCTGCTCGATCTCGGCGAACTGCTGCTCGCCCGCGATCAGCGGCGGGGCGAGCTGGATGACCGGGTCGCCGCGGTCGTCGGCGCGGCAGTAGAGCCCGGCCTCGAACAGCGCGGAGGACAGGAAACCGCGCAGCAGCCGCTCCGACTCCTCCTCGTTGAACGTCTCCTTGGTGGCCTTGTCCTTGACCAGTTCCAGGCCGAAGAAGTACCCGTCGCCGCGGACGTCGCCGACGATGGGCAGATCGGTGAGCCGGTCGAGGTAGGACCGGAACAGGGCGCTGTTGTCGCGGACGTGCTGGTTGAGGTTTTCGCGTTCCATGATGTCGAGGTTCGCGAGCGCCACCGCCGAGCCGACCGGGTGACCCCCGTACGTGATCCCGTGCGCGAACCAGTTCGTCCCCTCGAGGAACGGCTCGGCCAGCCGCTCCGACGCGATCATCGCCCCGAGCGGCACGTAACCGCTGGTCAGACCCTTGGCGACGGTGATGATGTCGGGGGTGTAGCCGTACCGCCGGCCACCGAAGTACTCGCCGAGCCGGCCGAAGCCGCTGATCACGTCGTCCGAGACCATCAGCACGTCGTACCGGTCGCAGATCTCGCGGACCCGCTGGAAGTAGCCGGGCGGGGGCGGGAAGCAGCCGCCCGCGTTCTGCACCGGCTCCAGGAAGACCGCGGCCACGGTGTCGGGGCCCTCGAACTCGATGGCCTCGGCTATCCGGTCGGCCGCCCACACGCCGAACTCCTCAAGCGACATGCGCTCGTCGGGGCGGCGGTAGTAGTTGGTGTTGGGCACCCGGAACGTCGACGGCACGAGCGGCTCGAAGTCCTGCTTGAGGGCCGGGATGCCGGTGATCGACAGCGCGCCCATCGAGGTGCCGTGGTAGGCGATGTGGCGCGAGAGCACCTTCGTCTTGGTCGGTTTGCCGGTGCGTTTGAAGTAGGAGCGGGCCAGTTTCCACGCCGACTCGACGGCCTCGGAGCCGCCGGTGGTGAAGAAGACCCGGTTCAGGTCGCCCGGGCTCAGCTCGGCCAGCCGTGCCGCCAGCTCGACCGCCTTGGGGTGCGCGTACGACCAGATCGGGAAGTAGGCCAGCTCACCGGCCTGCTTGGCGGCGGCCTCGGCCAGTTCCTGACGGCCGTGGCCGGTCTGCACCACGAACAGCGCGGACAGCCCGTCGAGGTAGCGGCGGCCGGCGGAGTCCCAGATGTAGCAGCCGTCGCCGCGCACGATCATCGGAACGTCGGCCTTCTGGTACGACGAGAGCCGGGTGAAGTGCATCCACAGGTGGTCGCGGGCGGCGCCGGACAGTTTTTCGTAGTCGGGGGACTGAAGGTCGCTCAACGGGGGGCTCCTGATGGTTCCAGAACGAGGGAGAAGGCTTGTTCGAGCAACGTCAGTCCGCGATCGAGCTCGGAGTCGGAGATGATCAGCGGCGGCAGCAGCCGGATCACGTTGCCGTAGGTGCCGCAGGTGAGCAGAAGCAGGCCCAGCTCGTGCGCGGCCTTGGCGACCGCGGCGGTGGCTGCGGCATCCGGCGCCGGGCCTGCCGGGCCGTCCTCGCCGGGTATCACGACCTCAAGGGCGAGCATCGCGCCACGCCCGCGCACCTCGGCGATCGACGGGTGCTTGGCCGCGAGCGCCTCCAGCCGGGGCCGGGCGATGGACTCGATGCGGCGGGCGGCCGCGGCCAGGTCGAGCTCCCGCATGGTCTCGATCGAGGCGAGCGCGGCGGCACACGCGATCGGGTTCCCCCCGTACGTGCCCCCGAGCCCACCCGGGTGCACGGCGTCCATGATCTCGGCGCGGCCGGTGACCGCGGCCAGCGGCAGCCCTCCGGCGATGCCCTTGGCCGTGGTGATCAGATCCGGCTCGACACCCTCGTGCGTCGAGGCAAACCATTCCCCCGTACGGCAGAAGCCCGTCTGGATCTCGTCGGCGATGTACACGGCCCCGGCCGCCCGGCTCCAGGCCGCGATCGCCGGCAGGAACCCCTCGGCGGGGACGACGAATCCGCCCTCGCCCTGGATCGGCTCGACGAGCACGGCGGCCACGTTGCTCGCGCCGACCGTCTTGTCGATCTGGCCGATCGCGTACGCCGCCGCGTCGGCCCCGCTGCGGCCGTCGCGCAACGGGTAGGACATGGCCACGCGGTAGATCTCGCCGGCGAACGGCCCGAAGCCCTGCTTGTACGGCATGACCTTGGCGGTCAGGGCCATCGTCAGGTTGGTGCGGCCGTGGTACGCGTGGTCGAACACGACGACGGCCTGCCGCCCGGTGGCGTGCCGGGCGATCTTCACGGCGTTCTCGACGGCCTCGGCGCCGGAGTTGAACAGCGCCGAGCGTTTCTCGAAGTCACCCGGGGTGAGCGCGGCCAGTTCCTCGCAGACCGCGACGTACTGCTCGTAGGGCGCGACCATGAAGCAGGTGTGGGTGAACCGCTCGGCCTGGGCCCGCACGGCGGCGACGACCTTGGGAGCGGCGTTGCCCACGTTGGTGACGGCGATGCCGGCAGCGAAGTCGATCCACTCGCGCCCGTCCACATCGGTCATCGTGCCGCCGGCGGCGCTGCTCACATAGGCCGGGACCATGCTGCTGACCCCGCGGGCGACAACCGCGGCGCGGCGCTGGTGCAACTCGGCCGACGTGGGCATGGTCCAACTCCTTCAAGCTTGTGGACCCGATCATTTCACTGATTCCATCGCACGCAAGAGGCCCGACAACTATTTCCGTGTTATCCGCGCGCCAAAAGATCAGGAGTCGAAGCCGAGGCCGACCCGGTCGAGGGCCCGCAGCCACAAGTTGCGACGGCCGTCGTTGTCGTCGGCGCGGGCGATCGACCAGCGGGTCAGCTGGATCACGGCCGAACGCACCGGCTCGGGCGGGAACGGGACGGGCTTGGTGCGCACCATCCGCAGCGAGGTGCGCTCGGTGGGCGAGCCGGTCAGCAGGTCGAGCATCACGTCGGCGCCGAAGCGGGTCGCGCCCACGCCGAGGCCGGTGTAGCCCACCGCGTACGCCACCCGCCCGTCGTACGCTGTGCCGAAGAAGCTGCTGAAGCGGCTGCACGTGTCGATCACGCCGCCCCACTTGTGCGTGAACGGCACGTCGGCGAGCTGCGGGAACGTCGTACGGAAGTGCTCGGCCAACGTCACGAAGGTCGCCTCCCGCTGGTCGTACGCGGGGTCGATGCGGCCGCCGTTGTAGTACACCGCGTCGTAACCGCCCCACAGGATCCGGTTGTCCGCGGTCAGCCGGTAGTAGTGGAACTGGTTGGCCGCGTCGCCCACCCCCTGCCGGTGGCGCCAGCCGATCGCGGCCAGCTGCGTCGCGGTGAGCGGGGCCGTCATCAGCGCATAGTCGTAGACCGGCACCACGAAGTGCCCGAGCCGGCGCAACAGCCGTCCGTGCGCGCCGGTGGCCAGAGCGACCTTCCCCGCGCCGAGACGGCCGCCCGCGGTGTGCAGGCGCATCCCGGCGCCGTGCCGCTCGATCCGGTCGACCGGCGACTGCTCGTGGAAACGCACACCCAGCGACAGGCACGCGTCGCGCAGACCCCACACCAGGCGCGCCGGGTCGATCATGGCGCAGCCGTCGGCGTCCCAGACCCCGCCCACGTACGTGGGTGAGTCGACCTCGGCCCGCACCCGCTCGCGGTCGAGCAGTTCCTCGCCGGGCCGCAGGTTCGCCCGCATCTCGGCCAGCTGCCAGTCTGCGGTCGCGACGCTCAGTTCCCCCGTACGGGAGAAATCACAGTCGATGCCGTAGCGCGTGATCGTCGCCTCGATCTCGTCGAGGTTCTGCCGGCCCAGCTTCTCGAGGCGGTCGATCTCGCCCGGGAAACGGCTGGCGCCGTTGGCGTGACCGTGGGTCAGCGACGCCGAGCAGAACCCGCCGTTGCGGCCGGAAGCCGCCCAGCCGGCCGTGCCCGCCTCGATCACCACGACGTCCCGGCCGGGGTCGCGTTCCTTGGCGAGCAGGGCCGTCCACAGTCCGCTGTAACCGGCCCCGACCACCGCCAGGTCCGCGGAGCCGTCGCCGTCGAGCGGGGCGGCGGGGGCCGGAGCCCCCGCCTGGGTGAGCCAGAACGGCTCCGGCAGCGCGTCCCGCAGCGTCGAGGGCACGGGTGGTCAGTCCCGCTTACCCTTGCTCGACGAGCGGATGCCGGCGGCCAGCGCGAAGAACACACCGACCGCGAAGATGAGCGTTCCCATGACATTGACCTGCGGCGGGATGCCGACGCGGGTGGCGCCCCAGATCCACAACGGGAACGTCTTGGTGGTGCCCGCCGTGAACGCGGTGACGATGAAGTCGTCGATGGAGAGCGCGAACGCCAGCAGGACGCCGGAGAACACCGCGGGCAGGATGATCGGGAACGTGACCTTCCAGAACGTGGTCCACGGGCTCGCGCCCAGGTCGGCCGCGGCCTCCTCGATCGAGCGGTCCAGCGTCATGACCCGCGCCCGTACGACCACCGCGACGAACGAGATCGAGAACATCACGTGCGCGATCGTGATCGTCACCGGGCCGAGCCCGGCCCCGGCAGAGACGAACAGGCTGAGCAGCGACGCACCCATGATCAGCTCGGGCGAGCTCATCGTCGCGAACATGATCAGGTTGAGCGAGCCGGAGCCGCGGAAGCGGTAGCGGCCCAGCGCGTAGCCGATGCCGGTGCCCAGCGCGCCGGAGAGCAGGCTGGCCACGATCGCGATGACGATCGACGTGATCAGGGCGCTGGTCAGGTCGGGGTACTCGAACAGCCGCCCGTACCACTTGACCGTGAACCCGACCCAGGTCTGGTTGTAGCGGCCCGGGGTGTCGTTGAAGCCGAACAGGATCATCACGGCGATCGGCAGCACGAGCCAGCCGATGATCAGCCAGGTCCACGCGTGCAGCAGGCCCGCCCCGGTGATCCGGCGCCGTGGCTTGATCCGTGCCGCCGCCTCGACCTCGGCGGACGGCGGGCGGTCGAGCGTCGGCGCGGTCATCGGGCGGCCACCTTCATGACGTCCTCGGTGCCGAGGATGCGGGCGTACGTGAAAACGCCGATCAGCAGCACGAGCATCAGCACGAACGAGAGCGCCGACGCGGTCGGGTAGTCGGAGTTCTCGAGGAACTGGGCCTGGATGACCTGCCCGATCATCGTGGTCTCGGAGCTGCCCAGCACCTCGGAGTTGACGAAGTCCGAGCTGGCCGGCACGAAGGTCATCAGCACGCCGGCGAAGACCCCGGGCAGGGCGAGCGGGAAGATCACCTTGCGGAACGTGGTGGCCGGGTTGGCATACAGGTCGCGGGCCGCCTCGACCACGCGCGGGTCGATGCGCTCGAGCGCCACATAGATCGGCAGCACCATGAACGGCAGGAAGTTGTAGACCAGGCCGGCGATGACCGCGAACGGCGTGCCGAGGATGTGGAACGACTGCCCGATCAGGCCGGCCTCCCGCAGCGGGTTCAGCAGCGGGCCCTCGTCGGTCAGGATCTGCCGCCACGAGATCGTCCGGAGGACGAACGAGACGAAGAACGGCAGCAGCACCAGGAACAGGTAGGTGGGTTTGCGCCGGCCGCCGTAGAACGCGATCCAGTACGCCACCGGGAACGCCAGAACGATGAGGACGATCGTCGCGATGGCGCCGTAGATCAGCGACCGGATGATCTGGGTGTCGTACGCGGAAATGGCCTCGGTGTACGTCTGCCAGTGCCCGGTGAAGACGTAGCCGTGGACGATGTCGCCCTCCTGCAGGGAGAGCGACAGCATCGCGACCATCGGCACCGCGAAGAAGACCAGCAGCCAGACCCCGCCCGGCAGCACCAGCAGGTACGGGGTCAGCTTGTTCTTGAGCCTGCTCATGTCACCCCAGCACGATGGGTTCGAAGGTCTTCTGGAACTTCTGCTGCTCGCTGGTGGCCTCGAACGCCACGTAGTAGTGCAGGTTCTCGTATTCGGCGCTGGTCGGGAACACGAGCTTGGAATCGGCGACGGCGAGCAGGGCGTCCTTGTCGTCGCCGGACGCCTTGCCGGCGTGGGAGCGGATCACCGGCTGCGCGGCGGGCACCGGGCAGACGTAGTTGATGTACTCGGCGAGCGTGGCGGCGTTCTCGATCTCGTAGAAGAAGTCCATCATCATGAGCGCGTCGACCGGGTTCTGGGCCGTGATCGGGATGGTCATGTTGTCCGTCCAGATCGTGCCGCCCTCCTCGGGGATCACGAACCGGAAGTCGGTGCCGTCCGAGATGTTCTTCTGGAAGATGTCGCCCGACCAGGCCTGGGTCAGCCACACCTCGCCGCTGCCGAGCGCGTCGATGTAGCTCTGGTCGTAGTAGTTGCGGACGATGCCCGCTTCCTTCTGCTTCTTGAGGTGCTCGGCCGCCTTGTTCCAGTCGTCCACGTTCGACTTGGCCGGGTCGATGCCCAGCGCCATCAGGCCGAAGTTGCCGAGCTCCTGGATGTCGGAGAACATGCCGACCTTGCCCTTGAACTTCGGGTCCCACAGGTCGGCCAGCTTGGTGATCTCGCGGCCGGTCTTCTTGAAGTCGTACGCGATGCCGGTCATGCCTGAGGCCCACGGGATCGAGTACGCGTTGCCCGGGTCGAACGCCTCCTTCTTGTACGCGGCGCCGGCGTTCTTGGCGTAGTTCGGCAGCTTCGCGTGGTCGAGCGGGGCCAGGAAGCCCGAGTCGCGGAACTGCGTGAACTGGAAGCTGTTGGTGATGACCATCAGGTCGTACCCGATGGACTGGCCCGCCGACAGCTGCGGCTGCACCTTGGCGAACCACGGGCCCATCTCCTGGATGACCTCGCTGTACTTCACCTTGATGCCGGTCTTCTGGGTGAACTTCTTGATCTCGGGCTGCTTCGGGTCCATGTAGAGCGGCCAGTTCGCGAAGTTCAGCGTGCCGTTCTTGACCTTGCCGTTCCAGAACTTGGCCACGGCGTCGGGCTCGGCACTGACCGGCGCCTGCGTGCCCTGCCCCTGCACACCACAGGCGGCGAGGGCGCCACCGAGGGCGGCGAGTCCGGAGAGCCGAAGCGCGTCCCGACGGCCGAAGCGACGCTGGGTCAGGCCACGGAGGAGGGAGGGGTCGGAGAGGTTCGACGCGGACATTCAGACTCCGATCGGATATGAGTGCTGGGGGGCCCAGGTGAGGTAGACACGATCGCCGCGGACCGCGAGATCTTCGGCGTTCGACGCATTCTGATCGAAGACGGTGAAATCCGCGCCGGCCGCGGTCGCCACGGTGTAATTCGTTGAGGTTCCGTGATAAACCACTTCGGTCACGGTGCCCGAGAGCACGCTGCCGCCCGTGGCGGTGACCGGCGGAACACCCCGGTGCAAGTCGATCTTTTCGGGGCGGATCGACACCTCCAGCTTGTCCCCCGTACGCGTCGACGGCCCGGCCGGCACCACCACCCTGTCCTGGGCGGTGTAGCTGAGCAGGGCCAGCCCGCCCTCGACCCGCTCGACGTGTCCGTCCACGATGTTCGAGGTGCCGATGAAGCCGGCCACGAACCGGCTCGCGGGCCGCTCGTAGATCTCGCGCGGCGAGCCCAGCTGCTCGATCACGCCCGCGTTCATGACCGCGATCCGGTCCGACATGGTCAGCGCCTCGCCCTGGTCGTGGGTGACGTAGACGAAGGTGATGCCGACCTCACGTTGGATGCGCTTGAGCTCGATCTGCATCTGCTGGCGCAGCTTGAGGTCGAGCGCGCCCAGCGGCTCGTCCAGCAGCAGCGCCCGCGGCCGGTTGACCAGCGCCCGGGCCAGCGCGACCCGCTGCTGCTGGCCGCCCGACATCTCGCGGGGCGAGCGCTTCTCCATCCCGGTCAGCGACACGATCTCGAGGATCTCGGCCACCCGGCGGCCGATCTCGCTCTTGGCGACCTTCTTGCGCTCCAGGCCGAAGGCGACATTCTGGTACGTGTTCAGGTGCGGGAAGAGGGCGTACGACTGGAACACCATGTTGACGTCGCGCTTGTTGGCGGCCACGCCGGTGACGTCCTGACCGTCCAGCAGCACCTTGCCCGCGGTCGGCTCCTCGAAGCCCGCGATCATGCGCATCGTCGTGGTCTTGCCGCACCCCGACGGGCCCAGCAGCGAGAAGAACTCCCCCTGAGCGATCGCCAGGTCGGTCCGTTTGACGGCGGGCACCGTCTCGCCGTGCGACAGGTAATTCTTGTTCACGCCGACGAACTCGATCGCGGGCGTGTCACCGGTGGCCGCCGACCGGGCGCGTACGGCGCTGTTCTGAGGGGTGGTCATGGCGTTCCTCTGTTTTCGGGGCGGTCGGCTTCTTCGGGTCGATCGGCTTCTTCCGGGCGGTCAGCCTCTTCCGGGCGGTCAGCCTCTTCCGGGCGGTCAGCCGAGGTAGCTCATCACGTGCTTGATCCGGGTGTACTCCTCGAACCCGTACATCGAAAGGTCCTTGCCGTAGCCGGAGTGGCCGAACCCGCCGTGCGGCATCTCGGACACGAACGGAAGGTGCGTGTTGATCCAGACGGCGCCGAAGTCGAGCCGGCGCGACACCCGCATCGCACGACCGTGGTTCTGCGTCCACACGCTGGCGCTCAGTCCGAACCGGACGTCGTTGGCCCAGCGGACTGCGGCGTCCTCGTCGTCGAACGACTGCACCGTGATGACCGGCCCGAACACCTCGTCCTGGATCATCTCGTCGCGCTGGCGGAGCCCGGCCACGACCGTCGGCTCGAGGAAATAGCCACGCTCGCCGATCCGCTTGCCGCCGGTCACGATGCTCGCATGATCCGGCGTACGGTCGAGGAAGCCCTGCACCCGCGCCAGCTGATTCGCGTTGTTGACCGGGCCGAAGAACGCCTCGGTGTCCGACGGCGCGCCGACCCTGGTGTCGCGGGCGGCCTCGGCCAGCGCGTCGGTGAAGTCGGCGGCGACCCGGCCGTGCACCAGCACCCGAGTGGCCGCCGTGCAGTCCTGCCCCGCGTTGAAGTAACCGGCCCCGGCGATCGCCTGGGCGGTGGCCGCCACGTCGGCGTCGTCGAACACGATGACCGGCGCCTTGCCGCCCAGCTCGAGGTGGGCCCGCTTGAGGTCGGCGGCGGCCGAGACCGCGACCTCCATGCCGGCCCGGGTCGAGCCGGTGATCGAGACCAGTTGCGGCGCCGGATGGGCGACCACGGCCCGGCCGGTGTCCCGGTCGCCGCAGACCACGTTGAGCACGCCCGGCGGCAGGAACTCGGCGGCGATCTCGGCCAGCAGCAGGGTGGTCACCGGGGTGGTGTCCGACGGCTTGAGCACCACAGCGTTGCCGGCCGCGACCGCCGGGGCGAACTTCCAGACCGCCATGACCATCGGGTAGTTCCACGGGGTGATCTGCGCGCACACGCCGATCGGCTCGCGCCGCACGTACGACGTGTGGTCGCGCAGGTACTCCCCCGCCGACCTGCCTTCCAGGACGCGCGCCGCGCCCGCGAAGAAGCGCAGCTCGTCGAGGAGCGGCCCCATCTCCTCGGCCCGGGTCGCCTCGACCGGTTTGCCGGTGTTCCGGCACTCGGCCGCGATGATCTCGTCAGCCCTCGCCTCGACCGCGTCGGCTATCCGCAACAGCGCCCGCTGCCGCTCGGCCGGGGTCGCGTCCCGCCACACCTCGAAGCCGGTTGCCGCCGCGGCCATCGCCGCATCCACATCCCGCCCTGTCGAGACCGGCGCCAGCGCGTACGCCTCCCCCGTGCTCGGGTCGATGACCGGCGAGGTGGTCCCCTCTGCGGTTTCGGCGTGTTCGCCACCGACAAAGTTGCGCAGAACGGGCAGCGCGGCGCTCACGGAATAGGACCTCCGGTAGAAGGCTTGTGAAAGCTCCCACACAAACGACTGCGAGACCTTGTCACAAACAAACGTCTGAAGACAAGGGAATCCGAAACTATTTTCCAAGCCCGAAACGGAATCGGCGCCAATCCTCCATCGAGGCCACGCAATCCTGTGTCAGCCCGGGTGGATCCGGTACTCAGTGGTTGGTCGGGAAGCCGAGATCGATCGCCGACGTGCCCGGGTCCGGCCAGCGTGACGTGACCACCTTCGAGCGGGTGAAGAAGTGGATGCCGTCAGGACCGTACATGTGGGTGTCGCCGAACAGCGAGGCCTTCCAGCCGCCGAACGAGTAGTAGGCCACCGGAACCGGGATGGGCACGTTGACGCCGACCATGCCCGCGTTCACGTCGAACTGGAACTGCCGGGCCGCGCCGCCGTCGCGGGTGAAGATGGCGGTGCCGTTGCCGTACTCGTTGTCGTTGATCAGCGCGACCGCCTCGGCGTACGTCCGGGCCCGCACGACGCAGAGCACCGGGCCGAAGATCTCGTCGGTGTAGACGTCCATGTCCGGGGTGACGTTGTCGAGCAGCGTGACCCCGAGGAAGTAGCCGTCGCCGGGCAGCTCGGCCTCGCGGCCGTCGGTGACCACTGTCGCGCCCTCCTCGGCGCCCTTCGCGATGTAGCCGGCCACCTTCTCCCGGTGCTGGGCGGTGATCAGGGGGCCCATCTGCGACTCCGGGTCCGTGCCGGCGCCGATGCGCAGCTTGGGCAGCCGGGCGGCGATAGCGTCGACCAGCGGGCCGGCCACGTCGCCGACGGCCACCACGACCGAGACCGCCATGCAGCGCTCACCGGCCGAGCCGTACGCGGCGTTCACCGCGGCGTCGGCGGCCGCCTCCAGCTCGGCGTCGGGCAGCACCACCATGTGGTTCTTGGCGCCGCCGAGGGCCTGCACCCGCTTTCCGTGCGCGGTGCCGGTCTCGTAGATGTACTTCGCGATCGGGGTCGAGCCGACAAAACTGACAGCGGCGATGTCCGGGTGCGTCAGGATGGCGTCGACCGCCTCCTTGTCCCCGTTGATCACGGTGAAGACGCCCTCGGGCAGGCCGGCCTCGCGCCAGAGCGCGGCCAGGAACAGCGAGGCCGACGGGTCCTTCTCGCTGGGCTTGAGCACGAACGCGTTGCCGGCCGCGATCGCCGTGGTGCACATCCACAGCGGCACCATGGCCGGGAAGTTGAACGGCGTGATGCCGGCGACCACCCCGAGCGGCTGCTTGATCGAATAGACGTCGACGCCGGTGGCCGCCTGCTCCGAGAACGAGCCCTTCATCAGGTGCGGGATGCCGGTCGCGAACTCGGCGTTCTCCAGGCCGCGGGCCACCTCGCCGGCGGCGTCCGAAAGCACCTTGCCGTGCTCGCTGGTGATGACCGCGGCCAGATCGCCGCTGCGGGCGGCCAGCAGCTCACGGAACTTGAACAGCACGGCGGACCGCTTCGACAGCGACGCCGAACGCCACTGCTTCGCGGCCTCGACGGCGACCGCGACGGCCTCACCGACCTCGGCGGTCGAGGCGAGATCGACCTCGGCGGTCTGCTCGCCGGTGGCGGGGTTGAAGACGGGCCCGACCCGTCCCGACGTGCCGGGGCGCTCGGCGCCACCGATCCAGTGCGCGATGCGATTCATGTCCGGAGATTACGTAACACCTCCGACCCGAACAATGCCGCGAACGTACTGTCACAAACTTTCCGGCCGCCGCCCCTCACTTCGCTGCCTCCCCGACGCCACCGTGTCCAGCTCCGCCTCCCGCCGTCGGCTTCTAGGCCGGGCGGAAGCTGTCGAAGACCAGTTGGAGGTCGTCGCGGTGGCGGGTCCAGTCGGCGTCGCGGGTCTGCCAGTAGATGCCGTACGCCTGGTTGGGTGACGTGATGAGGCCGCGGTTGTTGACGTGCTGGCGGACGCCGTTGCGGGTGAACGTGAACTCCCAGTCGGCCGCCTTGTCGAAGTAGTCGACCTCTTTGATGTGGATCTCGCGGTAGGACGGGAAGTCGCCGATGGAAACCCTGTACTCGGCCTTGCCGCGCCAGTCGGCGACCGGGTCGGGGGCCGGCTTCTTGGTCTGGTCGATGCCGAGCACCTGGGAGCCCTGGCGGAAGTAGACCATTCCCTTCTCCCGCGTCCGGGTCCAGCCCTCGGGGACGTAGACGGCGAAACCGGTGCTGTCCCGGTAATCGCGCCAGCCGTCCGGGAGCGTGGGCAGGTCCTTGCCGCTGGACGCGTCGTCGGGCGGGGCCGCGTTGGCCGGCGGCGAGGACTGCGGGCCGGTGGCGGTGGGGGCGGACGACGGTGTGGAGGACGCCTGCGGTTCGCCGGGGGCGGCGGCTTGCGTCGAGTTGGTCATGGCGGGGGCGCCGGAGCCTTGGGGGGTGCCGCCGGCGTCGGAGCGGGTCACGGCCCAGATGACGGCGGCCACCAGGACGGCGGCCACGGCCGATCCCGCCACGATCCAGCGCCGCGCTGCCGCCGGGCGAGCACCGGAAACGGCCGCTGCCCGAGCACCACCGCTGACGGCCACCGGATCAGCGGGAACGGCCACGGGCGCGTCCGGAATCCGAGAAGGCGCAGCCGGAGGCGGCACCGCTGGTGGCGGCGCGGACCGCTGCACGGGGATGAGCGGGATCGACGCCGAACGGGCCGGGCCGGCGGAAGCCTCTTGATCGGCAGAGGGCGGGGTGGCCGCGGACGCAGGGGCCATGCCCTCCGGGGCGTCATCGGCTGGGACCGTGCGGTCCGGGGCGTCATCCGCGGTTGCCGGGCCGGGCGCGGCGTTGTCCGCGGGGACCGGGGCTGGGGCGGGCGCCGCGTCGGCCCCGGGCGGCGGGGGCACCTCGCTCGTGGTGGTGGCGCTGTCCCGTACGGGAACCAGGGCGTGACCATAGGCTCCGGCGACGGCCGCACGCAGCTGGTGTTCCACCGCCGCCGCGTCGAGGCGCAGAGCGGGATCCTTTCGGAGCAGGCCGAGCAGCAGCGGCTCCAGCGGGCCGGCCTGTACCGGCGGGTCGGGCTCGTCGGCGGCCAGGGCGGTCAGCGTGGCGAGCGCGTTGCCCCGGCGGAACGGCGACTGGCCCTCGACAGCGGCGTACAGGGTCGCGCCCAGGGACCACAGGTCGGCGGCCAGCCCGGCCGTGCCGTACTTGGCCCGCTCGGGTGACATGTATTCCGGTGAGCCCAGCAGCATGTCGGAGCTGCTGATCAGGCTGTCACCCTCGATGGTGGCGATGCCGAAGTCGGTGAGCAGCACGCGGCCGTCGTCGGCGAGCAGCACGTTGGCCGGTTTCACGTCGCGGTGGTCGACGCCCGCGGCATGGGCCGCGCGCAGGGCCGACAGCAGGTCGAGGCCGATGCGGGCGGCGCGGCGCGGGTCCATCGGGCCGTCGGCGCGCAGCACCTCCTGCAGCGAGCGGGACGGGACGTACTCCATGACGATCCACGTCCGCCCGTCCACCTCGAAGACGTCAAAGATCTGCACGACGTTGGGGTGGCCGAGCCGGGCCGCCGCGCGGGCCTCGCGCAGCGTGCGGCGCTGGGCCTGTCCCAGCTCGTCCGGGAGGAGGATCTCCTTGACCGCGACGTCGCGGTCCAGCACCACGTCCCGGGCCCGCCAGACCTTACCCATTCCGCCCTCGCCCAGGCTCTCTTCCAGGCGGTAACGACCGGCGACCAGTGGCATGCGAGACGCCTTACCCAGCACTCGACGAAGTCAGACGTGTGCACGTGTCCTTATCGGTCGGGGAATGTGCAATACTTCCGGAACTCCCGCACGAAAGTTTCGGTACGGGGTGTGGCGAGCGAGGAGAGACGAATGGCCGCGGACGGAAGACGGGTCACTATCGCGACCATCGCCGAGGCTGCCGGCGTGTCCGTGCCCACGGTGTCGCGCGTGCTCAATGGGCGCACCGATGTGTCACCGGAGACGCGGGACCGCATCGAGCACCTGTTGCGCGAGCACGACTACCGGCCTCGTAACTCTCGCCAGCCGCTGCGTGCCGGCCTGATCGACCTGGTGTTCCACGACCTGGACAGCCCCTGGGCGGTCGAGCTGATCCGCGGCGTCGAGGAGGTCACGCACGCGGCTGGTGTCGGCACGGTGATCTCGGCCGTGCACCGGCGCACCGCGTCGACCCGTCAGTGGCTGCAAAATCTCCGCTCCCGCCAGTCCGACGGCGTGGTACTGGTGATCTCGGACGGGGCCGGACCCGTCTACACCGAGCTGCACCGGCTCAACGTGCCGATGGTGATCATCGACCCGGCCGGTGGGGCGGCGGCGGACGTGCCCACGATCGGGGCGACGAACTGGTCGGGCGGCCGCAGCGCCACCGAGCATCTGATCTCGCTGGGTCACGAGCGCATCGGACTGATCGAGGGTCCGCGTAACCTGCTCTGCAGCCGCGCCCGCCTGGATGGTTATCGGGCCGCGCTCGAGTCGGCCGGCCTGCGGGTCGACCGCAAACTGATCGAGCCGGGCGATTTCCGGCACGAGGGCGGTTTCGCCGCGGCGCAGCGGCTGCTCGACCGTGACGACCCGCCGACCGCGATCTTCGCCTCGAGCGACCAGATGGCGCTCGGCGTCTATGAGGCGGCCCGCCTGCGCGGTTTCCGGGTGCCCGACGATCTGAGCGTGGTCGGGTTCGACGACCTGCCCGAGGCGCGTTGGTCGTCGCCGCCGTTGACCACGGTTCGTCAGCCGCTGGCCGACATGGGCGGGCTCGCCGCGCGTACGGTCTTGCGACTGTCGCGAGGCGAGCCCATCGAGACTCCCCGGGTGGAGCTCGCGACCGAGCTGGTCATCCGGGAGAGCACCGTCCTACTTGCTGAAACCCGCCGTCAGGCCGCTGAGTAGCTGGCGGCGCCCGATGGCGTAGAGCAGCACGATCGGCAGCGTGGTCAGCGTGACCGACGCGGCGATCGCGGGCACGTTCACGCCGAACTGGCCCGAGAAGTCGGCCAGTGCGAGCGGGATCGTGCGGTTGTCCGGGTTCTGGGTGAGCACCAGCGGAAGCAGGAAGCCGTTCCAGATGCCGAGGGCGTTGTAGATCGTCACCGTGACCAGCGCGGGGCGGGTCAGCGGGAACGCCAGGCGCCACATCGTGCCCCACTCGCTGGCGCCGTCCATCCGCATCGACTCGAAGAGCTCCTTCGGGACGTCACGGATGAAGTTCGACAGCACCAGCACCGACAGCGGGATGGCGAACGCGATCGACGGCAGGATGATCGCGGCCAGCGTGTCGTACATCTGCAGCCGGATGATGATCAGGTAGACCGGGATGATCACCGCCTGCAGCGGGATCGCCAGGCCCATCACGAACACGCCGTTCATGAGGCGCAGCGTGCGGCTGCCGACGCCCCGGACGATCGCGTACGCCGCCATGAAGCTGACCACGACGGCGGGGACCACCGCGCCGGCCGTGACGATCACGCTGTTCATGAAGTACCGCGCGACGTCGGACTCGACCACCGTCTTGTAGTTGGCGAACGAGAAGTCCGACGGCGGGGCCAGGGGGTTGGTGATGAAGTACGTGTCCTGGGTCTTGAAGCTCGTGATGACGATCCAGTAGATCGGCAGCATCACGATGACCAGCCAGATCCAGCTCAGGCTGCCGCCGAGCCAGTTGAGCTGGGCGATCCGGGAACGCTTGCGGGCGCCGCCGTGGGTGCCCGAGACGGTCGGCGTGGGCCGGTGCTTGGTGATGGTCGCCACCTCAGGCTCCTTCCAGCTGGCTCTCGTTGCCCCGGCCGCCGAGCCGCCGGAGCAGCAACGACAACCCGAGCCCGACCAGGACCAGGATCACGGCGATGGCGCTGGCCGGACCCATGAGGTTGGCCTGGAAACCCTGCTGGTACATGAGCAGCGCGAGCGCCCGGGTGGCGTCACCGGGGCCGCCGGCGGTCAGCACGTAGATGAGGTCGAAGAAGGTCAGCGACCCGACCACCATCAGCGTGGACGAGGTGATGATCGTGTACTTGAGCTGGGGCAGCGTGATGGAGAAGAACTGCCGTACGCGGCCCGCGCCGTCGATCTGCGACGCCTCGTACATGCTCGTCGGGATCTGCCGCACCGCACCCTGGTAGATCAGCGTGTGGAACGGGATGAACTGCCACGACACGATGAAGATCAGGACGCCCATGGCGAGCGTGCCGTTGCCGAGCCAGTCCTGGTTGAGCCACTCCACACCCAGGCCGCTGCCGAGGCCGAAGCTCGGGTCGAGCAGCGCCTTGTACGTGATGGCGATGGCGGCCGAGCTGAGCAGCAGGGGGATGAAGTACAGCACCGCCAGGAACTCGCGGTAGCGCTTGCTCGTGGCCAGGAAGACTCCGAGAAGAATCGACATCGGGGTCTGCACGGCCCAGGACAGCGCCATGATCAGGAAGGTGACCCACAGCGCGTGCGGCAGGCCCGGGTCCTGCAGGGTGGCCTTCCAGCTGGTCAGGCCGGACGGCACGATCTCGCCGATGCCGTTCCAGGTGGTGAAGCTGAGCGCGACGACGCCCAGCAGGGGCACGATGCCGAACAGCACGAACCACACGAAGGCCGGCAGCGCCATCCAAAGGACGGAACCGCTCCGCCCGCCGCTGGACCTGGTGGGCTCCTTCGTCCGTACGACGGGCGGAGCGATTGTTGTCACTTGCCGATGACTCCGTTCATGGCATCGACCCACTGCTGCGGGCTGACCTGCAGCTGGAACAGCTTCGCGATGTTGTCGAGCAGGGTCTCGGCCGCGGTCGGGCTCAGCGCCTGGTCCCACGACTGCGCGAAGGTCTTGGCGCCGTTGGCGATGGCCGCCATGTCCTTGAGGAACTGGGCGTCGGCACCCTGGAACAGGCTGTCGCTGTTCTTCAGCACCGGCACACCGCCGGACTTGACCCAGTTCTCCTTCTCCGCGTCGTCGACCAGCGTGGTGGAGAAGAACTTCTTCGCGGTCTCCTTGGCCTCGGCCGAGGCCTTGGAGGAGATCGAGAGGTACTGACCGGGGTTGCCGACCGTGTTGCTCGGGTCGCCCTTGCCGCCCTCGACCGGCGGGAAGTTCATCCAGCCCAGGCCGCCGTCCTTGACGAAGTTGCCACCCTGGGCGGTCTGGATGCCGTACGACCAGGAGCCGTGCAGCATCATGGCGGCCCGGCCGGTGTAGAGCAGGGCCTGGTCGGCGTTCGAATCGGCCGCGGTGGACGAGAAGCCCTTCTGGAAGCCGTTCGCCTTCACCAGGTCCTGGATCTTGGTGAGCATGTCGAGCACGGCCGGGTCGCTCCACGCGTCCTTCTCGCCGGCGAACACGCGGTCGAAGACCTCGGAGCCCGCGGTGCGGTCGAGCAGGAACTCGAGCCACATCATGTTGGTCCAGCGGGACTGGCCGGCCAGCGAGAACGGTGCGACCTTGGCGTCGTTGAACTTCGGCACCAGCGCCATGATTTCGCCCCACGACTTCGGGGGCTGCACGCCGACCCTGTCGAAGACCTTCTTGTTGTAGAACAGCACGATCGGCTGCACGGTCTCGATCGGCATCGCGTAGATCTTGCCGTTGACCGTGGCGGCGCCGAACGACGACGGCAGGATCTTGTCCTTGACCGCGGCGTTCTGGCCGAACCAGTCGGTCAGGTCCTCCACCTGGTTGGCCGCGACGTACTCCTTGAGGCCGCCGCCGCCCCAGCCCCAGATCATCGTCGGGCCCTGGTTCGCGCCGAGCGACGTCTTGATCTTCTGCTTGTAGGCGTCGTTCTGGTAGTAGAACTCTTCGATCTTGGCGTTCGGGTTCGCGTCGTTGAACCGCTTGATCGCGGCCTTGCGAACCGGCTCGCCGGGCGGGCCGCTGAGCGACCAGTAGCTGGCGCCGCCGCCTCCACCACCGCTGGTGCTGCCACCGCCGCTGCTTTCGGGACCGTCGCTGCCACACGCGGCGAGCGCCGCAGCGCCGGCGGCACCCGCGGCAAGGCCGAGGAAGTTCCGCCGGGACATCGGGTTATAGGTCACGCTGATCTCCGTACTCGAGTGCCGCCGTCAGTGGCAGCGAGAGAATCGCCGTGGTGCTGTGTTGCCCGTGCCGTGTCTGACCAGGACTGCGTCGTCGGCGTCACAGGGGCTGCAACTTTCGCTCTTCAACCGCAAATTAACACGAGGTTTCGTTAACGTAGGGTTTCGGCTTGATCATGTCAAGGGTCTTGCTGTGGTCGCGCTCCCACGGCGAGAGTGGACGCCATCGCGACCTGCGCACAAGCCCTGCTTAAGATCATCCGGCACCGAAAACTTATGCTGTGCAAACACTGAAAGTTTCGGTCCCGAACCCTGAGAACATCAGGGAACCGGACCCAGGAACCACTGAGGAGTTGCGCCGTGACCCTAGAACCGGCACGCAAGCCATGGCAGGACCCGGCGCTGGGAGTCGCTGAGCGCGTCGACGCTCTGCTCGCCGCGATGACCATCGAGGAGAAGGTCGGCCAGCTCGGCAGCCGCTGGGTCGGCAACGACATGCAGGAAGAACAACCGGCCGAATCTGAAGAAACCCTCAACGTCGCTCCTATGCAGGACGTTTTCGCGGCTTCTGGCACGATACCCCTGGAAGAGGCCAGTCGGCACGGACTCGGCCACCTGACCCGGGTCTACGGTAGTTACCCCCTCACTGCCGTCGAAGGCGCCGCCGAGGTTGTTCGTCAGCAGCACATCGTCCTGTCCAACTCGCGCTTGAGCATTCCTGCGATCGTCCATGAGGAATGCCTGACCGGGTTCACCACGTTCGGCGCAACGGTCTACCCGGCGGCGATCGCGTGGGGCGCCACCTTCGACCCCGGGCTGGTCGAGCGGATGGCCGCCGCGATCGGCCGCGACATGGCTGCCGTGGGCGTGCACCAGGGCCTGTCCCCCGTCCTCGACGTGGTGCGCGACTACCGCTGGGGCCGGGTCGAGGAGACCATCGGCGAGGACCCGTACCTGGTCGCGCTGCTCGGCGGGGGTTACGTACGGGGTCTGCAGAGCGCCGGGGTGATCGCGACCCTCAAGCACTTCGCCGGCTACTCGGCGTCGCGGGGCGCCCGCAACCACGGCCCGGTGCCGATGGGCCGGCGCGAATTGCTCGACGTCATCCTGCCGCCCTTCGAGACCGCGATCCGCGAGGCCGGGGCGGGCTCGGTGATGAACTCCTACTCCGACATCGACGGCCTGCCCGCGGCGGCCGACCCGTGGCTGTTCACCGAGCTGCTGCGCGACCGCTGGGGCTTCACCGGCACGGTCGTCTCCGACTACTGGGCGGTGCCGTTCCTGGCCACCACCCACCACGTCGCCGAGGACATGACCGACGCCGGCATCCAGGCGCTGACCGCGGGCATCGACGTCGAGCTGCCGGACACGCTGGGCTTCGGCACGGACCTGATCGGCAAGGTGCCCGAGGAGCTGATCGACCGGGCCGTACGCCGCCTGCTCACCCAGAAGGCCGAGCTCGGGCTGCTCGACGCCGACTGGACGCCGGAGAAGTCGGTGGCCGCTGCTAACACGACGAACCTCGACTCGGCGGAGAACCGGGCCCTGGCCCGCGAGATGGCCGAACGGTCGATCGTGCTGCTCGACCCGGGCACGGCGTTGCCCCTGGCCGCGGGGCTGGAGCGGGTCGCCGTCGTCGGACCGGCCGCGGCCGACCCGCGTACGTTCATGGGCTGCTACGCCTTCCCCAACCACGTGCTGCCGCGCTACCCCCAGGCCGGGCTCGGCATCGATGTGCCAACCACCGTCGACGCGCTGAGGTCTGCCCTTTCCGACACCGAGGTCGTGTACGAACAGGGCTGCAAGGTGATCGGCGACGACAGGTCCGGGTTCGCCGCCGCCGTCGAGGCCGCTCGTGGCGCCGACGTGACAGTGGCGATGGTCGGCGACCTGGCCGGCCTGTTCGGGCACGGCACCTCGGGCGAGGGCTGCGACGCGGAGGACCTCACGCTGCCCGGCGTGCAGGCGGAACTGATCGAGGAGCTGCTGGCGACGGGTAAGCCGGTCGTTGTGGTCGTGGTGTCCGGACGCCCGTACGCGCTGGGCGGTTTTGCCTCCCGGACGGCGGGCCTGGTGCAGGCGTTCATGCCGGGCGAGGAGGGTGGCGCCGCGATCGCCGGGGTCCTGACCGGGCGCGTCAACCCGGGCGGCAAACTGCCGGTGCAGATCCCGCGGCACGCGGGCGGCCAGCCGGGCACGTACCTGCAGCCGGCGCTGGGAGCGGAGAACACCGGTGTCAGCAACCTCGACCCGGCGCCGCTGTTCGCGTTCGGCCACGGCCGCTCCTACACCACATTCGAGGTGGACGACCTGCGGCTCAGCGCGGCCGAGGTGCCGACCGACGGCGAGTTCACGGTGACCGTACGGGTGCGCAACACCGGCCCCCGCGCGGGCGACGAGGTGGTGCAGCTCTACCTGAAGGACCTGGTCGCGCAGGTGACCCGGCCGGTGAAGCAGCTGACCGGGTTCGCCCGGGTGCCGCTGGAGGCGGGCGAGGCCAAGGACGTGACGTTCACGGTGCACACCGACCGGACGGCCTTCACCGGGCGCGACTTCTCGCGGATCGTCGAGCCGGGCGAGCTGGACGTGCTGGTCGGAACGTCGGCGGCGGACCTGCCCTGCACGGGCCGGGTGCGCCTGACCGGGGAGCTGCGCGTGGTGGCCGACCGCGACCGCCGCCTGATCACCCCGGTCGAGATCCAAAAGGCCTGACTACCCCCACCCCGCCGCACCCAGGGGGCTGGCCAGAAAGTACGCCGCCCCCAAGCGACAAAACGGAATATCCACAGGCCGCCGGCTGTGACTTCGCGGACACTTCGGAGGATCAGCCGGCGGTAAGTCGGGCGGCAGCTCGGTGCGGCACCGCACGACTCAGCGGGGACGGCGGCTTGGGGCAGAGCCGCGCGGGTCAACCACCGGCCAACCAGGTAGGAGACGACTCAGCAGGGACGGCGAGCTCGAGGCAAAGCCGCGCGGATCAACCGACGGCCAGCAGACGGGCCAACCCGGTACGAGACGACTCAGCAGGGACGGCGAGCTCGAGGCAAAGCCGCGCAGATCAACCAACGGCCAGCAGACGGGCCAGCTCGGTGCGGGACCGTACGCCGAGGCGCGCGAACACGTTCCGCAGATGGTGGTCGATGGTGCGCGGGCTCAAGTGCAGTTGCGCGGCCACCTCACGATTGGTCGCGCCCTCGGCCACCAGCACGGCGATTCGTTGCTGCTGAGCGGTGAGTTGTGCCGCGGGCCCGAGGGCGTGCTGGGGAGAAGCGGCGAGTGCGGCCGCGGGGGGATCCATCGGGGCGATCCGCTCCCCCGCCGCGCGCAGCTCACGGGCGGCCTGCTCGGCCCACGGTTCCGCGTCGAAGCGGTGGAACGTCTCGGCGGCGCGCCGCAGATGGTCGCGGGCCTCGGCCGGTCGGCGACGGCGGCGCAGGTGACGCCCGTACAGCAATTGGGTGTGGGCACGGGCGTAACCGCCGTCGGCGTCCCGCTCGTGCCAGTCCAGGGCCTCACGGAACCAGTCGTCGGCGCCCGCGCCCGAGGTGAGCGCCCGGCAGCGTCCGCGCAGCGCGAGCCAGGCCGGCCGTCCGGTGCGTCCCGCCCAGCGGTCGAAGACGTCGCTACCCGCTCCGGTGGTCTCGACCAGGTGCGGGGCCACCGCGACCCGCAAGACCATCGACCCCGTACGGGCCACCCGGGTCAGCCGTTCGGCAGCCCTTCCCGGTTCGCCGCGCACCAGGTCGAGCAGCGCCTCCGCCCAGTCCTCCAGGGGCGACGCGGCGGCCTGCTCACGCGCGGTGGCGGCGTCCCCGCGGAACGCGGCCAGCAACCCGAGCAGGGCCCGGTGCGCGTCGGCCAGGTCGGGGCGGCCACTGCCACGAGCGACGGCGACCCCGTCAAGCGCGTACGCATGGGCCGCGTCGTGCCGTCCCGCGGCCAGTTCGGCGTACGCGGCGACTTCGAGGGCTTCCGGCACGAGCGGCGCGTTCCCGCCCTCCCGCGCGAACGTCACGGCCCGACCGGCGAGACGTGCGGCCCGATCGTCGTCGCCGAGCAGGATGCCCGTGCCCGCCGCCCGGGTCAGCGCGGCCGCCTCCGGTTCGGTCAGGCCCTCAGCCAGCCGCAGCACCTCCCGCAGGTGCGCGAACCCGTTTTCCTCCTCCCCCGTCATCAGGTCCGCCAGCCCCAGCACCTGCTGCACGCCCATCGCCGTGACCGCACGGCCGTCGCGGCACCGGGCAGCGGCCAGCCTCGCCAGTCCGGGGAATCGACCCGCTTTCCCCGTACGCCCGCACGCCTCGCCTGCCACCAGAAGCGCGTCGAGGGCGGCCGCGGGGTCGGGCGTCATCAGTTCCGCTGCCACGTCGAGCAGCGTCTCCCGCGATTCGGCGGGCGCTCCCCGGGCGTGCGTCTCGGCGATCAGCGCCCGCGCCCGGGCTCGCACCACCGCCTGGCCGGTCGCGTTCCCGGCCCGCCGCAGCAGGGGCGCGGCGTCGCGGGGACGGCCCGCTGCCAGTGCGCTACGGGCGGCGGCCAGGGCAACCGCCGGGTCTCCGCACAGCTCGGCCGCGTGCCGGCGGGCCCGGAAAGCGTCGAGGGCAGGGGCGTTCTCGGCCGCTTCGAGCAGTTCACGAGCCAACCCGTCGTCGGGGCCCCGGCTGATGCGCGCGCGATGCACGAGAGCCGCCAGCCGCCGGCCGCGGGCACCGAGAACCACAGCGAGGGCTCGGTGGGCGGCGTGGCGATGGCCGATCGGGGCCTCGCCGTAGACCACGCCGCGCAGCACCGGCGGCATGAACCGCACCCCGGCGTCGGTCACCTCCACCATGCCCGCACGCTCGGCGGGTTCCAGATCGTTCAGACCCGGCCTGTACGCGGGGACGGCGTCGGTGAGCGGGCGAGTGATCCCGTCCGCCGGCGAGGCGGCGGCTTGGAGCAGGTCGGCGGGAGCGGCCGCAGACTCAGCAACAGCTTCGAGCAAGCCGGCAGGAGCGGCCGTCGACTCAACAGCGCCTTCAGGTAAATCGGCAGGAGCGGCAGTCGACTCAACAGCAGCTTCGAGCAAATCGGCAGGAGCAGCCGCCGACTCAGCAACAGCTTCGAGCAAGCCGGCAGGAGCGGCTGCCAGCTCAGCGGCGGCTTCGAGCAAATCGGCGGGAGCGGCCGTCGGCTCGGCGGCAGCGAGCAGCAGCAGATGGCGGGTCGGCGGCGGCAATGTGGCCAGCAGGGCCCGTCCGTGGGCTTGGAGCGCGCTGCCCCGCGGCAGGGCGACCGGCGCGGCGGCGTAACCGCGACGTTGTTCCGGCGTGAGGGCGGCCGCGAGTTCGACGAGTGCCCCTGGATGCCCGGCCCCCAGGTCGGCCAGGGCGGATGCGACGTCCGGCGCGAGATCGGGCGCGCAGCGGTTCAGCAGGGCGAGGCTCGCGGACTCGTCCAGGGGCTCCAACCGCAGCACTGGCAGGTCGGAGGCTGCCGCGAGGCCGCGCTCGTCGGTGGTCACGGTCGCCAGCAGCGCGACGGGCATGCTGCTCAGGCGACGCGCGGCGAGCCGGATCAGCTGCCACGACGGCGGATCCACCAGGTGCGCGTCGTCGATCAGGCAGAGCACCGGCCGGTGACGAGCGGCCCGGCGCAGCAGCGCGAGCACGTTCACTCCAAGCGTCAGCGGGCCGGTAGCGGGCGGACGTCCGGAGATCACGTCGGCCAGCGGCTCCCGCCGGCGTGGCGGCAGGTCGCCGACAAGACCGGCGAGCGGCTCGATCAGGCGCTGCAATCCGGCGTACGCGAGACCCGACTCGTCGGCGTGCCCGTCGGCGCGGAGAACCGTCCACCCCGAGCCAACGCCGGCCCCCTGGGATCGCGGGAGCACGTAAAGCCCGCCGCTGGAGGAAGACGCCCGCCCGCCGGGGAACACGGTCGCCGGCTCATCCCCGTACAGCAGCGTAGTTCGCCCCTCACCTGGGCCGCCCGCGAAGATCAGCGCGCCGCCCAGGCCGCCCCGGGCCCGATCGAGCAGCGACTGCCGGGCGACCGTCTCCGTGCTCCGCCCGTACGGGAAGGTATTTTGCACTTGAAGTGCACTAACCATGGCGCGAGTCTGTCGCCGCAGGCAACGGCACGGAAGACCAGGGCCCGAACTTTTCGGCTGGTGAAATTTCATGGATGTTAACGAGGCCGGTGGTTTCGCCGATGCGCACCGCCCGGAGCAGCGCAAACACTGACCGCCATCAATCCCCAACCCCCGGGAGCGTGTCAGGTGCAGCAACTACGCAACCCACGCCGGATAGTCCTCGCGATGGCAGCGGCGGTGGCACTGGCCGTCGGGCTCGGCGCCGCGCCGGCTCAGGCCGCCGACAACCCGTACGAGCGGGGTCCGGCCCCGACCGTCGCCGCGCTCGACGCGAGCCGTGGACCCTACAGCGTGGCCACCGACGACGTGTCCTCGCTGGTCCTCGGCTTCGGCGGCGGCACGATCTACTACCCCACCAGCACGAGCGAGGGCACCTTCGGAGCGGTCGCCATCTCGCCCGGCTTCACCGCCCGCTGGTCGAGCCTGTCGTGGCTGGGCCCGCGCATCGCCTCGCACGGCTTCGTGGTGATCGGCATCGAGACCAGCACCCTGTACGACCAGCCCGACTCGCGCGGTGACCAACTGCTCGCGGCGCTCGACTATTTGACGCGGTCGAGCTCGGTGCGCAACCGCATCGACCCGACCCGGCTGGCCGTGGCCGGTCACTCGATGGGCGGCGGCGGCAGCCTCGAGGCGGCCCGCACCCGCCCGTCGCTGCAGGCAGCCGTGCCACTGGCCCCGTGGAACCTGACCAAGAGCTGGTCGACGCTGCGGGTGCCGACCCTGATCGTGGGCGGCGAGAGCGACTCGATCGCGCCGGTCGCGTCCCACTCGATCCCGTTCTACACCAGCATCCCGTCGGCGTCGGAGAAGGCGTACCTGGAGCTCGACAACGCCTCGCACTTCTTCCCGCAGACCACCAACACGTTCACCGCCCGCCTCGCGGTGGCCTGGCTGAAGCGCTTCGTCGACAACGACACCCGGTACGACCAGTTCATCTGCCCGGGCCCGTCGAGCGGCTCGATCTCCGATTACCGGAACACGTGCCCGCTCGCCTGATCACATGTCCCCGGACAGCCGGCCGGTGGGCGGACCCCGCCGGCCGGCCCGGTGCGGTTATTCTGCCGCGGGTGAGCGTCAAACGTGGTCGGCCGCCGGGCATGATGGACGTCGCCCGCCTCGCGGGGGTGTCGCATCAGACCGTCTCGCGCGTGCTCAACGAGCACCCCAACGTCAGCGAGCAGACCCGCCTCAAGGTCCGCGCGGCGATCGCCGAACTCGGCTACCGCCCCGACCGGGCCGCCCGCGCGCTGGTCACCGGCACGTCCAAGGTGATCGGTGTCGTCGCGCAGAATTCCTCCCTGTACGGGCCGGCGTCCATGCTGACCGCGTTCGAGGAAGCGGCGCAGGCCACCGGGTTCGCGGTCAACGTCGGCAGCGTGCGCAACCTCGACGAACGGTCGATCGCCGACGCCGTGGAACGCCACCTCGACCAGCGGGTGGCCGGGCTGGTCGTGATCGCGCCCGTGGCCGGCGCCGGTCCGGCCCTGGCCAAGCTGCCCGGCGACGTGCCGCTGGTCACCATCGACGGCGACCCGCAACTGTCGTCCACGCTGGTGACGGTCGACCAGGTCGCGGGGGCCCGCGCCGCCACCGAACACCTGCTCGCCCAGGGCCACGAGACGGTCTGGCACATCTCGGGGCCGGCTGACTGGTTCGACGCGGCGGGGCGCATCCAGGGGTGGGAGGCTGCCCTGCGCGAGGCCGGGCGCGAGATCCCGCCGCTGGTCACCGGCGACTGGAGCGCCGCCGCGGGCTATCGCAACGGCCAGCTTCTGGCCCGCCTGCCCGAGGTGACCGCCGTGTTCGCGGCCAACGACCACATCGCGCTCGGGCTGCTGCGGGCGCTCAACGAGCACGGCCGCCGGGTGCCGGCCGACGTCAGCATCGTGGGCTTCGACGACGTGCCGGAGGCGGGTTTCTACAACCCCCCGCTGACCACGATCCGCCCCGATTTCGACGCGGTCGCGACGGCCTCGCTGGAGCTTCTGCTCGCCCAGATCGAATCGGGGACCACCGATGCCGTACGCCGCACCATCGAACCCACCCTTGTGGTGAGGGAAAGCGTCGCACCCCCGGCGTAGTCTCTTCGCGTGCCACTCCTGCTCGTCCTCGACGGCAACAGCCTGCTGCACCGCGCCTACCACGCCGGTGCGGGCGACGGCTGGCTCGACGACGACGGCAACCCGATCTGGGCGTTGCGCGGCCTGTTCGGCTATCTCGCCCGCGCCGCCGCCCACCTGCGACCCGACGCCGTGGTGGTCGGCTTCGACTGCCCCGAGGAATCGGCCCGCCGCACGGACTACCCGGCCTACAAGGCGCACCGCCCCGACAAGGCGGCCGACCTGACCGCCCAGCTGCTGGCCGCCCCCGCCCTGCTCGGCGACGCCGGGGTGTGCACGGTCGTGCCCCGCGCCTACGAGGCCGACGACGTGCTGGCCAGCGCGGCCGCCACCGCCCGCGCCCAGGGCTGGCAGTCGGTGCTGATGACCAGCGACCGCGACGCGTTCTCCCTGATCGACGACGCCACCTCGGTGCTACGGATCCGCAACGGCGGCTTCGACGAGGCCGTGCTGATCGACGCGGCCACCCTGGCCTCGCTCTACGGCGTGCACCCCTGGCAATACCGCGACTTCGCCGCGCTGCGGGGCGACCCGTCCGACAACCTCCACGGCGTACGGCGGTTCGGCGCGACCACCGCGGCCAAGCTGCTCGCCGCCTTCGGCACGGTCGAGGCCGCTTGGGAAGCCGGGGTCGCCCTGGTCCGCGAGACCGTCGGCGCCCACGCCGCCAAGAGCTTCACCGACCCCGCCGCCCGGGACATCGTCGACCGCAACCGCCGCCTGATGAGCATGCGCCACGATCTGCCCATCCCCGACCTGTCACTGGCCCGGCTCCCGCTCAACCGTTTCGTCCTGCGCCAGGCTCTGCGGGCCCGCGGCATCAACCTGGGGCCGTCGTTGTGGGCGCTCAACGGCGGCTCACCTCCCACGGCCCCTGACGCCGACCTCACTCCCGAGTTCCGCCCGTGGGTCTTCCGGGGCAGCCTGACCGCGCGCCGTGAGCCGACGCCGGGCCAGCTCTCCCTGTTCTGAACCGCACGGTTCTGAACCGCACGGTTCTGAACCCGCACGGCGAGAGCGAGTCGCGCAACGCCGACCGTCGGCGCGAGACTCCGCTCGCCGTCCCGCCGGACGTCCGCTCGCTCCCAGTTCCGTCTTCCAGCAGCCCGCGCCCACAACCCGACCGGGGTCAGCATGGCCGCCACCCGACCGGGGTCAGCATGGCCGCCACCTGTCCCGGGCCCCGCGCTGCCCGCACACCCCCGGAGCGCCTCGCCGGGTCTCTCCCCATATGCGTCGCCGCCGGCGCCACCCGTAACCACTCATGCACGTCGCCTTCGGCCGCTCCACCGAGACCGCCTTGATTTATGCGACAGGTAGTCGTAATCTTTGCGACAGTTAGTCGCGTAAACTGGAGGACCCACATGAGTGCACTCGACGATCGCCTCGACCTGATGGAGCTTTTCGGCCTCTACGCCGACATCGCCGATCTCAAGTCGTTCACCGACCTGCCCGGCCGGGTGTTCACCGACCCGCTCACCCTCGACTTCTCGTCGGTCACCGGAATCGCGCCGGCGGCCGTGCCGCTCGGCGATTACGTCGGGATCCTGCGCGCCGGCTTCGAGCCGTGGGCGGCCACCCATCACGTCATCAGCGGCCACGTCATCGAGCTCGACGGCGATCGCGCGACAATCCACGCCCACGTGCGCGCCGAGCACTGGCTGCCGGCCGAGCTCGCCGCCGACGGCCCGAACCGCTGGCTGGTGGTCGGCTTCTACCACAACGAGGCAGTCCGTACGGCGAACGGCTGGCGGCTCAGCCGGGTCAAGCTGACCGCGACACACCAGGAGAACGCCCACCTGGCGGGCATCGCTGTGGGTTCGGCGTCGGAGTTCGCCACCACCGGGCAGTGAACGACGCCGGCGCGGTGAGGCAGGATGAGCGGGTGCCGCGGATTCGGGGAGCCAGCATCGAGGAGCACCACGAGATGGTGTGGACCGACCTCGCCGAGGCGTTGCGGCAGCTCCTGCTCGAGCGGGACTACGACTCGATCACCATGGGGCACATCGCGGCGCGGGCCGGGCTGGCACGCAACACGCTGTACAACTACGCCCGGGACAAGAGCGCGCTCGTCCAGGCCCTGACCGAGCGAGCAGCCCAGCCCGCGGTCGCGCGTGTCGCCGCGATCGCTGCCCGTTCCGAGGAGCCGGCCACCGAGCGCATGCGGGACATCATCGAGGCGTTTCTGCGGGCCTCCAGAGACCAGGCGCTGCAACCGATGTTCCGGCCGGGCTCCGGGCCACTCGTCGCCGCGGTGCCGAAGGGTCCGGACAACCCGTTCAACGCCATTGTGGCCGAGGTCGAGAACGTCGTCCGGGACGGCATCACGCTCGGGGAGTTCCGGGACGTGGACGACGTGCCGCTCACGGTGGAGCTGCTGTCGGGAGTCGTACGCGCGGGTGCCGAGCGCATCGGCCGCGACCCGGCCACCTTCGCCGGGACAATGGGCGCTGTTCAGGAGGTCGTGCTCGCCGCCCTGAACCACGAGCCGAAACAGGCCCGCAGCCACCAATGAGTGATGCCGGGCCGGACAGCGCCGTTCACCCGAGTCGCCGGCAGAGGTCGCAGGTCAACGACGAGATCCCCGCCGCGATCGTGTCCGCGAGCGACCGACGCAGTACTCACAGCGGCCGATGCAGTACTCACAGGGCGCCCGGATCCGCGACGAGCTGGAAGCCGAGCCGGTGCCACTGGCCGGCCGGCGTCCCCTCCGCCGCCCGTTTGATCGCGGCCACCTCGATCGCGGGAGCGCTGGTGACGGTGACCCGGGCCGTCATCCCGAGATCGATGAACGGCACATCCCCGTACCGCCAAATCTGCGAAACGGTCAGCCCGCCCGCCATCGACCCTGACGCCGCCGATCTCAGCCGCACCCGGTCGCCGACCCGCACGACACCCGCCAGGCATCGAACCGTGCACGTCAAAGACCCGTACGACAGGTGGGTGAACTCGCTGATCTGCAGGCGCGCCTCGTCGGCCATGCGCGAGTGTCTCACGGCCGCCGGAGCCATCCGCGCGGAGTGATGCGTCGAACTACCAGTTGCCAAGTCGCGTTTAATTGCCAAGACTTTGCAACAGCGGGCGTAGCTCAGAAGCTGCGGCCGAGACCCACGGGTGGGGAGGCGTCATGGAGACGACGGCGATGCACATCGCCAACGGGATCGTGGACGGGCCGGTGTCGGCGGTGTTCGCGGTGCTGGCGGCGGCCGCGCTGGCCTTCTGCGTACGGAGGGCCCGCAACGACCTCGACGACCGGCTGGCGCCGATGGCGGGCCTGGTGGCGGCGTTCATCTTCGCCGTGCAGATGCTGAACTTCCAGGTGCTGCCGGGCGTGTCCGGGCACCTGCTGGGCGGCACGCTGGCGGTCATCCTGGTCGGGCCGTGGGTGGGCGCGCTGTGCGTGTCGACCGTGCTGATCGTGCAGTGCCTGCTGTTCGCCGACGGTGGCCTGACCGCCCTCGGCCTCAACGTCACCAACATGGCCCTGCTCGGCACGGCCGCCGGCTATCTGCTGGTCGCGGGCCTGCTGCGCGTTCTGCCGAGGAACGCCCGGGGCCTGGCCGTGACCGCGTTCGTCGCGTCGGTGATCAGCGTGGTGGTGGCGTCGCAGGGCTTCGTCCTCCAGTACGCGCTGGGCGGCACCACCGAGCTGTCGCTGCCGTGGGTCTCGGGCACGATGGCCGTCTCCCACACCCTGATCGGCATCGGCGAGGGCCTGATCGCCGCGACCACGGTCGCCACCGTCGCCAAGGTCCGCCCGGATCTGGTGTACGCGCTGAGGCGCTTCCGCAAGCCCGCGCCCGTCGTCGAGGTCGGAGTGAACGCATGAGCAAGAAGCTGGGCTGGTTCCTCGCCGGGGGTCTGCTGGTCGCGATCCTGCTGGCCGGCGTGGTGAGCAACTTCGCGTCGTCGAGCCCCGACGGGCTGGACGCCACCGTCCGTGAGGGCTGCACGTTCAACGCCGAAGGCGAGATCACCGGCGGCCACTGCATCGCGCAGGAGGAGGGCGAGCACCAGCTGGGAGACTCGCCGCTGGCCGACTACGGGGTCCGTGGCCTGGGCGACGGTCCCCTGTCGACGCTGGTCGCGGGCACCGCCGGGGTCCTGATCACCTTCGGGATCGGCGCCGGGTTGTTCTGGGTGACCCGCCGCCGCCAGAAAACGGACGCCTAGGTGGGCGCCGGGCACGCCCACCCGCTGCACCTCGACCGGCCCAGCCCGGTGCACCGCCTGGCCCCCGAGGTGAAGATCGCCGCCGTCCTGCTGTTCACGATCATCGTGGTGGTCACCCCCCGTACGGAGTTCTGGGCCTTCGGGGGTTACGCCGTGTTGCTCGCCGTGGTCGCTGTCGTCGCGCGCGTCCCCGCTCTGTGGCTGGCCAGGCGTGCCACGATCGAACTTCCGTTCGTGCTGCTCGCGGTCGCGTTGCCGTTCGCCGGGCACGGGGAACGCGTGGACTGGCTCGGCATGTCGCTGTCGGTCGACGGCCTGCACGGGGCGTGGAACATCTTCGCCAAGGGCACCCTCGGCGTGGTCGCGTCGCTGCTGCTGGCGGCCACCACGACCATGCGTGACCTGATCCTGGGGCTGGACAGGCTGCGCTGCCCGGCCGTGTTCACCCAGATCGCCACGTTCATGCTGCGCTACCTGGACGTCCTGGCCGACGACGCCCGCCGGATGCGGATCGCCCGGCTGGCCCGCGGTTACGACCCCCGGTTCCTGTGGCAGGTCAAGGCGTTCGCGGTCAGCGTGGGCGCGTTGTTCCTGCGGGCGTACGAGCGGGGCGAGCGCGTCTACCTGGCGATGGTGTCGCGGGGTTACACGGGACGGCTGCCCCGCGCCTCGGACGACCGGGCGCCCGTGTCGCAGTGGGTGACGGCGGCGACGTTACCGGTTGCCACCGCGGGGATCGCCGTGATCACCGGGCTAGGCTGACCGGAATGACGATCAGCGCGCTCCGGGTCGACGGGCTGCACTTCGCCTACCCCGACGGCACCCCGGTGCTGCACGGCGTCGACCTCACGCTGGCCCCCGGCGAGCGCGTCGCCCTGCTCGGCCCCAACGGCGCCGGCAAGACCACTCTCGTCCTGCACCTCAACGGCATCCTGCACGGCGGCGCGGGCACGATCGAGGTGGCCGGGGCCCGGGTCGACCCGTCCGACCGGGCCGGGCTGGCCGAGATCCGCCGCCGCGTCGGCATCGTCTTCCAGGACCCCGACGACCAGCTCTTCATGCCCACGGTCGCCGAGGACGTCGCTTTCGGGCCACAGAATCTGGGCGTACGCGGTGACGAGCTGAGCAGCCGCGTCGACGAGGCGCTGGCCGCGGTCGGCATGAGCGAGCACCGTGACCAGGTTCCGCACCACCTGTCGTTCGGGCAGCGCCGCCGGGTCGCCGTGGCCACCGTGCTCGCCATGCGCCCCGAGATCCTGGTGCTCGACGAGCCGTCGTCCAACCTCGACCCGGCCAGCCGCCGCGAGCTCGCCGAGATCCTCGAACCGCTGCCGGTCACCGTGCTGATGGTGACCCACGACCTCCCGTACGCGTTGCAGCTGTGCCCCCGCGCGGTCATCCTCGACGCCGGGCGCATCGTGGCCGACGGACCCACCCCCGGCCTGCTCGCCGACGAGGCCCTGCTGCACGCGCACCGCTTGGAGCTGCCGTTCGGCTTCGACCCGGCGGCGATGACCCCGGGCCGGAGGGCCGGCTGACCGTGGACCTGCCCACCGACGACGAGATCCGCGCCCTGCACGAGCGGTTCGCCCCCGGCCCCGAATCGTTCGAGCTGGTGTGGACGCACTGCCGCATCGTGCGCGACCTGGCCGTGGCGCTTCCCGCCCCCGGCGCCGACCCTGACCTCGTACGGGCTGGGGCTCTTCTCCACGACATCGGGGTCTACCGCCTGCGGCCGGGCGAGGCGTACATCCGCCACGGCGTGCTCGGCGAGGAGTTGCTGCGTTCCCTCGACCTGCCGGAGCCGCTGGCCCGCGTCTGCTCGCACCACACGGGTGTCGGCATCACCCGCGACGACGTACGGGATCAGGGTTTGCCCTTGCCGCCCGGGGACTACCTCGACGAGACGCCGTCCGAAACCGTGATCATGTACGCCGACAAGTTCCACAGCAAATCCCACCCGCCCAGCTTCCTGACCGCCGAGTCGTACGCGTCGTCGGTCAGCCGTTTCGGGCCGGCGAAGGTCGCCCGTTTCACCGACCTGGTCACCACGTACGGCGAGCCTGACGTGGCCGGCCTGGCCCGCCGTTACGGTCACGAGGTGCGCTGACGTCCCGATCAGCGGGCCGCGTGGATGTTCTCCAAGTCCTCGAGCAGGCTCGGGTGGGCGGGCACCCAGCCGAGCGTCGCGCGCGTCCGACGCGATGGGCCCGATGAACCGTGAGCTCGGCCCCCGGCTCAAAGCCGCCGTTGCCGCCAGCACCGAACTGCAGGAACGCGACGCCCTCAAAAGCGTCAGCCTGGCCGCCGCCATCACCGAGGCGCTCGTCGACCGGGGCGTACCCGACCCGGTCGCGGCCCTTGCGGGCGAACTGGGCGTGCTGGCCTTCAAACGCGGTTACGCCGAATGGTCCGAGTCCGACGCCGACACCGGCCTCGCGCCCTACACCCGAGCCGCGTTGCAGGAGCTGCGCGCGGCCACGGCCAGTCTGAGCTGACCCGGCAGCCGACGTCCGAGCTCGCGGACCTCCACCTGCCGCCTGCGACGGCTCTCTCCCTCAGCTGCGGTTCCTGCACAACTCACGAAGTGCGGTCTAGCGCCCCACGTGGGTGTCGAGCCAGTCCTTGAGCGGGCGGCTGGCACGCAGGAACGCGGTGACACGGGTCTGCGCCTTGTTCGTGCCGAGCCAAGCCGCGGGCTGCCACTCCTGCCACGTCGTCAAGCCCTTGTGCCGCAGCAGATCCACGCGCGGATGATCCTTGGCGAACCCCCGTGGCGCCGACTTCAAAGACCCGTGCCCGTGTACGCGGATCGGCCCGCCCTCGATCGACGCGATGATGCCCGTCAGCTCCTCCCCCGTCTTGTCGTCGGCGACCGCGCGGCGGTAACGCTGAAGCTGCTCACCGTCCAGCTGATACATGCCACAGCCGGCCGCGAGCCCGTCGGCGGACAACTGGATGTAGCCGCCCGCTTCGAGCCAGGCCCCCAGATGCGTCTTGTACGGGGTTTTGTCCTTGCTGAACCGCACATCCCGGTACGGCCGGAAGACCTTGCCCGGCCCGAACTCGGGTTCGAGCGCCGCCAGCAGCTCAAGCATGGGACCGCGTACGTGCTCCTCGTAGAACTCCCGGCGCGCTGTCCAGTACGTCTTCGAGTTGTCGGCCGCCAGACCCTCGTAGAACTCGAGCGCCTCAACGGGCCAGCCACGGAACGTCACGCCCGCAACTTACCGCCCGCGCGGGGCCACAGTCAGTCCGGGCCGAGCCGGGCTGGGGATGCTCTCCTGCTCGAAATGCTGCGACACGTCGAGGACGAACCCAGCCTGCTCGGCGCCAGCAGCCACCTCCTGACCGTGGCGGTCGGCTCGCGATGCGCCACCCCCGCTGCGCGCCGATCAGCCGTCCTCGGCGGCGTGCGCCAGCTCCTGATAGGCGCGGAACAGCTGATGCTGCACCCGGATCTTGTGCTCGCCGATCGTCCGGCCCCCCGACAACCCCCGAAGCCGATCCCGGGCGATGCAGTCCTCCACGTCCACGGTCGTGAAGTCCCAGATCACCAGCTCGGCATCGCAGCGCTCGGCCAGCTCCCGCACCGCCTCCAGATAATGCGGAAGCAGAAACGGATCGTCACAGACGACATCGATCCCCGCTCGCAGCAACGCCTCGATCGCGGCGTTCACCACCAGCTGCTCCCGCTCGGCATACCGGGCGCCGTAGGCCGCCCCATCACTGGCCAGCACATGCGGATGCAACATCGCGGCGATCTCGTCGCTGCCCACCCTCGCCCGATGCTCCGGATCCTCAGCCACCCAGCTCAACGCCTCGGTGGTCTTCCCCGAAGCCGGTAAACCCCGGGTGACGATCAGCTTCCGCCGCACCTCTCGGCACCGCCCCGCGCTCACAGCCGGACCGGGCCGGTCACAAAAACAAGCTCCACGCCTCGATGTTGACCGCCCCCACCACCCAGATCCAGATAGCACTCACGAACAGCACCGGTTGATGCCGATTCACACATGGCGGATGAGGATCTCTCGGACGCGAACACCAGCTCGCCCTGATAGTACACATGTTCGAGGACGGCCGCCGTGTTGGCAGACGTGATGCGGCCGGCTCAGGACGCGGCGAAGCTCACCGCCGCTCCGCTGCGGCCGCCGGCCGACAACGAGATCACCGACTGCCCGACGGCGGCCTACGGGCTCGAGCAGGCCGCCGCCGTCCAGAGCCGGCTCGTGCAGCACGCCGCGTGATGGCCGAGTTCCGCCGCGGGGCTTCGCTCGCTGTTGCTGCTCAACGCCGGCCCACCGCGCGACCTCACCGACCGCGTCGCCGCGCCGGCCCGGAGCGATCGACCGACTGCACGGGACCGGAGCCTCTGTCCATGCCGCATCGGTGCGGCATGGATCGACGTACGTGCACTTAATACGGTCCTCGAGGAGTCGCCGGCTCATCCGCAGCGGCCGGCGTCAGATCGTCGAGAGGAACGTCGATGCGATCCATTCGTGTGCGACTCGGCGCCATCATCGCCATGGTCGTCAGCACCGTCGGGCTCGGTGCGGCTCCGGCCCGTGCCGCGGAGGGCTGGTCGTGCAGCTTCCCGCCGCCGGGCTACACCTTCGTCGGCCTCCGCCAGCTCTCCGGCGTCTGCGGCTCCCCGTGGCCCACGATCCAGTACAACCTCCGGTTGCCGGTGGACGGGCTGACCGCGTGCTCGGTCGTCGAAGGCTGGGCCGTCACCAGTTCCCGCTCATCGGCGAACTCGTGCGCCCTCACCGGCACGGCGTTCCAGCACAAGCTGGCCACGCCGGTGGCCGGCCTGTGGTCCTGCAACGTGCCGCGGGGCTGGACCTATTCACAGCAGCGTACGGCCACGAACGTCTGCGGCAACGGCACCTTCCCGATGTTCCAGCTGGCTCCGCTCTGATCAACCAGCCACGCGGATGATGTCCGCGATCAGGCGTACTCCACCCCATACCTTGCAGGAGATCCCCGAACCAGCCCGCTACGGCTGTCCGATCCTCGTCCGGTCCGATTCGGCGGGCAGCAGCTACGCTCCTCGCGCACCTACGCGGCCTGCGCGAGGAGAAGCCCGAAAAGATCGACGAGTTCGAGGCGCCGGACACGTTCGATGCGGCCCTGCCCGGGTCCGGCCCGGTGGTCGCCGCGGACCGCGACCGGATCGTCGGATTCGTCTACGGCTGCACGGTGACGGCGAACGAGCGGTGGCGTCGGACGGCGTCGGTGTGCAGGGCGCTGCGCAGGGCGGACAACTTCCACCTGGTCATGCGCGCGGTCACACCGGGCATGGCGGACGAGCCGGAGGATGTCAGGCGCCCGTCTGCTGGTGGAACCGCTTGCCGGTCGGGCGGAACGCCACGCCACCCTGCACCTGCTGGGGGGGGACGCGACCCGCGCCGGCTACGAGATGCTCGGGCGGCGTGTGCGGTCCGGAAATGGGCCGGCGCAGCACCGTGCTGTCAGTGATTCGGGGTGCGCACCACGGTGTCGAGCTGGCCGTCGCGGTCTGTGTCGAGGTAGGTGAGCTCGGGCACCCCGTCACCGTCGAGGTCGAGCTGCACCACGTCGGCGATGCCGTCACCGTCGAGGTCGGTGACCACCTCAATCGATCCGTCCGAGCGCCGACTGACAATCGAGTGAGCGGTGGTGGTGACACGGCCTGCCGGTCCCGGGATCGGCGGCGATGCAGGCGTGGAGGATGGTTGCGGTCGGGGCCTGCTGTCGTACGCCCCGACCGGGCCGTCGGTGCCGGCCGGATCGATCTCCTCTTCAGAGGGGTAGACGTCGCCGTGCCAGGCGGGATCAGGGTAGGTACTCATCTCCTTCAGGTTCCCTGACGGAACCGGCGGTAACCGTCGGCGCACGCCCATGCGGTCGGCCGCGCGTACGACATCCTGGTCGCCGACCACGGCCGGGCAGTCCCTGACTCTCGTGGCAGGTCCATCTCGCGGTGCCGTCGAGCATCCGCGCCCCGGCGGCCTGCTCGCTCGAGCGGCTCAGCCCTGCTTGGAGGCGAGCAGGGCTGCGGTGCGGTCCCAGAGCTCACGGGCCAGTGCGGGGTCGAGGGCCTGAGGGTTGTTGCGTCTCGCGGGCCGCTTCTTCTCGTAGTAGGTACCGGACTGCCAGTCGCGGCCGGGTTCGCCCGCGGCGAGCCAGATGAGCTGGGCGGCGCCCTTCTCCGGGCCGATCAGGACCGGCCGGGTCAAGCGGTAGACGTGCCGCAGCCAGCTCTGCGCCTCGGTGGCGAAGCTCGTCGCCACGACGCCGGGATGGAAGGCCGCGGCGGCGATGCCCTGATCGTGGTAGCGGCGGTGCAACTCCTTGGTGAACAGGATGTTGTAGAGCTTTGCGGTCGAGTAGGCCCGCTCCGGGGTGAAGTCGCGCTGGTGTTCGAGGTCGTCCAGGACGAGCTTGCCCGCGATGCGGGCGCCGGTGCTCGCCGTCTGGATCACCGAGGCCCGGCTCGCGATGAGCGTGTCGAGCATCAGGTGGGTGAGCCAGAACGGCGCCAGATGGTTGACCTGGAACGTCCTCTCGAACCCGTCCACCGTCCTGTGCTGCTTCCCGATGACACCCCCGGCGTTGTTGGCCAGCACGTCGATGCGGGGATAGCGCGCGATCAGGTCGGCGGCGAGCGCTCGTACCTCCTCGAGCCGGGCGAAGTCGGCGATGAAGTGATCGGCCCCGAGTTCCTCGGCGACGGCTCGCGTCTTGGCCGGCGAACGGCCGACGAGCACAACGCGATGGCCTTGCCCGTGCAGGCCACGCGCGGCCGCAGCGCCGATCCCGTCCGAGGCCCCGGTGATCACAATCGTCTTTGTCATGCACGTCAGTCTATGACGCTGTTGTCAGTGACTGTCAAGTGCGACATGCGACGGTTTCTGCCGCTAGGATCGGACCCGATGAGCGAGAAACAGTTGACTGTGCGCGAGCGCAGCCGCCGGGCCGTGCAGAGGGAGATCGCCGAGGTCGCGCTGGGGCTGTTCGCCGATCGCGGCTACGACGCCACCACCACCGAGCAGATCGCGGCTGCGGTCGGCATGTCACAGCGCACGGTGTACCGGTACTTCGCCACCAAGGACGAGATCCTGCTCGGCAAGGTCGATCTGGTCACCGGCGACATGCTCGACGCCCTGCGCGCCCGTCCGGCCGACGAGCCCGTGTGGACGTCGCTGCGCCGCACTTTCGACGTCTTCGGCGTCCCGCATCATCCTGAGTACTCCGCCGCGATCGCCCGGCTGGTGTTCGACTCGCCCACCCTGCTGGCCGCCTACTTGGAGAGACTGCGCCGCGCGCAGGACGCCGTCATCACCGTCCTGCATGAACGGGCCGAGGCGGCAGGGGCTCCGTACGCCCCCGACGATCCCACCCCGCGCGCGCTCACCACGGCGGCTTTCGGCTGCCTGGTCGCCGCCCACTACTCCTGGCTGGCCTCCGGCGCCGTGACCCCGTTCGAGCAGTCCGTGGACCGGGCCATCGCGACCCTCCGCCCGGCTACCTGACCGGTCAGGCAGGCGAAGGCTCGCGAAGCGGCTGGTTCGCAGGCCCACATGACGAGCTCGACGCGGTTGCGGATCCTTCGGCGTGCCTGTGACGACAACTGCCCACCCCGCACGGAGTCAAGCCGGGGTGCGACTTCATGACATCCGTCAGTCACGGGGCACTCAACAGCAGGGTGTCGAGATTACGCAGGTAGAGGAGTTCCCTCAGCGAAGCCCGCTTCGAGACGCCAACCCGCGCGCTGAACACCGGACCAGCAGGGCTGGTGTCGAGGGCACCCCTCAGATGTGGTCGAGGTGCGTACGGATTTCCGCGTCGTGGTGCATGATGTGCCCGGTGGCAGTGAAACTTTCATTGCCGGCCAGCGATCCCGTCCGGGTCTCGGTGACCGTGAAACCCTCGCTCAGGTACAGCCCAAGGGCAGCCGGATTGCCGTCAAGGACCGTGACCTCCACCCCAGGCCCCGCAGTAGCGAGGGCGTGCCGAAGCAAAGCCCGGCCAATGCCTTGGCGGTAGCGCCGATGGTCGGCGTACAGCCAGGTGACTTCGTTGTCGTCCAGCGCGACGAACCCGGCCATGGTCCCGTCGACCTCGGCAACCCACAGTTGACCGTCGAACAGCCCTTCGGCTTCGGCGGTCTGCTCGAGCGTCAAGAACGCCTCGACGCCCACAGAATGGCGGAGTTCGTCGAGCCGAGCGGCATCGTGAATCCGCGCGATCTGGTTCCAGTCATCATCGGAATAGGGGCGGATGCTGATGTCGCCAGCTCGGCTCCAACGACCAACACAGCCGATTCGTCGGTCAACTGGGACAGCGGTTCCGACCGGAGCAGCTCCCCATCCCGAAGCCGGACGCAGCACCCACCCACGCAGAGATCTACCCGTCGCATGCGCGCTTCTGCCGTCAACAAGCCGCCGTCCGTGGCCAAAGGGGTGCGTTGATCCAGCCACGAGTCGCGTGCCTACGACGAAAACTTGCGCCAACCCACTGGTCGAGCCATGACGATGAGCATCGTTCCCAGCGGCCCCACAGGCTGGGAACGAACCACGGCCGGTGATCCAGTCCCTTGCGGCGAACAAGCCACTGGTTCAGGCGGTAGCAGACGGCGATAACCGCCACCCATGCCAGAAAGACCACGATGTCTTTCATCGCCCCGCCTCCCTGTCCTAGATCATCCAGACCCTAACCCCAGCGGTCGAGACGACAGCCCGCCCTTCGGCCGACGTCATCCTGCGCCGAGCACCCGGACGCCAGGCTCACGCACTCGTATGGCCGCCGGCGAAGCGCCCGGACGGCGCGGGCAGCGGCGTCGCTCGAGGACACCTGACGAATTCGACCGCCGCCCGGACCCGTGCTCGCGCCGGCACAGCCACCACCGGCCGTCCCCGAGCGCCGGCGACAAACCGTTCGCTCGGCGCTGGTGACCTCCATAAGGTGGCGTCATGGATCGACCTTCGCCGGTTCTTCTGCTGGATCTCGACGGCGTGCTCAATCCTTTCGCCGCTCCCCGCTGTCCTGACAGCTATCAGGAGCGCGTACTTTTTGATGGGGAGGAGCCGGTGCGCTTCTGTGCGGCGCACGGCGGCTGGATCCGGGAGCTGGCCGCCGTCGGCGACCTGTGGTGGGCGACCGGCTGGGGCGAGAACGCCAATGAGCTGTACCTGCCGCTGCTGGGCGTCGAGGCGTTGCCGGTCGTACAGTTCCCGCTGGCGCCGTTCGAGCCGGAGTTCAAGGTGCCGGCGGTCGTCCCGCAGTCTGGATCGATGACAATCACACGAAGGCGGGACGCCGCTGGTCCGCCGCTCGGTGCGCACCGACGTTACTGGTGGCGATTGATCCCGCGATCGGTTGGACTCGCAAGGACGTCGATCACGTACTGGGATGGGTAGGCGATTTGCAGTCCTGACCCGATCCCCGCACCATGATCATGTGCGCGGATTTTGATATGCGGTAATCCTTGGTGATCCACAGCACGTTCGTTGCTGGAGTGAGTGGTTGACGGCAAGCTGAAAACGAAGATCGTGTGCGGGGCACCTCCACCAACGACGGCGTCGTCGGCGAAGTCCTGGGGGCCACAGCATCGTGGGCCGGCCGGTCACACGTGGATGTCGCTGATCTGCGCGGAGTCGGCGTCGACCCATCCGTTGGGGCCCATCCAGACACAGACCGCCCCGGCGAGCCCCAGCGGAAAGACCGAGCCGCCGGTGGCCACGCACTCCGCGAAGGTGACTGGGGAGCGGGTGGCGCCCTGCGCCGTCGACCCGAACCCGAACACCGCGACCAGGGACGTGAGGGCGGCGGTTGCGGCTGCAACAGCCAGGCGAGATCGCATATCCATTCCTCTCCTCCGTGGTGGCGGTTCTGCCACCGCAGAGGAAGCTAGCTCCGTCGAATCTGGAAATCGCCTAGAAATCGTTCGGATGTCTCGTCGCTCGACGTCGTCGCACAACCGAAACAACGCGGGCCAAGGACATCCGACCGCGTGACAAGGGCAGCTCGGTGAGCCGGCAGAAGTGCTTGAACGCCGCCACCGCGAGCGCGTGGGCCTACGGCCTACCGTCCAGGCTCGGCCCGGATCCGCTTGTCGACAGGGATGGCGAAGGATGGGTTCATGCGTGATCCCGGTCCGCGAAGTCCTCACCCGGCTCTACGACGCCCCTGTGGTCAGTCCGCGCTCCGCGTGGTGACAGGCAACCGGTTGCAGGCCGCGCCGGAAGTCGTGCCGCCACGTCAGCTCGCCGGGCGGGACCGCGAGACGAAGATCGGGGAATCGCGTCATCGGCGCCGTGAACCCCAACCGGACCTCCACCCGGGCCGGCGGCGCGCCGAGGCAGTAGCGCATGCCGTAGCCGAAGCCGATATGCAGGTTGGGGCGGCGGTCAAGCAGCAGCCGGTAGGCGTCCGGGAACCGGTTCTCGTCGCGGTTCCCCTCCGCGAGGCTGACGGCGGCGGCATGACCATCAGGCGGGATGGGCTGCGCCTTGACCATACGTCTACGAAGCGAGCTGCTGATGCGACAGTTGCCGCCTGCAGCCCTGGGCCGCGGGCGGACAGACGCGTTTCGGCAACCCCAGGTCTCACTACTTGGCAGACGGCAAGCTCAGTAGACGTGCCGGTGGCTCAGCCGACGCTCACGGCCACCCGTCGCGCACGTACGGGATCTGCCACCGCCCCGGCCTCACCGCCACAACCCCGTATGCACCGCAGGCCGACGTCGTGTCAGTCAACACCGTGAACGTTCATGGTCACGGCACTGGCGGACAGCTCCGCCCGACCGGTTCACGCAATGACGCAGGGAACACCGTTGAGGGTGAAGGCCGTGGGTGAGCCGGTGTTGCCGGTGTGGGTGGCCTGGAAACCGAGTTCGACGGAGGCGCCGGGCGCGAGGGTCCCGTTGTAGTCGAGGTTGCGCGCGCTCACCTGACCGCTGGCGGGCGAGTACGTGGCATTCCAGCCCGAGGTGATGGCCTGGCCCGAGGGCAGGGTGAAGGTCAGCGTCCAGCCGTTGATCGCCGAGGAACCGGTGTTAGTGATCTTGATGCTGGCGGTCAGGCCGGTGCTCCAGGCGCTGGTCGTGTAGGTGAGGCGCGGCCCGGTGCCACCAGCGGGCGGGTCAGTGGGTACGGGGGTGACCGTCGGGCTGGGCGACGAGGTGCCGCTGACGCTTGTCACGAAGGTCATCACGCTTCGGGCGGGCAGCGTGACGGTGAGAGAGCCGTTCGACATGCTGAGCGGGTTCTGCGGGGCCACGTTGCGGCTCGAGTCGGTCAGCCAGTTCGACACACTGCCGGATGCGGTCGTGTTGGCCAGGGCGAACTGCTGGCTGACGGACGAGGTGTTCTTGTTGACGGCGACGATGACAACGGTTGTGCCGTTCCGGTACGCCGAGACGTACACGTTGCCGGCTGGGTTGGCTGTGGCGTCGATCCGGACGTATCCGGGGCGCACGAACCGGGCGAAATGCGCCATCATGGCGCCACGCTTGCTGATCTGACCGTCCTCGCGCATGGGGCCGTAACTACGCCGCAGATACCACCAGACGTAGGCCTGGAACTCGGCGTCCACCATCGCGCGGTGGATGTGCTCACCGACGTCGAGCGCCTCCGGCCAGGCGTCGCCGGAGTTGGCGTTGCTGTTCGGGTAGTAGACCTCGGTCATCCAGAGTTCCTTGCCCGCGCCCTTCTGCTTGAACAGGGGGTACGGGAAGTTGGCGTAGGACGTGCCGTAGAGGTGGGCACCGAGGATGTCCACGTTGGCGAGCGCCGCGGCGTCGTTGAGGATCGGGTCCGACAGCGACTTGATGTACTGGAAGGACTCCGGGGCGATGATCCGGGTGCCGATGGAGCCGGCGTTCTCCTTGAGGAACTTGACTATCTCGGCGGACGTCCACCAGGTCCACTCCGAGGCGTAATCGGGCTCGTTCTGTACCGAGATGGCGTACAGGTTCACGCCGTTGTTGCGCATGTGGGTGGTGAAGTCATTCAGGTGCTGGGCGTACGCGCCGTACGAACTGGCTCTGAGCCGTTTCTGATTCGGCTGGCCGTTGCGCGTGAAGGTCTCGATCATGCTGGCTGGCGGGTTCCAGGGAGACGCGAAGACGGTCCCCCCGAGCGCGACCGCGCGCTGCGCCGTGGCCAGGTCGCGGCTCCAGTCCGAGGAGTTCTCGCCGACCGGGATCCGCAGGATGGAGAACCCCAGCTGCCCTTCCCCGTTGCTGAAGGCCGTGGTCCGCTGAGCGGCGGTCAGGTCACCGATCCAGCCCGCGTGCACCATGGCGCCGAAACCTTTGATCGTCTGCCGGGTGGCTGACGGGTTGATGTTCGCCGCCGCGGCCGAGGCTTCGGTCGCCCGTACGACCGACGCCGCGACCGTGGCGACCGGCAGGGCACCCATCGTCGTGAGGACGGTCCGCCGACTCAACCGTCGTGGCCCGCCACCCGCCGGCTCGTTGTCGTTCTTCGTCATGTCTCGTCCTTCTCATTCGTCGGTGCCCGCCGATGCTCGTCCACGCCGCAGCGGTCCAGGCGGCGCGCCAGCGGCCTCGTCGTCAGGGTCCGGGGAACCTCAGTCCGACCGGCGACACGGAACGCGAGCCAAGGGGTTGTGCCTGCCACGCCCAACTATGTGAACGATAACCAGCAGCCCACGGGAGCGCTCCCATATAGCGCGGTCAATGTTGCCAGAAGGTTTCCCCTGCCTCAAGAGGCGGGATGAAATGATCTATGAGAGCTCTCTAGCTGCGGATATGCACGTGACTAGAGCATCGCTACCGGCGCCAGTCAACTGGTCAACCCGCTCATACCATGTACCCCACGTCGCTTCCCGGCAGAGCTGACGGGACTTTCCAGCGCCAGAGTGCGCCACGAATGTTCACGTTCTCACGATGCTGCTTCACGGAGACGACTGCCACGTCACTTCCGGGACTGACGGCGGCCCGGGTGACCAAGCCGGCCGACGCGCGAAGCGTCTCACATTTATTTACTACCCAAAATGGATGTACTTAATTTTCGAGAAAACGGGATCGTTTCCAGGCTTTGTGCCGCCGCATAATGGGTGGGTTCGTGCACCCCTCGACACGCTCCTTTCTCCCTGTGATGCCATCAGGGCTTCGTTCAGATCCCGCAGCGTTGACGACGTCAGGCGCTTAAGCCAGCCCAATGAATACGCGAGGCTGTTTGGGCTTCGTCTCTGGCAAGACCCAGAGTGACGGCCGCCAACTTCGCTCTGATCGCCCTCCGGCGGTCGGTTACGTCGCTGCGCACCTGCTCAACCACCGATGGCCTGGCCAACGTTGACAACCTGGCCCTGCTCTGCCGTCCCCATCACCGGCTGATTCAGAACCCCGCGGAACGGGGCGGAGAGGAACGCACGGGTCGCGTTACTCGCCGGGTTTCTTGAACTCCACGGGTTCGGTGCCTTCGAGGTAGTCGGCCAGGGTGCGATATGTGACCGGGTTGACGATGTCGTGACGCATGTCGTCGGTGTGGTTGGCCCAGTCCGGGTTGACCATGTAACCGGCCACCACCAGACCCGAGGCGCCGACCACGAGCGAGGCGGTGCGGTTGCCGTCGGTGGTTCCGGTCTTGCCGAAGATCGGGTGCTTGATCGTGCGGTACGCGTTGGGCTCGGTGCTGCCGGAGCAGTTGCCGAGCTGAGCGCGGTCGCCGACGGGGCAGCGGGCCGCGTCGATCGTCTTGCGGGCCACGTCGGGGGTGGTGGCCCGGACGCAGCTGGGCTGGCCGGTCTTGAGTTTGGTGCCGTCGGACGCGGTGATCTGTTTGATCGGCGTGGGCTTGCAGTACATGCCGTCGCCGGCCAGGGTGGCGTACGCGTTGGCGATGTCCAGGGGCGTCGAGGTGGTCACGCCGAGGGTGAAGGCGCCGAACTGGTGCGCCGCCTCCTCGGTCGCCATCAGGTCGCGGTCGCTGGACGAGCGGTACTGCATGCCGAACCGCTTGGACACGTCGATGACTTTCTCGGCCCCGACCTGTTCCTGCAGCGGCACGAAGTACGTGTTGACCGACTTGCCGAAGCCGCTCCACATGTTGAACGTGCCCTTGGTGTTGGGTGACGAGTTCGACGGGCAGTAGATCGACGTCCCCGGGCAGGCGGCCGGCGAGTTGAACGCGACCGGGTAGCTCGACTTGTACGTCGAGTCGGACGTGATGGGGTGGTCCAGCTCGTACCCGTTCTCGAGCGCGGCCACCATCGTGAACATCTTGAACACCGAGCCGGCCTGGTACCCGTCGATGTCGCCGCCGCCCGTGATGATCGGGTTGGTGGTGTACGGGTAGGTCGCCCGCTGCCCGGCCTTGCGCAGCCCGGGGTTGGAGCTGGGCGGGTTGGTGCCGTCGTCGAGCTTGAACTTGCGGTTGGCGGCGAGCACCTTGACGTGCCCGGTGGCCGGTTCGACACCCGCGATCAGGACGGCGTTCTTGTTGTTGTCCTTGATCTTGCGGTTGATCTGGCGGCGGGCCGCGTTCTGGGCCTTGACGTCCATCGACGTGATGACCGTGTACCCGCCGCTCTTGAGCTGCCGCTCCCGGTCGTACGCGTTGTCACCGAATTCTTTCTGCTCCATCCACCAGCGGTAGAAGTAGTCGCAGAAGAATCCCCAGCTGTTGGTCTGCACCGACGTGCAGCCGTTTCCGGGCCGGTTGGTCGTACGGGCGAGTTTGGTCTTCTTGGCCTTTTCGCCCTCGGCCTTGGTGATGTGGCCGAGCGACACCATGTTGTCGATGATGTAGTTGCGCCGGGCCAACGCCTGCGGATAGCCGGTCTCGGTGGTCGGGTCGAACGCGGTGGGCGCTTTCACCATTCCGGCCAGCAGCGCCGACTCGGCGATGGTGAGGTTCTTGGGCGACTTCTTGAAGTAGACCTGGGCGCCCGCGTAGATGCCGTACGCCCCGTTGCCGAACGGCGCCAGGTTGAGGTAGCGGGTCAGGATCTCTTTCTTGTTGAGGTCCTTCTCGACCTGCAGCGCGTACTTCATCTCGGCGATCTTGCGTTCGGGGCTGTCCTTGGTCGCGTCGATCGCTTCCTGAGCCGTCTTCGCCCCGTACGCCTGGGCCATGCGCACATATTGCATGGTGAGCGTCGAGGCGCCCTGCTGCGAGCCGCCCTGGCTGTTGTTGACGAACGCGCGAGCGATGCCTTTGACGTCGACGCCGTTGTGCTCGTAGAACTTGTGGTCCTCGGCGGCGACGATCGCGTTCTGCATGTTGACCGAGATCTGGTTGTTCGGCACGTCGCTGCGGAACTCGTCGTACAGCACGGCCAGCTGGGTCTTGCCGTCGGCGGCGAACACGCGGGTCACCTGGGGCGCGGCCTGCTGCACGATGGTGCTGGGCAGCGACGCGAACTCCTCGGCGCCCGCCTTGGCGACGAGCCCGCCCAGCGCCACGGCCGGGAAGGAGGCGGCGGAGACCACCACGGCGGTCAGCAGACCACACATGAGCAGCAGGCCTGCTTTGCCGAACAGTGATCGGTTCTTGCTCGCCACGGGTCGCCGGACCCCTTCCTCGACGCCGACTGGGACGCCGAGGAAGGTACCCGATCACGTCCAGGGTTAACGAAAACCTTGGGTTCGGCTCATCGCAACCAGCGCGACGGCACCGCTTCGGCGATCGCTCGATATCCGGCGGGGTTCAGGTGCAGGTGGTCCCCGGTGTCGTAGGCGGGCAGGAGCTGCCGGGGCGCGGCCGGATCCCGTACGGCGGCATCGAGGTCCACGACTCCGTCAAAGATCTTGTTGTGACGGATCGCACTGTTGATCGCCGTACGGGTGTGCTCGCGGTGACCGTCCGGATCGTCGTAGCCCTCGTTGCCCCCGAACGGGGTGATCGTGGCGCCGTAGACCTTGATGTCACGCGCGTGCGCCCGCAACACGATCTGCTCGTACGCCACCAGCAGTTCCTCGGTGACCGCTTTCTGGGCCGCCACGGTGGCCGGGGCGGTGCCGATGTCGTTGACCCCTTCGAACAGCAGCATCCGGTCGACCCCGCTGGTGGCGAGCACGTCCCGGTCGAGGCGGGCGAGCACGCTGGGCCCCAGCCCGTCGTTGAGCACCCGGTTGCCGCCCGCCGCCTGGTTGAGCAGCGCGATCCGGGCCCCGCGGATCTGGTCGGGCCAGCGGTCGTTGCCGTCGGTGGTGGATCCGCGCCCGTCGGTCAGCGAGTCGCCGACGATCGCCATGGCCGCCACGTCCGACTCGACCTCGACGCCGCTGATCAGGTACCAGTGCGCCACGCCCACGGACCCGGGCAGGTCAGGGTCCCGGTGGTGGTCGCCGGCGATCAGGTACGAGGTGGTCCGCGAACCGGGGTGCGAGGTGAGGTTGAGCGTGGCCTGCCCCGTGGCCAGGTAGACGGTGATGGTGAGGTTGGCGCCGGGGCCCACCGGCAGCGGCACCGGGTCGGACACGACCTGCGCGCCGACCGGCACCGTGGCCGACGGCCGGCCGCCGAACGTGAGCGGCCGGCTCGACCCGGGCACGATGGCTGAAACCCCCGCCCGGCCGTTGACAGGCAGGGCCACCGCGGCGGCGGTGACGGGCAGCGCCGCGCCGCCGAAGGCGTTGGACAACCGGATCCGTACGCGGGAACCTCCGACCGTCACGTGCACGGTCTGCCGCAGCGTGGTGTCGGCCAGCACCGACGATTCCCCGGTGAAGGGCGCCGGCGGCAGGTTGTGCGGCTCGGTGAGCTGCGGCATCGCCGTCCAGGTGTGGATCCAGCGCCTCGAGGTGTGCCCCGGGGAGGCCACGGCGGGCTGTGCGGCCAGCACCGCGGGCACAGCCGCCGCGGAGGCGCCCAGGAGTGTGCGTCGTCTCATCGGCTCCTCCGGCTCTCGGGCGGACCGAAGTAGCTGTCCTTCACTCCCCCGGTGTCGACCACCAGCCGCTGCACGATGACCGTCGGGTCGACCGCCCAGAACGTGAGCGTGTGCCTGCCCGGCTTGGTGATGGTGTGCGTGGTGGTGGTGCGGTTGATGTTGTCGGAGGTGTTGCGCGCCCATTGGCGGTTCATGGTGGTGTCGTTGGCGCCGGTCGCCGTCGTGATGTTGACGACCTGCGGGGTCTGTCCGTCGACCGACACCGCGTACTTGAGCCCGTCGCCGGGCAGCGTGTTGTTGCGCGGCGACAGGTACGCGGTCACCTTGACCGGTCCGCTGCTGGTGAGCGTCATCGTGTAGTCGAGGCGTGCCCCGCTGCTGAGCGGGGTGAGCCCGTTGCCGGTCTTGCCGATGCCGGGCAGCAGCCGCCACTGGCCGGCCTTGCCGGTGTAGTGGTCGGCCTCCATCGCCACGTGACCGTCGGCCTCGAGGAAGCCGCGGGCCGGCAGCGTCGGGTTGTTGACCGGCGCCTGCACGACGGCCGAGGATCCGGCGCCCGCGATGGTGATCGGCACGCTGGTCGCGCCGCGCGGGGCCCGCTTCCAGTCGACCGTGACGACCGGGCGTACCTCGTCGGTGACCAGCCCGGAGGACGGCGTCACGTGCACCCACGGCGCGCCCGTGGTGACGCGGTACCGGAACGGCGTGGTGCCCTTGTTGTAGATGTCGAGGGTCGGCGCGGCAGCGCTCGACCACGGGTTCGACTCGGGCAGCCGCGTCGAGCCGACACCCATCGCCGCCTCGGCGGGCACGGTGATGCGCTTGAGGTGCGGGTAGATCTCGTCGGGCAGCGCGACGTTGTTCAGTTCGGGTTGCTGCCAGGGCGCGTTGGGGCCGTAGCGCTCGACGTTGCCGTACCCGATCTTGGGTTGCAGCTGCCAGTTCTTCCACTTGCCGCCGGCCAGCTCGGTGTTGTAGTAGTCGCTCATCGCCTGGTCCTCGGCGAACAGCCGCTCGGCGGTGTCGGCGAGCCGGTTGGTGGCCGCCCGGCCCTGGGCCGCGTACGCGATGTTGGTGAACTGGGCCCGGCGCAGCTCGTAGATGATCGCCGTGTCCTTGATCTGGTAGTAGACGAGCTGATAGAACGCGTCCTGCCAGGCGGCCGGCACCCGTTCGCGCAGCGCGGTGGCGCGGCGGGCCAGGTCGAGCCATTCCTCGGTCACGCGGTCCATCTCGCCGTACTCGGTGAGGTTGAACGGGCTGGCCTGGTCGTTGTAGACGACCTCGCCGGTGGCCGGGTCCAGCGTGATCCGCCGATTGAGCAGCTCGGGCTTGCGGCGCGACTGCAGGAACCCGTACCGGTCGAGCAGTTCCGCCACGGCCGGGGCGAGCTCGTCACCGAAGTTCTGCGCGGCGAACTGCTCGGTCCACTCGTCGAGCCGGTCGACCGGGATCGCGTCCGGGTTCCAGGCGTAGTCGAGGAAGAACTGCGTGGGAAGTTCCTCGTTCTTGAGGTCGCCCACATTCACCACCCAGAGGCGGTCAACCCCTTTGCGGTACGACAGTTCGAGCTGCTCCCAGGTGTTGGTGAGGTTGATCGTGTCGGCCCACTTGTAGTTACGGCCGTCACCCACGTAGTCGAAGTGGTAGTACATGCCGTAGCCCCCGCTGCGGGCGGGCAGCGACGCGTCGGGCAGCTTGCGCATGTTGCCCCAGTTGTCGTCGCAGAACACGACCGTGACGTCGTCCGGCGGGCGGTAGCCGTTGTCCCAGTAGCGCTGCACCTCCTTGTAGAGGGTCTGCACCTGGGGCCGGTCGATCAGGCCGGTGTCGCGCAGGATTTCCCGCTGGCTGTCGATGATCGAGCTCATCAGGTCGATGCCGTCGCCGTCGGGCAGCGAGACGTCGCCGTTGCCGCGCATGCCGAGCGTGATGACGCCCTCGATGTTCTGGTCGCGCATGCGTTCGGCGCCGTCACGCCAGTACGCCTTGATGGCGTCGGCGTTGCGGCGGAAGCTCCACTCGCCGGTGCCGGTGGGGTGCCGGTTCCACTCCTCGATGCCGCGCATCATCGGGGCCTCGTGCGAGGTGCCCATGACGACGCCGTAGAAGCTGGCGGTGGCGTGGTTGAGCGGGTCGTCCTCGGCGAACGCACGGCCCCAGACGGCCGGCCACAGATAGTTGGCCTTCAGCCGCAGCATGGTCTCGAACACCTTGGCGAAGTAGTCCGCGTTGAGCCCGCCGGGATAGCCGGGGGCCTTGCCGGGCCCGAAGTAGCCGGGCGCCCAGGTGCCGGTGGCGGGGTTCTCGTCGTTGATGAAGAACCCGCGGTACTTGACCTTGGGCGTGCCCTGGGTGTGGCGGCCGGGCAGCACGTACAGCCGGTCGGCGTGGGCCGCGGGCACGTCGTCCCAGAAGTGCCAGGGCGAGACGCCGATGTTCTTGGACAGGTCGTACGCGCCGTAGATGCTGCCCCGCTGGTCGCTGCCAGCGATCACAAAGGCACGCCGTACGCCGGGAAGGGGATCGCTGACGACCTGCTCCACTGTGGTTTCCCACTTGCCGCGGACACCGCGCACGTCGAGCTTGCCGCGCGCGATGATCTTGTCGATGAGCGGGCTCTTGCCGATGGTGCCGACGATGACGGGGTCACGCCCGGCGGGGATGGCGTCGTGGGAGACGGCCGGCTCGGCGCCGGTGACCTTCTTGATGTCGCTCTGCAGGTCGTCGACGACCCGGATGACGCCGGCGTAGTCGTCCTTGCTGACCACGAGGGGCGCCGCCCGGCCCGCCTCGACGAGGGGGAACCGTCCCGGTCCGGGCTGTGTGGACACGTACGAGGGAACGGTTTTGGTCTTGGGGGCGGGCTCGCCGGCCTGGGCGGGAACAGGCGCGACGACGAGCAGGGTGGCCGCGGTGACCGCCGCGATCAGGGTTCTCATTTGAACAACCTCAGTGGTACGGCGTCGGCCATCGCGGCCATGCCGGCGTCATTGGGATGCAGGTGGTCGCCGCTGTCGTACGCGGGGTTGAGGCGCAGCGGGTCGGCCGGGTCGCCCATCGCCCGGTCGAAGTCGATCACGCCGTCGTACTCGCCGCCGGAGCGGATCCAGCGGTTGAGCACGTAGCGTTTGCGCTCGTTGGCCTCGGTGTAGAAGCCCAGCGTGTCGCCCTTGAACGGCAGGATGGTGGCGCCGATGGCGACGATGCCGGCCGCGTGCGCGCGGGCGATCAGTTGCCGGTGCCCGCCGATCAGGTCGTCGGCGGTGACCGTCTCGGACTCGGGCGCAACCGTGCCCGGGTGGCCGAGATCGTTCACGCCGAGCAGGACGACCACGAATTGCGCGCCGGGCTGGGCGATCACGTCGCGGTCGAACCGGCGCAGACCGCTGTGCCCGAAGTAGGCCGCGAACGACTCGGCGTCGCTGCCCGGGGCGGGGTTGGGGTCGTGCAGCAGCCGGTTGCCGGAGATGCCGACGTTGGCGATGCCGCGGCGCAGGCCGGACGAACGCAGCCGCGCGGCGAGCAGGTCGGGCCAGCGGTGGTTGAGGTTGTTCTGCGTGTTGGCGCCGTTGGTGATGGAGTCGCCGAGGGTGACGATGGCGGCGCCGCGGTCACGCACGGAGACGCCGGAGAGGAACAGGTACTGGTCAACCCTGGCGACCGGGGTCACCGTGCGCGCGGCGGTAACGTCGCCGTCGGCGATGACGTTGTCCTGGAACGCGAACGCGGCCAGCGTCGTCACCGGGGTACGAGCCGGCAGGTAGAGGCTGACCACCAGGTCGGCGCCGGGCGGGACCCGTAGTCGTACGGGGTCGCTGATCAGCGGCGACCCGGCCGGGATCCGCACCTCGGCCTGGTTGGAGAAGGTGACCCGGCGGTCGGTGCCGGGCACGGTGGCCGTGCCGGCGCCGCTGCCGGCGCGCAACGCGACCCGGACGGCGCCGAGGCGCAGCGGGCCGTTGCCGAACTCGTTGGTGACCCGGATGCGGATCTCGTCGCCGCCGGCGCTGCAGTGCACGACGTGCCGGACGGTCTGGTTGGCCAGCACGATGGGGGCGCTGGGCGGGTTGGGCGGGATGGTGGTGGGGGCGGCGGCCCAGGTGGCGATCCACCCGGGGATGGTCCAGTCGCCGTCGCCGTCCTGGTGGGCGGTGCCGGCGGCGTGGGCGGCGGTGGGGGCGGCAAGACCGGCCGCGGCGGTGACCGCCGCGCCCGAGGTGAGGGCGAGTAATTCGCGACGGGTGGGCAAGGGGAACCTCCGCGGTGGATCGGAAGTTTCGGTAACGCATCGAACGAACACCCGTAACGTAGAGGCGTTCATCTATGTCGTCAATATCCGGAGCAGTGGATCATGGGTTTTTGCAGCCGCATTGCGTCGCCGGAACTTTCGGGAAGGTTCCTGGAAAGTACCGGCACATGTTGTCGATGACGTCAAGTTGGGGGTAACTTCTTGACCATGCAGTCAAGTAGCACTGAGACGGCCGCCCCCGTCGTCGAGCCGGAGCCGGCCGAGCCGGTCCCCGCGCCCCTGATCCTGTTGGAGCCGGTCGAGGGCAACCCCGGCGATTCCGGTGTCTGCGCCGCGGACGGGTGGTGCGACTGATGAGCGCCGGCGTCTTCGGCCGGGCCGCCGAGCCCGTCGTCATCGACGTCTGGAGCGACGTCGTCTGCCCGTTCTGCTACCTCGGCAACGCTGTGCTCAAGGAAGCGATCGAGCAGTTCCCGCACGGCTCGTCGGTCGAGGTCCGCTATCACAGCTTCCAGCTCAACCCCGGTTTTCCCGCCGGTGACGCCGTCCTCGCCGACGACTACCTGGCCCGCAGCTACGGCATGCCCAAGGCGCAGATCGAGGGCTCGCACGCCCAGCTCGCCGCGCGGGGCGCCCAGTCCGGCCTCGACTACAAGTTCGAGACCGCCATGATGGTCAACACGCTGGACGCGCACCGGATGATCCACCTGGCCAAGGAACACGGTCGGGAACTGACGATGGTCGACCGCCTGTTCCGGGCCGAGTTCACCGAGGGGCTCAACCTGGCCGACCACGACGTGCTGGCCGGCCTCGCCGCCGAGCTGGGTCTCGACCGCGCCGCCGCCCTCGAGGCGCTGCGCGCCAAGGCGTACGAGAAAGACATCCGGGCCGACCTCGCGCAGGCCCGGCAGCTCGGCATCAGCGGCGTGCCGTTCTTCGTCTTCGACAACAAGCGGGCCGTGTCGGGCGCCCAGCCGGTCGAGCTGTTCCGCCGGGCGCTCGACGTCACCTGGCAGGACCGCGCCGCCGCCCCCGCGTGAGGCCGGCATGAGAGCCGACGCACGGCGCAACGTCGAGGGCATCCGCCGCGCGGCCCTCGACGTGTTCCGCACCGGCGGCCTGACCACGCCGCTGGACGAGGTGGCTCGGGTCGCCGGGGTCAGCAAGGGCACGATCTACCACCGTTTCGGGAGCCGCACCGGCCTGATCGATGCGGTCGTGGACGATCTCGTGGCCGCCCGCATCGCCGGCATCATCGACGCTGTCGACGCCCTGGACGGCCCGTTGCTGCGTTTCGAGGAGTACCTGCTGCGTACGTGGCTCCTGCAGTACGACGAGCCCGCCGCCAACGACGTCCTGATGCGGGTGCTGCCCGACTCCGAGCCACTGACCACCCTGTTCGAACGCGCCTGCCACTTCGGCGCCCGGCTGCTCTCCGACGCCCAGGCCGCCGGCGTGGTCCGCGACGACATCACGAGCGAGGACCTGAGATACCTGATTCTCGAACGGGGCGTCATCGTCCGCGCCTGTGACCGCCAGACCCGCGACGACTACCGCCGCCGCCTCGACTTCGTCCTCCGCGGCCTGCGCACGGACCGCTGAACCGGCGGCGGCGCCAGGGAGCGCCGCCGCCGGTTTCTCCTACTCCAGCGAGTCAGGTCAGGCGGTCGAACAGGACAGGTTGTTCACCGAGGCGGGTGGGGTGCCGTTGCCCAGCAGGCCGAACGTGGTGTGCTGGCCGGAAGCCACCGTGCCGTTGTAGCTCGCGTTCTTGACCGACACCATCGAGCCGCTGCTGCTGGCTGTGCCGTTCCAGGCCTGGGTCAGGCTCTGCGAGCCCGGCCAGGTCCACGACACCGTCCACTTGTTGATGGCGGCCGTTCCGGCGTGCACCATGACCTCGGCCTGGAAGCCCCCGTTCCAGGTGCTCGAGATGTTGAACATCGCGGAGCAGCCGGATCCGCCCGCCGGCGGTGAGGTCGGCGGGGTCGTCGGAGGCGTCGTGGGCGCAGTGGTGGGTGGCGTCGTCGGCGGGGTCGTGGGCGGCGTGGTGGTGCCACCGCCGATCCCGGTCACCTCACCGTTGCCGCCGTCGAAGACGACGTCGGAGCAGTTGTAGAACGTCTCGTTGCTGTCCGAGCGCTGCCACACCGAGTAGATCAGGTGGCGTCCGCTCTTGCCCGACGGCAGCGTCGCGTTCCAGTAGTAGTGCCCCTCGTCGGAACCGGGCCCGCCGCGGTCCGGCGGGTTGGTCACCGTGTCGAACGGCGTCGACTCCAGGTCGCTCCAGGCCAGGGCCCGGGTCGGGCTCCAGCTGTCCTTGGTGATGTACATGCGGAACGTGCCGGGGTGCTTGGCCCAGTTGTTGTACTTCACCTCGATCTGCCGGCCCGCGGTCAGGTGGGTGACCGGGAAGTCGTTGCGCGGCAGGTTGAAGCCGGTGAAGTTGTACGGGCCCCCGGTGCCGCCCGAGCAGAGCTGGCCGTCGGGGATGAAGCCGGCCATCCGGCCCGCCCCGTCCGAGCGCAGCACCGCGAACCAGTTGTAGAGCGACGCCGTGCCGCTCTGGGCCACGGCCGCGGCGCAGGCGGGGTTCTTGGGCTCGATCGCGCCGGTCTGCGGGTTGCGGCCGTCCTGGTAGCAGAGCCACGTGCGGCTGCCCGGCACCATCATGGCCCCGTGGGCCTGAGCGGGGCCCTGTGACACCACTGCCCCGACGCCCGCGGCGAGCAGCCCCGCCATGGCGTACATCAACAATCTTTTTCTCATCAAGGCCTCCGGATCAGCCGTTGGGGAACAACCGGGCGAAGTCCGCGTAGCCGGTGGCCACGTCGACCTGCGCCCAGAAACGGTGGTAGTTGAACGTCGGCGCCGGCCCACCGTTGAGGTACGCCTCAACCTTCGGGTAGTCCGGGTCGTTCTTGTAGAAGGAGCGAATGTCCAGGAAGGACACACCCGGCTTGATCTCGTCGCCGTTCGGCATCTTGCCGCTCCAGCCCGGCGGGATGTAGATGCCCTGGCCGGTGGACGCGTCGTACTTGTCGTCCATGCGGTTGTAGTCGGCCCGGGTCTCGGTGACCGAGACGCCCTTCGAGTCCTTCTTGGTCCAGATCGCGTCGAGCAGGTTCTTGGCCGCGGTCTTGGCCGTGGTGCTGCCGGACTTGGCCGCGTAGTAGGTCAGCAGCTTGGCGAACGAGCCCGCGACGCCGAGGTCCTGGCCGTGGCTGGTCACTTCGACGTGCAGGTTGGTGTTCGGCTGCGGGCTGGACGGGTTCCAGGTGGCCGGCGCGCCGGTCCACTCCATGTCCGACGGGATGCTGAAGTCGGTGGCGGTGATGTCGCTGTTCGCCAGCGCCCACGGCACCCACTTGTCCAGCACGGACTTGGCCTTGCTGTCGTTGGTCAGGTAGTAGTACTCGGCCAGACGCTCCAGCGACCAGGTCTGCATGCCGAACCAGCGGTTCGACGGCGGGTCCTCGTAGACCGGGGCCTCCACGTACGCCAGCCCGTAGAAGGTCGGCGTGCCGGCCGGGCGGGCCTGGTAGCTGCCGTTCCAGCTGTTCGTCGCGCCGCCGGCGATCGCGCCCTCGGACGACTGCAGCCACTGGTAGAACTCGAGCTGCCGGTTCAGGCTGGCCTGCCAGTCCGCCTTGGCCGTCGGCGACTTCGGGGCGAAGGCGCTGACGTTGGACAGGATGTAGGCGGCCATCGGGTTCTGGTAGCCGAAGTGGCTGGTGCTCGAGCCGATCCGCCACGCCCATCCGGCGCTGGTGTCGGTCGCGCCACCCCAGGCGTAGTACCAGGACATCAGGTTGCTGGAGGCGTTCTTGCCGGTGCCGGCCGGGCACGAGGTCGACGTGCAGCCGGGCTGCTTGAAGTACTTGTCGTAGAACGAGTACCGCAGGTAGTCGCCCATCTTGGCGGCGTTGGCCACGGCCGCGGTCAGCTGCGACTGCTTGCCCTGCTCGGTCGCCCAGGTGTACGCCCAGTACGCCGCCTGCACCGCGCGCGAGTCCGCGTCCGGGGCGTTGGTGTACTTCCACTGCTTGGCGTAGCTGGAGTCCTTGGTGAACAGGTCGAGGTAGCCGTTGGGGCCGCCGTGCTTGAACGTGTCGCAGGAGGGCTGCGGCACGGTCTCGAACGTCGACTCCTGCGGGCCGCGCTGGAACGTGTTGATGTAGACGTTGCGCGTGGTGCCGTCGCCGCAGCGGCCGAAGCCGTACGTGTTGTCGACGTCGAGCAGCCAGTGCATGCCGTAGATGTCCGACGTGCCGTACGCGCTCTTCAGCTCGTTGGCCAGCGGGTCGGTTCCCACCGAGACGCTGTTGTCGAGCTGCGACGGGTACTGCGACGGCAGCGGGTACTCCGCCGCGTACGTCGCCGGCTTCGACGGGTCGTACTTGTCGTTGGTCGGCTGGTCGGCGTGCGCCGGGATGATGTACTTCTCCATCGTCGCCCAGGCGCTGTTGAACGGCGCCCATTCACCGGTTACGTGCCCGTGCTCCGCCTCGAGCCACAGCCAGTAGCTGAACGCCTCGGAGGTGGTTTCGTGGCCGTGGTCGGGCGCCTCGTCGATCAGCGTCTCGATCGAGTGGTACGGCACGCCGTCCGGGCTGAAGTAGCCGTTGGCCGGGTTCTTGATGTCGTTGTAGAGCTGGGTGAACCGGGCGTCGGCGGCGCCCTCCCGGACGACGGTCGCGTTGACGGTCGCGGCCGTGTGCCCGCTCGCGGTGGCCGAGAAGGCGGCCGTCGCGCCGATCGTCGCCGCGTCGGTGGCCGCGACCGTGACGGTCTGGCCGGTGTTCCAGTTCGACGGGGTGAAGGTCAGCGACGCCGGGGTGGCCGAGACGGTGGTCGCGCCGCTGGTGCGGGCGACCGCCACAGTCACATTGGCCGTCGGAGCCTTCGACAGAGCCAGCTTGAAAGTCGCGCTCTTGCCGGGCGACACGCTCACCGAGGTGGCATCGGAGACGATCGCCGGGGTGGTGGCCGCGTCGACGAACACCGGCACGGCGGCGGTGTTGCTCTTGTTGCCGGTGGCGTCGTACGCGATGGCCTGCAGCTGGTAGGCCGCGGTCTGGGCCGGAACCCCGGACCAGGTGTACGTGTACGGCGCGGCTGTGTCGGTGTTGAGCAGCAGCCCGTCGTGGTAGAACTCGACCTTGCTGATCGACCCGCCGGACGGCGCGGTGGGCACCGCCGTGATCGGGATCGACGCGGGCGCGGTGAACCGGGTGTTCGCGGCTGGGCTGGTGATCTCGACCGTGGGTGCGGCGGTGGCCGGGCCGTTGCAGCGCACGCCGTTGACCGAGAACGCGGTCGGCACCGGGTTGGCCGAGCCGAACGAGCCGTTGAAGCCCGTGCTGACCGTCGCGTTCGTGCCCAGGTTGCCGTTCCAGGCCGCGTTGTTGACGGTGACGTGCTGCCCGCTCTGCGAGTAGACGCCGCTCCAGCCCTGGGTCACCCGCTGCGACGCGTCGGGGAAGTCGTACTCGAGCCTCCAGCTGGTCATCGGGTCGCCGGTGTTGGTGATGGCGATGTCGCCGGTGAACCCGCCGCTCCACTGGCTCTGCACCTTGTAGACCACATTGCAGCTCGGGGCGGCGAGAGCCGGGACGCCGGCCACCAGGGCCGCGCCGGCGCCGAGGACGGCGGCGCCGGTGACGGCCAGCCCGCGGCGTACGCGGGGTCTGGTTCGGAATCTCACTTGCACGTGGGGAGTCCTTTCTTGTGGGGAGGCGCGCTACGCCGGGGCGCAGGTGACCGGGGAGGGGACGGGGTTGGTGCTGCCGCTGAGGCTTCCGAGGAGGCCGAAGGTGGTGCTCGCGCCCGCGGCCAGGGCGCCGTTCCAGGAGGTGTTGCGCACGCTGACCGCGGTGCCGGTCTGCGTGTGGACGCCGCCCCACAGCTGGGTCACGCTCTGCCCGCCGGTGAAGGTCCAGCCGACGGTCCAGGCGCTGGTGGTGGTGGCGCCGGTGTTGGTGACGGTCACCTCGGCCTGGAAGCCGCCACTCCACGAGCCGGTGATCTGGTAGGTGGCCGCGCAGCCGCCCGACGGGTTGGGGGTGGTCGGCGGCGGCGTGGTGGGAGCGGTCGTGGGCGGTGTCGTCGGCGGCGTCGTGGGTGGCGTTGTCGGCGCCGTGGTGGGCGGCGTCGTCGGGGTGGCGCCTCCGGCCCGGTCGGCGTAGAGGATGCCGCGGCCGTTGGTGCCCAGATAGACCCGGCCGTAGATGCGCGGATCCCCGGCCAGGGCGTCGCCCATGTTCCCGTACTGGTGCTGGTCGTCGTTGATCCGCAGCCACGAGCCGCCGGTGTCGTCGGAGCGGAACACCCCGGTGACGCCGCCGACCGTGCCGACCAGGAAGACCGCGGGATGGCCGGCCCCCGGCGCCGCCTTGCCGAACGCGACGTTGATGCCCGAGGTCACCGGCGCGACCTCGGTGAATGTGGCGCCGGCGTCGGTCGAGCGCAGCAGCCCGCTCTCCCCCGCGAACCAGACGTGCCCGGCCGCGCCCGGCACCGCCTTGAAGTGCAGCCGCCCGGTCGTGGGCAGCGTGGCCGCCGACGCGGTGAACGTCGCGCCGCCGTCCTTGCTGGTGTAGAACTTCCCCGCCGCGTACGCGTAGAAGGTCTTCGGGTCGGCGCGGTCGCTCTCGACGATCGCGCCGGCGGGCACCCCGGTCGAGGCCGCCCATGAGCTGCCCCGGGTGGTCGAGTGGTGCACGCCCGCTCCGGCCGGCGACCAGACCATCGAGCCGGCGTCGGCGCCGACCGCGATCGTGCCGCCGCCGGTGACCCCGCCCGGCTCCTGGCCCTGATACCAGTTCCTGCCGCCGTCGGTCGAGATGCCGATGTGCGGGGCCGCGTCCGCGTTGCCGACCCGGGCGAACACCTGCGGGTTGAGCTCGGCGAAGTCCAGCGAGGTGTTGCTGCCCAGCGCCGGCGTGTCGTGGAAGTTCGGCTGCACGGCGTCGAGCGAGGCGTGGTGGAAACCGCCGATGTCGCCCAGCGCGCTGACCAGCGGGGCGCCCGACGGCGGGCTGGCCAGGTCGAGGACCGCTGTCTCCTCGAGGCCACGGGCGTACGGCTTGATCGTGAAGGCGGTGTCCGAGTCCCAGTTGGTCAGCTGGGTGGTGCCGTAGATCGTGGCGCCGGTGCCGTAGAGCATCCGGTCGGAGTTGAACGGGTCGATCTCCAGCGACTCGTTCATCCAGCCCAGCTTCGGTGTCGACTCGGGGGGCTGCGGGTTGGTGTTGAAGTCCAGCCACGGGTTGGCCGAGATGTCCATGCTGTAGCGCTTGGTGACGGACGGATATCCAGCGAAGTCCCAGATCCGCGTCCAGGTCGCGCCGTTGTCGGTGCTGCGGAAGAAGATGGCGTCGGGCCACCAGGAGATCTGCGTGGCCACCATGAGCGTGCCCGGGTTCTGACGGTCGACGGTGAGACCGGAATAGCCGTAATACGCGTCGGCGGCCGGCGTGGGCGAGATGTCCGTCCAGGCGCCGGTGGTGGTGTCGAGCCGCAGCACCTGGCCGGCTCCACCCTCGTACGGGCCGCCGGTGTCGCTGGTCGCGAGGAAAAGATGCTTTCCCTGTACGACGCCCTTGTGCGCGATGTGCCCGGTGGGCTGACCAGGCACGCGTTCCCAGGTCGCGCCCCCGTCGAGCGAGCGGTACAGCATGTTCTGCTTGTCGGCCACCCCGACGTAGATCTGGTTCGCCGCGCCGAACGTGACCCAGGTCAGCCCCTGGTTCTGGTTCAGGTAGCCGTTGGGGTCGTCCGGGTCCTGCACGTAGTTGCCGGCGTTCGGGAAGTTCGTGACCCTGGCCCAGGTGACCCCGTGGTCGGTGCTGCGCCAGAGCCCGTTTCCGCCTTCCGCGGCGAAATAGACGTTCCGGTTGTCGTGCGGGTCTACGGCGAGCCGCTCCCCCATTCCCCGGCCCGGCATGTTGCCGCCGTTCTTGAACGGCAGCTTCGTGACCTGCCAGGTGGCGCCCTTGTCGGAGGAACGAAGAACGGCGCCGTTGTTCGGGTCCCAGCTGTTGGTGTACATGCCGACGGCGGCGTAGACCCGGTCGGTGTCGACGGGGTCGGGCGCGATGCTGAGCACGCCGTTGTAACCCCAGTTGTCCTGGCCGACCCAGTCGAGCAGGGGGGTCCAGCTCTGGCCGTTCTCGTTCCAGCGGTAGGCGCCGCCGATGTCGGTGCGGGCGTAGATCAGGTTCCGCTCGCCGGGGTTGAACACGATGCCGGGCACGAACCCACCGCCGTCGATCCGCACGTTCTTCCAGACGTACGGGTCGGCCGCCTCGGCGGTGGCCGTCAGCGGCCGGGCCAGCACCAGGGCCGACGCGCTGAGCAGGGCGGCGGTGACGACCGCCGCGATGGTGGACCTTCGCATCCGCGACCTTCCATCGACGAGCTTCCACATGGGAGCGCTCCCAGCAGCGTCGTGTGCGCGTCACGCCTCTGTCAAGCCCTGGAAACCAGGAGTTGACAATCGTGCATATCTTGGGGAGTCTGCCTGGACGGCCGGAGCGCGCGGGCACGCGCGCGAGCCCGCGCCGCGGCCGTATGATCGCGGCGCCGCGGGCAACGCGGGCCCCGACGTGCCCGGCAGCGAGCTGAACGCGCGGGCGTGGCTGCCCGGCGCGGCCGGCGCGGCGCCACCGGTTCGTGGCAAATTTCACCGGCCCCGGCAATGCGACGCCGGCATTGAGCGATTTCAATTGCGGTAAATCGTCGGCGAACGTTGCGGCAACTCTAAGGAATGAACCCATAACCGTACGTCAGGGATTTGCCGAACGCTTTTCTACGCTGTGTATCATCTGGCGGTGAATACGGGAGGGGCGGCAGTTGTGCCAGGCCGCCCGCGGTGGAGGAGCGTTTGATGAGGGTTTGTGTTGTCGGCACCGGCTACGTCGGGCTGACCACCGGTGTGAGCCTGGCCTTCCTGGGACACCAGGTGACCTGCATCGACCTCGACCAGGACAAGGTCGACATGCTGCGCGGGGGCAAGTGCCCCATCTACGAGCCCGGCATGGAGGAGCTGCTCGCCGAGGCCGCGCCGAACCTGACGTTCACCACCAGCTACGCCGAGGGCGTGCCGGGGGCCGACGTCGTCTTCGTGGCCGTGCAGACCCCCTCCGCCGGCGACGGCAGCCCGGATTTGCGCTATCTGCGCTCGGCGGCCGAGAGCGTCGCGCAGAATCTCGACCACGAGTTCACCGTTGTGGTCAACAAGTCGACCGTTCCGATCGGCTCCGGCAACTGGGTCGACGCGATTCTTCGCGATTCGTTCGCGCAGCGCGACGACCGGCCGGAAAATTGCGAGTTCTCGGTCGCGTCGAATCCGGAGTTCCTGCGCGAGGGCAACGCCATCCACGACACGCTGTTCCCCGACCGCATCGTGATCGGCTCGGACAGTCCGCGCGCGCTCGAGGTGCTCAACCAGCTCTACCGCCCGCTGATCAACCAGACCTTCACCCCGCCCGTCTTCCAGCCTCGGCCCGACGACACCACGGCCGTCCCGCTGGTCTCGACCGACCTGGCCAGCGCCGAGCTGATCAAGTACGCGGCCAACGCGTTCCTCGCCCTGAAGATCAGCTACGTGAACGAGATCGGCCAGCTGGCCGGCAAGGTCGGCGCCGACATCACCGAGGTGGCCCGCGGCATGGGCCTCGACCAGCGCATCGGCTCGCGCTTCCTGGAGCCCGGTGTCGGCTGGGGCGGTTCCTGCTTCGGCAAGGACACCAAGGCGCTGATCGCCACCGCGTCGGAATACAACTACGACATGCCGATCGTGAAGGCCGCCCGCGACGTCAACCAGCGGCAGCGCGAGATCGCGGTCGAGCGCCTGCAGTCCGAGCTGCGCATCCTCAAGGGCCGCAAGATCGGGCTGCTCGGCGTGGCGTTCAAGCCCAACACCGACGACCTGCGCGACTCGCCGGCGCTCGACATCGCCGGCCTGCTGCTCGCCCGGGGCGCCCGGGTCAAGCTGCACGACCCGATCGCGGGCGAGCGCTTCCGCCGGGAGTACCCCGAGCTGGCGCCGCACCTGAGCGACACGCTCGACGGTGTCTTCGACGACTGCGACGCCGTGGTGCTGGTGACCAAGTGGGCGCAGTACATCGAGCTCGACTGGGGCAAGTTCGTCGGCCTGATGCGTACGCCGATCGTGCTCGACGGCCGCAACGTGCTCGACGCCGAGCGCATGAGCCGCCTCGGTTTCAAGTACCTCTCGATGGCCGGCTGAGGGGCTTACGTCTGCCCCCACCAAGGTCGGTATCGACCGTTCGGACCACCCCGCCTCGGATATCGGCCGATATCCCGGGCGGGGTGGTCCGTTTTTCGCTAGGGTCCTGGTAAGGCGCTTTTTCGCGGCCTGACCAGGGGCTCTACCTTAACCGGTTAAGGCGTCCGGAGCAGTGACGCCGTATCGTTACCGAGTCGATCAAGCGGAAATCATTGCGCAATGTGCCGGTTACCTCTTGACTGTGATCCAAGTAGCGCTTCGGACGGCGACGTCTCCGGACGTCGGAAGCGCGATTTGACATAGGGAGCGGTATGTTCGGTCAACCTACGAGCCCGCGTTTCCGCGCGGCGCTCGCCGGCACGCTGAGCGCAGGGCTGGTTTTCGGCCTCGCGGCGTGCGGCGGCGACGACTCTGACAGCGGCAGCGGCACGGACGCCTCGGCGGCGGCCATCGACTGTGCGCCATACACCAAGTTCGGTGACATCAAGGGCAAGACGGTCACGATCTACACGGGCATCGTGACGCCGGAGGACACTCCGCACATCGAGTCCTACAAGCCCTTCGAGCAGTGCACCGGCGCCACCATCAAGTACGAGGGCGACAAGTCCTTCGAGACCCAGGTGCTCGTGCGCGCCCGCGCCGGCAACCCGCCGGACCTCGCGATCGTGCCCCAGCCGGGTCTGGTCAAGCAGCTGGTCTCGACCGGCAAGGCCGTGGCCGCGCCGGAAGAGGTCTCGGCCAACGTCGACAAGTTCTGGGACAAGGCCTGGAAGGCCTACACCACGATCGACGGCAAGTTCTACGGCGCCCCGCTCGGCGCGAGCGTGAAGTCGCTGGTGTGGTACTCCCCCAGCGAGTTCAAGGACAAGGGCTACACCGTCCCGACGACGCTCGACGAGCTCAAGGCGCTCAGCGACAAGATCGCGGGCGAGGGCGGCAAGCCCTGGTGCGCCGGTATCGCCAGTGGTGACGCCACCGGCTGGCCGGTCACCGACTGGGTCGAGGACTTCGTCCTGCGCACCAGCTCGCCCGAGACCTACGACAAGTGGGTCAACCACGAGATCCCGTTCAACTCGCCCGAGATCGCGACGGCGTTCGACGCGGTCGGCGGCTACCTGAAGAACGACAAGTACGTCAACGGCGGTCTCGGCGACGTCAAGAGCATCGCGACCACCACGTTCCAGGACGCCGGTCTGAAGATCCTCGAGGGCCAGTGCTCGCTGCACCGGCAGGCCAGCTTCTACGCGGCCAACTTCGAGAAGGGCACCAAGGTGGCCGAGGACGGCGACGTCTTCGCGTTCTACCTGCCCGGCAAGGACGCCAGCAGCAAGCCGGTTCTCGGCGCCGGCGAGTTCGTGGTGGCCTTCGCCGACCGCCCCGAGGTCAAGGCGTTCCAGACGTACCTCTCCTCGGACGTGTGGGCCAACACCAAGGCCAAGCTCTCGTCGGGCTGGGTCACCGCCAACAAGGGTCTCGACCAGGCCAACCTGACGAACCCGATCGACAAGCTGGCCGGCGGCATCCTGCTCGACCCGAACGCCACGTTCCGCTTCGACGGCTCCGACATGATGCCGGCCGCCGTGGGTTCGGACGCGTTCTGGAAGCAGTCGACCGCGTGGATCACCGGTCAGGACACCAAGACCACGGTGGACAACATCGAGAAGGCTTGGCCCAAGTAATCACATAGCACTGCCGGGGCCGGTCGGGATCTTTCCCGACCGGCCCCGAACCTCTCTCCACTCCAGCGCACAAGGAGGTCCGGGTCGCGTGTTCAACACCGCCTCCACCACCCCCGAAAAAATCCTGCAGATGCTCGCGGCCCTGCTGCTGTTCGCCGCGGTCATGGGCGTCATTCTCTTCATCGCCGGTCGTTTCGGCGGTAAGCGCGGCGACAAGGTCGTCGCTTACCTCTACCTGTTGCCGGCCGTGCTCATGCTCGCGGTCGGTCTCGTCTATCCGGGCCTCCGCACCATCTACCAGTCGTTCTTCGACGCCGCGGGCACCGCCTTCATCGGCTTCGACAACTACGGCACCATCTTCACCGACAAAGACCAGTTGACCGTGCTGCGGAACACGGTGTTCTGGGTCGTTGTCACGCCGTTCGTGGCCACCGCGATCGGCCTGGTCTACGCCATCCTGGTCGACAAGTCGCGGTTCGAGTCGTTCGCCAAGGCGCTGATCTTCCTGCCGATGTCGATCTCGTTCGTGGCCGCCGGCGTGATCTGGAAGTTCGTCTACGAGTACCGCCCCGACCAGGGCAACGTGAAGCAGATCGGCCTGGTCAACCAGCTGATCGTCTGGCTCGGCGGCAAACCGGTCCAGCTGCTCATCGAGACGCCGCTCAACACGTTCCTGCTCATCATCGTGATGATCTGGATCCAGGCCGGCTTCGCGATGACCATCCTGTCGGCCGCGATCAAGGCCATTCCGGACGACATCATCGAGGCCGCCCGCCTCGACGGCGTGAACGCGTGGAGCATGTTCCGCAAGATCACGCTGCCGAGCGTGCAGCCCACCGTCGTGGTGGTGCTGACCACGATCGGCATCGGCACCCTGAAGGTCTTCGACATCGTCCGCACCATGACGGGCGGCAACTTCGAGACCAGCGTCGTGGCCAACGAGTTCTACCGGCAGACGTTCAACGCCGACAACCAGGGCCTGGGCGCCGCGCTCGCGGTGCTGCTGTTCGTCCTGGTCATCCCGATCGTCATCTACAACATCCGCTCGCTGCGTCGTTCGGAGGCATCATGAGCACCAGCACTCCGCTGACGACCACGCCGCCCCTGGTGGCGGACAAGCCGAGCCCCGCCTCGATCGCCAAGAAGCGGCTGAGCTCACCGTGGGCCTCGATCGCCGCCATCGTGATCGCGGTGCTGTGGACGCTGCCGACCTTCGGCCTGCTGGTGTCCTCGTTCCGCCCGGAACGGGCCATCAAGACGACCGGCTGGTGGACGTTCTTCAGCGACCCGACCGTCACGCTCGAGAACTACAGCAAGGTCTTCGGCGAGGAGGGCGGCGTCAACCTGGCCGCGTTCTTCGTCAACTCGCTGATCATCTGTATCCCGTCGGTGCTGATCCCGATGTCGCTCGCGGCCCTGTCCGCGTACGCGTTCGCCTGGATCAAGTTCCCCGGGCGCAACGTCCTGTTCCTGATGATCTTCGCCCTGCAGATCGTCCCGCTGCAGGTCACGCTGATCCCCCTGCTCAAGATCTTCGTGAGCATCGACATCACGGGCACGTTCTGGACGTTGTGGCTGTCGCACGCGACGTTCGCCCTGCCGCTGGCGATCTACCTGCTGCACAACTTCATGCGGGAGATCCCCTCCGGCCTGATCGAGGCCGCCCGCGTCGACGGCGCCGGCCACGTCTCGATCTTCTTCAAGGTGATGCTGCCGCTGCTCACCCCCGCGCTGGCGGCGTTCGGCATCTTCCAGTTCCTGTGGGTCTGGAACGACCTGCTGGTCGCGCTGGTCTTCGCCGGCGGCGGCAACGAGGTGGCCCCGATCACCCTGCAGCTGGCCAACCTGAGCGGCACCCGCGGCACCGCCTGGCACCTGCTGTCGGCGGGCGCCTTCGTCTCCATCCTGGTGCCGGTCACGGTGTTCCTGCTGCTCCAGCGCTACTTCGTACGCGGTCTGCTGGCCGGCAGCGTCAAGGGCTGAGCCCCCTCTCACCCCTGCCGAAGGGCCGCGTCCGCATCTCGGGCGCGGCCCTTCGACCGTTGTTCTCCCCTACCCCACCCACCCGGGGGCCGGCCAGAAACTACACCTCGGCGCGGCGCCGGCGCGGGTTGTCCACAGTCCGGCGTTATCCACAGGGCTTCCGGCGTGTCGTCACGCAAGCTGCTTCAATGCGGGCATGACTCCAGCCGCGCCGTCCTCCGCAGCCCCGGCTGCCCGCAGCCCCGGCTGCCCGCAGCCCCGGCTGCCCACTGCCCCGGCTGTCCGGGGCCAGGATCGTGATGCGCACGGCCGGTCAGTCGCGCAGGTTGGTCGGGTCGAGGTCGGCGTCCTCGTGCAGCACGTACCGGTTGTAGAGGAACGTGATCAACCACAGCACCACGCCGATGACGACGAGGATCCCGGCGATGCGGTAATCGGCGGCGGCCCGCCCCGAGAGCGGGCTGGCCAGGTACGCGCAGGCGACCGCGCCGATCACGGGGATGGCCGTGGGCGCCTTGAAGTGGTTGTGGTCGACCCGGTCGCGGCGCAGCACCAGCACGGCGATGTTGACCACGGTGAAGACGCACAGCAGCAGCAGCGACGTGGTGCCGCCGAGCGCGGTCAGGTCGGCGAACCAAATCAGGCCGAAGGCGATCGCCGTGGTGAACAGGATGCCGACCCACGGCGTACGGCGGGTGGGGTGGACCTTTCCGAGGACCCGGGGGAGCACGCGCTCGTTGGCCATGCCGTAGAGCAGGCGGCTGGCCATCAGCATGTTGATCAGGGCGGAGTTGGCGACGGCGAACATGGTGATGAAGGCGAAGATCCAGAGGGGGAACGCGGACGCGCCGGCCTCGACGACCTTGAGCAGGGGCGCGTCGCCCTCACCGAGCTCGGCCGGCGGCACCAGCGCGACCGACGAGATCGAGACCAGCACGTAGATGACGCCGGTGATGCAGAGCCCGGTGAGCATGACCTTGGGGAAGATGCGTACGGGATCCTTGGTCTCCTCGGCCATGTTGACCGAGTCCTCGAAGCCGACCATGGCGAAGAACGCCAGCGCCGTGGCCGCGGTGACCGAGAAGAACGCGGAGTCGCCCTCGGCGGAATGGAAGTCGGTGAGCCGCGACAGGTCGCCGTTGCCGCCGCCCAGCGCCCACGCCCCGATGCAGATGACGATCAGCAGGCCGGTCAGCTCGACGCAGGTCAGCAGCACGTTGAGTTTCACGCTCTCGCCCACGCCACGGAAGTTGATCAGCCCGACCAGCAGCATGAACCCGAGCGCGATGGCGGTCAGCGCGAACCCGTCGGCCGGCGACAGGTCGAACGCCTCGACGAAGTTGGACGCGAACGCCTTCGACGCGCTGGACGCGGATGTCAGACCGGAACACATGACGGCGAACGCGACGATGAACGTCAGGAAATGGATGCCGAACGCCTTGTGCGTGTAGAGCGCGGCGCCGGCCGCCCGCGGATATTTGGTGACCAGTTCGAGATAGCTGAACGCGGTCAGCAACGCCACCAGGAAAGCGATGAGGAACGGCAGCCACACGGCGCCGCCGACCTCGTTGGCGACCCGGCCGGTGAGGGCGTAGACGCCGGTGCCCAGGATGTCGCCCACCACGAACAGCAGAAGCAGGCCGGGGCCCATGACCCGTTTGAGTTCGGGTTCGCGTCGTGTTTGCTTCACCGCGTCGTCCGCCATAACCGCGACACTGGTACACGTCGGCGGTTCTGTCGAGTCAAAGCTATCGACGGGTCGCGATCACCGGCTAACGTCTAGTGATGCGCATCGTCGTGGCCGCCAAACCCGAAGCCGATCAGCCCTGGCTCGCCGACGCGGTGGCCGGCCTGGCCAAACAGACCGGCGCGGTGGTCTCGGTGGTGGCGGCCGACGGTGTCGAGCTGGAAAGGCTGGCGGCCGTCCCGCGTACGGTGTTCTCCGACTCGGCCTACGCGGCGGCCACCTCGATAGCGCGACGCCTGGCCGAGGCCGGGGTCGAGGCGACCGTCTCGGTGCTGCCCGGGCGGCCCGTGCCGGCGATCCTCGGCTTCGCACGGCAGCACAACGCCGACCTCATCGTGGCCGGTTCGAGCAGCCGGCCCAAGGTGGCCGAGCGGCTGCTCGGAAGCGTGCCGCTCGACCTGATCAAACAGTCCGCGAAACCGGTCCTGGTGATCACCCACCCGGGCCACCCGGCCTAGTTCACGACGCAGCTGGCCTTCGTGGATCGGGGCGCGACCGTCGAAGGTGGACCGGGCTCGAGGCCAGGACACACTTGTCGCCGAGTTCGTGCAGTCTTCTCCTGTGGATGGTTGAAAGCAACACCAAATCCGGAAATTAGCCGGTCGGATGGCACAGAAGGGACCGATCGCCGTCGATGAAAGGATGGATCGACGGTCACTTATCCATAACATCGGATGTGCACAAGGTGACGGGCACGTTTAGGTTGACCTCGCGCGGATATCGAGAGTCATCAGACAGCCACTCAGCCTGGGTGAAGGGAACGACCCGGTGGTCAACGCAGTGATTTACGTTCGCCCGGAGAACTACAGCGCGAGCGCTGCCCGGTGCCTGGACTACTGCACCAACCGCCGCTACAACGTCGTCGGCATCATCCCGGGCGACTGGACAGCGGCTATGCGGATGCTCGAGCTGGGATCGGCGTCGGTGGTCGTGGTCTCCTCGGTCGAGCAGGTCGAGCCGCGCCCCGGGGTCGAGATCGCGCCCAAGCCGTCGTCACGCCGCAAGGCCGGCGCGCGGTCCGCCGCGAACTCCGCGCGCAGCCGCTGGTCCGACAACGCCTCGCCCGCCACGGAACCGGCTGCGGCACGGCACTACCGCTACTAGACCGGGCCGGGCGGGATATCTTCCCTGCCATGACGTTCTCGATCGTGGCCCGGTCCGCCGACGGCAAGGCCCTGGGCATCGCCGTGGCCAGCAAGTTCCTCGGAGTCGGCGCGGCGGTCCCGGCCGCGCTGGTCGACGTCGGGGCAGTGGCGACCCAGTCGTACGCGAACCTCGCGTACCGGCCGCAGGCGCTCGCGCTGCTCGGCACGGGGGTCGCGGCCACCGAGACGGTCAAGGCGCTGGTCGCGGGCGATGCCGGGCCGGTCGGGCACCGGCAGGTCGGCGTGGTCGGGCCGGAGGGACCGGGCGCCACCTTCACCGGCGACCAGTGTCACGACTGGGCGGGCGGTGTGGCCGGGGACGGTTACGCGATTCAGGGCAACATGCTCGCCGGGCCCGGCGTCGTGGACGACATGGAGAAGACGTGGCTGGCCGGGGCCGGCGAGGAACGGCTGGCTTACCGGCTGCTGGCCGCGCTGAGGGCCGGCGACCTGGCGGGTGGGGACCGGCGCGGGCGGCAGAGCGCTGCGCTGTACGTGGTGTCGAAGGGCATGGGCTACGGCGGCACCAGCGACGTGTGGGTGGACCTGCGCGTCGACGACCATCCGGAGCCGGTGGGCGAACTCGGCCGGTTGCTCGAGATGCACAGCCTGTACTTCGAGTTCCCCGACCCGGCGACGCTGCTGCCGTTGACCGGGGTGCTGGCCGACGAGGTGGCCGAGCGGCTGGCGGCGGCGGGACATGTCGGGTCCGACCTGAACGACTCGCTGGCGTCGTGGGCGGGTGTCGAGAACCTGGAGATGCGGATCGTGCCGGGGAAGATCGACCCGCGGGTGCTCAAGATCCTGAGAGCGGCGCAGAGCTGAGGGCGGGGCCGCACAACCCGGCGAGCGCCGACGTGAGCGCCTCGGGGATGCCGGGAGCGGTCAGCGGGCGTACGGCTGCGGGGTGCAGAGGCGGAACGGCGACGTGTGAGATCAGCGGGTGGTGCGGCCGGGTGGGGTTCTCGCCGGCGCCGAACAGGACGTCGCCCAGTTTCTCGCCGGGGCGCAGGCCGGTGAAGACGATGTCGACGGGCCGGCCGGCCAGGGCGATCATCTGCCGGGCCAGCTCGGCGATCAGCACGGGCTCGCCCAGCTGCAGGATCAGGGCCTCGCCGGGACGGCCGAGCGTGGCGGCCCGCAGGGTGAGGTTCACGGCCTCCTGCGCGGTCATCAGGTAACGCGTGGCGTCCGGGTGGGTGACCGTGATCGGCCCGCCGTCGGCGATCTGGGCGGCGAACGTGGCGACGACCGACCCGCGGCTGCCGAGCACGTTGCCGAAGCGGACGCTGAGGCCGCCGTGGTGGGCGGTGAGACGTTCGGCGACACGCTCGGTGTAGCCGAGCACGCTGACCGGGTCGGCGGCCTTGTCGGTGGAGACGTTGACGAACAGCGCGGCGTCCCCGGCGGCCTCCAGCACGTTGAGAGCCCCGAGCACGTTCGTCTTGACGGCCTCGGCCGGGTGGCGCTCCAGCAGCGGCTGGTGTTTGAGTGCAGCCGCGTGAAAGACAACTTCCGGTTTCCCCGTACGGAACACCTCGCGCACCCGGGCGGCGTCGCGTATGTCGGCCAACTGGACGGATCGGTCGTGCAGCCCGGCCCGCGGGTCGACAGCCAGCTGGGCCGTTTGCAGGGCGGCCTCGTCGTGGTCGAGCATCGTCAGGGCGGCCGGCTCGTAGCGGTGGATCTGCCGGCACAGCTCGGACCCGATCTGACCGCCGGCCCCGGTGACCAGCACCCGGCGCCCGGTCAGCAACTCGGCGAGCGCTGCCTCGGGCAAGGCGGCCTCGATGCGGTGGCGGCCCAGCAGATCGGTGATCTGGACCTCGCGCACGTCGGCCGCGCCGAGTTCGTGGTCGAGGGCTTCACTCGCCTCGGGCACGATCAGCAGGCGCACCCCGGCCGCGACGGCGCGTTCCCGTACGTCGCGGATCAGCCCGGCCTCGGCATTGCCGACCGCGAAGATGACGACCTCGGCGCCCGTGCCGGCCACGGCCTCGTCGAGGTCCCGCCGGGTGCCGATCACGGGGATCCCGGCCAGCCGCTCACCCTGCCGGGCCGGGTCGTCGTCGAGGATGCCGAGCGGCTCGAACGGGCTGTCCGGGTCGAAGACCATGCTGTGCAGCAGTGCCGCCGCGGCGGCGCCCGCGCCGAAGACGAGCGCCGGCACCCGGGCGGGCGCGCTCCCCCGGCGCCGCGCCCACCGCTCGTAGCCGACGGCCAGCGTGTAGAGCACGCTCTCGCCCCGAGTGTCCCGACGCCCCTTCACCCTTTCAGCGTAAATTGGGGCGAACCACCCCTGCGCCGCAACGGGTCAACCCGCCCCGCGCCACCCGAGGGCCGACCCACCCTGCGCCGCAAACGGGGTCAACCCGCGGCGACCGCGGCACGTCGGCCGGCTCCCCCCGCGTCACGGCCGCCCGACGATGGTCGCCGGCCCGGCGGGTCGACCCGGCGGCCGCAGCGAGTCGTGCGACGAGCGGAACCTGCCGGTGGCCCGGAAGCACTCGATGGGCTGGGCGCCGATCAGCGTCATCAGCCCGGTGCGCCCCTGGCCGACGTCGCGCGGGAACCCCATCGCGTCGTCACGCAGGCTGCCCGTGTCGGCAGCGGGAAACAAAACCGAAACGGAGGGTTTCTCGCGTCCGGGCCGCGTGCTGGGATGAGACGGCAGTCACATCACCACCGTGAAGGGGACCGACCGCATGCTCAACCTCTCGATCCTCCTCGAGGACAGCGCCCGCAACTACCCCGATCGGGCGGCTGTCGTCCTGGGTGACCGGCGTCTGACCTACGCCCAGGTCGACGCGGCCGCCAACCAGGTGGCGAACCTGCTCGTCGAGCGCGGCATCCGGCCCGGCGACAAGGTGGCGCTGTCCTGCCCGAACCTGCCGTACTTCCCGGTCGCCTACTACGGCATCCTCAAGGCGGGCGCGGTCGTGGTGCCGCTCAACGTGCTCCTGAAGGGCCGCGAGATCGCATACCACCTGAAGGACTCGCAGGCCAAGGCATACCTGTGCTTCCAGGGCACGCCGGAGTTGCCGATGGGCACAGAGGGGTTCGCGGGATTCCAGCAGACCGACGGCTGCGAGACGTTCTTCCTGATCACCGCCGACCCGGCCGCGCCGTCGCCGATCGAGGGCGCCGAGACGCTGGGGGCGGGGCTGGCCGGCAGGTCGCCGGTCTTCGAGCCGGTGCTGCTGCCCGAGACCGACCCGGCCGTCATCCTCTACACCAGCGGCACCACCGGGCAGGCCAAGGGCGCCGAGCTCAGCCACTCGAACCTGCTGCTCAACGCGCTGACCTGCAACCGGTTGTTCGGCAGCACGCCGGCCACCGACACGCACCTGCTCGTGCTGCCGCTGTTCCACTCGTTCGGCAGCACCGTCAACATGAACGCGGGGTTCGCCACCGCCGCCACCCTCGTTCTGCTCCCCCGCTTCGACGCCGCGGCCGCGGTCAAGCTGCTCGAGAGCGAGAACGTGACGTTCTTCGCGGGCGTGCCGACCATGTATTGGGGGCTGCTCAACGCGCTCACCGACGATGTCGACGTCGAGCGGATCGCCGGCAACATGCGTGTCGCCGTGGCCGGCGGGTCCAGTCTGCCCGTCGAGATCATCAAGGCGGTCAAGGAGCGCTTCGGGGTGACCATCCTCGAGGGGTACGGGCTGAGCGAGACCTCGCCGGTGGCCACGTTCAGCAAGCCCGGCGCGGAGCCCCGCCCCGGCTCGATCGGCGTGCCCATCTGGGGTGTCGAGGTGAAGCTGATCGACACCGACTGGAACACGATCGAGGGTTCCGACGAGATCGGCGAGATCGCGATCCGCGGCCACAACATCATGCGCGGCTACTTCAACCGGCCGGAGGCGACGGCGGAGGTCATGCGGGACGGCTGGTTCCGCAGCGGCGACCTCGGCCGGCGTGACAAGGACGGTTACTTCTACATCGTCGACCGGGCCAAAGACATGATCATCCGGGGCGGCTTCAACGTCTACCCGCGGGAGATCGAGGAAGTTCTGATCACCCACGAGGCGGTCTCGCTGGCCGCCGTGATCGGGGTGCCGCACCCCAGCCTCGGCGAGGAGGTCAAGGCGTTCGTGATCCTCAACCCCGGCGCCACGGTGACCGAGCAGGAACTCGTCGAGTGGGGCAAGGAGCAGATGGCCGCGTACAAATACCCGCGGATCGTCTCCATTGTGGAATCGCTGCCGATGACCGCCACCGGCAAGCTGCTCAAGCGCGAACTCAGCTGAACTCGGGCATATGCGTCGCCCGGCAGCCCCGGCTGCCGGGCGCTTGCGTTGATGGCTCACAGTGAAGACCGCACAACAGCGGGGAGAAGAGCTTGACGACTGCGCTGGCGGCACGGCCCGCACCAGGAACCCAGCGGAACGCCGGCGTGCTGCGCCGGGTCGGCGGTCTGCGGCACACGTCCCCCGGCCGCCTGCAGCTTCTGATCGCGCTGCTCGTCGGGCTCGGGCTGCTCAGCGGCCTGCTGGCCGGCGTCACCGGTTCGTCGGCCCGGGCCGGCACGGACGACCTCGGCGACCGCGCGCAGCCGCTGCTGGTCGAGTCGGAGGCGATCTACGCGGCGCTGGCCGACGCCGACACCACCGCCGCGCAGGCGTTCCTGGCCGGCGGGCTCGAACCGGTCGCGTTGACCCGCCGCTACGACGCCGACCTCGAACGCGCGACCACCGCGCTCACGTCGGCGGCGCGCCGCACCCCCGCCGACGGCCGTGCGGCCGAGGCCGTGCGCACGCTGTCGGCCGGGGTGGCGCAGTACTCGGCGCTGGTGGCCACGGCCCGCGCCAACAACCGCCAGGGCCTGCCGGTCGGCGTGTCCTATCTGTCCGAGGCCTCGCGTCTCAACCGGGACACCCTGCAGCCGCAGGCCCGCGAGCTGTTCCGCGGCGCGCAGAACGAGGTCGAGGACGGCTACTCCGCGGCCGGCGCGGCCGGCTGGATGGCCCTGCTCCTGCTGTCGCTGCTGGCGTTGCTGATCGCGTTGGTGCTGACCCAGCGCTACCTGAGCCGCCGTACGAACCGCACCTTCAACGTGCCGCTGCTGGCCGCCACGGCGCTGACGCTGGTGTTCACGATCGGCACCATCGCGATCCTGGCAGTGCAGCAGGCCCACCTCGACCGGGCGGCCGGCCAGGGCTCCGGGCCGATGGCGTCGATCTCCGAGAGCCGTCTGCTGACCCTGCAGGCCCGCGGCGACGAGGCGCTCACGCTGGCGGCACGCGCGGGTTCCGGCCCGTACGAGGAGGACTTCGCCACGGTCCAGGCCCGGCTGACCCAGTCCGGGGGCCCGATGGTCAACCAGTACGGCGCGCTCGACTCCCAGCTGGGCCGGACGATGGACCGCGCGGCCAAGCAGTTCCGGCAGTACGCGACGATCCACAAGGACGTCCGCGCGCTCGACGACAACGGCGAGTACGACAAGGCGGTCGCGCTGGCCATCGGCCCCGAGACGTCCAAGGTCTTCGACGAGCTGCGCTCCGACCTGGACGCCGCGCTGGAGAACCGCAAGGCCTTCTTCACCGCCGAGATCGAGAGCGCGGGCAGCGGGCTCGGCCTGCTGACCGTGCTGGGGCCGTTGCTGGCCCTGGGCGTGTGCGCGTTCGCGTACGCGGGTCTCCGCGCCCGGTTGGAGGAGTACCGCTGATGCGCATCCGAGCCGTTCTCGCCGTCGCCGCGCTCGCCGCCACCACCGCCCTGGCCGCCTGCTCGGGCGACACCGGCCCGCTGTCCACGACGGCCACCCAGCCGCGGACGGACGCTGTGGGCCAGGCCCCGCCCGCCGCCAAGAAGGCCGCCCCCGCGTGCAACCCACGGGCCAGCCTGCGACCCGAGCCCGGCGGGCTGCCCTCCCCCGGTGACATGCCCGCCGGCAGCTACATGAGGACCATCCAGGAACGCGGCCGGCTCGTGCTCGGCACCAGCCAGGACACGCTGCTGTTCAGCTCGCGCAACCCGTTCACCGGCCAGATCGAGGGCTTCGACGTCGACATGGGCCGCCAGATCGCCGAGGCCATCTTCGGTGACCCCGGCAAACTGCAGATCAAGGTCATCGCGTACGACAAAAGGGTGAGCTCGGCCGCGGACGGCTCGGTCGACATCGTCGCCGACACCATGACGGCCAACTGCGAGCGCTGGCAGGACGTGCTGTTCTCCAGCATCTACTACGAGGCCGGGCAGAAGGTGCTGGTGTCGAAGACCTCGACGGCCAAGAGCATCGAGGACCTCGGTGGCAAGAAGGTCTGCTCGGCCGCGGGCTCCACGTCGATCGAGAACGTGGCGAAGGTGAAGACCAAGCCGATCCCGGTGGCCAAGGCGGTGTTCGGCGACTGCCTGGTCGCGTTCCAGCGCAACGAGGTCGACGGCATCTCGACCGATGACACGATCCTGGCCGGCATGGCCGCTCAGGACCCGTACGCCAAGGTCATCGGCGACCGGTTCACCGACGAGCCGTACGCGATGGCGATCTCGAAGGAGCATCCCGAGTTCGCCCGGTTCGTCAACGCCGTGCTCGAACGCAACCGCGCCGACGGCACCTGGAAGAAGACGTACGAGCGGTGGCTGGGTGACTTCGGCGCGGCCCCGTCCCCGCCGAAGGCCCAGTACGACAAATGACCGCGCGGGCAGAGGCCGAGCTGCGGCGGCTCGAGACCGCGGTGACGGCGATCGCGGCCAACCTGGTCGACCTCGACGACAACCCGGCCCGCAAGGAGCTGGACAAGACCCGGCTGACCGGCCGGACAGCCGCCGCGTGGGCCGACGCGACCGCCGCGCTGACCGAGCTGTGGGACGGCTATCGGCTGCTGACCGAGGTGATCACGCGGGCGCAGCAGCTGCGCGACCTCAAACGGCCCAGCGACGCCGAGCGGGCACAGCTGCGGCACGAGGTGCTCGGCGCGTCGATCACGCTGTCGGTCGAGGTGGTTCCGCTGGCCCAGCGCGGGCTGCTCGGACCCGGCCAGGTGCACACCACGTGCACGCCGGCCCAGTTGCTGTCGGCGATGGAGGCCGCCTTCGCCACGGCGGTCGGCGTCGCCACCCGGGCCGGCGCGGCGTGGGACAGGCTGCTCCCGGCCGCGGCCGAGGCGGCCACCGCGCTGGAGACCGTACGGGGGCTGACCCGGCAGTCGGGTGGCAGCACGGCCACCATCGACCAGGCCGACCGGTTGCTCGGGCAGTTCACCGCGACGCTGGCGACCGATCCGCTCGGCGTGCGCGAGGCGGACCTGACCGCCGTACGGTCCCTCATCGAACGCGCCGACGCCGAGCGCACCTCGGCCGGCGAGCTGCGGGAGGTCCTGACCCAGCGGCTGGCCGACGCGCACCGCCTGGCGGCCGAGCTGGTGGCGGCAACCGACGAGGCCCACGCCGCCGCCGGGAAGGCCGACGGCCGGTTCCCGCCGCACGAGATCGCCGCCGTGCCCGCCGGTGACCTGCGGCCCGACCTGGCCGCGATCGACGCGCTGGCCGCCGCCGGGCACTGGCCGCTGATCAGCGCTCGGCTCTCCGACTGGAACCGGCGGGCCCGGGAGCGGCTCACGACGCTGCGCGAAGGGGCGGCCCACAACGGCGGCCTGCTCGCGGCCCGCAACGAGCTGCGCGGACGCTTCGACGCCTACCAGGCCAAGGCGCTGCGCCGCGGGCTGGCCGAGCACCCGCAACTGTCCCCGCCGGCGTTGGCCGCGCGTGAGGCCCTGTACGTCGCGCCGTGCGACCTGGCCGCCGCCCGCCGGGCCGTCAACGCCTACCAGGATGCGCTCACCGCCACGATCGCGAAGGACGGCCGATGAAGTGCGAACGTAACTGCCCGGGGACGATCGAGGACGGGTACTGCGACACCTGCGGCATGGCCCCGCGCGCGAGTTCCCGGCCGGCCGGCGTTGTGCCGAAGCCACGTGAGGCCACTGTCGCGACCGGCCCGTCATCGCGGTCGGCCGCCCTGTCCACCCGTACGGCGGGATCGAGCCGGACCGGCAGCTCCCGCACCGGATCGTCGCGCCGGCGCTTCGGAGGCGGCCTGGTCGACATCGAGCCGATCACGCAGGCCGACCCGGCGACCGTCGTCAAGGCCAACGCCGAGGTGCCCGAGTCGAAGCGGTACTGCGCCAAGTGCGGCAACACGGTCGGCCGCACGAGAGGTGACCGCGGAGGGCGTACGTCGGGCTTCTGCCCCTCCTGCGGCGAGCCGTTCAACTTCACCCCCAAGCTCGTCAAGGGCGACCTCATCGGCGGGCAGTACGAGGTGGTCGGCGCGCTCGCGCACGGCGGGCTGGGCTGGATCTATCTGGCCGTCGACAAGAACGTCTCGGACCGCTGGGTGGTGCTCAAGGGCCTGCTCAACTCGGGTGACGAGGACGCGCTGGCCGCGGCGGTGGCCGAACGCCGGTTCCTGGCCGAGGTCGAGCACCCGAACATCGTCAAGATCTACAACTTCGTCGAGCACGACGGCGCCGGCTACATCGTCATGGAGTACGTCGGCGGCCAGTCGCTCAAGGACATCCTCAAGAAGCGCCGGGAGGCGGCCGGCAACACGGCCGACCCGCTGCCGGTCGACCAGGCGCTGGCGTACGTCCTGGAGATCATGCCGGCATTCGGGTACCTGCACGACCGCGGGCTGATCTACTGCGATTTCAAGCCGGACAACGTGATCCAGGTCGGCGACCAGCTCAAGCTGATCGACCTGGGCGGCGTCGTGCACGTCGACGACCACGACGCGGCGCTCTACGGCACGGTCGGCTATCAGGCGCCCGAGATGGCGACGCTGGGCCCGTCGATCGCCTCGGACCTGTACACCATCGGCCGTACGCTGGCCGTGCTCACCACCGACTTCCGCGGTTACCAGAGCACGTTCGCCGACACCCTGCCCGACCGGGGCGAGTTCGACGTGTACCGGCAGTTCGAGTCGTTCTACCGGCTCATCGACCGGGCCACCCGCAAGGAGCCGACGGAACGGTTCGTCGACGCGGCCGAGATGAGCGAGCAGATGCTGGGCGTGCTGCGGCAGGTGCTGGCGGCCGGCGGCACGCCCCACCCGGCGCCGTCGCGGCTGTTCACCGGCGAGCTGCGCACCGACCCGCGCTCGGAGACGCCGCGCTGGCAGGACCTGCCGACCCCGCTGATCGACCTCACCGACCCGGCGGCCGCGTTCCTGGCCTCGGTGACCGTGACCGACCCGTCCGAGGTGCTCACGCTGCTGACCTCGGCCCCGGTCGACACCATCGAGGTGCGGCTGCGCGCTCTGCGGGCCCGCATCGACCTGGCAGCCCGCACCAGCGAGTTCGGCGAGGCCCGGGAGGCGTGCGACCGGCTGATGCTCGCCGAGGGCGGGGACTGGCGGGCGGCCTGGTACGACGGGTTGCTGCGGCTGGCCGAGGGCAACCACCCGGCGGCCCGGCTCTGCTTCGACGCGGTGTACGCGGCGCTGCCGGGCGAGCTGGCGCCGCAGCTCGCGCTGGGCCTGAGCCTGGAGCTGGCCGGGGACCCGGCGGCGGCCGGGTACTACGACGTGGTGAGCCGCACCGACCCGTCGTACACGGCAGCCGCGGCCGGGCTGGCGCGCTGCCGGCTGCGGGCCGGTGACCGCAGCGGGGCCGTCGAGGCGTACAACCGGGTGCCCGGCACGTCGTCGGCCTACCGCAGCTCGCAGGTCGGGGCGGTGCGCGCGCTCGTGCAGGCACACCCGTCGAAGGCGCCCGACGTCGACTCGCTGGCGGCCGCGGCGGCCCTGATCGAACGCCTCGAGGTGGAAGCAGCCCAGCTGGCCCAGTTGCGGGCCGAACTGCTCGAACAGGCCCTGCGCAACGTCGGCGGCGGCGCCACGCTGCCCGCGGCGGTGCTCGGGTCCACCCGGAGCGGGAAGATCGCCGAACGCGACATCCGGTTCGCGCTCGAGGAGGCGTACCGGGAAATGGCGCGCGCCGCCCACGGGGCCGAGAAGATCCGGCTGGTCGACCTGGCCAACACGTCGAGGCCCCGGACGCGGACATGACCCGGAGTTCTTATGATGTGCGCCACCGGGCTCATTCCCCGGCTCCCGCTTTTGTTCCCCGGCTCCAACTGCGACAGCGAGGCCCGATGATCATGACCGACTGCGCCTCCTGCGCCGACGAGCGTGCCGCCGGAGCGGCCTTCTGCGAGGCCTGTGGCAGGTCGCTGGCCCCCGAGCCGGCCTGCCAGCACTGCGGCACCCCGGGCGGCGTCGGCGCGGACGGGTACTGCCGGCACTGCGGCATGCTGGCCGGACGGGAACGCGACCATCTCGAGACCGACTGCGGCGACGTGGCGGCGGCGGTGACCGACCGCGGGCTGCGCCACCACCGCAACGAGGACGCCATGTGGCTGGCCACCCGCGGGCGTGACGTCGACGTGGTGGTCAGCGACGGTGTCTCGTCGTCCTTCGACCCCGACGTGGCCTCGCTGACCGCGGTGTCGGCGACCGGGACGGCGCTCGGCGACGGGCTCGACCTGGCCACGGCCATCGGCTCGGCGCAGATCGCGGTGGCCAAGCTGGCCGGCGAGGGCGACCCGCGGCGGCAGGCCTCCAACCCGGCGTGCACGATCGTCGCCGCCACCGTACGCGGCGACGCGGTCACGGTCGGGTGGATCGGTGACAGCCGGGCCTACTGGGTGCCCGAGGAGGGCGTGGCCGAGCAGCTCACCGAGGACGACTCGTGGGCGACCCATGTGATCGCGCTGGGCGCCGACCCGGAACAGGCGATGCGCGACCCGAAGGCCCACGCGATCACGGCGTGGCTCGGGGCCGACGCGGGCACGATCGCCCCCCGTACGGCGGAATTCGTGGTCGGCGACCCCGGGCATCTGGTGCTGTGCAGCGACGGCTTGTGGAACTACCTGACCGATCCGGGAGCCTTCGCCGCGGCGGTGCGGGAAGGGTTGCGCGAACAGGGCACGCTGATCTCCGCGGCCCGGTGGCTCGCCGCCTACGCCAACACCGCGGGCGGCGCCGACAACATCACCGTGGCCCTGGTGCCGATCACGCCGGCTGGGGGAGAACACCGATGACGTACACCGCCGAGGCCTTCCAGAACGAATTTCTCGCCCTCGGTGCGACCGAGGTCAACGCGATCGTCACGGTCACCTCGTCCGGCGGCGCCACCGGCTCCCGCACCAGCGGCGCAACCGAGATCATTATCGTGGACGCGTCCGGCTCCATGCAGGCCGAGGGGCGCATCGCCGCCGCCCGGCAGGCCGCCAAGGCCGCGGTCGCCTGCATCGACGACGGCGTGCACTTCGCGCTGATCGCCGGCGTCGGCACGGCACAGCAGCTCTTCCCGGCGCCGGGGCAGCTCGCGGTGGCGTCCGCGCAGACCCGGGCCGAGGCGACGTGGGCGATCGACCGGCTGCACGCCAGCGGCGGCACCGCGATGGGCGCGTGGCTGCTGCTCGCGGCGCAGCTGTTCGCCCAGCGGCCGGGCGACATCGCGCACGCCATCATGCTCACCGACGGCGACAACGGCGAACGCCAGGGCTACCTGGAAAGCGTGCTGGCATCGATCGGCGGCAAGTTCACGGTCGACTGCCGCGGCGTCGGCACCAACTGGAAGGTCTCCGAGCTCCGCAAGATCGCCGACGCGATGCTGGGCACCGTCGACATCGTGGCCCGCCCGGCCGACCTCACGGCCGCGTTCGAGCAGATGATGACCGCCGCCATGGGCAAGACGGCGGCCGACGTGCAGCTGAAGGTCTGGACGCCGGTGAACGCCACGGTCCGGTTCGTCAAGCAGGTCGAGCCGCAGGTGGCCGACCTGACCGGCAAGCGGGTGGCCGACGGCGCGCGGGCGGGCCGGTACCCGCTGGGCTCGTGGGGCGCCGAGAGCCGCGACTACCACCTGTGCGTCGACGTGCCGCCGGGTGCCGCCGGTGACGAGATGCTGGCGGCCCGGGTGTCGGTGGTCGAGGGCGACACGGTGCATGCCCAATCCCTCGTACGGGCGGTGTGGACCGACGACGCGGCGCTGTCGACCCGGATCAACCGGCAGGTCGCCCACTACACCGGGCAGGCCGAGCTGGCCGACGCCATTCAGGCGGGAATCGAGGCGCGCAAGGCGGGTGACGACCACACCGCGACGATCAAATTCGGGCGGGCGGCGCAGCTGGCCCACGAGAGCGGCAACCAGGCGACCTCCGAGCTGCTGGCCACCGTGGTCGAGATCGAGGACGCGGCGACCGGCACGGTCCGGCTGCGGCGCAAGGTGGCGGCGGCCGACGAGATGGCGCTGGACACCCGCTCGACGAAGACCGTGCGGGTGGGACGCGGCCAGTGACCACGTACGCCTGCCCGAAGGGTCACGTCTCGGGAGAGAGCGACTTCTGCGACACGTGCGGCGCCAAAATCGACGGGATGCCGGCCTCGGCGGGCGTTTCGCCCGGCCCCGGCACGTCTGGCGTTTCGTCGGCCGCCGGCACTTCCGGAATTTTGTCCGCTTCTGGCACTTCGTCCGCTCTTGCCGGCGCTTCTTCGCCTGCCGGCGCCTCCGCGCTCGATTCCACCGCCGAGCCGTGCCCGAATTGCGGCACGCCCCGGGTCGGGGCGGGCCGGTTCTGCGAGGACTGCGGCTACGACCACAGCACGGGCCGGGTGCCCACGCTCACGCCTTCGTCGCCGCCGGCTCCCCTGGCGGGCTGGACGGTCACGATCGCGCCGGACCGGGCGTACTTCGAGGAGAACGCGATCGACGGCATCGAGTTCCCGGCCGACGGCGGATCCCGTACGGTCCCGTTGCCCCCGCCGCAGGTGCGGATCGGCCGCAGAAGCACGTCGAAGGGCACAAACCCCGAGATCGACCTGGCCGACGACGACCCCGGGGTCTCCCACTCCCACGCCCTGCTGACGCTGAGCGTCGACGGTGTGTGGCTGGTCTCCGACGTCGGCTCGACCAACGGCACCTACATCAACGACGGCCAGCAGCCACTGACGGCGGGCCAGTCGCGGGCCCTGGCAGACGGCGACCGCGTCCACGTCGGGGCCTGGACAACCCTGACCCTGCACGCCCCGCCCAGGCCTTAATCCGGCGGCTCGGGCAGCGGCTCCCCCTCGTTGAGGTTGGCCCGGTTGTCGTTGATCCCCTTGTTGCTGCTGCCACCGGCCGGCGTGTTGCTGTCCGGCGGGTTGTCGGTCGGGAACTTCTCAGTTTCCGGGCTGCCGGTAATGTGCTGCTCCGTACTGGCGCCCGCATTCGACGGTTGAGTCATCCCACCCGAATACCCCCGCGACGGCGGCTGATGCTCTCATCGGCGCGGCAGCATGGCCGTCTCAGCGGTCAGATCGACCCGGCTCGGCTTGAACCCGGCAGCCGCGATGGAACGACCGACTCGGCCACCAGACCCTCCCACCCACCTGATTGATGGGCTGCCGACCCCAGGACTGCTCAGCCCGTGGGCATGCCGACGGCGAGGCCGGCTGCCGGCGCCGTCTCGGCCAGCCGCTTGTCGTAGGTCACGAACGACGTCAGTCGCTGCTGGTCACGCAGGCGTGGTCCAGTGGCCAGGTGGATGGCGTCAAGGCTGCGTACGGTGGGCGGGGTGACGGTCTGGGCGAGGATGCGAATCCCGGAGTCGATCTCGACACGCGCGGGGTGAGGCTCTGATCCATCGTGGAGAGGACAGGCGCCATGCGGGTCGGGGTGTGCCAGACGCCGGAGATCATGGGCGATGTGGAGGCGGCGCGCGAGCTGATCCACGAATTCGCGGAGCGGGCCGGCGGGGTTGATCTGCTGGTGTTTCCGGAGTGCTTCCTGCAGGGCTATCGGCCGACGGCGGAGCATGTGCGGCGATACGCGATGAGCTGCTCGGACATTCGGCTCGACGTGCCGCAGACCGTGGTGCTGGGCATGATCGAGCGCGACGGCGGGAACTACTACAACACGGCGGCGGTGATTGCCGGCGGGCGGGTTGTGGGGGCGTACCGGAAGACGTTTCTGACCCGGGGTGAGAGCGTGTTCACGGCGGGCGGGTCGTATCCGGTTTTCGAGACGGCGGGAACTCCGTTCGGCATCAACATCTGCTTCGACGGGCAGTACCCGCACGCCGCCCGGGAAGTTGCCCGGCGCGGCGCGAAGCTGCTGGTGTTCCCGGCGCAGAACATGATGCGCCGCCAGAATGCGTACGGGTGGAAGGAAAGACACAACGAACTGCGGCGCAAACGCGTCGCGGAAACGGGACTGTGGCTGGCTTCGGCCGACGTGACCGGTGAACGCGGCGGCACGCATGTGGGCCTCGGGCCGACGTGTGTGCTGAACCCGGCCGGCGAGACAGTGGCTTCGGTGCCGCTGGGAACGACCGGAATCGCGGTGGCCGAGGTCGGCTGAACGCGCATACGCGTGGGTGACACGCCAGCGATTCGCGACGGGGTGGCCCGTGGGGCGAGGCAGTATGGGGCGGGTGGAAACGGACCTTCAGCTCGCCCAGCGCGCCGCCATGACCGGAGCGGCGGTGGCCCTGCCGCATTTCGAGGCGCTCGCCGAATTGTCCCGCGAGGTGAAAGCGGACGGCTCGGTGGTGACCGCCGCCGACCGGGCCGTCGAGTCGGCCGTCCGTGACGTGCTGACCGCCGCCCGCCCGTCGGACGCGATCCTCGGCGAGGAGGAGGGCCAGACCGGCTCTGCCGGACGCCGCTGGATCATCGACCCGATCGACGGGACCGCGCTGTTCGTGGCGGGCGACAACCGCTGGCTGATTCTGATCGCGCTCGAGGTGGACGGCGAGGTCACCACCGCGGTGGCCGCGCACCCGGCGCAGGGCAGCGTATGGTGGGCGACCCGCGGCGGCGGCGCGTTCGAGGGCCGGTTCGTGGGCGGCCGCGTGGTCGCCGAGACGCCGGTGCGCGTCACCACAAACGGGGATACCGGCGATCCGCCGTACAGCGGCTCCGCCACGCCCATGAGCACGCCCATGGCCACGCCCACAGCCACAGCCACGCCCACAGCCACAGCCACAGGCACAGTCACAGCCACGGCTCCGCCCACAGCCCCGGCTCCACAAGTTGCCGCCATCAAACTCATCCGCGAACCAGGCACCATTCCGACCGACTCACCTCTTACCGACATTTCGGAAAAGTCAGGAGTGGTGGCGGGGAGCCGGCTCGGAGTCGTGCCCGAGGAGTGGAATCGCGACCTGGTGGCGCCGCTCAAGCGGTTGACACCCGCGCTCCCCTGGCCCATCCACCCGGCCCTGATGGTCGCGCGCGGCGACCTCGACCTGGCCGTGCAGACCGGCGGCCAGATCTGGGACTTCGCCGCGACATCGCTGATCGTCCGCGAGGCCGGCGGCAGCTACAGCGGCATCAACGGGCGCCTGGAGCCGGGACCGGGAGCTTCCGTGTACGCCCGCAGCGACGCCCTGCGCCTCGCCGCGCTCGACGTCGTCAGCGGGTCGCTTCTGTCGCCGTGACAGGTGTGTATTGAGCTCTCCCCCGTCTCGTCCAACGCCGGGATCGGCGCCCGGCATCGCGTACGTCCCATAAGGTTCGGCCGTGGATGTTGCCCGCACGTTTCTCGAGGAGGCCGATGCCCGCGCGCCCGGCGCGTTGACCGGCCTGTTTCTGCACGGATCGCTGTGCTGGGGCGAGTTCTTCCCCGGCAGCGACGTCGATTTCGTCGGCGTTTGGGCGGAACCGCCGGAGCACGCCATGCTGGCCGAGGCGCATGCGGCCACCGCGAAACGGCACCCCGAAGTGGTGTTCGACGGCTTTCATTGCACCCCGGCCGACCTGGCTGTGTCCTCGCTGACCGTCGGGCGGCGGCCCGCCTTCTTCCAGGGCGAGTTCCAGTCCGAGGGCAAGATCGACATCTGCCCGGTGACCTGGCACGAACTGGCCGAACGGGCGGTCGTTGTGCGCGGGCCGTTGCCGCCGGTGCACACCGACCGTGGCGAACTGCGCGAGTTCACCCGTACGAACCTCGACACGTATTGGCGTTCCACCATGGAGCAGATCGAGCAGGGCGATGTCGAGGCGTTCGGGCGGCACGAGCCGTCGGTCGCCTGGGTGGTGCTGGGCGTCGCCCGGCTGCGTCATTTGCTGGCGCTCGACGCGCTGACGTCGAAAAGCGGAGGTGGGCGGTACATCGTGTCGCACCTGGAGCCGAAATGGCACACGCTCGGCCGCGAGGCGCTGCGCATTCGCGAGCAGCCCGCCACGCCCAGCCTCTACGACGACCCGGCCCGGCGGGGTCAGGAGGCCTACGATTTCCTGCGCTGGGCGGTCACGTCCTGAGTTCCGGGCCACAATGCGCATCGGCGCGCCCGGCTCAGAATTCCGAAGCCCAGCGGCCTCGATCGTGGCAGAGCGTCTTCACCCGGGCCCTCATCCCCTTTCCGCGGCCCTTACCGGCGGAACCATCCCTGGCGCAGTTCCAGAGTCAACTCGTCGCGGATTTCGATGCCGTGCTCGCCGACCAGCGGTATGGACGGTTTGAGGACGCGCGACGCGGCGACCGCGCCGGGCGCCAACCCGGCCAGACGCATGCCGCGTCGCTGATAGAAGCGGAGCGCGCGGAGATTGTCGTTGGTCGTGATCAGCCAGACCCGGGACGCCCCGGCCGCCCACGCCCGGTCGGCGGCGGCAGCGAGCAGGGCAGTTCCGACCCCGGCGCCGGGCACGGCGGCGTCGATGGTGACCACTTCGAGGTCGTCGGGGCCGAGCACGTATGTCAGCAGGCCCACGGGCGCGCCGTCGAGCCACGCGATCAGGGCCGGCAGGGTCGCCGCGTCGTAGCTGACGCCGTGCGCCACCACCGTGGTGCCGCCCCACGAGCCGGTCAGTAGTGCGACGACGATGTCGTGCTGGGACGGGTCGGCGGCGCGCACGGCCGGCTCCCCCATGCGGCCGGCGTAGGCGGTGTCCGCCGAGCGCCCCCTGTCGGTCACAGGCCGCCCTGATAGGCCAGGACCCCACGGTTGACGGCGGTGATCGCCTTGCGGGCGGTGGCGCGCAGCGGCTCGGAGGCCGCGGACGCCTCGCGGAGCTGGCCGAGCAGGTCGAGCACCTGCCGCGCCCAGCGCACGAAGTCGCCCGCCGGCATGTCGGCGTCGTAGTTGTGCCCGCTGGCCAGCACCCGGGCCAGCGGCTCACCGCGGGCCCAGCGGTACATCGGCCAGACGAACCCCGGGTCGGGTTCGCGGGTCAGCGTCAGCCCGTGCTCGGACTCGTCGGCCGCGATGTCGGCCCACAGCTTGCCGCAGGCGTCGACTGCGGCGGTGATCGCGCCCTTGGGCACCGAGGCGCGGTCGTCACCCTCGCGGCGCGACTCGTAGAGCACCATCGAGACCGCCGCGGCCAGTTCCTCGGGGTCGAGGCCGTCCCAGACGCCGTGCCGCAGGCATTCGGCGATCAGCAGGTCGGCCTCCGACCAGATGCGGCCCAGCATGCGGCCCGACTCGGTGACCTCGCCGGCCTCGGTCAGGTAGTCGCGTTCGGCCAGCACGGCGCACACCTGGTCGAACGTGCGGGCGAGCGAACCCGTCCGGCCGGCGACCTTGTCGCGCAGCGCCTCGGTGTCGCGGGCCAGCCGGTGCCGCCGCTCGGCCCAGCGGGCGTGTTCCTCACGGTCGGGGCAGGCGTGGCAGGGATGCTGCCGCATCTGCATCTTGAGCAGCGCGATCTCGGCGTCCTCGCCGGTGTTGCCGCCCCGGTTGCGCCGGCGGCTGCCGACCGTACGGTCGTGGCCGGTCGCGCTGACCTGGGCGGCCAGGTCGCGGCGGGCGGCGGGCGAGCGCGGGTTGAAGTGCCTGGGGACGCGGATGCGGTCGAGCACCTCGGCCTCGCCGGCGAAGTCGGCCGGGCTGACCCGGCCCGCCCAGCGGTCCTGCGTGAGCACCATCGGGCGGGGCTCGCCGAACCCGCCGGTGGGCGCCTCGAGCACCACGGCCAGCCCGGCGCGGCGGCCCTGGGCCACCCGGATCACGTCGCCGACCCGCAGTTTCTCCAGTGAGGCGACAACGGCCGAGCGGCGCTGCGAGGCCCCCTGCCGGGCCAGGGCGCGTTCCCGGTCGGCGATCGCGACGCGCAGCGCGAAATACTCGTCGAAGTCGCCGTGATGGCAGGCGGCGTCCTGCCCGTACGTCTGCATGGTCTCGACGTTGCGCTGCACCTGGCGGGCCAGGCCCACCACGGAACGGTCGGCCTGGAACTGGGCGAACGACGACTCCAGCAGATCACGGGCCTGGTCGGCGCCGACGGACCCGACCAGGTTGACCGCCATGTTGTAGGACGGGCGGAACGACGACCGCAGCGGATAGGTGCGGGTGGAGGCCAGCCCGGCGACGTGACGCGGGTCGACCTCGGGGCTCCACAGCACCACCGCGTGGCCTTCGACGTCGATTCCGCGGCGCCCGGCCCGCCCGGTGAGCTGCGTGTACTCGCCGGGGGTGAGGTCGACGTGGGCCTCGCCGTTGAACTTCACAAGCCTTTCCAGTACGACGCAGCGCGCGGGCATGTTGATGCCGAGCGCCAGGGTCTCGGTGGCGAAGACCGCCTTGACCAGGCCCTGCACGAAGCACTCCTCGACCGCTTCCTTGAAGGCGGGCAGCATGCCGGCGTGGTGGGCGGCCACGCCCCGCTCGAGGCCGTCGAGCCACTCCCAGTAGCCCAGCACCGAGAGGTCCTCGCGCGGGATCGAGGCGACCTTGGCCTCGGCGATGCGCCGGATCTCGGAGCGTTCCTCGGCGCTGGTCAGGCGCAGCCCGGCGGACAGGCACTGCTGCACGGCGGCGTCGCACCCGGCCCGGCTGAAGATGAACAGGATCGCCGGGAGCAGGTCGGCGCGTTCGAGCCGGTCGACCACCTCGGCCCGCGGCGGCGGCTGCCAGCGCCGGCCCCGGCCACCGCGCCCCGGCCCGTAGCTGCGGTCGGTCATCTCGAGCCGGCGCAGCATCTCGCGGGAGTAGCGCAGCAGCTCGGGGTGCACGTCGTGCTTCTTGGCGGCGTCGGCGTCGTGGAACAGGTCGAACATGCGCCGGCCGACCAGCATGTGCTGCCAGAGCGGGACCGGCCGGTGCTCGCTGACCACCACCTCGGTGTGGCCCCGGACGGTGACCAGCCAGTCGGCGAACTCCTCGTAGTTGCTGACGGTGGCCGACAGCGAGACCAGGGTGACCGAGGCCGGCAGGTGGATGATCACCTCTTCCCAGACGGCGCCGCGGAACCGGTCGGCCAGGTAGTGCACCTCGTCCATCACGACGTACGCCAGGTTTTTCAGCGCCGACGAGCCCGAGTAGAGCATGTTGCGCAGCACCTCGGTGGTCATCACGACCACGGGGGCGTCGCCGTTGATGGCGTTGTCGCCGGTCAGCAGGCCGACCTTGTCGGGGCCGTAGCGCTCGACCAGGTCGTGGTATTTCTGGTTGGACAGCGCCTTGATCGGCGTGGTGTAGAAGCACTTGCGCTCGCCGGCGCGCAGCGCGAGATGCACGGCGAACTCGCCGACCACGGTCTTGCCGGCGCCGGTGGGGGCGCACACGAGCACGCCGCTGCCCCGTTCGAGGGATTCGCAGGCGGCGCGCTGGAAGTCGTCGAGGTCGAAGCCGACGTCGAGCATGAAATCCTCGAGCGCCGGAAACTCGGCCACGCGGGTCGCCCGCCGCCTGGACTCCGCATACCGTTCGGCCGGACTCGTCATGAACACCAGGCTAGTTCGTGGGTGTGACAAGACGGAGCACGGGCGGTTGCGTCCCGCCCTGTGTTGCGTGGTGGGTATGGTGCTCCCGTGCCGGATGTCGTATCGACCGATCACCCTCCCCATCGGCCGCGCCGTCAGGTCGACGCCGTGCTGTTCGACTTCCACGGCACGTTGGCGCAGGTGGAAGACCCTGTGACGTGGGTCGTGGCGGCCGCGCTGGCGTGCGGTCGCGAGCTCGACCGGGGCAAGGCGACGGTGCTGGCCGACAGATTGGTCACAGCCGGGCGGGCCGGGGGGCCGCTGCCCCATCGGGTGCCGCCCCACCTGGCCGAGCACTGGGCCGACCGTGATCTTTACGCGCACAGTCACCGCGCCGCGTACACGGGTCTGGCCTCGACCGTCGCGACCGACGTGGAAGGCCTCGCCGACGCCCTCTACGAGCGTCTGACCCACCCGGACGGCTGGCTCCCCTACGCCGACACCGAGTCCACGCTGCGCACGCTGCACGAGGCCGGCATCAAGGTGGCGGTGGTCAGCAACATCGGCTTCGACATCCGGCCCCTGTTCGACACGTGGGGCCTGAGTTCCTTGATCGACGCGTACGCCCTGAGTTACGAGATCGGACGCACCAAGCCCGATCCCGCGATCTTCCTGCGAGCGTGCGGGATGCTGGGCGCCGACCCCGAGCGCACCTTGATGGTCGGCGACACGCCCGCCGACGCCGGGGCCGTGGCCGCCGGGTGTGCCGCGCTGGTCCTGCCCGCGGCGGAGCCGGGCCGCCCCAACGGTCTCGGGGCGACCCTGGCCCTGGTTGGCTGCGCCGTTTAGCCCGTTCAGGGGCGTGACGTCTCCTGCTCGACGGTGTCCGGGACGCCGCCGGCCGACCGGAGCGTGACCGCCGGGTTGTCGGCCGTCTGGTGCAGACCGGGCACGCGGTCCTCGACGACGAACGTGGCGCGCGTGTGCACCGGCGCTCCCGGCCTGGTCACGTACGGCACGACGCGGAAGTCGGCGGTGAGGCTGCCCGGCGTGATCCGGGTACGGACGTAGCCTCTCTGGTTGTTGTAGAAGCGCAGGTGCGGGTTCCAGGCCGCCCACGGGTGCTGCCCCGTGGCGACATCCGCGCCGTCGCCGGTCGAGGTGATCGACGAGCAGACCAGCTCGGCGCCGACGGTCTTGGAGGTCGGGTCGGCGTAGTCGAGCTTGAGCTCGTCGGCCCAGTGGGCGTGCACGTCGCCGGTGAGCACGACCGGGTTGCGTACCCCGGCGTCGACCCAGCCCCGGGTGATCCGGTCCCGTGACGCCGCGTAGCCGTCCCAGGAGTCCATGCTGGTGACGACTTGGGGGCCCGAGTTGTTGTCGCGCTGACCGAAGAACACCTGCTGGCCCAGGATGTCCCAGCGCGCCGACGAGCGCCGGAAGCCGTCGAGCAGCCATTTCTCCTGACGCTCGCCGGTGATCGAGCGGGCCGGGTCGTACGCGTCGGCGCACTCCTTGTAGCCGTCGCCGCAGGCCTGGTCGTCGCGGAACTGACGGGTGTCGAGCATGTGGAAGGTGGCCAGCCGGCCCCAGTGCAGCCGCCGGTACAGCTGCATGCCTGCGCCGAGCGGGACCGAGGTGCGGCGCAGCGGCATGTTCTCGTAGTACGCCTGGAACGCGGCCGCCCGCCGGGCCGCGAAGTCCGGGTCGGGCTGCTCGGGCACGTCGGCGGCCCAGTTGTTCTCGATCTCGTGGTCGTCGAAGACCACTGCCCAGGGCGCGGCGGCGTGGGCGGCCTGCAGGTCGGCGTCGGTCTTGTACTGCGCGTGCCGCTGCCGGTAGTTGGCCAACGTGACCGTTTCGGGGCCGGCGTGGTCGCGGGGGTTGCCGCCGGGGATCGTGTACGTGCCGGGCTGGTACTCGTACTGGTAGTCGCCGAGGTGCAGCACGATGTCGGGCTCGTCGGCGGCCAGGTGGCGATAGGCCGTGAAGTAGCCGTGCTCGTACTGGGAGCAGGACGCGAACGCCATGACGAGGCTGCCGCCGGTGGCCCCCAGCGGCGGGGCGGTGCGGGTGCGGCCGGCCGGGGAGACGTAGCGCTCGGCGCGGAACCGGTAGAAGTACTCGCGCCCGGGCAGCAGGTGGTGCAGTTCCACGTGTACCGCGTGGGCCGACTCGGGCCGGGCAGCGGCAACACCCCGCCGTACGACCTTGCGGAAGCGCTCGTCGGCCGCCAGCTCCCACTCGACGGGCACCACACGGGCCGGCATGCCACCGAGCCCGTCGTCGGCCAAGGGGGTCGGGGCGAGGCGGGTCCACAGCACGAAACCGTCGGGTTCCGGGTCGCCCGAGGCGACGCCGAGCGTGAACGGGTCGGAGCGCAGCGGGCCCCGGTACGGTGCGGCCGCGGCGGCGAGCGGCCAGGTGGTCGCGGCGCCGGCAACACCGGCGGCGGCCGAGCTGAGCAGGAGCGTACGTCGGGAAAGGGCCATGCAGGAAGCCTGATCGGAATAGATGGACCTGGATTTATTGGCGGATTGCGCCGGGGAGAAACGCTGGTGTCAGGCGTACGAGTCGAGGTTGACGCCCTGACGCCGGCCGGGGGCGGGCTCGGCCGCGGCCTTGACCTCGGGCCTGGGGGTCTCGGCCAGGGCCGGCTTGACGGGCTCGGGCCTGCCGGACCCGGCCGCGGCGTCGGCCATGCTCCTGAGGTTGGAGCGGGCCGTGTCGTAGGCGGAGGAGACCATCGAGCCCAGCGAGTTGATCTGCATGTCCTCCACGATCGGCCGGATGCGCGGGAACCGATGGAGATTGTCACCGGAGCAACCGAACCGCACCCGGCACACAGGTCAACTCGAGGTCGAGGGGGCCGAGGCGCTCCCCGTCCGCGTAGGCCACGATGCCGTCGCAGCGCAACCGCACGTGCCGGGCGCGGAAGACGGTGACCCGGGGGTCGGTGACATGGGTGCCGCGCCGCAGCCGCGGTTTGAGCCGGGCCAAAGCCGCCCTTCCGAAGGGCGCCGCGACCACCACGTCGAGCAGCCCGTCGGCGGGGTCGGCGTCGGGCAGGATCCGCATGCCGCCGCCGTAGCTGGCACAGTTGCCGACGGCGACCAGCATGCCCTCGAAGCTGTGGTCCTCGCCGTCGAGCTCCAGCTCGTACTTGCGGGGCTTGAGGCGGGCCAGCTCGAGCAGGATCGCCAGGTCGTACCGCCGCGGCCCGCGCGGCCGGCGCATCAGGTTGGCCCGCTCGTTGACCAGGGCGTCGAACCCCCCGGCAAGCACAGCCCCGAACCACCGCACGGCGCCGTCGCTCCACCCGGCCCGAGCCAGGTCGATCGCCGTGTGCCGGCCCTCGGCCAGCGCACCGGCGACGAGATCGGCTGCCTCGAGCGCACCGGCGGGCATGCCCACGCCGGCGGCGAAGTCGTTGCCCGTGCCGGCCGGAACCACCCCGAAGCCGACGGGGCGCCCCGCCACGGCCTGCAACGCCCGGTGGACGGTCCCGTCGCCGCCGACCGCCACCACAGCGGCCGCTCCCCCGGCCACGGCGGCGTGGCAGGCCGTCTCGGCCTCGGAGCCGCTGTGGGCCTCCAGCAGGCGGACCGGGCGGCCGGTGGCGCTCAGGCGCTGCAGGACCCCGGTCAGCAGATCGCGGTGCCGGCCCCGCCCCGCCGAGGGGTTGGCCAGCACCGCGATGTCGTCGCTCGTCACAGCCGGGCAGCATAGCGCCCGATCAGTGACCTAGGTCATGTCGTCGAAGCGGCCTTCCAGCGGGCGGGGCTTCGCGACGGGGGTGGGCGCGTCGATCGGGGTGGGCGCCTCGATCGGGTCGGAGGCGCCGACCGGCACGCGTTCGTCCTCCAGCGGCGAGATCTCGTCGTCGGAAAGGCCGGCGTAGATCTCTTTGCCACGGCCCTTGCGCTTGTCGTTGATCGCGGCCACGCCGGTGGCGATCAGGTAGAGCACGACCATGCACAGGGCCAGCAGCGTCATGCCGAACGGGCCCGGGTCGGGGGTGGCGATCGCGGCGAACGCGAACGACAGGAACACCACGATCCGCCACCAGCTGAGCAGCCGTTTCGCGCTGACCACGCCGGTGAAGTTGAGCATCAGCAGGATCAGCGGGAACTCGAACGCCGCCCCGAAGATCAGGATCATGTTCGTGACGAACCCGATGTACGACGAGACCTCGAGTTTCGTGGCCTCGCCGAGGACGCCGGACTCCATGATGAACGCCAGGCTGTGCCCGACCACCAGGTAGGCCAGCACGGCGCCGCCGATGAACAGCGGGGACGCGATCGCGACGAAGACGTACGCCCACTTGCGCTCGTGGCGGTGCAGGCCGGGCGCGACGAACGCCCAGAGCTGATAGAGCCAGACCGGCGCGCCGACGATGATGCCGACCCACAGCGCGATCTTGAGGCGGAGGATGAGCTGGTCGGCGACGCCGAGAACGATCCAGTCGCAGTACTGGGTGCCGTCGGCGCGTACGGACTGCGACGACGGCAGCGTGCAGTACGGCTGCTCCAGCAGGTTGAACACCCACTTGGAGAGGATGAAGCCGACGATCAGGCCGGCGACCAGGCCGAGCGACGCGATGAACAGCCGGTTGCGCAGTTCCCGGACGTGGTCGAGCAGGGTCATGGAGCCGTCGGAGGCCTGCTGGAACTTACTGGGCCCCTGACGGCCAAGGGCGAGCTTCATGACCGGCGGTCAGCTCAGCGGTCGTTGGTGCGCTGCTGCACCGGGTCGACGTACGGCTGCTGCTGGTAGCCCTGGGGCGGGGGCGCCTGCTGGTAACCCTGCGGCGGCGGGGCCTGCTGGTAACCGCCGGGCTGCTGCACCTCACCCTGCAGCGGCTGACGCGAGTACTGCGGCTCGGCCTTCTCGGCGACGTCGTTGTTGTCGTCGACCAGACCCTTGGTCTCGGCCTTGATGATCCGCAGCGACCGGCCGAGCGAGCGGGCCGCGTCAGGAAGCCGCTTCGCGCCGAACAGCAGCACGAGGACGACCACAAAAACGATGATGTGCCATGGCTTGAGGGCGCCCATGGGTGAACTCCAGTCGGTCGGATCAGGTGTGCGGGGTCCATCGTACGTGTCAATTCTGGTGATGCGGCCCACGGACCCTCGCGGTTTTGCCGGCACCCCGTGAATCCCTGGACAACGGGGAAGGAACGCCGCAGGTCACCCCTTGTCGCGCGAGGGCGACAGGGCCGCGATGTGCTCCTGCGCCAGCTCGGCGCGCTGCTGCACGGCGAGCACCGTCACCTGCAGCTCCGCCGCGGATTCCTGCAGCTTGGCCGCCTCGGCCTGGCGCTTCCGCAGCCGCAGGGCCGCACGCCCCAGCCCGTCGAGACGGCCGGCCAGCCGTACGCCCACCGCCAGCAGGATGATCAGGGCGACCACGACCACGGCGATCCAGATCCACATCAGCACCGGGCCACCCTACCGGCCGGGGGTGCTGTACTGGTCGAGCGCGGCCGTGGCCTGTTCGCGGATGCGGGTGAGCAGCTCCGGCGGGCCCAGCACGGTGACGTCGGGCCCGAGGCCGAGCAGCAGGCGCTGCGCCCAGCCCAGGTCGGTGACCCGCATGGTCACGATCCACTCGTCGCCGCCGGAGCGGTGCACCTCCTCGACCGGGTAGTACTCGGTGATCCAGCGGCTGCGCCGGCCCACCCGCAGCGTCACCAGCGGCAGGTCGGGGGTGGGGTGGAAGACGCCGCCGGTGAGGTCGTGCGGCTCGGCGCCGGCCGGTGGCCGGGACGGCTCGGCGAGCTCGGTGAAGTCGTCGATCCGGTCGATCCGGAACAGCCGGGTGGCCTCGGCGCGCCGGCACCAGGCCTCCAGGTACGCCTTGCCGCCCACCATCAGCACCCGCATCGGGTCGACCACGCGGTCGGTGGTCTCGTCGCGGGCCGCCGTGTAGTAGGTCATCCGCAGCGCGTGGCCGCTCTCGACCGCGGCCCGTACCTTGTCGACCCGTTTGGCGTTGGCGGGCAGGCGGACGGCCACGGGCGCGTCGGCCAGGTCCCCCGCCGCGTTCTCGATCTTGGCCAGGGCGCGCTCGATGACGTCGCGGTGTCCCGTGCCCGGCGTCTCGGCCAGCATCCGCAACGCCACGACCAGGGCCAGCGCCTCGTCCTGGGTGAGGCGCAGCGGGCGGTCGATGCCGGCGTCGTGGCTGATCGTGACCCGGTCGCCGTCGAGCGCCATGTCGATGAGGTCGCCGGGGCCGTAGCCGGGCAGCCCGCACACCCACAGCAGCTCCAGGTCCTCGCGCAGCTGGCGCTCGCTGACCCCGAGGTCGGCCGCGGCCTCGGCGACCAGGATGCCGGGCCGGGCCAGCAGGTACGGCACCAGGTTGAGCAGCCGGCCCAGGCGGTCGGCGGACTGGCGGGGGCCGGTCATGCCGCCACCTCGTGCCGGGTGACGACCTCTTTGAGCAGCTGGATCACGGCGTCGCGGACCTCGGGCGGGCCGTCGGCGCGCACGTCCGGCCCGTAGCCGACGATCGTGGCGGCCAGCCGCTCGGCGTCGGCGTACGGGATGGTCAGCCGGTCGCCGTCCGGCCCGGCCACGGCCTCGGTGGCCCAGCGGCGCAGCCCGGCGGCCCGCCCCGGCCGCACGGTGACGGTGGCCCGGCCGGTGTGCGGCACCGGCCCCGACCAGCGGGCGACGTGGTTGATCAGGTCCTCGTTGTCGGGCGGCGTGAACGCGTCCGGGCGGCCGATCGGCTTCACGGCGCCGACGATGCGCGACAGCCGGAAGCAGCGGGTGGCGGCCCGGTCACGGTCGTGCCCGACCACATACCACCGGCCCTGCCAGCAGACCACGCCCCACGGCTCGAGCTTGCGGACCGCCGGGTCGTCGACCTCGGGCACGCGGTAGCTGAACGTGACCGCCCGCCGCTCGCGGGCCGCGCTGGTGAGCGGGCCGAACGCGGGGTCGACGGTGACGACCGGCTCGACGCCGAGCGTGGCCTGCGGGTCGACCTCGACCCCGGCCGCGCGCAGCTTGGCCAGCCCGGAGGAGGCGGCCGCGGCCAGCCCGGCGTGCTGCCAGAGGCGGGCGGCGATGCCCACGGCGGCGGCCTCGTCGGGTTCGAGGATGATGGCGGGCAGCGCGTACTCGCGGTGCGCGATGCGGTAGCCCGGCTCCTGGTCGAAGACGCTGGCCGTGCCGGTCTCGAGCGGGACCCCCAGGTCACGCAGCTCGGCCTTGTCGCGTTCGAACTTGCGCTGGAACGCCTCGTGGTCGCGCGGGTCCTCCGGATCGTGCTCGTAACCGGGGACCGTCGCGGCGATCTGCGCGGCGGTCAGGAACCGCCGCGTGGACAGCAGGCAGATTACCAAATTCACCAGGCGCTCGGTGCGGGTCCGCGACACGATTGGCAACGCTAGCAGGGTGGACGCGACAGTGACGTATGCGCTACGCCGGTACGGCTTCCCGGCGGTCCCCGTGCGGGAAGCATGCCGGCGTGACCACCCCGCAGACCCCCGACGACCAGGTCCCGGCCGGGCCGGCCGCCACGTTGCCGCTCGACCTGACCGATTCGCCACAACAGTCCGAACCACCGGAGGACGAGAGTGTCGGCATCGTCGTCGCCGCCGGCCTGGCCAGCCTGGCCACGACCGCCGGTTCCTGCTGCCCCTCCGCGCCCGCGGGCCTGTTTCCCCGCTCTCCGGTACGTCCTCCTCGACCCCGGCCCGCGGACGGGCGGGCCGCAACCACGCCGACGGCGGGGCCGGCCTATAGGGTTGGCGGCCATGGTGCGGTGGCGGTCCGGGACGGTCCAGGCGGTTCGGCGGCGGTGGCACGGCGCGGTCGAGCTCGACGTGGTCACCGGCGACGGCCCGCTGCGCGCGCTGGCGTACCCCGACCAGGTCGGCGACCCGGTCGTCGGCGACCGGGTCCTGCTCAACGTGGGCGCGCTGGTCATGGGGCTCGGCACGGGTGGGTACGCGCTGGTCGTCGCGCTGCCCGACCGGCTGCCGCCCGACCCGCCCGACGACGCCACCACCCGTGACTCGGGGCATCTGGTCAAGGCCCGCTACACGCCGCTGCAGGTCATCCGGCTCGGCGTCGACGAGGAGGCCTCGCTCCACCGGGCGGTGATGGCCGCGGCCGAATCGCTCGACGGCATGCCCGTGGTCACCGCCGACCTGCACTCCGCGCTGCCCGCCGTCCTCGCGGGCATCCACGCCGACAGGTCACGGGCCCGGGTCGCGTACGTGATGACGGACGGCGGGGCGCTGCCCGCATGGTTCTCGCGCACCCTCGACGGCCTGCGCCCCCACCTGGCGGGCACGGTCACGACCGGCCAGGCGTACGGGGGTGACCTGGAGGCGAGCACCGTGCACACCGGCCTGCTCGCCGCGCGGCACGTGCTGCACGCCGACGTCACGATCGTCGCGCAGGGCCCGGGCAACCTGGGCACCGGCACCATCTGGGGGTTCTCCGGGGTGGCGCTGGGCGAGGCGGTGAACGCGATCGGCGTCCTGGGCGGGCGGCCGGTGGGCTCGCTGCGCATCTCCACCGGTGACGGGCGGCCGCGGCACCGTGGCGTGTCGCATCACAGCCTCACCGCGTACGGGAAGGTGGCCCTGACTCCCGCCGACCTGCCGGTGCCGGACGGCCTGGAGCCCGCCCTGGCAGCGGAGATCGACGCCGCGCTGGCGCCGCTGGCCGCACGGCATCGCCTCCCCCGCGTCAGCATCGGCGGGCTCGACGCGGCGCTGCGGTCGAGCCCGGTGCCCCTGTCGACGATGGGCCGCAAACTCGACGAGGACTACGCCTACTTCCTCGCTGCCGCGGCGGCGGGCCGGTTCGCGGCCTCACTGATCTGAGGTCAACCCCTTCTTGCGTACGAGGGTCACGCCGTCGCGTACGGGCAGCATCACCGACTCGACGCGGTCGTCGCGCACGATGCGGTCGTTGAGGCCGGCCACCGCCCGGTCGCTGTCGTCGGACGGGTCGAGGACACGCCCGTCGCGCAGCACGTTGTCGATCACGATCAGGCCGCCCGGGCGCATCCGCGGGACCAGTTCCTCGTAGTAGGCCGGGTAGCCGGTCTTGTCGGCGTCGACGAACGCGAAGTCGATCACGGGTTCGGGACCGAACGCGCGGACCGTGTCGATGGCCGGGCCGAGCGTGAGGTCGATGAGCGCGTCGACACCCGCCCGGGCCCAGTAGCGGCGGGCCACGGCGGTGAACTCCTCGGACACGTCGCAGGCGAGCAGGCGGCCGTCCTTGGGCAGGCCCCGCGCGATGCAGATCGACGAGTACCCGGTGAAGACGCCGATCTCGACGGCCAGCCGGGCCCCGGTGAGCCGCACCAGCATGGTGAGCAGCTCGCCCTCGTCGTGCGAGATCTGCATGCCGGCCTGCGCGGGCAGCGTGGACCGGGTCTCGGCGGCCAGGTCCCGCAGCACCTCGTCGGCCGGGGTGCAGTGCCCGAGCAGGTAGTCGCTGACGGCCGGATTGATGATGTCGGTCATGCCGACCACCGTCACACCCCGGACCCCTCGCAAGCAATATATAAGCAGATTATGCTTCTCGGGTGCGATCCACTCTCCTGAAGCAGCCCAAGGCGGTCTTCGCGGTCGCCTTCGCCTGCGTCGTCAGCTTCATGGGCATCGGCCTGGTCGACCCGATCCTGCCCGCCCTCTCCGAACAGCTGCACGCCTCCCCGAGCCAGGTCAGCCTGCTGTTCACCAGCTACCTGGTGGTCACCGCGATCGCGATGCTCGGCGTCAACTGGGTGTCCAGCCGCATCGGCCCCAAACGCACCCTCATCACCGGTCTCGCCGTCATCGTCGTGTTCAGCGCGCTGGCCGGGCTGTCCGGCTCGATCGGCGGCATCGTCGGCTTCCGCGCCGGCTGGGGTCTGGGCAACGCCATGTTCATCGCCACCTCCCTGGCCGTCATCGTGGCCTCCGCCTCCGGCGGCTTCGCGGGCGCGATCGTGCTCTACGAAGCCGCCCTGGGCCTGGGCATCGCGGCCGGCCCGCTGATCGGCGGCCTGCTCGGCGACATCAGCTGGCGGGGCCCGTTCTTCGGGGTCGCGGCCCTGATGTCCATCGCGCTCGTCGCCACGGTCGTCCTGCTCGACAAGACACCCCCGCCACCGCGCAAGGTCGCCCTGCCGGAGCCGCTGCTCGCCCTGCGGCACCGCCCGCTGCTCACCATGTGCGTCGCGGCGCTGTTCTACAACTGGGGCTTCTTCACGATGCTGGGCTACGCGCCCTACCCGATGGAACTGTCCGCCATCCAGCTCGGCTTCGTGTTCTTCGGGTGGGGCCTGCTCGTCGCCGTCTTCTCCATCGTGGGAGCGCCGTGGCTGCAGTCCCGCTTCGGCACCGCCCCTTCCCTGTACGGCGCCCTCGGCTCGTTCGCCGTGCTGCTGCTCCTGATCGGCGTGTTCACCGACGTACGGTGGGCCCTGATCGCCTGCGTCGTGCTCAGCGGCGTCACGGTCGGCATCAACAACACGCTGACCACGCAGGCGGTCATGCTGGTGTCCCCGGTCGAACGGCCGATCGCCTCAGCCACGTACGGCTTCGTCCGCTTCATCGGCGGCGGCCTGGCCCCGTTCGTGGCGGGCAAAATGGTCGACCACGGGAACATCCACGTCCCGTTCCTCGCGGGCGCCGTGGCCGTGCTGCTCGGCGTGCTGGTGCTGGCGAGCGGACACCGGATGCTGGCCGCCGCCGACGCCCGCCTGGCCGCCCCGGCCGCACCCCAGGTCGCGGGGGAAGTGGCAGACGAATTCGGCGGCGCGCCGGACGCCATCGACGCCGAGCTGCAACACGAGCGGGCCGGCCGCCCCTGAACACCCGTTCGACCGCCTCCGTTCGAACAGGCCCGCCAGTAACAACTGGCGGGCGGGTTGTGGGTCAGCACGAACTCGGGACCCGCTTCGACGCGGGCCCGCCGACAAGGGTTTTCGGGCGCAACCACTCACGCACATCGGAGCGAAGCGACCCTCGGCGGGAGCGACGGTCCGTCACCCACCACCCCGCTACGACATCGATCCTCTTCACGAAGTGACGATCAGCAGAACCCATCCCACCAGGAAAGCCCCGAGAATCACCGCCAGCACCCACGTCGGCACGCGGTGGCCGCCCTCACGATTGCGGCGAATCTCGGCACGGATGCGCTCACGCCGCCGTTCGAAACGGCTGAGCTCACGAGGCTGGTCGGGTCCGTTCATGACCCGACCAGCCTAAACGCTCACAACTCGGCCGGTCCGGACGCTCACGGCCCCGGCCGCACCCTCACATGCTGGCGATCAGCCGCTCCACCCGCTCGTCGTACGCGCGGAACGGGTCCTTGCACAGCACCGTCCGCTGCGCCTGGTCGTTCAGCTTCAGATGCACCCAGTCGACGGTGAAGTCGCGGCGTTTCTCCTGCGCGTGGCGGATGAACTCGCCGCGCAGCCGGGCCCGGGTCGTCTGCGGCGGCGTCTCCTTGGCCTCGAAAATGTCCAGGTCGTTGGAGATACGGTCGACCTGCTTCCGCTTCTCCATCAACGCGTACAGGCCGCGGCCCCGGCGCACGTCGTGGTACGCCAGGTCGAGCTGCGCGATCCGCGGGTGCGACATCGGGATCTCGTGCTTGGCCTGGTACCGCTCGATCAGCTTGTACTTCGACACCCAGTCGATCTCGCGGGACACCGGGTCGAGGTCGCCGCTCTCGATCGCGTTGAGCACCCGGCCCCACAGCTCCACCACCCGCTTCGCGGTCTGGTCGCCGCCGCGGCGCTCGACGAACTCGGTCGCCTTCGCCAGGTACTCCTGCTGGATCTCGAGCGCGCTGACCTCCTTGTTGTTGGCCAGGCGGATCTTGCGGCGGCCGGTGATGTCGTGGCTGACCTCGCGGATCGCCCGGATCGGGTTCTCCAGCGACAGGTCACGCATCACCACCCCGGCCTCGATCATGCGCAGGACGATGTCGGCGCTGCCCACCTTGAGCAGCGTCGTCACCTCGTTCATGTTCGAGTCCCCGACGATCACGTGCAGGCGGCGGTACCGCTCCGCATCCGCGTGCGGCTCGTCGCGGGTGTTGATGATCGGGCGGGAACGCGTCGTCGCGCTGGACACACCCTCCCAGATGTGCTCGGCGCGCTGCGACAGGCAGAACACCGCCCCGCGCGGCGTCTGCAGGACCTTGCCGGCGCCGCAGATCAGCTGACGGGTCACGAGGAACGGGATCAGGACGTCGGCGAGCCGGCCGAACTCGCCGTGCCGGGACACAAGATAGTTCTCGTGGCACCCGTACGAGTTGCCGGCCGAGTCGGTGTTGTTCTTGAACAGGTAGATCTCGCCCGCGATGCCCTCGTCGTGCAGCCGTTTCTCGGCGTCGACGAGCAGGCCCTCGAGGATGCGCTCGCCGGCCCGGTCATGAGCGACCAGGTCGGTGACGGAGTCGCACTCGGGGGTCGCATACTCCGGGTGGGATCCGACGTCGAGATAGAGGCGGGCACCGTTACGAAGGAAGACGTTGCTGCTGCGTCCCCAGGACACCACTCGGCGGAACAGGTAGCGAGCCACCTCGTCCGGCGACAGCCGCCGCTGCCCCCGGTAAGTACACGTGACTCCGTACTCGGTCTCGAGGCCGAAAATTCGCCGTTCCATGACGAAACACTAGCCGCATAAGCCACCCATTGGCAGTCACCCAACGCCCGGAGAGTCGTTACAGACGAACGTTTCCACGTCACCAGGGCAGGTGGCGGCCCCACCGCCCGATCAAAACCGTTTCCCCGTACGCCGTGACAACCCCGACGCCGTGCCAACCGCACCCGGAACCCGGGCCGGCGCCCGGGGCACGGCCCGCGCCGCACCCCGGGAACACCGAAATCAGGAACCGTCGCCGTTGACCCCGTCGGACGGCTCGGCCGGATCACCCTCCGGCGCCTTCGCCGGCTGCTCCTCTGCCGCGGCCGAAACCGTGGGCTTCTCGGTGGCCTGCTGCGGCGGAGCGGCGTCCACGTCGCCCAGATCCCCCTCCGGCACGTCCTGCTCGCCCTTGAGCAACGTCACCAGCGACGCGCCGTGAATACGCCGGAACGCCCGGCCCTTGCGCCGGCGGTCGAGCACCGCCACCTCGAGCTGCTTGGAGTCGAGACTGCGGGTCTGGCCGTTCTCGCCGCCCACACTGCCCAGCGCCTCGGCCGCCAGGTGCAGCGCGGTCTTCAGGTCGGCGGTCGCGTCATGACGCTCCCGCAGCACATTCGAGATCGCCTCGGCCTGACCGCCCATCGCCATGAAACCCGGCTCGTCCATGACCGAACCGTCGTACGTGATCCGGTACAACTCGTCGGTCTCCGGCGACGAGCCCACCTGGGCGATGCAGATCTCCACCTCGTACGGCTTCTGCGTCTCGGTGAAGATCGCACCCAACGTCTGCGTGAACGCGTTGGCCAGGAACCGGCCCGTCACATCGCGCCGGTCATAGCTGTAGCCGTTCACATCGGCCATCCGGATCCCGGCCCGGCGCAGCGACTCGAACTCGTTGTACCGCCCCACCGCCGCGAACCCGATCTTGTCGTAGATCTCGCTGATCTTGCGCAGGGTGGTGATGTTCTCGGCGACCAGCAGAATGCCGCCCTCATACGTGAGCACCACGGCGGAACGGCCGCGGGCAATGCCCTTGCGGGCGTACTCCGAGCGGTCACGCTGGACCTGCTCGGGCGAAGCGTAGAACTGCATGGCCACGGGTGGCTACTCCCTCTCGTCCTGGTGAATTCGGCTGCGAACTACAACCGGACTCAGCCGCCCGGATTTTCCATGCGCCCGGCGACGACCTGCTCGGCCACCGCGGTGATCTCGGCATCCGACAGGCGGTGCACCCCGCTCGCCGTCGCCGTCATCACCACCGGGAAAATCTTGCGGGTCAGGTCGGGACCACCGGTCGCCGTGTCGTCGTCGGCCGCGTCGTACAGCGCCTCCACCGCGAACCGGATCGCCTCGCCGGTGCTCAGACCCGCCCGGTACTTCTTCTTCAACGCCGACTTCGCGAACAACGAACCCGAACCGATCGCGTCGTAGCCCGTCTCCTCGTACAGACCGCCTGCCACGTCGAAACTGAAGATCCGGCCCACCTTCGACGGGTCGGCCGGCGACACGTCGAAACCCGCGAACAACGGCACCACGGCCAAACCCTGCATCGCCGCGCCCAGATTGCCGCGCACCATGCCCGCCAGACGGTTCGCCTTACCGTCCAGCGAGAGCATCGTGCCCTCGATCTTTTCGTAGTGCTCCAGCTCCACCTGGAACAGGCGCATCAACTCGATGCCGATGCCCGCCGTGCCCGCGATGCCGATCAACGAGTACGAATCGGCCGGGTGCACCTTCTCGATGTCACGGCTGGCGATGAGATTGCCCATCGTCGCCCGCCGGTCGCCGCCCATCACCACGCCCTCGGCCGTGGCGATCGCCACGATCGTCGTGCCGTGCGGCGCGATGTCCGCGGACAGGCCCGGCGGCAGCGGCCGGCGGCCCGGAAGCAGCTCAGGAGACACGTGGGTCAGGAACTGCGTGAAGGACGACGTTCCCGCGTTGACGAAGAAATCCGGTAGACGCCCGGATGGATCAAAGTCCTTTGGCACGTGGTCCCCTTCAGGTATTCGATCGCGCCGGCCAGGTACTCCAGGTTGTCCCTGAACTGCCCCAGACCGCCGTTGCAGTTGAAGCACAATATCCCGCGCACCTCACCGGTGCGATGATCGTGATCGACGTGTTGAGGGTCGGGAGCGCGGCAGATCGCGCACACCCCGAACTGCCGCCACAACAGCTCGTCGAAGTCAGCCTGCCCGATCCCATAGCGCGCCCGCAGGTGGTATTCGCGAGAGCCGCCATAAAGGCGCTGCCTCGTCTCCTGCCCACGCGCGTTGTGGCACGGCTTGCAGTAGCGCCCGCGGCCGCCGCTGTCATTACGACTGCGAGGGAAGTCGTCAAGCGGCTTGGTCTCGCCGCAGTCAGGACAGTAACGGTGGCCTTCGGGCACCTCTCGGCGAGGCTGGACTTCTCGGCCCTGCTTCTCGCGTAGCCGCTTCGCATAGCTTGCTTTGGACCTGACGTTGAAGCAGTCCCTGCAATAACTCCCACGGCCGTCAGGCCGCTTGCTGTTGGAGCAGAAGAGATCGAGCGGCTTCCACTCGCCGCAATCGCGACAGCGTCGCCGCCCGTTCTCGTCGTCGTTCGGGAGAGGCATGTCCGTTTTGCCTCTTATGCCCTACTCTCCGCCTTTTTGTACATATCCGCGGACAAATTCTTCTGCATTTTCCTCAAGGACGCTGTCGATTTCGTCCAAAAGGTCGTCGACGTCCTCGGTGATTTCGGCGTGCCGCTCGGCTACCTCAGGGTTGGCTTCAGTAGTGGTCTCGTCGACTTGCTCGTCCTGCCGGCCCTTGCCCGACTGCGACTGCCCGCCGGTGTCCCGAGTTGCCATCGGATTCCCCCTTCTGCGCCACCCGAAGCCCACGGCTACGGGTCGATCAAAATCTACCTCGCCCCTGTGACAGAACGACTCGCCGGATCCGGTGTTTCTCAGCGACTGGTGATCACTTCGAGCAGGTCCTTGGCGCTCTCGCACTTGTCGAACAGGGCTCCCACGTGCTTCTTGGTGCCGCGCTCGGGCTCCATCATCGGCACCCGCACCAGCGACTCGCGCCCGACGTCGAAGATGACCGAGTCCCAGCTGGCGGCGACCACTTCGGACGCGTACTGCGCGAGGCACCGGCCCCGGAAGTAGGCCCGGGTGTCCTCGGGCGGTTCGGCCATGGCGCGCTGCGTCTCGGCCGGGTCGAGCAGCGTCTTCATCGAGCCGCGCGCGACCAGCCGGTGGTAGAGGCCTTTTTCGGGCCGCACGTCGGCGTACTGCAGGTCGACCAGCTGGAGCTTCGGCGACGACCAGGCGAGGTTCTCCCGTTCGCGGTAGCCCTCGAGGAGCCGCAGTTTGGCGACCCAGTCGAGGGTGTCGGCGCATTCGAAGGGGTCGCGGCCGAGTTTGTCGAGGGTGTCTTCCCACCGGTCGAGCACGTCGCGGGTCTGTTCGTCGGCGTCGTCGCCTTCGCGCTGGTCGACGAATTCGCGGGCGCGTTCGTAGTAGGCCCATTGCAGGTCGAGCGCGGTGAGTTTGCGGCCGTCGCGCAGCCGGATGAGGTGCTGGAGGGCGGGGTCGTGGCTGACGGCTTTGAGTTCGCTGACCGGGTCGGCGATGCCGAGGTCGCCGCTGAACACCTTTTCCTCGATCATGTTGAGCACCAGCGAGGTGGTGCCCATTTTGAGGTAGGTGGCGATCTCGGAGAGGTTGGCGTCGCCGATGATGACGTGCAGCCGGCGGTATTTGTCGGCGTCGGCGTGGGGTTCGTCGCGGGTGTTGATGATGGGCCGTTTGAGGGTGGTTTCGAGGCCGACCTCGACTTCGAAGAAGTCGGCGCGGGAGGAGATCTGGAAGCCGGCGCCGCTGCCGTCCTGTCCGAGGCCGACGCGGCCCACGCCGGTGAAGATCTGCCGGGTGACGAAGAACGGGGTGAGGTGGGCGACGATGTCGGCGAACGGTGTCTGCCGGCGCATCAGGTAGTTCTCGTGGGACCCGTACGAGGCGCCTTTGTTGTCGGTGTTGTTCTTGTAGAGCTGGATGCGGTGGGTGCCGGGGATGGTGGCGGCGCGCCGGGAGGCTTCGGCCATGACGCGTTCACCGGCTTTGTCCCATTTGACGACGTCGAGGGGGTTGGTGCATTCGGGGGTGCTGTATTCGGGGTGGGCGTGGTCGACGTAGAGGCGGGCGCCGTTGGTCAGTATGACGTTGGCCAGGCCGAGGTCTTCGTCGGCGAGGGCGTCGGCCGGGTCGTAGGCGGCTCCGGAGTAGGTGAATCCCCGTGCGTCGCGCAGCGGTGATTCTTCTTCGTAGTCCCATCGGGCGCGTCCGCCGCGGTTGAGCTCGGGCCGGGCTCCGTACGCGTTGACCACCTGCGAGGAGGTGACCATCGGGTTGGCGCCGGGTTGCCCGGGGACGCTGATGCCGTACTCGACCTCGGTGCCCATTATCCGTCGAACGCTCATGCGACCACCCCGCCCGCCATGTTGCCCCTGCTGCTCATGCATCGAGCCTAGACGCTCTCGCGCGTGTTCTCGCCCCGCCCCGTGCCGGGCGCGGCACGCTGGGTTGACGGTTGCGGGTGGGGCCGTCCACGGGTGTCGATCTTGGCGGCGAGGCGCCGGCCGAGTCGCTGCGCTGGTTGTTCCACGATGCGGTATGAGAGCCAGGCGAGGGCGAGGACCGTGGCGAGGTACGTCAGCCCGGTAATCACGCGTACGGGGAGGGGTTGTGTCCCGACATCCGGGATGATGTGGGGCAACAGGAACAGGACGATCACGTGTTGCAGGTACAGCGAGTAGCTGATCCGGCCGAGCCAGGTGAGCGTCTGTGGCATCGAGCGCCGCCGAAATGCGTACGCGATGAGGGAAATCGTCGCAACCGCGAACACATTGGCCGGCCAGGCGCGCTGTGTCCATTGCGCCCCGATGAGGCCGGCGGCGACCACGGCGAGCGCCACCGATCCGGCTGCCGGTCCGATCTGCCCGTGTTGCCAGCGGTAGATCACGGTGCCGGCGAACATGACGGCGAGCAGCAGCAGCGCCTGTTGTGATGATCGGACGGTGCCGGCCACGGTGGGGTGCCCGTTGATCGCCGGCACGAGCACGAACGCCATCGCCACCACACCGGCCGCCTTCGCCCGTCCGGCGAAGATCAAGGTCAGGGTCAGGAGCAGACCGAGCACCAGTACGCCGGCAAGGGCGCGCCGGCTCGCCGGGGTGCTCCCGAGCAGGTCGTCGGGCAGCGGCAGCCACGCGATCAGGGCGAGTGCCGCCGCGTACCAGGCGCTGTGCCGGTGCAGCCGCCAGGCGAACAGTCCCGTGACGACGAGGTAGAACACCATCTCGTACGTGAGGGTCCAGAAGACCCGGACGACGCCGCGCACCCCGACGAGGTCGGTCATCATCGTGACGTGGGCGAGCAGCCCGGCGCCGGTCTCGGCGCGCAGCGACCCTTGCCAGTGCAGCAGCCCGGCCGCGGCGAGCAGGGCGAACAGGGCGATCGTGGCCAGGTAGGCGGGGTAGATCCGCAGCAGCCGCCCGATCCAGAACCGGCGCAGCGACCCGTGCCGTTCCAGCGACATCGGGATGACGTATCCACTGACCAGGAAGAACAGCAGCACGGCGGTCTTGCCGAGGTCGATGTGGCGCATCACCGCCAGGTGCGCCTCGTTGCCGATCATCTGCGGGCTGAGGTGGAACAGCACGACGGTGATCGCGGCGAGCCCGCGCAAGGCATCGAGCCAGTCCAGGCGTCTCATGCCGGGTGCAACGACAACGCGGGCCGGGGGAAACCCCCAGCCCGCGCCGCCGGGAAAACCTACAGGTACTGACCGGTGTTGCTGGCCGTCTCGATGGAGCGGCCGGCTTCGGCGCCCTTGCCGCCGGAGACGAGCGTGCGGATGTAGACGATCCGTTCGCCCTTCTTGCCGGAGATGCGGGCCCAGTCGTCGGGGTTGGTGGTGTTGGGCAGGTCCTCGTTCTCGCGGAACTCGTCGACGCAGGAGTCGAGCAGGTGCTGCAGGCGCAGCCCCTTCTTGCCGCTGGTGAGGAATTCCTTGATGGCCATCTTCTTGCCGCGGTCCACGATGTTCTGGATCATGGCGCCGGAGTTGAAGTCCTTGAAGTAGAGGACTTCCTTGTCACCGTTGGCGTAGGTGACCTCGAGGAAGCGGTTCTCCTCGGACTCCGTGTACATCCGCATGACCACGGCGTCGATCATCGCCGCCACGGTGACGTCGGGGTCGTTGCCGTGCTCGGCCAGGTCGTCCGTGCTCAGCGGCAGGCCGGGCAGGATGTACTTGCCGAAGATGTCCTTGGCCGCCTCGGCGTCCGGACGCTCGATCTTGATCTTCACGTCGAGCCGGCCGGGGCGCAGGATGGCCGGGTCGATCATGTCCTCGCGGTTGGAGGCGCCGATCACGATCACGTTTTCCAGGCCCTCGACGCCGTCGATCTCGCTGAGGAGCTGGGGAACGATCGTGTTCTCCACGTCGCTGGAGACGCCGGAGCCACGGGTCCGGAAGATCGAGTCCATCTCGTCGAAGAACACGATCACCGGGGTGCCCTCGCCGGCCTTCTCACGGGCCCGCTGGAAGACCAGGCGGATGTGCCGCTCGGTCTCACCCACGTACTTGTTGAGCAGTTCCGGACCCTTGATGTTGAGGAAGTAGCTGGTGTGCTTCTCCTCGCCGCGCCGCTCGGCGATCTTTTTCGCCAGCGAGTTGGCGACCGCCTTGGCGATCAGGGTCTTGCCGCAGCCGGGCGGGCCGTAGAGCAGGATGCCCTTGGGCGGGCGCAGCTGGTGCTCCCGGAACAGGTCGGCGTGCAGGAACGGCAGCTCCACCGCGTCGCGGATCTGCTCGATCTGCGAGTGCAGGCCGCCGATGTCGGTGTAGTCGACGTCGGGGACCTCCTCGAGGACGAGTTCCTCGACCTCGCTCTTGGGGATCCGCTCGTACGCGTACGCCGACCGCGGCTCGATCATGAGCGAGTCGCCCGCGCGGAGTTTCCCGATCTCGAGCGAGTCGGCGAGCGAGACGATCCGCTCCTCGTCGGCGTGCGAGACGACCAGGGCACGGTCGCCGCGTTTGCCGTCGGGGCCCGCGAGGACCTCTTTGAGCGTGACCACCTCACCGGTGCGCTCGAAGCCGAACGCGTCGACAACGTTGAGCGCGTCGTTGAGCAGGACTTCCTGCCCGCGCTGCAGGTCGTCGACCTCGAGGGACGGCGAGACCGCCACGCGGAGCTTGCGGCCGCCGGTGAAGACATCCACCGTGCCGTCCTCGTGGGCCGACAGGAAAACGCCGTAACCGCTGGGCGGCTGGGCGAGCCGGTCAATCTCTTCCTTGAGAGTGACGATCTGGGCCCGGGCTTCCTTGAGGGTCGCCACGAGCCGGTCGTTGTTCTCGGTCAGTCGGGCCAGCTGCGCCTGCGTTGCCGCGAGCCGTTCCTCGAGCTGCCGGACGTGTCGTGGGCTTTCGGTCAACTTCCGCCGAACAAGGGCGAGTTCCTCTTGCAGGAACGCAACCTGGCTGGAGAGATCGTTGGCCTCTTTCTCCCAACGTGCGGCGCGTGAATCCGCCTCGTCGCTACGTGCCACGTCCCACCTCCCCGGGGGCTCGAACGTCTTGGGTTAACACTAGCCGCTGCGGGCCGGATTTCGACCCGTGCAACACCCTCGTCACCGAGTCTTGATCCATTCGGCCGGTGCCCGCAAGGCCTTTCCCGGCCCCGTTCCGCACCATCGGCCGGGCCCGCGCCCGCCGACGGCCCGGTTGACGCCGGGCCGGGGGCATGACGGGGTCTACCTGCTGCGCAGCGGCGAAACGGCCCATTTGCGGCAGGAGGCGCACGGGCGTACGGCAGGGGGTTGTCACCGTCGGGACGGGGCGGCGCCGCCTCGGGAAACATAGAAAAAAGTCACACGGCGGAAACGTGTGTCGACGGTGCCGGATCACCCCTAAAGGGTCGGACGGCCCACCAGGGACGCGACCACCCGCGAGAACTCCTCCAGCCGGGCGATCTGGCCGGGGCCGCCGTCGTCGAGCGTCTTGCCGAAGCGCAGCGCGTCGTGGCGGATGGTGGCGCGTGATTCACCTTCATCCATGCCGGGCGGCGGCACGGCGTCGTCGACCGAGCTGAGCAGCAGGTAGACGTCGATGCTGTCGACCCGGGCCTGGCCGTTGGAGGTGCGGGTGAGCCGGCGCCGGCAGCCGACCTCGGTGACCGTGGACAGCGGCACCACCCGCAGCGACGAGGTCATCGAGCCGACCGGGCCGTCACCGGGCGCGACGTCCTCGCCGTGCCACAGCACCAGGCGGCTGCCGTCGCAGATGACGACCTCCTGCCAGACGCCGTTGACCTCGTTGACGAAGCGTTCGAGGGTGAAGCTGAGCACCGAGGCGCCGCGCAGCACGCCGAACAGCGCGTCCAGCGCCACCTCGGGGTCGCGCAGGTAGGCGCGGGCGGCCGAGTCGAGGTCCTGGTAGGGCGACCAGTCGGGGAAGACCGCCGGCATCTCGTTGCTGCCGCCGAACGGCGGAGAACTCATCGCGCCCACCCGATCCTCCCCGAGCCGTGCCACTGCCGAACTGGAAGCTACCCGAACCCTGAGCGCGCCGTCACATCCGCGAGCCAGGAGGCGTCATTCGATCGGTGAGCGGTCGCCGGGGGCCTCGTCGGCGGGTTCCTGCTGGGCGGCCGGCGCTGCCTGGGCGGCCCGTTTGAGCGCGTACGCCTCGGCGCCCTTGCTCGGCTTGCGGCGGCGGGGCGGGGCGGTCACGCCGGGCGCGAGCTTGCGGGCCGAGACCAGGAACGCCGTGTGCGCGATCATGCGGTGGTCGGGGCGGACGGCCAGGCCCTCGGCGTGCCAGTCGCGAACCAGCGACTCCCAGGCCCGCGGCTCGGTCCAGCCGCCCCGCTCCCGCAGGGCCTCCACCAGCTCGGACAGCTGCGGCGTGGTCGCCACGTACCCGATGAACACCCCGCCCGGCACGAGCGCCTTCTCGACCATGTCGAGGGCCTCCCACGGGGTCAGCATGTCGAGGACGATCCGGTCGAAACCGGTCTCCGGGTTGGTCGCCACGTCGCCGGAGTGCAGGTGCCAGGCCGGGTGCGGGCCGCCGAAGAACGACTCGACGTTCTTGCGCGCGATCGCGGCGAAGTCGTCCCGCACCTCGTACGAGTGAAGCTCCCCGCTGGTGCCCACGGCGCGCAGCAGCGAACAGGTCAGCGCGCCCGAGCCGACACCGGCCTCGAGCACCTTGGCGCCGGGGAAGATGTCGCCCATCGCCACGATCTGGGCGGCGTCCTTCGGATAGATCACCTGGGCGCCGCGCGGCATCGACAGCACGTAGTCGCTGAGCAGGGGACGCAACGCGAGGTAGGCCGTGCTGCCGGAGGAGGTGACGACGCTGCCGTCGGGCAGGCCGATCAGCGCGTCGTGCTCCAGCGCGCCGCGGTGGGTGTGGAACGACTTGCCCGGCTCCAGCACGATCGTGTGCATCCGGCCCTTGGGGTCGGTGAGCTGGACGCGGTCACCCGCCCGGAACGGCCCGCGGTGCGCGGGCTGCGAGTCGTCGACGACGGTGGCAGGCGAAATGGTCACTACTTCTCTCTCTGCTTCACGGGGCGTGCGGCACGGCGGGGCTCCAGCACCTGGGCGACGTCACCCACCCGCAGGACCCCCACCACATCCTCGCCCGAGGTGACGACGTATTGCGCGGCAGGGTGGGCCTGCAGCGCGCGGACCACCTGCTCGCCGCTGAGCCCGAGCGGGAGCGCGGGCACCGCGTCACGCGAGCGGGCCACGGTGTCGACGGCCACCCACGGGCGCCGGTCGACCGGCACGCGCTCGGCGGCGACCGGATCGACCAACGCGGTGAGATTACCGGCCGAGTCCGACACGGCCAGCACCACGCCCGGCCGGGGGTCCTGCGAGCGGCGCCGCTGGGCCTCGCCGAGCGGCGTGCCGGCGGGCACGGTGAGCAGCGGGCGGGCCAGCTGGTTGAGGTCGACCAGCGGGAACCGGCGGGTCATCCGGGCCAGGCGGATCGACTGCCCGGCGCCCTGCCACAAGGTGAACACCACCAGCAGCACGAACAGCAGCCCGAGCAGGGTGAGCGTGCCGAGGCGGTAGAACCAGAACGCGGTCATGCCGGTGCCGAAGGCGATCAGCCAGCCCGCCCAGCCGGCCAGCTCGGTGGCGCGGTTACGGTCCTTGAGGACCGCCCACAGGCCGGCCCGCAGCGCGCGGCCGCCGTCGAGCGGCAGCCCCGGCAGCACGTTGAAGACGGCCACCAGGATGTTGCTGGCGGCCAGCTGGAAAGCGATCTGCCCGGCCATGGTGCGGTCGGGCAGCGCGAGGAAGGCGCCCGTGGCCACCCCGCCGAGAACCAGCGAGACGGCCGGGCCGGCCAGGCTGACCAGCGCGTCGACCCGCGGGGAAGGCGCTTCCCGGTCCATCTCCGTCCAGCCGCCGAGCAGTTCCAGCGTGATGCCGCGCACGCCGATGGAGAACCGGCGGGCGGTCAGGGCGTGGCCCAGCTCGTGCAGCAGCACCGAGCCGAGCAGGCACAGCACAAAACCGAAACCCACCACGTACGCCAGCACGCCGGGCAGGTCGAGCTGACCCCGTACGTAATTGCCGTAGACGAGCGTGACCAGCGCGGCCAGCAGCACCATGGACCCGTTCACAAAGATCGGGATGCCCAGCACGTGCCCCACGGGACGGCCGGAGCGCCGTGCCTGCCGCCGCTGCCGGGCCCCGTTGCTGCTCGCCGTGCTGTCGTCCACGACGTCGATGCTACGGAAGCGACCTGGGAGCCCCCTCTCGGCGTTTTTGTCACACCTCTGCCCTAGCCTCTTTGCCATGACGGCCTCCCCCGCTGAAGTCCAGGCGCCGCACACCGGCCCCTCGTTGTCGCCGTCCCGGGCGGCCGACTTCAAGACGTGCCCGCTGCTGTTCCGCTTCCGCACGATCGACCGTCTGCCCGAGCAGCCCACCGCCGACCAGGTACGCGGCACTCTGGTGCACGCCGTGCTCGAGGCCCTGTTCGACCTGCCCGCCGCCGAGCGCACCCCCGAGACCGCCGCCGCCCTGGTCGCTCCCACGTGGCGGCGCCTGCTCGAACGCGAACCCGGACTGGGCGAGATCTTCGCCGCGGCCACCAGTTCCGAGGTGCCGGGTCAGACCGTCCTGGATCTCTCCGGCTCGCCGGCCGCTGTCACCGCCTCCCCCGGTCCTGTCGGTGTCGCCGCCTCGGCCTTCCCGACCGTCGACCCCGCCGCTGTCGCCGCTGAGATCGACGCGACCGGTGGGCCGGCCCTGGCGGCAGCCGACGAGAACACCCGGCTGGCCGCGTTCCTGTCCGGCGCCCAGGCGCTGCTCCCCGGCTACTTCGCCGTCGAGGACCCGCGCCGCCTCGAACCGGCCGAACGCGAGACCCTGGTGTCCACGCTGGTCGACGACGAGCTGCTGATCCGCGGCTACATCGACCGCCTCGACGTCGCCCCCGGCGGCGACCTGCGGGTGGTCGACTACAAGACGGGCGGCGCCCCCCGCGAGGCGTTCGAGGGCCGGGCCCTGTTCCAGCTGAAGTTCTACGCCCTGGTGCTGTGGCGCACCCGCGGCGTCGTCCCCCGCGTGCTGCGCCTGCTCTACCTGAAGGACGCCGAGGTCTGCGACTACAGCCCCGACGCCGAGGAACTGGAACGGTTCGAGCGCACCCTGGTCGCCCTCTCCGAGGCGATCGAACGGGCCAAACGCGAACGCAACTTCCTGCCCAAGCCGAGCCGCCTCTGCGGGTGGTGCAGCCATCAGGCCCTGTGCCCGGCCAAGGGCGGCACCCCGCCGCCGTACCCGTCCGCCCCCGCCGTGCCCCTGCAGGTGGGCCCAGCCGACGACGATCGCTTGGCGTGAACCAGGCCGCCGGGCCGCCGCGCGTGAGCCCTCACGACGACTGCTTGGCTTGAGCCTTAGGGTGGCGCCATGCACTCGTGCGCTCCCGGCGGCCCTGTGGACAACCCCGCACCGGCTCATCCGACGACCGGCGCCGCTGTGGACAACTCCCGCTCCCGGCTTGACAGCGTGCTAGCTTTGCCGGCCCTCCCAGAGGTGGGGTGGGGGAGGCGGTGGCTGCTCCGGAGCACCTGTTGATCATCCAACGGCCGATACGTGTGCTCGTGGCCGATGCGGCGCCGATGCAGCGCTCCGGGCTCCGCGCGATCCTGACGGCCGGCGGCGCGCCCGAGATCGTGATCGCGGGTGAGACCGGGGACGGCGGCGAGGCGGTCGTGCTGGCCCGGCGGCTGCTGCCCGACGTGCTGATCGCCGACCTTGCTCTGCCCCGCGTCGACGGCCTGGGCGTGGCCCGCGCCGTGGCGGCGTCCGGCCTGCCCGTGCGGGTGCTGCTGCTGACCGAGCACGGCTCCGACGAGGACGTGCTGGCCGCCATCGCCGCCGGCGCCTCGGGTTACCTGCTCAAGAACGCCCCCGCCGAGGAACTGGTGGCCGCGGTACGGGCCGTGGCCGCAGGCGGTGCCGTCATCACGCCCGCGGTGCTGGCCCACATCCTGGTCCGGGTGGCCGAGGCCCTGCCCGCCCCCGAGACCACGGCCGCCGGCAAGCTCGACACCCTGACCGAGCGGGAACGCGAGGTGCTGGTCCACGTGGCGCGCGGTCACTCCAACGCCGAGATCGCCGCCGCGCTCCAGGTGAGCGAGACGACGATCAAGACCCATGTCGGGCACGTGCTGACCAAGCTGCGCCTGCGCGACCGTACCCAGGCCGTGGTCCTGGCCTACGAGACAGGCCTGGTCAAGCCCGGCGCCTGAGCAGCCGCGCACGATGCGCTCCCCGCCCGGCCGATCCGCCTGGTGGATCAAGAGGCTGTAGGAGTTCCGCCACCCCCTCCCCCACCCCCGTTCTGGGCGGGAGGGGCACGGTACCGCGGTGTCAAGGCCGGCGTCCGGGGTTGTCCACAGGCCCGTCCGGGCCGTCCGGAGTTGTCCACAGCCTCAGGCCTCACGGCGCGGGTTCGGGGTCGGCCCGCGGCTCACCGGCCAGTCCGGCGGGGTGAACCGGCCGGCGCGCTTGCGGCGGTTCCCGATGAGGCGGCGGGCGTTGTTCTCGATGCCGAAACGGTTGTCGGGCAGCATCAGACGGTTTTCCCTTCGGACGAGCGGTGGATGTGGATGTCGCCGCTGGCCGTACGGACCCGCAGCTCGATGGTGGCGCCGGTGGGCGGGGTGTCGCCGGTCGGCGTGAGGTCGCTGGTGGTGCGGCCGGAAGCGGTGTTCAGGTCGAGCCACACCCCGGCGCCGGCGGTGATGCCGACCCGGACGTCGCCGGACGCGGTGCTGATCTCGCTCCGTCCGGTGCTCAGCCGGCCGACGCTGAGGTCGCCCGAGGCGGTGGACGCGCGCAGGGAACCCCCGACGGCGCCGACCCGCACGTCGCCGCTCGCCGACTTCACCTTGACGTCACCGGTGACGTCATCGAGGCGCACGTCGCCGGAGGCCGTGCCGAGCTTGGCGGAGCCACCGATCCGGCCCACGCCGAGGTCGCCGCTGGCCGAGTCCAGCGCGACGTCGCCGGTGGCCTCGGCGAGCTCCACGTCGGCGGAGGCGACATCCAGCTTGACGTCGGACCACGTGCCGGCGGCCTGGATGCCGGCCGAGGCGCTTTTGCCGTGCAGCGTGCTGCCGGCCGGCACGCGGGCGGTGATGGCGAGCTTGGGCGCGCGCCGCCAGATCTTGGCGTCGTGCGGGACCTCGATGAGCAGCGTGTCGCCGTCGAGGACGACGCGGGTCTTGTCGGCGGCCTCGCGGGACGTGTCCCGGTCGTCCATGGCCTCGACCGTGACCTGCACGGTGTCGCGCTGCTCGGCGTGCAGGCCGACGAGGCCGGCGTTGGTGCGCAGGCTGACCGTGACCGGCGCCGGGTGGTCGAACTCGAACATGAGGGGTCTCCAGACGGTGAAATGGGCATGCGGACACGCTCGACCCTCACCCAGGGGAAGAGTCAAGTGGCGGAACGGGAAGGGGTCAGGCCTGGAAGAAGCCGGTGACCCGCTTGGGCGTACGGCCGCCACCGGGCACTCCGGGCGGGAAAGCGCCAGGCGCCCCGGGCGGGAAGGGCGGCGGCACGTTGTTGACGGCCATGGTCACCGCGCGGACCAGCCACGCGTTGACGGAGATGCCCTCGGCCGCGGCCGTCTGCTCGACGTGGGTCTTGAGCGACTCGGGCATCCGCAGCGTGAGCCGGGTCAGGTCGCCGCTGTCGGGCGGGACCGGGGCGGCCGGCGGCGCGGGCGGCTCGGGCGGCTCGGGCGCCCGGTGGTTGACCACGAGGTCGGCGTCACGGCCGCGCAGCCGCACCTCGACGCTCGCCTCGGGCAGCCTCGTGGTGATCTCGGCCGCCGCGTCGGAGAGGGCCTCGAGGAGCGCGAGCCGGGCCGACGCCTCGAGCGAGTGGCCGAGCAGCTCGGCGGCGCGGATCGTTTCCGGCCCGGCCGGAGCCGCGGCGGCCGCCAGGTCGGCCCGCAGGGTTTCCAGATACGGCGTCAGGTCCATGACACCACTATGACGTCAGGGATGACGTCAGTCAAGCGTCACGATGACATCTCAGGGTCGACCCTGAGTGCCCCCTGGGTGTTTCCCGTATGGAATCTCCGCCTGAGATTCCACCCGTGGGTTGACGTCTTCATGCCGTCATCCGAGAAAACTGCTCTCCACAAGTGACGCACGGGCCGGCCGACGGGGGCGGCCCGCACGATTCCAGGGGGCTGGCAGACGATGATCGGGACCAGGGCGCAGGAGCCTGTCGCGGCACGCGCCGACGACGTGTGGAAGGTGTACGGCTCCGAGGAGGCGCGCGTGGTCGCCCTGCGCGGGGTGAGCGCGAGCTTCGCGCGCGGCAAGTTCACGGCCATCATGGGCCCGTCCGGCAGCGGCAAGTCGACGCTCATGCACTGCCTGGCGGGGCTCGACACGGTCACCCGCGGCTCGGTGCACATCGGCGGCACCGAGGTCACCGGCCTGAGCGACAAGGCGCTGACCCGCCTGCGCCGCGACCGCGTCGGTTTCATCTTCCAGCAGTTCAACCTGCTGCCGACGCTGACCGCGGCGGAGAACATCCGGCTGCCGCTCGACATCGCCGGCCGCAAACCCGACCCGCAGTGGTGGGACACGGTGATCGGCACGGTCGGCCTCGGTGACCGGCTCGGTCACCGGCCCAGCCAGCTCTCCGGCGGCCAGCAGCAGCGGGTGGCGTGCGCGCGGGCGTTGATGAGCCGGCCCGACGTCATCTTCGCCGACGAGCCGACCGGCAACCTCGACTCCAAGGCGGGCGCCGAAATCCTGTCGTTCCTGCGCAGCAGCGTGATGGAGCACGGGCAGACCATCGTCATGGTCACCCACGACCCGGTCGCCGCCGGCTACACCGACCGTGTCGTGTTCCTGGCCGACGGCGCGATCGTCTCCGAGCTGGACAACCCCACCCCCGAGACGGTGCTGGAGGCCATGAAGGCCGGAGAGGTGCTGGTCTGATGCTGCGCGCGACGCTGAAGAGCCTGCTCAGCCGCAAACTCCGGCTGGTGCTCTCGGGCCTGGCGGTCGTGCTCGGCGTCATGTTCGTCGCCGGCGCGTTCGTCACGACCGACACGCTCGGGCGCACCTTCGACAACCTCTTCGCCGAGGGCTACTCGCAGGTCGACGTGGCGGTCACCGCCAAGCCCAAGGTGGCGGTGGACGAACTGGAGGGCGAGCAGATCCTGACCCCGCTCCCGGCCGCGCTTGTCGACCGGGTGGCGAAGGTCGACGGGGTTGCCAAGGCCACCGGGGTGATCTCCGACGACGGCGCCCGCGTGATCGGCTCCGACGGCAAGGTGGTCACCAGCTACGGCCCGCCCCGCATCGGCATGAACTGGGTCGGCACCGACGACCTGATGGAGCTGCGCGAGGGCCGCGGCCCCGCCAAGGACGACGAGATCGCCGTCAACGCGGCAGTGGCCAAGGCCGCCGGCATCAAGGTCGGCGACCGGGTGGGTGTGCTCACCCAGCTCCCCAAGCAGACGTTCACGCTGGTCGGCGTCTGGGGCTACACCAACGACCGGGACAGCATCGGCGGCGTGCAGGAAGTCGCCTTCACCACCGCCCAGGCGCAACGCTCGATGCTCGGCGCGCCCGGCATGTTCACCCAGATCGTCGTCGACGCCGGCAAAGGTCAAGACCCTTCCCACGTACGGGATCGGGTGGCGACGGCTCTGGGCGCGGACTACGAGGTCAAGACCGGTGAGCAGCTCGCCGAGGACAGCTCCGCGCAGTTCAAGGAGGCGCTCGGCTTCTTCAACAACATCCTGCTCGGGTTCGCCGGCGTGGCGCTGTTCGTCGGCACGTTCCTCATCCTCAACACGTTCTCGATCATTGTGGCCCAGCGGACCCGGGAGCTGGCGCTGATGCGTGCGCTCGGCGCGGGCCGCCGCCAGGTGATCAGCTCGGTGCTGGTCGAGGCGCTGACGATCGGCCTGGTCGCCGCCGTGCTCGGGCTCGCCGCCGGGGTGGGCGTGGGCTGGCTGCTGGTGACGCTGTTCGGATCGATGAGCGACGGCCTCGAACCGGCCGCGGTCGCCGTGCCGATGGCCGCGGTCGTCAGCTCGCTGATCATCGGGGTCGTGGTCACCGTGGTCGCCGCGGTGCTGCCGGCGATCCGGGCCTCACGCATCTCCCCCATCGCGGCGATGCAGGACGTCGCCACCCCCGACCGGCCGCTGACCCGGGTCACCGTCGCCGGGGCTGTCATCGGCGCGGTCGGCGCGGCCATGCTCGGCGTCGGCCTCTACGGCGCCGACTCGCTGTGGCTGATCCTCGGCGGCGTGCTGGTCACGTTCATCGGGGTCGCCCTGCTCACGCCGCTGATCTCCAAGCCGGTCGTGGCGGGGCTGGGCCGGCTGTTCTCATGGTCGGTGCCCGGGCGGCTGGGCCGGCTCAACTCGGGCCGCAACCCGCGCCGCACGGCCATCACCGCGGCCGCCCTGATGGTCGGCATCGCGCTGGTCACCGGGGTGACGGTGGTGATCGGCTCGGCCAAGCAGAGCCTGGCCGCGCAGGCCGAGACCACGATGAAGGCCGAGATCGTCATCGGCGGCGACCAGAACGGTCCGCGGCCGCCGGTGTTCGACCAGGCCGTCCTCGCCGAGACGGCGAAGATTCCCGGCGTACGGGCGGTGGCCGGCGTCTGGAACGAGCAGGTGCTGATCGACGGTGAGCGCGAGTACGTCACCGCCACCGACAACCTGGCCACGCTGGCCGAGGCGTACGGGGCGCCGGCGCTTCCCGCACTCAAGCCCGACCAGATCGCGGTGGGCACGGAACAGGCCACCGAGCACGGCTGGGCGGTCGGCACGGCCGTACGGGTGCAGATGCCACGCGGCGAGGAGCACCGCTACACGATCGCGGCCACCTACGACGAGGACAGGGTCCCGGGCAGCATCATGCTCCCGCTCGCCGCGACCAAGGAGTTCGGGCTCACGCAGCCGATCTTCGGGTATGTCCGGCTGGCCGACGGGGCCACCGTCGATCAGGTGCTGCCGCAGGTCAAGGCCCTGGTGGCGGACAGCCCCGAGGTGACGGCGACCGACCGCAGCAGCTTCATCAACCAGCAGGTCGGCGACTTCGACACCCTCATCACGATGGTGCAGGTGCTGCTCGGCCTGGCGATCCTCATCGCCGTCCTCGGGGTGATCAACACGCTGGCCCTGTCGGTGCTGGAACGCACGCGGGAACTGGGCCTGCTGCGCGCCGTCGGACTCGGCCGGGCCCAGACGATGCGGATGGTCACCGTCGAGGCCGTGGTGATCTCGGTCTTCGGCGCGCTGCTGGGCGTCGTCGTCGGCGCGGGCATGGGCGCCGCGGTGGTGCAGGCCCTCAAGAACGACGGCATCACCGACCTGGTGCTGCCGTGGGGACAGATGGGCCTCTACCTGGGGCTGGCCGCCGTCGTCGGGGTGCTGGCCGCGGTGCTGCCGTCGATCAAAGCCGCCCGGCTCAACGTCCTCGCGGCAATCGCCCACGACTGACGCGCCGGCACGGCAACAGCCGGCTCGACGGCCTGATGGCAACAGCGCCGGGTCAGCGGGGGTCTGGCCGCGCGACCAGCGCGGCGGGGAAGAGCCGGCCGCCCGGCACCGGGCACATGTCCGGTGCCGGGCGGCGACGGGCGGCCCGGCACCGCCGTACAGCTCGCGGGAGCCTTCCTGCAGGATGCGGACCAGATGACCGGTGGCGGGCGCGGGCCGCCTACGCGATCAGTGCCGGGCGCGGGCCGCCCACACAACCAGCACCCAACGCGGGCGGGGCCGGACGGTGATGATGCGGGTCCGGTGCTGTCCCCGGCGGTGGGGCGCTGTCAGTGGTCGGTGGGGAGCAGGCCGCGGTTGACGAGCAGGGCTGCCAGGTAGTCGGGGTCGACGCCGACCAGGGAGGTGCGCAGGTGCACTCCGTCGGTCGGTGGGAGCTCCAGTTCGGCCGGCACGGCCAGCACGGTTGCCCCCGAGGCGAGCGCGCTGGCCACGCCGGTCGGGGAGTCCTCGATGGCTACGCACTCGGAGATGGGCACGCCGAGCAGGGTCGCGGCGGTGCGGTAGGGCTCCGGGTCGGGCTTGGGCATCACCACTTCGTCGCCGCAGACCACGACGTCGAAGTTGTCGCGGCCCAGCGTGTCGAGCGCGGCCTCGACCAGTTCGCGCCCCGTCGAGGTGACCAGCGCGGTGGGCAGACCGGCGAAACGGACGCCGTGCAGCAGGTCGAGCGCCCCGGGCCGCCACACCAGCCCCTCGCTGAACAGCTCCAGCACCCGGTTGGTCAGCCACTCGACGTCGGGCGCTTCCGGCCGTTCGGGCTGGCCGAGGTCGTCGCGCAGGATCTGCATGCTGACGCTCATGCTGCCGCCGATCATGGCCTGCCGGGCCGCCGGGGACAGCGTGCCGCCGGCCCTCCCGGCCAGCTCGTGCAGGGCGATGTCCCACACTTTCTCGCTGTCGACCAGCGTGCCGTCCATGTCGAAGAGCACCGCAGCGGGCTGTCGCGCGTTCAGGATGAGCCTCCATGATCGTGATGAGCGTCCGGGGCCATTCTCCCCCGGAGGAGGTGTACCCGGCGCGTACCTTCGCTCACTTGACATCCTCCCCGCCTGAAGGACCGGGAGTTCCCTTGGTCGCCCTGGGGTTTCCTGCTTCACCGTCGGCTGCCCCGCACGAGAGGACTCTCGTTGAGGTCTTACACCTCCTCCACAGGCTGTGACCGAGAGCCCCTCGGCCAGAATGTTGCGGGCCGCGTTGACGTCGCGGTCGTGGACGGTGCCGCACGGGCACGTCCACGACCGCACGTTCAGCGGCATCCGCTGAGCGAGCGCACCACATGTCGAGCACAGTTTCGAGCTGGGGAACCAGCGGTCCACGACGACAAGGTTGCGGCCGTGCCAGTCGGTTTTGTATTCGAGCAGAGTGCGGAATTGTCGCCAGGCCGCGTCGCTGATGGACCGGGCCAGGCTGTGGTTTTTGACCATGTTGCGCACGGTCAGGTCCTCGATCACGATCGTTTGGTTTTCACGAACGAGCCGAGTGGTCAGTTTGTGCAGGTAATCCCGCCTGCGGTCGGTGATCCGGGCGTGGACGCGGGCGACTTTGAGCCGAGCCTTGGCCCGATTCTTCGAGCCCTTCTCCTTACGCGCCATCGCGCGTTGGGCGCGGGCCAGCCGCTTACGGTCGGCCCGTTCATGCCTCGGGTTGACGACCTTTTCCCCGGTGGACAGGGTGAGCAGGGAGTCCAGGCCGGCGTCGACACCGACCGCGCCATCGGCCGGGGTCTGCTCGATCCGGTCGTCGCAGAGCAGTGACACGAACCAGCGACCAGCGGCGTCCTGCGAGACGGTCACGGTCGATGGCGAGGCGCCCTCCGGGAGCGGCCGGGACCACATAATGTCCAGCGGTGCAGGCATCTTCGCGAGGGTGAGCCTGCCGTCGCGCCAGCGGAACGCGCTGGTGGTGTACTCCGCCGACTGACGCGACCGCTTCTTGCTCTTGAACGTCGGGTACTTGACGCGTTTCGCCCAGAAGTTGGTGAACGCCACCTGCAAATGGCGCAGGGCCTGCTGCAACGGTACGGACGACACCTCGTTGAGGAACGCCAGATCGCCGGTCTTCTTCCACGCGGTGAGCAACGCCGAGGTGGCGTTGTAGTTGACCCGTTCCTGACGCAACGTCCACGCCTCGGTACGCGCCGCGAGGGCCTTGTTGTAGACCAGCCGGACACACCCGAACGTCCGAACAAGCTCAGACGCCTGCTCCGGACTCGGGTAGAAACGGAACTTGAACGCCCGCTTCACGACCCTCGCCGTCACAGCTCACAATTAGCAAACCATCTCGGGAACACCGAGGCGACGCGCCGCAAGGCCGTAGCCACCGTTACCTCCCGGCCCTGCACGGCCGGGTTACCACGGAGGAAATCCGATGAACCCGGAAGTCGTCACTCTCAGCACTCCCCGGCCGGTGCGGCGGTCCCTGCTCGTGCAGCGCTGGACCGACCTGGCGTTCCTGCACTGGCCGGTCGACCCCGCGCTGGTGGCGCCGCTGCTACCCGCCGGCACGGTCCCGGACACGCTCGACGGCGTCACGTACGTGGGTCTGATCGGCTTCCGGATGGAGGGCGTCGGTTTCCTGTCCGGCCCCGGAGTTCCGTACCTGGGCTCGTTCGCCGAGACCAACGTGCGCCTCTACAGCGTGGACGCGCAGGGCCGCCGGGGTGTCGTCTTCCGATCGCTGGAGGCCGAACGCCTCATCCCCGTGCTGGTCGCGCGGGCCACACTGAACCTGCCGTACATGTGGTCGCGGATGCGCCTGACCCGCGACGGCGACGTCCTGACGTACACGACCCGCCGCCGCTGGCCGGGCCCCCGCGGCGCCGCCGGCGAGATGACCGTACGCGTCGGCGCCGCCCTCACCGAGCCGACGCCGCTGGAGCAGTTCCTCACCGCCCGCTGGGGCCTGCACACCGCCGCGTGGGGCCGCACGGTCCACCTGGCCAACGAGCACCCGCCGTGGCCCCTGCACCGCGCCGAACTGCTCTCCCTGTCCGACACCCTGATCGGCGCGGCCGGGCTCCCCCAGCCGGCCGGACCGCCGGTGAGTGTCCTCTACTCCCCCGGCGTGCCCGTCACGTTCGGCGCGGTGAGCCGGCCCGCAGGGGACGTACAGCAACCCCACAGCTGAGCGACGCACAGTAGGGGGGTCGCTTCTGCCCTGGAGGTATCTGTGGTCCTGGCCCTCGTGGACTTCCTGCTGCTGCTCGTGCAGCTGCTGCTCGTGGCTCGGGCCCTGCTCGACTGGAGCACGGTTCTGGCCGGGCCGGCCGCTCCCGGCGGTTTCCGTTCCCGGCTCATGTCGGGGGTCTACACCGTGACCGAGCCCATTCTCGCCCCGGTACGGCGAGTCGTGCCCCCGCTGCGTCTCGGCGGCGCCGCCATCGACGTCGCTTTCCTCATCGTCTTCTTCGGCATCGTCATCATCCGCGCCATCATCTGACCGCCTGCCGCGGGAGCAGCCGTGCCACCGCGGGAAGCGGCCGGATCTCAGCGAAACGGCCCGGCCAAGACCGGAAAGCGGCCGGGCCAAGCGAAACGGCCAAGACCGGACAACGGCCGGGCCAAGCGAAACGGCCAAGACCGGAAAGCGGCCCCAGCGAAAACGGCCCGGCCAAGGCCGGAAACAACCGGGTCTCGACGGGAAACGCGGCAGCAGGAAGCTTCCGGTCACACCGAGAGGCCGCCGGTCGCGCGGACGTTCTGTCCCGTGATCCAGCGGCCCTCGTCGGAGGCGAGGAACGTGACCACCGCGGCCACGTCGTCCGGACGGCCGAGGCGGCCCAACGCGGTCATCCCGGCGGCGGCCTCGAGCGCCGCGGGCGGGTTGGCGGCGCGCAGCGTGTCGGTGTCGGTGGCGCCGGGCGAGACCGTGTTGACGGTGATGCCGCGCGGGCCCAGCTCCTTCGCGGCCACCACGGTTATCTGTTCGAGGGCGGCCTTGCCCGCGCAGTAGAGCGCCAGACCGGCCGCCGGGTACAGCGTGTTCAGCGTGGAGATGTTCACGATCCGGCCGCCGTCGCGCAGCAGCGGGGCGGCGCGCTGAATGGCGAACAGCGGGAACTTGGTGTTGACCGCGAACACCCGGTCGAAGTCCGGCGGCGTCAGCTCGGCGATCGGCGCCGCCGTGACCAGGCCCACGTTGTTCACCAGGATGTCCAGACCACCCCGTACGGCGTCGAAAGCCGCGTCGAGACTGTCGAGGCTTTCCTGGTCGGCGCGCACGGCTGTGGTTCCCGGGTTTGTGGCGGCGACCTCGTCGGCGGCCGCCTTGTCCTGGCGGTAGGTGAACACGACGGCCGCGCCCCGGGCTGCCAGCTGTTCGACGACGGCCCGGCCTATCCCCTTCGAGCCGCCGGTGACCAGCGCGGTCTTCCCCTCAAACGTCATGGGGGCACGCTAGGTCTCAGCGGCGCCGGGCGTCTTGGACGTTTGCGACGACCACCGGCGGGGTGCTGAGGTAGGCGGCCAGCCGGGTCGGGGTGAGCCCGGCCATCGCCCGGGTCTCGCGTGCCAGGTGCGGATGGTCGGCGTACCCGCTGTCGGCCGCCGCCTCCGACGGGCCGGCGCCGGAGACGAGCCGGCCCACGACCCGCTGGAACCGCGCGATCCGCGCCACGGTCGCCGGGGTCAGGCCCACATGCTGCCGGAACCCGCGTTCGAGGCGGCGGCGGGTGACGTTCAGTTCGGCGGCGAGCACGTCCACCTTCGGCGGACCGGGCCGCTGCAGCCGTTGCCACGCGGCCAGCACCGCCCGGTCGGGAAAACACGCCACCCGGTCGGGAGAACACGCGGCCGGCACCGCCCGGTCAGGAAACCACGCCGCCGGGTCGGGAGAACACGCCACCCGGTCGGGAGAAGCGGTCCGGGCCGTACGAAGGTGGAGCAGCACCCGCTCGATCAGGTCGAACCGTTCGGCCCAGCTCGGCGCGGCGGCCAGCCGGCCCGGAAGCTCGGTCACCCCTGGGCCCAGCAGCTCGTCGAGGCGCACGGCGGGGCCACCGAGCTCGCTCATCGGCACCCCGAGCAGCGCCGCCGCGCCCAGCGGGGTGAGGCCGATGCTGATCCCGTGCCCCCAGGTGGTCTCGCCACGGGCGGTGGCGGCGGCCCGCGCGCCGAGCACGAGACCCGAACGCGCGCCGAAATCGACGATCACGGTCGGATGGGCCAGCGGCAGCAGCAGGTGCGCGATCGGCCGCCCGTGACCGGACCGGAAACCCGAGAGCCCCAGCACGTACGGGCGCAGGGCGGGACACACGGCCCGCAGCGCGACCTCACAGGGCTCGTCGGAGAGGACCGCCGGCACGGAGTGGATCTGCACCGCCATGAGCCCCACGGTCACCCGGGCTGCGGCCGCCGGTCAAGCCATGACTTAACGGCTCTTGCCAGCCGTGCCGGCGTGGCGCGGCAGCTCGGCCGCGCCCGTGCCGGGCCGATGCCGGGCGATGCACCCCGCCCGATCGGCTGAGCGCGAAGATCAGGCCGGCGTGACCTCGTACGCGCTGGGCGACAGCACCGCGGCGCAGCGCAGATTCCGGTAGCGCCCCTGGTGGTCGAGCCCGTAGCCGACGATCAGCCCGGGGCCGACATCGAAACCCACGTACGTCGGGGTGTCGGCGAACCGGGCCGTCTCGGGCTTGCGCAGCAACGCGCACACGGCGATCGAGGCCGGGCCGCGCTGCGCCAGGTTCGCGATCAGCCACGACATCGTCAACCCGGTGTCGATCACGCCGTCGACGATCACGACGTCCCGCCCCGAGATGTCCACGTCAAGGTCCTTGAGCAGCCGTACGGACCCCGACGCGCGGTTGTGCGTGCTGTACGACTTGATCGCCATCCAGCCGATCTCGACCTGTCCCGGGTACGCGCGAGCCAGGTCGACGGTGAAGGTGGCCGCGCCGCCCAACACGCCCACCAGCACGGGCGTACGGGGCTCATGGACCCCGTGCAACTCGGACGCCAGATCCTGGACCCGAGCCAGAATCCGCTCCTCGGACAAGATCACCTCTTCCAGATCGTCCGCAACGTGCTCCGCGTCCACAAGGTCCCCCGATCGGGTTGATCACCGGCGAATTAACGGCGTGTGACCGGAAAGTTCCTCGATTTCCGACACGCCCCAGGTCCTCTTCCAGCACTGTTCATCATCTAGTAAGGTCCGCGCGGTCGATCATTCACGTTTCGGGCAACACCAGGAGTGGTGGCATGGCGCAGCGGTATCCCCTCGAAGTGATCCGCGACCGCACGTACAAACAGCGTGACGCGTGGTGGACCGTCGGCCTGGTCGACCCTCTCGCCTCCCGCCTGGTCTGGCTCGTGCAGCCGTGGCGCTCGGTGACCCCGAACCGCCTGACGACACTGGCCTTCGGAGTCGGCATCGTCTCGGCGTACTGCTTCTGGCAGGCCGACTACGGCTGGCTGCTGCTCGGCGCGCTGCTGTTCCACCTCAGCTTCGTCCTGGACTGCATGGACGGCAAGATCGCGCGGCTGAACGGGACAGGTTCGGCCTTCGGGTCCTGGCTCGACTACGTGCTCGACCGCCTGCGCGTGGCGGTCTGCGCCGTCGGCCTGTTCGGCGGGCAGTGGGCGGCCACCGACAACATGGCCTACCTCTGGCTCGGCGGCGTGGTCGTCTTCCTCGACATGTTCCGCTACCTCAACGCGCTGCAGATGGGCAAGGTCCGCGCCGAGCTCAACCAGGACGCGGTCGTCATGACCGATGAGGACGCCGAGGCCGGCCCCGTCACCGCCCCCCTGCCCACCGGCAACGAGTCGGCCGTCTGGCGGCTGCGCAACTTCCTCGTCCGCCACCGGATCCGCCCCCACCTGTTCAGCGGCATCGAGTTCATGATGTTCGTCTTCATCCTCGGCCCGGTCACCAAGCAGATCATCCTGGTCGGCGTGGGGTCCTCGGCCCTGATGGTCGCCTTCGAGCTGCTGCTGATCTACCGCCTGTACGCCTACGCGAAGCGCAAGCAGGCCGCCAAGCCCACGGTCGAGCCGGTCGACAACCCCGTTCCGGCTGCCGCCTGACCACAGTTGATCGCCGCGGGCGCGGGTTTCCCGTACGGGGGCCCGCGCTCTCGCGTCAGCACGGCGAGAGCCTCAACCGAGCTCGCCCGGCTCCGCGCCTCTCACTCACGTCCGCGGGCGAATGGGCACGTCGGCGGGGAGCGCTCGCTTGCAGATCAGTGGCGGGGCGTTCAGAGGATGTTGTCCATGACGGTCACCCCGGGCAGGGGCTCGAAACCGATCCTCGAGTAGAGCTCCAGCGCCCGCGCGTTGTCCGACTCGGTCTGCAGGGAGAGCCGGTGGGCGCCGTTCGCCGCGGCGTCGTCGACGACGGCTTCGAGCAGGGACCGGGCCACCCCGCGGCGGCGGGCCGCCGGACGCACGTACAGGTCGCGGACCAACCACGCGGAACGCAGCGTCAGCGCCGCCGGCACCACCGTGACCGTGCAGATGCCGTCGACCGTGCCGTCTTCGCCGGTGGGTCGACGGTCGGCGCTGACGGCCAGGTAGACGCGGGCTCGGGCGGCGTCGATCTGTTCGCGCAGCCAGGTCGCCGCCGCCTCGGGGGCCGGGTTGGCGCCGTAGTGCTGGCGGTACTCGTCGAGGAGCAGGCTCGCAGCCTCCCACGTCGCGGGGATGTCGTCCTCGGCCAGCCGCGTCACGGTCACCTCCCCATAATCGCCTCTATCCCCCGACAAAGCGGGCATAATTCGATCGTGGCGCACATCGACGAGGTCCTCGGGCCGGAGGACGACACGATCCTCTTCCTGCAGTCACGGGCGATGGTCTACGTCACGATGCTCTGGGTGGTCGCCGCCGTCTGGGTCACCACGCTGGCGCTGTTCGTCCTGCTGAGAACGGCCCTGGGCGACACCCCGGACACGGGCGACATCGTCCTCTACGTCGAGCTGGCCCTGATCGTGCCGCCGGTGACGGCCGCGGTGATCCTGCTCACCGCTTGGAACAGGCTGGGCTGGCTGCACAGCTCGATGCGCGGGCTCGACTTCGCCGCCACCGGGCGCCGGCCCGTGCACATCCCGTGGGCGGGCATCCGGGAGGTGGCGCTGCGCTACCGGGGGCCGTTCACCGAACTCCTCATCACCCCGGTCGACGACGACTTCGTGGAGCCGGGCGACGGACCGGGCCGGGCCCCGCGCACCCGGCGGCGCGGCGGGCAGCACGCGTACCTGGTCGACGTCGGCCTGATGTCCCCGGAACCAGCCGTCCTGCTGGCCGAGCTGCACCGACGGCTGCCGACAAAGGTCTGAGACCGGTTCCTCGGGGGTTCGAGGGAGTCGGCGAGGCGTACGGTATCGGCGGTTTTCAGGGGTTTCCCGAGCGTGGGCGCCGTCCGGCGCGGCGCGGCCGCCGGGTGGCGTGCGCGGGGTGAACGTAGGCTGTCTCCATGACTGAGTTCGACGGCCTCCCGCTACTCCGATCCCCCGTGGCCATCGCCGCCTTCGAGGGCTGGAACGATGCGGCCGACGCATCGACCGCGGCCGTGGAACACCTCGAGCAGGTGTGGCAGGCCCGCGAGATCACCACCATCGACCCGGAGGACTTCTACGACTTCCAGGTCAGCCGGCCGACGATCACGATGGCCGAGGGCGAGACTCGCAAGATCGAGTGGCCGACCACCCGCTTCACGGTGGCGAGCCCGCCCGGCGCCGACCGCGACGTGGTGCTGATCCGCGGCATCGAGCCGAGCATGCGCTGGCGCACCTTCTGCGAGCAGGTGCTCGAGCTGTGCCACAGCCTCGAGGTCGAGCGGATCGTGCTGCTGGGCGCGCTGCTGGCCGACGTGCCCTACACGCGACCGCTGCCGATCAGCGGCTCGGCCTCCGACCGCGACGCCGGCGAGAAGTACAACGTGGTGCCCACCCGCTACGACGGCCCGACCGGCATCGTCGGCGTGCTGCACGAGGCGGCCGGCCGCGCCGAGCTGGACGCGTTGTCGTTCTGGGTGCACGTGCCGCATTACGCGAACAACCCGCCCTGCCCCAAGGCCACCCTCGCGCTGCTGAGCCGCCTCGAGGACGTGCTCGACCTGCCCGTGCCGCTGGCCGACCTGGCCGAGGAGGCCGACGAGTGGGAGAAGCGCGTACGGGCCGCGGCCGAGCAGGACGCCGAGCTGGGTGAGTACGTACGCGAGCTGGAAGAACGCGTGGGCGACGAGGGCATCCAGCCCCTGACCGGCGACGAGATCGCCAGCGAGTTCGAGAAGTACCTGCGCCGCCGTGGCGGATCGGCCGGCCCCACCGCAGGCTCCTGGTAACGCGTCGAAGCCCGGCCCGGCAGTCGACTGCCGGGCCGGCTTTCTCGTGCACGGGTCACGGCGTAACGCGTGTCGCTGCCGGACGCGTCACAACCCGTGAGGCATCCTAGGAACCTAGGCGTATCGGGCAAGGCGCGTGCCGGCGAGGCGAGGAGGCCTTCACATGACGATCAACCCCGGGGCGGCGGAGTTCCCGCATCGGCAGATCGCGGCTCAGCTGCGGGAGCGCATCCGCCGCGGCGAGTGGCAGCCCGGTGAGCGCCTGCCGTCGATCCCCGCGATGGCCGAGATGTTCGGCGTCGCCAAGCAGACCGTGCAGCGCACCATCGACCAGCTCCGCGTCGAAGGCATCCTGATCACGAAACCCGGTTCGGGCACGTACGTGCGGGGCACCCGCCGCCGCCTGAATCGGCTGAGCCGGGGCCGGTACGGCGCACACCGCGGCTACCACGCCGACCTGGCCGCCCGCTATCGGCAGCAGTTGGTCTCCGTACGCCGTGAGCCGGCCCCGCCCGAGGTGGCCGACGCCTTCGGGGTGCGCGACGGCACCGAGATGCTGGCGCGGCGGCATCTGGTCAAGACCGACGACGCCACGGTCGAGCTGGGCGCGTCCTGGTTCCGGGTGACCGACGTCAGCGGCACGTCCCTGGAGCGGGCCGAGGCGTTCGGCCGGCCGCTCTATCAGGAGGCCGAGGAGGTGCTGGGCAAAAGGTACGCCTCGGCGACCGACACGATCAGCGCCCGCCAGCCCAGCCGGGACGAGGCCGAGATCCTGCAGATCCGCCCGGACACGCCGGTGCTGCACCTGCTTCATGTGGCGTTCGACGAGACCCGCAAGCCGATCGAGGTGGCCCAGGCGACCTGGCCGGGCCCCATGACGACGCTCACCGAGGAGTACAAGATCCCGGCGCCCACGCCGTCGGCTCCCGACACCGATCCGGGGCTCGCGCTCGCGTAGCAGAAAGGCGAAGACCCGAGGGGCCGATGGCTCCTCGGGTCGACTTGTTCACGAGGGAGGGCTGGGGACAGCCCTCCCGGCAGTGCCGATCAGAAGTCGAGAACGCTGATGCTGTTGCCGTTCAGGATCCCGTTGTAGCTGCCGTAGACGCCGCCGCCCTGACCGTAGTGGCCGTGGTGGTGGAAGTGACGACGGTGACCGTAGAAGGAATAGTGGTCATCGTCGTCGCACCAGTCGTGCGAGGCGGCCGACTGGCCGGAGGCGGCGGAGCCGTGCGAAACGGCAGCCTGGGCGGGTCCCGCGAGGGCGAGGCTCGCGCCGGTGGCCAGGAGCAGGCCAGCGAGGTACATAACCGGACGACGCATGATGTTTCCTTTCGGACGAAAGTAGGACGACCGAAAGTCTCGTCCTTTCGTCACGGAAATGCGTCGGTTTGCCGATAAGTACGACCATTCCGGGCTTAAACTCTAAAACCGGTCCGTAACCCTCGCGCAACGCATTAGGGTCGCCCGTGGCAACCGTCTGCTCAGAGCTTGACGCCGAGCAGAGCGTCGACCGTACGGGCCATCAGCGCCGGCGCCTGGTCGTCCTCCCCCGCGTGCGACAGGGCGGCGTCGGCCCACGCGTCCACCACGGCCAACGCGGCAGGCGAGTCGAGGTCGTTACGCAGAGCCTCCCGTACGGCGGAGAGCAGCCCCTCGCCCGACGGACCAGCCGGAGCCGCCGCAGCCGAACGCCAGCGGCTCAGACGTTCCTGGCCGGCCTTCAGCACGTCGTCGGTCCACTCCCGGTCGCTGCGGTAGTGCCCCGCCAGCAACCCGAGGCGTACGGCCATCGGGTCGACGCCGTCGGCGCGCAACCGGGACACGAAGACCAGGTTGCCCTTCGACTTCGACATCTTTTCGCCCTCGAGCCCGATCATGCCGGCGTGCACGTAGTGCGTGGCGAACGGCGCCCGGCCGGTCAGGGTCTCGGCGTGCGCGGCCGAGCACTCGTGGTGCGGGTAGAGCAGGTCGTTGCCGCCGCCCTGCACGTCGATCGTGTCGCCCAGACGGCTCAGCGCGATGGTCGCGCACTCGATGTGCCAGCCGGGGCGTCCGGGGCCGAGGTCGCCGCCGTCCCACGCGGGCTCGCCGTCGCGGGCGCCGCGCCACAGCAGCGGGTCGAGCGGGTCGCGCTTGCCCTCGCGGTCGGGGTCGCCGCCACGCTCGGCCGAGAGCACCCGCATCTCGTCGCGCGACAGGTTCGACTCGTAGCCGAAGCGGGGCGCGGCGGCGATCGAGTAGTACACGTCGCCGGTGCCGTCGTCGAGCGGGTACGCCGCGCCGCAGGCGAGCAGCTCACGCACGTGCTCGACGATGGCCGGGATCGACTCGACCGCGCCGACGTAGTGGGCCGGCGGCAGGATCCGCAGCGCCTCCATGTCCTCGCGGAACAGGGCGGTCTCACGCATGCCGAGGACAACCCAGTCCTCACCGTCACGCGCGGCCCGCTCGAGCAGCGGGTCGTCGATGTCGGTCACGTTCTGCACGTAGTTCACGTCGTGCCCGGCGTCGCGCCACAGCCGGTTGACCAGATCGAACGTGATCATGGTGGCGGCGTGGCCGAGGTGGGTGGCGTCGTAGGGCGTGATGCCGCAGACGTACATCGTCGCGGTGGAACCGGGAACGGTGGAGGCGGTCTCGCGGCGGGCCGAGTCGAAGAGGCGCAGCGCCGGCGCCTCGCCGGGCAGGGTCGGCACGTCGTGCCCGGTCCAAGTATCCATGGTCAGGAGCCTATCCAGGGCACCCGGAGGACGCTCCTGAGCGTGGGGAAAACTACAGCTACACCGGCGGCCAGGGGATGGCCGGCCAGTCCTGCGGCGGGTCGGGGAACCGCCCCGCCCGCAGCAGGCGCCTGGCCCGCTGCCGGACGTGCCGCACCTCGGTGAGCGTCAGGTGCTCCTCCAGCGACTCGCCGAGCGCGCCGTCGAGCTGGGCGGCCAGGGCGGTCAGCACCTCGGTGGCCTCCGGGATCAGCTGCTTGCCGGTCCACCCCCACAGGACCGTGCGCAGCTTGTTCTCCACGTGGAAGCTGACTCCGTGGTCGACGCCGTGGACCGAGCCGGTCGCCGGGTAGAGCACGTGCCCGCCCTTGCGGTCGGCGTTGTTGATGACCGCGTCGAAGACGGCCAGCCGGGCCAGCCGCGGGTCGTCGGCGTGGGCCAGCGCGTAGGCGTCGCCGTCCTCGTCGCGGGCGTTGGCCACCGGCAGCCAGCCGTCGGGCACGTCCCACGCCGGGACGAAGCCGATCAGCGACTCGGCCGTTTCCGGCTCGTCGATCCACAGCTGCAGCGCGCCCGGCCCGAGCGGGCCGTCGCGCAGGATCGTCGGAGGCACCAGGTCCCACCCCGTGGCCCGCGAGACCAGATAGGCCGAGACCTCACGGCCGGCCAGCGTGCCGTCCGGGAAGTCCCACAGCGGGCGTTCGCCCTGCACGGGCTTGTAGACGCAGCGGCGGGTCAGGCCGTCGAGCGTGATCTCGGCCCGCAACGTGGTGTTGGAGGCGTCGACCAGCCGGCCCTCGATCTCGAGCCGGCCGCGGGCGAGCAGGTCGAGGGCGTCGGCCTCGGCCAGGGCCGCGGCGGGCTCCGTGGTCACCGGTGGTAGCCGTTGTGCCGGGGGCACAGGTGGCCCGCCGGGTCGAGCGGCTGGCCGCAGAGCGGGCACGGGGGCCGGCCGGCGGCCACGACCCGGCGCGCGCGGTCGATGAACGCCCGGGTCGCCTCGGGGGTCAGCCGCACCCGCAAACGGTCGAGGTCGTCGTCGGGCTCGTCGTCGTCATCGTCATCGTCGTCGGTGACCGCGGGCTCGTCCTCGCCCAGCTCGATCTCGACCTCGGCCTCGCCGGCCTCGATCGCCTCGATGACAACGGTGCTCGTGTCGACGTCGAAGGCGAGGCCCAGCGTGCCGACCCGGAACTCCTCGTCGACAGGGGTGTCGAGCGGCTCGTTGTCGTGGGGGGCGGCAACCGGCGCGTCGGGCAGCGAGACACCGAAGCGTTTGTTCGCCTCGACGAGCAACTCCTCGAGTTTCTCGGCGAGCAGCGACACCTGGACCTTTTCCAGCGCGACGCTGACGACCCGGCCGCCGCCGCGGGCCTGCAGGAAGAACGTCCGGTCGCCGGGCTCGCCCACCGTCCCGGCGACGAACCGCTCCGGCGGCTCGAACGAGTGCACCTGGTGGGTCATGCCGACAACCCTATCCACGACCGGACCACCCTGCGCATCCCCACCGGCCGGGTTCGCTGAGGGCTCAACAAGCATCATCCTGCGGTAACACGCCCGTCACACAGAGCACTCAGACCCCGCCGCCGGCGCCCCCGCCCACTGCCGCGTCGGACCGGGCGCCGTCCTGCGACGGCGGCGGGATCAGCGACGCGAGGTCGGACGTGTCGTTCAACCGGACGAGGAAGGGCCTGGCCGGCGTGTATCGAATCACGCTGATCGAGGCCGGGTCGGCCACGATGCGCTGGAACTGGTCGAGGTGCAGGCCCATCGCGTCGGCCACGATGGCCTTGATCACATCGCCGTGGCTGCAGGCCAGCCAGAGCGCGTCGGGCCCGTGCGAGGCCGTGATCTGCTCGTCCCAGCGCCGGATGGTGGCGACCGCACGCGCCGACATCGCGGCCATCGCCTCGCCGTTCGGGAAGACGGCGGCGCTGGGGTGCTGCTGCACGACCGGCCAGAGCGGCTCCTTGGCCAGTTCCTTGAGCGGGCGGCCCTCCCAGTCGCCGTACCCGCACTCGGTCAGGCCCTCGTCGATCACCGGTTCGCAGCCGGGCAGCGCCAGGTCGACTGTCGTGCGGCAGCGGATCAGCGGGCTGGTCACCACCGCGGCCAGCGGCAACGGGCGCAGTCGCTCACCGGCCCGCGCCGCCTGGGCCCGGCCGGTGTCGTCCAGCTCCACGGGACGCCGGCCGGCCAGCTCGCCGGTGGCGTTGGCCGTCGTACGCCCGTGCCGGAGCAGCAGGACGGTGGCCACTACTCGGCCACGCCGGACTCTTCGAACGCCTCGGCGACGATCCGCAGGGTGTCGAGGCCGCTCTTCAGGTCGCCGACGTACGGGCTGATCGACAGCGTGCCGGCACCCGCCGCCGCGTACTGCTTGATCCGCTCCTTGATCTGGATCTTGTTGCCGAGGATCGAGGTCCGCTCGATGAACTCCTGCGGCACGGCCTCGGCCGCCTCCGCCTTCTGCCCGCTGAGGTAGAGGTCCTGCACCTTGGCCGCGGCGTCGGCGTAACCCATGCGCACGGCCAGTTGGTTGTAGAAGTTCTGCTCACGGCTGCCCATGCCGCCGACGTAGAGCGCCGCGTAGGGCCGGATGACGTCGGCGCACCAGGCCACGTTGTCGCCCACCACGACCGGCACGCTGGGCGCCACGTCGAAACCGGTCAGCCCCAGCCCCTTCTTGGCCCGGCCCCGCTCGATGTGCTGCAGGTACTCCCCCGCGGCGTCGGGCGCGAAGAAGATGGCGAGCCACCCGTCGGCGATCTCGCCGGCGAGCTCCAGGTTCTTGGGGCCGACGGCGGCCAGGTAGATCGGGACGGCCTCGCGCGGCGGGTGGAAGCCGAGCCGCAACGCCTTGCCGGGGCCCCCGGGCAACGGCAGCGTGTGATGTTCGCCCTGATACGACACGGGCTGCCGGGCGATCGCCATCTTCACGATCTCGACGTACTCCCGCGTACGGGAAAGGGGTTTGGCGAAGCGCACGCCGTGCCACCCCTCGGAGACCTGAGGACCCGAGACGCCCAGGCCCAGCCGGAACCGGCCGCCGGACAGCGCGTCGATCGTGGCCGCGGTCATGGCTGTCATCGCGGGGGTGCGGGCGGGGATCTGCATCACCGCGGCGCCGAGGTCGATCTGAGACGTCTGCCCGGCGATCCAGGCCAGCATGCTGACCGTGTCCGACCCGTACGCCTCGGCCGACCACACGACGGCGTAACCGAGCCGATCCGCCTCCTGGGCCATCGCCAAGTGGTCCGCGGGCGTGGTCCACGCCGCCTGATAGCCGAGGTTGAGTCCGAGCCGCACGATCTGCCTCCCAGGTACGCCGTCCCCCGCAGCCTACTGACCCGCTTTCCGCGATCTCGGTCAGGTAACCGACGGGGTTGACGTGGGCAGCGGCATTTCGCTGTTGAGCGTTGCTGAATAAGGTTCACTCATGCTGCAACGACCGCTCGGCCGAAGCGGGCTGGCGGTCTCCCGGCTCGCGCTCGGCACCATGACCTGGGGCCGCGACACCGACCCGGACGACGCGGCCGCGCAGCTCAAGCTCTTTCTCGAGGCCGGCGGCACCCTGCTCGACACGGCCGACGTCTACGGCGACGGCGACGCCGAGTCGGTGATCGGCTCGCTGCTCGACCACCTGGTGCCGCGCGACGAGGTGGTGATCGCGACCAAGGCCGGGCTCACCCCGCGCGGTTACCGCCGCCGCGACGGCTCCCGCGGCAACCTGCTGCGCTCGCTCGACGCCTCGCTCCACCGGCTCGGCACCGACTACGTCGACCTGTGGCAGGTGCACGGCAACGACCCGATGACCCCACTGGAAGAGACGCTGGGCGCGCTCGACCATGCGGTGACAAGCGGCCGCGTACGGTATGTCGGCGTCTCCAACTTCGCGGCGTGGCAGACCGCCCGCGCCGCCACGTGGCAGTCGGCCTATCCCGGGCGCGCCCCGATCGTCGCCGCCCAGATGGAGTACTCCCTGCTCGAACGCGGCATCGAACGCGAGCTGCTGCCCGCCGCGCAGGCCCTGGGCCTCGGCGTGCTGGCCTGGTCGCCGCTGGGCCGGGGTGTGCTCACCGGCAAGTACCGCAACGGCCGCCCGCTCGACTCGCGCGCCGCCACCGAGCATCTCGCCCCGTTCGTGCAGACCTATCTCGAGCCGCGCAGCTCCAGCATCGTGCAGGCGGTCGTCACCGCGGCCTCCGGGCTCGGCGTCTCGCCCGTCGAGGTCGCGCTGGCCTGGATCCGTGACCGCCCCGGTGTGGCCGCTCCCATCCTCGGCGCGCGTACGGCCGCGCAGTTGCAGGGCGCGTTGCTGAGCGAGGAACTGACCCTGCCGGCCGAGATCGCGGGCGCGCTCGACGACGTGTCCGCGATCGACGTGGGCTACCCCGAGCGCGAAGGGGTCGGTTACCCGGACGGCGAGGGCTGAGTTGTTCCGCGCGACCACCTACCGCCGCGGGGTCTTCCTGCTGCTGGGGGCGGTCGTCCTTCTCCCGTACACCCTGGTCGCCGTGCTCCTGGCGCAGGCCTACCAGGCGAGCGGGGAGAACGTGGCCGGCGCCTTCTCGGCCGGGGCCGTCGCGCTGGTCGTGGCGGCGATCCCGCCGTTCCTGGGCGGCACCCGCGAACTGGAGATCACCGCCGCCCGGGCCCTGCTCGGCGCCGACCTGCCCGCGCACGACCGCGACCACCCCCTGACCCGCGAGGCCCGGCTTCGTTCGGCCCTGTGGTTCGGGCTGCACCTGCTCGGCGGTGGTGTGGTGGCCCTGCTGCTGATGATCGCGGTCCCGTTGGCCCTGCTGGCGTTCGTCGAACGGCTCGGCCTGACCAACGGCGCGCTGGCCGGCACCGACATCGGCCCGCTGCGGTCCGACAACCGCTGGGGCTGGACAGCGGTGGGGGTGGTGCTGCTGGTCGTCTCGGTCTGCATGACGGCCGGGCTCGGTTCGCTCGCCGCGACCATGGCGCCGGTGCTGCTCGGCCCGTCGGCGGCCGAGCGGGTGGCCGCGCTCGAGGCCCGCGAGCGGCAACTGGCCGAACGCAACCGGCTGGCCCGCGAACTGCACGACTCGGTCGGTCACGCCTTGACCGCGGTGACCCTGCAGGCAGGAGCGGCCCGTACGGTGTTCGACAGCGACCCGGCCTTCGCCCGGCGCGCTCTGGGGTCGATCGAAGACCTCGGCCGTACGGCGTTGGAGGAGCTGGACGCCGTGCTCGGGCTGCTGCGCGACGACGCGTCCGGGCCGACGCTGGCCGATGTGGGACGGCTGCTCACCGGCGAGGTCGACGCCGAGGTGGACGACGTGGACGTGCCCGCGCCCATCTCCCGCGAGGCGTACCGGATCGTGCAGGAGTGCCTGACCAACGCCGCTAAGCACGGGTCGGGCCGGGTCACGCTGCGGATCACCGCCCCGGACGACCTGGTCGTGGAGGTCGCCAACGCCGTCGGGGAGTGGCCACGGACGGCGACCAGGTCGTGCCCTCGGCCACCGGTTGCCGGCCCGACGTGGTGCTGATGGACGTGCGCATGCCCCGCATCGACGGCATCCAGGCCACCCGCCTGCTGCTGGAACACCTCGCAGACCCGCCGCGGGTGCTCGTGCTGACGACTTTCGAGAACGACGAGTACGTGTACGAGGCCTTGGCCGCCGGGGCGAGCGGCTTCCTGCTCAAACGGGCCCGCCCCGAACGGATCGCCGAGGCGGTGCGGATGGTGGCCCGCGCCGCCCTACGCGGGCGCTTCGCCGTCACCGGCACACGTCGCGCCCGCTGGACGTCCCCCGAGTCGGCCGCCACCTGGGGCCGCCGGGCGACGTACGTGGCCGCCGCCATCCCCGTGCTCTACGCCTTGACCCGTTTCGCCTGGGCCCTCGGCATCCCGCTCGGCCTGCCCGCCGAGGCAGTCGACGACCTGCACGACACCGGCGCCGCCTGGGCGGGCGTGGGCCTCGCCACCTTCGCGGTGGTCGGCGCCATCCTCACGCTGGGTCTGGTGCAGCGCTGGGGCGAGGTCTTCCCCCGCTGGGTGCCCGCCCTGGCCGGCCGCAAGGTCCCGATCCGCCTGGCCACCGTCCCGGCGACCTTGGTAGCCATCTTCGTCATGTCAGCGTCGGTCGGCTTCCTCACCGACCCCATCTTCTGGGACAAGCTCACCACCGACACAGCAGCCGTGGCCCCCATGCTGACCTGGCCGGTGTGGTCCGTGGCCCTGGCCGCCGCCACGCTCGCCTACCACCTGCGCCGCAGCCCCACGTCCGGCCGCGGCACGCCGGACTCCAGGCCAATGTCCGCTGAAGCGCAAGGTCCCGGCGGCATCAGCTGAAGCACAAGGTCCCGGCGGCATGATGCAGCCGGGACCTTGACGCGGTCAGATGTCGAATTCGCCGACCTTCACACCGGCAATGAACTCCGCCCAGGCCTGCGGCGTGAACATCAGAGTCCCGCCGTCTCTGTCCTTGGTGTCCCGCACGGGAACAACATCAGAAAGATTCGTGGCGACTTCGACGCAGTCACCCCCATTGCTTCCGCTGCGTGTGCTCTTGCGCCAGACAGCGCTGGACAGATCGCGACTACTCACGACTGCTCATCTCCCCTGTCGTCATGATCTTCTTGATCATGTCGTCTGAGTCTCCCTCTGGCAGGGCCAGCGCGACCAGCGCGTTCCAGGCCTGCTCGTACACGGCGAGCTCTCGTGGACGGTCCAGATAGAGCGCTCCGGTGAGGCTTTCCGAGTAGACCGTAGGAGGCTCCCCGACCTCCCCGTTCATGGACGGGAATTCCAGAATCGAGAACGCCCCGGACACGGAAGCCCGATGCGGCCCGGCCGAGGTCGGCAACACCCGCACGGAGATGTGTGGTTGCTCATTGGCCTTCAAGAGGTGGAAGAGTTGTTGCTGCATGGCGCCAGGAATGTCGATCCGGGCGTGCAATGCCGACTCGGCAACAACCACTTCCAGGCGGGGAGGGGCCGGAAAGTGGCGTGACAGCAGGCCTTGGCGCTCCTGACGGATCTTGATCCGGCTCTCGAGCTCGGTGTCAGTAAGATCCGGGCCATCGGCTCGGAGGACAGCCTCCATGTAAGCGTGAGCCTGGAGCAGACCGGGAATGATCGTCGGCTCGTACTTGCGGATGTGGGAGGCCGCGGACTCGAGACCGATGTACAGATCGAACCAATCCGGGACAGCATCGCCGTGGGCGGCCCACCATCCTTTGGCGCGCGTCTCCTTGGCCAGCCCGATCAACGCTTCCGTGATCTCGTTCGGGGTTTGGTAGAACAGGCAGAGGGTCCGCACATCGGCGCCGCGGACGGGTACAGCGCCCTTCTCGATCCGCCAGAGCTTCTGCGTCGAGCACTCGAGATGATCGGAAGCGGCTTTGACCGTGACCCCAGCCTTCTCCCGTTGCTGCCTGAGGAATCGGCCGAGCTGACGTCTCGGAACCGTGCTGTTCGGCTCGGGCTCCCCCATTCGACGTCCCCTTCCGTCTTGACCCGGTACTGCACGCGTCGTGGAACGGCTGATCCACCCTCATGGAAGCCTTCCGCAGGAACTTTCCCCGAGCAAGGGGTCCACGGTGGATTCGCCCTGGCGCAATATTGCACGGCGACAGGGAGCCGGACAGCCTGTTCCTACGGCGTGGCGGCCGTTTGGATCTCCCCTGGCGGCCGTCATGCCCCTCAACTTCGAAGGGGGTGGCAGCGTGCAAAGGGATGATCTCGTAAGAGCGCTGGAGGTTCAGCCGCACAACTCAGATGTCCGCGTACGGCTCGGAGGCATCGACGTAGACCTGATCCGCACCGATTACGACACCGAGCGCGACGCCATCGTCCTGGACATCCATCCGGATGACCTTGAGGATGCGCTCAGGGTCGCGATCGCCGGGCCGTGGTGGAGACGTCGGTAGCCGACGAGGGCGCGCTGTGATCGCCGCCGCAGGTCTGAAGGCTGACCAGCTCAGAGGCTCACGCGCCGGGATACGCGCTGGTCAGTGCTTGTCGACGGCCGCGTAAGGAGTGCACTCTAGCTGGCATGGACTACGAATACGCGCCGCTGCGGTTGCCCTCGAATGTCGATCGGTTGACCGCGGCGGCGCAGCTTGCCATTCAGGCGGAGTTCTCGGGGTGGGAGCTGGCCCGGGTCCAGCTTTTCGCCGACGGCAGCCGCAAGGTGATGCTCCGCCGCCGTATTCAGCCGGGCCCGCAGCCGGGGCTGAGTTACTGAGAGGGCCCGTCCGGCTGGACGGGCCCTCTCAGTGCGTCAGTGCTGGTGACCGGCGTGGTCGTGTTCGTCGGAGTCCTCGTCCGGCAGGAACGGGTGCTCGTCGAGGCGGCCGACCAGCAGGTCACCCTCCCTGGGGGCGAACGGGCCGTCGCCGTCGGAGTCCTCGAACTCGTCGAGGTCGAGCGGCGTGGTGATCTCGCTGACGGTCAGCAGGCCGTCGAGCGGCTCCAGCTCGGGCACGTCGAGCGACGAGAGCGACCCGTCGCCGGCCTGCAGCAGCTCCAGCACGGCCTCGCCGACGCTCTCGACCGGGCCGGCGTCCTCGTCCTCGGGACGGACTGCCGGCGTGCGTCCTCGGCGCGGCGCAGCAGGGCCGACACGCTGGGCACGCGGTAGTCGCGCCGCTGCCGCACGGAGAGCACCTGCGGGTACGGGTCCGTCGAGTCGCCCGCCTCGAAGCCGTTGACACCCAGGCCGAACCGCTGGTCGGCCTCGTCCGGGTCGATCGATTCGACGTCCCACGGCGTCACTTCCCCGTACGCGTCGAGCAGCTTCTCGTCGTAGGCGAAAGAAGCGTTGTTCAGGTCGACGTACGCCTGCCACACGCCGTCGTCGTCGACACGGCCCTCGGCCGCCTTGACCGCCGCGAGATGCGCCCGGGAGGCCTCGATCACTCGCTCAAGGGCGGCATCGAGTTCCGCGTTCTGGTCGGTCATCGGTTTGGATCCTTCCGCAGGTCAGCTGTTCCGGAGCAGACGGTCGAGCACACGCACGCCGAACTTTAGTCCCTCCACCGGGACGCGCTCGTCGATGCCGTGGAACAGGGACGCGAAGTTCAGGTCGGCGGGCAGCCGCAGCGGGGCGAACCCGAAGCAGCGGATGCCGAGCGTCGAGAAGGCCTTCGCGTCGGTGCCCCCGGACATCAGGTACGGCACAGTACGCGCCCCCGGATCCTCCGCGCGCAGCGCCGCCCCCATCGCCTCGACGAGCTCGCCGCCGAACTCGGTCTCGACGGCCGGCTGCTGGTGCACGTGCTCGATCTCGACGTCGGGCCCGATCAGCTCGCGCAGCTCGGCCAGGAACCGGTCGGCCTCGCCCGGCAGGGTGCGGCAGTCGATGGTCGCCGACGCCCGGCCGGGGATGACGTTGTCCTTGTAGCCGGCCTCGAGGCGGGTGGGGTTGGCGGTGTTGCGGATGGTGGCGCCGATCAGGTTGGCGATCGGGCCGAGTTTGGCGATCGCCACCTCGGGGTTCTCGGGGTCGATGTCGATCTGCAGCGCGTCGCCGACCTGCTCGAGGAACGCGCGTACGGTCGGGGTGACAACCGTCGGGAACCTGTGCCGCCCGACCCGGGCGACTGCCTCGGCCAGGGTGGTGACCGCGTTGTCGTCGTGGATGAAGGAGCCGTGCCCGGGGCGGCCGGTGGCGTGCACGCGCAGCCAGTCCAGCCCCTTCTCGGCGGTCTGCACCAGATAGAGCCGCAGGTCGTCGTTGACCGTGTACGAATACCCGCCGACCTCGCCGATCGCCTCGGTGCACCCGTCGAACAGGTCGCGGTGGTTCTGCGCCAGCCACTGCGAGCCGTATTCCATGCCGGCTTCCTCGTCGGCCGTGTAGGCCAGCACGATGTCACGCGGCGGCACATACCCCGTACGGGCCCAGTCGCGGACCACGGCGAGCATCATCGCGTCGAAGTCCTTCATGTCGATCGCGCCGCGGCCCCACAGGTAGCCGTCTTTCTCCTCGCCCGAGAAGGGGTCGACGGACCACTCGCGCGGGTCGGCCGGGACGACGTCGAGGTGGCCGTGCACGAGCAGCGCCCCGCGGCTGCGGTCGGCGCCGGGGATGCGGGCGACCAGGTTGGCCCGCTTGGGGGCGGACTCGCGCAGCTCGACCTCGATGCCCGCCTCGCCCAGCTTGGCCGCGACGTACTCGGCGGCGACGCGCTCACCGGCCGTCGTACGCGGGTCGCCGGTGTTGGTGGTGTCGATGCGCAGCAGGTCGCGGCAGATGCCTACGACCTCGTCGGCTCCGGTGGTCTCCATCCGCCCTTCTTACCAGGGGTTTGTGACAGTGACCGCCTGGGGTAAAGCCCCGGCCGTGTCTTCCTTGAATCTCCCCCCGCTGCCGCCGCTGGGCGGCGAGACCACCGGGCGCAACGTCGTCGACGTGGTCACCGCCGAGCACCGTGAGCTGCTCGAGCTGTGTGACCGGCTGATCGCCGCGCCCGACGACAAGCGCCTGGCCGGCGTCGTGATCGCCGAGCTGTCCCGGCACCTGAGCGCCGAGGAGCAGTACCTTTACCCCGCCGTTCGCCGCACTGTGCCGGGCGGCGACGAGCTGGCCGACCGTGAGCTGGCCGAGGACCGCCAGTTGCTGATCACTCTGCAGCATTTGCAGAAGGAGTTGTCGGCCTCCAAGATCAAGGACGTTGCGGACGCCGTACGCCGCCATGTGGACGCCGACGCCGAGGAGCTGCTGCCCGTCCTGTCGCAGATGGTGCCGATCGAGGACCTGATCCGGGTGGGCAACCGGTTCGAGACCGCCGAGGAGGCCGCGCCGACCCGTCCGCACCCCGGCACGCCGTCGACGCCGCCGTGGAACAAGGTGGTGGACCCGGCCGTCGCCGTCGTGGACAAACTGCGCGACGTCGTCACCGGTCGAACCACCTACGCCAAGGATTTGTAGGTAAATCACCGGATTCGTTAACCCATTTGTCACATACGGGGGATCTTTCGATCGTCCATAGGTCTAGCCTTCGAAGTCACCTTGGTCCTAACGTCACGTTATGAACCTGGAGCTGCGTCATCTCAAGGTGGTCTGCGCCATCGCAGAGACAGGCAGCGTGACCAAGGCGGCCTCACAATTGGGGCTGGCCCAGCCGGCTCTGACAGCGCAGCTGCAACGCATCGAACGCACCCTGGGCGGCCCGTTGTTCGAGCGGGACCGTCGTGGCGCCCGGCCCACCGCGCTCGGCGAGCTGGTGCTCGCCCGTGCCCGGGTGCTGCTCCCTGCGATGAAGGGCCTGCAGGACGAGGCCGCCCGGCTGGCCGGCGCGACCGGGATCGACACGATGAGCCGCTACCGGATCGGAGCGCTGGGCGGCCCGATCATCGGCGGCATGGTGTCGCGGCTCGCCCAGGCCCAGCCCGACGCACAGATCACCACTCACGCCTCGTACTACGTCGATGACCTGGCCAACATGGTGCTGGCCGGCAAGCTCGACTACGCGCAGGTCGGCGTGTGCGGCGACGCGTTCCCGTCGGCCGATTACGGCCTGGTCTGGCAGACGATCGCCATCGACGGCATCTGCGCGCTGATGCCCGAGGACCATCCCGGCAGCAAGGACGTCGACGTCGACCTGGCCGAGCTGGCCTCGGAGTCGTGGGTGGCGGCCACCGGCGACGGCTGCTTCGGCGACTGTTTCGCGGCCGCGTGCGCCCGTGCCGGGTTCACGCCGCGGCGCATGCTCGAGAGCGACGTCCGCGGGTGCATCGACATGGTCGAGTCGGGCATGGCGCTCGCCCTCTGCCAGGGCACCTTCCGCCCGCCGGCCGGGCTGACCTCGCGGCCGCTGCGCGGAGCCCCGCTGCGGTGGCGGCTCGTGCTGGGCTGGCACCCCGACTCGCAGGCCGCCCACAGCTCGGCCAAGCTGATGGGGATGGCGCAGGAGGCGTACCAGGAGGTCGTCGAGCGCAACCCCGACTTCGTCGACTGGATGGCCGGCTATCCGCAGCTGGGCGTGGTGGGAAGCCTCGCCGCCGCCGCGGAGAAATGACAAGGGCCCGGCACGAGGCCGGGCCCTTGCTTCACCGAACGGTCAGACCTTGGCGGGCGACTTCGCCGCGAAGGTCAGCGCACCGTCGGCCACGTCCACCTCGACCGTCTGACCGGGGGCCAGGTCGGCCGCCAGCAGCATGGTCGAGAGCCGGTTGTCCAGCTCGCGCTGGATGACCCGGCGCAGCGGGCGGGCGCCGAACTCGGGCTGGAAGCCCTTCTCGGCCAGCCAGTCGACGGCCCCGGTGGTGATCTCCAGGGTGACGTCCTGGTTGTGCAGGCGGCGCCGCGTCTCGTCGAGCATCAGCTCGGTGATCTGGCGGACCTGCTCCTGCTCCAGCTGCCGGAAGATGATGATCTCATCGATCCGGTTGATGAACTCGGGCCGCAGCTGCTCCTTGAGCCGGCGGTCGAGCCTGTCCCGCAGCTCCTCGTCGGGCGAGGCGCCGCCGGCCGTCCCGAACCCGACGCTGCGGCGGGTGCCGTTGATCAGGTCGGAGCCCAGGTTGCTGGTCATGATCAGCACGGTGTTCTTGAAGCTCACCGTGCGGCCCTGGCTGTCGGTCAGGCGCCCGTCGTCCAGCACCTGCAGCAGGATGTTGAACACGTCCGGGTGGGCCTTCTCGATCTCGTCGAGCAGCACCACGCTGTACGGGCGGCGGCGAACCGCCTCGGTCAGCTGCCCGGCCTCGTCGTAGCCGACGTAGCCGGGAGGAGCGCCGACCAGACGCGACACGGTGTGCCGCTCCTGGAACTCGCTCATGTCGAGCCGGATCATCCGGTCCGAGTCGCCGAACAACGCCTCGGCCAGCGAACGGGCCAGCTCGGTCTTGCCGACACCGGTCGGGCCGAGGAACAGGAAGCTGCCCACCGGCCTGTCCGGGTCGCCCAGCCCGGCCCGCGAACGGCGGACCGCCTCGGCGACGGCCTCGACCGCGTCGTCCTGGCCGACCACCCGCTCGTGCAGGTGCGCCTCGAGACGCAGCAGACGCTCGCGCTCCTCCTCGGTGAGCTGCGCGACCGGGATGCCGGTGGCCCGGGACACGACCTCGGCGATGTCGGCCTCGGTCACCTGGGGCACGCCGCCCTCGGCGGTCACGCCCCGCTCGATCTCGGCCTTCAACTGGTTGATCTCGTCGCGCAGGGCCGAGGCCTTCTCGTAGTTCTCCGCCGCCACGGCCTGGTCACGGTCGCGGGACAGATCCTCGAGGCGGCGCTCCTTCTCCCGTACGCCGGCGTCCGGGGTCTTCACCCGCAGCCGCACGCGCGCGCCGGCCTGGTCGATCAGGTCGATCGCCTTGTCCGGCAGGAACCGGTCGGTGATGTAGCGGTCGGACAGCTCCGCCGCGGCGTCCAGCGCCTCGTCGGTGATCCGCACCTGGTGGTGCGCCTCGTAGTTGTCGCGCAGCCCGCGCAGGATCGCCACGGTGTCGGAGACCGAGGGCTCGCCGACCAGCACCGGCTGGAACCGCCGGGCCAGGGCCGCGTCCTTCTCGATGTGCTTGCGGTACTCGTCGAGCGTGGTCGCGCCGACCACCCGCAGCTGCCCGCGGGCCAGGGCCGGCTTGAGCATGTTGCTCGCGTCCATGCCACCGCCGTCGCCGCCACCGCCGGCGCCGACCAGGGTGTGGATCTCGTCGAGGAAGACGATCAGGTTGTCGCCCTCGCTCTGGATCTCGTCGATGACCTTGCGCAGCCGCTCCTCGAAGTCGCCGCGGTAGCGGGTGCCCGCGACCAGCCCGGCCAGGTCGAGCTGCATGACCCGCTTGTTCTCCAGGGTCAGCGGCACGTCGCCGTCCACGATCCGCTGGGCCAGGCCCTCGACGATCGCGGTCTTGCCGACGCCGGCCTCGCCGATCAGCACCGGGTTGTTCTTGGTGCGCCGGGAAAGGATCTCGACGGCCTGCTCGATCTCGTCGGCCCGGCCGATCACCGGGTCGATCTCGCCGCGACGGGCCATCTCGGTCAGGTCCACCCCGAACTGCTCCAGGGTGGGGGTGTTCGGGTTGCCGGGGGCGCCGCCACGACCCGGGGTGGGCTCGGGGGTGCCCTGCTTGCCCTGCTGCTGCAGCGCCTGCGGGTCGAGCTTGCCGGCGAGCAGACGGCCGGCCGCCGAGTCGGGGTTGAGGCCCAGCGCCATCAGGATGTGCTCGGGACCCACGTACGAGGAGCCCAGCGCCCGCGAGATCTGCAGGCTGTCGAGCAGCGCACGCTTGGCGGCCGGGGTCAGGGCGACCTGCGACGGCAGCTCCTCACGCACCCCGGCCGGGCGGCCCAGGGCGGACAGCAGCGACTCGGGGTCGGCGCCCGCACGGCGTACGGTCTGCTTCATCGGCTCCTGCTGCAGGACCGCCCACAGCAGGTGGTCGGTGTCCAGGTCGGCGACCGGACGATCCGGGTCGGCGAGCTCGGCCGCACGGCGGGCCGCGGCGGAGAGCACCTCGCGCGCGTCGCCGCTCATGTACTTGGTGATATCGATGCGCGCGGAGCGGCGCGGGTCCGCCGCGCCGAAGAAGCGCGCGAAGAAGTCGTCCCACTGGCCGGGACCAGCCGGTCCGATCGGTCCGATGCTCATACGTCTTCTCTCTTCTGCTTCGAGTCCGTCGTGCGAGCGGAACCACCCGCCGCGCACGCCCCCTATCAGCGCTGTGCGCGACGCAACCATTCCCGGATCCCGCAGAAAGTTGACTCGGGTACGCTCAACTTCATGACCGTACCTCTCGTGATCGTCGACGGGGCCAACGTTGTCGGTTCCGTCCCCGACGGGTGGTGGCGTGACCGCGCCGCGGCCGCCGTCCGGCTGCGTGACGCGCTCGTCCCGGTGCTCGCCGCCGGGCTGTCCGACCTGCCCGGTCCGGTGGAGGTTTCCCTGGTCGTGGAGGGTCAAGCACGCGACGTCCCGGCCGTCGAGGGCGGCGTCGACGTCGTCCGGGCGGCCGGCTCGGGCGACGACACGATCGCCGATCTCGTACGCCGGGAGGCCGGCGCCAGGCGCATCGTGGTGATCACCGCCGACCGCGGCCTGCGCGAGCGCGTGACGGCCCACGGCGCCGAGGTGAGGGGTCCCACAAGCGTCCCGCGCCGTTAAGATGTGACCGTGATCGCCCGTTCGCAAGCCCGCTTCGCGAGCTGGGCCACGCCCCCGTTGCCCCTCTACGGCGACGACCACGAGCGCCGCGACTTCGCGCCTTCCGCCCTGCCGCGTGTGATGCCGGCCTGGACGCCCCCGCCGCTCTGGCCCCCGTGGGCCCTCCAGCACGGCTGACATCCTTCCGCGAGGCCCGCGTCTGACGGCCTCGGTTCTCACCGCAAGCTGTCCTGCCGGCTTCGTCTCGCCGGCAAGGGATGCCTACGTTCCGCCCGACAGATCCTTTCGACCGTCAGCCGCCTGATGCCGGGCCCGTTGATCGCATCGGACACCCCCGGTACCGCCATCCCTAACCCCCACCCACCCGGGGCAGAGGGGACTTTAACAGAGGCGGAGGGCGCTTCAGCGAGGCCAAATGGGCGCTTCAGCACGGTCGAAGTGCACTTGATCGGGACAGTGGGCACCCAGCCGGACAGAACGCCCCAGCCGGGCATAGGGCTCCGACCCGGACGAGTCCGGCGGGCTCGGACCGGTCGTCCGCAGGCAGCTTGCCGTTTGTCGCACAGTCGGAAAACGGAGTCGCACCATGTCCACAGCCCCCGCCGAGCGCATCGGCGCCACAGCGGTCCTGCGCCACCCGTACGTGCCCCTGGTCCTCACCGGCAGCCAGATCGGCCGCCTCCCTCTGGCCGCGTCACCCCTGGCCCTGCTGCTCTTCGCCCGCGAGACGGTCAGCCTCGCCCTGGCCGGCGCGCTGGTCGCCGTCTTCACCGCGGGCATGGCCATCGGCGCCCCCGTGCTGGCCCGCGCCGTCGACCGGTGGCGGCAACCACCCGTCCTGTACGGCTCGGCCGCCCTCTCCACGGTCGGCTACCTGATCGCCGCGTCGGGCTCCGGCCGCCCGCTCGTCATCGGGGCCGGCGCCGCGCTGGCCGGGCTCGGCACCCCGCCGCTGGAGGCGTGCCTGCGTGCGCTCTGGCCCGCCCTGGTCCCGCCGGGCACCGTCCACGCCGCGTACGCGCTGGACATCGCCGTGCAGGAGGTCATCTTCGTGGGCGGGCCGCTCGTCACCCTCGGAGCCGTGGCCGTGGGCGGGACCTCGGCGGGCCTCTACGCCGCCGCCGCGACCCAGGTGATCGGCGTGGTCGCGTTCGTGCGGGCCCCGGCCGTACGGGAGTGGCTCGGAACCCGGACGCAGCGGCACTGGGCCGGGCCGTTGCGCTCCGGACGCCTAGCCGTGGTGGTCGGCGGCGTCACCTTCGTGGGGGCGGCCGTGGGCAGCATCCCGGTTGTGCTCACCGGATACGCCGAGGCCGCGGGTGATCGTTCCCTGACCGGCTGGCTGCTGGCCGCCCAGGCCGCAGGCGCGCTGGCCGGCGGCTTGATCTACACCCGGGCGAAACCGGGCGGGCCACGGCGGCTGCCGGTGCTGACCGCCGTGTTCGCCGTGGGCTACCTGCCGTTGCTGATCGCCCCGGGGACGACGGCCATGACCGTGCTGCTGATCCTGAGCGGGCTGATGCTCCCGCCCGTGCTGACGGCGGTCTTTCTGGCGGCCGACCGGCTGGCCCCGAGCGGCACGGCGGTCGAGGCGTTCGCCTGGATCATGACGGCGTTCAGCGTGGGGAGCGCCCTGGGGGCGGCCGCGGCGGGACCGCTGACCGATGTGGGGGTGCGCGCCGGGTTCGCCCTGGCCCCGGTGGTCGCTGTGATGGCAGTCTTGGCGATGGCCGCCGCGACGGCAAGTGATCACTGACGGGTGGCGAGGTCCACGCCCGGGGGTGAATGTCGTCGTTCCCAGGGCGGGCGTACGCTTCCCGCGAGTGCCGCCGGACTGCCACTCTCAGGGTTCATTCCTGTTCATTCGCAGGTTGGATCGAGGTCGTCCGGCAGCGCCGGATCACAGCCCTGGACATGCTGTCCAACAGGGACGCTCCACCGGGGCGGCCCCCATGGCAGGCCGCTGACGGGGCAGTAGTCTGGGGTCGACGGTCGGGTTCCGGTTACAGCAGGAGGGCTCCACGGGTGGCCAGTGTCGCCGAGGTGAAAGCGGCTGTGGACGCTGCACTGCAGCAGGTCACCGAGGGGCAGCAGGCGATACAGGCGGCCCGCGAGAAGCTCGGCGAGGCTCAGCAGAGCCTGGCCGCCGCGCTCGACGGCAGCGGTAACGACGCCGTCGGCGCCGCCCACGCCCAGCTGTCGCAGGCCGACCAGTCCCTCGAGGAATGCCTGGGCGCGACCTTGGTCGCCATCGAGCAAGCCCAGCAGTACACGGCGACCCTCTGACGAGATGTCTCTGATCCAGGAACTCGGCGCCCGGCTCCGCGCGACCTCGGAGGAGTTGCCCACCGGTCAGGTCACGGTCGCGCTCGAGAAACTGCGCAGCGCGACGGAGCTGCTGACGTGGGTGCGGGAGACGTCGCAGGACCCGATGGGCGTGCCGCAGCTCGGCAACGCTACCGAGCACGCCGAGCGGGCCGCGGCCGCGCTGCGCCTCGCGCAGGATTCGATCGCCCGTTATCTCGCGAGCATCGGCCTCTCCGGCGAGGGCGCGGCGCCGCCCGATCGCGACTGGAAGGCGGGGCTGGAGAAACCGGAACGCCGGCCGGAGCAGCAGGAGCAGGAGCAGACCGAGCAGCTGGGCCCGTGGTGGCAGACGCGGGTCACCCAGCTGACCGGGGAGTCACCCGACAATCCGGAAATGTCCGAAAAAGGGAGCGGGGCCGGTGACACCGCCGAGCTCCTCCGCCGGGTGGCCGGCGGCGTCCGTGCGGGCGACCGTGCCCGGCTGGGCCGCGAACTGCACGCCGTCAACGCGTCCACCGGCCTGGGCCTGTCGGCGGTCAGCTCCCCGTTGCTGCACCGCCTGGCCGGCGACCTGCTCGGGCACGAGCCCCGCCCCGACGACGTCCCCAAGCTGCGCTCGGCCGCCGAGGGCCGGGTCAAGTCACTGCTCCCGGGCACCTCCCCGGCCGTGCTGGAGACGCTCATCGACCGCATCTGCCGGGTGCCCGTCGCCCAGCAGCCCAAGGCGCCCACCCACCCCGCCGACAGCGCCGTCACCGCGGGGGTGCTCACCGGGGTGCTGCTCGCCCGCCTGGGCCGCGACGCCGCCTCGCTCGACCCGTCGGCGCCCGACCCGGTGCGCCGGCCGGAACAAACGACCACCCAGAACACGGGACGCCGCAATGGCTGAGCCGACCGCCCCCACCCCGCCGAGCCGGCCGGACCACAACACCACCCGGGCAACGCCCGGCCCGGCAAGCCAACCGGCCCGGAACAGCCGGACCGCGCCCGACCCCGCGAGCCGGCCGGCGCACAACAGCCGGACCACGCCCGAGCCCACGAACCGGCCGGCCCACAACAGCCCGACCGCGCCCGAGCCCGCGAGCCGGCCGGCGCACAACAGCCCGACCACGCCCGCCCCGGCGAGCCGGCCCCCGCGGGGCACTGGGAAGAACGCGGGTCGCGGCCATGGCTGAGTCGACCGCGCAGCAGGTGATCGGCATCCGGGCCGGGCTGTCCCACGCGCTCGGCGCCGCCGCGACAGCGCTCGATGCGGCCCGCCGGGAGTACAGCCGTGCCGTGGAGCGCCGCCGCCGGGTGATCGAGGCGGCCGACGCCCGCCGCCTCAAGCTGGGCGCCGCCCTGGACGCCCGGCTGGCCGAGATCGACGAGCAGCACCGGCACGACCTGGCCGCCTACGCCGGGGCCGCAGCCAAGGCCGCCGACCGGGCCGCGCCGGGCGCCGCCGGTGACCCGTGGGACGACTGGCAGGCCACCCCCCTCGACCGGGCCGCCGAGCTGCGTGTGGGCCGGCTGCTGCTCCCGCATCCCGAGGATGTGCCGGCCCTGGTGCCGCTGCTCGACCGCGGGCACGTGGTGGTGCGGGGCGACCGGGCGGCCGGCGACGAGGTGGTGGCCGGGCTGCTGCTGCGCGCGCTGGGCACGGCCGCGCCGGGAGCGGTGCAGATCATCGGGTACGACCCGGAGCACCTGGGTGGCGGGCTGGCCCGGTTCGCCCCCCTCGCACCGGCCAACGTGCTCACCTTCGTCGGGCCGGGCGGGCTGGGCTCGCTGCTCGACGACCTGACCGACCAGGTGCGGCGGATCAACGAGACGGTTCTGGCCGGCGAGTACACGTCGCTGCGTGAGCTGAACGCGGCGACCCACCGGCGGCCCGAGCCGTGGCGGATTGCCGTGCTGCTGGGCGCGGGCGAGCTGAGCCGGGCCGAGCAGGCCCAGTTGCAGCGGCTGTTGCGCACGGGCGCGGCCTGCGGCGTGCACCTGATCATCCAGGGCATGCCGGTGCAGGCCGCGGACGGCGTCGAGTTCATCACGGCAGCCCCGGGCGACCACGCGCGGATCAGCAGCGCGGGCGCTCTCCCCGTACGGCTTGATGGTGGCCCGCCGCAGGCGGTGGTGGCCGCGACGTGCCGCCGGATCGCCGAAGCGGTCGCCGCCGGTCCCGCCCCGGTGGCCCTGGACAGCCTGTTGCCGCAGGTGGAGTGGCAGGAGAGCGCCGCCTCGGGGTTGACCGCGCCGCTCGGGGACAGTCCGCAGGGCGTGCCGGTGCCGGTGACCTTGGCCGACTATCCGCCGCACGCGCTGATCGCCGGGCCGTCGGGCACCGGCAAGACCAACCTCATCTACGCCTGGATGGGCGCGCTGGCCGCCCGCTACTCCCCCGCCGAGCTGGCCTTCTATCTGCTCGACTTCAAGGAGGGCGTGTCGTTCGCGCGGTTCGCCCCGGGCCGGCGTGACCAGACCTGGCTGCCGCACGTGCGCCTGGTCGGGGTGAACGTCAACACCGACCGCGAGTTCGGGCTGGCGCTGCTGCGTTTCCTCGGCGACGAGCTGCGCCGCCGGGCCGACGCGGCCAAGCAGCACGAGGTCACCAACCTGGCCGAGCTGCGGGCGGAGGACCCGGAGGGCTCGTGGCCCCGGATCGTCGCGGTGATCGACGAGTTCCAGGTGCTGCTGTCGGGGCGCGACGCGGTCGAGAAGGAAGCCGTCGACCTCCTCGAGGACCTGGCCCGCCGGGGCCGCTCGCAGGGCATTCACCTGATCCTGGCCAGTCAGGACGTGTCGGGCATCGAGGCGTTGTGGGGCCGTCCGGCGCTGGTCGCGCAGTTCTCGCTGCGGATAGCGCTGCCCCGGGCCCGGCGGGTGCTGGCCGAGCAGAACACGGCGGCCGAGTCGCTGCCCCGCTATCACGCGGTGGTCAACGCCGATTCGGGGGCCGTGGAGGCCAACCGGGTCGTCCGGGTGCCGGCCGCCGGTGACCGCGAGCGGTGGAACGCGTTGCAGCACCGGCTGTGGCGGCGGCGTCCGGCCGATGTGGGTCCGCCGCGGCTGTTCGACGGTGACGTGGTGCCGCGGCTGGCCGACAGCCCGGATTTCCGGCGGCTGGCCCCGGCCGAGTCGATGCCCGCCCCCGTGGTTCTGCTGGGCGAGACGATCGACGTCCAAGCCCGATCAGCCCGTACGGTGTTGCGCCGCGCCCCCGGGCGCAACCTGGCCGTGATGGGCACGCGGCTGGAGGAGGCGTGCGCGGTGCTGGCCACGGCCGCGCTGTCGTTGTCCGCGCAGTTCGCTCCCGAGGATGCCCGGTTCTCGATCCTCTGCCTCGACCCGGACGCCCGCCCGGCTGCGAAGGCCCTGTGCGAGTCGCTGCCCGACTGCGGGTGGTACGAGCTGGAGAACGCCGACTGGATACTGGAGGGCGCGGCGGCCGAGGCGACGGCGTCCTGGCCCGCCGACCGGCACCACTTCCTGCTCGTGTACGCCGGCGACGCGCTGCCCGGCGGCAAGGCCGTGGCCGACCAGCTGCGCACGATCCTGCGGCAGGGACCGGAGCGGCGCATCCACGTGCTGGGCTGGTGGCGTGGCGCGGGTCTGCTGCGTGACGCCCTGGGCGGTCCGGGGACGCGAACCGACGCGATCGGCGCCTGGGTGGCCCTCGACGTGCACGGCAGTGAGCTCGCGCCGTTCTATCCGGGCGCGGGGGCTCCGGCCTGGTATCCACGGCCCTGGCGCGCCCTGCACTTCGACCGCTCGGTGCATCGCGGGGCCGAGGTCATTATCCCGTACGGGGTGAGCTGAGTGACGCATCCACAGGGTGGGCTCCAGCCGGCCGATTTCGAGACGGCCGACTACCGCAGCGTGCTGCGCCGGCTCACCACCCTGGACGAGGAGGCCGCCGTCCTGCGGGACGAGGCCCAGCGCTGGCACGACGGCCGGGTCGCCGCGGCCGACGAGGCGGTGCGCGGCGCCGAGGCAGCCGTCGCCGAGGCCAAGGAAGCGGTGGCGCAGGCGCAGCGGGAGCTCGAGGAGGTCGACGCGCGCGCCGCGAACCTGTGGTCGGAGTACGTGCACAAGGTCGGGCCGACGGCCGAGCGGTACGGGCGTACGGTCCCGCCGGCCTCGATCCCGCGGCAGCGCACCGACCGGGACGCCGGCGACTACCTCGACGAGGTGGCGACGAAGGTCAAGTACACCGCTCCGGCCCGGCCGATCAACAGCGGCGTCAAAGTGCTGTTCATCGTGTTCGGCTTCCTGGGCGGCGTGGCCGGCGCGATCGGGAACCAGGTGCTGCGCGAGAACGGCGCCGGCGCGCCCGACGGCACGTGGAAGGACGCGCTGCCGGTGGTGGCTCTGCTGGTGCTGCTGGCCTGCCCGGTCCTGGCCGTGGTGGCGGCCAAGCGGGTCGCCGACCGTCGCGGCGCCGGACTGGACGCCGCGACGGTGGCCACCGTGCTGATCACCGGCCTGGTCACGGCCGGCGTGCTGGTGGCGGTGCTGCGAACTACTTAGGCGCGGGTACGACCAGGGCCTCGTTGAGCAGGCGCCGGGCCAGCACCAGCCGGTCGGCGTCGTCGTCGAGGGGCAGATCACCCACCCGTACGGGCTCCCCGGCCAGCACGACCCGCAGCGGCGCGGCGCAGGAGGCGGGGAAACGCATCGTGCGCCCGACCAGCCGCAGCACCACGTGCTCGGGCCCGTCGTCGGCGAGCTGCCAGCGCAACCCCTCGCGCACGCGGACATGGTCGTCCACGCCGAGCCCGGCGGCGAAGTCGAGCTGGGCGAGCGGGCTGACCGGCTCGGGACGGGCGGACGGCCAGTCGCGGGCGCGCAGCCGGGCGGCGACCTCGGCCGGCTCGACGCCGGTGAGCCAGTCGCGCAACGCCTCGACGGTCTCGGTCAGTTCGGGCTCGACCGCGTCGGGGTCGGAGACGTCCACCCCGTACGGCAGGGTGGCCCGCAGGCGCGCGTCCCCGGCCGCCAGGGCCAGCAGCTCCTCGACGACGGCGTAGCGGGTGAGGGCCCGTACGCCGATGGTCAGGTGCAGCGAGCGGTGGCCGAGCGCCTCGGCCGAGTGCAGCCAGCCGCGGGGCAGATAGAGCGCGTCGCCCGGGGACAGCACGATGTCCATCGCGGGCTCGCCCTGCGCCGTCGCGGCCACCTCGTCGGCGTGCCCGCCCCAGGCCTGCTTCTCGAGCGGATCGGCCAGCACCGGCTCGTGCAGCCGCCAGCGTTTGGTGCCGTCGACCTGCAGCACGAACACGTCGTGGGTGTCGTAGTGGGTGCTGAAGCCTTGACTGCCGGGTGGTGTCAGGTACGCGTTGACCTGCAGCGGGCGGCGCAGCTCGGCGCCGAGCCGGCGGCTGTAGTCGATCAGCGGCGGCCACAGGCGGTGCAGGCCCTGGAGGACAAGGGTGGCGCCCTCCGCGTAGAGCCGCATCACCTGGTCGTCGACGACCTGGTCGCCGATCTCGGCCCCGGCCCCGCCGCCGCCGGTGAAGCGGGCCGCGGGCAGCACCTTGCCCTGCTGGGCCACGCGCAGGAAGGGGGTGCGCAGGCCGCGGCGGCTGAGCAGCTCGTCGACGGCGTCCGGGGAGAGCAGGTCGGCGAAGCCGTCCGGCCCGGCCAGCTCACCGGCGCGGGAGAGAAGCGGGGCCTTCCCCCAGTACGCGGCGGCGAACTTGCCCGGCTCGACGGCCACGGCCCGGGACAGCGCCGGGCGGGAGTCGCCCGGCGCGTCGAACGAGGTCCCGGTCATTGTCAGGAAGCGGAGCCGTCGGCGCCGCCGTCGTGCCCGTCCGGGTTGGCGCCGCCGTCGGCCGGGCCCTCGCCCGCCGAGCCGTCCGCCCCACCGTCGTGGCCGCCCGGGTTCGCGCCACCGTCCGCGGGGCCCTCGCCCGTCGCCGAGCCGTCCGCCCCACCGTCGTGGCCGCCCGGGTTCGCGCCGCCGTCGGCCGGGCCCTCGCCCGCGCCGGCACCCGCGGCCGAGGTGATGTCGTCGTCGTTCAGTGCCATGGGAACTCCTTGTTCGGTGGACGTGACAGCACCGGCGAGGTACCCCGTGATCATCAGGTCTAACCGGGCTGTGAGCGGGGTATCCGCCCTGGATGCTGTGGATCGGAACGTCCGGCTGGCAGTACCGGGACTGGAAGGGCCGTCTGTATCCGGAGAAGCTGCCGCAGCGGCTCTGGCTGGAGCATTTCGCCGCGCACTTCCCCACCGTGGAGGTCAACAACGCGTTCTACCGGCTGCCCGAGCGCAGCACGTTCCAGCAGTGGCGCGAGCGCACCCCGGACGGGTTCTGCGTGGCGGTGAAGATGAGCCGTTACCTGACCCACGTCAAGCGGCTGCGGGAGCCCGCTGAACCGGTGTCGCGGTTCTTCGAGCGGGCGAGCGCGCTGGGTGACAAGCTCGGCCCGGTGCTGCTGCAGCTGCCGCCGACCATGAGGGCGGACCTGGACGCGCTGGACGAGACGCTGACGCTGATCCCGGCCGGCACGCGGGTCGCCGTCGAGCCCCGGCACGCCTCGTGGTGGACGGACGACTGCCGCAGGCTGCTCGAACGACACAACGCGGCGCTGTGCTGGGCCGACCGCAAGAGCCGCCCGATCACTCCGCTGTGGACGACGGCCGACTTCGGATACCTGCGCCTGCACGAGGGGCGAGCGCGGCCGTGGCCACGCTACGGACGGGCCGCGCTGGCGTCGTGGCTCGACCGGCTGCCCGCCGTACGGGAGAACTTCGTGTATTTCAACAACGACCCGGGCGGCGCGGCCGTGACCGATGCCGACACGATGTCCGCCATGGCCGCCGGGCGGGGACTTAAGGTGATGTCGTGCGCATCCTCGAACTGAACGGCCGGACGCCGGACGCCGCCGAGATCCACCGTCTGGTCACGATCAACTACGGCCACTTCACGTCGATGCAGGTGCGGGACTCCGGCGTACGCGGTCTGGCCCTGCACTTCGCCCGGCTGGCCGACGGCAACGAGGAGTTCTTCGGCTGGCGGCCCGGCCTCGACGACGAGCACAGGTTGCGCCAGCTCATCCTGCACGCGCTGGGCGGCGAGACGGACGCCTCGGTGCGCGTGTCCTACCTGCCCGGCGCCGACCCGGCCGGCCCGCCCGACGTGGCGGTGGCCGTGAGCGACCCGGCGAGCGACGATCCCCTGCCCCCGCTGAGGGTGCGGATCGACCCGAAGTTCCGGCGCGAGTGGCCCGAGCACAAGCACTCGGCGACGATGGGGCTGCGGCGGGCGCAGCGGCTCGCCGAGGCGGCCGGGTTCGACGACGCGCTCTCGGTGGGCCCGGACGGGCTGGTCCGCGAGGGCACGACGTGGAATGTGGCCTTCCTCAAGGGCGACGAGGTGGTGTGGCCGCAGGCGCCGATGCTCAGGGGCGTCACGATGGTGCTGCTGCAGATCGCGATGACCATGCAGGGCGTGCCGTGGACGGTCCGGCCGGTGCCCGCCTCGGAGCTGCCCGACTTCACCGGGGCGGTCACGGTCAACTCGCGGACCGTCCGGCAGGAGATCGGCTCGATCGACGACCTGAAGTACCCCGCCGGCGACAAGCTGGCCGCGATCATGGCCGAGGCGTACGCGTCAGTCCCCCTCGACGCCCTCTAGCAGCTCGATCAGCTCGGTAGCGTTGCGCTGGGCGTAGTCGCTGTAGCAGTTGTTCATGAAGACCTGGGTGGTGTCCGCCTCGTCGGCGAGTTCGCGCAGGCGCGGCACCCATTCGGCGAGTTCCTGGCGGGTGTACTCGTAGCCGAACTTCTCGTGAATGTCCTTGCTGGTCCACTTGTCGCTGTGGCCGTGGAAGCGCACCACGGCCAGGTCGGCGGTGGCGGCCAGCACCGGCGGCACCGACGACTTGTGGCCCTGGGGCATGTCGACGCCGACGAAGGCGAGCTTGTGGGCGCGCAGGAAGTCGAGCGTCTCGTCCTGGTTGGCGCCGTCGAACCAGGTGGCGTTGCGGAACTCGAACACCGGACGGATCGGTTTGCAGCGCGCGGCGACCTCGAGCAGGTAGTCCTTGTTGGACTTGCGGATGCCGAACCACGGCGGGAACTGGAAGAGCACCGCGCCCAGCTTGCCCGCCTCGCCGAGCGGGTCGAGGGCCGACAGGAACCTGGTCCAGACCTCCTCGTACGCCTGAGCGGGCAGGTCGCCGGGGTAGACGTTCTTTTTGTCCGTGTCGGGCCGCAGGTCCTTGTAGATCGCCGACACCTTGGTCGGGTGGCCGGTCAGCAGGCTGAACGCCTTGATGTTGAAGGTGAAGCCGTCCGGTGTGCGCTGGGCCCAGAGCCGGCTGGTCTGCTCGGCCGGCGGCCCGTAATAGGTGGAGTCGACCTCGACCACGGGAAACTTCTTGGCGTAGTAGGCCAATCGTTTCTCGGGGGTGTCGGCGCTCGCCGGGTACCACCCCGAGGCGAGCAGCGTCCGGTCGGTCCACGACGCGGTGCCGATCTGGATGGCGCCCATACGCTCAAGGTAGCCCGGATGCAGCGGGTCCGCCGCGCCGTCGCGGCGGACCCGGTTTGCCTCCGCGCGGTCAGCCGGCCCGGCGCTCGCGGTTCTGCTTGCAGTTGACGCACGTGGTGGCCGACGGGAAGATCTCGAGCCGCTCCCAGGGGATCGGGTTCGAGCAACCCTCACAGTTGCCGTACGTGCCCTCGTCGAGCCGCTGCATCGCGTGCTCGGCCTGCGTACGCCGGTCGCTCAGGGTGCGGAGCAGCGACGACGCCGCGTCGCGCTCGGCCGTCTTGGACCCGCTGTCGGCCTGGTCGTCCCCGGCGGAGTCGCCCATCTCGGCCAGCCGGAGCTTCTGGTTCTCGGCGAGAGCCTGCTCGTACTCGGCGCTCAGGTCGTCGAACCGGCCCCGCAGGACCGAACGGATCTGCTCGATCTCCTCCGCCGTACGGCCCTTGGCGGCACCCTTGCCCGTGATGACTGCTCCATTGACGAGCATGTGCTCCCCCTGCCCTTCCTCTGCCCCTGCCGGCGGTCCCCCGGAGGCCGGCCCATCGCACCGTGGAGCCGGCTGATACCCGCCGCCGGAGATCCCAAACGGGCGCTCCGCTGAAAAAGTAACCGGAGCATAACTGTCAGTGGTGGGTTGCGCTACAGACTCGCTTCATCAACGTTCGACGACCATCGCCGGACGCCGTGGATCATCGACGCGTACGACCACGTCGGCGAAGGACGCGGGGTCCACCTCGCTCGCGTACCGCTCGAAGGCGGGCAGGGTCCAGGCGCTGTCGGCGAGGGTCCGGCGGGCCAGCGCGGCGGCCGACATCTCGAGGTGCACGGTGACGTCGAACCCGAGCCCGCCGCCGAGCAGCAAAGGGCCGCTGACCAGCAGAATCGTGCCGGGCTTGAGGTGGCTGTAGGGTGCGCGGGCGGCCCGGTCGGCGGAGGCGTCCCAGAGCCTGGTGAGGATGCGCCCGGAGCCGGCGGGACCGGCCGGGTCGAGCACCTCGCGGGCCAGACCGGCCTCGTCGAACCACCCCAGGTAGTACGAGTCGGGGTTGTCGCGACCGAACTCCAGGCGCAGTGACGCGGGTCGCAGGAAGTCGGCGGTGTCGATCCGCACTGTGGGACGGCCGCCGGCCCGCAGCGGGCCCACCAGGGCGTCCGCCAGGGCCTCGGGGCGGGCAGCCGGGGCGCCGTCGAGTGCGACCCGCAGGAAACTGTCGGGTTCCCGACATATCAACAGATCGGCGAGTTCTTGGACCAGAACCTCGGACGAGATCGGACGGACGCGCACGCCGTCGAAGGCTACTCGTTCGGCTTGATCACCACGTGGGCGTCGTCGCTCAGCCGGTAGCCCACGCCGTAGACGGTGGTGATCAACGGGACCGCCCCGCCCAGCTTCAGGCGCAGCCGGCGCACGTGCACGTCGACAGTGCGCTCGCCGGTGTGGTCGTAACCCCAGACGCCGGTGAGCAGCTGGGCGCGGGTGAAGACCCGGCGGGGCCGCTCGGCCAGGAACAGCAGCAGGTCGAACTCGAGGCGGGTCAGCGGCAGCGGCTCGCCGTCGACGAAGACCTGCCGGGTGCCGGTGAGCAGGCGCACCTCGGGGCCCACGGGCGTCTCGGGCTCGGGCTCGACGGCGGGCTCGAGGGCCGGCTCGAGCTGCACGGTGCCGTGACTGACCTCGACGAGCTCGCGGACGGCTTCGATGAGCTTGTGGGCCTGCGGGGAGATCGAGTCGCCGGTCAACGGGATCGCGACCGTGACGGTCAGCGCGGGTTCCGGCGGGCGGCGCGCGGCGGTGGAGCCGCGTCCCGGTCCGCCGGCATGTCGAGCGAGCCGTGGTGAAAGCGCACTGGCCGGCATTTAGTTGATCCCCCTGAAAATACGTCTTGGCAATCGAATACGGCCGATCACCGTCCGTAAAGCCGCGAACGATATTTCCGCCAGCGTCGTTGCCGGGTCAACCCGCCAACCACACTGTGGGAAAATCGTTCCACATCCATGTTGACCGCAGAAAATGCATTCCCCGAACGGATTCTGTCAGACCGATTAAACATCGCCGAACACGCATCTGGCTGCACCAACGCCCGGCACTGGCCGCAGCGCGCGTGTTTGCGCTGGCCAAAGCGTGCGCGGATGACCATCCGCGGTGGCCCGTCCGGGCAAATCCGTGAGACGGAAGACACACACCGCACCGATGCATTCTTCGTGCGGAGTGCAAAAGAAACCGGGCGTCCCGCGAAGGGGAACGCCCGGGTTCTTGTTGTTGCAATTAGTTGTTGCCGCCGGAGATGAGCCGCCGGCCCACGGCCGCAATGAGCCGATCGAGCTCCGAACCGAACGGGTTGTCGTGCACCAGGTACGTCCAGGTGGCGCTGGGCCGCACGATCTTGGCACGCTCGGGCTCCCAGCCGTCGCTGAGGTCGGCTTCCTCGAAGGCCTCGATGGTGCGGGCCTCCACGTCGAGCAGAAGCTTCTGGAAGGCCGGCACGGCGGCGCGGTGGAACTCGTCGAGCGGGTCCAGCTTGCCCAGCGCCCGCAGGTGAACACCCTCGCGCACCTCGCTCAGCTCGGCCAGGTGGTCGACCCAGAGCCGGTCGAGGTGATAGAGCGCGATGGCCCGGGCGGCGTCGGACAGGACGTCCTCGTCGAGCTCCTTGGCCTTCTCGGGCGAGCGCTCGAGCAGCATGATCGCCGCGACCTCGGAGGTGAGCAGGCGCTCACGGCGCTCGGCCAGTGCCACCCGCTGCTGCTCGATGACGACGCTGTAACGCCAGGTGTTGCGGTGGATCTCGTGGTTGACGCCCTCGGCGACGCGCTGGGCGTGCTCGACCGCGTACTCCACCTGGTCGTCGTGGACGACGCCGTCCATGTCCATCCGCGGCGAGGCGGGCAGGATGTCGCCCGCGTGCCGGGTGACCAGCTCGTCCTCGAGGCTGACGAAGAAGACGGAGCCGCCGGGGTCGCCCTGCCGGCCCGCGCGGCCCCGCAACTGGTCGTCGACGCGGCGGCTGTCGTGCCGGCCCGCGCCGATGACGTAGAGGCCACCCAGCTCGACGACCTCGTCGCGGTCGGCCTCGTCACTGCCGCCGAGGCGGATGTCGACGCCGCGACCGGCCATCTGGGTCGAGACGGTGACGGCGCCCTTCGCGCCCGCCTCGGCGATGATCCGGGCCTCCTCGGCGTCGTTCTTGGCGTTCAGCACGTTCGACGGCACCCCGACCGCTGCCAGTTGCTTGGCCAGCAGCTCGGACGCCTTGACGTCGAGCGTGCCGACCAGCACCGGGCGGCCCTTCTCGTGGGCGAGCTTGATCTCTTCGACCAGGGCCTCGTCGCGCGTCTCGTGCGCGGAGTAGATGCGGTCGGGCTCGTCCTCGCGGATGTTCTCGGCGTTGGACGGGACGACCGCGACCTCGAGCTTGAAGTACTCCCGCAGCTGCTCGCCGACGTGCACGGCGGTGGCCGTCATGCCACAGACCGTCTTGTAGAGCGCGATGTAGGCCTGCACGGTGATCGTGTTGAGGACCTCGCCCTCGGCGGTGGCGTTCAGCCCCTCCTTCGCCTCGACCGCGGCCTGCAGACCGTCGGGCCAGCGGCGCCGCTGGGCGACCCGGCCACGCATCTCGTCGATCAGTTCGACGCCGCCGTTGCGCACGATGTAGTCGATGTCGCGGCGCAGCAGGGCGTGGGCGTGCAGCGCCACGTTGACCGCGGACAGGTGCTGGACCTGGTCGTCGGCGTACAGGTCGATGCCGCCGAGCTCTTCCTCGACCTTCTTGAGGCCGGCGTCGGTGAACGCCACGCTGCGGCCGTCCTCGGCCACCTCGTAGTCCTTGCCCGCCCGCAGCTCGCGCACCAGGGCGGCGGCCTCGTGCACCGGGTCGCTCTCGGTGGTGACGCTGCCGGCGAGCACCATCGGCACGCGGGCCTCGTCGATGAGGATCGAGTCGGCCTCGTCGACGATCGCCGTGGCCAGCTCGCGCTGCACCCTGTCTTCCACGTCGGTGACGAGCTGGTCGCGCAGATAGTCGAAGCCGGCCTCGCTGACCGACACGTAGGTGACGTCGGCGAGGTAGGCCTCGCGGCGCTCGGAGTGGGTGGAAGCCTCGGTGACCCAGCCGACGGTCAGGCCGAGCAGCTTGTAGACCGGCGCCATCCACTCCGCGTCGCGACGGGCCAGGTAGTCGTTGACGGTGAGCACGTGAACCGGGCCGTGGCCGAGGCGGACATGCCCGTACGCCGCGATCGTGGCCGTCAGCGTCTTGCCCTCACCGGTGGCCATCTCGGCGACCTTGCCGGAGAGCAGGGCCATCACACCGAGCAGCTGCACGTCGTACGGACGCTGCTCGATCGCCCGGAAAGCCGCCTCACGGCCGATCGCGCACAGCTCGGTGAAGTCACTGGCCTCCCGGGCGGCGGCGGTCAGCGCCTCGTCGTCCAGCTCGCGCAACGCTTCCTCACGAGCGTCGATGGCCGGCAGCCGCTTCGAGAACGGCGCGAGGTCGACCGTTGTGCCCGGACGCTGCAAGAACTTGCGAAACCGGCTCTTCAGCCGCTGCGACACACCCATGGCGGGCAACGGTACTTCATTTTCCTGAGAGCTTGGCGACGACCTTCCGTTTGCGACACCCCCGTCGCGGGCACGTTGTGTTGGCAGGTTGGGCTTTGAAGGGGAGGCAGGGTGCCGAGTCAGCTCGTGTGCCGGCCGGAACGGGGGTTCCCGGTCGCCGCGTTGCGGGTCGCCGGCACTCTCGATCAGGTCACCGGCGACGCGCTTCAGCAGGCGGTCCGGCTGCGCCTGGCCGATCAGCCGACGGTGCTGCTGCTCGACGTGGCCCGGCTGCGGATCGGCGACCCGGTGGGCCTGTCGGCGCTCAGCTCGATCGCCTGCCAGGCGTTCGAATGGCCGGACGTGCCGGTGGTGCTGTGCGGCGCGGACAGCCGGACGACGGCGATGCTCTCGGACGTGCCGGAGTGCGCGGGACTCGACTTCGCCGGCGACTTCGCCGGGGCGCTCGCCGCCGCCCGGGCCGAGACCGTGCCGCCGCGGATCCGGGTGCGGATGCGGCCCGTCCCCGACGCCTGCCGGCAGGTGCGCCGGCTGGTGACCCAGGCCTGCGAGACGTGGAACCGGGCCGGCCTGACGTCGACGGCGACGCTGATCGCCACCGAACTGGTCGCCAACGTCGTACGGCACGCGCGCACCAGCATGGAGGTCACCCTGCGGCCGCTGAACGGCGAGCGGCTCGGCATCACCGTCCGCGACCGCAGCCGCCGGATGCCGAAGCCGGCCGACGCCGGGTTGTCCGACCCGGGCGGGCGCGGCCTGCGGCTCGTACGGGATCTGACCGATGCCTGGGGTGTGCTGCCGGTGACCGACGGCAAGGTCGTCTGGACCCGGATGCGGGCCGACGCGCGATGATCCTGAACGGGTGCCGGAGCGCCGACGTGCGGTAGCGTCTCCCCCGTGCAACCGGCCGACCCTCAATTCGAAGCGCTGCTGGTCTACCTGAAGGAGTCCCGCGGCTTCGACTTCACCGGCTACAAGCGATCGAGCCTGATCCGGCGGGTCAACCGGCGGATGGCCCAGGCCGGCGCCGGCGACTACCCCGACTACGTGGACTACCTGCAGGTCCACCCGGACGAGTTCACCGCGCTGTTCAACACCATACTGATCAACGTCACCGGATTCTTCCGCGACGCCGACGCCTGGGAATTTCTCGCCAAGGACGTGCTCGGGCCGATGCTCACGGCCAAGCCGGTCGACTCGCCGATCCGTATCTGGTGCGCCGGCTGCGCCTCCGGCGAGGAGGCCTACACGCTGGCGATGGTGCTGGCCGAGCACATCGGGCCCGAGGCGTTCAAGGAACGGGTGAAGATCTACGCCACCGACGTCGACGAGGAACAGCTCAACGACGCGCGCCAGGCGACGTACGGGGAACGCGAGATGCAGGCCGTGCCGGCCGAGCTGACCGAGCGCTACTTCGAGGCGGTCAACGGGCGGCACGCGTTCCGCAAGGACATGCGCCGCTCGATCATCTTCGGCCGCAACGACCTCGTCCAGGACGCGCCGATCTCCAGGATCGACGTGCTGACCTGCCGTAACACGCTGATGTACTTCAACGCCGAGACGCAGGCCAAGATCCTCGGCCGGTTCCACTTCGCGCTGCGCGACGAGGGCGTGCTGTTCCTGGGCAAGGCCGAGATGCTGCTCAGCCACGGCAGCCTGTTCACGCCGATCGACCTCAAGCGCCGCGTGTTCCGGCGGGTGCCGCGGCTCTACGCACGCCCCGGCGTCGCGTTCGCCGATCCGCCGCCGATCGCCGAGGCGCCCGTCACCGGCCTCGACGAACTGCGCAACGAGGCCTTCGCGGCCAGCCCGCTGGCCCAGCTGACGCTCACCGCCGACGGTCAGGTCGCACTCTCCAACCGGCAGATGGAGAACCTGTTCGGGGTCTCGTCGCGCGACATCGGCCGGCCGTTCCGCGACCTCGACCTCTCCTACCGGCCGGTCGAGCTGCGGCGATACATCGAGCAGGCCCAGCTGGAACGCCGCACGCTGCGCATCGAGGACATCGACCACATGCGCGCCGGCGAGCCGATCAACCTCGAGGCGCAGATCAGCCCGCTCGCCGGGGCGGACGGCAGCCTGCTCGGCGTCAACCTCGTCTTCCACGACGTGACAGCCTCCCGGCGCCTCAAGGACGAGCTGGAACACGCCAACCAGCAGCTCGAGGCGGCGTACGAGGAACTGCAGTCGACCAACGAGGAACTGGAGACCACCAACGAGGAGCTGCAGTCCACGGTCGAGGAGCTGCAGTCCACGGTCGAGGAACTGGAGACCACCAACGAGGAGCTCCAGTCGACCAACGAGGAACTGGAGACGATGAACGAGGAGCTCCAGTCGACCAACGACGAGCTGCAGAGCATCAACGACCAGCTGCGGATCTCCAGCACCCAGCTCGACGAGGCCAACGATTTCCTCGAGACGGTGCTGACCAGCATGCAAGCGGGTGTGGCGGTGGTCGACCCCGATCTGCGCATCCGCATGTGGAACCGCCGCGCCGAGGACCTGTGGGGCCTGCGCTCGGGCGAGGTCATCGGCCGGCACTTCCTCAACCTCGACATCGGGCTGCCCATCGAGCGCCTGCGGCCGATCCTGCGTTCCGCCCTGCAGGCCGAGGTGGCCGGCGCCGAACTGCAGGTTGACGCGGTCAACCGGCGCGGCCGTACGGTCTCGGTGCGGGTGGCGTGCACTCCGCTGCGACGACGCGAGGGTGGCGTCCAGCCCGAAGGCGCGATAATCGTGATGGAGACCGGGGCGGTCGAACCGAACTGACCCCTGTTTGCCGGTCGCTCACCGCGGGTAACCCCCAGCACGGCCCGGACTCGAAAGGCGGCAACATGGCAATCGAGTACGGGGTCGACTTCAACGGCCTGCACCTGATCGCGACGGTGTCCGGAGCCCTCGGGATGACCGAGGTGTCCGGGCTGTACACGAACATGGTGAAGTCGGTGGCCGAGCAGCCCGACGCCCTGCTGGTCGACCTCTCCCGGATGGTCGTCACCGAACCGCTGGCGCTCGCCGTCTTCACCGCGGCCAACCGGCAGGCCACCCGGTGGCCCGGCACCCCGATGGTGCTGTGCGCCCCCCAGCAGGCGACCTGCGAGCTCCTGAACGGGCCCCCCTTCCGGCACCTCGCCGTGGCCGACAGCCTCGCCGCGGCATGCGACCGGCTGGCCGGCGATCCCGCGGCGACGGTGCTCGCCCTCTCCGACGACCTGTTGCCGATCCGCGGCGCCGCCCGCCACGCCCGCGATCTCACCACCGAGGCCTGTCTGCGGTGGGACCTGCCGAACCTGGTCGGGCCGGCCTGCCTGATCGCCACCGAACTGGTCAGCAACGTGATCGACCACGCCCACACGATGATGACGCTGAACGTGTCGCTGCGCTCGCGATACCTGCACATCGCCGTACGGGACGGCTCGCCGGAGCAGGTGGGCCCGCCGATCGGGCCGCCGCCCGCAACCGGTCGCGGCCGAGGTCTGCTGCTGGTCGACGCCACCGCGCAGACCTGGGGCTGCGTGCCCTCGGCGGACGGCAAGGTGGTCTGGGCCTCCCTGCGCCGCCCGACGAACTAGTTCTGCATCAGGCGGGCCAGGCCCGTCACCTTGAGAATGCTCGCCACGTGCGGCTGGGCGCCGCACAGCGTCAGCGGGACCTCGGCCACCGACGCGGCCGAGGCTGCGTCGACCAGCACCGCGATGCCGGCCGCGTCGAGCAGCGGCACGCCGGACAGATCGATCACGACCCTGTCCCGCTCGCTCAACGCGATCGCGTGCCGCAGGCCGATCCGCAGCCGCTCGGCGGTGTCCCGGTCGACCTCGCCGCGCACCCGGGCGATCACCTCGGTGCCCTGGCGCACCGGCTCGACCTGCAGGGGGTGGCGCTCGGGACGGGTCTCGACGCCCTCCCAGCGCGGCGGGACATCGCTCAGCATCGCCTCACGCAGCCAGGAGAGGGCCCGGGTGAGCAGCCGCGACACGTGCATCTGGGAGATGCCCAGCTCGGTGGCGATCTCGGCCTGGGTGCAGTTGCCGTAGAAGCGCAGAGCCAGCATGCGGCGCTCCCGGCCGGGCAGCCGCATCAACAGGTCGGCCACGGTGACCCGGTCGTCGACCAGGTCGAGGTCGGCGTCGACGTCACCGAGCAGGTCACCGAACTCCGCGCCCTCGTCGCCGCCACCGATCGGGGCGTTCAGCGAGGACGGCGAGTAACCGGCAGCCGACTCCTGAGCCTCCCGTACGGACTCCAGCGGCAACCCGAGCCGCTCGGAGATCTCGGCGGCGGTCGGCGTACGGGAAAGCATGCTCGTCAGGATCATGGTGGCGTGCCCGACCTCGAGGCTGAGGTCCTGCACCCGGCGCGGCACGTGCACACCCCACGTCTTGTCGCGGAAATGCCGCTTGATCTCGCCCGAGATGGTGATGACCGCGTACGCCGTGAAGGAGCCGCGGCCCGGGTCGTACCGGTCGATCGCCTTGACCAGCCCGAGCCGCGCCACCTGCTCGATGTCCTCGAAGGACTCGCCGCGGCCCCGGTAGCGCCGGGCCAGCCGCCCCGCGAACGGAAGGCACAGCCGGGTCAGGGCGTCGCGAAGGGCGGCCCGCTCGGACTCGGCCCCGGACCGGATCCGATCGAAATACTCCAGGGCCGCCGCGTCGAGATCCTCGAGGCCACCGTCCGTCGCCGGAGCGGCCGCTCGATCGAGAGCCTCGACCGTTCTGTTCTCGGGCATCGGTGCTCCCCTCGACGACGCCAGTACGTTGACCGCAGCGGGGCCGTGCGTAACGGGGACGACCAAGCTGTGGCCCAGCCGCCGCCCATCGCGACATTACTGCCCGAGCCGACAGGCGCTCAAACAAAAGCGCTGATATTCACCGCTCGGATTGCTGCGGCGGGTCCGGGCGGTCCTGCTCGGTCAAGGGTTTGTTGAGCTGGCCCATGTTGGGTGCCTCGAGTTTTGGGCGGGCCGGGCGCGGATTGGTTCCCGACGCGGGCGGGCGGTTGAGCTGCCCCGGATTCTCCGGCTCCCGGCTCGTCGCCGCCCGGGGAGCGCTGTTCTGCTCGGGGCCGCCCGCACCGAAACGACCCGGACTGTTGCCGAGGCCGGGCAAGCCGCTCGGCGCCTGATCCCCCGGGTGGACGGGGGCGGACGGGCCGGCGGGCGGCTGATCCGCGTAACCGGGGGCCTGGGCCAGACCGGAAGGCGCTTGATCCTTCTGGCTGGTGGACCCGGGCGGGGTCTTGACGGGCGGCGCCTGGGACGGGGGAACCGTCAAACCGGACGGCTCGCCCCCGGCACCGGTGCCCGGCTCGCTGCCGGCGCGGGCGTTCGGCTCGCTTCCGGCGCGGGCACCCGGCTCACTGCCGGCGCGGATGCCCGGCTCCTGCTCGGCGCGAAGGCCTGGCTCACCCCCGGCGCGATTGCTTTGCTCACCCCCGGCGCGATTGCTTTGCCCACTCCCGGCGCGATTGCTTTGCCCACTCCCGGCGCGATTGCTTTGCCCACTCCCGGCGCGGATGCTCGGCTCGTTTCCGGCTCCGGTTCCGGAGCTCGGCCGGCCCAATGGCTCGTTGCCGTCCGGCGGGGCGCCCGGACCCGAGGGCTCGGAGCCGGTCCGCGCCGGAGCGCCCTCGGCGCCCGCCCGCTGCAGGGTGGTGGGGTGGACGCCGACGTCCGGGGCGTCCGGTTGCGGCTTTGCCTGCGGAGCGGCGGACGGCGCCTGGCCGGGCGGCGACGCGGGCCGAGACGGGGGCTGAGACAGGGGCTGAGACAGGGGCTGAGACAGGGGCTGAGACGGGGGCGAGGCCGCCGGGCGGTTGACGGCGGGCGGGGGCTGTGGCGGCGAGTTGAGGGCGGGCGGAGCCTGAGGCGGCTCGTTCAGCGCGGCCGGTTGCTGCGGCGCGGGGCTCCCGGGCACGGGCGGCTGCTTACCCGGGCCTGCCGGGACGTTGGACATGCCGTTGAGCCCGCCGGACCGCGAGACCGGACGGGCGGGGGTGAACTTGGGGGCGTCGAGCGGCCGGCTCTGATGCCAGTCCGGCGGCAGGGGCGGCATCGGTTTCCTGGTCGCTCCCTCTTCCGCCTCCGGGCGCGCCGGTTCCGTTCCGCCACTCGCGGCGGGCACAGTCGGGCCATCGCCCACTCCACCACCCGCCCCCGGCACAGTCCGGCCGTCGCCCGCTCCACCACCGGCCGCCGACACATCCCGTCCGACACCTACGCCACCACCCGCCGCCGCCGTCAGCCCATCACCCGCTCCACCACCCGCCGCCGACACATCCCGTCCAACACCTACGCCACCACCCGCCGCCGCCGGCACAGTGGCCCCGTCGCCCGCTCCACCATTCGCCGCCGAGACATCCCCTCCAACACCTACGCCACCACCCGCCGCCGCCGTCAGCCCATCACCCGCTCCACCACCCGCCGCCGACACATCCCGTCCAACACCTACGCCACCACCCGCCGCCGCCGTCAGCCCATCACCCGCTCCACCACCCGCCGCCGACACATCCCGTCCAACGCTTGCGTCGCCAGCCGCCGCCGGCGCAGTGGCCCCGTCGCCCGGTGCGCCATTCGCGGCCGGCGCGGTTCGTCCTGCACCGCTGCCCGAACCGGCCGGATCGGCCGTGCCCGGCGTGACGGACCCGTTCTCCCCGGGCCCACCGAACAGTCCTGCGGCGTTGCCGCCACCCTGACCGGCATTGCCGAGACCGCTGGGGGCCGCACCAGGCGTCAAGCCGCCGCTCTCCCCCGCGTCGCCGCCGGGGGCCGGGGGGATCGGGCGGGCCCCCAGCTCGGCGCCGCCGGCGCCGCTCAGCTCGGGGCGCAGGCCGGACGGGGACGATCCGGCGCCGCCCAGGCTGAGGTCGAGCGCGGGAGGCTCGGCGGACAGGGTGCCGCCGCTGAAACTCAGGTTGAGGCGCGGGCCGCTCGGCTCGTCGCCGGACCCGGGCCGGGTGGCCGGGCCGGACGACGTGGCCGGGCTCCCGCCGGTGAACGACACGCCCACCGGGCCGTCATGCCCGGAGGCGCGGTAACCCGGGCCGGTCACCGGATTGTCGTCGTCCTCGCGCTGGGCCCGCCGCGGCCGGTACTCGGACCGAGCCGGCTCGTCCTCGGCCGGAGCGTCGGACGGCGAACCGAAGGTCAGGGGCGACCCGAACGCCAGCGACGAACCGAACTCGGCCGGCCGCTCCTCCCCCGAGCCCGAGCCCGACCCGGAAGCCGGACCCGACCCGGAAGCCGGACCCGACCCGAAAGCCGAACCGGACTCGGCAACGGACTCCGGTCCGGATCCGAAAGCCGTGGCCGGCTCGTCGGCAGAACCGAAGGCCGTGGCCGGGGTGGGCGGGGCGGCCGGTTCGAAGGCGCTGGACGCGTCGGCAGCCCCGAAGGCGGTGGGCGACTGCGGAGTCGCGGTGATCTCGCCGGCGCCGGGCGGGCCCGGGGCCCACGGCGGTTCCACGTCGGCGGCGGGCGCTCCGGCCGCCGGGGCCAGCCCCGGGCCACGGAAGTCGAAACCCGACCCCGGTTCCCCGTACGGCTCCCCCAGCCCCCGCCGGGACGCGGCGATCAGCCCCGACTCCTCGGCCAGCCCGGCCGCCCTGACAACCTCGGCGGCGGCGCTGCCGGCTGCGCACGGCAAATCCTGGCCGCAGGTCGGGCAGACGGTGACGCTGCCGGAGGGGCCACGGCCGCCGGCGTGAGCCAGGAGCATCTCCCGGGCGGTCCGGGCCAGGACGCTGTCCGGATCCACGAACGCCTTGTTGGGTGCCACGTCTGCCGCCCTCCGCTACGTCCGCGAAGCCGGCACCTCACGGAACACGAATCCAGTTCACCGCCGATTCGTGCCGTTCGCGCGCTTTTCAGCTTTTCGGCGACAGGGGTGGCAGACGAGGAAGAACGGCAAACCGGTCTCCGCAGGTCGGCGACGTGCTTACGGTTCTCCCATATTCACTCACGGTGTGTGGGATATGACTCTCCGTACTATATGAGAACCCTTCAGGAGGTGATTCGCATGGATGACGTCGACCTGCACCGCGAGCAGATCCTCCGGCACGTCGGACCCGTCATCACCGGGCGGTTCGCCGGCTATCAGGCCTCGTACACGCGCGAGGTCCGGATCGGCCAGCCGCTGCTGATGGCCGTCGTCCTCGCCGCCGGCGTGATCCAGTTGCTGGCCGCACTGGTGCGGATGAAGCCGGGCCGGCGCAGCTTCAAGGAGCTCAAGAAGGGCCCGGAGTTCCTGGTGACGCCCGTCCGGGTCCGCGACGACCTGGGCCAGACCTACGAGGTCGAGATGCACGGGCAGTTACCCCAGTCGGCGCTGCACCGGGGCGACCTCGTGCAGCTCAGGACGGTCGCGCAGAAGGACGTCACGCTGCCGCACCGGCTCGTCAGCCTGGTCAACCTGACCACCATGCAGCCCCTCACGCCGCGCATCCCGACGATGTGGTCGCACCTGGGCCCGGCGTTGCTCCTGCAGGCGATCCTGGGCTTCCTCATCGTCGCCGCGGTGGTCGCCGCGGTGATGCGCTGAACCTTGGAACAGGCCTTACAGCTTGTCGAGCGGCACGGCCGCGGCCAGGGCCATCATGCCGGCGTCGTTGGGGTGCAGGTGATCGCCGCCGTCGAACTGCGGGTTGAGCCGCAACGGTTGGGCCGGGTCGCGCAACGCCTGGTCGAAGTCGGCGACCGCGTCGAACGAGCCGTCGCCGCCGGTGCGGATCCACTCGTTGACCCGCAACCGCACCTGATCCTGCGCCGGCGTGTAGGTCGTCCAGCCCTTCCACGGGGTGAGCGTGCCGACGACCACGCGCAGGCCCTGTCCGCGCGCCCGGGCCGAGAGGTTCGCGAGCCCGGCCGTGATCTGGGTGAAGTCCGTCTGCCGCGGCTGCTGGATGATGTCGTTGATGCCCGCGAAGATGATCAGCGTGCGGGCGCCGGGCCGCTCGAGCACGTCCTCGGCGAACCGGGCCTGCGCCGACCGGCCGGCCGTCGACGTGATCTGGTACCGCGGATATTGCCCGTCGAGCAGGATCCTGTTGCCGGCCAGCCCCGCGTTCGCCACGCCGTACGCGGGAGCGCCGGCCGACGCGAGCCGGGCGGCCAGCAGGTCGGGCCAGCGCCGGTTGCGGCCCGGGGTCGAGGCCGCGCCGTTGGTGATCGAGTCGCCCAGGGCCACGATCGTGCCGGACGCGCCGGTCACCTCGAGGGCCGAGACGTAGAACCAGGCCGAGGCGCCCTTCGTGAACGCCGTGGCGGCGAGGTCGCCCGCGTGGTCGGCAGCGCCGGGGCTGACGAAGGAAAGCTGCTTGGCCTCGGCGTGATAGGTCGACGCGGCCGGCTTGACCGGGGTCCAGACCGACACCAGCACGTCGGCATCGGCGGGGACGGCGAGGGGCGCGGCGTCGCTCAGGACGTCACCGCCGACCGGCACAGTCACCTCGCCCCGGCCGCCGAAGGTCACGTCGTGCAGGGTGCCCCGCACCGCCGTACCGTCGGAAGGGTTGTTGGCGCCGTCGCGGCGGCCGCCGGAGTGGGCCGAGATCGCGACGGTGACGTGACCGAACCGCACCGGCGCGACGCCGAAGCGGTTGCTCAGGCGGATGCGCACCTGGGGCCCGCCGACCGTGGTGTGCACGACGTTGCGGACAGTGTGGCCGAGCGGGCGCTGGTAGTTCGCCGACGACGGCGCGGCCGCCCACGCCGTCGACCACTCCGGGCCGGCGGCGCCCGGGACGCCGGTCGTGATGGCCGGCGCGGCCTGGGCCGAGGCGTGCGGGGACGGCGCCGACGAACGCAGCGGACCGAGCGTCATCCAAGTCACGGTCAGGATCGTGGAGAGGACCACGGTCACCACGACGCCGATCAGCAAGCGCCGCGCGTTCAAGATATTGCCCTCCCCAGGGTGCTGATCCGGATGAAATCCGGTACGGCAGGGTACCGCTGCGATCGTGTTCGCCGGCGCCGGCATCGCCTGTATCGAAAGATATGAGAGGGACACCACGTGCGATCTCATGGTTTGAGGTCGTCTGGCGCGACACACCGGCGCTGTGCGAGTTTGAGAAGACGTTGAGAGGTGGTGTGCCGTGGGCGAGGACGTCGAGCAGGCCAACTTCACCCGTGAGGACCGTGCGAAGTACAGGCACAAGATCCGCCGGAGCCTGGACGTGTTCGCGGCGATGCTGCGCGAGTCCCGGTTCGACTTCGAGCGGCCGCTGACCGGCATGGAGATAGAGCTCAACCTGGTCGACGAGAACTGCGATCCGGCCATGCGCAACGCGGAAGTGCTGGGCGCGATCGCCGACCCCGATTTCCAGACCGAGCTCGGGCAGTTCAACATCGAGATCAACGTGCCGCCGCGGCGGCTGGCCGGTGACGAGAACGCCGACCTCGAACGCACCCTGAGGGCCAGTCTCAACAACGCCGAGAAGCACTCCAGTACGGTCGGCGCGCACACGGTGATGATCGGCATCCTGCCCACCCTGCGGCGCGAGCACATGACCGACGCCGCGCTCTCGGCCAACCCGCGCTACAAGCTGCTCAACGAGCAGATCTTCGCGGCCCGCGGCGAGGACCTCGACATCCGGATCGACGGCGTGGACAGGCTGGCCGTCACGACCGACACGATCGCGCCCGAGTCGGCCTGCACCAGCACCCAGTTCCACCTGCAGGTCAGCCCGGCGCAGTTCGCGGCGTACTGGAACGCGGCCCAGGTGATCGCCGGCGTGCAGGTGGCCCTGGGGGCGAACTCGCCGTTGCTGTTCGGCCGCGAGTTGTGGCGCGAGACCCGGATCCCGCTGTTCGAGCAGGCCACCGACACCCGCTCGGAAGAGATCCGGGCCCAGGGCGTACGGCCGCGGGTGTGGTTCGGGGAACGGTGGATCACGAGCGTCTTCGACCTGTTCGAGGAGAACGTGCGCTACTTCCCGGCGCTGTTGCCGATCTGCGACGACGCCGACCCGGCCGAGCTGCTCGAGCGGGGTGAGATCCCGCAGCTGAGCGAGCTACGGCTGCACAACGGCACGGTGTACCGCTGGAACCGCCCGATCTACGACGTCGTACGGGGCCGCCCGCACCTGCGCGTCGAGAACAGGGTGCTGCCGGCCGGGCCGACCGTTGTGGACACGATGGCCAACGCGGCGTTCTACTACGGGCTCATCCGTACGCTGGCCGAGGCGGAACGTCCGCTGTGGACGCAGATGAGTTTCAGCGCGGCCGAGGAGAACTTCCACGCCTGCGCCCGGCACGGCATCGACGCCACCGTGTTCTGGCCCGGCATGGGTTACATCCAGGTCACCGAACTGGTGCTGCGCCGGCTGCTGCCGATGGCCCACCTGGGGCTGGAGCGGTGGGGTGTCTCGCAGGGCGAGCGCGAACGGCTGCTGGGCATCGTCGAGCAGCGCTGCCTGACCCACCGCAACGGGGCCGCCTGGCAGGTGCAGACGCTGCACGCGCTGGAGGCCGACGGCATGGACAGGCAGGCCGCCCTGCACGAGATGCTGCGGCGCTATCTGCCGCTGATGCACGAGAACAAGCCGGTGCACGAGTGGCCGTATCCGAGCTGACGGGCGCGGCCGTCAGAGCGATGCCAGGAAAGCGGTCAGCGCGTCGTTGAAGGCGGCCGGCTGCTCCAGGTTCGGCAGGTGGCCGGCGTGGTCGACGACGACCAGCCGCGCTCCCGGGATCAGGGCGTGCATCTCCTCGGCGTCGGCGACGGGGGTGAACTCGTCGTCACGGCCGACCACGACGAGGGTGGGCACGGCGACGGTGGTGAGCAGCTTCCGGTAGTCGTCGCGTTCGGCCCGGCCCCGCAGGGCGGCCGCCGCGCCGGCGGGCGGGGCGCTCGTCATCATCGTCATGACGTGCCCGGCCACGGCCGGCATCGCGTCGACGTTGCGGGCGGCGAGCATCTTCGACAGGTTCTGCTCGGCGTACCCGGTCATGCCCTCCGCCTCGATCCGGCCGGCGGTGGCGCGCCGGAACTCCTGTGCCTCGCCGGTGTCGGCGCGCGGGAAGGTGTCGGCCAGAATCAGGGCGCGGACGCGGGACGGGAACTGCCGGTAGCACTCCATGACGATCTGCCCGCCCATCGACAGGCCGCCCAGCACGAAGTCGCCGATCCCCAGGTGGTCGGCGAGACCGGCCACGTCGCGGGCGAACACCGGCAGCGGCGTCTTGCCCGGGATCACGGTCGTCGCGCCGTAACCACGCAGGTCCGCGGTGATCACACGCCATCCCGAGCCGGCCAGCGCCTCCACCTGCGGCCGCCACATCGAGCGGTCGAACGGATGCCCGTGCACCAGCACCAACGGGCGCCCGGCCCCGGTGTCGTCGTAGTCGATCGTGATCCCGTTGACGCTCGCTGCGCTCATGGGATCGACGCTATGCCGAGGCCCGGGGCTGCTGAACGGCCAATCCCGGAGTCGCGGCTGTCGGGGACGTCATAGCGCGGCGACCAGGCGGGTGGCGAATCCGGGGTTTCCGGCCCAGTGCAGGCGCAGATAGGAGGCGTGAACCGTGGGGGTGGCGAAGCCCTCCGGATCAGCGCCGCGCCAGGCCCAGGCCGCCCCGCCGGCCGGGGAAAGCAGGAGGCCCGAGCGAGGATGAACGGTGCTCCGGTGGAACTCGTGTCCGGTGACGCGTGTGCCCGCGGGGGCGAGCGGGCTGTCGGACAGTGCCACCGCGTCGCGATATCCCGAGGTCGTCGTGGGAGTCATGGCTGCTTCGGCGTCGATGACCGCGCACATGGGGTCGCCGTCGAGGGAGTGGCAGAGCCAGAGCAGGCCGGCGCCCTCGGCGACGATGCTGCCACCGCCGGCGGCCAGGTCGGCCACGGCTTTGCGGAGGGGTTCGTTGGCGGACAGCTCCGCGGCGTACGCCTCCGGGAGGCCGCCCCCGACGACCAGGCCGCGGGCGCCGGCGGGCAGGGCCTCGTCGCGCAGCGGGTCCACGGTGACGACCTCGGCGCCCGCGCCGCGCAGCAGTTCGGCCGTCTCGGCGTACGCGAAAGAAAACGCGGGACCGCCGGCCAGCGCCACCACCGGGCGGCCCGCCACCGGCTCCTCCCCCTGCGGCGACCACGGCGTCACGTCGAGCGGCGGGGCGGAGCGGGCGATCGCCATGACCTCGGCCAGGTCGACCGACGACTCGATCAGCGACGCCAGGGCGCCCACCGATTCCTGGGCCTCGGCCGACGGCGCCGAGGGCACAGCCACAGCGCCGGCCCTGGGCAGCGCCCCGAGCACGGGGGTGCCGACTTCCTCGCACGCCTCGCGCAGGATCGTCTCGTGCCGGTCGGAGCCGACCCGGTTCAGGATCACGCCGGCCATGCGGACGTTGCCGAAACTCCGGAAACCGTGGACCAGCGCGGCGATCGAGCGCCCCTGAGCCGCCGCGTCGACCACGAGGATCACGGGGGCGTCGAGCAGCTGGGCGACCTGGGCCGTCGAGCCGGTGTCGCCGGCGCCGGCGCGTCCGTCGTACAGGCCCTGCGCGCCCTCGACAACAGCGAGCGACGTGCCCGCGGAGCCGTGCGCGAACAGCGGCCCGACCAGGCCCTCGCCGGCCAGCACGGGGTCGAGGTTGCGGCCCGGCCGGCCCGCCGCGAGCGCGTGATGTCCGGGGTCGAGGTGGCCGGGTCCGACCTGGAACGGCGACACCGCCAGCCCGCGACGCGCGAAAGCCGCGAGCAGCCCGGTCGCCACCGTGGTCGTGCCTTGCCCCGAAGCGGGCGCGCCGATCACGACGCGCGGAATGCTCACCATGCGATGCCTGCTGTCCTTTGCGGTGTGCGGTGTGCGGCGTGCCGGGGCCGTCAACGCGGGCCGGTCGGCACCGCCTTCTCGGTGGTGGGCAGTGGCTGCGGCGCGAGCTTGTCGAGTTCCTTGACCACGTCCAGCACGGCCAGCGCCGACGTCTCGACGAGCGGCCGCAACCGCGCGTACAGCTCGGCGTCGACCGGGTCGGGCTCGGTGCGCGTGCCGAGCGGCGCGAACTCGGCCACCGCGTCGAGGTCGGGCAGCTCACCGATGGCGTGCCGGGCCAGCAGGCACGCCCCGAGCGCCGTGCCCTCCGGGGTGTCGGCCACCGACACCGGCAGGTTGAGCGTGGCCGCGAGCACCCCGACCCAGAGCTCCGACGCGACCGCGCCGCCCGTGGCCCGTACGGAGGAAAGCTCGATGCCCTCGGCCGCGAACGAATCCTTGACCAGGGCGAGCTGCTGGCACACGCCCTCGACAGCCGAGCGGACGAGGTGGGCGCGCCCGTGCTCACGACGCAAACCCAGGTAGGCGCCGCGCAGGCCGGGACGCCACCACGGGGCGCGCTCGCCGAGCAGGTAGGGCAGGCACAGCAGGCCGTCGCTGCCGGCCGGGGCGCCCTGGGCCTCGATCAGCAGGGCGGCGTCGCGCTCGTCGGCGTCCTCGCCCTCGGCGCCCGGCCGCTCGAATCCGCCCGCGAAGCTCTGCCCCGCCCAGCGCACGACCGAGCCCGCGTTGTTGACCGCGCCGCCGATCACCCATCGGTCCTCGGTCAGGGCGTAACAGAACAACCGGCCCGCCTTGTCGGCCGTGGGCCGATCGACCACCGTACGCAGGGCGCCGCTGGTGCCCAGCGAGATCGCCGCGACCCCGGGCGGGATGGCGCCGACTCCCAGGTTGGCCAGCGGGCCGTCGGCCGCCCCGATGATCAGCGGCGTCTCCTGGTCGAGGCCGGCGGCCCGTGCCACGTCGGCACGCAGCCGCAGCCGGGTGGTCGTGGGCAGCACCTCGGCCAGCTGGGCCGGCCGCACACCCGTGACCTCGAGGGCTTCCGGATCCCAGCGCCGCTCGTGGATGTCGTACATCCCGGTGCCGCTCGCGATCGACAGGTCCACCACGAACGGCCCCTCGGCCAGCCCGGCCAGCACGAGCTCCTTGACACCGCCCCAGCGCGGCGTCGACCGCAGCGCCGCCGGATCGTTGTCACGCCACCAGGCGAGCTTGGTCAGCGGCGACATCGGGTGGACCGGCGTTCCCGTACGGGCCTGCAGCCCTCTGCCCCGGCCGTCGGCCACGATGCGCTCGCTCTGCTCCCCCGCCCGGCCGTCGGCCCACGTGACGAGCGGGCCCAGCGGGGCGCCGTCCGCCTCCATCGGCACCACCGCGTGCAGGAAGGCGCTGAGGCCGATCGCCACCACACGATCCCCGTTGTCGCGGCAGGCTGCGGCGATGTCGATCAGGGCCTTGACCGCGGCGTCGCGCAGAGCGAACGGGTCGAGCTCGGCCCGCCCCGAACCGGGCACGCTCAACGGGTAGTGGACGCTGGTCAACGCGCGCAGGCTGCCGTCCGGCGCGGCGGCGATGCCCTTGGTCGCGGTCGTTCCCGTGTCGATCCCGATCACAACGTCCATGCGACCAACTTAACCGGCAGCCCTCCCGAGGATTTTCCCGTACGCCTCCCGGAGCGCGTCGAAGCCGTACCGCTCGGCCTCCCGCCCCCGGATGACACCGTGCGGATCGCCGTCCAGGAGGTGCTGCAGCACGACGACGCAGACATGCCACCCGGTCGTGACCGAGGCCGGGTCGCTCGGCTCGACAAGCGTGTGACGCAGCGTCAGCAGGGTCCCGTCACCGGCCGGTTCCAGCTCCCACCGCAGCAGGTCCTGCCCCCAGGTGTACTCGAGCACCTTGGGCGCCTCGACCACCCGGACCACGGCCGGCGTGTCCTCCCGGTTGTCCCCGTCCACCATCGTGAACGTGGTCACACCGGGCTCGTTGAGATCCCGTACGGGAACGAAAGGCGCCCACTGGTCGAGCTCGGCCGGGTCGGTGAGCGCCTCCCACACCACCGGCGGCGGTTGCCGGAGCTCCCGGACGAACACCAGAGTCCACGGCTCACCGGCCCCTTCGAGCCGCGCGTCCCTCGCCGCACCGACATCAAAACTCACCGTTCTCCTCCATCCTGACCAGCCCCTCGACCGTTCCCCGGCTTCGAGGCGGGTTGATCGGCCTGCCCGGCACGGGCCGCCGCCGGGCCCTCGGGTGACGACCCGTCGCCCGTCTTGTGCTCCAGGTGCCGCTCCAGCTCGGCGAGGTGGTGCGTCCACATCCGCCGATAGGGCGCCAGCCAGGCGTCGAGCTCGCGGAACGGCCCGGGTTCGAGCCGATAGACCCGCTGCTGGGCCCGGATCCGCGCGGTGACTACCCCGGCTTCCCGCAGCACCCGAAGGTGCTTGGAGACCGCGGGCTGGCTCATCGCGAGCGTCTCCACGAGCTCGCCCACCGTGCACTCCCGCAGCCGCAACGCGTCCACGATCCGGCGGCGGGTCGGCTCGGCCAGGGCGGCGAGGGCATCCACCCCTTCAACATGCCACCGACGTTATATAACTGTCAAGGCATGTACCGAGCCGCGGGCCGTCGCCGAGGACGGGGTCAGGCGCAGCCCGGCCCGGCCGCCTCGCCGCGGACGATGCGGTAGCCGGAGATGTCGCCCTTCACGTAACCGGCCAGCTCGCGGACCGTCTTGGGGGCGTCCCCGTGCACGCCGGCGTAGGCCAGGATCGCGGAGTCGACCGCCCGGCACGTCGCCTTCTCGGCAACACTCCGGGCCTGCCGCTCGGCGGCCCTCGCGTCGAACTGAGAGTAAGAAGCAGCAGCAATACTCAGAGTGACAGCGGCGGTCACGGGAATATGGATGAGGCGCACGGGAACACCCTAGGCAACTTCACTCACAGTACCGAGCCAACCGAACGGACGAGGAAAGCACCCACCGGTATCACTCCGGGTACAGACTCCGAAGTCCGGCGACCGGGACATTCGCCTGGAGGAAGGCCAGAATCCGACCCGACACCCGGGCATACCGAGCGTCTCCAGGGCGCAAAAACTCTCCGTGACGGGCACCCTGGAGGGTCACGAATTGTTTTGCCGGGAACGGCGCCGACGAGTACGCGTCCAGGCCCGCCCGCAGCGGAACCACCCGATCCCGGTCGCCGTGCAGGAACAGCAGCGGCGCAGCGGGCCCGCCGTAGGCGATCGGCCGCCGTCCGCTGATCGCCACCCCGGCCCGCAGGTACGCCGGATGCCCGGGCCCGAACAGCCCCAGTGTCGTGGTGCCCCCGGCAGAGAACCCGACCGCCACCACCCGGTCCACGTCGAGGTGCCCGGCCAGGGGGTCCCCGGCCGCGCGGTCCAGCGCTCGCACCGCCTTGATCACCCACGCCGCGTCGGCCGGCTGGTTGACGATGTCATGCCGGTCGACCCGCACCCGCCCGTTCGTGTGCGGGTAGGCGGGCGCCGCTACCACGTACCCCGCCTCGGCCCACCCCTCCGCCAGCGGCGCGAACTGCCGGGGCAGGCCGCCCAGCCCGTGGCTGAACAGGATGATCGGGTGACGGCCGGTGAGACGCACGCGGTGCCACAGCGTGGTCGGCAGCGGCCGGTCAATGCCACGGGCGAGGGCGAGCGCGCGGGTCACCACGGCCTGCCGCGCCGACGCCGGCGGAACCGGTCCGAAACCGTCCAGCAGCAGCGCCAGCAGGACCAGCACCACCGCGAGTCTGCGCACGCCGTGAGCGTAGGAACGGCACGCAATACGGTCGATCGCCGTTGCGGGTGACCATGCCCGGCCTGACGGCGGGGCCGCTCCCCGGTCGGGCGGCGGCCGACAGCCGATCGGACGAATCCGGCGATCCGGGTGACCTGCGGCGTGAAGGCGTGAATGACGCGCACGTGGCATGAGTGAACGTTTACGGCACCGGCACCGAGTCCGTACGGTGATGACACAGAGCAACGGTCCCATCACGCTGGAGGAACCCATGCGTCGTGCCGCCGCCGTACTCGCCCTTGTCCTCGCCGGCCTCTGGTTCGCCACGCCCGCGCAGGCCTTCGCCCACAACGCCGTTCACAACACGGCGATGCACGCCCTGCTCGATGCCCTGACCCTGGTCGTGGTCTCCGCGCCGGTGTGGACGGCGCTGCTGTGGAGCGGCGGAAACCGGTGGTGGCTGGCCGGGCTGATCGCCGTCGTGCAGATCCCGGTGGCGATCATCGGGTTCGCGCCGATCGCCAACCCGTACCTGCACCTGTCGCTCTTCGTGATCGCCATCGCCCTGACGACCGTCTCGCTGCGCGTGGTGCGTCAACAGGCCAGAGCCAACCGCCCCGCCCCGGTCAAGCCCTGACGAACGGCCGCCGGGACTCCGAGGTCAAGCCCGGGCCACAACGGTCAAGCCCTGATCCACTCGCCCGACGGCGCCCGCACGGCCAGGCCGACCACGGCCTGGCCGTCACGCACCAGTTCCACATCGGGACACCCGTCGGCCGCGGCATGCCACTCCCCCGACGGATCCTTGACGGCGTTGTGGCGGCAATGTTCCTCGTCCGCGTACCCCCACGCCCTCAGCAACTCGCGACCACCCACCGAGTAGCAGCCCACGGTCGCGACCCTGTCCCCCTCGGGACGCCGGAAGTAGTCGGCCCGCAACCCCGGCACGGGCTCCCCCTCGAACGGGGCGTCGAACACCGTCCGGTGCGGCGTGAATTCGCTCAGGTCCGGAAGCACTCGAACATCGCAGCACACCCCAGCCGCCGAACAAGGCATTTCACAGCGGACCGGCACGGCTGAGTGATCCAGTTTTAACCTGCCTGTCAAGTGTGATGCCCACAATACTCAAGTGGTGACCGAGACGATGGTGCCGGTCAACGGCATCGAGCTGTGTGTGGAAACCTTCGGCGAGCCCGGCGATCCCGCCCTGCTGCTGATCGCGGCCGCGAGCAGCTCGATGGACTGGTGGGACGACGAGTTCTGCCGCCGCCTGGCCGCGGGCGGGCGCTTCGTGGTCCGCTACGACCACCGCGACACCGGCCGGTCGACATCGTTCGGGCCGGGCCCACCGCCGTACTCCGATGTCGACCTGGCCCACGACGCGTTGGGTGTGCTCGACGCGCTCAACCTCCGCCGGGCCCATCTGGTCGGCCTCTCGATGGGCGGCGGTCTGGCCCAGCGCATCGCCGTCGAGCGCCCGCACCGGCTCCTGTCGCTCACCTTGATCGCGTCGAGCACAACCTTCCCCCCGTACGCGCTGAGCCAGGTGGACGCCGAGCGGCGCTGGTCGGATCGCCGGTGCGCGGTCGAGGGCATCGTGTCCGCCACGCGCAGCACGGGTGGCCCGTTCACCGCCGAGGATCAGCATCTGCGCCGCCTGGCCGAGCGGGTCTTCGACCGCACGCAGGACATGACCGCGGCCCGGACGAACCATCTGCGCTGCGCCGCCGGCCCGCCGGTGAGCGACCGGCTCGGCGAGATCTCCGCCCCGACGCTGATCCTGCACGGCACACTGGACCCGGTGGTTCCGCCGGCGCAGGCCGAGGCGATGTGCGCCGAGATCCCCGGCTCACGGCTGGTGTGGCTGGAGGGCGTCGGCCACGAGTACCCTCCGATGGCAGTGTGGGCCCAGGTGATCGACGAGATCCTCGATGAGGCCGGCCGCCGCACGCAGCCGGCCTGATCCCACTGCGACGCCGGCGGGACCGACGGACACACGCACCGCGGCCCGAGCGTTCTACGGGCGGCGCAGGGCGTCGAGCATGCGCATGCCGGCGAACATCGAGCCGCCCACCGCGACCATGTAGCAGAACAGCAGGCCGGCGGAGTTGGCCGTGCCCAGCATCAGGAAGAACAGCCCGGCGGCGAACGCGGCCGTGCCCGAGCCGATCGTCAGGAACCAGCCGGTGGCTTTCTCGGCCGGCGTCCACCGGGGCGACGCGCTGGCCATCAGCATCCCCGCGAAGGGTCCGACGCCCGGCATCACGAACGCACCCGCCGTCATCAGCCCGATCGCGGTGTACTCGGCCGCGCCGCCCACCGCCGCTCCCCCACCGGTGGCGGCCGGCGGGGGAGGCGGGATCAGGGCGGGCAACTTCAGGTGCGGGGGCAGGTAGCCACGCCGGGTGGCCGCCACGAGCGCTTCCGGCGGCCCTAACCGGCGCAGGATCTCGGCCGGGTCCGTGATCGGTGACGACGGCGACGTCCGGCGCATGGCGATGTAGTCAGCCACGGTCGTCATCAGCTCGTCCCGCAACTCGGGCGCCAGGTCCTCACTCTCCGCCCACAGGGCGGCGAGATAGTCCAGGACGATCACGTCCGTGTGCTCGAGCGGTGCCGTCGTCATCGTTCTCCCCCTGCCGATCAGTTAGGACCAGCATCGACGGCCGCACCCCCGCCGGCATCCGCCCGCGGACCAGATCCAGCGGCGCCGCTACGACTTTCGGCTGACCCGCCGGGAGACACTGGGCGCATGCGCCTGGTTTCGCTTCTCCCGTCGGCCACCGAAATCGTCTACGCCCTCGGCCTCGGCGACCAACTGGCCGGGGTCACCTTCGAATGCGACGAGCCTCCGGCGGCCCGCCAGGAGAAAATGGTGGTGGTCGGCGGCAAGGACACGCGCGGCATGACCCCCGCCGAGATCGACGCGTACGTGAAGGCCAGGCTCACCGACGGCGGTGACCTCTACACCCTGCACGCGGACGCCCTCGCCGGGCTGGACCCGGACCTGATCCTGACGCAGGACCTGTGCCGGGTGTGTGCGCTGCCGTCGGGCCATGTCACCGATGCGCTCGACCACCTGGGCTGCCGCGCTGATGTGGTGTCGCTCGACCCGTACAGCCTCGACGAGGTGCTGCAGACCTTCCAGGCCGTGGGCGACGCGGCCGGCGTCCCCGAACGCGCCGAGACCCTGATCGCCGGGTTGCGCAAGCGGCTGGAATCAGTCGAGCAGGCCGTCGCCGGGAGGCCTCGGAAGAGGGTGGCGATCGTGGAGTGGGTCGAGCCGCCGTTCTCCGCCGGGCATTGGGTGCCTGACCTGGTCACGGCGGCCGGAGGTGAGCCGGTGGCCGCCAATGGGGGCGCGCGGTCGGTCGAGACGACGTACGCGGCTTTGACGGCTGCTGATCCCGAGGTTGTTCTCGTCACGCCGTGCGGGTTTCACCTGGAAGGGGCGATCTCGCAGGCTCGCGTGGTCGCGCCGCATTTCCCCGATGCCGAGGTGTGGGCGCTCGATGCCGACGGGTTGATCGTGCGGCCGGGTCCGCGTCTGGTCGACGGGGTCGAGGCGATCGCTGCGATTCTGCATCCGGATGTCTTCGGGGGGCACGACGCCGCTTTCCGGGTGCAGTGATTGGTGCGCCCACCGGATTTCGGCGGTTACTCTTGATCGCTTCGCTCGCGCTGGTCGTTTGATGGATTACTCTGGTCGCGCCAGGACTTTGGTCGCGGTGACCACTTACGGCCGTCCATCGCTTGCGCCTGCCGCAACTCATCATTCGGTGGTTGCGGTCAAAGAAGAGAGAGACCGCTCCGCCGGGTGGGTGACAAAGGGTTTATCGGGTTTTCGGCCCGGACCCCAGAATGATGAGTTGCAGCCGGCCGGCGGCGAGAAGCGGCCGCGAGTGGTCACCGCGACCGAAGTCTCAGGGTGACCAAAGGAACTCACCAAAAGACCAGCGCAACCAATACACACAGGGTGACCGTCGAAATCCGGTGGGCGCATGAAAGCGACCACGGGCGACCGAACTCAATGCACCAGAGCCGGAGCAGCCCCCGACCACCGCTCCCGAGCCGCAGCCCGAATCCGCGAAGCCTTGTAGAGCCACAGAGAATCCCGCCCGAACGACCAGGTCAACGACCCCAGAGCAACGGTCAGGGCGACCATGGTCAAAAAGGTCGGCAGCAGATCGGCCGTGACCAGCGCCAGCACAATCCCCTGCAGAGCCGCGACCACCTTGCGCGAGAACCGGGGCGGCAGAGCGGCGTTGAGCCACGGAGCAAAGAGGGCAGCCGCCACGAAGACGTACCGGAAAGCCCCGATCGCCACCCACCACCAGCCGAAACGGTCACCCGCGTAGACGCTGAGCACCAGGATGAGGAAGGCGTCGACCTCCATGTCGAAGCGGGCGCCCAGGGCCGTTGTGTTCCCGGTGCGGCGGGCCACCTGCCCGTCCACACCGTCCAGGGCCAGGGCCACCCCGGCGATCACCACCAGAACGGGGGTGCTGACCGGTTGGGCGAACGACGTGACCACCATCGCGGTCACCGCGCCGACCAGCAGCGCGCGGGCCAGTGTGACCGCGTTCGCCGGGCCGATCGTCGTCAGGCCGGCGCGGTCGAGCCCGGCGCCGAGCAGGCCGCAGAGGACCAGGCCGTAGGCCGCGCCGGCGATCAGGCCGGTGGCGGTGAGGCCGAGGGTGCTGCCGAGCAGGGCCAGCAGGGCGAGCTGGGCGGCCAGTCCGACCACCGGGGCACGCGAGGAGCCGACTCCGGTGGGTGCGGTTACTGATGTCACCGTGGCCTCCATGTGCAAGATCGGCCGCCGCGTATGGTTGCCGTCGTCAGCGATTGACACGAGTTCGGACGGCGTTCGGTTCAGCGGGCGGAGGAAAGAACCCCTAGCGGGCGGAGGAAAACCCATGACGAGTGACGCGTACGCCTTCTGGATCGCCGAGCCGGGGCGGGGCGAGATCCGCCCGGTCGCCATCGGGGCGCCGGGGCCGGACGAGGTGCTCGTACGCACGCTTCACACGGGTGTGAGCAGGGGAACCGAGACGCTGGTGTTCAGCGGGCGGGTTCCCGAGAGCCAGTGGTCGGCGATGCGTGCCCCCTTCCAGGAGGGCGACTTCCCCGCCCCCGTCAAATACGGCTACCTCAACGTCGGCGTCGTCGAGCAAGGCCCCTCTGAGCTGCTCGGACGGACCGTCTTCAGCCTGTATACCCACCAGACCCGGTTTGTCGCGCCGGTCACGACGGTTTCTGTCGTGCCCGAGGGTGTGCCCGCGCACAGGGCGGTGCTTGCGGGCACGGTCGAGACCGCTGTCAACGCGCTGTGGGACGCCCGCCCGGCGATCGGCGACCGGATCGCGGTGGTCGGCGGGGGCATGGTGGGTGGTTGCGCCGCCGCGATTCTCGCGCGCTTTCCCGGCGTACGCCTGCAGCTCGTCGACGTCGACGAGAGGCGCGCCGAACTGGCCACCCGGATCGGCGTCGACTTCGCCACGCCGCAGGACGCGCTCGGCGACTGTGACCTGGTGATCCACGCCAGCGCGACGCAGGCCGGGCTGACCCGTTCGCTGGAGCTGGTGCGCGCCGAGGGCACGGTCGTCGAGCTCAGCTGGTACGGCGACAAGCAGGTCAGCGTGCCGCTGGGCGAGCACTTCCACTCCCGGCGGCTCACGATCCGCGGCAGCCAGGTCGGCGGGATCGTGCCCGGCCGCCACCGCAGCTACGCCGAGCGGCTCGCGCTCTCGCTGGAGCTGCTGAAGGACGAGCGGTTCGAGGCTTTCCTCACCGGGCATTCCGATTTCGCCGAGCTGCCCGAGGTGCTGCCCCGCCTCGCGGACGGTAGCCTTCCGGCCCTCTGCCACGTGATCGACTACCCCGAGGAGTAGCCCTTGTTCAGCGTCACCGTCCGCGACCACATCATGATCGCGCACAGCTTCACCGGCGAGGTGTACGGACCGGCGCAGAAGCTGCACGGCGCGACGTTCGTGGTCGACGCCACCTTCCGCCGGCCCGAACTGGACGACGACAACATCGTGGTGGACATCGGCGCCGCGAGTCAGCAGCTGCAGGCGATCTGCGGCGGGCTCAGCTATCGCAACCTCGACGACGAGCCCGACTTCCTGGGCATCAACACGTCGACCGAGTTCCTGGCCAAGGTGATCGCCGACCGGCTGGCCGGCAAGGTCGCGGCGGGTGAGCTGGGTGCGGGCGCGGCCGGGCTGACCGGCATCACGGTGACCTTGCACGAGTCGCACATCGCCTGGGCCTCGTACGAGCGCGACCTGTGACGTTGTGGGCGGTGCTGCCCGGCGGCATCGACGATCCGGCGGCGCCGAGCGGCGGTAACCGCTACGACCGTACGGTGCTCTCGCTGCTGCCCGACGTGCACGAGATCGCCGTACCGGGGTCGTGGCCCTCGCCCGCGCCGGCCGCTCGCACCGCCCTCGGCCGGGCCCTCGCCGACATCCCGGACGGGTCCGGCGTGCTGATCGACGGCCTGGTCGGCTGCGGCGTGCCCGAGATCCTCGAGCCGCACGCGGAGCGGCTGCGCCTGATCGTCCTCGTGCACCTGCCGCTGAGCGACGAGACCGGCCTGGCCCCCGACGTGGCCGCCGGCCTGCGCGCCCGGGAAAGGCGGGCCCTGCATCTCGCCGCGACCGTGGTTGCCACCAGCAGCGCGGCGGCCGACAGCATCAAGACCATGCACGATCTCGTACGGGTGGAGGTCGCCCCGCCCGGCGTCGACCCCGCGCCCCTGACCGTGCCCGGCCCGACCGGCCGCCGGCTGCTCTGCGTGGCCGCGGTCAGCCCCCGCAAGGGCCAGGACCTGCTGGCCGGGGCGCTGGAGAACGACCTGGCCGGGCTCGACTGGCAGTGCACGTTCGCCGGTGCGATCATCAAACCTGTCCCGCACTCGGACCCTCGCCTGCGCTTCGCGGGCCCGCTGCACGGCGGCGCGCTCGACGAGGCGTACGGGGAAGCGGATCTTTTTGTGCTCGCCTCGCGGGCGGAGACGTACGGCATGGTCGTCACCGAGGCACTTGCCCGCGGGATCCCGGTGCTGGCCACGAACGTGGGCGGGGTGCCCGAGGCGCTCGGCACAGCCCCGGACGGCACCCGGCCCGGCCTGCTGATCCCGCCCGACGACCGACCGGCCCTGGCCGCCGCGCTGCGGTCCTGGCTCACCGACGCCGCGCTGCGCGACCGCCTGCGCGCCGCCGCCCGGTCCCGCCGGGAAACCCTCCCGCGCTGGTCCGCAACCGCCTCCGCTCTGTCCGCCATCTGTGAAGGAGCCCCCCGATGACCGGTGAGTTCAGTGAGTCCTGGCTCGGCCTGCGCGAGCCCGCGGACGCCGAGGCGCGCGCGGCCGACCTGGTCGAGCGGCTGCCCGAGGGCATCCATGTGATCCGCGACCTGGGCTGCGGCACCGGCTCGATGGCCCGCTGGCTCGCGCCGCTGCTGCCCAAACCGCAGCACTGGATTCTGGCCGACCGCGACCCGAAGCTGCTGCACTACGCGACGGCGCACGTGCGGATCCCGGACGTCACCGTCGAGGGCGCGCTCGGCGACGTGACCGCCCTGACCACCCGCGACCTCGAGGGCACCGGGCTGGTCACCTGTTCGGCGCTGCTCGATCTGCTGACCTCCGACGAGATCGACGCCCTGGTGGCGACGCTGGCCGCGGCCCGGGTTCCGGCGCTGTTCACCCTGTCGGTGGCCGGGGACGTGAGCCTGGACCCGGCCGGCCCGCTGGACGCAACCGTCGCCGAGGCGTTCGACGAGCACCAGCGGCGGACAAGCGGGGAGCGCCGGCTGCTCGGGCCGGACGCTCCGGCGTACGCGGGAAAGGCTTTCGAGCTGGCGGGCGCGACGGTCGTCACCCGTCCGAGCCCGTGGCGGCTGGGCCCGGACCGCCCCGAGCTGACCGCCGAGTGGCTGCGGGGCTGGGTCGGCGCGGCCCGTGAGCAGCGGCCCTCGCTCGACCTCGACGACTATCTGGCCGGGCGTCTGGCATCGCTGCCGAACGTGTCGGTCGGGCATGTGGATCTTTTGGCGATCTTCGACTGAACCCTTTGTGCCCGTCCTGGCGTACTAGGGGAAGACGGGCGAGACGAAGGGGACGACGACGTGGGGCGTATCTGGGCTTGGGCAAGGATTCTCGGCGGGGCCGGGATCCTGGTCTTCCTGCTGTGGAAGCTCGGCACCGGCGCCTTCGTCGACGGCCTGCGGGTGATCGACGGGCCCGCCCTCACCCTGGCCTTCGCGATCGGGGTCGCCACCACGGTGTTCAGCGCCTGGCGTTGGTGCCTGGTGGCGCGCGGCCTCGGCCTGCGGCTTTCCTTCCGTACGGCGGTGGCCGACTACTACAAGGCGCTGTTCCTCAACGCCGCGCTGCCCGGCGGGGTGCTCGGCGACGTGGACCGCGCCGTGCAGCACGGGCGCGACGAGGGCGACGTGGCCAAGAGCGTGCGAGCCGTGGTGCTCGAACGCACGGCCGGGCAGCTCGTGCTGATCGCCGTCGGCGTGACCGTGCTGCTCACCGTCCCCTCCCCCGTCCTGTCCGTCCTGCAGCAACACGGTTTCGTGCTTTTTGTGGTCCTCGGCTCGCTGCTGCTGGCCGGTGTCGTGCTGGCGCTGGCCTTCCGCCGCCTGCGGCAGGGCGGCTCTCGGGTCGCCTCGGCCGTGCGCACCGGGGCCGCCGAGATCCGCACCGGGCTGCTGGCCCGCCGCAACTGGCCGATCGTGACGCTGGCCTCGGTCGTCGTGCTCGTCGGTCACCTGGCCACGTTCGTGGTGGCGGCCCGCGCGGCCGGCTCGGCGGCGTCGCTGACCCGCCTGGCCCCGCTGATGCTGCTCGCGCTGCTGGCCATGTCGCTGCCGCTCAACATCGGCGGTTGGGGCCCGCGCGAGGCCGTCACGGCGTGGGCGTTCGGCGCGGCCGGGCTGAGCGCCACCCAGGGCCTTACGACCGCGGTGGTGTACGGGGTGTTCGCGTTCGTCGCCGCCCTGCCCGGCGCGGTGGTCATTCTCACGCGGGCGGCCGTCAAGCTGCGGACCGTGGCCGCGGTGCGGGTCGCCGCCCCGATCTCGCCGGTCCCGTACGGTGTCGCAGCCGCCCCGGCCCCGCACCTCGGGCGCGAGCTGGCACGAGCCGGCGCCTAGCTTTTATGGCTGCTTTGGACAAACCGGTCGGACAGGGCGTAGCGCAGCAGGACGACGTCGCCGATCTGGCGCACCTCGGCCAGGCCGGCCCGGCGGCCCGGCCCCCACGGGAAGTCGCCGTCGCTGACGAAGCGCGGCGCCCGCGAGTCGCCGACGAAGAACGGCGCAACCACCAGTTGCAGCTCGTCGGCGAGCCCGGCGGTGAGGAACTGCGTGTGCATCGTGCCGCCGCCCTCGACCATGAGCCGGCGCACCCCGCGCCCGGCCAGGTCGGCCGTCACCCGGTGCAGGTCGACCGGGTCGCCGCCGTCGATCACCGTGGCGACCTCGCCCAGCTTCTGCCGAGCCGACCCGCACGAACCGCTCGCGCAATACACCAGTTTGTCCACATCGCCCACGGTGAAGAACTTCGCGGCCGGGTCGATGTCACACCGTCCGGTTACCGTGACCTTCAGCGGATGGGGCGCCTCGCCCCGGGCGACCCGGGCGGCGCGGCGCTCGGCCGAGCGCACCAGCAGGCGAGGGTTGTCCTGCCGGATCGTCGCGGCCCCGACCAGGATCGCGTCGCAGCCGGCACGAACGGCGTCGACCCGGTCGAAATCGGCCTCGTTGGACAACAACAACCGGTCGCGGGTCGCATCGTCGAGATACCCGTCGATGGACATGCCACAACTCAGCAAGGTGTAAGGACGCTCAACCACCGATGACGCCTCCGTTAGAGCGACGATCGTCACCCAGGCCGAACAGTTGCGTCCAAGATAATCCGCGACACGATTACAGGCACATTCGCGGTCTGTTGCGTGGCGGTGACTCCGGCAGCGGGTACAGCGGATCAGCGGGGAACCAAAGAGGAGGACCGATGTTAGAAGCCACGGTGCGGCAGAAAGTAACCGTCCCGCTACGTTTCGGCGACGGCTACGCGACCACCGCACAGGTGATGACCTTCGACGGGCTCGTCGACGGCAAGGAGCATCTGGCCCTCGGCCTGGGCGACTGGCAGCGCGCGCTGAAGAAGTCAGCGGCGGGCGGGCGGGCGCCGCTGGTGCGGCCGCACAGCGAGTGCCTGACCGGCGACGTGTTCGGCAGCCAGCGCTGCGACTGCGGGCCCCAGCTGCGCGAGGCCGTCGAGCGGATCGCCGAGCAGGGTGGCTTCCTGCTCTACCTGCGCCAGGAGGGCCGCGGCATCGGGCTCTACGCCAAGCTCGACGCGTACGCGCTGCAGGACTCCGGGCTCGACACGTACGAGGCGAACGTCGCGCTCGGCCGCGGCGAGGACGAGCGGGACTACTCGGCCGCCGCCCAGATGCTGCTCGCCCTGGGCGCCGACCGGATCCGGCTGCTCAGCAACAACCCCGACAAGGCGATCCAGCTGGAGAAGAGCGGCATCGAAGTGGCCCAGCGGGTGCCGACGGGGGTGCACATGTCGGCGGCGAATGTGCGCTACCTCGCCACCAAGGCCTCGCACACGGCTCACACGATCGAGTTACCCCTCGCCGAGTGACGCCCGGGCCCCCTCGTCCGGCAGGATGAGCCCATGGCCCACGACCCCACGCTGCTGCTCACCGCGGTCGACCAGGTGCCCTTCATCCTGACCGTCTTCGAGGGGCCCGAGCTGCGGGTGCTCACGCTCAACGCGGCCACCCGAGCGGTGATCCCGGGCCGCGAGTTCCGCAGGCGGCCCATCCGCGAGGTGCTCAGCGACCTGATGGGGCAGCAGATCGTGGACGCCTGCCACGAGGTCTACCGCACCGGCGAGCCGGTCGACGGGCGCGAGTGGCGGGTTCACCTCACGGCGCCCGACGGCTCGGTGAACGAGTTGTACGTGAATTTCAGCATCACGCCGTGGACGGTCGACGGCGAACGGCGAGGCGTTATCGGCGTCGGCTTCGACGTCACCGAGATGGTGCGGCAACGGCAGGACGCCGCCGCACAGACAGCCGAGCTGCGGCAGCGCTACGAGGAAAGCCGCAGCGTCGTGACGGCCCTGCAGCGCGAGCTGTTGCCGCCCGGTCTGCCGGTGCTGCCCGGGGCGCGGGTCGCCGCCAGCTATCTGCTGGCCGAGGCCGACACGGCCGCCGGTGGGGACTGGTTCGACGCCGTCGCCCAGCGCGACGGGCGCATCGCCCTCATCGTCGGTGACGTGGTCGGCCACGGGGTGCGCGCGTCAGGCGTGATGGGCCAGCTCCGCGCGGTGCTGCAGGACAGGCTGGAGGACGGCGCGGGCATCGTCGAGGCGCTGGCCGCGGCCGACCGGTTCGCGTCGCGGGTGCCGGCCGCCCACGCGACCACGGTGGTGCTGGTGGCACTCGACCCGGTCAGCGGCGAGATCACGTACTGCACGGCCGGCCACCCCGCGCCGCTGGTGATCACCCTGGACGGCTCGACGCGTTACCTGGCTCCGACCGGCGGGGCGCCGCTGGGCACCGGCGGAGCCTTCCCCGTACGCTCCGACCGGCTCGACGCGGATGAACTGCTGTTGCTCTACAGCGACGGCATCCTCGAACGCCCCGGCCGCACCCACGCCACCAGCTCGTCGGAGCTGGCTCAGGTGGCGGCCGACAGCGCCGCCGGCCGGGCCCTGCACGATCCGGCTGCCTCACCGGCCGAGCGGGTCTGCAACCAGACGGTCGAACTGCTGGTCCGCGCGACCGGCCACACCGACGACATCACGCTGCTGGCCGTGCAGCGCGTGCCGGTCGTACCCGACATGCGCCTGAGCCTGTCCGCCTCCCCCATCGAGCTGCGCACGACCCGGCGGGCGCTGGGCGAGTGGCTGACCGCGGTCGGCGCCACCGTCGAGGACACCTTCGCCCTGCAGCACGCGATGGGTGAACTGCTGGCCAACGCGATCGAGCACGCCGGCTCGTCCCCGTCGTCGACCGTGACGGTCCAGGCCTCGCTGACCCCCGCCGGGGCGGTGACGGCCTCGGTGCGCGACGAGGGCAAGTGGCAGGAACCGCGGGCCAGCGTCACCCGTGGCCGCGGGCTGGCCCTGGCCGCGCAGCTGGTCGACCATCTCAAGGTCGACCGCGACGCCGGGGGAACGGCCGCCGCGGTCGAGAAGCTGCTGAGCCGTCCCGCGCGGCTGCTGGACGTCGCCATGGCGACGTCCCCGCGTCCGCACCGCGGCGAGCCCCGAGCCGAACCGGAGTTCCGCATCGTCGAGCTGCCCGGCGGCGACGAGACCAGGGTCCGCGTCGAGGGGCCTCTCGACGCGACCACAGCGGTGCCCGCCCGCCAGGAACTGCTGCGCCGCAGCCGGGGTGGCACAGTCCCCCTGACGGTGGACCTCTCGGCGGTGACCCACCTGTCCAGCGCGGGCGTGTCGGCGCTGCACTACGTCAGGGGGCGGCACGAGGCCCAGAAAGCCGCCCTGGTCCTGGACGCGGAAGCCGGTTCACCAGCGCAATTGATCCTCGCGCTGGTGTCGCTGTCGCCCCGCGGCGCATAGCAAGATCGTCGGGCCGCCGGCCGGTTGTCCACAGGCCGGGGGTTGTCCACAGGGCTTCGCGCGAGGGCGGCGTTTCTCTGTACTGTCGCGGGGTGACTTCGGCAGACCAGGTTTCCGCGTACGGCTCGGGCGCGGTCGACGTCCTCAACCGGGTGTTCGGCTACCCGTCGTTCCGCGGGCAGCAACACGAGATCATCGAGCACGTGGCCGCCGGCGGCGACGCGCTGGTGCTGATGCCGACCGGTGGCGGCAAGTCGCTGTGCTATCAGATCCCGGCCCTCGTGCGCCCGGGCACCGGCGTCGTCATCTCCCCCCTGATCGCGCTGATGCAGGACCAGGTCGACGCGCTGCGCACGGTCGGCGTCAGGGCCGGCTTCCTCAACTCCGCGCAGGACTACGACGAGCGGCGCACGGTCGAGGCGGAATTCGTCAACGGCGACCTCGACCTGCTCTACGTCGCGCCCGAGGGGCTCGGTGTGGCGGCCACCCAGCGGCTGCTCGACCGGGGCAAGATCTCGCTGTTCGCGATCGACGAGGCGCACTGCGTGTCGCAGTGGGGGCACGACTTCCGGCCCGACTATCTGGGCCTGTCGATGCTGCACGAGCGCTGGCCCGAGGTGCCGCGCATCGCGCTGACGGCCACCGCCACGACGGCCACCCGCGACGAGATCGCGACCCGCCTGCAGCTCATCGGCGCGCGGCACTTCACGGCCAGCTTCGACCGGCCCAACATCCAATACCGGATCGTGCCGAAGAACGAGCCCCGCAAGCAGCTGCTCGACCTGCTGCGCACCGAACATCCCGGCGATTCCGGCATCGTGTACTGCCTGTCGCGCGCCTCGGTGGAGCGCACAGCCGAGTTCCTGGTGCAGAACGGGATCTCCGCGCTGCCCTATCACGCCGGGCTCGACAACCGGGTGCGCGCGGCCAACCAGTCCCGCTTCCTGCGCGAGGACGGGCTGGTCATGGTGGCGACGATCGCCTTCGGCATGGGCATCGACAAGCCCGACGTCCGATTCGTGGCCCACCTCGACCTGCCCAAGTCCGTCGAGGGCTACTACCAGGAAACCGGCCGGGCCGGGCGCGACGGGCTGCCGTCGACGGCCTGGCTGGCGTACGGGCTGCAGGACGTGGTGCAGCAGCGCAAGATGATCGACAGCTCGGACGGGGATCTGGCCTACCGGCGCAACGCCGCGCAGCATCTCGACGCGATGCTGGCGCTGTGCGAAACGGTGACGTGCCGCCGGGCGCAGCTGCTGAACTACTTCGGACAGACCGCCATGTCGGAGAATTGCGGCAATTGCGACACCTGCCTGGCGCCACCGGAATCGTGGGACGGCACGGTCGCGGCGCAGAAACTGTTGTCGACGGTGCTGCGGCTGCAGCGGGAGCGGGGGCAGAAATTCGGGGCCGGGCAGTCCATCGACATCCTGCTCGGCAAGGAGACCGACAAGGTCAAGCGGTTCCGCCACCACGAGCTGTCGGTGTTCGGCATCGGCGCCGAGCTGCGCGAGAGCGAGTGGCGCGGGGTGGTGCGCAAACTGCTGGCGGCGGGGCTGCTGGCGGTCGAGGGCGAGTACAGCACGCTGGTGCTGACCGATGCCAGCGCCGGGGTGCTGCGGGGCGAGACCAAGGTGATGATGCGGCGCGAAGCGCCGGCCAAGGTCCGCGCCCCCAAGCAACGGGCGGCCGCCGTCGACCTCTCCCCCGCCGACGCGTCGACCTTCGAGAAGCTGCGCGCCTGGCGGGCCTCGGTCGCGAAGGAACAGGGCATGCCCGCCTACGTGATCTTCCACGACGCGACGCTGCGAGCGATCGCGGCACTCAACCCTTCGACGCTCGAACAGCTCGGCACGGTCAGCGGCGTCGGTCAGAACAAGCTGGCCAAGTTCGGCCAGTCCGTCCTCGACACGCTGCACGGCTCGGCCGGCACTCCGGCCGGCGGCGCGGCGTCTTCGGGGGCCCCGGGCGCGGCGCCGTCACGGGTTCCGGACTCGGGAGGCGCGCCGTCACGGGTTCCGGACTCGGGGGCCGCGGCTCGGTCCGCGGGTTCTGCGGCGTCGCCGGCTCGCACCCGGCCCACCGGCCCGTCCCGGTTCGGCGACGCCGATTCGGAGCCGCCCTTCATCTTCGACGAGGAGCCGCCGGACTACGAATACGACAGCGAGCCACCGCCCGACTATCACTGACAGGCCCGCGGTTGCGCCGCGCGGTTGCGCCGCCCGGCGACCCACGCCCGCCGGCCACCACCCAGTTCCACCGCCCGCCCACAGCCCGCAACCACCGCCCGCCGGCCACAAACCCACCTCCACCGCCCGCCGGCGATCAACGCGCCCACGCCGCGCGGGGTGGCCGCTCGGCTGGAAAAGATGGCTGGGGGGGTTGTTACGGGCCGGGCGGGAGGGCCGTACCGTGCCTGGCGGTACAACACACTGCGAAGATCGACATGAGGGGGACGCACTGTGGGGGCACGTCTTGTCGTGACGGGCACCGTTCTGGTGGCTCTGGCCGGGCTGGGGTCGCTCTCCGCCTGCACGGGGTCCGACGACGACGCACCGAAGGCGACGGCCGTCGACGACACCGGCAAGGGAGTGCCCAAGGGGGACGAGGCGACGTACCTCAAGGCGTTGCGCGCCATCGACCCGGCCCTGGTGGCCGATGAGAAGACCGCGATCGACAACGGCTACAACCTGTGCCTGGACGCGCGGAACGGCATGACGACCGGCGAGCAGGTCAACGACGCGATCAGCCTCTTCGAGACCGACGTCAAGAAGGCGCAGCGAGTGCTCTCCATCGCCACGGCCAACCTGTGCGAGACCCCGCCCTCGGCCGGCAGCTGAGCCGGGCGGGTCGGGCGTGCTGAGGCGCCCGGCCCGCCGCGGCGCGGACTACTGCCGGGGCGACTACTGCGGGGGCGACTACTGCGGGGCGACCACGTCGATCATCCACGGGACGCCGTACTTGTCGATGAGCTGGCCGTAAAGGTCGCCCCACATCTGCTTCTCGAACGGCAGCTGCACGGTGCCGCCGTCGGCAAGCTTCTCCCAGACCTCCTCGAGCCCCTCGCCGGGGTCGCCGCTGAGGCTGACGGTGATCGTGTTGCCGGGGCTGAAGTCCATGCCAGGCGCCGTGTCCGAGGCCATGAGCACGTAGCCCTTGTCGGTGGTGAGCATCGCGTGCATGATCTTGTCGGCGAGCGCCGGGTCGGGCGCGCCGAACTCGCCGAAGGTGTTGACCTTGAGGTCGCCGCCGAGGACTGCGTGGTAGAACTCCATGGCCTCGCGAGCGTTGCCGTCGAACGTCAGGTACGGGTTGAGCTGAGACGCCATCGCGGACTCCCTGGGCTGGGCGAGAACGTTCAGCGCCGACGCTAGACCTTTTCCCGGGAAAAAGACCGCCGTCCGGGCGACCAGCACCCGGACGGCGACACCACAGAAACCGGCGAAAGCGGTCAGCGGTGGTCGGACCCGGCGGATTCGACGGCCGCCCGGCCGGCCTCGAGCCGGGCGACGGGCACCCGGAACGGCGAGCAGGAGACGTAGTCGAGCCCGACCTCGTGGAAGAAGTGCACCGACTCCGGGTCACCGCCGTGCTCACCGCAGACCCCGAGCTTGAGACCGGGCCGCTGCGCCCGCCCTTCCTCGGCGGCGATCCGCACGAGCCGGCCCACCCCGTCGCGGTCGATCGACTCGAACGGCGAGATGCCGAAAATGCCCAGTTCCAGGTAGCGCCAGAAGAACGCGCCCTCGACGTCGTCGCGCGAGAAGCCCCACGCCATCTGGGTCAGGTCGTTGGTGCCGAACGAGAAGAACTCGGCCGCCTCGGCGATCTGCCCGGCGGTCAGCGCGGCCCGCGGCACCTCGATCATCGTGCCGATCAGCACCTCGACACCGGAGTCGCCGACCACCTCGGCGATGATCTTCTCGGCCTCCGCGCGTACGGTCTCGAGCTCCTGCACGGCGCCGACCAGCGGGACCATGATCTCGGGGCGCGGGTTGCCGCCCTCGGCCGCCAGGGCCACCGCGGCCTCGGCGATCGCCCGCACCTGCATGGCGAACAGACCGGGGATGACCAGGCCCAGCCGCACGCCGCGCAGGCCGAGCATCGGGTTCTGCTCGTGCATGCGCCGCACCGCGGCCAGCATCCGCTCGTCGCGTTCGGACTCCTCACCCCGCGCCTTGGCCACCGCCACCTGCACCGCCAACTCCTCCAACGAGGGCAGGAACTCGTGCAGCGGCGGGTCGATCAAACGCACAGTGACCGGCAGCCCGTTCATCTCGCGGAAGATCTCGAGGAAGTCTGCCCTCTGCAACGGCTGCAGAGCGGCCAGGGCGTCGTCGCGTTCGGCCTTGGTAGGCGCCAGGATCAGGCGTTCGACCAGCTCGCGACGGTCGCCGAGGAACATGTGCTCGGTGCGGCACAGCCCGATGCCGCGGGCGCCGAAACGGCGGGCGCGGGCGGCGTCGGGACCGGAGTCGGCGTTGGTACGCACCCGCAGGGCGGCCCGCGAGTCGGCGTGGGTCATGAGCAGGTGCACGGCGGCAACCAGCGGCTCGTTGGCCTGCGCCGGGTCGAGGTCGCCCTCGAAGTACTGCACCACCTCGGACGGGCGTACGGGTACCTCGCCGAGGTAGACCCGGCCGGTGGTGCCGTCGATCGAGATGACGTCGCCCTCGCGCACGATCTGGCCGTCGACCGTGAACTGGTCGCGGCCCACCTCGACCTGGTCGGCGCCGCAGACGCAGGTCTTGCCCATGCCGCGGGCGACGACGGCGGCGTGCGAGGTCTTGCCGCCGCGGGAGGTGAGGATGCCCTGCGCCGCGATCATGCCGGCCAGGTCGTCCGGGTTCGTCTCACGGCGTACGAGGATCACCTGTTCCCCGGCGGCCGCCTGCTCGACGGCGTGCGCGGCCGTGAAGACGACCTTGCCGTAGGCCGCGCCGGGTGAGGCGCCGACGCCGCGGGTGAGCACGGCCGGGTCGGACGAGAGGTCGAAGCGGGGGAACATCAGCTGCGCCAGCTGCGCACCGGAGACCCGGGTGAGCGCCTCGTCGAGGTCGATCATGCCTTCGTCGACGAGCTGCGCGGCGATCGTGAAGGCGGCCGCCGCGGTGCGCTTGCCGACGCGGGTCTGCAGCATCCACAGCTTGCCGCGCTCGATCGTGAACTCGATGTCGCACAGGTCGTGGTAGTGGCCTTCGAGCGTCGCCATGATGCGCAGCAGTTCGTCGTACGACCTCTTGTCGATCTTTTCGAGATCGGCCAGCGGCAGCGTGTTGCGGATGCCGGCCACGACGTCCTCGCCCTGCGCGTTCTGCAGGTAGTCGCCGTAGATGCCGCTCTCGCCGGTGGCCGGGTCGCGGGTGAACGCGACGCCCGTGCCGGAGTCGGGGCCGAGGTTGCCGAAGACCATCGCGACGACGTTGACCGCCGTGCCCAGGTCGGCCGGGATGCGCTCCTGGCGGCGGTAGAGGACGGCCCGGTCGGCGTTCCAGGATTTGAACACGGCCTCGATCGCCAATTCGAGCTGCTGGCGCGGATCCTGCGGGAAATCGTGACCGACGTGCTTGACGAAGACCTTCTTGTACGCCGCCACGAGCTCTTTCAAATCGCCGGCGTCGAGCTGCACGTCGTCCTTGACGCCCTTGGCCACCTTCGCCTTGTGCAGCGCGTCGGAGAATTCCTCGCCGGGCACGTCGCAGACGGTCTTGCCGAACATCTGGATGAGGCGGCGGTAGGAGTCCCACGCGAAGCGGTCGTTGCCCCCGGCCTGGCGGCTGAGCCCCGCGACCGACTCGTCGTTGAGCCCCACGTTGAGGACGGTCTCCATCATGCCGGGCATCGAGAACTTCGCGCCCGAGCGCACGGAGACCAGCAGCGGGTCGGCCGGGTCGCCGAGCTTGCGGCCCATGGTCTGCTCGAGCGCGGCCAGATGCTGGTCGATCTCGGCGTCGAGACCGTCGACGAGCGCGCCCTCGGCGAGGAAGCGCTGACACGCCTCGGTCGTGATCGTGAAGCCCGCCGGGACCGGCAGGCCGAGGTTGGTCATCTCCGCGAGATTGGCGCCCTTGCCCCCGAGAAGGTCTTTGAGATCCTTGTTTCCCTCGGCGAAGTCGTAGACGAACTTTGTCATCGCCAGCCACCTCCGGTTTTGATTCCTCGGCCGAACTGGTTTCTGCCCCAAGGTTCGTAAGGCTATGCAGATGATGGCCTAATAGTTAACAGTGCCGTGGGGTTTTCCACAGGCGTGCGACACCCCCTGTTCGGTAAGCGCTCTCTCCGCGCAGTTCCGCGCAGCGAAACGGACGGGTACCGTGTCCGCGGTGGAGGGACTGCGACGCCGGTGCGAGGCAAGGCTGCGGGGGATCCGTGTGCCCGTGCCGTTCGACCTCGACCAGTTCTGCGACGAGGTGGCCGCCCGCCGCGGCCGCCCGCTGTTCCGCCGGTCTGTTCCCGGGCTCAGCGACGAGGCGGCCTGCGGGTTGTGGATCGGCACCGACCGGGCCGATCACGTGTTCTTCGACCCGGGCACCTCACCGTTGCACGCCGAGCACATCGTCCTGCACGAGCTCTCCCACATCCTGTGCGGACACTCCGGGTCCGACGCCGCGCTGGGCACCCTCTTCCCCGACCTCGAGCCGGGGGCCGTACGCCGTGCGCTGGGCCGGGCCCGCTACACCGACGACCAGGAGCGCGAGGCCGAGATGATGGCCTCGCTGATCCGCGGCCGGTCGGCCCGTACGCCGCGCACCCCGCTCGGCCGGACGACGGACGCGCTGGGTCTGACGTAATGATCCTCTCCGCTGCCCTGCTGACACTGTTGTGGGGCCTGGCGGTGACGCGCCTGCCCGGGCTCTGGCGGGACCAGCCGCAGCGTGCGCTCACCGCAGCCGTGCTCGCGCTGGCCGTCTCGCGTACCGCCGCCTATCCGCCCGTCGCCGAGGACTTCGAGGAGTTCCGGGCCGGCGCGATCCAGCATCTGGCGGCGATGATCGCGGCGTACTTCCTGCTCCGGTTCCTGCTGCTGGTCACCGGAAGCGGCCCGGACAGGCACCGGGTGTCGGGCGCCGTGGTGCTGAGCCTGCTGCTGATCGCGGCGGTCTCGGTCCCGCTCGCCCCCGGCCTGCTGATCGGCGAGCTGACGACCGGCGCGGTGGCGTACTGGATCGCCCTCGACCTCTACATCGGGGTGGCGCTGGCGGCGGCCGCGCGCTTCTTCTGGACGATCGCCGCCGAGATACCCGTACGGTGGTCACGGGCGGCGTTGCGGTCGCTCGCGGCCGGGGCCGGCCTGCTCGCGCTCGACGCTTTCTTCCGGGCCGGGGTGATGGTGCTGCTGGGCGCGGACGTTGCCGTCGACCTGGCCGCGCTCGACCCGCCCGCGCAGGTCGTGCAGGCGGCCAGCGCGCTGCTGATGGTGGCGGGCGGGGCGGCCACCGCGTTCCCGCGGGCGCGCGCCGCCGTGGCCGCGTACCGGTCGCTGGTGACGCTGCGGCCGCTGTGGACGACCATGCGGGACACGTTCCCCGAGATCATCCTCTTCTCGCCGCGCCGGGCGATCGTCGAGCTGGCCGGCGCCGACGACGTGCATCTGCGGCTCTACCGCCGGGTCATCGAGATCCGCGACGGCATGCTGGCGCTGCGGGGCCATCTGCCCGGCGACGACCTGGGCGACGGACCCGAGGCCGAGGCTGCGCGCATAGCCGGGGCTCTGCGGCGCCGGGCCGCGGGGGCCGAACCGCCGGACCGGCCCGGCGGCTGGGCGCAGGTCGGACCCGAGATGGCCGATGAGGTGGCGTGGCTGAGCGCGGTCAGCCGGGCGTACCGGAAATTGGGGAAGAAGCCCGTCAGCCGTCCGCCTTGTGCTCCGACTCCCAGACCTTTTGGATCAGCTCGCTGATCAAATCGCGGCCGCGCGGCGAGATGTCGGCCGCCCGCATCGCGATCTCGGTGACACCCGCAGCGCGGATGGTTTGCATCAACTGAAGTTGATCGTCGATGCGCCGGGTTTGCTCGTCGTCTATGAAATACGCCACCGGAACACCGAAGTAGGTGGCCAGCGCGGTGAGGTGCGCAACGGTCGGGTTGTCGCGGCGGCCGGTGCGCAACTGCCAGATGTAGGTGTGCGAGATGGCCACGCCCTGGCCGGAGCGAACCGCCTCGGCCACCGCCATGTAGCTGGGCTCCGGCTTGTGCTGCCGGAACAACCGGTCCAGTTTCTCGGCGATGGAGAAGGCGCCCACCCACGCCCTCCTCCCTCGACGGTGACGCCCATGAGCAGGGGCCCGAACCGCGCCGCTGCACATCCCCCGATGTAGGGCCTCATAAACTGTGGTTGATGAACCGTCAGCAGCTTAGGACACTCCTGCGCTCAAGTCCAAGCTTGTATGGTCAAGTAGTGGCGGACATTGTGGAAAGTCGCGAGGTTTCGGCACTTCTGGAGGAGCTCACCACGCTGGTGGGGCGCGAGGATCCGTACGGCCACTACGCGCGTCTGCGCGAGATCGGCGCCTTTGTGCGTGCCGACGACGGCACCCTGATCGTGACCCGGTTCGCCGAGTGCGCGGCCGTCGCCCGCGATCACAAGCTCGGCAAGATGCCCGTCGAGATGCTGGCCCACGCGGGCCTGGCCGACTGGGCCGACCACCCGGCGCTGTACGGCTACTTCACCAGCCTGCTCGGCATCAACCCGCCCGACCACACCCGCCTGCGGCGGCTGGTCAGCTCGAGCTTCACCGCCCGGCGGGTGCAGGCGCTGCGCCCGGCCACCGAGCGGATGATCGACGGCCTCATCGACGAGATGGACGGCACCGTCGACTTCGTCGCGGCGTTCGCGTTCCCGCTGCCCTGCAACGTGATCAGCGAGCTGCTCGGCATCCCGCCGGCCGACCGGGCCCAGTTCCAGCACCTGGTGTCGGACTGGTCGGCGGTGCTCGACGACATCACCCCCGAAGTGCTGTCGAAGGCCAACCCGGCGGCCCGGGCCGTACGGGATTATCTGGCCGGGCTGGCCGCCGAGCGACGACGACGGCCGCGGGAGGACCTGATGAGCGCCCTGGTCGGCCACGAGGAGGCCGGCGACAGGCTCACCGAGGACGAGTTGCTGACGATGGCCGGGCTGCTGTTCGCGGCCGGTTTCGAGACGACCACCAACCTGCTCTCCAACGGACTGGTGGCGCTGCTGGCGCACCCCGAGCAGCTGCCGTGCCTGTTCGCCGATCCGGCCTCGGCCGTGCAGGAGCTGCTGCGCTACGACTCACCGGTGCAGAACATCGACCGGACGGCCCTGGAGACCACGACGGTGGCCGGAGTGACGTTCCAGCCGGGCGACCGGATCGTGGCGTACACGGGTTCGGCCAACCGCGACGCGCGGCGCTTCCCCGACCCCGACCGGCTCGACCTGCGGCGGGGTGACAACACGTCGCTGTCGTTCGGCGGGGGCATGCATTACTGCCTGGGGGCGCCGATGGCCAAGCTGGAAGCCGAGATCGCCTTTCCGCGGCTGTTCGAGCGGCTGCCGAACCTGAAGCGGGCCGAGGGCGCGCAGCGGCGGGACAGCCTCACCATCCGGGGCTTCGACACGCTGCCGGTGACCACCGGGTAGGAAAAGTAAGACGCCGCTGCGAATTCCACGGGGGAAGAACTCGCAACGGCGCACTCGGAACATTAGACGACACTGGGCCGTCGTGTCTATCCCGCCGGGTCAGGAGACTCGCTGGACCACGCTGCCGACCAGCCGCTGCCAGTCCGCGTCGAAGTTCGGCGACGGGCTCGAGGTGTTCAGGCGATAGATCGCGTACGTGTCCACGAGAACCACGTTGCGGCTGGTCAGCACGGCTACCGCGGTGTCGGCCGTGCTGGGGTGAGCCGGTTCGTACTTCTTGTGCCGGATCACCACGAAGCCCTTCCAGCCCGACTCGTCGAGGGTCTTGATCGCGACAGTTTCGGTGTACGCCGGCTCGGCCTTCTCGTCGTTGACGGTGGCCGGCACCGACACCTCGGCCTGGCAGCCGTCGGCGACCGCCCGCAACGCCGTCTGGGCCGCCGTGGCCAGCGCCTCGTCGCCGAAGACGAACGCGGTCTGGTCGAGCGTCTGGGCGCCCTTCTGCCCCTCGTCCACGAAGGACGCGCTGACCACCTCGCCGCCGGGCGGCGCGCTGGGGGCCGTCGTGGTGCCGCCACAGATGCTGGGCAGCCGGCTGGGGTCGGCGCTGGTCTGCGGGGCGGCCCAGGCGGGCCCGATCTCGGACGCCTGCAGCAGCGCGCCGCGCATCGTGGTGACGGTGAGCAGACCGGTCGGCTCGGGGGCCGGGTCGTCGTCGCCGGAACACCCGGCCACCAGCAGCAGAGCACAGGTCCCGATCACAGCAGCACGAGCGAACATCGGGCAATGATCCCAGACCCGCGCGCCGGGCCGAGGGCGGTGCGGCAACTACTACGGGACCGATCGACAGCATCGCGCTGAGTGAGCACTCGGGTTAGGTTGTCCGGAAGGAGGGCTCATGGCAGACATCGACGCGCTCATCCGGCGGCTGCGCTCCGAGCTGGGCGCCGAGCAGGTCATCACCGACCGGCAGGAGCTGCGGACGTACGAGTGCGACGGCCTCGCCCACTACAAGGTCGTGCCCGCCGTGGTCGCCCTGCCGCACACCGCCACCCAGGTCGCCGCCGTGGTCAAGGCGTGTGTGGCAGCCGGGGTGCCGTACGTGGCCCGCGGCTCGGGAACCGGGCTCTCCGGGGGCGCCCTCCCCCACGCCGAGGGCGTGCTGATCGTGACCGCGCAGATGCGCCGCATCGTCGAGGTGGCGCCGGCCGACGAGCGGGCCGTGGTCGAGCCCGGCGTGATCAACCTGCAGGTGACGAAGGCGTCCGCCCCGCACGGCTACTACTACGCGCCCGACCCGTCCAGCCAGCAGATCTGCTCGATCGGCGGCAACGTGGCCGAGAACTCGGGCGGCGCGCACTGCCTCAAGTACGGCTTCACCACCAACCACGTGACCGGGCTGCAGATCGTCGCGCCCGACGGCGACCTCGTCCGGCTCGGCGGGCGGGCGCTCGACCCGCCGGGGTACGACCTGGTGGGCGCGTTCGTGGGGTCGGAGGGCACGCTCGGGATCGCGACCGAGGTCACCGTCAAGCTGACCCGTCTGCCCGAGTCGGTGCGCACGCTGCTGGCCGCCTTCGGAAGCATCGACCGGGCCGGGGCGGCCACCTCGGCGATCATCGGAGCGGGGGTGGTGCCTGCCGCGATCGAGATGATGGACGCGCTGGCCATCGAGGCCGCCGAGGCCGCCGTCGCCTGCGGTTACCCGCCTGGGGCGGCGGCCGTGCTGATCGTCGAGCTGGACGGCCCGGCGGCCGAGGTCGAGGCCCAGTTCGAGCAGGTCACCGGGTTGTGCGAAGCCAACGGGGCGTTCGAGATCCGGACAGCGGCCGACGAGGCGGAACGGGCCCTGTTCTGGAAGGGCCGCAAGTCGGCGTTCGCGGCTGTCGGGCGGATCAGCCCCGACTACATCGTGCAGGACGGCGTGATCCCGCGGACGGCGCTGCCCGAGGTGCTGCGGCGCATCTCGGAGGTGGCTGAGGCGCACGGCGTACGGGTGGCCAATGTCTTTCACGCCGGGGACGGCAACCTGCATCCGCTCGTCCTGTTCGACGCGCGGAACGCGGGCGAGGCGGATCGGGCCGAGACCGTGTCGGGGGCGATCATCGACCTGTGCATCGAGTACGGCGGGTCGATCACCGGGGAGCACGGCGTGGGCATGGACAAGTCGAAGTACATGCCGCGGATGTTCGGTCCCGACGACCTGGAGACGATGCAGCTCGTGCGGTGCGCGTTCGACCCGCTGACCCTGTCCAACCCCGGCAAGATCTTCCCGACGCCGCGGCTGTGCGGCGAGAAACCGGGGTCGGATCTGCGGGAGCGCTTCCCCGGCGTCGAGGTCTTCTGATGGGCGTTCTCGACGAGCTGACCCGGCCCGCCAAGGACGACGACCACGTGGGTGGGGCGCCGGCTCGCCTGGTGGCCGCGCCGGGCTCGACCGAGGAGGCGGCCGCCCTGGTCGCGGCGGCGCAGGGGCTGGCCGTGGTGGTGCGTGGCGGCGGCACGAAGCTGCACTGGGGGCCGGCCCCACGCGAACTCGACCTGATCGTCGACACCTCCCGGATGGCCGGGATGGTGGAACACGCCGCGGGCGACCTGATCACGGTGCTGAAGGCGGGCACGCCGCTCGACGACCTCGAGCTGGGCGGCCAGCAGCTCGCCCTCGACCACCCGCCGGGCGCCACCGTCGGCGGCACGGTGGCGACCGGGGCCAGCGGCCCGCGGCGGCTGCACTACGGCACCGCACGCGACCTGCTGATCGGCATCACCGTCGTACGGCCGGACGGCACGATCACCAGGGCGGGCGGCAAGGTGGTCAAGAACGTCGCCGGCTACGACCTCGGCAAGCTCTACACCGGCTCGTACGGGACCCTGGGGTTGATCACCGAGTGCGTCTTCCGCCTGCACCCGCGGCCTGCGGCGCACGCGTACGTGCGGTCGACCGCCCCGGCGCAGGCGGTGCCCTCGATCCTGGCCGCCCGGGTCGCGCCCACGGCGATCGAGGTCGACTCGGCCACGGGAGAGCTCGCTGTGCTGATCGAGGGCACTGCTGAGGGCGTACGGGAAAGGTCTGCTCTGCTCGGGAAGCTGCTGGCCGGGGAAATCACCGACGCGGCCCCGGCCTGGTGGGGTTTGCCGCCGTGGGATGCGGACGGCATCGGGATGAAGCTGTCGGTGCCGCTGTCGAAGGTGCCGGCGCTGCTCGACGCCGGGGCGACGGTGCGCGGGTCGGCGGGGACGGGGGTGCTTTATGCCGCGGCGTCGGGCATCACCGAGGTGGAGCGGCTGCGGGCGTTGTGCGTGCGGGGTGGCGGGCACGCGGTGGTGCTGACGGCACCCTCTCCCGTGAGGGACATTTTGGACATGTGGGGGCCGGTGCCGGGGCTCGCGCTGATGCGGCGCATCAAGGACCAGTTCGATCCCGCGCACCGATTCGCGCCGGGGCGATTCGTGGGAGGCATTTAGTGGTCGACGCTACGTGGGGAACCGGTGAGCCGCCGCGCGATGTGCTCGCGCCCCTGGAGTCCGGGGCCTTCGACGACCAGCATCCGCCGAAAGCCGAGCTGATCGCGGATTGTGTGCACTGCGGCTTCTGCTTGACGACCTGCCCGACGTACGTGCTGTGGGGCAACGAGGCCGATTCGCCGCGCGGCCGCATCTATCTGATGAACGAGGGCCTCACCGGCGAACCGCTCAGCGCGTCGATGGTCTCCCATTTCGACAAATGCCTGGGCTGCATGTCGTGCGTGACGGCGTGCCCGTCGGGCGTCAAGTACGACCGGCTCATCGAGGACACCCGGGCACAGGTCGAACGTCGGTACTCGCGCGGGCCCGCCGATTCACTGCTCCGGAAAGCCATCTTCGCGCTGTTCCCCTATCCGCGGCGGCTGCGCCTCTTGCGGGGGCCACTGCGGGCGTACCAGAAAACGGGTTTGCGCAAAATGGTGGCGCGCAGCGGATTGCTCGACCGGCTCGGCCCCACCCTGTCGACGCTGGAATCACTCACGCCCCAGCTGCGGAAAGTGCCGGCCCCACCGCGCCGGGTGGCGGCCCGCGGCACCCGGCGGGCGGTGGTCGGCATGCTGACCGGCTGCGTCCAGGGCGCTTTCTTCCCCGAGGTCAATTCGGCCACCGTACGCATCCTCGCCGCCGAGGGTTGCGACGTCGTGATCCCACCCGGCCAGGGTTGCTGCGGCGCACTGAGCGTCCACAACGGCCGACGCGACGAGGCACTCGATTTCGCCCGCCGCCTGATCGACGTGTTCGCGGATGCCGGCATGGACTATTTCGTCGTCAACGCGGCCGGCTGCGGCTCGTCCCTGAAGGAATACGGCGAACTGCTGGCCGACGACCCTGCTTATGCCGCGCGGGCGGCGGCCTTCTCGGCGAAGGTGCGCGACCTGGCGGAACTGCTCGACGAACTGGGCCCGGTGGCGCCGCGGCACCCCTTGCCCGTGACGGTCGCCTATCACGACGCCTGCCATCTGGCCCACGCCCAGGGAATCCGCACCCAGCCGCGGGCCCTTCTGCGCGGAATTCCGGAACTGCGACTGCGCGAGATAGCCGACCCCGAACTGTGCTGCGGTTCCGCCGGAATCTGGAACATCCTGAACCCGATACCGGCCGCCGAACTGGGCGACCGCAAAGCCGCGAACATCCTCGCCACCGGCGCCGACCTGCTCGTCACGGCCAACCCGGGCTGCATGATGCAGGTGGCCGCCGCCCTACGCCGCCAGGGCGCCGAACTGCCCATGGCCCACACGGCGCAGGTCCTCGACGCCTCGATCCGCAACGCGGGGGCTGCGGCCCTGCGCTGAGGGCCTCGTTCGAGGGGCGCTGCGCTCGACGCAGAACTCGCGGCCGAACCATCGAGGATCCGGTTCCGGTCCCGCGGGCTGCGGCGGGACCGGAACCGGATCGGGTCAGCCGATGGCGAAAGACGGGTGCGGAGGCTGGTTGTAGGCGGTGTTCTGCCAGGCCAGGGCCTCGCGGTACTGGATGTCGTGCAGCAGGGTCAGGACCCGGCGGTCGGTTTGGGCGGGGGTTGAGTAGATGCGCAGGGCGGTGTTGTCGGAGGTCGGCCAGATGACCTCCTCTCGCCAGTCGCCGAGCAGGTCGCCGCTGAGGGAGGGGGTGGCCTTGGTGCCGTTGTTGGAGTGGACGCCCGACGCGGTCAGCAGGCGGGTGTCGCCCGAGGTGCCGTACTTGTCGATGCGGGTCTGGTCGAGCAGTTCGCGTTGCGGGTCGCCGTCCCACCAGATCACGAAGTTGGCGGAGCCGGGTTTGCGCGACGACACCACGGCGCCGGAGGGACCCCGTACGCCGTCGGCTGCGGACGACCACGACTCGGCGCCCGGGCTCCCGGCCCAGACGTCGGCGGACACGCCCCGTCCGTTGTCGCCGTTCGCGGGCGTGGTCCACAGGATCTGACCCGTACGGGCGTCGGCGAACCACGACGACGGTTTGCTCGAGTCCTCACTGACTTTGAAGACTTCGAGGCCCGTACGGGACGGGTCGAGGTCACCGACGTGCAGGGCGTCGCCGTGGCCGTGGCCGGTGTTCCACAGTTTCGCGCCGTTGTCGTCGATGGCGAGCGAGCCGTACACGATCTCGTCGCGGCCGTCGCGGTCGACGTCGGCCACCGAGAGCTGGTGGTTGCCCTGGCCGGCGGTGCCGCTGTTGGTGGAGCTGTTGCTGTCGAACGTCCAGCGGCGGGCCAGCGAGCCGTTGCGGAAATCCCAGGCCACGACCACCGTACGGGTGTAGTAGCCGCGCGCCATGATCAGGCTGGGGCGGCTGCCGTCGAGGTAGGCGGTGCCGGCCAGGAAGCGGTCGACCCGATTCCCGTACGAGTCTCCCCAGCTCGACACAGTGCCGCGCGGAGGCACGTAGTCAACTGTGGACAGGGCGGCGCCGGTACGGCCGTCGAACATCGTCAGGTACTCGGGACCGGTGAGCACGTAGCCCGACGAGTTGCGGTGGTCGGCGCCCGAGGAGCCGATGACCTGCCCGGTGCCCGAAACGGTGGCGTCGGCCGTCTTCATGGCGACCTCGGCACGGCCGTCGCCGTCGTAGTCGTACACCTGGAACTGGGTGTAGTGCGCGCCGGCGCGGATGTTGCGGCCCAGGTTGACGCGCCACAGCCGGGTGCCGTCGAGCTTGTACGCGTCGACGTAGACCGGGTCGGTGACGCCGGACTGCGAGTTGTCCTTGGCGTTGTTGGGCTCCCACTTGAGCACCAGGTCGAGCTTGCCGTCGCCGTCGAGGTCGCCGGTGCCGGCGTCGTTGGCCGCGTACAGGGAACTGTTGGGGTTCTGGATCGGGACGTCGAGGTAACCGTTGGCGAAGCTGAGCGACGGGCCTTCCGCACCCTGTTCGGCGCCGTTGAGGACAGCCCGTACGGTGTACGACGCGTTCGCCGCGGCGCCGGCGTCCAGGTAGTTGGTCGAGGTGGTGAGCGGCGACGCGTTGAGCTTGGTGGCGCCGCGGTAGACGTTGAAGCCGATGCCGGACGGGTCGGTGGCCAGCCAGCGCCAGCTCACCAGGTTGCCCGAGCCGGAGCGGACGCTGATCACGCCGCGGTCGAGGCGTTCCCGCTGCTTACCGTCCGCGGGCGCGATCGTGGTGGGCGGGGTCGTCGGCGGCGCGGTGGTCGGCGGCGCGGTGGTCGGGGGCGTCGTGGTCGGGGGCGTCGTGGTCGGGGGCGTGGTTGTCGGGGGCGCGGTCGTCGGGGGCGCGGTGGTGGGCTGGGCCGCGCCGGTGCAGGCGACGCCGTTGAGGGCGAACGACGTCGGGGGCGCCGCGTCGCCGGTGGCGTTGAAGCCGAAGCCCGCGGTGCCGTTGGTCGCTATTGAAGCGTTCCAACCGGCGTCGCGGACCGACACCTGCGCGCCGGACTGCGTGACCGAGCCGTTCCACAGCTGGCCGACGGTCTGCCCGCCGGGGAAAGTGAACGTTAACGTCCAGCCGTTGACCGGGTCGCCGAGGTTGGTGATGTCGACGTTCGCGCCGAAGCCGCCCGGCCAGGAACTCGACACGGTGTAGCGCACCTGGCATCCGGCGGCCGCGTCGGCCCTGGTCGCGACCATGATTCCCGCGCACACGGCGCCGACGGCGAGAACGGCCGCGATCTGTCTTCTTCTGGCCACGAGGATCCTCCGCATAGAGGGAGATGAATGGGAGCGTTCCCAGCGTCGCCTGCCGGGCCGCCCCGGTCAAGGTTGGATTGGGAGCGCTCCCATGTCATCATGCGGAAATCTATCGTTATCAATTCCCGAGAGGTGCCCATGCTCCCACTTGGTGCGGCCTTCCCTCACCACCCGCGAAAGACCGCCTGCCCGGCTCCGCGACCCGCCAGGGGCCGGGCAGCCGCCAAACCCGCCGGGCCGCCGGCCGCGGACCCAACTCAACCAAGATCGGCGGGCGTCACGCACGACCCGAACAGCCAATCGGGGAAGCATGCGGACCCAACCGAGCAGCCGCCGGCCAACACGATTCACAACCCGAACAGCCACCCGCCCGAGAAAGCGGACCCCACCCAACAGCCACCAGCCCGCATCCAGCACGACCCGAGCGGCCGGTGGGGTGGAGAAGCTGCCGGGGAGCCGAGCCCTGAGGACGGCGGAAGGGCGCTGGCCGGCCCTGAGCGACGTCGGCTGCACGCAGACGCATCCGCACGGCTGGCGCGTGAGGACTCCGCTGGGCAGCGCCGAGGCGGGGGCCGCGATCAGACTGGCGACAGCGGCCAGACCGACCACAACCGCCAAACCGGGGACAGCGGCCAGACCGAGCACAACCGCCGGGGCGGTCGGCGGCGGGTGGCTGTGTTGGCTGCTGCTTCCGCGGTGCTGGTCGCTGGGGCGGTCGCCGTTGCCGGGCGGGCCGAGGCGGCGGCCGGCTGTCAGGTCAAGTACGCCGTGTCGAGTTCGTGGCAGGGTGGTTTCGGGGCGAGTGTGGACATCACCAACCTCGGGGACCCGGTAAGCGGCTGGGCATTGACGTTCTCGTTCGCAGCCGGGCAGACGATCACGCAGTTGTGGAACGGCTCGGTCTCGCAGTCGGGCTCGCAGGTGACGGTGCGCAACGCCGGCTGGAACGGTTCCATCGGGACCAACGGCACGGCCGGCTTCGGCTTCAACGGATCGTGGACCGGCAGCAACCCGGCGCCCACCGCGTTCGCCCTCAACGGGGTCGCCTGCACGGGCAGCACTGTCCCGACACCGCCCACCACTCCCCCGACGACACCGCCCACTACCACCCCGCCTACGACTCCCCCGACGACACCGCCCACGACGCCGCCGGTTGGCTCCGCTGTCAAGATCATGGCGCTGGGTGACTCGATCACCGGCTCGCCGGGCTGCTGGCGGGCGCTGCTCTGGCAGAAGTTGCCCGCCGACAAGGTCGACTTCGTGGGCTCACTGCCGGGGCAGGGCTGCGGTTTCCCGTACGACGGCGAGAACGAGGGCCACGGCGGAGCGCTGGTGACCACGGTGGCCAGCCAGAACCAGCTGCCCGGCTGGCTGTCGGCGAGCAAACCCGACGTCGTGCTGATGCACTTCGGCACGAACGACGTCTGGAGCACCATCGCGCCCAGCACGATCCTGGCCGCCTACACCACCCTGGTCGGGCAGATGCGCGCATCCAACCCGAACATGAAGATTCTGGTCGCCCAGATCATCCCGATGAACGCCTCGAACTGCGCTGACTGCGCCCAGCGAGTCGTCAACCTCAACGCGGCCATCCCGGGCTGGGCCGCCGGCCTGTCCACCACGGCGTCACCGATCACGGTCGTCGACCAGTGGACCGGCTTCGTCCCCGCCACCGACACCTACGACGGCGTCCATCCCAACGACAGCGGCAACACCAAGATCGCCAACCGCTGGTACCCGGCCCTCAGCGCCGTGCTCCCGTGACGAAGGCCCGGCCTGCCGCCCCGAGAGCGCCAGACCCGCCCGAGCACCAAACCCGCCCGAGCACCAAACCGGCCCGAGCGCCAGACCCGCCCGAGCGCCAAACCGGCCCGAGAGCGCCAGACCCGCCCGAGCGACAAACCGGCCCGAGAGCGCCAGGCCGGCCCGAGCGACAAACCGGCCCACGCAGCGCGCCAGAGGGCAGGTCAGCGCCAGCTGCAGGTGATGTCGCGGTAGGGCGGGCCGGCCGCGGTGGAGGCCTGCGGCCCGGTGAGCGTACGGCGCGACGTCTCCCCCTGCCGCAGGCTCTTGCCCCGCCACGTCCAGCGGGTCTCGATCGTCGAGGCGGCCGTGATGGCACCCGTACGGGGGTCGCGGGTGAACGTCGCACCGCCCGCCACCAGCTCGGGGCGCCCGTCACCGTCGACGTCGGAGCAGCCGAGACCCGCCGTACGGGTCAGGCTTGACGCCGTCTCGAAGGGCTGGCTGATCAGAACCAGGCCGTCCGGGGTCAGCGACAGCAAGTGAACCGCCGAGCCGGACTGCAGGGCCGCCTCCTCACCGGGTTCGCCGTCCAGGTCGCTGGCCTCCAGCACGGACGGGCGGTCGAGCGGCAGCAGCAGGTCGGAGGTGCGGCCGGCGGCCAGGACAGCACGGGCGGTCCAGCGATCGCCGCGCTGGTAGAGCAGCAGGGTGTCCGTACGGGAATCGCCGTCGAGGTCGGCCCGGACGAGGCTGCGGCAAACCGAGTCGGGCGGGATGAAGGCGTTGGCCGGCGTCTCCTGGCAGGTCACGGTGCCGAGGGCGGCCAGCGAGGTGGCCGCGGCTGACGGGAACTCGCCGGGCGGGGTGGACGCGACCAGCGACGTCCACGTGCCGTCGAGCGCGATGCACAGGCGGTAGTCCTTGCCCCGCCCGGCCGTCTGGCGCACGATGCCGATGTCCTCGTCGGGCAGGCCCAGGTCGGCCAGGCGCGCGGGGTAGGTCAGCAGGTTGGGGTCGGCCAGGCCGTAGACGTAGCCGTCGCGGGAGGTCTCGTCGCACGGCCAGCGCAGCGGGGGGACGGTCACCAGCGCGGCCACGGCGTCGGTGGCGCGCGGGCCGCTGAGGCTCGTGTTGGCGTACGTCAGGCCGCTCGGCGGGAGCACGTCGGTCAGCGAGTCGCGCAGCGCGGCCGCGTACAGGCGTTCCTCGGTGGCGACGACGGCCGCGGGAATGGAACCGCCCGGCTCGTTGAGGGCCTTGCCGGGGATGACGGGACTGCGCCGGGCGGTCACCTGCCACTGCTGCGGGGTTGCCGGGGAGGACGCGAGGTACCCGGTGAGGCCTCGCATCGCCGCGATCACCGACCCCCGTACGTCGGCGCGGTCTGCTCTTGCCTGGTTCTCGGGGACGCCCTCGGGGAGGATGCGCACGGCGTCGAAGGCGTCGCTCACGCAGGCGGACACCCGCCCGTCCAGGGCTTCCGGGGGCAGGGCCAGGGCACACCGTACGGCGGCAACCGTCACCTCGGCGGGCACGAACGCGGAGCTCATGACGTCGACCATGTACTCGGCCAGGGTCACGTCGGAGCCCGTACGGGTGACGAAGCTGACGGTGTGGAAAGCGCCCGGCAGTGTCAGGTCGAGCACGCCGCGACCGGGCAGGAACGTGTAGTCGCGGTCGGCCTCGGCCAGCTTGTGCCACACCGTCTCGGCCACGCTGGCCCGGTTGGGCTGGGCGACGGCGAGCTGCGGGTAACCGCCGAGCCGGGCGAACTGGCCGGTGGGGGTGTTGCTGACCACGCGCATGAGGGCCGGCCGCTCGGCTGCGCCCGCGGCCACGCACGTCTTCATCGCGCCGTCCTCGACGTGGGCCGTCCAGCGGGCGGAGCGGGTGGTGCCGCAGTCCGGGTCGGGCGCGTCGTGCGACCCGGCGCCGGCCCCGGGCACCTCGGGCGGGGTGACGACGGCCCGGCCGGCCGACACGATCGACAGGTGCCCGACGGTCGTGGTGATCGTGCCCGCGTCGCGGTCGACGATGCCGCCCTCGCTGGCCCACACCCGGTGGGCGTCGCGGGACACGACGGTGATCAGGCCGCCGCCGGCCTCGTCGAGCAGCGGCAGGGTGACGGTGGCCGAGGTGCGCAGCGTGCCCGCGCCGAGCGAGATGTCGACCGGCTCGGCGAGCCAGTCGAGCCCGTCGGGCGCCTCGACGCTCGGGCGCGGCACGATGCGGACCTGGGTGTCGGCGCTGAGCGCGCCCGGCCCGAACCGGACCGACACGCCCTCAGCGGTCGTGACGGTGCCGCCGGCCGCCGCCGTGATCCGCGCGACCGTCGCCGGCGACCGCAGCGACCAGGCGACGACGCCGCCGGTTGCCAGCAGCGCGGCCGCCACCACGGCGGCCAGGGCCACGCGCACGAGTCTCCTCCTGAATCCCGGAGGACCCACGGTAGGGAGGGGGCTCAAGTGCGGTGAACCCCCGGTCGGGCACGACCGTGCGTCTGTTCGACGGCGGGCTCGCCCAGTTCGGGCCGGTCGTTCTGATCAATAGTCTGACCGATGCACGTCGGCCAGTGCGGGCGGCGGGGTGGGAAGGGCTTCGTCCGGCCCGGGGTCACGCTTGTGCATCAGCTTGCTGGGCCACCACATCCACCGGCCGACGTCGAGGTTGAGCGCGGTCACCAGCACCGAGCGCACGATCATGGTGTCGAGCAGGACGCCGAACGCCACCGCGAACCCGATCTCGACGAACGCGACCAGCGGCAGGCTGGCCAGCGCCGAGAACGTCCCGGCGAGCACGATGCCGGCCGAGGTGATCACGCCGCCGGTCGCGGCCAGCCCGATCAGCGCGCCGCGGCGGGTGCCGTGCTGCAGGGTCTCCTCGCGTACGCGGGTCATCAGGAAGATGTTGTAGTCGATGCCCAGGGCGACCAGGAACACGAAGACGAACAGCGGGAACGACGTGTCCTCGGCCTCGAACCCGAACACGTGGCGGAACATCAGCACGCTCACGCCGAGCGCGGCGGCGAACGAGAGCACCACCGTCGCGATGAGGATCAGCGGCGCCACGATCGCCCGCAGCAGCAGGCCCAGGATGATCAGCACGACGAGCAGCACGAGCGGGATGATCAGCCGGTTGTCGTGGCGGTTGGCGTCGTTGATGTCGACCACCACCGCGGTGTAGCCGCCGACCTTCGCGTTCGCGCCGGGTATCGCGTGCAACGTGTCGCGGGCCTGTTCGACCGTACGCTGGGCCGCCGCGCTGTCGGGCGGGTTGGCCAGCGTGCCGTCGATCATCGCCAGATCGCCCTTGACCACGGGTTCCGCCACCTCGCTGATGCCCGGCACCGCGGCCAGCTCACGGCTCACCCGCTCGGCGCTCGACGCGTTGGCGATCACCGTGACGGGCTGGCCCCCGCCGGCCGGGAAGTGCCGCGCCAGGGCCTGTTCGGCGACCGTGGACGGCTGCTCGGTGGTGAACTGCTGGGCCGAGGTCAGCCCGACGGCGTTCGACTGCAGCAGGCCCAGCGCCATCGCGCCGAGCGCCACGGCCGTGCCGATCCAGACCCGGCGCGGGTGACGCGCTATCCGGGCGCCCAGCCGGGCCCAGAATCCGGTCGCGGTCGGCTCGGCGGTGCCGAAGCGCGGACGGACCGGCCAGAACAGCCAGCGCCCGCAGATCACCAGCAGGGCCGGGAGCAGCGAGATCATGGCGGCCAGGCCGACCACGATGCCGATCGCGGCCACCGGGCCGAGGCCGCTGGTCGAGTTGAGCTCGGCCAGCGTCAGGCAGAGCATGCCGACGGCCACCGTGGCGGCGCTGGCGATGATGGCCGGGCCGGCGCGGTGCAGGGCGAACTGCATCGCCTCGTGCCTGTCCTCGTGGCGGCGCAGCTCCTCGCGATAGCGGGCGACCAGCAGCAACGCGTAGTCGGTGCCGGCGCCGAAGACCAGCACGGTCAGGATGCCCGCGCTCTGCGCGTTGACCGCCAGGCCGGCGTGCTTGGCGAGCAGATAGATCACGCCCTGCGAGCTGGCCAGCGCCACGCCCGCGACGCTGATCGGCAGCAGCCAGAGCACCGGGCTGCGGTAGGTGACGAGCAGGATGATGGCCACGATGGTGAGCGTGGTGTACAGCAACGTGCCGTCGATGCCCTCGAACGCGCCGGCCGAGTCGGCGGCCGTGGCGACCGGGCCGGCCAGGTAGACGTCGAGGCCCGGCGGCGCGCCCGTCTCGGCCGTCGCCTTGATCGAGTCGGCGATGGCGGGCAGGGCGTCCCAGCCGTCGTCGTCGATCCGCACCGGGACGATGACCTCGATCGCCTGCTTGTCCGGGGCGGGGATCGGCCCGACGACCTCGCCGGTGACCCCGCTGACGGTCTTCATCCGGGCGACGTCGGCCGTGGCCTTCTCGAGGTCGGCCGGGGTGATCGTCCCGCTGGTGCGCTCATAGACGACGATCGCCGGGGCGATGTCGTCCGGCTGGAACTGCCGTTGCAGGTCGGCGACCTGGGTCGCCTCCGCCCCGCCGGGCAGCCAGGCCGAGTTGTCGTTCTTCTGGACGCTGCTCAGTTTGCCGGCCAGCGGCGCGGCCAGTATCAGGATCCCGATCCACAGAGCGAGGACGATCCACTTCGACCGACGGCCGCAGACCAGCCTCGCCACCCCACCCGTAGCCATCTCGTATCCCCCCGAGACCGCGGTGCATGACTCGCGGAGCGTAATCCCGCGGTGGCCGTCCGTCCTACCCCCTCTCAGGGTTATCTCAGGGGAAATAGGGGGAGGCAGGTCCACTGTGTCCCTCGGCGCGGCTTACGTCCTCGGGTCGCGTGCTCCAAGGTCATTTCGGCATAATCCAGGGGTGACCAATTGGGAATTCGCGCGGCTCGAGTACCGCGCCGCCGGCACGCTCGGCGCGGACAGGTTCATGGACTGGACGGCGACCTTCCACCACCCGGGTGGTGTGCTGCGGTGGGGCACCGACGAGCGCTTCGACGACCTGCGCCACCTGAACCGGGCGGGTGCGGCCGGCTGGCAGGCCTACGACCGCGCCGCCATGCATGTGCACAACGAGCCGCACAGGCTGAGCAGCGTGACTTATTCCATGCGGCGGCCCGTGCCGTAAAGCTATCGTCTCTCGCGTGAGCAGGGAGACCGGACGCAAGCTGATCGCCTCGAACAAGAAGGCGCGGCACGACTACGCCATCCTCAGGACGTACGAGGCGGGTCTCGTGCTGGCCGGCACCGAGGTGAAATCGCTGCGTGAGGGCCGGGCCTCGCTGGTCGACGCGTTCGCCCAGGAACACGAGGGCGAGATCATGCTGTACGGGCTGCACATCGCGGAGTACGGCTACGGCAGCTGGACCAACCACGCGCCCCCGCCGCACCCGCAAGCTGCTGCTGCACAAGTCCGAGATCCTCAAGATCCTGGCGCAGCTGCGCGACGGCAACGGGCTGACCCTGGTGCCGCTCTCGATGTACTTCAGCGAGGGCTGGGCCAAGGTCGAGCTCGGACTGGCGCGCGGCCTCCGGTCGTACGACAAACGCCAGGTGCTGGCCGAGCGCGACGCCAAGAAGGAGATCGCCCGCGAGATGGGCCGTCGCCTCAAGGGCCGCACGCGCTAAGACCTAGAGTGATCAAGTGGAATTCGGACTCGATACTTTCGGCGACGTCACCGTCGGCGAACACGGCCAGAAGCTGACGTACGCGCAAGTCATCCGCAACGTCGTCGAGCAGGCCGTGCTCGCCGACAGTCTGGGCATCGACGGTTTCGGCCTGGGCGAGCACCACCGCGACGACTTCGCGGTCTCCTCCCCCGAGATCGTACTGGCCGCCATCGCCTCGCGCACCGAGCGCATCAAACTGGGCACCGCCGTCACCGTGCTCAGCTCGGACGACCCCGTACGCGTCTTCGAGCGGTTCGCCACCCTCGACGCGGTCTCGAACGGGCGGGCCGAGATCATCCTGGGCCGTGGCTCGTTCACCGAGTCGTTCCCGCTTTTCGGCTTCGACCTGACCGACTACGAACGGCTCTTCGAGGAAAAGGCCGACCTGATGGTCAAGCTGCTCGACGAGGGCCCGGTCACCTGGTCGGGCACGGTCCGGCCGCCGCTGACCGACCAGCAGGTCTACCCCAAGACCGAGTCGGGCCGCATCCGTACGTGGATCGGGGTGGGCGGCAGCCCCGAGTCGGTGGTCCGGGCGGCGCAGCACGGCCTGCCGCTGGTGCTGGCGATCATCGGCGGCGAGCCGGTCCGCTTCGCCCCGTACGTCGAGCTCTACCAGCGCGCGCTCAAGGAGTTCGAGCAGCCCGAGCAGCCGGTCGCCGTGCACTGCCCCGGTTTCGTGGCCGAGACCGACGAGGAGGCCGTCGAGATCCTCTGGCCGCACGCGCGCACCATGCTCAACCGGATCGGCCGGGAGCGGGGCTGGCCGCCGCTGAGCCGCGACCGCTTCGAGATCGACGTGCGCGACGGCGCCTGGCACGTCGGCTCGCCCGAGACCGTGGCGCAGAAGGTCGCGCACACCATCAAGCACCTCGGGATCCAGCGCTTCGACCTGAAGTACTCGGCCGGCACGCTGCCCCACGAGCACATGATCAAGGCGATTTCCCTGTACGGCGAGAAGGTCGTCCCCCGGGTGCGGGAGCTGCTCGCCCAGTGACGCGAAAAGGGGGCCGCTCGGGCCCCCTTTTCACCGGTCAGCGTCTCAGCTGTCGTCGTCGTTCTTGTCCTTGGCGAACCGGCCGACACCGTGCTGCTGGCACAGCGCGAGGTACTTGCCCTTGCAGAGCTCGGCCTCGGCGATGTACTTGTCGGTCAACACGACGTCGTTGATGTTGGCCAGCGTGATCGGCTTCGGCTCCAGCGAGATGAACGGCACGTAGCCGCCCGACTCCGGGTCCTTGATCGTGTCGTTGGCCGTCGGGTTCTCACCCTTGAACAGCTGGACCGCCAGCCGGGCGGCGTTGTCCGCCTCCTGCTTCACGGCCTTGTAGACCGTCATGCACTGGTCGCCGGTCAGGATGTTCTGCACGCCCTCGAGCGTGGCGTCCTGGCCGGTGACCGGCACGACGCCGTTGCGCTTGTACTTGCGGAGCACCTTGATGACCGCGTTGCCGATGCCGTCGTTGGCCGCGAGCACGCCGCCGATCTGGGGCGACTGGGTCAGCATCTGCTCGAAGATCTTTTCGGCCTCTTCGGGCTCCCAGTCCGGCACCCACTGGGCGGGGCCGACGGTGTACTGCGCCTTGTCGTACATCTCGTTCAGCACGCCCTCATAGCCCTCCTTGAAGAGGGTGGCGTTGTTGTCCGAGGGCGAACCGTTGAGCTGGGCGATGATCGGGTTCGACACCTTCTTGGCCCGCAGGCACTTCTGCAGCCCGTACGCCTGCAGGGCGCCGACCTGCACGTTGTCGAAGCTGACGTAGTAGTTGGCGTTGCCGTTGAGCGTCAGGCGGTCGTAGTCGATCGTCGGGATTTTCTTCTCCCGCGCCTTGGCCAGCACTTCCTTGCCGCTCTCGGGGTCGAGGTTCGCGATGATCAGGACCTTGACGCCGCTGTCGAGCATCGACTCGGCGATCTGCACGAACTTGGCCCGGTCGCCCCCGGCGTTCACGATCTCGACGGGAACCTTCTGCGCGTCGAACGCCGCCTTCAGATACTTCGGGTCCTCGTTGGTCCACCGGTTCGAGCTCTTGGTGTCGGGCAGGATCACACCGACGCGTTCCTTGGTCTCACCGCTGCCGGCGTAGCTCCCGCCGCCACTCGCCTCACCGGAATCACCGGAGTCGTCACACGCAGTCATGGTGGCCGTCGCCATCAGGCCGACGGCGGCGATAGCCAACAGTTTCTTGCGCATCTTGGGGAAGCTTCCTCTCCGGGTGGAACTTCGACCTGTATGAGGTCCGCTCAAGCCGCCCAAGTATCAGGCAGGCAAGGGCGCGCCCGACAGGGGGTACGGCACCGGAGAGAAAAATAGTTCATTTCCCGTCCGTAAGCACCCTCGAGTTACGTTCGGTATCGGCAATTGTGATCTTTTGCTGGTCAGCGCCCACGGCTCCCGCCGAAAATCGTCCATCAGGACGCTCACCTCGTCCGGACGCCGCCCAGGACCAGCCATTCGGCCTGCAACCTTCCCACAAGGAACGGCAAACCTCGCCCGGCTGCAACCAAATACGCAGAGCAATTCACTAATCACCGACAGCGAAAGCGGTGCGGCATGCAACGGAACCCACGCAGTCGGGGCGCAAGAATACCGATGCGGCGGGCCGCTCGACCACGACACCGATAGAGCCGGCGGTAACGATCCGTACCGACCACCACGGGACGGGGAGGCAACATCAGTCTCGCAAGCGGGAACAGCGCTCAAGATGCGGAATCCACAGCCTGCAAATACGGAAAATTTTGTCCGGAGATGCGGAAGAAGATAGGCTGCCATCCGTGGACGGATCTCTTACCGGCATCGCTCCGCGCCAGCTGACGGCCGTGCTTGCTCGCCGCCTGACCGAGGAACCGGCGTTGGTTCTGAACGGTCCCCGCACCGTTGGCAAGAGCACCCTCCTCCACGCTCTCGCCGAGCGCTTCGAACGGTCCGTGATCGACTGCGACGATCCCGCTACACGAGCTGCGGTACGCGCGGATCCCGGGCGGTTCGTCAGTGGTCCCGGGCCTATCCTGATCGACGAGTACCAGCATGTCCCCGACCTCCTCAGCGCCATCAAGGCCGAACTGAACCGGGATCTCAGCCCAGGACGGTACGTTCTGGCCGGATCGACGCGGTACACGACGTTGCCCGAGGCGGGTCAGGCGTTGACCGGACGCGTCGACATCCTCGACGTACTTCCCCTGACCCAGGCGGAAATCGACGGCGCCGGCGGCGACCCCTTGGTGCATCGGCTGCTCGATGGCGTTGATGTGTCGCTCGGCACCACGCCGTCCACCACGACCCGGGCCGACTACGCCCGGCGGATCACCTCCGGCGGAATGCCGGTGGCGTTGCGCCGGCCCTCAGGGCGGTCCCGCTCACGCTGGTTCGCCAACTACCTCGATCTCGTCATCGAGCGTGATGTGCTCGAGCTGAGCCGGGTCCGTCAGCGAGAGATGCTTCCCCGGCTTCTCCGCGTCCTCGGCTCACGCTCGGGCCAGGTGTTGAACATCACCGGGGCGGCCTCGGCGGTAGGGATGGAGAAGTCCAGCGCGGAGAACTACCTCAAGCTCCTCGAGGCTGTCTTCCTGGTCCTGCGTCTGCCCGCCTGGGGAACAACGCTCGGCTCCCGGGTAGCCCGCCAGCCGAAAGTTCATTTGATCGACTCCGGCGTCATGGCGTGGCTTCTCGCTCTCACGCCGGAAAAGATCGCCACGAATGATCCGGCGGCGTTGACGGAGTACGGCCATCTGGTGGAGACCTTCGCAGTCGGCGAAATCCTCCGGCAGGTGAGCTGGTCGGACGCACCCGTCGCGGTCGGGCATTTCCGCACGTCCGAAGGCCACGAGGTCGATCTGGTGCTCGAACGCGACGACGGGATGGTCTTTGCGTTCGAGATCAAGGCCGGCACCCGCGTCGAGCAGCCCGACCTCGCCGGCATCAAGGCGCTTCGCGCTCGTCTCGGCAAGCGCCTCGCTACGGCCGTGGTGCTCTACACCGGCGCTCTGAGTTACCGATTCGACGACGGCACTCTGGTGCTTCCGCTGGACTCGCTCTGGTCGGCCGTGGCGTGACCGGACGAGGGACGGGTTCCGCGGGAGAATGCGGGGATGTCTCTGACGAGCCGGGTTGCCACCCGGGACGATGTTGAACTGCTGAACGGGCTGGTGGAGCTGGCCATCGCGGAGCTGCTCAAGGGGTTTCTCAACGACGATCAGATTCGCAGCAGCAAGGCGATCATGGGACTGGACACGCAGCTGATCGACGACGGGACGTACTTCGTGATCGAGTCGGACGGCGAGCCGGCGGGGTGCGGCGGGTGGAGCCGGCGGGCCACCCTGTACGGCGGCGATCACTCGGCCACCCGGGACTCGGCGCTGCTCGACCCGGCGAAGGACCCGGCCAAGGTGCGGGCCATGTACACGCATCCCGGCTTCACGCGGCGCGGGGTGGGGCGGATGATCCTCGGGCTCTGTGAGCGGGCGGCCGCCGCCGAGGGGTTCACCCGGCTCGAGCTGATGGCGACCCTGGCCGGGGAGCCGCTGTACCGCAGTTACGGCTTCGCCGAGGTGGAACGGGTCGAGGACGCCCGCGGGGGCGCCCCCGTCCCGATCGTGCGGATGCGCAAGGACATCGTCACCAGTTGACGGCGATGTACTTCGACTCGAGGTATTCGAGCAGGCCCTCGTGCCCGCCCTCACGGCCGATGCCGCTCTGCTTGACGCCGCCGAACGGCGCCGCCGGGTCGCTGACGAGGCCCCGGTTGAGGCCCACCATGCCGGCCTCGATCGCCTCGCTGACCCGCAGGCCGCGCGCCAGGTCGCCGGTGTAGACGTACGCCACCAGGCCGAACTCGGTGTCGTTGGCCAGCCGTACGGCCTCGTCCTCGCCGGTGAACGTGACGATCGGGGCGACCGGCCCGAAGATCTCCTCACGCAGGATCGGCGAGTCGGGCGCGACCCCCGTGAGCACCGTCGGCGGGTAGTAGAAGCCGGCCCCGGACGGGCGGGCGCCGCCGGTCTCGGCCTTCGCGCCGGCGTCGAGCGCGCCACGGACCAGCTCGTCGACCTTGGCCACGGTGTCCTCGTTGACCAGCGGGCCGACCTGTGTGCCCTCCTCGACGCCGGGGCCGACCTTCAGCGCCGCCATGCGAACGGCCAGGCGCTGCGCGAACGCGCCGGCGATCGACGACTCGACGTAGAACCGGTTCGCCGCGGTGCAGGCCTCGCCGCCGTTGCGCATCTTGGCGATCATCGCGCCCTCGATCGCGGCGTCGAGGTCGGCGTCGGCGAACACCAGGAACGGCGCGTTGCCGCCCAGCTCCATCGACGTGTTGATCACGTTGTCGGCGGCCTGGGCCAGCAGGATACGGCCCACCTCGGTCGAGCCGGTGAACGACAGCTTGCGGACCCGGGCGTCACGCAGCATCCGCGAGACGACCTTGCCCGAGCTGCGCGACGGCAGCACGTTGACCACGCCCGAGGGCACCCCGGCCTCGGCCAGGATCGCGGCCATGGCCAGCGCGGTGAGCGGGGTGTCGCTGGCCGGTTTGAGCACCACCGTGCAGCCCGCCGCCAGGGCCGGGCCGATCTTGCGGGTGGCCATCGCGGCCGGGAAGTTCCACGGCGTGACCAGCACACACACGCCGACCGGCTGCCGGGTGACCAGGATGCGGTTCGCGCCCGAGGGCGCGGTCGCGAGCAGGCCCTCACCCCGTACGGCCTCCTCGGCGAACCACCGGAAGAATTCGGCCGCGTACGTGACCTCGCCCTTCGCGTCGACCAGGGCCTTGCCGTTCTCAAGACTGATCATCTTGGCGAGCTCGTCGGCCCGCTCGGTCATCAGCTCCCACGCGCGCCGCAGCACTTCCCCGCGTACGCGCGGAGCCGTGGCCGCCCAGGCCGGGCCCGCCTCCGCCGCCGCGTCCACCGCGGCGATCGCGTCGCTCTCACCACCGTCCGCGACCGAGGCGATCACGTCGCCGGTCGCCGGGTCCAGCACGTCGAAACGGTTCCCCGACGACGCGGGAACCCACTTACCGCCGATGAAGAGTTCAGTTTCCACAGCCCCAGCATGGTCCAGAGCGCCTTTGACCGCCATGTTTCCGGGTAGGCCGCGGCACATGAGCTGTCGATCGTGGCCGCGGTCGCGTACTTCGTGGTGATCCTCGCCGGCGGGCGGATCAACGATGCGGAACGCCGCCGGGCCCTGGCCTTGATCCCCATGTTCATCGCCGGCGCCGCGTTCTGGTCGCTTTACCGGCAGCAGTTCACCGTGGTCACGATCTGTTCGGGCAAGCGCCGCCGCGTACAGGGCGTGAACAGCGGCACGGCTTGGCTAGTCGGTTGGCGGAAGGGGGGTTTCGACGGCCTCGGCCATGCGGGCGATCGCTGTGGCGGCGCGGATGAACGGGTTGGCGGCCAGGTCGGCGATGGTGTTGATGCCGAAGGCCAGGCGCAGGCCCTCGGCTTCCTCGTCGCTCACGCCGGAGAGGGCTGCGACCGGGGCGTTGACCAGCTCGGTCAGGGGCAGGTCGCGGAAGGGCTCGTCGAGCAGGGCGTCGAGGTTGACGGACACGGGCATGGGCTGGCCTCCGGCAGGTCGATCCGCTGGACGAACGCAGCATTGCACAGTCCACAGTGGCCGGCGGGCGGGTTTCGGATGGCGAAAGGTGACAGGCGGCCGGAGCGGCCGGCACGGGCCGAGCCCGCCGTTCCTGTCGCCGCGAGCGGCGTGAGGCCGACACCCGGCAAACCGAGATGCCGGGCAAATGCCGTGCGGATCGGGGTGCGGGGGGCCGTCCCAGGATGCTGGTCGCCGCGCTGTAGGCCACGAACCGGGAATTGGCCGCCGCCCGCAGACGGCGCGTGGATCTACGGTGAGCGGCATGACCGTGGGGTTTCTCGGGCTCGGCGTGATGGGTACGCCGATGGCCGCCAACCTGGCCCGGGCCGGCGCCGACCTGATCGTGTGGAGCCGCACCGATCGCGGCAACACTCCCCCGGGTGCGGTCCGCGCGCGTACGGCGGCCGAGGTCTTCGGCAAGGCCGGCACCGTGCTGCTGATGCTCGCCACCGAGCAGGCCATTGACGAAGTGCTCGCCGGCGTCGACGTCAGCGGGAAACTGGTCGTGCACATGGGCACCACCAGCCCCGAGTTCTCGGCCGGACTCAACGACAAGATCAAAAGCAGGGGCGGCCGGTACGTCGAGGCGCCTGTTTCGGGTTCCCGCGGGCCGGCCGAGGCGGGCGAGCTGATCGCGATGGTCGCGGGCGAGCCGGCCGACCGCGGCGAGACGGCCCGGGTGATCGCGCCGATGTGCCGGCAGACCGTCGACTGCGGGGAGGTCCCCGGCGGGCTGCTCATGAAGCTGGCCGTCAACACGTTCCTGATCAGCATGGCGACCGGGCTGGCCGAGGCGTTCCACTTCGCGGAGGCGTACGGGCTGGACCCGGGCCTGTTGCGGCAGGTGCTCGACGCCGGTCCGATGGCCAGCGCCGTCTCCCGCGTGAAGGCCGCCAAGCTGGTCACCGGCGATTTCGAGGTGCAGGCGGCGATCCGCGACGTGCTGAAGAACAACGAGCTGATCGTCGAGGCCGCGCGCCGCCGCGACGTCGCGTCCCCGCTGCTCGACGTCTGTCGTTCCCTGTACGCCGAGACGGCCGCCCTCGGGCACGGCGAGCAGGACATGGCCGCCGTCATCCACGGCCTGCGCGCCACCCGCCGGCCGGCCCCCTGAGGAGCGGCTGTCACCCCGTACGCGGAAACGGGGTTGATCTGCCCGCCCTCACGCTGGGTGACTCATTAGGCTTTACCGGTGGCGAAGTATTTCGACGTGCACCCGGACAACCCGCAGCCCCGTTCGCTCCGGCAGGTGGCCGACATCGTCCGGGGTGACGGGCTCATCGCCTATCCGACCGACTCGTGTTTCGCGCTGGGCTGCCGGATGGGCAACAAGGACGGCCTGGACCGCATCCGCGAGATCCGGCACCTCGACGACAAGCACCATTTCACGCTGATGTGCCACGACTTCGCGCAGCTGGGCCAGTTCGTGCAGATCAACAACGCGTCGTTCCGGACGATCAAGTCGGCGACGCCGGGGCCGTACACGTTCATCCTGCCCGCCACCAAGGAGGTGCCGCGCCGCCTGCTGCACCCGAAGAAGAAGACGGTCGGCGTGCGCATCCCCGACCATGTCGTCGCGCAGGCGATCCTGGCCGAGCTGGGCGAGCCGCTGGTGTCGAGCACGCTGCTGCTGCCGGGGCAGGAGGAGCCGATGACCATGGGCTGGGAGATCAAGGAAACTCTCGATCACGCGGTGGACGCGGTCGTCGACTCCGGCGACGGCGGCGTGGTGCCGACGACGGTTGTCGACCTCTCCGGCGGCGAGCCCGAGATTCTGCGTACGGGGGCGGGCGACCCCTCGCGTTTCGAGTAGCTCGTCGGGTGTTGAGCACGCCGTCGGCGCCGAGCCGGTTCGTCAGGAGTTGAGCGCGCCATCGGCGCCGAGCCGGTTCGTCAGGAGTTGAGCGCGCCGTCGGCGCCGAGCGCGAGGATGACCAGTTCGCCGCGGTGGTCGGTGGCGGTCAGGCGCTGCTCGTCGAGGCGCTGCAGGGCCGCGATGCCGGCGCCGAACTCGCCGACCACGCCGGGCCCGACCGGGGGGCCGGTCCAGTCGACCGTCCACGAGTAGAGGCGGAAGTCGTACGACGCGGCCACCACCACCGTGATCTCGGGCGTGCCGAGGAGCGCGACCGTGCGTACCGGCTCGGGGGCGCGCAGCGTGATGCCGCGTTCCACCTCGTACGCCAGCGGGTCGAGCCGGGCCACCCGCACGGCCTGATGGGCGGCCGAGACGACCACCCGGTCGGCCAGCGAGTCGATCGCCCCCACGCGCAGGTCGTGCTCGACGACGACGGTGCGGTCGTCCGGCGGCCCGGCCGTCACGACCCGGCCTTCGGCGGCGAGCACCCCGTCGCGGAAGGGGCGGGTCGGCGCGGGCAGGGCGGGCAGCGACAGCCCGGGGGTGAGCGGGGTGCCCGACGTGGCGTCGAGCAGGTAGGGCCGCCCGGCGAAGGTGGCGGTGGCCAGCACCGGGCCGCCGATCGCGAGCGAACGGGCGCGGATCGTCGGGTCGGTGAGCCGCCAGTGCGGGCGGTTGGCCGAGTCGAGGGCGGTCAGCGTCCCGTCGTACGCCCCGGCCAGCACGTGCCGTCCGTCGGCCGACCAGGTCACCGAGCGCAGCGGGGCGTCCCCGGCGGTGAGGCTGCGGACCGGGTCGAGGTGGGCGTTGCGCATCTCGATCGCGCCGTCCCGGCGGGCCAGGGCCAGGGTCGTCGCGTCCGGCGACCACGCGCAGGCCTCGACGGCGGGGGCGGCCCGGCCGGCCAGCGGCGACCTGTCCTGGGCCAGGTTGCGGACGGCCACGAAGCCGTTGGCCCCGACCGTGGCGACCAGGCCGGTGGAGCTGACGTCGAGGCGTACGCAGTCGTCGAGCTCGCCCAGGTATTTCTCGCCGAATGCCTGCCACACGGCCGCCCGGCCGTCGGCGAGCTGGCAGAGCAGGTGCTGGCCGTCGGGCATCCACGAGACCCCGGTGACGGGGGCCGGGTGCCCGCCCAGCACCTTCATCAGGTGCGGCGGACGGTCGTCGACGACGCGCCAGACCGCCGCGGTGCCCTCGGCCGAGCCGATGGCCAGCAGGTCGGACGCGCCCGGGTTCCAGGCCGCGGCAAGCACCGCCGAGCGATGGGCAAATTCGGTCATGACCACGGGGCGGGACGGATCGCTGGTCTCCCGCACGGTGACCTTGCCGTCCTGGGTCCCGCTGGCGAGCCGACGGCCGTCAGCGCGGAAGGCGACGCAGCTGACCGGCGCTGCCTGCACCGACGGGGTCCCGGGGGTCACGCGACATATGCTGGACATCTGAGCGCGGGGAGTCAATACCGTAATCGGTCTTCACCGGTCTATCACCCCAAGTGCTACGGAACGAGCCGTAACCCAAGAGACTCTACTCGACGGTAGGGTCGTGGCCTCGCCGAGGGCCGCCCGCCGGTCGCCCGCACGATCGCCTCCTTGAGCCGGGCCTCCTCCCCCGCCCGGTCGCGATGCCACGCCGCCCCCCACACGCGGTGCAGCTGCCACCCGAGTCCGGCGAGGACCTGCCCGGCGAGGCGGTCGCGGTCGCGGGCCGAGCCGATCGCGCCGTAGCGGGGCCCGTCGCACTCGATGCCGAGCACGAAACCGCCCGCGGGCGTGGGGTGCCGCACGCCGACGTCGATCCGGTAGCCGTCCAGCCCGATCCCGGCCTTCGCGCGGTAGCCCCACGAGCGCACGGTCTCCAGCACCGCGGTGACGAACGGGTCCGGGGCGGGGTCGGGGCCCGGCAGCGCCGCGGCGCCCCGCTCGGCGTAGTCCAGGTAGGCGGCGAGGTGGCGTACGCCCTCGTTGGCCGACTCCGGGATGTCGCGGGACCGGATCGACGAGATGATCTCGACGCGCCGCCGGGCCCGGGTGATCGCGACGTTGAGCCGGCGCCACCCGTTGGGCTGGTTGAGCGCGCCGAAGTTGGTGCTGATCCTGCCCTGCTCGTCCCGGCCGTACCCGATCGAGAAGATCATCACGTCGCGCTCGTCGCCCTGCACCGACTCGAGGCTCTTGACGAAGAACCCGGAGAGGCGGTCGCCGTCGAGCAGCCGTTCCAGCCCGGGGTGGCGGGTGGCCGCGCGTTCCAAAGCGGCCTCGATCGCCTCGGCCTGCGCCACCGAGAACGTGACCACCCCGTACGACAGTCCGGGCCGGGTGGTCAGGCAGGAGACGATACGTTCGGCGACCGTCTCGGCCTCGACCGGGTTGTCGCGGGTGCTGCCGCGCCGGTAGACGCCGTGGACCGGGATCAGCTCGACGCCCGTCTCGGGGTCGGTGTTGGCGCCCGGGAACGTCTGCAACCGGCCGTCGTAGAACTGGCGGTTGGCGAACGCGATCAGCGCCTCGTGCCGGCTGCGGTAATGCCACCCGAGACCGCGGCTGGGGAACGCCCCGCACCCCTTGGCCAGCTCCAGGATGGACTGGAAGTCGTTGACGTCGCTGCCGTCGTCGTCGGTGTCGGTGTCGGTGCGGGTGAAGAACGACGTGGGCGGCAGCTGCCGGTCGTCCCCGGCCGCGATCATCGCGCCGGCCCGGTACAGGCAGTTGATCGCGTCGGCCGGGGCGATCTGCGACGCCTCGTCGAAGATCACCACGTCGAACGTGAGGTCGGCCGGGAGGAACTGGCTGACCGCCAGCGGCGACATGAGGAAGCACGGCTTGCTGCTCAGCACGGTCTGCCGGGTGCGCCCGATCAGATCCCGTACGGCCAGGTGGCGGGTTTCCTTCATGCCTTCGCGGCGCAGCAGCGTCGCCTCGGCAGGCACCCGGGCCTCGATGCGCCGCTGTTCCACCGCGGCCGCGATCGTGGCGGCGGCGTGCCCGGCCGGCGTGGCGTCGAGCGCGCGGAACTCCTCGACCAGCTGGTCCCGTTCGGGGCCGCCGACCGGGTGCAGCCGTTCGTCGTCCCGGATCACCGCGTCGGCCCACGCCGCCAGCACCGCCCGTTCCACCGCCGGACGTACCTGGTCGCCGGGCAGGTCGGCGCAGAACCTGATCGCCTCCGGGGTGAGGACGCGCCGCACGCGGTCGTAGCCGAGCCATTCGTCCTGGCCGCCCGGGTCGTCGAGCAGCTCGGTCAGCAACACGCCGTCGTAGTCGTCCAGCCGCTCGGCGATCTCGGCGCGGCGGCCCGGGGCGAACGCGGCCACGACGGTGTCCCGGGCGTCCTCCCAGGCGCCGAACCGCTCGCTCAGGGCCGTGGCGCCGCCGTCCGAGCGCAGGGCCGCGGCCTGTTCCTCGGTCAGCGGCCGGTCAGCGCCCCCGGTCAGGCGCCGGACCGCCCGCGCCCATTCGACCGCTCCCCGCAGGTCGTCGTCGTGCACGGCCGCCGCGCCGAGCGCGGCCACCGCCGTGGCGTAGTCGTCGGCGAGCACCCGTTCCTCGTCGGCGGCCGCGCGGCGCAGGCGGGCCAGGGCACGGGCCTCCCCCAGGTCGACGTCGCGGCCCAGGGCCTGAGTGTACGCGTGCAGGGCGATCGCCACCTCGGTCAGCGCTCGCACCTGGGCGCGGCGGCGGGCGGCGGCGTCCCGTGGCGTGTCGGCGGCCGATTCGCCCCGGGCGAGTGCTCGGGCCCGTGCCGCCGTGGCGGCGAGACGCGAGTCGGGCACCGGGCGGCAGAGCTGGTCGGCCACCGCCGGCAGAGCGCCCGGCGGGGTGAGCCGCACGATCTCCTCGGCGAGCCGCAGGGCCTCGTGCAGCGCAGTTCCGCCCCGCCAGTACCGCCCCAGCAGGGGTGCGTACTGGTGCTCGGCGGCGGCCTGCTCGCGCAGCGCCCGCTGCCAGGTCACCGCCGCGCCGAGGTGGGACACAGCTTCCCCGGGCGGCACCCCCGGACGGGCGTACGCGGCCACGGCGTCCCAGTCCCGCCGGTACGCCCGCAGCAGTTTACGCAAGCCACGATGCTCATGGGTGAGCCGCTCGGCGAGCTGTTCGACCGGCTGCCCGACGATCTCCGGGCTGAACCAGCGGCGGCACCCGGCCTCCGCGGCGGCCACGGTCTCGGAGCAGTGCTGCAGCGCGGCCTCGGCCGCCGACACCCCGGCCGGCACCCCGGGACCGAACCAGAACGGCTCCGGGCGGTGCGGCCGGCCCGCCAGCTCGGCCAGCGCGGCGAACCGGTTCAGGTCGGCGAACGTGGCCACCGGGGGCAGGCCGAGCCGCGCGGTGGTGGCGGCGATCTCCTCGCCCAGCGCGTCGAGGGCTGCGGCCTCCCCGGTGAGGCGGCGGATCGTCTCCTCGGCGCCGGCCGCGGTGAGGGTGCGGGGCTCGACCGCCGGCGGGTCGAAGTCGGGCAGCTCGTGCCATTCGGCACCGGCCGCCTCGCGTACGGCGGCCCGGGCCCGGCGGGCGTCGGCTAGCCGGCGGGAGCGGTGCTCGGCGGCCCGCACGATCGGCTCGAGGCTGGGCGCGGTCAGCCACGCGTCGGCCACCGCGGCCGGTCGCCGGGCGGCGTGCGTGACCAGCGCCGCCAGGGTGCTCGCGCGTCCCGGTCGTACGGCGTCGAAGGCCCTGGCCAGCCTGGCGTGCGGCCGTGCCTCCTCCGCCAGCGCGTGCAGCGCCTGCCGGGCCCGGCGCAACGCCCCGCCCAAGGGCGCCCGTTCGACGACCTCGCGCCAGGGGAACGTCGCAGGGCCGGCCGCCGCCCGCCGGCAGCGTGTCAGGTCGCCGGCCGCTTCCACGACGTCACGCACCATGCGCGGGGTCAGCTCACCCGGCCGGGCACAGGGGTTGGGCACCTCGGGCAGGCCAGCCGGACGCGCGGTGGAGCTGGACACCTCGGGCAGGCGCGCGGTGGAGCTGGGCATCCCGGGCAGGCCAGCCGGACGGGCGGTGGGGCTGGACACCTCGGGCAGGCCGGGCGGGGGCGCGGTGGGGCTGGGCACGTCGGACCGGCTGGTCAGGGATGCGCAGGGGTTCGGCACCTCGGGCAGGCCGGTCAGGCGGGCGCATTCTCCGAGCACGTCGTGCAGCGTGCGGCCGAGCGGCTCACGTCGCTCGTTCATCGCCGCCGCGTAGCCGTCGAGCAGGTCGCGCAGCTCGCGCAGGCGCTCGTTGGGCGGCGGGACCGGCTCGACGCTGCGGGGCTCCACCGAGTTCGCGAGCGCGCGGGCCACCTCCCGGCGGGTTGCCTTGTGGCTGTGCAGTTCGAGCAGGTACGCGTCCAGGCCCGCCGCGGCGAGGCGGTTGCGCACGACTTCGAGGGCGGCGGCCTTCTCCGAGACGAACAGAACCGTCTTTCCGGCGTGGAGAAGGCACCCGATCATGTTCGCGATCGTCTGGGACTTGCCCGTGCCGGGCGGGCCGTCGAGCACAAAACTCTCACCCCGCAGGGCGGCCTCGACACAGGCGCGCTGGGTGGCATCGGCGTCGAGCACTAACGGGAGGTCTTCTCTTGTATACGACTCCCATCCGGCCCACCCGCCTCCTCCCCACCCTCCCGGGGTCAGGTGGTGGGAAACTACACCTGTCAAGGGGGGCTGTGCGGGTTGTCCACAGGGCAAATCGGCGTCGGAATTCTCGCACAGTGCCGCGACGAGCGGGTGGGCGACGATCCGGGACTCGTTGTCGAGCAGATCCCGGTACATCGCCTCCTTGTGGAACGTGAACCGCGACAGGCACACCGTCTCCTCGGCCTGCCAGTCCCGGTTGTCGACCAGCTCCCGCAGTTCCCGCAGGTACGCCCGCACGTCCAGCCCAGCCGGCCCGTCCACGCCCGGCATGGTGATGCCCATCCGCCGCAGCCGCAGGGCCAGCGCCGGGTTCACCACCGGGTCTTCGCCGCGTACCCGCAGCCGCGGCACGTCGGCAGGGCCGGAGCCGGCCAGTTCGGCCGGCAGCAGCAGGATGGGGCTGTTCAGCGGCACGTCCTCCTCGTCGCGCCAGTGCAGCATGCCGAGGGCGAGGTGCAGCGCGGCCACTCCCCGGTCGAGGAAGTCCTGGCGGGATTTGCGCTGCAGCCGCCGCAGTTCGGCGCCGAGGGCGGCGGCGCTGAGCCCGGTGCGGAACAGCCCGCCGGGCTGGGGTTTGGCGTGCTGCGGCAGGAACCCGTAGTCGCGGTCGCCGCGCAGCGCGGCGACGATGTCGGGGGCGGCCGGTCCGGTGATCTCCAGGGTGCCGTTCGCGGCGGGGCGGAAGTTGAGCAGGCGGTTTCCGGCGTCGAGGTTGACCAGACCGTCACGCCATGCGCGTACGGCTGCTCTGGGCGTTTCCGACACCATGGTGACGATTTCACCAAGTCGGACGGCCCTCGCGCGGGAAAATCAGAAGTATCGCTCCTCGTCCGTTTTGTGATAGTCGCGGATCTCGTCGTGCCGGCCGGCGGCGGCCAGCGTCACCCAGGCCGGGTTGCCGAGCAGCGCCCGGCCCACCGCGATCAGGTCGTACTCGCCCTGCTCGCGGCGTCGCAGCAGCTCGCGCATGCGCTCGGAGCGGGCGAAGTCGCGGGTCAGGCCGATCGAGCCGACGGTGATCGAGGGCAGGCCGGTGAGGTGTTTGGCCCAGCCGGCCAGGTTGCGGCCGCTGCCGTCGAAGACGGGTTCCCAGAAGCGGCGCTGCGAGGCGTGCAGGACGTCCGCCCCGGCCTCACGCAGCCCTTCGAGGATGCCGGCCAGCTCGGCGGGGGTCTCGGCGATGCGTGCGGTGTAGTCGCGCTCCTTGAACTGGGAGAACCGGACGATCAACGGCATGCACGAGGGGATCTCGGCCCGGACGGCGCGCACGATCTCGGCGGGGAAGTCCCGGTGGGCCAGGGTCGGGTTGCTGACCGGCCAGAGGAACTCGTCGAGCAGGTATCCGTGGGCGGCGTGCACCTCCACGGCGTCGAAACCGGCCCGTACGGCGACGCGCGCGGAAGCGGCGTACGCGGAAACGATGGTGTCGAAGTCGCGGCCGGCCATCGTCGTGGGAGTCCACGAGGCGTAACCGTCGACGGGCTCGCGCTCGCTGCCGAGATGCCACAGCTGCGCGGCGATGCGTCCCCCGGCGGCGTGGACCTCGCTGGTGACGTGCCGCCACCCGGCCTCGGCAGGGCCGGGGGTCAGGCGCGGGACATCCCGCTGGTGGCCGGCGCTGACGTGGTCGACCAGGACGCCCTCGGTGATGATCAGGCCGATCCCGTTCTCGGCGCGGCGGCGGTAGTAGGCCGCGTTCTCCGGCGTCGGCACGCCTTGCGGCGACCGTTCGCGGGTCATCGGGGCCATGACGAACGGGCTGCTCAGCGGCAGTCCGGCCAGGGTGGCGGGCTCGATCAGGGAAGCGGTGGCGGCTGTCATGCGTCTACGCTAAAACCTCACATCCGTGTAAGGGTCAAGGCTTTTCCGGGAGGATTTCCATGCGGATCGGCGACCTGTCCGCGGCGACCGGGGCGAGCGCCCGGAGCCTGCGCTACTACGAGGAGCAGGGGCTGCTGGCCAGCGTTCGCAGCGGCGGCGGACAGCGGCATTACCCGGAGACGGCGGTCGAGCGGGTCTCGCTGATCCAGTCGCTGCTGTCGGCCGGGCTCACCAGCGCGACCATTCAGGACGTGCTCCCGTGCATCAGCAACGAGGCCATCCGTACGCCCTGGCTCGCCGAGCGCCTGACGTCGGAGCTGGACAGGGTCACCAAGCAGATCGACGACCTGAACCGCACCCGCGAGATCCTCGCCGGCCTGGTCGAGCGTTATCGCGTCGATTGACGGCGGCCCTCGCTGGGCATGAGGGGCTTGTGCCCGAGGCGATGGAAGCCGTACGCAGACTGCTCGATCTGCGACATCGGGGACGGGCCGAGGACCTGCCCGCCCTGCTGCACGACGCGGCCCCGCTGCTCGGCGCGGCCACGGCCACCGTCCTGCTGGTCGACTACGCGCAGGTGCAGCTCTGTCCGCTGCCCGGCGGCGACCCGGCCGCCGCGAGCCCTGTCCTGGTCGACGGCACCCCGGCCGGCGAGGCGTTCACGACCGCGCGGGTGACCACCTCGGACGAGTGCGTGTGGCTGCCGCTGCTGCACGGCGCGGAACGACTCGGCGTGCTGGAGCTGCGCACCCGGGCCGCCGACTTCGACGAGCTCGAGGTGATCGCGGCGCTGGTGGCCGAGCTGATCGCGAGCCGGCGTGGTTACGGCGACGCGGTCGAGCACACCCGCCGGCGCGAGCCGATGCAGCTGGCGGCCGAGATCGTCTGGAACCAGTTGCCGCCGTTGACGTTCGCTGTGGACGGCACCATGGTCACCGCGGTGCTGGAGCCGTGTTACGACGTGGGCGGGGACGCGTTCGACTACGCGGCGAACGGGGACGTGCTGCACGTCGGGTTGTTCGACACGGTCGGTCACGGCATCGCGGCGAGCGCGCTGACCACGCTGACGTTGAACACGTACCGCAACGCGCGGCGCTCCGGGCTGGGCCTGACCGACACGTACCTGTCGATCGACAAGTGGATCCGGGCGCAGTACCCGGGCAGTTTCGTGACCGCGATCCTGGCCGAGCTGGACACCGTGACCGGGCAGTATCGGCGGATCAGCGCCGGGCACCCGGCCGAGCTGCTGCTGCGCGACGGCGAGGCACACAACGGGTGGCCCACGCCGACGGCGCTGCCGCTGGGGCTCGCCACCATGCTGAACCGGCCGCCACGGGTGACGACCGAGCAGCTCACGCCGGGCGACACCCTCGTGCTCTACACCGACGGGATCACTGAGGCGCGGGACCGTGCGGGGGCTCTTTTCGGTCTCGATCGGCTGACGGCCTTCCTGAGCGGGCAACTCGCCCAGGGGTTGCCCGCGCCCGAGGTGATGCGGCGGCTGATCCACACGATCGTCAGCTATGAGCAGGGCGAACTCCGCGACGACGCCACCGCGGCGATGATCCGGTGGAAGGGGTGATTCGCAGGGAATGGTCAGGCTGGTCACAGGGAGTACTGGACAAAGGCACGTACCGTTGCAGGTAGCCAGTCGAGGAGGCACACGGTGAGCGGTTCGATCAAGAGGTTGCTGATGTCGCTGCTCGCGTCGAAGCTGCACAAGCGAGGACATCACGGCGGGTACGGACATCCCGGCGCGTACGGGCCGCCGGGTGCGTACGGATACCGTGGCCACTACCGGCACCACGGCCACTACCGCCATCACGGCCACTATGGGCACCACGGGCATTACCGCCGTCGCCGCCCCTGGTGAGAAACCCCTGGCAGAAAACGGCAGGAACGGGTAGTCCTGAACAGAGCAGGGGCCGCCCTGACATCTCCCCGGTGCGCAGCGCCAGCGCGCACCGGGGTCACTCTGTCCGCAGGCCCAGCACCTCGACCGAGACTGTCGCCACGTCGCCCGCCTCCAGTTGCTGGGCCTGGCGCACCGCGCGTTTGACGGGCAGCACGTAGGCCCCGCCACCACCGCCGGGGAAGATCGACGTCTGCCAGTGACTGGTGCCGATCGAGGCCTTGACCCGGACGGAGCCGAAGCCGCGCCGGGCGCCCTCGGTGAGGTCACGGATCACGTCCGACTCCTCGACCGGCAGGCTCACGAACGTCCACGTCTCGTCCTTGCGCGCGTCCCACACCCACAGCTCACTTTCGAACTCGACGATCACGGCACCGAGCATGGCAGGGGGGTACGACATGAACGCTCGCGGCCGCCACAATGATCGCCATGCATGTGACCCCCCTCATCGATCCCGCGCACCGGGAACGGTTCGCCTGGCTGGCCGCCGGCGATGACGGGCGCCCCCTCGGCACTGCCTTCCTGTGGCTGCCGGCGGCCGGGCACACGGCCGACGTCCAGATCACTGTGCATCCGGCCGAGCGGCGGCAAGGTGTCGGCACCCGGCTGCTCGAGGCGCTGACGGGAGCGGCCGCCGAGCACGGGATACGCGCGCTGCTCACCGAGCCGGTCCGCCCCGGCGAGGACGGGTTCTGCCGGGCGCGCGGTTTCCGGGAGGTGCTCGCCCTGACGTACACACGGCTGGCCCTGAAGGACGCCGAGCCGGTCGCGGAACCGGTGCCCGGCTATCGGCTCGCGCATTGGGAGGGCGCCGTGCCCGCCGAGCTGGCCGACACGTTCGTGCAGGCCAGGTCGGCCATGGACGACATGCCGATGGGCGACACCGCGTACGTGACACTGGCGTGGGACGTAACCCGGCTGCACGCGGTCGCCGAGGCGGTCGCCAAGCGCGGCGAGACGCTCTGCACCACCGCCGCGATCACCCCGGACGGCACGATGGCCGGCTTCACCGAGCTGGTCGTCCCGGCCGAGGGCGCCGGCGACGCCCAGCACTACGGCACCGGGGTGTTGCCGGCGCACCGCGGCCGTGGCCTGGCCCGCTGGATGAAGGCGGCGCAGATCTCCCGCGTACGGGCCAATTTCCCCCGCCTCGACGGGCTGCTCGCCGACACCGCCGACAGCAACACCGCGATGCGCCGGACGAACGGGTCGCTGGGTTACGTTCCGACGCACCGCAGCCTGCTGTACCAGCGTGACCTGCCGGCCTAGGGCAGCGAGTCCCACATCGGCGCGACCGGCACGACCCGCAGGGGCATGCGCGCCTCGGCCGGGGTGCGGTCGCCCTTGCGCTGGTTGCAGGGATAGCAAGCGGCGACCGTGTTGAGCCAGCTGTTGGCGCCGCCCCGCGAGCGCGGCAGCACGTGGTCGATCGTGGACGCGACCCGTCCGCAGTAGGCGCAGCGCTTCCGGTCGCGGGCCATCACGCCGGCACGCGACCAGCCCGGGCCCCGGCTGTGCCGCCAGCGGGTGACCACGTACGTCACCAGGCGCACCACCGTCGGGACCGGCCACACGCCGATCACCCGGTCGGGCCGCGCCTCGTGCACCTCGGCCACCTGCCGCACGAGCATCCGTACGGCGTGCCGAAGGCTCACCCGGTGCAGCGGCCCCAGGTCGGCGTTGAGAACAAGCACATCACTCACCGGGTCACCTCCCTCTCCGACCGGTCAGGTGATCTCTACGGTAGGGACGGCGACGACGCCGGACAACGCATTAACCCCATCGCACGCCCGTCGTATATATAGATATCCATGCGCGCCCTACTGGTCCTCACGCTCGTCGCCGGCCTGCTGACGGCGACTCCCGCCCACGCCGCCGAACCCGACGCCGGATGGGAGGGCCCGCTGAGCACCCGCGGGCGCTACATCGTGGACGCCGACGGCAATCGCTTCAAGCTGCGCTCGGTCAACTGGCACGGCGCGAGCGGCACCTACAACGGCTCCGGCGACGTCGACACCGACGCCAACCACCACGCCGGCGAGAACTCGGGACGGGTGCCGATGGGCCTCGACCGGGCGCCGCTGACCGCCATCGCCGACGGGTTCCGCGCCATCGGCGTCACCAGCGTGCGCCTGCCGTTCTCCAGCGCGATGGTCACCGACTCCGTCCCGGTGGGCGATCGTTACGTGGCGGCCAACCCGCAGCTCAGGGGCAAGACCCCGCTCCAGGTGTACGACGCGGTGGTCGCGGCCCTGACCGGCGCCGGGCTCGCCGTGATCCTCAACAACCACACCACCACGACCCGCTGGTGCTGCGGGGTCGACGGCAACGAACGCTGGAACACCTCGCAGAGCTCGCAGGCGTGGGAGGACACGTGGCTCACGATGGCGCAGCGGTACCGCGGCAACCCGCGGGTGGTCGGCGCCGACCTCTACAACGAGGTGCGCCGCACGGTGCTGGACGACCCGAACTGGGGCTGGGGCAACGACCACGACTGGTTCGCGGCGTCGCAGCGGCTGGGCGACCGGATCTTGCGGGAGGCCAACCCCGACCTGCTGATCATCGTCGAGGGCATCAACTGGACCGGCATCCCGATCGACGGATTCGCGCACGAGCGTCCCACCCTCAAGCCCGTACGGTCGTTGTCGCACACGCTCGCGCGCTCGGGCAAGCTCGTCTACGCCGCCCACTTCTACGACTACACCGGCCCCAACCACAGCGGCGCGAGCGGCATCGGCGAGACGTCCGACCCGCGCTACCGGGACCTGAGCCGCGACGAACTGTTCCGGGTGCTGCAGCGCGACGCGCTGTACGTGGCCACCGAGGACGGGCAGCACTTCACCGCGCCGGTGTGGATCAGCGAGTTCGGGGTGGACGGCAACGCGACCGCCGGTTCCGTCCAGCGCACCTGGTTCACGAACTTCACCGACTTCCTGGTGCAGACGGACGCCGACTTCGCGTACTGGCCGGCCGTGGGCTTCACCGAGAACCGCGCCGTCAACGGCTGGGGCCTGCTCTTCTGGGACCGGGCCGGCGTGCTGAGCAGCGCCGACGACTGGCGGGCGCCGATCTGGAACCGCCTGGTCGCCTCGGGACGGTCGGGGCCGGTGGATCCGGTCACCCCCTGGTCGATGCTCAGCCCCGACCACGGCGACTTCATCGCGTCGCTGCGCCTGCGGGCCGAGCCCGACTGGGACAGCGGCGCCCGCAAGGCCTCCTGCCCCGACGGTCAGCGCCTGGCCGGGCTGGCCCACACCGGCAACCGGGCGCTGTGCACCGGCGGCGCCGAGTGGACCTCGTACCAGGTGGTCCGCAACGAGCAGCACGTCACGCAGGACTGGGCGAGCGGCTACACCAAGCTCGAATGCCCGGCCGGCGCCCTGCTCGTCGGGTACGCCGTCCGCGGGGCCGCGATGTCGAGCGCCCTGTGCGCCACCTCCCCCGACGCGGTCAACGGCGCGGCCCGTACGGTCTGGTTCGACCGCTCCGACAACCGCCCGCCCGGCAACCCCGGCGGCGACTTCGCGACGGGCCGTTACAAGGGCCAGTGCGGGCTCGGCGAATACGCCGCCGGCATTGCCTACACCGGCAGAATCGGATCCTCCCGTACGCCGGACGCCCTGCTCTGCCGCCGCCTGCCGTAGAACGCGGCCGCCCGACGTCAGAACAGCAGGTCGAGGTGGGCGTCGAGCGCTTCGAGGGCCTGGCCGGGGGTCAGCTGGCCGCCCAGCAGATAGATGCCCAGGCCCTCCATCAGGGCCAGCAGAGCCGTGGCCGAGGGGACGCCGTGCGGGTCGGGCAGCAGGCCGGCGACGAAGTCGGCCAGCTGTGAGGTGCCGGGGCGCAAACCCTCGGCGGCCTGGGGGCGTACGGCGGCGTAGGCAAGGAACGCGAGGGCCACCCGGCCGTCGTCGCGGGCGGAACCGGACAGCGGCAGCAGGGCGGCGATCATCGTGCGCAGCAGGACCCGGGGCGGGGGCTCGGAACCCAGCGCGGCCACCGCCGAGCGGATCCGGGACTCCGTACGGTCCATGACGGCCGCCAGCGCGAACGCCATCATCTCGTCCTTGGTGTGGAAGTAGTGCTGCACCATCCCCACCGACACCCCGGCCGCCGCGGCCACGTGACGCAGGCTCACGGCTTCCAGGCCCTGCTCGGCGGCCACCTTGATCAGCGCGTCGGCGATCAACCGGCGGCGCGCCTCGTGGTCGACGATCTTCGGCATGGCGGCGGCTCAGGCGGCGACGGCGTCGAGATGTGTACGGGCGGCCCGGACCAGGCCGTCCGCGTCATCGGCGTACAGGCGCAGCTCGGAAACCGGCTCGGAAGGGCCACGCGGCACGTCGAAGGCCAGCGGCCGGCGGAGGCGGACGTCGATGCTCGTCTGGCTTCCGACCACGATGTGCAACGCTCCGTCCTCGAACTGCGCCGCGCGGCTCGACGGCATCGAACGATAGCGCTTGCCGATCGACTCGACGTCGGCCCACGGCACGGTCAGGTCGATGCCGGGGCCCATCCGCACCCGGAGCCCCTCGTCGACGACCAGGTGCGGGTGCCGGATCATGCCGCCGAGGAAACCCAGCATCCACAGCAGGCCCCACACGCTGATCGCGAGCATGATCAGTCGCGCCGGGCCCCACGGGACGACGTGCTTGACGATCAGGTCGAGAATCGGGATCTCGACCACCGACAGGACGAGGAAGACCCCCAGGATCGGCTTGACCACCCCGAGATACCCGTACGCCTGTCCGCCGTGCAGCTCGACCGGGCGGCGGCTCACCCACAGGGCCAGGTTGCGCCACGTGGCCGCCTCGGCAGCCGCGGCTCGGCGGAGAACGCTCATCCTGATCCTTCCTCGACGGTGACGGTTCCGGCCGCGGCGTCGACCGTGACGATTTGGCCCGTACGCAGGTGACGCGTCGCCCCGGGCACGCAGATGACAACGGGCAGGCCGTATTCGCGGGCGACCGTGGGCCCGTGCGCCATCACCGCGCCGGTCTCGGTGACGAGCGCGCCCGCGGTGAGGAACAGCGGCGTCCAGCCCGGGTCGGTCGTCGCCGTGACCAGCACCTCGCCCGGTTCGAGCCGCGCGGTGGCGGGGTCGTGCACCACCCGTACGGGTCCTGTCGCCCGGCCCGCCGAGGCGCCGACCCCGCGCAGCGCGCCCGGAGTCACCGGTGCCGGGATGACGGCCTCGACGTCGGTGCCGTCCGAGAGCAGCGCCACCGGGACGTACCGTCGGCGGCACTCACGCTCGTACCAGGCGCGGCGCTCGCTGATGAGCCCCCGCACGTCACGCAGCCCCACCTCGTCGAGGGTCAGGAACATGATGTCGCCGGGCCGCTCCAGCATCCCGTCCGCGGCCAGCTCGGCCCCCACGGCCAGCAGGTGCCGCCGCAGATCGGCCAGGCGATAGAGACCCGCGAACTTCCCGGCCTCGCGCAACCCGGCCAGCCGCCGCGCCCGCCCGAGCAGCCAAACAGCCAACCTTCCCCGTACGGGCCTCCGCCTTCTCGCTCTTGCGGCGAGCTCGCGCAAAGTGGCCTCGGCGTGCTCGGCGGCCCGGGTGAAGCGCACGTCGGGCGCCTGCTCCGGGTCGGTCACCCGCATCAGGTTGGCCAGGGCCGCCCGTACGGGGGAAGGGTCTTCCGACCACCGCGGCACTCCGAGGTCGACCTCGGCGGCGGCCCGATGCCCGTACGTGTGCAGGAAGCCGGTGAGGTCGACGTCGGCGGCGCCGGTGGCGGTGCGGGCCAGCTCCCACAGCGCCAGGTCCATCTCGATCGTCACGTTGTGCGGCATCCCGGCCAGCACGGCGTGGACCTCCCCCGGCCTCGCGACGTCGCCCAGCAGCTTGGGCGGCAGCGCGCCGGCGAGCATGCCGGCCACGATCGGCCAGATGATCGCGTCGGCGCTGTGGCCCTGGTCGTGCTCGCGCACCAGCCTCAGCCGCTCGGCCGTGCTCAGCGTCCGGCCGTCGTCCTCGGACTCGCGCCTGATCCGCTCGACCTCCGCCTGCAGACGTTCACGGGCCTTGTCCGGATTTATCAGGGCGCCCAGCACCCCGCGCACGGCCCGGCCAACCGGAGGCAGCGAGCGACCGCCGCCTTTCCGCGCGGGCTCACTCTTCGCGCCGCCACCTCCCCGCGACCGCCCTCCTGCGCCATCCCCCGCGCTGCTGCCTCCCCGAGGCCGCCCTCCTGCGGTGTCGTCCTTCGTGCGACGCCGTCGTCCGGCGTCCCCCCGAGCGCGGCGTTGCGGCGCGAAGCGGGGGTCGTCGAGCACGTGCCGCATCACGGCCTGGGCGCGCGGCCCGAAGTCGACCGCCATCAGCGCCACGAGACGGCGGCGCGCGATGGGATCGCGTACGAGGTCGGTCATGTCGCCGTAGAGCCGCCCGCCGATGCCGGTGATCTCCACGCGCAGCCCGAGCGGGGCCAGCATCGCCCTGACCAGGTCTTTCAGCGTGTCCATGCCCATCGGGGTGACCGGCTGGAGCATGCCCTGCACGTGCCCGAACTCGAGGTAGATCCGCGGCGGCCCGGCGGCCGGGGGCGGCTGCTCGAACAGCGTCGTGATCGGCCGGGACTGCAGGATCCACAGCTCGCCGTCGTCGTCGACCGCCCACTCGACGTCCTGCGGAGCGCCGAACAGGGCCTGGAGCCGTTCCCCGATCTCGTGAAGCGGCTCGCCGGGGTCAAGGACGCGCCGGTCCACGTCGGCCGTCCCGCCGACCACGGTCTCGGCGCCGGCGGCCGACTCCACAAGCATCTCGGTGCGGTTGCCAGTGACCGGGTTGGCCGTGAACAGCACCCCGGCCTCCCGAGCCGAGACCATCCGCTGCACGACGACGCCCATGCCCGGCCCGGGATCGGCCTCCAGCCCGAAACCCCGCTCAGGAGCAGCCTCCAGCCCGAAACCCGACCCGGGAGCAGCGTCCAGCCCGAAACCCGGCTCGGCACGGGTGTGCAGCCCCAGTCCAGGTCTCGGCGAGCGGGCATGGTCCGGTCCTCTCCCCGTCGCATAGGCGGTGGCGCGCGTGTTGCCGGTCGAGGCGCGGCACTGCTCGATGGCGGCGAGCAGTTCGCCGGGGCCGCGCACGTCGAGGACGGTGTCGAACATGCCCGCGTGGCTGGCGTCCGGGCCGTCCTCGACAGCCGCACTCGAGCGCACCGCCACGGCGCCCGCGCCCAGGACCCCGTACGCGGAAAGGATCTGCTCCCGGTCGAGCGGGCCGGCGGTGACGCAGAACCCGGCGGGCGCCCGCTCCCCCGCCCGCAGCAGGGCGCCGAGCCCCACTGCCTTGCCACCGGCCTCGGCCAGCATGTCCGCGGTGACTTCCTGCAGCGCGACGACCGCCATGAACCCTCCCCGTTAGCAATACGACTGCATTGCAAAAGGTATCCGGTTTCCAATACAACTGCAACGTAAAAAGCTCGCCTCAATTCGGGACAGAGCCGGAACCACGGACGGGCTCGGATCGTCTGACCGGACATGACTCGTCTCCGCGGCACCCTGATCGCCGCCGCCGTTCCCCTGTTCCTGATCGCTGCCTGCGCGCAGCCCGGCGCCACCGGCACCGACGCCGGCGGACCCGCCCCCGACTCGTCCTCCGCATCCCCCCAGAGCGGTGACGAGCTCGTGGCGCGCGTGGAGTCGTACGGCGGGTTCGTGCCGCCGGACAGAACGATCGGCACGCTCCCCGCCGTCAGCGTCTACGCCGACGGCCGCGTGCTCACCGAGGGCCCGGTCCCGGCGATCTATCCGGGGCCCGCGCTGCCCAACGTCCAGGTGGTGACACTCGACGCCGACCAGTTGCGCAAGGTCGTCGAGGAGGGCGCCGCCACGGTCCGGCCGGGCACCGACTTCGGGCAGCCGAACGTCGCCGACGCGCCGAACACCCGGGTCACGGTGAACACCGACCGGGGCGTCCAGTCGGTGTCGGTCATGGCGCTCAACGAGGCTCAGGCCAAGGACCCGATGCTCACCGACGCGCAGCAGGCCGCCCGCGCGAAACTGGCCGCCTACGTCAAGAAGCTGCGCGACCTCGGCTCCGGTGACGGCGACGCGGCCTCGAAGCCGTACGTGCCGGAGTCGCTCGCCGCGCTGGCCCGCCCGTGGACGGCGCAGACCGGCGGCGAGCCCGCGCAGCCCGAGGTCGCCTGGCCCGGCCCGGCGCTACCCGGCGACTACCTGAACCCCGCTCTCAAGATCGGCTGCGTGCTGGTGAGCGGCGCCGACCTCGACAAGGTGACGACCGCGGCCAAGAAGGCCAACCAGATGACCCCGTGGACCGCCGGCGGGCAGAAATACCTGATCAACTTCCGGCCGCTGCTGCCCGACGAGAAGGGTTGCGCGGAGTTCAAGGGGAACCGATGACTCCTCTCGGAGTGCCGTTCGATTCCGGCCGCGACACCGTCGCGGGGGACGACGGGATCGATCGCGGGCCGGAACGGGCCGAGTCCGTTCCGGCCCGCCAGGGCTGCCGCCCCACCCCGACGGCCCCGCGCGAATCCCGCCGCTGAGGACAGAAAGTGGCCTGAATCAGCTCTAGGCTGCCTCCATGGACATGAAGATCGAGCTGATTCCCGTGCCCGTCACCGATGTCGACCGGGCCAAGGCGTTCTACGAGAAGGCAGGCTTCAACGCCGATCATGATTATCCCGTACGGGAGGGGCTGCGGTTCGTACAGCTGACCCCGCCCGGTTCCGCGTGCTCGATCGTGATCGGCGAGGGCATCACCGAGAAGGCCCCCGGCACACAGGAGATCCAGTGCGTGGTCGCCGACGCCGCCGGGGCCCGGGCGCAGCTGGTCGAGGCCGGCATCGAGGCCAGCGAGGTCGACAAGCAACCCTGGGGCGACTTCGTCTACTTCCGCGACCCCGACGGCAACAGCTGGGCGCTGCAGGCGATGCAGACCCGCCCCAACGGCTGAAACCCGTTGGCATCTGGCAAGCGCTCCCCTTCTTGACCGCCGGGGCCGCTCCTAGGCTTTCCACCGCACATCCCGTGCCGGTGGAAAGAGTTGTCGAATGCTGCGTTACGTCATGCCGGTGCTCATCGCGATCGTCTTCATCGCCCTCAACGGGCTCATCCCCGAACCGCACCGGCAGCGGATCAACGCCCTGCTGATCGCGGGCGCCGGCGGCACCTACATCAGCGGCGGGTCGTTCGGCCTGTGGGAGCTGGCGTTCTCGGCAGTGATGCTGGCCGTCGCCTACTTCGGCCTGCGCTGGTGGCCGGCCATCGGCGTCGGCTGGCTGCTGCACACGGTCTGGGACGTCCTCCACCACCGGCGGGGCGATCCCCTGATCCCGTCCGTGCACGACTCGTCGTTCGGCTGCGCGATCTGCGACCCGGTGATCGCCCTGTGGTGCTTCACCGGCGGCCGCTCGATCTGGCGGTGGAAAAGGCCGGCCGTCAGGGTCTGAGCTCGGCCTCGACCTGTTCCTGGGTCAGGCCGGCGGCCTCGCGGCACCTCTTCGGCTCGGCTCCGAGGCGCCGGCGGCTCAGCGTTGGTCCGGGCACAGCGCCATGGTGGAGCGCGCTCAGCCAATCGGCCCGGTGGGTGTGGCGCCACCGCAGGGGCGGCGCCACCCCTCGGCGTCACTGCACGCCGAGCAGATCCACCACGAAGACCAGGGTCTCGTTCGGCTTGATCACGCCGCCCGCGCCGCGCGCGCCGTAACCCAGGTGCGGCGGGATGGTGAGCCGGCGACGGCCGCCGACCTTCATGCCGGCCACACCCTGGTCCCAGCCGGCGATGACCTGGCCGCCGCCGAGCGGGAAGGCGAAGGGCTCGCCACGGTTGTAGGAGGCGTCGAACTCCCGGCCGGTCGAGTGCGACACGCCCACGTAGTGCACGTTGACGTACTGACCCGGCTTGGCCTCGGCTCCCTCGCCGACCGTGATGTCCTCGATGACGAGGTCGGCCGGGGGCGCGCCCTCGATCGGGCCGACGTCGGGCTTGTCCATGGGAACTCCATTCGTTGACTGTCGAGCCCCGCCATGCAATCACACGCCGCGACGAGGCCGTCGGCGGACGTGCTGAACGACTCAGGTCATTTCTGCGTACTGCAGGAACGTGAGATTCGATCGTCTGGCCGCGGGCGCCGTGGCGGTGACCGCCGCGACGGCTCTGGCGCCCGCTCCGGCCCTGGCCCACGGGGCTCCGACCACGCCGATCAGCCGCACTGCCGCGTGCGCCGACGGCGGCGAGAAGACCGGCAGCGCGGCGTGCGAGGCGGCCCGCAAAGCCAACGGGCGCGGGTTCGGCAACTTCGACAACCTGCGCATCGCCGGCGTCGGGGGCAAGGACCGCCAGGTCGTGCCGGACGGAAAGCTGTGCAGCGGGGGGCTCGAGCCGTTCCGGGGCCTCGACCTGCCCCGCGACGACTTCCCCGCCACCAAGGTCACCCCGGGCCAGAGCCTGACGATCAACTACCGGGCGACGATTCCGCACGCGGGCGAGTTCCGGATCTTCCTGACCAAGCCCTCGTACGATCCCACCAAGCGCCTCACCTGGGACGACCTCGGCAGCAAGCCCCTGGCCACGGTCACCGACCCCGACCTGGACGACGGGGCGTACCGGCTGCGGGCGAAACTGCCCGAGCGCACCGGGCGGCACATGCTCTACATCGTGTGGGAGACGTCGAAGACCCCGGACACGTACTACTCCTGTTCGGATCTCGTGTTCCCGGCCGCTTCCGTCACCACCGCCGCGCCCGCGCCCTCGGCCGAACGGGCAAAGGCCGCTAAGCCCGAGCCCACCGCGACAGCGACCGCCGCCCCACGAAAGACCACCGCGCCCACGAGCGAAGCGCCCGTGGCCCAGCTCAACCCGGTGGCGACACAGAAGGCCGACACCGGCCGAGTGACTCTGGGTCATTGGATCGTCGGCGGAGCGTTGCTCGTCGGTTTCGTGGCGATTGCGTGGGCGGGCACGGGCACATTTCTTCGCAGACGACGCGAAAACCGTTGAACCGCAACGGTTGCCGTCTCGTACTGATGGGCGTCGACACCACACAGCAAGCTTTCAGTTGGCCCCCCAGAGATTCAGGAAAGGCCGAGATGAGCCGAGTTCGTTACGGTCAGCGAGGCGTGAACCGTCGCCGTGTCCTGGCGATCGCCGCCACCGCCGGTGTGGGCGTCTCCGTGGCCGGTGTGGCCGGGCTGAGCCTGGCCGGTGAGAACGACGAGTCGCCGAAGGGCGCCGGTCCGCTGGTCCTGTCGTTGCGTGACGCCGAGAAGGGCACGTTCGACGTGTTCGTCGGCGGCTCCAAGAGCACGCTCACCGACAAGAAGCTCGCCGCCAAGCTGCTCAAGTCGGCTCAGGGCTGAGGGGGGACGCCACATGTCATCACATCGCGAGGCCCCCGAGATCAGCAAGGATCCGGTCGCCGACAGCTCCGACCTCTACGCGTTCGTCAGCCCCGACGCGCCCGACACGGTGACGATCATCGCGAACTACGTCCCGCTGCAGCTCCCCGCCAGCGGCCCGAACTTCTTCGAGTTCGGCGACGACGTGCTCTACGAGATCCACATCGACTCCAACGGTGACGCCCGGCCCGACCTGACCTATCAGTTCCGGTTCCGCACCGAGCTGCGCAACGACAAGACGTTCCTCTACAACACCGGCCCGATCGACTCGCTCGACAGCGAGAACTGGAACCGGCGACAGTTCTTCTCGGTGACCAAGGTCGACGCGTACGGGAAGAGCACCGTGCTGGCCAAGAAGCTGCCGTGCCCGCCGTGCAACGTCGGCAAGCTGTCGATCCCGGATTACGACGGCCTGGCCGCCGACGCCGTGGCCAAGCTCAAGACCGGTGAGAAGGTCTTCGCCGGCCAGCGCGCCGACGCGTTCTTCGTCGACCTCGGCGCCATCTTCGACCTGGGCACGCTGCGCCCCTTCCAGGACAAGCACCTGGTCGGCCAGACGCTGTTCAACTACGCGGGCAAGGCCGTCAACGCCACCGACAAACTCAACGTGCACAGCATCGCGATCCAGGTGCCGCTTTCCGCCGTACGCCGGGACGGCAAGAAGAAGGTGCGCGGGCGCGACCCCGAGGCGGTGATCGGCGTCTGGACGTCGGCCAGCCGCCGCCAGGTGCAGGTGCGCAACGGGGACAAGAAGAACGACGACGTCGTGGTCGGTCCCCAGGTGCAGGTCTCGCGCCTCGGCAACCCGCTGTTCAACGAGGTCATCGTGCCGATGGCCGAGAAGGACAAGTGGAACAGCCTGTCCCCCGCGGAGGACAAGCGCTTCGCCCAGTTCGTCGAGAAGCCCGAGCTGCAGACGCTGCTGCCGGTGCTCTACCCCGGCCTGTTCGACAACCTGGCCGAGCGTGACAAGGCCGGCAAGGCCCGCGCCGACCTGGTCGCGATCCTGCTCACCGGCATCCCCGACGGGATCATCGAAAACTTCCAGAACAACACCGGCGAGGTGCAGGCCGACATGCTGCGGCTCAACACCGCGGTGCCGCCGGCGGCCAAGCCCAACAAGTTCGGCATTCTCGGCGGCGACCTGGCCGGCTTCCCCAACGGGCGGCGCATCGCCGACGACGTGGTTTCGATCTCGCTTCGGGCCATCGCCGGCGTGACCCTGCCGCTGGTCGAAAAAGACTTCAAGCCGGACGCGGCGGCCGCGCTGGTCGAGCAGGGCCTCAGCATCAAGGACGCGAGCGCCGGCCTGCTCAAGAAGTTCCCCTACCTCGGCACCCCCTTCGACGGATTCGGCAACCCCTCATGAGCCACAATCACAGCCACGAGCACTCCTGGCACAGCATGACCCCGTCGGGCCAGGGCACAGTGATGCTGAACATCGGCAACGGCATCGGCGCGCTGATCATCAACACGCCGGGCCGCATGCACGGCCGCGAGATCGAGGTCAGCCCCGTCGACGACCCGGCCCGCCGCACGCACGCGGCCGTCCGCGCCCGCTACGTGTGGGGCGGCGTCTGCTACAGCGTGGTGCTCGACAGCCTGCCCGAGGGCCGCTACACGGTCTGGGACGACCCGATCACGCCGCTCGGCGAGGTCGACGTGCCCGGCGGCGGGGTTGCCGATTTCACCTGGCCGGTGGCCGCGGTCACCGCACACGTGTCGATGCCCGCACGGGTCTAGTCTGGACGCCATGGTTGGCGTTGAGCAGACGCGACCGGACATGTCCGCCCTCTCCTCGCTCGTCACCACCGATGTGGACGAGGCGAGAGCGTTCTGCCGTCGCATGTTCTACGGTCCTCTCAAGGTGAACCCGGTCGGTGACCGGTCCGGGTTCGCCTTCCGGGGCGACGTCGTGTCGCTGGGCCCGATCACGGTGGGCGAGATCAGCTACGGCAGCGACATCCACCTCGCGATCTCCGAGCTGGAGACGTCGTACCACGTGCTCGCACCGATCACCGGCATGCTGCGCTCGCGGCACCGGGGCACCACGGTGCTGGCCGACGAGACGCGGGCCGCTGTCTACCGCCCGGTCGGCGACATCGACCTGGACTGGCCGGGCAGCTGCCGGCTGCTCAGCGTCAAGGTCGAACGCGGCACCCTCGAACGCGAGCTGGACGCCGCCCTCGATCAGCAGGTGGTCACGCCGCTGCTGCTGGGCGACAGCTTCAACGTGATCGACGCCCCCGGGCGTACGTGGGTCGCCCTGGTCCGGTTGCTCTTCGGCGAGCTACGGCGGGGCAACGGCCTGTCGGCTCAGCCCCGGATGGCCGCCCGCTGGCGCGACATGGTGGTCAGCGGCCTGGCCCTGACGGTCGAGCACCCGTACGGCGACGAGCCGGCCGGCCTGCAGGGGCCGAACCGCCCCCGTACGGTGAAACGGACCCTGGACGCCATGCACGCCGAGCCGTGGCGCCCGTTCACCGCCACCGACCTGGCCTCGATCGCCGGGGTGGGCGTCCGCGTGCTGCAGGAGTCGTTCCGCCAGCACGTGGGCATGTCGCCCCTGACCTACCTGCGCCGATTACGCCTCGACGGGGCGCACTCCGAGCTGTCGCGCTCGGACCCCTGGCAGGTGAACGTGTCCGAGGTGGCCTACCGCTGGGGGTTCACCCACCTCGGGCGGTTCGCCGGGGCCTACCGCGAGCGGTACGGCGTGTCCCCGTCGCAGACCCTGCGGGAACGCAGGTAGCTACAACTCCGCCCGCCATCCACAGCCCCGGCCGCCGCCCCGAAACGGTGTCAAAGTTCGACTCTCTGTCCTTTGCCGATGACGACCACGCCGCTGTCCGAGACGGTGTAGAGCTTGCGGTCACGGTCGAGGTCGACGCCGATCTGCGCGCCCTCGGGGATGATGACGTTCTTGTCGATGATCGCGTTGCGGATGATCGCGCGACGGCCGACCGACACGCCCTCCATCAGCACCGAGCCCTCGACGTGGGCCCACGAGTTCACCCGCACGTTCGGCGAGATCACCGACCGCTCGACGAGCGAGCCCGAGACCACCACCCCGGGCGAGATCATCGATTCCGTGGCGCGGCCCTGCCGGTCGTCGAAACCGTGCACGAATTTCGCCGGCGGCCACGAGCCGTAGTTGGTGAAGATCGGCCAGTCGTGGTTGTAGAGGTTGAAGATCGGCTCGGTCGCGATGAGGTCCATGTGGGCCTCGTAGAACGAGTCGAGCGTGCCCACGTCGCGCCAGTAACCGCGGTCGCGGTCGTGGCTGCCCGGCACCACGTTGTCGCGGAAGTCGTAGACGTTGGCCTCGCCGCGCTCGACCAGCATGGGGATGATGTTGCCGCCCATGTCGTGCTTGCTGTCCGGGTCCTGCGCGTCCAGCGACACCGCCTCGCACAACGCCCGGGTGGTGAAGACGTAGTTGCCCATCGACGCGTAGATCTCGTCGGGCGAGCCGGGCAGGCCGTCGACCTCTTTCGGCTTCTCGCGGAAGGCCCGGATGCGCTTGCCGTCCTCGGCCACGTCGATGACGCCGAACTGGTCGGACATCGACCTGGGCTGCCGGATGCCGGCCACCGTGACCGAGGCGCCCGAGGCGATGTGGTCGTCCACCATCTGCTTCGGGTCCATGCGATAGATGTGGTCGGCGCCGAAGACGATGACGTAGTCCGGCTTCTCGTCGTTGATCAGGTTCAGGCTCTGCCAGATGGCGTCGGCCGAGCCGGCGAACCACCGCGGGCCGAGCCGCTGCTGGGCCGGCACGGGGGTGACGTAGTTGCCCAGCAGCGTGGACATGCGCCACGTCTTGGAGATGTGCCGGTCGAGGGAGTGGGACTTGTACTGGGTCAGCACGACGATCTTGAGATAGCCGCCGTTCGCGAGGTTCGACAGCACGAAGTCGATCATGCGATAGATGCCGCCGAACGGGACGCCGGGTTTCGCCCGGTCCGCCGTCAGGGGCATCAGGCGCTTACCTTCACCACCGGCCAGAACGATCGCAAGCACCTTGACAGCCATGAAAGGACGCTAACTTTCCGCCAGCCGGAGCGCCAGCCGAAGAAGGGAAACACGCCGAGGACGCACAGGCTATCTGATCTTGGTCCCCGGGGGCGAGACATCTGATCAGGGATTAGGCTGCGGGCGTGGCCGAACGACTGCGCGTTGACCTGATTACCCGCGAATACCCGCCGGAGGTGTACGGAGGGGCGGGGGTGCACCTGGAGTACCTCACCCGCGACCTGCGCGACCTGGCCGACGTCCGGGTGCACTGCTTCGGCGCGCCCCGCGACGAGCCGGGGGTGACCGCCTATCCGGAGCCGGCCGAGCTCGCCGGGGCCAACGCCGCGCTGCGCACCATGGGGGTCGACCTCGAGATCGCCGCGGGGGCCGAGGGCACCGACATCGTGCACAGCCACACCTGGTACGCCAACTTCGCCGGGCACACGGCCAAGCTGCTGCACGAGGTTCCCCACGTGGTCACCACGCACAGCCTCGAGCCGCTGCGGCCGTGGAAGGCCGAGCAGCTGGGCGGGGGCTACGCGCTGTCGTCGTTCTGCGAGCGGGTCGCCATCGAGAACGCCGACGCCGTCATCGCCGTCTCCGGCGGCATGAAGCGCGACGTGCTCACGGCGTACCCGTCGGTCGACCCCGACAAGATCCAGGTCGTCTACAACGGCATCGACACCGAGCTCTACCAGCCCAACCGCGGCACCGACGTGATCGAGCGGCTGGGCATCGACCTGAGCCGGCCCAGCGTGGTCTTCGTCGGCCGGATCACCCGGCAGAAAGGCCTGCCCTACCTGCTGCGGGCCTGCCGTTCGCTGCCGCCCGAGACGCAGATCGTGCTGCTGGCCGGCGCGCCCGACACCAAGGAGATCGCGGCCGAGGTCGAGGGCCTGGCCGACGAGCTACGCGCCGCCCGCGACCCGCAGGGCGTGATCTGGGTGCAGGAGATGCTGCCCAAGCACGAGGTCATCCAGGTGCTCACGCACGCCACCGTGTTCGTCTGCCCTTCGGTCTACGAGCCCATGGGCATCGTCAACCTCGAGGCGATGGCCTGCGAGACGGCGGTGGTGGCCACGGCGACCGGCGGCATCCCCGAGGTGGTGGCCGACGGCGAGACCGGGCTGCTGGTGCCGATCAAGCAGGTGCGGGACGGCACTGGCACCCCGGTCGAGCCGGACAGGTTCGTCGCCGACCTGGCCGCCACGATGACCGAGCTGGTCCGTGACCCGGGCAGGGCCCGCGAGATGGGGCTGGCCGGGCGCCGGCGCGCCGTCGAGAAGTTCAGCTGGGCCCGGATCGCGGAGGAGACAATGGCCGTGTATCGGGCGGTTCTCTGACGGCAAGGCACACTGGTCCCCATGGTCCGCCTCCCTCGCCCACCCGTACGGCTGACTCTCGCCCTCGCCTCCGTCCTGTTCGCGACGGCGGTTCTCGGCATCGGGCTGCTGCGCGCGGCCACCTACAAGCCCACCTCGGCGGCCGGCGCCCCCGTGTCCTCAGCGCCGGCCCCGGGCACACCCGGCAAGTGCGGCCCTGTTCCGGTGCAGGCGGCCCGTGAGCTGCGCGGGATGTGGCTCACCACGGTCAACAACATCGACTTCCCCAGCCGGCGTGGGCTGAGCCAGGCCCAGGTCAAGGCCGAGTACCAGCGCTGGCTCGACCTGGCCGTGGCGCAGCGCCACAACGCCATCTTCGTGCACGTGCGGCCCAGCGGCGACGCGTTCTGGCCCTCGGCGTACGCCCCCTGGTCGGAGTGGCTGACCGGCAAACGCGACGGCAAGTCCCCCGGGTGGGACCCGATGGACTACATGATCAAGGAAGCGCACGCCCGCAACCTGGAGTTCCACGCCTGGTTCAACCCCTACCGGGGCACCCAGCCCGGCCCGGTCGGGCCCGGCGCCGACTTCGCCAAGCTCGCGCCCAACCACCCCCTGCTCCAACACCGCGACTGGGCGATCGCGCACCCGCGGGGCAAGAGCACGGCCCGGCTCTACTTCGACCCGGGCATCCCGGCCGCCCGCAAGTTCGTCGAGGACTCGATGCTCGAGGCGGTGCAGAAGTACGACGTCGACGGCGTGCACTTCGACGACTTCTTCTACCCGTACCCGGCCGGCGGCGAGTTCCCCGACGACGCCAGCTACGCCAAGTACGGCGCCGGCAAACCCCGCGCGCAGTGGCGGCGCGACAACGTGGACACGCTGGTCCGCGAGATGGACGAGCGGATCAAGGCGCTCAAGCCGTGGGTGAAGTTCGGGATCAGCCCGTTCGGCATCTGGCGCAACCTCACCACCGACCCCGACGGCTCGGCCAGCAAAGGCCTTCAGGCGTACGACGCCATCTACGCCGACACCCGCAAATGGGTGCAGCAGGGCTGGCTCGACTACATCGTGCCGCAGCTCTACTGGACCATCGGGTTCGACAAGGCCGACTACGCCAAGCTGCTGCCCTGGTGGACGGCGCTCACCAAGGGCACCGGCGTGCAGCTCTACATCGGCATGGCCGACTACCGCATCGGCGAGGAGGGCGACTGGAGCGACCCGGCGATGCTCGACAAGCAGATGGTCCTGAACGACAAGCACGGCGTGCAGGGGCAGGTGCACTTCAGCGCCAAACAGATCCGGGCCGACCGGCTCGGGGCGGTCACCCGTTACCGCGACAAGCACTACGCGTCGCCGGCGCTGCTGCCCCGCATGGCCGGGTTGCCGGTCGCCGCCCCCGGCGCGCCGCGGCTGACCGGGGCCGCCCGCTTCGACAAGGGCCTGCGCTTACAGGCCGCCACCGGCGACGCGACCAGCTGGGCCCTGTATCGGGTCGCGGGCGACTCGGCCGCGCTGGTGGCCACCGGGCGCGCCAGCACCGAGGTGGTCGACCCGGCGCCGCCCGCCGGGCCGGTGACGTACTGCCTCAGCGGCCTCGACCGCTCGGGCAACGAGGGGCCGGTCAGCGCGCCGCTCACCGCCTCGTGAGCGCCCTCCTCCTGCCGCGCCGGACACCCGTGCCGCGTACGACGGTCAGGCGGGAGCTTGCAGGTCCGCGTACATGATGTGCAGGCCGACGCGTCCCTCGACCGGGTGGGCGAAGGCGCCCGGGACCGTGCCGATGATTGTGAAGCCGAGGCGCTCGTAGACGGCGACGGCCGAGCGGTTGGACTCGGCCACGGCGTTGAACTGCATGCCCGCGAAGCCGTGCTGCCGGGCCCACTCGAGGGCGAACCGGCACAGCGCCGTGCCCACCCCCTGTCCCCGGCTGACCGGCGCGACCATGAAACTCGCCGTGGCGACGTGCGAGCCGGGGCCGGGCCGGTTGGCGCCGACCTTGGCCGTGCCCAGCACCTCATCGCCGTCGACCGCGACGACGGTCTCACCGGGCGGCGCCTCCAGCCAGATCTGCCGCGCCTGCTGCTCGGTCATCGCCGGATCGTAGGTGAACGTGTCGGCGGCGCGGACCACCGACCGCACGATCTCCCACACCTGCGGCCAGTCGGACTCGGTGAACTGCCGGATCAACACGATGCGCACGATACCCAGTCTTCTCCGTCGCGGTGAGTGATTTCCGCGGCCCCCGCCCCTTCCCGGCAACCGCTTCCCCGACCGGATGCGCCGATCGACCCTCCCTCCCCGGCCGCCGGCGTCGACCTGGCCCAGATCAACCTCGAGCAGGCCGTCGCTCGCTTGTGGTGGGACGTTCTCGACTACTCGGGCCGCGCCGACCTGGCCCGCGCCGTGGTCACGTCCGCAGTTGACGAGGCGCCCCGGAACAGCCCGCGCATCAAGTTCCTGCGTGACCTGCTCGACGGCCGTCCCGTCGGCACCGAGGGCGAACCCCGGGGAGCATACGGGGCTCCGCGGTTCCTGCACGGCGACGACCAGGTCATGGCGAACGAGGCCCGGCTCTATCACGAAGACCTGACCGCCGGCCGACGATCCGCCCGCTCCCCCGAGTCTTTTCGGGGCGGCGCAGACTCTGACCGGCTTGTGTGACGAGCTGGGGCCGGAGCCTTCGCCCGGGTTGCTCCTGCTGCATCTGCCACAGCTCCGCGAGGTGCTGCGCGAGATCGAGGGGCTCCTGGAGCAGTGGCGGGAGAGTGTGGGCGGGTCCACGATGCCGGTCGACGCCCGCATCGACCTCGTCGCCGGGATCACGAGGATGCTGGACGCTCAGCAGGAGGCAGCGGCCGCGCTGGTGGAAGTGGGTGAGCCGACGTCGGGGCCGGCACGCCGGCTCGCTCGGGCCGTGGAAGCACTCGCCGAGATCAACTGAGCCGGGCGCCGTGGCACAACAACCGCCGTCGACGCTTTACCAGACCATTGTCGAGACCCAGGGCGCTGTCGACTTCGGCCGGCTCTGCGCGAGGTGCGGCGCGCGTGTGACGACCTGGCCACCGGTTTGGCCAGGCTGAAGCCGCTGGTGGCCCCGGCTCAGGCGGCCCGCCGGCGGCGTCCGGGCATTCGCGCCGACATCGAGCGGGACGCCGGTTGAGCCGGATGGCCGGCCCGTGGCATCGGGCCGGCCATCGTTCAACGGGCGGAGTGGGGGCCTATTTGACCGAGCCGAGCGACAACCCCTGCACCAGTTTGTCCTGGGCGGCGAAGCCGGCCACCAGCACCGGCAGCGAGACCACGAAGGCGGCCGCGCAGAGCTGGGCCAGGAAGAGGCCCTGGCTGGTGACGAACGAGGTCAGGAAGACCGGCGCGGTCTCGGCGACGGTGGCTGTCAGGACCCGGGCGAACAGCAGCTCGTTCCAGCTGAAGATGAAGCAGATCAGCGCGGTGGCGGCGATGCCGGGCATGACGACGGGGGCGATGACCGAGCGCAGGGTCTTGGTCAGGCCGGCGCCGTCGACGGCGGCTGCTTCGAGCATCTCGACCGGCACCTCGGACAGGAACGAGCGCATCATCCACACCGCGATCGGCAGGTTCATCGCGGTGTAGAAGAGGATGAGCAGCCAGATGTTGTCGAGCAGGCCGGTGTTCTGCGCGAACAGGTACAGGGGCAGCAGGCCGGCCACGACCGGCAGCATCTTGGTCGACAGGAAGAAGAAGAGCACGTCGCTCCACTTCTTCACGGGCTTGATGCTGAGCGCGTACGCCGCCGGGATCGCCAGCAGGAGCACCAGGATCGTCGACACCACACTGGCGGTCAGCGAGTTGAGCAGCGGCGGCCACGGTGACGCGCCGCCGGAGAAGAACTCGCGGTAGCCCTCGAGCGTCAGCGGCGCGAAGACCGCGGGCGGGTTGGTGGCAGCGTTCGCCTCGGAGTGGAACGAGGTCAGCACCATCCACACCACCGGCAGCACGAACAGGATGCCGACGATCCAGGCGAGGAGGCTGAGCCAGATGTTGGCGCCCTCGCGGCGCTTCCTGATCGGGCGGCCCCGCTCGTCGCGGGTGGCCGGTACAGGCGCGGTGTCGGTGACGCTGGCGCTCATCGGCCGGCCTCCTGTTTGACGAGCGACGAGACCGTACGCAGGGCGAACGTCGCGATGATGATGGTGCCGATCACGACGACGACCGCGGCGGCGGATGCCCGGCCGTAGTCGTGGGCCTGGTAGAAGATCTGGTAGATCGTGTACGGCAGGTTGGCCGTGCCGAGGCCGCCCGAGGTGATCGTGAAGACGGCGTCGAAGTTCTGCACGATGTAGATCGAGCCGAGCAGCGCGCCCAGTTCCAGATACTGCCGCAGGTGCGGGAGCGTCATGCTGCGGAAGATCTGCCAGTTGTTGGCGCCGTCGATGCGGGCCGCCTCGATCACGTCGAGCGGGCGTCCCTGCAGGCCGGCCAGCAGGATCAGCATCATGAACGGGGTCCACTGCCAGACCAGGGCGAAGATGACCGCCCACAGCGGCATGTTGCTGATCCAGTCCGGCTGCGGCGGGTTGTCCGAGCCGAACAGGCCCCAGATCCAGGTCAGCGCGCCGTTGAACAGGCCGTACTCGGGGTTGTAGAGGGCGTGCTTCCAGATCAGCGCGGCCGCCACGGGCACGACCAGGAACGGCGCGATCATCATGGTGCGTACGGCGCCTCGGCCCTTGAACTTGCGGTCGAGCAGCAGCGCGATGCCGAGACCGAGCACCAGGCTGATCAGGACGACACCGGCGGTGAGCAGGATCGTGGTCCAGACCGCGTCACGCATGTTGACGTCGGTGAAGACCCGCGCGAAGTTGTCGAACCCGGCGAAGCCGACCTCGTCGGGGTAGTACGCGTTCCAGTCCATGAACGAGATGACCAGCGTGGCCAGGAACGGCAACTGGGTCACGACGATCATGAAGATGAGCGCGGGCAGCAGCGGCGCGCGGCGGGCCCAGGCGGAGGCACGGCGGGCCGCTCCCGGTCGCGGCGTCTCCGCGGCGCCGACCTCTGACTTCTCGGCAACCGAAGTCATTGCTGATCCTCCTCCCGCGACTTGTAGCGTTCGGCGACGTCCTCGGCCAGTCGCTGGCCGCGTTCCAGGGCCTCGTCGACGCTCATCTGGCCGGCGATCGCCGAGCTCACGTACTGCGAGACCTGGGTGCCGAGGTCGGTGAACTCGGGGATGTCGACGAACTGGATGCCGATCGCGGGGCGTTCCTGCACGCCGGGGTTGCGCGGGTCGGCGGACTCGATCGCGGCGCGGGTGGGCTCGGCGAACGAGGAGGCGACGCCGAGGTAGTCCTGGTTCTCGTACGTGGAGGCGCGCTTGCCGGCCGGGACGCTGGACCAGCCGACCTGCCGGCCGACCAGTTCCTCGTACTGCTTTCCGGACGCCCACGAGATGAACTTCCAGGCGTTGTCCTTCTTGTCGCTGGCCTGCTGGATGCTCCACGACCAGGCGTACAGCCAGCCCGAGCTGTCCGTCTTGACGACCGGGGCCGGGGCGTACCCGATCTTGCCCTTGACCGGGGAGTCGTCGGCCTCGAGCGAACCGGCGGCGCTGGTCGCGTCGTACCACATGGCCACGTTGCCCTGGATGAGGTTGTTCAGGCACTCGGTGAAGCCGGCCTGCGGGGCGCCGTTCTCGCCGTGGGCCCGTATGAGGTCGACATAGAACTTGGTGGCCTCGGTGAACTCGGGCGCGTCGACCTTGGGCGTCCAGTCCTTGGAGAACCAGGTGCCGCCGAACGTGTTGACCACGGTGGTGAGCGGGGCGAAGATCTGGCCCCAGCCGGGCTGGCCCCGCAGGCAGATGCCGCGCATGCCGGGTTGCCGGTTGTCGACCTGGGCGGCGATGCCGGCCACCTGCTGCCAGGTCGGCTTCTCGGGCATCGTCAGGCCGGCCGATTCGAGCACGTCCTTGCGGTACATCAGGAACGAGGACTCGCCGTAGAAGGGCTCGCCGTACAGTTTGCCGTCGTCGGCGGTCAGCGACTGCGTCATCGGCTTGAGGATGTCGTCCTGGTCGAACTGGGTGTCGGCGGCGACGTAGTCGTCGAGCGGGGCGATCCATTTCGACTTCGCGTAGATCGGGATCTCGAAGTTGCTCAGCGAGGCCACGTCGTACTGCCCGGCCTGGCTGGAGAACTCCTGACTGATCTTGTCGCGGACGTCGTTCTCGGGCAGCACCGTGAAGTTCACGTTGATGCCGGTTTCGGCGGTGAAGTTGTCCGCGGTCAGCCGCTGCAGGTCGATCATCTGCGGGTTGTTGACCATCAGGACGTTGATGCTGTTCGGCCCGCCGCCGCCTGGCCCGCCGCCCCAGCCGGCGCACCCCGTCAGGGTGAGCACGGCGGCAGCGGTGGCGGCAAGCAGGGCTCGTGTGTGCCTGCGTGACATCCGGCCTCCCCGGCGAGGCTTGATCCGTTGGGGCGCCACCTACCCAAAAGTGTGACGCCAGTAACACACCGGGATCAGTACATGCCTGAGATCGACAGAATGTCAACCTTTCATCACATTGCGTTGCGCTTTCCCGCAAAGTCCTATGTGGAGACGACCCGAGCCTGTTTGCCGAGGACCTCGACGACGTCACCCGGGTGCAGCTGGCGGCCCCGGCGGGTGTCCACCTCGCCGTTGACCGCCACGTCGCCCGAGGCGATGAGGACCTTGCCCTCGCCACCGGTGTCGATGAGGTCGGCCAGCTTGAGGAACTGACCGAGTCTGATCATGTCGCCGTCGATCGCCACGTCACGCATCGGGACATCATCCGGCAAAACTTTTCCGGACGCGTTGAACCTTTGCGGCCTGTGATCCGAACTACCCCCCGTGAGGCACTCTCAGCTGGCCCGTCTTGCGGGCGTCCCGGTCGCCGCCGCAGCCCTCGGCATGCTCGTCGCCACCCCGGCCCTGGCCGACGTGACGGTGTCGCCGACAACCGCGTACCAGGGAAGCGGGCAGAACCTGACCCTGCGCGTCACCAACGACGGCGACAAACCGCTGCACACGATCACGCTGAAGTTCCGCGACGACACCCCCCTGGCCGAGGCGTACCCGCTCTCGGTGCCGGACTGGGCGCCAAGGATCACGATGCGGAAGATCTCGACCGCGCTCAAGACGGTGCACGGCGACACGACCACGACCGACGTCGCCGCGTCGATCACGTGGCTCGCCATGCCGGGCAAGGATCTCGCGCCCGGCAAGAGCGCCGATCTCTCCGTGGCGGTGGGTCCGCTGCCGACGCTCAGCTCCATCCAGCTCGACGTCGCCAGCACGTACGCCGACGGCAAGCCCGGCCCGGCGCTGACCCCGCCCACGCTGACGCTGACCCCGGACCCGACCGGTGAGAAGGCCGCGCACGCGCACAGCATCAACGGCGGCTCCGGCCCGGCCGCGGGCGAGCAGGCCGCTCAGGAGGCCCAGCTCTTCAAGAACGCGATCGAGGAGGCCGAGCGCGGCCCGTCGGTCTGGTCGATCGGCGGCTGGGTGGTCGCCGGCCTGGCACTGCTCGGCGGCGCGTTCGTGATGTGGCGCAGCCGGCACCGTGCCGACGACGAGTCCGACTCCCCGGTCGAGGACCTGCCCGACGAGGATCCCGCGGAGGAGAAAGAGCCGGTCACGGCGGGCAGCGGCACCAGCAGCAAGTGGGCCTTCAAGGGCTGAGAAAGACGCTCCCGCGCTGGTGGACGCGGGACGACAGTCGTGTTGACGCGCGTGGGGCGCGGCGCACGACCGGCGGGTGGGGTCAATGGGCATGATCCACGATCCGCGAACGGGGGGCGGGAGTCATCTTCCGCCCCCCGAGTATCGTCAGACCGAGACCGTACGCGGGGAGTTCAGCGCCTCGACGATCTCGCGCTCGACCCGCTCGGAGTCCTCGTGCGGCACCTGACACGTGCCGGCCGCGATGTGCCCGCCCCCGCCGTAACGCAGCATGACCTCACCCACGTCCACCGGCGACGTCCGGTCGAGGATCGACTTGCCGCAGGCGAACACGGTGTTGAGCTTCTGCCGGCCCCAGATGATGTGCACCGACACGCGGGCCTCGGGGAACAGCGCGTACACCATGAAACGGTTGCCGGCGTGGATCACGTCCTCATTCCGCAGGTCGACCACCACGACGTCGCCCTCGACGTGACTGACCCGCTTCAGCTGCTCGACGAAGAGGTCGTGCTGCGCGCGGTAAAGATCGGCCCGCTCGGCCACGTCGGGCAGGGCCAGGATCTCACGTACGTCGTTGTGCTGGATGCAGGCGTCGATGAGCTGCATCATCAGCTGGTAGTTGGAGATCCGGAAGTCGCGGAACCGGCCCAGGCCCGTACGGCTGTCCATCAGGAAGTTGAGCAGCGTCCAGCCCTGCGGGTCGAGGACGTCCTCGAGGGAGTAGTCGGCCGAGTCGGCCTGGTCGACGGCGTACATGAGGCCGTTGGAGACCTGGGGGAAGCGCTCCCGGCCGCCGTAGTACTCGTAGATCACCCGGGCGGCGGAGGGCGCATCGGCGTCGATCACATGGTTGCTGAGGTTGCCCTCGTTGCGCAGCGTCTCGGAGTGGTGGTGATCGAAGACCATGTACGCGCCCGGGGCGTACGGGAGGTTGGTGAGGATGTCGTTCTCGGTGACCTCGACCTCTCCGTCCTGCACGTCCTTGGGGTGGACGAACTTGATGTCGTCGATCATGTCGAGGTGGCGCAGCAGCACGGCGCAGACCAAGCCGTCGAAATCGCTGCGGGTCACGAGCCGGTACTTCACGGGGTCCCCCTATTAAGCGCATGGGTACAACCCAGTTTGCCACTTTTGTCGGTGTATCCCGGGTCGCATCGGGGGATGGATGTGAACCTTTCCGGCCCCACGCTGCGTAAAGTTTCCCCGGACGGTCCCAACGGTCGGAGGACACGCAGAAACCATGGACAACGCCCCTCAGCTCATTCAGGAGCGCAGCGCCCCACCCGCCACACTGGTGATCTTCGGCGCCTCGGGCGACCTGACCCGGCGCAAGCTCCTGCCGGCCGTGGAGAGCCTGGCCCGGCACAATCGCCTGCCCAGCCAGTTCGCCCTCGTCGGCGTCGCCCGCACGCCGATGGCCGACGAGCAGTTCGCCGCCAGCGCGCTCGGCGACCGCACCCTCAGCGACAAAGCCCAGCTTCAGGGCGGAATCAGGTACGTTTCGGGCGGCTACGACGACCCCGACACGTACAAGCGGCTCGCCGAGACCCTCGACGAGCTCGACGCCGTACGCGGCACGAGCGGCAACCGCCTGTTCTACCTCTCCACCCCGGCCGAGGCCTTCGAGCCGGTCATCCACGGGCTGGCCGGCGCCGGGCTCAACCGCGCCCGCGAGGGCTCCTTCGCCCGCCTGGTCATCGAGAAGCCGTACGGGCGCGACCTCGCCTCGGCCCGCGAGCTCGACGCCGTCGTGCACGGGGTGTTCGACGAGCCGCAGGTGTTCCGCATCGATCACTACCTCGGCAAGGACACTGTGCAGAACGTGCTCGCGCTGCGCTTCGCCAACTCGATCTTCCAGCCGATCTGGGACCGTTCCTGGGTCGACCACGTGCAGATCACGGTGGCCGAGACGCTGGGCGTCGGCACCCGCGGCGGCTTCTACGAGCACGCCGGCGCGATGCGTGACATCGTGCAGAACCACGTGCTGCAGGTGCTCGCGCTCGCCCTCATGGAGCCGCCCGCGTCGTTCGAGGCCGAGGGCCTGCGCAACGAGAAGGTGAAGCTGCTCCAGGCGATCCGGCTGCCCACCAACCGCGACATCGCCGACCTGGCCGTCCGCGGGCAGTACACGCGCGGCGGCACCCGCGACGACCTGATGGCCGGGTATCGCGAGGAGGTGGGCGTCGACCCGCTTTCCCGTACGGAGACGTACGCGGCCATGCGGCTCAACGTCGACAACTGGCGCTGGGCCGGGGTGCCGTTCTACGTCCGTACGGGCAAGCGGTTGCCGGCCCGTGTCACCGAGGTGGCCCTGCAGTTCCAGCGCCCGCCGCACCTGCCGATCCCGCAGGACCAGCTGACCGGGCTCGAGGCCGACGCGCTCATCCTGCGCATCCAGCCCAACGAGGGCATCTCGCTGCGGTTCGGGGCCAAGGTGCCGGGCCACTCGTTCCGCGTACGGACGGCTTCGATGGACTTCTCGTACGAGCAGACGTTCGCCGAGGAGTCGCCCGAGGCGTACGAGCGTCTGCTGCTGGACGCGTTGCTGGGCGACCCGACGCTGTTCATCCGCAGCGACGAGGTCGAGCACTCGTGGCGGATCGTCGACCCGATCATCGAGCACTGGGCGTCGGACAACTCGCCCATTCCCACGTACGAGGCTGCCTCGTGGGGACCGGCCGACGCCGACCGCCTGATCGGGCGGTCGGGCCGGGCCTGGAAGAACAGTATCTGAGCGGGCTTACGCGCCCTTTCTCGCTGCGAGGGCTAGCACAGTACTTGTAAGCGGGCTTACGCCTTTTTTCGCGCTGCGAGGGCAAGCAGAGCCCTCGCAGCGTGGTCGTTCATGTTCGTCTCGGAGTGGATGACCTCGAGGACGCGCCGGTCGGTGTCGATCACGAAGGTCATCCGCTTCGTGCTGAGCGGACCCAGCGGCAGCCTGCGCTTGACGCCCATGCGGGACGCGACGGCGCCGTCCGGGTCACTGAGCAGCGGATAGTCGAACGAGTGCCGGTCGGCGAACTGCTTCTGCTTGTCCGGCTTGTCGCGGCTGATGCCGACCCGCTGCGCGCCCGCCTCGCGGAACTCGGCGCCCAGGTCGCGGAAGCTGCACGCCTCGACGGTGCAGCCGCTGCTCATGGCGGCCGGATAGAAGAACAGGACCACCGGGCCGTCGGCGAGCAGGGCGCTCAGCCGGCGCGGCACGCCGTCCTGATCATCCAGTTCGAAATCGTCGACGACGTCACCGGCGTTAAGGCTCACATCTGCAACTTACTCCCGAGTAGCCGATTCGGCCATCGGGGCCCGGCTCGCCTAGGCTGAGAGCCACACCGATCCCGTCCGCCCCGACCCAGCAAGATTCACCTCCCGACGGCTCCACAACTGAAGGCGACACAATGCAGGTCTCGGTCGCGCACCACCCACCGAACACGGCCGTGCTGGTCCTGCGCGGTTCCCTCGACATCGACACCGCGCCCGTTCTCAAGGCGAACCTCGCCCGGCTCGTCGACCGCCCCTCCCCCCGGGTCGTCGTGGACGTCTCGGGGCTGGACTTCTGCGACTCGATGGGGGTCGGGGTCCTGGTCACCGCGCACGGCCGCGCCACCGAGCGTGACGGCTGGGTGCGGCTGGCGGCGCCGTCCGGATTCCTGCGGCGCCTGTTCGACACCTTGGGGCTCACCGACTACCTGGCGCTGTTCCCGGACGTGGAAACGGCTCTCAAGGATTAACCCCTCAAGAGCCGTTTCCCCGTACGTTTGTCAGCTCGTCACGGTGAACACGATGCGGCCGAGGGTGTCCTCGGTGCCGGTGAAGCCCTCGGCGGGCAGGAACGTGCTGTCGCCGAAGTCGACGTCGATGTCGTCCGCCGTGCCGCCGACGCCGTCCGGGCCCACGCCGAACAGGGTGCCGAAGCCGGTGCCGCCCGCGTCCATCAGGTTGGGCAGCGCGTCCTGGTTGTCGGTGTGGAAGTTGCCGAAGAAGTGCCCGGCCTCGTGCGCGATCACGTTGCTCAGGGCCTGCGCCACGAACGCGAGGCGGTCACTGGACGGCTCCAGGTACGTGTTGAGCGAGGCCGGCGTCGAATCGGCCGGCGAGCTCAGCACGTCGAGCAGCACCAGGGCGGTCTCCTCGGTTTCGAAGTTGCCCGGGTCGATGCTCTGGGCGATGCCGATCGTGTCGACACCCGACTCGTCGATCGTGCCGCCCACGACGACCCGGCTGACGTTCGCCTTGCCCCACGGGTCGGCGTTGTCCTTGCTGTTCGCGATCTTGATCTTGAACTTGGAGTTGAGGCCGCTCTCCTCGAGGTCCCGCTTGAGGCTCTCGCTGACCCCGTCGACCACCGCGTCGATCAACGCGTCCTCGTCGGCGCGCGTCAAGCCCCAGCTGGTCAGGAACGCCGCCAGCGGGCTCAGGTCCCGGTTTCCGCCGCCACCGAACACACCGGTGTTCACCCGGGCGCCGTCGAAGTCCAGATACAGCGTCTGCACGGGCTTGGCGCCCTGCAGCACCGGGCGATAGGCCTCAACAGTGATCCCGTACGCCCCGGAACCGCTCGCCACGCCGACGTAGTGCCATCCGGCCTTGGTGGCGACGTAATCGGTGACCGCGTTGCCACCCGCGGGCAGCGGCGAGTCGACCGGGTAGATGAACGACGCGTCCTGGCGCGAGCCGTGCGCCTCACGCGGCGCGGTGTCGTAAACCGTCAGGTACGTCGCCGAACCGGCCACCGAGGCGCCGATGATGTCGCCGGCCTTGAGCTTGATGGCGAAGAAGTCCTCGTCGACGCCGCCCGCGGTGGCGGTCAGCGTGTACGGGCCCTCGGTCGGCGGGGTCGGGTCGCCGATGCCGCCGCCGCTGCTCGAGTCGAACGGGTCGGCGGGCAGGCCACCGTACGCCGCCACGGCCGCGTAGAAGTCGCCACCGGCCGGCACCTTGAACGTGATCTTGCTGTCCAGGCCGTTGAAGTCGTCGTTCACGGCCAGCAGCGTGCCGTCCGGCGCGAACAACTGCAGGACGGTGTCCAGCGGCCCGGTCGGGGTGGCGGTCTGGACCGTCAGCACCTTGCCGGCCGCTGCCGTGATCTTGAAGAAGTCGAAGTCGTTGCTGCCGTCACCGGTCTGCCGGCCGTGCGGCCCGTCGCCGATCTGCGAACTGATCAGGGCGCCGCGCTGCGTGCCGACGCCGATCCCGGTGGCGCCGGCAAGCGTGATCGAGCCGTCGTCCTCGGGCGCCGGGGCAACCGTCGGCGTGCCCACCGTCTCGTTGTCCAAGCTGCCCAGCACGCGGATCTTCGAGTACTGGCCGGAGCCGGTGCCGAAGCCGGTGACGCGCTGCGCGTTGACCGGGATGTCGTTGCCGCCCGAGGTGCCGGGCAGCTCGTCCTCGTCGACCACGACGGGTGGGGTGGCCGCGGCCGCCTTCGCTTGAGCGCCCTTGGCCTTCGTACGGGTCGCCGCCTTGGCCTTGGACTGGGTCTTCATGTAGTTGGCCCAGCCCGAGTAGTCGACCTTGGCCGGATCGGCGACCTCGGCCAGGAACGGGTTGGGACCCTTGGGCTTCGCCCCGTACGGGGCCTTGGGCACGATCCCGACACCCGCGGCGAGCGAGGCCCGATCGGCCGGGCTCAACGAGTCACCGGGCGGCGCGGGTTCGGCGTGAGCGGCCCCCGGCGTGATCAACGCAAGGCCCAGAACAGCCACGGAGACGGTCGCGATGCTTCTTCGCATCAATTTCCCCCTTCAGCCCATCGGCGGCCCCCCGGCCGCGGACGGCACAACCGAACCTACTGAAGAAGATCGTCAATATCTACATATGTCGATCAGATGTAGCGACCCTTTACAAAGTCGCTTCTGTACGACAGAGCCCGTTGTGTGCGGTCCTCGTGACGAGGCCGGGCTCCGCGCCGGGTCGCTTGAGGAAGCCGGCCTCCACGCCAAGCCGCTCGACGCAGCCGGCCTCCACGCCAAGCCGCTCGACGAAGTCGGGCTCCGCGCCGGGTCGTAGCGCTCACAGAGGCGCCGTTCGCGGCGGCGTACTGGACGGCGGCGGAACCGACGCCCGGTCGCGCCGCTGACAGCAAGGTCTCACCCTGCTGCGGGGCAACTGTGTCGAGCGCGTCCACGGCAGCGGTCCCGGCCAGGCCCAGCGCACCTGCGACGGCCACGTCGACGCTCGGGCACCGCACCCTCGGGACGGCGGCCTGCACGTCAACCCGAACGTCGGCAGCGCATCGTCACCACGAGGTTTTCGCCTAACTCGGCCCGGACGGGCCGGTGGAGGACATCGCCCGTCGGGCCGGGGCCGGCGTCGGCACCCTCCACCGCTGCTTCCCGACGCGCGCCGACTCGTCGCCGCCGCGTTCGAGGCGAAAATGGCCGAGTTCCCCGCGACGGCCCGGCAGGTTTGCGAGTACTCACCCACATCAGCCCGTGCTGGCCCAACGCCTCCCTCGCCACCGGGTTGGATCTGGTCCTCAACGCCGGTGATCGGGTCGGGGTCGTCAGCCCGAACGGGTCCGGCAAGTCGACGCCGCTTGCCGCAAACGCCTCTTCGTGAACGGCTCTGCGCATCGGAAACACGGCGCAAACGGCGGAATTTGCACTACGAGCATAGAGCGTTCCTCCCCTTCTGAAAATTCTTGCAGCTGCGAAAACGTGCCATTCGGGCGCCGCCAGAATGGCACGATCGAATACTGACATCGCGCCCGGGGGATGGGGAAGAATAATGGCATGCGGCAGCTGTCATTGTTCAGCCGAGCAGAAATAACGTCGATGCGAGACCGAACGCGGCGCCGCAATTATTCCGCGGCCGCCGAAGAATTCCGGCGTGAGCACGAACGCCGCCGCGCATGGGGTCTGCAACAACGGCACGCGCGAAAGCTGAGCCGGCTCCGCCGCCAGGGAAAAGGCACTTCCCCCGCCGCGGGTTTGCCGCCGCACGCGTCAGAGCCGGCGTCACCGGCTGCGGCCGCTCACCCTGTCGTCCGGTTCCGCAAGACCAACGAGCACCGGTCGAGAGCCCCGCTGGACCCAGTCCTGTGCGGGTGGGACACCCCGCCTGAGCCGGGCACGAACACGCCACCTCAACACCACGTGCCCAAGCAGCAAGCCCGGCAGACTGAGGAACAGAACGCGGAAGTTAGGCCCGATTCCGTGCCCGCCGCCCCCGGAGCCTCACGTCCCCTGCCCAACCGCGTCCTCCCACGGCGCGCCGCCGGCAACCGCTGTCTGCAGCGACAACCGCCCGCCACCTGCTGCCCGCCGCGCCTGACCCACGACCAGCCATCTTCTGTCCGGCACGTTCCATCCACTATCAGGCGCCAACTACCCCGCCACGAGGCCCACCGCGGGGCACCCACCCCGCTTCACCACTCGCCGCCCGCCCCACCCCGCTTCCACTCGCCGCCCGCCCCTACCCCGCTTCCACTCGCCGCCCGCCCCTACCCCGCTTCAGCCTCCGCCACCTCGGGTGCGCAGTCCGGCCCCTGCCCAAGGCCTGCCGTCTGCTACCTTCCGCGGCACCTGGGGTCCACTGCCCGCGACCGAAATACCACCGTCGGGGTTGGCTCCCAAGTCCCGCGGGCCGACGGCTGCCACCCCGACGCCCGCTACGGCTGGCCGCCCCACCGATGTCCGCTACGTCCGGCCAGCCACCAACGGCCATCGCACCCCAACGGCCGCTTCGTGCTGCCGGTCAAAGAGGACCGCCGCCCCGCCCTGTTCGACGCCGTGCCCTGGGCCACCATCGCGATCGGGACACGAGAGCGCCGAGGCCGGGCACGGCCGCATCACCCGCCGGACCATCGGGCTCTGTCCCCGCCGCGCCCGGCCCGCCGTTCCGCACGTCAACCAGGGTCTGGCCGATCGAACGCCACGTCACCGCCGGGGACGCCAAACAGTCCGCCGCGGCGCGACTCGGCGTCACCAGCCACCCCGCCTTGAACGCTGGACCAGCCAAGATCGCCGCGTTCAACCGCGGCCAGGTGGGCTATCGAAACCCTGCACTTCGTCCGCGACACCTGCTACCAAGCGGGCCACTCCCGCGTCCCCACGAGCGGAACGTGTGTATTCGGGGTCCGGCCGTCCAAATCTCCGAGCCGATTGCGTCTTCCTGGGGACGTTCGTGTGCTTCCGCGGTGAAGGCCTTGGAGCGCTTGTGGCGGGGTTGGCGGGAGCACGTGTTGAACAGTTGCGCCCTTGTGCATTTTGAGAGAATTACTCTGGTTACTCTTCGAGGGTGGTTGCGGTGAATTTCCAGGCCGTTTATTGCCGGCGGCTGGGTGCAGCTCGTCATGCTGTGGTCAAGGCCGCATAACCAAAAGGCAAGTCCGCTATTTGGCACAGGTGGGATGAGAGCCACACCCTTGTGCATTGCCGAAAGGACTACTTTGGTTGCTCTTCGAGGGTGGTTCCGGTGAATTTCCAGGCCGATTATTGCCGGCGGCTGGGTGCAACTCATCATGCTGTGGTCAAGGCCGCATAACCAAAAAGCAAGCCCGCCATTCGGCACAGGTGAGATGGGGGTTGCGCCTTGAAAAGTTGCGCCCTTGTGCATTGCTGAACTTCTTTGGCTGCTCTTCGGGGTGGTTGCAGTGAATTCCAGGCCGTTTATTGCCGGCGGCTGGGTGCAACTCGTCATGCTGTGGTCGGGGCCGCAAACCCAAAGGCAGTTCCGTCATTTTGGCAGAAGGGGGGTGGGGGTGGTGGCGACGTTCGAATGTGTTGTGGGCAGGTGCCGTAGGGCGCGGACCACCGGGACTGTGAGCAGCAGGCCCAGCACGGGGATCAGGAAAGCCCAGCGCAAGCCGACCGGTTCGGAGAGGGCGCCCAGCAGCACCGCGCCGAGCAGGGCGCCCGCGTAGTTGAAGAGGTTGACTCGGGCCAGGACGGCGTCGCTGCGGCCGGCGGCAGCTTCGCCGGCTGCGCTGAAGGCGATGGGGATGAGCAAACCCACGCCGAGGCCGGTCAGGGCGAAGCCGGTGATGGCGGCGGGGACGGTGGGGACGAGGGTGACCATGAGGCAGCCGGCGGCGCAGACCAGCAGGGCCGCGGTCACCGCCGTGGTGCGGCCTACTCGGGGGACCAGGTGGTCGCCGGTCAGGCGGGAAAGCAGGACCATGGCCTGGTAGGCGGCGTAACCGAGGGGGACGATCGCGGCGGGGGCCGACAGGGAGTCGTCCAAGTAGATGGAGCTCCACGTGCTGACCGCGGAGTCGGCCAGGAAACCGGTGAGGACGAAAGCTCCGCAGATCCAGATGATGTGGCGGGTGCGGTCGGTGAGGGAGGCCGGCTCACCGGCAGGAACAACAGTGCGGTCCGGCACGAGGGCGTGCCAAGCGGTGAGGGCGTACGCGGCGGCGAACAGGGCTGCCACGCCCACGGCGAACGAGGCTCCGGCCCCGCCCGCGGCGAACGCTGACATGAGCAGGGCGGCCGTGATCGCGGCGGCGGTGTAGGCGGCGAACAGGCGGTTCATCACGCTGCGGCCCATGCGAACCTGCGCGAGGACGCCCTGCATGTTGAGGCTGGCGTCGACCGCGCCCAGGCCCACCCCGTACAGGATCAGGATCGCGGTGAAGGCGACGGTGGGGGTCCGTACGGTGATCAGGGCCAACGCCACCGCGATCGTGAGCAAGCCGCCGGCCAGGGCGTAACGGCTGCCCAGGCGGGCGGCCACCCGGTCGGCCACGACGGAGCCGGCGGCCGCGGCGACGCAGACCAGCAGCAGGATCACCGAGACGAACGTGTCGTCGACCTGCTGCCTGTCCTTGAGCTGCGGCAACGCCGTCACCAAGGTGGCGTAGCCCAGGCCCTGGGCCGCGTAACCCCCGGCAACCCAGGCCGCACGACGTCCACCTGTCACGTGACGCCCCCTTCAGCGAAGCAGGGAGACAGCATGGGGCAGCGCGGCCCCCGCGGCAAGATCAGGCGGACTGTACGGCTTCCAGCGCGGCCACCGCGGCACCCCGGGCGCCCGCCATGTCGAGGTCGGCGACCAGGGCGAACGTGGCCGCGGCCTGCTGCTCGGCGCGCAACTGCGTGTTCTCCCGTACGGTGTTGAGGAACCACTGCCGGAACTTGGGCGCCGCTTCCACGACTCCCCCGCCCAGCAGGTACGCGTGGGGATCGGTGAAGTTGGCGGCGATCGTGAACAGCTTGCCGATCGCCTTGGCCTGCTGCTCGAAGACCGCCAGGGCCAGCGGGTCCTCCTTCTCGGCGTACGTGCGCAGTTGTTTGGCCGCCTGCGGCAGGGGCTCCGAAGCGAGCGGGTGGCCGGGGAAGCGGGTCAGCCAGTACGGCAGCAGGTTCTTCTTGATGCCGGTGAGCGACGCGATGCTCTCGACATCGCCCTCGAAGCCGCAGTTGCACACGGGGACGGGCTGGCCCTCCTCGAGCACGCCGTGCAGCGGGACCTGCACATGGCCCAGCTCGCCCGCCATGCCCGCGGCGCCGCTGACCACCCGGCCGTCCTGCACCACGCCGCCGCCCAGGCCGGTGCCGACGATGGCGGCGACCGACGACCTGGTCATCGCCTCGGCGCCGAACAGCTGGTGATGCGCGTACAGGGCGGCCGCGTTGGCGTCGTTGAGGTAGTGGACGGGCAGGCCGATCCGCGCCTCGAGCGCGCTGCGGATGTCGAAGCCGTGCCACGAGACCATGCTGAAGTTGGTCGCGCCCTTGGACGAGATGACGCCGGTCGCGCTGGCCGGGCCGGGGGTGTCCAGGCCGACCGCGCGTACGAGGGTCAGCGGGGTCCTGGTGAGCTCGAGGATGTTGTGGAAGGCCTCGGCCAGCTGCTCGATCGCCGACTCGGGGCCCTCGGTGACCAGGCTCGGATTCTCGACCAGGCTGTCGACCAGATATCGACCGGTTGCGTCGAGAACGGTGGCGTTGTTGCAGGTGCCGCCGTTGTCGAGCCCGACGACGACCCAGGAGGCGGGGGTGCGTACCGATTCAGCCTGATCCACAGGCTTGAGGGTACGTCCGACTTCGTCCCGGCGGTACGGGTGCGAGGCGATTGCGGCGCCGTTAGTCATGGTTGCAGAAGCGACGGTCACCCCCGTACGGGCCGAAGGGTCGAGCATGACGACCCGACGCACGCTTCTCGCCGCCGGTGCCGCCACCGCTGTCGCCACTGCCGTTGCCACCGCCGTCGCCGCTCCAGCCGTGGCTGCCACCGCCCCCCTCGACGCCGCCACGCTGGTGGGCGCCGACCCGATCGCGCATCTGGTCCGCCGCGCCACGTTCGGCCCCACCCAGGAGTCGCTGGCCGAGGCCCGCAAGCTCGGCGCCGCCGCCTGGCTGGACCGCCAGCTCGACCCGGCCAAGATCGCCGACCCGGTCTGCGACGAGCTGATGACGCGCCTGCCGCTGGCCGGGATGAGCATCGCCGGCGTACGGGGAAAAATCGCCAAGAACTCGTACGACGGTTTCAAGCAGCTGGGCCGGGCCGCCGTGGCCCGTGCCGCGTGGAGCAACCGGCAGCTGTTCGAGACGACCGTCGCGTTCTTCGCCAACCACCTGCACGTGGCCGCGCCGTCGAGCCAGACCTGGGACAGCCGCTGCGACTACGACGCCCAGGTCATCCGCAAACACGCGTTCGGTCGGTTCGCCGACATGCTCAAGGCGTCGATGAAGCACCCGGCGATGCTGACCTACCTCGACAACCGCTCGTCGACCAAGTCGCACCCCAACGAGAACTACGCCCGTGAGCTGATGGAGTTGCACACCGTCGGGCTGATCTACAGCGAGGCCGACGTGGCCGCCGGCGCGCGGCTGCTGACCGGCCTGACCGTCGACAAGACCAACGGCACTTACCTGTACGACCCCAAGGCGCACGTCACCGGCGCGGTCTCGATCCTCGGGTTCAAGCACGCCAACGCCACCGCCGCGGTGGGTGAGGCGGCCGCCCTGGCGTTCGCCGACCACCTGGCCAAACACCCGGCGACCGCGCAGCGCCTGGCCACCAAGCTGTGCCAGCGGTTCGTGGCCGACGTGGCGCCCGCCTCGCTGGTCACCAAGCTGGCCAAGGTCTACCTGGACAACGACACCGCGATCAAGCCGGTGCTCAAGGCTCTGTTCACCTCGCCCGAGTTCGCCGCCGCGATCGGGCAGAAGACCCGTACGCCCCTGGAGGACCTGACCGCCACGATCCGGACGCTGGGGCTGGGACCGGAGAAGTCGGGCCAGCAGCTGCTCGACGCGCTCTACAACGGCCTGGTCAACGCGGGCAACGCGCCGTTCCGGTGGGCCCCGCCGAACGGCTACCCCGACGTGGCCGCGGCCTGGGCGTCGCCGTCCGGGTTCCTGATGCGCTGCAACAACCACCTGAACCTGGCCGCCGGCTGGTACCCGAGCTGGTTCACCCGTCCCGCCGACCTGCTGAAGTCCCTGGTCCCGACGTTGCCGGGCACCTACGGCGCGCTCGTCGACGCCCTCGCCGTACGGCTGATCGGGGCGAAGCTGCCGGCCCAGCACACCGCGGCCGTGCTCAGCGTCGCGGGCAAACTGCCGACCAGTCCTCTGACCGCATCCGACAAGTCGCTCGCCGGCCACGCGCCGTACCTGATCGCGCTGGTCCTCGACGCCCCTTCCTTCCAGGTGAGGTGATCACGATTTTTGACTGCGGAGAGACCACTCTGTCGCGACGTGGCCTGCTCGGCGCGGCCACCCTGGCCGGTCTGGCCGGGGCGGGCGTGTCGACCCAGCTCGCGTACGCCGCCCCGGGCTACACCGGCGACACGCTGGTGGTGCTGTCGCTGCACGGCGGGTTCGACGGCCTGTCGGCGCTGGCCCCGATCGGCGACCCCGACTACTACAAGGCGCGCCCCAACATCGGGGTGCCCAAGGCGCAGGTGATCGCCGGGGACGGCACGTTCGGCCTGCACCCGGCGCTGGCCCCGCTGCTGCCGCTGTGGAAGAGCGGCCAGCTGGCCGGCGTGCACGCGGTCGGCCAGTCCAACCCGACCCGCTCGCACTTCGCCGCCATGGAGGCGATGGAGAACGCGGCCCCCGGCACCTCGATCCGCAGCGGCTGGCTCGAGCGCATGCTCGGCGCGTCCGGTGCGACGGGCGCCCTGGCCGGGGTGTCGGTCGGGCACGCCATGCCCAACCGCCTGTTCGCCGGGCCCACGCCGTCGGTCTCGATGAGCTCGGTCGACAAGTTCACGCTGGCCGGTGAGTCGGCGAAGCGCCCGATGGCGGCGGCCCTGCGGACCATGTACGCCGACGCGCCGGTGCTGCAGTCGGCGCCGGCGCTCGCCGCGGACAGCGCGCTGACCGCGACCACTGCGGTTCGTGGCACCACGTACACGCCGGCCGCGACCTACCCGGCGACCGAGCTCGGCAACGCGCTGAAGGACGTCGCCCGCCTGATCAAGGCGAAGGTGGGCCTGGCCACGGCCGCTGTCGACTGCGGTGACTGGGACATGCACGAGGGCCTCGGCACGGCAGTCAAGGGCCAGCGCATGCACGACAACCTGACCGATCTGGCCCAGGCGCTCGCGGCGTTCGCGGCAGACCTCGGTCCCGAGGGTATGAAGTCGGTGACGCTGCTGACGATCAGCGAGTTCGGCCGGCGGGTGCAGGAGAACGGCTCGCGCGGCGCCGACCACGGGCACGGCAACGCGATGCTGCTGCTCGGCGGCGGGGTCAAGGGCGGCAAGGTGTACGCGAAATGGCCCGGCCTGGCACCCGGCAAGCTGGTAGCGGGCGACCTCGCGGCGACCACCGACTACCGCTCGGTGATCGGCGAGATCCTGCAGAAGCGCTGCGGTTTCGGGTCGTTGTCGCAGGTCTTCCCCTCGGTCGCACCATCGACGTTCGGTTTGGTGTCGGCGCGCTGACACCCGCGGTTGAACGAATGTTCACCCGGGTGCGGGGTACTGACATCAGAAGTTCCCACCTCTGCGTTAATGGTGGCCGTGATGGAACCAGCAACCGGGCATGTCGTCCTCAACAGCGCCATTGACGAGGGCTTTGCCTCGCTGCGGCTGCAGGCCCGACCGCGCGCCGAGCGCTATGAGCTGGGCCGATCGCTGCGGGAGCGTGCGCACCGGTCCGAGATGGCGTACTGGAAGGCGCCGGACGGGCGCGTGGACCCGGTCACGCAGATCATGCACGCCAACGCGGGCAGGCAGGCCTGGCTGGTGCCGGTGCGCGTCGGGCGGATGATCCAATCCCCGTACGCGTACCTACGCGGCTCGGCCAACGTGATGGCCGACGACTTCGCCTCCCTGCCCGCGACCGGGATCACCCCGGTCATCTGCGGCGACGCCCACCTGGGAAACTTCGGGTTCTACGCGTCGCCGGAACGCGAGCTGGTGTTCGACCTCAACGACTTCGACGAGGCGCACCCCGGCGCCTGGGAGTGGGACCTGCGCAGGCTCGTGGTCAGCGTGTACGTGGCCGGCCGGCAGAACGGTTACAAGGAAAGCGCCTGCGCCGACGCCGTGCACCACTGCGTCGAGGAATACCAGGTGCAGATCCAGCACCTCGCCGAGCAGCCGCTGCTGGCCCGCTCGTTCGACCAGATGGACGTCGAGCGGCTGCGCTCGGCGGCATCCCGGGCAGGCTTCCGCGCCGAGATCGACCGGGCCGCCCGCAGGGCCCGCCGCCGCACCAGCGACCGCGCCCTGCCCCGGTTCACCGAACGCCGCGACGGCACGGCCCGGCTCGTCGAGGAACCGCCGCTGATCACCCGGCCCACCGACGTGGAATACGACCAGCTGGCCGAGGCGCTGGACGGCTACCTCAACACGCTGCCACCGCACTGGGCGAGGATCCTGGCCGGCTACCGGATCGTCGACATCGCACACAAGGTGGTCGGCGTGGGTTCGGTGGGCTTGCGGGCGTACGTGGCGTTGTGCGAGGGCAGCAGCTCCTCGGACGTCGTCTTCCTGCAGCTCAAGCAGGCCCGCCGCTCAGTCGTCGCCCACCACCAGCACGGCGACGCGGCCTGGCACCGGCACCAGGGTCAACGCGTCGTCGAATACCAGCAGGCGCTGCAAACGGTCTCCGACCCGCTGCTCGGCTGGACCACAGTCGGCGACACCCAGTTCTATGTCAGACAGTTCCGCGACATGAAGGGCGCGATCGTCGTCGAGGACATCGACGCCCGGGCGCTGGCCGACTACGCCGGCATCTGCGGCTACCTGCTGGCGAAGTCCCACGCCCGAACCAGCGGCGCCTCCATGATCGCCGGCTACATAGGCGCCGGGGACAAGATGGCGGGGGCGCTGTGCCGTTTCGCCCGCTCCTACGCCGACCAGGTCGAAGCCGACCACGCCGAGCTGGTCGCGGCCGTCCACCAGGGCATCCTCCCAGCCGAAACCGCCTGACCCCGCCTACCCTCCCGCGTCCGCCCCGCCCGCTTCGCCGCTTCGCCGCTTCGCCGCTTCCCGCTTCGCCGCTTCGCCGCTTCCCCGCTTCCCCGCTTCCCCGCTTCCCCGCTTCCCCGCTTCCCCGCTTCCCCGCTTCGCCGCTTCCCCGCTTCCCCGCCTTGGCGCTCGCGTCCCGCTCCTGCCCAGGGCCACCACCGCACCGTCGCCGCCGCACCGCCCTTGCCCGCCGTCACCGCCCCAACGTCACCGCCCCACCGCCCTTGCCCGACCGTCCTTGCCCACCGCCCTTGCCCACCGCCCCTGCCCCACGGCCTTGCCTACCGCCCCTGCCCATCGCCCCTGCCCCACGGCCTTGCCTACCGCCGCTGCCCCGCTGCCCCGCTGCCCCGCTGCCCCGCCGTCACCGTCACCGTCACCGTCACCGTCACCGCCACCGCCACCGCCACCGCCACCGCCACCGCCACCGCCACCGCCACCGCCACCGCCACCGCCACCGCCACCGCCACCGCCACCGCCCTGATTTTCAGTGGCGCTTGCTGCTCTGCCCGCACTCCCGCGGCCAGTGACCCAACGACCGAGCATCCTAGGAACCTAGTTTGACTGCTTCAGGGTGGCTTCCGTTGGCCGAACCGGATACGCGCGGCGGAGCGTCCTCTGGTGTTCGTGGCCCTGCGACCAGGAACCGGATCCGCTTCCGATGCAGGCTCGGCGAGCGGCACACGATTCGGCAAGCAGAGTGGCCGGGCCGCCTGCCGGGTGGATGATCGCGCCGCGCATGATGGGTGGATGGGTGCATTGTGGGCGGGTCGGCGATGAGCGGCCGGATTGACATCAGCAATTCCGACTTGTACGCGTTTTGGACCGAGCGGCACCTTTGCACGCTCACGACATTGCGGGCTGACGGATCGCCGCATGTTGTTGCGGTCGGGGCAACCCTGGACCCGGCCGCCGGGATGGCGCGGGTGATCTCGTCGGCAGGGTCGGCCCATGTCCGGCATGTGCGCAACGGGCAGCAGCGCGTCGCGATCTGCCAGGTGGACGGGCCACGGTGGACGACCGTGGAGGGGCTCGCGGTCGTACGTGACGACCCGGAGTCGGTGGCCGAGGCCGAGAAGCGCTACGCAGCCCGTTACCGCCAGCCGCGTCCCAACCCGGCGCGGGTGGCCATCGAGGTGACGATCACCAAAATCCTGGGGTCGAGCCGCTTCACGGCGTGAGCGCTGCGCCGCCAGCGGCTTGGGCGGCCGGGTCGGACGCGACGTCGGAACCGCACAAGCGAGTCCACGGGACTTCGGCTGGTCAGATACGACCGTCGGAGGCGTACGGCCTGCGCGGGAGGTAGGAGCAACCCACAGCGCACAGGTGCACGAGACTCAGGCCGGTCAGATGCGACCGTCGGAGGTGAAGCGGCCTACGTGGGCCGGGAGGACCAAGCCGGCGGCGGCCAGCGACGTCAGCAGGTCGTGGAGTTGGCGGCGGGTCAGCATGTCGAGGGGGCCGAGCTCCGGGTGGGGCAGGCCGAGGGCCCGGGCGGCCTCGATGCCGCGGGCGCCGATGGCGGCTTCGACGGCCCAGAGGCGGTGCGCGCGCATGGCCAGGTGGGCCGAGGCGGTGAGCTCGCCGTGCAAGCGCAGGAGGCGGCGCAGGTCGGCGGCGAGTTGCTCGATCGGGGGACCGTACGGCTCCGGCGGTCTGGGGTGTGCCGCCTCCCACCGCTCGGCGATGAATTCGCACCACTTGGGCGCGTAGACCACGAGCGCGCCGAGCAGCGTCGGCGTGGCCACGATCAGGGCGAGTTTGCCCGCGTCCCAGAAGTCCACTGATGCTCCCTGCGAACGGCACGACACGGCCGGACCACTCGACCATCCGCCCGCGACCGCGCAGCGTCAACCGGAATGCCCCGTACGACGCACACCCCGTGCGCTGTTCGCAAAACCCGGCACAGAGGTCAGCGGACGCGGCCCCGCGGCACCAGGCGGGTGATCGGCATCGGCGGCGCGAGCAGGGGCGGGCCGTCGTAACCGTGGACCTCGCCGAAGCGCGGGGTGTGGTCGGACCAGTCGGCTCGCATCTGGACGATCTCGTCGTGGTCGCGGCCCACGAAGTTCCACCACATGACGATGCGTTCGTCGAACGGCTCGCCGCCGAGCAGCAGCAGGCGGGACGGGGAGGCGGTGGCGACCCGAACCGTTTCGCGGCCGGAGCCCAGGTAGAGCAGCGGACCGGGCTTCAGCGTGGCGTCGTCGACCGTGGGGGCGCCGTCGAGCGCGAGCAACGCGTACTCGAAATCGGGTCTCAGAGTCAACGTGGACGCGGCGCCCTGGCCGAGGGCGAGCTCGGCCCCGACCAGGGGTGTGTAGCAGCGGGCGGGTGACGTGGCGCCGGCGAAGGCGCCCATGAGGACCGTGGTGGTGAGGCCGGCCCCGGTGACGACGGGCAGGTCGGCGTGGTGGGCGAAGGCCGGGGCGACATCACGTACGGCGTGTGGCAGCGCGACCCAGAGCTGGACACCGTGCAGAACCGGCGTGTGCTCGACGGGTGTTTCCTCGGAGTGGGAGATGCCGCGGCCGGCGGTCATCAGGTTGAGCTGGCCCGGCCGGATGAGCTGCACACTGCCCAGGCTGTCGCGATGCAGCACCTCACCGGCGAGCAGCCAGGTGACGGTCTGCAGGCCGGTGTGCGGGTGCGGGCCGACACGCATGCCCTCGGAGGCAGCGAGATCATGAGGTCCGTACGCGTCGAGGAAGCACCACGCGCCCACCATGCGCCGCTGCCGGTTGGGCAGGGTACGGGTGACGGCGAAGCCACGGGGACCGCCGAGCGCGACCGGGGCGCCCTCAAGCAACTCCATGGCGGCCGGCGCGGACAGGCCGACCTCGGGATCTGCTTCGAAGCTACTCACGAGAAGAAGCTACCGCCCCGGTGTGACAAAACCCGAGGCGGCGAGACGGCGACGGGGAGTTACCCCCGCCGCCGTCTCGTCCCGGCACAGCCGCGCAGGCACGACCTCACACCGGCATGGGGGGCAGGACGATGTGAGCGTTCGCGTTGAGTGTGCGCGGTGGCGGCCATCGAAACGGGGGGCGGCGGCCGCCGGCCGGGGAGTTGAGGCTCTGCACTCCCGGGTGCACATCCACCGTGACACCACAGGGCACCATGATCCGTCTCCGGACGACGTGTGGTTCGCCACTGCCGGGTGGCGCGGTTACCCGTCCGTATCGTCAGAACGGGTTTAAGAGTTGCTTAAGTTCGCGCAACCACCGACGGTGACGGCTTGTCCCGGCCATCGAACGATCTGTACATCAGCCGACAGGATTTGAACTGTTCGCCGCGGCTACGCGTACTCTCCGCCGAGGAAACATGTCCGGCACAGCGACGAGCCGGGGCCATCACGCGGTCCCGACCCGGCGCACGGTCGTGAGAAGCGCTCCCGGGGGTGGTGGCGCGGCTCGCAAATCCGTGGTTAACCTTCCACATCCACCGCGTGGAAGCCGACCATCCGGGCACGCGTGACGATCGGGGGGCGAGGCATGCGGCGATGGGGTGATCGGCACCTCCCCTGCCGCCGTACGCACGCTCCGGGGACAACGGTATGAGCTTCGAGGACGACGAATACTGGGAAGAGGAGTACTCGGAGTATTCCATCGTCCCCAACACGGCGGTCGTGCAAGAGCGCCAGTACGAGCGACGCGACATCCCGGATCCGGTGATTCCGACCCGCCGCGGCGGCGGCCCCGGCGGCCCGGTCGACGAGCTGGCCGCACGCCGTCAGCGCCGCGCCACCGGCAGCTCCGGCGGGCAGCCTGCCAAGCCGCAGGCCGCGTTCGACTCGCAGCGGCCGAGCTGGCTCGACGACCCCGACTTCGTGCCGATCGACACGTCCCAGCCCAACCTGGCCGGCGACGACTTCGACGAGGTCGACTTCAACCGGCCCGAGCTGGGGGCCGACTTCGACGCGCCCGACACGACATACGCACGGCGTGACGACCGGTACGACCCGCACGACGACATCGACGAGCCGTTCGATCACCGCGACCTGGAGGCGTACGGGCACGGGCCGAACCCCGGTGTGAAAACCGTCAGCCGCAGCGACGACGAGGAGCGCCCGTCCGGCCGGTGGCGTCAGCGGCGGCCGCAGCAGCCGCCTCGCTCGGAGCCGCAGCGACCCGGGCCGACGCGATCCGGATCGCAGCGGTCCTCGTCGCAGCGGTCCGAACCGCAGCGGTCGGACCCGTCGCGGTCGCAACCTCCGCGTATTCGCCGGCCCGAGGAGGATCGCCCCGCCGCGTCCGCCGCCAGCGGGCGGGCCCGGGTGCCGCAGGACGATCCTTATCGCCGCCCCGACGCCCCGCGCCGGCGTGACGACGCGTACGAGTACGACGAGCGCCGCCGCCCCCCGAACCCCGACGAGGGGGTACGCCGGTCCGGCGAACGCGCCGCGATGATCTGGGACGAGCTGCCTGTCGACGGCCGGGACCAGCGGCGCGGCGACTACGACGAGCGCCGCCGTTACCGCGGCGAATACGCCGAACGGCCCGAACCGCGCCGTGACCTCGATCGCGACTTCGACGAGCGCCGTCAGTGGCCCGCCGAGGCCGACAACCGCCGTGGCCGGGTTGCGCCGCGCGAGGAGCCGCGCACGATCGACGGCGAGATCCTCGACGAGCGCCCGCCGCGCACCATCGAAGGCGAGATCGTCGCCGATCGCCGCCGCCCGGCCTGGGACCACGGCGTGCCGGTCGGTGGCCAGGGCTGGACCACCGACGACCAGCCGGCCGGCTTCGACTCCGAGCAGGGCTGGGTCGAAGAAGCGCCGGCGGTCTCCGGCTCCGAACGCTGGGCTGCTGAGGCGCCGGCGGCCCGCGGCTCCGACCAGCGCTGGGCCGAAGGGGCACCCGCCGCTGCCGGCTCCGGGGCGGCGTCGTCCGACGACGACTCGGAGTCCGAGCTCGACGACGGCCCCCGGGTTGTCGGCAAGGCCACGCCGCCCGCCGCGCCCCGGGTCATCGGCAAAGAGGAGCCTCCGCCCGTCCCGCGCGTGGTCAAGAAGGCGGAACCGCCCGCCCCGCCGCGGGTGGTCGGCACACACGCCCCCACCCCTGCCGCCCGGGTGGTCAGCCCTCCCCCGGTGCCCGCCACGCCGGTCAATCGTCCGCCGTCCGTGCCGCCGCGGGCTCCGGCCCAAACCCCGCCGGGCCAGACCTCGCCGGCCGCGGTCGAGACGCCGTCGTCGCAGCAGGCCCCGGCCGCGCGCGCGGCCGCTGCCGCCCCGCCGTCCGCCCCCGCGACACCTGCGGGCCGCCCCTCGGCGCCGCAGCGCCCCGATCAGGGCGCCGAGCGTGGTCCCACCGCTCAGCCGGGCCGCGCTCCGGCGTCGCCGAAAGCGCCCGCCGATGGTCACGACCGCGGCGAGGTTCCGCCGCAGGGGCGCGGACAGGTCCCTGGCCCCGTTCCGCAGCAGAACCGCGGTGGCGTCACGCCGCAGGACCGCGCTCCCGTTCCGCCGCAGAACCGCGAAGGCGTTCCGCCGCAAGACCGCGCTCCTGTTCCGCCGCAGAACCGCGAAGGCGTTCCGCCGCAGGACCGCGCTCCTGTTCCGCCGCAGAACCGCGAAGGTGTTCCGCCGACGCAGCAGCGACGCGGTGGGTCGCAGCGGCCCGGCGATCCATCGCTCTCCGAGACCGATCCGCGGCTTGAGATGCCGCGCTCGCGGCGCAGCCCGCGGACTGCGCACGTCTTCCTCGCCGAGGGCGACGACCCGTGGTCGATGGTGCCGGACGACGCGCCTCCGGCTGCCCTGCCGAGCAGCGGTTTCGGCCGCCCGGTATCGCCGGGCGCGCCGGCTTACCCCGGCCAGCCCGCCTCCGTGCCGCCGGGCGAGCAGCCAGCGGCTCACGGTCCGGTGCCGGGTGCTCCGGTCCAGCCTGCGGGCCCGCCGCCGGGTGCTGCTCCTCGACCTTCGGGTCCGGTCCCACCGCGGGCTCCCGCGTCCGTCCCGCCCGCGGCGGCAGGCCCGCACACCCCGCCGGGCCACGGCTCAGGACCGCGGCCCGACATGGCGCAGGGACCCGCCTCGCACACGCCGCCCGCGGCGCCTCAGGGCCCGATCTTCGGCGCCCAGGTTCCCCCGGCCGCGCAGGGACCGGCTCCTGGTGCTCAGGTGCCGCCCGCCCAGCGGATGGCGGAACCCGGCCGGTCCGAGGCGGAACGTGGCGACCCGTCGTCGCGCCAGTTCCCGACGTCACCGGCTGCGCCGCAGCACGGCTACGCCGCCGCAGCCCCGGGTCACTCGGCTCAGGCCGGGCCGCTCCCGGCCTCCTCGGCGAATGCTGGTCCCTCGCCGGCACCGGTCAGTCCGGGGGCGCCCCACAAGAGGCCGCCCGCCCCGCAGAACGGCTCTGTCGCGCCGCCGCACCCGCAAGCCGGTCCTGTCGCGCCGCCGCACCCGCAGGCCGGTCCTGCCGCGCCGTCGCACCCGCAAGCCGGTCCTGTGACGCCGTCCGGCTCGCATTCCGGGCCTTTCGCGTCGCCGGTTTCGCCAGGAGCTCCGGCGGTTTCCCCGGTGTCTCCGGGTCAGCCTGGCGTCAGGCCGTCGCCGCCGCCTCCCGCGCAGAACCGCGGATCGGTGCCGCCGGACGGAGACCAGGACTTCCCCGGGTGGCCGGCCGACGAGTCGGCCCGGATGCGACCGCCGACGGCGCCGGGACGGGATCCGCACCCATCCGCGCCGGCGTACGGTCCCGACCAATCGGCCCGGTGGCCGGAACAGGCAGCCGGTGCTCCGTCGGTGCCGGTGCAGCGTGGCCCTGCCCAGCCGGGTTCGGAGCAGCACGCTCCGGAAACACCCGCCGCTTCACCCAAATCCGGGGGCGGTGTCCTTCGCCGGGCGGTCGAAAAGCTGCTCGGCCACGGCTCGGACAAGCAGGAGCCGGCCCGCGACCCGCAGCCGTCCGCCGAGCCGGGGTCGCGTCCCGGGCCATCGGCCCAACCGCAAGCCCGTCGGCCGGAAACTCCCGGCGGGCAGGCTCCTGGTCAACACCAGCCCGCCCAGCAGCTCGCCGGCCAGCAGTGGCCGGGCCCGCAAGAGCCGGAGCACTTGGCATCGGGCCAGCACATGCCCGGCCAGGACGCGCCCGGCCACAACGCGCGCGCTCAGAACGGTGCAGATCGGCAGGCTCCGGCCCAGCAGTGGCCCGGGGGCCAAACGGCTGACCAGCAATGGCCCGGAGAACACGGGCCCGGCCAGCAAACCCCGAGCCGTCGCGAACAGGCGCAGCCCTATGCCGGTCAGCCCGCCCCCGAACAGGGCACACCGGACTGGCGCGCTCCGGAACAGCGCGCCTTCGGTCAGCAGACGCCCGGCTCGCACGAGCACGACCAGCACGCGGCAGGTCAGCCGGCCCCGGTCGAGCGCGCTCAGGTCTGGCATGGGCCGGGCCAGCAAGCGCCCAACCAGCACGGTCCAGCCCAGGCACCGGACTGGCACGGGCCAGCCCAACAGGCACCCAACCAGCACGGACGAGCTCAGCAATCACCCGACCGGCACGGGCGGGGCCAGCCGGCACCCGACCGGCACGGGCCGGGCCGCCAGGCACCCGACCGGCACGGCCCGAGCCAGCAGGCACCCAACCAGCCCGGACCAGCCCAGGCACCCAACCAGCACGGGCCGGGCCAGCAGGCACCCAACCAGCACGGCCCGAGCCAGCAGGCACCCAACCAGCCCGGACCAGCCCAGGCACCCAACCAGCACGGGCCAGCCCAACAGGCACCCAACCAGCAGGGACCAGCCCAGCAATCACCCGACCGGCACGGGCCGGGCCGACAGGATGCGGGCCGGCAGGATGCGGGTCGGCAGCCGACCGATCGACCATTCCCGGGTCAGCGGCCGCCCGACTCGCATGCGCCCGAGCAGCACCCCTCCGCTCAGCGGGTCAGTGGGGAGCGCACACCCGACGAGAGCTACTCGGACCTGCGCGCACGCGCGGGGCAGATCGCCGACGAGCGTGAACTCGATCAGCAGGGTCGCGGGCAGCGGCAGTCCGGCCAGTTCACGCCTGGTCGGCCGATCCCCGGCCTGACCACACCCCAGCAGCAGCCGGCCGACAACCGGAGCCGTGACCAGCACGTGCCCGGGCACGAGGCTCCCGCGTGGCATGAGCCCGGCCACCCCGTTCCCGAGCAGCGTGAGCCCAGCCGGCCCACGCCTGGCCAGTACGTCGGTCAGCAGCACACGCCAGGGCAGCAATCGCCGGTCGACGCGGACCACGTTCGGGCGGGCAATCCGTTCGCACCTGGTCAGCACACGGGCGGGCAGCCTGACCCCGGGCCGATGGGCTCGCCGGGTGCCGCAGAGCACGCGCGGTCCGATGCTCGGTTCGCGTACCAGCAGCACGACACCACCGCCGCGCAGCACGGTCAACAGCAGGGTTGGCCGGAGAGCACGACGGCCGAACAGTCGTCGTGGGCGCCCTCGCGGGTGGACGGGGGCCGGCCCACCTCGCTGGCTTCGGCACCCGTGAGCGCGCCCGCCGGGGAGCGGGTCAGGCCGCAGAGCCCGGCCGTTCCGCGGCAGGTCAGCCCGGCGGCGGAGCAGGCGGTGCCGACCCAGCAGCCGACCCAGCCGACCCCACCACCGACGGCTGAGGCCGGGTCGCAGGGCGCGGCGCAGATCAGCCTGCCGCTGCGGACGCGGCCGGCTCCCGCTGGTGAACAGGGAACGCCGGCCGCTCCGGTTCAGCAAACGCGGACCGGCGAGCAGGAAGTACCAGCTCTCCCGGCTCAGCAACCCCCGGCCGACAAGCGGGAAGTGCCAGCTGACCCGGCTCAGCAACCCCGGACCGGCGACTGGGAAGTACCGGCTGACCCGGCTCAGCAACCCCGGACCGGCGACTGGGAAGTGCCAGCTGTCCCGGCTCAGCAACCCCGGACCGGCGAGCGGGAAGTGCCAGCTGACCCGGCTCAGCAACCCCGGACCGGCGAGCGGGAAGTACCAGCCGACCCGGCTCAGCGGCCCCTGGCGGGCGAGCCGCCGGTCAGGACGTCTCGGCACGCCGGTCCGGACGAGCCGACCGGTTCGGGGGCACTCGACGACCCGGACCGAATGGGGGCGCACGCCGCGCCGTACATGGATGCGGACGGCACGCTGCACAACGTACGGCCGATAGGGCGTCTTGCGGTGTCGGGGCCGGATGCTCCGGTTCGGACGGCGGAGACCGAGTTCGGCGGCATGTGGTTCGGGGGTCAGGGCGGCGGCTCGAGGCAGCTCACTACCGGGCAGTCCGACGCGTCGCGGCAGTATCGCGAACAGTCCGAAGCGGCTGGGCAGGCCGAGCGTACGCAGCAGCCGGCGACGGCCCCGCAGCAAGGGCGCACGGAGCAACCACACGCCGCCAGCCAGCAACCCGAGCGAACCCCGCAAGCGGGACAGCCGGAGCGATCGGAACAAACGCCGCAAAACGGTGGACAAAGCCTGGGGCAGTCCCAGGACGAAAGGCAAGCCGACCGTCGCCAGGCGAACGCACCGGCCCAGCAGCAGGCCGCCCACGCTCAGGCGCCGCAGAACGGCCTCGTCGACCCGGGCCCGCCCAGTGACGGCGTGGTCATCGACATGGACGTCACGGGCCTGTTCCGGGGACGCCGGCCGCCGACCGAGAACAAGCCGGCCGAGGACAGGCGGGCCGAGGACAGGCGGGCCGAGGACAGGCGGGCCGAGAACAGGCGGGCCGAGAACAAGCCGACCGCGAACAGGCCGGCCGAGAACAAGCCGACCGCGAACAGGCCGGCCGAGAACAAGCCGACCGCGAACAGGCCGGCCGAGAACTGGCCTGCCGCGGACAAGCACGGGGACAAGCTCGCAGGAGACAAGCCGGCCGAGGACAAGCCGCTCGACCCCACCGCCGTACGGGCGAAAATCGACGAGCGCATGGCGGCGCACCACCCCCGGCGCCAGGCGGACCCCGAGCCGGAGGCCGAGCGCCCGGCCCTGTCCGCGGCCGACCTCGAGGCCATCCGGTGGCGGCTCGACGGTGGCACGCTGCGGGAGGTTGTCGACGACCGCGACGCCCTGCGTGAACTGGGTGAACGCCTCGACGGCCCGCTCGCCGACGAGGTCGACAACGTGGCCAAGGCGGGGCTGCTCAGCGTACGGGCCGAGGTGTACCGCCTGCTCGGCGAGCTGGGCATGGCGGCCGCGGCCAGCCGGTTGGCGCTGGCGCACGCCGAGTCGGCGCGGGACCTGCAGTCCGAGGTGATCGCGCAGGCCGAGCTGGCGCACATCCTGCGGTTGCGGGGCGACTTCAAGGAGGCCGACCGCCTGTTCGCGAAGGCGACCGGCTCCGAGGTCCCCGAGACGTTGCGCAGCGTGGTGCACGAGAACGCCGGTCGGTGCTGCTTCGACCAGGGGCGGCACATGGAGGCCCTGGATCATTTCGCCCGGGCCGTACGGCTGGGCCGGCCGGACGACACCGAGCTGGCCGCGCGGGTCGGGGTGTGCCTGGAGGCCGTCTACATCCACGTGCTGCGCGACGGCTGGGGCCCCTACCCCCGTACGCGGGAGGACATCCTGGGCCTGACCAAGAACCCGGCTCTCGACGAGACCACCGCCGAGCAGCCGATCATCCAGCCGCGCTGACCGTGGGCCGCGACGTGGGCGGGTGGGCCATCGCCGTACGGCCGCGCCCGCCCTGTTTGGCCGCGTAGAGCGCGGAGTCCGACGCCGCCCGCAGGTCCTCGGCCGTGGCGGCGTGGTCGGGCACCAGCGCGATGCCGATGCTCAGCCCGGGCGTGCCGCACGGCAGGTCGACGGCCGACAGGACCGCGCGCACGTCGTCGGCGGCCGCGCGGGCGCCCAGCCGGTCGGTTCGCAGCAGCACGACGAACTCGTCGCCGCCGAGCCGGGCCACCATGTCGTTCTCGCGCCGGGCCACCGTACGGAGTCCGGAAGCCACGACCTGCAGAGCACGGTCGCCGACCCCGTGGCCCCACGTGTCGTTGATGTGCTTGAAGTGGTCGATGTCGACGGTCAGCAGGGCCAGCGGTTCGCCGCTCCCCCGCGCCCACGCCACCGAGCGGTCGAGGTGCTCGTCGAAGGAGCGCCGGTTGGCCACGCCGGTCAGCGGGTCGGCCAGGGCCTGCGACTCGAGCACCTCGCGGAGCCGGTCGTTGCGGTTGCGCAGCGAGGCCACGACGATCGCGGTGAGGCTGAGCGCGACGGTCACCGACACCCAGTCGGCCAGCCCGAGCGTGAACCCGCGCACGTCGAACGCGACCGACGCGTGTCCCGCCGACACCAGCACGAGGATCGCGGCGGTCACCCGGTTGCTGAGGAAGTTGGCCGTGTACAGCACCGGCCACAGATAGAACAGCTGGGAGCCCGCGCCCGCGTCGTGCGAGGCGAAGTTGAGCCCGGCGATCGTGCCGACCCCGACGAACGGCACGAGCAGCCAGAACACGCGCGGCACGACCTGCGGGCGCCGCCAGGCCAGCCATCCCCCACCGGCCATGAACACGACGGTCACCGAGATCGCGACGACCCATTCGACCGGGTGCTCGTCGGGCAGCACCAGGCCGGTGAGCGCGACAACCGGCGCCGCGGCCAGCATCAGTTGCGCGACGCTGCGCGTGGCCCCGTGCTCGTCGCGCAACTGATAACGCATCATCTTCCGAAGGTTCGGCGGAAGACCCGAAGACCTGAGGATCCCGTACGCCTCGTCACCTCCGGCAAACGCACCAGCGCCGAACCGGGGGTGACGGCGAGCTCGGTGGGTGGTTACGGCCGTAGCGCCCGCACGGGATGTTGCCGGTGGTCACGCCGAGGACGCCACTGCCTCGGCCTGCTTGCGCGACTCCCGGCGGGCCAGTGTGACGCCCGCGCTGGCCAGCGTGACCAGCACCAGCGCGACGACCTCGGCCCAGCCCAGCCGCTGGTGCAGGATCACCAGCCCGGCCAGCGCGGCCCCCGCCGGTTCCAGGCTCATCAGGATGCCGAAGACGCGAGTCGGGATGCGGCGCAGGCTGTGCATCTCGAGCCCGTACGAGAACACCGACGACAGCAGGGCGACCGCGGCCACGCCGACGAGCAGCGACGGGTGGCCGACGACGCCGGTCGCGCCGCCGGCGCCGAACGGCAACACGAGCAGGGCGCCGACGGCCAGCGAGACGGCCAGGCCACCGGTTCCGGGAACGAGGGAGCCCACGCGGGCGCTCAGCACGATGTAGGCGGCCCAGAACAACCCGGCCAGGAAGGCGAGCAGCAGCCCGCTGAGCGGGGCCGAACCGGTGCTGTCCAGGCCCAGCAGCAGCACCCCGGCCGCGGCCAGCCCGGCCCAGAGCAGGTCGACCAGGCGCCGGGTCTGCACCAGCGACAGCAGCAGGGGGCCGAGGAACTCGACGGTCACGGCCATGCCGAGCGGCACCGTCCGCAGGGACAGATAGAAGATCAGGTTCATGCCGGCCATGGCCACGCCGAGCAGGGCCGCCGATCGCCAGGCGGCCGCCGACCACCCCCGTACGCGGGGACGGGTCACCACGGCCAGGATCAGCGCCGCGATGGCCAGGCGCAGGAACGTGACACCGGAGGCGCCCAGGTCGTCGAAGAGGCCCCGGGCGATGGCGCTGCCCACCTGCACGGACGCGATGGCGGTGAGGACCAGCAGGGGTGCGGGCGGCGTCCTCATTCGGTGCGCAGCGCCACGACGGGGTCGAGGCGGCCGGCGCGCTGGGCGGGCACGACCCCGAAGACGATGCCGACGACCGCGGACACACCGAAGGCCAGGGCCAGCGACCACCAGGTGATCGCGGCGGGCACCGGCGAGAAACGGTCGACGAGCAGCGCGGCGGTGACGCCCAGGGCCATGCCGAGCACGCCGCCGATGGTGGTCAGCAGCACGGCCTCCAGCAGGAACTGCACCCCGATGTCGCGTGGACGGGCGCCGACGGCCTTACGCAATCCGATCTCCTTGGTTCGTTCCCGCACCGAGACGAGCATGATGTTCGAGACACCGACGCCCCCCACGAGCAGGCTGATGCCGGCGATCGCGGCCAGCACCCCGGTCAGCACGCCCAGGATGTCGCCGAGCACGCCGAGGATCTGTTCCTGGGTGACGGCGCTGAAGTCGGTGTCCGGGTGCCGCTCGGTGAGGGTCTCGGTGACGGCGGTGGCGAGCTCGTTGATGCGTTCGCGGTCGGGCGCGCGGATGGCCAGCCCGTCGATGCGGTCGGTGCCGAGCAGGCGCTGCGCGGCGGTCACCGGCACGTGCACCTCGCTGTCGCGGTCCACGCCGAGGCTCTGCCCGAGCCGTTCGAAGGTGCCGATGACCCGGAACCGGACGCCGCCGATCGTGATCTGCCGGCCGATCGGGTCACGGTCGCCGAACAGGGCGGTGGCCGTGCCCGCGCCCAGCACCGCCACGCGGCGGCCGGTTGTCACATCCGTACGGGTCAGGTAGGAACCGCGGTCGAGGTTGCGCACGAAAACTGTGGGTGTGGTCTCGAGGACGCCCTGCATGCTGGCGAAGGCCGACCGGGAGCCGGCGCGCACGGTCTCCCCCGACGCGATCGTCACGGCAACCCGGTCGCGGTCGCCGACCACCCGGGCCACGGCCTCGGCGTCGTCCATGGTCATCGTCGACGCGGTGGGGGCCGAACCCGCCTCGAGCCGGCCCGGCACGACCAGCAGCAGGTTGGAGCCGAGCCCTTCGACCTGCTGCTCGATCTGGCCCTTGGTGCCCGTGCCGATGCCGACCAGCGCCACCACCGCGGCCACCCCGATGACGACGCCGAGCATGGTCAGGACGCTGCGCAGCCGGTTGGCGCGCAGGGCGTCCAGGGCCACACGCCAGGCCTCGGCGATCCTCACACGATCACGCCGTCGCGCATGACGATCTGGCGGTGCGCGCGGGCGGCCACATCGCGGTCGTGGGTGACCAGCACGACGGCCACACCCTCGTCGTTCAGCGACTCGAGCAGCGCCAGCACCGACTGGCCGGTCGCCGAGTCCAGGTTGCCGGTGGGCTCGTCGGCCAGCAGCACCGACGGGCTCGTGACCAGGGCGCGGGCGATGGCCACACGCTGCTGCTCGCCGCCGGACATCTGGTTGGGGCGGTGGTCGAGGCGGTGGGACAGGCCGACCCGTTCCAGCATCGCGGTGGCGCGTTCCCGGCGCTCGCGGCGTCCGACCCCGCGATAGACCAGCGGGAGAGCCACGTTGTCGCGGGCCGTCGTACGGGCCAGCAGGTGGAACGACTGGAAGACGAACCCGATGGTCTCGTTGCGCAGCTTCGCCATCTCGGCCGGGTTCAGCGTCGACACGTCACGGCCGCCGATCAGCAGCGTGCCGCCCGACGGCCGGTCGAGCCCGCCGAGCAGGTGCATCAGCGTGGACTTGCCGGAGCCGGAGGTGCCGACGATCGCCAGGTAGTCGGAGGGCTCGATGGTCAGCGACACGCCGCGCAGGGCGGGCACCGAGACGCCGTCGAGGTCGTACGTGCGGCTGACGCCGGTGGCGACTATGGCGGGCGCTGTCATGCGGGCCGGTCGCCGGGCTGGATCTCGTCGGCGCCCGAGACGGCGATCCGCTGTCCCGCGTCGAGCCCGTCGGTCACCTGGACGACGTCCTCACCCTGCACACCGAGCGTCACCGGCACCCGCTCGAAGCTGTCGCCGCGTACGGCCCAGACGGTGTCCTTGCCGTCGACGTTGATGATGGCCGAGGCGGGCACGGTGACCGCGTCGTCGGCCTCACGCACCTGCAACCGCACCACGGCGCTCATCCCCGGTCGCGGCGTGGGCGCCGGCTCGCCGTCCGCGCCCTTCCCGCCACCCAGATCCAGGCGCACCTTGTACGACACCCCGCCGCGGCTCGACGTGGTCGGCAGCAGGTCAATGGCCCGTACGGTGGCCGGATAGCTCGCGCCGGTGGCGGCGTCCAGCTCGACGGTCGCCATCACCCCTGCCTTGACGAGCAGCACGTCGGTCTCGTCGACCTCGGCGGTCAGGCCCAGCCGGCTCACGTCGACCACGGTCAGGATCGGGGTTCCGGCCGCCACGTACGCGCCCCGGGGCACCGCTTCGTCGACGCCGGGCAGTGTGTTGCCGCCCCCTGCCGACTGCGGGGCGGCCGGTCCCCCCGCAGCGAGCAGGTCGCTGAGCGAGGAGCCGCCGCTCGACGTGCCACCCAGCTGCACCACCCCGGCCACCGGCGCGCGCAGGGTGAGCGCCTCGACAGCGGCGTCGGCCAGCTCGTACGCCTGCTGGGCCTGCAACCGCTGCGCCGCCGAGAGGGAACTGACCGCTTCGCCGAGCGACGCCACCCCCTGCTGCACCGAGCGCAGGGCTGCCCCAGCGGCGGCCGAGGCGGCGTCGTACTGCTGCTTCGCCGCGTCGACCTGCTTGAGCAGCACCTCACGCAGGGCCGGGTCGGTGATCTTGCCAGCGGCGTCACGGGCCTGGTCGAAGGCGTCCGCAGCCTGCTTGTCCGTCTTGCGGCGGACGGCGGTGAAGCCCGAGGTGCCGCCGATGCGCGGGCCGCCGCGGGACGCCTCGTCGAGCGCGCGTTCGGCCGACCGGCGGCGGGCCTGCACGTCGGGGGCGTCGATGACGGCCAGGACCTGACCTTTGCTGACCCGCTGCCCCGACTCGACGCGCAGGTCGTCGAGGGTGCCGGCGGAGGGCGCGCTGACCGTGGCCGCGGCGCGGGCCGTCACCGAACCGGGCGCCTCGACGATCTCGGACACCGTGCCGCGGGCGGCTTCGCCGAGGCGTACGCGCGTCTCTTCTTCACTGCAGGACGCGGCGGTCGATGAGACAAGGAACAAAACGGCCGCTGCCACGACCAGCGAGCGAGGGGGTTTGGCAGACACGCACGCCACTCTATGCCGACGTGCGGATGAACCAGCCGGGCAGCCGCATCCGTATGACCGGGCGCACCACAACCGAAGGACGTGAGCCATGCAGGCAGCCGACGAGCTGATGGTCGTGCACCACGACGACACCGTCAGCCACTTCCTCGACGTGCGCTACACGCTGGGGCGCGAGGGTCTGCGCGTGATCACCGCGGCGGGCGGGGAGTGGCTGATCCCGCGGCACGAGGTCCTGACCACCCACGCGAAAAGGCGGGCCGCTCTCTGAGGAGAGGCCCGCCTTCCCGGTGGTTGCCCGATGGTTGCCCGGTTGTCGCTCAGTTCCCGGGCGACTGTCGCTCAGGTTCCCGGGCGACGTCCGATGACCTTGACCGTCATCCCGATCTTGCCGACGGTGTAGTACGTCTGCGCGTCCTGCTTGAGCAGGTTGACGCAGCCGTGCGAGCCCCGCCACTTGTCGTGGATGTAGGTCGTGGTCTGGTGGAAGCCCATCCCGCCCTTGAAGCGCTGCCAGTAGGGCAGCCACACCTCGTACGGGTCGGACCACTCCTTCTTCGTCCGCTTATTGATCTTGAAGGTCCCGGCCGGTGTGCGGTAACCCTTCATGCCCGTCCGGACGACGGTCGGGTTCGTGTGCCGCTTGCCGTTCTTCATGATCCACGCCGTCTGTTCCGTCAGATTGACGCAGAACGTGATGCCGGACTTCTTGGCCTTGCAGGCCCCCACCTTCGTACGGCCGAGCCGGCTCGCCACGTCGTACGTGGTCGGACCGGCCAGGCCCTGCGCGGGCTGGATGCCGTACCGCTTCTGGAACTTCTTGATGGCCGCACAGTCGGCGGCGGACTGCTTGCCGTCCACCGTCGTCTTGCCGAACCCGCCGAGCTTGTGGAGCCACCACTCGACCTGCTTCTGATACTTGCCGGTCGAGCAACCCGCGGCTGCGGCCTTGCTGACCGTCAAGGTCACCGGCGTGCCGACCGCCGCACCGGCGCCTGCCGGTGACAGCGCCACCGCGCCAAGACCGCCGCCGACCAGGGTCGCCAAGACGACCCCGGTGAGGCGGGCGCCAACCCGTCTCACTCTCACTGTGTTCCTCCCCAGGAAACTTGTCCGCACATAGAAGCACAGCGAAGCGATGCACAGCTCCTGCGGAGGGAGCGTGGCGCGAAACCGGTAGGCCAAATCGTCGCCCGCTACGGCCTCTTGAGCCTTTTGCGGCGTATTACGCGCGTAGTACGCTGGCCGGGTGCCGTACGAATGGGAAGAGTGGGCGCTGGCGGCCCTGCTCGGCATCGAGCCCCGCGAGGTGCGGCAGGCACTGGAGGCCCGCCGGCGATGGCCGCGCCGGGCAGTCAGCGCCACCGGTGTCCCCGTGCTCACCGTCTGGGGCCGCACGGCGGCGGGCCGGCCACTGATCGTGGCGGTCTACCACACCGCCGGTCACACTTGGAGAATCATCGGCGCGCGCGACATGACGGACGCGGAACTGGTGGAGTTCAGCAGGTGGGAGGAGACCCGATGAGTCACGACGACGCAGTGCCGCAGACACCCGAACAGCTCGCCGCCTTCATGGAGGGGTTGACCTTCGAGCCGCCCCCGCCCGCGCGGGACGAGCAGGCTTTGCTCGACTCCCTGCCCCCCACGGGATCATCGGTCATGGTGGTGCGCTCGCTGCGCCTGCCGATCGAACTCGACCAGGCCGTCGCCTCCGCCGCCCAGGCCGCCGAGGTCCCCAAGACAGCGTGGATCCGCCAGGCAATCGAAATGGCCCTCGCCGTCCAGGCCGACGACGACCAGCCCATCTCCCGAGCCGAAGCGCTGCGCGCCCTGACCCTGCTCCGCCCGGCCCGCCACGTCGCCTGACCCCGCCACCTGATTCCGGCCCGCTCCGTGGGGTCGCGGCCACCAAACGAACAGCCGTCGCCAACCCGCCAGGGGAAGCGGGGACTGTGGCCATGCACAGAGCGCGACCGCCGGCCCGCCAGCCCGCCAGCCCGCCAGCCCGCCAGCCCGCCAGCCCGCCAGCCCGCCAGCCCGCCAGCCCGCCAGCCCGCCAGCCCGCCAGCCCGCCAGCCCGCCAGCCCGCCAGCCCGCCAGCCCGCCAGCCCGCCAGCCCGCCAGCCCGCCGAGGATTGTCAGGCAGGTCACGGGTCTGAGCCTGTGGACAACCACGATTTGTCGTTTTCCAGTGGCGTATTTTCAGGCCGGCCCCCGGGTGGGAGGGGTAGGGCTGGTTGGGGGCGCGAATCGGGCGATTGCCTGAAAAGACGCGCGGGTCATGACTCGGGAGTGGCGAAGTCCTGCACCCAGTACGGGGTGCGGTCGTGGGAGATGGCGAGGCCGATCCCCATCTGGTGGAGGCGGCAGTCGAGGATGTTGCGGCGGTGCGTGGGGCTGTTCATCCAGCCGTTCACCACCTCCCAGGCGCTGTCAGCGCCGCGGGCGATGTTCTCTCCGTAACGCTTCCAGCGGTAGCCTCGCTCGCTCACCCGGTCGCCGGCACGGTCGCCGTTGGGGGATTCGTGGGCGAAGTAGCGGCGGCGGGCCATGTCGGCGGCGTGGTCGTGGGCGGCCAGGATCAGGCGGCGGTCCAGGGTCAGCGAGCCGCATCCGCCGCGGCGTCGGTTCTGGTTGATCAGAATGAGGACGCGCTGCTGCACTGGGGCTGAAGGGCTGGCCGAGACGTCGCGGGCGGTGACGGCCTGGCGGGCGCCGGCCATCACATCGGCTGCGGGGCGTTGGGCTGCGGGCGCCCGATGCTGAGCCGCGGGTCGCTGCCGCTGAGCGGCCGGCTGCCGGCGCTGAGCCGCGGGCGCCTGCCGCTGAGCCGTTCCTCCCGGCCGCTGCTGAGCCGCGAAGCCAGGCCCAGCCGCGAAACCAGGCTGACCGATACCGGGCTGACCGGCGAAACCAGGCTGCCCCGCGAAGCCGGGCTGCCCGAAACCTCCCGAACCGGGCCGCCCCACCGATCCAGGCCGACCCGCCGAACCGGGCTGACCGGAATCAGCCTGAGCGGAACCCTGCTGACCGGAACCAGCTTGACCGGCACCAGGCTGACCGGCACCAGGCTGACCGGCACCAGGCTGAGCGGGCTGAGCGGCACCGGGCTGACCGGAATCGTGCCCACCCGCCGAACCAGGCCGAGCCACCGCATCGGGCCGCGCGGCGGAGCCGGGCAGCCCGTCGCCGGACGACCCTCCCGGCTCCTCCCCCGGCCCGTCGTCGAGGTCGGGACGCTCGTGCACCCCCCGGTCGGCGAACGGCTCCTCCACCGTCCCCCCAGCGAGGTCGTTCCCGGACCCCGGCGATCCGAACAGGCTGGGCCACCAGAAGTCGCTCCAGCCGGCCCCGTCCGGCCGCTCGTCGGCGTCGGCCGACGTCGCCACGACACCGCCCGCGAGCAGGAGCGCCGAGGCCGCCGTACAGACCACCACGAGTGGTTTCCGCATAACCCGTCAATCCCATCGCTGCTCGTGGCGCCCAGCCGTTCCGGGCCGCCTACGTCGGGGGTCAACGTCACAGTCCCGCCAAGGTCACTTCGCGGTGGGCGCCGACGTCCGGCACGCACTCGTCGACGTCGCTGACAAAGGGCCTCCCAGCTGCGGGTTCGGATACACGGAGGCCGCACAGTCGCACAGACAAAACGGACAGTTCATACGTACGGGGTAAGCTCGTGGTTCTTTCTTCGATGTCCGGGCGGTGGTCCCGGGCCGCGGGCTCGGCTGGCAACCTCGTCGCGGTGCGCAATCGATACCTGGATCTGCTCCGTGCCGCCGCGATCGTCCGGGTGATCGTCTACCACCTCTTCGGATGGCCCTGGTTGTCGATCGTGCTGCCGGCCATGGGTGTCATGTTCGCGCTGGCGAGTTCGCTGACCGCGGCCTCACTCGAGAGGCGCGAGGCCACCAAGGTCGTCACTTCCCGGCTGCGGCGCCTGCTCCCGCCGCTGTGGCTGCTCGGCCTGGTCGCCGTGCCGGTCATGCTGGTCGCCGGGTGGGCGCGGGAGAGCGACGGCGAGCACCCGTTCAGCCTGCCGCGGCTGCTGTTCTGGCTGTTCCCGATCGGCGACCCGCCCGGCAGCGACCAGGCGATCGACGTGTGGGAGCCGCTCTGGTACATCCGGGCGTACGTCTGGTTCGTGCTCCTGTCCCCGGTGCTGTTCGCGCTGTGGCGGCGGTTCGGGTGGGCCACGGTCGCGTTGCCGCTGCTGATGCTGGCCGGGCTCGACCTGACCGGGCTGGAGCTGCCCGGCACGGCCGACGCCGCGTTGTGGGACTTCGCCACGTACGGGGCGTGCTGGATCGCCGGTTTCGCCCACCACGACGGCCGGCTGGCCCGGCTGAGGCCCTGCACGGCGTACCCGGTCGCGCTGGTGCTGGCCGCTGCCGCGCTCTGGTGGGCCCGCGACCAGGGCAGCTTCGACCTCAACGACATCTCGGAGTCGCAGGCGCTGTGGTCGCTCGCGTTCGTGCTGATCGTGTTGCGGTGGCAGCCGCCGATGGGCTGGCTGGGCCGGGCCGGGCCGCTGGACCGGGCGGTCACGCTGATCAACGCGCGCGCCGTGACCGTCTATCTGTGGCACAACATCGCCATCGCGGCGGTGTGGCCGGTGCTGACCGTGCTAGCGCTCGACGACCTGGCCGACCGGCTCGGCCCGGCGGCCGACCTGGTCGCGGCGCTCGCGTTGACGTTGCTGGCGGTGCTCGTGTTCGGCTGGGCCGAGGACCTGGCCGCGAAGCGGCGCCCCCGGATCTGGCCCCCGGCAGCACCCCCGCGAACGGAGCATGCACCCCCGCACAACGCAGCACCCCCGCGAACGGAGCATGCACCCTCACACAACGCGGCGGCCGCGCGCAATGAGACGGCTCAGCACAACGCGGCAGCCCCGAGCGAGGACCCCGAGCCCGAGAGATCGGTCCTGCCCGCCGAGACGCCCCACCACAGGTCGAACGCCGCCGCGGCGATGATCCGCACCCCGCGGAACTGGCCGCCCAAGCCGCCGCACCTGCATGATCCGGGGCTGCCGGTGGCCGGCCGCCGTGCCGAGCCGCTCGACGAGGAGCAGCGACCAGTGTGAAGGAATCTCAGCTATGCCGGATAAAGTCTGGCTAATCTGAGCGAATGCGGCAGTACGGACAGGCGCCCACGGACCCCGACGAGGGCGCCGGGATTGCCTCCCTCGTCTTCCGGGCCGGACCGCTGCTGTGCGCGCTGCGCCTCGAAGAGGTCATCGAGACCATGCGGCCGCTCGAGACACGGACCCTGGCCGGCACACCCGCGTTCGTCCGGGGCATCACCGTGCTGCGGGGCGTGCCCGCCCCGGTGATCGACGTGTCGCGCCTGCTCGGGGGCGGTCCCGGCGAGGCCGAACGCTACCTCGCCGTCCGCACCCGACGCGGCGCGGTCGCGTTGGCCACCGGCGAGGTGCTGGGCATCCGGACCGTCGAGGCGGAGCCCACCGGCGGGCACCCGGCCCTGCTCGGCGGCGGCAACACCCGTCTGGTGGCCGGCGTCGGCACCCTCGGCGCCGAGCCGCTGCTGCTCCTGCAGAGCATGCGGGCGGTGCCGGACGAGGTCTGGGAAGCGGCCGCAGCCGCGGCGGGCGTGCCGTCATGAACGGCCAGGGCGAGATCGGCCGCTTCCAGGACCTGCTCGCCCGGAAGCTGGGCTGGGGCTCCGCCGGCAACGACGCCGGCCGGCTCGCCGAGCTGCTGCGGGACCGGGCCGCCGAGCACGGCCTGCGCCGGGACGACTACCTGACCCGGCTGGCCGCGCGCCCCTGGGACGCCGAGCTCACCGAGTTGATCGAGCGGCTCACCATCACCGAGACCTACTTCTTCCGGCACGGCGAGCAGTTCGCGGCGCTGCGCGAGGACGCCCTGCCCGAAAGGCTCGCGGCCCGGGCCTCGCAGCGCATTTTGCGCATGTTGTCGGTGGCGTGCTCGTCGGGTGAGGAGGCGTACTCGCTGGCGATCACGGCCCGCCAGGCCCGTCCGAGCCGGGATTGGCTGATCGACGTCACCGGTGTCGACGCGAACCCGCAGATGCTCCGCAAGGCCGAGAACGGCTGGTACTCGACCTGGTCGCTACGGGAGACGCCGGACCCGGTGCGCCGGCGCTGGTTCCGGCAGGCCGACAGCGGTTACTGGGTCGCCGACGAGATCCGGCAGCTCGTACGGTTCCAGCGCACCAACGTGGCCGAGCCGGACGACGAGCTGTGGCGCCCCGAGCAGTACGACGTCGTGTTCTGCCGCAACCTGCTGATGTACCTCACCCCGGCGGTCGTGTCGGCCCTGGTCGAGCGGATGACCACGGCGCTGGCCCCGGGCGGCTTCCTGTTCCTGGGCCACACCGACTCGCTCGGCAGCAACCCGGCCGGGCTCGAGCTGCGCCGCAACCACCGCTCGTTCTTCTATCGCCGCCCGGGTGGGCCCACCCCGCAGCAGCGAGCCGCCCCGCCCGCGCCCGTCAGATCAACCCCTGTTTCCCCGTACGCGGCACCGCCCGGCCCGCCGCCCACCGAGTTCGACGGGGAGCAGGCGTACAACCGCGCTCTCGACCTGCTGCGGCAGGAACAGTTCGCGGCCGCGCTGGAGCTGATCGCCGCGCCCCGGGCGGCCCCGATGCGCCCCCGTGACCAGCTGTTGCACGGCGTGCTGCTGGCCCAGGCCGGGCGGCTGGACGAGGCGGTGGCGCTGGCCCGGGGGCTGAGCGACGAGAACGGCCTGAACCCGGACGCCCATCAGCTGCTGGGGCTCTGCCTCGAGGACGGCTCCGCGGTGGCCGAGGCGGTCGGGCAGTACCGCCTGGCCGCGTACCTGGATCCGGGTTTCGCCCTGCCACGGATGCGGCTGGGCCAGCTGGCGAGGCGTCAGGGCGACGACCGCACCGCGGCTGGCGAGCTGGAGCGTGCGCTGGAGCTGCTGGCGCGGGAGAGCGAGCAGCGGATCACCCTGTTCGGCGGCGGGTTCGGACGCATCGCCCTGACCGTCTTGTGCCGTTCCGAGCTCGACGCCTGCGGGGTGCGCCCGTGAGCGCGGGGACGGTCGACCGGCGGCTGCGGCGGCTGCGCCGGGACTTCGACCAGTCGTTCGCCGAGCCGGCGCGCAGCCACGACGAGGAGGATCTCGAGCTGCTGACCATCCGGGCCGGTGGCCGCCCGTACGCGATCAGGCTCTCGCAGACGTCGGGCGTGCACCCGGACCGCCCGGTCACTGCGCTGCCCGGCCCGCAGCCCGCCCTGCTCGGCCTGGCCGGGTTCGCCGGGGCCGTGGTGCCCGTGTACGACCTCGCCGCGCTGCTCGGCCATCCAGTCGCCGACGTGCCCCGCTGGCTGGTGCTGGCGGCCGGTTCCCCCGCGCTCGGACTGGCCTTCCACGCGCTCGACGGGCACGTGCGGGCGACCACCGCCGACATCGTCCGCGATTCGGGCGAGCCGGCCCGCGCGGGCCGCCGGGGCGGTCTGCGCGGACTTGTCGACCTGCCCGGCGGGAGCCGGCCGATCATCGACATCCCGGCCACGCGGGCCATGGTGCACGCGCTGGCCGGGCACACCCCAGCCGCAGAGGAGAACGCACCATGATGGCCGGACGCACCTTCGGCACCAAGCTGGCCGCCGGTTTCGGCCTGACGCTGCTGCTGACTCTGCTGATGACGGCGACCTCCGTGGCGACGCTGCGGTACGTGCTCAGCACCCAGAACGAAGTGATCTCGTCGGCGCGGGTCAACCTGGTCGGCGCCGAGGCTCTGAGCGCGGCCATGGAGTCGCGGATCGCCGACTATCGCGGGTATCTGCTCACCCGCAACGACGAATACCTCGAGGCCACCAACGCCGACCGCAAGCAGTTCCTCGACCAGATCTCGCTGCTGCGTACGGCGGTCACCGACCCGGCCTCGAAGGAACTGCTCGACATCGTCGCGGACGCCGAGACCAAACACGCCGCGGCCCTGGCGCCGGTGATCGAACAGCGCTCCCGCATGTCCACCCTCACCAACGTCAATCAGCTCTCCGGCAACGAGGAGGTCAAAGCGGCGCGGATAGCCGTGCAGAAGGCGATCACCGACCTGATCGCCCGGCAGACGATTGTGGTGGACAACCGCCGGGACGCGTCGGCGGAGCGGGCGCTGCAGGGAATGGTCTTCATCATCGTGCTCGGCGTCCTGCTGATCGTGGCGGCCGCCCTGGTGTCGTGGAAGCTGAGCCGCGACCTCAAGCGTGAGGTGGGCGCCGCGGTCGGGCACATCCAGAGCTCGTCGGCCCAGCTCGAGGCGGCCGCGGCCCAGCAGGCGTCGGGCGGCCGCGACCAGGCCAGCGCCATGAACGAGATCACCACGACGATCAGCGAGCTGCTCATCACGTCCCGGCAGATCGCGGACAGCGCCCAGCGCGTCTCCAAGATCGCCGAGGAAACCGCGGAGGCGGCCCGGACCGGCGACGCCACCATCGACCAGACCCGGGCGTCGATCACGGCCATCCGCACCCAGGTCGACCAGATCGTGCAGCACATGCTGGCCCTGGGCGAGAAGTCGCAGCAGATCGGCGGGGTCGTCGAGCTGGTCAGCGAACTGGCCGAGCAGACCAACATCCTGGCCATCAACGCCACCATCGAGGCCAGCGGGGCCGGCGAGTGGGGTCGCCGGTTCGCCGTCGTCGCCGAGGAGATCCGCAAGCTGGCCGACCGTACGGCGGGCTCGGCCAAGGAGATCCGGGCCCTGATCGAGGACGTGCGCGGAGCGGTCAACACGACCGTCATGGCGACCGAGATCGGGGCCAAGGCGGTGGACGCGGGCTCCCGGCAGTTCGACGACGCCACCAGCTCGTTCCGCAAGATCGCCGGTCTGGTCGCCACCACCAGCGACGCCACTCGCGAGATCGAGCTGTCGACCAAACAGCAGACCACCGCGGTCGAGCAGGTCAACGTGGCCGCCTCGGACACCGCCCGGGTCAGCCGCGAGACCGAGGCCAGCGCGGTGCAGACCAAACAGACCGCAGCCCACCTGACGAATCTCTCCAGCGAGTTGCTGGACCTGGTCGGCACCGGACGGCACTGATGGCCGGCGCCCCGCCCGACCCTCACCGCGGCCGGTCATGAGCAGCGACCCGCTGCGCTACTTCCGGATCGAGGCCCGCGAGCTGGTCGACCAGATCAGCGCGGGCGTGCTCGACCTGGACCAGCAGCCGGGAACCGACCTGGTGGCCCGCCTGCTGCGGTTCACGCACACGCTCAAGGGCGCGGCCCGGGTGGTCAAGCAGACGGAGATCGCGGACCGCGCGCACGAGTTCGAGGAGGTGCTGGTCCCGCACCGCGACGAGAGCCCGCCGGCGCTGCCCGCCGACGAGATGCGCGAGCTGCTGCGTCTCAACGACGAGATCGCGGGCTTCGTCGACGCGCTGTCCGGTCCGCGGCCGGAAGCGGCGACCGTGCCCGCCGAGCCCGAGGCCCTGCCGGAGCCGGCCCACCCCGAGCAGGTGCGCACCGTGCCCGTCAACGAACCCACCACCCAGGCCGAGGTCGACCAGGCCAACGTCGAGGCCGACCTGGCCCGGGGCGCGGAGGCGGCGGCGGACCGGCAGCCCGAGCGGGCGGCCACGGCCGACCTGGACGAGCTGCTCGACGCCATCGGCGAGGCCAGCGCCCGGATCGCGCCGCTGCGGGACGGCCGGCGCACCCTGGCCCGCCTGCACCGCAACGTCGAGACGCTCAGCGACCGGATGCGCGTGGGCCGCACCACGGTGTCGGATGCGGCCGCCCGGACCGCTGTGCGTCGGCTCGCGGGTGAGCTGGGCGCCCTCGGACGGCGGCTCACCGACGCCGTCGACCAGGTGGAACGCGAGCTCGACGAGGTGCGCGGCAGGGCCGAGGGCCTGCGTCTGGTGCCGGCCGGCTCGATCTTCACGGTGCTGCGCCGGGCGGTACGTGACGCCGCCGACGCCGAGGGCAAACAGGTCCGGTTCCAGGCCAGCGGGGCCGACGTGCGCATGGGCCCGAACCTGCTCAACCTGATCAGCGGCGCGTTCCTGCACGTCGTACGGAACGCGGTCGTGCACGGCATCGAACCCGCGGACCGGCGGGTGGCCGCGGGCAAGCCGGCCGAGGGCACGGTCAGCGTGCACGTCGAGCGCCATGGCCGGTACGCCGAGTTCCGCTGCGCCGACGACGGGCGTGGTTTCGACCTGGACGCGTTGCGCCGCACCGCCGAGGAACGCGGGCTGCTGCCACCCGGGGCCGACGCCGGTCCGCAGGCCCTGATCGACCTCGTGCTGCACGGCGGGATCAGCACCGCGCCCGGGGTCACCGAGGTGGCCGGGCGCGGCATCGGCATGGACGTGGCCCGTGACGTGGCGCAGCAGCTGGGCGGCGAGGTCTTCATCGACAACCGGCCCGGCCAGGGCGCCACCGTACGGCTGGTGGTGCCGTTGACCCTGCTGAGCATCAACGGGTTGGTCGTCGAGGCGGGCGGGACGACCACGACGATGCCGCTGGACGCCGTGCGCCGCTGCGTGCGCCTGGCCGCCGACGAGATGGCCGCCGCCACGGCCACCGCCCGGCTCGCGCATGAGGGCGAGGTGCTGCCGTTCCTGCCGCTGGCCGCCGCCCTGCACGCCGTCCCGGACGAGGACGCCGATCCCATTTCGGGGGTGGCGGTGGTGCTCGCGGCCGACCGGGACACCGTGGCGATCGGCGTCGACCGGCTGGCCGGCATCACCACGCTGGTCGCCCGCCCGCTGCCCGAGCTGGCCCCGGCCGACCCGGTGGTGGCCAGCGTCTCGATCGACCTGGACGGCAACCCGCGACTCGTGCTGGACGCGCACGGGCTGGTCGCCGAGGCCCGGCAGGAGAGCGCGGCGGCCCGCGGCGAGAACGCGGCCGCCGCCCGGCCCAGGATGCCGATCCTGGTGGTCGACGACTCGCTGACCACACGGATGCTCGAACGCAGCATCCTGGAGTCGGCCGGGTACGAGGTCGACCTGGCCGCCTCGGGCGAGGAGGGTCTGGAGCGGGCCCGCAACCGCGCCTACGGGCTGTTCCTGTCCGACATCGACATGCCCGGCATCGACGGCTTCACGTTCGTCGCGCGGGCCAAGGCCGACCCGCAGCTGGCGCACGTCCCGGCCATCCTGGTGAGCTCGCGGGCCGACGCCGCGGACAGGCGCCGGGGCGAGGAGGCAGGCGCGTCCGCGTACGTCATCAAGAGCGAGTTCAACCAGGAGGAACTGCTCGCTCACATCCGGAGGCTGATCCTCTGATGATCCGTGTCCTGCTCGTGGAGGATTCCGCGACCATGCGTCACCACCTGCGCGAGTCGCTCGCCGGCGACCCGGAGCTGCGGGTCGTGGGCGAGGCGACCGACGGCGGCGCCGCGGTCGAGATGGTGGCCCGGCTGCGCCCCGACGTGGTCACGATGGACATGATGCTGCCCACGACGAGCGGCCTGGTCGCGACCGAGCACATCATGGCGGAGCACCCGACACCGATCCTGGTCGTCTCGTCGGCCGACCGGCGCGAGCTGTTCAGCACGTACAACGCGCTGGCCGCGGGGGCGGTGGACGTCCTCGAGAAGCCGCGCGGCGACGCCACCGACGCCGACTGGGGGCGGCGGCTGTGCGCGGCCGTACGCCTCGTCTCGCGCATCCGGGTGATCACGCACCCGCGGGCCCGGCTCGACGGCCGCGACCGGCCCGGGAGCCTGCAGACGGCGCCGGTCCTCCCGTCTCCGCCGCTGCCCCAGGAGGCCCTGCAGGCGGTGGCGGTGGGCGCGTCGACGGGTGGGCCGGGGGCGCTGACCGACCTGTTGCGGGCGCTCCCGGCCAGGTTCCGCCCGCCGGTCCTGTGTGTGCAGCACATCGCGGCCAGCGAGCCGTTCGCGGTGGCGTTCTCGGACTGGCTGGCCGGGCAGACCGCCCGCGACGTCAGCTACGCGCGGGACCGTACGCCGCTGACGGCCCTGACCGGCCGGGTGTTGCTGGCCCCGCCGGACCGGCACATGCTGGTGCGCGACGGCATGGTCCGGCTCAGTGACGCCCCGCCCCGCCATTCGTGCCGCCCGTCGGTGGACGTGCTGTTCGAGTCCGTCGCCGCCGAGCTCGGCCCGGCCGCGGCCGGCTGCCTGCTGACCGGCATGGGCCGCGACGGCGCCGAGGGCCTGCTCACCATGCGGGCCCGGGGCGCGGTGACGTTCGCCCAGGACGAGGCGAGTTGCGTCGTGTACGGCATGCCTCGCGAGGCGGCCCTGATCGGCGCGGCCGCGTACGTGCTGCCGCCGGTCAAGATCGCGGCCCGCCTCGCCGACCTGCAGCTCGCCGGGAGCCGGCGATGAACCACGAGGTGCTCATCGTCGACGACAGCCTCACCGTGCGCATGGACCTGCACGAGGCGTTCGAGGCCGACGGCTTCGGCACGATCCTGTGCGCGACCGGCGCAGAGGCGCGCGCCGCGTTCGCGACGGCGTACTTCGACGTGGCGGTGCTGGACGTGCTGCTGCCCGACGCCGACGGGCTCGAGCTGCTCACCGAGCTGCGCGGCATGCCGAGCCGGGCCGGCGTGGTGACGGTCCTGCTGAGCAGCGTGGACGACGTCGCCGACCGGCTGGCCGGGCTGCGCACGGGTGCGGACGAGTACGTCGGCAAGCCGTACGACGCCGGCTATGTCGTGGCCCGGGTCCGCCAGCTGCTCGGCGACGGCCCGGCCCGCACCGACGACCGCACCCAGGTGCTGATCATCGACGACAGCCTGACGTTCCGCGAGCAGCTGCGCGAGTTGCTGGAGGGCGAGGGCTACGCGGTTCTGCTGGCCGCCAGCGGCGAGGAGGGCCTGCGGATGGCGGCCGACCGGCGCCCGCAGGCGGTGATCGTCGACGGGGTGATGCCCGGCATCGACGGCGCCACGGTGATCCGCCGGATCCGCCTCGACCCGGCGCTGCGCGACACCCCGTGCATCCTCATGACCGCGGCCGACGACTACGCCACCGAGTTGCAGATGCTCGATGCCGGCGCCGACGCGTTCGTGCGCAAGCAGCAGAACCTGGCGATCGTGCCGGCCAAGCTGAACGCGGTCCTGCGGCAGACCGCCGAGCAGCTGCCGATCGAGGTCACCGGCAGCCTGCACGGGCCGAGCAAGGTGCTGGCGCTCACCCCCGACCGGCAACGGCTGGCCGGCCTGGCCGCGGCGCTGCAGGGCGAGGGGTACGACGTGATCCAGGTGTCGAGCACCGACGACGCGCTGGACCTGCTGACCGAGCAGCCGGTGGACTGCATCGTGCTCGGGCTCGGTCCCGGCGGCGAGTTGGGCGGGCAGGCCTGCCGGCGGATCAAGGAGGTGCCCCGGATCGGGGAGACGCCGATCGTGATGACCGGCGCCACCGACGACGACTCGCTGGCCTGCCTGGCGTTCGGCGCCGACGACTACGTCCGGGCGGACGCGGCGGCCGAGGCGTTACGGGCCCACGTCCGTACGCAGATCCGGCGCAAGCAGTCGCACGACGAGAGCCGGCGCATCCGCGAGGAGCTGATGCGCCGCGAGCTGGACGCGGCCGAGGAACGCGCTGCCCGGCAGCTCGCCGAGACGCGGGCGGCGCTGGTCGAGGAGCTGGAGTGGCGCAACCGCGAGCTGGAGGCGTTCTCCGGCTCGGTGTCGCACGACCTGCGCGGCCCGCTGCAGGTGATCAGCAGTTTCGCCGAGCACATGCTCGACGACGAGGACGAGCCGCTGAGCGCCGAGGCGCGGCGCCGGCTCAGCCGCATCCAGGCCGCCGCGCACCGGATGGCCGACCTGGTCGAGTCGCTGCTGATCCTGGCCCGGGCCAGCCGGGGCGACCTGCGCCGGTCGGAGTTCGACCTGACCGCCACCACGTGGTCGGTGATCGGCGAGGTGGAGGCGCGCGGCCCCGGGCACAAGGTGGCGTTCGCCGTGCAGGAGAGCATGCGGGCCGACGCCGACGAGGGCCTGGTCCGGGTCATCCTGGAGAACCTGATCAACAACGCGGTCAAGTTCACCCGCAAGGTCGAGAGCCCCGTGGTCGAGGTGGGCCGGACGGCCGAGGCGTTCTTCGTGCGCGACAACGGCGCCGGGTTCCCGGCCGGCAAGGCGGGCGAGCTGTTCCGGCCGTTCGCCCGCCTGCACAGCGCCGAGGACTTCCCCGGCACCGGCATCGGGCTGACGACCGTGCACCGGGCCGTCGAGCGGCACGGCGGCGAGATCTGGGCCGAGGGGGACGACGGGCGCGGCGCCACGTTCTGGTTCACGCTGCCCGCGGCGGCCGGGCCGGCCACGGCGCCGGACCGCCGGGCCCAGGCCCGCCGGCACAGCTGACAGGGTTGCTCAGCCGCCCAACCCGAACCACGGCCGGCAGGGCGGGAAACCGGTCACCGTGGTGCCGGCGCCCGGCCACTCGGCGGCGGTCAGCCGGAAATGCTGGAGTTCAACCACGTCACCCCCGGTGTCGACGATGCGGCTGACACCGTTCTCGCGGTAGCCGACCCGGCGGGACACCCCCAGCGAGGCGGCGTTGGCAACCGTGGCCGACGTGATCGCGGCCACCGCGCCCAGCTCGCCGAACGCGAACTGCAGCATCGCCGTACGCATGGCCACCCCGACGCCCCGGCCGCGGGCCTCGCGCACCAGCCAGGACGCCGAGTCGACCGTACGCAGGGCCGGGAAGTTCTCACCCTCGAGGGTCTGCACGCCGACGTCCTCGCCGCGCCAGGAGACCACGAAGTGCAGCACCCAGGACGCCGGGTCCCAGGCGCCGAGCGACTTCCAGTAGCCCTGGCAGAACAGCCGCCGCTCGTTCTCGGCGAAGCTCTGCGACCCGAAGAGGGCCAGCCGCGGGTCGTGCCCCACGTCATCGGGCAGCACGGCCGCCAGATGAGGCAGGTCGCTCTCGCGCATCGGGCGCAGCACCACGTCGCGGAAGGCCAGCCGGAGCCCGAACAGGGGCCAGAACTCGTCCATGCCCTGCGGTATATCCGGCCGGCCGGCCTTCCGCACGTGAATTACTCCGCGCCGAGCGCCGCCACCGGGCTCACCTTGGCCGCGCGGCGGGCGGGCAGCACCCCGGCCAGCGCGGTCAGCGCGATGAGCACCAGGAACACGATCGCCAGCTGGCCGTAGGGCAGCGCGATGGGCGCGTTGAGCCCCAGGGCCTTGACGGCCAGCCACGCGTACGGGATTCCCAGCGCCAGCCCCACCGCCGCGCCGATCGCCCCGTAGAGCGCGGACTCGGTCGTCAGCATCGTCCGCAGCCCGGCCCGCGAGAGACCGACCGCGCGCAGCACCCCGGATTCGCGGACCCGCTCGACCACCGACAGCGCCGTCGTGGTGCCGACCCCGACCACCGCGATGACCACGGTGAGCCCGACCAGGCCGATCGCGATGAGCAGCAGCAGGTTGACGCTGTTGTTCAGCTGGTCGCGCTGGTCGGCCAGCACGTCGATCCGCCACTTGCCACCCGCGGCGACCTGCGCGTCCTGGATGGCCCGGTTGCCCTTCGTACGCCCGGACTCGCCCGGCTCCTTGGCGTTGGCCAGCACACCCGAGAACGTGGCGGCGGGGGCGCCCAGCTTGGTCAGGTCGTCCGGGACGAGCACCGCCGACGTGTGCAGCGGACCGTCCTCGGCGAACTGGGCCACCACGGTCAGTTTCACCGTACGCTTGCCGGCCTTGAGCTGGATCTGGTCGCCGACCGTCTTGCCGCTGATCTCCGCCCCGAAGTCCGACAGCGCGACCTTGCCCGGTCCGAGGTCGTCCAGCGAGCCGGCGGCGACGCCGACCTTCTTGAGCTCGGGCAGCGAGGTCATCGCCAGGTCGGTCGCCGACACACCCTCGTACGCGTCGAGGTCCACCGTCACCCGCCGGTACGGGGTGACGTCGGTGAGCTCGTCGCGCTGCTTGAGCTGCTCGGCCAGCGCGGCCGGGACCGGGGCCTGATCGATGCCGAGCATCTCGTAGTCGGCGGGCGCCGAGGCCGCGATCTCGCGGTCGGCCAGGACCCGCAACGACGCCCCGCCGACCAGCGTGCCGGCGATCAACGTGACACCGAGCGCGACCACGACCGAGACGGCGGCGGCGCGACGCGGGGCGGAACCCACTCCCCCGGCGGCCAGGCGGCCGACCGGGCTGGAGCGGCGCAGCGGCCACCCGATCAGCGCCAGCACCGGCCGGACCAGCACCGGCCCCAGGGCGACCAGGGCGAAGAACGCGAACGCGCCCGAGGCGACCAGCGCCAGCAGCATCGGCTGCGGGTCGTAGTCCTTGGTGTCGCGGCCCGGCAGGTTGTTCACGATGTACCCGGCCGTCATGGCGGCGCCGACCAGGAACAGCAGGCCGGTGGCCCAGCGCAGCTTGCCGATGTCACGCCGCGCCCCGGTGGTGCCGGCGCCGCGCAGCGCCTCCAGCGGCGACACCCGCGACGCCGAGGCGGCCGGGGCGAGCACCGCCACCGTGGTCAGGAAGACGGCGAGCAGCACCGTGAGCAGGGCCGCCAGGAGCGGGAAGCCGGGCCCGAAGACCGACTTGCCGAACCAGCCGGCCACAACCGGGAAGAGATGCCCGGCGCCGAGCGCGATCAGCACCCCGGCGACGCCGGTGACCAGGCCGGTGAGCGCGCCCTCGGCGGCCAGGGCCCGGGTGATCGGGCCGCGTCCGGCGCCGACCGCCCGCAGCAGGGCGAGCTGGCGCATGCGCTGGGCGAACACGATCCGGAAGGTGGAGGTGGCGACCAGACCCGCGGCGACCACGGCGATCGCGATGAACATGGCGATCACGGCGAAGATCGAGTTGATCTCGGACGCGGCGGCCTCGGCCTCCTCGTGCCGGACCGTGTCGCCGTCCTGCACCTGGGGACGGTCCTCCGCCTTGATCTTCGTCGAGGCGGTGATCATCGTGTTGATCCGGTCCATCACCGCGGACGCGTCGGTCCCCGGGGCCAGGCGCAGCTCGATGCGGCTGAGCCCGTCGTAGCCGCCCAGCTTCATGATCGAGTCGGTCGGCCCGTACGCCTGGAAACCGAAGTCGTCGCGGACGTCCACCACGCCGACCACCGTCAGCTTCGACGACTCGAGGGGCTTGCCGTCCTCGTCGTAGCGGATCTGCCCGGTCACGGTCTTACCGAGCTGCAGGCCCATCCGCTCGACCGTGCGCGGGGTGACCGCGATCTCGCCCGGCTTGGACGGGTAGCGCCCCTGGGCGACCGTGACCTGGGACAGCGGGCCGGTCCCGGGGTCGCTGAGCAGCGAGAGGTACTCGCCGCCGATCTGGGCGCCGTTGTCGACCCGGCCGACCGTCTCGGCGACGCCGGGGATCTTCTGCACCGCGGCCAGCTCGGCCGAGGTGATCATGCCGCTGTGCACGACCACGTCGGCCGCCTCGGGGGTGCCGCTGAGGCTGTTGAGCACCGTGCGCTCGGTGATCTGCTGAGCCAGCACGGTGGCGTACACGACGAACGAGACGACCAGCACGGCCAGGCCGGTCAGCAGCAGGCGGGACGGGCGGCGGGCGACGCCGCGGAGCTGGGTCCGGAGCACGCTCATCGCGCGACCGCCAGGCTCTGCAGGGCGTCGGTGACCGAGGCGATGTCGGGATTGTCCAGCTCGCCGGCCACGCGGCCGTCGGCGAGCAGCACAACCCGGTCCGCGTACGCGGCGGCGCCCGGGTCGTGGGTGACCATGACGATCGTCTGGCCCAGTTCCCGTACGGAGTTGCGCAGGAACAGCAGCACCTCGGCGCCCGACCGGGAGTCCAGGTTGCCGGTGGGCTCGTCGGCGAACACCACCTCGGGCCGCGACACCAACGCCCGGGCCAGTGCCACACGCTGCTGCTGGCCGCCGGACATCTCACCCGGCCGGTGACCGAGCCGGCCCGTGATGCCCAGCGTGTCGGTCAGGTGCGCGTACAGCTGCGGGTCGGGCTTACGGCCGGACAGCTCCAGCGGCAGCGCGATGTTCTGCGCCGCGGTGAGCTGCGGCAGCAGGTTGAACGCTTGGAAGACGAAGCCGATCCGCTCGCGGCGCACCTTGGTCAGCACCTTGTCGCTCTGCTTGGTCAGGTCGGTGCCGCCCAGCAGCGCCTGCCCCGACGTGGCCGTGTCGAGACCGGCCAGGCAATGCATCAGGGTGGACTTGCCCGACCCGGACGGCCCCATGATCGCCGTGAACTGGGCCCGGGAGAACCCCACCGTCACCCCGTCCAGCGCCCGGACCGCGGTGTCGCCGCTGCCGTAGACCTTGACCAGATCCACAGCGGCGACCGCGGCCAACGTGTCCACGTTCTGCGTCAGCATTTATGTCTCCCACTCGATGCGTCGATGTCGAGGAAGATCATGGGTGCAGCCGACCGGCCGGCACATCGGCCCGGGGCCAGGCTCACGGACGGCGGCGGATCTGTCTTTCGGCCGATGGGACGCCCCGCACCAGCGCATACATTGGGTGACGATGCAGAACAACTCGAACCGGAGGGTGCTCCGCCGCCTCGCCCAGCTCGCCGCGCTGGGAGCGATGGCGCTGCTGGGCATCCTCGACGTGGCCCAGGGCATGCTCCGCAGCGAGGCGCTGGGCCTGGTCAAGGTCTTCCTGGCGATCGCGGCCGCCGCGGTGTGGCTGCCGAAACACCAGTCCCGCTCCACCCGCCTGCCCAAGGCCGCCATGGCGCTCGGCGGCCTGTCACTGCTGGTCACCCTCGCCTCGGCCGCGGTGACGTCGCCGGACAGCTACGCGTACGGCGAGACGTGGGGTCTCGCCGAGTCGGCCGCGCTCCTCGGGGTTTGTTACGTGGTGGCGCGGCGCTCCACCGCCGGTCTCGGGTTCTCCGCGCTGGTGGTCGTGGGCGCCGCGGTCAGCTTCGCCCCGCTGCGGGCCGGGCAGGACTACGCGTTCGTCATCTTCGGCCTGATCCAGGCGCTGGCCGCCGCGGCCGTCATCGGTCTCGCGATCTACATACGCATCATCGAGAGCTCCCGGCAGCGGGCCTTCGACGCCGTACGGGCCGAGCAGCGCGCCGAGTTCGCCCGTGACCTGCACGACTTCATCGCCCACCACGTGACCGGCATCGTCGTGCAGGCCCAGGGCGCCAAGTTCATCGCCGAGCAGGACCCGAAACGGGTGCTGCAGGCGCTCGACCAGATCGAACAGGCCGGCGCCGAGACGATGGCGTCGATGCGCCGCATGGTCGGCGTGCTGCGCGACCCCGACTCGAAGCCGGACGCGCCGCTCGCCCCCGTGGCCGGGGTGCACGAGCTCGGCCCGCTGCTCGAGCAGTTCAACTCGGCCGGCGGCGCCAAGGCCCGCATGCACCTCGACGGCGACCTCGACGGGCTGCCGGTCGAGGTCTCCACGTCGGCGTACCGGGTGGTGATGGAGGCCCTGACCAACGTGCGCCAGCACGCCCCGGCGGCGACGGCGGCCGACGTCTGGATCCGGCGCACCCCCGAGTGGCTGCTGGTGCGGGTGGCCAACGACGGCGTGGTCCCGGCCCGTACGCCCGCCCCCCGTGACCGGGCAGGGTACGGTCTCGTGGGCCTGACGGAACGGGTCCGCGCGGTCGGCGGCCGGATCTCGGCCATGCCCGGTATCGAGGGCGGCTGGGTCGTCGACGCCGCGTTCCCGATCGACCCGAGGACGAGCACATGATCCGCGTACTGATCGCCGACGACCAGGCCATGGTCCGCACCGGCTTCGGCATGATCATCGGCGCGCAGCCCGACATGGAGGTCGTGGGCGAGGCCAACGACGGCGTCGAGGCCGTGGCCATGGCCCGCAAACTCAAGCCGGACGTGGCCCTGCTCGACATCCGCATGCCCAAGATGGACGGCCTGGAGGCCCTGCGCCTGCTCTCCGGCCCCGGCGTGACCGACCCCGTCAAGGTCGTCGTGGTCACCACCTTCGACCTCGACGAGTACGTCCACCAGGCCCTCCGCAACGGCGCGGCCGGCTTCCTGCTGAAAGACTCGGGCCCGGCCCTGCTGATAGAAGCCGTCCGGGCCGCCGTGTCCGGCGACGCCCTGATCAGTCCCTCGATCACCGTCCGCCTGCTCGAACACCTGTCGTCCCCGGCCCCCGCCAACGACGACGGCGGCCTGTCGCCGCGCGAACTGGACGTTGTGCGCCTGGCCGCCAAAGGCCTGACCAACGCCGAGATCGCGGCCCAGCTGTTCATCTCGATCGGCACCGTCAAAACCCACGTCGGCAGCGTGATGACCAAGCTCAACGCCCGTAACCGCGTCGAGATCGCGGCCTGGGCCTGGGAACGCCGCCTTCTGGGCTGAATCCGCCGCGCACCTGGGAAAGGTCTTCGGCGACGCCGGGCGCACGTTCGGTGTCCGCCTGGCCGGCCGGACACCGTCCGGACGCCTCAGATGCCGGCCGGATCGGCCGAAGAGGCTGCAGAAGGCTCCGTGCGGACGACGTTCGAAAAGGTGAGTGATGGGTGCTCGAGCTCGGTCCGAGACGGTCGCGCTGCCGGGAAAGGGCACGCCGCTCTTCCTCGTCACAGCGGAGGAGGCCAGCGTCACCTCGCGGCTGGAATCGGTCGACGGCGACACGTTCAACGTGATGCGCCCGGCAGGGCTGACCGAGCAGCTGGAGGAGGGCGCGGAACTCGACATCTTCTGGACCACTCCGAACTCCCGCGTGGTCGTTACGTGCCGGCTCCTGGACTCCGGTGAGGACCCGTCGCACTGGCGGTTCGCGCCGACCGGCCCCGCCCGCTCGGACAACCGCCGCCAGTTCCCGCGTGGAGGGGCAGGCGCCGCCGTGCGGCTCATGGCCGCCGGGGACGGCGGGCCGGCGGCCGGCGCGCTGCTCGACATCAGCGAGGGCGGGTTGCGGTGCTGGATCGATCCGTCGCTGTCGTTCGCCCAGGGCGACCGGGTCCGGGCCACGCTGTGGCTCGGCACCGGCGAGGTCGAGCTGGACAGTGTGGTGCACGCCGTCCGCGAGACCCGCCCCGGCGACCTGGGCCGGCACCTGATCCTCACCTTCGCCCCCGACGACAAGGCCGCGAATCTGATCCGGCAGTACGTGAAGGCGTGGGAGATCGGCGAGCGGCGCCGTGAGCTCAGGGAACGACCCAGCACCGCCTGACCGTGAGCCGCGGAGCCGAACTGCGTCGACATCCTGCGGTCGCTGGGGTGCAATGGCGGCATGCGATCGCCTTTGCAGGGTGGGCTCTTGCCCGCCGGAGCGGGGACCGGGCCGCTGGTGCGGATCGCCTGTGACGAGTCGGGGTTCTCGGGGACCAACCTGCTGCACCCGGGCATGCCGACGATCACGCACGCGAGCGTGGACCTGAGCGTGGACGAGGCGTCCGATGTGCTCGCGCGGCTCGGGGTCCGGGGCAGCTCGCCCGAGTTCAAGGCGGGGCGGTTCCTGCGGGGCGGCAGCCACGACTGGTTCCTGGCGGCGCTGCGCGGGCGGGCGTTCGTGCATGTGATCGACAAGCGGTTCTTTCTCGTCACGCGGATCGTCGACCTGCTGCTGTACGAGCCCTCGTACGCGGCGGGCACGCGTCTCACGCAGGATCAGCGACCGGCTGCCGTCGCGCTGCACGACGCCGTACGGGAGAGCTCGGGGTTGCTGACGGCGTTTGCCGACCTTGTGCGCACCAAGCGGCGGCGACCGGCGAGCGAGACCGCCGAGCGTTTCCTGAGGGCCGCGAAGCCCGTCATCGAGGTGGAGCCGGCCCGGGTCAGGAGGCTGGCGGACCGGCTCGACCAGGACGACCGCACGGTCCCGCCGCCGTTGGAGCCGTTGCTGCCGGCGCTGGCCGAGACGGTGCTCACCTGGAGCGGGGGGACAAGGCGGGTGCTGGTGACGCACGATGAGCAGAGCGCGCTGACCGCCGACCGGCTGAGCCGGCTGCAGCGGGCGCTGGCCGCCGGCGACGGGGTGTCGCCGCTGGCCGGGTTCGTGATGGCCGACTCGCGTGACGACCCGCGGGTGCAGGTGGCCGACCTGCTGGCGGGGGTGGCCCGGCGCCATGGGGTCGGCAACGACTTGCTCACACCTACTTCGTGGAGGAACACCGAAGGGCGCGGCCCCTTGTCCGAGGGGACCGCGCCCTTGCCCGGGGCCGATCAGACGGCGACAGGCGCCTCATCGGGGACCGGGGTGGCTGACCCGCCGGACAGGTGCCGAAGGTAGGCCGGCAGGGTCAGGAACTCGGGGCACGTGCGCTCGGTCAGCAGCACCGTGAGCAGGGTCCGGGCCTGCCCGAAGCGCCGGGCCGAGTCCTCGTCGAGGGCGCCGGTCTCGCTGAGCACGTCGAGTTCCTCGCGCAGCATCCGGATGACCAGCGCCGAGCTGACCGGAACCCCGTAGTCGGTCGGGGTGGCCGAGTGGATCCATTGCCACAGCTGGGCTCGGCAGATCTCCGCGGTCGCCGCGTCCTCCATCAGGCCGCCGAGCGCGACCGCGCCGCGCCCGCCCAGCCACGCGGCGATGTAGCGCAGCGCCACACTGACGTTGTTGCGCAGCGCGACCTCGGTGACCTGCACGCCGGGTGTCCGCACATCGAGCAGCTCGACCGCGGTCACCTTGACGTCCTCGCGCTTGCGCACGATCTGGTGCGGCTCCTCGCCGAGCCACTGGTCGAACACCTCGCGGCACGTCTCGACCAGACCGGGGTGCGCCACCCAGGAACCGTCGAAGCCGTCGCCGACCTCACGCCGCTTGTCCTGGCGCACCTGGTTGAGCGCCCGCTTGGCCGCCACCGGGTCCTTGCTGGGCACGACCGCCGCCATACCGCCGATGGCGTGCGCGTTGCGGCGGTGGCAGGTGCGCACCAGCAGCTCGGTGTACGCCCGCATGAACGGTGTGGTCATCGTGACCTGCGACCGCTCGGGCAGCACCATGTCCGGACGGTTCTTGATCATGCTGAACAGGTAGTCCCAGCGGCCCGCGTTCAGGCCGGCCGAGTGCTCGCGCAGCTCGTACAGGATCTCGTCCATCTCGAACGCGGCGGTGATCGTCTCGATGAGCACGGTCGCGCGGATCGTGCCGCGCGGGATGCCCAGCGCCTCCTGCGCGAAGACGAACACGTCGTTCCACAGCCGCGCCTCGAGGTGCGACTCGAGCTTCGGCAGGTAGAAGTAGGGTCCGCTGCCCCGGTCGAGCTGCCGCTGCGCGCAGTGGAACATGTAGAGCCCGAAGTCGAACAGCGCCGCCGACACCGCCCGGCCGCCGATGCGCAGGTGGCATTCCGGCAGGTGCCAGCCCCGCGGCCGCACCATGATGGTCGGCGTCCAGCCGTTGACCTTGTACTGCTTGCCCGACGGGTCGGTGAAGTCGAGCGTGCCGTCCAGCGCGTCACGCAGGTTGGCCTGCCCGAGCACCACGTTCTCCCAGGTCGGGGACGTGGCGTCCTCGAAGTCGGCCATCCACACCTTGGCGCCGGAGTTGAGCGCGTTGACCGTCATCTTGCGCTCGGGCGGCCCGGTGATCTCGACGCGCCGGTCGAGCAGGTCGGGCGCCGGCGGGGCGACGGTCCAGGTCGAGTCCTCACGGATGTGCGCCGTCGAGGGCAAGAAGTTCAGTTCCCCCGTACGGGTGGTCCGCCTGCGACGCCGGCGCTCCAGCAGCTGGACGCGGCGCGCTCCGAACTCCCGGTCGAGCGCCACGACGAACGCGACGGCCTCGGGGGTCAGGATCTCGCCGTAACGGCCCTCGGTCGTACCGGTGATGGTGATCTCTTCGCCGCCCATCAGAACTGCTCCGTCTCGGTCGAGCCCTTGAGGGCGGTGGTCGAGCTGTCCGGGTTGAGTGCGGTGGAGACGGCGTCGAAGTAGCCGGTGCCGACCTCGGCCTGGTGCTTGGTGGCGGTGTAACCGTCGAGCTCGGCCGCGAACTCGGCCTCCTGCAGCTTCACGTACGCGGTCATCCCGGTCTGGGCGTAGCCGCGGGCCAGCTCGTACATCGAGTGGTTGAGCGCGTGGAAACCGGCCAGCGTGACGAACTGGAACTTGTAGCCCATCGCGCCGAGCTCCTTCTGGAACCGCGCGATGTCGGCGTCGTCGAGGTTCTTCCTCCAGTTGAACGACGGCGAGCAGTTGTAGGCGAGCATCTTGCCGGGGTGCTGCTTGTGGATGGCCTCGGCGAACGACTTGGCGAACTCCAGGTCGGGCTTGCCGGTCTCGACCCACAGCAGGTCGGCGTAGTCGGCGTAGGCGATGCCGCGCGCGATGGCCGCCTCGGGCCCGCTGCGCACCCGGAAGAAGCCCTCCGCCGTACGCTCCCCCGTGAGGAACGGCCGGTCACGCTCGTCGACGTCGGTGGTCAGCAGGTCCGCGGCCAGCGCATCGGTCCGCGCGATGACCAGCGACGGCACGCCCAGCACGTCGGCCGCCAGCCGCGCCGCGTTCAGCGTGCGGATGTGCTGAGCCGTCGGGATGAGCACCTTGCCGCCGAGGTGGCCGCACTTCTTTTCGCTGGCCAGCTGGTCCTCCCAGTGCACGCCGGCCGCACCCGCCGCGATCATGGCCTTCATCAGCTCGAACGCGTTGAGCGGGCCACCGAAACCGGCCTCCGCGTCGGCGACGATCGGCGCGAACCAGTCACGCTCGTGCTTGCCGCTCGCGGTGTCGATCTGGTCGGCGCGCATGAGCGCGTTGTTGATGCGCCGCACGACCGCGGGCACCGAGTTGGCGGGGTACAGCGACTGGTCGGGGTAGGTGGCGCCGGCCAGGTTGGCGTCGGCCGCGACCTGCCACCCGCTCAGGTAGATGGCCTTGAGCCCGGCCCGGACCATCTGGGTGGCCTGGCCGCCGGTCAGCGCGCCGAGGGCGTTGATGTAGTCCTCGGTCTGCAGCAGCTCCCACAGCCGCTGTGCGCCGCGCTCGGCGAGCGTGTGCCGCTCCTGGACGGTGCCGCGGAGCTTGACCACGTCGTGCGCGGTGTAGCTGCGCTTGATGCCCAGCCACCGGGGATCGCCGGCCCACGCCCGAGTGAGGTCCGCCGCGGTACCGCCCCTGACTTCGGTCAGCTGATCAGTCATCTGATTCATCCCTTCCGTGCCCTGTCGCTTGTGCTGCTTGGGAAGAACTCGACTATCACCGACCGCACAAGCCCCTCTGAAGGCGTTTGTGAGCAGAAGAAACGCAAAATTTCTGCTAACGTCAAATCCCGTGAGCGATTCACCCACCGTCGACCTCGTGACCCTCGGCCAGCGGCTGCGTCACCAGCGCAAATCGAAGAACATGACCCTTGAGCAGCTCAGCGAGGCGGTGGGAAGAGCGCCGTCGCAGCTGTCGCTGATCGAGAACGGCAAGCGCGAGCCCAAGCTGTCGGTGCTGCAGGCGCTCGCGGGCGCGCTCGAGGTGCCGCTGCAGGAGCTTCTGCGACCCGAGGCGCCGTCACGACGGGCCGGACTCGAGATCGACCTCGCACATTTCCAGCAGTCACCGGCGTACGCGGGACTGGGCCTTCCCACGGTGAAAGGCGGGCGCCGGTTGCCGGCCGACGCGCTCGAATCCCTGGTCGGCCTGCACCGCGAGCTCAACCGGCTGCTGACCGAGCAGAGCGCCACCCCCGAGGTCGCCCGGCGGGCCAACGCTCAACTGCGGGTCGACATGCGGGAACGCGACAACTACTTCGCCGAGATCGAACAGGCGGCGGCGAAGGTGCTGCGGTCGGTGAAGCACGCCACCGGTCCGCTGAGTCAGCGCGGCATCCTCGACATCGCGGCGCAACTGGGCTTCTCGTTGCACTACGTGAACGACCTGCCCGGCTCGACACGCTCGGTCACCGACCTGGCGGGCCGGCGCATCTACCTGCCCCAGGTTGCGAGCGGCAAGGGACACGACCCGCGGGCGGTGGTGCTGCAGACGCTCGGCCACTTCGTGCTCGGCCACCCCGAACCGGCCGACTACGGCGACTTCCTGCGCCAGCGGGTCGAGGCCAACTACTTCGCGGCGGCGCTGCTGATGCCCGAGAACTTCGCCGTCGAGTTCCTGCGCGAGGCCAAGGCCGACCGGGCGCTCGCGATCGACGACTTCCGCGACGCGTTCGGCGTGTCCTACGAGACGGCGGCGCACCGGTTCACCAACCTGGCGACCCACCACTTCGGCATACCCGTGCACTTCACGCGGGTGCACGAGAACGGGATCGTCTACAAGGCGTACGAGAACGACGGGGTGCGCTTCCCGTCCGACGTCACCGGGGCCATCGAGGGGCAGCCGATCTGCCGCAAATGGGCGTCGCGAACGATCTTCCAGGCCGAGGACCCGTACTCGTCGTTCTACCAGTTCACCGACACGTCGGCCGGCACGTACTGGTGCACGGTCCACATCGAGTCGACGCGCTCGGGGGAATTCTCGGTCACGGTCGGCACCCCGTACGAGCATGCGCGCTGGTTCCGGGGCGGAGACACCACCCGCCGTACGGTGTCCCGCTGCCCCGACCCCGACTGTTGCCGCCGCCCACCCGCCGCCCTGGTGCGACGCTGGGCCGGGAACGCCTGGCCGAGCGCCCGCGTCCACTCCCACCTGCTCGCGGCCCTGCCCCCGGGCACGTTCCCCGGCGTCGACGCCCAGGACGTCTACGAATTCCTCGACCGCCGCGCCTGAGTTGCCCAGCCGGCGCACCACCGGCGCGTTCGCCACACCCCGCCGCCGCCTCCTTCCTCCTCCCGCCCGGCGCGGCGTCACCGCACCTCGCTCGTCGCCTCCACCACCCATCCCGTCGCGGCATCACCTGTCCGTCGCCGCTCCCAGCGCCACCACCATCCGGTCCCGGCATCACCTGTCCGCCGCCGCTCCCAGCGCCACCACCATCCGGTCGCGGCATCACCCCCACCCCCAACCCGTCCCGGCACTCGCCCGCGGGCCCTTGATCGACGTGCTTAAGATGCGGCGATGATCGCGCGGGTGGTGGCAGGGGCCGTGGCGTGGGCCGCGGCGGCGTTGTGGGCGTACGGGATGGCTGTTCTGCAACCGCTCTGCGAACCAGGGTCGGCCTTCTGGGAGTCCGCCGAGAACAATTCCTATTGGGCGCGGGACGTCCGGTGGGGCGCGATCCTGGCAGTGACCGCGGCGCTGTGGGCCGCCACCAGAGGCGTCGCGGCCCCGGTCGTCGGCGTCGGGTGGCTCGGCGCTGACCTGGCCTTCGACCGCATGGATCCCGGCACGGCCACGGTCACGGCCTCGGCCGCCGGCGTGGGGCTGATCCTGACCGCCGTGGTGGTGTTCCTCGGCCGGCCACCGGCCCGGCGCCGCGGACTGGTGTGGGCGGCGCTGGCCTGCGTGCTGGCCGCGGGCCTGGTCGCCCGGCTGGAGTCCCCGACCGACACCGAACCGCAGCTGGGGCCCTCCCGGCTGGCCGCGTTCGCTGTGCTGGTGGCGGCGGCCGCGTTCTGCCTGACGGTCGCCCGCTACCCCTGGTGGGCCACCGCGGGGATCGTCGCGTTGCTGGCGCCGGTCGCCGTTCCCGGTGCACCCCTGTGGGTGTCGTTCCTGCTGCTGGTGACAGCCGCGGCCGGGATCCTGGCGCTGCGCCGCCCCGGGGTGAGGGTGGGCGTGCTGGTCGCGACGCTGGTGACGGTGCCGATCAGCCTGGTTGCCGTGCTTCTGCTGCTGCTCCAGGCCGCACGCCCGTTCACCGCGCTGGCCGGCAACGAGCCGATCAACGGCGCTGACTCCGACCCGTCCCTGGTGCTGTCGGCGGTGGCGACCGCCCTGGTCTGCTTCGCCATCGTGCGACTGTGCTCAGCCGGTGTCACGCGCGGCTCCTCAGCCGGGGTCGCACGCTTCTCCTGACCGCAGCCGCGCGGCTTCGTCGGCCGGCGCCGCATTGCCGCCCGGGCCGCGTAGCTCGTGCTGGGTCGCGTAGCTCGTGCTGGGTCGGGCGCTTCTCCCGACCCGCAGTCGAGTTCCTCCGCCGACACCGCGTTGCCGGCCCCGAGCCGCGCAGCTCTCGGGCGGGGCCGAGCGCTTCTCCCGACCCGCAGTCGAGTTCCTCCGCCGGCACCGCGTTGCCGGCCCCGAGCCGCGCAGCTCTCGGGCGGAGTCGGGCGCTTCTCCCCAGCCGGCTGCCGCGTGTCCTCACATCGGGCTTCGCGCGCGCCTGCTCAGCCGACATCGCGCCCACCCCCAGCTCCCGGGCCCGGCGCGTTTCGACATCCGGCGCCGACGCGCTTCTCCGCCAGGCGGCTTCGCGCGTTTCCACGTCCGGCTTCACGCACTTCTCCACGTCCGGCTTCACGCGCTTCTCGTCCCGCGGCTTCGCCCCCACCTCCTCGTCCTCAGGCTTCGCTCGCGTCTTTTCGGGCGGGTTCACGCGTCTCTTTGAACCGGCTTTGCGTGCGTCTCCCCCAGCCGGGTTCACCCCTATCTCCCCGGCCGGCTCAGCGCCGCTTCCGCAACCGGGTTTCCCGCTGCCCTGACATCCGGGTTCGGAAGCGGGTGATCAGCTGGGGAGCAGTTCGGGCGTACGCGCGGGGGCCAGCCAGTGCAGCAGTGAGCGTGCGGCCTCCACGACCAGCGCGCGGTCGTGGGTGAGGGCGAAGTCGAACCGCCGTTCGCCCTCGGGGCCGTCGTCGCCGAGGTCGTGGGCCACCAGGGCGGCCGCGCGGTGGGGACCGACCACGATCACGTTCCATTCGCCGCGTAGCAGGTCGCCGTCGCCGAGGCAGGCGCCCCGCACGCCGGGGACGGGTTCGTCGGTGAGCCCGCTGCCGATCGCGGCGACCAGCGGGCTGCTCACCGCGATCCGGCCGAAGCGGCGCGCGGTGGCCGCCGTGAAGTGCCGGGCGTCCTGGAAGCAGGCCAGCAGCACGGTGGGTTCGCCGCCGTCGCCGGCCAGCGCCTCGAGGTGACGGCTCATCGGCATGAGCTGGGCCTTGGTCGTACGGGCGAGGGGCCGGCGCGCGCTCACGATGGTGAACGGGGTGCGGTCGTCGTCGCGGGGCGGCGCGATGAACGGCAGCGACGTCGTGGGCCCGGCCGCCGGGGGCAGGGGCGCCGGACGACCGAAGTGCCAGCCCTGCCCGACGGTCGCGCCCATCGTACGGGCCACGGCCAGGTGCTCCTCGGTCTCGATGCCCTCGGCCAGCACGATCGCGCCGCTCGCCTCGGCGTACGCAGCGACCGCCGCCACCACCCGGGCGGTGTGCGGGTCGCCCGGCGCGTGCAGCATCGCCATGTCGAGCTTGACCACGTCGGGGTGCAGGAACGGCATCAGCGCCAGGGACATCGGGTCGGCGCCGACGTCGTCGAGGGCCACACCCCAGCCGGCCGTCCGGCACGCCGCCGCTGCCGTCAGCAGACCCGACGGGTCGACGGCGATGGCGCGCTCGGTCATCTCGGTCACCACGCGCAGGCGGTCACGGGCGCTTTCCACTCCCGGCGCCAGGTCGGGCGGGCAGGCCATGCGGGAGGCGGCCGGTTCCATGTTGACGAACCAGCTCAGCCCCGGGTCGAGCCCTGCCGCCAGGGCGCTCCGATAGGCGCGGGCCCGGCAGATCCAGTCGAGCTCGGCCTCACGCCCGAAGTGCCGGGCCGCCGCGAACAGAGCGGCCGGCGATTCCCACGGACTGCCGGCCGGGCCGCGGCTGAGCGCCTCGTAGCCCAGCACCCGGCCCGTGGTGAGCTCGACCAAGGGCTGGAACAGGGTGGTCACCGCGCGTCGGTCGAGGACGTCATGAATGTCGGGCACGTCGGACATATCGGCTTCTTTCTCCGCAGTCTTAAGACTCGGCTACACCCGGCCGGCGGCGGCTGCTTAGGGTCTGATCATGCTTACCCTCGTGCCGCCCACGGTCACCCTGCACAAGTCCTGGATCGCGGCCCGCGACGAATGGCCGCCCGGGGCACACATGGACGGTCACGGCGTACGGGAAAATGACGACGTCGACTCCGAGCCCGGGTTCGCCGCGTGGGTGGCGGGGTTGCACGCTCAGGCCGACCCGTCGGTCCCGCCCGCCCCCGGCTGGGTGCACTGCACGTACCGCTGGATCGTCGAGGACGACGAGTACCTGGGGTCGATCGCGCTGCGGCACACGCTCAACCAGCCGCTGCTCGACGCCGGCGGTCACATCGGCTACGGCATCCGCCCCTCGGCCCGCCGCCGCGGACTGGCCTCGTGGGCGCTGACCCGAACCCTGGAAACCGCCCGTACGATGGGCCTCGAACGCGTGCTGATCGCCTGCAAGCCGGACAACGTCGCGTCGGCCCGCGTGATCGAATCCCACGGCGGCGTCTACGAGGACACCCGAACCACCGGCCCGCACACAGTCAAGCGCTACTGGATCACCCTCTGACAGAGATGATGTTTGTGAGCACCTCCCGCCGAGGTTTGACCCACCCTCTGACTGACTTCGGGTCCTTAACGGGATTTGTCGGCCTCGATCGGGAGGTGCTCGTGCACTCATCAGGCGTGGCGTTGTGACTTCATAGGAGCCTGGCCAGAGGCCCCATCTCTGTCTTGTCCGCGTTGCCCGGCTGGTGCGTGCCGCCCTGCCCCAGTCACGAACGACAGGACGACGATGCCCTCCATTACACCTGATGAAGCCGCGATCGACGTCTTCGGTGGGGTCGACACCCACCAGGACACCCACACCGCCGCCGTGATCGACCAGATCGGCCGGGTCCTCGGCACGCAGCAGTTTCCTGCAGACGCGGCCGGCTACACCGCCCTGCTGGCCTGGATGCGCGAGCACGGCCGACTCAACCGGGTCGGGATCGAAGGCACCGGCGCCTACGGCGCGGGACTGGCCCGTCTGCTGCGCGCCGAGCAGGTGGCCATGATCGAGGTCGACCGCCCGGACCGCAAGACCCGCCGGTTCCAGGGCAAGTCCGACCCGATCGACTCGATCCAAGCCGCCCGGGCCGCCCTGGCCGGAGAACGCACCGGCACCCCCAAACAGCGCGACGGCCGCGTCGAAGCGCTGCGTAACCTGCGCGTAGTCCGGCGCAGCGCGGTCGACCAGCGCGCCGACACCCAACGCCAAATCAAGGCCCTGATCGTCACCGCCACCGACGAGCTACGCGCCCGGCTACGCGGTCTGACCATCACGAAACTGATCGCCACCTGCGGAAACCTGCAACCCGACCCAGCCAACTCGGCCGCCCCGTCCACCGCCACCGAGCTTGCATTGCGCAGTCTGGCCCGCCGCCACCAGCAGCTGTCGGTCGAGATCACCGACCTCGACGAGCTGCTCGAACCTCTCGTCGCGGCGATCAACCCCGGCCTGCTGGCCGCCCACGGCGTCGGCGCCGAGGTCGCCGGGCAACTGCTGGTCAGTGCCGGCCAGAATCACGACCGGCTCGCCTCCGAAGCGGCGTTCGCCATGCTCTGCGGCGTCGCCCCGATCCCCGCCAGCTCCGGCAAGACCACCCGGCACCGACTCAACCGCGGCGGCGACCGGCAAGCCAACGCAGCCCTCTACCGCGTCGTCCTCGTCCGCCTGCGATGGGACCCCCGCACCCGCGACTACATGCAACGACGCACTAAAGAAGGCATGTCCAAAAAAAGAAATCATCCGATGCCTGAAGCGGTACGTCGCCCGCGAGCTCTACCAGCTCATCACCAAAAACGATCTTGAACTTGCCGCTTGACATCTATAGGAGCATCCGAGCGGTTCGGACAGCTCGGTGGAGTCGACCTCGACGCACCGGCCCGGCAACCCCACCGCGAGCAGCGGACTTCGGCGAGTGACGATCGTCCTCGACACCAACGTCGTCTCCGAACTGATGCGGTCAGCTCCCGCGCCGGCTGTACTCGCCTGGCTGCGGCAAACGTCCAGCACCGGCCTCCACACCACGGCAGTCACAGTCGCCGAGATCCGCTACGGCATCGCGCGGCTCCCCGACGGCCGCCGTAAACACGACCTGCACCAGGCAGCCAACGAGATCTTCGCCGCCTTCCCTCGCCAGGTCCTGCCCTTCGACCTTGCCGCGGCCACTGCCTACGCCGAGGTGGTCGCCCGCCGGGAAGCAGACGGCAACCCGATCGACGGCTTCGACGGCCAGATCGCCGCCATCTGCCGAGCGCAGGTCGCGACGCTGGCCAGCCGCAACACCAAAGACTTCGTCAATACCGGGATCTCGCTCATCGACCCGTGGCAAGAGATGACCGTCTGACGTCACCAACTCAATCGTCCGTCGGCACACCACGGACTCGCGGCTGAGACAGCCCCGCCGCCTCGGCCAACTGTGAGCCCCTGATGGCAGCGAACATCTGTTCCCGCATCTGCTGCCGCCGAGCCACGCGGCCGCTGCTGTCCCAGTCGGGATCAAGGGCGCAAGCCTTGGCCTTCACGTCCCGCCAGGTGGATGCCTCGGTCATGACTCCTTTTCAACCTTCAGGTCGGTCCGGTGCTCAGCAGAGCGGGTGTCGGCCAATCGGTCTCGCCGAGGTCGAGCAAACCAAACCTATGGCTGCTCGACCCAACACTTCGGCCGCCGGTCCGTGGTACTGGGTGGAAGGGGTGAGACGGATGATGGATCTGTATCTGCTCGCGACGTTGCGGATGAAGGAGCGGCTGCGCCAGGCCGAGCTCGCACAGCTGAGGCCGTCGGTGAGCCGGCCGCGGATTGTGCTGGCGCGGTGGCTGATGGCGGCGGCGCGGCGGCTGTGGCCGGAGGCCGGACGCGAGATGGCGGGAGCGATCCGATGAGCGACGAGCAGGGCGTCGTCGAGGGCCGGGCGGTGCTCGACCTCAGCCACCTGACCAGTGCGGACGAGCTGGCGGCGATCACCCGGATCAGCGCGGTCGGTGCGGTCGTGCTGCCCGAGGCGCTGGCCGGGGCGTACGCGGGAATCCCGGTCTCGGAAGTGGGGGCCACCGTCTTCGTGCCGGACGGGTTGAGGGCCCGCGTGCACGTGGGGACGATGGTGGTCGGGGGCGACGCTGTCGGGTCCGCGGGCGAGGTCCTTGTCGTGGTCGGCGTCCTGCTGATCACCGGGCCGGTCACCGGCGAGATGCCGAGCCGGATCAGCGTGGTCGGGTCGGTCTTCGCGCCGAGCGGCAGTGAGGCCGCGCTCGGCCGGGTGTTCGGCGGCGGCGTCGGGACGATCACCTACTACCGGTACGAGGAGGGCCGGTCCGCGCCGCACATCAAGATGCTCAGCGGCCAGGTGCGGCTGACCGGGGCGGCGCTGGCCAACCACGGCGGCGACCCGAGCGACATCCTGGTCGCGGCCGGGCAGGCGGTCATCACCGGCGAGGTGGGGACGATCGGGTACGCCCAGATCTTCGCGGCCGGGCAGCTGATCGCCCCCGTGGCGGCGCAGGCAGAGCTGGAGAGCCGGCTGGACGCGCAGGGCCAGACGCTGTGGTACCGCTCCGCCGACCCGCGTGTCCTGCACGACGACGTCGAGCTGGGCCCGGACTATTTCCGCCTGCTCGACCACCCGGTCAGCCTGATCGCGCTGGGCGACCTGACGATCGGCGCCGGGGTCACGGCCGAGCTGCTGCGCGACAACGTGGCCGACATCGTCGCGCTGGGCGACGTGTACGCGCCGGCCGGGGCCGTGCCGGCGGTGCAGGTGCTGGCCACGGACCTTTACGGCCGGATCCGGGTCGCTGATGGACCGCGGGGCTGAGTTCCGCCGGCTGTACGACGCGCACCGGACAGCTGTGCACGCCTACTTCACCGCGCGTACCGGCGACCGATGGCTGGCCGCCGACCTGATGCAGGAGACGTTCCTGCGGGCGTGGCGCCGGTTCCCCGAGCTGTCCGGCCGGGCGGACGACGGGCAGCGTGCCTGGCTGTTCACGGTGGCCCGCAACCTGGCGATCGACGAGCACCGGCAGACCCGTACGCGGGCCGCGACCGACGCCGCTCTGCGCGCCGAGCCGACCGAGGCGGCCGAGCCGGCCAGCGCCTCGGTGCTCGGCGCGGAACGGGTCGCCGTGGTGGCCGACCTCATCAAACGCCTGCCCGAGGAGCAGCGGATCACGCTGACCCTGACCGCTGCCGGCGGGCTGAACAGCACCGAGACAGCCACCGCGCTGGGTGTCCCGGCCGGCACCGTCCGCTACCGGTTGTCGGTGGCCCGCCGGACCCTGGCAGAGGCCCTCAGCGCCTACGACGAGACGGAGCACCCATGAACCTCGACGACGCTCTGCGCCAGTGGGCCGCCCAGGAGGTGGAGCTGCCCGCCCCGGTCACCGACGACATTTTCCGGCGGATAGTCGCGGCCCCGCAGCCGCTGGACCCACGCTGGTGGAGCAGCTTCTCGGGCCGGTTGGCGGCCACCGTGGTGGCGAGCACCCGCCCCCGCGTCCCGGCTCGGTGGCCGTCAGGCAGCCCAGGTCTCGTCTGACCGGTTGTGGAAAACGGGCATGGCGAGCGCGAAATCGGGCATCGAACTACGGCGTGTACTGCGTGGCCACGCAGTCTGCACTGGGCCGGACGCGACCCGCTGCCCTCAGAAGATTCCGCAAGCCGGACGCCGGTGACCTGGAGGGTGCGATGGGATGCTGAGGGTCATCCCCGATCCACTGCCGGGAGGAAGAGCGACCATGCTGCCCCTCAACGCCGAGACCCTGCGTCACCTGCCCGACGGACTCGCCGTCCCCTCGTACGATCGGGGCGCGCTGAGCACCGGCATCGTCCACTTCGGGGTGGGTGGTTTCCACCGCGCGCACCAGGCGATGTATCTGGACCGGCTGATGAACGAGGGCAAGGCCCTGGACTGGGCGATCTGCGGGGTCGGGGTGATGCCGGCCGACCGGCGCATGCAGCAGGTGCTCGACGCCCAGGACGGGTTGTACACGCTGGTGGTCAAGGCGCCCGACGGCACGCTCGACGCCCGGGTGATCGGCTCGATCAAGGAGTACCTGTTCGCGCCGGACGACCCGGAGGCCGTGATCGAGAAGATGGCATCACCCGAGGTGCGGATCGTGTCGCTCACCGTCACCGAGGGTGGCTACAACTTCAACGCGGTCACCGGCGAGTTCATGGCCGGCAACAAGGACATCCAGCACGACCTGGCCCAGCCCGGCCTTCCCCGTACGACGTTCGGGCTGATCACCGCGGCGGTCCAGCGCCGCCGTGAGCGAGGGCTGCCGCCGTTCACGATCATGAGCTGCGACAACATTCAGGGCAACGGGGACGCGGCCCGGCGCAGCTTCGTCGCGTTCGCCTCGCTGCGGGGGGACGACCTGGCCTCGTACGTGGAAAGCAGTGTGCTCTTCCCCAACAGCATGGTCGACCGGATCACGCCGGTGACGACGGACGACGACCGGGCCGAGGTCGCCAAGCACTTCGGGATCGAGGACGGCTGGCCCGTGGTGTGCGAGCCGTTCACCCAATGGGCGCTGGAGGACAGCTTCGGCAACGGGCGCCCGCCGTGGGAGGACGCCGGCGTGCAGGTGGTGCCGGACGTCGAGCCGTACGAGTTGATGAAGCTGCGCCTGCTGAACGCCTCGCACCAGGCGCTGTGCTACTTCGGCTACCTGTCGGGCTACCGCCTCGTCCACGACGTCACGCGTGACCCTGTGTTCGCGAAGTTCCTGCTCACGTACATGGAAAAAGAGGCGGAGCCGACGCTGGAGCCCGTGCCCGGCATCGACCTGCGGGAATACCAGCACCAGCTGATCGACCGGTTCTCCAACGCCCAGGTCAAGGACACCGTGGCCCGGCTGTGCGCGGAGAGCTCCGACCGTATCCCGAAGTGGCTGCTCCCGGTGATCCGGCACAACCTCGACGCGGGCGGCGACATTCTGCTGTCCACGGCCGTGGTGGCGTCGTGGGCCCGGTACGCCGAGGGGGTCGACGAGCAGGGTGAGCCGATCGAGATCGTGGACGGGCTGCGCGACAAGCTGACCGCGGCGGCCCGGCGGCAGCACGAGAACCCGGTGGCGTTCATCGAGGACCGTGAGGTGTTCGGCGACCTGATCGAGAGCGAACGGTTCGTGTCGGCGTACCGGTCGGTGCTCGCGTCCCTGCACTCGCGCGGCGCCAAGGCCACCCTCGACGCGCTGGTGTCAGGAAGCCTTTAGCCGCGAGGTCCGCAACCGGGCCGGCACCGCCCAGCCGACGGCCCGGTTCAGCACCTCCCGCGCCATGACCACGACGCAGGCGCAGCCGTTGAGGAACGACGCGGTGACGTCGGTCGGGTGATGCATGCCGCGGTACAGGCGGGCGAGGGCGACCGCGACCGGGATCAGCACCAGCAACCACACCAGGCGTTTGGCCCACGTACGCCGCAGCAGCGTGAACAAGAGGAACGCGAGCCCGACGTACAGGGCGACGGCGGCCGAGGTGTGCCCGGACGGGAAGCTGGAAGTGGGCGGCGAGTCGTCCATGCGGTGCACGCCCGGACGTTCCCGATCGATCACCAGCGTCGTGAACAGGAAGACCAAGGCCTGGGCGCTCACCGCCAGGCAGAGATAGAGCGGTTCCCGCCAGCTTTTCAGCTTCCAGCGCAGAATCGCGGCGGCCACCCCGGTCACGGCGATGATCACCGGGGTGCTGCCGATCAGGCTGGCGATCTCACTGAGCACGTTGAGCGGCGCGGTGCGGTGAGCCTCGAGGGCGCGGTTGATGTCGTCCTCGACGGTGAGCGGCCAGGCGTGCTCGGCCACGCGGGTCACCAGCAGGCCGAGGCCGACCATCACTCCGAAGAGGACGGTGACCGGCAGCAGCAGACGCCGGGCTACTTGCCCGATGACGGGAGGCATGGCCGCCCCCGTACCCGATCCGGCCGAATCTCATACCTGGGCGTCGATGAGCTTCCGCGAGCGGCGGTACGAGAACGCGGCTGTCGTCGCCGCCACCACGGCCAGGCCCAGCAGCCAGCCGCCGACCACGTCGCTGAGCCAGTGCACGCCCAGGCCGATCCGGAACAGCCCGGTGAGCACAGGAATCACGACACCCGCGGCCAGCAGGAGCCGCCGGCGCCGCACGGCGGGCCACAACGCCATCACGACGACCGCCGCACCGAGCGCGTTGTTCAGCGCGTGCCCCGACGGGAACGAGTACCCGACCGCGGTCGCCACCGGATCCAGGAACGCCGGGCGCTCCCTTTCGAAGAGCAGTTTCAGCAGTACGCCGAGCAGCCCACCGGCGATCATCGTGATCGCGACCCACCAGGCCTGCGGGCGGGCCCCGCGCCGGACCAGCCAGATGACCAACGCGAGGGCCGCCGCGCGCCACGTCCACGGGTCGAAGACCAGGCACCACCACCACATGAAACCGGCCCAGCCCGGGTGCGCCGCCGAGAAGTCGTGCACCGGCACGCTGACGTCGCGGTCGAGCGCGTGCAGCCAGCCGACGTTGCCGACGACCAGCGCGGCGATCACGGCGAACGGCACGAGCAGCACAACGGCCCCGGTGGCGGCCACCGCCAGCCGGATCTCAAGGGCGTGTTCCCGGTTCTCATCACGCATGGGACCAAGTCATACCCCGGCGGCGGCGCTCCTCACATCCCGGTCAGAGGACGCCGGCACCTCGGCCGGGCGCGCGGGATCTGCAGGCTCACGGCGAGCAGACCCGAGCACAGCGATGCCGACGGCCCTGTCAGCTCGAGCGCTTCCCCTTCTTCCCCGGCCGCCCGTAGTGGATCGTGAAGTTGTTGACGCTGTCATCCCCCTGAATGACAACATCGGAGTCGTAGGCATTGCGAGAACCCGGGGCGGCCGGGCCGGCCCCTCGGGAGCCACGAACCCGATCCGGATCAGCAGGGGTGTGCCCGGCCTGAGCGCCCGGCACCCCCTCGGCATCGCGAACCTCCCTCGCAGGCGCCCCGGCAATGCGATCCTCCTGCGCCGGCCGCTCGGGATCGCGGCCCCCGCTTGTCGGAAACTCGGCACTACGGTCTTCCCGCGTCGGCGACTCGGCGTCGCGGCCCGCCTCAGCCGAGCGGCCACGGAACCACACAGCGACCGAGACGGCGGCCACCGTCAGCGCCAGCAGGAAGCTGCCCACGCCGGCATACTGATCGGCGTCCCCCAGACCGACCGCGACGAAGAAGACACTCGCCCCCACCAGCACAATCACGAAAACGGCGGGCAACCACCACTTCTTGACCACGCCAAACCCCTCAAATCGTGAAATAGGGCCAGAATTCCTTGTCCTGTTCAGCCGGTTCGGTCGGCGGGGGCGCAGGGGCCGCCGGCGAGATCGGACGCGGCGGGGTCGCTATGGGTACAGGAGCCGGAGGGTCCTCGGAGGTCCAAGGATCTCGCGTGGTCCGCGGCGTTCCGGGAGTGGAGGAGGCCAGCCCTTGCGGGCTTCGCGGGGCCGGCGCCCGGGTTCCGGGGTTCGAAGGGGTGGGGATCGCCGGGTTTTGCTCTGTTGGCGAGGTCACCGGCGCCAGGGGGTGGGTGGAGACGGCTCGGGCCAGTGCGACGTCGAGCTTCTTCAGGGAGCCGCCGAGCCTGGTGGCCAGGTCGATCTCGCTGCGCCGGCTGATCGTGTTGCCGTAGCCGACCATGACCGCTGAGGCCAGGTCGACGGAGGCCCCGCGGAACGAATGCGTCACCGACGTGTTCCGGTGACCCAGGTCCGGCGCGCCGGCCAGCAGGTCGCGGGTTTCCAGGTCGCCGACGGCGGTCAGCATCGTCGCGGCCGGGTCGGAGGCGTGGGGACCGCCGCGGAACGCCGCCGCCAGTTCCCCGATCAGCTCCGGCCGTTCGTTGAGCATCTCGGCGAGCGGGATCACCGTCTCCCGTACGTGGTAATGCGCTCTCACCCGCAGTTTCGCCCCGTCGCCCTGGTTGACCAGCTTGGAACGGTGCGAGTCGACCGACACGTACGGGGAGATCTCCCTCCGGTACGCCTGGACGCCGTCCTCCCGCGGCGGCCCGGCCAGGTGGCGCAGCCGGTCCTTCAACGCGCCGACGGCCCGGTCGGAGGGGTCGGCCATCACGTCGGCGAAACGCTCGACCGCGAGCGGGTCCCGGTACAGGCTCTTGCAGTCCAGGGTGACCCTGCGGACGTGATAGTGGTCGACCGCGTCGAGGTGGCAGTCGTTGGCCTGCACCACCACGTCGGAGTCGGTGGTGCTGACGTGGCCGGGGCCGAAGTGCGTCCTCCTCTCGCGCACGACCAGCTCACCGTGTCCTGGCGCCGCGACGTCGAGGAACATCGGCGGCAACTCGGCAGGGGGTTCGAGCTCGAGCAGGCCGGCCAGCTCGCCGACACGGGCGACCAGGCCTTCGAGCGCCGCCGGGGTGGCCGGCCCTCGCCGTTCCGCGTCGGCGACAGCGGTGGCGACCCGCTGCGCGGCCCTCACCACCCGTACGGATTCGCCCGGCTCGCCGTCGCCGTCGTCCTGTTCGATGTTCGTCCGCAACGCCTTGATCGCCGCGTTCACGTGTTTGAGCCGCTGACCGGTGGTCTGCCGGCTGAGTTGCGCGACGGTCCGCCGCAGCGCAGCCCAACCGGTGGCTGAGGCTCCCTCCCGGGATGGCTGCACGGGACGGGACAAGGCATCTGTGGAGGGCGACGCCTGCGTCCGGCGCCTGGAGGAGAACGCGTCGCGCAGGTCCAGCCAGGAGAGGTCCGCGGAGGTGGCGCCGGCGGCACGCTCCTCGGGTGGCGCGGCTGTGGCAGGGTGCACGTCTTCGGTCCGCGGCGTTTCGCGGGATCGATAAACCTCGTACCGCATGTCGACATGGTGCCACCGGCCGGCGGCACGCAGGCGCGCACGCCGCAATCGGACAGCCCGCGCTCAGCTCAAATACCGCAACTCCGGCAGCGCCTCCTGATAGCCGGCGATCAACCGCCGCGCGACCGGCACCGAGTCGATCAGCGGGTGGGAAGCCATCGCGCGCACGGCCACCGCCCGCGACCCGGTGACCGCCGCCTCCAGCACCGCCCGGTCGGTGGCCTTGATCCGCCGCACCAGGTCGGCCCCGCCCGCGAACAGCGACGTCGGCAAGGGCCGCGCCCCCGAGCCGTCCACGACGCAGGGCACCTCGACCACGGCTTCGTCGTCCAGGGCGGGCAGCGTCCCCCGGTTGCGCACGTTCAGGATCAGCGGCGTGGGCGTGCCGGTGGCGATCGCCGACATCAGCGCCAGCGCCACACCCTCGTACCCGCCGCCCTCGACGGACTCGGCGTCGCGCGTCCCCAAGCCTTCGGTCGCCATGTACGTCGCGTCGCGTTCCCGCCGGGCCTCCTGCCAGGCCTCCAACGCAGTCCCCCCGGCCGTCAGCAGCCGCGCGTAGACGTCGCGTTGCCGGCGCAACAGGAACTCGCCGCGCGTTTCCGGCGCCGCCAGCAGATCGCGCACCACGGCCGCGTGGTCGTAGTAGTAGTGCAGGTATTCGTTCGGCACCGCCCCCAGCGCCCGCAGCCGTTCCGCCCCGAAGAGCTGCCCCTCCTCGAACGACTCCACGAGCGACGGCGAGGCGAGCAGCCGCGGCAACAGATCAACCCCGTTCCCCCGTACGGCGGTCAGCCAGCCGAGGTGGTTCAGCCCGGCGTACTCGATCTCCACCTCCGACGGGGCGACGTCCAGGGCCCGCAGCACCCGCCGTACCAGGGCGGACGGCGAGTCGCAGATCCCGATGACCCGATCGCCCAGGTGCGCCGCCATCGCCTCGGTGACCAGGCCGGCCGGGTTGGTGAAGTTGATGACCCACGCGCCGGGCGCGACCAGGCTGATCCGCCGTGCGATGGCCCGGGCGACGGGCACTGTCCGGAGCCCGTACGCTATCCCGCCCGCACCCACCGTCTCCTGCCCGAGCATCCCCTCGCCGAGGGCCACCCGCTCGTCGATCACCCGCCCTTCCAGCCCGTGCACGCGGATCGCGCTGAACACGAAGGACGCCCCGGTCAGCGCCTCGGTCAGGTCGGTGGTCGCCTCGATCCGCGGCCCGCCGCCGAACCCGCGCAGCACCCGCACCACGGCCGACAGCCGGGTGGCGTCGACGTCGTGCAGCACGACCTCGTCGACAGGGGATCCGGGCCCGCGCAGGGCGCCGTAGACGAGCGGCACCCGGAACCCGCCCCCGCCGAGAATGACCAGTTTCCTACGAGACATGCGCATCCGAGAGTCGTGCCACTGTCGCTCCCGCGCGGCGCACGGTGCGTTGTTCCCCGCCGGGGATCACGTCGTCGAGGAAGGAGTAGCGCTCGGAAAGCGACGGCGTGCCGGACGCCTGCCGCCACCAGTCGGCGATGTCGCCCCACCCCGGGGCCGACAGCGAGCCGCCGAAGTGTTGCACTGAGAGCCCGGCGATCAGGTTGGCGAAAGCCAGGCTCTGCGCCAGCGGCCACTCGCGCAGGGTGCCGAGGATGAACCCGGCGGTGAACACGTCACCGGCGCCGGTCGGGTCGAGGGCCGGCACCGGCACGCCGGGCACGTGCACGGTCTCGCCGGTGCGTGCGTCGTGGGCCAGCACCCCGTCGCCGCCGCAGGTCACCACCACGACGGGGGCCAGCCCGGCGAGCCGGCGCAACGCCTGTTCCGGTGTGGAGGCGCGGGTGTACTGCATGGCCTCGACCGCGTTGGGCACGAACGCGTGGCAGTCCTCGAGCATGTCGAGCACCTCGGCCGGCCATTCGGCGCTGGCGTCCCAGCCGACGTCGGCGAACACCAGCGTGCCCGCTTCCTTGGCCCGGCGTACCCAGGGCAGCCGATCCTTGGTCAGGGAGACCGAGGCGGCCCGGCAGGCCGGGAGCTCGCCGACCAGGCCGTCGGCCCCGACCGGCAGCGGGTGGCCGTGGGTGATCATGCTGCGGTCGCGGTTGTAGGCCAGCGACACGGTGACCGGCGAGTGCCCGTCGATGCGCCGGGACGCCGTCAGGTCGATGCCTTCCTGCTCACACAGGATGTGCGCGCAGAAGTCCCCGTACGCGTCGGTGGCCAGCGCCGTGCCGAGGCCGGTGCCGAGGCCGAGCCGGGCAGCGGCGACGGCCAGGTTCGCGATGCCGCCGGGGCACGAGCCCATCCCCGACGCCCACACCTCGGTGCCCGGCTGCGGCAGGTCTTCCAGGCCCGTGAAGATGATGTCGAGATAGACGACACCGGGGACGAACAGGTCCAGTTCCGGAGTCATCTCGAGATCCTATGCGAGGTCAGCCGTGGTGGGGCCGCTCCGGGACAGCGACCCCACTCACTCTGTCGCCTACCCCGCGACCCAGGTGGCCTCCCCCGCCGCGAGGTCCGCCGAACCGCCGCCGACGATCTCGACGCGCCAGGGCAGCTCGGGGCCGTCCCGGTCGACGCGAACCGCCGTGCCGTCGCGCGTCACCGTGAAGACCGATTCCCCCACCCGTACGGTCGTGGCGCCCTCGGCCGGGTCGAACAGCCGCAGCGTGACGCCGTCGGCGTAGTCGTAGTCGGGACGGTCGGTGCGGTTGCCGATCGGCAGCACCGCCCCCGGCCTCACGAGCAAAGGAACGCTGTCAAAACCGTGGGTCTCGCGCATCCAGCGCGGCCCCTCGACGACCTCGCCGGTCGTGAAGCGCGTCCACAGCCCGGCCGGCACGTAGTAGTCGACCTCCCCGCCCTCGCTGAACACCGGCGCCACCAGCAGGTCACCGCCGAGCAGGTACTGCCGGTCCAGATGCGTCACCGCCGGGTCGTCCGGGAAACCCACAATCATCGGGCGCATCACCGGCAGGCCCTGCTCGTGCGCCTGCCGGGCCGCCTCGAACAGGTACGGCATCAGGCTGTACTTGAGGTGCGTGAACGAGCGCAGCACCTCGACCGACTCGTCGTCGAACAGCCACGGCACCCGGTACGAGTGGTTGCCGTGCAGCCGGCTGTGCGACGACAGCAGGCCGAACGCGATCCACCGCTTGAACACCGCCGGGTCGGGACGGCCCTCGAAACCGCCGATGTCGTGGCTCCAGAACCCGAAACCCGAGCTCATCAGCGACAGGCCGCCACGCAGGCTCTCGGCCATCGACTCGAAGGTGGCCGAGTTGTCGCCGCCCCAGTGCACCGGGAACTGCTGCCCGCCGACGGTGGCCGACCGCGCGAACAGCACGGCCTCGCCCTCACCCCGATGTTCGCGCAGCACGTCCCAGACGACCTGGTTGTAGAGCTGCGTGTAGTAGTTGTGCATCCGTTCCGGGTCGGAGCCGTCGTGCCACACCACGTCGGTCGGCACCCGCTCGCCGAAGTCCGACTTGAACGCGTCCACCCCCATCTCGACCAGGGCCGCGAGCTTGCCCGCGTACCATTCGCGCGCCGCGGGGTTGGTGAAGTCGACCAGCGCCATGCCGGCCTGCCACCTGTCCCACTGCCAGACGTCGCCGTTGGCCTTCCTGACCAGGTAGCCGTTGGCCAGGCCCTCGGCGAACATGGCCGAGCGCTGCGCGATGTACGGGTTGATCCAGAGACAGGTCCGCAGGCCCCGGTCGTGCAGCCGCTTCAGCATGCCCGGCGGGTCGGGGAAGATCGCCGGGTCCCACTCGAAGTCGCACCAGTGGAACTCGCGCATCCAGAACGTGTCGAAGTGGAACACGCTGAGCGGCAGGTCCCGTTCGGCCATCCCGTCGACAAAACTGGTGACAGTTTCCTCGTCGTACGGGGTCGTGAAGCTCGTCGTCAGCCACAGGCCGAAGGACCAGGCCGGGGGCAGCGCGGGACGGCCCGTCAAGGCGGTGTACTTGCGCAGCACGTCGGCCGGGGTGGGCCCGTACACGACGAAATAGGACAGCGTCTGCCCGGCCACGCTGAACTGGGTGCGCGAGACCATCTCGCCGGCCACCTCGAACGACACCTTGCCGGGGTGGTCGACCAGCACGCCGTAACCCCGGTTGGTCAGGTAGAACGGCACGTTCTTGTACGCCAGCTCGCTGCTGGTGCCGCCGTCCTCGTTCCAGATGTCGACGCTCTGGCCGTTCTTGACGAACGGGCCGAACCGCTCGCCCAGCCCGTAGACCGCCTCCCCCACCCCGAGGTCGAGCTGCTCGTGCACGTAGTGCTCGCCGTCGGCCGTGTCGACAACGCCCATGCCGCGCCAGCCGCTGCCGGTCAGCCGCCTGCCGTCCGCCTCGAAATCAAGACCCCACTGCTCCCCCGTACGAAATCTCGCCGTGAGACGCCCCGAGGTGAGCTCGCTGTTCCCCACGCTCACGTCGTGGTCCTCGACGGTGATCGCGAAGTTCGGTCCCGTCGGAGCGCCGCCGAGGAAGTGCCCGAGCGTCACCTTGAGCACGTCGGGCATCGGCGCCTCGACCGTGACCGTGATCAGCGGCGTGTCCAGGGTGTCCGACCGGCTGCGGACCGGCTTGGTGGTGGCGTACGCGGTCAGGGTCTTCTCGCCGGCCTGCGTGTCCCGCAACTGAACCGGGTGCAGGACGGTCAGGCCCTTGCGCTTGAGCCAATACCCGTCGGTGAACTTCATGAGCGTCCTTTGCTTCTTCACGAGCCTTCGGCGAGGGCTATTTGATGGCGCCGGCGGTGATGCCGCGGGTGAGGGTGCGCTGGAAGACGAGGAAAAAGATCATGGCGGGGAGGATGCCGATCAGGCCGGAGGCGCTGGTCATGGTGGCGTCCATCAACCGGTCGCCCTGCAGCACGCCGAGGGCCACCGGCACGGTCTGGTTGTCGTTGGAGACGAGGAAGACCAGCGGCAGGAAGAACTCGTTCCACGTCCAGATGAAGAAGAACGTGAACAGCACGCCGAGGGTGGGGCGGCTGACCGGCACCACGACGCTCCACAGGGTGCGCAGCTTGCCGGCGCCGTCGACGTCCGCCGCGTCCAGCAGCTCGGTCGGGAACTCCTGATAGACCGAGGTCAGCAGGTACGTGCCGAACGCGGCCTGGATGACCGTGAAGATGACGACGATCGCGATCAGGCTGTCGTAGAGCCCGGCCTCCTTGGACAGGAAGTACAGCGGATAGACCAGCACCTCCTGCGGCAGCAGGTTCGCGACCAGGAAGAACACCAGGAACCAGAGCCGGCCCTTGACCTTGCCGATGCCCAGCGCGTACGCGTTGAGGACCGACAGCAGCACCCCCAGCACCGCCACCGTGAAGCTGGTGACGAAGCTGTTCCAGAGCTTCTGGCCGAAGTCGACCCGGTTCCAGAAGTCGACGATGCCGTCCCAGTAGAGGCTCGCGGGCAGCGACAACGGGCCGCCGCCCGCGTAGTCGGCCGGGCTCTTGACGGCGTTGATCGCGATGATCAGCAGCGGGGCTGTCACGATCAGCAGCAACGCGAGCAGGGCCGCGAGGATGACGAACCTCAGCGGATTTGCCCTCTTCGCCGCCGCGATCGCCGGCTCGGTCTCGCGTTTCGTCCTGTTTGCCGTGAGGGTCATGCTTTACGCTCCGCGCGGTTCTGCAGGCGCAGGAACACGATGGACAGCGCGATGATCAGCACGGTCAGCACCGTGGAGATCGCCGACCCGTACCCGACCTGGGCTTTCTCGAAGAAGTTCTTGTAAGCGAAGTACGACGGCACGAGCGTGGCGTTGCTCGGCCCGCCTCCGGTGAGCACGAAGATCGGACCGAAGATCTTCAACGCCGCGATGGTGGTCGTCACCAGCACCACGTAGAACTCCGGCCGGATCAGATACACCGTGATCTTGCGGAATCGCTGCCACCAGGTCGCGCCGTCGAGGTCGGCCGCCTCGTACAGCTCCGGGTCGACCCGCTGCAGGCCGGCCATGAACATGACGATCGGATAGCCCAGCTGGACCCAGATCATGATGCCCATGACGCTGTACAGCGCCGAACCCGGCTCGCCCAGCCAGTTGTGGGCCAGCCCGCCCAGCCCGATCGACTCGAGAATCTTGTTGAGCGCGCCGTAGTCGGGATGCAGGATCCAGCCCCACACGATGCCGGTGACCGCCACCGGGATCACCTGCGGCAGATAGAACCCGCTGCGGAACAGCGACGCCCACCGGTTGCTGAACTTCTTGGCCACGTAGTCGAAGAGCACCGCGGCCAGGAACAACCCGAGCAGCGTCGGCACCACGGCCATGGCCAGAATGAGCAGCAGGATGTTGCTGAACGAGCCCCAGAACAGCGAGTCCTCGAAGAGCCGGGTGTAGTTGTCGAAGCCGATCCAGCGCTGCTCGCCGACCCCGTTCCACTTCGTGAAGCTCGTGTAGACGGTCATCACCAGCGGCACGACGATGACCAGAAGACTCGCGAGCACGCCCGGGATGAGGAAGGGCCAATACCCCTTACGCCTCATGGTTTTCCTTCTTCCTGTACGCGGGCGGGCATGCGTGATGCCCGCCCGCGCCCGGGTCACTTGCCGAGGTCGGCGAGGTTCTCGTCGTACGGCTTCTGGATCTCGGTCAGGACCTGGTCGGGCGTCTTCGAGCCGTTGATCAGGCCCTGCACGCCCGCGACCAGCACGTCGTAGTAGCCGGGGGCCGGCCAGTCCGGATAGAACGCCAGGCCGTCCTCACCCGAGATCTTGTTGAAGTTCTCGATGAGCTCCTTGTTCTTGGGATCGGTGATCGCCGCCGTGTCGGCCGCCACCGGCACACCGCCGTTGTTGCCGAGCAGCGCCTGGATCTCCGGCTTCATGGTGATGTCGATGAAGTCGTACGCGAGGGCCTTGGCCTTGCTCTTCTCCGGCACCACCCAGAGGTTGCCGCTGGAGCCCGGGTGCAGCTTGTTGCCCGGGAACAGGAACGTGCCCCACTCGAAGTTCTTGATCTCGTTGACGAACCGCCCGTACCACCACGACCCCGAGATCATGATCGGGAACTTGCCCTGCGTGAACGAGACACCCATGTCCTCGGCCTTGATGCCGGCCGAGTTCTTGGCGATGTAGCCCTTGTCCACCCACTGCTTGAAGGTGTCCGCGCCGTACTTCAGCTGCGGGCCCTTGAAGTCGACCTTGTTCTTGTAGAGCTGGTAGTCGTCGACCCAGGCCCGGTCGGCCTTGCTCAACGCCAGCGAGTACAGGATCTGCTGAGCCGGGTACTCGGCGCCGCCCACCGCGAGCGGGGTGACCTTGTTCTGCACGAACGTGTCCATCACCTTGGTGAACTCGTCGAGCGTGGTGGGCACCTGCAGGTTGTGCTTCTTGAACAGGTCCTTGTTGTAGTAGACCTCGACATACTCGGCGTAGTTGGGGATCCCGTACGTCTTGCCCGAGCCCATGATGCCGTCGTCGTCGTATTTCGTGGTGGTCTGCAGGCTCGAGTTGAGGGCCTTGTCCCAGCCGCGCTTGCTCGCCTCCTCGGTGAGGTCGGTGAGCAGCCCCTGCTTCGACAGAAGCCCGGCCGTGGCATTGCCCTTGTTGTACTCCATGATGTCCGGGGCGCTGTCCGAGTTCAGGATCATCTGGGCGTTCTGCTGGATCTGCTCGAAGCCCTTCTCCTCGAACTTGACCTCGACACCCGGGTGCGTGCTCTTGAACTCCTCAATGGCCTTGTTCCAGGCAATGCCCATTGCGCTGGTCGGCCCCTCGTAGTGCCAGAGCGTCAGGGTCTTGGCGTCGGCGCCTTCGCTGCTGTCGTCACCACCCCCACCACAGGCGGCAAGAGCAAGCGAGACGGCCATCATCAGTGCACCGGCCGAGAGGCCGGCTCGCGATCGATTCATGTCTTTCGTCCTCCGGGAGGATTCCGTCGAAGCGCTTCGACGATGCCGGGGTAGAGCCGTGGTGCTCAGATAGAGGCGCGGTGCTCGGGTTGAGCCGTGGCGCTCGCACCCCTTCCGGGCCGCCGCACCACCACCCACCCCGCCACCTGCTCTTGTCGAAGCGCTTCGACGCGGGACTTTGGGAGGAAAAGTAGGCGCGCCCCCACCCGCGTGTCAACGGTGTGACAAAGACATTTCCAATCCGCAGCCCAACGTCGCCGCACTCCGCCCGCGCATCCCCGCTTCCGCCCGGCCCCGCGCCTCACCGCCCCGGCGGGCGCGACTCACCTCCCGACCCGGCCCCGGGCACGGCAGCCCCACCTCCCCGCCCTGGCCCCGCAGCCCCGCTTCCCGCTCCCGCCCAGCCAGCGGCCTCGACTACCGGACCCTGCCCGCGCCTCACCTGCCAGCCCCAGCCAGAGCCTTACCGCCACCAGACCGGCGTCTCACCTCCCGAACCCGGCCCCACGGCCCACCCCTGCCCGGCCCGGCCCGACCCCAGCCTCACCTCCGCCCGGCCCCGCAGCCTCACTTCCGGGCTCACTTCTCACAGTCCGCTTCTCATGCCGTCTGGCGTCCTAGGAGGCTAGGTCGAAAACCATGACGGCGGGGCCGAGCGGCAAGGCGGGGCCGAGCGGCAAGGCAGGGCCGAGCGGCAAGGCGGCACCGACGGCAAGGCGGCACCGAGCGGCGACAAGGCGGAATCGGCATGACGCGAAAGCCACACCCTCGCCCCGCTCCAGGGCCTACGGGCCAGCCCATATCCGTACAGAGGAGTACTCACGTCTGTGCAGCGGTCGACGCGACCCGCGCGAGCGGTCAGGACCGGCTGGGGCGAGGCCGTCTGCAGCTCGGTGAGTCCATCAGCGGGAGGGCAACTGGGCGTAAACCGCTTGCTGGACGAACGACGGCGGACGGAACGTCGGTTGGGTGGAGTGAGATCGCAGCTCAACCATTGGGCGAGCGCGCCGATTGAGGTGACATCCGATGCGGCGTGGTGGCCCACTTGCGCTCGCTGCATTTGATGAGCAGGGTGGTCGTTCCAGGACTCTGGTCGCGGTGACTACTCAAGGCCGTTATCAGGCTGCGGCTGAATGGAACTCGCTGTGCTGTGGTCCGGGTTGGAGCGTCTCTGGGAAGAGAGGGTTTGCGGCCGGACCCCCGACCGACGAGTTTTACTCAGCCGCAGCCTGGTAGCGGCCCCGAGTGGTCACCGCGACCAGAGTCTCAGGGCGACCAAGGTAATTCGCCGGCCATCAGCCGGCGGCGGAACGACCATGGGTGACGGTCGAAACCCGGTGGGCGCGTCCAAGCCGCCACGGGTGACCGATGCAGGCGCAACCGGGTGACGGTTCCCAGCGTCCAACCGGGGTGAGACGACTCGTGGCACTCGCTCCCCGGCTCTTCGCGGCCGCCGCCTGCGGTGGCGCCCCGACCTCAGCGGCGCCCAGCCCGTCGAAGGCCCAGTACACCGTCAAACCCAACACGACGCTGAGACCCGGGTTGGGGGTGACCGACTGCGGCACCTTCACGCTGGCGCAGGGCGAGCAGCTGCCCGATCAAGCGGCCCGCTGCTTCGCCGACGAGGCGGGGGCCGGCCATCGTGCGCTCCTGAAGCTCACCCGGCCCACGGTGGAGGGCGCCCCGATCCATGTCACGTACACGTCGGGGGACGACGGGCGTACCGAGGTGGTCACGGATTCGCGGGCAGACAACTTCGGGCCGAGGACGGTGACCACCGAGGACTGTCAGGGGCCGAAGCCGGGTCCGTACGGCATCGACTTCACCTCCTGCGTACGGGTCACGAAGTGAGAATCACCAGTTGCCGGGTCGCGCGGGTCATCGCCACGTAACGGTCGACGGCCCCGAACTGTGCGGGGTTGACCAGGATGACCAGGTCGAACTCCAAGCCCTTGGCCAGCACCGGAGTCAGCGAGCGAACCCGCGCCGAAGGCCACGAGAACGTGGGATCGCCGATGACGCAGGCGACACCGTCGCCGGAGGACAAGAGGGAGCGCAACTCCGAGGTGGAGCCGTAGTGCACGGGCAGGCCGCCCTCGCGGATGGAGGTGGGGACGTTGGCGTCGGGCAGGACGGCGCGGATCACCGGCTCGGCCGCGGTCATGATTTCGGACGGCGTGCGGTAATTGATCGTCAACGAGGCGAGGCGCAGGCGCTCGATGCCGACGCGGTGCAGGCGTGACGACCACGACTCGGTGAAGCCGTGCCGTGCCTGGGCCCGGTCGCCCACGATCGTGAAGCTGCGCGACGGGCAGCGCCGCAGCAGCATCTGCCATTCGGCGTCGCTGAGTTCCTGCGCCTCGTCGACGACGATGTGCGCGAACGGGCCGGCCAGGCGGTCCACGTCGGAGCCGGGCAAACCCGCCTCGTCGATCAGCACCTCCCGCAGGTCCTGCTGCACCAGCATCTGCATGAGGCCCTCACCGTCGTCGTACTCGTGGGAGGCGATCAGGTCGTCGATGACGCGGGCGTACGAGCGGCGCTGCGTGTCCACGGCGGCGGCCCGGCGGCGTTCCTCGCGGGAGGTCTCCGGGTCACCGACGCGCTGGTGGGCGGCGTCGAGCACGGGCAGGTCGGAAACGGTCCACGCCCTCGGGTCGGGGCGTTGCAGCGCGCGGATCTCGTCGGCGTTCAGCCAGGGTGCGCATTTGCGCAGGTAGGCCGGCACGGACCAGAGATCGGCGACGATGTCGAGGGGTTCCAGGATGGGCCAGGCCCGGTTGAACGCCGCGAGCAGTTCACGGTTGCGCAGCAGGCTCCGGCGTACGAGGTCGGAAGGCTCTTCGCCGTGGTATTTGGACAGCAGGATCGTGAGCAGTTCCTCCCACACCTGGCCGCGGCCCTCGTTGTGCGGGGTGCCGGGACCGGGCGCGTCGAAGGCTTCGGCCCAGTCGTCGGCGGTCAGGTGGATCTCGTCGTCGTCGGTGGCCACGGTCATGCCCCGGGTGGGCGGCTCCTCGTAGAACCGTACGGCCGCCTCCACGGCCCGTACGATCCCGGCGGTTGACTTGAGGGCGGCGACGGCCGGGTCGGGCTCGTCGACGGCCGTCGCGCCCTCGGGCACCAGGTCGCGCAGGGTGCAGGTCTGCACGTCCTCCTCGCCGAGGCTGGGCAGCACATCGGAGACGTACGCCAGATAGGGCTCGTGCGGCCCCACGAAGAGCACCCCGCCCTGACGCCGGTGCAGGCGCGCGTCCGAGTAGAGCAGGTAGGCCGTGCGGTGCAGCGCGACCACCGTCTTGCCCGTGCCCGGACCGCCGTCGACGACGAGCGCGCCGTCCGAGCCGGCCCGGATGATCGCGTCCTGGTCGGCCTGGATGGTGCCGAGCACGTCCCGCATGCGCGCCGACCGGTTGCTGCCCAGGCCGGCGATGAACGCGGACTGGTCGTCGAGCGCCGCATGCCCGGACAGGGCGCCCGGTTCGAAAACCTCGTCCCAGTAGTCGGTGACCTGGCCGCCGGTCCACCGGTAGCGGCGGCGGCTCGCCAAGCCCATCGGGTCGGCGTGGGTGGCGCCGAAGAACGGCTCGGCGGCGGGCGAACGCCAGTCCACCAGCAGGCGCCGGCCGTCGCTGTCGGTGAGCCCGAAACGGCCGATGTACACGGGGTCGCCGCCGGACGGGACGATCCGGCCGAGGCAGATGTCGAGGCTGTAGCGGCGCAGCGCGCGCAGCCGGGCGGTGAGCCGCTGCACCTCCTCGTCGCGGTCGACGGCCTGCCTCCCCTTGCCCGCGGGCGCCTTGCGGACGGCCTCGAGGCGCTGCGTCAGGTCGACGACGGTGGCGGACAGGCTGGTGGCGATCGCGGCGAAGTGTTTCGCGTCCTCGGCGATCAGTGCCGGGTCGGCCTTGGCGGCCAGACTTCTCGGCAAATTAAACGAATCCACGCGTTTCCCCCTGTTTCGCGGTTACGGTCAGCGATTCTCCGCCAACCCTGGGGTCTTGCCGCAAGCCCCCAGGTGTGGTAGACGATGAGAGTGGGGGGAATGGCGGACAAGCACGAGCAGCGACTCAAGGACCTGAAGCTTCTCCGCCGGGTACGCGACCGCATCGACCGTGACTACGCTCAGCCGCTCGACGTCGAGGCCCTGGCCCACGGCGTCAACATCTCGGCCGGGCACCTGAGCCGCGAGTTCCGGGCCGCGTTCGGCGAATCCCCGTACAGCTATCTCATGACCCGCCGCATCGAGCGCGCGATGGCCCTGCTGCGCCGCGGCGACCTCAGCGTCACCGACGTGTGCTTCGCGGTCGGGTGTTCCTCGCTCGGCACGTTCAGCACCCGGTTCTCCGAACTGGTCGGCATGTCACCCAGCGCGTACCGCCGTTACACCGCCGAGCACGAGCAGGGTCGCGGCCTGCCGGGGTTCGTCGTCAAACAGGTCACCCGACCGATCAGGAATCGAGAAGCAACGCCTGCGCCCGGCCTCTAGCGTTGGCGGCATGGAACTCACCATTCACAACACCTTCCTTCCGGCCGACAACCCCGAGGTGTCCCTGACGTTCTGGCGCGACACCATGGGTTTCGAGGTACGCAACGACGTCGGCTACGGCGACATGCGCTGGATCACCGTGGGGCCGCCCGGGCAGCCGCAGACGTCGATCGTGCTGCACCCGCCGGCCGTCGACCCCGCGCTGACCGACGACGAGAAGCGCGTGATCGCCGAGCTGATGGCGAAGGGCAGCTACGCGAGCATCGTGCTGAGCAGCCCGAACGTCGACGAGGCGTTCGAGACCGTGCAGAAGAACGGCGCCGACGTGGTGCAGGAACCCATCGATCAGCCGTACGGGCTGCGCGACTGCGCCTTCCGCGACCCGGCCGGCAACATGGTCAGGATCAACCAGGCGGTTTAGCCGTGCTCTCCCGCTCGACGAGCGTGGGCGGGAGCAGCCGTACGGGCTCGGTGTGCCGGCCGTCGAGCAGCTTCATCGCCGTCTCGACCGCCAGGCCGCCGACGTCGTGCGCGGGGATGTCGACCGAGGTCAGGGGCAGCGGCATGTTGAGCGCCACGTCCCGCGGGCAGACGGCCACCACCGAGATGTCCGCGGGGACCCGCCGACCGCTCGCCTGCAGCTCCTCGAGCACGATCCGCAGGGCCTCCTCGTTGTGCACGACGAAAGCCGTCGCCCCCGGCAGCTGCGCGTCGATGTCGGCGAGGCAGGCCCGCACGCCCTCGCGCCCCGGCTCACAGGGGTGGGCGAGCGTTTCGAGGCCCAGCGCCGCGGAGGTCTCGGTGAAACCCGTCAAAAACCTTTCCGCGTACGTGGTACCGCGCTGATAGACCGCGGGCGAGGGCCCGACCAGCGCGATGCGGCGGTGCCCGTGGAACGACAGGTGCCGCAGGGCCTCGGCCGCGGCCGCCTCGAAGTCCAGGTCGACGCAGGCGATGCCGTCCGGGTGCTCGGGCAGCCCGATCAGCACGGACGGCTGCTTGAGGCGGCGCAGGGCCGGAATGCGCACGTCGTCGCGTTCCACATCCATCACGATGAGCGCGTCGACCATGGTGCTGTGCGCGACGCGCTCCAGCCCGGCGGTGCCCTCGTCCTTGGTCAGCAGCAGCACATCGTGGTTGTGCACCCGCGAGGCGGTGACCACGGCCGTCGCGAACTGCATGATGACCGGCACGTTGACGTCGACCCGCAGCGGCACGACCAGGGCCAGCACGCTGGTGCGGCTGCTGGCCAGAGCGCGGGCCCCCGCATGTGGGTGGAACCCGAGCTCGGCGATGGCCGCCTGCACCCGGGCGCGGGTCTGCGCCGAGATCGGGCGGCGGCCGCTGAGCACGTACGACACCGTGCTCGGTGACACCCCGGCCGCCCGAGCCACGTCGTTGATCGTCGCCATCCACCCTCCCCTGCCGGGAATCCTACTGACCAGCGGACCGGGGCGAGGCCGCCGCGGTCCACCGGTTGATCCGCCGGCGGTCCAGGGCGGGGGCAAAAGGCCTGGTCACGCGCGCACGCTATCGCAGGGCGAACTCGGCCAGCCGCACCCCCTCGCTCAGCACGAGATACACGTCATGGCGGCCGGAGGTGCGCGGCAGGGTCGCCTTCACCTTCGCGTACGAGTAGACGCCGCCCGTCCCCGGGGCGGTGGCGGCGCCGAGCAGGCGGCCGGTCGGCGAGCCGAGGCGCACCTGCACGGTTCCGGCGCCGGAAACACGGCCGGTGAACGATGTGACCCCGTTCAGCGCGGCGTCCTTGTACGCGACCCACTGCCCGTCGGCGGTCGCCCCGACAACGGTTCCGGCGGCTTTTGTCTCGTCGAGCAGCCGGACCCCGGCATACGCGTCGAAGGTCTCCGCCCGTACGGGGGAACGAAGGTTTCGGGCGGGAATCGTCTCGCCTTTCACCGGCAGGACACCCCGCACACGAATGTCGTCCGACGACGCCCCGACGAGAACGTCATAGGCCGACGACTCGACGATCCAGCGGCCCCGAGTCTGGTCCCAGCGAGCCAGATCGGACGGCTTCAGCGGCAACGTCACCGTTTTCGTCTGCCCGGCTCTCAGGGACACCTTGGTGAAACCGCGCAACTGCTTGACCGCCGTACGGTCGCGGGAGGTTCTCTGGTGCGTGTAGAGCTGCACCACTTCGTCGCCGTCGCGGGCGCCGGTGTTCGTGACGGCGACCGACACCTTACCGGCGCCGACCGACAGTTTCCCGTACCGGAACGAGGTGTACGACAACCCGTGCCCGAACGGATAGAGCGGCCGATCGGAACTGTAGAGGTACGTCTGCCCCGACGTGATGATGTCGTATTCGAGCAGATCACCGGAGACCGACGCGGGCCACGTCTGGGTCAGCCGCCCGGCCGGATTGCGGTCGCCGTAAAGCACGTCGGCCAGCGCATTCCCCGTCTCGGCCCCGGCGTGGGTCGTCCACAGAACGGCCGGCACCTCCTTGGGCAAAGCGGACACCGGGTAACTGGTCTGCAACACCACGACCGTACGCGGGTTCGCCTTCACCACGGCTCTGACCAGCGCTTCCTGCCCGGCGGCAAGACCGGTTCCGGTACGGTCGTGAGCCTCGCGCCCGTTGATCATGGGCTGGCTGCCGACCACGACCACGGCCGTGTCCGCCGCTTTCGCCGCCGCCACCGCCTCGTCGATCGCACTGCGCAGCACCTCACGCGTGAACCGTGTCGCCCCGGCCGCGTCCGGCGAGCCCAGCGACAGCCGGCCGTCCGCGCCGGCGGTCACGTAGACGTCGGGCCCGAACCAGCTCTCCGACGTCTCGTACCCGGCGTAACGCAGCACCACGCTGCCGTCGGCCTGCGGCTCGAGCTTGAACTGCTGCTGCACGAACCAGCCGCCCGGCTGCTCCTCGCGGGTCAGGAAGCCGCCGTCGAGGTAGCGGCCGTTGGCCACGTTGCGCAGCGTCACCACGTCCTGCCCCCAGTCGACGACGTCGAACTGGGCGGCGGCGTCGGCGGCCGGGGCGGTCACGGTGGCCGGGCTGTCGCCGTTGGCGGTCAGGTAACTGCCGGTGGTGACCGAACGTAGCGCGATGCGGTCCGCCCCCGAGCCGCTGACCACCTCGTTCGCGCGCTCCGCGATGCCGTCGACGGCCGTCACCTCGTACGGAAGCTTGCCGCCGTACCAATCGGTGTAGAGCTCACCGGCCAGCGGCCCGACGACCGCGACCTTGCCGCCCGGCCGCAGCGGCAGAGCGCCGCGCGTGTTCTTGAGCAGCACCATCGCGTCCCCTGCGGTCTCCCGCGCGAGTTGCCGGTGCGCCGGCGAGTTGATGACCGACGCGTCGATTCCCGCGTACGGGCCCCCACCCGGATCGAACTCACCGAGCCGGAACCGGATGCTCAGCGCGTGCCCGGCCGCCCGATCGACGTCGGCCTGCGTGAGCAGCCCCTGCGCCAGCGCCTGCTTGACCGCGGCGACCGTGGGCGCGCCGTTGGTGTCGTCGACAGTGAAGCTGTCCAGCCCGGCCTTGAGCAGCGCCGCGCTCGCCTCGGCCTGCGTCGCGAAGTAGGCCTGCGAGCCGGTCAGGTTGTTCGGCGCCCACGCGTCGCTGACGTTGAACAGCGGGTAGTCCGACCATTCGCGCAGCAGCCCGGCCTGATCCGGGTCCACTGTGGTGGGACGCCCGTTGACGAGGTTGTAGGAAGCCATCACGCCGGTCGCCGCGTTCGCGGTCAACGCCGGCTTGAACGCAGCCCGGTCGTACTCGTTGAGCACCCGCGGCGGCACGTTCGACGAGGTGGTGTCGCGCCGCGTCTCGTTGTTGTAGGCCAGGTAGTGCTTCAGCGTCGGAGCCGTCTTCAGGTGGTCCGGGTCAGGACCCTGCAACCCTTTCCCGTACGCGGTGGAGATCGCCCCGGTCAGGTGGGGGTCCTCGGAGTAGCCCTCCTCGTTGCGCCCCCACCGCGGATCGCGCAGCAGGTTCACCACCGGCGCCCACAGGTTGAGCCCGAACACGCGCGGTTTCCGCGCATGGAACCCGCGGGCCTCGTCACCGACCGCCGCGCCCACCCGTTTGATCAGCTCGGGGTCCCAGGTGCTGGCCAGCCCGACGGCCTGCGGAAAGCTGGTGCCGTCGGCGGTGACCACGGCGCCGCCGTTGTCGATGTCGGTCGACCAGGCCACGCCGTGCAGCGCCTCGGTGCCGGTCTTGAAGAAGCCGACGCCCAGGCGCGGGATCGCCGGCTGATACTGATGCAGCAGCGGGACCTTCTCGTCGAGCGTGAGCCGCCCGACGAGGTCGTCGACGCGCGCCTGCAGGGGCAGGGCGGGGTCGCGGAACGGGTAGGACGGCTCGGCACGGGCCGCGCCGGGGACGACCGGAACGGCCAGCAATCCGGCGGCCAGAACCGCCAGGGAACGCCTTCGCATGTGCGATTCACCTCAGCTACGGAATGCGCCCGGCGTGCCCTTCGTCGAAGCGCTTCGATACGGCGGCGGATCCGCCAACCATAGATGCCGGTAAATCTGGTGTCCATAGCCGCGAGCACCTCGCCGACCAAGCGGATCGACAGCCGGAAACCACCCACGCACTCACATTCGAGGCTCACGGCCGCCCGGGGCCGACGACGTCCGGCATGATGGCCGGCATGGACGTCGAGGAACTGATCGCACGCCACCCGCGGGTGTTCCACACAATGTCGGCGACCGCCTGGCCGTCGGTGCAACGGCACGGTCTGTTGTCCACGCAGCGGCTGATCGATCTGTTCGGCCTCGACGCCGCCGCACGTGACCGGCTCCTGAACGCACCTCGCAAGGAGTCCACCACTCTGCGCGCACCCGGCCTGCCACCGGCGGTGATCCGCGACCAGAAGCCGATGAAGTTCATCGCGGAGAAGATCGATCCCGGCTCGTCGCTGACGGAGTACCTCACCGCCATCAACTCCCGGGTCTTCTTCTGGGCCAGTGCCGAGCGGCTGGACCGGCTGCGCCAGGCGAAGGCGTACCGCAGCGAGGACCAGGTGATCCTGCACGTCGACACCCGCATGCTCGTCGAGCGGCACGGCGCGGGAATCGAACTCTGCCGGCTCAACTCCGGGGCGGTGACGCAAAAGAACCATCCCCCGCGCGGACACCGATCCTGGCTGCCGATCGCCGACTACCCCTACGACGACTACCGCCGCCGATACGGAAGCGACGGCGCCCTGGTGGAAGTCACCGTGCTGGACGCCGTCCCCGACGTTCTCAACCTGACCACCAGGATCGAAGGCCCGGCCGGCTGAGCCCCGGCCGCTTCCGGACGCCGAACAGTCACGGCTCCTGACTGAGCAGCAACGTGGCCGGTCGTTCTCAGCGGCCCGCACGGCGTTCGAGGACGGTTGCGACCGCGCCCGCGCCGGCGCCGGCGGCCGAGCCGGCCAGGTGCAGCACGGTGCCGATCGCGCCGAGCACTCCGGCGGTACCGGTCAGGTGCCCGGTTCCGGCACCGTTGACGAGACTGATGATCGCGAAGGCGACCATGATCGCCAGCCCGCAGAACGCGCCGACTGCGGGAGCCCAGCTGCGCCGCACCAGGCCGGCGATCAATGCGCCCGCGACGAGGATCACCAGGTTCGGCGGTGGGTAGATCGGGAACTCCGCGCCGGCCGCCCACATGAGCGCGTTGCCGGCCGCGCCGACGGCGAGGCTGATGACGGTGAGCCCGCGCGGTGTGAGTGCCATGTCGATCTCCGGTCCGTCTGCCGGCATCCATGATGGTCAGCCGCCGCGCCGAAGATCTTAGGCCCGTGGGGGAACGCGGCCAACAGTCCAGATGTGCGGAGGGACGCGAACGTCAGCGGACGGTTGGCGGATCGGGCCGGAGTGCACCGGCGAAACGGCGAAACGGCAGGTCGACGAAAGGGCGGCGGGCTTCATCGGAGTAGGAGGTTGAGCAGGATCGTCAGTCCCACACCCGGGTCACGACTCGGGGCCGGTGATGCGGTAGCCGTACGGTCCGAGGATCTGGCCGTCGACCTCGACCGGAGTCGGATTGTGGTTGATCAGGGTCAGCATCGGGCCGCGGGCGCACGCCTCCACGTGCGGGGGCAGGTTCGCGACGACCGGCGTCAGGTCGAGGGCGTTCACCACGTACGCCGTGACGGCCTCCGTTCCGGCCGGGTCGGCGACCGTGGCCAGGTGGTAGGAGCTGCCCGAGCCGTACGGGTGGTGGGTGAACGCCGGGGAACCGTCGCCGAACGTGGCCAGCGCCGAAGCGCCGTCGAGGTGCAGGACCTCGGCCAGCACTGTGCCCTCGAAGTTCAAGCCGTCACCGCGTACGGGGGCCTCACCGGGGAGCACGCCCGCGAAGTCCGTCACCGTGGCGCCGAGCACGGCACCCAGCCGCCGTGTGAAGCCGCCGGGCAGGAAGCGGTCGTGTTCGTCCACGATGTCGGTGAACGCCGTCGTGAGCAGGTGCCCGCCCGCCGCCACGTACGCGGTCAGCTCCTCCAACGACGGCGCCAGGTGCAGGCTGGGCGCGACGATCAGGCGGTAGCCGTCGAACGGTCCCTGAGCCCGTACGAAATCGGTCTGCACCCCGGCCGCCAGGAACGCGGCATGCCAGGCGCGCACCTGGGCGATGTAGTCGAGCGGCGCCGGATGGTTGGGCTGGTCGAGCGCCCACCAGCTGTGCCAGTCGAGCACGATCGCCACCTGCGCCTCCCGACCGGGCGTGGGCAGGTCTCCGAGGGCGGCGAGTTCCGCGCCCAGCTGTGAGATCTCGCGGAACGTACGGGTGGAGGGACCGCCGTGAGGAAGCATGCCGGAGTGGTATTTCTCGGACCCGGCCGACGACTGCCGCCACTGGAAGAACAGCACTCCATCGGCCCCACGCCCGACCGCCTGCATGCTCATCGCCGCCATCTGCCCCGGCGCCTTGGCCGCGTTGTTCTCGCGCCAGTTCACGTAGTTGGGCGCCTGCTCCATCAGGATCCACGGCCGGCCCGGTTTGAGCGAACGCATCAGATCACGGGCAAAGGCGCCATCCCGGTACGAGCGGGGGTCGCGCGGATCCGGGTACGTGTCATCGGCGATCACGTCCACCTCGTCCGCCCACGCCCAGTAGTCGGTGGGTTTGAAGGCGCTCATCATGTTGGTCGTCAGCGGCTGCGTGGCCCCCGACCCGCGGATGATCCGCTTCTCCATGCGCAGCAGCTCGAGCAGCATGTCGGAGCTGAACCGGCGGAAGTCGAGCACCTGCCCCGGGTTGACGCTGTAGGGGGCGTGCCGCGGCGGCAGGACCTGCTCGAAATCGGTGTAGCGCTGCGACCAGAACATCGTGCCCCAGGCCGCGTTGAGCGCGTCGACATCGCCGTACTTCTCGGTCAGCCAGCGTCGGAACGCGGCCGCCGCCTGATCCGAGTAGTCGTAGGCGACGTGGCAGCCGAGCTCGTTGTTGAGGTGCCAGAGCACCACGGCCGGGTGATTCTTGTAGCGCTCCACCGTGGTCCGTACGAGATCGGAAGCGAGCCGCCGATAGTCGGGCGACGTCGGGGCGTAGTGCTGCCGGCTGCCCGGCCAGCGGGTCACGCCCGAGGCGCTCTCGGTCAGCACGGCGGGGTATTTCGTGGTGAGCCACGGAGGCGGCGAGGCGGTGCCGGTGGCGAGGTCGACCGCGACACCCGCCTCGTGCAGCAGGTCGATGACCTGGTCGAGCCACTCGTAGTCGAAGACGCCCTCGTCGGGCTGGATGCGCGCCCAGGAGAACACGCCCACAGTGGCCAGGTTCACGCCGGCCTCGCGCATGAGCCGGACGTCCTCGGCCCAGACGTCCGCGGGCCACTGCTCGGGGTTGTAGTCCCCGCCGTAGAGAATCGGCATGCCTCCATCCTTGCCGGTAACCGACAGACCGGCCGCTGGCGGCCCGTGTCGTCACCGCCGTAGGCTGCCGGTGAGGCGGCATCGCGGGAGGGCGGACCCGGCATGACGACGGATGGCAGGCCTGTGCGGCTTCTGCGTGGGTACGGCTGGTGGATCGTCCTGGTGACCGTTTTGATCACTGCCGGGGCGTACGGGGTGAGCCGCCTCGAGAAACCCGGCCACCGCTCGACGGCCACCGCCGTGGTCAGCCCGCGGCTGCGTCCCGGCATCGACGTGGTGCCCGCCAACCCGGGGACGGAACGCGAGATCGCCCGTTCCGGCACGGTCCTGCGCGAGGTCTCCGAACAGCTCGGCATCAGCCCCGAGGAACTGACCCGCGGCCTGACGGTCGAGCCTGCCGCCGGCGGCGGGGCCGCGGTCGTGTTCACATACGACCACAGCAACGCCGCCACGGCACAACAACGGGCCCAGGCCATGGCGGCCGAATACGTGCGCTACCGCAACAGCAGCGTCAGCCAGTACGGCATCGCGGCCTCGCTCGTCTCGCCGGCGACCCGGGCCGAGGAGCAGCGCCGCCCGCTCTGGGCCTACCTGGTGGCGGGCGCGGTGCTGGGCCTGCTGCTCGGGCTGCTGTCGGCGGTGTGGCTGGCCCGTCGCCGCGACCGGATCCGCGGGCGGGCCGGTTACGAGCGGGTGACCGGGGTGCCGGTGCTGGCCACGATCCCACGGGCCCGGCGGTCGCGTGGGCCAGGCGCGCCACTGCCGGTGCTGTTGCGCGCCCCCGACTCCGCCGACGCCGAGGCCTACCGGTATCTGCGGGCCCGGCTCGACCCGCGGCTGCACGGCCCGTCCACCGTGCTGGTCACGAGCGCGCGGGAGGGCGAGGGCCGCAGCACCACGGCGGCCAACCTGGCAGTCGTCCTGGCCCAGGCCGGTCGCCGGGTTGTGCTGGTCGACACCGACGTCCGCCGCCCCGCCCTGCACCTGATGTTCGACCTCTCCCGCGACCGTGGGCTGACCAACGTGCTGGCGGGCCGGCACTCGCTGGGCGAGACCCTGGCCGCCGGCGCGATCGTGAACCTGCGGGTGCTGGCGGCCGGCGCCGACCGGGAAGGCAACAGCGACCTGCTGGCCGCGGGCGGGCTGACCGGCCTGCTGCACGAGCTCAAAGGCCAGTGCGACGTTGTCGTGCTCGACTCGCCGGCGCTGCTCAGCGTGTCCGACGGCCTGGGGCTGGCCGCTCACAGCGATCAGGTGCTGCTGGTCACCGACTATCGCCGCACCACCCGGGCCGCCGCCGTACGGGCCGCGTCGGAACTCGAGCAGGTCGCGCCGGGCAAGGTGGCCGCTGTGCTGGTCGGGGTGCCGGAGCGGGACGGGGGGTTGATCCCGCGTACGCGTGCGGGTCGTGCCCCTGGTGTGGCCGCTTCGCCGATGGCTGATCGGTTCGACATTCTTGAGGGGCCGGCCGAGGTGGGGCTGAAGGAACCGGCCGCTGTCCCTGTGCTGGGCGCTCCCCCTTCCCCTGCGCCTGCGCCTTCCCCTGCGCCTGGGGCTGCGCCTGCGCCTGGGCCTGCGCCTGCGCCTTCCCCTGCGCCGACGTCGAAGGCCAAGCCGCCTCGCCCAGCTCGGGCAAAGGTGGCGATTCCGAAGCCGCGCGTCTATTCGTCGGCTGCCGCGGCCGATGCGGAGGCGAACGGTTCCCGTGCGGAAGCGAACGACGCCCGTGGGGAAACCAACGGCGCCCACGGGGATGCGAATGGTGACCGTGGGGAGGCGATGGAGGCCGCCGAAGTGGTCGCCCGGCCCGACGACGCGTCCGCCGGGCGGTAATCGCCGGACCGCCAAAGGCAACGCCCCGCTGGTCAGCTCCCGAACGGACAGGTTAGGTTAGGCGTACCTTACGTTTGGGACGTTGCTCAGGAGGCCACCCGTGACCCAGACCGTCGACCTGGCCGCCGGCACGATGCCGTGGCGCTTCTTCGCCACCGAGGTGCGGGCGGTGCGCCGGCTCAGCCCCCATTTCGTGCGGGTGACCTTCACCGGCGACGACCTGGACCTGTTCGCCGACAACGGCTACGACCAGCGCATCAAGCTGATCCCGCCGCTGCCCGGTTCGGGCCTGGCCCACCTGCCGACGGGCGCGGACTGGTACACGCAGTGGCGTGAGCTGCCCGCGGAACAGCGCAACCCGATCCGGACGTACACGGTGCGCGCGGTCCGCCCCGAGCTGCGCGAGGTCGACATCGACATGGTGCTGCACGGCGTCGACGGGCCCGCGTCCCGGTTCGCCGTCGAGGCCGCTCCGGGCACCCCGGCGTACCTGATGGGTCCGAACGCTCTTTTCGACGGCCCGCACGGGGGCATCGACTTCCACCCGCCCGCGCACACCGACTGCCTGCTGCTGGGCGGCGACGAGACCGCGGCGCCGGCCATCGCCTCGATCCTGGAGCGGCTGCCGGCCGACGCGCGCGGCGAGGCCCTGCTCGAGGTGCCCTCGGCCGCGGACGCTCTCGAGCTGATCGCGCCCGCGGGTGTCCGGGTCACCTGGCTCGCCCGCGACAACGCCGCCCACGGTGAAAAGCTGGTTCCCGCCGTACGCGCGGCGACTCGGCGCATCTTCGGCGAGGAACGGCCGGGGCCGGCTGTCGAGATCGAGGACGTCGACGTCGACCACGACATGCTCTGGGAGGTCCCGGAGGAGGTCGTGGACGTCAGCCGCTTCTACGCCTGGCTCGCCGGCGAGGCAGCGATGATCAAGACATTGCGCCGCCACCTGGTCGCCGAGTGCGGGGTCGACCGCAAGCTGGTGGCGTTCATGGGTTACTGGCGCCTGGGACGCGCCGAGGGTAACTAGGCCAGTTTTCCGCCGAATTCCTCCGGTGGGGTGGCCTCGTCGCCTAGCGTTCTGGTGAGGCCACGCCGCGCGTGCGGCCCGCAGCAGAGCCGCACCCCCGTACGGCTCGCCCGAGCCCGAGGGGAGAGGCGATGTGGAACACCTCGGCGCCGCAGCAAGGCCCGGTCGTCCTGCTGGTCGAGGACGATGAGGACCTGCGCGAGATGACGTCCCAGATGCTCGAGCTGCGCGGGTTCAGGGTGCTGGTGGCCACCGACGCGGTCAGCGCGATCACCACGTGCCGGGTACACGAGGGCAAGATCGACGTCCTGATGACCGACCTGGGGCTGCCCGGGGTGTCGGGTGGCGAACTGGCCCGGTCGGCCTGCGCGGTCCGGCCCAGCATGGAGACGGTCTACATGTCCGGCATGCCACAGGAGATCGCGATCCGCCGGGGCATCATCAAGCGCGGCGCGCCCTTCATCGCCAAGCCGTTCACGGCCGACCAACTGGCGAGCATGTTGCGCTCGGTTCTGGCCCAGCGCAACAGCAACGCCCCCGCACCCTGACTGTGTGTGCTCGCGGCTCAACTCTGCGCGGCGACCCCCGATACGTATGGCGCAGGCGCGGGACTCCGGGCCTGAATCTGACCGGGGGGACCCACCATGCTGCCGTTTCACTATGTCGCCGCGCACCTGACCGCTCGCCTCACCAGGAAGAACGACGAGGGCGCCACCGCCGTCGAGTACGGCCTGCTGGTCATGCTGATCGCGATCGCCCTGATCGCCGGCGCCACCCTCTTCGGCGGCAAGATCAGCGACCTCTTCACGACGGTCGGCAACAAGCTTGTCGTCACGTGACGATCTGAAAGGCCGGTAGCCACGACCGTGCGAACCGCCAGCCGTTCCCACCTCCGCCCCGAGCCACGTGCCGCACACAGGCCGGCCCGGGTCGAGGAGGGCGCAGCCGCGGTGGAGTTCGCCATCGTGCTGCCGCTGATGCTGCTGCTCGTCTTCGGCGTCATCGACTTCGGGCGGGCACTGCAACAACAGACGCTGCTCAGCGCCGCCGTCCGGGAAGGGGCCCGGACCGCGGCGCTGAACGGCTCCCCCGCGACGATCCAGGCCAGAGTGCGGGGGATGGCGGGCACGAACGCCACCGTCACCAGCACCCTGTGCACCAGCAGCTCGACCACCACCGCCGATGCGACGGTGACGGCGTCACAGCCCTTCACTGCTGTGACACCCATTTTCGTTTTCATGGCCATGTTCGGGCCTTCCTCGAGCATCACCACCCTCACGGCCACCGGGGTGATGTCGTGCACCGGCTGATCCGCCGTGTCCGGCGTACGCACGCGTCCGAGCACGGCGTGGTCGCCACCATGCTCGCGGTGCTGCTCGGCACCGGTGTCTTCTTCGGCGCCGGCGCGCTGGTCATCGACGTCGCGCAGCTCTCGCTGGAGCGCACCGAGCTGCAGTCCGGCGCGGACGCCGGCTCCTGGGCGATCGCGATGCGGTGCGTCCGCAACAGCGCCGACTGCACCACCGCCGCCCAGAACGCGGTGGCCCAGACGTACGCGGTCAAGAACATCAAGCGGCGCCTGGTCGACTCGCAGATCTGCCTCACCGGCGTACCGGGTCAAGCCTGCTCGGCGTGGAACAGCCCCACCGCCTGCCCGCCCACGTCGGTCACCGGCGGCAAGTCGGTCGAGGTACGCACCAGCACCCGCATGTCGAGCGGCTCGACGCTGCTGCCACCCACCTTCGCCGGCAAGCTGTCGGGCACCCCTTACGCCGGCGCCAAGGTCGGCGCGTGCGGCCGGGTCGCGTGGGGTCCGCCCAGCATCACCAAGGTCTTCGCGCTCGGCATCTCGCTGTGCGACTGGCAGCGGATGACCGGCAACGGCACCGTTTTCTACGGCCCGTTGGCCGGGTTGACGGGCCAACTCGGCCTCTTCCCCTTCCTCGGGCTGCCCGCGCCGAACGCCTCCGCCGAAGGGGCCGTCGCCCAGGTGGTCTCCGTCTCGGCCGCCGGCCTGCCGCTGCCCTCCTGCACCACCCCGATCAACCTCACCAAACCGCGCGGCTGGACCTGGCTCTACGACAACAACATGAACCCGCCCGACGCCAACTGCGAGCTCAGCCTCAAGGTCGGCGACGAACCCCGTGGCTTCGCCCTCTCCGGCCTGCTCGCCGGACTGCCCTGCCGCAACCGGCTACAGACCCTGTACGCCACCCGTCAGCCGGTCCTCGTCCCCATCTTCGACGACATCGAGCCGGCCCTGCTCTCCCTCACCCCGTCGTACCGGATCGCGGGTTTCGCGTCGTTCGTCGTGACCGGTTACGACGCGCTGATCCCCGGGGTGACGCAGGCCGCGGCCAACCTGCTGTCGCCCGGCGGCGTGCCGTCCCTGCTGCAGAAGGCCCTGTGCACCGTCTCCGCCTGCGCCTACGGCTACTTCACCAGGACGGTCGTGCCCGTCGACAACCCGCTCTTCGGCAGCGGCGCTGATTTCGGGGCCACGGTCATCGGGCGTACGGGATGAACGGGCCGAGGGGGTAGGGCATGCTCCGCCGAGTCGTCTTGCTGGGTGTCGCCGCCGTGCTGGCACTGCTGAGCGCGATGGCGGTGGTCGTCTACGCGCGCGGCGCCGACCGTCGTGCGGTCGAGGGCAAGCAGGGCACGTGGGTGCTGCTCGCCACGGCCACCATCGCGAGCGGCACGACCGGCGCGCAGATTCGCTCCCGGCGCCTGGTGCGGCAGGTGCTGATGCCCGCCGAGACCGTGCCGTCGGGTGCGCTGACCCGGCTCGACCCGGCGCTCGACGGCAAACGGCTCAACGCCGACCTGGCGCCCGACCAGATGCTGCTGAGCCGGCAGTTCGAGGAGGCGGCCAAGCCCGACGCCGAGCCCACGGCTACCTTCCGGGTGCCACCGGACCGCCTCGCCGTCAGCGTGCAGCTGGGCATCGCACCGCAGGTCGCGGGCAACGTCAAGCGCGGCGACCGGGTGGCTGTCTTCCTGACGGTGCCCAAGCAGGAGACCGAGACCACCCCGCAGCGAACCAGCGTGCTGCTGCCCCGGGTGACCGTTCTCAGCGTCGGCGAGAGCGCGGAGCCCGGCCCGTCCTCGATCGTCGTGCAGCCCAGCGGCGCCGCGGCCGTCATGTCGACCGTGGTACCCACCCCCGCCGCGGGGGCCACCGAGCAGCTGACCCGTTACGTGGTGACCCTGGCTGTGACCACGGGCCAGGCCGAGGAGCTGGTCAACGGCTACAACCGTGGCCTGCTGCACCTCGGTCTGCTGGGCGCCGAGGCGACCGTCACCGCGGCGCCGTCCGCGGCTGTGAGCGGGGCGGCCGGATGAGCCTGTACGTCTATCTGGAACCGGACCGCGAGGTGCTGGCGCAGCGCGGGCCGGAGTTCCAGTCCGCCGGCGGCTCGATCGTGTACAGCATGGCCGAGCTCGAGGCCCACCTGCCGCGCTACCCGGAGACGTTGCTGGTGCTCATGGGCGCCTCCGTCGACCTCGACGAGGCGCTGATGTTCACTGCCTACCAGCGGCTGCAGCGGCCGTTGATCGGCGTCGTGCTGGTGCGCCGCGGCATCGAGCCGCGCGAGATCATCCGGTGCCTGCAAGCCGGCGTACGGGATGTGGTGCTGGAATCGGACTGGGACGGCGTTCGCCAAGCGACCAGCCGCTCGGTCGACATCTCGAAGGCGCTCAGCACGACGATGCGCTCAGGCGCCGAGACCACCCCGCACGGGCGCATCATCACCGTCTTCGCCGGCAAGGGCGGCTGCGGGCGCAGTTTCGTGGCCGTCAACCTGGCCGTGGGACTGTGGGCCGGCGGCGCTCGCCGGGTCCTCCTCGTCGACCTGGACCTGCAGTTCGGCGACGTGGCGATCATGCTCAGGCTGCCGCCCGACCGCAGCATCGCGGAAAGCATCGCGATGGCGGGCCGCCTCGACGAGCCCGGGCTGCGCTCGATCGTGACCCCGTACCGCCCCGGCATCGACACGCTGCTCGCCCCCGGCAGTCCGGCACAGGGGGAACACGTACGGCGGGAATTGGTACTGGAGATTCTGGACGTGGCACGGCCGCACTACGACTTCATCGTGATCGACACCCCCGCCGTCGTGACCGATCAGGTGCTGGCCGCGCTCGACGTCTCGGACAGGTTCATCCCGATCGTCACGCCCGACCTGCCGACGCTCAAATCGGTGCGGCTGACCGTCGAGATGTTCGACATGCTGGACTACCCGCGCGACCGCAGCCTGCTCGTCCTCAACCGGGCCAAAGCCCAGGTCGACCTGACCGCGGCCGACATCGAGGAGGCGATCGGCATGCCGTTCGCGACGCTCGTGCCGTCCAGCCGTGACGTGCTGCTCTCGGTCAACCAAGGCGAGCCGCTGCTGCTCACCGACCCGCTGCACCCGGTCAGCCGGGCCATCCGCCAGCTCGCCGACCGCTGCGCGGGCACCGATACCGAGCCCGTCGTCACACGCGGCCTGTTCGGGCGCCCGCGCAAGCCCAAGAAGGTCACGCGATGAGCCTGTCGGCCCGCCTCGGCATGTACGGCAGCCGGGGCGGCGGCGAGGAATCGCAGGAGCCGGTCGAGGAGCCGGCCGGCCGCGGGTCCGGGGCCGGCCAGCGCTATCGAGCGGCCGGGCGGCAAGCCGCGGACCCGGTTTACGACGTGCGTCTGCGGATCCAACGACGCCTGGCCGACGAGCTCGGCCCGACCCTGTACGCCAGCCGCGGCAGCGACGAGGCGCTCGACGCCCGGGTCCGCGAGGTGCTGTTCGAGCTGCTGGCCCGTGAGGAGACCCCGCTCTCCGGCGGCGACCGGGCCCGCATCGTCAAGGAGGTCACCGACGAGGTCCTCGGCCACGGCCCGATCGAGGCGCTGCTGCGCGACCCGTCGGTCACCGAGGTCATGGCCAACGGGGCCAAGAACATCTATGTGGAGCGTTTCGGCCGGATCGAGCGCACCGAGGTCGAGTTCGACGACGACGCCCACCTGCGCCGCATCATCGACCGCATCTGCGCCCGCGTCGGCCGTCGCGTCGACGAGGCCAGCCCGATGGTGGACGCCCGCCTGCCCGACGGCAGCCGCGTCAACGCCATCGTGCCGCCGATCGCCCTGGACGGCGCGTCGCTGACGATCCGCAAGTTCTCGGCCACGCCGCTGACAGCCGGCGACCTCATCTCGTACGGCACCCTGACCCGGCCCGCCGCCGAGTTCCTTGAGGCCTGCGTACGGGGTCGCCGCAACGTGCTGGTCAGCGGCGGCACCGGCTCCGGCAAGACGACGATCCTCAACGTGCTGTCCAGCTTCGTCCCGCCCGACGAACGGATCGTGACGATCGAGGACGCCGCCGAGCTGCGTCTGGGGCAGGATCACGTCGTACGGCTGGAATCCCGCCCCGCCAACGCCGAGGGCCGGGGCGTCGTCAGCGCCCGTGACCTGGTCCGCAACGCGCTGCGGATGCGCCCCGACCGGATCGTGGTCGGCGAGGTCCGCGATGCCGCCGCCCTCGACATGCTGCAGGCCATGAACACCGGCCACGACGGCTCGCTGACCACGCTGCACGCCAACACGCCCCGCGACGCGCTGTCCCGGCTCGAGACGATGGTGCTGATGGCGGGCATGGACCTGCCCAGCCGCGCGATCCGCGACCAGATCGCCTCCGCCGTCGACCTGGTCATCCAGATCACCCGCTTCAAGGACGGCTCACGCAAAGTCACCCACATCACCGAGGTCGTGGGCATGGAGGGCGACACCATCACCCTGCAAGACCTTTTCCTGTACGACCTGAGCGCCGAGACGCCGGCCCACCTGGCTCAGCTGCGAGCGACCGGCATCCGCCCCCGGTTCGTCGACGCGCTCGCCATGTACGGGGTGACGCTGCCGGCCACGATGTTCGGTGGGCAGCACCGGTGAACGCCGCTCGCTGGGTCGTCGCCCTGCCCGCCGCGGGCGCCACGTTCCTGCTGTTCGCCGTGCTCCTCGAACGGTTCTTCGGCCGCACGCCGACGCAGCGCCGCCTGGCCGCCCTGCGGCAATACACCCACGGCGACAAACAGGTCACCGAGCCCCTGCTGCGCCGGCTGCAGCACGGGCTCGGGCAATATGTCGAGCGCTCCCCCGCCCTGACCGCTCTCGCCGCGCGGGCCGAGCCCAAACTGGACGCGGCCGCCACCGGGCTGGCGCCCAGCGAATGGATGGCCATCCGGTTCCTGATCGGCGTGCTGGCCGCACTCGTCGGCATGCTGCTGCTCCCACCGATGTTCGGGCTGCTCGCCGGGGTCGTGCTCGGCTACCTGCTGCCCGGCATGCTGCTCACCATGCAGATCGACAGGCGACGCAGACGGTTCGCCGACGACCTGCCCGGCATGCTGCAGCTGACCCTCAGCGCGCTGCGTTCCGGCTTCACCCTGCAGCAGTCGGTCGAGGCCGCGGTCCGCGACGACGAGGGACCGGTCGCCGAGGAGTTCGGCCGGGCGCTGTCCGAGACCCGGATCAACGGCGAGTTCGAGGACGCCCTCGCACGCGCCGGTGAACGGGTGCGGAGCGCCGAGCTGACCTGGCTGGTGATGGCGCTGCGGCTGCAGCGCGAGACCGGCGGGAGCCTGGCCGAGGTCATGCAGACCACCGCCGACACCATGCGGGAACGCGCCTACCTGCGCCGCCACGTACGCAGCCTGTCGGCCGAGGGTCGCATGTCGGCGTACGTGCTGATCTGCCTGCCGATCTTCACGACGGCCGTCCTGTTCCTGGTCCGGCGCGACTACCTGATGCCGATGTTCCAGCAGACCCTCGGGTTGGTGCTGGTTGGCGTGGCGGTGCTGATGCTGGTCCTGGGCTCGGTGTGGCTGCGCGCGGTCACCCGGATCGAGGTGTAGCGGTGAGCGGGCCCGCCCTCGTCGCGCTGGCCGTGCTGGGATCGGTGCTGGCGGTCGCTCTCGCCGCGGCGGCGGTGGCCGCGCCACCCAGCCGGCGCCGACGCATGCTGCGGATCCTGCGCTCCTACGACCGCAGCCGGAACGCGGCACGCGCGGTGGCCGCGCCGTTCGGCGGTCGTCTGCGCCCGCAGGTGGTGTGGGCGCTGCAACGGCTGGGCGACCTGGTCACCCCTTCCCCCGTACAGGTCCGGTTGCTCCGCCACCTCGACTTCGCGGGCAACCCGGCGGCGTGGCCGCTCGACCGGGTGATCCGGGGACGCATCGTCGGCGGCCTCGTGCTGGGCCTGGTCTTCTACGTCATCGCCCACGGCATCGCGCTGCGGTACGGGCTGCCCGGGGCGGTACTCGGCGTGCTCCTGGGGCTGCACATCCCCGACCTGCTGGTCTACAACGCGGGCGTGAAAAGGCAGCGGGCGATCACGCTCTCGCTGCCCGACATGCTCGACGCCCTGGTGATCGGCGTCGAGTCCGGCCTGGGCCTGGACGCGGCGATGGCTCAGGTGGCGCACCTGCTGCGGGGGCCCATGCCGGACGAGATCAACCGGGTGCTGCAGGAGATGCGGCTGGGGGTGTCCCGCTCGAACGCTTTGCGGGCGTTGGCGCGGCGCACCACCGTACGGGATCTCAAGACGCTGGTGACGGCTCTGGTGCAGGCGGGCGAGCTGGGGATCGCGGTGGCGGGAATCCTGCGCGAGCACGCCGCCGACCAGCGCACGCGACGTCGTCAGCGGGCCGAGGAGCAGGCTCAGAAGGTTACGGTGAAATTGCTGTTCCCGGTGCTGTTCTGCCTCTTCCCGGTCATCTTCATCGTCGTTCTCGGCCCGGCCCTGATCAGAATCTCGGGCAGCCTCTGAGCGATCTCGCCCGCTTCCCTCGCCTCCACCCGGCTGGCCTCCACCCGGCTGCCCTCCGCGGCTTCCCCCGCCTCCACCCGGCTCCCCTCCACGCGGCTCCCCTCTACGCGGCTGCCCTCTACGCGGCTGCCCTCCGCGCGCTAAGGAACGGACATATCCGGTCGATAAGTAAAGGTGTCATCTGTCGTGATCGGCTCCGAGGCCGACGAAGCGGCCAGGCTCGCCGCGCTGCACGAATACTGCCTGCTCGACGCGCCCGCCGATGAGGAGCTGACCACCGTCGTACGGGTGGCTGCCCTGATCGCCGGGGTGCCCACCGCCACCCTCAACCTGATCGACGAGACACGGCAGTGCCAGCTCACCACACACGGCTTCGAGGGCGGCGACTCCGCCCGCTCCGACTCGATGTGCGCCATCCAGTTCCGCAAGGGCCGTTTCGTGCATGTGCCGGACGCCTCGGAGCATCCCCTCTACCGCGACAACCCGTGGGTCAACGGCCGCATCGCCGACGTCCGCTTCTACGCGTCCGCGCCGCTGATCACCCCTGACGGGTATGCGCTGGGCACCCTCTGCGTCTTCCACGAACAGGTCAAGGAGCTGACCGACGAGCAGTGCGCCCGGCTGACCGATTTGGCCGACGTCCTGGTGGCCCTGTTCGAACGACGCCGGCAGGCCCGCCTGAAGGAACGGCTCGCCGTCGAGGCCGAGCACCGGAAACGGTTCATCACCACCGTCCTGGAGACGATCGACGTCGGGGTGGTCGTCTGCGATCACACCGGTCACGTGACGCTGCTCAACCGGGCGGCCCGCGAATGGCACGACTCGGACGCGGACGTGTCGCTGGACCCGTCCGTGCTGCCCGACCGCTACGGCCTGTTCGACGCAGAGGGTGGCAACCGGCTGACGCCCGACCAGATCCCCCTGTTACGGGCCTTGCGCGAGGGCCGAATCGAGAACCAGGAGATGACCGTACGGGTTCCGAACCGTCCGCCGATCAAGCTGAGCTGCTCGGGCAGCCACCTCGTGGACGACGCCGGCCGGGTGTTGGGCGCGGTGGTCGCGTTGAACGACGTGACCGCCGACCGCGCGTACCGCGAGAAACTCGAACGGGCCGGGGCCGAGATCAGGGCCCGCGGTGAGAAGCTGGCCGCGGCCATGGTGGAGCTGCGCCGCTCGAACGAGGAGCTCGAACAGTTCGCCGGGGCGGTCAGTCACGACCTCGTACGCCCGATGGCCGCCGCGCACGGTTTCCTCCACCTGCTGATCGGCGAGTACACCGGCGAACTCGACGACCGGGCCTCGAAGTGGCTGACCGGCGCGCTCCGTTCGGTCGAGCGCATGCAGAAGCTGGTCGACGCCCTGCTCCGGTACGCGAGGGCCGGCCAGACGCCGTACCAGGCCGAGGCTGTGCCCTTGGGCGAAGTCGTGCTGGACGTGCTGGCGGACCTGCGCACGGCCACCGAGAGCAGCGGCGCCCAGATCTCGGCTACCGACGACCTCCCCACGGTTCAGGGTGATCCTGTGTTGCTGCGGCAGCTCTTCCAGAACCTGATCGACAACGCGATGAAGTATCGGCACCCGGACCGGCCGTGCCGCATCACCGTGAGCGCCTTGGCTTCTCCCGATCAGTGGATCGTGCGGGTGGCCGACAACGGGATCGGCATTCCACCCGAGCAGCGGCGGCGCGTGTTCGAGATGTTCGCTCAGGTCGACCCGAAACAACAGAAGGGGTTCGGGATCGGGCTGGCCACCTGCTCGCGCATTCTGGAACGTCATCAGGGCACGATCTCGCTCGAGGAGACGCCGGGTGGCGGCACGACGGTTCTGCTGCGACTGCCCAAATGACAGTAGGCCCACCCCGTTCGGGGTGGGCCTACTGTTTCACGTTGAGTCCGGCGGCGTCCTACTCTCCCACACCCTCCCGAGTGCAGTACCATCGGCGCTGGAGGGCTTAGCTTCCGGGTTCGGAATGAGACCGGGCGTTTCCCCTCCGCTATGACCACCGAAACAGCTGTCAGCATCGCGAAGTCAACCAGCGAACCCCCGGCCTTCACGCCTGGGGTACGGGCTGTTCGTTTGCTGTGAATCACACAGTGGACGCGCTCATATGTTTAGGGTGGTTAAGCCCTCGGCCTATTAGTACCGGTCAACTGAACCAGTTACCTGGCTTACATCTCCGGCCTATCAACCCAATAGTCTCTTGGGAGCCTTACCCACTCAAGGTGGTGGGATACCTCATCTCGAAGCGAGCTTCCCGCTTAGATGCTTTCAGCGGTTATCCCTTCCGAACGTAGCCAACCAGCCGTGCCCCTGGCGGGACAACTGGCACACCAGAGGTTCGTCCGTCCCGGTCCTCTCGTACTAGGGACAGCCCTTCTCAAGTATCCAACGCGCACGGCGGATAGGGACCGAACTGTCTCACGACGTTCTAAACCCAGCTCGCGTACCGCTTTAATGGGCGAACAGCCCAACCCTTGGGACCTGCTACAGCCCCAGGATGCGACGAGCCGACATCGAGGTGCCAAACCATCCCGTCGATATGGACTCTTGGGGAAGATCAGCCTGTTATCCCCGGGGTACCTTTTATCCGTTGAGCGACACCGCTTCCACACGCAAGTGCCGGATCACTAGTCCCGACTTTCGTCCCTGCTCGACCCGTCAGTCTCACAGTCAAGCTCCCTTGTGCACTTACACTCAACACCTGATTGCCAACCAGGCTGAGGGAACCTTTGGGCGCCTCCGTTACCCTTTAGGAGGCAACCGCCCCAGTTAAACTACCCACCAGACACTGTCCCTCGACCCGATCAGGGCCGCAAGTTAGATACCCAAACCCAACAGAGTGGTATTTCAAGATTGCCTCCACCCGAACTGGCGTCCGAGCTTCACCGGCTCCCACCTATCCTACACAATTAAATTCGGATACCAATGTCAAGCTATAGTAAAGGTCCCGGGGTCTTTCCGTCCTGCCGCGCGTAACGAGCATCTTTACTCGTACTGCAATTTCGCCGGGCCTGTGGTTGAGACAGTGGGGAAGTCGTTACGCCATTCGTGCAGGTCGGAACTTACCCGACAAGGAATTTCGCTACCTTAGGATGGTTATAGTTACCACCGCCGTTTACTGGCGCTTAAGTTCTCCGCCTCGCCCTCACAGGCTAACAGGTCCCCTTAACGTTCCAGCACCGGGCAGGCGTCAGTCCATATACATCGTCTTACGACTTGGCATGGACCTGTGTTTTTAGTAAACAGTCGCTTCCCCCTGCTCTCTGCGGCCATACCACGCTCCACCAGCAAGTGGCTTCACGCGTCCGGCCCCCCTTCTCCCTAAGTTACGGGGGCAATTTGCCGAGTTCCTTAACCACAGTTCACCCGTCGCCTTAGTATTCTCTACCTGACCACCTGTGTCGGTTTAGGGTACGGGCCGCTCAGAACATCGCTAGAGGCTTTTCTCGGCAGCATAGGATCACTGACTTCACCTGAAACGGCTCGGCATCACGTCTCACCCTCAATGGACTACGGATTTGCCTATAGTCCGGGCTACACGCTTACCCCAGGACAACCACCGCCTGGGACCAGCTACCTTCCTGCGTCACCCCATCACTAAACTACTACCACCCGAGATCCCGGACTCCACTCTCGCCGGCCGAAACCATTGAAAGCTTTGCGCGGTTAGTACAAGCAGGTTCGTCTTGGGCGTTCTTTTGCGGGTACGGGAATATCAACCCGTTATCCATCGACTACGCCTCTCGGCCTCGCCTTAGGCCCCGACTCACCCAGGGCGGATTAGCCTGGCCCTGGAACCCTTGGTCATCCGGCGGAAGAGGTTCTCACTCTTCATTCGCTACTCATGCCTGCATTCTCACTCGTGCAACCTCCACGGCTGGGTCACCCCGCCGCTTCCCTGGTAGCACGACGCTCCCCTACCCACCCACACCACTGCACAACAAGACAAGTCCTGTTGCGGATGAATGTGTGAGTGCCACAGCTTCGGCGGTGTGCTTGAGCCCCGCTACATTGTCGGCGCGGAACCACTTGACCAGTGAGCTATTACGCACTCTTTAAAGGATGGCTGCTTCTAAGCCAACCTCCTGGTTGTCTAAGCGACCCCACATCCTTTTCCACTTAGCACACGCTTAGGGGCCTTAGCTGGTGATCTGGGCTGTTTCCCTCTCGACTACGAAGCTTATCCCCCGCAGTCTCACTGCCGCGCTCTCACTTACCGGCATTCGGAGTTTAGCTGATTTCGGTAAGCTTGTAGGCCCCCTAGACCATCCAGTGCTCTACCTCCGGCAAGAAACACACGACGCTGCACCTAAATGCATTTCGGGGAGAACCAGCTATCACGGAGTTTGATTGGCCTTTCACCCCTAACCACAGGTCATCCCCCAACTTTTCAACGTTGGTGGGTTCGGTCCTCCACGCAGTCTTACCCACGCTTCAACCTGCCCATGGCTAGATCACCCCGCTTCGGGTCTAGAACACGCGACTGTAACGCCCTCTTCAGACTCGCTTTCGCTACGGCTACCCCACACAGGTTAACCTCGCCACGTGCCACTAACTCGCAGGCTCATTCTTCAAAAGGCACGCCATCACCCCGCCGCATTGCTGCAGCTAAGGCTCTGACGGATTGTAGGCGAACGGTTTCAGGTACTATTTCACTCCCCTCCCGGGGTACTTTTCACCATTCCCTCACGGTACTCGTCCGCTATCGGTCACCAGGAAGTATTCAGCCTTACCAGGTGGTCCTGGCAGATTCACAGCAGATTCTAGGAGTCCGCTGCTACTCGGGTGCTCTTCAACAGAGGTCATGAATTTTCGCCTACCGGGCTCTCACCGTCTACGGCCAGCTTTCCCACACTGTTCGACTAACCCACAACTTTGTAACTCCGCCGGCGCGTGTCAGCACGCCAAAGAAAAGTCCCACAACCCCGGATACGTAACCCCTGACAAGTATCACACGTATCTGGTTTAGGCTCGATCCGCTTTCGCTCGCCACTACTCACGGAATCACTGTTGTTTTCTCTTCCTACCGGTACTGAGATGTTTCACTTCCCGGCGTTCCCCTCACATACCCTATGTATTCAGGCATGGATGACACGACATGACTCGTGCCAGGTTTCCCCATTCGGACACCCTGGGATCACAGCTAGGTTGACAGCTCCCCCAGGCCTATCGCGGCCTCCCACGTCCTTCATCGGCTCCTGGTGCCAAGGCATCCACCGTTCGCCCTTGACAACTTAACCACAGAAAACAAGATGCTCGCGTCCACTGTGCAATTCTCAACCAACGACCAACCCACAACCTCACAGACCCCACCAGCCCAACAATGTTGGCGGTATGAAATCCAGGTCATGCCTGGTGCTGAAAAACAACCAAACCCCGTCTCCAGGGTCCCCGCGGCTTTCGCAGCACGGGCGCCGGACCATGCCGGCTTCGGGTTGTTCTTTCAGATACCCAACAGGGTGCTCTCTCGTGTCGCCTTCCCCAGCCGCATTCTTCCGTCCGCTTTCCTTGCCCGCCGGTACCGAAGCACCGAGCCGGCTGTACTCGCTGGAAGAACCGTTGCCGGTTCGGACTGGCCAGTGTCTCCGCCTATGAGCACCCCGCCACCACGTTCGGGTGGCGTGGGCTACTGGACCGCTTTCACGGTCGAGTTGCTCCTTAGAAAGGAGGTGATCCAGCCGCACCTTCCGGTACGGCTACCTTGTTACGACTTCGTCCCAATCGCCAGCCCCACCTTCGACGGCTCCCTCCCACAAGGGGTTAGGCCACCGGCTTCGGGTGTTGCCGACTTTCGTGACGTGACGGGCGGTGTGTACAAGGCCCGGGAACGTATTCACCGCAGCGTTGCTGATCTGCGATTACTAGCGACTCCGACTTCACGGGGTCGAGTTGCAGACCCCGATCCGAACTGAGACCGGCTTTTTGGGATTCGCTCCACCTCACGGCATCGCAACCCTTTGTACCGGCCATTGTAGCATGCGTGAAGCCCTGGACATAAGGGGCATGATGACTTGACGTCATCCCCACCTTCCTCCGAGTTGACCCCGGCAGTCTTCGATGAGTCCCCGCCATAACGCGCTGGCAACATCGAACGAGGGTTGCGCTCGTTGCGGGACTTAACCCAACATCTCACGACACGAGCTGACGACAGCCATGCACCACCTGTCACCGGCCCCGAAGGACCCCGCATCTCTGCGAGTTTTCCGGCGATGTCAAACCCAGGTAAGGTTCTTCGCGTTGCATCGAATTAATCCGCATGCTCCGCCGCTTGTGCGGGCCCCCGTCAATTCCTTTGAGTTTTAGCCTTGCGGCCGTACTCCCCAGGCGGGGCGCTTAATGCGTTAGCTGCGGCACAGAGAACCGGAGAGGTCCCCCACACCTAGCGCCCAACGTTTACAGCGTGGACTACCAGGGTATCTAATCCTGTTCGCTCCCCACGCTTTCGCTCCTCAGCGTCAGTATCGGCCCAGAGACCCGCCTTCGCCACCGGTGTTCCTCCTGATATCTGCGCATTTCACCGCTACACCAGGAATTCCAGTCTCCCCTACCGAACTCGAGCCTGCCCGTATCGACCGCAGGCTTGGGGTTGAGCCCCAAGTTTTCACGGTCGACGCGACAAGCCGCCTACGAGCTCTTTACGCCCAATAAATCCGGACAACGCTCGCGCCCTACGTCTTACCGCGGCTGCTGGCACGTAGTTGGCCGGCGCTTCTTCTGCAGGTACCGTCACTTGCGCTTCGTCCCTGCTGAAAGAGGTTTACAACCCGAAGGCCGTCATCCCTCACGCGGCGTCGCTGCATCAGGCTTCCGCCCATTGTGCAATATTCCCCACTGCTGCCTCCCGTAGGAGTCTGGGCCGTGTCTCAGTCCCAGTGTGGCCGGTCGCCCTCTCAGGCCGGCTACCCGTCGTCGCCTTGGTAGGCCATCACCCCACCAACAAGCTGATAGGCCGCGAGCCCATCCCAGACCGAAAAAACTTTCCACACACACAACATGCGTCAGTGTGTCGTATCCGGTATTAGCCCCCGTTTCCGAGGGTTATCCCAAAGTCCAGGGCAGGTTACTCACGTGTTACTCACCCGTTCGCCGCTCGAGTACCCCCGAAAGGGCCTTTCCGCTCGACTTGCATGTGTTAAGCACGCCGCCAGCGTTCGTCCTGAGCCAGGATCAAACTCTCCAACAAAAACTTGGAAAACCGTCCCGGCAACATGTAATGCTGCCAAAGGAATCCACAACCAAACTTCCCGAAAGAAGCCGGCCGGGGTATAACTAATTGGCACTGGCTTATCAAGCACCCTGTTGAGTTCTCAAAGAACAACCACACCCGGCCAACCGCACCGGGGCACTCGCAAAACTTTACCCGCTGCTTTCCGTTCCGCCAAATCCGGGTCAGACCCGAATTCGCCGTGCCCGAATCGCTTTGGGCACCACCATTCAACAGAATCCCCGGAGCCCCGTGAACGGGCACACCGATCAACCCTGCTGGGTTCAGTGGTTTCCTCCAGGACGGCCGCGCCGGACCTCCGAAGAGTCCCGCTCGCTCGCCCGTCTCCCTGGCGGCTCGGAAAACAATACCCGGTCTTCCCCCAGCCGCCAAATCGGCCCCCCATGGTGTGCATCACCCCAGCTGAAGCCACAGGTGACAGGCGCACACCAACCAGCCTACGTCCGGCAGGAGAACCCACTCCCCTGCGCGATGGCGTCACCGCCCTGCCAACCCACCGGCCGGAGCCTCGACGACACCCAGGCGTCCCATCCGCCGCACGATGAACCGCTCCTACCGGGCCACCCACCCGGGGTTAACCGCTTCTAGCTGGCCCACCCACCCGGGGGTTGACCACTCCCAGCCGGCCCACCCACCCGGGGCTGACCACTCCCAGCCGGCCCACCTAGGTGTCAACGGCTCCTAGCCGCCCACCCACCCGGGGGTTGACCACTCCTGACCGGCCCACCCACCCGGGGTTAACCACCTCTAGCCGCCCGGCCACCCCAGCGGTACGGCACCTACCACCAAAGCCGCCCACCCAGGGGTCTGGTGGAGCTATCCGGCCCACCCGCCCGGGGTAGCGGCAGCCTAGATCGTTGACCGGAAATTGTGTGCTGGTGGCGGGGTCAGTGGTCGTAGGCGATTAGTGAGCGTTTGACCGGTGCGTCGATGGTCCAGTTGTGCCAGATCACGGCGTTGAGGGCGAGGAGGCGTTGCAGGACGCGGGTCCAGAGTCCGGCGGGGACACGCGCGTTGTGGTGTTCGAGGCCGAGCTGGTTTTTCAGGGTCCAGATGATCGCTTCGATGCGTTGGCGCAGCCAGTTCGGGAACGGGCGCGGGGTTTTCTCGTCCCGGCGGGCCGGGCGTACCAGGGTCAGGTCCAGGTCGTCGAGGAATTCTTCGACGTCGGCGCCGGAGAGGCCCTTGTCGGTGACGATGATGCTGCCGGGTTCGGGCCGGTTGATCGGCTGGCGGGTCAGGGTCTGGCGGGTCTGTTCGCGTTCGCCGGCCAGTTTCGGGTTCGCCAGGCTGAACCCGGTGACCGTGCCGTCCGGGGTGGTGATCAGCAACAGTTTCGTGCCCCAGTACCAGCGGGAGTGCGCTGATTCGTAGCCGTAGCCGGCGTAGCCGAACAGATCCGAGCGTTGCGCGGTGGTCTTGGACTGCCCGCACCCGATCGGTGTGGCGTCCATCAGGCGCAGCGGTTCGGCGCTGCCCGGTGTCCGCCCGGCGAGCCAGCGCAGGGCTGCTTCGAACAGGTCGGCTGCGTTCTTGAGGCGTTCGTTGTATTCGCTTTGGCTCAACAGGCGGGGGAACAAATGCCCGACCCTGCCCGGCGCGGCACGTAGCCAGTGGTGTTCGTCGTTGTAGCGCAGCAGAACCTGCGCCACCGCCAGGCAGCACAGTTCCGCGTCGGTGACCAGCGGTGGCCTGCCAGGTCCCCGCCGGGCCCGGCGGGGGCGTGAGGCCGGGATGATCCGGTCGTCGAGTTCCACGTACAGTGCGATCAGAAGAGTGTCCAGGTCGGCGTCCAACACGGCTTCCTTGTGAGGTTCGACGTTCGGGTAAGCAACGCCGATCATGGACACTCTTCGTCTTTACGTCACGAACCCGGCCGTGCGTGTCTCCACCAGCACCGAATTTCCGGTCAACGATCTAGATCGTTGACCGGAAATTGTGTGCTGGTGGCGGGGTCAGTGGTCGTAGGCGATTAGTGAGCGTTTGACCGGTGCGTCGATGGTCCAGTTGTGCCAGATCACGGCGTTGAGGGCGAGGAGGCGTTGCAGGACGCGGGTCCAGAGTCCGGCGGGGACACGCGCGTTGTGGTGTTCGAGGCCGAGCTGGTTTTTCAGGGTCCAGATGATCGCTTCGATGCGTTGGCGCAGCCAGTTCGGGAACGGGCGCGGGGTTTTCTCGTCCCGGCGGGCCGGGCGTACCAGGGTCAGGTCCAGGTCGTCGAGGAATTCTTCGACGTCGGCGCCGGAGAGGCCCTTGTCGGTGACGATGATGCTGCCGGGTTCGGGCCGGTTGATCGGCTGGCGGGTCAGGGTCTGGCGGGTCTGTTCGCGTTCGCCGGCCAGTTTCGGGTTCGCCAGGCTGAACCCGGTGACCGTGCCGTCCGGGGTGGTGATCAGCAACAGTTTCGTGCCCCAGTACCAGCGGGAGTGCGCTGATTCGTAGCCGTAGCCGGCGTAGCCGAACAGATCCGAGCGTTGCGCGGTGGTCTTGGACTGCCCGCACCCGATCGGTGTGGCGTCCATCAGGCGCAGCGGTTCGGCGCTGCCCGGTGTCCGCCCGGCGAGCCAGCGCAGGGCTGCTTCGAACAGGTCGGCTGCGTTCTTGAGGCGTTCGTTGTATTCGCTTTGGCTCAACAGGCGGGGGAACAAATGCCCGACCCTGCCCGGCGCGGCACGTAGCCAGTGGTGTTCGTCGTTGTAGCGCAGCAGAACCTGCGCCACCGCCAGGCAGCACAGTTCCGCGTCGGTGACCAGCGGTGGCCTGCCAGGTCCCCGCCGGGCCCGGCGGGGGCGTGAGGCCGGGATGATCCGGTCGTCGAGTTCCACGTACAGTGCGATCAGAAGAGTGTCCAGGTCGGCGTCCAACACGGCTTCCTTGTGAGGTTCGACGTTCGGGTAAGCAACGCCGATCATGGACACTCTTCGTCTTTACGTCACGAACCCGGCCGTGCGTGTCTCCACCAGCACCGAATTTCCGGTCAACGATCTAGGGCATCGCGGGATTGGTTGGGGGTTGTCCACAGGCCCGGCGAATGGGTCGGCGGCGTTGTCCACAGGTTCCGCACGAGAGGCTCCGAAGGTGTGGGATGTAGGGGCCTCGCGCCAAGGCGGCGCGTGGTGTTGGGGTGGACGGAGCTGCTCATGACTCATGCTGACCTGGTCTTTGCTGGGGGGAACGTCTTTGTGGGCGGGCTCGGCCGACCGAGCTCGAACCCGCCGCCCGACGAATCAGGCCGGCCCGGCCGTTCAGACGGGCAGGGCGGGAGCGGGCAGGGCAGGAGCGGGCAGGGCAGGAGCGGGCAGGGCAGGAGCGGGCAGGGCAGGAGCGGGCAGGGCAGGAGCGAGCAGGGCAGGAGCGAGCTTCTCGGCGCCTCCGGGCGGACGGGCCGGGGCAGCGATGGCGGAGACCAGGGTGCCTCGTGGCTGGCGGTCAAGGATGGGCGGGTTCTGGCCGTGGGCGGCGCCGAGCTGCGGGAGTTGGTCGGGCCGCGGACTGAGGTTGTCGACCTGGGTGGGCGTCTGCTCGTCCCGGGGTTTCAGGATGCCCACGTCCACGCGGTGATGGGCGGGGTTGAGCTGGGGCAGTGCGATCTCACTGGCACCACCGACCGGGATGAGTACCTGCGGCGGGTTCGCAAGTATGCGGAGGCTCACCCGCGGGCCGAGTGGATTCTCGGGGGCGGGTGGTCGATGGAGAGCTTCGAGCACGGGATTCCGGATCGGCGGCTGCTCGATTCCGTCGTGGCGGATCGGCCCGTGTTTCTGCTCAACCGTGATCACCACGCCGCCTGGGTGAACACGGTGGCTCTCGAGCGGGCCGGCATCACCGCTGACACGCCCGACCCGGTCAGTGGGCGGATCGACCGGGAGAGCGACGGCACCCCGGTCGGCGCGTTGCAGGAAGGCGCCATGGAACTGGTCGACGTGCCGGACGCCACGGCCGCGGAGAAGTACGAGGGGCTGATGCGGGCTCAGCGTCTGCTGCTTTCGCTGGGCATCACGGGCTGGCAGGACGCCATGCTCGCAGCCGCGAACGGATACGCGGACGTCTCGGAGGCGTACGCGCAAGCCGCGCGGGACGAGACGCTGATCGCGACGGTCGTCGGAGCCCTGTGGTGGGACCGGGATCTCGGTGTGGAGCAGGTCGCCGAACTGGTCCGGCGCCGGCGGGAGCTGACGGTCGGGCGGCTGCGCTGCGACACGGTGAAGCTGATGCTGGACGGCATCGCGGAGAACTTCACGGCGGCCATGACCGAGCCGTACCGGGATGCCTGCGGACATGCCACGTCGAACCGGGGCATGTCCTTCATCGATCCGGAGGCGCTGCCCCGGTATGTGACCGAGCTCGACCGGCTGGGCTTCCAGGCACACTTTCACGCGTTGGGCGATCGCGCCGTACGGGATGCGCTCAACGCGATCGAGGCGGCACGGAACGCCAACGGGCCGAGCGACACCCGCCCCCACCTGGCGCACCTGCAGGTGGTGCATCCGGACGACGTGCCGCGGTTCGCGCAGCTGGGGGCCACGGCGAACATGCAGCCGTACTGGGCTGCGCACGAACCGCAGATGGACGAGCTCACGATCCCGTTCCTCGATCCGGCCGCGGTGGCGCGGCAGTATCCGTTCGGGGACCTGTATCGCAGCGGGGCACGGCTGGCCGGGGGCAGCGACTGGCCGGTGAGCACCCCGGACCCGCTGCGGGGCATTCACGTGGCGGTCAACCGGGTGCTGCCGGAGGGGGAGCGGGAGCCGTTCCTGCCCGGCCAACGGCTTGATCTGGCGACCGCCTTGACGGCGTACACGGCGGGTTCGGCGTACGTGAACCGGCGGGACGACTCGGGGACCTTGCGACCGGGGTTCCGGGCGGACCTGGTCGTGCTCGATCGCGACCTGTTCTCGCGGCCGGCTGAGGAGATCGGAGAGGCGAGAGTCGAACTGACGTACGTGGACGGCCGGCGCGTCCACGGCTGACGGCGACGCGTTGGGCGGTGACGACGCGGGCCTGAGCCGGCTACGACGGGAACCGGCGAACCGCCCACGGCCAAGGCCCCCAGTCGCCCCGCGGGAACGGCAACCCGACCACTACGGCACCGTTGGCGCAGCTGGAGCTCGCCACGGGGACGGCGGGTCGACCACTTGCGGGGCCGCAGACACGGCCACAGCCAAGTCTGCCGCGCCTATGCGGGAACCGTAGACCGACCACGGCGGGGCCACGGACACAGCCACAGCAGAGCCAACACCGCGGCCGGGGTTGACCCGCGGGGCCACGGACACGGCCGGGGTTGACCCGCGAGGGCCGCGGAGTCGGCCGGGGTTCGGCCGCGAGGCCGCGGAGACCGCTGGGGTTCGGCCGCGAGGCCACGGAGACCGCTGGGGTTCGGCCGCGAGGCCACGGAGACCGCTGGGGTTCGGCCGCGAGGCCACGGAGACCGCTGGGGTTCGGC